>NZ_CP150144.1:0-2400000 GCF_037963145.1 Oceanobacillus sp. FSL K6-2867
ATCCGGGCGAGCGTAGGGCGGTGACTCCAGCAAGAACAGCACGTGTCTGAAGACTCGTAGGAAGTGATTTCCTTCCGTAGAGGTTGGAGGCCTTGCCCTAAGATGCGCATCCGCCCGAAGCGATCCTGGACGGTCGGGCTTATTTATACCTCAGTAGTTAGTTCAAAGTTTATATTCGCTCTGAAATATGTGGAGAGTTGATTAACGGTATTAATTCATAAGGAAAAATAAAAAATAAAAAAGAGGCTGAAAAAATCAGCCCCATACGTTTTGTTAAAAGAATGGTAATATAAAAAGTGTGATTAAAATGGATACTGCTCCAGCTGCTATCGCGATATTTCCTAGCGTATCCGCTCCACGGCTTCTAGATACAAAACCGAAAATGATACCAGCGATACCCAGAACTACTGGCCACATGAAAAAGGATATTACAGAAAGTGCTATACCGATCCATCCGTAAACTGTTGTTGCACCTTCCATGCTACGGTCATCGGATTCAATTTCGTAGTCATCTGCAGTTAACTCAGCAGCAAATTCCTCATTTCTTAAACTATCTGATTCAATGCCGATAAAATCCTTTTCTTCGGTATGTTCTCCATGATTAGGAGCCGGTGTCGTTCTATCTGTACGTCTATTCATTTCATCCATATCTTCAAGACCTCCTTATCCATTAATGAGGTGCAATTATAGTTTATGGAAAGATCCATTTTATAAATGTGTTATTTATTGGCAGCTTAGGGCATCTGACCATAAGCCGACACTCCGCATACTATAAGGACTTATTAAGAATTCCTTTAAAGAATTCGAGGTATTCTAAGAGGTGTATGATTTAAATTCACCAATTAAACACCTGGGCATAAAATAAGATGTAGATAATGAGGAGGATGAGTGTATGTCAATTTTTATTAAGGAAATGATAAAAAACAAATTAAAAAATATTAAAACAGATGAGCTTTTACACTATAGTCAACAATATGGGTTCCGATTAACTGAAGCGCAAGCACAACAAATCGCATTATACTTACGCAATAATACGCTTGATCCATTTAATCGAAAAGCACGGCAACAAATGTTTAGTCATTTAGCAGCTATAACAGACGACCAAACAGCCAGCAAAGCTGAGCAATTATTATATTCATTAGTTCAATCTTATGGATTAGAACATCTTTTTCAATAATAAAGAAGAGGAATAGCTGAGTACTATTCCTCTTCTTTATTATGAATTCATAATCTTTTCTTTTAAATCCTCTACAAATGAGCCATCGCGAATCATTTCGATTTCCAGCTTATATGGCGCCTTTTTGTCCTTTTTATCTGTTCCTACATATGGTGTTTCAAGAATTTTTGGCAACGCCGTTAATTGTGGATGGTGAACAACATAATGTAATGCTTTAAACCCAATATGGCCGAACCCAATATTCTCATGCCGATCTTTATGGGCACCACGTTCATTTTTACTATCATTTACATGAACAACTTTAATTCGGTCTACCCCAATAATTTTATCAAATTCATTTAAGACACCATCAAAGTCGTTTACAATATCATAGCCTGCATCATGAATATGACATGTATCCATACAGATGGATAAATTTTCATTATGTGTGACACCATCAATTATTTTTGCTAATTCATCAAAGGTGCGTCCAACTTCGGATCCTTTTCCAGCCATAGTTTCTAATGCGATTTGGACTGAACTGTCCTTTTCAAGAACTTCATTTAGTCCTTCAATAATCTTTTTTATTCCTGTTTCTGATCCTTCACCTACATGTGCTCCGGGGTGAAGCACAATTTGATTTGCTCCGATAGCTGCGGTACGGTCAATTTCATTACGCAGGAAATTGACACCAAGTTCAAATGTAGCAGGCTTTATCGCATTCCCAATATTAATGATATACGGTGCGTGTACAACGATATCCGACATGCCATGCTGCTCCATATGCTCACGACCCGCCATAATATTTAATTCCTCAATTGGCTTTCTTCTCGTGTTTTGTGGTGCACCGGTATAAATCATAAAAGTATTTGCTCCATATGCTAGAGCTTCTTCACTCGAACCTAACAACATTTTTTTCCCGCTCATTGATACATGCGATCCAATTTTCACCACTTGCTGCACCTCTCCCTATTCCTAAAAAGTCTATTTCTTATATTTAGTACGCTTTGATAATTTACGTTTAATGGACTCCTGCTGTTTTTTCATTTTTTTCTTATAGCCCGGTTTTACCTTTTTCGCTTTAGGAACTTGCTTCCACGCCTCTTTTTCAATATTTGTGGTTGTTTTAGTACGTAAGTGCCGTTCATTCCAAGACTTTGCTTCCTTCCATTCTCCATTTTTCACTTCGACATAGGAGAAGCTCAGCCCTTTTTGTTCAAGCTTTTCTACTAAAGGCAAATCTGCTTCATTATAGATGCTGATTGCTGTACCTTCCATTCCAGCTCTTGCTGTTCGGCCTACTCGATGAATGTAAAATTCTTCTTCCTTAGGTATTTGGGCGTTAATAACATGACTGACTCCTTTGATATCAATTCCTCTTGCAGCCAAATCTGTTGCAACGACATATTGATAGCGTAAATTTTGAATATCCTTCAACACCCGTTTACGTTCTCTGGGTGTTAGTCCGCCATGAATTAAACCGACGTCTAATCCTCTTTCCTGCAATGATTCAGCTAGTTCATTTGCTTGTTTTTTTCCATTTGTAAAAACAATTGCCAAATATGGCTGTATTGCTTCTGAGATTTCAAATATAATATCTGCCTCGCTGCGATGCTTACGAGCAATTAAACGATGTTCCATTGTTTCAGGAGAAAAATGCTCATCAATTTTAACGTACAACGGATTTTCCAAATATTTTTTGAAGAAATGCTGCAGACGTTGCGGAATCGTTGCTGAAAATACCATTAATTGAATATCTTTTTGCGAGCGGATCAATAATTGATCTACGTCTTCAATGAAACCAAGGTCAAGCATTAAATCTGCTTCATCAATCACAAAAGAAGTCGCTGTGTAAATTGAAATTGCTTCATCTTTTACAAGGTCAAGAATTCTACCCGGTGTACCGACGATGATATGTGGAGGTGTTTTTAATTTCTCTGCCATTTTCTGTTTATCAGTTCCACCTACTAATAGCTTCGCAACCCATGTGCCTTCTTTTTCTGCATAGTCAATAATTGTTTTGACCTCGTTGTAAATCTGTGTTGCCAGTTCTCGTGTAGGAGCTGTTATCACAAACTGAACTTCTCGTTTATTCGTAACTATGCGGTTAAAAAGCGGAAGTAAATAGGCATGTGTCTTCCCAGACCCTGTGCGCGACTGACCAATTACGCTTTCTCCTTGCAGGATAGCAGGTATTACCTTGTTTTGTATTTCTGTAGGGTGCTTAAATCCCAGCTTATCAATAGCACGTATTAGCGAAGGCTCGAAAGCGAAGGGCTCAAAGTTATTTGTTTTCATAGATGCAATACTCCTTTTGTCTTTTCTAATTTACACAAACTGAAAAGGATCTGTATTCGATTCAGAGACAAGAATGTCTATATTTTCTTTATCCAATTGTTCCTTTAAATATGCTGCCGTAAATTGCTTCATTATTTTTTCAATATAATGGCCAGCATCGATAACTGCAAGGCCCATAAGACAGGCTTCCTGCGCCATATGGAAAGTCATGTCTCCAGTAACATAAACATCTGCTCCTTTTTTCTTTGCGTGATGTATATACTTTTCACCACTACCGCCAAGAACAGCTACTTTTTGAACCTTTTTATTCAGATCACCAGTCACACGAAGTGCCGGGACATCAAGTGCTTTTTTCACACGTTCACAAAAGTTATTTAGGTCTGTTTTTTCCCTTAGGGTACCAATTTTTCCAATTCCAAAACGCTTTCCTTCATTTTGCAGCATAAAAATATCATATGCCACCTCTTCATACGGATGAGCAGCAATCATTGCGGTTATTACTTTATGCAAGATTGCACCCGGGACAATCGTTTCCATCTTCACTTCGTTTACGAATTCCAATTCATTTTTTGTCCCAATAAATGGCTGGCTGCCATCTAGCGGTTTAAAAGTCCCCTGTCCCCTGGACTGAAATGTACAATGGCTATAATTACCAATATGTCCAGCACCATTTTCACCGAATGCTTCTCTAACTTCATCAATATGTGTTTCTGGCACATATACGACTACTTTGTACAGCTTTTCTCTGTCTGTCTCTACAATTATGTCATTTCCTTCGATTTCAAGTGTATCAGCTAACATATCGTTGACACCACCAGCAGCAATATCCAAATTGGTATGTGCAGCATAAACAGATATATTATTTTCTAGCAATTTCCGAATAACTCTTCCCTGCGGTGTGTCTATATTAACTTGTTTTATGGATTTAAACAAGAATGGATGATGTGCAATAATCAAATTGGCGCCTTTTTCAATTGCTTCGTCGACAACATTTTCCATTACGTCGAGTGTAATAAGAATTTTGGTTACAGGATTATGATAGGAACCAATTTGTAATCCAACGTTATCCCATTCATAGGCTAATTGCTTTGGGGCCCATTGTTCTATAAGCTGAAAAATTTCTGAATTTGTCACGTTATTTTTCATCCGGTAATTTCCTCCTTAATCCATAATAATTCTCTCTCAAATCGCTCAATTTTCTCGTGGTCGACATTGCTGGCTTCTTTCATTTGACCAACAATCCTAGCTAGCTTCTTATATTCCGAGCGCCATTTTTCGTAAAATATATCTGTTTTATTCCGCAACAGTATAGGCCCAAACAGCAATTGTTTTTCTAATTGACTTTCAGTATAAGGATTTATAAGTTCTTGATTTCCTTCATGATCTGCAACAATTATTTCATAGCGATGTCCGTTTTCTTCCAAAATTGTTTCATCTGTCACAGTAAACCCTTCCCTTAAAAGCCATCTGCGAACATTACGTTCATCCACATTAGGCTGGGCAATAATTCGCTCAACATTTGATAATTTTGATTTTCCTTCCTCTAAAATGGTTCTGATTAAGGAACCTCCCATCCCTGCTATTACAACCTGATTGATATCTGTATCGCCATTCAGCACCTCTAACCCATTGCCAAGTCTTACATCAATGCGGTTGGAAAGTTGGTAGGCATCTACTGTTGATTTTGCACTATTAAATGGGCCTATATTGACTTCGCCTGCTACAGCTTTTGCTTTTTGATCACGTAAGCATACATAGCACGGCAAATAAGCATGGTCGGAACCAATATCAGCAAAATAAGCTCCTTCAGGAAGAAATGAGGAAACTTTCTTTAAACGTTCTGATAGTTTTAATGTATTTATCATCGTATTCTCCTTTTAGAGGATGTTTAAACACCTCTAGAATTTGAATCTACCTAGAGTGATATTTCTAAAAGCAAATTCCTATGTAAAAAAGAAAAGCTTTCTGTTTTAGCAGAAAGCTTAGACTTCATCTTACTCATTCATTATTTTTGTTCACTAAGCCATTCAGAAAGGGCAGTTAGCTCTTCACCAGCAACTTGGGATTGCGCTGGCATTGAACCGGTACCATTTTGAATGATATCTGCAATCTCATCAGCAGAGTGAGTGGATCCCACAGTTGTTAAAGCAGGTCCCATTCCACCGGATAAGTCCCCACCATGACAAGCCGCGCAGTTTGCCTGAAAAACTGCCTCAGGGTCTCCGCCTGTTGTTTCCCCTTCTTGTGATTCTTCTGTTTGTTCAGATCCGCCCTCTTCAGCAACTTGAATGTCTGCACGCTGATTCAAGCCGACAAATGAAATAATTACTACTGTTAGTACCCCTAAAATTGCAATAATTGCATACGGTACAACTGGGTTTCTTCTCATTTGTAGTTCCTCCTTATGTACTCCCCAATATATTTATACATACATTATATAGTTTACTCGAAAATTGGTTATTTTTAAAGGAATAAGTTATAAATTTGTAAAACCAGCATACAGCAATGTAAACACCATCGCTAAAATACTAATAACCTGCAGGAATTTAATCTTTCGCTTCTTACTTACTAAAAGCCAATATATAAAATTACCCATTAAAACTAAAATTTGCAATAAATTGCTTTCCAAGATAAGTTTCGAAATAAATGTAGTAAATAGCAGCAGTACTAGTAACCCTGAAATGAGAGGTACATATAAATAAGGATAACCTCTTTTACGAAAATAATTCGCAATCTAAATTAAGTAACTGAAAAATAACAGTAAAATAACGAGTTGCAAAAAGGAATCAAATTCAGTAAAATATAAAACAAGAAGTGAAAACGGTACCATGAGCAATGCTAATAATAAATGAATTACATTTATTATCGTCCATTGTCTTGTTTTGACTTTGTTATCCACTTCTTCCGAGTGCGCTTCTCCATTTGTGTAAAGTGCAAGGAGATAGTCACAATAGGTTTCGGGGAGCAAGCGGTGCTCTTTCCAATACCTAATTTCTTTTACAATAATAGCGATTCGTTCCGACGCCAATAAATATCACCTCTATAGAGGGTGGATAATCTGGGGAAGCCAGGATAGTCATTATTCACACTCATTGTGAACAATGACCATACCTATCAATCCAAAAAGTCTTTTAATCGCTTGCTGCGACTTGGATGCCTTAATTTTCTAAGTGCCTTTGCTTCGATTTGGCGGATACGTTCTCTCGTTACGCCAAAAACTTTACCAACTTCTTCAAGTGTTCTTGTACGTCCGTCGTCCAGACCGAAACGAAGACGCAATACATTTTCTTCTCTATCAGTTAATGTATCCAGCACGTCTTCAAGCTGTTCTTTCAATAACTCATATGCAGCATGGTCTGATGGAGAAACAGCTTCCTGGTCCTCAATAAAATCACCTAAGTGAGAGTCATCCTCTTCCCCAATAGGAGTCTCAAGTGAAACAGGCTCTTGCGCGATTTTTAAAATGTCACGAACCTTATCCGGGCTGAGTTCCATTTCTTCACCAATTTCTTCTGGTGTAGGCTCACGACCTAGGTCCTGCAATAATGATCGCTGAACGCGAATTAGTTTATTGATCGTTTCAACCATATGAACAGGAATACGAATTGTTCTGGCTTGGTCAGCGATAGCCCGTGTAATCGCTTGTCTTATCCACCAAGTTGCATAGGTACTAAATTTGAACCCTTTACGGTAGTCAAATTTCTCAACGGCCTTAATAAGACCCATGTTGCCTTCCTGGATTAAATCAAGGAAGAGCATACCGCGGCCAACATAGCGCTTTGCAATACTAACAACCAGACGTAAATTCGCTTCTGCCAAGCGGCGTTTTGCTTCTTCATCGCCTTCTTCAATTCTTGATGCGAGTTCAATTTCTTCTGCTGCTGATAATAGGTTGACTCTTCCGATTTCCTTTAAATACATACGAACAGGGTCATTTATTTTAATCCCTAAAGGAACACTTAAATCGTTTAAATTAAATTCCTCTTCTTTCGCGATTTCCTGCATATTCGGGTCTTCATCAGATTCGCCAATTACTTCTACACCTTGTTCTTCCAGGTGCTCATAAAATTCATCCATTTGATCGGATTCAATATCAAAGTTGGATAAACGGTCTGCCACCTCTTCATAGGCTAACGTACCGCGTTTTTTACCCATTTCAACAAGCTTTTCCTTTGCTTGCTCAAGCGTCATTTCAGTTTCCTTTGTTTGCGAAGGCTTCTTGTCGGTCATGAGTCCCCCTCCTTCTAGACTAATTAGATAATTAATTTGTATTTTTCAATTGTTTTTGAAGCTCAATAATTTGCATCGCTATTTGAGCTGCTTTTAAGGGATCATTCTGTTGCACAGCAACCTTTTGCTGCTCTTTCAGTGATTTGATATTGACAGAATCATTTGATTGATTTTGTATGATTCGCACATAATCATTAATTTCCCTGTCACTAATTTCTTCCCTTATAGGAGTCAGCGCAATCTCTGTTACAACCTGTTTCAATCGGTCATCATGCAGCTTCTCAATAAATAAGCTGATATCAGGCGGATGGCCCTCTTCATAAAATGCATATAAATAGGTCGCAATAATTTTATAATCATCAACATTAAATCTTGCACCTAATTCATGTTGCACCCTCTCTGTAATATGAGAATTCTGCAACATATATGCTATTAATTTTTTTTCTGCGTTATAAAACGCAGGCAGAAGCTTATTACTACGTTGCTTGATTACTGTGTTATTAGTATATCTGTTCTTTCTCTGGTTATCCTCAAGCTTTACTTGTTTTTGCCTATAGCCATGCATTTCGGCAGATAAAGTTTCAATAGAAATCTGATGTGCTTCGCTCAATTCTTTTAAATAATATTCCCTTTCAATAGGGCTCTCAATCATGGCAAGCTCTTTCAATACATTTTCTATATAGGATATGCGGTCACCCTCCAAATTTAGATTATAATCTTTTTGAAGGTAGCGCATATAGAAACTCATATAGGTATCACTTGCTTTTATGATTTGATTCACAAAAGCCTCTGATCCATGCTTTCTTATAAAACTGTCAGGATCCATGTCTTCATCAAGGTTTGCTACTTTTATTGCACAGCCGATACTTCGTAATAAATTCGCTGCCTTATAAGTTGCTGCCAGCCCAGCTTTGTCCCCATCGTAGCAAATAATAACCGTATCAACATAACGATTTAAAAGCTTTGCCTGAGGTTCAGTCAGCGATGTGCCGAGTGTTGCGACCACATTTTTCACTCCAGCCTGATATGCTGAAATGACATCCATATACCCTTCGAATAAAACAACTTCATTTTGCTTTCGAATATGTTTTTTGGCTAGGTCGAAATTATATAGTAGCTTTCCCTTTTGGAAGAGCTCACTCTCCGGGCTGTTTAAATATTTTGGCTGTTCATCTGTTATTGAACGCCCCCCGAAGGCTACTGTTTTTCCAATATGGTTTCGTATTGGAAAAATCACTCTTCCTCTAAATCGGTCCGTAACCCGATTGTTATCGAGCTCGGAAACAATTCCAGCTTTTATTAATAATTGCTGCTGGAATCCCTTCTTAGCAAGAAACTCTGCAATGAAGTCTTGAGCGTTAGGTGCAAAGCCTAAATGAAAAGCTTCAATCGTCTCGTCATCCATTCCTCTTTCTTTTAAGTAGTGGTATCCTTCTTTTCCATCCTTTGTAAATCGCAAAAGATGATGATACAGCTTTCGCAGCCAGTCATATGCTGATAATACATTCTGGCTTTCCAAAGACATAGATGACTCTTTATTCATACCACTTTCCGGCAGTGAAATCTCGCTTCTGTCAGCGAGAAACTTTAATGCTTCGTAGAATGAAAAACTTTCGATTTCCATCATGAACGTTATAGCATTTCCACCCTTGCCACAGCCAAAACAATGGAAAATCTGTTTCTCTTGAGTTACTGTAAAGGACGGCGTTTTCTCACCATGGAATGGACATAAACCGACGTAGTTTCTGCCTTGCTTCTTTAATTGTACATATTCGCCAACAACATCTAAAATGTCATTGGACTTTCTAATCTCTTCAATTACCTCTTCTGGTATTTGATTGGCCATATTTAACCACCATACTATACTAATATTCGCGACGGACTAAAAAAATCCTTCATGTTTCGACATTTTTTTCTTAAAAACCGAAAAAAATTACCCTCTGTTACGATCGGTAAGTCTAAGAAGGTGATTTCCATCTACTACATATTTAATTACTATTGTACCTCCTGCAGCTAAAATATAAACTAATGAATAACAAACTATAGAGATTTTAACGATAGTTAAGCTATCTTTAATAATGTAATTCTACATATTCACCTTGAAATCCTTCTTATTGATGAATGTTTTATTTTTCAGAATAACAGCAAACGATAGCTTTTTCACGTATATGTTTACACAAAGATTTATTATAATACATTTTTTAAAAGATATCTATTAAAATGAACTATTTCCGTTAGAAAGAAAAAATTCCGCCCTTGTCTAATGGGCAGAACGTTTTCTATATTCCAGTTCTTTTATTTTTGAATCATACGCATAATAAGATTTGCTGTTTCTTCAACTGCTTTATGGGAAACATCAATTACGGGACATTTAATTTTGCTGATTACTTTATCAAAATACTCGAGCTCTTGATGAATGCGGTCCATGTTAGCATAAGTTGCTTGATCACCTAACCCTAAAGCTTTTAATCTTTCTTTGCGTATGCCATTTAATTTATCAGCAGTGATCCGAAGTCCAATACATTTTGAAGGATCCACTTCAAATAACTCTTCTGGCGGATCGACCTCGGGAACAATCGGCACGTTAGCAACCCTGATTCGTTTATGTGCTAAATACTGAGATAATGGGGTTTTTGATGTACGAGAAACACCAATTAAAATAATATCTGCACGAGCAATGCCACGAGAGTCCCTGCCGTCATCATATTTCACGGCAAATTCAATTGCTTCTATTTTCTTAAAATAATCCTCATCAAGTTTATGTATCAATCCTGCCTCTTTTCGTGGGCTTTTATTAAATACGCGTTCCATTGCATTAAGCACTGGTCCCATAATATCAACTGCTTCGATCTTCATTTCTATTGATCGCTGATTCAAATAATTTCGTAATTCAGGATCTACAAGTGTAAAGCCAATCATTCCTCTTTTTTCTTTTGCGATTTGCAGGAATTCATCAATTGTTTCTTTATCCTCCACATACGGCACACGTTGTATTTTGTAATCTCCACTTGAAAATTGACTTAGCCCTGCTTTAACTACCAATTCAGCAGTTTCCCCCACAGAGTCAGATAGTACAAAAACAATTGGTTGAGTATTCATTTCGATAACTCTCCTCCATCCCTTTCGTAGATTTCTTACACATGGTCACCTATCGTTAGCTCAACTAATACTTTTGTCATTGTCGTCTTTGTTACTCTGCCAACGACCTCAAGCCCGTTATCCGTATCTTTTACAACTGGTAAGCCATCGATTTGTCTTGTGATCAGTTTTTGGGCAGCATCAATTAGCAGATCATCTTTTCGACATACGGCAATATTGGGCATCCGTGTCATGATGATATGTACAGGCACAGCAGTTAAATTCTGCTGACCAATACTTGCACGTAACAAGTCTTTGCGGGATAGAACTCCAGTTAAACAGGAGTTATCATCTACAACAAATAATGTTCCTACATCTTCAAGAAACATGGCCGATATAGCATCATATACGGACACACTTTCTTTCACAACGATTGGGACCTGCAGAAATTCTTGTACCTTAAACTTTTTGATTTTCTCTGTAAGTAATTCTGAACCAGTTTTCCCCGTATAAAAATAACCAACACGCGGGCGGGCATCTAAGTATCCCGCCATGGTTAAGATTGCTAAATCTGGTCTTAATGTAGCGCGAGTCAAATGTAATCGGTCTGCAATATGTTCCCCTGTAATTGGACCGTTTCCTTTAACTATTTCAATGATTTGTTCCTGTCTTTTAGATAATTCCACCTTTTCACCACCCGAAAACAATATGTCATACTATTACTTTATATTATATAGCAAAAAGGGAAAGTACGTTATACTTTTGATTACGCCCAGCTTCAGTGACTAGCAAGGCTTGCCGACTGGCTAAGAAATGAGATCTAGCCGCACATATACCCATGTGATGAAAGCGGGCATAACCCCCTTGCAATCGCCGTATTCCACCATTTATCTCCTAGGTAAGAATGTTCGGCAAGAACAACACCCAAAAATTCAGGGCACAGTCCATATGTCTAGCCCTGTCGCTTGGCTTTTGTGCTTAGAAATGCTGTTTCCATTCAATTAATCTTAAGTCAGCATATTCGTTAATTAACATAGAGAGTTTATTAATTAATGCTAGACGATTTATACGTATATCCTCATCATCTGCCATTACCATATTATTGTCAAAGAACGCATGGATTGGATCCGCTAATTTTTCCAAGCACGCTAATGCTTTAATCGCATCTTTCCGCTCGCTGTACGTTTCAAAATCGCCATGAACCAAATTATATTGTGTAAACAATGCTGTTTCAGATTCCGTTTGAAATAATTCTGGACGCACATTTGCTTCGTCTGCTTTATTAGATAGATTTAGTACACGTACTAGAGCCTCTTGGATGTGTTTAAAGCTTTCCTCATTTCGCTTGTCAGATAATTGTTTTGCTTTAGCAATAGTATAATCAAAATTCCCTATTGCACGATGAATAACCGCATTAATTACGTCTTGTTCAACATGTAATTCCTTAAGCAAGTACGATGCGCGAAGCTGGAAGAATTCTTTAAGCTCCGCCGCTACTTTTTCTTGGTTTTCCAATTCAATATCTAATGTTTGATATAAAGCACTGACAATCTCCAGCATCTTCTCCAGCGAAATTCCCCATTTTCTTTCGGCAAGAATCCGCAGTACACCTGCTGCTTGTCTGCGAAGTCCATATGGATCCTGTGATCCGGAGGGAACTAAACCTACCGAGATACAGCCAACAATCGTATCCAGCTTATCTGCAACACTAACAACCGAACCAATTAGCGTTTCAGGAAGCTCTCCATTTGCCTGCTTTGGTAAATAATGTTCGCGTATTGCTGCAGCCACATCCTGATCCTCACCAAAATGATGTGCGTATTTCTCACCGATGATACCTTGAAGCTCCGTAAATTCATTCACCATATTTGTCATTAAATCAAACTTACTTATCGTTGCTGCTCTTACCACTTTATCCTTTTGAGCTTCATCGAACCCAATTAAATCAGTTATTTTTTCAGCTATATGAACCACGCGATTCACTTTATCATGAATCGTACCTAAATCTTTCTGGAATACTACACGTTCTAATTTTTCCTGATAAAAGCCAATGGATTGTTTAAGATCTTCTTCCAGGAAAAACTCTGCATCTGCTAAACGTGCACGAAGTACTTTTTCATTTCCTCGGATAACAGTCGCCAGCTCATGTACATCACCATTTCGAACCCCAACAAACCGTGCTAATAATTGGCCGTCGGTTGATGTTACAGGAAAATAACGCTGATGCTCTTTCATAGAAGTAATTAAAACCTCTGATGGCAATTTCAGAAAACCTTCCTCAAAAGCGCCCATGAATACAGTTGGATACTCAACAAGGTTCTTTACTTCATTCAGCAGATCAGAATCAACTGGAATTAACAGATTATTAACCTCTTCCAGTGTTTTAATTCCCTCAATAATCATTTCCTCACGTTTTTTAGGATTCACAACTACGTAATTTTCGAGCAAGGAAGATTCGTATTCAGAAGGATTATCTAAATGAATCTCGTTTCCCAGGAAACGATGACCGTATGTTTTATTACTTGTTTGTACACTTGTGATTTCGAATGGGATAATCTCGCTTCCGAACAATGCAACAAGCCAGCGGATTGGGCGAGCATAGCGAAGCGTTTCTTTTGCCCAACGCATATTTTTGCCAAATTGAATCGATTCAAGTATCGTTTTAAAGCCAGGAAGCAATTCTTGGACGGACTTTCCCTCAATATGCTTTTTCACAAAAATATAGGAAATACCTTTGATCTCTTTCATATAAATATCTTCAGGTGTTTTCCCTTGACCTCTTGTAAAACCAGTAGCCGCTTTTGTCCAATCGCCATTTTCATCTTTAGCAATTTTTTCTGCTGGTCCTTTTGCTTCTTCCTCAATAGTCGTTTGAAAATCTTCCATTTCGTGAATATAGACAGCTAAACGTCTTGGTGTCGCAAATGTAGTGATCGAATCGAATGGAATTCGCAGATCCTTTAACCATGCTTCTGTTTTTGTTAATAGTTGCTGTTCCGCATCATCGATAAATCGTGCAGGCAGCTCTTCTAGTCCGATTTCAAATAAAACATCTCTTGCCATTTAATTTTCCTCCTTTTCAAGCATTGGAAATCCAAGTTTTTCACGTTCTGCAACATATGTTTTAGCAATACTGCGCGCTAAATTGCGGATTCGTGAGATATAGCCAGTCCGTTCAGTCACAGATATCACACCTTTGGCGTCAAGTAAGTTAAAGGTATGTGAACATTTTAAAACATAATCATAAGCAGGAAATACAAGCCCTTTATTCATCGTACTCTCTGCTTCTTTCTCATACATGGAAAACAACTGGAATAGCATTTCAGTATCAGATTCTTCAAACGTATATTGGGAATGCTCGAACTCCGGCTGATAAAAGATATCACGAACCGTTACACCGTTATTCCATTCTAAATCAAATACATTTTCCTTATCTTGAATGTAGGAAGCAAGACGTTCAATTCCATAAGTTATTTCCACGGTTACTGGACTTGCTTCAAGTCCGCCAATTTGCTGGAAATATGTGAACTGGGTTATTTCCATCCCATCAAGCCAAACCTCCCAGCCAAGCCCTGCAGCACCTAATGTGGGATTTTCCCAGTTATCCTCCACAAAACGAATATCGTGTTCAAGCGGATTAATACCAAGCTTAACCAAAGAATCTAAATAAAGCTGCTGTATATTAGCCGGTGATGGTTTCATAATCACCTGAAACTGATGATGCTGATACAAACGATTTGGGTTTTCTCCATATCGCCCATCTGCTGGTCTTCTTGACGGCTCAACATATGCAACATTCCATGGCTCTGGACCAAGACTGCGTAACAATGTCATTGGTGACATCGTTCCTGCTCCTTTTTCCGTATCATATGCTTGCATCAAGATACAATTTTGATCTGACCAGTGCTTTTGCAACGTTAAAATCATTTCCTGGATATTCATTCAAAAATCCCTCCATATACATTAATTATAGAACGTAAAAAAAGCCGTCCCTATGTCTACATGGTGATAGACATAGGGACGGCTTTTACCGCGGTTCCACCCTATTTGCTCTATGTAATTGCCTGTTCAAAAGGAATATTGAAAGACCGAGAAATTCAATTCATCCTCTTCAACAGCCTGTTTGAACAATTGATATAAGAGCCACTTTATTCATTTTGCTCAGGAGTTCCTTTCACAGCCACCTAATTATCCAGCTTTCACTGACCTGGACTCGCTTTAAATAGTATTGGAACTGGTACTCTTCTCCATCGTCGCAAATCATTATTTAATATTGAAATATGTAAAAATCATACTTTATCCTTTTCATTCTGTCAATCGTTAGCTACATTAATTTATCTAGCTGGGATAGAAATTTTCTTGTTTTTAAATAAAAGCCCCCATATTGATCATAATAAGCATTTAATATATTTCTAAGAAGCTCTTTATTTTCTGGCTTAATGGAAATCGTACCTATACGTTCTAAACCAACGGATGAAAACATGAGGAGTAATTTAGCGATTGCATCTGGAAGTCCAATTGCTTCTCCATCCAGATACCTGCAGCGCGTACAAAGCATTCCACCTTCAGCAATTGAAAAGGCAAATGGCATTTGTCGATTCCCGCAATTCGTACAACGATCAACAGCAGGAGCAAATCCTCCTTTTTCAAATAGCTTTAACTCATACATCATTAACGGTATTTCTGCTTCTTCTTTTTCTGAAATCCAAGTCATAGTCTGCACAAACTGATCAAATAAATATGGGTCTGGCCTTTTTTCATCAAGCAATTTATCCGTAAGCTCCGTCATATAAGCTGCATAAGCTGTTTTGACAATATCTTCCCGAATTGGACGATAGGAATCAATGATTTCTCCTTGCTGGATTGTACTCAAGCCCTGATTCACATATACAAATAATTGAGCACGAATAAATGGCTGTATTACAGCAGCCATCCTGCTTTTTGGTTTTTTAGCTCCCTTAGCAAGCGCTGTGAATTTTCCAATGTTTTTACTAAGGATCGTAACAAGTTTATGGGTTTCTCCATAATCTCTTGTTTTGATGATAACTCCATCTATTTTCTCTAGCACACAGCCTCACCCTTTTTCTTGTACAAGAACCATATAAGCAATTATTCCATCTCCTCTTTTGAAGATGCATGCTTTTCTATAGATTATTGATGGAATGGTTCTGCAAGCAAAAATACTCACACAACCATTCCTTTAGTTTCAAGCCTTTACGGCATTTAGTAATATTATAACTTTGCATCCAGTGTTGTTTCTGTTTCAGTCCGTCCAAACTCTTGTTGCGATGTTGCATTTTCCAATTCTTTTAATAATAAATAGGTTTCAATGTTTCCTGTCTGACTAAAGATTTTCCAAGTTAGTTCGATCACAAGAAACCCCACCTTTCTTTAATATTTAATGAAAATGTAACTTACTATTTAGAGTGGCACTTCAGCTGAAATTCATTAGTATTAAAAATTACCAGGTTTAATACTCATCTCTTCGATAACCAAATTCATGCAATTGGCTTTGTTTATTTCTCCAGTCTTTTTTAACCTTAACCCAAAGCTCCAGGTATACTTTTGAGCCGAGCAATGCTTCAATATCCTTCCTGGCATTTTTTCCAATATTTTTCAGCATGCTCCCTTGTTTTCCAATTAGAATACCTTTTTGGGTGCTTCTTTCGGTAATTATAGTTGCTTGAACAAGCACCTTCTCCTGTTCACGCTTTTCAATATTTTCGATTGCAACTGCAATTGAATGTGGTACTTCCTCTTTGGTTAAATGCAGAACCTTCTCCCGAATAAGCTCAGAAATAATAAAGCGTTCAGGATGGTCAGTTACTTGATCTTTCGGATAGTATTGCGGGCCTACTGGTAAATGGCTTTTTAATACTTCAATTAAATGGCTTACGTTATTTCCTTCCAGTGCAGAAATTGGTATAATTTCTTCAAATTTACATTTATCTTTATATTGGTCGATCAGTAAAAGCAAATCATCCGGATGAATTAAATCTATCTTGTTTACGACCAAGTAGATTGGACTATTTACCTTTTGAAGTCGATCGAGAATATACTGATCGCCTTTCCCATATCCTTCCTTTGCATTGATCATAAACAAAACAGCATCCACTTCATTTAGTGTACTCTCTGCCATGTTTACCATGAAATCGCCCAGTCGGTGTTTCGGCTTATGAATACCAGGTGTATCGATAAAGATGAGCTGAGCATCATCTGTTGTAAGTACACCTTGAATTTTATTTCTGGTTGTTTGCGCCTTATCACTCATAATAGCAATCTTCTGACCGATAACTCGGTTCATAAATGTTGATTTACCAACGTTTGGTCTACCAATTATTGTAATAAATCCTGATTTAAATTGTTGATTTGTTTCCATGCTGTATCCTCCGCGACGATTTCTTTAATATGTGATTCTTTACATTATAATACTACAAATAATGCAAGCTTTCATTTAATCGACAAAAGCTTTAAAAAGATTATCTTTTCACCTAAAGTACCACAATAATTTCCAAAAGCAAAGATGGAACCCAAAAATATGTAGCTTATAGCTAGATATACCCGATTTATTATAGAGCAAAACAAATAAAAAAGCCCTCATTAAAAGGACTTTTAGAAAAAAATATACAATTTGGGCAGAAAAATAAGCAAGCCGATAATCGCAGCAATAATGGCAGTAATGAATACAGCTCCGGCTGCAATATCTTTGATTATTTTAGCTGTTGGATGTATTTCCGGCTTTAAATAGTCAATCAGCTTCTCGATAGCGGTATTTGTCACCTCCGCCATTAGAACCAATCCAATTGTAAGAACAATAATCGCCCATTCAGTCATTGTCAGCTTAAATACAAACCCTGCAGAAGCTGTTAATATTGTTGCAAACAAGTGTATCCTAAAGTTGCGCTCTGTTTTTGCAATCTCTTTAATCCCATTCCATGCATAATTAAATCCTATTTTTCGTTTCTTATCTCTCAATTCCGAAATCACCTAGAATTTCTTCTTGCCTTTTGAACATTTTCTCTTCGTCAGTTTTATTCATATGGTCATATCCTAACAAATGCAAGAAACCATGAACTGTCAAAAAGGCAAGCTCTCTTTCGCCGGAATGTTCATATTCAATTGCCTGTTCCTTTGCCTTATCTACGGAAATAACAATATCCCCGAGTGTCAGAGGCATATCCTCACCAACAATTTCGAGCTCACCATCAACCGATTCCTGCATCGCAAAAGAAATAACATCTGTCGGTGCATCCTTGCCGCGATAATTACGATTAAGCTCTTGAATCTCTTTATTATCAACGAAGTTAACAGACATCTCTGCCTCTTTAGAGATCCCTTCTTTGTCAGCTGCAAATTGAAGTAGACGTTCTAGTAAATCAACATAGTCACTAGATACTGAATTTGTTTCATCATGAAAATCAATGTGCATTTAATTTCCCTCCTTCGATGGATATTGAATTCTAGAATGAAAAATCCCTTTTAATGATTCAATAATTGTTCGATGAATAACATGTAACTCCTTTAATGTTAAAGGACTTTCATCCAATTGTCCATCAGCGAGCCGGCTTTTTACAATGGAAGCTACAATCTCTTCAATTTTCTCAGTTGTAGGTTCTTTCAAAGAGCGGACTGCTGCTTCAACCGAGTCACAAATGCAAATAATGGCAGCTTCTTTCGTCTGCGGCTTCGGTCCCGGATATCTGAATATGGATTCTTCAACATCTGGATTGATGTCCTTCTCTTTGTAATAGAAAAATTTCAATAATGATGTGCCGTGATGCTGTTTTGCAATATCAATAATTTCTTTTGGCATTTTATGTTCTTCCAGCAGATTTGCTCCATCGTATGGGTGCCGAATAATAATTTCTGCACTTTTTTTCGGATCAAGAAAGTCATGTGGATTGCGAACAGATAATTGATTTTCTATAAAATAATGCGGCTGCACGGTTTTACCTAAGTCATGATAATAAGCTCCAACTCTGGCCAACAGTCCATTTGCACCAATTGCTTCACATGCTGTTTCACTAATATTTGCTACCATGACAGAATGATGGTAAGTTCCTGGCGATTCTGTTAGCAGCTTTTTCAAAAGCGGTTGATTTGGACTAGAAAGCTGAAGTAATTTTATATCTGAAAGTATCCCAAGTATTGTTTCAAAAAATGGAAGCAAGCCGATAGCTAATACAGTCGCCAAAATCGCAGATGCAAGCCCAAAGCTTGTATGTACAAATAGATCAAACCAGGAATATTTTTCAAAGGAAAGAAATAAGAATAGTAATACAGTAACAATATTGACAAGTGCTACGCCTAGCCCTGTCTTTAATATGGTAAGTCGGTCCTTAACATTCATTAAAAAGATAATACCAGCTAATTGACTGACAAGAAAGTAAATCCCAGCTTCTACATTTAAAGATCCTGCTATTTGTCCATTAAAAATAACACTTCCTAAAATAGCATAAAGTATAGATAACACAATAGCTAATCTCTCATTGACTAACATTTTAATTAGGATAACACCTGTAGCAATTGGTGTAACGAAAAAAAGCTGATTGGATTGTGTTGTATAGATACTAATAATCTTCAACAAGGCAACGACAATAATGCTAATAAAAAAGATTGCAAGCACTTTTGCAAAGTTCCATTTGTTTTGCTTAGATAAATGATACATCTCAATAGCAATAAATCCACAAATCATCACAATAAGCAACGCCAGACCAATCACTGGATAAATGTTACTTTGCTCGTCTAACAATCCGACAAGATCAAGCTTTTCATATATTTCATTTGTTATTGTTTGTCCTTCTCTGACAATTACTTCACCAGCACGAATTATAGCTGGATCAACACTGCTTGCGGCCTCTTTTCTAGCTTCTGAGGTTTTTTCCACATCAAAAAAGGAATTCTCCACCACAGCAAAATCGGTAAGCTCCATTAATGGCTCCCTCAAGGTTTCTTCTATGTCCGCATATTCTATATGCTGATTCACGTTTGCTTTTGCTGTTTCTAAATTCTCTGTACGGACACCATTGTTTAACGTTTCCTCAATCGCTTCTGCTAGTATTTCTTTTCCCGTATTCAGCTCATCTTCGCTGAATTGTAAAAGGTGTAGCAATGTACCATCTTTCACAGAGCTGCTTATTTCATCCGATAAAACTTGCTTTAACTGGATTACTTTTTCTTGATCTGTAAGAGGCGCAGCTGTTTTCTTTTCATTGCGTTTACCTTTACTTTCTTCTTCTAATTTTAAGATGCCATCAAATATTTCCTCAACAAAGCTAACCTGCTCCATCGTAACTTCATTAGATATACTATATCTATCTTGAACAGATTGAACCGTTTCTCTTGTTTTTCGTTCCGTTTCTTGTTCATTTTCAATTGTAATAGGAGAACGAATCGTCTCATTTGCATTACTAAATCGTTCAATATCATAAATTTCTGTTTGAACATTGTTCAGCGTTATAAAAAAGAAAATGAAACCTAATAAAACCACCGGCAATAATATCATTAGCCAGCTATGTTTTTTACTTAATGTTTCAAGGCTTTTTCTTATTCGCTCCTTCATTCTTATCCCCCCATTTTATACGCATTAACGGGCAATAAATACCCCCGCTTTTAAGCGTAAGGGAACCAAAATATGTAAATATGCAGAGGTAAACAGCCCGTAAATTTTTGAATCTGTTGAAAGGCCTTTAAGTAATTTCTTGTGGTGCAATCATTCAGTCGATGCCCAAGTGATCCTCACGTATAATTTTACTTTACCAGACAGCTATACAGAAATAAGACCCAAATAGCTCAGGGTCTTACCTGTTTATTAATTCATTTTAGTTTTCAGTTTCATATGCCGCAATAATACGTTGAACTAATGGATGTCTTACAACATCCGTTTCATTCAAATGCACTAAGGAAATTCCATCGATAGATGACAATAGCTGCTGTGCAATGTGCAAACCAGATTTAACCCCTTTTGGTAAATCAATTTGCGTGATATCCCCGGTAATAACCATTTTTGAACCGAAGCCCAATCTGGTTAAAAACATCTTCATTTGTGCTGGTGTAGTATTTTGTGCTTCATCTAAAATAACAAATGCATCATCCAGCGTCCGCCCGCGCATGTAGGCAAGTGGGGCAATTTCTATCGTCTCTCTCTCGATCAAACGCTGTGTGTGCTCAGAGCCCAGCACATCATGAAGCGCATCATATAAAGGCCTTAAATAAGGATCTACCTTCTCCTTTAAGTCTCCTGGCAGAAATCCGAGACTTTCACCAGCTTCCACTGCTGGACGTGTGAGAATAATTCGTTTAACAAATCCATTTTTTAAAGCATGGACTGCCATTACTACAGCTAGATATGTTTTACCAGTCCCAGCTGGACCGATTCCAAAGACAAGATCATTTGCTTTAATTGCAGCAATATAGTTTTTTTGACCAAGTGTTTTTACACGAATTGATTTGCCTTTTACATTTTTCGTAATTTCATCTTCGAAAAGCGCTTCTAGTTGTTTAATTTCACCTTTTTTTGCTAAATCAACAGCGTAAACGACATCACGTTCAGAAATGGTTTGTCCTTTTCTTATAACAGATAAAAGTGTTAGAAGAATTTCTTGCACAAGCGCAATAGCTTCTTCTGAACCAGAAACACGAACAGCTTCCCCACGAGACACGATTGACACGTTTAAAAGGTTTTCAAGCTGCTTGAGGTGCTTGTCGTTTATGCCGAATAATGCGAGCGCTTCATTCGTACCTGTTAATTGCAAGTCAATTTCAATTAAGTTACCTGGCATAATCAGTCTCCTTGATTTAATGGTTCTACTCTTACAATATTTTCTTCAACTGAAACAAATAGGGTTAAGTTAACTTTACCATGCTCTATACTTTCATGCAAAACTTTTTCAGACAATATTTTTGCATCTGCACCTAATTCATTCTGCAGTTGAATAATAGCCTGATCAATCCCTGCTTGGATTGCTTCTTCTTTCGTTCGGCTTACTTTATTATACATCTTTTCGCTTAAAATGGTTTCAACAAATTCAATTGGGAGCTCCCATTTGAAAAAACGCAGGTTATTATGATGTGATTCCCGATGAATTTCATTATAATCAGGCTCTCCAAATCCCCAGATTGGCATTTGAAATTCACCTGTTTTGAGATAATATTTCTTTTTTTGATTTCCCGTTATCTCTTCATAATTAAATTCCAGTGGTACCTTAACGGAAACCTCATACCATGTATTTGCTATAATCTCAGCTTCAGCAGCAACTAACTCCTTAGCTTGTTCCTGCCGTTCTTCTGTTTCGTTTTCTTCGTCTTCAGATAACTCTTGTCCTTTCAATATTCCAGATACCAATAAATCACCAGGTTCTACATAGTCATTTACTTGAACATGAGAAGTCCCTTTTGATACATACAAATTTGTAATCACACCTTTTTTGGCAGCTACTAAATTTCGCGGCTGTTTTGGGTCGGCTTCTTCAACCACAACCTTTTCTACCCCCTCTAAGTAAAAGGTTGTCCCTTTTTGATCTACCCCAGCCCAAAGCAGCTCAGGTACATCTTTCATTAACTTTTGCTGAATCACGGTTGGTGGATCCAATGAAAAAAGCCATGCCCCTGGATGGATTCCATAACTATCTAACTGCTTGTCTATTTTTTCTTCGATATCTTTTGGGACCCCGCTGATTTTTACTTCCCAAATAATATTCGATAAAAAAAAGAAAAGAAGTACACTGAAAAATAATCCAAGTACCAATGGCTTCTTTTTTAAAAAACTTCTAAATAAAAATGGATAACCATTTTTTCCAACGAATTTTATTTTATATATCGTTTTCCTTCTGATTTGTTTCATTTGTTTTATATCCGAAAGCTTTATATTACCCTCACATAAATCGTTATCTTTTTTTCGCACGTCCCAAACAGAAATCCCGGCATTCGCACATTTTTGGAAAAACATCTCAGGAGCTGTTCCTTTTACTTGTATTGTTACATAGCCACTTATTGTTTTACTATTTACATGCTTCAATTGCATCCTCCTCTTGTTCAAGGTTTTAGCTCCCTAGGAATTTGACTTCTGAGATGGTCCCTTCAAGTAGAATTTCCTTAGGAAGCATCATTTTCAGTACAAAGGAAGTACCCTTAATTTGAACATATCCATTATTCGTTTTTAACTTTAGTTCGTTTTCAGAATAAACAGCTAGGCCTTGATGGTTTTCGATGTATAAATGAATATTTCCAATTACTGTAATTCTGGGCATTTCAAGGATGATGTCAGAAGGAAGAGAGAATTGTTCCGTTAACAAGGTGCGTAATCTTTGTTGCCATTTTGCCAATGATGATCCCCCCTCACATACATATGTATGAAAGTGCTTGAAACATAAGAACAAAATGCGTGATAAAATAAGTGAGTTTTATACCAGCTGGTAAATTAGATTAAATATAAACTTCGAACTAATTGCTGTGTTAGGAGCAACTGTCGCCGTCAGGGATTGCTTCAGGCAGTCGCTTTCCGCGGTCACGTCTTCAGCCTCCTCAAGAAAACCACTCTGCTCACGTCTGGAAACATGCTGTTCCCGCAGGACAAGGAATGCTTCGTAAGCATTTACATCATATTTTCGAGGAGGCACCGTGCTCACCCGGACTAGTTAGAACACAATACTGTTTATATTTTTAACCCATATCATTTATAGTGAACCAATACTAGCGCAGGAAATATACGTAGACTCCTACGGTGGGAAGGGCATCGGTGAGACTACGCAGTGCGGTAGCACAAGGAGGCTCACCAGCCCCCTAAGGTGCGTGAAATATATTTCCGGAGCGGGTATACGTTCAATCCATAGTTGACACTAGTCCGCAGTTTCTTTCAATGCAATAAAAAAACCACTGCTACATAAGTCTATAGGCTTATGTAGCAGTGGTTAGCTTCAATTTATTTGATTCGATCGTCTAATACGCTTTTATATGACTTTTTAGCTCTGGGTGGTCCTAGTATTTCTGACATGATAATGCCATTAACTAATCCTTTTGCACCCAAGTTGCCAACTACTTGTTTCCTAAGTCTTTCTTGTTTTTTACTTGTTTCTTTCTCGGGTTCAAGTAAAATACTTCCGCTATCCGCCTGTAGCTTCAAATCTTCAATTTTTGAATTTGAAATAGCGCTATACTTACTAGCCAGCTTCTCCATTTGCTGCTTTTGCTGCTCTGCAATTGACGCAGTTGATACCGTATCTCGTGGTCCTTCTTCACGATATACTCGCCGCTCTGCTACAGGCTGCGGCTTACGATCTGGAGTTCTTTCTGATACTGTCCTTCTCGGCCTTTGTGGAGGTGCTTTTTTCTTCTCTTTTTCTTGTTGCTTCTGCTTCTCATTCGAGTTGTTAAAAAAGCCGATAATCCCTGAAATAATAATGATAATTATGAAGAGGTTATCGAAAATCCAGTCCATCAGACCCCTCCTTCAATTTCATGATGATCATTATTTTTGATCATCTTCATTGCTATCTTTAGTTAATTTGCCAATTGTATCACGCATACCGGTATCAGCATCAATGTTTTTATAATTCATGTAATCCATAACACCCATTTTTCCTGAGCGCAATGCTTCAGCAAGCGCTCTTGGTACATCCGCTTCAGCTTCCACAACATGGGCGCGCATCTCTTGTGTTCTTGCAACCATTTCCTGTTCTTGGGCAACAGCCATTGCGCGACGTTCTTCGGCTTTTGCTTGTGCAATATTTTTATCCGCCTCTGCTTGGTCTGTTTGAAGGATAGCTCCAATGTTTTTGCCGATATCCACATCAGCAATATCAATCGATAGTATTTCAAAGGCTGTTCCTGAATCAAGACCTTTACTTAATACTGTTTGTGAAATCGAATCTGGATTTTCTAATACTTTTGCATGTGTATCAGAACTACCAATTGTACTTACAACACCTTCACCGACACGAGCGATAACTGTTTCTTCTCCAGCTCCCCCGACAAGTCGATCTATGTTTGCACGTACAGTAATTCTTGCAAGTGCTTTTACTTCAATACCATCCATCGCGATACCTGCAATAAATGGAGTTTCAATAACTTTCGGATTTACACTCATTTGAACAGCTTCTAATACATCACGACCTGCTAGGTCAATTGCAGCTCCACGTTCAAATGGAAGCTCAATGTTTGCACGGTGGGCAGCAATTAAAGCATTTACTACTCTATCGACGTTTCCACCTGCTAAGTAATGACTTTCCAATTGGTTTGTTTTTACATTCAAGCCTGCTTTATGTGCTTTAATTAAAGGATTGATTACACGATTTGGTACAACTCGACGCAATCGCATTCCAATTAATGTAAAGATACTGACCTTTACTCCAGCAGCTAAGGCACTGATCCACAGCGCAACTGGTACGAACGTGAATAAAATTGCCACAGCAATTAGGATTACCGCAATAATAATAAGCGGCATTAGTTCTGTTAATGACATTAAAATTCCTCCTTGTATTTTTCATCCATTTCATTATACTTCTCTAACTACGACACGAACTCCTTCAACCCTTACCACTTTAACGGATTTATTTCGATCAATAAAGCTTCCTTCTGAAACAATATCAATCCGCTCACCGTCAAACTCACCAATCCCTGATGGTCTTAAAGGCGTGACAGTACTCCCTTCTATACCGATTAGCTCCAGGCGATTTACGGATGATACATATCCTTGCTCTGTTGCTGTGCTATCTCTAAGAATAATATGCCGAAAAACACCTTTGTCCATGCCTATTCGTCTAAAAAGAATAACAGCAGCAATGAGCGTAACAAGAAATGCAATTCCAATACTCATTGACATATGGCCTAAATCGTATCCTGACATAAATAATGAGCTGATGATTGCTCCAATACCAAGAAGCCCTAAAATCCCTCCTGGGACAAAGAATTCAGCTACAATTAAAATAATTCCTAATATAAGTAGTACGACCGCTTCCATACCTGCAAGTCCTGCAACAATATGGCCATAGAAAAATAATAACAGAGAAACAATCCCCATAATTCCAGGTACTCCAAACCCTGGCGAATAAAGCTCCACGATTAAACCGAGACTTGCCACTGATAGTAAAATTGGAATCACAATTGGGTTTGTCAGAAATCGCGCAACCTCCTCCGCAATACTCGGTTCTGTCTCTATTATTGCAGCGTTCGACAAGCCAAGTTCATGAAGCAATTCCACTCGATCATCCACAATCCCATCGGCATAACCAACTTCTTCAGCATCTGCTGGTCCCAGTGTTAAAAATCTGCCTTCTGGTGCCCCGTACTCGGGAAGATCGATACTGCTATCAGCCATTGCTAAGGCATAAAGCGGATCTCTCCCAGTAGATTCAGCGGCACTTTTCATTGCTGCAAACCATGCTGATTGAGCTTTTTCATCTGCTGCTGTACCATCAGAATTAATTACACCGCTTGCTCCCATTGTTGCATGTGGCTTAAAGTAAATGGTTTCAGAGAATAACGCGATATAAGAACCAGCTGATAATGCCTCATTCACGATAAATGCCGTAGTCGGAATTGGCAAATCCTGGATGATTTGACCAATTTGACCTGCCGCATCAACCCTGCCACCTGGTGTATCGATTTCGAAAATAATATGATCTGCACCGGCTTCAACTGCTTCCGACGTTGTTCGCTTTAGAAAGGCCTCTAATCCTCGTTCTACTTCTCGTTCAATAGGTATAACATAAACAGACTTCCCTGCACCCTGCTCCTCCGCACTAGCGACAGCAAGATTATTTGAAACGTGGAAAATAATCGCTGCGAAAATAGCTGTAATTATAAGTATGTATTGTTTAAATCGTTTCCCAGACATTATTACTCACCTCCCTCAGCCTGTTACCAAATAATACGAAAGCGGTATTGGATTGGTTTCATTTTTCAACAAAAAGAAAAGAATAAAATATTGCTATTTTCTGTATCGCACCATCGTATCTTTCTTATCAGCTTAGCGACTAGCAAGTTCTCTACCAGGAGTTATGTCATAATTAGATACTATCATAATCTTTTCTTCAGAGAAACTTTGAGGGTGCTTCTCTTCCACATTTCCAATAGATAAAGTGTTTTTCGTAGATAAGAAAAGAATCTCAAGCCTAATGACTTGAGATTCTTTAACTTATTATTGCAATTCTTGTTGTACCAGATTTTTTATTTGAGAGCCATCTGCTTGGCCTTTTACTTTTGGCATTACAGCGCCCATCACTTTACCCATATCTTTCATGGATGCAGCATTTACTTCCTGTATCGTTACACGGATAATTGAAAGTAATTCTTCATCCGAAAGTTGCTTCGGTAAATATTTTTGTAAAATTACCAATTCATTTTCAAGCTTTTCAACTAAATCTTCACGTCCAGCAGATTTAAATTCTTGGAGGGAATCTTTCCGTTGTTTAACTTCTCTGGATAAAATTGTTAAATCTTCGTCCTCACTTAGTGTATCTTTACCAAGTTTAATCGATTCATTCTGGATAGAAGCTTTCACCATCCGAATAACGCTTAGTGTTTCTTTATCCTTATTCTTCATAGCTTGCTTCATGTCTTGATTCAATCGATCAAGTAACGTCATACGCTTGCACCCTCTTTAGAATTTACGCTTTCTAGCAGCTTCAGATTTCTTCTTACGTCTAACACTAGGCTTTTCATAGTGTTCACGTTTACGATATTCCTGTAGTGTACCGCTTTTTGACACACTGCGTTTGAAGCGACGAAGAGCATCCTCAAGAGACTCGTTTTTACGAACGCGAGTTGTATTTGACATGCTAATTTCCCTCCCTCCGAAGCACAAAACCAATTTATACCGACATGACACCTTTTCATGCCTTTTTAAAGTATAATATATTCCTACAATCTGGTCAACGATTATTTAACCAATTATACATGCAAATGCATCTTTTATTACAAATTTTGCTTAATTAATAATCACTTGTACCTTTACTTCCGTTTATAATGTCAACTCCAGCACTAGCACCAATACGTGTTGCACCGGCTTCAATCATTGCGTTCATTCCTTCTAAATCACGAACACCACCAGAGGCTTTAACGCCCATTTCAGTGCCGACTGTCTTTCGCATCAATTGAACATCTTCAACTGTTGCACCACCACTTGCAAAGCCTGTAGAAGTTTTAACGAAATCAGCGCCTGCTTCTTTAGCTAATTGACAAGCACGCACCTTCTCATCCTTGGTTAACAAAGCAGTTTCAATGATTACCTTTGTTAAGGCTTTTCCTTTAGCTGCATGCACCACTGCTTGGATATCGGCTTTTACAAGATCGTCATTCCCAGATTTTAATTCCCCTACATTAATAACCATGTCTACTTCTGTTGCGCCATCTTTAATTGCTTGCTCTGTTTCAAAAGCTTTTACAGTTGTTGAATTAGCTCCTAGTGGGAAACCAATTACAGTACAAACTTTCACAGTTGTTTCTCTTAAGTTCTCAAAACAATAAGAAACCCAATACGGATTGACGCAAACAGATGCAAAATCATACTCCTTCGCTTCTTCAACCAATTTTTGGATTTGATCTTTCGTTGTATCTGGCTTTAATTGTGTATGATCAATATATTTCGCTAATTTGTTACTCATCTAAAACGTCCTTTCAGAATAAGTTATTGATTAACTATCTTCTCTTGAGCATGTGTTGCATTGTCCATGATCCTAACAAATGTACCCTCATTATATGGATAACCAGACTTCGTAATTTTTACACGGACTATTTTTCCTATCATGTCTGCTGTTCCCTCAAATTGAACTTTCATATAATTATCTGTGTAACCTACGAGCAATTCAGGGTGGTTCTTATCAAGAATACGTTCCTCTGGTATAACTTCCAGAACTTCATTTTCATATTGAGAAGCATATTCCTTTGCTAGTTGATCAGACAATGTAATTAAACGATGAACACGTTGTTCTTTTACTTCTTCTTCAACTTGATTATCCATACGCGCAGCAGGGGTCCCAGTTCTTCTTGAAAACGGGAATACATGCAGCTCTGAATAGCCAATCTCTTTAATGAAATTGTAGGTTTCCATGAACTCTTTTTCTGTTTCACCAGGGAAACCAACAATAACATCTGAAGTAATCGCCAGGCCTGGTAGTGCTTTTCGAATTTTATTTATTTTTTCCTTGTAGAATGCTGTTGAGTATTTTCGGCGCATTCTTGCTAACACGGTATCAGACCCAGCCTGTAGCGGTATATGCAGATGCCTTACAATTTTCTCCGATTTATCCAGCACATCTATAACTTCATCCGTAATTTGGCTTGCTTCAATCGAGGAAATTCGGATCCGTTTCAATCCTTCTACTTGCTCCAATTCACGAAGCAGCATCGCAAAGTTATAGTCCTTCATATCTTCGCCATAGCCTGCTGTATGGATTCCAGTGAGGACAAGCTCTTTATAGCCAGCTTCAACTAATTTTTCTGCTTGTTTGATAACATTTTCAGGATCTCTTGAACGCAATAAGCCACGTGACCATGGAATAATGCAGAATGTACAGAAATTGTTACAGCCTTCTTGAATTTTCAAGGATGCTCGAGTACGGTCTGTGAAAACAGGTACATCCATTTCTTCAAACACACGGTTTTTCATAATATTGGAGACACCATTAACCGGCTCTTTTGTTTCTTGATGTTTTTCAATATGGCTGAAGATATTTTTGCGGTCTTGTGTACCGACTACAACATCAACACCTGGTATTTCCATAATTTCTCCTGGTGACGTTTGAGCATAGCAGCCCGTTACACAAACTACTGCATTCGGGTTTTTACGAATCGCTCTGCGAATTACCTGTCTGCTCTTCTTGTCTCCGGAATTGGTTACAGTACACGTATTGATCACATAAACATCCGAATCATGATCAAAGTCAACACGTTCATAGCCTTTTTCCATAAACATGCGCCAAATTCCTTCTGTTTCGTAATGATTCACTTTACAGCCTAATGTATGAAATGCTACTGTTGGCATTCCGAACACCTCATTTCTTCAAAATGATATGATATACTTGCTAACGCATATAACGCCGCAGTCTCAGTTCTTAAAATACGGGGACCTAGCCGAACGGGATAAAAATCATTTTCTTTCAGAATGCTTACTTCTTTTTCAGAAAATCCTCCTTCTGGGCCGATACAAATTAAGACATTTTGTTCAGGTTCAAATCTACTAACTATATTACCAAATGTATTAGGGTTCGAAACCTTTGCTTCTTCTTCGTATGCAAAAAGCTTCACATGATAGTTTTGACTTTCCTCGATTAACACCTCAAGAGACATTGCTTTTTTCATATCAGGAACTTTATTGCGGTGGCTTTGTTCGCTAGCTTCTTTAATGATTTTTTCAAATCGTTTATGTTTTTTTTCTGCCTTCTTTTGATCCCAGATTGCTATGGAGCGTTCTGCCTGAAATGGAATAAATGCATTCGCCCCAAGTTCTGTGCCCTTTTGAAGTATTAAATCGAATTTATCTCCTTTAGGGATACCCTGTGCAATCGTAATATGAAATGGCAGTTCGGTATTTTCTTCAAGCCATGTTTCAACTATAGCCTGAACTTCATCACTTGCCATTTGCTTAATCTGACAAATGGCAGACCGGCCTTCATTACTATTGCATATGATTTTATCTCCATTATTAAATCGCATGACACGGGTAATATGATGGACATCGTCTCCTGTTATTCGTATTAAATTGCCTTGAAATTGAGAAGCTGGAACGAAATATCTTTGCATATGCACACCCATTTCATGTATATTACGTTTTTTAATTTTTCCTCGCTACAATGGAAATCCAATCTTCCATTTCATTTACAGCTATAATTTCAAAACCCTGATCTGTAAGTTTATCTTTGACAAGCTGTTTTTTATTCTGAATTATTCCAGAGGTTATAAACAACCCACCATTCGCTAAATTATCCCACGCACCATCCACAAAGCGAACAATAATTTCTGCCAATATATTGGAAACAATAATATTAACTTGCTTGTTCACATTGTCAAGCAAGTTATTCTGGGCCGCAACAATCTGGTTATCAAGTTTGTTAAGTTTTGCGTTCAGCTGTGTACTTTTAACCGCTATTTCATCAAGGTCATATGCGTAGATTTCTTTTGCTCCAAGCTTTGCAGCAGCAATACTGAGCACCCCTGAACCACACCCCACATCGATAACTGCATCCCCTTTTGTTAAATAAGTTTCTAAAGCCTGCATGCTTAGTACTGTTGTAGGGTGCGTACCAGTACCAAAAGCCATACCCGGGTCCAGTTCAATAATAATTTCATCACTGGATACCGGTGTATATTCTTCCCATGTTGGTGTTATAGTAATCTTTTTGGAGATTTTCACAGGTTTATAATATTTTTTCCACGCTGTAGCCCATTCTTCCTCATTAACTTCACTCAAGGATACATGATTTTTACCCAAATCAATATCATAAATCAATAAATTATTGATTGCTTGTTTAATTTGTTCCACGGTTTCTCCCAGAAAGCTATTCATAGGTAAATAAGCCTTAATTCGAACCCCTTCTTCAGGATATTCATTTGGATCCAAATCATAGATTTCGCCGTAAACATTGTCGCGTACTTTTATTAAATCTTGTGGGTCCTCAATTACTAATCCACTTGCACCTGTTTCATGTAAAATATTAGAAATCGGTTCAATTGCTTCATTTGTCGTATGAATACAAATCTCTGACCATTTCATTATTTATTCACCCATTTCATTGGATAGTGAACCTCTTGGAGAAGATGCTTCACCAAAATATGTAGACGATGCTGCTAAGCAACATCGTTAATCACCTTTAAACGCCTTTTTAAAACGCTGAAAAATATTTTCATCCTGCTCATCTGTAGAATCATTTCCACCAATTTCATTGAATTCACGAAGCAGTTCTTTTTGTCTATCTGTCAATTGTGTAGGCGTCATTACCTTCACTTTAATATGCTGATCTCCTTGACCGCGGCCACGCACATTCGGTGCACCTTTACCTTTCAGGCGGAATGTTTTCCCTGTTTGTGTTCCTGCAGGTATTTTCAATTTCACTTTTCCATGCACAGTAGGAACTTCCACTTCGTCTCCTAGGGCTGCTTGTGTAAATGTTAATGGCAGTTCACAGAAAATATGATCTCCTTCACGTATAAAGAAATCATCCTGTCTAATTTGAATAACAACAAATAAATCACCCGCTGGGCCACCATTTTTACCTGGCTCACCTTTTCCAGATACTCGAATTTGCTGTCCTTCATCAATTCCTGCAGGTATATTGATGTGAATTTTTTTGTTCTTTTTCACCCTGCCTGTTCCACCACATGTATTACATTTATCCGGAATGATACTGCCGGTACCATTACAATAATGACACACTCTGCGGTTAACAACACGACCAAAAGGCGTATTCTGTTCTTGGTTTAATTGTCCAGACCCATTACAATGCGAACAAGTCTTTTTGCTCGTACCTGGCTTGGCACCAGATCCACTGCATGTATCGCATTTTTCTTCACTCGGAATTGTTATATCTGTTTCTTTACCAAAGATAGCTTCTTCAAAATCTAATATCATCGTATATTGCAAATCTGCTCCCTGTTGAGGAGCATTTGGATCACGCGTGCGTCCTCCACCACCGAAGAACATATCGAATATATCGCCAAAGCCACCGAAATCTTGTGCTCCACCGCCAAAACCACCAAAGCCTTGACCACTCGCCCCTGCATGACCAAATTGATCATATTGCGCACGCTTCTGTTCGTCACTCAGCACTTCATATGCTTCTTTTGCTTCTTTAAATTTATCGGCTGCATCTTCAGCCTTATTTACATCCGGGTGATACTTCCTTGCCAATTTCCGATAGGATTTTTTAATATCTTCTTTTGAAGCATTTTTTTCTACTCCAAGTACGTCATAATAATCTCGCTTGCTCAACCTTTTTCACTCTCCCGACACACTATAGCATAGGTTTTATCATATCATCAATGTTTGCTTAATAGCAAATCATGATTTCTTTACACGGATGTTTAGTACCAAGACGTTGCATACTTTGCTGATCACGGTCCTTTTCATCCTTCCTTTTGAACACGTACTTTAAAAAAGTCAAAGTCAAGAGAATCCTGACTTTGACTTTTCGTTGGGTCTATCTATTATTCATTACTTACTTTTTATCGTTGTCATCTTCAACTTCAGAGTAGTCTGCATCAACAACATCATCACTTGAATCATTTGCTTCCTGCCCTTGCTGTGCTCCAGCATCTTGTTGCATTTGCTCATACAACTTAACAGACAATTGTTGGACGTGCTCTTGCAATGCTTCTTTTTTCTCTTTAATTTGGTCTATATCATTTGCTTCGATTGCAGCTTTTAGCTCATCCTTTGCTGACTCTGCTTTTTGTTTATCGTCTTCAGATACTTTATCTCCAAGATCTTTAATTGTTTTATCAGTAGTAAAGATTAATTGATCTGCTTCGTTGCGCAGTTCTACTTCTTCACGACGCTTTTTATCAGCTTCTGCATTTTCTTCAGCGTCTTTTACCATTTTATCTATTTCTTCTTCAGATAAACCTGAAGATGATTGGATTGTGATAGATTGTTCTTTATTCGTACCCATATCTTTCGCACGCACATTTACAATACCATTTGCATCGATATCGAAAGAAACTTCAATTTGTGGAATTCCTCTTGGTGCTGGTGGAATATCCGTTAATTGGAAACGTCCTAATGTTTTATTGTCTGCAGCCATTTCTCTTTCCCCTTGCAGAACATGGATATCAACAGCTGTTTGATTGTCAGCAGCGGTTGAGAACACTTGCGAATGACTTGTAGGAATTGTTGTATTACGTTCAATTAATTTCGTAAATACAGATCCCATTGTTTCAATACCTAGTGAAAGTGGTGTTACATCAAGTAATACAACGTCTTTTACGTCGCCTTGCAATACCCCGCCCTGAATTGCAGCACCTAATGCTACAACCTCATCCGGGTTAACACCTTTAGACGGCTCTTTGCCGATTTCTTTTTTAATTGCTTCTTGAACAGCTGGGATACGCGTTGAACCACCAACTAGAATTACTTTATGAATTTCATTTGTTGATAATCCTGCGTCTGATAGTGCTTTACGTGTTGGAATCATTGTACGTTCAACAAGATCAGAAGATAATTCTTCAAATTTGGCACGTGTTAAATTCATTTCCAGGTGCAATGGTCCTGCTTCGCCAGCAGTGATAAATGGCAATGATATCTGTGTTTGTGATACACCGGAAAGATCTTTTTTCGCTTTCTCTGCAGCATCTTTCAATCGTTGTATAGCCATTTTATCCTTTGATAAGTCAATTCCGTTTTCTTTTCTAAATTCTTCAACCATGTGGTTAATGATTACATCATCAAAATCATCTCCACCTAGGCGATTATCACCTGCAGTTGAAATTACTTCAAATGTACCATCACCAATATCTAAAATGGATACGTCAAATGTACCACCGCCAAGGTCATACACTAAAATTGTTTGATCTTGATCATCTTTATCAATACCATATGCTAATGCTGCAGCAGTTGGTTCGTTAATAATACGCTCAACTTCAAGACCAGCTATTTTACCAGCATCTTTTGTAGCTTGGCGCTCAGCATCATTAAAATAAGCCGGAACAGTAATTACTGCTTTATCAACTTTTTCACCAATATAATCCTCTGCATAAGATTTGATATATTGTAAAATAATCGCTGAGATTTCTTGTGGCGTATATTCTTTATCTTCAATTTTGACTTTGTAGTCTGTTCCCATATGACGTTTAATGGATTGAATAGTGTTCGGGTTTGTAATTGCTTGACGTTTTGCAACTTCCCCTACTTGTCTTTCCCCATTTTTAAACGCTACAACTGATGGAGCTGTTCGGTTACCTTCCGGATTTGGAATAACTACAGCTTCGCCGCCTTCCATTACCGCAACACATGAATTAGTTGTTCCTAAGTCAATACCAATAATTTTACTCATAATTACAATGTCCTCCTTAAACTACCTATCCGATTATTTATTAACTTTAACCATTGCTGGACGGATTACGCGATCTTTTAATAGATACCCTTTTTGTAATTCTTCTACAACAATATTCGGTTCAAACTCATCGTCTTCGGTTTGCATTACTGCATGATGCAGATTAGGATCAAACGTTTTTCCTTCTGTTTCAATCACTTCAACACCCTGCGATTTTAACGCATCCTGAAATTGACGATATACCATCGTAATTCCATCAAAAAGACTTGAATTTGCATCTGTAACTTCTACTTGCAGAGCTCTTTCAAAGTTATCCAGAGCCGGAAGCAGTTCATTAATTAAATCCTGGGATTTATATTTGCGTTCCGCTTCTTTCTCTTTTTGAGATCGTTTTTTGAAGTTATCATATTCAGCCTGAATGCGCAGCATTCGGTTGAATACTTCTTCCTTTTCTGCTTTCAGTGCCTCATTTTCTGTTTTAAGTTCTTCCATGCTAGCTGAATCCGTTTCGGTTGATTCCGTTATTTCTTGGTCAGCGGAATCAATAACTTCAACTTCTTCATTGGTGATGGATCTATCATCTGTAACTGCATCTTTATTTTGATCTTCCACCAATGCCACCTCCATATTAAAAAATTCGTAGAAAAAAACTGCATCTGCCAAGGCTTTAAGCAAATGACTTTTCCTCTGTTAACGTTAATAGAAAAGTTTATATCTTCCTATTTGCCAAGTAAGACTATATCATGAATAGCATTTTAATGAAACTATATTTGTAACCGGACTAGTACAGATGCTAGACCTGCGATATTATTGATTCATTTATGCATCATCATCATTTTTGTACCACATGTACAATGCGTCTGTCATCTCATTTGACAGACCTTTCAGGAGTGTGATGACCTTCCTGTACTCCATACGTGTAGGTCCAAGCAGCGCAATGGTCCCCATGTGGTCACCTTCCATGTGGTAAGAAGCAGTGATCAAACTTAAATCTTTAATCGCTTCTACTTCATTTTCATTACCAATCGTTACTTCAATACCACTCTTCGTATTTTTAAGTAAATTGGCGATCTCATCTTCTTTTTCCATCATGGTAAAAAAAGAGCGTATTTTATCGACATCGTTAAACTCAGGCTGCATTAGAATATTGGACTTACCTCCAATATACAGTTTGACAGGATGCTCATTCAAGAAAACAGATTTCAAATAGGCAAAGGATGTGTCAAAATCATCAATATACATCTTCATCAATTGAGCAATTTCTGTCGATAATTTTTCCTGCAATTGAACAATCGGTACTCCCCTTAGTCGGTCATTCATTATATTTACCATTTTTTCCAGATCCGAGGCACGGATCTTTTCAGGTATTGAAAACGATCGATGCTCCACATGACCTGTATTCGTAACAAGAATTGCTACAGCGGTATGGGTCGTAAGCGGGAGTATTTGTATTTGTTTCAGTTTCGTCTCAAACATCTCTGGACCGAGTATAATTGATGTGTAGCTCGTAAGCTTCGACAAAACCTCTGCAGACATTTGTACGATTTGTTCAAATTCAAAAAAGCCTTCGTCAATAATATTTTTAATTATCGTTACTTCATTATGACTCGAACCTAATCCTGGACCTATCAGATGATCTACGTAATAACGATAGCCTTTTTCTGACGGAACCCTCCCTGAAGAAGTGTGGGTTTTTTCCAGGAAACCCAATTCTTCTAAATCTGCCATTTCATTCCTAATTGTTGCTGCACTATATGGAAGATTTTCTTTCTTGGAAAGTGCCCGAGACCCAATGGGATGCGCTGAATCAATGAAATCATCAATTATGACTTGTAAAATTGTAAGTTGCCTTTCTGTTAGCATGATGATCACTCCTGTTAGCACTCTAAGCTCTTGAGTGCTAATACTACTATAAAATTATCAAATGACTATTTTTTTGTCAATTAGAACGTCTTAAGAGATTGTTTCTATTTTCGGCTTACTATCCAGCAGAAATTTTTCGAAAACAAGATTACCTAGAAGCATCCCCTGCTCTGTTAGACGAATCGCTTGATCATCCTCCTGAATCAGCCCATTTTGCACTAAATTTACAAGCTCTTCTTTATATAACCACACGGGTTCAATTCCAAACCTTCCATGAAAATGCCGCTTGTCTATTCCACTAATTTTCCGTAGTCCAAGAAACATTTCCTCTTCTATTCGTTCTTTTATCGTAACATTATCTATTTGCAAGATCGGTTTTCCATCCGAAAATGCCTTTTTTACATAGGCTGGAAGAGGTCTGAGGTTTGTAATTCGTTTACCAGGTAAATAACCATGTGCTCCAGCACCAAATCCGTAATAATAATCGTTATTCCAATAAGTTAAATTATGTTTGCTCTCAAATCCCGGTACAGAAAAGTTACTTACTTCATATTGGTGAATCCCCTTCGATTTCATCGTATGCTTAAGTATTTCATACATCATAACTTCATCATCTTCTGGTGGGCGATGGAGCTGTCCTTTTTTGTGCTTTTGATAAAAAATAGTTTTGGGTTCAATCTGCAGTGCATACGTGGAATAATGTGGCAATCCAAATGAAAGGGCCTCATCCAACGATGCTTGAAACTGTTCAACCGTTTGATGTGGAAGTGCATAAATCAAATCAAGGCTGACATTTGAAAAATGATGCTGCTTAAGTAAATTGACAGTATCATATACATCCTCCACACGATGAACGCGCCCCAACTGCTCAAGCATTTTATCATCCATCACTTGTACACCAAACGAAATTCGGGTTATTCCATAATCTTTTAACAGTTTGGTCTTTTCCCCATCTATATCACCTGGATTCACTTCAATTGAAACCTCTTCAAAGCTCGAGAAATCAAATTTTTTATTTAAAAATCGAAACAAGGTATGAAGCTGTTCGATTGTTAAAGCTGTTGGAGTACCGCCACCGATATACATCGTTCTCATCTTATGCTTATCTCCTGGCAAGGCAGTATTGATTTCATGCATTAAAGCCTCTAAATATTCTGTAGCCAGTTCCTCATTATAAAAAAACTTAACAAAATCACAATAATGACAAATCTGTCTGCAAAATGGAATATGAATATAAACCGATTGTATGGATTCCATAATTGTTCACTCCCGTATGAAAAAGCCAAAAAGGAAAACTATTCCACAGATAGCTGTGTTCAAGTTCTCCCAATTAGACACAATTCTATTTATTAATCATCGTTCATTTGTAATACGGCCATAAATGCTTCTTGAGGGACTTCCACGGATCCAACCATTTTCATTCGTTTCTTACCTTCTTTTTGTTTTTCAAGTAATTTACGTTTACGTGAAATATCTCCACCATATAATTTGGCTGTTACATCTTTACGTACCGCTTTAATCGTGGAACGTGCAACAATTTTATTCCCAATCGCCGCTTGAACAGGAACCTCAAATTGCTGTCTAGGTATTAACTCTTTCATTTTATCAACGATTTGTTTTCCGCGCTCATAAGAGAAGTCTCGATGGACAATAAATGATAAAGCATCAATAGTATCACCATTAAGCAGGATATCCATTTTAACAAGCTTGGAAGGCTGATAGCCAATTAGCTCGTAATCAAAGGAAGCATATCCTTTTGTATGTGATTTCAATTGATCGAAGAAATCATATACAATTTCTGAAAGCGGAATATGATAAATAACATTCACACGAATATCGTCAAGATATTGCATATCGATAAACTGGCCACGTTTTTTCTGGGCAATCTCCATCACAGCTCCAACATAATCATTTGGCACCATTATGGTTGCTTCTACATAAGGTTCACGGATTTCCTCAATTACTTGCGGATCAGGCATTTTGGATGGATTATCAACCGTCAAAAGTTCACCATTTGTTTTTTCTACTTCGAAAATAACACTTGGTGCAGTTGTGATGAGATCAATGTTAAATTCTCTTTCTATGCGCTCCTGAATAATTTCCATATGCAGCAGTCCAAGGAAGCCACATCGGAAACCAAATCCAAGTGCCTGAGAAGTTTCTGGATCGTACTGCAAGGATGAATCATTCAATTCCAATCTTTCTAATGCCTCTCGTAAATCATTATAGTCATTTGAATCAACTGGATAAAGTCCACAGAACACCATTGGATTTAGCTTACGATAACCTGGCAAAGCTTCATTAGCTGGTCTATCCGCAAGTGTTATGGTATCCCCTACTTGTGTGTCGCCAACATTTTTAATTGATGCAGTTATATAGCCCACATCCCCGACAGTCAGCTCATTTTTAGAAACAGCCTTTGGCGTAAACACTCCAACCTCGTTTACTTCAAACTGTTTTCCAGATGACATCATTTGAATTTTATCTCCAACTTTAATCGTTCCTTCTTTCACACATACGTAAGAAATAGCCCCGCGATAGGAATCATATAAAGAGTCGAAAATCAATGCTTTCAATGGTGCTTCCGAATCACCGGCTGGTTCTGGCACAACCTCTGTAACCCTTTCTAATATCTCCTCGATTCCGATATTTGCCTTTGCTGAGGCAAGGATCGCTTCATCTCCATCGATACCCAGTACATCTTCTAATTCTTTTTTAACACGTTCGGGATCTGCACTTGGCAAATCAATTTTATTAATGACAGGAATGATTTCTAAATCATTTTCCAGCGCAAGGTACACATTTGCCAGTGTCTGTGCCTCGATTCCCTGTGCAGCGTCTACAATAAGGATAGCTCCCTCGCATGCGGCGAGACTTCTTGAAACCTCATATGTAAAATCGACATGCCCAGGTGTATCAATTAAATGAAAAATAAATTCCTCTCCGCTTTTGCTCGTATATGATAATTGAACAGCGTTTAGCTTAATGGTAATCCCACGTTCACGTTCCAAATCCATTCCATCTAATAGCTGTTCCTTCATTTCTCGTTTTGTAACGGTTTGTGTATTTTCTAAAATTCGATCTGCTAAAGTTGATTTCCCATGGTCAATATGTGCTATAATCGAAAAATTTCGTACTTTTCGTTGTTTTTTCACCATTCGTGTTGCTCACTCCTACAATACCATCATCCGACAACCAGATGAAAGTTTCAAAATAAAAGCCAATAAATACTAGGTTGATTATAGCAATAGAAACTGTTATATTCAAGAACAAAAGCAGAGGCACTATATACTGGAATGAGAATCAGGTATTATTTTGCTTGAATATTTCCAATGTGGTTTAATGTACCACCTCTAATATAAATCTGATAGGTTAGAAAAATAACTGTGCAGTTTGATACAGCACCTGCATTAAAAGTTCAAAAAAACCTTTAACCCCTGCCCCTAGAATAGATGCAGTTTTTTGCGTATATTCGACAGCAGTGTCTGTGCCAGCATCCGCCATCGGTTGACTTACTGGAACTGTAACAGTTTCGCCGGCAGTCTCCTGTTCCTCAGTATCCTCTATTACTTCAGCAACAGTGTCATCATCCTCCACTACGTGAGTTGTTTCTTTATTCATCCCATATACAATCCCTGATAAAAAGAAAACTGCGAGCAAAAGCAGAACAAAAACAAACCGCATTGATCATACCTCCTATTCATTTGCTTGTACTTCTTCTGCATCCCAATAATAATCACTAAATATATCTGCAACTGCATCCGCCGATCGGTATAATTCATCTAGATTATTGTCAACACCGCCCATTTCAATCAGAACTGCATTTTGGGAAAGGTCTTGGTTATAAATACCATCGACACCTGAACCTTGTTTCGGTACAACACCCCTGCTTAGGCCTGGATATTTTTCTTCGATTAAGTCATGTAACTCAGAAGCAATTTTTATATTTTTCTCATGCTCAGGGTGCTCCATTCCAACAACAAACATAATTCTGGCATACGATTTACCGTTTATCTCTTTTGTTGTCACATCTTTACGTACTGAATCCCGGTGCAAATCAAATACATACCGAATTTCATCATTCATTGCTATCGCTTCTTCTACAAATTCCCGAGATGCATCATAAGCTTGCGAGCGGTTCATACCTTTATCATTAAGAACTTTATCAATATCCGCATCTTCCACCTGAGCCCCTATCCCTTTGTCCTCAAGAGCTTTAGCAAGATGGTCACTTACCTTTGTAATGTTCACTTCCCCATGAAAAGCGAGATCCGGATCTGTAACATCTGGCAAATGCGGTAAAAACGATTCCCGAGTATGTGTGTTGTAAATATAAACAACTTTTTTATCATCTGTTGCTGGAGTTTTGTCTTCAGTATCTTTCTTAGGCTCTTCTTCATTTTGAGCCTTTCCCTCTTTCGGATCATCGATTAAAGCCTCCCGATCCCTTAAGACTTCTTCAAGTGGCGGTGACGATTCAAAAGGAAGGTTTGTATAATTTGTTCCTTCGCCGGCGATTAAAATTTGCCTATCATAGATAGAAAATCCAGGAATTTCATTTCCAAGTAGACTTCGTGGATCATCTGGCTTTAAATTAGTTGCAACCTGAAAGAGCACACTTGAAAGCTTAGGCAGTTGGCGATCCTCCGGAAACGCTTGTTTAAATGCTCGATTTTCCATACTCAGCAAGTTATAAAACACAAAACCATCAATATCTCTTGTCCATTCCGTTAATAGGCTTGATGAAAAGCGGTATGCCGGCTGTACAGTTGTCAATATTCCTATACTCACAAATAGAACTAAGATACTGATCAGATATAGTCCACTTTTTCTATATATGCCACGCACATTTTGATTTAGGTGTTTGTTTTTCATAAAAATACATGATCCCACCTTCCTAACTGTTAACTCTTGTTTTAAATCTATGAGTTAAAACCGGAAGCTAGAACCATGTATAAAAAAAATAGAGCCAATTAATAGAGTAATTGGCCACTGGTTTGCTTTAACGACTGTATGAAGCAAAATTATCAACATTTACATTTTCATGAAGCGCAGCATTTAAGCCATTTGCAATAACATTTGCCATGTCAATCATAAAGCCATCAACTTCTTTCGGTGTAACCATTAAATTATGACCAATTGGTGTCAATACTTCTGAAATCAGCTTTCTTTTCTCATCTTCAGAAAGCCCGCCAACCATACCTAAAACAGATTGACGCTGTACTTCATTCGGCATATCTGCTTCTGTCAGCTTTTTCCCGCCGAATGTCATTCCAGCCGGTGCTAAAGATTTAGAAGGACTGTCTTTCTCCTTCCATTCACGTCCAAAGTGCTTTAAAAGAAAATCAATTGTATCGCTAGTAATGGTAACAGCATCAACTACAGTCGGTACGCCAATTGCTAAAACTGGCACGCCTAAGGTTTCCTGGCTAATTTCCTTTCGTTTATTGCCAACACCAGAGCCGGGATGGATTCCCGTATCGGATAGCTGTATCGTTTCGTTTACACGCTCAATAGATCTGGAAGCAAGTGCATCAATGGCAATTACGAAATCAGGCTTATACTTTTCTGCGATACCAAAGATAATATCACTTGTTTCAATACCTGTTACACCCATTACTCCAGGTGTTACTGCCGCTACTTCACGATATCCTTCAGCTACTGTTTCCTGCTGCAATTTAAATAAATGACTCGTCACAAGGACTTTCTCGACTGCCATTGGTCCTAATGCATCTGGTGTAACATTCCAATTTCCGAGACCAACAATTAGGCCATTCGCATCGATCGGGATATTATTACGAACAAGCAATTGTTCAATTTCCTTTGCAAGCACTTTTGCAGCTGCTTCCTGTCTAGCTGTGTCTTGTTTTTTGACACCATCGGCATAAATCGTTACATAATTACCCGGTTTTTTACCGAGTAATTTTGCCCCTTCTTGATCAATATCAACGTAAGAAACCTTTATATCCGCTTCTTGTCTTTCTTTAAACGTAACCCCCTTTATCTCACTTTCTTTTTCCACTGTCTCTGTATACATATCTCTCGCTTCAACTGCTAAATCCGTCCGAACCTGGAACACTTTGTTTTTATCCGCCATTAGCTTGTCTTCCCTTCATTCTAATACTAACAATTCTTATCAGTATTAGAATGAACAATTGGCCAAAAAACATACGAATTGTTCCATGTTCTAACAATTTTATTGAAAACATCTTGTTCCTTTGGTAAAATACTCTTTGTCCACATTGAAAGTTAAACGAATGCAATGATTGACTTTGATAGGATAATTGAACATTTTCACGAAACATTTTGAATTTCGTTCATTGTTTAGGAGGTGAAATAAATGGCTAATATTAAATCTGCAATCAAACGTGTAAAAATTAACAATAAAAAACGTGCGAATAACGGACCACAAAAAGCAGAAATGCGTTCTGAAATCCGTCGTGTAGAAAACTTAGTTGAGGCAAATGACGTGGAGAACGCAAAAGCTGCATTAAAAAATACTGTAAAACGTATTGACAAAGCTGTTCAAAAAGGACTTATCCACAGAAATGCTGGAGATCGTCAAAAGTCTCGTCTTACTAAAAAAGTAAACAGCCTGTAAACATAAAAAACGATCCATTTAGGATCGTTTTTTAATTGTTTAAAATAACTACAAAATACGACTGCAGGCTAGAAGTATGCAACTTTTTCACCTTCATGTAAAACTAATCGTTTACGAGGCAGGTTGAATCAAATCGTAGAGCAAAAGCTCAAAAGCGAGATCCTTTTCCATTTTCCCTTGCTTCATAACAGCATCTGTATCTGCCAATTTACGAATGATATCCTGAAGTTTTTGCGTTGAAAATTGCCTTTCCCTACTTAAAGCGATTTTTACAACATATGGATGTGCTCCCATGCTTTTTTGTATTTGAAATTGGCCATAACCTTTTTCCTTAAGCAGCTTTGCACGCAAAATAGTTCGAAACTGAAAAGCCAACAGGCCAATCAAAGCGATAGGCTCTTCTTTCATTTTTTCTAAATCCTTATAGATAGCAATTGCTTTATGTAAATTCCTTTCCATAACAGCATCAACCAGCCGTAGTGAAGAACTGTTTGAGGTATGTGAAATAAGATCCTCAGCGATTTCCTTTGTTATTACACCGCCTTCCCCTACATAAAGAGCTAGCTTTGTAAGTTCATTTTCCAACAAATGGAGATTTGTAGACAATTCTGTTTCGAAAATTTCATAAGCATCTTGGTTAATCGTTATTTGCAGTTGGTTTGCTAAAGCATTAATCCACTGTGTTAGCTCTTGCTCTTTCACTTCATTACAAACTGCAATCGCTGCATGCTTTTTCAATTGTTTACTGATCTTCTTCCGCTCATCAATTTTTTCATATGGTGCTATAAGAACGAGCACAGAATAAGTTGCGGGCTCACTTAAATAGCGTTCCAGTGAATCCAATTTATGCTCAAACGGCAATTTACCAGGCTTGGCCTTTAAAAATTCAGGATTTGTGGCGATAATTAGTTTTCTTTCTCCAAAAAAAGGATATGTTTCTGCATCAGCAACAACTTCTTGAATTGGCGTTTCTTCAAGATCGTATAACGAAAGGTTCTCTTCTTCTCCATTCAGAACACGTTTAATTAATTCCTGTTTTAAATTTTGCAGGAAAAAAGACTCTGCTCCATACGCAAGATATACGGAGGAAATTTGGTTTTTCTTTAATTGTTTGACTACTTCCAAGTAAGACATCTATAATCCACTCCAACTCGATATAATATAATGGTAAATCGGAAAAGATGGAATGGCAAGAACTTTTGTTTGAGTAGAGATGCCTTCATTCCGAAAGCATCTCTACATGCATCTATATAAACGCCTGATTTACAGCTCTAGAAACTGTACAGCAGACGATATTTTACTTGTCATTAGCTTATACTGACACAGCAAAAGTATAGATGTTAAGTCTTGCTAAATATGGTGAAGAATAAAGTGAAAGGACGTTTTTAGCATTAAGTAGATTTTTTTAATCATTTAATTTATACTAATGGTGATGACATAGGAGGGGTATATTGTGAATGAATTTGAAAAAGATGTGCAGTATAAAGGAAATGACGTAGTTGACTCCGCTTTAGGATTTGTTTTTTCATTCGTTTTCTTTTTCCTAATCTTCGCGATTGGTGCTGCTATTAGCGTTTTCGGTTAAGATTAGACTGCATATAATGTAATCGTTACCTTTCACCTGGATTTTGTTGAAAGAGACTGTATTTGTTACAGTCTCTTTGTTCATTTATTACTGTCTTTATTCTTCTCCCCGTAGTTTATGTAAAAACGGGAAAAATGTTCCTCCATCACTTCGATACTTAAATTGCACTGCACCATGCTGATCTGTTCGTAAAGTTACTGCATGAACGTTTTCAAGTGTTTCTAAAACTTCTGAAGTTGGATGTCCATAAGAATTATTTAGCCCAACAGAAATAAGCGCAAATGATGGATCAGTCGCTTGAATAAAATTTTCATCTGTAGATGTACTGCTACCATGATGGGCAACCTTTAACACATCAACTGGCAAATTGGGATAGTTTTGTATCAATTCTCTTTCTTCTTCCTTCGTAATATCCCCAGTAAATAACCAGTTTACCCCGCCAAATTCGGTAAAAATAACAATGGAATTTTCATTTGAGGATGCTCGATCATCAACTGGTGCCAGTACATAAAATGGCTGACCGGAAATTGTAAGCAGCTCCCCGCCCTTCACTTGAACCAACTCTGGTTGCTTTTGTATTTCCGACCAGGCTTGCATTGCAGATAAATCATAATAACTGCTCACAATTAATTGTTCAATTTTCATTTCCTTTAATAAAAATTCAACGCTCCCTATATGGTCCATATCCTCGTGTGTAAGTATAATTGCATCGAGTTCTTTAATACCGCGAGAATTAAAGTAAGGTCGTAATATTTGCTGATAAACACTGTCAGTCGGCTCCATATCTTCAAAAGAAAACCGGGAACCAGCATCAATCATCATAACACCTTTCCGATAAGGCAATTCAATTAAAAACGCATCACCTTGCCCAATATCGAACATCGTCACAGTACCTTCTGAAGAAAAATAAGGTCTGGCAACAATGCTCATTATTAATAGCGACAATAATAAACCTGATCGAAAAGCGCGTCTCAGCATCCCATACTCCAATTCACGCATAAACCATATAAACAACCCAAAATAAATAAGTATCGCAATAAATGGAAATCCCGAAGTTAAAAATGGAAAGTAAAGAACAGCATCGATTAAAGTAATTAAAGCGATTATCAATTGATGAATGTTAACAAAAAGTGCATCCAGCATATTGATAAACAGATCTGGCAAAAAACTTAGTGGTACCAGTATATACATTAACGGAATAACAACAATAGTGAAATAAGGAATAACAATGAGGTTCAGTATAATGGATAAAGGCTGGAAAATAGAAAAGTAAGCAAATTGAATTGGAATAATTACCATTTGCGAGACGAAGCTGATCTGGAGTACTTGCCAAATGGCAGATTCCGTTTTACCGAGCCAATTCCTCGATAAAAGAATAGCAAATGTTACGATAAAAGATAATTGAAATCCTACATGATATATAATATTTTTGTCGAATAGTATTAGTAAAATAAATACAATGCACAATATATCTGTATAACTAAAGCGTAATTTAAATTTATTTAACAGAATGAAGAGCACCACCATAATTGCTGCCCTCCATACAGAAGGCTCTCCACCCGCCAACAGTGCATAGACAGGTAAAAAGAAGATCATGAGCCACTGCGCTTTTTCATGAGTGAGCAGATTTAGTTTGATTAGTAAAAAGTAAAACAATGCAACAATTAAAGCGATATTAGAACCAGAAATAGCGATAATATGTGATAGACTCCATCGCTGAAAGAGATCTTCCGTTTCCGAATCCATCGTCGAGTCGTCACCAAACACAATTGCAGTTAACCATGAAGCAGTGTAGGGACTAAATCGACTTTCCACATGGGTCACCAGCTGTTCACGTAACATATAAAACCGTTCAAGAAATTTAGAACCTTCACATTCTAGATCCGCTAAATCCTGTAATATGAGCTGATAGGTTATTCCATTTTTTAATAAATAATCACGGTAATCAAACTGGGCCGGATTCCTGCTTTCATTCGGAAGCTCCATGCTCCCCTTTATTATACAACTCGCGCCATATTTTAGACTACCAGGGTTGGGTTCAGACATTGTCTCTTGATTACTTGCTTCAGGGAAATATAGAATGAGGATACGGTGTTTTGAATGCTGCTCTTCAATGACAAACTCCAGCTTGTCATTAGTCAGCTGTACGGGACTGATGATTTCTCCAGCATAATGTGCAGTCTTGTCCGAAAATGTTTTAGGGGATTGAATCGCAGTGGGTGAAGGGATATAAACCGAGAAAAAGAAGAATAATATCAGTGAAGTGAAAATCGGAAGTTTCTTTAATCTTTCATAAAAGTATAAATAAAAAATCCAAAGCAAGAAGGCAACGATTATCCAATCATTTTCGAAATAAATTCTTAGAGTCGCTGCACCTACTGCAAATGCAGCAACATGCCAATATCCTTTCAATTGCAAATTCACCTATTTCTGTTTATGAAGTTGTTTTTGAGCTCCCTCACCTATAGGAATAGGTGAGTTAAGCCCATTTTTTCTCACTACAAAAATGAATCTATCTTAAAAAAGCTTTTTCACTTGTTCTTGCAGTATTTGCGCTTCTTCATCATCTACTGCTTCTAGCTTTTGCAAGACACTCTCCATAAGCTTCGCCTTCTCCTGGTAGTTTGTATCAACTGCAAGATAATCAAGTTCTACTTTTTCCGTATGAACTCCCGCTTCTTTAAATAATTGGATGGCGTATTTATGATTGTGATAATCCTCCGCATAATAAACAGTACGAATTCCACTTTGAATTAACTGCTTCGTACACTGCAAACAAGGAAAGTGCGTTACATAAATGTCTGCATTATCTGTCGCAACACCAAACTTCGCGCATTGCAAGAGTGCATTTGCCTCTGCATGAACAGTTCGTACACAATGACCATCAATGACATAACAACCATCATCAATACAATGAACACTTCCAGACACACTCCCATTATAGCCCCCTGCTATAATCCGCTTATCACGAACAACTGTAGCTCCTACCATTAATCTTGCACATGTGCTGCGAAGTGCAAGCAAGTGACTCTGCGCCATAAAATATTGATCCCATGAAATTCTTTCCATATGTATTCCCCTTTACGTATTATTACACTAGTGTACATTCCAAAATGAATCCGCGTCAATGGTTACTGCTGTCTATGGAATTTGAATGGCATCCTGCATATTTTCAAGCGTTTTTTGACCAATGCCTGAAACGTTAAGTAAATCTTCAATTGAGTTAAATAAGCCATGTTCCTCTCGATGCTGAATAATTGCTTCCGCCTTGGCAGGACCAATCCCAGGAAGCTGTTCGATTTCTTCCTGGGAAGCGGTATTCACTTTTATCTTTCCATTACTTTCAGCGGTTCCCCCGCCAGCCGCACCTTCTACCCCAATTTCAGGCACAATAATTATCATTTCATCCTGCACTTTTTGCGCGAGATTGATTTGATTTTCGTCAGCATCAGCAGTAAATCCCCCCGCAGTTAAAATAACATCGTTCACCCTTGCATCTGGAGATACTTCATATACTCCAGGACTTGCAATTGCACCTTTAATATCTACTACTGCAAACTTTTCAGCAGGTTGACTTGTTTCTGCCGACTGTTCAAATGGATTATCCGAGGAAGAAACAGCTTGTAAATCTGGAATTTCTTCTTGTTTTTCGGTTGTATCACGAGTAAAAATGAGGAATATAATTACAATAATCACTGCAGCAATAAAAAACGAGGCTTTTTTAAGAAGGTTAATCAATCTTTTTCACCTCCACTCTTTTGTGGTTTATAGAAGGTTTTTTAAATATAAACTTGTCTTTATAAGAGGTATTCGCCATCTTTTTTGAAAATCCTGCTAACCAAAAAAGATCAGGAATCTGTATTATCCTGATCTTTTTTCAGCTAAAAAGAAAATTCGTTCTGATTTTTCATCTATATCATTGATTTTTATGGAAAAATCAGCAAATAATTTAATATTTTCAAAGCCCGATTCTTTTAACATTTTTTTATAAAATGGTATCGAATACGTTTTTTGATGATGATATTCATCAAATCGTTTATACGTTTCACCATCCAGAGCGAAAAATGTTAAATCATGAAACATTTCTCCAGGATCATCACCAGGCGAACAAAACCAAATATAAGAAGCTTCATCTGTTACTTCAGCAAATGTTTCATTCGCATAATTTTGTTCTACTTGGTATAAGGAGTGGACATCAAAAATGAATAGCCCGCCTTCCTTTAAGCAATTTGCTATATTGTTGAAGGTTTTCTGCAAATCCACTGGTTCTGTTATATAATTAATGACATCGCAATAACTGATTGCTACATCATAGCCCGATATCCCACTTAGTTTAGTTAAATCCTGATGCAGCCACTGTATCGGCAGATTTTTCTCTGTTGCTTTATGTGCCGCATAAGCAAGCATATCTGTTGAATAATCCACACCAGTTACTTGATAGCCCCGTGATGCCAGTCTTGCTGCAATCTCTCCTGTACCACACCCAAGGTCAGCTATTCTTACAGCCTCTTTCCCAGCCTGCTGTATCATTTCTTCTGTAAAAGAAACCCACGCATCATAAGGTGCGTTTATCATTAGGTGATCATATAAGGAAGCCATTTGCTGGTATGCCATATCAGCCTTCCTGACCAAGCTGCAGGGCTACGCGAGAGGCATCTCCCCATAAGCGTTCTAAATTATAATAATTCCGTTCATCCTTGTGGAAAATATGACAAACAATATCTCCAACATCTACGAGGATCCAGCGAGCTGATTCAAAGCCTTCCATTCGCTTTACGTGTATGCCTTTTTCATCCATCATATCTTTAATTCCACGTGCTATTGCCTGAACCTGTCTTTCATTGTTACCATGACATATTAAGAAATAATCTGCTACTAAGGACACTTGGTTCATATCTAAAGCGATTATATCTTCTGCTCGTTTATCGTCACAAGCTTCAGCAATTAAATCGATAATTTCTTTATTGTTCATATAAGGAACTACCTCCAGTAATTTGTCTTGTTAAATCATTATACGCATGAAAACTATCTGGATAAACCGTTGCGTTTTTAGACATTAAATAGGTTATCGTATTTTTGGATGCCATCCAACAGGCACGCGTTAAATCCTGCTTAGCCATTCTTCTAACTTCATCTACTCTCGGAAAAGACCTTCCCGGCTCAATATAATCTGCAAGGAAAACAATTTTGTCAAGCTTACTCATTCCGGCCTTACCTGTTGTGTGGTAATGAACAGCACTTTGAATTTCCTTATCCGTTATACCATACTCCCGTTCTATCAAAATCGCCCCAACTGGTCCATGCCATAGCTCATGATGATAATCAAGAAGGTCTTTTGGAAGTGTCGAGTTTCTGATCCAGCGTTCCATCTCGTCCAGTGAACGATATTTTGCATAATCATGAAGAATAGCAGCTAGCTCTGCTTTTGTTTTTGATGCATTATAGCGGTCAGCAAGCTTCACAGCAGTTTCTGCTACGCGCAATGTATGCTCAAATCTTTTCACTGTTAAAAGGGCTTTTACCTTTTCAATTGCTTCTGTTTTATTCATATAAATCTTTCTCCTTGATATAGGAAATGACAGGTTCTGGTACGATGTAATGAACCGATCTCTTCCTGCGCAGCCAATTTCTAAGCATCGACGAGGAGATATCAATCATTGGAATGTCAATTTCGGTAATCGGATAGTTTGTATCAAGCTGATATCCCGATCGTTTTACTCCTACAAAGCGCACGAGTGAAAATAATTCATCCACTTTATGCCAGTGGGGTAAATATTCAACCATATCTGCTCCAATAATAAAATAAAATTCTTTTTCTGGATGTAATTTTTGCAATTCTCTCATCGTATTAACAGTATATGATTTACCTGTATGTTCTATTTCAATTGTATTTACTTTAAAATGAGGATTGCTCTCAGTCGCTAACTCCAGCATTTGAATCCTATCCTCGGCACTTGTCTTCGATGCTGTTTTATGTGGTGGGGTATAGGTAGGGATAAACCATATTTCCCGTAGGTCCATCGCTAGCCTTACTTCCTCGGCAATCAATAAATGTCCTAAATGCGGGGGATCAAAAGTTCCACCCAATATTCCAATCCGTTCCATGTCAAACTCCTCTACCGTCCATTAATGAAAATTATTAGTATACCCTAAATTGCGGAGTGCAAGCTTTTCATTGTTGCACCTGCACTCGTTTTACCTAAAGCATTTACGGTAATTGCAGTTGTTTATTTTCCTTTGACTCTTTATAAAGCACAATCTGATTTCCTATGATTTGAACAATGTGAGCATCCGTTCCAGCTGCAATCTGTTCAGCGACTGAATCCTTATCTTCCATACAATTTTGCAAAACACTTACTTTAAGCAATTCTCTTTTTTCTAAAGCTTCTCCTATTTGTTCAATCATGTTATCGTTAACACCAATTTTTCCAACTTGAAAAATTGGCTTCAAATGGTGTGCTTCAGCTCGTAAAAAACGTTTTTGTTTACCTGTTAACATAAATATTATCTTCCTTCCAAAATAGCTTGTAATTGTATATCCAAATCATCCATGGGAACCCTTTTGTTTGTCCAAATCTCAAACGCATACTGCGCTTGATAGAGCAACATAGTATGACCATAGTGTATTGCAGCCCCAGCCTTTTCAGCTTCTTTCAAAAACTTTGTTTGGAGTGGCTGATACACAATATCACTGGCAATTGCATCTTTTTTCAGTTGACTGAAAGAAAGAATCGATGCATCTGCATTGGGGTTCATTCCTACGGAAGTTGTTTGGATAATTAAATCATAATTCCCTATTCCCTCTTCTGCTTCCTTTAATGATACAACATTCGTATTTTTTGACAGCTCAGCTAGTTTAGCGATTTCTTCTGCACTCGCCTTTGTTCGATTAGCGATATCAAGATAATCAAACCCGGCCCTGTCCAATGCATAATAAATCCCCCTTGCTGCGCCACCAGCTCCAATCAGCAAAATGTGTTTTGATTTATTTTGAAAAAAGGCAGGATATTTGCTTTCTAATGACCGTAGATAGCCGATTCCATCTGTGTTATATCCAATCCATTTACCGTCGCGATATACAACCGTGTTTACAGCCCCCATTTGCTTTGCTGTATCATCAAGCATATCTAGATGGGAAATGATGTCTTGTTTATATGGGACTGTAACATTAAACCCATCCACTTTCTCTTTTTTCAAGTTAATTATATTTTCTTCAAATGAGGCATCAGGACTAATCTCGTGCAATGTATAAGTTCCTTTTAAATTTGTGCACTCCAGGAATTTTTTATGTATCCATGGAGATAAGGAATGCTGTATCGGATAGCCAATTAGCTTTAAGCTGTAATCCATCAATCTTTCTCCCCTTTGTTTACAACAATGATTTACGTATCGTAACTGAAACGCCTTTAGGACTATGTGCAGCAACTGTCGTTTCACTGCCTGAAATACTTACCCAGCCAAGTCCCGGAAAAACAATATCCATTTTCTCACCATTCAATTTAAAGGTACTTTGTGTAAGCTTTGGTAATTGTTCTAAAGTGCTCTCATTCGGCGGAGCTAGCAATTCCCCTATATGGTTCTCATAGAGTTCATCGGCATTCTCCAGCTTCGTACGATGAATTGGAAGTTCGTTTGAGAAATAGCAAACAAACGATTGCCGGTCACCTTTGATAAAATCAATTCGAGCCAGTCCTCCAAAATAGAGTGTTTGTCCGTCATTAAGCTGGTACACTCTAGCTTTAATTTCTTTTTTTGGTGTGACGATTTTTAAATCTGCATCAGATAGATAGTGGGTTAGCTGGTGTTTATTTACAATACCCGGCGTATCAATCAATGCGCTATGATCATCCAATGGTATTTCAATAAATCCTAAGGTTGTTCCCGGGAAATAAGAAGTCGTAATAACGTCAGCATATCCAGTTGATTGTTTTATTAGACGGTTAATAAATGTTGACTTCCCTACATTTGTAGTACCTACAATATACACATTTTTATTTTCGCGATAAGCATCGATTTCCTGGGAAAGCTTTTCAATTCCTAATCCTTTTGCTGAAGAGATTAAGAAAACATCTTTTACCTTAATTCCTGTTTCTTTTGCTTCTGAACGCAGCCATTGTATGAGCTTATTGTGGTTTGTAGATTTTGGCAAAAGGTCTACTTTATTTCCCACTAATATAATTGGGTTATCGCCTGTAATTCTTGGCAGGCTTTTAATTAAACTTCCATTCACATCAAATATATCGATCATGTGAATAACAAGTCCATTTGCTTCTCTAATTGTACTTACCATTTTTAGAAAATCATCATCTGTTATTGCAACATCCTGTATTTCGTTGTAATGCTTTAAACGGAAACATCTCTTACATAATATATTTTCCTTATTTAATGAGGATGCTGGTGTATAACCAATCTTCTCTGGATCAGCTGTCTGAATTTCTGCTCCGCACCCTTGACAATAGATTATTTCCAAACTTATTCCTCCCAGCTAATTTTTCCTTTTCGCCGCATGTAATTTAGAATTTTTCGCTCAATTTTTCTGTTAATTCTTGTGATTTTACCATCCGTTTGAACTATAGGAACCACAAGAATCGTATAAAATCCAGCAAAGTTCCCTCCAAGAACATCTGTAAGGATTTGATCCCCAATTACAACAATTTCTTCTTTTTTCAAATTCATCTCTTTAGCTACTGTTTTAAACGCACGTCCAAGCGGTTTTCTTGCGCTGTACACAAAAGGTGTTCCAAGTGGTTCTGAGAAAACCTGTACGCGTTCTTGATTATTATTTGAAATAATAGTCACTTTTATATCATGATCTTTCATTTGCTTAAACCACTGAATTACTTCAGAAGTTGCATCTTTTACATCCCAAGCAACAAGCGTGTTATCCAAGTCCGTAATAATTCCTTTAATTCCTTGGCGCTTTAAAGTTTCTGGTTGTATGTCGAACACGCTCTTTACATGTTCATTAGGCAAAAAATTCGATAACATCCATTACACCTCAATATAACTGCAAATCAGTTCATTTTTTATCCAATACCACATTATAACCTAATCCTATAATAACTTACTAGAGATTTAAAGGGAGTGTTCAAAAAATCTCTTACTTCCCGACTATACTTTTAAAGTAAGTACAGTTAATTTATTCGTTTTAGGGCAAATATTATATATATGAATTTTTACAGGGATGGATTCGTTGTTTATCGCTAAAATCCGAAAAAATCGTTCGACAAATTCATACATTTTTCTAATTGTGGATAACTTTATCAACATTATTTAGTCTTCTCATATTAGAAACAATAAGCATTCATAAATCCTTATACACAAGTTATCTACAGGCTTATGTAGATAACTTCCGCCTTGTTCTTACCGTTTAATCATGTTAAATTATTAATAGATTAAGCTAGTAAATTTTAAATTTTAGGAGGGCTGTATTATGGAAAATTTGTCAGATGATTTACTATTAGAATCCTATTATACAGCATGTGAATTGAAATTAAGCCCTGACTTTTTATCTCTATTTGAAGAAGAAATTCACAAAAGATGTCTATCACAAAAAATTAAACGTTCAGGTTAGTAAGCGTAATATAATTTAAAACAAGGCCAGAAACCTATTCACGTAAAGGTTCTGGCCATTTTTGTGCTAAAATCCTAACCAATTTTACTCTTTATAAAAAGGTTTTAAGATGAAGAATATTGACGCTTTGTAAGATATGCAACCCACCTGAATTTCGGTTAAACTGTAAAAAAGGTCAAAACCCATCTTACAGTTTTATATAGAATATTGAGAACAGATCGATTTTATATTTGCTTTAGCAAAAAAGCTAATCAAAAAAATAGAAGAAGAGGGATCTATTTACTGCTATAAATCTGTATTTTTTTATATGGAATAGGTATACTACTAAGATTAATACGCTTAAGATTACTTGACAAAACAACGGCGGGTCATCTGTTAATGAATATACTGACACCTAATCAGATGCCCTATCATTTTAATGATAGACATAAGTCAATCTATATGACAGTTTGGGTAAAAACTTTTTTAATAACAAGTGAAATCCATTTCTCAAAAATGAAATTTTGTAACTTGTTCCTTATAAAAGAGTTTAATTAGTGCAACCCGAATAAAAAATGATATTATAATTAAGTGAGATGATTGTTGGGAGATATTAATATTATAAGAAACATGGAGGAAGCATTTATCTGAATGTAATGAAAGACTAAGGCTGTTTGTCTTGTTCCACTACATAGTTTACATATATATTTAATGTTTTTATGCTTTGGAAAGTAAATATTATGTTAGAAGTGACTAATCGCTCACATTCTTGTAAGCTGAATTCAAAAAATTAGACTTTCCCTGGCAATTCAAAATGTTAAGCCATGATTTTTTTATAAATAATACATACATCATCTACAATTATAGAAAGAAAGGAAAAGATTGAAAATGATAATTGGATTAACGATTATTTTATTATTAGTATTATTTTTACCATTTACTAAGGTTGTGGAAAAAAACTTAGAAGTATTTTTGTTTATTATGGGTCTTGCAGCCGTATTGGTCAGCCAAGTATTAGACTGGGAACTCACGAAGGAAGCTTTGGTACATCCAATAAATATTACATTGGCAGTACTTATTGCCGGTCTATTATTCCGTTGGTTTCAGGGACCAATTGAAAAAGGCATATTGGGATTAAGCAGAGCAATGCCATACCGGTTGTTTATTGCCCTATTCGTAATCGTCATTGGACTGATTTCCAGTGTAATCACCGCTATTGTTGCTGCAATCATCCTGGCTGCAGTAGTTAGTATCTTACGGATGGATCGAAAATCAGAAATTCGCTTAGTTATCTTAGCCTGTTTTGCAATTGGACTTGGTGCTGCACTCACTCCTATCGGGGAACCGCTCTCAACAATTGTTGTCGGTAAACTAAATGAAGATTTCTTTTATTTACTTAAGTTAGTAGGTTCGTCTGTAATACCGGCTGTAATTATTTTTGGTATTCTTGCCGCATTTATGGTTAAATCGAGAGAGGAATTATCTCATACTCAAATGGCCGCTGGAAAAGAATCTAATGCTGAAGCTAAATCGAAAACGAAAACTGTAACGGAAACAGAATCTTACGCTGAAATAATTATCCGCAGTTTGAAAATTTATTTATTTGTTATGGCATTGACTTTCCTGGGAGCCGGATTTGAACCTTTCATAGAGAGATACTTACTTGACTTGAGTCCATTAATATTATACTGGATTAATATGCTCTCAGCAGTATTGGATAATGCTACACTTGCTGCTGCAGAAATTAGTCCTGCAATGGATGCGCCGACAATCAAAGCGATTTTAATGGGGCTTATGCTTAGTGGCGGAATGCTGATACCGGGAAATATTCCGAATATCATTGCTGCCGGCAAACTTAAAATTACAAGTTTAGAATATGCACGTTTTGCCTTTCCGGTAGGATTAATCGCCATGGTAGCATATTTCATCGTTATTCTGATAACTGGTTAAAATACAAATAAAGCACTTCCTGTATAATGGGGAGTGCTTTTTACAGTTTTAGTTTAAGATCACAGATGGCGATTATGAATAAAACAGCTGTGGATTCAAAACGAGATTAAGTTCTTCTGTAAGTCTTCCCAACATACAAATACTGAAAAATATTCTTATTTTGTATTATTTTCTCTTCAGGACAGAACAAGTTTTCCTAACAAAAATGACTTTCTGGCTTTTACCAACCAAAATATCTAAAGCAATGACTAAATTTATATTCCACTCTATTTCCTGGCCAACAATCTAAGAATATTTTTTATATTCCCACCTATTTTATCTGTTATTTCCTCGATTAAAAAATATTAGATACGGGCATACCTATGGGTGGAAGAAATTATTCATATTGCTAACACAGGATAGAGAGGTTTTCAAGTTGAACACTAACGAATTACTAAGCAGCTTAAAAATAAAGTCAATATATGGTGCGCTCCCCGCAGAAGTACTCTCCATTGAACAAGATTCCAGAAAAGTAAAGAAGCATTCATTATTCATATGTATCAGAGGCTTTCAAACAGACGGGCATTCCTTTTACTCACAAGCGCTTCATAATGGCGCGAATATTATTGTGGCAGAAGAGCGGCTGCCAATTGATCTTACAAAATATGCACTAGTAATTGTGAAAGACACCGCTAAAGCACTGGCTATCCTTGCAAATAAATTTTATCACTATCCTTCAACTAACATGACAGTGTATGGCGTTACCGGTACAAATGGAAAAACAACCGTCACTACCCTAATTAAGCAGTTGCTTGATATGAATAACCATGAAGCCGCATTGCTCGGCACAAACGGAATTGAACTTTTAAACGAATACACTGAAAGTGATAACACGACATGTGATGTATTAACCAATCAAAAAGTCCTCCATAAAGCTGTACAAACTGGGATTAATCATATGGTTATGGAAATATCTTCTCATGGTCTTGCACAAGGAAGACAGCGTGGAATTGACTTTGATGTGGTGACTTTTACAAATCTTTCACAGGATCATCTTGATTATCATAAGACAATGGAGAAATACGGCTACACAAAAGGGTTGCTTTTTGCACAGCTAGGAAATAACTTGACAGAAGAGAAAAATATTATTCTAAATCGTGACGATCCGTGGTATGAAGTATATAATGACATGACACCCTTTGAAGTTATCTCGTACGGCATTTATAAAGAAGCTGACTTTCAGGCAACTTCTATTACTTACTATGAAGATCGGACATGCTTTACCTTACAATCACCAGAAGGAACTATTCCAGTGACCACAAAGTTAATTGGTGAATTTAATGTATATAATGTACTGGCTGCGATTGCATCGGTATTTATTAAAACAAAAATTGCAGTAACTGAATTAGTTCGCTCTTTCGCAAGTATCGATCATATAACTGGGAGGCTGCAAAAGCTTGATATTGGAGCACCAATATCAATTTACATTGACTATGCTCATACACCCGATGCAATTGAAAAAGTAATTGCTTCTCTCCAACCGTTTAAGCAAAAACGTATTCTGCTTGTAGTTGGTACCGGTGGTGATCGGGACGTCTCGAAACGTCCTCTTATGGCAGAGAAAGCATCAATTGCTGATTATGTATTTTTGACAATAAATGATTCAAGATCTGAAGATTCTCAAGTTATCTTAACAGATATGAAAAAAGGAATGAAGCACGGTAATTACAGATCCATTCCGAATCGAAAAACTGCAATAAGTCTTGCTATCGATATGAGTGAACCTGGAGATATTGTTATTATTGCTGGAAAAGGACTTGAGAAATATCAAATTATTAAAGATAAAAAACAACCCCATAGTGATAAGGAAATTGCAATACAAAGTTGTTTGATTAAGTATAATTTAAACGTGTAACATAGCTTGCCCTGTATTTTTTTTCAGGGCAAGCTGTTTTAAAAAAAATTATTTTTTTCCAAAATACCATTTCCAAAGTGAAAAACCAACAACAACATATATAGTGAAGAGTCCATAAAGCCAAACCGTTAACATTTCATTAACAAACAATTGAAAAGCCTCCTTCTTATAAACAATTCACTTTGCTTCTTGTATACTTTCATATTCTTCGTCAGGTTTCCTAAAGATTCTTGCCAATATCAATATGACTGCTAATCCTATAAACGTTGCAGCTGCACCGGCTGACATAGTACTGGGAATGATATCACCGAAATACAGGATAAGATATGACAATAAACCGATAACCATCGACCCTTCTGCTGCACGCGGAGATACTTTACGTTTAGCATAAACAGCATACAGTATAGGGCCAAGGGTTCCCGCTGCTACACCTGAAATCCCAATCCACATAATGTCTCCCATGTACTTTGGCGGGTTAAGCACAAGCAAAAAAGCTGCTAAGCCGACTAGTGGAACACTCCATCTGCTGATGAGAAATGCAATTCGTTGTGCTTTTTCTTCGCTAATGCTTACATATCCACGTTTCACTAAAAATTTGAGAAAGATATCATTAGCAAATACGGTTGAAATCGATACAAACAACCCATCTGTCGTCGACATAGCTGCAGCAAGAATCACTACACCAAAGAGTGCAACAAAAATCGCGGGAAATGCCCATGTGATATATTCCATTAATGCTAAGTCAGTTGTTTCAATTCCGCCACCAATGGCAGCTCTGCTATACAATCCTCCAAATAAAACCAACACACATAAAGAAGCTGTTATAACATATACTATAATCATTTTTCCTAAATCTCTTTCTCTCTTCAATCCCAGTACCTTATTAAATAAATGGGGAGCAGACGCAAATGCCCACTGTATTGTTATAGCACCTATTACTGGTCCAATAGCGTAAAAGTGAAGTGATTCAGCATTAAAAACTTTAACAAGATTACCATCCTGTACAGCCAAATTTTCAACAATACCCGCAAAGGTTGCTGTAATTCCTCCATTCCAAAATAGAATAATCCCTGAAATGAATACTGCTATACCAGCAATTGCCATTAAAATGACTTGTACAGCATCCGTATAAATATCCGCAAGTGCACCACCCGCAAACACATACAATACAACAATTACTGTTATAAGAATCAAACCTGTGGAATAATTCATTCCAAGCAAATACTCAAATATCCTCGCTCCAGCTACAAACTGTGCAGCTATATAGAAAATATTGAACAGCAAAATCAAACCTGTTCCAACTCGCAAAATATCACTATTATAATAGTCACCAAGCCAATCGGGTAAGGAAAGCGATTTTTGTTTTGTATTCAATTTTCTTACCTTTTTTGCAACCATCAGTATTCCTATTGGGCCACCACCTATCATTGCTAAAAAAAGCCATAAGTTGGATAGTCCCCAGTCATAGGACCAGCCTGGGTATCCCAAAAAGGTTGCAGCGCTTAAATAGGTTGCGGCAAAAGATAGACCTAGGATGACTGGTCCTAACGTTGTTCCTCCAGTTGCAAAGTCACGGACATTTTTAGTTTTACGCGCTCCAATATATCCAAGAAAAAGCATTATCACAAGGAAAAATGCAAATCCTATCCATGTATATAATGTGATAGCCTGCATGCAGTGTCTCCTTTCTCTGATTCATCACCAGAAATCAATTTAACCTAAAATTATGAACTGCATGTCCTCCGCTGGTTTTTTAGGTATAGTAAATAATGCTTGTCATCTATGTGATTTCAGCTTTTTTGCTGGATGGCTGTCAGGCAAAAACGGACTGTCAGTACTGAAGAGATTTTCTCTCAACGTATTTCCTTTATATTCTTTTCGATATATCCCACGCTTTTGTAATTCAGGTACAACATGGTCAACAAATTCCCGGAATGTTTCTAAGGAATATGATTGTGCTATATTAAAACCATCTAGATTCGCCTCAATAGCCCACTGCTCCAACTTATTTGCTATTTGTTCTGGTGTACCGATAAATTTCACTGTGCCATTACCTAGACCATGATTCTGCAGTGCCTCACGAAGTGTCCATCTCTTTGTAGGGTCCTTTGTATACATATCTAAATTCCCCTGTACTGCCTCTGTTTCCATATCATCTAAATATTGATCTGGATTATATTTGGATAAATCGATACCTGTATGGCCAGAGAGCAATGCAGCTGTCCCTTCATAACTAACAAGACTTTTTAATTTTTCATATTTGGCCAATGCTTCTTCTTCTGTAGATCCAATAATTGGAAGAACCATTGGAAAAATACGAATATCATTTGCATTCCTTCCTTGTTCTACTGCACGTTTTCGAATATCTGCAGCGTAATTTTTCATTGCTTCCAGTGAATGTCCCTTTGTGAAAACCGCTTCAGCATGTTTTGCTGCAAAATCTCTTCCTCTCGGAGAAGCTCCAGCTTGAAAAAGTACAGGAGTCCGTTGTGGTGATGGCTCCGTTAAATGTGGACCTGATATATGGAAAAAGTCACCATCATGATTGATTATATGTACCTTTTTGGGGTCTGCAAAGGTGTCTGTCTTCTTGTCGTAAACAACTGCTTCATCATCCCAGCTGTGCTCCCATAGCTTGTAAACGACCTCAAGAAATTCATCAGCACGGTCATAGCGTATATTTTTAGGTAATCTACCCGACAAACCAAGATTAATTGCCTCACTCTCTAAATACGAAGTTACTACATTCCAAGCAATTCTGCCTTCCGTCAAATGGTCCAGTGTTGAAAGCTGACGTGCCAGTGCATATGGCTGTGCATAGGTTGCTGAAATTGTCGGGGCAAATCCGATGTGCTTCGTTGCTGCAGCCATAGCTGATATTGGCATCAAGGGGTCATGTGCCGGCAATTGCACAGCATGTTTAATCGCAGCATCATGATTGTTTCCATAAACAGAATACGTACCAAGAACATCAGCAATAAAAACGGCATCAAATTTTCCCCGCTCCAGCACTTGTGCTGTTTCTGTCCAATAATGAATTCGATTATGAAATACTCCCTTATCTCTCTCATGTTTCCACAACCCCATGGAATGCGGGGATGGCGAGTTTTGTACAAATCCGTTCAAATGAATCTGCTTTTTCAAACGAAACACTCCTCTTATGGTATCAATTTCTATTCATCGTAAGCATTTAATGCGTTTACACTATGAGCGATTGCTGATCCAGCTTTAAGCGCTACTGCAACAAAAATTGCTTCCGAAATCTCATTTAAATTTGCTCCTGTTTTTTTCGCATTTTTTGTGTGCAAATCAATACAATATGCACAACCTGTTGTATGGGCACAAGCTACTGCAATTAACTCTTTTTCTTTCTCACTCAGATTTTCTGCTTTTATAGCCTGATGATCAAAATCCAGAAATGCCTTAAATGTTTCTTTATTTAACTTGGAAAATTCCTTTATACGATTAAAATAGGATGCTTTATACAGCTCCTCATCCCCGTTTTCATCATAAGCATTTAGTGCATTTACTCCATGCGCTGCTGAAGATCCCGCCTTTAATGCTGTTGCGACAAAAATTGCCTCTGCTACCTCTGCTTTGCTTGCTTTCTGTTTTTTCACATTTTTGACATGTAAATCAATACAATACGGACACCCGGTAATATGCGCCACAGCAACTGCAATTAATTCTTTTACCTTTACCGATAATTCCCCTTCAGCCAATGCTTGATTATTAAAAGCAAAAAATGACTCAAAAGCATTGGGTGCATGTTTCTTTAATTCGTGAATCCTTCCAAAGTAATCCTTTCTGTACAAGCTATCTGTTTTTGTTATACTCATTTTCTTCGCTCCCTTTTTCAATTTAAATTTACCTATTCATCGAAATATAATTTTTCCTATCATATTACTTGCCTTTAAAGTAAATTAAAAACCTCTTCCGATGAGGAAGAGGTTTTATATCTCTAATCTCATCTTTCAAGCATATGCTTGCTGGAATTAGCACCTTGTTACATTTTGGTAACGGTTGCTGCAGGATCATAGGACCAGTTCCTCCCCTGACTCTTGATAAGAAAAATCATATTCAATTTGTAGGAATTGTTCACATCATACACCGGGCAATAGAACTTGTCAACTATATTTTTTGAATTTACTACAAAAGTTAGATATATGATGTCGATTAACGTTCCTTTGTCCTATTTACCCGCTTTTTACTGAAACGAGTTGATTCCAAAATGCTATGCAGAAAGCTTATTCTTATCTAAATCCTATGCAGCCCCAATAATCCAATACTCTTGTACTACTGCATCATCCTTTGCCTTGAATATATCAACACCATTAAAGATCCCTATTCAATTCAAAACAGCCACGATCTGTTGTGTTTCTGTTTTTCACAGTTCCCGCATACATACCAGCAAGAATAGTACCCACACAGTGCGCTCCTTCTTTATCTTGACAATGCAGTTTGTTACTTCTAGCGATAAGTTATTGTGTCTGTAAAAACCGCCAGCTGTATGTAATTCTGATAGGATGCATCAGGGTTTTAATCGTTTCTCTAATATCAAATAAAATCGTTTTCATAATTAATTATCTGGGACAGACACGAATCTCCTTACTGCTTCATAAAGATGTTATATAGGCAAAAGCCCATTCTTGAAGCAGATTGTTCTTTAGGAGGTGACCTGAGTTTGTCCGGGATTCTATCTGTGCTTGCTCTTCTAATTAAGGAAGCCCTCTTTTTCGTTTCTTATGTAAAAAATCATGCATTCCCGCAACCATTACCCCCTGATGAAGAAGCGAAATACATTGAGGAAATGCAAAATGGAAACGAAACAGCTAGAAACAAACTGATTGAACATAATTTAAGACTTGTTGCTCACATTGTAAAAAAGTTTGAAAATACTGGTGAGGATATGGAAGATTTGATTTCCATTGGAACAATCGGTCTTATAAAAGGGGTTGAAAGCTTCTCTACAAATAAGGGAACGAAATTGGCAACATATGCTGCTCGTTGTATAGAAAACGAAATATTGATGCATCTGCGTGCATTGAAAAAGGTGAAAAAAGATGTTTCATTACACGATCCAATTGGCCAGGACAAAGAAGGCAATGAAATCAGCTTAATTGATATACTCGAAGCAGAGAATGATAATGTAATTGAATACATCCAATTGAATATGGAAATCGCCAAAATGCAAAAATATTTTTCTGTACTCGATAAACGAGAACGGGAAGTGATTATTTATCGCTATGGATTAAATGACTATAATGAAATGACACAGCGAGAAATTGCAAAAAAATTGAATATATCGCGCAGCTATGTATCACGAATTGAGAAAAGAGCCCTTATGAAGGTGTTTCATGAGTACTATCGAAAGGAGCGAAATAATTAGGTTAATTTACAAGTTATCAAAAAGCCCAGAAACATGAATTTATCATTGTCTCTGGGCTTTTGCTTTTCTTATAATTGTTTTTTTATATGCTTTTGACTACAGCAATAATTAGTTGTGCTGCATTTTTAGCGGCCGTTTCAAGAAATTGATCAAACGAGATGGATGATTTTTTTCCTGCAATATCAGATAGTGCGCGAATAATAACAAATGGCTTGTTGTACTGATGACAAACCTGAGCAACAGCTGCTGCTTCCATCTCTGAGGCCAGCATTGTCGGGAATTTACCATGAACAAACGCAACACGTTCGGGATCTTCCATAAACGAATCTCCAGTCGCAATAATTCCTTGCTCACAATTTATATCCATATTTTTTACTGCAGCAACTGCTTTTTCAACCAGCGTTTTATCTGCTTCGTACATTGGAGGCATTCCAGGAACCTGTCCATATTCATAATTAAAGGCAGTTACATCAACATCATGATGGACAACCTCAGTCGAAATAATGATGTCTCCTACTTCCAGATTACTAGCAAAGCCGCCAGCAGACCCAGTGTTGATAACATGTGTTGGCGTGAACCGTTCGTGCATGACGGTAGTAGCCATTGCCGCATTCACTTTCCCAATCCCTGATTTTAACAAAACAACAGATTTATCCTGTAATTTCCCTTGAACAAATAAGCAATTTGCTACCGTTTGTTCTTGTTTTTCTGTCATCTGATCCAATAATAGCGCAACTTCTTCATCCATTGCACCAATAATTCCGATTGTCATACTACATCCTCCATCAATCCGCTGTTATTTTTTATCATTTTCAATTAGTATTTCAACCTTTGTAGGCTGCCATCCTTCATTATCTACCCATGTTAAGAAAACTCGATATACTTCCGTTTCTGCTGTGTCAGATACAGTAGCTACTACCTTTTGATCGCCACCATTTTCAATCCACCATTCAACCATATTATCTTCGTTTAAACCAGTAGCTTGTGTAATCGCTTTTCTCATTTCATTACGATCTTGTGAACCATCGTCATAATTTGTCGTATGTGGACCTTCTTGTTCTGTTCCAACAGGTGACCAATCTCCAGTATATGCTTCTGCAACATTGCCATCTGAGGGTTCAGCAGGCTCTGTTTCGATTTCCTCATCAGCATCATTTTCTTCATTCTCTTCATTTTCAGCTTCCTCGTCAGAAGCTAAATCATTGTCGCTTTCTTCCTGTTCAGGATTATCACTTTCAGCTTCCTCCTTATTCTCTTCCGTAATTAGAAAATCTGAGGATTCATTTTCATTATTTCCTGTTTGCTTTTCCGTTTCATCATTTCCGCCGCCAAATAACCACATACCAAGCAATATGATGATAAGGAGTGCGCCAGCGATAAGGAAAATGGAAATTAATTTTGTATTTTTTCTGCGTTTTTCAAATTTGTTTAATCGTGAATGTTTATCTGATTCGCTCATTTTATTTCCCCCTTCCTAAAAATACATGTTCAAAAATAGAATAACATAAAATTACGAGGTAAAACGGGGATTCCTTTCCTCTATTAACGGGAAGCCCATTATGTCATTTAGTAGTTTTTTGAACATCACCTATCTCTATTATAGTATCATAACACAGATAATATGCTGATTCATCTATCCATGCAATTACTATTTACTTCTGCGATTCTTATGCTTGTAATAGCGTCTTTGATAGCTATTTCTTTTGTACTTTGGACCGATAAAAACACCTACTAAAATGATTCCAATAATGATAGGTATACCGAAAGCTATTCCTGTGGCAGCACCTGCACTATCAATTATACCAGTATCGAGTAATAAGTCGCTTGTGAATTCTATAGCAGCTAATATAGCTTTTAGAATTGCGTCTATTACGTTTCCAATATATTCGCCAATCTGGTTCACCATGTACCACTCCTAAAAAAATTGCTTTCCATACATATGGATTCACTTTAACGCACCGATTTATGTTGGTAGTTTCATTTTCTATTCCTAAACCTTGTACCTACCTCCTCAATGTAAAAGATAGGTAATTACTTATTATCCACAAATTTTCAAGATCCTCCGTTTCTTAGTCGATTGATTCAATATCTGATTTTTTTCATCTTTAGCCAAATCATCGTCTTTTTCAATTAGCTTTTCACTTTTAAATATGCTGAAGTTAGAAGCTTTTTGTTACCATTCAATCAATTCGATCCATACGTTCTTCGTATTGGACCCCATATCCACCCTATCAATATCAGGAAGATACCTAACACCACTAAAATCGGTATAACAGTAGCTGTTGTAACACTGTCAACAATTCCAGTTTTAAGCAATAAATCTCTAAAGAATATAATCACCCAGATTGCTGACCCAATTATAAATCGATAGATTAACTCAACAATACCTTCTAGAAAATCAATTATCGGTGCGAAAAAATTGGCCATTATATCCCTCCTTTATATATAGGTCATATTCTCTTCTAAATAAATTAAGCTGTATAATGCAATATTATACAGCTTTCTTGATGTATGAGGACCAATTTACTCAGTAAAAATTCAAATTTATACATTAATTAAGATCGTCAATCTGTTCATCAATTTTATCGATTGCCTTTTCTTTTTCATCATCATCAAGATCATCATTTGCTTTCATCAGCTTTTTTTCTTTTTTAAGTGCTGAAATATGAAGCTTTGTATTATCAAGATCTTTTGCTAGTTTAATTGCTTCCTCTGTATTGTCTAGTTGTATGTAACTTCTAGCCGCTAATAACTTTGCACGTTTATTATCGGTTAGATCATCATAAAGTGTTACAACTTCCTCGTAGGCTTCATTGATCCAAGCTTTTTCAATTTGTACCACAGCCAAACTTGATTCAATTCCTAAAATCGCCTTTTTTGCCTTATCTGAGTTCTTTGCAACAAGTGCTTTTATAACCTCTTTATGATATGCTTCTCCCAGGTCAGCTGCAGCTGTAAGACTTTTAACAGTATCTAATTCAATATATTGTTCCATTAATGTATGCTCTGCACTTTCATCCAGTTGATTAGCTGATTCAAATTGCGTAATCGCTTCTTCGGTATCTCCTACAATCGTAGAACGATATGCATGCATAATTGTTCGGTTATCATCAAGCAACTGCTGAAGCTCTTTATTTTTTTCTGTTAGCATTTCGATATTTTCCTCAGACTTCTGTTCTTCTTCTGCACCAGCAGAATTTACTTCTTTATTAAGTGGCACAACTTGGATCACATATATGACAAGCATTCCAACTATAAGACCGATGAGCACCCCAGACAAGAGTGTCATTTTTTTATTCGGGTTTTGGGCTGGTTCAGTCTGTTTCTTAATTGATGTTGGTGTAGGTGTATTACGTGCTGTGTGAATGATTTGATTTAGATCACGAATGGAGTTTACGTGTCGAATACTTTTTGCAATCGGTTCATTAAATTTCAGTTCCGATTTTTCATTCATATCATTAAAATTATAGGTACTGTAAAAATATAGCAATACCCGCTTCAGTTCTTTTAAGAGCTCAGATGTATTCATTTCCTCTTTAGGAAAAACAGAACGAATTCCTCGATGAGCAAATTTAATATCCCCCTCTGGATTCATATAAATGTTTTCAGGATGAATCAGTGTTGTATATTGTGTACCAATTAAGCTTTCCACCATCAGCATGTTCGTTGCTGCTTTTTGCTTTAATTTATTGGATGCTTGCTTGTATTCTTTTATTTTTTTGTAATTTCCTTCTTTTTTATAAAAAATACGTATGACCTGTTGATCCACCATATAATGCTGACATTCAAAAAACAAAGGATCCTTTCGTTTCAATTCTTCAAGCTGCTCTGCCTCTACTAAATTCGTTTCCGCTATTGGAATTTCATATACGACGACATCATCTTTTTCTTCGATTATTCCAAATTGCAGATTCTGTTGATCTGGCATGGATTTCCCCTCCTATTATTAAGATTAGATGAATGAAAAGACAATGTAACCAATCAATACAATGGATATGGATATAATTGAAATAGGTCGGAGCAACGTCCAATCCCACTTTCGATTTTGCTTTTTTTCCCATTCTTCTTTTGCCTTCAGCATCAATATCTTTGCTTCTCGTGCATCTTGAAGTCGATTCTCAGGCTCTAGTTCAACTAAATGCGTAACACATTTATCAAGACTTTTTGGAAGTCTTTTATGTAATTGTTTGATTGGCTTTTGAGCAATATAGACATATTTCCCTTGGGATAATAAGTAATATATAAGTGCTCCGAGTGAAAATAAATCGGTACGTGTATCGGTTTGCTTTTTTTCAAATTGCTCTGGTGCCGCAAAACCAACCGTGCCAACTTGAACGGTGTCCTTCATCCGACCTTGCTGAAACCTCCTTGCAATTCCAAAATCAATCAGCTTTATCTCTCTATCCTTGTTGATCATAATATTTCCTGGTTTTATATCTCGATAAATTATAGGATATGGTTTTTGTGTATGTAAATAGTGAAGTACATCGCAAAGCTGTACGCCGACTTTGATGATAGTGTCTAGTGGCAATTGATTATTGTATAGCTGAAAATAATCCGATAATGACACTGCATCGATGTATTCCTGTACGAGGAAAAAATAATCCGCTGTTGAGAAAAAATCAACGACACGCGGCAAGTTAAGATGTTCTAATTCACTCAGCAGCTTTGTTTCGTCAATTAACTTGGCTGCTAGTTTACTTTCCATATTTGTAATCTTTACCGCCCACCGCCGATTAGTATCGTTCACTTCCTCAACGAAATAAACTTCTGACATACCGCCTGAAGCAATATGTGAGAGAACGTGGTATTTTCCATTTAAAATATCACCTTTTTTTATATGGATATTATGTTTATTCATTACAAACACCTCGTCTATCACATTTTGTTTCCTTTTAAGAAGGAAAAGAGCCCCTTCTTTTCCATTGTATGTTCTGTATTTACATATAGGTTGCGAATGAGCATAAGCGTAATATTATCATTTGCATCGGAAAAATTAGAGAAATTAATTAAGTAATCACAGATTGCTTGAAGATTGGTATACTCTTTTTCTAAGCTAACAAGCATATTCTTAATTTCTTCATTGGAAAACAATGAGTAAAACCCATCACTGCAAACTAGAAATAGATCACTTGCTTGATAATCCCCTTTATGGCTATACATATCAATCGTATTTTCAATTCCAAGACATTGTGTAAGTACATGTCGTTTTGGATGGTTTCTTGCCTCTTCTTCACTTAATGCCCCTTTTGTTACTTGTACCTGCACCCAAGAGTGATCTTCTGTTAGCTTTAAAAGCTCGGGTTTTGTTTCAAGAATTTCAGTATGCTGTTCCTCTAATAAATTCGACAGATATTGCTCGTTCATAGTTTCCTGTTGAAAATATTGCTGAAGACCGTAATTCCAATTTTTCATATGATAGATTCTGCTGTCTCCTATATGAAGTACTGCATAAGATCCTTGATACATTACAAGCATTGAAAGTGTCGTACCCATTTTCTTCCCTGTTTGCTGTGATAAAGCTTGAATTCCTTTATTGATTTGCTGCAATGTATGTTCTGTTTCTTTTAAAACACGATCAATCGTATCTTTTCTTTTAACTAGTTTTGGTATCCGCTTTTTCCACCATTTCTCGAGCTCTTCTATCGCAAATCGACTTGCAATGTCGCCAATTTCATAGCCGCCCATGCCATCAGCCACAACAAATAATGCTATTTCGTTTCCATTAAAATCTTTCTCCATCAAATGTAAATAGGAATCTTCATTTTTATTTTTTTTCATACCTTGGTGTGTAGCTACACCAGTTTGCCAGTTTCTGCTCATTGTGGACTGCTCCACTTAAATGTATAGTGTGCTTTCCCAAGTTCAAATTCATCATCTTCTTTTAATGCGTAGACTTTGTATGGAACCATTGGTGCTCCATTTAATTTAGATCCATTCTTCGAACCTAAATCCTTAATACCAAAGCTTGAGCTATCAATTTTAATAATTTCAGCATGGATTCTTGAAACCCCAACAGCGGTATCAGGGTTGTCAACTGCCTCTTCGTTTCTGCCAATTAAGAAGTTATTTTTATTGATTGCAATCGTCTGTGGTGCTTCATCTGCTGTCGTCCGTATAAGTGTAGCCGAAACATCAACTTCCTTCTCCATTGTAGCAACGGAAAGATTAGACTCTTCCTCTAGAAGCACTGTATCTTCATTATCTGCAACTAATAAAGTTGTATCTGATTGCGTTGCAGCAAGTGATGTAGCATTTGATGGTCTAAATTGTGTTTGATATTGCTGTTTCGGTATTTGTACATTAAATTGTTGCTGCTTTTGTCTTAATTTTTGTTCAGGTTTTGGTTGTTTAGTTACCGATTTTTCCAGTGTCTGTGGTAGTTCTGTCTCAACCTTAGTAACTCCTGGTCGCCAGATTTTCCAAAATACCAATACGGCTACCATGACAACAACTGTTAAAATACTGCTTGTTACCAGTACCGTTGGATTTCTATACATGTCGTAAAACTTCCAAATCAGTGCTATCGCTAGTAATGAGCCCATGACAAGATATACTTTCGTTCTTGAGGTCAGAGGCGGTAGCTTCTTTTTTACCTTTTTCTTTGTCATACTTTGGCTGCCAGCTACAATCGGTTCTGGATGTGACTGAACTGCTGTGTTTTGATTTTCCGTAAAGTTGCCTTCCATCTGATTGTCATTTGTATATTCATGATTTGAATACATTTGGTTGACATTAGATCGAAGTGAGATCAATTCTAATAATAATGTTTTTAATCCACTTAAACTAAAGGATTCGTTTTTGATGTAGTTCAAAATACTTTTAAATTCATTTCCTTGCAGTCCGTCAATTTCACCAGCAACGTCTGTTAGAAGTTTTTTCATGTCTTCTGTTACACTATTCGTTTTCTCAAGATCGATAACTGGTATATAGGTCAGATATACATCACTCGGATTTTGCCCGATAAATAGAAATTCCATTTGTAAGATATAATTTTTCTGATCAAGCATATAAGAGCTTGCTTCCTCAAGTGTATTAATAAGGGAAAGAAATAATTGATAATAATCATTCATCGTAGCCTTGTTATCACGCAAGTAGGAAATTAACTTTTGCTTCGAATTAATATCATAATGAAGCTTCGTAACCAAATCGATATTCTCCAATGACATTGGCAGCATATGTGGTATTCGATTAGACTGAATCATCTTTATTTGAACAGCGTTTAAGTTGTCTGCCGTTAATTTCTTATTGTCTTTTTTAGAAAAGACGATTGATTGACCATTTTGGGTCGAATAATCATACTCCAAATTGTAGATTGTTCCCATTTTTCTTCCTCCTAGACGAATATGTACTAATTAAAAATGAATAAATGATCGTTTTCCAGATAGCCTTAAAAGAACGCGTAATAATAAACTGCAATAATTGCCGGGGCAACAGCATACATAAAGGGGAAACGCGTTGCTTTTGTTACTTTATATTCTTCCAGTTTCCTAAAATCCCGGGATAATAAAGAACCGAAAAGTTGAAAAACAGCAATTGTTAATTTTTTCATGATTGTTTTTGTAGATAATAGAATAATAATAGCTAGAATACCTGCAAAAAAGATGGAATACATCATGATATATAAGACCATTTTCACACCAACAAAAGCCCCAATAGCAGCGAATAATTTAACATCACCCGCACCAATTGCCTTAAATACATAAAGGATTAGGAAAATGCCACCGCCTACCAATAAACCAAAAAATGCAAATAGAATCCCGTTTATTCCATCTGCAATCAGATGATACACAACTCCTACAGCCATCCCGCCAGCAGTAAGCCAGTTGGGAAGTTTGTGATACTTAACGTCTGTTATAAAAGCAATAATTACTAAAACAAATAAAAGATAATCGTAAATCTCAAGCATTTCCTGCTCCCTTCTAGGCACCTGCCCAAAGCCGTTCATAGGAGGTTTTCTTTAAAATAATCGTTCGATTCACAAATGGAAAATTGATATCTACTTCATAGCTTGCATTAATTTCAAGATACGCTCCGCTTCCTGTGAATGATGTTGGTGTAACTACCTGATCAACTGTCAGTTTAGCTGGATCAAAAAACTCTCCTCCAGTCTTCGCGCTGAATTTTTCACGTAAAATTGGTTCAATAACACTTGCGGTAAAGGAATTTAAATATCCATGCGGATCGATTTCAACACCAAGGTAGTCCATCCCCTCTTTAAATAAGTCTGCTGCGATCTCAGGAGTAATACCAACTTGATCCGCACCAGTGGACTCTAATAACCCGCTGAATTTACTTTCAGCTAAATCCGTTATGCCAGTAACCGCAATTTCAGCAGGATAAGCATGGGTGACAATCACCTCATTTGTTTCGGCAAGGGACTGATAGAGCGCCATGTCTGCAATACCAATTCGTATAATATTAGCTAGAAATACGATGAATAACATGAAAAAAGGTAATATCATAGCAGCTTCCAGTGTCAGACTACCTTTTTCATTTTTCATAAATCGTCTCAAGTGATCCCCTCCATGCCTAAGCCTTTAGTTTGCTTCTGTTGCATCAAATTCCCATGTCAATTTACTCTCGTAATCTTCAAATCCAAAATAAATAATATACGTATCTACTTCATAGTCTGCATTCAACACTACATTTCCAGTTCGCTCTTCTCCAGGCTCAGTTGGGGGCTGTTTATTCATGGCTTCATCAATAACAATGGACGTGTCTCCTCTTCCTAGTAACTCCCCAGCATTTGCAAAACCATCATTCTCAATCTTATCTCGATCTTCACCAGCAACGATGTCAGGATAAGCAAACCCTTGACCTGGGATACCAACTTCTCCATGATTTTTCATCGTAAAGTTTCCAATAACAAAAACGTTGTCTTCGGAATTATGACCTAGTGGTCGTTGATCACCAATTTCAGGTGTAATTTCAACAGAATTTAGTGTGATCTCTAATATATTTCTATTAGCCCAATCAATAACCCACCCTGTTTCACCAATAGATAGTCCTAATTGGTCTTTAATTCTTAATGGGTCTTCCCTTTCGACTAATTCTTCTGGGACTGGGATTGACTCTGCTTCCTCGTCATTTTCATCAGCTCCACAAGCTGCTAGCATTGTAATTCCAATTATAAGTAGTAGTATGAAGCGGAACTTTTTACACATTGCAAATACCTCCACTCTATATTCATTTTTTATTTAGCATGTTTCTATATGTACTAATGGATTTAATAATATTATCGATAATTTGGACTAAAAGTTTTATGTATGTACTGCACGCTCTATAAAAAGAAACGTGCAGTATGTTTGTTGATTTAAATTGAAATTACTCTGCTTCTTCCGCTGGAATAACCCAAGTTACTTGGTTACTTGATCCTGAACCAGCAATACCTGTTCGAAGACGGAAGTAATAATTTTCTCCTTCATATATCTCTGTAACAAATTGACCTGATACTTCTTCACCAGGAGCTAGTTCGCCCGTCATTTCTTCGACACTATCAAAGCTCTCCGCATAATTTTGGTAACCTGTCATTTCAAGATTATCCGTAACTTCTAAGCCATAAAGTAAATCCTGTACAGATTGTGCATCGTCGCCAGTATTTTTAACGGTTATATCGAGCAATATATATGCATCTAGTTGAGAAGTATTACCGTCTAGTTCATCTAACACTTGAGCTTCATCCAATGTAATTTCATATGTTGTTAAGTCAGAATCAAATTTTCCAGTATCTCCAATTGATAAATCTTCTTGATCTTCAGTTCCCGTATTGAATCCGCCACTATTTGAATCATTGTCGGTATCTTCTTCCGTATTTTTTTCTTCTGTGTTATCCTCTTCTGTTTCGGCAGATTCATTTGTTTCATCATCGTTTGCTTCTGTTGTGCCATTGTCAATTTCTTCGGATGGTTCTGAATCATCACTACTACAAGCTCCCAACAATAGAGTACTAATAAACAACACCGCTAATATTTGCAACATTTTTTTCATTATGTCTCACCTCTTGTATAAATTTACTAATAAGCATAGTTTACTTCTTTATCAATATAATAGGTTTTACCCTCTACTCTTCCGCTAAGTGCTCCTGTATGACCAAGCATATCCATAATTCCAGGAATAAACCATAACTCAATAGATGTAGTTGCATTTGCTGTAATATAAGTTGATGATTCGGTTAAATCTGCATCTGTTTCATGTTCAAGAACAGCCATCACTCTTTCCGTTGTTTTTCCTTCAGGATGTGCGAATAAGAATAAACGCAGATGGTCTTTATAAGTCATCTTAGGTTCTGGTTTACCAGGTATTAAATCTACTGCTCTACCTGCAGTAATAACTCTCATATTCTCAGCCGTCGCAAGAAAAGCATCTGCAAGAGCTGCAACCCAGAAATATGGTCCGAAAATTTTACTTCTTGGCTTCTTAAGTGCATCCACTAAATTAATCGCGAAACGTAAAGCGAAGATTTCTCCCATGGCTGCCATGTAATTGGCGCCAAATGAATGATGTCCGTATAGGATATATTCAACCTGATTATTTTCAAATTTGTAACCAGAAGTCCCATCGGTTGGAAATGTGTGATGAGAGAATCGGGTTAAAATGTATTCATTAAAATATAATTCATCTCTACCTGCAATTAAAAGGTTACCAAGGTTTTCAAATAAAATATCAATAAACCCCATTGCCTGATCTGCCGTCTGATCTTTATCTTCAAGCTCAAACTGTTCACTGTTGGATTCTACTGCCCCTTCATATTTAACAACAAGGTCTGCTAGCTTCGTATAGATATCTCCGTCACCAGTGATATCATTATAGGCATCACTAATTTCATCAATTTGATCCGATAAATCATCTAATGCTTCATCAGCCTCTTCTTCTTTTTCTTCCATTTCTTCATCTTCGAATTCAGCTCTTCCTTCTTCTAAAAGGTTAATTGCATTGTTTGTATGCTCTTTGGCATTTGAATGATATAACCGAGCATGGTAGATATCACCACTTCTGCCCGTGTCACCAAATTCGTTTTTACTTCGGTTTTTAAAGTTACTATCAATATTAGCTTTGATTTCTCCCAATTTAGGATTTAGGCCATTTGTCTGTCCTTCACTCCCTTCCATATCCTCAATGCCGTCTTCCACTTCTTGAATAACATTTGTTAACATTTCTTGATCAAGTACATAGTCATCTACGGAATCTAATACAGCATCTAATTGTGAGCTATCTCCCGTATCAACATCACTTTCATTCTCCGATTGAGCATTATCATAATGTTCTCCCTTGCTATCCTTAGCATTCTCGATCGTTTCACTCACACTATTATTTAGCTCTTCAGCTTCTTTTAATAGTTCTAACGCATCTTTTAAATCCTGCTCGACACCTTCAGCTATTGGGATAATGTCATTCAAAAGACTGCGGGCATTTTGTTTAAAGGAATCAGCTTTCTCTTTGTCCTCTTCTTCTTTTTCTAACTCTTCTTCACTCTTTTCATCATCATCATCTGATGGCGGTGATGGATTTTTGGGATACACCTTGATATATTCCAGATGCCCATAAAATAAATCCGCGAAATTATTTACTGTTGGATAGGTATTTCTATCAGTTGAACGGATTCTATCCTGAATGGAATCCAACTTTTCTTTTGCACTTTTTAATAGCTCGATGGCTTCATCTAACTTTTCATCCCTGTTTTTCACGTCTTCTTCGATATCACCGATAATCTCCGTAAGTACGGATGCTTTCTCCATGTCATCCGATATTGCTAGAAAACCTTCAATTAGAGCTTCGCCAATCTCTACCGGTGCTTGGTATTTCATTTCCTCCAACACTTGGTGCTTTAAAATTTCTTTATTGGCGAGCCCTCTATCTAAATTCAACTCCGTTGTTAGCTCACCTTCTTCAGGTACGAGGTTCACAAATTTAAACCCTTCGCCATCCCCAGGCTGTAAATTCTTTTCGAACACCGTTTTAAAAATGGCATTTGCTTCACTCTGATCGCCATCAAACGCAAATAATCCTTTATCCTGCAAACTTTGATGGTACGAAGACATCGTTGAACGCAATGCAACCTTTGCCGCTTGATCTGTCTGGCGCTCTGCTACAATAATACGAGCATAATCAATTAACACTGCATTAAAAAAGAAAAGAAGCAGGGTAACGATAATCAGATAAATGGAAACAGCGCCACGATCGTCGACGATGAACTTATGTATAAACTTCTTTATACAATTTTTCATTTAGCTACCCTACTTCCCTTTACTAATAAATTTTTGGATGTGCTGTGCATACTCCATTAATTTCTCGGTACCATAAATGGCAAAATCTGTCGTTCGAATTACTTCTGCAGGCTCTGATATTGGGTGACTGGCAACTGCTTCAATTTCTGAAATCCCAAATATATTTGCTACAGATGCTGGTAATGCCAGTGATCTGCTTATTTTTACTTCAACTTCAGGTATTAAAAAATTATTATGAAATTCAATTGTTGCATCATAGCCATTAATTCTGCTCGTTTTTGCAGACACTAAATCATTGCCAGGAACGATACCGCCTAGACCAAACTTATCCAAGAAATTATTACCGGTTAAACGCCAATAAAGCCCATCACCATTCATGGTCGTATGCTCAGTCATACTAAATTCACCAGTACTAACATCAGCAGAACTATTATTCCAAGAATAGGCCATTGCACTTGCAATCGCATTTGCTTGATATTGTGACGTTACTTTTTCATAGATTACAAGACTGAAAAAGATAAAACAAAGGACTAAGATTAGAAGAATTGGAAAGAGCATTGTTGCTTCAATTGTAAAGCTGCCTTTTTCTTCCCGCTTTAAATCGTCGATCATTTTTCTGTATGACATGATCAGAGTCCTTTCTTAACACATAATCGTCTATCCTTTTTTGTTATTATCCATTTTGTTGGAAATTGCCAATATTCTCATCACCAAAGTCTAAAAGATCTTTAACCCAACCAATAATTTGATCTCTAAAAAGTAATGCAATTACGACGATAACAGCTATAATTAACATAATCTCCAATGTCTGCAATCCTTCTTCATCATTCCAAAAGTTCTTGATCGATTCTTTAAGCATATTCATTTTTTTTCCTCCTAAAAATTCTTTAATTTTATATTTTGAAACCTGTACTTACAAAATGGTAAGTGCAGGATAACCAACTATGATCATAACCGCCACAAAGATTAGTATAAGCGGAAATACAAGTTTAGAAGAAGCCTCTTCACCTTTTGTTTTGGAAATAGCCTTTCGTTTCTCCCATAATTCATGAGACAATTCTCGAAGTGCCAGAATTAAATCATTTCCACCCTTTCGATAATTCAATAGAACTGTTGTAGTAAAAATAGAAATTTCCTGCACACCGCATTTCTTACTTAAATCATTCAATACTTGATGAAAGGGTTCATTACTTACCATTTTATTTACCGTTTCTGTTAATTCTTTAATCAGCGGAGAATTCGGGTCATTTGTTTGTGTAACACATCGGATTAATGCTTGCTGCACCGTTTCCCCTGCATTGACTAGTAATATAATTTTATTAACAACCTCTGGAAGCTCTGTAAGGATTTTTTCCTTGCGCTCCTTCTCTTGACTAGAGAGTTTGCTGATCATTGCATACGGAATTAAAACAGTGAATAAAACCCCAACGATAAAGATCGTCACATCTCCCTCAGCCAGCAGGGTGAATAAAAATGTTCCTAATAAGCATACGAGAGATGTAGAGATTAGTTGTGCGACATACATTCTCGTATGCTGCAGAGCTGTTCTATTGCCATACAAACTAATCATTTTTTGTTGAATTTTCGCAATCTGACTGTATAGCCGTTCCATAACTTTTAGATTGTCGATAATGAATAACGACACCGGAGCCATAAACATTAGTGGATAGTCATTTTTAAAATCCTCCAAAACTACATCATATTGCTTTCCAACTTTTACAGAAATTCCAAAATAGATAACGATAATTACTAAAGTCAATATCCCATAGACCATCATGCTTCATCACACCTTAATATCCATAATTCGTTGTCCATACCAATAGGAAAATACAAGAATGCCTAAACAAACTGTCATGATTAGCGGACCACCCGAGCTCCAATCATACATTGGGGCTAAGTAATCCTCTGCACTGTATTTCAATAATAGAATCATTCCTACTGGTGCAACACTTAAAATTCGTGATTCGAATTTCTTTGATGCAATCATGACGGCAACTTCCTGCTGAATATCAATTTTTTCACTAATAATATCCGACGTTCTTCGGATAACTTCTACGAGATTCCCACCCGTTCGTTTACATGTAATAAATACATCCGCAAAATTTTGAATATCTTCCATATCAGAACGGATACTAAAGTCTAAAATTGCATTCTCGATTGTTTCTCCATTCTCAATTCGCCGATTAATAATCTCGAACTCCTGAATAATTTCAGTATTCGGGTCTGGATACAAAAGGTAAAGATCTGAAACAACTTCCTTAAAGCTATTCTCGATTGACCTACCTGCTGCAAGTGAGGAGGACAGCGATGCGATTGCTTCTTTAAATTGCAGCTTTAATTTTTCCTTACGTTTTTCCAGGAGTGCTTTTTTCTGGATTTTTGGATAAAATAATCCAGCAGCTCCTAAAATAATGGCAGCTATAACACTCTCATAAAATAAATAACCTACAAAAGCGAAAAATACGATTGCAATAACTGCATATAAGATATACTCTTTCATCGAAAGGTGATACTCCGAGTAATCGACAAGATGCGAATCAATTTGCTTATCTGACCGATGACGCATTCGTTCCATAAAGTGCTTCTTTTTTAACTGTTCCAACTCTGTGTTTTTAGCAACTTCATCTACCAGTTCTGATTGATTTCCCCCTTGTTTCTTTCTTCTCGATACAGCGAATATATACCCTGCTACCAAAGCAACCAGTAGGATAACTAGAATAATGTCAGTCATACAATCACCCGCTTACCTTTTCTTGAACCACTTCAATACCAGCAAGATTCGCTTTTGATTTGTTAACCAATGGATTACCCGTAGAAACGAGTTTGCCAATTACTTCTCCATTTTCTTTTTCTCCTTCTTCTACAAACTCATAGAGTGGATTTAAAATGACCTCCCCATTCTCAACACCTAGCACCTCACTAATAGCAACAACTTTTCTTGAATTATCCCGCAACCGCATTAAGTGAATCATAATATCAATTGCTGAGGAAATTTGTTTACGAATTACTTCAACCGGCAGGGTCGCACCATTCAGTACCATTGTCTCAAGCCTGCTCAGCATATCTTTTACAGAGTTAGCATGACCGGTAGAAAGTGAACCATCATGTCCAGTGTTCATCGCTTGCAGCATATCAAGCGCTTCTGCACCACGTACCTCACCGACAATAATTCGATCAGGCCGCATACGTAAGGAAGATTTGATTAAATCACGAATTGTAATTTCTCCCTTTCCTTCCGTATTCGCATTACGAGTTTCCAAACTGACAAGATTCGGAACATTTTTAATTTGTAATTCAGCTGAATCCTCAATCGTAATGATTCGTTCGTCTTGTGGAATAAAATTCGATAATACGTTTAGGAATGTTGTTTTTCCCGAGCCAGTACCTCCACCGATAAAAATATTATATTTTGATACAACAAGCTTCCTTAGAAATTCTGCTGCTTCTTCTGAAATAGAATCATATTTGATCAAATCTTCAATGAGCAGTGGTTTATCTGGGAATTTCCGAATTGTCATTACTGGACCTTTCAATGCAATTGGTGGTAGAACAACATTTACCCTAGATCCGTCTTGTAGTCTAGCATCTACTATTGGTGAGGATTCATTAACGACCCGATCGACTTTTGATACAATGGATTGAATAATATCCTCCAGCTTTTGCTCACTTTCAAACTGAATATCTACTTGTGTGGTTGAACCAAATCGTTCGATAAAAATTTCCTTGTGATTATTAATCATAATCTCGGTAATTGTTTTATCATCGATTAATGGTTGAAGTACATCATATCCACGGAATGAATTATAGATTCGCTCAACTAAGTATTTGATTTCGACAGACTTTAACTGATGTTCTTTCGCATAGTCAAAGACTGCAGCTTCCACATATTCTTTTAACTCTTCATTCGTAATCGAGTGCATTAAATCAAGGGTTTCACGAAGCTGCTGAATGAGCCTTTTCACAACTTGTTCCTTATCCAATGGTAGAAACCCCCTCCAGTTCGACTAATATCTTATCGTGAATAATGGATTGAAGTTCTTGATTAAATTGCTCATTCCCTAATATTTCGGAACTGGATTTCATCGTTATCCAGTCTTCTATAAATGGAAGATAGCCTTCAACGGTAACACCATATTCCTCCATCGTACCTATCATTGAGTCAGTATACTTATTTAAAAGTATTGTCAGCTTATCCTTAACGACGTTCTCCTTACCAATTAACTTCAATTCTTCAGCAAAAAAAGATTTTGTCTTTAATAAACTTTGCACATCATTTGCAATTGGCCAGATGATTTGGTCGCACTCTTTGATAGCCGCTATATTTCTTTCATGTAAGGAACTATCAAGATCGACAACAATATAATCATAAGCACCAGTTTCAACAATCCCATTAATTAATCGCTTTACGTCTGCTTCATTGAATTCAAGTAATTCATCCGCACTAATCGCAATATCGAAATAATCAACCATTGAATAGGCATCGTATTTTTTTAACGCTTCAATTTTAGACAAAAGCTGAGGTGATTCTGCTTTTACATAATAAAATATTTGCAGTGACGGATTGTCTTCAGCAGATGTAAAATATAGTCTTGTTGTATTTAACAGCTCAAGATTTAAATAAAATACTTTTGCATGATTAAGCGCCAACTGTTTACTTAGGTTTGTAGCAATGGTCGTCTTACCACTTCCTCCGATTGGAGAATAAACCGATAGAACTTTTGTTTTCTTGCTTCTGGCCAGTAACTTCCCTGCTGACTGATTTCTTTCATAATAGATTGCAAGGATACTGGAAATCAGCTGATTTAACCGTTGATAACGAAACACCGATTCCATTGAATCCTTGCTTGTCGATAGCTGATCATCTTCGAGTAGAATTGTGCATGTTTCAGGAGCTATATCCAGCTTTGGTTCATATAGCTCTGGACTAATTAACAGAATGTCGATTATGTCTCCCTGTCTAAGGTAGGATGCCAGTTTCCCCTGTCCAGAAAAATATGTAACGATAAATCGTGACGCTTCCTCTGATGTACGCAAAAAGGCTGATAATGATTCCATATAGCTACTATTATGGTCTGCCACGACAATTCGTATTTTTTTCAATTCATTCACCACCACATTATTTAATGCCTTCACTTTTTCTCACATAATATTACTAAAACTGTCACATAATTTTAAGGGGTTTTACCAAAAACAGTTATATAGTCCTGGTTTAGTTCGGGATTTATCTTGATTTTAAGATAAGGAGATATATTAAATTTAAGACATATCGATTAAATGCATATATTTCCCTTTTAAAATTAAATAACGTACGTTTATTGACCATTTATTGAATAAAACAAGAAAAAAAAGACTATTTTATTTTGTTTTCAAAAAATATTTCATATTCCGCATTGGAAAAATAAGGAATTGCATAATCTTATATACGCAGAACTATTTGCCTAGTTAGTGATAATTAGCTGATTTTTTTCGGGAATGTAACAAATATGTAACATAAACGACATGTTCTTTAACATTTCATCTCATGCAAAAATCGCTTTTTGACAGTCATTTATAAGAAAATACGTACTCATTAACAATTAAACTTTTTATTCAGTTAATTTTAAATACCCGAATGTCTTCCGAAATAAACAGTCTATAAGTAGCATCCTAATTCGCTCATCTTATGATAATATGAAAATACTTACATAGATAAAGGGAGGAAATATGTTTATGAAGTGTCCGAATTGCAGCCACAATCTTTCCGGAAAAAAGAAATTCTGTCCGGAATGTGGGGCTAATGTTTCAGAACAAAAAGCACCGATAAATAAGAAAAAGTTTCTATTTGTAGGAGCAATTATCGGGGCATTTTTAATTGCAGCTGTCAGTTTGTATGTAGTTGGAAACAAGTCTTTTGGTACAGAACAAAGCATATCTGCTTTCGAAGAGGCTGTTGCTAATGAAGATACAGCCAAACTTAAGTCCTTACTCGTTCCAGCTGCTGAGTCATTTGAAATAACCGATGAAAATACAAGTGCATTTATCAATTATCTTCATTCTAATCCAGATTCACTAGATGAGCTTACTTCCAGATTTCATAGTCAAGCAGAATTTATCAACCAAACCGACGGAAATAATGGTACTGCATACATGGATGATGTTTATGCGACCTTAAACCTTATCCAAGATGGTAAGGCATGGTTATTATTTGATGAATACAAGTTTGAAGTTATCCCTGCTATGATCACACTAGGAGCAGAGAATGAAAACATAACATTATCCATAAATGAAGAGGAAGTTGTTACTACAACGGAGGAACCCTTTGAAGAGAGCTTCGGTCCATTTATGCCTGGAATATACACTGTTCGCGCTTTATTTGATAATACATATGTAACGACAGAGCAAAGTGGTGAGCTTGAACTCTTTAATACTCGCCAGCAAGCAGCGCTGCACAATTTTGATCTTCCACTTGCACCGGTTACCGCACACGCTCTTGAGGACGATTTTACGTTATATATTAACGATGAGGAATCTGACATTACGATTTCAGAAGGCGAACAATCCATTGGAACCTTTCCAAATGACAGTTCCGTTTCCCTAGATATTAGAAAAGATTATCCATGGGGAGAGGTAAAGAGTGAAGAGGTTACAATTGAAAGTGACCATGTGAGCTTTAACAAGCTTCATGCGTTAAATGAAGAAGCCCTTCATGCGTTAATGGAACAATTGAATGAAACAATTGCACAGTATCAAGTAGCACTTTCTGAAAGAGATGCTTCCCTATTAACTGATGGCATTACAGATAATTTCAAAGAAAGCTTAGAAGACCAAATTGACGATGTAGAAAAGAAAAAATCAGATTATACCGGAAAACTTGTACACGCTACATTCGATATGTCGAAAGTGAGCGATCCACAATTTGATGAAGACCAGGATGCCTATACAATGGAATTTTATGTTCACCATGTTTTCCATGAACCAAACAGCAACCTAGGATGGCTATTACGCGATAATGATGAGGACCATTACACAAGATCGAGAAAACTAACTGTCATTTATGATGAAGATGCAGGAGAATGGAAACTTGATTCTAATGTAAATGAATACTTTATTATTATTGATTCTCAAGCTGAGGAATTTGAAATCGACGAGTAAGGATGAAGGGTATCACATGTAAGTATTTAACTTTAACTTAGATGTGACACCCTTTTATTTTTTCCTTTGTATCCTTTGGAGAATAAACATTTTAAACGGAAACAAACTTATTCAATAAAAAATAGTGGGTACCATGTCCATCGAACATCGCGCCCACTATCCTTTTAAAACCGAATTATTAATTACTACTCTACCTTCGTAATCTTAACTTGAATATCGCCACCAGGAGTTGCTACTGCTACTTCTGTTCCAATTTCATGACCTAATAAGCTCTTTGCCATTGGGGAGTCATTGGAAATCTTCCCTTCAAATGGATCTGCTTCAGCACTTCCAACGATTGTATAGGTTTCTTCATCCCCATCTGGCAATTCCACAAAGGTTACGGTTTTACCCAATGAAACAATATCTGGATTATCATTATCATTTTCAATGATGACTGCATTTCGAATCATTTTTTCAACTTGTGTAATACGTTGCTCAACAAAAGCTTGGTCATCTTTTGCTGCATCATACTCGGAGTTCTCAGATAGATCACCAAAATCTCGTGCAACTTTAATTCGTTCCACAACTTCTTGACGTCGATCTGTTTTTAAATAATGTAATTCCTTCTCTAACTTATCTTTCCCCTCTTGTGTCATATAATAACTTTTCTCTACAACCATTCCAAACACTCCTTCTTTTCACTATACAAATAAGCGTTAAAGCTTATGCGCTCGCTTAAAAAAATATACTAAAGTTTACTATGGCAGATTTGTAAACGTTTTTCAATCCTTTTTTAATTTTTTGCTAAGATTGTTTCGATTTTAGATGCCATTATATCAATCGCCACATGGTTTTGTCCACCTTCGGGAATTATAATATCTGCATAGCGTTTTGATGGCTCAATAAATTGCAAATGTGCTGGTCGTACACTATTAATGTACTGGTCGATAACCGAATCTAATGAGCGACCTCTTTCCTTAATATCCCTTAATAACCTGCGAATAATACGAAGATCAGCATCTGTATCTACAAATACTTTAATATCCATTAAGTCAACCAGTCGAGGATCTTCTAAAATTAATATTCCTTCAACAATGATTACTTCCTTCGGCTCTACGTGAATTACTTCATCTGAACGTGTATGGATTTTATAATCATAAACGGGCTTTTCAATCGGTTTATGATTCATTAGCTCACGTAAATGCTCAATTAACAAATCATTGTCAAATGCTAATGGATGATCATAATTCGTATTTAATCTTTCCTCTAACGGAAGATGACTTTGATCTTTATAATAATAGTCTTGTTCAACAACAAGTATCGTCTTGTCTGTAAATCGCTGACAGATGGATCGTGTTACAGAGGTTTTTCCACTGCCACTTCCACCGGCAACGCCAATAACTACTGGCCTATCCCTCACGTAAAAGCACCTCTTCTTCTTTCATTTTATAACTAACTGCTACTCCATCCCCAATCGGCAAAATCGATGTTTTGAAATCAGGATGATTCATAAGCATTTTATTGTAATTTCTTATTTTCTCTACCATTTTCTGATAACGTTTTGGCACATCAACAGGATTCGCAACATATCCTCGGAATAATACATTGTCTGAAATGATCACACTATTAGGGTTTAACATCGGACTTGCTAGTTCAAAAAAGCGCTCATATTGACCTTTTGCAGCATCAATAAAAATCAAGTCAAACCGCTTCCCTTGATCTGCTAACTCTACCAGCTTATCCAACGCATCACCTTGAATCACGTTAATTTGCTGTTGTTTTCCTAAAGCTTCAATATTTTTGATTGCTTGCATATAGCGCTGTTCGTCTTTTTCAATAGTTACAATAAACGAATCCGAACTTGCATCTTGCATTCTTAATGCAGAGTATCCAATTGCTGTACCTATTTCTAGTATATTTTCTGGTCGTGTTAATCGAACGAGCTGTACTACAAAATTCATACCTGCCCGATCCATAATCGGTACATGATCTGCTTTCGCTTCTGTTTCCAGTCTAGTTATCCAGTCTTCCTGCTCAGGCAGGATACCTGTTAAATAGTTATTTATTTCTTCATTCATTCTCTAACCTCTTTATTCGATATACTTATAAAAAATGGGAAATGTGAAATAGGTATTTCACATTTCCGGGTAATTAGTTCATATATTTCTCTTTGTTTTGCAAATGCTCCTTATACGTTTCAGCATAATATATATTTCCTTTCTTATCATGCAGGAAATATATATAATCCGTTTTTGCTGGTTCAACAACAGCGCTTAAAGAGTTTTCTGCGAAATTGGAAATTGGTCCGATTGGCAAGTCTGTGATTTTATATGTGTTGTATGGTGAATCTACTTCTAAATCCTCGTACGTAACAACTTCGTTATGCTCTCCTAAAGCATATAAAACGGTAGGATCCGTTTGAAGCGGCATCTCGGCATCCATACGATTATAAAACACCCCGGAAATCTGCTTTCTTTGCTCCTCGCTTGCCGTTTCTCTTTCGACGAGTGAAGCAAATGTAATAGCTTCATGCACATTAAAGTCTGATTCTTCAATAGCTGGCATATATTTGGATACTACTTTTTGTGTTTGATCAAGCATTCCCTCAACTATTGATTGAATTGTTGGGGATTCGACATAAAAATCATAAGTTGAAGCAAATAAATAGCCTTCCAATGGAGTTCTAATATCTGGATCAAGTATTTCATCCGATAAAAGGTCCGGGTAGCGATTCATCAATTCTTTAATATATGACCGATCATTTACAGTTTCGAGAAACTCCTCTTTCGTAAAATCAAATCGCTTGCTGTATATGTCAGCAATTTGATCAATTGTCAGTCCTTCTGGAATGGTGATGGTATGGACCGCGTCAAGAATTACCCTTCCATTTTTAAGTGATTCAATAATTTCATCAAACGTCATGGAAGGTGTAAAGGTATATTCTCCCGCTTGAAAATCAGATTCATTTTTAAACTTTACATAGAATCGGAAAATCTTTCCATCTTTAATTATGCCGTTTTCTTCTAATATTGCACCAATAGTTGAGCTTGAAGAACCAATCGGTATTTCTACGGTAATTTCTTCTTCGCTGTCTGCATCAACAGGTTCCAGAGCCGATTTTACGTATAAATAACCTGAAATTGCACCAATGGCTAATATCAGGAACAAAGCAACAAGTATAATCAAAACAATTTTCCTTACAGTACTTGCTTCTTGGCTTCTGGTAATAAGGTTGTCCTTAAAACTGCCTGATTGTTTCTTTTTGGACATCCAGTATCCCCCTTTCATCCGCTATATTATACTAAAAAATGATTTATTTATCCATAATATAGCGGAATTCAACAAAAGCACAAGCGCACATCTAGCGATTTATAAGCTGGTTCGTTCATTTTAAATTGAATGTAGCTAACAATTTTTAAGATACGACATCTCTTTTTGCTGAATCAAAGTCGCATTAGCTTAATTTTTATTTGCTTAGCTTTAAGCGATTGTTTCAGTTGCACTTATGCATTCTTCTAGCCAAGCAAAGGCTGATGTCAATATTTGACATCAGCCTTATTTTTATGGAATTACTTATTATGATTCATCTTCTTCGTCTGCTAATGTATTTAACATTTCTTCAACGATATCCCATTCCTCATCTGATTCAATCGGGAAAAGTGATAAATCGGTATCGTCTGTTTCCTCATAGCGAAAAGCATAAACTTCTACTTCATCATCATTTGCTTGTTCAGCAGGGACAACAGCAATATATGTTTGCCCTGTTTCATCAACATCAAATGTAAACAGGACTTCAAATAAATGTTCTTCCCCATTTTCGTCTGGTATAATAATTCGTTCCTTTTCTTCTAAAGCCATACAATCACTCCTTTATTTTTGGTCGAGATAGCCTTGCAGGATCATCACTGCTGCCATTTTATCAATAACTTTTTTCCTCTTTTTTCTGCTCATATCTGCTTCGAGAAGCACGCGTTCCGCTGCGATGGTGGAAAGCCTTTCGTCCCACAACTCAGTTGGAATGCCATGTACTTCTTCCAAATGACTTGCGTATCTTTGAGATGCTTCACCACGTTCGCCAATTGTCCCATTCATATTTTTTGGTAATCCAACAATAGCTTTTCCGATTTCATGGGTTTCTATAATAGACTTTAGTTCAGCATCTGCTGAATAAATATCTGTTTCATCCCATTTAATCGTTGTTAAACCTTGCGCTGTCCATCCAAGTGCGTCACTAACTGCTACACCAATCGTTTTTGAACCTACATCTAATCCTACAATTTTCATTTACTTATCCTTTACTTATCTTTATGCTGTTCCAAATAAAATTTAACCAATTCCTCGATAACCTCATCGCGTTCAACTTTACGAATTAAATTTCTGGCATCATTGTATCTTGGAATATATGCCGGATCTCCCGATAATAAATAACCTACTATTTGATTGATCGGATTATATCCTTTTTCTTTCAGAGACTCATGGACCGTTAGAAGGATATCTTTAATATCCTGATCGAAAGGTTCCTCAGAAAAATTAAATTTCATAGTCTTGTCTATTGAACTCATTCATGACACCCCGTTCCAAGTTTGCCTTATAATGCTGCAAATCGTTTATATTTCATATTCTAACATGTTTATACAATTTATTATATCTTTTTACCAAAAAGGATACAAACTCTCGCCACTTTAAATCAATTTTCCATCTAAATTTGTTAAAGATTTAGATGCCAGCTGCTTATGCCTCTTTTACATTTTCAGCAATATAGGTCTTGGCTGCTTCAAGTGCTTCAGTAATTTTTGCTGGGTCTTTGCCGCCAGCTTGTGCCATATCTGGGCGTCCACCACCGCCGCCGCCACAAATAGCAGCTGCTTGTTTAATTAGATTCCCGGCATGTAAGCCATGCCCTATTAAATCTTTTGATACACCTGCAGCTAACTGAACCTTTCCGTCATTTTCAGCAGCAAGTAAAATAACGCCTGAATCTAACTTCTGTTTTAACTCATCTAACATTTTACGTAACTGATTCATATCTTTTACATTTACCTTTTGAGCTAGAAGGCTTATATCATGGACAGTTTCTATCTTATCTAAGATAGAGGCAGCCTCTAAATTGGATAATTTCGCACTCAAGGATTCATTCTCTTTTTGTAATCCTTTAATCTCTTGATGTAATCCTTCAATTCGTTCAGGAAGCTGCTCTTCTTTTGTTTTGGCAAGTTTTGCGGAGGTGCTCAATATCTCCAATTTATCATTCAGGAATTCATAGGCATGTTTGCTTGTGACAGCTTCTATTCTTCTTGTACCAGCACCGATACCACTTTCTGACACAATTTTGAATAAGCCAATTTCGGAAGTGTTCGTCACATGGCAACCACCACATAGCTCTAGACTGTAATCACCAATTTGAACAACTCTTACAACATCGCCATATTTTTCACCAAATAAAGCCATTGCACCCATCTCTTTTGCTTCATCCAGTTTCTTATTATCTATAACCAACGCAATGGATTCCCACACTTTTTCATTAACAATATGCTCAATCTCTTTCAGTTCATCTTTTGTAACAGCATTAAAATGGGAGAAATCAAAACGTAATCGTTCTGGTGTTACTAATGAACCAGCTTGATTTACATGTGTGCCTAAAACATCCTTCAATGCTTGGTGTAGTAGATGTGTCGCCGTATGGTTTTTGATGATTGCTGTACGGAAACGTTCATCAACAATTGCTTTTACATTATCACCAATATGAAATTCTCCATCCTTTATTTCAACTCGATGAATATGCTGACCTTTCGGCGACTTTTGTACATCGAGCACATATGCAGATGCATTTTCTGTATATAGCCAGCCATGGTCTGCAACCTGTCCACCACTTTCTGCATAAAAAGGTGTCTGATTTAAAAATAATAAAACTTCATCACCCTTTTGTACGGTACCAACAACTTCTTTTCCCCCTATAATTGATGCTATTGTTGTATCTATTTCTAGCTGCTGATAGCCAATAAATTCACTCTCAATATCAATTTCACTTAAAATTGTATCCTGAACCTGCATAGAATCTACCTTTTGTCTTGCACTTCTTGCACGTTCTCGCTGCTTTTCCATTTCTTGCTCATAGCCAGTCTGATCCACTGTAAAGCCTTGCTGTTCTACATATTCTTCAGTCAGCTCTTTCGGGAAGCCGTACGTATCATAGAGCCGGAACACTTCTTCACCAGGAAACACCGTATTTCCAGCAGCTTTTTCCCGGTCCATAATGGTGGATAAAATATGCAATCCATCATTGAGCGTTTCATGGAACCTTTCCTCTTCTACTTTAATAATGTTTTGAATAAACTCTTGTTGGCCCAATACCTCCGGATAGAAATCCTTCATAATATTGCCAACAGTATTAACCAGCTCATACATAAACGGTTTCTCAATACCAATTTCTTTAGCAAACCGGACAGCTCTTCGAATTAACCTTCTTAATACATAGCCTCTGCCTTCATTAGATGGTACTGCCCCATCGCCAATTGCAAAGCTTACCGTACGAATATGGTCAGCGATAACTTTAAATGCCGTATCGCCCGCGTCACTTTTTCCATAGGAAGTATTGGCAAGATTTTCTGTTTTTCGGATAATCGGCATAAATAAATCCGTATCAAAATTCGTTGGTACTTGCTGAATGATCGATGTCAAACGTTCAAGTCCCATGCCTGTATCGATATTTTTCTTTGGCAGCGGTGTATACGTATCATCTGGATTATGATTAAACTGAGAAAATACAAGATTCCATACTTCCAAATAACGACTATTCTCTCCACCTGGGTAAAGCTCTGGATCATTTGGATCGTTTCCGAATGCCTCACCGCGGTCATAGAAAATTTCCGTATTCGGTCCGCTAGGTCCCTCCCCAATATCCCAGAAGTTTTCCTCTAAGCGAATAATCCGTTCTTTTGGTATTTGGATCTCATTCAACCATATATCGTAAGCTTCATCATCTTCTGGATGCACGGTAACAGATAGTAATTCCTTATCAAATCCAATCCATTTCTCATCCGTTAAGAATTCCCACGCCCATTCAATTGCTTCCTTTTTGAAATAATCGCCAATGGAGAAATTACCAAGCATTTCAAAAAAAGTGTGGTGTCTTGCTGTGAAACCAACATTTTCAATATCATTTGTTCGTATTGCCTTCTGAGCATTCACTATACGCGGATTTTTCGGAATCACCCGACCGTCGAAATATTTCTTTAATGTTGCAACTCCGCTGTTGATCCATAGTAATGTCGGGTCATCGACAGGCACTAGTGAAGCGCTTGGCTCTACTTGATGTCCTTTCTCTTTAAAAAAATCAATAAATAATTGTCTAATTTCTGCTGAGCTTAATTGTTTCATAATTCATTCCTCCAAACGTTCTATAAAATTAAAAAAATCTCCTCTCTGCATGATTGCAGGGACGAGATTTGTTCGCGGTACCACCCTAATTATGAATGACAAAATCATTCATCACTTAAACATGGTAACGGTTTGAGACCGACGGGGATTAACCGTACTCCGGCTTAGCTTTCCATGAGACTATGTTTAGGATTTCTTTCAACCAAGGAAACCCCTCTCTTTAAACTAGCTGTTCATGTACTTTGTGCCTTCTTTGCGTTTCATATATTATGATAGCGTAATTATAAGGAACTTTAGTTGCATTGTCAATGATTAGACCGCAGAGAAACAAACTGTACGACAATCACTTTTAAAATCGTTAATGCAGGAACAGCCAATATCATGCCCCACACTCCAAATAATTGACCACCCAATAGTAATACAAAGATTATTGCTACGGGATGTATTTTAACCGTTTTCCCCATAATATACGGTGATAAAAGGTTGCCTTCAATTACCTGTATAATAAAAATAGCAATAATCACAAATATGACAGTGTTGCCTCCTGTTGTATAGGAAATCATTACCGCAGGGATTGCACCAATGATTGGTCCGAAATACGGAATAATATTCGTAACACCCATTACAATCGCTAACAGCAGCGCATAATTAACGTCCAGCAATTTAAAAATTATTAGACATGCAATACTGACAAACAAGCTGACAATAAGCTGTCCTCGAATGTATCCGCCAAGTCCTTTATCCACTTCCTTCACTAATTCAGTCGCTTCATCCTTATATTTATGTGGAATAAACCACATAAAAAAAGATTCGATCTTTACATAATCCTTAATGAAGTAAAAGACTAATACCGGGATAACAGTTATAATGATAATCATGTCAAATATTCTTGTAAAGCCTCCGACTAATTTGCCAAGCAAATGATCCAAGGAGATTTCTATTGTTGCTACAAGCTGATCAATTTTGTCATGTACCGTTTCAGGTAAAAACGAAGTATAGCTGTATACTTGATAAATCCAGTTTTCGTACATGTGAATGAATTCAGGCAGATTATCATTAAGATCACGGACTTGATGGACAATAGCAGGATATCCTTTATAAAATAAATATCCAGCTCCACCGAAGAATACTAAATAGATCAGCAGGATAGAAAGACCTCGATGAATATTCCACTCATGTAATTTTTCCACTAGTGGATGGAGCAAATAAGCAATTAATGCAGCAACTATAAAAGGAATAAACAGTTTCCATAAAAATGAAAAAAAGGCTTCGTAATATGGCATTGTTTTTACAAGCAAAAAGGAAAAAATAAATAAAACAATCCCAATTAATAGCCAATAAAGTAATCGAAAGCGTTTTTTATCCTCAGCCATGATAGACACTCCTCGGGCGTATTGTAGTTATCTCACGTTTCCGGCTGAGAGTGTCTATGGTAATCTTCTTTCCTCTTTCGTAAACAAATCATCTAGTGAGCTTAAGCTTCCATCAGCTTCAATTTGATGTACCATTAACTCATTGCTTGTCACTGTCATTTCAATAAAGCAGGTCCAGCAATAATAATCCTGTGTACCTATTTTTCCAATATCTCTTCCATTACAATTCGGGCATCGTAGCATGTTTTTAACTCCTTTACGAGTAATACGCTACTATACTTGCCCGCTTCCGTATTTTTTATACGTTTATTCACATGAAATCATATGGTGAGATTTCTTCTTCATCTGCTTCTTCCGATTTTTCCACTTTGATATCTTTCATTCTATCACTTAATTGTTCTCTCAGTGACGTATAGCGCTTATTCGTATCCATTGTCTGAATACCTTTTAAAAATGCTTGTTTTTCGCCACAAATTATCAAAGACTCTTTGCTTCTTGTAATTGCTGTGTACAGTAAATTTTTTCGCAGCATACGAAAATAGGTCGATACAACAGGAAGGATAACAATCGGAAATTCGCTGCCTTGTGACTTATGAATCGAAATGCAATAAGCATGAGTGAAATTGTTATAATTGTTTCGTTCATAGACAACTTCTTTCTCATCGAAACTAATCACAACCTGCTCCACGTTATCTACATTCTCTTCTTCTCGAAAAATAGCAACAACTTCTCCAATATCGCCATTATAAACGCCATCCTCTGGTTGATTGACAAGCTGAATCACTTTATCCCCTACACGGTAAACAACATCATGGTACTTAACTTCCCGTTTTGTTTTCGTCTTTGGATTAATTAATTGCTGAAGCTGTTCATTAATCATTGTGATGCCTGCCTGGCTTCGGTACATGGGCGCTAATACTTGAATTTCCATGGCATCAAGTCCTTTATCCATCGCCTTTTTAAAAATTGATGTTACTACTTGGAGCACTTGCTGTTCATTACAAGCAATAAAACTAAAATCTTTATCATTTTGTAATGACTGATCTGCCAGCTGATCATTTTTAATCTCATGTGCAAGCTGAATGATTTTTGAACCTTCTTTTTGGCGATATACTTCATTAAGGCGAACAAGCGGGAGTAAATTACTATTTAATAAATCTGTTAATACTTGACCAGGCCCAACGGATGGCAGCTGATCTTCATCCCCAACTAGCAATACTTGCATTTCATCAGGAATTGCCTTAAATAAACTATTTGCAAGCCAAATATCAACCATAGAAAACTCATCTACAATAAGAATTTTTCCGGATAGCTGTTCTTGCTCATCCTTGCTGAATCCATTGCTTCCATTCCAACCAAGGAGTCTGTGAATGGTCAGTGCTGGAAGACCAGTCGACTCATTCAAACGTTTGGCAGCTCTTCCTGTTGGTGCCGTTAAAACAAATGGAAAATCAGCTGCATCATCATAATCTTTCAAATTAAGGGAAACATCATGAATTACTGAATAAGCTTTTAAAATACCTTTAATCACTGTTGTTTTTCCGGTTCCGGGACCACCCGTTAAAATCATTACTTTCGAATGCAGCGATTGATTAATTGCCGAAAATTGTTCTTTTCCATAGCTCATTACTTCCGATTCTTCAATATCACCCGTAATTTTCATCATTTCTGCTAGCGGCGTTTCAACTTTAATAGGCTTTTCCATAATCCGTTTCAAATTCGCTGCAAATCCATCCTCAGCATAATAAAGCGAAGGCAAGTATACCTTTGTATCTTTCATGATAACTTTCTTCTCTTTATTCAATTCTTCCATTTGTTCGGTTATGATGCCAGCTTCTTCGGGATGGATACTAAGAAGCTCCCCAACCTGGTCGATACACATTTCAATGGGAATATATACATGTCCTTCTTGGACACTTTTTTGCAGCATATAAATACACCCAGCTCCAATTCGATTTGGGTGTGTCATCGATAACCCATTTTGTCTAGCAATGTCGTCTGCTGTTCGAAAACCAAATCCTTCAATTGCAAAGACATACTGATATGGATCTTCTTCTAAAACTGCTATAGCTTCATCCTTATATTCTTGATAGATACGCTGCGCTATTTTTAAACCAATACCGTATTTAGCTAAATAAACTGCTACGTGTTCAAATCCTTGGTTTTCCTGCAAACTAACTGCTAAACGTTCAGCTGTTTCTCTCTTTAATCCTGGCACACCTTGTAAAATACTTCCGTCATTTAAAATCTGTGTGATAGCCGTTTCGCCTAGATGTTCAACGATGCGTTCAGCAGTCTTTTTTCCAACACCATAAAAAAGATCACTTGATAAGTAAGATATTAAACCATCCTTTGAATTTGGTACAACTGTTTTATACGAAGCAACCTTATACTGCAATCCAAATCTGGCATGTCTTTCAAACGTACCATAAAAGAAATAGGGGGTTTGCTCTTGGAGGTTGGAAAAATAACCTTTAGCAACAATCTCTTTTTCTTTGAAATCTTCATTTGTATCCTGAACCCGGACCTTAATGATAGAAAAATGCTCTGCTTCATTATGAAAAATGGTATATAAAATTTCGCCTTTAATATACCCTTGTTCATTCACTGTTTGTTGATCCTGTTCCATTTGAAACAACCCCACTATCTTTCTTTTGCTCTTTTATCACTTGTTTTCGTTTATAAACTGCTCCACATTTTTCTTACCGTTTAATGCAAGCAGATGATCTGGCTGTATACGCAGCGCTTCATCAAAATGTTTTAAAGCATCTTGCGCTTCTTCATTAAACAGTGAAATGACACCTAAATTGTAATGGGCATCACTATGCGCTTGGTTGATTTTAAGTACGCGTTTAAAGATTGCCTCCGCATCAGTTAAACTATCACATTGCGCGAGTGAAAGTCCATATTGGAAAAGCACTTCATCATCATCCGGGTTAAGTTCGGCTGCACGTAGCAGATAAGGTAATGCAAGACGTGGCTGTTCTTGACTTTGTAATGTTAAGCCAAGCATGAAATAGACATCACTTTCTTCTAAACCTAACTCAATCGCTTTTTGAAAATTTGTTTGTGCTTTTGATAATGCGGACTGCTCAAAATAAAGATTGCCTAATCCGTAATAAGCTGTTGCAGCTGTTGGATCTATTTCAACCGCTTTTTCCAAAAAACGCAGTGCACGATCATTTTCATTTACTTGCATTAAAAGATTAGCAAAATTTATATAGCCAACTGCATCTTTTGGATTTTGCTCAATGACTTCGTTAAATAGCTTGGCAGCTTCTTCAAATTTACGTTCTTTCATATATTGTATTGCTTGTGCATTTTTGTCCACGATTAACAAAACTCCTTACTTAACCAACGTAATCCAATGAACGGTCATTTTTAATAATTTGATCGATTGTTCCCCCACCGAGACAAACTTCGCCATCATAAAATACGACTGCTTGACCAGGGGTAATTGCACGTTCGCTTTCAGCAAATTCTACATACACTTCGCCATTTTCTCTGAGTTTTACTGTTACACGGCTATCTTTTTGACGATAACGGAATTTCGCTGTACAGGTAAAGCTTTCATTGATAACATCTTTGTTAATCCAATTAACATCCGTAGCGATTAAAGCATCGGAATATAATGTTTCATGGTGAAAGCCTTGTTCAACATATAAGATGTTTTCTTTCAAATTCTTACCTACTACAAACCACGGATCACCTGAGCCGCCGATTCCCAATCCTTGGCGCTGTCCAATTGTATAGTACATCAAACCATCATGACGCCCTTTTACGACACCAGCTAAGGTTTGCATTTCACCAGGTTGTGCTGGTAAATATTCACTAAGAAATTGTTTGAAATTCCGCTCTCCAATAAAGCAAATTCCAGTGGAATCCTTTTTGTCGGCTGTAACAAGGCCATGATTTTTTGCGATTTTCCTTACTTCTTTTTTCGGTAAATGCCCTAGGGGAAACATCACTTTTTCTAAAACGTCAGCTGATAATTGATTTAGAAAATAGGTTTGGTCCTTATTATCATCTGCACCACGGAGCATTTCCACACGTCCATCTGTTTCACGCACTTGTGCATAATGTCCTGTTGCTAAATAATCTGCCCCAAGCGCTAATGCGTGATCTAAAAATGCTTTGAATTTAATTTCTTTATTGCACATTACGTCTGGATTCGGTGTACGTCCTGCTTTGTATTCATCTAGGAAATAAGTAAACACTTTGTCCCAGTATTGCTTTTCAAAGTTTACAGAGTAATATGGAATATCCAGCTGATTACAGACGCGAACAACATCATCAAAATCTTCTGTAGCCGTACAAACACCAAATTCATCCGTGTCATCCCAGTTTTTCATAAAGATGCCAACAACATCATAGCCTTGTTCCTTTAAAAGTAATGCAGCTACAGATGAATCAACACCACCACTCATCCCGATTACGACACGTGTATCTTTATTATTTTTCATTTTTCTTCACTATCCTTTATAGAGGTTAAACATTTATCACACATTAACAGGCTGTAATACCCCACCACTAAGTATGGGAAAAGCAAATAAATGGAGGTGGGAAGTTAAGCAGCCCGTAAATTGCTGATTCTGTTCAAGGGCCTGCGGGGCTCCCTTGTTGGGCAAACATTCAGTAGGAGTGGAATGTCTCCCCCGCTGAATGGGGTTTCACTTTATGCTGTTAATCGTTTGACAATTCGAGAAACACGATTCGCTGCTTCTCTCACATTTTCCTCTGTATTAAAAATGCCGAAACTGAATCGAACCGAATTGGTCGTACATGGGTTATCTTTTCCAAACATCGCTGTCAATACATGCGACGGCTCTACACTTCCTGCGGTACATGCACTGCCACTGGAAGCCGCAATTCCATCTAAGTCGAAATTTGCTAGCAGTGCTTCAACATTTGTTCCCGGAAAGCTAATGTTAATAATAGAAGCAACAGATGCTTCCATATCTCCATTCACCTCAAATTGTACTCTATTTTCTTTTAACGTTCGAATAAATAGCTCTTTATATGATTGATACTGTTCTTTTCTAATTTCCTTATGCTTCATTGCTAGCTCAACAGCTTTTTGAAAACCAAAGGCACCTGCAACATTTTCAGTGCCTGGACGACGTTTACGTTCCTGCTCTCCACCATGCTGCAAAGATTTCAGCATCACATTTTCGTTGGCATATAGAAAGCCAATCCCTTTGGGACCGTTTATTTTATGTGAAGATACCGTAAGCATATCAATTCCCATTTCCTTCACATCAATATCAATCAAGCCATATGCTTGTACGGCATCTGTATGAAAATATGCCTGATGCCCCTCTAAAAGTTCTCCAATTTCTTTAATAGGCTGAATAATTCCCGTCTCATTATTTACAAACATTACCGACACAAGAATCGTATGATCTGTTAATGCATCCTGGACATCTTCAATCCGTATTTTCCCATTTTTATATACTGGAAGATACGTAACCTCAAATCCATGGCTTTCCAGCTCCTCTGCTGTATGAAGTACCGCATGGTGCTCCTGCACTGTTGTGATAATATGATTTCCTTTATGCCGATTTGCCAGCGCTGTTCCTAAAAGCGCCAGATTATCCGCTTCTGTTCCGCCGCTTGTAAACGTAATTTCTTTTTCATTTGCCTGGATGCTTGACGCCATGATACGTCTAGCTTCATCAAGAATCTGGCGTCCTTTTCTTCCAAAAGAATGTACGCTTGATGGGTTTCCGAAATTTTCTTTATATACAGGAAGCATTGCTTGAATAACTTCCTCATCCATTGGCGTTGTTGCTGCATGATCCAAATAAATTGGTTCCATAATTTATTTCCTTTCCTTTATTAATACGGTATGCAATGATTAGATATAAAACATATATGCATCCTGTACTTCATCCTCATCATGATTCGCTAAAGCTTCTAACGTTGTGCTATCCAAAACATTTTTCACGGCATCACGAATTTGCAACCACAATGCTTGCTGTGCAGGCTTTTCTTCTTCAATTCCTTCCACAATTGTAAGTGGACCTTCCAAAACACGGATTACGTCCCCTGCAGTAATTTCCTTAGGTTCCTTTGATAATATATATCCACCGTATGCACCACGGATACTTTTAATCAATCCAGCATTTCGAAGTGGTGAAGCAAGCTGTTCCAAATAATGCTCCGATAGGTTATTTTCTTGGGCAATTGCCTTTAGCGATAGAGGACCGTCTCCATGCTTTTTTGTTAAAGCTATCATAATGGTTAAACCATATCTGCCCTTCGTTGAAATTTTCATCTATTATGCACCTCTGTTTCTTTCAATCGTCCATTCGTTTATAATATTAGTTATTATAGCATGAATGGGGTATGTCTTGCATTTTAGCAATCCTAATACAATTAATTAATTATATATAAAGGGAGATATAAATGAAACAAAAACCTCTCGCATTTCGAATGAGACCTGAATTAATCACAGACATTATTGGACAAGAACACCTTGTAGGCGAAGGAAAAATCATTAATCGTATGATACGGGCAAATCAATTAGCATCGATGATTCTTTTCGGCCCACCAGGAACTGGAAAAACTTCCATGGCATATGCGCTTGCCAAAAGTGTTGGTTTACCAGTTAAAATGCTAAACGCAGTAACGGACAAAAAAAAGGATATGGAAATTGTAGTTGAAGAAGCAAAAATGATGGGACAGATTGTCTTAATATTGGATGAAGTACATCGCTTAGATAAAGCAAAGCAGGATTTCCTGCTTCCTCATTTAGAAAGCAATTTAGTGACATTGATTGGCTGTACAACCAGCAATCCCTATCATTCAATTAATCCAGCAATTCGAAGCAGGTGTCATCTTTTTGAATTGCATGGATTAACTCCAGAGAATGTAATAACTGCAATTCGCCGTGCTGCAGAGAATAAAGAAAACGGTTATGGAAATCGTGATATTGTTATAACGGATTCGGCTATTGATCATATTGCGAATTCAGCCAATGGTGATTTAAGATCTGCATTAAATGGCTTAGAGCTTGCGGTCGCTTCAACGCCAGAAAACGAAGATAAGCAAATCATCATTAATCTGGATGTGGCTGAAGAATGTATGCAGAAGAAAAGTTTTTCACATGATAAAAATGGTGATGCACACTATGACGTGCTCTCAGCTTTTCAAAAATCCATACGTGGCAGTGATGTAAATGCGGCACTCCACTATTTAGGCAGATTAATTGAAGCAGGCGATCTTGATAGTATTGCACGCCGAATGATTGTCATTGCCTATGAAGATATTGGTCTTGCAAATCCTCAGGCTGGTCCACGTGCTGTGGCAGCAGTTCAAGCTGCAGAAAGACTTGGGTTCCCTGAGGCAAGAATTCCATTAGCTGTTGCAATTGTTGAGCTTGCGCTTTCTCCTAAATCCAATACGGCGTATAAAGCACTTGACGCAGCTTTAACTGACATTCGAAGTGGCAAAAGTGGTGAAATCCCGGCACACTTAAAGGACTCGCATTATGCTGGGGCAGCAAAACTAGGCCGGGGAATTGATTATAAATATCCCCATAACTACGATGGTGCTTGGGTTCAGCAACAATATTTACCTGATTCTATCAAAAATAAAAACTACTACCAACCCAAAAACAGCGGTAAATTCGAACAAGCATTGAAGCAGGTTCATGATAAAATTCAGAGAGAGACTAAAAAGTAACGAAAAAGAGTTTGTTAAAAGGAGTCCAGTTAAATAACACACCAAATTTTTTAGCTGTTCTTTTTTATTTCTCATGCAAACACGTATGTATAATTCCTTTTCTATGCGGTAATAATAGACTTAAAACATTCAATCTATTGTTGTGCCACTATGAAAAAGGAGTTGAATATATTGGTTAAAGTCAGACAAGATGCTTGGTCACATGAAGATGATTTACTGCTTGCAGAAACAGTACTGCGCCATATTCGAGAGGGCAGTACACAATTAAATGCATTTGATGAGGTTGGTGACCATTTAAATCGGACTTCTGCAGCTTGCGGTTTTCGCTGGAATGCTGAAGTTAGGTCAAAATATGAAAGTGCTATTGATCTTGCAAAAAGGCAACGTAAAGAGAAAAAAAGAGCATTATCCTCTGTATCAAAGAAAACAAGCGTTCCTGCTGTTTCCTTACATTCAGTAAATGAAAAAGCAGAAACAAATCTTGAAACTAATTCTCTTGCTGTAGCTGAAACATCAAGCTTAAGCATTGATAAGGTTATTCAATACTTAAAAGAATTAAAAAAAGAATCGAATGCTTCCAATCAATCAAAAGCAGCATTAGAGACACTTGAAAAAGAAAATGTAATGCTAAAATCAAAAGTTCAGGAACTAGAAAACCAGCTTTCATCTACCGAGGATCAACTGGTTTCAATTCAAGAAGATTACCAGACTTTCATTCAAATTATGGATAGAGCAAGAAAAATGACTGTACTTGACGATAAAGACAGTCGTACAGCGCCTGCATTCCGTATGGACAAAAACGGTAACTTGCAGCAATTAGCTCAAGGATCAAATTAATTCTGCAAAGAAAAAAGGAACCTTAAAGGATCCTTTTTTTCTTTGTTTTGTGAATGATAAATGCAGAGTACACAATTTCGCATCAGCTAAACTGATCAAGGCGATCATGCTTTTCATCCTCTATGTATTCGCTCAATCCCGATCGTGCCGTTCTATCATGAGTTTTGATCCCGCTTCAGGCAGGTGGGTGCCCAGTTTTATAGATATCATGCTTCCAGGATTTAAAACATAACAAGGCATGCATTCACTATAAAAACATAATCGAGCTCCCAAGTATACAGTTGTTCGGTCAAAATACTTTTAATAGACGAACACATCAGGATTGAAACAAAATCATGCTAATTTGCAAATTTATTTTAACATACCAGATGATTTTTTTCAATATTTACAACTATTAAAATCTCAATTTCTTTATAATATCCTTCCTGGTTTGAAAATGATTTTTTTAGTCATGCTCAAACCGGAAAGGATTGTTTTACTGTCTTTACTGTTAAATTCGAAAGAAACTCCGAACTATTGTCAATTATGGCTTGAGCGTATACCCGCTCCGGAAACACATTCCGCTTTTCGCGGGTGTACCCTTAGGTATGCATCCGCCCAAAGTGATCCCGGACGGCGGGGCTTACTCATACCTTAGCAGTTAGTTCGAAGTCTATATATTTTGTTTACAAAAATTAATTCCAGTTATCCTAAATTCCTGTTTATTTAGCCGCACTTTTCTCTGAAAGCTTGATTGCTAGTTCATCTAACTGTGCATGACTAACTTCGCTTGGTGCATTTGTCATTAAATCAGATGCAGATGCAGTTTTCGGGAATAAAATTGTATCTCTAAGATTTGATCTGCCAGCCAGAAGCATAATAATACGGTCAAGCCCGAGTGCTATTCCACCATGGGGGGGTGCACCGTACTCTAATGCTTCTAGTAAAAATCCAAATTGTTCTTGAGCTTTTTCTTTTGTGAAGCCTAGCACATTAAACATATGATCTTGCTGTTCTTTCTGATAAATACGAATCGACCCTCCGCCTAACTCATATCCATTTAACACGAGATCATAGGCATTTGCTCTGACATTAGCTGGGTCTGTTTCTAATTTATCAAGGTCTTCCTCAACTGGTGAAGTAAATGGATGATGCGCTGCAAAATATCTGCCTAATTCCTCATCATACTCAAGCAACGGCCAATCTGTTACCCAAAGGAAATTGAATTTGGATTCATCGATCAGCTTAAGCTGCTTGCCCAGCTTCAGGCGTAATGCTCCTAGACTGTCATATACAACAGATGTTTTATCTGCTACAAATAGGAGCAAATCTCCATCTGCTGCTGTTGCTTTTTCCAGAAGTCCCGCTTTTTCATCATCTGTGATAAATTTCGCAATCGGCCCTTTTAATTCGTCTCCTTCTACCTTCACCCAAGCAAGCCCTTTTGCACCATAAACTTTGACAAAGTCGGTTAATTTGTCAATATCCTTCCGAGAGTAATTAGCAGCCTCTCCTTTTACATTTAAGAGTGCAACCTTCCCCCCTGAATCGATTGCTCCCTGGAAGACTTTAAAAGTTGAACCAGCTAATACATCTGAAACATGGATTAATTCAAGTCCAAATCGTGTGTCTGGTTTATCGGAACCAAAGCGCCCCATTGCTTCATCATATGGCATCCGTTGTAAAGGCAATTCGATATCAATACCTTTTACTTCTTTCATAATCTGCTGCATCATACTTTCCGTCATTTCCATGATTTCATCACTTGTTAAAAAAGATGTTTCGATATCAATTTGTGTGAATTCCGGCTGTCTATCAGCACGCAAATCCTCATCACGGAAGCATCGGGCAATTTGATAATACTTTTCAAAACCGCTCATCATAATAAGTTGCTTAAATAACTGTGGTGATTGTGGCAATGCATAAAATTCACCTGGGTGAACACGACTTGGAACGAGATAATCCCGTGCACCTTCTGGCGTGCTTTTTGTCAAGATTGGTGTTTCCATTTCCAAAAATTCATTGTCATTCAAGAAGTTACGAATGATTTGTGTTGTTTGGTGACGCAGCTTGAATGTTTCCTGTAATTCATTTCTTCTAAGATCTAAATAACGATATTTTAATCTGATATCCTCAGAAACCTCTGTATCGTCTTGAATTGCAAATGGAGGTGTTTTCGATTTATTCAAGATTGCAACGGATCCTGCGAGAACTTCAATTGTTCCAGTCTTCATATTCGGATTTACAGTCGATTCATTACGTTTAACGACGGTTCCACGAACTTCCAAAACATATTCCGAACGAACCCGTTCCGCAGTTTCTAATGCTTCTTGTGATTTATCCGGATTAAATACAACTTGGACCACACCTGATTTATCCCGTAAATCAATAAATATCAAACCACCTAAATCACGTCTTTTTTGTACCCAGCCTTTTAGGAGTACTTCCTGTTCAATCATCGCTTCTGTTAATTTACCTGTATATATTCTTTCGCTCATGTTATTTGCCTCCTAAAAGCCTTTTTTGCAATTCTTCAATTAAACAATCTATGGATATTTCTGATTGCTGACCAGTTTCCATCTCTTTCAAATTCACAGTTTGCTTTTCCAGCTCTTCTTCACCAAGTACTAAAACATATTTCGCCTGAAAACGGTCAGCAGCTTTAAATTGTGCTTTCATTTTACGGCCTTGATAGTCTTTATCCACTTGAATTCCATTTGCTCTCAGCTCATGCACGAGTCGTGTTGCTTCTTTTTCAACTTGAGATGATCCTGTTGCTACAACAAAGCAGTCAAGGCTTTCATCAATTGGAATTGCAATATTTTCTGCTTCGAGTGCCATGAGCAAACGCTCAAAACCCATTCCAAAACCTATTCCCGGCGTTTCTGGCCCGCCTAGCTCCTCTATTAAACCATTGTATCTTCCACCACCAGCAAGCGTTGTAATTGCACCAAAACCTTCCGCTTCACTCATAATTTCAAATGCTGTATGGTTATAATAATCAAGTCCTCGAACAAGATTTGCATCGACAACAAAGTCAATATTCATTAATGTTAAATATTCTTGAACCTGCTCAAAATAGACTTTAGAACTCTCATTCAGATATTCAAGAATAGATGGAGCTGTTTTCATTGCTGGGTGATCACGATCTTTTTTACAATCTAATACACGAAGCGGATTTTGCGATAATCGTGTTTGACAATCAGAGCATAGCTCTTCCTTATGCGGCTGAAAATGGTTTACAAGCGCTTGCCTGTGATTGTCTCTGCTCTCTTTATCTCCAAGTGAGTTAATCACTAATTTTAATGATGTTAATCCGAGCTCTTTATACACCGTCATCGCAAGGTCAATCACTTCCGCATCAACAGCTGGATCAGCACTTCCAAGTGCCTCCACACCAAACTGATTCAATTGACGCATTCTGCCTTTTTGAGGACGCTCATAACGAAACATTTGTGCAAAATAGTAAAGTTTAACCGGTTGGTTTGGATCACCAAATAGTTTATTTTCAACAAAAGCTCTCGATACAGATGCAGTACCCTCTGGACGCAGTGTAAGACTTCGGCCTCCACGATCTTCGAAGGTATACATTTCCTTTTGAACAATATCTGTAGAGTCTCCAACTCCACGCTGGAATACTTCGGTATGTTCAAATAAAGGGGTGCGAATTTCTTTATAATGGAATCGATCGCACACATCTTTAATTTTATTCTCTGCATATTGCCATTTGGCAGCGTCTTTTGGTAATATATCCACTGTTCCTCTTGGTGCCTTCATACTCATCTCTAAACCCCCTGCTTCCTAATTCATAATAATAGTATTAAAAAAATCCCGTCCCTTATATAAAATAAGGGACGGGATTTTTCCCGCGTTGCCACCCTAGTTGATGCTAAATTAATAGCACCCGCTCTTCACAGTTAACGCCTGCAAAACGTTCATACCTACTCTATTTCGATATAAAACCTCAGGAGCGTCTTTCATTAAGCCATCTGGGAAAATGCTCACAGCCAACGGCATTTTCTCTCTACACCAGTGGAACTCAATTACTTTTTCCTTCAACGGTATTTTAATATTATATATTGGAATGTCTATTATATTAAGCGGTACCGAAATGATTGTCAAGCTCGATCCAGCTTTTTCTTTAATAATTTGACATCTTCAATTGCGATACCTAATTCACTTGTCGTTTCCAAATTAGCTCCACTTCCTTCTAAATCAGTAAATCGATGTAAATCCGCCGATAAGGTATCCTTATGATTTCCAATGTTCCATTGTTTCTCATTCATTCGCACAGTAACGTCCTCCTTCATAGCGCATGTAGTCTTTCTCTAGCTTTGCCTTTAATAGAGTTTTTTATTATACTTGATAAATGAAATAAATTACTTAGGGTTGGGGAGGAACGTCGTGCATTCAAGAAAAATTATAATATTCTTATCTACAGCTATATTTTTCTTGCTATCGGTCCCATTTAGCGTTCATGCTGATGAAGCTATCATAAACGCTTCAAATTTAAATGTACGTAGTGGACCTGGTACAGATTATGAAAGCATTGGAAGAATCGATACGGGACAAGCATTTACCGTTCTTGAGCAAAAAAACGAGTGGGTGAAAATAGATTTAGGCGACGAAACTGGCTGGGTAGCATTGGAATTTGTGACACTTACCGAATCACAATCTAATGGAGCGGAAGAAGAAAGCGAAGTAAATACCGATATGAATACCATCACGATCCAACAGGATAATACTCAGCTTCGTGATGGCCCCTCCACTGATAATGCCATAGTACATTTTGCAGATAAAGGTACTGAATTTGACGTTATTTCAGCAACGAACAATTGGTATGAAGTTGCAAATGACAATGTTACAGGTTTCGTTTTGAAAGGTCTTGTTGAAGATTCTAAAAAAACAAATCCAAACAGCAATATATGGAAAAATAAAACGATTGTTATCGACGCTGGTCATGGTGGACGTGATGTAGGAGCAATCGGGGCATCAGAAACATATGAAAAAGATATTGCTTATTTAACAGCACAAGAGCTTGAAAAGGAACTTTTAGCACTTGGTGCAAATGTACTTCTCACTAGGAAGGAAGATGAATTTATCTCTCTTGCAAGCAGGATCACCTACTCTAATGTGCTCGATACAGATGCATTTTTAAGCATCCATTATAACAGTACTCCTGAATTTCCAAATGTATCAGGTATTGAAACGTTCTATTATACAGGAAGCGGTGAAAAACTAGCTGAGAACATTCAACAGGGAATTATAGAAGAATCAGGAGAACGAGACAGAGGAGTTCATGAAGGTGATTTATACGTTATTCGACAGAATCTCAAGCCGTCGGTATTGCTGGAATTAGGATTTATTTCAAATCCTGAAAAAGAAGCAAAGCTGCAAACGCAAAGTTATCAGCAACAGCTTGTGCACGGGATCATGCAAGGTCTGGGTCAACACTTTGTGGAGTAATAAAAATAAGGGAGGCAATCACCCTCCCTTATTTTTATACGTCCTTTTATTTATCCTTGCTATCAATAATTAATGTAACAGGACCTACATTGGTTAATTGTACATCCATCATGGCACCAAATTTTCCTGTTTCCACTGAAATTCCTTGCTCTTCAATCGATGCATTAAAAGCTGTATACAGTTCATTCGCAATTTCTGGCTTCGCAGCCTGTATAAAGCTTGGCCTTCTTCCTTTTCGCGTGTCTCCATAAAGCGTAAACTGAGAGATCGATAAAATACTTCCATTGACGTCTCTTAATGATAGATTCATTTTTTCATTTTCATCTTCAAACACACGCAAATGAATAATTTTATTTACAAGATATTGAATATCCTCCATCGTGTCTTCATGGGTAACTCCAAGTAGTACGACAAACCCATCGGCTATTTTTCCTGCAATTTCGCCGTTTACTGTTACACTGGCATCTTTTGCACGTTGTATCACTGCCTTCATTATCAAAAGCTCCTTTAATCAATCACTTCTCCTGATTATTGTACGGTTCGCGTTACTGTATATACATCTCTTATTTGTTTAATCCGTTCAACAACCTTACGTAAATGTTTTGTATTATGAATGAGTATGGTAATTTGTATGACCACGATTCGATTTCGGTCTGACTTGCCATTCACATGGGTCATATTTGTTTTCATCTCATTAACAACTTGAAGAACCTCATTAAGCATACCTCTTCGATCATATCCTGTAATTTGAATATCAACATGGTATTGTTTACGGTCTGAGTTTCCTTCTTCCCATTCCACATGCAAATAACGTTCCTTTGCTTCCTCCGTTTGCACATTCGGACAGTCTGAACGGTGTACGGATACACCCCTCCCTTTTGTGATATACCCAAGAATATCGTCTCCAGGTACTGGGTTACAGCATTTTGCGAGTCTGACAAGCAGATTATCAACACCTTCTACTCTTACGCCAGAATCCCTTTTATGCGATCGCTGCGGCTTCGTTTCTGTCTTAACCTCTTCTAAAGTCGCTTCTAAATTTTGTTCCTTTTGTTTTGTTTGTCTGATTTTTTCGGTGAGTCTTGTAGCAATTAATGCAGCTGTAATACCTTGGTAACCAACTGCTGCATACATATCTTCTTCGCCTGAGAAATTAAATTTATCAAACACACGCTGCATATTTTCAGGAACAAGCACTTCCTTCGGTTCAATATTTAATGCCCGAATTTCTTTATCGACTGCTTCTTTTCCTTTTATAACATTCTCATCTCTGCGTTGCTTTTTAAAGAATTGCTTAATTTTACTCTTTGCTTGTGAGGTTTGCGTCATCTTCAGCCAATCCTGTGATGGACCGTAAGAATGCTTGGATGTCATAACCTCTACAATATCGCCATTTTGCAACTTGTAATCCAGGGGCTCCATTTTCCCATTAATTTTTGCACCAATCGTTTTATTTCCGATCTCAGTATGGATTTTATATGCAAAATCAAGTGGAATAGAGCCGGATGGAAGTTCAATTACTTCCCCTTTTGGCGTGAAGACATAAACCATATCGGAAAACAAATCAATCTTTAAAGATTCAATAAATTCTTCCGCATCATGTGTATCATTTTGCCAATCCAGTATTTCTCTAAACCACGTTAATTTTTCTTCAAATGATTTCTTTCCGCTCTTTACTTGCTTTCCTTCTTTATACGCCCAATGTGCTGCAATTCCGTACTCTGCGATTTCGTGCATCTCTTTTGTACGAATTTGTACCTCCAGCGGATCCCCTTTAGGCCCAATCACTGTGGTATGAAGCGATTGATATAAATTTTGCTTCGGCATTGCAATATAATCTTTAAATCGTCCAGGCATCGGTTTCCAATTTGTATGAATGATTCCTAGAACTGCATAGCAATCCTTAATACTTTCTACAATAATCCGAACAGCTAATAAATCATATATTTCATTGAATTGCTTATTTTGCTTGACCATTTTTTGATAAATACTGTAAAGATGTTTTGGGCGACCAGACATCTCCGCTTCAATATTAACATCTTTTAATTCAACTTCTAATTCCCGGATAACCTCTTTGATGTATGATTCTCGTTCTTCCCGTTTTTGCTTCATTAATTGAACAATACGGTAATATTGTTGTGGGTTTAAATAGCGTAGAGCAGTATCCTCTAATTCCCATTTAATAGTTGAAATACCTAAACGATGGGCTAAAGGAGCAAAAATTTCCAGTGTTTCATTAGAAATCCGCCGTTGCTTTTCTGGAGGAAGGTGCTTTAATGTACGCATATTATGCAGTCTATCTGCAAGTTTAATTAAAATTACTCGAATATCCTTTGCCATTGCAACAAACATTTTACGATGATTTTCCGCTTGCTGGACTTCCTTCGATTCGTATTTAATTTTACCAAGTTTTGTGACACCATCAACTAGCATGGCAATCTCTAAATTAAATGCTTGCTCTAAATCATCAAGCGTTACTTCCGTATCCTCGACAACATCATGCAAAAAACCACCAGCAATTGTTTCTGCATCCATTTCAAGTTGGGTAAGGATACCTGCTACTTGAACCGGATGAATAATATATGGCTCACCAGATTTCCGAAATTGATCATGATGGGCTTCATTTGCAAAGTCATATGCGCGTTGAATTAAGGCCACATCCTCAGTAGCTAGATATTTTTTTGCCATATTGATAATGTCATTAATTGTTACATTTTCGTCTTTTGCCATGAAATCACCTTTACTAGCTGTCTGCATTATTTAATAATTGCTATTCTTCTACAATGGTAGCACACCGAAACATAAAGTGGAACCTCTCATTGGGTGTGACGATCACACTTCATGCAGAGAGAAAAGTATACGAACCACTAAATATTTTTAATTATATGCTTTTCCGTAAAAAGTGTCCATTGTTAAATCTCTATAATAAGAGGTCTGACGATAAAAAGACGTCAGACCTTTTTTAAAATTAATATGTCATTAATGTTAATACATCATAGTCTTTCAGCTTTTCTTTACCATTTAAATAACTGAGTTCGACTAGGAAGGCACAGCCAACAACGATACCGCCAAGCTCTTCTACTAACTTTATCGTCGCTTCTATTGTTCCGCCAGTTGCAAGCAAATCATCCGTGATTAAAACCCGCTGTCCTGGTTGAATTGCGTCTTTATGAATGGTTAAAACATTCGTTCCATATTCAAGACCATAGTCCACCTTAATCACTTCACGAGGCAGCTTTCCTTCTTTACGTACAGGAGCAAATCCTACTTCAAGCGAATAAGAAACTGGGCATCCTACAATAAACCCTCTTGCTTCTGGACCAACCACAATGTCGATCTTTTTTTCCTTCGCGTATGTTACAATTTCATCTACTGCAGCCTTATATGCTTTTCCATCAGCCATTAATGGTGTAATATCTTTAAACTTAATTCCTTCTTTTGGCCAATCTTCAACAATTTTTATATGTTGCTTATATTCCATTTACTACTTCCTCCTCGGGGATATCTTAGAAAACTTAGCATTCGCCATGTATTTTGGCGGATGTATCGTTGCACTTATGCAGATAGAAAATTGTTATACTTTCATTTCTGCCAAGTAATCCATACAGCTCTGTATCCACCTTTTCAATTCTTCATAATTTGAATAGTATAACTGCTTCTCAATATCCGCTCTATTCAACCGTTCCTGATACAGTTTCGAGTCACTTAAATCCTTTTTCATCGGACTCGTTTCCACCTCAATAACTCCATTTTCTATTTTAACAAATCCTAGTTCAAAAAACACGTTTGAAATAAAGATAATTCGCTCCTTGCTCCAGCCTTTATGATTCATGATGGTTTGAAGCTCGTTTTTTAAATCAAGCACTTTTCGTTTTCGCACCAGAGCATAGAACCAAACGAATTCTTCCCTCGTTGGAAAAGCTGATAAGTATGCACTTTCTTCAATATAATAACATGCATATATATTTACTGGCTTTGTTTGCCGAATAATAGCTTTTAATTGTTCAAGGTTAGCTGGCAGATCATAAATATACAGTGTTTGCTTTTCCTCCAATGCTTGAGTAGGGGCATCAAAGGTGATTTGCTCAATATCTGAATGGATGCGCTGAATTGATTTTGCAATGACCAATGCGTTATCCGTATCAAAAGGAACGGTACGATTCTTTTTTCCTCTGTAATCAAATAACTGCCATTCATCAATTTTCATATCCTGAATAAGAAACTGCGCTTTGCGATTTCCGTTCCACTCGTTGATACCAAGTTCCCCAGCTATTGATAGTACTGCGTTTGGCGAAATATACTCGTACAATTCCCCCATGCCAAACCCTATACTATCTAACGACTGACCATCTCTTTTGAATAGAAGCTTTAGATGATTTTTTGCACTGCCAATCTTTCTGGCATCTGCTGGTACTTCCTTCAATTCAAAAATTGGTTTAGGGTTCTTCATGCCAAATGGTGCGAGTTTATTAATTTCTTGGACAAGTTCTTCATTAATTTCTTCTGTTTTTAGCTTTGCACTAATTTCAATTTCTTGTTTAAAATCTGATTCGGTTAGCTCTTCGTTAATAAAGGCGTCTAGCTTCTCTTGTACAAGCGGAAGGTTCTCAATTGGAAATGTCATTCCCGCAGCCTGCGAATGGCCTCCAAAATGAGTAAATAGCTCTCTAATCCGCATGCCATTTTTGAAAAAATCAAATGCAGGTATACTTCTCGCTGAACCTTTAACAGCATCCGATTCTGGCTTGACTGTTAAGACAATTGCCGGCCGATCATATTTACGAACTAATTTGGACGCAACAATTCCAAGCACGCCTTCATTCCATCCTTCCTTTGCAACGATAATTACATCATGCATTAAAGTGGATTCCACAATTTGCTGTGCTTCTTGGAAAATGTCATTTACAATCTTTTTGCGTTCATTATTTATCCCATCTATTTCTTCGGCCATTTCCTGTGCAACTTCATCATCTTCTGCCAATAATAATTGAACTGCTAAATCTGCATTTTCCAGTCGTCCGACAGCATTAATTCTTGGACCGATCAAGAAACCGACATCTTCCTCAGTTACATTTCCCTCAATCTTACAAACTCTTTTAAGAGCTTTAATTCCTGGATTTTGAGATATTGTTAATGCATGGAGTCCATAAAATGCAAGTACTCTATTTTCATCAACGAGCGGTACAAGATCGGCTATTGTTCCAATTGCTACAAACTCAAGCAAGTGCTTTGGAAAATAGCCAAGCAATGTTTGTGCAAATTTAAATGCTACACCGACACCTGCAAGCTCGTGAAATGGGTAGCTTTCTGAACACTTCGGATGAATAATTGCATAGCAATCCGGTAATTCTTCCTGTGGCTCATGGTGATCCGTAATGATTAAATCGATTCCTAATTCTCGTGCAACTTGCGCTTCGTTAACAGATGCAATTCCCGTATCTACTGTAATAATTAACGTAAACCCATTTTCTGCTGCTGCTTTAAACGCAGCTTCATTTGGCCCGTACCCTTCTGTAAAACGGTTTGGTATATAAAAATCACAATTTGCCCCAAGTTCTTCCAAGGCTTTTATTAGTACTGTAGTTGAACTGACACCATCTGCATCATAATCTCCATAGACTAAAATTTTCTCATCGTTATCTATCGCTTTATGTACACGTGCTGCAGCAATTTCAATCAAATCAATTTTAATTGGATTGTGTAAATTTTTAGTATCAGGTGATAAAAATTTTCTTGCTTCTTCAATACTTGTAATACCTCTTTGCTGCAACAGTTGTTTAACGACTGGAGTACCTGCAAACGAATCATCTTCCCAATCCCCTGCTGCTCCGTGTAATGCTGTATATTTCCAAATTGCTTTACTCTGTAACATGATTTCACCCCTGACTAATCTATTATACTAGAGACCGTCAGGGGTAGCAATTAGAATTATTTTGTTTTCGGTAGATCGCTTCTTTTTTTACGCTCAATTGTTTGACCATTCTCTTCTAATTTTGCAATCATTTTTGTGTTTTCGGCTTTTAATCTTTTAAGCTCCCGCTGTATACGATAAATTCGTATTGCGCCTACGGAAGCCGTTATAATCCCGCCCATTAACACAGAAAATAAAATTACAAGTATTAACGGGGATTCCTGTGTCCAGAATAAGTAGTTTACCTCGACAGCATCCACATTTGTAACAGCAAAGACAGCTACAATAATAACGAAAATAATCGATAAAATAACATAGGTTTGTCCTTTGGTCATATTTATTCCCCTCCTTAATTTCTATCTATATTGTTAGAGTACCCTTTTTTCGTATGCTTCAACCAATTAAAAACAGAAATCCCTTGTCTATAAAACAAAGACAAAGAATTCCTGCTCTATTATACCTGTGGTCCATCTACTGCTTTTTTCTTTGTGAAATCTAGTGGTTTTTGTTTTATCGACTTCCCACGCCATATAAGCCACAGCTGAGAAGCTAACAATAAGGAAGAATAAGTTCCTGCAACAAGCCCAATTGCTAATGCAAATGCAAAACTTGCTATGGAGGAAGCCCCGAATACTAAGAATGCAATTACTGCAATAATGGTAGTAATCGACGTATTCATCGTTCTTGTAAAGGACTGTATAATACTAGTATTCACGATGTTTGTAAGCTCTTTAAAGGATTTTACACGTTTCTTTTTACGAATGTTTTCCCGAATACGATCGAAAATAACGATCGTATTATTAATGGAGTATCCAACAATAGTTAAAATTGCAGCAACAATGGTAATATCAAATTCGATTTGTGTGACGCTGAATATGGCAAGCATGAAAAACACATCATGTAAAAGTGTCAGTAATGCCGTTATTGCAAAGAAAAGTTCAAATCGAAATGTGACGTAAATTATCATGAAGATTGATGCAATCCCAACTGCATAGATAGCATTCTTCACGAGTTCCTGCCCTACAATTGGCGAGACAACGCTTATACTAGGCTCATGGCCATAGCGTTCATTAAAATAAACGCGAACTTCTTCCGACTCAGTATCTGTTAGGACACTATCAAATCTTGCAACAGCAAGCTCACTGTTTTCACCGGAAAGGACGATTGATTTAACTTCATGTCCTAGCTCTTTAAATCCTTCTTCTACCTCTTCTTCATTCAGGCTGTTTTCCGAAACAACCTCAACTCTAGAACCACTTGTAAAATCAACTCCAGGATTAATCTGAAATACTAAGATACAAATGGAGCCTAAGATGATAAGCACGGATGTTCCGATGAAAAATTTATTACGGTGCTGCACGAAATTAACTTTCCGGTTAAAAAGAGTTGGTTCAGTTTGCTCATCCGCAATATCTCCTATGTGTTTCTTCCTCACTCCGAACCATGTTTTTCGTTTTGTAAGGAAACCACTTTGCACCCAGAACCCAAGTAGAATTCTTGTTCCTAGAACAGCTGTTAAAAAGCTGATCAAAATACTAATGATTAACATCGTTGCAAAGCCTTTTACTGAGCTTGTCCCAAAAATAAACAGTACGACAGCAGCAATAATTGTTGTTAGGTTTGCATCCAGGATGGTCATAAAGGAGCTTTTATTGCCTGCTTTAAACGCTGCTTTAACAGATTTTCCGGTTCGTAATTCCTCTTTAATTCGCTCAAAGGTAATAACATTCGCATCAACTGCCATACCAACCCCTAAAATAAGGGCAGCAATACCGGATAATGTTAAGACACCATTTAATAGCTCAAATACTAATATAACTAAATAAATATAAAATGCTAAGTTAATGGTTGCAATGAAGCCTGAGAATCGATAGAAAAACAGCAAGAACAATACGATTAATCCAATTCCGATAGCTCCAGCAAAAATCATTTGGTTCAGCGCCTGCTCTCCAAATTGCGCTCCAACTGAAGTTGAGAATATTTCTGTCATATGCACTGGGAGTGAACCGGAATTAATGATATCTGCTAATTGTTTCGCAGATTCAACTGTAAAATCACCACTGATCATCACATTTGTTGTATGTAAAGGCTCACTGACATTCGGAGCAGATACAAATTTCGGCTCACTTTTTGATGCTTCTTCTTCATATGAATCGCCTTCTTGAAAATCCATCCATATGACAAGCTTGTTGTCAGGAATATTCATTTGGCTAATCTGTGTTGTTACTTCACCAAACTTTGCTGCATCCTTTAATTCTAGAGTTACAATTGGAGCATTTGTATTTGGGTCAAAATCCTGCTTAGCACTGCCCTCTTTTACGTCCGTACCATCTAGTAGCTCTTGGTCGTTAACATCTCGAAAGGACAATTGAGCAGAAGTTGACAGCATATCTCTTGCCTCTGACTGGTTTTCAATTCCTGCCAGCTGGACACGAATTCGGTCTTCACCCTCAATATCAATAACTGCTTCACTTATTCCTAAACGATTCACACGATCATTTAATGTTTGAACCGTCCCCTCCATTAAGCCTCTCGTTATTTCCTGACTGCTATCAACAGGTTCTACTTCATAAAGGACCTCAAATCCACCTTGAAGATCCAAACCAAGATTTATATTTTTTGTAATTCCTGGTACCGTTGTTCCAATCGTGACTGCTAAAGCAATAACAACCAGAAAAAAGGCAACGATTCTGCCTCTCTTTTTCATTAATTTGGTGCCTCCTTTTATACCAATAACAATTCCGATATGTATATGTAAATTTTAGTTTATTCTTCTGTCGTATCTTCTGCTCCGGTTAGCGCAGCAATCGAGGCCATCAAATCCTCGTTTTGATAAGAGCTTAATGTTAAATAGCTTAGGTACGTATTGGATGCCATATGAAAAATATCCTGAACGACTTCATAGATTCGTTTATCAGGTTCACCCTTCCAAACCTTTTTTACAAGACAATTCCAAACATCATCAGGTGTTGCCTGCGAATATCCCATCATTTCCAGTTCATCCGCTTTACTTTCCAAAGCTGGTTGAACGACCCGCTTCCACTCGTTAACGCCCTGTATTAATTCCATGTTATCCCACCAATTCCTATCCTATACTTTTTTAGAGGTTGTTCAAAAAGTCAGGTAAAAATGACACACCGAAGGGGACCTACTGCTAAAACCGCCTACGTCCTGTAGGCAACATAGAAGTCAGCACATCTTGTGTTAGCCCGGTACTGGGAGCTACGCCGCCTCGCCTCAAACTTCTCGGTTCTTTTTATCCTTCTTTTTCGAACACACACTATTAGCTTGTCATGCTTTGTCCACTCTTTAGCATATATATCATTGTATAGTAATTTTTATTATTTGAGAAGGCGGGTCGATTAAAATGACCAAACAAACATTTTTACAAGGGGCAATCATCTTAATCATTGCTGGAATGATTACTCGCTTTATGGGATTTATTAACCGGATTGTCGTTGCAAGACTAATGGGAGAAGAAGGTGTTGGCTTATATATGATGGCTCTTCCAACACTCTTTTTAGTTATGACATTAACACAGCTTGGCTTGCCGGTTGCAATATCCAAACGTGTAGCCGAGGCAGATGCTGCAAATGACCAGGCAAAAGTAAAAAAAATTGTTGTAATATCGCTCATGATTACTTTTATCTCGAGTATCGTATTTACAATTGTAATGGCTATTGGCGCACCATACATCGCTTCTACCTTGTTAACGGACAGCCGGGCGATGCTCCCAATTCTCGCAATTAGTCCTATTATTCCAATCACAGCTATTGCAGCTGTACTGAGGGGCTATTTCCAAGGGAAGCAGAATATGAAGCCGCAAAGTTATGCCCAAGTCATTGAGCAGCTTGTAAGGATTACCTGTGTTGCGTTTTTCGTAAATCTTTTACTTCCATATGGCATTGAATATGCTGCAGCCGGTGCAATGATCAGTGTCATCATTGGTGAATTTATTTCCTTAATGTATATGATCTATTCATTCAAGCGCAAAAAAACATTAAGATTGAGACATCGTTTTTTCTCTTATCTACAATCAAGTAAAAATGTAATCAAGGAACTGCTTTCCATTGCTCTACCAAGTATGGGAAGCAGAATGATTGGATCCATCTCTAACTTTTTAGAACCGATCCTCGTTGTTCAAAGCTTAGCAATAGCGGGGGTTGCAAGTGCTATAGCCACGAAGCAATATGGAGAACTGACAGGATACGTAATGCCATTGTTATTTCTGCCAACCTTTATTACACATTCTCTAGCTGTTGCACTTGTACCTTCAATCGCTGAAGCCGAAGCAAAAAAAAATACGTCCTTGATTCATTACCGGATTCACCAATCAATCCGCATCTCATTCGCATCTGGAGGTATTTCAACCGTTATCCTATCGATATTTTCCGTACAATTACTTACATATATGTACGGAACAGGGGATGCCAGTCATTACCTAGTTCTGATGGCCCCATTCTTTTTACTGCATTACATTCAGTCACCGCTTCAAGCTGCACTTCAGGCACTCGACTTAGCTAAGCCTGCCATGTGGAATAGTCTATGTGGAGTTGCACTAAAATCAGTTGTATTAGTTATCCTCGCCTCCAACCCGAACTTTGGAATAAAGGGGGCTGCAATTGGATTATGTACGGGTGTTGTCTTAGTTACATTATTGCATTTGGCAGTACTGAGAAAAGTAATTAACTATTCTATTCCGCTGATAGATATTTGCAAAATGATTATTCTGCTTGGTTTAACCTGGTTGTTTGGCAGCTTCCTTAAACGTATCTATGAAACAATGGAACCGCATGTAATTCTTTTCTTATCAGTTTTATTAGTACTCGCAGCCGGTTATATCATTCTTCTATTTGTATTAAAATTTATTACAAAGGATGAATTAAGGCAAATACCATTTTTCAATAAAAAGAAATAAGAAAAAGACACTTGTTACCGAGTGTCCTTTTCTTATCCCATGTAAGGAACTAAATATCGAATGTAAATATAAACCGTTGAAACAATTAAAGACAGGACGACAATGACAATTCCGTACTTCATAAAGCGCAGAAAGGAAATTCTCTGTTGATCCGCCTCTGCTAATCCAGCAACAACTACATTAGCTGAAGCACCTACCAGTGTTGCATTCCCGCCTAAACAAGAACCAAGTGCCAACGCCCACCAAATCGGATCTAAGTAAACCATTCCATATGTTTCAAATTCGTTGATTACCGGGATCATTGCAGCTACAAAAGGAATATTATCGATGAATCCCGAAGCTAAACCAGATATCCATAAAATAAGCAGCGTGGTTTCCACATAGTCTCCTTTTGTTGAAACAACAATTAATCTAGCTATTTCATCAATAACACCTGCATGCTGCAAGCCTCCTACGATTGTGAATAAGCCAATAAAAAAGAATAGTGTTACCCATTCGACCTTTGATAATATCTCTTCCGTTTTTAACTCTTTCTCTGTAAGCAATAATAATAAAATTGCTCCCGTTAATGCAATTGTGGTCATTTCAATATGCACAATAGCATGTAAAATAAAACCTGTAATTGTCATAAGGAGAACAGCGACTGATTTATATAGTATAGGAGACCGTACTAGGTTTTCTTTTGCTTCGATGGAAAGAAGCTCGGTTACATTCGGCTGATATGCACGGAGCCTTTTTTTGAATAAAAGATAACTAATCACAATAAGCAGCATTAATAAAAATAAGGCTACTGGAGCAGTGTGAACGAGAAAATCCAGGAATGTAAAATGCTCTACCGCTTGTCCAATCATGATATTCGGCGGATCGCCAATCAGTGTTGCTGTTCCGCCAATATTCGAACTGAAAATAATCATTAATAAGTAAGGAAATGCAGGGAGCTTCAGAAGCTTTGTTATCTTTAGCATTACCGGAACAAAAATTAAAACCGTTGTTACATTATCCAAAAAGGCAGATCCTATTGCTGTTAGCAAGATTGATCCGACCAGTAAAAACATTGGATCTCCACGTACACTTTGTGCAAATCGGATAGCTATAAACGTGAACAGGCCTGTCTTTTCTGTAATTGATATCAGCACCATCATGGAGAATAGCAATGCGATTGTATTCCAGTCAATATAGTGGAAAAATATATCTTCTGTTGTATAGATTCCTGTTAACAGTAAAAGCGCTCCCCCCGACAGTGCAGCTGTGGCACGATTAATTCGCTCGGTCATAATAAAGAAGTAACTGACAATAAAGATTATAATTGCAAATATGACATCCATAGCAGCCCTCTTTCAACATAATTTGTTCACATTAGAAACCTGTCTACTAGCATTGTATGCATGGAAAAATATAAATATTTTCTTCTAAATAAAATTTGTCCGAATAAAATGGACATAAGCGGACAATCATGAGAGGAGAGAAGGAAAATGCAAAGAACTCAACTAACTGCATTGTTGTATGGTTGGATCGTAGTATTTGGGATTATTCTGTTGTCAAGTGTGGTCTTAGCTCTCGTTTTACAATTTACAGCTTTTGATGAGCCTGGATTAAGATGGGCTACATTAATTGTTGGGCTGCTCGCTTTATTTCTAGGCGGAATTACTGCCGGCGCGAAAGGAAAATCAAAAGGATGGCTGATTGGCGGAACAATTGGTTTAGGATTTACATTATTGATTTTTTTAGTGCAGTATTTAGGATACCAGCAAGGATTTTCACTGGAGCAATCACTTCATCATTTAAGCTTTCTAGCTGCTGCATTATTTGGTGGAATTATCGGAGTTAATTTGATTGGCGGTCAAGTTGAATAAGTATGCTGTACTGTTAAATTCAAATAAAAAGAAGTTAATGCAATTGCATTAACTTCTTTTTATTTTATCGTCTCTTATGGACCCTTTTATTTAATTCTATGTACGTTCATACATAAAGCATGTATCTGTATAAGCCAAAGACCTATGTTCCTCAGCTTATAACGTGGATACACTTACCCTTGTTTCACTTCGCGAACTGCTGAACGGTCATACGTAAGCTTTGCACCATCATTCGTAATAAGAACGATTGTACCCTCATCCACTGCATGAACCTTTGCGTGCAGTCCGCCAATTGTTACGATTTCATCGCCTTTTTGCAGATCACTTTGCATTTCTCTTACTTGCTTCTGACGCTTTTGCTGTGGTCGGATAAGCAGGAAATAGAAAATAACAAACATCAAAATAATTGGTGATAATGAAACGAGCATTTCCATGTATATATTCACCCCTTTCTAGTTATAAGAATTAAAAGTTCTTTGCATCCGGTTTATTTAAACCATATTGCTCAAAGAATGACTCCTTGAAATCTCCAAGACGATCTTCTTTTATAGCAGCTCGAACTTGCTCCATTAATTTTAACAGAAAATGCAGGTTATGATAAGTCGTAAGTCTGAATCCGAACGTTTCGTTGCATTTTATTAAATGTCGGATATAGGCACGTGTATAGTTTTTACACACATGACAATCACAGTTTTCATCAATAGGACTAAAATCACGAGCATATTTCGCATTTCGGACAACTAAACGTCCATTTGAAGTCATGCATGTCCCATTTCGCGCGATTCGAGTTGGCAGCACACAGTCAAACATATCAACTCCGCGAATAGCACCATCAATTAACGAATCTGGTGAACCTACTCCCATCAAGTAACGTGGTTTATTTGCAGGCATTAATGGTGTTGTCGTTTCAAGAACACGGTTCATAATATCCTTTGGTTCACCGACAGATAAACCGCCGATTGCATATCCTGGGAAGTCCAGCGATACTAAGTCTTGTGCACTTTGCTTCCGGAGGTCTTCATATTCGCCACCTTGAATGATACCAAATAAGCCTTGTACATCTTTTCGAGCGTGAGCTTCCAGGCAGCGCTCCGCCCAACGCGATGTTCGTTCTACAGAAGCTTTCATATACGCATGAGAAGCTGGGTATGGTGGACACTCATCAAATGCCATCATAATATCAGAGCCCAGCGCATTTTGGATCTCCATTGCCTTTTCAGGAGATAAAAAGAGTTTGTCCCCATTTAAATGACTCCTGAAGTGAACACCTTCTTCGGTAATGTCACGCATATCACTTAAGCTAAAAACTTGGAAACCACCAGAATCGGTTAAAATCGCTCCGTCCCAGTTCATGAATTTGTGAAGCCCACCAGCTTCACGGATAATATCTTCCCCAGGTCGTAACCATAAATGATACGTATTGGACAAAATAATCTTCGCGTCCATCTGATGCAAATCTTCTGGACTCATTGTTTTGACTGTCGCAAGTGTTCCTACTGGCATAAATGTAGGTGTATCAAATGAACCATGTGGGGTATGAACCCTGCCAAGCCGAGCTCCAGTCTGTTTATCTGTTTTAATTAATTCATATGTTATTGGTGTCATTTTATTCTTACCTCTTTTATAAAATTAACATCGCATCTCCAAAGCTGAAGAATCGATATTTCTCTCTAACCGCTTCTTTATATGCATGTAAAACTGTTTTTCTGTCTGCAAGTGCACTAACCAGCATGATTAGCGTTGATTTTGGAAGGTGGAAATTTGTAATCAGTCCATCTATCGCTTTAAATTGATATGGCGGGTAAATAAAGATGTCTGTCCAACCTCTGGATGCTGCAAATTTGCCATCATTGTCTCTTGCAATTGTCTCTAAAGTTCGTGTTGACGTTGTGCCCACAGAAATGATTCGACCGCCATTTTCTTTTATTTCATTCAACGTTGCAGCTGTTTCTTCTGTCATTTGATAGAATTCAGAATGCATCTCGTGTTCATCAATATCATCTACACTAACAGGCCTGAACGTACCTAAACCAACATGTAACGTGATAAAAGCAATTTCTACGCCAAGCTCTTTAATTTCTTCCAAGAGCTCTGTTGTAAAATGAAGCCCTGCCGTCGGTGCAGCAGCTGATCCTTCTTCCTTTGCATAAACAGTTTGATAGCGTTCCTTTTCTGGAAGCTGTTCTTTAATATAAGGTGGCAGCGGCATTTCCCCAAGCTCATCGAGTACCTCATAAAAAATACCATCATAAGAAAATTGCAGTTCTCTTCCACCATGCTCTTTTAATCCAGTACAGGTCGCCTTCAGCTTTCCATCTCCAAAGACTAGCTCTGTGCCAACTTTCACCTTTTTAGCTGGCTTTGTAAGCACCTCCCATGTATCCTGTTCCTCTTGATGCAATAAAAGCACCTCGATATTGGCACCCGTATCTTTTTTAACACCATATAGCCTTGCAGGAAGTACGCGTGTGTCATTTAGTACAAGGCAATCCCCTTTTTTAAAGTAATTTTTGATATCTGCAAAATGCTGATGTGCTATTTCCTTTGTCGCCGGGTTCAATACAAGCAATCGGGATGCCGTACGATCCTTCAATGGTGTTTGTGCGATTAGCGATTCAGGTAAATCAAAATCAAAATCTTCAATATTCATAATGAAACTCCTTACTGTATCTTAACGGAATCGACCGAAAATGAAAAATAGTAGCGATAAGATTATACTAATTACTATTGATGTCACAATTGGAAAGTACATCGTAAAATTTCCTTTTTTAATCACAATGTCCCCCGGTAATTTACCAATAAACGTCCAGATTAATCCTATTATGACTAATAGAATACCAATTATGATAAAAAGCTTACCCATATTTATCATTCCTCATGTTTTGTAATGCCAAAATGCTGGTAGGCTTTCGCTGTTACGATTCTTCCTCTTGGTGTTCGCTGGATAAATCCAATTTGCAATAAATATGGTTCATAGACATCCTCAATCGTTTGCGGCTCTTCCCCAATCGTTGCAGCAATTGTATCTAGACCAACCGGGCCTCCACCGAACCCATCAATTATACCTTTTAATAGTTTATGATCAATATGATCAAGTCCTGCATCATCTACTTGAAGCATGCCGAGCGCCTGATCTGTTGTTCCTAGCGAGATTTCAGCTTCTCCTTTTACTTGAGAAATATCGCGTATTCGTTTAAGCAATCGGTTCGCAATTCGTGGTGTCCCTCTTGATCTCCGCGCTACCTCGATGGCTCCTTCTTTCGTAATTGTCGTGTGGAAAATCTCAGCTGTTCGTTCAACAATCGCGCATAGATCTTTCACCTCATAGAACTCCAGTCTGCTTAACACACCAAAACGATCACGGAGTGGTGCTGTCAGTAATCCAGCTCGTGTTGTCGCTCCAACAAGCGTAAAAGGCGGTAAATCAATTTTAACCGATCGTGCGCTCGGTCCCGTGCCAATTACAATATCAAGAAAGAAATCCTCCATTGCAGAGTACAATACTTCTTCCACAGAACGTGGCAGGCGATGTACTTCATCAATAAATAGTACATCACCAGGCTCAAGCGAAGACAGGATTGCTGCTAAATCTCCCGCCCGTTCAATTGCAGGACCTGACGTTGAGCGAAAATTAACTTCCATCTCATTTGCAATAATTGCTGCAAGGGTTGTTTTACCAAGCCCAGGCGGCCCATATAACAAAACGTGATCGAGAGGCTCATTCCGCATTTTAGCAGCTTGAATAAAAATGCTCAAATTCTCTTTCACTTTATCTTGTCCAATATACTGCTTTAAACTTACAGGGCGAAGACTCAGTTCAATCGACGTATCCTCTTCTTGTAATTCACCGGTAACCATGCGATCCTCCATCTTCGGTCCCACCTTTCTAATTTCTAACAAGCAGTCCTAATGCTTTTCGAATAATTTCATCTGTGTTGGAAATATTTTCTTTTCTAAGCATTGGCATTACAGTTTTTAATTCCCGGTCTGTATAGCCTAATGCTTGCAATGCTTCTTCCGCTTCCTTATAAACAAATGCATTCGAGTCTGCTGATGCTGTAACCTGTTCAATCTCGGTTTGAATGGAGAATACGGAAGTCAGTTTTCCTTTCAAATCTAAAATAATTTGGCGGGCCGTTTTTTTGCCTACCCCAGGAAACCCAGTCAAAAATTTATCGTCTTCTCGTTCAATAGCAGCTACAAATTCAGAAATATCGACACTTGCAAGAATTGCAAGCGCACCTTTTGGACCAATGCCAGAAACTGAAATCAGCTTAATAAACAAATATTTTTCATCTTCATTTTTAAATCCATACAAGATTTGACTATCTTCACGAACGTGATGGTATGTATGAATAAGTAATTCTTTATTTAATGCTGACTGAAATGCAAATGGATTAGCACACAGTATTTCATAGCCTACCCCGTGCACATCAACGACAACCGATTCATCTAACATTGATACAAGCTGACCTTTAATATACGCTATCATGTAATCATTCCTTTAATTATTTTAACATAAAGCAAGACTTCATTCATTGGGGAGTTTTCCTTTTATCTCCATTGAATGATAGTACCACAAGAAACTGACCTAATGGTACGAGGAAAATCTGAAATGGTGGTGAGGTGTTTCTGACCACTCTCATTTAATTTATCTCATAATTAATGATCCGTTTATGCGGAATAAATTGATAACATAAAGATAAACTTCTATTCCTCATCGAAATAGAAGTTTATCACAGACTTATTCGGACGTTTCCAAATTGTGATGGATATCCTGAACGTCCTCACTCTCTTCTAATGTGTCAAGAAGCGACATCATTTTTTCTTCATCTTCATCCGAAAGTTTGTTATAATTTTGCGGGATTAATGTAACCTCACTGTCGACAATTTCATAATCGTTTTGCAGAAAATAGTCGACCACTTCCTGATATTGCTCCGGTATGGTGTAAATCTCATATACATCATCATGGGATTCAATATCTTCTGCTCCTGCTTCAAGTGCAGCTAGTGTTAACTCATCTTCATCAATCGAGCCATCCTGATTCGCGATTACAATGTAACCTTTTCGGTCAAACATAAAGGATACACTTCCATTTTCGCCTAAGTTCCCGCCATTCTTCTTAAAAGCATGTCTTACTTCTGCAGCAGCACGGTTTTTATTGTCTGTTAATACGTGCACGATAACAGCAACACCACCAGGACCATAACCCTCATACGTGATTTCTTCATAGCTAGCTCCATCAAGTGTGCCTGTTGCCTTTTTAATATTACGCTCAATATTATCGTTTGGCATATTATCAGCCTTCGCTTTTTCAACGGCTGTTCGAAGTGCGGCATTAGTATTCAAGTCTGATCCACCTAGTTTTGCCGCTATATAAATATCTTTAGCATGTCGCATAAAGACTTTTCCCTTTTTTGCATCTTGTGCATTTTTTCTTCTCTGTATATTTTTCCATTTAGAATGACCAGCCACTCGGACATTCTCCTCTCTAGAAATTCTTTTCTTACTATATCAAAAAAAGCTGTGCAGGAAAAGAATAAACCATATGGAGGTTGTAGATACAAAATACTTAAAGTGTATCTTTATTCGTCTTTTAATTGAAATAATTCTTTGATAAACGCTTCTAAATCATCACCATTGTTTTTCGCCTGCAGCCTTGCATCTAGGTTTTTCATACGGTCCCATTCAATATCATCGGTATATACAATTATTTGCTTATCCGTATTTGGCACAATTTTTCTAACCTCTTCTTTGATATTATGTGAAATATCATGGTTAAAGTGCTCACGTAGAATGACGGAAACAACAATGCGGTCTTCAGTGGAAGCTGCTTGTGCTTGAATAATATCCTTTTGTTTGCTCAGCTCTTCTGTTATACGAGCTGACTCTTCATTTGTAAAGGAATCCGAGTAATGCGCAAAGTCAGACTTGTTAGCTGCTTCTTGCTTACTTTGTGGATATCCGCCTCGCTCGCCAATAGATGGCTGTCTGGACTTATACCTATTATTTTCGTCCGTCTCAGGTTCAAAATGAATAGGCTGTACCATGTCACTCTTTTGTTCCTCAGATGTCTCTTGCCCTGCATTACAGCCTGTAAGAAGTACAACTAAAAAAATCAGGCACATTCCTTTTCTTTTATACATAAACATAGACCTCCCTTACAAATAGTTTGTATAACGGAGGCCTAATTACACAGTTAAATTAAGGAAAACTATATTCGATTATACTTCGGTAAACTTGTACGTTTGTGGGCACTTCGCTGATGCATTCTTTCAATTATTTCCTTATCTGCACTAGCAATATTTTCACCTTTCAAATAGGCGTCAATTACATCATATGAGACACCCATTTCTTTCTCATCTGTCTGGTCTTCCCATAAATCCGCACTTGGTTTTTTTGCAACCACTTGTTCCGGAACGCCAAGCAGTGTTGCCATTTCTCTGACTTCTGCTTTTGTAAATTCAACAATCGGCAGAATATCTACACCGCCATCGCCATATTTCGTAAAGTATCCAGTATACCATTCTGAAGCATTATCAGTACCTACTACTAAATAATTGTAGTTCGTAGCAATTGTATATAATGTACTCATACGCAGTCTTGCTCTTAGATTTGCACCTGCAAGCTGATCATTCGCCGCATTGAACTGCTCCTTTTCATTTAGACGATCCCGAATCTGCTTATACATGACTTGATGGGTATCTGTTAGATCAATTGTCAGTGAATCGATGGAAGCTTTTTCAATAACATCTCTTGCATCATAAAGATTGGAATCCGATGTTTGTATTGGCATCATTACACCGAGAGAGTTATCTGGACAAGCGCGCTTAATTAAATTCGCAACTACAGCCGAATCAAGCCCACCACTTACTCCTACAAGTAATCCATTCACATGAGCCTGTTTAACCTGCTCTTGTAACCACTCTACAATTTTGTTTATTTCATTTTCCATGCTAATCTCTCCTTGTAAATAGCCCGTTTATCCTTTATTCTATCATTAATTTTTCATTTTTCAATTTCGAAAGCCTGCCTTATCAATGAAGCCAAATTTATAATTTGAAATACAGCTTGCAAAAAAAGCAAAATAAAAGAGACGAACTTCATTCGCCTCGTTAGAAAAATATGATTACTCATTATCGTGCTTATTCGTTGGATTAAATTGTGGGAACATAGGTGGTTTCGGGTAAGTACTACCGTCTGTCTGTAGTCTTTCGAACTGTGGTGGATACATTTGACCAGTTGACAGTGGCTGCGGTTGTATAGCCTTTAATTGCTGAGTTTCAGGAACCTCTGCTGTACTTGCTGGATAGTAATCCACCAACTCCCTTGATCCACACCCACAATCTGCCATATGGTGGCCCCCATGTTGCCCATGATATGGTGGCATAAATTGAGGTGCCATAAATCCTTCATGAGGATGTACACCATGATGATGACAAGGTGATGGCGGGCATGGTGGTGGGCATGGTGGCGGACAATGATGAATATAAATTGGAATCATCGGAGGACAACATTGTTGAACTGGATGATGATACATTGGTGCCGGATAATGCATTGGCTCCATCATCGGCAGATGTGTCGGCTCCATGACTGGTTTCTGTTCAGGGATTGGTTGCTTTACCTCTTTTTTAACCTCTTTTTTAACTTCCTTTTTAGGCGGTTTTACTTCTTGTTTTGGTTTCACTTGCTGTTTTGGTTTTGTTTCCGGTGCTTTCATTTGATAAGGCATTTGTTGAAAGTTTATTGTTGTGTATTGATTTATATCCTGTTCCATAATTGGCATTTGTGGAAGTGATGGAACAGGCATTTGAGGCTTGACAGCTTGATGCAACTTAGAGTCATCTTCAGTAATAACTGGCATCGGCTTGGGAGAAGTGTCGACATATGGCTTTTTCACTTCTTCCTTTTTGACTTCTTTCCCTGCCACTTTTTCTTTTTTTACCGCCTTGGCATCGCCGGGGATCTTTATTTTCATTCCTGGCATAATCATATCTGGACTCGATAATTGTGAGTTCACTGCTTTTAACTCTTCAAAATCAACGCCATACTTTTTGGAGAGTTCCCACAAAGTGTCTCCTTTTTGTACAATGTGTATTTTCAAAACGAACCATACTCCTTTCATTGCTTTAGAATCTGGGCTAATTACTCTATATCAGCATATGCACTAGCTGAACAAAAGTTGCCCCTGAATTATGACTGTCTTTTTTGCAATAAATCATTTTTTATAACATTAGGTTTCTTCATATAAAATGGTTTGCTGCCGGACAATAACTGCCACGGACACGTTGCTACCTAAACAGATAGCCGTAAAAAATCACATTGCGCAAAATAGAAACCGTTTTCTGAAATCAAAACCAGCAAAGCTGTTGATCTTTATTGAGGAGGATGAGTTACAGAACGATACGAAATTTATTCTATTTAGTAGCTCATAAGGGTGAAAAGCTACCAAACGTTAAGAGTTCAATTTCATACAGTAAACTATAAAGGCGATGAAATACAGAACAGCTTCACGTTCAATCTCATTCGGTAACTTAAAAAAGGTTTTAATGGCATAAAAACAGAGAAGGCACAGCATTTTTGCACGATTCCCAGAAGATAGGAAAGTACTCTATGATAAACCTGGTATGTCTTCAATGGTAAGCGTTTGAAATTGAGATGAAATATATTATAGTAGGCAAAATTAAAAATGAGTTCGATAAGATCGAACTCATTTTTGAGCAAACAGCTGCTGAAATAACCGTGCCTGATTGTCAAGGGGCACTTTATTTTGTCCTGAAATTTTCTAAATGTTCATATGGTAAACTGGATATGTACCAAGAATAGTTACTTCACAGCCTAATGCTTCCAGCTCTGCCTTCACACCTGGGAAGAGTACATTATCGTACGGCTGGTCAACATCAATAATAAAAAAATAATTACCAAGTCCTGTTTTTGTTGGACGTGATTCGATTTTTGATAAATTCATTTTACGCCAAGAAAAAGCAGATAGTATTTGATGTAATGCTCCTGGCTTATCGCTTGGTAATCCAATTAATAAGCTTGTTCGCTCCAAGTGGGCTTCATGCTTTATTTGCACCAAATCTCTGTCCTTTGTAAGCACTAAAAAACGCGTATGATTATTTGGATAATCATGTATGTTCGCCTTAAATATCTGTAAACCATATTCACTAGCTGCAAGCTTATTCCCTATTGCAGCAATCGGTTCGTTACGCTCGCTTGCAATCTCAGCAGCTCTTCCTGTTGAAGTTGAAAAAACAGTGCTGGCATGTGACAAATTTTGGTGTAAAAATTGATGACACTGTGCTATCGCATGACTATGTGAATGCACTTCTTGAATATCGGAAAGATTTCCATTAAAATCTTTTCGCACTAACAAATGCTGCTGAATTGGTACAACAATTTCAGAAACTATTGGCAGCCTTACCTGGTGAATTAAATAATCAACTGTAATCTGCACCGTCCCTTCAATCGCATTTTCCAGGGGAACGACACCAATATCTATGGTTCCGTTATCCACAGCATCAATACATTCCGGTATCGTTTGAAAGCTTTGCTTCAATTCATCCCCGAACGCAGTATCAACTGCTAATTTTGTAAATGTCCCTTTCGGTCCTAAATAGCCTATTTTCGTCAAAACTGTTCCTCCCCTAAAAGCACAATAGCTGTTATTCAATGAATTCAAATTCAAAATCTAATAAGCGAATCGTATCGCCATCTTTTGCGCCTCTTTCTCTTAGAGCTGCATCCACGCCCATACCTCTTAATTGCCGCGCAAAACGTTGTGTAGCTTCATCTCGCTGAAAATCTGTCATTTTAAATAGCTTCTCAATTTTATTTCCATAAAGTACAAAAGCACCATCTGGATCTCTCGTTATATGGAACGGCTCTTCTTCTTTCTGGTAACGATATATAACTGTTTCATCCGTATCATCTATTTCTGTCTTATTCTTAGGCGTTTTTTCCAAAAGATCTGCGATTGCAAATAGGATGTCCCTTAGACCATCTCTTGTTAAAGCCGAAATTTCATAAATAGGTAAGCTTTTATTAAGTTGCTCTTTAAATTTCTCTAAATTTTCCTTTGCTCCCGGCATGTCCATTTTATTAGCTGCAATAAGCTGTGGACGGCTGGATAATTTTGAATCATATGCTTCTAATTCTTGATTAATCTTCAAATAGTCGTCATATGGATCTCTGCCTTCAATGCTAGCCATATCAATAACATGAACAATAACTCGAGTTCTTTCCACATGCCTCAGGAACTGATGTCCTAGACCGACTCCAGCCGACGCACCTTCAATCAATCCTGGAAGGTCAGCCAAAACAAAGCTTCGCCCATCACCAGTATCAACAACACCTAGGTTCGGTGACAGTGTTGTGAAATGATAATCTGCAATTTTCGGTTTCGCAGCACTTACTACAGATAAAAATGTAGACTTCCCTACACTTGGAAATCCTACAAGTCCGACATCCGCAATTAGCTTTAGCTCCACTTTAATATTTCTTTCCTGTCCTGGCTCACCATTCTCAGCCATATCTGGTGCTGGATTTCTCGGTGTTGCAAAACGCGTATTGCCGCGTCCGCCTCTTCCCCCTCGAACGATAACTGCTTGTTGGTTGTGCACCGTTAAGTCAGCAATTACTTCCTCTGTATCTTCATCAATAACTGTCGTGCCTGGGGGAACAGACAGAATCAACGGTTCAGCATTTTTACCATGCTGCGTTTTACTCATCCCGTTTTCTCCGCGCTTCCCTTTAAAGTGACGATTATAACGAAAGTCCATTAACGTGTTAAGTCCTTCATCCACTTTAAAAATAATATCTGCACCGTCTCCACCATCTCCACCTGCTGGTCCGCCCATTGGTACATACTTCTCTCGGCGATAAGCTACTAGTCCGTTACCACCATCTCCGGCTTTTACATACACACTGACCTGATCTACAAACATTGTGATTCACCTCATTATTACTGCGAAACAATTAAACCAAAGCTTACTCCATTCATTGTTTTAGCTATCACTATTTCCGCAGCTTCATCTTTTTGCATTTTCTTGATGTCATCCATTAATTGCTCTGCTTCATCCATTTCACAAATGATTGAAAGCATCATTTCTATGCGTGTATCCGATCTTTCTTCTGCAACCAGCTTTACTTCGTATAGCAATTCTGGATTAAGAATTTCCACGCATCGTTCCATAAAATCATGAAACTGACTTACTAGCAACGAATCCGAAGCATGCAGGTTTTTATACTCCGGATGAATTGTATACGTCAGCCGAAAATTATTATAACGCATATTGAATTGGATAATCCACAGCATAAAATCCGGCGCATTCAAATTCATTAGTTTCCGTTCCTCATTATAATACTCTACAATCTCACTAAGTTTTTTCTCAGCTTTTTCTATATTTCTCATCCCAACATATCCTTGAACAATTTGCAAATGATTCATTAATTCATGCCGATAATGCTGTAAGATTTGTACAACCTGCTCCCCCATCATGCTCTCCCCCCCATTATTATGAAAGTATAGCAGAAATAAACAAAAAGCGGAAGCAAGCCAATGAAGCTTCCGAGCATTTCTTTTTTACTTCCTTCAATTGTAACCTGTGGTCACAATTGAAGGAAACTACAAATTAATGATTATTTGCTTAATCGGAGCAACGATCACCGTCCGGGAACGCTCCGGGCGGATGTTTTCCGTGGGCACGGCATCGTGACAACACGCAGCGGCAGCACAAGGGGGCTCAGTAGCCCCCTAAGGTGCGCGAAGTATATTTCAGGAACGTGTATACGCAAAACATTACGGGTTAGTTCGAAGTCTATATTTTTTATGTATAATTAATTCTTTTCAGCAAGAAGATTAAACGAAGTTCAAATTTTTTTAGTATGTTTCACCAATTTAGCATTGATGGAGTGAGAGTATAAGATATTATCGATAAACTAAAAACTCCAGTCAAAATGATTGACTGGAGTTTCTTGAAATTCATTAAGCTTCTTGTGCTACTGGATAAACACTTACTTTTTTGCGGTCTCTACCATAGCGTTCAAATTTAACAACACCATCGATTTTAGCAAAAAGTGTATCGTCACCACCACGGCCAACGTTTTCACCTGGGTAAATTTTCGTACCGCGTTGACGGTATAAAATTGAACCACCAGTTACAAACTGACCATCTGCACGTTTTGCACCAAGGCGTTTAGATTCAGAATCACGACCGTTCTTCGTACTACCTGCACCTTTTTTCGTTGCGAAAAATTGTAAATCTAGACGGATCATGGACTGCACCCCCTTACTTGTTCTCAATTTTTATAAATTGACTATATTCAAGTTCAATCGATTTCAGTGAAATAAGCATTCCCTCGAATAAGAGCTGAACTTTCCCCATTTGTTCATAAGGAAGTCTTTTCGGTAACGTTACATGTAAGTAACCACCTTCTGCTCCTTGTTCAATTTCCAGATTTGTATCACATAATTCCATTACTGCATTAACTGTACCAATTGATACAGCAGATACACCTGCACATACAAGATCGTAGCCATATGGACCACTCTCAGCATGACCAGATAATTCAAAAGCAGTAATTTGCTTGTCTGTTCGGAAAACAGTAACTTGAATCATATTAAAAAACCCTTATGTTTATGCATTGATTTTTTCAATTACTAGTTTCGTATAAGGTTGACGATGACCTTGTTTACGATGATAGTTTTTTCTGCGTTTGTATTTATAAACAATAACCTTTTTTTGACGGCCTTGTTTTTCAACTTTAGCAGTAACTGTTGCACCTTCAACGTAAGGAGCTCCAACTTTAACATCATCTCCGCCAACGAAAAGAACTTTATCGAAAGTAATAGAATCATTCGCTTCAGCAGAAACTTTTTCTACATAGATTTCTTGTCCTTCGACAACTTTAACTTGTTTACCACCTGTTTCAATAATTGCGTACATACTTGCACCTCCTTAATAGTCTCAGACTCGCCATACAGGTACTTCAAAAAGTTTAAAACCTGTTCTGTGCGGTTGTAGCACGGGTGCTACGATAATTAACGTATTGATGTTATCATGTATCGTCACTGTTTGTCAAGAACCTGCCTATAAATTATATACATTTTTAGCATTGTGGATGTTCTTGCTGCAATTGACTCTACAATAATAACATTTTACAGTACAAAAAGACTCTTTGCAAATCATCGAGTCTTTTTGTTCAGACCTGCTATTTATATAAAAATGCATCTCCGACAGACTGATTATATTCCCGTTCATAAAAATAGCTTTGCAAACAGTCTGCTTCATCAACGGATTTTCGATTATTTTCAGCATATACGATATAAATCGGATGCTTCTTTTCCCTTCTGAAACGGGAAAATAAGTCGAGAAAAGAGCTGTCGGGTGCTACGGTAAGAGGGACAACCCCTTTTATTGCTGCATCGCCCTCATATCGCCTTAATAAAAAGCGCATAAAAACATACGAACGCTGTTTCCAGTCATTTCTATTCTCCATAAAAAGAAATGCCCAAATAAAAAACGAACTTAACGTAAATGGGAAAAATAAAAGTTGAAGTACAAGTATCAATGTGATGAAAACCATCGAAAATATAAGTGTGAATTGATACGCTTTTTTGTACGGAAAAAAATAAGAAACAACCAATAAAAGCAATTTCCCCCCATCCAATGGCCATACTGGTATTAGGTTAAATAGAAGAAAGATCGTATTGTAATACAATATCAGTTCCAGGATTGATGCTGGGATGAGCTGAAACGCCTCCATAAGAAAGCAAAGATAATAGACGACAAGATGTTGATAGGGACCGGCTAGTGTGACAAATGCCTCTTCCTTCATCGATTTATTCCCATGCTCCTCAGTGTCCATCACCCCTCCGAATACCCAAAGTACAATATACCTGATTCGCCACTTCATCATCCTTGCTGCAATGTAGTGACCAAGTTCATGAAATAATACTAATGCAAAGATAATCAATAATTCCAGAAATGTACCTGTCAAAAACGAGATAATTATAAAGATAAATAAAATCGGATGGATATGAATTTTCGGGATATAGTTAAGGAAGCTCATCAACCTGTATCACCTGAACTGGATCGACATAATCATTATTTTTTTCAATGGAGAAAAATACTGTCTCATTGTCAGCTTCTGGTGTAAAACTTCCGATTTGTTGATTACCCGCAATAAATTGATACAGATGGACATCAATAGAACTGAGGTTTCCATAATTGGTCACGGTTCCATCCGCATGCTGTACAGTTACCGTTTTATTTGTTTCTTTGTCATTCCCAGCAAAAATAACAACACCTTCCTGAATAGAAGTGACATTGGCAGTTTCTTTCGGCGTAATCATAATTCCTGTTCCATTTGTTTGAAATGTTTCGGTTATATTTCCATTAACCGGAAGTGCCATTGCTTGGTCTTCGTTGGTTTCCAAGACGGGTTCTGGTTCCGGTGAAAGAGACAACGGCCTACCAAACGTCTCTTTATACCAGACATTTACCTTTGCAAACGGAAATTCATTTTTCATTACTTGGCTCGTCCATTCTCTCGGTTTCTGCAATAATGTTGTATCGGCTTGCCATAATAAAGCTGTCCCAAAGAAAAGCATAGCTGACAAAATTCCTTTCAATGCAATACTTGTTACTGCACGATTATTACGGCTGGATACTTCTTCATGATTTGTAAATACGGAATAATAACCATGCTTTTCTTCCTCTCCTGGAATGGATGGAAGCATTTGCTTTGTTGTCTCTCCTCCAGAAGGAAGACCCCGCATTTTTTTTCGCTGCTCAATCGCCTTGCGAACCTTTTTGATATCATTGTCCATTTTCCTCACATTCCTTCAAATTCATTTGTACAAGTATATGTGTGCAAGGTATGTAGTATGAACAAAAAAGCTGGAATGAAAATTAATGATTTTCATTCCAGCCTTTAATTTATAATTAGCCATATTAAGTATTGTATCCTTCTTACTTTATGTTGGCCTATTCGTTATGCACGGAGGCCGAGGAATTTCTTAAAACGCTGAAATACACCTTTTTCATCCTCCAGTGATTGTAAAGGTACAGTCTCTCCAAGAATCCTTCTAGCAATATTGCGATAGGCAATAGATGCTTTTGAGTTAGGGTTCATTGCAATTGGTTCCCCCTTATTTGATGCTTTTATCACTTCATCATCATCAATCACGACACCAATCAAGTCAATAGACAACAATTGAACGATATCTTCAATATCAATCATATCTCCGTTTTTCATCATATGATTTCGAATTCGATTAATAATTAAACGCGGTGTTTCACTCATTTCCTCTTTTTCTAGTAATCCAACGATTCTGTCTGCATCACGAACACTAGATTTCTCAGGAGTTGTTACAACAATTGCTCGATCTGCGCCTGATATAGCATTTTGAAATCCTTGCTCAATTCCGGCAGGGCAATCGATAATAATATAATCATATTCCTGCTTCAATTCGGAAACGATTTCTTTCATTCCGTCTGTTGTTACAGCTGTTTTATCACTAGTTTGCGCAGCAGGCAATAATGATAGATAATCAAATCGCTTGTCCTTAATCAAGGCTTGCTTAAGCTTACAACGCCCTTCAATCACGTCGACAATATCATAAATAATTCGGTTTTCAAGTCCCATAATTACATCTAAGTTCCTTAAACCAATATCTGTATCAATTAAACAAACTTTTTTTTCCATTAATGCCAAAGCGGTTCCGATATTAGCTGATGTCGTTGTCTTACCGACACCACCCTTCCCAGATGTAATAACGATTGCCTCACCCATTATTTATTCTCCTTTCAAATCCGCTTATTTCCTTACGCTTACGAGAAAGAACCTTTAACGAATCGATGATGATCTTATCTTGTTCTTCATCGATAATCCCACATTCCATGTAAACACCATCCGATTCATAATCAGGGGCTCGACTTATATAATCAGCAATTCGAAGTTGTGTCGGCTTCATATAAGAGGCCGTTATGAAAGCGTTGCGGTCACCAGTTGCACCAGCATGAGCAACTCCAAATAAATTGCCCATAATGTATATATTACCCGTAGAAACTACTTTTCCACCTGGATTGACATCTCCAATTAACAGGAGGTCTCCCTCAACTTCCAACACTTGACCAGATCTCACAATTCGATTAATAGCTTTTATTTCGCTTTCTTCTCGCCATTTTAAAGCATCTTCTCTACTTATTAAATCGGATTCAATAGCAGTAATTTGAAAGCGATTTTGAACACTTATAATGTTTCGCAATGCTTTCTCCTGCTCTTCATTTAAAAGACGATTACCCAATTTAACTTTTACCGTTACAATTGGTTCATCTTCTTTTGGTTTGCTTGCCATAATTTTTTCATCAAGTTCTTTTATAACATCATGGAAGGATGCTGATTCATCAATAAATAAACTCAATCCTTCCCTGGTACCTTTAATTAATATTATTTGCTTCTTGTCAAGCACTGCAAGTTCACCTCATTACAAAATAGCCTGCGGTAAATTTATAGTAACCACACAAGTGAATACTTTCGCTCACAGTGAGTTACTTCCAGTTAACTGTTCCCTTCCCCATCTAGCAAGACGTTTTGCTACGAAAGGATATATAATCAATAAAAATACTAAATTGGAAACGACTGTTGGCAGAAGACGCCCTGTTAAATAGGACTCCCAGACCATATCTGTTAATCCTACAACCATGTATATAAAATAAATGGAAAGGTCCACTAATAAAAACCCAACGGCTCCCAATAACAATAAAACATAGAAATTCCCCTGGAGAATTTTCTTTAAGCCATGAATGATATAAATGATCAATGCATACATAAACATGTAAACACCTAAAACTCCTGTATATACAATATCAATTAATAACCCAAAAAGTAATGCATAGACGACCGAATGATACGTATTATCATTGTCATAGAAAATCGTCATATATATTAGAAATGCAAAAACCCAGTGCGGGACCATTAGCATATCACTCATTACAAAATCAGATGGCAGGAGTTCCAGTGCAACACCTTCCAAGATGGTTAACAGAAAAAGAATGAGAGGAAAATATAGACGTTTCATCACTCATCTTCCTCCTCATCACTGCTTTCCTCTTGTGACTCCATAGCACGGTCTACGACGATGACATGACTTAAATCGTATAGATCAGCTGCTGGTTCAACCATCGCGATACGAGTTAATCCATATTGATCAGATACAACTTCCTTGACTTTACCAATTGGAAGACCAGCAGGAAACTCTCCGCCTAACTCAGAAGAAACGACAAGCTCACCTTCTTTTAAATTCTTGTCTGATTCTTCAATGATTCGGAACAGCAATGAATTTGTTTCATCTTCAAATCCTTCAATCATACCGAAGATATTTTTCCCCCCGTCTTCTCTGGAAATCTCAGCAGAGATTCGGTTAAATTGATCAAATCCAGTAAGCAGTTGCACCGTTGAAGTAAATTCGGAAGCACTTTGAACTTTCCCAACCATGCCCTCTGCAGTGATAACAACCATATTATTGTCTACACCGTCCTGTTTCCCTTTATTGATCGTCACCTGCTCAACCCAGCGCTCTGGTGACCTGGCTATAACAGTAGCTTTTATTGGATTATAATCACGAGCCGATTCCTCGATTTCTAACAGTGCCATCAGCTCTTCATTTTCCTTTTTTATTTCTTGAACTTCATAAGTCAATGTTTGATATTGCGATAGCTGTTCTTTTAATAACTGATTTTCTTCATATGTGTTTTTAAAATCGTTAATATTTGAAACAATATCGGTAACGAACCTGACCGGGGTATGAATCACTTGCTGCGTCCAACCAACTGCATCATTAATGAATTTTACGGGAGTACTTAAATTTTCCCGGTTATTCAGTGAATAGCCAATTAAAGCTACTAAAACTATAAAACCAATTAATAGAATAAAAAGTCGTTTATTACGAAAAAATTGCACCTAAGACACCTACTTATTAATTTAAAGGACGAGAAGATACGCTCGGGCTAGAACGGAATTGTTGAATATAGTCCAATGATTTGCCCGTACCGATTGCCACACTTTCCAAGGGATTTTCGGTAACAAAAACAGGAATCTTCGTCTCATCACTTATTACTTGATCTAAATTTTTGAGTAATGCTCCTCCACCTGATAGAACAATGCCGCGGTCCATTACATCAGCAGCAAGTTCAGGCGGAGTTCTTTCCAATGTAACTTTTACTGCATCCACAATAGCGTCCACGGTATCATCCAGAGCAAGCGAAATTTCTTCCGCTGTTACCGTAACGGTTTTTGGCAAGCCTGTCAATAAATCCCGCCCACGAATATCCATTTCTTCATTTGATTCTGATTCCCGAGCAGCGCCTATATCCATTTTGAGTGATTCTGCAGAGCGTTCTCCAATTAACAAGCTATATTTTTTACGTATATGGCTAATAATGGATTCATCCATGTTATCACCTGCAACTCGAATCGATTGACTCGTTACAATTCCACCAAGCGAGATGACCGCAACTTCCGCTGTGCCTCCCCCAATATCAACGATCATACTGCCCGTAGGCTCCCATACAGGCAATCCTGCTCCGATCGCCGCAGCAAACGGTTCTGAGATTGGGAAAGCATCACGTGCTCCCGCCTGTTTTGTTGCATCAATAACAGCACGTTCCTCAACCATCGTAATACCTGAAGGAACGCAAATCATCACACTCGGCTTTTTGGCAAACAAGGAACGGTTTTTCATCGCCTTTTTTATATAATATTTCATCATCGCAGCTGTCGTATCGTAATCTGCAATGACACCATCCTTCATCGGGCGTATAACAGAAATATTGCCAGGCGTTCTTCCAATCATGTTCTTCGCGGCACTGCCTACTGCTTCTATCTGGCCAGTTTCAGTATTTCGGGCAACAACTGACGGCTCACGCACAACAATGCCTTTTCCTTTTACATAAACTAATGTATTGGCAGTACCTAAATCGATTCCAAAGTCCTGTGAAAAACTAAAAATACCCAATAAAATCTCCCTCTCCGAATCACCTTTCGCTCTCAGCATATGTAGTCTAACTATTCCGATTCATTTTATCTGTTGTAACCACCATCATGAAATACGTTCAAAAGCTTGTACCTTGTCCACATCTCGTAATTATAAGAAGCGCCACTTTCATTAAAAAGCTTGAAAAATGGCGCTGCTAATAAATCCTTCTATAATTATACGAAAAAATCTTCAAAATAGATAGTGTTATAAGTAGCCTTTTTCTTTTAAAGATACAAATTTTCGATCTCCAATAATTAAATGATCCAGGAGATCGATGCCAATCATTTTTCCTGATTCAACTAATCGCCTTGTAACATGAATGTCTTCTTGAGATGGTTCGGGGTCTCCACTGGGGTGATTATGGGCAACAATGATTGATGCGGCTGATCGTTTAACTGCTTCACGATAGATTTCCCGAGGATGGACAATTGCTGCGTTGAGACTGCCTATGAAAATAGTCTGCCTGTGAATAATTTGATTTTTCGTATTCAGAAATAAAGCAATGAAATGCTCTTGATTTAGGTTTCGCATTTCCTCCATGATATAATCGGCACCGTCCTCTGGCGAGCGTATAACATATTTATCATTCGACTTATATACATGCATACGTCGCCCAAGCTCGATTGCTGACAAAATTAATAGTCCCTTTGCTGTTCCGATGCCTTTAATCGAGGTTAGTTCCTCAATCGTAGCGCCTCTTAGCAGCTTTAATCCTTCAAAATGCATGAGTACACGGTTTGCAATTGACATGACAGACTCATCTTTTGTTCCACTGCCAAGCAGAATAGACAGTAATTCCTGATTGGATAGAGGCTCAGCTCCATGACTTAGCAATCGTTCTCGTGGTCTATCTTCTTTCGGTACATCCTTTATCATAATCTCTTGTAATTTCAACATAGTTCCTCCTTTTCTTTTGATTATGCCTATCATATCCTTTTATAAATTGGCCAACAACTTACAAAAAATTTACTATACAAGGATTAGTAACCTGCATAAATTGATTTTCTCATGAAGAAAATGCCTCTTTGTTAAGGCGAACGATTTAAATAATAAAAAACAGGTAATTCAGCACCCCGCTCAAGTTAATAGAAGCGCCGCTTTTTTACCTGTTTTTTAATGAAATTATTGAATTGTTTTTTCATAATTATACATTAGCTGCAGCAGCTTGGTTGCTTGTTCATCTGACTCGTTAACAGCAGATAAAAGCGGAGTCAACGTTTCGGTGTTCTTGGGGGCAGCTTCGGCAAGTTCGTTCAAAGTCTCTTCAGACAAAGTTTGTTTCTCTGACCAGCTAGCTAATGAGGTGGTCCAAGCATTCTGAAATTCACCAATCCATCCTTTTTCCTCTTCTGTTAGCTTAGCTTCCCCACTGGATGTACTCCATTCCTTTACGTAAATATCAATCGAACCATTTTCCTGCAGATTTTCTGCCATTTGTGCCGCCTGCTCTTTTGTCTCTGCTATTCCAGCTAATAGGAAAAACTGATTATCCTTCTCCCAAACCATTGTTGGTACTCCTTTATCCAGATAGCCCTCAGCCCATTTAACTGCATTTTCTTCTTTTGAAAAAATCCCTGCCTGTAAAACATACGCTTGCAGTGAATCAAGCTGAACAGCAGCAGTTTCCGCAGCACCAGCAGCAGTTTCTGCTACTGTCGCCGGTGTTGCTTGTCCTGTTGGTTCACCTATCACTTGCCCTTCTACATCCACAAATAATCGAAGCAAGAAAAAACCGAGGACTGATCCTATAACAAGTGCAGATATGACTGCAGCAACTAGTGGTTTAAATGACTTAAGCTTTCCAGGTCTCTTTTTACTATATGGTTTCTTTGATTTACTAGACCCGGTTATTACAGGAATTGATTTATCAGAATCTTCGACGGCCGCTGCAGTTTGTTTAGTTGTTGCAGAAGAATGCTTTTTGTCATGCAGTTTATATTTAAGCTGTTCCCCATTTTTTTCTACAAGAATTGCTTTATGCTTTTCCACATCTTCCCCTCCTGTGACCGGTTATGAATAGTTTCTATAACTCTAGCACAGGATTTTTAAAAAGTAAGACGAAAAATGACAATCCATTCAAAAATCGTTCAACATAATCTGGCTTTTTCCTCGGTTTTATTTTGTGGAAAAAATATATTCTCTAACAAGTGAAATAAAATTCAAAGAACCTGAAATAAACCATATACTAGCATCCTTCGCTTTTAATATTTGATTCACTTCCTGTTTCCAATTATTAGCAATGTGCTTTTGGCTTGCAGGGGTTAATCGATATAAGTCCTCAGCCCTGGCAGCACGTGGATGCTGAAAGCTCGTTAGTGTAATTGACCTAAAAGATGTACTCAGCTGTTCAAGCATAGCATCCAACTCTTTATCCTTAAATACAGCGACTAATAATTGCTTCTCATCTTCGGGGTATTGTTCATTTACAGTTTTTACAAACGCATCGACTCCAGCAGGATTATGTGCGCCATCAAGAATAATGAGAGGTTCCTTATTTACAATTTCAAACCGGCCAGCAAGCTGAGTCCGACTAATTGCATCAGCTGTTTTGGTAAAAGAAATCTGATAACCAGCATCAGCAATTTTTTCTAGTGCCATTAAAGCAATTGCTGCATTTTGGAATTGATAGTCTCCATACATCTGCAGATTTGTCTGTAATTTCCTTTCTCTACTAGACCAAACCATGCCTTGAGCTTGTTTGCGACTGTAAGAAAAGTCTTCCCCCAATTGATAGAGAGATGTATATTGTTTCTTTGCTTCCGCTTTAATCACTGCGAACGCATCTGCTTCCAAGTGACCAACAACAACTGGAGCACCCGCTTTAATAATTCCCGCTTTTTGATAAGCAATTTCAGAAATAGAATTCCCAAGAAAAGCTGTATGGTCTTTGGCAACATTTGTTATAATGGATAGGATTGGCTGGAAGCAGTTTGTTGTATCCTCTCTCCCACCCATCCCTGCCTCAATCAGGGTAATATCAACGCGTTCTGAGAAATAAAGAAAAGACAAGGCAGTTATAATCTCAAATTCTGTGGGAGGATTATTTTCCTGATCAAGCTGCATCACATGGGGATACAAATCATTACATAAGTCAATAAACAATGGTTCACTTATTTCCGAATCATTTATCATCGTATAACCGGTTAAGCCGGTTAAGCTTGGAGATGTAAAGACGCCGACAATGTACCCATTAGCCTGCAGAGCATCCTTTATAAATTGGACGGTTGAGCCTTTACCATTTGTGCCTGCAACATGTATGGCTGACACGTTCTTTTCCGGATGATTGAGTAATGCGAGCAGCCGATAAATTCGATCTAAGCCAGGCTTAATACCAAAGGATTTTCGGCTATAGAAAAAGTCTTCAATTTCTTGAAACGTCGTAAACATGATTACACCACTTTCGATAAGAGTACCGTTATTATAGCAGAAAGGATAGAGTGAAATGAAACCGAATGGATGGATTATTTACAATGGAAATCTGCCAGGCAACAAATTTCTTGATTATGCGGAAATGATTCAAACAGCCGCTTTGCACCAGGGCAGTAGCATGGAAATCTATAAAAACAATGACTTACTTAGTCTATTAGCAACAAATAAACTAGATATTGTACAGCTAGAAAAATCGCAGCTTCCAGATTATGTGGTTTTTGCAGATAAGGATATTTATTTGGCAAGACAATTGGAACTTCTTGGAGTACCTGTTTTCAACAGCTCAAAAGCAATTGAGATCAGCGATGATAAAATTGCTTCCTATCAACACTTAGCAACGAAGAATATTCCAATGCCGAAAACAATTATCGCCCCGAAAATCTTTGCAACGGGCAATATCGATTATGAATTAATCGAAAAGGCAGTAGAACAATTAGGTTTGCCGTTAATTATTAAAGAGGCCTTTGGCTCTTTTGGAGAACAGGTCTACTTATTACACAGTCTAGAAGAGATAATTGAAAAAATTAAAGCTATTCAGGGGAAGCCATATTTATATCAGCAATTTATCCCTTCAAGTTATGGAATGGATTTACGATTACAAGTGGTTGGGGATCGGGTTGTTGCAGCAATGGAACGATTAAATACAAACGATTTCCGCGCTAATGTGACATCCGGTGGAACGATGAAGAACTATATACCAACAAATGATGAATCGGCATTAGCCATTGCAGCAGCCAGAGCAATCGGTGCAGATTTTGCTGGAGTTGATTTATTAATTGGTCTGGATGAGACAAGGTTAGTTTGTGAAATTAATTCCAATGCGCACATCCGAAATTTACTGGAATGTACAGAGATTAATGCTGCCGACTACATAATAGAACATGTTTTGGGGGAATTGTCATGAAAACCGGCTGGCTCATCTATAAAATGGAAGATGCAAATCAAAATACCTCCTATATTGACTGGTTCATTGAAGAGGCACAATTGCAGGACTTATCTCTAAAGCTTATTAGACGAGAAGATCTGACGATTGGAATTATACAAAACCAACAGCAGGTCCTGCTTAATAATAGGCCTGTTGAACTTCCTGAATTTGCTATTGTGAGAACAATTGAACCATTATTAAATCTGCATTTAGAGACACTGGGAGTTGCTGTTTTTAACTCTTCTGCTATTGCTAGTATTTGTAATAATAAGGCACTGACACATCATTATATCCAGCAGCTTGGCTTACCAATGGTCGATACAATTTACAGTAAAAAGGTATTGATGTCGGATAGTCCGCCACTCAACTACCCAATTATAGTAAAGGAAGTAAGTGGCAGAGGCGGTAAGCAGGTTTATTTTATAACGAACGAAAAAGATTGGCATACTTGCCAAAATACAATCCAGGGAAATATCATCTTGCAATCAGCAGATGTTCAGCTTGGAAAAGATCTTCGGGTGTTTGTTGTAGGAAAAAAAATTATCGGTGCAGCCTTAAGAGAGAGTTCAACTGATTTTCGTGCAAATTTCACTCTGGGCGGTCATGCCCGGCTTTATACACCCCATGATTCTGAGTTGAAAACGATCTATAAAATTATCGATCACTTTGATTTTGGTATGGTCGGGATTGATTTTTTAATTGGATCTGACGGAGCGCTCTTATTCAATGAAATTGAGGATGTTGTCGGCTCCAGAACGTTAAGTGCTTGCAGTAATGTAAATATTCTTGAGGCATATATTGGGCATATAAAACAGCGCCTTACATAAAAAGCGGAAGTCCCAGCGTGGGACTTCCGCTTTTTACATTTATGTTGCTTAGCCTTTTAACTCATCAAGCCTTGCTTTTACTTTTGCTTGTTTATCAAGATAATCTGATTCTTTTCGTTTTTCTTCTTCTACAACTGCTGCTGGTGCTTTGCTAACAAACCCTTGGTTGGAAAGCTTCTTCTGAACACGTTCCACTTCTTTCGTCCACTTTGTATGCTCATTTTCTAATCGTTCGATTTCCTTATCAAAATCGATCAGCCCTTCCAGCGGGAGGAAGATTTCTGCTCCAGTCACAACAGAAGTCATTGCTTTTTCTGGAATATCAAGGTTAACGGCAATTGTTAATTCGCTTGGATTGCAGAAACGTTCTAAATAGTCACGGTTCCCTTCAAGCTCTTGCCGTATTGTTTCATTTTCTGCCTGAATAAGCATTTGAATTTGCTTCGACATCGGTGTATCTACTTCAGCACGGCTATTACGAACAGATTTGATAATAGATACAAGTCGCTTCATTTCAGCAGCAGCCGTTTCATCATGATACTTCTCCTCCACTTCCGGCCATTTAGCAACAGTAATGGAGTCCCCTTGATGTGGTAGCTGCTGCCAGATTTCTTCTGTAATAAATGGCATATATGGATGAAGCATACGCATCGTTTGATCGAGAACGTGAGCAAGAACAGATCTGGTTGTGTTTTTCTTTACTTCATCATCACCATATAACGGAAGTTTTGCCATTTCAATATACCAATCACACAGCTCATCCCAAATGAAGTTATATAAATGACGCCCCGCTTCACCAAACTCATATTTCGCCGTGTTTTTCGTTACATGATCAATCGTTTCATTTAAACGCGTTAAAATCCATTTATCTGCGAGCGTTAATTCTCCGGTTAAATCAATATCATCATAGGTAAAGCCTTCCATATTCATTAAGGAGAATCGAGAAGCATTCCATACTTTATTCGCAAAGTTCCACGTTGACTCTACTTTTTCCCAATGGAAACGTAAATCCTGACCAGGTGTCGATCCAGTTAATAAGAAATAACGTAATGAATCAGCACCATACTTTTCGATAACATCCATTGGGTCAACCCCGTTGCCCAGTGACTTACTCATTTTCCGACCTTCTGCATCACGGATTAACCCATGAATGAGTACATCCTTAAACGGTTTCTCACCAGTAAATTCCTTTGATTGGAAAATCATCCGAGCTACCCAGAAGAAAATAATGTCATAGCCTGTTACAAGTACATCGGTTGGGAAGTAGCGTTTAAAGTCCTCGGATTTTTCATTCGGCCAGCCCATCGTTGAAAATGGCCATAATGCAGAGGAGAACCATGTATCCAATACATCTTCGTCCTGCTCCCAATTTTCAATGTCAGCCGGTGCCTCTTTTCCAACATATATTTCTTTTGTTTCTTTATGGTACCAAGCTGGAATGCGATGTCCCCACCAAAGCTGACGAGAAATACACCAATCACGGATATTTTCCATCCAGTTAAAGTACGTCCGCTCAAAGCGTTCTGGCACAAAGTTAACTTTACCTTCTTCATGTTGTAAATCCAGTGCCTCTTTAGCCAATGGTTCCATTTTAACAAACCATTGTGTTGACAAATATGGTTCAACAACTGCACCACTGCGCTCCGAATGCCCAACTTGATGGGTATGGTCTTCAATTTCAAATAGAACGCCCTGTTCCTGCAAATCTTTCACAATTTGCTTACGGCACTCAAAACGATCCAACCCTTGATATTTACCGGCGTTCTCATTCATGGATCCATCTTCATGCATAACGAGGACACGTTCTAGGTTATGACGGTTACCGATTTCAAAGTCATTCGGGTCATGAGCTGGTGTAATTTTAACCGCTCCTGAACCAAATTCCATATCCACATAATCGTCTGCAACAATTTCAATTTCACGACCAACTATTGGCAACACTACTTTTTTGCCGATTAAATGCTTGTAACGCTCATCTTTCGGATGTACAGCAACTGCGGTGTCACCAAGCATCGTTTCTGGACGTGTTGTCGCAATTTCAATTGTTTCATCACTATCTTTAATTGGATAACGCATATGATAAAACTTACCTTGAATCTCTTCATAAATTACTTCAATATCGGATAAGGCGGTCTTAGTTTGCGGATCCCAGTTAATAATGTATTCGCCACGGTAAATAAGACCCTTTTCATACAATTTAATGAAAACTTCTTTTACCGCATCGGATAAACCTTCATCGAGCGTAAAACGCTCACGTGAATAGTCCAGTGCAAGACCGAGCTTTTCCCATTGGGAACGAATAAAATCTGCATATTCTTCCTTCCACTCCCATGATTTTTCTAGAAACTTTTCGCGGCCTAATTCATAACGATTTGTTCCTTGCTCCTTTAATTTCGCTTCTACCTTGGCCTGGGTTGCAATACCTGCATGATCCATGCCGGGTAACCACAGCACATCATAGCCCTGCATACGTTTCATTCGAGAAATGGTATCCTGCATCGTTGTATCCCATGCATGACCTAAATGTAGCTTACCAGTAACGTTTGGTGGTGGAATAACAATCGAGAACGGCTCCTTATCTGGATCAGCCGTTGCTTCAAAATATTTTCCTTCCAACCAAAATTGATAACGACCTTTTTCCACTTCCTGCGGATTGTATTTTGATGGAAGGGACGTTTGTTCATTATTGCTCATCGTTTTACCTCCTAATTTAAACAACCACTTAAAAACCAAAAAACCCTTTTCATCCTTAAAATAAAGGACGAAAAGGGTTAGATTTCCGTGGTACCACCTTTGTTTGCAAACCAAAATTGTTTGCACACTTCATTAATTGATAACGGTCAATTACCGGCTCCTCCTACTTGAATTACTTTTCAAAGAAGCTGCATCAAGGGCGACCTTCCAAAACAACTACCTAGGAAATTTTCAGCTCATGATTTCCCTCTCTAAAAGCGTTTATTTTGTACTCTTCCCTATCATTGCGTTTAATTATAACTGCACATATTGTTATACCAATCATTTTATAGCTTCCACGTATTATCGTCAACTATTATTATTGTTATTGCACCAATTTGGTGTATTTATACATAGTATAAAAATAAAGCGCAAAATGTGCTTAGAAAGAAAAGAGGTGTTCCCTGTGGCTAGATTTTATCGTTACAAACTCCCACCTTGGGCAAGACAATGCCTTTTTGTCTTCGAGAGAATTCTTTTACCAATCACGATATTCCAGTTGATTCGCACATTGTTAATTCCAACCACTTTTGATGTGCTTTTATTAGGCGTATTAATCGGGCTTTTTGTCGCCTTTTATTTAGAATGGATTTAATTTGACAGGTCATCAAAATTTATTACCTCATATTCTTCCTTTATAAAATCTGTCCATTTTAATGCAAAAATAAGCTTGCGATATTGTTTCTGCAGTGCACTGACTTGGGAAGTCAGTGGCTTTTCTTTTGGGTTTTGCACATATTCTCGGATGGTTGTCATGTATGCGGCAGGATTAAGTAAATAAATTGACAATAGTTTCATGTCAAACTGCTCAAGGTCATATTTTCGTTTATATGCTTTAAAACCTTTCATTATTAATTCATCTGGTTGATCGTATTCACCAGTTAGCTGATGGAAGTAGTTTGTCAAATCCACTGCGACATGGTTATAACGTCCCTTCTCCCAATTAATAACATGATTGTTCAATATATGGTCCAGTGCGAGATTACCATGGCAAAGAGAAAGGTTCCAAGTCAATTCTTCTTCCGACTGATCAAGAAATTCACTAATTTCACCATTTATCCGATTTAACGCAATTTCCATATCTCGATAATGCGTACACACCTGCAATTCAAATGGAGACATATAGGCTTGCTGTTCAAAACGGAGCACATAAGAATATAATTCATTGGGAAGCTGCTCGCAGAATGTTTGGTATGTATGGAAGTTTTTATTTAATGCAGATTTTGTAATCTGTTGACTTTGCTTTGTTGTTTCATGAATGCGCGCCAAAATTCCCATCGTTCTATCGATTCTATTTTCATTACTCGATCGGGGAGCGAATATTAACCAAGGACTGAGATAATAGATGGAATTATCTATCCTTTCATATAACTTGCCATCATTGGTTAAATATACGGGGACAATTTCTGAGAGGTTTTTCTCATTTGCGATATAGTAAACATGCTCCCATGCTGCGATATCTTCTTGTTTCAATGTGCTTTTTTTCAGTGCATAATCTCGCCGGCCGTCTTTAATATGAAAGAGACGGTCGGTGACTTTTTCAATTTCAATTGGATAAATTCGATACGCCTGCAATATCTCTTTCACTGCTTCCATCATTTATCACCACCTACTAAAAGAGATACCCCCTTTTTTCAGTGCGTGGAAGGGGGTAATGTTAACTATTTATTCACCGGTATATACAGCAGCTGTCCTTCACGGACCTCAAAGTCATCTTCAAGCTCGTTCTGCTTAATTAATTGTAACGGACTTACAGAAAATCGTGCAGCAATTGTTTCGATGGTATCTTGATTTTGAACAATACAGAGCCTCATTTTCGTAAACTGCTCCTCTTTTGCTTCTCTGAAAATATCCGATAATAAACTTGCATCTTCGGGCACTCGTTCTTCATAGCTTTCAGCTTCACTGACATCTGATGCAACAACATCATCTTCCGCATCCAGCTCCTCTACTTCTTGTGATTCAGCATCAGATGACTCTGTTTCTTCCTCTGATAATTGATTGAAAAACTCTGCCAATGTTTGTGATTTCTTTTTCCACCGATCTGGATCTTCCTCTTCGTGTTCTTGCTCCGCTTCTTCTGATCTAACCTCCACAATGCTATCTGCTTTTTCTATCGATTCTATTTCTTTTATTTCTTCTATATATTCTGCCGAAACAGAACTCTGCTCTCTTTCTTCTGCTTCTATTTCTTCTTTTTCCGTCGCCTTCTGTTCATCTATTGGCCCTGCATCAAGTTCTGGTTCTGTCAAATCAGTAACGGTCAATTCATCTTCTTGCGATTTTCTTAATTCAAATTCAAATGTATCCACTTCGGAGTTAGAAAGATCCTCAACTGCTGCGTCCATTTCTGTTTCTTTTGTTTCTTCTGGCTCCACACCCTTCATTTCTTGCCGAGGTTGTTCTGCCTCACTATTAATCCCGTGAATTTCAATGGTTGCATACAATTTCAAATGACTTGGTTCTGGCATTTCATAATCAAAGGAATCGACATGTACTGTAACTTCATTTAAGTCCGTTACACGATAGGGCGGTACAGAAATCTCTACTGGGAATCGATGCGAAAAAGCAGCTAATCCTTCCTCATCGATTACTTTTTCTACATAACGTTTCGCTTGGAAGTCTTCAAAATCCAGTGATCTTTCAGCTTGCCCAGTCTCTACTTTCTCATATTCTCCTTGCAGCTCAATATTTCCGCGAATTGAAATATATTCTTCATAGGGCTGAATGGATATTTCAGGTTCTAATGCTATTCCTCTTAACTCTGCAACTTCCTGTCCCTTTTCAAAATAGAGTGATTCCTCTAAATCAAAAGTGAATGCTTTGGAATCGCTTGCCAAATGAATTCCCTCCTCTTTAGAAAACTTGACATTCATTAATAGCTTATGCGAATGTCTTCGCTTGCACTTTTGCAAAAAAGGAAAGTTTTTTTACTCTCTTTTCTGCCAACATATAACCAATATGCCGATATGTCTTTATAATCTATATGAATCCACTGAAAGAGATATGCATTAAAAAAAGCTATTCCAATAAGAAACAATCCTCATAATATGGATGCCTTTATTGGAATAGCTTGCAGATTTATCAAAGCATACAGTTTCGTCCAGCCTGTACGTCACTATCTTTTTTTGTGTTTATTTTTCAATTTTAGAAAATGCTGTGCGAATTGCTTGGATTGTTTTTTCAATATCTTCATCGGTATGTGCAGTTGATAGGAATAATCCTTCAAACTGTGATGGTGGCAGGAAAACCCCTTCTTCCATCATAGCACGATAATACTGGGCAAAGTAATCCAAGTTTGATTGTTGTGCTGTTTCAAAGTTAATAACTTCTTCGTTTGTAAAAAATACACCGAACATCGATCCCGCACGGTTAACATGCAAAGGAATATCGAACTCTGCTGCGGCTTGTTGGAAACCTTCTGCAAGTCGATCTATTTTCTTGCTTATTTCCTCATATGATTGCTCTGTCAATGCGAATAATGTTTCATAGCCTGCGGTCATTGCAAGTGGATTTCCTGACAAGGTCCCTGCTTGATAGATGGAACCTGCAGGCGCAACACTTTGCATAATTTCACGCTTTCCACCATAAGCACCAACAGGTAGTCCGCCACCGATAACCTTACCAAGACAAGTCAGGTCTGGCGTAACATCAAAGTGCCCTTGTGCACAGTGGTAGCCAACACGGAATCCAGTCATCACTTCGTCAAAAATAAGAAGTGTACCATTTTGCTCTGTGATTTGTCGCAAGTTTTGCAGAAAATCATTTTTAGGTGGTACAACACCCATATTCCCTGATACTGGCTCAACGATAACAGCAGCAATTTCTTTCCCGTACTTCTCAAAAGCAAGTTTAACACTTTCTGCATCGTTATATGGTACCGTAATCGTATTTTGAGCAATGGATGCTGGAACCCCTGGGCTATCTGGCAACCCAAGTGTTGCAACGCCTGATCCAGCTTTAATTAATAAAGAATCCCCATGACCATGATAGTTACCTTCAAATTTGAGAATAATATTTCTGCCTGTATACCCTCTAGCAAGACGAATCGCGCTCATCGTTGCTTCCGTTCCTGAGTTTACCATTCGAACCATTTCAATTGAAGGAACACGGTCGATCACTAATTTTGCCAGTTTGTTTTCAAGCAATGTTGGCGCACCAAAGCTTGTCCCTTTTTCAGCGACTTCTTTCAGCTTTGTTACAACATGGTCGGCAGCATGGCCTAAAATTAATGGCCCCCAGCTTAACACATAATCTATATATTCATTTCCATCAATGTCATAAATTTTAGAGCCTTTGCCAGACTCCATGAACACTGGTGACATACCAACAGACTTAAATGCACGGACAGGTGAGTTCACGCCTCCTGGCATTAGATCAACTGCTTCTTTATACGCATCTACCGAATGATTATACCTTACCACTTTAATCCGCCTCCCCTATTTTTCTTCTCTTAACCATTTCGCCACGTCTTTTGCAAAATAAGTAATAATTAAATCGGCCCCAGCACGCTTCATGGATGTTAGCTTCTCCATTACCAATGCTTTCTCATCAATCCAGCCATTCTGAGCTGCTGCTTTAACCATCGAATATTCACCACTAACATTGTAAGCAACTACTGGCAAATTAAAATTATCGCGAACTTCGCGCACAATATCCAAGTATGACATAGCTGGTTTTACAATTAGGAAGTCCGCGCCTTCCGCCACATCAGATTCCGCTTCACGAAGTGCTTCCATTCTGTTTGCCGGATCCATTTGATACGTTTTTCGATCACCAAATTGTGGTGTACTGTCTGCCGCATCACGGAAAGGACCATAGTAAGCTGAAGCATATTTGACAGCATAGGACATAATTGGAATGTGTGAATAGCCTGCCTCATCAAGCGCCTGGCGAATAACAGTAACAAACCCATCCATCATATTGGAAGGTGCAATAATGTCTGCTCCTGCTTCTGCCTGTGAAACAGCTGTCTTTGCTAGAAGCTTTAAGGATTCATCATTGTCAACGTCATGATTATGGATTACACCGCAATGACCATGTGATGTATATTCACAAAGACATGTATCTGCAACGACGAGTAATTCTGGAAATTCCTTTTTAACAAGCCTTGTCGCCTGCTGAATGATACCATCTTCAGCAAAAGCCCCCGTACCTATTTCATCTTTCTCTGAAATAACACCAAATAAAATTATCGAACGTATACCAAGTTCATATACTTCTTTTACCTCATCAAGCAACAAATCAAAAGAAAACTGATAAACTCCAGGCATGGAAGGAACTTCGCTTTTTATATTGTCACCCTCAATTACAAAAATCGGATAAATAAAATCTTCTGTTCTTAGGTGATGTTCGCGCACCATCAAGCGCATAGCATTTGAAGAGCGCAAGCGCCGATGACGTTTAAAATTAAGTTGTGACATTGTAATCTATCCTTTCTTTATGTAGTTACATATCGTTTCCAGCATGGCTTCAATCGTAAATTCCTCAGGTGGTTTTAATGATTGAATTCCAAACTCTAATGCACGCTGTTCTGTTGTTGTCCCAATACAAACATAGTTTTTTTCGGGTATCCTATCAACAATTTCGACAAACGCTTCAACTGTTGAAGGGCTTGTGAAGGTGACAAAATCGATAATATCTTCTGCTAATAGCTCGTTTAATCGAGCTTTCATTGCATAATTATATCCTGTTTCATAAACTTCCAGCAAATCATGCGGCACGTTGTGCTTTGTAAATTCGACTGGAAGTGTATCACGAGAAAGATTCCCTCTAATAAGCAACACTTTTCCTTCCTTAGGGAACTTCTGCAAAAACTCCTCTGCCATTGCCTCGGCATGATAGGTTGTCGGAATGAAATCTGCTTGATAGCCATATTTTTTTAATGCCTGATCTGTCTTATGACCTACAACTGCTAAACGATGTTCCTGCAGCTGTTTCATATGATACTTTTTTGCTAGACTAAAAAAGCAATGAACTCCATTTGCACTTGTGAAAAAAATCCACTTGTAATCACCGACTTTGGAAAAAATAGACTTCGATGCATTTGTATCTTTACATGAAATTGCAAGCAAAGGAACTTCAACAGGTATGCCACCAAGCTCTTTCACCTTTTTTGAGAATTCTTTTGCTTGGCTTGCTTCTCTCGTTATTAGAATTTTGCTTTCATGTAAGGACTCTTCCATTACTTGTCAAGCTCCTCTTTTACGCGATTTACAATTTCCTTCGCGCCTTGGCTAATTAAAGCGTCGGCTGCTTCTTTACCGACAGCTTGCGGATCTGTTCCTCGCACCGTTTCTTTTAAAATCGTTTTACCGTCTGGCGTTCCTACAAGGGCAGTTAAGACAACCTCATCTTCTTCAAGATAGGCATAGCCCCCAATAGGTACTTGACAGCCACCTTCTAATAAATGCAGGAACGTTCGTTCAGCAGTGACCGTTCGAGTTGTCAAATCATCATTGATTGCTTGCAGAATTTCCTGAATCTCTTTATCATCTGCTCGACTTTCGATTGCAAGTGCACCTTGTCCAACAGCTGGAACAACGATTTCTGGGTCAAGGTATTCTGTAATTAACGTTTCACTTAATCCAACACGCTTCAATCCTGATACAGCAAGAATAATCGCATCATAATCTTCTTCATGCAGTTTACGAAGCCTTGTTTCAATGTTGCCTCGAATCCACTTGATTGAAATATCTGGACGCTCTGCGAGTATTTGTGCTGCGCGTCTTAAGCTGCTCGTACCTACAATTGCACCATTTGGCAGATCCTTTAGCTTCACATTGTTTTTAGAGATAAATGCATCACGGTGGTCCTCTCTAACCGGTATCGATGAAATAATTAGCCCTTCAGGGAGCTCTGATGGCATGTCTTTCATACTGTGCACTGCCAAATCAATTTCTTTATCATACATAGCCTGCTCGATCTCTTTAACAAAAAGACCTTTTCCACCTACTTTGGATAATGTCACATCAAGAATTCGATCACCTTTTGTAACAATTTCCTTGATTTCGAATTCATTTTCGACACCAGCTGCCTTCAGCTGTTCAATCACCCACTTTGTCTGTGTTAAAGCTAAATTACTTTTTCTTGAACCAACGATAATTTTCCGCATCACCTGCGTACCTCCTTTATGTTGCTGCTTCTCAAAAGTGAAAATTCGATAACGTGCTGAATAAGAAGAAATTCACTAATAATATTAAAAATGCCGCGGTATTGTAGGTAGCTAATGGTTTTCCAACATATCCTACAACAAGGCGCAAAACTAGATACCCGGCATAAACAATCAGAACAAGCAGTGAACCAATTGTTTTCATGTCAAACCAATAAAATTCAGAGGCAGAAACATGCGCCCAAACAACCCCTAAAATAATTGCAATTAATAATAAAGGTACCCCGATTGAAATAGCTATAAAACTATAACGATCCAATTGCTTCAAGTCTCCTATTTGCCACATCCATTTTAACCCTTTTTTCTTTTTTAAGAAACGATATTGAATTAAATACAAAATGGAAAGTAAAAATGCAACTGTAAAGAAACCATAGGAAACGATCGCAAGCGTGATATGTGTAATTAATATTTCATGTACAAATTGAATTGAATCATTTAACTGGACATGTGTCGTGCTTGCGGCAAAATATAGCAATAGTATAAAAAAGCCAAATACTTGGATAAAAAACACAATGAATCGGATTTGAAAAAGCTTATTGATTATAATGGAAAGTGTAATCAATACCCAAGAATAAAAAAAGAGACTATCCACTACATTTGTGACAGGAAAGCCTTTCTCCCCAAATACTTCATAAAAGAAAAAAACGGTTTGCAGTACCCAAACCATACAAATCAACCAGAAAGCAATTTTATTAGCCTTCCGGTTGTGATGTATAAAATCAATAAAAAATCCAATTAAACTAAGGCTATATAGAATCAGAATTATTTCGTAGAGCCACTTCATTCCATATTATAATCCTTTCCGCTAAGATAGAATCGTTTATAATTTTGAAGGATTAACGTCCACGAAGCATAAAATTAAAACTCAATCAGCAGAGGTATCCTTCTTCCTCCGTCAAAGAGATACAGCTTTAGCTCCAGCAGCGTGGCTTACGTTTATCTACGCCGTTGTAAAATTACTTTGTGCTGGGATAGCTTGGTCTTCTTTTGATAATAACTTCATTGTTTCATTTTTTTTTGCTTGCTTTTCAAATTCTGCTTTTACTTCTGCTTCAATACCAAAAATATCAATAAATAACTGTAAAGATTGATCTGCATTTTCTGTTCCAGCAAGCTCTTTTGCCTGTGTAACTGGTTCCTTCAGCAGCTGGTTAATAATACTTTTTGTATGCTTGCTAATGACTTTCTTTTCTCTTACTGTTAAATCAGGAATTTTTCTTTCGATACTTTTCATTGTCTCTGCTTGGATGGACAGTGCCTTTTGGCGCAGAGCTGAAATAACTGGGACAACTCCAAGTGTTTTCAGCCATTCCTTGAACAGAACAATTTCTTCTTCCATCATAATTTCAATCTGTTCTGCTGCAGCTTTTCTTGTTTCTAAATTTTCATCCACGATATGTTTTAAATTATCAATATCATATAAGAAAACATTATCCAATTCGCTAATCTCAGGATCAACATCTCTGGGTACAGCAATGTCCACAAGGAACAAAGCTTTTCCTTTACGCTTTTTCTGTAACGGTTCAAGCATGTCTTTCGTTAATACGATTGAATCTGATCCAGTAGAACTGATTAAAATGTCCGTTTCCTGTATAACAGATAATAAATTATCCATACTCTCTGCTTTCGCCTGGAATTTCGCGGCTAGATCTTCAGCATTTGCTAGCGTCCGATTAATAACGGTAATTTTGGTTGCTCCAGATCCCTGCAGATTTTTAGCAGCAAGCTCTCCCATTTTTCCCGCTCCGAGAATAGCAACGTGCTTATTTTGTAAATCCCCAAATATCTTTTTAGCCAGCTCGACAGCTGCATAGCTAATGGAAACTGCATGTTCACCAATTGCTGTTTCTTTATGTGCGCGTTTCCCAAATGTAATTGCCTGTTTAAATAATTCATTAAATACAGTTCCAGTTGCTTTCATTTCTTGTGAAGTTAAAAAAGCCTGTTTCACTTGACCAAGGATTTGGGTTTCTCCAAGTACCATCGAATCAAGACCTGTAGTTACACGGAAAAGATGCTCCATCGCACCGTCATCTTCCGTAATTCGTAAATAAGAGGAAAATTCTTCTTTATCGAGATGGAACCAGTCAGCCAAAAACTGTTTAATATAGTAACGACCAGTATGCAATTGATCAACAACCGCATATACTTCTGTACGGTTACACGTCGAAACGATCACATTTTCCAGAATGCTTTTCCGATTTTTTAATTCAGTCATTGCCTCGTGAAGTGATTGCTCTGAAAATGTGAGCTTTTCCCTTACTTCTACAGGGGCTGTTTTATAATTGAAGCCCACTTTTAGAATATGCAATTTGCCTACCCCCAAATAATTTACACGGTTTAAATGATTTGTATATATGATTGCTCTCTTATCATTATAACATGTATTCCCTTTTCCATTTTCTGAAATTGTGAACAGAAAAAGAAACAATATGTTAGTATAGAGACGTAATAGAAAACACTGCATTAAAACAGTTTCTAGATAATAATTATTATAACTAGTGTGTACTTTATCATACTGCACACAGATAATCAAGAATTCAACTCAGGTGTAGAGGGAGTTTAGGAAAGTGAAAAAACAACATTCATTGCTTGCTTATTTACTAATTGGTATCGGTATTTATTTTCTGCTTCGCGAATTAAAAATACCAATATTAACAGATTTTTATTCATGGCAAACATTACTCATTATTATTGGACTGGCATTATTAATTCATGGTTATAGCTCAAGATATTACCAAAATTTACTCGCAGGTACCATTGTACTTGGGATTGGCATCCATTTACACGGTGTCCAGCACTATTCCTTCTGGATTGATCATTGGGCTGTTTACATACTGATTGCGGGAATTGCCTTTATTGTCCGATTTATTAAAACAAAAAAAGGACTATTTACTGGACTGATCCTTATTACTCTGGCTGTATTTTTAATTTTTTCTGTTAATCTACCAGTCTACTTTGATTGGCTGTATACCGTGATTAATTTATTGGAACGCTTTTGGCCAGTCCTCTTGATTATAATTGGTGTTTTCTTATTAAAACGTAAATAATAAAGAATCCCGGTTGCTGTACTGCACCCGGGATTCTTTTACAAAACAGAGCTTAAGAAATCCTGTGTTCGCTGCTCCTTCGGCTGATTAAAAATTTCATCTGGATGACCATATTCTATAATTCTGCCTTCATGCATATAGACAACCCAATCGGCAACTTCACGTGCAAAACCCATCTCATGTGTTACCACAACCATTGTCATGCCCTCTTCCGCCAATTCTTTCATCGTTGAAAGCACTTCATTGACAAGCTCTGGATCAAGTGCTGAGGTTGGTTCATCAAAAAGCATCACATCAGGCTTCATCGATAATGCACGTGCAATGGCTACACGCTGTTTTTGCCCACCAGATAATTTAGATGGGTACACATTATATTTATCCCCTAAACCAACCTTATCAAGTAATATCTTTCCTTCTTTTATTGCTTCGCTTTTTTTCATACCTTTTACTTGCGTCGGTGCTTCAATTACGTTTTCAAGCACTGTCATATGAGGAAATAAATTAAAATGCTGGAAAACCATCCCGACTTTTTGCCTGATTTTATTTAAGTCATGTGATTTTTTTTCAATTTGCTCTCCTCCAATAATAATGCTACCGCTATTTTTTATTTCTAAAAAGTTAAGACAGCGCAGCAATGTACTCTTGCCTGAACCACTAGCTCCAATTAATACGACAACATCGCTTTCCTTCACAGTAAGATTAATATCTTTTAAAACATGTAATTCACCAAATGACTTGTTTAACTGCTTTACACGGATCATTTCTTTTTCTTCATTCATCTAGGTTCCCCTCTTTCTTAATCACTAACTGCTAATCGTTTTTCAATTTTATTAACAATAAACGTTAATATTAGAACAATTAATAAATAATAAATGGCTACTGTTACGTAGTATGGCAAATAATCAAAGGTGTTCGAACCCATTGTACTTGCTACACCAAACAGATCTTGCATACCAATAAAGGAAACTAAGGATGAATCTTTGATCCCGATGATAAATTGGTTTCCCAGTGATGGAACTGCTCTTCGAAATGCCTGAGGCAAAATAATTCGTTTCATCGTCATACCTTTATTCATACCAAGTGATAAACCAGCTTCACGCTGCCCTTTATCAATTGATTGGATGGCTCCTCGAATAATCTCAGCAATGTAAGCTCCACTATGAAAAGCCAATCCTGCAGCCCCAGCCCAGAACATTGGAATAAGTAAAATATCTGTTAAACCATAGTACAGAATAAAAATTTGTACGATTAATGGTGTCCCACGAACAATCCATATGTAAGCATCTGCAATCCATTCAAGAATTTTTATGTTTGATATTTTAAGCAACGCTACAAATAAACCAATAATGATAGCAATTAATAAAGAAACAACAGATAGCTTCACCGTAATCCATAAGCCATCGAGAAATACATCATAGCTACCAGTGAAAACATCAAAAAAATGTAATATGTCTTCCAAGTACTTCAGCTCCCCTTTAGATAAGAATGTGCGCATGCTAGGATGCACACATTCTTAAATTTTATTTTTCTAATTCAGGTTCTTCGGTAATGTCACCGCCAATCCATTCTTCAGATAAGGCTGCAAGCTCGCCGCTTTCTTTCATTTCCTTAAGGGCCTCATTAACTGCTTCAAGCAATGCAGTGTTATCTTTATTTACAGCAACCGCTTGTTCAGCAACATCAAGCTGGAATCTCCCATCAACTTCCAAACCAGCATCAATAGCTGTCAAGCCTGTTACATCATCTGTGATTACAGCATCGTGATGTCCGCTTGCCAATGATTGAAGAGCAACTACATCACTATCTACTTGAGGTATATTTGATGTGTATTCCTGAGCAACTTCAAGATAAGTTGTACCTCTAGCAACAGATATCTCTTTATCCTTCAAGTCGTCTTCTGTTTCAATATCACTGTCGGGTCTTGTGTAAATGACTGGACCAGAATAGTAATAGGGTTCAGAGAAATCTACCTGCTGCAAACGCTCTTCTGTAACCGTATGACTCGCAACCGCAATATCATAGCGGCCTTCGGTGACACCGGTAACAATTCCTGAAAATTTCGCTCGTTGCGGATTCGGCTCTAAACCAAGTTTTTCAGCAATAGCTTCTCCAACTGCTATATCGAATCCCACCATGTCAGTGCCTTCCATGTAACTAAATGGCTTAAATTCTCCAGATGCTGCAAATGTTAGCTTGCCGTCTGCAACTAAATTATAACCAGCATCATCCCCTGCTGCATTCGAATCTTCATGAGCAGATTCATTATTTGCACAACCTGCAAATAGAAGCATAGTTACGATAGAAAATAACAAAATATTCAGTTTTTTCAACTTTCCCACATCCCCTTTTTCATTTAAATAACAGCTATTATCTTTAATCTGTAACGCGAAGTGGTATCAGCCAACTCCACTCCAATTTGCCATGTATTAAAGTATAGCAATAATTGAAGTTGCGCACGACCTGGCTATAGCACGATATCCGTCAATATATGTACATTTACAGATTTTATCGAATAATAACTCCCTTTAGCATACATATACCCAAGTTTTCTAAAATATAATCTTGTTTCCTTGAAAATTTAAAAATTATTGTACTTTGAGGATTTCAGTTAAAAATTTAACAGTCTGTATTGCGCGGTTATGATTGGATTAAGTTGGAGAGAGAGCTGTTATTCCTAATATTGCTGACTATTCATAAAAAACCTTGTCTGAGAATTTCTCTCAGACAAGGTGATTTTTTCATTACCCTTTAAGATAATGACTGATAACAGTCCATGATTCATCTTTCCCTTCACCTGTTTCAGATGAAAATGGAATGACAATATCCTCTGGAGCTACTTGGAATGTTTGCTTTGTTCGTTTTACGTGCTGTGCTCGTTTATTCTTTGGTATTTTATCAAGCTTCGTTGCAATAATAATTACTGGAAGCTCGTGATATTTAAGAAATTCATACATTTGCAAATCATCTTTTGTTGGTTCATGACGCAGGTCGGAGACAAGGATTACGGCTTTTAGAGTTTCCCTTGTTGTAAAGTATTCCTCCATCATGCCTCCCCATTTTTCACGTTCCTTTTTAGATACCTTGGCATAACCGTAGCCTGGCACATCCACGAAATAAAAGGATTCATTAATTTTATAAAAATTTAATGTTTGTGTCTTCCCTGGTTTTGACGAAGTACGAGCTAAATTTTTACGATTAATCAGCTTATTAATAAACGATGATTTTCCTACATTAGATCGTCCTGCTAACGCTATTTCTGGCAGCATATCACCTGGGTATTGCTTCTGGCTAACAGCACTGATGACGATTTCGGCGTTAGTTACTTTCATTTTTCTCCTCCACGAGTGCGTGCTCAAGTACTTGATCAAGGTGATTCACCGTGATAAAATTTAAGTCATTTCGAACACTTTCTGGTATATTTTCTATATCTTTTTCATTTTCTTCCGGGATAATCAAGGTTGTTAATCCTGCTCGATGTGCACTCAATGATTTCTCTTTTAAGCCTCCAATTGGCAGCACACGTCCACGGAGTGTAATTTCTCCTGTCATTCCAACTTCTTTCTTAATCGCCCTGCCCGTTAAAGAAGAAACAAGAGCAGTTGCCATCGTTATACCGGCAGATGGACCATCCTTTGGTGTTGCCCCTGCTGGCACATGAATATGAATATCATATTTTTCGTAAAAATTGGGCTCAATATTAAATTCTTTTGTTCTGGAGCGCACATAGCTAAATGCAGCTTGGGCAGATTCCTGCATGACACCGCCCAATTTTCCGGTAAGCGTTAATTTTCCCTTGCCTGGATAGTGGGTAACTTCAATGGATAGGATATCTCCGCCAGCAGATGTATATGCTAAACCTGTTGCTGTTCCTATTTGATCCTCTTGCTCCATTAATCCATAACGGAAAACTGGCTTCCCGAGTAACTCTTCCAGACTTTTTTCTGTAACAATTACTTTTTCCCTTTCATTGGAAGTAATTATTTTTGCTGCTTTTCTGCAAAGCTTTGCCAGCTGTCTTTCTAATCCCCGGACCCCAGCTTCTCTTGTATACCTGCGAATCAGCTTAAGGATTGCGTTTTCCCTGATTTGTAAATTAACTTTTTTGAGTCCATTTTCCTTCAATTGCTTTGGCAATAAATGCTGTTTTGCAATATGCAGCTTCTCTACCTCCGTATAGCCTGCAATGGAAATCAGCTCCATACGATCCAATAATGGTCCAGGTATACTGTTTACGTTATTTGCAGTAGCAATGAAAAGCACATTGGATAAGTCATAGTTTTCTTCTATAAAATGGTCACTAAACGTGCTGTTTTGTTCTGGGTCCAATACTTCAAGCATTGCCGATGAAGGGTCACCACGAAAATCATTGGACATTTTATCAATTTCATCAAGTAGGAATACTGGATTAACCGTCCCAGCTTTTTTCATACCTTGAATAATCCTGCCTGGCATCGCTCCAATATAGGTTCTGCGATGTCCGCGAATTTCTGCTTCGTCCCGCACCCCACCTAATGAAATACGCACGAAATTCCGATTAATCGCTTTGGAAATTGACTTTGCCAAGGAAGTCTTACCTACACCAGGTGGTCCAACAAGACAAAGGATTGGTCCTTTTATTGAATTGGTCAGCTTTTGTACAGCTAAATATTCCAGGATTCGTTCCTTTACTTTATCAAGACCATAATGATCCCGATTTAGCACTTTCTCAGCATGTTTAATTTCTATCGTGTCCTGTGTTTTTTCTGTCCATGGTAAAAGCGTTAACCATTCCAAATAATTACGAATAACAGAGCTCTCAGCAGAACTTTGTGGTACCTTTTCATATCTTCCTAATTCTTTTAAAGCAACTTCCATAATATGGTCTGGCATGTCCGAGTTTTCAATCTTCTCTCTTAATTGATCCACTTCACTCGTTTTGCCATCTTTATCACCGAGCTCTTTTTGAATTGCTTTTAATTGCTCGCGAAGATAGTATTCCTTTTGCGTTTTTTCCATGGAATTTTTAACTCGCTGGCCAATTTTCTTTTCTAAATCCAGAACTTTTTTTTCGTTGGAAATAATTTTAATAAGATGCTGCATTCGCGCAGCTACATTAATCATTTCCAATATTTGCTGTTTATCTTTTATTTTTAACGTTAAATGAGAAGCAATTATATCTGCTAGTCCGCCCGGTTCCTCGATATCTGAAACAGTTGCATAGGTTTCATCTGTTAATTTCCTGGAAAGCTTTATGTATTGCCTAAACTGCTCAAGCAAGGAGCGCATTAATGCTTCTTCCTCGTGCTTTTCACCATGCGTCTCTTCCAAATTATCAATTTCGACTAAGAATTCGTCCTCTGATTCCGTGTAACGGATAATTTCTCCGCGGGAAAGCCCCTCTACCAGCACTCGCATCGTACCATTTGGGAGCTTGAGCATCTGCTTTACTTTTGCTAACGTACCTACATTAAAAATATCACTTGGCTCTGGGTTGTCTAAACTCACTTTTTTCTGGGTTGCTAGGAAAATTAGCTGATTGTCCATCATGGCCTTTTCCAATGCAGCAATCGATTTATCTCGGCCTACGTCCAGGTGTAAAACCATAGACGGAAACACGAGCAATCCGCGTAAAGGAAGGAGGGGGACTTGAATGTTTTCTTTCGCCATTGTTTGTACCTCCATAATCTATGTATTTAAGATCTCTCGCAAAACAGTGGAAATAAATAATTCAATATGTATTTCTTCAGTTTATAGAAAAATCTTCCTTTTGTAAATGGTTTCATTTCTAAAATTATATTCTATTTTTCAATAATTATTTACGGACAACAAAATTTTGAGCACCCGGCATTTTTTTGCGCCGGATCTCAAAGCTCAGCTTCAGGACTTTTTGATTTTCACCTGTAAGGGTGCTTTCTCTTTTGTGCTTAGTATTACCTATGTATATAATTCTAAACAAAAAGGAGCTGACTGAGTCAGATCATTATTAGAAATGAAGTACCTGCTCAATCAGCCTTAAATTTCTATTATGCACTTTCTTTTGGATGCTTTTCATTTCCTTCTTTTATTGTTCCATCATGGAAAATCAACTTTGGACTGCCGTTCTCATCGGCAACTGTTTCTTTCGTAATGATGCATTTCATTACGTCTTCCCGAGATGGAAGGTCAAACATCACGTCAACAATAATACCTTCAATAATGGAGCGGAGTCCGCGAGCACCTGTTTTTCGCTCAATTGCTTTTTTAGCAATTTCAATCAGTGCATCTTCTTCAAATTCCAATTCAACATTATCCATATCAAACAATTTCTGATATTGTTTAACAAGCGCATTTTTCGGCTTAGTTAAAATTTGAATCAATGCATCTTCATCCAATGGAGTTAAGCTTCCAATAACTGGGATACGTCCAATGAATTCCGGAATCAAACCATAGCGTAATAAATCTTCTGGTAATACTTTGGAAAGCAACTGTCCCATATCCAGGTCTTCCTGCTTTTCATTCGAGCCAAATCCGATTACTTTCTTACCTAGACGGCGTTTAATTACTTGATCAATCCCATCGAATGCTCCTCCAACGATAAATAGAATATTTGTCGTATCAATTTGGATAAACTCCTGATGTGGATGCTTGCGTCCTCCTTGTGGCGGCACACTTGCGACTGTACCTTCGAGGATTTTCAGCAATGCTTGCTGTACTCCTTCGCCTGATACATCTCTTGTTATCGAAGGATTCTCCGATTTGCGAGCTACTTTATCTATTTCGTCAATGTAAATAATTCCTTTTTCTGCCTTTTCTACATCATAATCTGCAGCTTGAATAAGTTTGAGCAAAATATTCTCTACATCTTCCCCAACATAACCAGCTTCAGTTAATGAAGTAGCATCAGCCATTGCAAATGGAACATTAATAATACGAGCGAGCGTCTGAGCAAGCAATGTTTTACCACTTCCTGTTGGTCCAATCATTGCGATGTTACTTTTTGATATTTCAACATCATCTGTGCTCTTCGTAGAATTAATTCGTTTGTAGTGATTATACACCGCAACAGCAAGATTTCGTTTTGCTTTATCCTGACCGATTACATAGTCGTCAAGAATATCACAGATTTCCTTTGGCTTTGGAATTTCATTCATTTCCATATCTTCGTCTGTACCTAGCTCTTCTTCAACGATTTCTGTACAAAGTTCAATACATTCATCACATATATAAACACCAGGCCCGGCGACTAATTTACGTACTTGTTCTTGACTTTTTCCACAAAATGAACATTTCAACTGTCCTTTTTCTTCATTAAATTTAAACATACCATTTCACCCCTAAACGAGCTAAATAAATTCAGCTTTCAACTTTTATAGTCATCATATCAGATACAATTTAAAAAACAAAACAATATACTTTATCATCAAGCTAAATATGTTAAACATCTCTTCTTATGGTGTCAAAATTACTAGCTTAAAAAGCTACAATAAAATTACCTTGTTTTATCTATTATGTATATATTACAGAAAAAGTCAATAAATTTAACTTCATCATTCCGGTTATAGCTACTATATGATGGAGACACAAGATAAATTTCACTTATTTACAAAGGCTGTGCCAAAAGGGCAGTAAAAAAACAGGGAAACTCTTAATTCGTCCACCTCTTCTTCCCCTTTTTTGGCCATATGGTTCCCGCTCATAATGTAAAACAAGGTGCGATATGAATCGCACCTTGTTTTATTAATTTGGTGTTATTGCTTTGCAATCTTACTGTTGTCCACAAGGAAATCGATTGCCGCTCTGATTTTCAGATCGTTTTTAATTGTTTCATTGCTTCCACCAAGCATTTGTACTAGCTGGTCAACTTCAATGCCGTACATAGAAGCCATTTTCTCAAGCTCTGCATTAACATCTTCTTCAGATGCTTCAATGTTTTCAGCTTTCACGATTGCTTCCAATGTTAGGTTTGTTTTAACGCGTTTTGCTGCATCTTCTTTCATTTGCTCTTTCAATGCATCTTTATCCTGACCAGCGAATTGAGAATACATTTCAAGTGTCATGCCTTGCATTTGCAATTGCTGTTCAAACTCTCTTAGCATTTGATCAAGCTCTGTCTCAACCATTGCATCTGGAATGTCAACTTCTGTGTTTTCAGATGCTTGCTGAATTAATGATTCGCGCTTTTTGTTGTCTGCATCTTGCTTACGCTGTGATTCAAGCTCTTCACGTTTTTTATTTTTCAATTCGTCAAGTGTTTCTACTTCATCATCAACATCTTTAGCGAACTCATCGTCAAGTTCTGGAAGTTCTTTTGATTTAATTTCATGAATCTTAACTTTAAATACAGCATCTTTACCAGCTAAGTTTTCTGCATGGTATTCTTCAGGGAAACTAACTTCGATTTCTGTTTCTTCTCCTGCTTCTTTACCAATCAATTTTTCCTCAAATCCAGGAATAAATGAACCTGAACCAATTTCTAGTGAATGGTTTTCACCTTTACCACCTTCGAATGCTTCACCATCTAAGAAACCTTCAAAATCGATAACAGCTGTATCGCCATCCTCTATTTTTCCGTCTTCTTTTACAACAAGCTCTGCGTGACGTTCAAGGATCGTATTAATTTCATTTTCAACATCTTCATCTGTAACTTCAACAGATTCTTCTTCAACTTCCAGTCCTTTGTAGTCCCCTAAAGTAACTTCAGGCTTCACTTCAACAACAGCAGTGAAAACCAAGTCTTTTCCTTTTTCAATTTGTTCAATATCTACTTCCGGCTGTGCAATTGGAAAGATATCTGTTTCGTCAATTGCTTTTGTATATGCCTCTGGCAAAACGATATCTACAGCGTCTTGATAAAGTGCTTCTACACCAAAACGTTTTTCAAACATGCCGCGTGGAATTTTCCCTTTACGGAAACCTGGAATCTGTACATCTTTCGATACTTTTTTGAATGCTTTGTCCAATGCTAGATTAAAATCATCCGCAGGTACTTCAAACGTTAATTTTCCTTTGTTACCTTCTTGTTTTTCCCATTTTGCTGTCATTCATAATCCCTCCAAAATCTATTGTATCAATTCATTTTCATAATTTAATGTGTGAATGATAGTTATATTCGAATTTGCAACCATCTCATTATAACATAATTTGTATGGCTTTCAAGCATTTACTGCCTCATTCATCTATTCTTCGATAATGCTTAAGTATAAAGAATCACACATACTAATCTCTTTCATTTTCCGTGCAATTGTCTCCGATACTCCATCGTCAGCATTTGTAGGTATATGTAAATACTGTTCTCCTATTTTCTTGATTGCTTCTGCAATGTCGCCAACTTCTTTATTCGTTGGCATGAACGGGTAAACGACATAAACATAACGATATAAAAGTTGCTTTAATAATTGAAATAACGTTGGATTCTCCTGTTCCATATTCCGTAAAATAACTAGAATTTGGTTATAGATGTTATTGCTTTTTATATCCTCTAACTTTAAAGGTACTATACCCATGCTTAAACTAAATTTATGTATTTCCACTTCATCAGAGACATTGCTTTCCTTCATCCAAATTAGAAGAGCCGTTTTAATAACGGGATGAACATGTTCATTTGTTAAAAGAGATAAAACATCCCGGTCAGGCCGTACTTTCATACTCCGCATACGATTAACAATACGCCATTGTTCCTGATGATTATCTTGATTAATAGCTTCATACAATTCTTCTATGATAGAACTTTTACTTTCTACTGCTAAATCCATTTTCATTTGTTCACTCATATCATACAGCTGTTTAAATTGCTCCTCAAGAAAATCAGGAACTGAACCATTCTCAAATTCGTATTCGATTTGTTCCATCAACAAATCATACTGATTGGTCTGAAAAAGAATCGTTAAATAAATATGTACATAATGATAATAATCTTCGTTCCTAAGCTGAAGCAATTCCTCACATAAATCCTGTGCTTCCGCAGTTCGACCTAGTTCCATTAAACATATCAGCTTACCAATTAGAATTTCGTGATTATCAATATGGTAGCTCAATAGGAGATTCAGCTTATTTAATGCCTCTTCATAGCGTTTCTCCTGTAAAGCGAATAAGCTTTCTTCCTCAAGTCTTTTCTGCAGCTTCGGAAAAAGTATTATATTTTCTGATTTTGAACCCATTTATTCACCTCTTTCCTCTATTATATAGTATATGAATTTCTTTAATTTGTATAAATACCCAAAATGAAAGAAATTAAACACAGAAATATAGAAAGAGAAACCTATTTGATGTGATAGGTTTCTCTTTAGCAGCGTTCTCAGTAAAGCATAAAGCGGTATACCCACTATTTGTAAGCGCTACTATTAATAATCAATTAAAAAATAAGCTCCGAAGCTTAGTTATGTAATTAATTTAAGTATAAATGAATTTGAGAATGATTGCAATTTTCAAAGAAAAAGGTTTGCTATAGAATTATGGAGAGCGCATTCTCAAAATGAGAGGGTAGATGAATATATTATCATAATTTAAAATATGATTATGACTTTAATTGCATAAACCTATAATAGAATTTTAAGTGCTGCCAAGCAAAAGAACAAATATTTTTATGATGTGCATTCTTTAACATGGGTTTAAAAATTTCAGATGTTTATGAACTGATAGTTTCAGGAAGCTTTTAGTAAAAATCCCTCCGCCAAGTCACGGTTCTGGCGGAGGTCAGATCTAATAATAACGGGATGTGAGTTGAGACTGTTTCGTGCTACTTACCATATCAGCAAAAGCGGAAAAGATTTGAAACATCGTTCATGGACATTGGTCTACGAATGCTGGTACCCTTTACATTTATGAGAGGGCCCCCGCTTATGATATTTGCAGCAGCCACCACCATGTCTTTCATGTTCTGAGGCATGGCATTCACAAACAAAATCCATATGGTTGCGAACCCGATTACGATTTTTACAACTCTTTACATTTCCGAAAAAAATTATCGTAACAACACATATATTTTCTCCCCCATGACGTAAAAATCGATCGGCCACATTAATAGTATATTGATTAATTGTACTGAGTGACTGGACAAACTGGCTGGTATAAACGAACAATTTTCTGATGATTACAAAGAAAACAGCCCACCTCAAAATCGTTATAATGATACAAGCCAATACCAAATAAATAAGGAGTGGCTCGTATACTACTGATCTAAAAATGCCACTCCTCCATTGATATAATACTATCGCCAGTCTGCTCTATAGACAGTTTTACCTTTTAATGTGCAATCATATCATGGACGATACTAGCTCCATCCATATCTTTTGGGTAATATGTTGGCCAATGTTCTACTTCTTCTAATAATGCTTCACGATCGTTCCCCCAATACAAGTGGTAATGTTCAGCCACTGTTGGATAGATATTATGATCACTGAATTGAATAAATTGTGGAAGCTCATCGTTTTTATCTGCTAATTTAAAAATAAATCGAACTCCTCTATTTCCTGCTTCATACGTTAAGATTTCATAACCGTCATAAACATATTCACCTGTAAGTTTGTTGTCATTATTAAAGAACGTCACCGTATTGCCTTCTATGATAATACGGTCAACATCAGTTTCGTATCCATGCTTGTAATATTCCTTATATCCTTTAGCACTCATGTCTCCATCATGCTCTGATTTATAAGAAAACACTTCATCCAACGTACCATCCTGCAAGTATGGATAAACGGACTGCCAGTCTCCTTCCCAATCAGAAAGTTCACGATCCTTAACTTGACTGTCTTCGAAATAACCATTGTAAATTTGTTCATCATGACTATGGTGATGGTCGTGACCATGATGATCATCAATCACAATTTCTATTGGTGCCGATTGTACATAAGCTTCATGTTCATCATTGAAAAGAACCGCTTTTATTTGTTGACCATTATTGATAGCCTCACCTTTAAAACTGCTGCCTTCTTGATCTTCACTAAGAGTCCATCCAACCTCTTGATTATCTCTTATGTACCAGTGCCAATGATCAAATTCTTTTCCTTTTTCAAATACAGCCGTTAGTTCGACAATATCCCCAGTGTGATAATGATCTGCTGCTCCTTGGATATCAACTTCCTCTGGTGCTTGATGATTGTTACTGCTGTCATGATCATGTAATGCACTGGAAGATGATTCCTTTTTCTCTTGCTCCTCTGCCTTACCTTCTTGCAAATCAGCGTTCTGGCAGCCGAACAACAAAACTAGAAGACTAATAATTACTATTCCTATCCCCTTTGCAAATAAACTTTTCATTCTTAACACGCTCCTTTTTCTATATAATCGTAACTATTACTATTCGTAATAGTTACGATTTAGATTATACACAGTTTTATTAGAGAGCGTCAATATAAATATTAAAATATTATTAATTTTATTAGATTAGAAATATAGATAGAGATTTATTATATAGAAAGGATAAAAATACTATAATTAGCGCGATAGAGAATAGTACGATTCTTTAATAGAGGAAGCAAACTCCCTAAACTAATTATATAAATATGAAAAAAAGCCTTGCAAACATTTGTTTACAAGGCTTTAAATAGCGTCCCAGGCAGGATTCGAACCTGCGACCCACAGCTTAGAAGGCTGTTGCTCTATCCAGCTGAGCTACTGGGACAATTATTGTTTTGGAGCGGGTGAAGGGAATCGAACCCTCATCATCAGCTTGGAAGGCTGAGGTTTTACCACTAAACTACACCCGCGTCTTTTTCTATAAGTGAGAATATGTTGTTCAAACGCTGATTAAGAATGCACTACTTAACTATATATGTAAAATACCACAAATTGTTCTCGCTGTTTTTAGCGGACAAGAATTATTATAGGCAGGAAACCGTCTTTTGTCAACACTTTTCGTAAAAAACTTTTAAGGAAGTGTTTAAGCACTCCCTTAAAAGTAAACTTTATTTTATATTGATACGTTTTTTGTTAGAGCTTCCACTAACTCCCCATTTACATTATAAAAATGAATAGTTATATCTGAAGGATCATCCCATCGCATGATAGCATAAGTTTTTTCATTTCTTCCTTTAGGCAGTCGGATACTCCCCGGGTTGATAAAGAGCTTCTTTTCGACTTTTTCTGCACCTGCGATATGTGAATGCCCAAAGCAAACTACTTGCGCATTTTCTTCTTCTGCTCGGTATGATAGCCGCATTAGATTCATTTTCACATCAAAAAGATGTCCATGTGTAATATAAAAAGTCAACCCATCAAGCTCTATTGTTTGTTCATCTGGGTAGCGGACGTCGAAATCACAATTTCCTCCTACCCTGTAGAAGCCTTGAAGCTCGTCTGCATCGAATTCCAGTTCTGAGTCCCCACAATGAATTGACCATTTCACGTCGTGCCTTTCTTTTATAGCAACAACTTCATTTGACAAACCATGACTATCACTTAAAATTAATACTTCTGCCAAATCATCACCTCCAGTTTAAAGGCTGCACTAAAAATGCACTTATAACGTATGTATCCATTTTTCTAACTGAATAATCGCATTTCTGCGATGGCTGATTCGATTCTTTTCTTGTGGGTCTAATTCTGCCATGGTAACCCCATATCCATCTGCTATGAAAATCGGGTCATAACCGAAACCATTTTCTCCCTTTTCCGAATCGGTTATTCTTCCTTCGCAATATCCAGTCCGAAAAGTTGTTTCTCTCCCAGGTACAGCGATTGCTAATACACAAATAAAACGTGCTGTACGTTTAACAACGGGTACATCTTCCAACTCCGCTAAAACCTTATTAATGTTCGCCTTGTCGTCTTTTGGCTCACCTGCATATCGTGCAGAAAAAAGGCCCGGACGTCCACCTAGCGCATCGATTATTAAGCCGGAATCATCAGCAAGTACCGGTATGTTTAATAATGCTGCAATTTGCTCAGCTTTTAGAGCAGCATTTTCTTCAAAGGTTGATCCAGTTTCCTCGACATCTGGAATTGCTTGATCTAAATCAAGTAATGATAAGGCTTCAATTGATTTTTCTGCAAAAAACTCCTTAAATTCCTTTGCTTTTCCTTGATTTTTTGTAGCAATAATAATATGTTTCATCATTGATCTCCTATTTTTTCACGGAATTTGTTTCACCAATTCGATCTGCCAGCTCACCAATCGTTCCCTTTTGAATTTCTATGATTTGCTGTAATCCTTCTTCAGCAAGCCCCAACATCGCCTGCAGCTGTTTATTAGAAAAAGTTGCTTCCTCCCCAGTTCCTTGGATCTCTACAAATTCACCAGAACCAGTCATAACAATATTCATATCGACATGGGCTTGAAAGTCTTCTTCATAATTCAAATCTAATACTTCCTTACCATCCGGTAAAACACCCACAGAAATTGCAGCTAAGTAATCACGTACTGGCATTTTAGAGATTGCCTTTGTCTCTAGCATTTTGCCAAACGCAAGAACGACTGCGATAAATGCTCCTGTAATCGATGCTGTTCGTGTACCTCCATCCGCTTGTATGACATCACAGTCTACCCAAACGGTTCGTTCACCGATTTTGTCTAAATCGACTACTGCACGTAAAGCGCGGCCAATCAATCGCTGGATTTCCATCGTTCTTCCACTGACTTTCCCTTTTGACGATTCACGAATATTTCGCTGAGCAGTCGCTCGCGGCAGCATTGCATACTCTGCAGTAATCCATCCTTTGCCTTGCCCTCGCATAAATGGAGGAACACGGTCTTCAATACTGGCATTACAAATTACCTTTGTATTTCCAACCTCTATTAAGACAGAGCCCTCAGGGTGACTTATATAGTTTTTCGTAATCGTTATCGGTCTCAAATTATTCACTTCACGTTGATCATTTCTCATAAAAAATTCCTCCTCTTACAACATTAGCTTATCATATTTTCTGCAAAAGCAACATGCTGATACATTTTTATTACGTAACTTTCATCACTATTAAAAAAGATACATTTCCTTACATATAAGAAAGAGGCCTGCAATGGCTGCAGCCTCTTTCGGTTATAGTTTTTCTGTTGGTGTAAATGCCTGCTTCGTTACTGGCTCTGTGTATTCCTCCCCGTTTTCATTAACGAGTTGCTCTACATCTTCCACCTTTACATCAACTGCCTCGATATTCTCTTGTTCCGTTAGTGTCCTTACAAGTGTTTCCATTACTTCATCAGCAATTACTGCTTGCTCCGAATCTTGTAAAATGTCTTTGCTAAAAACAAGTTCCAGTACACCATCATTTAATTCAGGCTTATTCGTCAATATTGTATCCGGGTTAAAAACATGAACAACATTCGTATTTAACCCTGGTCCATCAATAAGCGCCTGGACTATCGAACTATATTCATTGTCATTGTCCTCTGCAACTTCGATATGCTGTGTTACTGGTACATAATAACGATTCTCGCCGTGTTCTGCAGGATAGTATAATGTTACCGCCGTACTTTCAAGTAAATCTAAGGTATCTGTGTCAGCAATGTTAATACCGTTTGTCCGTGAATAACCTTCGCCAATCGGCGTGCCGTTTACCGGCATTTCCGTTTGGGGATGCCCATTAATCCAAAGTTTGACTTTCGATACATTTTCAAATTGTGTTAATGTGTGGGTGATCGATTCTAATATTTTCAACTCATCAGCAGCTTCATAGTTTTTAAATTCCTCCGAAACGTCTACAATCATTGTGCCATCTTCTTGCAGATTGACCCCAAGCACCTCTGTACCCTCAGGCAAAACAGCTTGAAAACCATTTGGCAGCATCTCGGTTACCGGCCCACCTTTTACAAGATATTCTACTACCTGATGTGCAACTTGTTTTGTATTTGGCAATTCAATTGTTTGCGGAGCTACCATACCATTTGCATCCATTAAGTACAGCTGCCTCGCAACAGTTTCCTCCGAATCTGCCTTTTCATTAACATTTTCTTCATTTTCTTTATTCACTGCATCTTCTTCTGATATATTTTCCAAATTATCAACTGCCTCAGCATTTGGAGGTGGGTCCATCTCTTCCATCGATTGTTCTCCCTTGAAACAGCCAGATAGAATCACCGAAATACTAATCGTTCCAATCAAAAGCTTTGCTCGCTTATGCATGCCATTACCTCCTACGATGGTTTGTACTATTATATATACGAGCCCTCTGTGAAAATAGACCAATCAATATTAGAAAACTTGGCAATTATGCAGCTTTTAAATGAAGCCCATTAGATTAGCACTTATGAAAAAATCAGGTATCTGATTTTTTCAGAATACCTGATTTTTATCCAAGATTTGCTTTTCTGATTGTCAGCATTTGAAAATTTCCATCTTTAAAAATCCCTTTTGAAATTTCGATAAAAATTTCCAGCTCGCCAGTTGCATAAAATTGATGAACAGGTGGATGTTCCACTTTATTCAATAAATGATGAACATCTAAAATGGTACTTGCTTCTCTTGCAGTTTCCTCGCTTGAGGAAATAACGGTCACATGGTCTCCGATCACTTCTTGGATTGTATTTTTCAATAGTGGATAATGAGTACACCCTAAAATAAGGACATCCATTTCTTTGTCTTTTTTTAATGGAACCAGTGATTCTTCCACTACCTTTTTGGCCTGCTCACCGCTAAGAATCCCTTTTTCCACCATTGGGACAAACAAAGGACAAGCTAGTGCATTTACATGAATATCTGATTTTATTTTTTTTAATGCCAGCTCGTATGCACCACTTCTTACCGTACCCTCTGTTCCAATAATTCCGACTTGATTATTGTTTGTAAATTTAATTGCTGCTCTTGCACCAGGCTTTATAACGCCAATGACTGGAATATCCAATTTTTCTTTTAGGTCCTTCAATGTAAAAGCAGTTGCAGTATTACATGCGATAACAAGCATTTTAATATTTTTTGTTAATAAAAATTCTACCATTTCCCATGTGAATTTCTTTACCTCTTCTTCAGTCCTTGGTCCATATGGACATCTTGCTGTATCCCCTATATAAATTAACTTCTCCTTTGGCAGCTGTCTCATGAGCTCATGAACTACCGTTAAGCCGCCGACACCGGAGTCGATTACACCAATTGCTTTATCCAAATCTGTTTCTCCTCTTTGTTGTTATTTTCCATTCACTATTTTCATTTCCTGATATAGGAAATCTAATAAATGATTTAGTGAAAGCTTCTCATCTTCGCTGAATTTATTAAGAACTTTACCTAGATAGTCTTGTCTTTCCTGTATTACTTCACGAATTATTGTTTTCCCTTTTTCTAATAAATGGATTCGAACGACCCTTCTGTCATTTGTATCACGTACTCTTTCAACAAGTTCATTTTTCTCCATACGATCAACCAAATCCGTCGTAGTGCTAAATGCCAGACTAATTTTATTGGATAGCTCTCCAATCGTTAAATCACCTTCTTCTAACAGCCATTGCAAAGCAACGAATTGAGGTGATGTAATTGGATAATTGTTTAAGATTTTACGACCATTTTGTTTGATCATTCCAGATATATAACGGAGCTGCTTCTCCATTTTTTTTATAGAATCTGCTGATTCAGATACTTCTTTTCCCAAAGTGTTACCTCCTAATTTTCTCCTTAACAAATAGTTTATCACATGATATTCCCAAATAAGGGAAATATCCTTTGCACAGTATATACAAAACTAAATAATTTGCCTATCATAGGAAAATCCCTGCTTGTCCAAAAAAATACTGATAATTCATAAACACACATTCTTAAGAATTACTTTTATTATATATTAAACGATATCCGCAAAATTAGAAACTAATCGTTACTTTTCAATTGTAAAAACATCCTTATGGAAAATATCGTCCCTTATTTTTAAATTTTTAAAATAAAGTTATTGTATTTTAGTTGTACATTTCCGCTAAATGTACGCACCGTTTCTGACAGTCTTCATAAGCTATTATTGACTAAATAATTTCCCTTCATAACTGTAGCTCTATAGAGCAAGGAGGGGGTAACATTTGAAGGACAACGAGTATAAACCGAAGCAATTACTGACCAAACGCGAAAAAGAAGTGTTTGAACTATTAGTGCAGGATAAGACAACAAAAGAAATAGCACAAGAATTGTTTATTTCCGAAAAAACTGTCCGGAACCATATTTCAAATGCTATGCAAAAATTGGGAGTTAAGGGGCGGTCTCAAGCCGTAGTAGAACTTCTTCGCATGGGGGAATTAAAGCTCTGAAAAATCGACTTCCCTTTATAGGGGAAGTCGATTTTGTTTGGCTAGAAGCTGTTTCATTTCGTCAGGTATTGGAACTGGACGACCTTTTTTGGGATTTATATAAACGATTCGTCCTCGTCCAGTTAAGGCAATTTCTTTGTTTTCTTTTACACCCATATAATGCACATCAAAGGAAGTATTGCCAATTGTTGCAACTTTTACATACATTTTAAGACGTTCATCAAAGTACATTTGCTGCAAATAATCACATTGCAGATCTGCTACAATAATCGCTTCATCGCTCTTGAGATTGTTGAGAATACCGAGTGAATTCAGAAAGTCTACCCGCGCTTCTTCGAAATAAATAAACGCTGAAACATTATTTACATGTCCATACATATCCGTCTCTGAAAAACGTACTTTTATAGGTATATAAAAACTAAACTCAGAACGCCATTGATCCATATTTTCAATATAGTTAACTGTTTTCATACGATCACTCCTGAATAGTTAATTTCAAACACTCTACTGATAACTTAAAACAATCAGATTGAGCAGGTGGTTAATCAACTTACCGATTTTTGGTTATAAATGATATAAACGGTGAACTAATCTGGAGTGAAGGATTGTGCGTATACTCCAATTCGGAAATACATTTCGCTTTTTACGGGTAACCCGTGAGCCTCCTCGAACTATCGTACTTTGTAGTCTCACTCTGGTCACGTATCCCGCATAAGTCTTCGTGTATTTCCTCCGCTAGAATCGTCTCACTTCCTATTAGTAGAGTAGCATGGTTTTTCGAAACAGAAATGTTGCTTTAACCAGTTCGGGTGAGCGAAGGGCGTTGACTCCAACGGAAACAGCACGTGTCTAAAAACTCACCGGAAGTGGCTTTCTTCCGGAGAGGCTGAAGCCGTGCCCTAAGGTGCCCATCCGTCCGCAGCGATCCCGGACGGCGACAGCTGCTCCTACCACAGCAGCTAGCTAGCTGACAGACTGTGCGATTATACAAATGACCCTCACCAGCGATTCGGAGAGGGTCATTTGTAATCTATCAATCTAGTAATTAATGTGCGTTGTCACTGCCAAAGAAGTTTTTAAATGCTTGAATGTTTGTCGCACGGTTCATTGCCGCAATTGATGTCGTTAATGGAATGCCTTTTGGACACACCTGTACACAGTTTTGAGAGTTTCCGCAACCATCAATTCCACCGTCTTCCATTAATCCATTCAAGCGGTCACTCTTATTCATTTCACCTGTTGGATGTGCATTGAATAGGCGTGCTTGTGAAATTGCAGCCGGTCCAATGAAGTTCGATTTGTCGTTCACATTTGGACAAGCTTCTAAACAAACCCCGCAAGTCATACATTTAGAAAGCTCATAAGCCCATTGGCGTTTCTTTTCAGGCATTCTCGGACCAGGTCCTAAATCATGGGTACCATCAATTGGAATCCAAGCTTTTACTTGTTTTAATGCATCAAACATACGTTCACGGTCAACGATTAAATCACGAATAACCGGGAATGTAGACATTGGCTCAAGTCGAATTGGCTGCTCGAGCTGATCGACCAAAGCAGCACATGATTGTCTAGCGGTACCATTGATAACCATGGAACATGCACCGCAAACTTCTTCAAGACAGTTCATATCCCACATAACAGGCGTTGATTTTTCCCCTTTTGCGTTTACTGGATTTTGTCTGATCTCCATGAGTCCGGATATAACATTCATGTTTTTCCGGTAAGGAATTTCAAATATTTCCTCATAAGGAGCAGAATCCGGGCCGTCTTGTCTAGTTATAATAAAAGTAACTGTACTTTGTTCAGCCATTACTACTTACTCCCCCTTAGTGTTTTGTTGTGTAGTCACGTTTACGAGGCTTGATTAATGAAATATCAACATCCTCATAGCTGAATTCTGGAGACTCTGTTTCTTTGTTAAATTCAGCAATCGTTGTTTTTAACCATTCTTCATCATTACGCTCCGGAAATTCCGGTTTATAATGTGCACCACGGCTCTCATTACGATTATATGCCCCCATCGTAATTACTCGCGCAAGATGGAGCATATTTTTCAACTGACGCGTAAACATAACTCCTTGGTTGCTCCAGCGTGAAGTATCGTTAATATTAATATTATTCCAGCGTTCAAGCAGTTCTTTAATCTTCTCATCTGTTTTTTGGAGCTTTGCATTCTCACGAACTACTGTTACGTTATCAGTCATCCATTCACCAAGCTCTTTATGAATTTGATACGCATTTTCAGTTCCTTCCATTCGCATAAGTTCCTCAAATTCTTCCTGCTCTTCCTTTTCATATGTGGAAAACATCTCTTCCGCTAAATCCTCGACATGGACATCCAATTTATCAAGGTATTCGATTGCTTTTGGTCCAGCAACCATTCCACCGTAAATTGCAGATAACAATGAGTTCGCACCAAGCCGGTTTCCACCATGCTGTGAATAATCACATTCACCTGCTGCAAAAATCCCTGGAATATTTGTCATTTGATTATAGTCAACCCATAGACCGCCCATGGAATAATGAACTGCCGGGAAGATTTTCATTGGCACTTTACGGGGGTCTTCCCCAACAAACTTCTCATAGATTTCAATAATTCCACCTAATTTAATATCCAATTCCTTTGGATCTTTATGAGACAGATCCAAGTAAACCATGTTCTCTCCATTGATGCCGAGCTTTTGGTTTACACATACATCAAAAATTTCACGTGTTGCAATATCACGTGGTACAAGATTTCCATATGCTGGATATTTTTCTTCCAAGAAATACCATGGTTCGCCGTCTTTATATGTCCAGACCCGACCACCTTCACCTCGAGCAGATTCACTCATCAAGCGAAGTTTATCATCCCCTGGGATTGCAGTCGGATGAATTTGGATAAATTCACCATTGGCGTATTTAGCGCCCTGTTGATACAGAATACTTGCTGCAGATCCTGTATTAATCATGGAGTTTGTTGACTTACCAAATATAATACCCGGTCCGCCGGTAGCAAAAATTGTTGCATCAGATCGAAATGCTTTAATTTCATGTGTTTTAATATCCTGAGCAACTAGTCCTCGACTAACTCCATTCTCATCAAGAATAGCTTTTACGAACTCCCAGCCTTCGTATTTCGTAACTAGACCTTCCACTTCAAAACGACGAACTTGCTCATCGAGCGCATATAATAACTGCTGTCCTGTTGTTGCACCTGCATATGCTGTTCTATGGTGCTGTGTGCCACCAAAACGTCTAAAATCCAGTAATCCCTCAGGTGTACGATTAAACATAACTCCCATCCGGTCGAGCATATGTATAATTCCAGGCGCTGCCTCACACATAGCTTTCACTGGTGGCTGGTTTGCAAGAAAATCTCCACCATAAATACTATCATCAAAGTGAATCATTGGAGAGTCCCCTTCTCCCTTCGTATTAACCGCACCGTTAATACCACCTTGAGCACACACAGAGTGAGAGCGTTTAACAGGAACGATGGAAAAAACATCTACTTTTACGCCTGCCTCGGCTGCTTTTATGGTAGCCATTAAACCTGCTAATCCACCGCCGACAATAGCGACTTTACGATTATTCATTTTGTTAGCTCACTCCTATTCTCTTTCTAAAGGTTCTTTCTTTAATTAAACACCGTACGCAAATTGAATTAAGGTTCTAACACCAATATAGCTGATTGCAAAGAAAACAACGATTACAGCATATGTAGCAATCTTTTGCGATTTTGGTGACTGCGTAATGCCCCATGAAACCAAAAAGCTCCACAAACCATTAGCAAAGTGAAATACTGCGGAAACTACCCCCGCTACGTAGAACCAGAACATAAATGGGTTAGTTAAAATACCTTCCATCAAGCTGTAATCAAGGTCTACATTACCTAAGCCGATCTGCACTCGAGTTTCCCATACATGCCATGCTATGAAAACTAGCGTTATAATACCCGTAATTCGCTGCAATCTAAACATCCAGTTTCGGAAGAAGCCATATTTTCTAGTATTGTTGCGTGCAACAAATACTATATATACCCCTAAAATTGCGTGAAATAAAATTGGTAGATAGATGACGAAGATTTCCAGTAGTAATACAAATGGAAGCCCTGCCATAAATCCTGCTGCCCGATTAAAACTCTCTTCTCCATACACAGCAAAATGATTGATTACTAAATGCTGAACCATAAAAATACCAATTGGAACAACACCTAACAATGAATGCAATCTTCTGTAATAAAACTCACGATGCTCTGCCATGTTTACCCCCCTTAGTCTCATTCAATAATTTAAAATAATATGTAGCCATTTCACAAAGTAATGAAGCGCTTTTATTTGAAAAAAGCAGACTTTATAAAATAGCACAAATTCGTAACACATTTATTGTACTTCTAACAACAAAAAGCGTCAAGAAAACTAGATTCTCAATTAGAGTTACATAGAATCGAGACTTCTAGTCAATAAGTGTACATTTTCTAAGTTCAGCTCTGAAAAGAGCCATGTTTTTTAATTGAGAATATGAAAAATTGATAGCATGACTTGTTTTTTTATCCATTTAAATAGATAATATGGATAGTTCTTCCGAGCGTATCATTGTGTGAGAAAGGAAACTACTTTGAATTTGTTAGAAAGGATGAAAAGGATGTCAAAAAAGCATCAAACATTAAATTTATCACATCTTGAAGATTTACACACACCAGGGGCTGGCTACGACATCCTGCGATATGTAAGCTTACCTGATTTACTTGGTCAAGAAACAGAACCGATACTGTATTTTATGGGAAGAAATCTCGCACGTAAATTTGAAATTACATCAATTGATGAGATTGTATACCTGTTCGAGAAACTTGGCTGGGGAACACTCGACTTAATTAAACAAAATAAAAATATGTTTGTTTTTCATTTATTATCTGACTCCGTTGTCTTGCGGTTAAATGCTCCATTCCATGTTGACTTTCGGTTTGAAGCTGGATTTCTGGCAGAAGCTATTCAACAAGTAGAAGGTATAGAATGTGAATGTGTCGAAGAGGTCAACAAGCGTATTCATCAAATAGAGTTTTCCGTTTTTATAACAAACTAGTTCAAAATATAAGTTTTGCAAGCCTTGTGTGGCTTCACTTTAAAAGGCAGGGGCATGTATAAACACGCCCCTGCCTTTTCCTTTTCTGTTAATCTTCTTTATTCAAGTGATGAATCACAGTTTCTGCTATGTTGCTCGGAATGCCAAGTTTTGTAATATCGGTTAATTTAGCATTGCGAATTTCATTCACCGATTTAAAATGCGTCAGCAATAATTTTCGACGTTTTTCCCCAACTCCTGGTATTTTATCCAATTCTGATTGGAAAAGGTTTTTTCCGCGAAGCTGGCGATGAAATGTAATCGCAAATCGGTGCACTTCATCTTGAATGCGCTGAACTAGATAAAACTCCTGGGATTGGCGTTCTAATGGTACGATAATTGGAGGGTCTCCATACAGTAACTCACTTGTTTTATGTTTATCATCCTTAGCGAGTCCTGCGAGCGGCATATCAAGACCAAGCTCATTTTCTAACACATCTAACGCAGCTGACATCTGACCCTTACCTCCGTCAACAATCACTAAGTCTGGTAATGGCAGATTTTCTTTTAGCACTCTTGTATATCTTCTTCGAATTACCTCTCTCATGGTTTCATAATCGTCTGGTCCTTTTACATCTCTAATTTTATATTTGCGATATGCTTTTTTATTTGGTTTTCCATCTTCAAAAACAATCATCGCTGATACCGGATCTGCCCCTTGTATATTAGAATTATCGAAAGCTTCAATACGACGAGGTGTTTCAATATGAAGTCGTTCTCCAAGCTTCTCAACTGCTTGAATCGTTCTTTCTTCATTTTGTTCAATTAAAAGAAATTTTTCTTCTAAAGCAATTTCAGCATTTTTCATTGCTAATTCAACCAGCTCTTTTTTTCTTCCGCGTAACGGAGTATGCACTTCGATTTCGAGTAACTTCCGCAGCAGTTCATCCTGTGTACCGATTGGAACTAAAATCTGTTTTGGCTTTAAATGATTTTCATGTAAATAAAATCTTCCAATAAAGCTGATGAAGGCTTCTTCATGGTCATCAAAAAACGGGAAAATCGTTACATCTCTTTCAATCAGCTTTCCTTGTCTCACGAAAAACACTTGAATACACATCCAGCCTTTATCATAACTGTAACCAAAAATATCACGATCGACCTGATCATTCATCGTCATTTTCTGTTGTTCCATTACCACTTCAATATGCTGAATTTGATCACGCAGTTCCTTCGCACGTTCAAATTGCAGCTGCTCACTTGCTTCATACATTTTTGCCGTTATTGCAGACTTAATATCTTTATATCCTCCCTGCAGAAAGGATGCAATTTCCTGAACAATGGATTGATATTCCTCTTTTGTAGGGGGATTTTCACTGCAAGCTCTGCATTGATGCATATGATAATATAAACAGGGTCGTCCTGGTGGATTATTGCATTTCCTGAGTGGATAAAGCCGATCAAGTAGTTTCTTTGTTTCTCTCGCTGCCAAGACATTTGGATACGGCCCGAAATACTTGCCCTTATCTTTTTTTACTTTGCGTGTTATAAGCAAGCGCGGGTGTCTTTCCGACGTGATTTTCAAATATGGATAAGATTTATCGTCCTTCAGCATCACATTATATTTCGGGTCATATTTTTTAATCAAATTCATCTCAAGTATAAGTGCTTCAATTTCAGAAGAAGTTACAAAGTATTCAATGTCTTCTATTTCTTGCACTAGCCGCTGTGTTTTTTGGTCATTTGCACCTCTAAAATAAGAACGAACCCGATTTTTCAACATCTTTGATTTACCGACATAAATAATGACTCCATGCTTGTCCTTCATCAAATAACAGCCCGGTTGTGATGGTAATATAGCTAATTTACCCTTTATGGTCTCATTCATTCTGTATTCAAATCCTTTAAGTTATCCCCTTTTTCTTTTGAAATCAAGTGTAAAATTTGAATGTTTTATTTAACTCCTATATAGGAATATTCGATAAGCCGAACCACTCTCAATTTTTGGGCACGGAGCCCGCTAATCTGGCTCTTCCGCTTTTATTCTTAGAAAATCCCTTGTCACATCAGTAACAAGGGATTTTATTTCTAATTTTATTATACAGGTTTTACGCGTGTTTGTTAATTAAGTCTGCTAAAGCTTCTTTTGGTTGGAAACCAACTACCTGGTCCACTACATTACCATCTTTGAACATTAATAGTGTCGGGATACTCATTACACCGAATTTGCCAGCTGTTTCTTGGTTTTCGTCCACATCCAACTTAACGATTTGAACTTTTTCTTCCATTTCTCCATCGATTTCTTCCAGAACTGGAGCGATCATTTTACATGGTCCACACCAAGGTGCCCAAAAGTCAACTAAAACTAACCCCTTAGAAGTTTCTTCTGCAAAATTTTGATCTGATACATGTTTAATTGCCATTATTATATACCTCCTAATAAAAACTCAAGATTGAATAAATCTTATTATGAGTATATCACCTGATGTATATACTTCCTAATAGTTTGCTTCATATTATGAAGTGAAACATCATTCCTTGGTGGATTCCCTTCCTCCCCCCAAGGAATGTTAGTTAAACATAATCAGGAATTTACGGTCTGTTTACCCGCACCTTCACAATATTTCGTATCCTTTTGTTATAGAGGTGACAGTATTACAGCCCATTAATGCCTGATAAAAAATATGGATTTGATGATCATCAGATCCATCGGTTTATTTTACTTTCTTAAATTCTTCAATCAGTAATGGGATAACCTCAAACAAGTCACCAACAATTCCATAGTCAGCAATATTGAAGATATTTGCTTCTGAATCTTTGTTAATTGCTACAATTACTTTGGAGTTAGACATCCCAGCTAAATGCTGAATAGCACCTGAGATTCCAACTGCTATATATAGGTCTGGTGTTACAACTTTTCCAGTCTGCCCGATTTGCAATGCATAGTCACAATACTCCGCATCACACGCTCCACGTGATGCACCAACCGCTCCTCCTAAAACGTCAGCAAGCTCATATAATGGCTTGAATCCATCTGCGCTTTTTACACCCCGCCCACCAGCAATAATCACATTAGCCTCGGATAGATCAACTCCTTTAGATGCCTTACGAACTACATCTTTAACAATGGTTCGGATATCTCTAATATCAACACTTTTTGTTGCGATATCTCCTAAGCGTGATTCATCTTTTTCTAATGCCGCAATATTATTCGGACGAATCGTTACGAAAGTAATTCCATTTGTAATGATTTTCTTTTCAAAAGCTTTTCCTGAATAAATTGGTCGAATGAATACAGGCTGATCGCTATCTTTTTCTATTCCGACAGCATCTGAAACAAGACCTGTCTCTAACTTGCTCGCAAGCTTCGGTGTTAAATCCTTTCCAATAGATGTATGACCCATAATAATACCGGATGGATTTTCTTCGTTTACAATAGCCATTATCGCTTGCCCATAGCCTTCAGATGTATACGTTTTCAAATTCTCGTGGGAAACATTGATCACTCGGTCAGAACCATAATAAATTAATTCTTTTGCCAAATTTTCTAAATTGCCATCTCCAACAATTACACCAACGATTTCTGCATCAGGATTAATTTCCTTTGCTGCTGCAACCGCCTCTAATGATACATGACGTAATTCACCGTCTCTCGTCTCACTTATTACTAAATATTTATCACTCATGTCATTGCTCCTTCCCCTTATAGATGTTCCTTAACCGGTCCCGGCCATTTTTTATCCGCTTTTGAATACGAAGTTAAGTTTTTACAACACTTTCTTTTCGTTTTTAAGTAATGATACCAATTCACTGACTTGATCTGATACTTCGCCTTCTAATACCCTTCCAGCTTCTTTTTCAGACGGCAGAAAGATATCGATTGTTTTCGTTTTTGGTTCCACGTCTTCATCATCTAAATCCAAGTCATCAATTTCAAGCTCTTCCAAAGGTTTTTTCTTTGCCTTCATAATCCCCGGAAGTGATGGATAGCGTGGCTCGTTAAGACCTTGCTGACAAGTGACTAATAAAGGCAAGCTTGTTTCAATTACTTCTACATCTCCCTCTACATCTTTTTCTATCATAACCGTTTTATCTTTGATATCCAATTTAGTAATGGTCGTTACATAAGGAAGTCCAAGTAATTCCGCAAGTCGTGGTCCCACCTGGCCGCTTGCTTCATCAATTGCTACATTTCCAGCTAAGATCAGATCTGCTTCTTTATCTTCAAAATAAGCTTCTAAAATTTTTGCAGTTGTAAAAGAATCCCCTTCCTCCAGATCTTCTTCTGTATTAATCAGCACTGCCTTATCTGCTCCCATTGCTAAGGCTGTGCGCAACTGTTTTTCAGAGTCTTCATCCCCAACTGTCACAACAGTTACTTCTCCTCCATGTGCATCACGCTGCGTAATAGCCTCTTCAACGGCATATTCATCATATGGATTAATAATGTATTCGGCCCCATCATCTTCAATAACTCCACCTGATACACTAATTTTTTCTTCAGTGTCGAAAGTTTTCTTTAAAAGCACATAAATATCCATCTAGCATCCTCCTAATCAATTAAAATATTATTTATCTTTAAAATTCGCTTGACGCTTTTCTAAAAATGCTTGAATGCCTTCTTTTGCATCCTCATTTCCAAACACTTGTGAAAAGGCATTAGCTTCTTCTTCTTCACCTTTGGAAAACACTTCTGTTTTTGATACAGAAACAAGATGCATGATATGTTGAATAGCTGGTTTACTTTTGGCTGCTATTTTCTCTGCGAGTTTTGCAGCTTCGCTCATTAGAGCTTCTTCAGAAACAACACTGTTTGCAAGCCCCCATGCAGCTGCCTGTTCTCCGTTTATCGGTTCACCAGTAAGTATCATTTCATAAGCTTTCGACGCACCTACATACCTCGGCAATCGCTGTGTACCCCCAAAACCAGGTATGATCCCAAGATTTACTTCTGGTAAACCTAGTTTCGCATTTGCTGTGACGATACGGATATGGCAAGCCATTGCAAGTTCCAATCCTCCGCCTAATGCAGCACCATGAATAGCAGCAATAATCGGTATAGAGAACTGTTCCATCCGACTAAAGACATGCTGACCGTTTGTCGCAAGAGATGCATAATCTGCTGTGTTCTGTAAACCGGTAAATTCCTTGATATCTGCACCCGCGGAGAAGAATCTGCCTTCACCTTTTAGAACAACTGCTTTTACATTATTTTCTTGTTCAATTCGATCAAGCTGATTATTTAAGTCTTTTAGAAGTGTGCGTGATAATGCATTTGCAGGCGGGCTTTGAATCGTTAAATATGCTACGTTTCCTTTAACTTCATTCGCAATCATTGTCAAATTAATCATATCCTCCCTCAATGAACTTCTACAATTTTTCAATCTCTGGATAGCCCTTTCATTAGCAAATCATGAACAGCTGCTACTTGTTTATTTATATCATATCTTTGCTCATTCATGACCCAATTCGTTACGATTTCATCTAAAGTACCAAATATCATTTGTCTTACTAAAGGAATCGTTAAATCATTGCGAAACAGCTGTTCTTCTATTCCTTCTTTAAGAATATTATCCAATACCGTTAAGTAACGCTTTAAAACATTATTGATTTTAATCCTTAGATCATAATTGGATTGCCTTAATTCCAGCTGGGTAACAATGGCTAAATGATAATCAGCTGAAAGCTGTTCAAAATGCATTTTTATCAATGTAAATAATTTATCATTTGCGTTCTGTTCTTGATTGGTTGACTGTTCAATCCGTTCAATAAATTCACCCATCTTCTCTTCAAAAACAGATACAAGGACATCTTCTTTATTTTTAAAATAAAGATAGATTGTGCCATCTGCAACTCCGGCTGCCTTTGCAATTTTAGATACCTGTGAGCCATGATAGCCATTCTCAGCAATGACTTTTACTGCTGCTTCTATTATTTGGTTATATTTCGGTTTATTATTTTTCATTTTTCATGCGCCTTCTCCTATGATGTTATTCACTTTATAAACTGAGTGAATGGTCATTCATAATTTTATTCTAACTCCAACAGATTATTCTGTCAACAATGACCTTGTCCATTATTAACTAAGAAAAAGAGCACATGGCTCAACTTGTTGTTACGGATTTTTCTGTCTGTTTGGCTGCCTCTTCGTCTATTAACTTCCTTCTTAATATCTTACCAACTGCAGTCTTAGGAAGTTCTTTACGGAATTCATATATCCTCGGAACTTTGTATGCTGCGAGATGTTTTCTGCAATATTCATTTAACGCTTCTTCGGTAATACTGTAGTCTTGTTTAAGGACAATATAGGCCTTGACCGTTTCTCCGCGATATGCATCTGGGATACCAGCGACAACTGCTTCCTGAATGCCTTCATGTTCGTAAAGAACCTCTTCTACTTCACGCGGATAAATATTATATCCTCCTGCAATGATCATATCCTTTTTTCGGTCTACAATATAAAAGTAGCCTTCCTCATTCATATAACCTAAATCGCCCGTAAATAACCATCCATCTTTTAAAACATTATTCGTTTCTTCTTCGTTATTCCAATACCCTTTCATGATTTGTGGACCTTTTACAGCAATCTCGCCCACTTCCCCAACTTCTGCTTCTTTATCAATCGAATCCATTTTAAAAATTTTACAATCCGTGTCTGGCCAAGGTACACCAATACTGCCATTAACACGATTTTCCCAAACAAAATTAGCATGGGTTACTGGAGATGATTCTGTTAATCCATATCCTTCAACTAGTTTGCCGCCTGTTATCTTTTCGAATTGATCCTGTATCTCAATTGGTAATGGTGCTGATCCACTAATACATGCTTTAATTGATGAAAGATCATATTTATACAAATCTGGATGGTTCAATAAAGCAACATAAATGGTTGGAGCACCTGGAAATAAGCTGGGCTTTTGCTTATCAATTGTCTTAAGCACGTCCAGCGCATTGAATTTGGGCATAAGAATTATTTTTGACCCTTGTTTAATCGAGAGATTCATGACGGTCGTCATACCATATACATGAAAGAACGGGAGTACGCCCATCACAATTTCACTGCCCTTTTCCGTTTTATACAACCAGTTTTCACACATTTCAACGTTCGAGGTCAGGTTAAAGTGAGTGAGCATAACACCTTTTGGATGACCGGTCGTACCGCCTGTATATTGTAATAATGCCAGGTCCTCCATAGGATCTATTTTAGGCTCGGAATAATCTGTTGATGTTCTCTCCATTATTAATTGCCACACATGTGTATCTGCACTTTGTTCGACTCTAACAACCATATTATATTCCCGCTTTTGGATAAACGGATAAATCAAATTTTTTGGAAATGGCAAGTAATCTTTAATTCCCGTAACAATCGTATGCTTTAATTCCGTATTACCTTTTACTTTTGTAACGCGTGGAAGTAAAATATCCAAACAAATAATTACCGAAGTGCCAGAATCATTTAACTGATATTCCAATTCTCGTTCTGTATAAAGTGGGTTTGTCTGTACAACTGTTCCACCAGCCATCAGAATACCATAATAGCTGATAACCGCTTGTGGACAGTTCGGCAGCATGATGGCCACCTTATCCCCCTTTCTCACTCCAAGGGACTGTAAGTAGTTTGCCATTTGTTTGGATTTAATGAACAGCTCGTGGTAAGAAAGCTCCTTCCCCATGAAATAAAGCGCTTTCTTTTCTTTGTACATATCAGCGCTTTCTTCCAAATAAACATGCAAGGCTTTTTTCTCATACTCCAGTGACGTAGGTATTTCGTTCGGGTAATGTTCATGCCATTTTCGGTTAGGTATCATTTATTCACTCCCCTTTATACTATACTATAATCATTATACCGATTAATTTCTATTTTTTTAAATCTTTTTAATTAACTTTTGATTTTTTATTATGTACAAAATAAAAGGAGAGTGACATATATAAAACATTTAAATTAAGTAAAAAATACCTACTACAACAAAAATAATTGCTACTATAATTAAGACCTTAGCTAATCGATCTAAAACCACTGTTTGTCTCTCCTCTCTTTATCGGATACTTGCTCCGATTACAAATGCCAATCCAACAGATATGATCATGGAAATGAAGCCAACCGCTTTATTTCCATTCCGGATTTCTTCATCAACTTTCATAATTGGAGTAAGAAATTCGAACATGAGGTAACCCATTAATAATAAAACAAAGCCATATACACCCCATCCAACAGATTGCAGCAGAGAATCATTGTGTTCAATGGAATAACGAAAAATTGTTGCAATCCCAAACAGCTTTCCTCCCGTTGCCATTGCAACAGCAAGGTTGCCTTTTTTTATTTCTTCCCAATTTTTATAGGATGTTACAAGCTCAAATACTGCTAAAAAAACAAGTGTGCATAAGACAAATACACTGTAGCGAGCTGCTGTAACTACGATGATATGTTCCCAAAATCCTTCCATAACAGTCAACCCCTCCTATTTTATATAGTATATTCGTCTTCATTTCAATTCAGCCATTTCAACTGATTAGTGAATCAATTGAAAATACAGTTAGGAAAGTCAGTTGCTTTCCTAACTTAAAGCAGTATGCATGAAACCGCTTATTAAAATTCAAGAACGGTTACACCACTGCCGCCTTCACCACTTCCTCCAGGCTGTGCATTCTTAATTTGTGGGTGTCGTTTTACAAATTCCTGTACTCCTTTTCTTAACGCACCAGTACCTTTACCATGAATAATATATGCCTTCGGATAGCCTGCCAACAGAACATCATCAATATATTTCTCTAATTTTAGCAAAGCATCCTCATAGCGCTCACCACGCAAATCCAGCTCTGTACTAACATGGTAATTAGATCCTTTAATAGTTGCTACTGGCTTTTCTATTGTTTGCTTTGGTGTTCCGAGAAATTGCAGTTCATGGCGTTTCACTTTAACCTTCATGATTCCTACCTGTACTAAAAATTCATTCTCGCTTATCTTTTCTAATACTTCACCTTTTTGATTTACAGTTAATAATTTAATTTCATCACCGGGCTCAAGCTCTCTTTGCTCAGCATTCTTTTTATCAGAATGCTTCGTTTGTTTTTTCGCAAGATGCGGCTGGGCGTCTTCAAGCATTTTCTTAGCTTCAATCCACTCATGTTCTTTTAGTGATACATTGGTTTTCATTTGACGAATCTCGCCAACAATTCGCTCTGCTTCTTCTCGAGCTTTCGTTAGTGCCTTTTCTGCCTTCTCTTCAGCTTTTTTATATAATTCTTCTTTCTTTTGCTCTAATTGCTTCCATTCTTTTTCGATGTCTTCACGTAATTTCTCGCTTTCGAGTAAAACTTCATGTGCTTTTTCGTAATCCCGCTCTGCATCCAGATGCGATTTTTCCAATGAAGCAATCATAGTCTCAACACTCTTCGAATCAACACCAATCAGACCTTTAGCCCGTTCAATAATATTGCTGTTCAACCCTAATCGATTCGATATTTCAAACGCATTACTTCGACCAGGAACACCAATCAGTAACCGATAGGTTGGCTGTAAGGTTTCGACATTGAATTCAACCGATGCATTGACAACATTGCTGCGATTATATCCATATGCTTTCAGTTCAGGATAATGAGTGGTTGCAATGACCCGAGCATTTCGGGAAACAACCTCGTCAAGAATAGCCATCGCTAATGCCGCACCCTCTTGTGGATCTGTTCCGGAGCCAAGTTCGTCAAAAAGGACGAGTGACTGATTATCTACATGCTTGATGATTTCTACAATATTTGTCATGTGGGAAGAAAATGTACTTAAATTTTGTTCGATTGACTGTTCGTCCCCAATATCAGCAAACACTTCTTTGAACACTGCAAGCTCACAGCCATCTAAAGCAGGCACTTGCAATCCGGACTGAGCCATCAATGTGCAAAGACCAACCATTTTCAATGTAACTGTCTTCCCTCCCGTGTTTGGGCCTGTAATGACAATTGAGGTATACGTTTTTCCAATCTCCACATCATTTGCTACTACTTCATCAATGGGAATTAATGGATGCCTTGCTTGCTTCATCTGGATAAATCCTTGATCATTCATTTTGGGTCTGACTGCTTTCATTTCCTGTCCCAATTTAGCTCGTGCTGAAATGAAATCAATTTTGCCTAACAACATCACATTTTGCTCTAAATCATATTCCTCCGCTGCAATCGATTGACTTAATCCTTTTAAAATCCTGTCTATTTCCTGCTTCTCTTTTGTAATTGCACCATGTAATTGATTGTTGAGGTCTACAATTGCTTTAGGCTCCATAAACAAGGTTTGCCCAGAGGATGACTGATCATGAACAATCCCGCCAATTGTACCTCGGTATTCTTGTTTAACTGGAAGCACGTATCGGTCATTTCGGATTGTTATAATTGCATCAGACAGCATATTGCTATTATTTCTTGTGTAGCTCTCTAATCTTTCCCGAATCCGATTCTCAAATGTACGTATGGAGCTTCTAATACTCCGCAGGCTTGCTGATGCGCTATCCATCACATGACCACGGTCATCAATACAATTTTTTATTTCCATTTCCAGTTCACGAAGAGGTGTTATTTGCTCCACTAAATCTTCAAGAATTGGCAATTCTTCTTCTAAATCCAGCTGATCGAAAAACAGCTTTACTTGTCTTCCGCCATAAATGGTATTAGCAATATCAAGACATTCTTCTGTTGAAAGCACACCACCAATTGCACTCCGTTTCAAGCTGGAACGAATATCTGTAATCCCCCCTAATGGAATAGCTTTATTTAAGCGAATAATTTGGGTCGCTTCGTCTGTTTCGTCTTGCAGCTCGATAACGTGATTTAAATCTGTTGCAGGCTTTAACTGTGATACAAGTCCCTTCCCTAACGATGTAGCTGCATGTGCTGACAGGCTTTCTGTTATTTTTTTAAATTCTAGTACACGGAGAATCCGTTCGTTCATCCTTATTTACTCCTTTAAATATGCTTCTTTATTATTTATTACGATTCAAATAACTCATAAGTTTCTCTTTTGACCACGTATTCAAAACGGTATCTTTATGAATCCACCCTCTTCTAGCTACACCAACTCCATAAGACATGTGATCAAGCATTTGGTAGCTATGAGCGTCTGTATTGATTGCGATTGTTACACCAGCCTCTTGAGCCTTCCGCACCCATTCTGCAGATAAATCAAGCCGGTTCGGATTGGAATTAATTTCTAATGCTGTATTTGTTTCTTCTGCTTTTTCGATTAATTCCTCCACATTTACGTTGTATCCAGCACGTCTGCCTATTAGTCTTCCAGTAGGGTGAGCGATCAATGATACATATGGATTTTCTAAAGCCGTATAAAGTCGCTTCATAATTTTCTCTTGTGATTGATTAAAGCTCGAATGAATGGCGCCAATGACAAAATCCATTTCACGAAGAAAATCATCGGAGAAATCAAGAGTTCCGTCCGGCAAAATATCCATTTCTACCCCTGCAAAAATATGAAAGTCTGTCCACTTTTCATTTAAAGCAGCAATTTCTTCTCGTTGTTTGCGTAAACGTAATTCATCTAGTCCATTTGCTACTCGAAGGTATTTGGAATGATCGGTAACTGCCATATAATCATAGCCCATAGCACGAACATGGTCTGCCATTTCTTCTAGTGATTGTCCTCCGTCGCTCCATGTCGTATGCATATGTAAATCGCCTTTTATATCATTAAGCTCAATTAACCTTTTTTCTTCTTTATATGCCTCAACTTCTCCCGTATTTTCTCTTATTTCTGGTGGGATGAATTGCAGTCCAAAGTATTGAAAGAACTCTGTTTCATTCGAAAATGTAACGACTTCATTTGTTTCTTCTACTTCTACTCCATACTCGCTAATTTTCTCTCCTCTTGATTTAGCGAGCTGTCTTAGTGCGACATTATGATCTTTTGAGCCAGTAAAATGATGAAGTGTTGTTGCAAACTCTGACTTTGAAACCAATCTGAAATCGACATTTATATCGTACACATCTTCCAACGTCACCGATACTTTTGTGTCACCTTTGGCGATGACTTCTTTTATATTCGGAATTGCCAGCAGTGCATCTCTAACAGCAGTTGGATTGGATGTAGCAATAATAAAGTCAAGATCCTTTATTGTTTCCCGCATTCTGCGAAGACTTCCAGCTCTGGAAAATGATTCGACTTCCTCAATTTCATCCAGATAGGCTTCAATTCTCTCTGCCAACGGGAGCATAATTGCTATTGGCAATCGCTCTGGGCGTTTTCCAGATTCTTCTAGTGCAGCGACAATTTTCTCTGCAGATTTTTTGCCAAAGCCTGCAAGATTTTCTACTTTCCCGCTTAAACATGCTTCTTTCAATGTATCCGCATCAATAACACCAAGTTCTTGATAAAGCTTAGAAAGTTTTTTGCCACCAAGACCAGGTAAACTTAGTAGTGGAATTAATCCCGGTGGAACTTGCTCTGTAAGTTCCTTTAAAACTGGAGATTCCCCTTGTTCGATAAACTCTGCAATAACGGTGCTGGTACCTTTGCCAATACCTTTGATTTTTGTGAAATCCTCAATGTCCGCTAAGGAACGATCATCTTGTTCCAAGCCTTGCGCTGCCTTACGATATGCAGATATTTTAAACGGATTTTCTCCTTTTAGCTCCATGTAAAGAGCTATTCTTTCCAATAATTGAATAACGTCTTTCTTATTAATTGCCACAACGAATCACCTATTCCTTAAGTATTCAAGTAAAACTGCGTATAAAAAGACTGATTCTATTTTAGTACATACTACCTGCTTCAAGCTTACAAGCGTATCCCTAATACGATGAATCAGTCTTCCGTGCGTAAATGGTTTGTGTCTAACTGGCTTCCCCTTCTGTATAGGTAAACCATAACTCCAGCAGCTTTTCTGAGAAATAAGGTGTTTTCTCAATTATGAAAAGTGCAATAGAAGAGTCATTAATCCAGCTCTGGATTGTTTCAATTGGTGTTAATGCTAAAATGTATAGCAGGATGAATAAAATCAAATATACTTCTAAAAATCCCAGTACAGAGCCTAGAATTTTATTAACGGATTTTATAATCGGTATAGACGCTACAAAATCGAGCATAGAGGCAATAATTTGTAATGCAATTTTAACTGCGAAAAAGATAACCGCAAATGCAATTGCATTATAAAATGCTGTCTCAAGTGGCAACGACTGTAAAAAGACTGCCCACGCACTATCATCGGTAAGTTCCGGATATGGTATCCAAAGGGATAGGTTGGGACCCAGCACATCGTAATATTTTACCGCTACAATAAACGCGATAATGTATCCAGTTAAGTGGAGCAATTGTAAGATAAGCCCCCTTTTCAGGCCCATAAAAAAACCGAAAACAAGCATGATGAATAATATAAAGTCTAACATAAATTACTTATCCTCTTTCTTTCTAAGCGAACCTAATAAGGTTGCGTAATCTTCTTTTAGTTTTTGGTAATCATTCATTGTATTTACTGCAGTTAAGACTGCTAATCTTGTTGTATCTAATTGTCGGTTCATTTCATGCAGTTCTTTCATTTTTTGATCCACAAGATCTGCGACTAATCGAACATGGCTTTCTGACTCTGGTCCAATTATCGTATATGTTCTATTATATATATCAACTGTTATACGTTGTTTTTCACCCTTGCCCATGGTGTTACCTCCTGCAAACAAAAAATTCTTCACTTAATATTAACACGAAGTACTTTTAAAAAGAAGTATTTCATTATGAAAGCTATTTTGCTATAGTCTAGATATGCAATGATTGGAGAGATATAGATGGGACAAGAAGTACATGTATTACCGATGGATACAATATACGAGATGAAATCATACTATCAGAACGAATTAAACACCACTCCCCCAGGGGCTGTCTTTCGCGCGAAAACAAATGCGGCTGTTATAACCGCCTATCAATCTGGAAAAGTTCTTTTCCAAGGGAGCGCGCCTGAAGTTGAAGCGGGAAAATGGCAGACAAGCTCAAGCAAGTCAACCTCCAGAACAGAAAAACAAGTAAACCAGAGCAAAAGAAAAACACGATTTACACCTGAAACCAGTTTGTTTACAAGCAGCCATATCGGATCGGATGAGGCGGGAACCGGTGACTATTTCGGTCCGATTGCTGTTGCTGCAGCTTATGTAAACAAAAACCAATTTGCCACTCTAAAAGAGCTTGGAGTAAAGGATTCAAAAAGCCTTACAGATCCTATTATTTCTAAATTAGCAAAGGACATCGTTAAGCTAAAAATCCCGTATTCGTTACTTGTTTTACATAATGAAAAGTATAATCGGCTGCAGAAAAAAGGCTGGTCACAAGGGAAAATGAAAGCAATGCTCCACCATCATGCGATTACAAACTTATTAAATAAAATCGGTAATGCCGAACTGGATGGCATCCTAATAGACCAATTTTGCGAACCTGCTGTCTATAGTAGACATATCGGTACAGAGAAACAACAGCTTCCAGAAAATACATTTTTTATTACAAAAGCTGAAAGCCATTCCATCGCTGTTGCTACTGCATCCATTATTGCTAGAGCAAGCTTTGTCAAACAAATGGATAAGCTTTCTGAAGCAATAGGTATCAATCTTCCTAAAGGGGCCTCTGCTAAAGTGGACCAAACAATTGCTAAGGTAATACAAACCAATGGTGATTCGATTTTAGATAAATACGCCAAGACACATTTTGCAAACACCAAAAAAGCACAGCGCTATTTATAATACTGAAAAGGAAGGGGTTTGTATGAAACAAAAAGTTTTACAAAACGACTGGGAACCCATACTGGCTAGTGAGTTCCAAAAATCATACTATCAGCAATTACGAGCATTTTTGAAAACGGAATACGCAACACACACGATTTACCCAAATATGCACAATATTTTTAATGCGTTACATTACACTTCATTTGAAAAAGTTAAAGTTGTAATACTTGGGCAAGATCCTTACCATGGACCGAATCAAGCACACGGGCTTAGTTTTTCCGTTCAACCGGAGGTAAAGATTCCACCTTCGTTACGGAATATATTTAAAGAATTACACGATGATCTTGGTCTGCCTGTTCCTGCACATGGTTATTTGGTTGATTGGGCTAAGCAAGGGGTCCTGCTTTTAAATACAGTTCTGACTGTAAGAGCTGGCCAAGCCCACTCACATCGAGGCAAGGGCTGGGAAGTATTCACAGACCGAGTCATCGACATGTTAAATACTAAAAAAGATCCCGTTGTCTATATCCTTTGGGGAAGTGCAGCGCAAAGTAAAATTAAGCTGATCGACACGAATAAACATTTCATAATTCGCGCTCCTCATCCTAGTCCATTATCTGCACACAGGGGCTTTTTCGGCAGCAAACCATTTTCAAAAACGAATGCCATTTTGAAAGAAATCGGACTGAATGAAATAAATTGGGATTTGCCACCAAAAGAAAAATATATTGATCAATAATTACTATATATCTGATAATGCAGCTGAATAGACTGGAATGTTTGGAGGTTTAGTATGAACCAATCTACTCACTAGAGAGAGGTAATCGAATTTAAAAGGTGCTGCACGGCTGGATTGATTGTGATTAATTTTATTAGAATCTGCCATTAATTTGGTCGCCAGCTTGTTAATCCTTGATGACAGCTCAGAAAGTGAAAAAGCTTACCTGCCATTATAGATGACAGGTAAGCTTTTAATTTGTTTAGGATCTTACATATGCGTTGAACTTTTCATTAACGGCTGTAATTATGTTTTGGTAGGATTCTTCTACTTCCTCATCCTTCAGCGTTTTTTCTGGATGCTGATAAAGTAAGCTGTATGCAATCGATTTCTTACCGTCTTCTAGGTTATCACCTTGATACAAGTCAAAGATTTCCACTCGATTAACAAGGGGAGCACCAACTTCTTCAATTACTTTTCTCACATCACCGGCATGAACATTTTCATCTAAAATAAATGCAATATCTCTTGCAATGGAAGGATATTTTGGAATTGCAGTAAAGGATGGTACAGCATTATATGCCGAAAAAACTTCTTCCAGGTTTAAATCAAACACATATGTTTCTTTTAAATCAAGTTCTTTTTGCAATGTTGGGTGGAGCTGACCGATGAACCCAACGGTTTTATTACATACTTCTACTAACGCACATCTTCCCGGGTGCATATCAGTTAACTTCGTTTGGCTAAATGTTGCGGGAACTTGCAGATAATCAAATAATCCTTCAACAATTCCTTTCACAACATAAAAGTCAACTTCCTTTTTCTCTTGCTGCCAAGCTTGCTCGGACCAAGTTCCTGTTAGAGCTCCAGAGAGACGAAGTTGTTCATTTGGCTGTTTTGTTAGCTCATTTTCCCCTGAAATAAAAATACTTCCCATTTCATAATAGCCAAGATTTACTTGACTGCGCGCACGGTTATAGGACAGCACATTTAATAATTCTGGTAAAATACTTAGACGAAGGTACTTATGATCCTCACTCATTGGCATTGCCAGAGCAACCGGTGCAGTCGTTTCATTAGCAACCTCTGGGCTAATCAAGCGTTTCACATCATACCCATTCGTTAAAGAATAGGTTAATGTTTCCATCAAACCTGCACTTTGAATAAAGTTTTTAACCCGACGTTTCAATTGTTGTCTTACGGTCAAGCCTCCAGACTGTCCCGCACCCTCAGGCAATGTAAATGGAAGGTTATCGTACCCGTAAATACGAGCTACCTCTTCAAGCATATCCTCAAACAGGGTAATGTCCCCACGGCGAGTCGGCACGTGAACAGTAAAATGATCGTTATTCTGATTGTAATCAAATTGCAGTCGTTTCAGAATAGAAGCAATTTCTTCCGTTGTCATTTCTGTACCTAGACGATTGTTAATATGTGCTGTATCCATTTCGACAACTTTTTCTGTTCGATCTAACGTATCAAATTCAGCAGTTCCAGTCATTACTTTACCACCAGCATATTGCTGCAGCAGTAAGCATGCACGAACTCCTGCTTTACGGACACGGTTTGGATCGACTCCTTTTTCAAATCTCGTACTGGATTCACTGCGCAGACCAGTTTGCTTTACTGTTTTTCTAACTGTAATAGCATCAAAATAAGCAGCTTCCAATAATACATTCGTTGTCTCACTCGTAACTTCTGAATCCAATCCACCCATAACACCCGCTAAGGCTACAGATTCCTTACCATTTGTGATAACGAGATTCTCGTCTGTTAATGTTCGTTCTTGTCCGTCCAATGTTGTTAGGGTCTCATCATTTTTCGCACGGCGTACAACAATTTTTTCAGAGCCAAATTTATCATAATCAAATGCATGTAATGGCTGACCATATTCGAGGAGCACATAATTTGTAATGTCAACTACATTATTAATTGGACGAATGCCAGCAGCTATTAAGTAATTTCTCATCCATAATGGAGATGGTTTGATTTCCACATCTTTTATCATAAATGCCCCGTAATATGGATTTAAATCAGCTGCTTCAACATCAACGGAAACATAATTAGCTACTACTTCTGAATCTACCACTTGAACTGCTTCATCCGGAAGTTTTACCGGTTGATCAAGGATTGCTGCGACTTCATATGCAACACCAAGCATACTTAATGCATCTGCACGATTTGCTAAAACATCCAATTCAAGAACTGCATCATTTAAATTAAGCAGGTCGTCAACAGGCTCTCCGACTGCTGCATCTTCCGTAAATACAAAAATACCATTCGCAATATCGGTTGGGATATATTTTTCTTCGATACCCAGCTCTTTAAGCGAACAAATCATACCGTTCGATTCAATTCCACGAAGCTTGACTTTTTTTATTTTGAAATTACCTGGAAGAACTGCCCCCGGCTTTGCAACTGCAACCTTTTGACCTTGTGCCACATTTGGTGCTCCACAAATAATTTGTAATTTCTCCCCTCCTACTTCAACTTGGCACAGGTTTAATTTGTCTGCATCTGGATGTTTTTCGCATGACTCTACATAGCCGACTACAACATTGGTACTTTTTTCAGCCACATATTCAACACCCTCTACTTCAATCCCTGACTTCGTAATTTTTGCCGCAAGCTCTTCTGGCGTTAAATTTCCTAAATCAACGTATTTTTTTAACCAATTATATGATACTAACAATTGTTTTACCTCCTTCGTGTTATCACTTATGCTTTATGGTATTGCTTTAAGAAACGGATATCATTTGCATAGAAGTTCCGAATGTCATTCACACCGTACTTCAGCATGGCAATTCGTTCAGGACCCATCCCAAACGCAAATCCGCTGTATACCTCTGGGTCATATCCGCCCATTTCAAGTACTTTAGGGTGAACCATCCCTCCACCAAGAATCTCAATCCATCCAGTTCCTTTGCACACACTACATCCTTTTCCATCACATACCTTACAAGAAATATCCATCTCTACGGAAGGCTCTGTAAATGGGAAAAAACTAGGACGCAAACGGATTTCACGATCCTCACCAAACATTTTCTTAGCGAATTTATCCAATGTTCCTTTTAAATCACTCATGCGCACATTTTTATCTACATAAAGCCCTTCAATTTGTGTAAATTGATGAGAGTGTGTTGCATCATCCGTATCACGGCGGTATACCTTTCCAGGACAAATCATTTTAAAAGACTTTTCTCCGTTAAATTCCTGCATTGTACGTGCTTGAACTGGGGAAGTATGTGTACGAAGCAGTAATTCATTTGTAATATAGAATGAATCCTGCATATCCCGAGCTGGGTGATTCTTCGGTAGGTTCAATGCTTCGAAATTAAAATAGTCTGTCTCCACTTCTGGACCTTCTCTTACCTCATAGCCCATTCCAATAAACAAATCCTCTATTTCTTGAACAATACTTGTTAGTAAGTGAGGACCTCCTACCTTTACCGGACGGCCAGGCAGCGTAACGTCAATTGTTTCTGCTTCAAGCTGTTTCTCCAATTCTTCCATTTCTAGCTTTTCTGTTTTTTCTTCAAGTGCCGTTGTAATAGCGGCTCTTACAAGGTTAGCAATTTCACCGACAACTGGACGTTCTTCCTTAGAGAGTTTGCCCATCCCACGTAACACACCAGTTAAAGATCCCTTTTTCCCTAAATATGCAACTTTAATATCTTGCAATTCTCGAATTGTCTCTGTTGCGATTATTCTTTGCAACGCTTCAGCCTGTATAGCCTCTAATTGTTCTTTCATAATAATTACCTCCTTGAATATGTGATTAAAATCATGGCAAGTTAACATAGCTAGCTGCCTGAGTGGAGACCTTCGTTGCTCTTTACACAAATAAAAAAAGCCTCCATCCCTAAAAGGGACGAGGCTGTTATTTCGCGGTACCACCCTTGTTGACAGAATATATGTATGAAAAAGCATACGATTGCTGCCCAACTTAACTTGATAACGGAATAAATCCGGAACACCTTTACTTCAAACGAAGGTCCAAGTGTCAGCTCCAGAGTGAAATGTTCGAATTCCTGCGATAGAAATGCTTTCAGTCATAGGCATTTCTTCCCTGCTTCGCATCCTGAGTAAGAACGAACTCCTTCTTCGCTTTCATATTTAGATTACATTCATTATAGATAATTTCAATGATACTTGCAAGATTATCTTTTAAGGTGATACATGAGAATTCCTGCTGCAATACTTACGTTTAAAGATTCTGCCTGTCCATAAATCGGAATCTTCACCGCTCTGTCTGCTTGTTCAATCAAATCAGCCTGTACACCAGCACCTTCATTCCCTAAAATAATTGCCACTTTGGCTTTTGGAATAATGTCATTATAATTGGAAGCTTTTTCTAACGAAGTTGCCCAGATTTCAAACCCTTTTTGCTTTAACTTTGTAATTTCTTCCCCGAGGTCTGCATGAAGCACTGGGATATGAAAAATCGAGCCTTGAGTAGACCGAATAACCTTATCATTATAAAGATCCACTGTCCCATCTCCAAGAATAATACCATCCATTCCTGCAGCATCCGCAGTTCGAATGATTGTTCCTAAATTACCAGGATCCTGGATCGAATCAATAAGAAGCAAATGATTCCCATTTTGCTCTGACTGTTTATAGCTTTCAATGACGGCAATTATTCCTTGTGGGGTCGCAGTTTGTGAGATGTAGGCCATTACATTTTCGCTGACTGAAACAACTGGATAGGCATTTGTCCAGTTCGGTAGTTCAACGTCTTTCTGCATAATGACTTCACGAACCGTCCAGTTACTATTCACTGCTTCTTCCACTAAATGAAAGCCTTCCACTAGAAAAGCACCAGCTTGTATTCTTTCTTTTCGTTTATGCAGTTTTTTCCATTGTTTTACTTTTTCATTTTTTACTGAAGTAATCATTGATTTCATCCTTCTTATTATTTCTTCATCCATCATACATATTTTTAGGTGCGTTGGTCAAACTATCGTTAGTTTGAGAAGTGGAGGTGTGTTTACATGAATTTAAATTTAAGAAAAGCAATTTTGTCCAATATCGCAACCAACGATCAGCAGCAGTTGGAGGCAACGATTGTTGATGCTATTCAAAACGGCGAAGAAAAAATGCTTCCGGGCCTTGGAGTGCTGTTTGAATTAATTTGGAATCAATCAGCAGAACAGGATAGAAAAGAAATGGTCGATGCATTAGAGCAAGGTGTTAAATCTGCGTCTCAAGGTTTGCAATAACGAGAAGACTGTGGGGAAATGGCTTCCATCTCCCCTATTCTATTCCAACTATCATAATAAATCCTGAAAATACCTCCTGCATCCGAAAGTTCCCTCTTATACCGCCCAAACCAAATAAAAATAAGCAAAAATACCTAATCGCAAGCCTATCCTCATTAAAAATTCACAGCAAAAACAATAATTATTACCTTTTTTTACCATTTAAATAGTTAAAATAACCTGCTAAATTATCTTGAATTTAAGACTAATAAAAGCCTTTTGGATTAGGGGGTTTCGAATTTTTTTTAGAACCATTTGACTAGTTTGTTTTTAAATGATATAAAAAGTTGAAACAGTTTGTTATTATATGTTTCAGAGATTCATAATAAACTCAGAAAGAAGAAGGAAAAGAAAGGGGTAAGTTTGTGGAAGGTACAACGAATGAACAACAGAAAAAAGGAGTTTCCAAAGGTTTAATAGCACTTATCGTAGGAATTGTCGTATTAGCTGGCGGAACAGCTTTAGCATTTATGCTAATCAAGGATTCTCCGAAGAATGCATATTTTCTAGCTGAAAAAGACACATGGGAATACATGGTGGAACGTGTAGAGGAACGTTACCAGCCTGAATTTGACTGGTATGAAAAAACACAGAATGATAAGACTGCTTCATCGGTAGAATTAACTGCTGAATATAATGATCCCGCTGCAGGCAGCACAGGATACGGCATGGATCCTGCAACATTAATCAACAACTCCAGCATAAAGCTTGATTCTCAAACCGATATGGAAAACAAACAAGTTTACACGGGTATCACAGCCAATATCGCTGGGATGGAAATAAGTGATCTGGAAGTCTTTGTAACAGATGAAAAAGTAATGGTTGGAGTGCCTTTCCTGGAGGAAGTTTTACAGTTAAACGATCAAGATTTTGGCCCTCTTCTGCATGAAGTAGATCCTGCAACATTTACGGGTGAGGAAACACTTGGATTAGATACAATGTTTGAAAGCGCAGGAGAAATTTTCCCTGAAGAATACAAAACTCATCTAGAAGATGAATATTTTAAAATGGTTTATGACGAATTGCCAGATGACGCGTTTAAGAGCAGCGATGAAACGGTTGAAGTAAACGGCGAATCAATTAAATCTGAAAAAATCGTTCTGCACCTTACTGAGCAGCAGGTTAAAGACATTTTAACAACTGTATTAGATAAGATGCAAAAGGATGATAAATTAAAAGAAATCATCAAAGAGCAAATGGTTGCTCAGCAATTTGGCGGCATATATATGGATGATGAATTGGATACATTTATGGAAGATTTTGAAGCTGGTATTTCAGAAGCAAAAGATGGATTAGAACAAATAAAGATTCCAGATGGGTTAACATCAACATTGTGGATTGCTGACAAAAAGATCGTTCAACGCGAATTTGTTCTTGAAATGGGAGCGAACGCAGAAGAGCTTGCAAAAGTTTCTATTACAGGCTCACAATTATTAACAGATGAAAATCAATTCTTTGACTATGACTTTGCCTTTTCTGATGCATATGAAGAAGGCACAATGAATATTGCAGGAGACCTGAACTGGAAGGACAATGAAGCTAAAGACTCTATTAATCTAACAGTTGAAGATTTTGTTCTATCATATGACGGAACAGAGACACTTGCAGATGGTACACGTGAATTTAATCGTGTGTTTACTGTTGAAGACCCTGCCAGTGGTGGCGGAAGCCTACATTGGAGTGGAGATGCAACGTATGAAGCTGATAAAATGAATTCAGCACATCAATTCTCTTTAGAAACTCCAGACTTTAGTCAAGATATGTTCACATTAAATATGAATACCGAAGGTCAGACAATTGATTCTGTTGAATCATTGAGTGAAGATAATGTGAAAGACCTAGGTAGCATGTCTACTGCAGAGCTACAGGAATACTTCGAAAACGATGTAGCACCAAGCTTCCAGCAATGGCTGTTTGGCCTTATGTCTGGCAGCGGTATGGGATTTTAAATAATTCTAACGGCTTTTAAATAAGGTACAAAAAGGCGGATGGAAAGGACCGAGAAGTTCAAGTTCCCATTTTGCCAACGAAGAAATTCGATGTGTCATTTTCACCGGTCTTTTTGAACTACCTTTAATTTATAAACACGAAACGAGCGTGCCACAATGCATTACATGAGACACATACAATTATTCATAAAAAATCATTTAATGCAGCTAAGGAGGAAGTGGTTATCACTTCCTCTTCTTTTCATGTTTCCGATTATTATTGTCGGGCTGACTGCTGCAATTATAATTACATATTTTATGCCTACTGAGAAGGAAACCGTTCAAGTAGGCTTAGTCAATTTAGATGAAAATGAACAAACTGAGCTTATCGTCAAGCTTATCGAACATTCTTCGCAATTGGGATCATTTATAGCAATACATAGCATGACTGAGAAGGAAGCAGAAACAGCAATAGAAAATAATAAAATTAGTTCGTATATTACGTTTCCAGATCAATTCACCCATCATCTAATGCAAGGCCAATCAGTTGAAATTCCTGTGACTGGAAACCCAAATCAACAAGCAGAAAGTCTTCTTGTAAATGAGCTTATTGAAAGTGTTTCCCGTCACATCCGTGCTTCACAAGCAAATATTCTTGCGATTAATTTTTATGCGCGGGAATTTGGAATGAATGATGATGAAAGAAATGATTTTGTTTTCGAGCAGTTTAAAGACTTTCTGCTCTACACAGTCGGACGTGACCGCGTGCTAACAGAAAGGGAAATCACTAATCTCGCAACGTCTTCTCCAATTCAATATTTTGCTGTTGGAAGCTGGTTTATCCTTATTTCAATATGGCTCTTGACGATTTATAATTTTTTTACGAAAGAAAACCCAATGCTTCTAAGAAATCGGATGCGTCTGTACGGTGTGCTTGAAATTCAGCAGACAATCGCAAAAATGTTTGTTACTGTAATTGTTACTGTAATTTTTGCTGGATTATCTTTTCTCGTTTTAAAAAATACTTTGGAGGAAACGGTTATTCCAGTAGATTATCTGCGAATTACAATACTCACATTGTTATACAGCGGAATTTTTATGCAATGTCTTGGCATTATTGAATCACTTATTACATCGCATAAGCTTCGATTATTAATGCAATCCTTATTCACAATCTCGTCTGTAATTATTAGCGGTGCGATTATTCCAGTTATCTATTACCCATTATGGATTCAAAAACTGCTTCCTTATTTATTTTCATATGAAGCTTTAAGCTGGATACAGGATATTTTATTAAATAATAGACTTTATGCAGATTATATTCCCCTCCTTTTAATGAACGCTGCAGCAGCATTCATATTGATTAGTATTTCTGTTTGGAAGGAGCGTGCTGCCATATGATGTCAATCATCAAAACTCGATTAATGAACTGGAAGAAGCATTGGATTTCCCATCTTTTCTGGTTTCTGTTCCCAATCCTTGCGACTGTTTGTATGATACAAGTTACAAATATAGTACAAGAAGATAGTAAAATCCCCATTGGAATGGTTGTTAAAGAGGATAGCGCGCTTGCAGATTCACTGCTTGGAGCAATGAAAGACTCCCCTCTTCTACGCGTTTATGAATTGAGTGAATCAGAAGCGCGCAATCGGATTGAAAGTCATGAACTTGATAGTGCATTTATTATAGAAGACGGGTATGAAGCAAAAATATTGCGTGGCAGTCGCAATCGCCTCTTAACAAGCTATCAATCCAACCTTTCCTTTGCCTATACACCAATTAGAGAAATGCTTATTTCTTACGTACAGCAAGACACAGGTAAAGCAAAAGCTGCTCATACCATTATCAATCTGCAGGAAAGCATACAGCCTGAAACAACGGTTTCGTTCGAGGAAATTATTGCAAAAACAAATGAAATCCAAGCACAGGAAAATTTACTTGCTACAACATTTTCTTTTTATAATGATTCAAGTGGAGGAACAACAGATGACATTACCATTTGGAATATTTGGGGACTTTGGGCCATCTTCAGTATCCTATCCACACTTCTATTATCCGACTGGCTAATGAAGGAGCGGAACTCAAGTATTATGCCTCGATTTGCTTTTATCCGCTTTACTTATAAACAATACGTTATCCAAAATCTTGCTGTTTACCTGGCAGCTTTCTTGTTATTTGACTTCTTAAGTATCATTGTATTTAATCAATTGCTTGATGAAATCATCAGTTTGGAACTAATTGGTGCAATTATTTCATTTCGGATATTTATCAGTACAGGTGCTTTCTTACTAGCATTTCTGTTTAAAAAAAATTACATTTATTACAGTTTTTCATTCATCCTCGTTTTATTTTTAATCATATTAAGCGGGGCAATACTACCTATCGATGGACTGACAGCACGATTTCCGTTGCTATTAGATGTAAACCCGCTTCAGCCGCTTTTGGATCAAACACTTTGGAATCCATGGCTTGTGGTTACCCTTGCTTTTGTTAGTATCTGGTTCGCAAAAGGAGAGAAATTAAATGCTTAGTGTACAATCAATTGCAAAATCCTATGGAAAAAAACAAATCTTAAATCAAATCTCCTTTTCCGTGCTGCCCGGTGAAATTATTGGTCTTGTTGGAGAAAATGGCGCAGGTAAGTCCACGTTGTTAAACATTATGGCTACCCTGGCAAGCCCGACAAGCGGCAATATTTTTCTCTATGACAAACCGTATCGTGAAAAGCGAAAAGAGGTTCGTAAGCAAATTGGCTATGTTCCTCAGGATATTGCGATTTGGGAAGATTTTTCCGTAGAAGAAAACATGGTCTTCTTTGAGAAGCTTTCATGGAATAGTAAAACGAAACAAGAATTACGGCAGCTTTGTCTGGACATGGAGCTCGATAAATGGAAAGAGCCTGTAAAAACATTATCGGGTGGAATGAAACGGAAACTGAACATGGCGATTAGTTTAATCCATGACCCCGACCTGTTGCTTCTTGATGAGCCAACCGTTGGTATTGATTTAAAATCCAAAAAGGAAATCGGCAACCATCTAAAAAATCTTGCAATAAAAGAAAATAAAATGGTTATGTATACTTCCCATGATATGGATGAAATCAGTACGCTTTGTGATCGCATCATTTGTATTGGAGAAGATCCATTTTATAAGAACCTGCTTGAGGAAGCAAATAAGCAAATTGTCACATTTTAGTATTGCTAAACCTGTCCGCTAATCGTAAAATGATAGATAGTAGAAAGAATTGGAGAGGAGTGAAGCCCGATGGAAATAAGAGATTTGCAGCAAATGCTTCAATATCAAGCATTAGCAATTATGTCAGGTAATCCTGCTGCAACGATATCAGAAACCAACCAAACGTCGGCGATATCCTTTCAACAGCTATTATTAGAAAAAATGAATCAAGCACAACGATTGAATAGCATACCTACAGATAATCGAAACAATCTACCATACAATATATATAATACCAATCCTGATACTAGTTATCGAGTTGGAGCAACTACACCAAACTATCAGGCAGGACCTACTAATTACCAAGCGTATATTAATGAAGCAGCGCAAAAATATGGGGTTGATGAAAATCTAATCCATGCTGTTATTAAACATGAGTCAAATTACAATGCGATGGCCAAAAGCTCTGCCGGTGCCCAAGGATTGATGCAGCTTATGCCTGGAACAGCAGCAGGTTTAGGCGTAACAAATTCTTTTGACGCCCGCCAGAACATAGATGGCGGAACGAAGTATCTAAGCCAAATGCTTACACGTTATAATGGAAACATTGAGCTTGCGTTAGCCGCTTACAATGCTGGTCCAGGAAATGTGGAGAAGTATCAAGGTATCCCACCATTTAATGAAACACAAAATTATATTCGAAAAGTTATGGGGAGTTACCTGGCATAGCTTTTTATTAAAGGAAATTCCGATTATTGAATCGGGGTTTCCTTTTTTTGCTTGAGTTATTTTATACGGTGAATAGCGTTAAAACTATAAAATGAATCGCTTTTCATTTTTGCATACAATAAAAAGCACGACTGCTCATTACACAGTCGTGCACACATCTTACTCGTATTCTTTTTCAAATTGCATCGTACTTCTCACTGTATCAATTGGACGTACCATTTTTTCAATCTGTTCACGTTTTTTCTCGAGGAATGGCGGCAATGAGAGTTTTTCACCGAGCGTTTCATATGGCTCATCCCCCATAAATCCAGGTCCATTTGTTGCAAATTCAAATAAAATTTGTGGTGCAACACGGGCATAGAGCGATCCAAAGAAGAAACGATCAACAAAGCCTGATGTTTGGAAGCCAAATCCCTGCATACGTTTGTTCCACTCATCGAGTTCAGCACGATCCTCTACTGCGAAGGCAGCGTGGTGTACTGTACCATAGCCCTGACGCGCAACCTGCAGCACCGTATTATGTTCAACGACTACCTGTGCTCCATTTCCGCCCTCTCCAACTTCAAATAGATGAAAATCATTTTCTTGTCCAATTTCTTTAAACCCGAATACTTTTTCGAGCACCTCTTTAAAATAATCAAATTGAGCAATCCGGACAAAAATTGGTCCTAACCCAGTAATTGCATATTCTAATGGAACTGGCCCATTTTTCCAAGGTGTTCCAGAAGCGACACCTTTATTAAGTTCATCTGATATTAATTGATAATGCTGCTCATCAAAATCAACAAAAGAGAGTGTCTTCTTACCAAATTGTTCTTTGATGCCTGTATGTTTTACTTCAAGACGATCAAAACGTTTTACCCAATATTCCAAAGCTGCATCACTTGGTACCCGGAAAGAGGTTTTAGCTATTTCATTCGTTCCATGGATTCCTTTCGGTATCCCCGGAAAATCGAAAAATGTCATATCTGTTCCAGCATTTCCTTCATCATCAGCAAAGAATAAATGATAGGTTTGAATATCATCTTGATTAACCGTTTTTTTAACGAGACGCATTCCTAATGTAAACGTAAAAAATTCATAGTTCTTTTCAGCACTGCTTGTAATAGCAGTAACATGATGCATTCCTTGTAATTGGTTCATGTATAATTCCTCCATGTAGTTGAGATTATATCGTAATTAAAATATCTTTAATTCAGTATAAATATAACATGTACATGTCTTCCTGTCAATAGTTACAAATTATAACTAATGATAAATTTGATAATAAAAACTCGGAACCTTGCTGCTTCAGCATCTGTCCCGAGTTTTCAAAAGTCTTAGAGCTATTAAAATATATTATCCAGTTATGCTAAGACAAGCTCCTTAACTGTCTGTGCATCTAATTTTTTAATCACTTCCACAATTAATTTCACCGCATTTTCAAAGTCATCTCGATGCAGAATTCCTGCATGCGAATGAATATAGCGGGTAGCAATCGTAATCGAAAGAGATGGCACACCATTTCCAGTCAAATGGATTGATCCAGAATCAGTTCCCCCGCCTGCAATCGATGTAAATTGATATGGTATATTTTTTTCATCTGCTGTTTTCACTACAAGGTCACGCAAACCTTTATGTGACACCATCGAAGCATCATATAAAACAATTTGCGGGCCTTCTCCGAGCTTATTATCTGCTTCACTTTCTCGAATACCAGGTGTGTCACCTGCGATTCCAACATCAACACCAAAGCCAATATCAGGCTGAATGGCGTGAGCCGAGGTTTTTGCTCCACGTAAACCAACTTCTTCCTGAATCGTACCGACACCATAAACAACATTTGGATGATCTTCATCTTTCAAACGCTTCAGCACTTCAATTGCAATTGCAAGTCCAATTCGGTTGTCCCAAGCTTTTGCAAGCAGTAATTTTTCATTCTTCATTGGGGTGAATTCAAAATATGGAACAACAGAATCACCTGGTTTCACACCAAATTCCGCTGCCTCATCTTTACTGGATGCACCAATATCAATAAACATATCTTTAATTTCATACGGCTTCTTACGTGCTTCCGCACTGAGAATATGCGGCGGTTTTGAGCCGATTACCCCTGTAACATCTCCTTTGCTTCCCATAATGGTAACACGCTGAGCCAGCATAACCTGATTCCACCAGCCGCCTACCGTTTGAAAGTACACAAATCCTTTATCATCAATGCGTGTAACCATAAAGCCAATTTCGTCCAAGTGACCTGCAACCATAATTTTCGGACCATCTGCCTTGCCAGCTTTTTTAGCAATTGAACTTCCCAGATTATCTACGGTCACCTCATCAGAATATGGACGAATATAGGATTCAAATACCTCCCTCACTGGCTTTTCATTCCCCGGAATGCCATTAGCATCCGTTAACGCTTTAAGCATTGTAAGCGTTTCATCTAACTTGGTCATTTGAAAAATCCTCCCGTGTTTAGTTTATGTATTACTAATTATACGCTTCAAAAATAAAACTACAAATCTGGATACAGTTTTATCTACTATCTCTAATGTATCTCTTTTTTTTAAAAGTATGTATCCTCTATCGAAGTCAAAATAGGAAGACATCAAGCTTTAAGTTTACACACCTGATGAACCAAATCCTCCACTATCTCTTTCAGAATTAGAGAGTACATTCTCTTGTTCAAGCTTAACTTGTAAAACCGGTGCAATCACCATCTGAGCAATTCTCATTTGCTTTTCAACCTTAAAATCCTCTTTTCCATGGTTAATTAAAATAATCTTGATTTCCCCACGGTACCCTTCATCAATTGTTCCTGGGCTGTTTAGAACCGTTACGGAATGTTTTAAAGCCAAGCCGCTTCTTGGTCTGACCTGCGCTTCAGTACCTTTTGGCAATTCCATTTGAATGCCCGTACGTATTAAGGCTGCCTCAGTGGCTTTGATAACTTTTTCTTCTATCGAAAATAAGTCTAATCCGGCATCGCCTTCATTCGCCCGATATGGCATTTTTGCGTTTTCATGCACCAGTTTAATTTTTAATGTATCTGTCATATCTATCCCTCAACTTATTTCATATTTTCCCATATTATTTTATAAGTATGGATTCAAGTTTTCTCGCACTTCCATATTGTATCATGATTTAAAAAAATAAGTGAAACCTATCCATAGCCTGTTTCGTATAAACATCTAAAAGGCTTTTATATATAAAAGTAAAGCAGGGAGACGATTTGATATGATTGTAGTTATTTTATTTCGGGTATTAATTGTAATTGCATTAGCTCTCCTCTTCTATACATGGTTTCAATATATTCGTAACCCGGAAAGAAGGCTGCGAATTGCTAAGGAATCCAATGACTTCTATTTCCACGATGATACGTATGATAACAAAAGGAATTTGCAGCTTGTATATAAAGGCTGTCTATTTGATGGTGAGAAATATCTTGGAACAACAGAGGATTCCTTTGAAGTAGTTGATATCCATATTACGGTTCGTAATCCAATTGAACTGCGTGGTTTCACGAGAGATGACTTATATTTTTTAGAGAAGGAAATCCTGATTCATTACCCATATGCAAAAATCACATGGAAGCATCCTATCAATGAACTGATTTTGACACCAATTGAATAGCGATTAGTAAATGTTCAATTATTAATTTATCCTTTACAGCTGATTTTTGTAGCAATAATAAAAAAGTCACTCATCTATATTTTCATAGATGAGTGACTTTCACGTTCAGCTAATGGGAAGAAATCCTGCCATTTAATAATAATTTCTTTGCTTCTTAAAATGTAAAGCAGTGGCAATAACGTTACTAAGAATCCGAAGAGATGAAATGGAGTTAGGTTGGACAGCCAACCACCGATAAAGGTATAAATTGTTGCCAAAGGAATATTGGATAATAAAGATGATTTCATATACGCTTTGAAACTTGAAGATACCTCAATAAGACAAAGCGACAGCAAATGAAAATGAATAAACGGTACGAGCCGAAGCAAGGTCACCTGTGATGTATTCAATTCTCCATGCTTTCCCAATAGCTTTTGTTTGACACGAATGAGTCGCTCTAATGACTTTGGCATGCAGTCAATCATCATATAGAAAAGCATGCTGGATAACGTGATGCCTATAATGGAATAGACGGTACCTGCCACCGGGCCAAATAAAATGCCACCAGATATACATATAAACACGACTGGCAGGAAAAATAATGGCCGGAGTAAATGGAATACAATAAAGAAAAGCGGTGCGAATAAACCTCCCATCTCAACAATAGCCACTACATAGTTCCCGAATAGTTCCATAATCAACCTCCTTGGTCTTGCAACAAAGCTAACTCATCCCTACTCAGGCCCTTTACACTACATGTATATGACAATAGACGAGCCTTTATGACATAAAGAAGAAAATATAAATACAGGAGACGATATTGACAAGAATTAAAATCGGCATTCCGATCATAAAAGAGCGGTGTTTTGTTTTATGACGGAATAAATTCATACCGATATATGCTCCAAGGGAACTACCAAGAATTGCTAATGCCCAAAATGTTCGCTCAGGTATGCGGTATTGTTTTTTTATTGCCTTTCGTTTATCAATATACATTAATAGAAAACTCATGATATTGACACCGATTAAATACATTAAAAATGAACTGTGTTCTTCCACTATAATTCCCCTTTTTTGTATCTCAGAAAAAGATATGTATTAAAAAAGAGCCAAATCCAAGCATGATTCGGATTCGGCCCTTTTATATCATTATTTTAAAGCGTCTTTTGCTTGGCTTACTAATTGAGCAAATGCTTTTTCATCATTAATAGCAAGCTCTGACAACATTTTACGGTTTACTTCAATTCCCGCTAATTTAAGACCGTGCATTAATTTGCTGTAAGAAATATCATTCAAACGAGCTGCAGCATTAATACGTGCGATCCATAGTTTACGGAAATCACGTTTTTTCTGTCTGCGGTCACGGTAAGCATATTGACCTGATTTCATTACTTGCTGTTTTGCAACTCTAAATAACGAGCTCTTCGCTCCATAATATCCTTTAGCTAATTTTAGGACGCGTTTACGACGTCTGCGTGTTACTGTTCCACCTTTTACACGTGGCATAATAATTCCCTCCTAGTACAATTGTAAATCATTGTATATTCAATCGTTTCGTTTATTTTTTACTTATTTAGGTATCATTGCTTTGATACGTTTGAAATCTCCTGAAGAAACCATTGCACTTTTACGCAATTTACGCTTCTGTTTTTGAGATTTGTTTGCAAACATATGGCTTGTATATGCATGAGATCTTTTTAATTTTCCAGAACCTGTACGTTTGAAACGTTTTGCTGTTCCGCTATGAGTTTTCATTTTAGGCATAATAATTTCCTCCTTGAATTGGTTCAAGCACGTCATCATTAAAAAGATTAAAACTTGAACACATTTACTTATAAGCTAGATTATTTTTCAGCTAATGGTGCGACCATCATAAACATGTTACGGCCTTCCATTTTCGGTTTCGTTTCAATCGTAGCAATATCCTTCACTTCTTCAGCAAAGCGGTCTAATACTTCGCGACCAAGCTCTTTATGTGTAATTGCACGTCCACGAAAACGAACTGCTGCTTTCACTTTATCCCCTTTTTCTAAGAATTTGCGAGCATTCTTTAGCTTTGTTTCAAAGTCATGATCGCCGATCCCAGGAGTAAAGCGAACTTCTTTTACGTTAATTACTTTTTGCTTCTTACGTGCTTCTTTTTCTTTTTTCTGTTGTTCGAATCGATATTTCCCGTAGTCCATGATACGACACACTGGTGGTTTTGCGTTCGGAGCAACAAGTACTAAATCGAGATTGCGAGTTTGTGCAATTTCCAATGCTTCCTGACGAGTTTTAACTCCAAGCTGATCACCATTTGAATCGATAAGTCGTACTTCTCTCGCACGAATCTTCTCATTGACGTTCATATCCTTGCTAATAGCCAGCCACCTCCAAATATTTTTGTTACTGATCTATCGTTGACAAGCTTGTTTTTCGCATGAAAAAAGTGTGGGTACACATTGCACCCACACATCTCCAATAACTTTATAAAAAAAGAGTTCGGAACCCGTTAACTGCCAAAATGGCGTCAATCAGGTGAGAAGCGGGTGCTTCTACTTGTCTTAAGATCATTTAATTTTTCAACTTTATTAGTGTATCATTATATTTCATTTATGTCAAAGTCTTTTTAAGGTGATACACATTTGCTATTAAATGTAGTATAACACAGTACAAGGACAATACAAAGTAATAGGCTTCATACAGTAAAAAGCTTATTTCCTTAATTTTTTCTCTGCAATTTCCTCTTTAATTAATGCTTCAAAATCATCGTAACCAAGTGACTCTGTCTTTTGTTCTCCATATCGGCGATAGCTTACCGCATTTCCCTCAACTTCTTTATCGCCTAATACGAGTGAGAATGGTACTTTCTGTGTCTGTGCTTCACGAATTTTATAGCCGATTTTCTCATCGCGCTCATCCAATTCAACACGCACACCCTGCAATCTCAATTTGTCTACAATATCCTTTGCGTAATCCAAGTGGATCTGTGGAGAAACCGGGATTACCTTCACTTGAACAGGAGCAAGCCAAGTCGGGAATGCACCTTTATATTCTTCAATTAGGAATGCAACAAAGCGTTCCATCGTAGAAACAACACCACGATGTATAACGACAGGACGATGTTCTTTGCCGTCTTCACCAATATAAGTTAAATCAAAGCGTTCTGGTAAATGGAAGTCCAATTGAACAGTTGACAGGGTTTCATCTTTGCCAAGAGCTGTTTTCACTTGAATATCAAGTTTAGGACCATAGAATGCTGCTTCCCCTTCTGCTTCCACATATTCCAGGTTCATATCGTCCATAGTTTCTTTCAAGGTTGCTTGAGCTTTTTCCCACATTTCATCGTTATCAATATATTTCTCTTTATCTTCTGGATCGCGGTAAGATAGTCGGAAATAATAATCCTCAATACCAAAATCTTTGTATACTTTTTGAACTAATTCGACAACGCGGACAAATTCATCCTTCAATTGATCTGGACGTGCGAAGATATGTGCATCATTTAATGTCATCCCACGTACACGCTGAAGCCCTGCAAGTGCTCCACTCATTTCGTGACGGTGCATTGTACCAAGTTCGGCAATACGTACAGGCAGCTGACGGTAGCTCCATAAATTATTTTTAAATACCATCATATGGTGCGGACAATTCATTGGACGAAGAATTAATGTTTCATTATCCATTTCCATCGGCGGGAATATATCGTCTTGATAATGATCCCAGTGACCACTAGTCTCATATAATGTTTTACTTCCTAATACTGGAGTATAAACATGGTCATAGCCTAAACGCTCTTCCAGATCAACAATATAACGCTCAATATTGCGACGGATGGTTGCCCCTTTTGGAAGCCATAATGGCAGCCCTTGTCCAACCTTTTGCGATACAGTAAACAAATCTAATTCTTTTCCTAATTTACGGTGGTCACGCTCTTTACGCTCTTCCAATATACGCAAGTGTTCATCAAGCTCTTTTTGCTTTTCAAACGCAGTTCCATAAATGCGCTGCAGCTGCTTGTTATTACTGTCTCCACGCCAATAAGCGCCCGAAATGCTCAATAGTTTAAATGCTTTAATTTTACTTGTCGAGGGAACGTGAATTCCACGACATAAGTCAAAAAATTCACCCTGCTCATAAATTGTCACTTGCTCATCTTCAGGAATCGCATCAATTAATTCAAGCTTTAAGCCATCCCCAATTTCCTGAAATCTTTCCTGCGCTTCATTACGAGATACTTCTACTCGTTTAATTTCAAGATTTTCATCTATGATGCGCTTCATTTCTTTTTCAATCTTTGGAAGATCTTCTGGAGTTAACGTATGTTCCATATCAATATCATAGTAGAATCCTTCCTCGATGACAGGGCCTACTCCCAATTTCACATCTTTATAAAGTCGTTTGACTGCTTGCGCAAGCAAATGTGCTGTCGAATGGCGCATCACTTCGATGCCCTCTTCATCCTTATAGGTAATGATTTCAAGCTTGCCGCCAGTTTCCAGCTCGCGCCGTAAGTCTACGAGCTCTCCATCCAGTTTAATTGCCAATGCCTGTTTCTTTAACCCTGAGGAAATTGATGCTGCAATCTCCTCCCCTGTTGTACCTTGTGGAAAACTCTTTTCAGCTCCATCTGGAAATGTAATCTTAATTTCTGCCATTTGAAACACTCCTTTTTCTTAGAAAACTTGGCATTAGCCAAGCAGTTTGACTCCTTAGTTGCACTTGTGCAGGAGGTAATAACTTTTCTAATGCACAACAAAATAAAAAACACCCATCCCTCTGCACTTACTGCAAAGGGACGAGTGTTGGATACATCGTGGTTCCACCCTAATTCCCGTAATTAAATTACGGCTTCATTGATTCTTTAACGCAGAAATTACGCTGTCACTTACTTTTAGATTCACTGACAGAGTTCAAAGGTGGTAATTACTTGTCTGTATAGAGGAAGCTTCCAGCCCCTGACTTCCCTCTCTAAACTATACGCCTTGAACAAATAATCTTGTCCTTCTCATTACTTTTGATTCATTACTTTTCATATATAATGAGTATTATAGCGCTACGTTAAAGGAAAATCAAGTAGTAATCATTTATTTAAGTTAAAAGTAAAAGGAAAATTGCTAACTGGTTCAAAATCAACTTTTTCTTGAAAAACATTAATGACGGTTAATGTCTTTGGTTCTGATGGGTCATCACCATAAATCTTTAGTTTCTCCGGCGCCATGGCAATTAATGGGGCAAGATTAAACTCATTGTCATGCAAGCCAATGATATAAAGAGGCTCCTGTTTCATCAAAACCCGTAATTCCATGTTTGTCATTCGTTTTCCATTTTTCGTAAAAAAGGCGAAATCACTTCCTTGTAAAATATGAATGACTGGTATTCCCGGTTCTTTCTTTTCCACATAAGCCCTAAGCATGTCTACAAACGCTTGATGGTCCTCTTCTCTCCTAAATTCATCAATTGCTAAGCCAATAAAATAAATGAGCTTGTCTTTAAATGGCTTCAAACGGAAATTCACGATGGAATCAAAATGAATAACAAGACTCTCTTTTAAACTTGCTGTAAATAAAGACTTTAAAAATGCATGGTGATTTTTGTTCTCTCGAAGCTGCTTACTTTCTTCATCCTCACCAGTTATAATCCAATAGGTCAAATCATGAATTCGCTCAATCTCTTCCTTGTTCGTATAGTAGTAATACTCTTGAATAATACGATTTACCATTGTGCTTAAACGGTGAGTCATAAACACATTTGCCATTGTATCTGTAATGGCATCCATCAATTCCTTTGTAGCTACATGCTCCTTAAACTGCAGATGATTTCCCCATCTATCATCTGTTTTCCAATTCAACTCAATTTGTCTATGACTGCGAAATAAATGTTCACAAAAACTAATTACTTCTTTGTCAGATTCAAAATATACCTCCAGCAATCAATATCACCCTCATCCACGACCAAACTGTTACATTATATGGACAAACAATTAAAAAAATGAATAAAGTGCGAAATTTAAAACTGGAATATTTTAATTGATACAGTTTACTCACATGATATCAAGTATTATTTTATTGCTGCATCGTTAGTTGCTGGATTAAATCGTGAAATATAAAAAGCCTGAGGATTTATTTCCTCAGACTTTATAGACGCCGATTTGGCCCTTCCATTTTCACAGGTTTACTCACCTGTTTGATGCGTTCTATAATTCTTCCTGCTTTTACCGACTCTACACCGCTTTTTGTAGTAGCTAATTGCAATTCTAATTGTTCAAGATCGTAGTTCGACGTAAAGAAAACAGGTAATCGTTCCATCATTCGGTATTGGAGAACTGAACCGAGGACTTCATCACGGAACCAAGCCGATTGCAGCTCTGCACCAATATCATCAAGCATCAGCACATCTGCTTTCTTAAAATAATCAATTTTCTCGTTTGTCGAGTCATCTTTAAAGGAAGCTTTTATTTCTCGCACAAACTCAGGCATGTAGATAAGTGTTGACGATAGACCAAGCTTTTTCAATTCATTGGCAAGTGCACCTAATAAATATGTTTTCCCTACTCCAAACTGACCGTGAAAATATAGACCTTTGCTTGGAAGCTTTGTTTTTGCTTGATCCAGAAAGTCAAGCAGCTCTTCAATAGCCTTGATTCTACTATCATCATTGATAATATCTACTATTGAAGCCTGTAGTATTTCTTTAGGAACATGCAAACTTTGAATCAACTTTTGCTGTTCCTGATCTTTTTCATACATGGTTCTGCTATGACACTTTTCATAAGATAGCCTAATCTCATCCTTTTCTACATGTAAAATCGGTGAGTATCCAGGAACCATATTTTTACATGAACCATATGAAGCACATTGATCACACTGTTTTGATTGGGTTGTATATTCATAAAGTTTTATTAGACTCTTATTAATTTCTTGTTGTGTCAAATTTGGATGAAGGGAGAGAAACTCCTTAATCTCAGGGTCGTTCAGTACTTCATTTTTTATTTTCATATAATTATCTTTAAAGCTTTCATTCTTTTGCATCCATGCCTTTAATGTGGATTGTATTGGTTTCAATGCCACCATCCTAACACTACATAAATTTAATTCCCATTGGAGTATTGTTTAAGTCGCGCAGCAATTTGTTTTTGCTGTTCCGACATTACAACGTTCTGATTAGCTGCAGACTGCTGTGTTTCTTGCTTATGCTTTCTATCTTTAAACCAATCTGGTATTACTTCTTTCGAAACCTGTTTTTTATTATAAGTTGGTTTTCGTCTTACAGCATTTTGAAAGCTTTGCTGTTCTTTCTTCGCAAATGCCATTGCCTCTTTGGCGCTTTGAATATTCGCCCTTGACCAGTGACTGGCAATTTTTTCAAGGTATGCCTTTGATAATTTCATATTCGTCTGCAGCAACACATAATGGATTAGCACATTCATCACCGGTGCAGGCAAGCCTTGTGTTGTCATAACATCGCGAATTGCTTTCATATCCTGTTCAGAGGCGTGATTTCCATTTGATAAATCTTCCAGCAGCTGTTTTGGTGACAACGTTTCTAGTCTCTCGATAAGAATTTCCTCTTTAGTTTTCGGTTTATCATTCATCTGCTTTGTTTCAGACACGGCAACTTTTTTTGCAAGCCGAATTGGTTTTTGATTATTTTTCGCCTTAAACAAATCATGACAAGCTGTTTTAAATTCTTCTGTATCTAATCGATTTTCATCATTTAACGCCCAAAGCAGAGACTTATCGATTTCATGTGTATCTAAATCGTATAAAACCATCATTTGCGAAATCAAACGACGGTTTTCCGCTGTTAAAACTTTTGCAATTGGAATCATTCGCTGCTTCAGCATTTGCTCTATCCATGTAAAATCTGTCGTATCCATTTCTTCCTTAGATTCTGTTTCTCTGCTGCCATCTGCTTCTAATGCATCTGCAGATGGTGTAAAGGTTTGGAAAACTTCACTAAATACAGCTGTAATATTGACACCCTGGGTTTGGAGTGCTGGACTTCCATAATGATTTTTCAAAAGCTCGAACTTCTGATCACCTAAATGATGATACAATAGCTGGGAGAGCATTGCATCTTTAAAAAAGTTATTTGGTGCAAATGGGCTTTGCAATTCATATGTATATAAATCACTCGACTCCCAATTTTGTTTATACGTTTTCAGCAGCCCAATTCCCTCTAATTTTAATCGCGCTTCAAAGATTTCATCTAAAGGAAGATCCAAGTAATTCATTAATGTATGATGCGTCTGTGGAGCTTGTTCCTGATTTAAATCGATGTCGTGCAGAAGAGTTTGATAAAGTGCAATTGCTTTTATCCCAAGCAATGGCTGATACAGGTGGGTCAATGATTTGGCATAGTCCACCGGCAAGGTTTCTTTTTGGGATACGATATAGCCGTCCACCGGCAAAATTTGTCCAATAAAATTCATATTCCACACACCTCTATACTTACAATGACTATTTGTTTTTATCTGTATTAATAATATCCTTTAATTCATCTAAAAAGACGGTAATATCCTTAAATTGTCTGTATACAGAAGCAAACCGAACATAGGATACTTCATCAATTTTAGCTAATCTCTCCATCACAAGTTCACCAATTTCGTGACTGGATACTTCGGACATGCCTGAATTACGCATTTCTTTTTCAACATCTAAAGCCAAGGCTTCCATTGTTTCTAATGGAACTGGCCGTTTTTCGCAAGCTCTAATAAGACCTCTTGTTAGTTTTTCACGGGAAAACTCCTGTCTTGCTCCATCTTTTTTGACTACAATTAATGGGAGTTCTTCAACCCGTTCAAATGTAGTAAAGCGAAAACCGCATTTTTCACATTCTCTGCGTCTTCTAATGGATCTGCCCTCTTCAATTGGTCGGGAATCTAAAACCTTTGTATTCTTATTTTGGCAATTCGAACATCGCATTTTCGTTCAACCCCATTCGTCCGTTCATTCACGCTCTTCGATTTTTACTATCGATTAATGGCAATTCCATATTCACCTTTTCATATATCTGCTCAATTAATTTCGCACTGTATCCTAAGTCAAATGGTATCACTGATTCCGTCGTTACAGAAAAATCAATCGCAGTATGGATTGGCCGTACCATAATCACAGTTGCTACAATAAATGCTCTTTTTCCCTTTATGCGGTTCACACTTATTTCCCCATGTTCTTTGGAAATTGCATTCATTTCATATGCTGGATGATTACGGAAATAGTTGTCTAACATGGCAAGTGCTTTATCTTTCGTTGTCTGATAATAATGCGTTTGTAAAGATGGATCAGCATGTGTCTCTGCTGTCTCCGCATGATTACTTAAATACTTTTTCAATGTATTGCCAATCGACATTTTTCGCACCCCAACCTGCAAGATTCTATTTGAACGCGTTTAGTAGTACTTTCTATTTTAACATGTTTTACTTAATTCCACTAGTTGAACTATTAAAGCGAAGCGAAAGAAAGTGATTAACTATATATGTTAAAGCTATGAAAATAAATGTTTAAGTAAAATTAGCTTGAGAATATCTAGCAATCCCTTATTTTACACGATGAAAATCCACAATCAAGTACCTGGGTTATTTTTCCGGCATAAAAAATACCCGCTTCAAGAGGGAAGCGGGTATTCGCAATTTTATGGAATTTTAACTTCTCGTTGGTATAAATAGCTTCCAACATGTTTTGTTAAATCAAGTACTCGTTTCGAATATCCCCATTCATTATCATACCAAGCAATTACTTTTATTTTATTCTCACCCATTACAATTGTTGATAACCCGTCGACAATTGCTGAGTAATCGGTAGTTGTATAATCTATTGACACAAGCGGTTCCTCAGAATAATGCACAATACCTTCTAATTCATTTTCTGCAGCTTCTTGAAACGCTTTATTAACATCAGCGGCAGTAACTGGAGTATGCACATCAACAACCAAATCGACAAGTGACACATTCGGTGTGGGTACACGTAATGCCATCCCATGCAATTTTCCTTTTAAATGTGGCAATACTTCACTTAACGCTTTGGCTGCCCCCGTTGTAGTTGGTATAATCGACTGTGTACACGCTCGTGCACGTCGTAAATCTTTATGTGGATTATCCAAGTTGTTTTGATCTCCTGTAAAAGCATGTACCGTTGTCATTAACCCGTTAACAATTGAAAATTTATCATCTAACACTTTCACAATTGGGGCTAGACAATTTGTTGTACAAGAAGCATTAGAAATTATATCATCCTCATCAGGCATGTATGCTGCTTCATTTACACCCATTACAATGGTTTTATCGATCTGTTTTCCCGGCGCTGTAATAACCACCTTTTTAGCCCCAGCTTTCAAATGCAGACCAGCGCTTTCTTTCGTTTTGAATTTACCTGTCGCCTCAATTACGATGTCAATGTCCAAGGCTTTCCATGGGAGCTTTTCTGGTTCTCGGTAATTTACAAGTAATACTTTTTTTCCATTCACTTCAATACCATCTTGAAGCGCTTCCACTTTACCATCAAAAATACCATGAATGCTGTCATACTTAATAAGATGTGCGATTGTTTCAGGAGGGTAGCTCGCATTGATAGCGACTACATCCAATTGTTCATCTGCAATTGCTTGACGAAATACCATACGTCCGATTCTACCAAGACCTGTTATGGCCACACGAATTTTGTTCATAAGAAACTTAATCCTCCCCATATATGTTATACTTTTAATCTCATTTATATTAAATAGTATATCACATTAGAATGCAATTGTGTCGCACAATTTACTTGTATTTTAAAATATCTTCCCATGCTAATACTAATGCTATTGTCATAAACATGAAAACCCTGGAAACGGTTATCCGTTTCCAGGGTTTAACTGTTAAAATATGTTCCATGCGATTAAAAGCTTTTTCAATTGATCGCGCGATTCAGCTACTGTTCCATTGTTATCAATCACAGCATCCGCTAGCATAGCTTTCTCTTTTATCGAAAGCTGCGAATTAATTCGTTCCCTTGCGTCTTTTTCTGTAAGCTCGTTACGTTGCATCAATCTTTCCAATTGTACTGCATCATCCACTGCAACAACAATCGTACGATCAACAACTTTTGAATAATTCCCTTCGAATAATAAAGGTACATCAAGCACGACACACTGTTCCCCTGCTTCGATATAATCATCCTTTTGCTGGAAGATTCTTTCGCGGATTGCTGGATGAATAATGCTGTTTAGGAGCTTACGCTTTACCTCATCCGCAAAAATAATTGAGCCAAGTGCTTTTCGGTCAAGCGTTTTATCAGGAAGCAGAATCGATTCTCCAAATGCTTTCACTATCGACTCGTACGCATTTTCACCAGGATATACGACCTCTCTTGCAATTTTATCTGCATCGACTACTGGTATACCAAAGTCTTTAAACATTTGAGACACTGTGCTTTTCCCAGTTGCGATACTACCTGTTAAGCCAATTACAATTGCCACTTTCCATTCACCTCTTACAGCTTCTGACATATCGTGCATATATGGGTTCCTCTACCACCAATTTTCAATTTCGTAATCGTATTACTGCAGTTTTTACAATTTTTGCTTTCTTGTCCATAAACGTATAATTCTTGCTGGAACATCCCCATATCACCCTGTCCATTTACATAGGAACGAATAGTCGTTCCTCCTGCCCGAACAGCTTCTTCAAGCGTGTTGATTGCTTGTTCGCGTATTGCTTTAACTTCTTTCTTCGTTAGCTTGCTTGATCTTTTTAATGGATGAATACCTGCTTTGAATAATGTTTCATCCACATATATATTACCAAGGCCAGTAACGATTGTCTGATCCAGTAATGCTGATTTAATGTAACGATCTGTCTTTTTTAATTTCTGGTAGAAATAATCTAGTGTAAATGCTTCATCAAATGGTTCGGGACCAAGCTGATTCAATGGTTTATTCAAAAATTCTTTACCAACTGGATAGACATGCATCGTACCGAATTTCCGGACATCATTATAACGGAGCTCTTCTCCATTCGTAAAGCGAAAAATAACATGGGTATGCTTTTTTACTGGTTCACTTGAATCATGTACACTGTATTTTCCTTCCATCCGCAGATGTGAAACAAGTACGATATCATCAAGGTAAAACAATAAAAATTTCCCTTTTCTGGAAAGCTCACGAATCGTCTGGCCTTTCAGCAACGTTTTAAAATGTTCTGCATCATCAGGCTCTTTGATTATGTTAGACCAATATATATCTACTTGTTCAATCGTTTTATTTAGCACAAATCGTTTAAGTGTATTTTTAATTGTTTCTACTTCTGGTAATTCTGGCATTTCACGGTTTCTCCTTATTTGGCATCGAACCAGTTTGCTCCAAATTCATAATCAACTTTTAATGGAACATTTAATGTCACTGTCTGTTCCATCATTTCCGGCACGATTTCTTTCAATTTATCTATTTCTTCCTTCGGCGCTTCTAAAATTAATTCATCATGCACCTGCAAAAGTATTTTTGCCTGCAGCTTTTCTTCCTTTAATCTTCCATCTAAATCGATCATTGCTTTTTTAATAATATCTGCTGCACTACCTTGAATTGGTGTATTCATTGCTGTACGTTCAGCAAAGCTTCTTACATTAAAATTTCGGCTCGTAATTTCTGGCAAATACCTTCTTCTTTTCATTAATGTTGTCACATAGCCTTTATGCTTTGCTTCCTGGACAATTTCTTCCATATATTGCTTCACACCTGGATAGCTTTCGAAATATCGATCAATAAACTGTTTCGCTTCTTTTCTCGTTATGCCGAGATTTTGCGATAGTCCATAGTCACTAATTCCATAAACGATACCGAAGTTAACCGCTTTTGCTTGTCTTCGCATATTCGATGTAACTTCATCTTTTTCTACATGGAACACATCCATCGCGGTCTGTGTATGAATATCGACATCCTCCTGGAAAGCTTTCACAAGCTTTTCATCATTTGCAATATGCGCAAGAACCCTAAGTTCAATTTGCGAATAATCAGCTGCAAACATGATCCATCCATTTTTAGAAGGAACAAAAGCTTGTCTTATTTTCCGGCCTTCCTCTAAACGAATTGGGATGTTTTGTAAATTCGGATCAACAGAACTCAATCTTCCTGTTTGTGTCAATGCTTGGTTGTATCTTGTATGAATTTTATTCGTATCTTTCCTCACGACTTTCAATAGACCTTCAATGTAGGTTGATTGAAGTTTTCCGAGCTGTCGGTATAAAAGCAGCTTTGGAATAATTTCGTGCTCATTTTGCAGCTGCTCTAATACATCAGCTGCAGTAGAATAGCCGGTTTTCGTTTTCTTAATTACTGGCAGCTGTAATTTTTCAAATAAAATGGGACCAAGCTGTTTCGGCGAGTTTAAATTAAATTCTTCTCCAGCCAGCTTATGGATTTCATTTTCTAATGTTTGCAGTCTTTCCTTTAAATCGACTCCCATTTCCTCTAAACGATTTATATCCACCTGGACACCAACATGTTCCATTTCAGCAAGAATAATGGCAAGCGGCATTTCTAATTCTTTTAACAGCTTATATTGTTCATTTTCTTTCAATTCCTTAATCATCTCATCCTTTATCACATGCATCGTCATCGTTTTTCTAACAACGTGCTCGGAAAGTACAGGCTCTTCGGGAACTTTTAGTTTCGCACCTTTTCCGTATACTTCCTCATCAAATAAGACATCGGTTTTTCCCATACGGTTTCCGATTGCTGGGATATCATGATTGTTTTCAGCTGGGTTGAGCAAATAGGATGCAAGCAGCATATCAAATGTTATTCCTTGAATATGAATATTATTTCTCAGCAAAGCAACCATTGTTTTCTTTGCATCAAAAACAATTTTATTTTTATTACTGTCCTCTGCCCATTGTTTAAACAAATCGGACTCTAATGCAACAGCCGGTCGAATAAAATAAGCACCATGTTCATTCACCATTCCAAATCCATTAATTTCTGCTTGATGGTAATTGTCATGTAGCATTTCTACTACAAATGACGTTTCCTCAGCCAAAATAGACTCGGTTATTCTATCAACAACGGTATACGTGATTTCTTTCATTTCTGTTTGCAGTTCTTCATCAGCTTCTGCCTCATCATCAGCAACTCGATTTAATAATGACTGGAATCCAAGTTCTTTAAAAGCAGCACGAACTCCAGACTGGTCAAAACCATCATAGGGAATATCCTTTATTTCTATTTCAATCGGTGAATTGCGATTAATCGTGACAAGTTCCTTACTCATAAATGCATCATCTTGATGATTCGTCAGGTTCTCTTTTAATTTTTTGCCACTTACATCATCCAAATGCTCATAAACTGATTCTAAATCGCCGTATTGCTTAATCAGCTTCGTTGCCGTCTTTTGTCCTACACCAGGAACACCAGGGATATTGTCAGAGCTGTCCCCCATAAGGGACTTCAGATCAATAATTTGTTCTGGCGTAATTTCCATTTTTTCAAGCATATAGCTTGGAGTGTATCTCTCTATATCACTAATCCCTTTTTTGGTAACATGTACGGATATATGATCCGAAACGAGCTGCAGCATATCCTTATCCCCTGAAATAACCGTTACTTCAAAGCCTTCCTCATTTCCTTGCTTTGATAATGTACCGATAATATCATCTGCTTCATATTGCTCCAGCTGATAATGCTTAATTTGAAATGCATCAAGCAATTCCTTTAAAACAGGGAACTGTTCCGATAACTCTGGTGGTGTTTTCTGACGACCACCTTTGTATTCTTTATACGTCGCATGACGAAACGTCGTCTTTCCTGCATCAAAGGCCACAAGTAAGTGTGTCGGCTTTTCTTCTTCTAAAATGCGTAGAAGCATTGTCGTGAATCCATAAACTGCATTCGTATATACACCCTTATCATTATTTAAAAGTGGCAATGCAAAAAACGCCCGATAAATAATACTGTTGCCATCAATTAATACTAATTTTTTTGTCATGGTAACCTCCAAATAAACTAAATCTATTTTGCGTGAAGGGGCAGTTTCCCTTCCCAAGCACTTTTTAATTCCGCGCACTTTGAGCAAAAATATTAGCCTGTTAATGCGTGATTAATTACTTCTCTTTTTTCATTTTATCATTGTAAGGAAAGAAATGAAAAAATTAAGACCAGAATTGGTATATCAATTAAACCTGCTGTATAATCACTACGAAAAAACACCCTCTATTATGAGGATGTTTATTTCGGTAAATATACATGTATGGTTGTTCCTTGATTTACTTCACTTTCAACCTCTATCCTACCATCATGCACTTCGACAATATGTTTAACAATTGCCAATCCTAAACCAGTTCCGCCCGTATTTCTGCTGCGTGCTTTATCAACACGATAAAACCTTTCAAAAATGCGCGGGATTGATTTTTCATCAATTCCAATGCCCGTATCAGCGATTTTAATATGAATAAAGTCAGCTGTAGAATCAAGGCTAAGCTCAACTTTTCCGTTTTCCGGTGTATAGTGAATCGCATTGTCTAGTAGATTCACGATTACTTGTTTAATTCGTTCTTTATCTGCTTTCATTTCTGTTTCTTTATCAATATTTAAGGATAAGTCCAGCTTTTTTTCAGCTGCTTTATGCTTTAATGCTGGAATAACCTCTTGAATTAGTTCCTTTGCGTTAAACGTTTGAAGAACTAGGTGAAATCCTTCCTTTTCCAGCTTTGATAAGGATAATAAATCCTCAATTAATAATTGCAGGCGATGACTTTCATGATAAATAATTCCGAGAAAATCCCTCGTTGTTTCATCCTTATTTTCACCACTATCCATCAATGTTTCAGCAAAACCTTTAATGGAGGTAATTGGGGTACGCAGCTCATGTGAAACATTTGCAACGAAATCCTTTCTTGTTTTCTCCATTTTCTTTAATTCAGTAATGTCGTGGAGTACTAAAACTGCACCTTTTAATAGATTTCGTTCATTAAACATAGGAGCCCCAACTATTTCAAAATAATTTTTATCTACTCCATATGTTTGTGTGAAAGTTTCCTTAATATTTCGCTCATATAAAAACGTGTTTTGAACTGTTTCATGAATGGTTTCGTTTTCGATTACTTCATAATACAGATGGCCTCTATATTCTTTTTCAGTTTTGCCAAACATAGAAATAAATTTGCGGTTAACCACATGGATAAATCCTTTTTCGTCAATCAGTACAAGACCACTTTGTATACTATCAATTAATGTTGATAACTGTTCAGACTGCATCTGTTCTTGCATCGATATTGCACTCATGTTTCTTGCTAATGTATTAATTTTATAGCTTAATTCCTCTATCGCTTCATTGGATGAATTATGAAATCTTGCATTAAAATTGCCTTTGATAAATTCATCTATTGTATTGGTTGCTTTTTGCACGGGTTTTACATAGTTCGTATACAAAAGAAATATAATAATCTGAACGATAATAAATCCAAAGAAGAGAACTACTATCATAATAAACGGCACATCTGCCGCTTGAAATAAAATAACCCCCATAACAATGAAAGTAAACAGAACAGCAAACATATATGGCCGGATAGGTACTGAAAATAATACTTTCATCAAGAAGGATCCTCCAATTTATACCCAAGCCCTCTCACGGTTTTTATATATACAGGTTTTTTGGTATTTGGTTCTATTTTATCCCTTAAGTGACTAATATGGACATCGACGATTCTTGTATCACCAACAAAATCATAATCCCAGACACTGCTTAATAGCTGATCCCTTGAAATAACCTTTCCTTTATTTTTTGCAAGATGGAACAGCAGCTCAAATTCTTTTCTTGTAAATGTAATGACATTTGAGTTCATTTCTGCTTCGTAGCGTTCGGGATAAATTGTCAGCTCACCAATTTTCAGCGAACTAAAGTTTGGTTTATCATTTCTCGCGCTTCTTCTCAAAATAGCTTTAATTCTTGCGACAACTTCTTTTGGACTAAATGGCTTGGTTAAGTAATCGTCTGCTCCTAATTCCAGACCTAGCACTTTATCAAATTCTTCATCTTTTGCTGTCAGCATCAAAATTGGTGTTTCAATTTTATTCATTCTTAAATGTTTACATACTGCCATACCATCCATTTCTGGCAGCATTAAATCCAGTACCACTAGATCGTATTCATTTGTTTCGCACTTAATAACTGCTTCTTTTCCATCATAGGCAACGTCCGTTTGAAAACCAGCATTCTTTATATTATAGTCCAGTAGCGTTACTATTGGTTTTTCATCGTCTACAATTAATACCTTCTGACTCATTTGAACATCCCCCATTTTGTTAGTAAACTTGGTATCGCTTGACTTTTAGGCGATAGCTTAGTTGCACTTATGCAGAAAAGAGAGTTTTATATTTTCTTTTCTGCCAACAATAATATTTACACTCTTATTTATCTTATCATTATTAACAGAAAACACATAATGAATAAAGGTTTGTAAACAAAATTTTACAATAGTTTCCGTATAATCAGCTTATTTTATGTTTTTAATTATAAGTTAAGGAAGTTAATCATTAGTGGTTGTTGTTTTGGAGAATAAATAGACTTCGAACTAACTGTTGAGGTATGAGTAAGCAACACCGTCGGGAATCGCTCCCGGCGGATGCACACCTTAGGACACATGCCCGCAGGAGTCACTACTCTACGCTTACCCGGACTGGTGAGAATACAATCCAGTTTCTATTTTTAACCATCTTATTTATAGTGAACCAATACTAGCACAGAAAATATACGTAGACTCCTGCCATAAGTGCATCGGTGAGACTACTTAGTGCGTGCGGTAGCACAAGATGGCTCACCAGCCCCCGTGGAAAACGAAGTATATTTCCGGAGTGGGTATACGCATAATCCATAATTGCACATTGTTCAGAGTTTCTTTCAATTACGACAATCAAAACGCAGAAAAAGCTCAGGCTATATGATAGTAACCAGAGCTTTTCTATAAATATTGTTTAGTTTAGTACACCAAGTACGTTTTTAACCGAATCGGCTGATTTATCTAGCGCTGCTTTTTCTTCTGCTGTTAGGTCTAATTCAATTATCTTTTCAAGACCTTTTCCACCTAAAATTGTAGGTACGCCAAGGTAGATATCCTTATAGCCGTATTCTCCTTCTAAATAAGCAATTGCGGGAAGCACGCGACGCTGATCTTTTAAGATTGCTTCTGCCATAACAGTTAATGAAGCTGCTGGTGCGTAGTACGCACTTCCGTTTCCTAACAAGTTGACAATTTCTCCGCCGCCCGTACGAGTGCGTTGTACAATTTCATCCAAACGTTCCTTTGAAATTAAATTTTCAAGTGGAATACCACCAGCGTAGGAATAACGAATTAGCGGAACCATATCATCACCATGTCCACCAAGCACAAAACCAGTTACGTCTTTAACAGAAAGATTTAATTCTTCTGCAACAAAAGTCCGGAAACGTGCAGTATCGAGTACACCGGATTGTCCAATAACACGCTCTTTCGGTAAACCAGATTCTTTAAATACCGTATATGTCATCGCATCAACTGGGTTTGTTAATACAATAATGGTCGTATCCGGGGAATATTTTACAATATCCTTTGCTACAGCTTTCATGATTTTTGCATTGGTATTTACAAGATCATCACGACTCATCCCTGGCTTACGTGCAATACCTGCAGTGATAATAACCAAATCAGAGTCTTTTGTATCCTCATAATTGGAAGTACCGATAATTTTCGCATCAAATCCTTGAACTGGCGCTGCCTCTGCCATATCAAGTGCCTTCCCCTTTGTTGGGTCTTCCATATTAGGAATGTCTACCAGGACAACATCACCAAGCTCTTTTTGAGCGATCATTAATGCTGTTGTTGCACCGGTAAAGCCAGATCCGATAACTGAAATCTTTTTTCTTTGTAAACCCATCTTAAATATCCCCTTTATAGTAGATTAACAGATTTCAAATAGATAATTTTGACAACATGGTTCATTACAATTGGCGAATGAGGACTTTTAAGTCCCCATTCGCCACTAGTACGCCGCGTACAGCCTCAGTCCCCGGCTGCTGGCAAGACTTCCTTTACCTCATGATCCTAAGAACTGGGACGCAGTGCGTGTTATTTAGACATATTTTTGATTAATTCTTTACCAAATTCGGAGCATTTAACTTCGGTAGCTCCATCCATTAGACGTGCAAAGTCATATGTCACAACTTTAGAAGCAATCGTTTTATCCATTGAATTTGTAATTAAATCAGCTGCTTCTCTCCAGCCAAGATGCTCAAGCATCAATACTGCTGAAAGAATAACAGATGAAGGATTTACTTTATCTAATCCTGCATATTTAGGAGCAGTGCCGTGTGTTGCTTCGAAAATCGCATGTCCGGTATTATAGTTTATGTTTGCTCCTGGTGCAATACCGATTCCTCCAACTTGTGCTGCAAGCGCATCAGAAATATAATCACCATTTAAGTTCATGGTTGCAACAACATCAAACTCTTTAGGGCGAGTTAAGATCTGTTGAAGGAATATATCTGCAATAGCATCTTTAACAAGAATTTTACCTTCGGCGATTGCATCATCCTGTGCTTTATTTGCAGCATCTTTTCCTTCTGCTTCCACAATGCGATCGTATTCAGCCCACGTAAATACTTTATCACCGAACTCTTTTTCAGCTACTTCATAGCCCCAGTTCTTAAATGCGCCTTCTGTAAATTTCATGATGTTACCTTTATGTACTAAAGTAACACTTTTACGTCCTTCAGTTAATGCATATTCAATTGCAGAACGAACTAGACGTTTTGTGCCTTCTTCTGAAACTGGCTTAATTCCAATTCCAGACGTTTCAGGGAAGCGAACCTTGTTTACACCCATTTCATTCTTTAAAAATTCGATAACCTTTTTCACTTCGTCGGAACCTTTTTGCCACTCAATTCCAGCATAAATGTCTTCCGTATTCTCACGGAATATAACCATATCTACATCTTCTGGACGCTTAACTGGTGATGGTACACCTTCAAAGTAACGTACCGGTCGAAGGCATGTATATAAATCAAGCTCTTGACGAAGTGCAACGTTTAATGAACGTATTCCTCCACCAATCGGAGTTGTTAACGGGCCTTTAATTGCAATTTTATATTCATTAATTTTATCTAATGTATCCTGTGGTAGCCATTCACCAGTCTTATCGAAGGCTTTTTGACCAGCATATACTTCCAGCCAATCAATTTTTTTCTCGCCATTATAAGCTTTTTCTACTGCAGCTTCGATAACCTCGCTTGCTGCTGCCCAGATATCAGGACCAGTACCGTCTCCTTCAATGAAAGGAATGATTGGGTTGTTAGGGACATTCATTTTCCCATTTTCTACGATAATTTTTTCACCTTGTGCCATAAAAAAACCTCCTAAATATATTCAATAAGAATAGCTGGATTACCCAGCTATATTCTTAATCGTAATTGTTAGCCACGCTTGCTTAATTCAACATAATCCTGCAAGTCAGGACCAATATACTCAGCGCGCGGGCGGATCAGACGATTATTATCGTACTGTTCTAAAATGTGTGCAAGCCAGCCGGATGTACGGCTTACTGCAAAAATTGGTGTGAATAGGTCATGGTCAATACCTAAGCTATGATACACAGATGCGCTGTAGAAATCTACATTCGCTGGAAGACCTTTATTTTCTTTTATATAATCTTCAATTTTTATAGACATGTTGTACCATTTCTCTTGCTTGGTCAATGTCGTTAATTGCTTGGACATTTCTTTTAAATGTTTTGCACGTGGATCGCCATTGCGATATACACGGTGTCCCATACCCATAATTTTTTCTTTGTTTGCTAATTTTTTTTCAATATATGGAATGGCATTTTCCTCTTCGCCAATTTCCGTTAGCATCTTCATTACATTTTCATTCGCACCGCCGTGCAATGGACCTTTTAAGGCACCGATTGCAGCAGTAATACCGGAGTAAATATCAGAAAGTGTTGCAACACATACTCTTGCCGTAAACGTGGAAGCATTCAGCTCATGGTCTGCGTGCAGTACGAGCGCCTTGTTAATCGCTTCTATCTCAATAGCCTCTGCCTCTTTGCCATTAAGCATATACAGGAAATTCTCTGCATAACCAAGGTTTGTTTTCGGCTTCACCGGTTCTTGACCATTGCGGATTCTTGAAAAAGCGGCAACAATTGATGCAATTTTAGCTTGAATGCGAATAGCTTTACGCTTATTTACCTCTGGTTCCATTACATCTGCTTCATCATCATATAATCCAAGTAAAGAAACAGCAGTACGCAATGCTGCCATCGGGTGGACAGTTGATAAATCATAAGAACGCAAATGATCAATAATCCCCTCAGGAATTTCCATATTTTCAGCTAGTTCCTGCTTCACTTCTTCCAGCTCTGTCTTTGTCGGAAGCTTCAGATTCCAAAGTAAATAAATGACCTCTTCAAAGCTTGAATGTTCAGCTAAGTCATCAATTCGGTAGCCAACATATGATAGCTGGTCATCTATAATGGAACTGATGGACGATTGAGTTGCGACAATACCTTCTAACCCCTTTGTAGATGTTGTCATATTAAACCCTCTCCTTTTTTTAAATTGATTGCAGCATTTTATACAAATGTACAATTCTAACGACAATAATAACCATCATCAGAATCTCGTTATGGTAATAGCAGACTCACCCCAGTATATATATCTACTATTTGAATAAAGTATTCTATTATTGTCCAGCCCAAATCTATTATAAAGTATTATGACTAGAAAGTGAATTGAAACCGTTTAACATTTTAAATTTTTAACTGCTTTCTTGCGATACTTATCGGTATTTTGTCGTTAATTAATTTTTTTCTTTCTCATTTCGAAAATGCATGTCTAATTTAACATTATTTATCATATGTAACTATAGTACGGGCTTTCAACTATTTGCAATTTCTAGTCGCTATATTGGGGGAGCTTTCCAATGCAAAAATTTATTCTACTGCAACTGATACGATTTTTGATTGTACTCGGTGCTCTATTTACAGTCTACCTTATTTTGATGCATGGTTTCAAATTTATCTATCCAATAATGATTACTTGTATTCTGTCTTTATTCATTCATCCAATTGTCGTTTCTATTGAGTCGACGCTAAAGCTTCCAAGACCACTTGCCATTCTTGTTGTTATGCTCGGTTTATTGCTGTTATTTATCGGGGTCGTATTACTAATTATTACAGAGGTCTATCAAGGAACGGCTTATTTAGCTGTGCAGATCCCAAATCATATCCAGACATTTGTTTCGTTTTTTGAATCCTTTTTCAATACGAATATTCTTCCACTCTATGAAAAAATCATTTCTTTTTTTCATTCTCTTGATGCAGAACAGCAAACAACGATACAAGATTATATACGTTCCATAACAGCCTTAATTACTTCAACAGGTACGAACATGCTGCAAAATAGTTTAACTAAAATACCTGAATTCCTGGCGGTTGTTCCTGGTTCATTAACGACGATGGCGTTTATTCTGTTAGCTACATTTATGATGACTAATGATTTAGAAAACATTAAACGAATCTCTTCAAACTTGTTGCCAGGCACAGCCAGACAGTCCACTCAAGATTTTTTTCATCATGTTAAGCTTGCGATTACTGGTTATTTACGGGCGCAGCTATTACTTATCTTAATTTCTGCCTGTATAATTCTTAGTGGGCTCATGGTTCTTCGTGTAGAACATGCTTTAACCATTGCACTTATAGCTGCTGCTGTTGATTTAATTCCTTATCTAGGAACAGGTATCATTTTCATTCCATGGATCATTTACTTATACGCTGTATCTGACTATTCCTTAACAATTGGGATCGCCGTGCTTTATATGATCGTTATTATTTCAAGGCAAATTCTTGAACCGAAAATCCTTTCTTCAAGTATTGGAATTCACCCACTAATCGTCTTAACAACGATGTTTTTCGGAATTCAGCTATGGGGAATTGCAGGACTTTTTGTCGCACCAATGATCACGGTTTTAGGAAACGCGATCTACCAAGCAGGTATTTTTAAAACATTATGGAACTTTATTAGAGGATAAATTTTTATCATTTCCGATAAATAACGGTTCCATTGCTTGCCATTTTTAACATAAGCTTTCGAAACCCATTTTTAAATAGCTTTCTTGTGAACGGAAGCACTAAAATAAGCCCGACTGTATCAGTAATGAACCCTGGGGCTAATAAAAATACTGATCCAATCAAAATGCAAAGACCATCCATCAGTTCTTCAGTTGGTGCCTGCCCCTTGCTTATTCGCAGCTGAGCTCGCTTCCATGTATCCATTCCTTGGCGTTTAGCAAGGAGGATCCCTAAAGCACCGGTCAGGATTATAATGCTTACGACCCACCATGGACCAACCATGCCGCCGATCCAGATAAACACGCCGATTTCCATCGCAGGTACAAATAGTAATAGGAGGAATAACCAACGCATATAGAACTCTCCCTTCAAGCTTATTTTATCATGAATTTATAAACGATGTGTAGAACTTAGAAAAACAGAAGCTGACATTTATGCCAGCTTCTGTTTCAAATATTAAAAATAAGGATATTTATACTTTAAAGTACACTTGCATGACCTCTATAAATATCACCTTTTGCACCATCTACTGTTATATCAGTGCCTTCCTCAAGAACGGTAAAGACGTCTTTCACGCCAACAATCACTGGAATACCAAGACTTAAACCAACAACTGCAGCATGTGAGGTTAAGCCGCCTTCTTCTGTAATAATGGCAGCAGCTTTTTCAATTGCTGGCATCATTTCCCGCTCCGTACCATACGTAACAAGTATATCTCCTTCTTCTACTTTTGATAGAGCTTCCTCATTTGACTTTGCAAATACAACTCTGCCATACGCTGAACGTTTGCCGATACCTTGTCCTTTAGCAATTACATCACCAATGACATGAACTTTTAAGAGGTTTGTAGTGCCACTTTCACCTACTGGAACGCCAGCTGTTATAATAACCCTACCACCACGTTTACACATGTTTGTGCTTAGCGCTTTATCAATTGCAACATCCAGCATTTCATCTGTCGTGTTTGTTTGATTAGCAATCACTGGATGTACACCCCAAACAAGTGAAAGCTGACGTGTAACGTGTGCAGCAAATGTTACAGCTAAAATAGAAGCCTTTGGACGATATTTGGATATCATTCTAGCTGTATGTCCACTTTCAGTTGGTGTAATGATTGTATCAACATCCAAATTCATCGCCGTATGTGTTACTGATTGACTAATTGCTTCTGTAATTGTCATATCTACATTTTTAGAACGTTCATTTAAAATAGATTTATGCTCTAATGCCGATTCTGCCTTTAATGCAATATTACTCATTGTTTGCACGGATTCAACAGGATAGGCTCCCGCAGCCGTTTCTCCTGAAAGCATGATTGCATCCGTGCCATCAAAAATCGCATTCGCTACGTCGGATGCTTCTGCGCGTGTCGGGCGTGGGTTTCTTTGCATCGAATCAAGCATTTGTGTTGCTGTTATAACCGGCTTCCCTGCATTATTACATTTTTTAATAAGCTCTTTTTGTACAAGCGGTACGTCCTCTGCGGGAATTTCTACTCCAAGGTCTCCACGAGCAACCATCAGCCCTTCACTAACCTCTAAAATGCTGTTGATATTGTCAACACCTTCTTGATTCTCGATTTTAGGGATAATTTGAATATGGGAACCATTGTTTTTTTCTAAAACTTCTTTAATTTCGAGGACATCTGATGCACGACGTACAAATGAAGCAGCGATGAAATCAATACCTTGCTCAATCCCGAATAGAATATCAGCCGTATCCTTATCCGTGATTCCAGGCAGATTAACCGAAACATTTGGTACGTTCACACCTTTTTTATTTTTAATAATACCCGAATTCAATGCTTTTGTTACAATCTCACCAGCATTTGTATTCACTTCGATAACTTCCAGCTCGATTAAACCGTCATCAAGCAAAATTTTCGAACCCGGATGTACATCATTTACTAACCCATCATACGTAACTGAAAACTTTTCAGCAGTACCTTCCACCTCATGCATCGAAATAACGACTGTATTTCCTTGTTCAAGATCTGCATAGCCTTCTTTAAAATTTCCTGTTCTTATCTCTGGGCCTTTAGTATCCAGCAAAATTGCAACAGTTCTATTTTTATTTTCGGCAGCTTCTCTTATGTTTCGAATTCGAGCCCCATGCTCTTCGAAATCACCGTGGGAAAAGTTAAGTCTAGCTACGTTCATTCCTGCATCGATTAACCTTTCCAATGTTTCTACTGACTCAGAAGCAGGTCCAATCGTACAAACGATTTTCGTATTTCTCATTAATCTTCTTCCTCCCTGATCGTTATACATAGTTTATAAAAAACAATGATTTTAACTTAGGACTTCCTAGTTAAATGGATAGCTCTTTCGAAAGGTTGTACATTTCTTCATTAATTGTATGGTTTTTTGAAAAGATTTCATCGAACGGGTAGCTCACCAAATTATTATTTTGGATCCCGACCATCTTGCCACCTTGGTTATCCATAAGTAATTCAACTGCTTTAGCACCTAACCTGCTTGCAAGTACACGGTCTGTTGCCGTCGGAGTACCTCCACGCTGAATATATCCCAGCACGGTAACACGGGTTTCAAGTTGAGTTGTTTCCTGGATACGCTCTCCAAATTCAATACCACTGCCAACACCTTCAGCCATAAGTATAATGCTATGCTTCTTACCGCGGTCATGTCCTCGTTTTAATCGATCGACAATCTCTTCGAAGTCTTCTTTCTTCTCTGGAATCAAAATGCTTTCTGCACCACCAGCTAGACCAGCCCACAATGCTAAATCACCAGCATCTCTTCCCATTACTTCAATGATATACGTACGCTCATGTGATGTTGCAGTATCACGCACTTTATCAACTGCTTCGATGATTGTATTCAGCGATGTATCAAAACCAATAGTAAAGTCTGTACCAGAAATATCATTATCAATCGTTCCAGGTACACCTATGCACGGAAAACCTTTCTCCGTTAATTTTTGAGCACCACGGAAGCTTCCATCGCCACCGATAACGATTAGACCTTCAATACCAAACTTCTTTAATTGTTCAATCCCTCGCATCTGTCCTTCTTCAGTCTTAAATTCTTCACTGCGAGCGGAGAATAAAATAGTACCACCACGTTGAATAATATCTCCGACCGAACCTAATGTCATTTGCTCTATATTACCTTCCATGAGACCTTGATATCCATTTTTAATCCCATATACTTCTAAATCATGATAAATCGCTTTTCTGACTACAGCACGGATTGCAGCGTTCATGCCTGGAGCATCCCCGCCACTTGTCAACACTCCTATTTTCTTCATGTTTAGTTCACCTCAAGTCGAAACGATATTTACTATATAACTGTACTATACCCTTTAAAGATAAATAAAAACAGCACAAATAGCAATTAATATCTTGTTTATTAAAGAGAATTTATATTTTTATAACCACAATAAGAGACTGATACTATAAAATATCAGCCTCAACTAATACAGTTTATAAGTGAATGATCCAGCACATTCTAAAGCTCTTCAAATTCACCCATTTGCTTATATTTTTCCCATCTTTTCTCGGTTAATTCATCTCCAGATAATGCAGAAAGATTTTCTAAGGATTGCTTTAATACCTCATCCATATAAGCTGCTTGCTGATCCAAGTTACGATGTGCACCGCCTTTTGGCTCTGGTATTACATGTTCAACAATGCCTAGTTTTTTCAAGTCATAGGATGTTATTTTCATTGTTTCGGCAGCACGCTGAGCAAGAGTTGCATCCTTCCATAATAGTGCAGCAGCTCCTTCAGGTGAAATAACTGAATATGTTGAGTTCTCAAGCATTAAAATACGGTCGCCAACACCAAGTGCAAGCGCTCCCCCGCTTCCGCCTTCACCGATAACGATACAAACGATTGGTACTGTTATACCAGCCATTTCCATTAGGTTTTTCGCAATAGCTTCACTTTGCCCGCGTTCTTCAGCAGCTTTGCCTGGATAAGCACCTTTCGTATCAATAAAGCAAATAATTGGACGATTAAATTTCTCCGCTTGCTTCATATGTCGTAATGCTTTTCTATATCCTTCTGGATGCGGCATTCCAAAATTTCTGCGGATATTTTCCTTCGTATCTTTGCCGCGCTGATGTCCAATAACGGTTACTGGTGTTTCATTATAATAGGCAATTCCAGCTACAATCGCCTCATCATCTCCAAAAAAGCGATCGCCATGAAATTCGATAAAATCAGTGAATAGTTTATCAATGTAGTCCAATGTGGTTGGCCGCATCGGATGACGAGCCATTTGCACACGATCCCATGGCTTCAAATTGCCATAAATATCATTCTCTAAAATAGCAAGCCTTTTTTCCAGCGTCTCAATTTCCGCTGTTAAATCAATATCGCTATTCGCTGTGAATTTTTTCAATTCATTTATTTTTTCTCTTAAATTGACAATTGGTTTTTCAAATTCAAGTATTTGATTCACTTTATTTCACTTCCCTTTTGTGCATTGCAACCAGCTTGGAAAGCAATTCTTTCATCTCATGACGGTGGATTACTTTATCCAATTGACCATGCTTTAATTGAAACTCTGCAGTTTGGAAATCATCCGGCAGTTTTTCACGGATTGTCTGTTCAATGATTCTTCTCCCAGCAAAGCCAATTAATGCGCCAGGTTCAGCGAAATTATAATCTCCAATGGAAGCAAAGCTTGCAGATACGCCACCAGTAGTAGGGTGTGTCATTACAGAAATCATTAATCCGCCTGCATCACTGAACCGTTTAATAGCAATCGACGTTTTAGCCATTTGCATTAAACTAAGCATGCCTTCTTGCATCCGGGCACCACCAGAAGCAGTGAAAATGATAAAAGGTATCGATTCCTCTTTTGCATTTTCAATAGCACGTGCAATTTTTTCGCCCATTGCAGACCCGAGACTCCCCATACGGAAACTGGAATCCATCACAGCGAAAGCAACAGCATTATCAGCAATCATACCTTTACCAGTGACTACTCCTTCATTTAGAGCCGTTTTTTCTCGGTCCTTTGCTATCTTTACTTCATAACCTGGAAAATCGAGTGGGTTCCCTGAAGTTAAACCCTTGTCCCATTCATGGAAAGTGCCTTCATCAAATAAACTGTCAATCCGTTCCCAGGCAGTCATTGGGTGATGATAGCCGCAATTCGGACAAACATTCAAGGACTTTTTCATTTCTTTTCGATAATATATTTTATTACAACCATGACATTTTTGCATAAGTCCCTCTGGAACATCAATTTTTGATTGTTCACTTGGAATGGTTGCATATTTTCTTCTCTTGCCAAAAAAATCTTTAAGCAAGGTTATTCCCCCTTCACAACTCACATCAACATAAACGTATGTACCTTCTTAAATGCATTTTATTTATCATAACGGTTTCCAGTTAAAAAAAGTGTCAAAAACAGTCGAGAGAAAAAATTCCCCTCAACTGTTCAACTGAACCTGGCTTGAAATAATGGATCAATGGATTGATAATCCCCTTCAGTGTACGTTTTGAGTAAAGCATCATAAAAAGCCTCCTCAAAATGGTATACACTCACAGCATATGAAAATTCATCCATTAACGACCATATTTTCATTAACAATAGATTCTCCGTTTTTTCAAATAAATATTTAAAAAAAGCACGATGTTTTGTAAGTGGATCACTACAATTTGCTTCAAGTATTGCTTTCAGTTCTTCGATGTCGAATTCACTGATTCGGCTGAAGGCCAACTTTGCTGCTTCCTTCTCCATAATTTGTTTGGTATAGGTCAAATCATCTTTTATATTATTTTGTCTTAAAATAAAAGAAGATAGTAACTCTACCGTTTGAAAGGAGCGGTATTCTCTTAAGTAGGTGCCTTCGCCATGTCTCGTTTCAACAAGACCAATTAGTTCCAATGCTCGTAACGCTTCCCTGACAGATGACCTGCCAGCTTTCAGTCTTTCAGAAAGCTCTCGTTCAGATGGAAGCTTATCCCCAGGATTTAGATTATTTTTTTCAATATATCGTTGTAATTCCCTAATTACTTCCTGATATACCTTTTGTTTGATTGAAAAGGACAAAAATAACACTCCACTCCTAGGAACCTATTTACTTTTCAGCTCCGGTTAATCTTCGCGTTTTCTCAGCTACTTCTTTTGGGTCCACTTTAATTCGAGCAACACCTGAATCCATTGCAGCCTTTGCAACATCTGCTGCAACTAATGGTGCAACGCGCGTATCGAATGGTGACGGAATCACATAATCCTCAGTGATTTCATTCTCTTCAATCAGGGATGCAATTGCATTTGCAGCAGCAACCTTCATTCGTTCATTAATTCGTGTTGCCCGCACATCTAAAGCACCCCGAAAAATACCAGGGAATGCAAGCACATTATTAACCTGGTTTGGGAAATCCGATCTGCCAGTACCAACAACACGAGCACCCGCTTCTTTTGCATCCTCAGGCAAAATTTCCGGATCAGGATTAGCCATCGCAAAAATGATGGCATCTCTATTCATTTTCGAAACCATTTCCTTCGTCAATGCGCCGCCAACAGATACACCAATAAAGACGTCAGCACCCTCTAGAACTTCTTCCAGAGACCCTTCTACTTTATTTATATTTGTAAATTTGGCAACCCTATCTTTAACACTATTCATGCCATAAGTTCTACCTTCAAAAATAGCACCTTTTGAGTCACACATAATCATGTCCCTTACACCAAAGCTCTCTAACAGACGTATAATTGCAATTCCTGCAGCACCTGCGCCATTCGCAACTACTTTAATTTCAGAGAATTCCTTCCCAACAAGCTTCAATGCGTTGATTAGGCCAGCAACTGTTACGATAGCTGTTCCATGCTGGTCGTCATGGAAAATCGGGATATTTGTTTCGTCTTTTAAGCGTTCCTCAATAATAAAGCAATTTGGCGCTGCAATATCTTCTAAATTAACACCACCAAAAGTTGGCTCTAACAACTTTACAGTTTGGACAATTTGATCTACATCATTTGTTGCGAGACATATTGGAAATGCATCAACTCCTGCAAATCCTTTAAATAATACAGCTTTTCCTTCCATCACTGGCATCGCAGCTTCAGCTCCAATATTACCTAAGCCTAACACCGCTGATCCATCACTTACAACGGCAACCATATTGCCTTTCATCGTATAATCATATACTTGCTCTTTACTTTCGTAAATTTCTTTACATGGCTCTGCCACGCCAGGAGAATATGCTAAACTTAAATCTGCTGCATTATTAACAGAAACCTTCGATTGAATCTCCAATTTCCCTTGCTTTACCCTATGCATATGTAACGCTTCATCTCTCAAGCTTGCCATTTTTAATTACTCTCTCCTTTTGATGTAGAAATTGTATTATATCCTCTGTATGTCTTGTTGTATGATATATCAAACAATGGGGACCAGCTTAAAATATATTAGTATAATTGCTGTCAATAAGCTTGCTGGATTTTGTTTGAGTTATAGTGGTCAGACCACCAATAACTCCTCTATTATAACAGATGCATTTCACCTGTAAAGTGATAGCTTATCACACAGACCCCCGCATCTCTTGATACACCTGAAACCACTAAGCAATGGAAAGGGACTGTACAGATCCCGATATCCAGCACACATCTTATTACAAAACACAGTTCAGCTTCACCCTTCCCAATTTTGCAAAACAACATTTTCATTACCAAAATATCGGTTTAGCGTATTTAAGCAGTTTTTGCTTGGATAAAGGCAATAGGATTCTGCTAGCCTGTAAGATTGTTTATTTCGATTATCGTATAGTATGACCGATGCACCACCAGGATAACGTTCCACTGTCTTTTCTATGATTTCCAATGCTTGTTGATTAGTCATGCTCTCCACTTTAATAAATAGGCGTTGTTCCTGGTGCTTGAATACTTCTTTTTGAAAGGGCCTGGCAGAATCGATTACGAATTGCAGCTTCTTATTTCTAGACTCTACCTTTCCTTCCAGACTAACCATCATCTCCTCCTGCAGAAAAGAAGCTGTCTCTCGAAATACATCGGGAAAAATAACAGCTTCCATTTCTGTCTGTTCATCATCAATCGTCAGAAATGCCATTTTATCTCCCCGCCTTGTGCGAATGACTCGAATCGCTTGAATGATTACCGTAACACTTAATTTTCGCTTCCCAATCATATTAGCAGCTTGTCCAAGTGATACATGACCATTGGTCCGAAGCTGCTTCCGATATTCTTTTAAAGGGTGACTTGAGATATACATTCCAAGAAGCTCTTTTTCATCTGCTAATTTCTTAACTTGACTAAAATCATCGATTTCCACATATGTTGCATCAAGCTCGATTTGATCCTGAAATAAGCTCGATCCGCTTAAAAATTCTTTAAAAAGCTCCCCTTGCTCCATCGCCTGTTCAATTGAGGCAAGCAAGCTTGCACGATTCGAATACGTTTCATCAAAGGCGCCGACCATGATCAGATTTTCGATTGTTTTTCGATTTACAAGCTTTGGTGAGGTACGAAGGCAAAAATCAAATAAATTTTTAAATGGACCTGCTTTTCGAGCACGAATAATTTCGCCAATTGCTTGATTGCCTAAAGATTTAATCGAAGTAAGTCCCATACGAACACTTTTTTTCTCCACGCTGTATTTGCCAAAGCTACGATTAATATTAGGCGGTAGTATTTCAAGTCCAAGCGCTTTTAATTCCTGCATGTATTGATTCAGCTTATCGTATTGACTCCGCGAAGCACTTAATAATTCTGCAAAGAAGCTGGCAGGATAATGTGCTTTTAAAAAGGCGAGCTGATAGGAAATTTTACTATATGCGACTGCATGACTCCTCGGAAATCCATAATTTGAAAATTTAACGATCCAGCCAAAAATTTCTTCTGCAACATCTTGATTATAGCCATTGGTTAGACAACCTTGTATAAAAGCTTCTTTTTGAGCATCCATGACATCCTGCTTCTTTTTACTTACCGCGCGACGCAGCATATCTGCTTCACCAAATGTAAACCCTGCAATTTGATTGGCTATCTGCATAATTTGCTCTTGATAAACAAGCACACCAAATGTGTGGGCAAGAATGGGCTTTAAATCAGGATGCGGGTAGCTCACTTCTTCTTTTCCATGTTTTCGTGCTATATATACCGGAATAAAATCCATTGGACCTGGACGGTATAGGGCATTGACAGCTACAATATCTTCAAAATTGCTAGGAATAAGTTCAGTAAGAACCTGTTTCATTCCTTGTGATTCCAGCTGAAACACTCCATTCGTTTGCCCTTTTCGTAATAATGCATAGGTACTGGGATCGTTTTCCGGGATTGCATCCAATGCAATTGCTCTCTCACCAGTATAGCTTACTGATTGGATAACCTTCTCTATTAAAGTTAAATTCCGCAGACCTAGGAAATCCATTTTTAATAAACCAATTGCTTCTAAATCATTCATCGGAAATTGCGTAAGATGTGTATCGTTAGCACCTATTGTTAATGGTACGTGTTCTATTAGCGGTTTCTCACTAATAACCACACCTGCTGCATGAGTAGATATATGGCGCGGCAGCCCTTCAAGCTTAACAGCTACTGCAAATAAAAGTTTTAATTTAGGAGATGTTTTAACATAACGATACAATTCTTCTGATCCCTTGATAAGCTCTGGAATTCGCTTCGTTGACTGCATCGGGATTTCTCTTAATATAAAGCTAGCATCCTGCGTGTCAACATCCATCGTTTTTATTAATTCCCGGATTAACGACCTAGCAGCAAACGTACCAAATGTAATGATTTGCGCAACATGCTCGGAACCGTATTTTTCCCGAACATATGCGATAACCTCGTCGCGCCTTGCATCTGAAAAATCGACATCAATATCCGGCATTGTTCGTCTTTCCGGATTAAGGAAACGTTCAAATAAAAGACCGTACTCTATTGGATCAACATCTGTAATACTTAGTATGTAAGCAACAATCGAACCTGCAGAGGATCCTCTCCCCGGCCCTACAACAATCTGATTTGCTTTTGCATAGCTAATAAAGTCGGCTACAATCAGAAAATAATCACTGAACTTCATTGACTGAATCACATGGAGCTCATAGGATAGCCGCTCTTTAATTGCATCAGTTACAGCAGGGTATCTTTCCCCCACTTTTTCCCAGCATAATTTTTCTAAGTAGTTATCTGCACTTGTTTCTTCTGGCACAGGAAAAGATGGCAAAAGACGTTGTTCAAAGTCAATCGTAACATTACATGTACTTGCAATGGACGTTGTCTCAGCAAGCAGTTCTGGCCATATCGAACCGAACGAAGCCTCCATCTCGGTCTCAGAACAAAGATGTCTATTTTTAATTGATGGATCCGTAATTTTCATTCCCCACTGATTCCCATGTTTCATTGCTTGGAGACAATCAAAAGCAATAGCATCCTTTTCTTCAAGATAAATAACATCGTTAATCGCCGTAACCGGAATATTATGTTCTTGATGAAATGCTTTTACAAATGCAAAAATCTCTGTGTCCTTCTCCTGCAAGCCAAGATAAAAGTCACCTTTAGCAAATATTGCTTGCCATTGAGTTAAATAGCCTGCAATATCTGTATGTGTTTGATGCTGAAACATTTGTGTGATTTTCTCATTACAGACTGGCACAATACAGACCAATAATCCAGCTGCTTGTTTTAAAACATCTAATCCGATAATGGACTCTTTCTGTATTGCTGTACTAAGTTTGATTAATTGCCGATATCCAGCATTATTTTTCGCTAATAAGATGCATGTAATGACTTCTTCATTATTGTCCAATAGACGTACAGTCATTCCAATAATCGGTTTTATTCCATAGCTCTTACATGCGCGATAGAATGGAATGGCTCCATACAGCACCTCGTTATCTGTTAATGCAAGCGCATTAAAATTCAATTTATGTGCCCGTTCGACCAATTTAGGAATCGTGATTGTACTATCCATCAAACTAAAGCCGCTTTTAACTTGTAAATGTGTGTATGACATACTATCCCGCCTTTTCATTCTAATTTCATTATAACAACCTAATTCGAACGTGCATACGCTTTTGCATTTTTTCTTTGCATAACTCGTACAAGGCATTCATAAAATGTATAAACTATGCCTCAGGAAGGAGTGCATAATATGGAAGAACGGTTTTTTGCTGCATTTATTTCGTGTTTTTTTATTGCTCTCGGTGTAATTATTGGCGGTTCATTTATCGGAAGTATCGGTGATTTCGCAACAGGGGATGCCCCTCTGACGTCGATGGGCCGAATTGCTGATCGTTTGCGAATTTGGGCTATTGTTGCTGCTATTGGAGGCACCTTTGATGCGATTGCAAATTTTGAAAAGGGATTAACCGATGGGTCCACAATCGATTTCGTTAAGCAGGTTTTACTTATTCTATCTGCTATGGGCGGCGTGAAAACAGGAATCATCATTATTGATTGGTTTCTGCAAAAGGAGACTCCTTAATGCATATTCCACCATATCATAAAAAGCCTTCTTGGCAGCTTTTTTTTACAGGGGCATTTGTTGGCGGGATTATTGCATACTTCATTCTTATTTATATGTACGGTACAATGTACGAGGAGTTATTAGGGGAAAACCTTGAACTCACATCACAAGTAAATGATCTGACGGAACAAAATCAAGCACTGTTAAAAGATAAGGAAGACTTAAGCGAAAAATCCGATGAACCATTAACCGTGAAATCCATCACTGTTACGATTGTTGAAGGAGAAAGACTAAAGCTGGACCGTCTCATTGAACACCAGCTGGAAGAGATGGTTAAAGAACAAATTAGTCATATAATCGGACAAGAAATTGAGATTATTAATAAAAGCGATCGATTGCTTCAGTCAACCATTGAAAATAAAGAGTTTACAGTTGATGATTTCACATACTATTTCGAAGTGAAAAAGTTAACAATTACTTCAGACTTAAAAATCGATGTAATTCCTCAATTATCAAATTAGTTTGTATTTTTCGTGACACATCAATAAATGGAATAGATTTCGTTGGGCATTTATCATAGAATAGTAATGAAAGCAGTTACACTCCACATATTGAAGGGAGTAGATATCCATGTCGCCTATAGATCTCAGACGAATACGTGATGAAAAAATGAATCAATTGCGAAAAGGACAAAATGCATATGCAGAATCGGAAGAACTTGTTCGTTTAATGAAACGAGCAATTGAAAAAGAAAAACTACCTGTCCAATGTGACGCAACGAGCTCTGGCTATTGGTTCATCCCATTATCTTCGAGTAAAACGAGCTAAACTGGAGGCTGTCAGCAATGTCAGCCTCCATGCAAACTTATCAAACATATGCAATACAAGCGGACTCCAGTTCATTTACCAGCTTGTCTGCTTCTTCCCATGAATAAATTGTTGCACCAGATGCTAATGGATGGCCTCCACCGTTATATTTCGCAGCAATTTCGTTAATTACCGGACCCTTCGAGCGCAATCTGACACGAATTTGATCCTCCTCTTCAATGAAAAACACCCAAGCCTTTATTCCTTGAATGTTACTTAATATATTCACAAGCTGTCCCGATTCCTCGGGGGAAACATGAAATTTTTTTAAAATTTCTTTCGTCAGCCTGATTGTACAAAGTCCCGATATCAAAAGCTCAAACTCTTGCAGTACATATCCCTGCAGTCTTGAAATATTATCCTCCACACTATACAATTCCGCATATAATGCTGATCTGTCAAAATCATAGGTTACCAATTCAGCAACATATTGAAATGTTTTTTTCGTTGTGTTTGGGAACATAAACCTTCCCGTATCACCAACAATGCCTGCATACAATAATCGTGCAGCTTCATTATTTATTCTAAACCCTTCTTCCTTGCCCTGTTCATAAAGATCAAAAATCATTTCACTTACAGAGCTGGCAGTTGTATTAACCATACTTAGATCACCATACTCATCAACATTTGGATGATGATCTATTTTAATAAGCTGCTTACCCATCATATAACGCTGATCATCAATCCGTGGTCTGTTAGCTGTATCACATACGATGACGAGCGCGTTTTCATAGTCACTATCGCGAATATTATCCATTCTAGCTAAAAATGTTAATGTAGGTTCTTCTTCACCTACCACATAAACACGCTTGTTGGGAAAGGAGTGTTTGATGATTTCTTTCAAACCAGCCTGAGATCCTAGCGCATCTGGGTCTGGTCTGACGTGTCGATGAATAATAATCGTATCATTTTCTTTAATTGCCTTAATAATCTGTTTCCAATTCATATTATTGCTCCTATTCCTGTTAGTGTTGTTTGATTTCTCTAGATTTATTTATAAAAACAAGTTACAATTTAAGACATACATATACTTTAAAAACCCATTAGGAGAGATACCATGTTTATTTTCCCTGCCATCATTGTGGTAGCAGCAGTTCTTTTTATCTATTATAAAGTTGCTATTCTTAAAAGCAAAGATGAACTCGTTCAACGTTATTTTAACGCAAAAGCACGTATATGTCTTGGTACATTTGTTTTAGTGTTTGGAATTAATCAATATATTTTCTATAAAACACAGCTATCCTTATTTATAGGAATTGTTTTTGTGATCCTTGGTGGACTTCAGTTTTACAGAGGCTCCATGGAGGCAAAACATTACCGCAGTGAATGGCGTCGTTTGAATCCCAGCGAATAAAATAACTATATTATATAAAAATGAAAAAATCGGCTATTTTGGCCGATTTCTTTTTTCATTAACGATTAATGAGCTGTGCCATAATTAATCCTTTTCCCACTAAGTTCCGCTCATTATATACTTCAACATCAATTTTGGCATAAAGGCGTCCAACATCTAATAATTGTGGTTTGATCACTAGTTTACTATCAATTTGAACGGGCTTGCTGAAGTAAACCGTAATATTTTCAATCGTTACATCTGCTTTCTTCACTTTCTTTAGCAGGCGGCTGCTTGCTTCCGTAATTAATGTTGTAAATACGCCATTAGATAGTGTACCTAACTGATTTGTCATTTGCGGGATAACCATCGATTCGAAGACATTATCATCATCCTCAGTTGTTTCTAGATTTCTAGAAACGATATCATCGATAGTCTCACCAACCTGTGGCTGGCGCTGTATTTGCTGCATTGCTTTTAGTACATCCTGCCGCGACACAACACCCTGAAGCTGGTACGACTGATTCACAACAGGTATGAGCTCAATCCCCTCCCATACCATCGTATGTGCTACAGAGGCGAGCGAAGTTTTACTCAGAACTACTTGTGGTTTCTTGCTCATTACACGATCAATAACAATGCTTCTGTCCTTTCCGACTATATCCTTTGAAGAGACCATCCCAATAACTTGCATTTTATCATCTACAACTGGAAATCTTGTGTGTGAGGATAAACTATTCAGCTTGTACCAGGATTCAATTGTATCTTTTGAACGTAAATAATGAGATTCTTCAAATGGTGTGGCGATATCCCCTACGAAAATAATTTCCTTCTTGATCAATTGGTCATAAATTGCTCGATTAATCATAGCTGCAACCGTAAAGGTATCATAACTTGTTGAAATAATCGGCATTTCTTTATCATCTGCTAGTTTCTTAATATAGTCTTCTGTATCAAATCCACCTGTAATTAATACAGCTGCCCCAGCGTTTAAAGCTAGTTCATGTGCTTTAATACGATTTCCTACAATCAACAGTGAATCTGCTTGCGTATAGCGCATCATCGCTTCCAGTTCCATGGCACCGATTACAAATTTACTTAATGTTTTATATAATCCATCATGACCACCCAGGACTTGTCCATCAATGATATTAACAACTTCAGCGAAGGTAAGACGATCAAAGTTTTCTTTTTTCTTCCGTTCAATTCTAATTGTTCCTACACGTTCAATCGTACTTACAAGCCCTTGGTTTTCCGCTTCTTTAATCGCACGATATGCAGTTCCATCACTTACATTTAAATCTTTCGCTATTTGGCGTACTGAGATTTTGCTACCCACCGACAACGAAATAATATGTTGAATAATCTGCTCATGTTTAGTTGTCATTTTATTTCACCAGCTTTCAACTGTACTATATCACTTATAATAATTTATTATACAGTTGAAAGAAAAGAAACTCAATAATTATCACGTATACGGTCGTTATATTGTTCCTGTTCCATAACTGGAGGGGTTGTCATTTGTAAAAGTGTAGCTAAATTTGCACCAATAACTAAGAGCAGAAATGACAACCACCCTCCCCAGAAAATTAACTCTGTATTACTGGAAGCAGACGGAATTACCGGCCAAGCAATGTATAGAAAGAAAGCCGCTAACAGCAGTCTGAGTATTGCATAGTGTCGCATGGTATCTCCCCCTTTTATTTTGTATTAGTTTATGTGAAAAGGGGGAGATTAAGAACCGGGGATAGCAATGATGGATTTTGGTTTCAGCACGATTTCATGATAACAACAGCTTCACCAAATATCTTATAATGACTCAGCATTAATATATGGGCTAATCCTATCAGAACAATCCGCATTTAACGAAGCTAAATTGTATTTTTCACAATATATCCCTAACTTTCCTCCCCGGCATGCGGAATAAACCGAAATAAATCCCCAAATATAATATTATCTGACTGCTCCAGTTCTTCACGCGCTGTTTTCAAATAGAACGAGCAGTTTTTATTGCTTACTTTCTTTTCAGAAACTCTCTCATAACAAACATTATTTGTATATGCATAACTTTCTGTGATCATATCCCCATTCCTGAAAGTAACTGGCATGTCTGCAGCCCTTGTAAACAAATTGCGGCTGAAGGATATCCGATTTTCAGCAGGAACACCAAGCAGGTGAAGTAGTGTTGCTCGAATATCAATTTCACCACCATTTACCTCAATTATTTCCCCCTGTTGACCCGGTACATGAATGACGACTGGTATCTGCTGCAGTTCCAAATGATTAAGTGGTGTATTATCCTGCCCAAGCAATTCATGGACACCAGCTTCATATTTTTTCGAAATACCATAATGATCGCCGTAGATCACGAAAATTGCATCTTCATATAAACCTTCTTCTTTAATCATCTCAAAAAAGCGCTCCAATGCACTGTCCTGGTACCTGACTGTAGCAACATACCGATTCACAACATCAACTTCTGTTTCAGGTGTCTCAATCAACTGATCCTCCTCCTCCAAAAGAAAAGGGAAATGATTCGTTAATGTGATGAATTTCGCCAAATATGGCTTAGGTAATGAGATGAAATCTTCCATCGACTGTTCAAAAAAAGCAATATCCTTTATCCCATAATTTATCGAGTTTTCCTTAGTTACGTCATAGTTTTCTTTGGCAAAAAAATGCTCATAGCCAAAATTATCATAAATTTGTTTCCGATTCCAAAAGTCGGCATCGTTCCCATGAAAGGTGTATGCTTTATAACCAGAATGATCCTTCAGAATATTAGGCAGTGATTCAAATTCATTTTCCGGACGGCGCACAAAAACGGACCCACTTGGAAGCGGATATAATCCAGTATCAATCATAAACTCTGCATCAGACGTCTTCCCTTGAGCAGTCTGGTCATAAATATTGGAGAAATAAAAGCTGTCCTGGATAAGATTGTTCAAAAATGGTGTAATTTCTTCCCCATTTACTTTTTCATTTACAACAAAATTCTGTGTGGATTCCATACTAATCATGATGACATTTTTTCCTTCTGCTATTCCAAAAAGTTCATTTTCCTTATTTTCTTCCTTCTTGAGATAACTGTTTACCGCATCCGCATCAGCCTCATCAGAAAAAGCCTTTTCAATCGGTGCCATTGCTCCAAAGATCATATTGACTACCTGATAATTATATAATCCAAGCGATTGAACAAGACCTTCCCTATCATACGCCGTTTTGAATAAATATTGATTTTGCATCATGCCAATAATAATGGTAAGAACAATTATTCCAATGCTGGCAAGTCCGTATTTTCTTTTGTTTGGCATGTTAATTTGTCTTTTTCTTTTCGAAAATAATACAAACGCAACCACGAAAATGTCAATAAACAATAAAATATCAAACGGAGAAAACAGTTCCAACGTACTAGCACCAAGTCCGCCAACATTATTTAATTGCAACAAAACAGAAACCGTTACAAAATCAATGTAAAAACGATAATAAAGTAAATTTGCATACAAAAGTCCTGTGATCAGAATATAAATAACCATTAAACCTAACGGGTGAACTCTTTTGCTGAATAGAAAACTGAATCCGATGAACAGCATGAGTGTTCCAACAGGACTGACGAACAGTAGAATGATATCCAGCCAGGACATGAACGACAGACTAAAACCAAACACCATGACAAGGACTGTTTTCAGCCACAGAAAAATGATTGTTGATGCTATTATATGATTAGACAATAATATTTTTATTTTGTGCATGACGATAGCCCTTTTCTTTAGAAAAATAACCAAATTGCTGCTTAATAATTTCAATAGCTTTCCAAACTTTTGCGGGTTCTTGTTTTCCCATTAAAGCTATCTGGAACCAATTTCTTTTTACTAGATAACTGCTTTCATAGCTTACGTGTACACCAAGTGTTTTTAACTGATCGCCAAAATCCTTTGATGCCATATTCTCTGGCAAGCTTACTGTTATGATTCCAGGTGAATATTCCCTCCCTCGAAGTACTGTCATACCTGAAGCTTTGAAAACACGGCAAATCTCCATAGCCAATTCCTCGCTTACTGGCTCGAGATTACGTAATGCTGCCTGTAACGCAGCAAGTCCATTGGATGAATGCGTGAAAGGTACACTTGCTGAAGCCTGATAAGTGCCAATATCCAAAATAGCCGGGATCTGTTTATTCGGAAAGATTTCCTCCTGGTGAAAAAGAATAGCAAGTCCAGGGTAAGACCCCAGCCCCTTCCCACTGACAGTGCTCGCCATATAAACCTCACTGAAGTCAACGGGAAAAATGCCAACTGTACTGCATGCATCCAGACAAAGTTTTACATGATGTTTTTTACAGATTTCCTGCAAGTCTTTGAGGGGATATACATATCCAGTAGACGTATCACAATGAACTGTCCAAAGCCAATGAATATCAGGGCTTCGCTCTAATACATTTTCAATTTCCTCCAGTTTAATAGCAGTATTCCATTCCTTTGTTATTCGCTCAAAAGAAAGTCCCCATCTGACTCCATGATCAATTAACCTTTCCCCGAATTCCCCATTGGCCAATATCAGCCCCCTTGAGCGGGTGTTGGACAAATGTGCTGCAATCATTTCATTTGCTAGTGTTCCTGTACCCACTGCTATCTCGACATGCTTAGCATTAGTGAGCTGACAAAGTCCTTGTTGCACGTCATTCATAACCTTTTTAAAACTAGCAGAACGATGAGAAATTGCTGGCTTACCCCACGCTTTTTTCACATTTTCAGAAATTCCTACAGGGCCAGGGAGAAAATTGTGATAGAAGTTTTTCTCTTCCCTATGAATAAGTCTTTCGAAAAGCCTGGATGCTAATTCAAAGTTCTTTTTTGTTAAATACATGGGCTGATAGGGAGCTTTTTCTGTACCGACAAGTGGACCAAATGCTTCAAAGCCGATATGCCTGTACAGTTTTGTTTGCCTTGTTGTTCCGGAGATTAAAGCCATGTTATATCCTTTTTCAAGACAATAGGATACAAGCTTTTCACATAACCCATAAAAAATACGTCCACCACGAAAAGCCGGTTTTATCGAAAGCAGTCTAATCTCACAGGGTATCGCTTTTTCAGGCAAATAGGTGTCAAGGTGGTCAAGCTTTTGATCAAGTGAAAAAGGTCGATTTCCTCTAACAGCAATCATCCCAATGATCTCATTATTTTTTTTGGCAATAATATATGTATTCTCGTCATTAAAACGGTCGACTAATTTCTTTTCATTATTTGCATTATGCTGTGGAATTTCCTCCACAAACGTTTCATAATTCAGCTGATGAATTTGCTCTATTTCATCAGCATGCTCTGCAATTTTATATAAAGTCGGTGTTGGTTGTCTCATCTCGGATCCCCTTTTCTGTGTAGAAGTAAAACGATAATCAGCATCATAAAAAATATTCCAGCAAGTATATATTCTGAAATGATTAACAATGTGATTGGAATAATGGCAAGGGCAGCTAGACCGGCTATTGTAAAGCTTCTTTTTAGAAACAAGCCTATTAATAAGATTACTCCGGCTGCAATCAATGTCAAAGGTGTAAGCACGAGAGCTGCCGCTAAATAGACAACGACGCCCTTACCACCACGAAATTGTAGCTGTACTGGCCAGATATGTCCAATTAAAACAGCTAAAGCTACACAACCCAATAAGAAACCGCTGACAGTAAACACATAACCGGCTATGAGTAGTGGGATAATTGTTTTTAAAGCATCTATAATTACCGTATAAATAAAAGCACTCCGCCCCAATACCCTTCCTGCATTTCTAGCTCCGGCATTTTTGCTGCCAAGTTTTCTAATATCCTGACTAGAAGCTAGCTTACCCACATAGTACGCTCCATTCACACAACCGAATAAATAAGACAGGAATATCAATATAAAAGTAAACAGAGGTTTCACCCCTTACTTTCCAGAATTCATACTATTTGCTATTTTATCATTTCCCCTAATGGGGTGAAAAGCTTTAATTATCTATGATTCGTTATTATTTTTTATAATTAGATCAAAAAGCTAATATACACCCGAAGCATTGCGTCTCCGAAATAGTAGGCTATTAGTGCACCAACAACAATAAATGGGCCAAACGGAATAGGTTGCCTTCTTTTCACAACCTTAAACAACATAAGCACCATTCCGACAACTGCACCTAGAAGAGAAGCAAGAAAGAATGTAAGGATTATTTTTTCAAAACCTAACACAATCCCTAACACACCGAATAGCTTCATATCCCCTGCCCCCATCCCACCCCGGGATAGAAGAATAATAATAAAAATTAGCCCTAATCCAGTTGCCGCACCTGTAATGGAAGACCACCAAGGCTCAATTGGCAGAATGATTCGCATGACAATAAATACAGGCAAGAAAAAAAGCAGAATTTTATTAGGTATCAGCATATAGCTAAGATCAGCGACAAAAATAATCATCAGCATGGAAACTAATAGAATTGCCATAATTAGTTCTGCATGCATACCAAATCGGATAAAACTAAGCGCAAATAATAAACCTGTCATTATTTCCCCCATCGGATAGATTAGGGAAATTTTACTGTTACAGCCACGGCATTTTCCGCTTTGCAGCAAGTAAGATATAACAGGAATGAGTTCGTACCAAGCAAGCTGTTTCCTGCAATTAGGGCAATACGAACGATCATTTATTTTGCTGAAAGATTGTTTAATTGGTAACCGGAGGCCAGCCACATTGTAAAAAGAGCCAAATAGGACACCAAGTAAAAATAAAAGTATGAGTAGTAGTAAAATCATAGTGCAGCTCCTATTTTTAATATAGTAGAACGAGAATAATTACAGGGAAAATGTTATAATAATTATTTATTTCCAAATTTTTCATCAAACTAATCATTTAAACTATCTGTCCATTCATTGTAAAATGAAGTGAGTTCTATAGTCAGAACATTAAGTTTGTCTTGAAAAGGAGGTATTTTATATTTTTATGTCGAATGGCAATTATCTAAACTTAATCCTGAACAAATTGGGTGAAAAATTCAAAAAAAGGGGGAGCTGAAAGTGACAGCAAACTGTGGTATTGAAAACTATATTCTGAATAACAGAAAAGAATTTCATTCTTTGCTGTTATCTGAGGCAGGTAATGTTGCTAAAAAAATTAATGCTATTTTGCAAGCTGGAAATATTGATTTATTAAAGAATGCAGAGTCGATTGCCCACTTTGTTGTGGGAAACAAAAGAGAGGAACTCATTGCTTTTGCCAAAGAAGAAGGAGTTTCCTGGGCAAAACATTCCTTAACATTGTCATTTAAACTTGAATGGATTCATGCACTTAGACGGACTCTATGGATTCTTTTTCGTGAAAACAATCCATTAAATAATAATTCTAAATTCATTACCGACTTTTATGAACTCGAACAGAAAATTAATGATGGAATTGATGAATTTCTAAATAACTTTTTTATTAGCTACTCTAAGTACAAAGATGAGTTACTTACGGAACAGAAAAAAATAGTTGAGCATCTATCCGTTCCGATCATACCAGTCAGCTCTTCTGTAGCGATATTGCCGATGATCGGCAGCTTTGATTCCTATCGTATGGATATTATTAAAGAAAAAATATTAAGCGAAATATCAAGGTTACGGATTGCAGTATTAATTATAGATCTTTCTGGAATACCTGAAATGAATGAATATACGATTTCTGATTTCCAAAAGGTGCTAAACGGAGTAATGTTGATGGGAGGTAAATCGATTCTCACAGGAGTAAGTCCTCAACTTGCTAATAAAATGGTTCAGTTAGGAATCGGCATCGAGAAAAACTCAGAAATAAAAGGATCTTTACAACATGCTTTAAAGGATTATTTGATCGTAAATACATAGTTAGTTTTTTGGTTTGTCTACTCTTCAACATTAATGCTATGTCAAACATTATACGAGTAAATTTTTGTTTTATAAAATATTGATTTCGGTTTATTTAGCAGTAATGAGTACTCCAAATAAACCGAAATCTTCGGATTATAATTAACCCCTCAATATGATTCTAGCTAGCGCTTTTTCAAGAATACACTGTTGTCAACGAAGCGCATTTTTTTCTATAATTCGATTATATCTCCTACATTAAGTGCTCGTCCCTCACCAGTTTTCACTTGCGAAGCCCAAGCTTTTGGATCCTGTTCAATTACTGGAAAAGTATTATAGTGAACAGGCACTGAAACTTTTGCATTAATCCAGTCCGCAGCAACAAGTGCGTCTTCCGGACCCATTGTGAAATTATCACCTATTGGTATAAATGCAACATCTATAGAGTTCATTTCTCCATACATTTTTAAATCTGTGAATAATGCAGTATCACCAACATGATAAATTGTTTTTCCTTCAATCGTCAATAATATTCCAGCTGGCATTCCACCGTAAATTACAGTTCCGTCTTCTTCAGTATAAGAAGAACCATGAAAAGCCTGTGTGAATTTCACTTTGCCGAAATCAAATTCGCGTGCTCCTCCGATATGCATTGGGTGTGTAACCAGCCCTTTCGTACCTAGGTAAACTGCAAGCTCATTTGGAGCAACCACCAATGCATCATTTCTTTTGGCAATTTCAAACGTATCTCCTACATGATCATTATGCCCATGCGTAAGCAAAATCACATCTGCTTTTACCGTGCTCGCATCAAGGTCACATGCCTCATTCCCTGAAATAAATGGATCAATTAAAATAGTATGACTATCTGTAACCACTTGTACTACAGAATGTCCATGATACGATACTTTCACATATACCTCTCCTTTGTTTATTCATTTACTCTATGTATTCGACAAGAGCATCTATTTTCCCTTTACCCCTTTGGTACATATTTTACACCATTAGAAAAGAGCAGAATCCTCTGCTCTCCCTTGATGCTATTTCCCTAACTTCGCCTTCAAGGCAGCAAGCTCATCATCCACTTCATTGTTTGCTAATTCCTTGAATTCATCGTCTAACGTACGAGCAGATTGAGCTAAATCCTCTGACGTCTCAGCTTCTGCTTCATACTGCATAACCTTCTCTTCCATCCGTTCAAACCCACGCTTGGATTCGTCGTTTCCAATTGAAGACATTGTACGGTTCATTTTTGTTCTTGTTTTTGCGGATTCTGCACGTGCTTTTAATGTATCCTTTTTCAGTTTCATTTCTTGATATTCTTTTTTCATTTCGGTTAATTTTTCTTTTAATACTTCAACATCTTTACTTGTACGTTCCCAGGATTCATTTAATGTTTTAAATGTTGCTTCATGTGCTTTTTTATCCTCAATAGCACGACGCGCCAAATCATCATTATCTGCTTCAATCGCTTGTTCTGCTTGTTGCATCCGCTTTTCAATCATCGCTTCCGCATCATTGGCTTTGCGTTTTAGCATTTTTTCACTTGCAATTTGTTTAGCAACTGCGGCCTCAACTTCCTGAATATCTGCTGCCATGTCACGCATAAATTGATCAAGCATTTTTACCGGATCCTCAGCTTTGTCTAGCATGGCATTTAATTCTGAGCTTACTACTGTCTTGATTCGATTAAAGAATTTAAACATGCGGATTCCTCCTTTTAAATTTATACTTGTTACAACAATCTTATCATTTCTTCTAAGAAATTTGCATTCACTAGGTCAACAAAAGCAATGCTTTCGCACCTGGAGCCATTACCAACAATGCGTTCTATTTCCCCTTCTCTTTGTATTACGGGTAAAACGGTAAAAAGTTTCACCATCAAAAGAATTAATTTATAATTTTCCTTTATTTGAAGACACATGAACACATTGCTATACTAAGAGTAGTCTATTTTTCGAGGTGAAACAAAAATGAATGAACGATTAAGTAATTTATTAGCGGAGTTGAATAGTGCGGGAATTGATAGTGCCCTGATTACTTCAAAAGCAAATTTCTATTATTTAAGCAATTATTATACCGATCCACATGAACGTTTAATTGGTGTATATGTTAGTGCTGAGCTAGATCCTGTGCTGATTGTGCCTAAAATGGAAGAGGAAGATGCTAAGGCTGCTGGATGGTCTAGTATAGTGATCAGCTATTATGATCACGAAGATCCATGGCAGCTATTTTCCGATTACTTGAATAAAAACAACAAGATTCCAAAATCAATGGCAATCGAGCATGATCACATCACATTGGAACGGTCACAGGCAATTAGCAAAATTTTACCGAACACCACAATTACAGATGCTAAAGAAATCATGGCTAACTTACGTGTTATTAAAAATAAAAAGGAATATACCTTACTAAAACAAGCTGCAGCACTCGCTGACTTCGGGATTGAAACTGGTGTAAAGGCAATTGCTGAAGGCGTGACTGAGCTTGAACTTGTTGCTAAAATAGAGTATGAGCTGAAAAAACAAGGTGTTCGAGAAATGTCGTTTACAACGATGGCACTTGCTGGAGCAAAAACAGCCTCTCCACACGGTACACCCGCATCTGCAAAGGTTACACCAGGAGATCTCATACTGTTTGACCTTGGTGTTATTTTTGAGGGCTATTGCTCCGATATTACAAGAACGGTTGCCTACAAATCAATTCGTGATGAGCAACGGAAAATTTATGAAACTGTGCTTGCTGCGGAACTGGATGCCATCTCTGCTTCTAAAATAAATACGCAAGTCGGTAAAGTTGATCAAGCTGCAAGGGAAACAATTACAAAAGCCGGCTATGGTGATTATTTTACACATCGAATTGGCCATGGACTTGGAATTGAAACACATGAACATCCATCCATGCACAGTAATAACCAGCTTACATTAAAGCCGGGAATGTGTTATACAATTGAACCTGGAATTTACGTCCCAAATTCTGGCGGTGTACGCATTGAAGATATGATCTTCATGACAGAAAAAGGACCAGATATCTTAACCACTTATCCAAAAGAGCTGCAAATTATCGAATAAAGAAAACGACCTTTCTGTTCAGAAAGGTCGTTTTTTTCTTCTTTGCAAAGTTGAATTTCATAATTACGCTCAAGAGACTATTTCTTTTGTATAAGCACTCGGGCATCTTCATATGCTAGCCCATGTGCATCAGCAACTGCTTGATATGTTACAAATCCATCTAATGTGTTTACACCTTTTAATAATGCTTCATTTTCCAGGCTTGCGCGTTTAAGCCCTTTATTTGCTAACTGCAGTGCATACGGAACGGTAACATTTGTTAAACCGATTGTCGATGTTCTCGGTACCGCTCCTGGCATATTGGCAACGGTATAATGCAGAACGCCATGCTTAGTAAATGTTGGATTATCATGTGTTGTAATTCGATCACTTGTTTCAAAGTTACCGCCTTGATCGATAGCAACATCAACAAGCACGGATCCATCATCCATCTCACTTATTGTTTCTTCTGTTACCAGCTTCGGTGCTCTTGCTCCTGGAATTAATACGGAACCAATTACAAGATCTGATTTTTTTACCGCTTCTTGTACATTCAATGAATTGGAAATCAATGTATTGATAGATGAACCAAAAATATCATCGAGTTGCCGCAAACGATCTGGATTTAAATCAATAATTGTAACCTCAGCACCTAGTCCAATTGCAATTTTCGCCGCGTTTGTTCCAACAACACCACCACCAATAATAGTCACTTTTCCGCGGCTGACTCCAGGTATGCCGGATAAAATAATTCCTTTACCACCTTTAGACTTTTCCAAAAACTGCGCACCAATTTGCGTCGCCATTCTACCTGCTACTTCGCTCATCGGGGTTAATAGCGGCAAAGTTCTGTTTGGCAGCTGGACCGTTTCATAGGCAATTCCGACAACTTTCTTATCAATTAACGCCTTCGTTACCTCAGGCTCATTCGCCAAATGAAGATAGGTAAATAATATCTGGCCTTCATAGAAATATCCAAATTCTTCCTGAAGTGGCTCCTTTACTTTCATTACCAGTTCTTGTGACCAAGCTTCCTTAGCACTTTCAACAATAACTGCACCAGCTGTAGCGTAGTCCTCATCTGTAAAGCCGGATCCAATACCAGCTGACGTTTCTACATAGACTTCATGACCAGCATTTTTTAGTGTATGAACTCCAGACGGCGCCATTGCTACCCTATTTTCATTATTCATTAGTTCTTTTGGTATTCCAATTTTCATGCTTACGCCCCCTATTCGTTTTATGTAATCTGAATAATATAAACAAATACTAAGTTAATTGTACCAAATGCATTTCTAAAAAGCATCATTTTAAAGGGAGAATCGAGGAATCCTCATTCTCCCTAATCAATTTAAAAAGGAAATTTTCACTTCCTGAATTGTTAGCTATATTATTTCTTTTGATTATTAAACGTATAGATCCCTTTATTATTATGCAGCTGATCTTCAATTACACCGCTCTGGTAACTTTCGTTCAATTGGTTCTGAACAGCGGCAACTCCTTCGTTATCTTCAAAAAGCTTTTGGTATTTCCCTGCTTTTTTAGACATTGCATTTCACCTCCATAGTTCTAGTATGTTCTAAAATCTGTAACAATCGCATAACTTTTATTACCAAATTACCAATAATACGCTTACATTCAGTCAATTCAGGGTATATAATAAATATAGAAGGGAGAGATAACCATGGAATATCATAATATACTTGTTGCTGTAGATGGGTCAGAAGCTGCTGAAAAGGCGTTTCGGAAATCATTAGATATCGCAAAACGCAATAATGCCCGTTTGATTCTGGCACATGTAGTTGATTCCCGTAGCTTCGCAACAGCAGAAGCTTATGATCGAACTTTATCAGAGCGAGCAGAGGAGTATGCCAAGGATTTACTTGGCAAATACGCCGAGAATGCAAATGCTGCTGGACTAAACGACTTAATTAGATGTGTGGAATACGGTTCTCCTAAAGTAAAAATTGCGAAAGACATTGCTGATAATTTTAATGCTGATTTAATTATTTGTGGTGCAACTGGTATGAATGCTGTAGAACGTTTCCTAATTGGAAGTGTTTCGGAGAGCATTACAAGGTATGCATCATGTGACGTACTAGTAGTTAGATAATAACAAAAGGCAAGCACCCCATACTGTGGGGTGGTTCGGCTTTTTGAACATTTTTACACAGGATATTCACTCCAAGGTCTAGGATGATCTATGATTTTCGCCGTTATGACGAAAAGTGAAGTTCCTCTAAAAGAATCATGTACTTTAGGAGTAACCGATGTCAGGCTTTAGCCTTCTTTTAGCCGGCTCTTCTTTATCTAGAGATGATACCCGCTTTCACGACAAAAGCATAAGTGAACTTGTTTTTATGTCTTAGCCATTCGGCAAGTCTTCTTAAATTGTCAAGTAGTGAATGAAGTATAGCTAGTCGTGGAGGCTGGGCCTTGCTGGTTTGGCATATATATTTTCCAGATTATTCATATTTATAATTTACAACGTAAAAGTAAAAGCGCCTGGGATAAACCAAGGCGCTATATATTTGTATTATTTTCGAAAACCTTATTTTTCACTTTATCTGCAGATTATTTAAAAAGGCTTTGCCATAATTTATGACAAAGCCTCTCGATTAATGACTGCTTAAACGTACTGTATCTCTAGCAATCATTACTTCCTCATTCGTCGGGATGATAATGACCTTAACTGGTGAATGCGGGTAATTGATAAATTGTTCTTTCCCACGAACATCATTTAGTTTAGGATCCCAATAAATGCCCATGAATTCCAATCCTGTGAGAATTTTCTCACGGATGGTTGTACTATTTTCACCAACACCAGCAGTAAAGATAATTGCATCTACACCGTTCATTTTAGCTGCATAGGAACCAATATATTTATGAATGCGATCTGCGAATACTCTCAATGCCAACTCTGCACGTGGATCAGTATCTGATTTTTCTTCTATATCACGCAAATCACTAGAGAATCCAGACAATGCAAGCATTCCGCTTTTTTTGTTTAGCACATTAATGACTTCATCCGCTGTTTTACCGGTTTTATCCATAATATAAGGAATGAGCGCAGGATCAATGTTACCAGAACGAGTTCCCATCGTTACACCAGCAAGTGGAGTGAAGCCCATTGATGTATCCAATGACTTACCATCTTTAATTGCTGTAATACTTGCCCCATTACCAATATGGCAGGAAATTAAACGTAAATTATCGAGTGGTACATCCATTAACTCAGCTGCTCGTTCCGAAACATATTTATGTGATGTTCCGTGAAAGCCATATTTACGAATGCCAAAGTCCTCATAATATTCTTTTGGCAAACTGTATAAATAAGATGATTTCGGCATTGTTTGATGGAAAGCAGTATCAAATACTGCGACCATCGGTACATTCGGTAAAATTTCTTTGAATGAATGGATTCCTGTCAAGTTTGCAGGGTTATGCAATGGTGCTAGCTCTGATGTTTCCTCAATTTTAGCAATTACATCATCTGTAATTAATACAGAATCACTGAAATACTCTCCTCCATGAACAACACGATGTCCAACAGCGTTAATCTCTTCAAATGATTGAATAACTCCAGTAGAAATCAAGGAATCTAAAAGCATCTTAACAGCAACACCATGATCTGGAATGTCAGTTACTGTCTTATCTTTATTTCCATCTACTTCAATCGTAAAAATGGAATCATTCATGCCAATTCGTTCAACTAATCCAATAGCGGCAACGATTTCTTCTGGCATTTTAATCAATTGAAATTTCAACGAAGAACTACCTGCATTAATTGCTAATACATTACTCATTGCTGTCAACTCCTAAAATTTATGTTGATAAATTAAATCTTGATACATTGAGACCCTTCGCGGTGACTGCGTGATAGCTAACAAATAAAACGAGAGCAGGGATTTAACATTCTTCCTACCACATATTTATCAATTTGCTATATTCCCTTATGTTTAGATGTTGGGTCATTACAGACAGTTAAGCATGATAACTTTCAAACCAGCTGTTCATCTGTCCAAGAATGTCTGCGATGGCATTCGCATTTTTAAAGGACGGCATTTGTACAAGCAACGGCTGTTTTGGTGCACTTGTTGCTGCAGACTTTTTCTGCAGAACGAGAATGCTTTTTGCATTCTTTTTAGATTTAAATGCTGTTTCAGGTAAACGAATAACCCCAATGATATGAGCGTGTTCTTGAAGATACGCATGCATCTTATCTGATTGATCACTGTCAAAAAGAAATTCTGGTATGACTAAAATTAAATAACCTTCATCCTTTGTGTAACGCAGACTTTGCTCAATAAACAAGTGGTGTGCGTAAGAATGGCCAGTGTCTGCTTTTAACTGATAATCATTCGCTGCAACATCGTCTGGATAGTACCCAACCGGCAAATCAGCAACAATTAAATCGACCGGATCAATTAGAAATGGCCGTAAGCTGTCCTGATGAAAAAACTCAATTTCTTTTTTCTGCAGATTAGCATTAATAACAGCTAACTGAATTAAACTTGGATCGACCTCACTAGCATAGGCTGTTACATTCTGCTTCAGCTGGCCAAGGACAGTAGTCAATAAATTCGCTGTTCCACTAGCCGGATCAAAAATTCGCAGGTCTTCTTTATCTTTTGTCAGCTTTTCGGCAAGATAACCGACAATTAACCCTACTGATTCTGGCGTCATCACATGCTGCTCTTGTGTAGCATCTTTCATACCTTTTAAAATTGCTAGTTGAACTGCCTTGCGAACATCTTCAACTCCAAAGGAACGAAAATCTATATTAACTAAAGCACTATGTAATTTTCGATTTAAAATATCGTCCATGTCTTCAGGTGCACTTTCATAAAATAAGCATTCCATCGCGATTGTTAAGCTATCGAGATACGGCTCATTCAGGTGCTGCTGAATAATCATCGTTGTTTCATCCAACCAGCCGAATAATGTTTCGACACTTGATTTTTCCATGAACTATCCCCCATTCTATACTTTCACAACTTTTCCAGTGTAACAAATTAAGTAAGGATATGTAAACTAAATAGCAATCTGTTTGAAAACTTCGAGATTTGCTATAATACCTGAGTTGATTCCACATTGCTTTTATGTAATTATTTTGATTTGGTGAACGATTGAGCAAGCCTTTACCAGGAAAATCTCTCCTCGTAGGACGGGAGAGATTTTCTTTTCCTTATTCTGCTTCACCTGCAGCTTTTAATGCTGCCTCATAGTCAGGGTGCGTAGATACTTCCTCAACATATTCCGCATGTCTAACATCATCATTGGAGTCCACAACAAAGATTGCTCTGGCAAGCAGTCGCAGTTCTTCCATTAACACACCGTAATTTTTGCCAAAATCTGCGTCACGATGATCAGATAGTGTGTCAACTTTTTTAATTCCGTTAGCCGCGCACCAGCGACTTTGAGCAAATGGCAGATCCATGCTGATTGTTAACACAACAACATTATCCAACTTATCTGCCTCTTCATTAAAGCGTCTGGTTTGCTCAGAACAAACGCCAGTATCAATAGAAGGAACAACACTGATTAACTTTACTTTGCCACTATAATCCTTTAACGTAACCTCTTTCAAATCATTGGATAACACTTTAAAATCAGGAGCTTTATCTCCTACTTTAACCTCAGTTCCAATTAGTGTAACAGGCTCCTGCTTAAAAGTAACATTTACCATCTTTTGTATTCCTCCCTTTATTTGAATCCTATCATTTATTATGAAGATAACCCCTCTGCCTGTCCAATAATTCGAGCTGAAATATCTGTTAAATTTGTGTGAACAGGACATTTACCATTCAATACCCAAAAAAGCTTAAGACAAAACTTGTCTAGATATCAAATTGAAGCGGGCCGTCCCCATGTCCGTCTTTTTGTTTTGCTTTCTCTTCTTTACTTTTATCTTTTTTTGAACTAGCGGATTCTTTCATAAACTGCTGCACTTTATCAACAACTTGTGGTGCAAAGTCTATCATCTTTTCGTATAGCTGAATGTGCTGATCCATATGAACCATTTTGATTCCATTTTCATTAACAATCAGAAAGGCAACCGGAGTAATCGAAACGCCTCCCCCACTTCCTCCCCCAAATGGCAAGGTGGCTTCGGAATCTCCTCCATCAGACTGGCTTGGGCTAAATTCACTGCCACCTGCTGCAAAACCAAAACCTACCTTTGACACAGGGATAATTAGACTTCCATCCAATGACTTCACCGGATCACCGATAATTGTATTTACTTCCACCATTTTCTGCAGATTCTCCATTGCAGTTGTCATTAAACCTTGTATTGGATGCTCTTCCATTAGTCATTTCCTCCTTTATCAGCTTGTAAAGCTTCCTTCATCATTTGAAGATACTTCTTCCGCTTTGTAAAAACGTATATAGCTTTCCCTAAACGTATCGATAACATACAATCTAAATTCGTATATAAAAAACGGTGCACGAAATTTGGTTCAAAATGAACGAGTGGCTTACATTTCAGTTGTAATTTATTGATCAAATAAAAGCTTAGAGTATTTTTTATCGCCCATATCCCCCCGCCCATAATACCAGTTAGCGCAGCATTCCCGGTCCCGCCAGCTGTATTCCATGTAAAATGACGTAAGCAAATTGGCTTTAAAACTCTATTTAACAGCAAATTTACTTTTTGAAGCTTTTCATGATACGAGTTTATTTTTCCAGAAAAAAATGCCAAACTATTTTCACTGCTCGCATTTGATTCATTATTGACTTTCGATAAATCGTAGCTTTTTTTATACAATCTAATTCGCAAAATAAATATTGAAACAGCTACATGCTGTTTCGTCTGGTCATAAATGTATTGAATGGAAATGTAAACATGGGAAAATAGTAAAATCCATATAAGCAGGATAATTACTAGGAAAACGGTAATCAGCATATCGTGCCAACTCTCTTACACAATCTTTTGTCACTAGTCTGTAGCATTTACAATGTTTTTAAACGTTTTGATGCCAGATTATTAGGATATTAAAAAAAGGAATGCTATGATAAAGAAAAAGGCAGCAATTGGAGGGTTAAATAATGGATAATCGCAGAAACATGTTTTTTTATTATCATAAAGATGGAGAAACGGATAATAAAGTTGAAACCTTACTAAAGTTAGCTATTGAAAACGGATTTAATATCGTCGAGAACCACAAGGACGCAAATATCATCGTGAGCATAGGTGGTGATGGCGCGTTCTTACAAGCTGTCAGAAAAACAGGCTTCAGACAGGACTGTCTTTATACAGGAATCACCCGTGAAGGCCAATCCGGATTATATTGTGATTTCAATATTGATAACTTTGACCAAATGCTCCATTCCCTTCAGCATGATGAATTAGAAGTTCGGCGTTTCCCAATTATTAAGGTACAGGTAAATGATGGCAACTCATTCAATTGCCTAAACGAAGTAACCATTCGTTCAACCATCGTAAAAACAATTGTTATAGATGTCGAAATTGATGGCACCCATTTTGAAACGTTCCGTGGGGATGGCCTAATCGTTGCTACCCCTACAGGAAGTACCGGTTACACGAAATCCGCAAATGGTGCCGTTATTGACCCCTTAACTGCATGTTTTCAAATTTCTGAAGTTGCATCATTGAATAATAATCAATATCGCACACTTGGTTCATCATTCATTTTAAATAAGAATCGCCATTTAAAATTAAAAGTGCTACAAGAAGGAAATGATTATCCAATTATAAGTCTCGATAATGAAGCACACCCGATTCGTCAAATCGATAATATTCAGGTTACAATGGACGATAGCGTAATCAAGACCGTAAAATTAAAAAATAACTCTTACTGGGATCGCGTAAAACGAACATTTTTATAAAAAGCAAAAATCCTTCTCGTTTTCCCTGAGAAGGATTTTTAATAAACTACATGCGATTGTAAACAATATCACCATCAATAACTGTCATGGCAACTGGAATTGCATGAATCTGATCTGTTTCTGCTTGAAAAATATCCTCATCTAAAATGGTGAAATCGGCTTTATAATTTTCTTTAATAAGACCTCTCGAACATTCTCTGCCAATAGCATAAGCACTGCCTGTTGTATAAAGTTGCACTGCTTCAAATACAGTTAATTGCTCAGCTTTGTTATATATTTCACCATCAAATGCAGACTGTCGCAGCACTGCCGCTTCAATACCAAGTAAAGGGTCAACCTGCTCAACAGGTGCATCAGAACCGCCTGCACACCTGATCTGATTGTTGAGTAATGTATTCCATGCATATGCCAGTGGAAGCCGCTTCTGCCCAATACGGTCGATAACCCATGGAAAGTCAGAAGCAACAAATGTCGGCTGGATATCAACAACTGCTGGAAGACGTTTGAGCCTTTGTAGAATGGATTCATTTAAAAGCTGCCCATGGATAATCCGATCTCTTTGTTCTCCTTGGATTGGATATTTTTCAATTGCAGTTATGACTTCTTCTAGCGCCTTGTCACCAATCGCATGGATTGCAACTGGTAAATGATGTGTTCTTGCTTTGACTACAAGAGCTTCAAGACTTTCTTTCGAATGCATCGGAACACCTGTATTTCCAGGTTCATCACTATAGCTTTGTGTAAGCCATGCCGTCCTTCCACCAAGTGCACCATCAGAAAAAATCTTAATCGCTCCGAGTTCAACATAATCTGTCCCGCTTCTAAAGCCAAGGTTTGCTGCAATCAAATCATCCATTACTTCATGATGAACAAGCAAATGCGCTTTAAATTTATTGGAAGTATGCACGGCACGATAATATGCATCCAATGTTTTTTGGAATCCTCCATAATAAAAAAGATCTTCCGTATGACCACCAACCAATCCCTTTGAAACCAGATCATTTATCGCTATTTTAATAACATTTTCTAAATAGCTTCCGGTAACCTCTGGCATGATTCCTTTTATGAAGTCTTGTGCCGCATCATGAAAATAACCAGTTGGCTCACCTTGTTCATCGCGTACAATAATGCCACTCTCCGGATCTGGTGTTGCATTATCGACTTCCGCAAGCTCCATAGCCTTGGAATTAGCGAGCAATGCATGTCTGCAGACTCGTGTTAACATCATTGGGTTATCAGGGCAGATTGCATCAAGCTCTGACTTATGAATAATCATTGGCTCATCCCAATGATTTTCATTCCAGCCTTCGCCAATTAACCATTCATCTTTTTCCAAATGTGCAACCCTGCCTTTTAATGCTGCCTTAACATCATCTGCTGACTTCATTTGGGATAAATCCAATCGTAATAGCTTCTCACCATGACCGATAATATGAAGATGACTATCAACAAATCCAGGCAGCATCGTTTTACCTTGAAGATTTACTTCATGTTCGATTTGTTTATCAAATTGCTTGTGGATGGACTCATATGTACCAATAGCCTTTATTCTATCTTTTTCTGTATAAACTGCATCAACAGCCTCACCTTCATTTTCCAACGTATAGATTTGTCCGCCAAACCATAAGACCCCCATATTCACCCTCCTCAAACTGTTAAAATATTCGATTATCTAAAACTTTACGCATCCTCAGCATAAAATGCAAGCAACATTTTCGCTTTTTTCTCTGATATGTATGGATGCATGTTAACGTACATAAAACTAAAGAGCTACCCTTGTATAGAAGAGTAGCTCTAACCAATTTTATTTAGTTATTGTTATTGCATACCGCCAAACTGTTGTTCAGCCATTGAAACTAGACGTTTTGTAATTTCTCCACCAACAGAACCGTTAGCACGAGAAGTCGTGTCTCCACCAAGTTGTACACCGAATTCTTGAGCAATTTCATACTTCATTTGATCCAATGCTTGTTGAGCACCAGGAACTACTAATTGGTTTGAATTGTTATTGTTCGCCATGTTAGTTCACCTCCTTGGTACTTATAGAATGTGTCACCTTGAGGGAAAACATGCAGAAATAAAATTGGTAGTTCCTGTTAGTTTTGTATTATATTTGCTATACCTTAAAATAGGTCGCCAAAGGACTCTTCAATATCCTTTTTATCATAAACTGTTACTGTTTCAATATTTTCTATCGCTTCTTCAATTGATGCACTGAAATCATGGGTTGCTTCATAGTAATTGATTTTTAACCGCTTTGGTTTTGTCTTTGGAGATTTTGGAACAAATATTGTACAGCAATCCTCATATGGCAAAATTGATGTTTCATATGTTCCGATTTCCTGTGAAATTGAAATAACATCCTGTTTATCCATTGCGACTAATGGGCGGATAATTGGATAATTCGTCACTTCGTTAATCGCATGCATGCTTTCCATCGTCTGACTTGCTACTTGACCGAGGTTTTCACCAGTTGTTAACGACAAAATCGATTCCTGTTCGCAAACACGTTCACTAATACGGAACATCATCCTTCTCATAATCGTCATTGCGTACTCATCAGGCATCTCACGGAAAATCTCCTGCTGCAGCTTTGTAAACGGTACAATATGAATTTTGATTGCTTTCCCGTATTTCGTCAGCTGTTTGGCAAGATCCAATACCTTTTGTTTGGCACGTTCACTTGTAAATGGTGGTGAATGAAAATGAATCGCTTCTAGCTGAACACCCCGTTTCATAGCTAAATAACCTGCAACTGGGCTATCGATTCCACCCGAAAGAAGCAATAGCGACTTCCCTGATGTTCCAACCGGAAGACCGCCAAGACCAGAAATAACACTAGATGTAATATACGCAGCTTCTAGTCTAACCTCAACCTTAATTTCCATGTCTGGATGGTGAACATCAACATGAATACCTTCCGTATTTTTTAATAAATGCCCTCCAAGTATTTGATTCAACTCTTGTGAACGTACGGGAAAATCTTTATTAATCCGTTTCACGGACACTTTGAATTTTTTTACATCTGTATTCTTTTGTAAAGCATATAGCGCAGCTTCTTTAATTTTTTCTAAATCATTATCCACTTTAATGGCCAAGCTCAAGCTATGAATACCAAATATCTTCCCGAGCTTGTCCATAATTGGTTTTGGATCTTCACCATTTAAAAGCACGAACATTCTTCCTTGAGTTCGTTTAATTTTAGCATTCGGGAAATCTTTCAGCTTTGCTTGAATATTTTCCTGCAGACGAATAATAAATTGCTTAATGTTTTTTCCTTTTAGCGCCATTTCACCATAGCGTATCAATATATGATCGTATTGCATAATAATCTACTCCATTGCTTCTTTAAATTGTTTAATTGCCTTGCTTAATGCTTGAACGAAAATCTTCATTTCTTCCATTGTATTGTCATAGGAAAGACTTACACGTAATGCTGTTGTCGTACGGTTACGTCCAAAACCGCAAGCAGCCAGCACTTTACTTTCATCCTTTAGTTTAGAGGAACAAGCCGATTTCGTCGAGATATAAATCTCCTGCTCTCCAAGCATATGAATAATTACCTCTGGTTTGATGCCAGGGACAGACATATTGATAATATGTGCTGCTCCATGTTCTGGTGTATTTACTTCTACCCCATCCATAGCTTTTAATGCATCATACAAATAGCTTTTCATACTTAATAAATGATTTATGTCATGCTTTTCACGTTCTTTAATCATCCGTAATGCTTTTACAAATGAAACAGAGCCTGCAAGGTTTTCCGTACCTGAACGTAAGGAATACTCTTGATTCCCCCCATGTAACAGCGGGAATAGCTTCGTACGATTGTTAACATAAAGCATTCCAGTACCCTTCAAACCATGAATTTTATGCCCGGAAAATGTACAGATATCGATCCCGCTATCTTTTAGCTGAACTAGAACCTTTCCAATACTTTGCACGGCATCCACATGAAAGAAAAGCTTTGGATATCTTTTTGCAATGCTACCGATTTTTTCGATTGGTTGAATGGAACCTGTTTCATTATTAACATGCATAATACTTATTAATATCGTATCATTACGAATCGCCTTCTCTAATTCTGCAGCAGATACCACTCCATTTCCATCCACTGGTAAATAGGTAACCTCAAAACCTAATGTTTCCAAGCTTTGACATGCCTCGTAAATGGATGGGTGTTCAATAGATGACGTAATAATATGTTTTCCTCTTCCTTGATGCTCGAGGGCAATACCTTTTATAGCTGTATTATTCCCTTCCGTTCCACCGGAAGTAAAGATGACCTCATCTACACCGATCCCAAGTATGTCCGCTGCTTGTTTCTTTGCAGCCAAAAGCAGCGTCTCCGTTGTTCCACCCAATTGATGGATCGAAGAAGGGTTGGCAAAGTAAGTACTGGATACTTGCTGAAAGCTTTCCAGCACAGATGGATGCGGTTTTGTTGTTGCGCTGTTGTCTAAATAAATCATTTTATTAAACTCCTTAATTATATAGGCACTTATAAATAAACAAAAAAGGGAAGGCTGACCTTAGAAACAATTAGCGTTTCTTAAAGACAGCCCCCATTTATTAGCTATTAACAGCCGTTTGGTTTTCTTCAATTCGTTTCAAGGCACCTGGCTCTATTTCTTCAATAGCTTTTGCTGCATGCTCAAGCGATAACTCGTATTCACATGCACGGAAAAGACGTTCCGCTTCTTTCAGCTTTCCATTAAGTTTTGGATCTTTGCTTCGATATCTATTTGCATATTGAATGACTTGCTCAGTTAAATATGCTTGATCCAACATCATTTCAACTTGTTCCGCAGACTGCTCCAAAGAGCTTTGCGCCTCTGTTAACGCCTGCTGTACAGCCACCATATCCAATGGCTGCTTCTCTAACGCCTGAATAACTTTACCGTTCTTAGCAACAGTCGTTTCTATGCTGGACCAAATAAAGTTTGGTACACCAGGGATATTGCTTTTCTTCAAACGACGGTTAAGATGGGTAATTTGACTTCGCATTTCAGCAAGCTTTTCTCTTGCTTCCATTTCATCCTTGCGTAAATTGTGGATGCTTTTCTTGAACTCTTTGTGCTTTTCCTGCAGCTCAGCTATTTTCTTAAAACCATCCTCTACCTGCTCGCGCAACTCTGTATGGGATTTCCCCTCTTCTTCCATATTATCAGATAACTCCTGCAGTTGTTCGCTTAGTCTTGAGATTGTTTTGCCAACTGATAAAAATCGTTCTAAATCATTGTTTTCAACATAATAAGCTTTCTTTATTTCATCCACTTCGAGCTTCGTCGCGTCGAATGTTTCGCCAAGTTCGACAAGGGAATTTTCATATTCAGGAATATGAGCTTCGAGATAATTTTTTGCATGGGCTTCAATTTCCAATAGCTCATACATTTCTTTTATTCTCTCTTCACTTTCCGGGATAATATCCACTGCTTCAGACATATCCCCTGCTTCCAGCTGTTCCAATACTTCTGAAAGTCTTACCTGATATGTATAAATTTCTTTTTCCAATGAAAGATGCTCGACTCGATAACCGTCTTCTTTCATTTCCTTGATACCTGAAAGCAAATTATCGAATTGAGATGGAAGATCATGCTTACATTTTTTATAAATTGCCGGGAAATCATGCAAAATATCTTCTAGCTCCGTTAATTCCACCTTAACTTCCTGAACAATCTGGCTTGCTTCCATATAATTTCCAGCCTCAACCAATTCACTGTAACTGGCTAACTTGTCATCCAGCTCATCAAGCTTATTGTCAAATTGCAGTTCTGCTTTCCCATAAAGATAACGACTTTGTGAAAGTTTTTTCCGTAATGCCTTCAAGGCCGGCGCTAAGTCAGCAGCCTCTTGCCTGCTTGATTCTTCCGTTTCAAGCCACTCATCCAGCTCTCCCAAGATATGTTCAATGCTTTTTTCTATTCCTTGAAGTGTCTCTTCTACTTTATACAAGACTGCACCAGCCTTCTTGACAAGGAAGCGATCAGCCGCTTCCTCTGCATCAAACAGCAGTTCTTCTATGTTTGGAAGTTCTTTTGTAATAATGTATTCCCAACGTTCTTTCCACGATTCAAATTTCTCTTGTGTTTCTCCCGATAAATTAAGCTTCTTAATTTTACTTAGCTGGGCTGCAACATTTCTGTCCATAATATCCATCTTCCAGCTCTCTAATTGATCCACCTTGTCATAAATTCGTTTCCGGTAAATAAGTCCAATAATAATTAATACAATGATTGCTAAAATCGCTCCGATGATGTACCCCATACTATGCCTCCCAACCAGTTTCAATAAGAGGTTTCCCTGTCAATAGTTCTATTTTTATAAAAATCACTTATAAATGGTCTTATTTTTTTATAGGAATATTCATTTTGTAAATATAATACATATGATACCATGGAATGAGCATTTTTGGCTAAAAAAATACAAATTAATTGCAGATTCGCCACGTTTTTTCATTTTATCACATTATAATGAGAAAACTGGAGCATGAAGTTTTTTTATTTTATAAATTGATTCCATCCTTTTGGAGATCCTTCCATAATAAAATCAAGCCAATTTTGTATCGTTTTAACATATTTTCGAACAAAGACCTGATGTGAATATGCTCCGACAACCTGTTCCTTCCAATCACTATGCAAAATGTAGGGTGTTATTAACAGACCCTTTAATTGCAACAGCATATACTCCCTTGTGTCCCCTTTTGCTCGACCATTCAGCGCTTCAAAAAACGTTTGCTTTATATAATAATTTTCTTTTGCCAAATACGTAACAGCCATTTCACGAACAAACACCGAGTCCAAAGAAAGCTCACGCTGAATAAAGCATGTCAATTGATGATTTGTTTGCTTATACTGTATAATAGTAAAAATTAGTCCATTTAGCTTTTCTAACGGAGATAAACTTGCGGCATTTTCCAATTCTTCTTCAATTGTTTTCAAGTATTCTTCATAATAATTCGTTACGGCATATTCCAAAAGCCCTTGCTTGCTTTTGAAATAATAGCTGATCAATGACACATTAACACTTGCTTTTTCTGCTATATCACGTACCGAAGTTCCATGAAAACCTTTTTGGAAAAACAGGGAAGACGCTGCATTAATTACTTTTTGCTTGGTTGGGTTCTTTTTCATTGTTTCTCATCTCCTTACATCAGTAATACGACAAAGAACCTGGTCTTTCCTGCAATTTTCGCTCGACAAATACTGTGTTAATGTCGAATTAAACAACTTGCTTTTTTGAATTAGGAAAGGGGGAATTTACTTTGTTTCAGACAACAGCTTATTCAGATGACAGAGTAAAAAGTTACGAACTATTAATTAAACAATTAGATGCTTTAACAGATGGCGAAAAAGATGAGGTCGCTATTTTATCCAATGCATCAGCATTATTAAATCAATTCCTAAAAGAAATAAATTGGGTTGGTTTTTACGTTTGGAAGGAAGATGAGCTTGTACTTGGTCCATTTCAAGGTCTTCCAGCATGTATTCGTATCGGCTATGGTAAAGGCGTCTGCGGTACTGCTGTAAAAGAAAAACAAACACAGCGCATTGCCGATGTTCATCAATTCCCAGGACATATCGCATGTGACAGTGCGAGCCAATCGGAAATTGTTGTCCCAATCATTATCAATAATCATGTATACGGAGTGCTTGATATTGATAGTCCGATTAAAAACCGCTTTGATGAAACCGATCAAACATACCTAGAGAAATTTGCAGCAACTTTAGAAAAGCATTTACAGTAACTCTAGTATAACAAAACTAGCAGCGAATCAAAGCCGCTAGTTTTGTTACTTCATGAAGTCAATATATCATTAATTGTATACTTAGAGCATTCATAATCCAGCATTCTTCTTCAAGAAATTTATCTCTTGTAAAATCAGATCTGCCCCCACCTTTTTTATACACTATGAAATAAACCGTAATTTCTCTTGACTTTCATCTTCAAAAATTATATACTATCGTTTGTGTAAAATAATTAGGTAGCCTAAGTGAACCGACGCTTGCACTCATTTTGTTCCTTCGCGTGGCAATAGCCCTAAGGTGTATCGTGTAACTCTCTGCTGCTGGAGCGATGGTACATGAAAACAAAATGAACAACGAACCGGACACGCTCGTTTTATTTTATGCAAATAAAACATAAAGGAGGAAATGTCCTATGTCACGTTATACTGGATCACTCTGGAAAAAATCACGTCGTCTTGGCATTTCATTAACTGGAACTGGTAAGGAATTAGATAAACGCCCTTACGCACCTGGTCAACACGGACCAACTCAACGCAAAAAAATCTCTGAATATGGTATGCAAATGCAAGAGAAGCAAAAACTTCGCTTCATGTACGGATTAAACGAACGTCAATTCCGTAACCTATTCAACAAAGCTGGTAAAATGAAAGGTATCCATGGTGAAAACTTCATGATCTTACTTGAGTCTCGCCTAGATAACTTAGTTTACCGTCTTGGACTTGCTCGTACACGCAGACAAGCACGTCAGCTAGTTAACCACGGTCACGTGTTAGTTGATGGTAGCCGCGTAGACATTCCGTCATACGCTGTAAAACCAGGTCAAGCAATCAGCTTACGTGAGAAATCACAAAAGCTTGATATCGTTAAAGAAGCGATTGAAGTGAATAACTTCGTACCTGAGTACACTACATTTGACGCTGAGAAAATGGAAGGAACTTTCTCTCGTTTACCTGAGCGTTCTGAACTTCCAGCTGAAATTAACGAACAACTTATCGTTGAGTTCTACTCTCGTTAATAGGACTGAATTGTATATTGTAGTATTCAAAGCCTTAGAAACCTTGCTAAATCAAGGATTCGGGGCTTTTTATTTTTATTCAAATTTGCAGGGTAATGCAAGAAAACAATTCTATTTGGGGCTAAATTGGGAATAAAATAAAAATTGCGGGTAGATGTTTTAGAGAGGTTTTTTAACCTCTCTTTTTATCAATTGCATATTGACTTTTTCAAGCTTCTTGTAATTTATTTCTACGTATTTCTGATAATGAGTACAATATTAGTGTAGGTTTATGGTTAAACTGATTAAATATAACAGATGATAACTCTTTATATTTCTTTATTTATTATATTGATTCGCAGGGCCTGTTTATTATCAATCTCAACAATATGGGAAAAAATAACCCCTAAATGAGATTATTCAAAATACTATGGTTTAATTAGCTAAAGCATCCGTTACTTGAAGAAGAAGTATTATAATTTAAGTAATAAAACATTTTTTTCATAGTTATCTAAACACCATTGAAACTTCTTTAATATATGATTGTTAATTTGTTTGCCCTCATATTCAAATTCTTCAAAACCAAATTTTCCATAAAAATGCTTTAACTCTTCAAATGGTAGACAGTACACTTCTTTTAAATTACCTTTTTTAGTTTCCTTTACCAAGTAATCAACTAACTCATTTGCAAGCGATAGTCCTCTGAACTCATCCAATATATATACCGCCAATTTCAGCCACTTCTTCATTAAGATAAGCAATCCTTCCAACGCCTGCAAATTTATCCTCAAATGTAACTATTGCAATTGTTTCACTTTCTAAATTACTCGGCACAAAGCCTATTTTCTGATATTGTTCATTTACCCATTGGAGTTCATTTTTAGTTGCTAATCTTATTCCCATTTCTTTTCCCTCCCTAATTATATAGACAAAGTATAACATAGAGAATTGATTTAACTAAACTGCTCCTTTCGTACAATAACTTCTACGTGAAATAGCGTTAATCCTCCTTGAATTAACGCACCAGTTACTGTGAGAAGATGGTGATAATGTTACATGCTTTCACAGCTGTTCATACCTATAGTTTTAAATGTTGTATAAATTCGTCTACACTACTAAACATTTGGTCTGGTTGAACACTGAACTCTAGTGTCTGGTAATTTGTCAGCCATTGGACCCCGATTGTATGTACTTTGGCTTGTTTACCAGCTAGAATATCGGCTTCACTATCTCCAAGGAAAACAGCCTCGGTGTTTTTTATGTTAAGATGTTCCAATGCCTTATTTACTCCCTCTGGATGAGGCTTTGGTGTATCTACATCATCACCAGTAATGATTACATCAAATATGTCCCTCATATTTAGACATTCTAAAGAAATAAGCAAACTTCTCCTTGCTTTCCCTGTTACAATTCCTAATTTATAACCTTCCCTTTTTAATTGCAGAAGTAAGCCGTTAATTTTCTCATTATCCAAAACAAGTTCTCTGTGCTTTTCACTATATTTGTCATAATATAATTCGATTGCTTGATCATGGTTTGAATCGATAAGGTTTTCTCTGATGATACCAGTCTCAGATGGACCGAACATCAACTTAATCTCATCTGAAGTAACCTCAATGTTGTCAAATTCCTTAAATACAGCTTGAAACGCATAAAAACAAATTGGCAAAGTATCAGCAAGAGTACCATCAAAATCAAAAATAATCGCTTTAATAATTACACACCCTTTATCAAAAATTTTTATAAATGCCTTAAACCTTTAATAATCTACTTTAGTAAAAATTGAATCTTCTACTCCAGGAAGTAGTTTGTATATGCTCTTATCGAGTAATTCTTCTAAGATACCTATTCGCTATGTAACCAAATTTTCCTCTATCCATTGCTAACTCTTTTATTAAGTGGAAACCACCTATCGTGAGCAACTGTGTAAAACTCTCCTATGATAACAGATTAATTAAAATAATGATTTGTTGGCACCCTCCGCAATGCGTAATTAAATATTATAAAAGGCATTATTATAAACCATTGCTCTGGTGTTTTTTTGGGGGAAAATAGCAAAAGCAAGCCGATTTATTAAATTCTCGTTTTCAGGTATGATCGGTTTTGGGACATGCCTTGACCGCCAAAATTTCAGAAAGCAAGGGGAAAGAGTGGAAGGAATTATGTTCAAAATATCAAATAAATAATACAACTCTTTCTAGATGGATTGAGACATTTGAAAAGGAAGGAATAAGTGGATTAAAGGAATCAAGAACCTGGAAAAAATATTCTAAGGAAGTAAAAGAAGCAGCTATATCTGATTATTTGTCAGGAGACTATTCTTATAAAGAAGTTGTCCGAAGGCATCATATTTCAAGTGATTCTGTACTCAATAGATGGATAAATCATAATGGTCATAGAGAATTTAAAGATACGGGAAAAGGGAGAACACGTTCTATGACTAAACGGAGAAAAACCACTTGGGAAGAAAGAATCGAGATAGCTGTTTACTGTTTGGAGAACGGAAAAGATTATCAAGGAGCCACAGATAAATATAAGGTTTCTTAAACTATCCTATTTGAAAAATGCCTAATACTTCAGCACTTTGATATTGTAATACTGTATTTATCCAGTCGCCTTGCAAATATAATTCTGGAATATCTGAAACAAAAACAAATTCATATTCATATTTTCCCAGTTTGTTGTACAAGATGTTTTCCCCTTTGAAATGTTTAGCAATAATTTTACTTATAAACTCCATTGTTTCTTCGCTATTTTCTACTCGAACTGTAAATTGATATTTATACTTGCGGTTACTTTCCCCTAATGTACTAAATTCTAGAAACTTATTATATAATTTTATTTTCTCCTCTTCCTCTTTTGATGTTTTTACTTTTTCTCCTTGTGCTGCGTTTTTTTCTTTACCTTGTTCGTCTTGTTTTTCCTTACCACTTTCATCTTGCTTTTTCTCGTCCAGAATTTGTACCAAATCTGTTATATCGGTCATCGATATTTTATCTACTTTTATACCTACATCTTTTATATGATTTATAACTTCATTTCTCATATTAGTTACGGATGTTAAGGTGCGCTGATTATCTTTACTCTGTTGCATAGACATTGATATAGCAATTATAGCTAAAGCTATAGACACAGAACTGGAGATTATATTAAAATTAAGACTGTAATCACTTAGCCAAAAAGAAAAAGATAGTATAATAACTCCAACAAGAATACTTGTTAGCCATTTCCAATCTTTATTTGTCCATCCGGAATTCATAACATTCCCTCCTTTATATATTCGGCAAAAAAGTACGTTCTCGCTTCAATTTAATGATAAAAGTCCATAAATCTAATTGATTTAAATTTACTTCAAGGTGCCCAATATTTTTTTCTCTTGCTGAATCCATTAAAATTGCAGACTACTTTAGATGCTTATGATGATTTTCTGCTGTTATCCCTTATATTTTCAAGCAGTCTTACAATCTTACCTAATGTAATTAAGACAGCGCCTATTGCAACATGTAAATATTAGATTATTTCCCATGGCTTTCTTCACTTCGAAATAAACTATAATGACAAAGGCGAATGATCATTGTAATCATTTTTCATTTATAAATATAGTCGATTAAACAGGGTAGCTATAACCAAACTACCCTGCTCACAACCAAACATTTATAGTTTAAACTGCGCTACCAATCCATTTAATTCCTCAGCTAACCTTGCTAATTCATCTGCACTTCCTGCAACTTCTTCCATTGAACTGCTAGTTTGCTGTGAAGATGCTGATATTTGTTCAATACCTGCTGCGGATTCTTCAGAAACAGCGGCGATTTCTTGAATAGCATGATTCATTTTCTGACTGCTTGTTGTTATTTCAGAAACATTCGCAGTAATGTTAGTTATGTTATCCACCATTTCGCTTACCGAATTTTTAATACCAGTAAATTTTTCCCCCGTTAATCGAATCTGCTGTGTTCCATGTTTAACCTCTTCATACCCACTATTCAGCGAATTCGTAACGATACTAAATTCATTTTGAATCGTATCCACGATACCGGAGATATCTGTTACGGAATGTGCAACCTGTTCTGCAAGCTTTCTGACCTCATCCGCAACAACAGCGAAGCCCCGCCCTCGTTCACCAGCTCTTGCCGCTTCGATAGCAGCATTTAAAGCTAATAAATTTGTTTGATCGGCAATATCCCGAATTACAACTACTAGCTTCGAAATGCCCTGTGATTGAACATCCAAACCTTGTACTTTTCTTACTGCATCTTGTACAATGAAATCAATATTTTCCATTTGATTCATAGAAGAGTCCATTAATGCAGATCCTTCACTCGTCATTTCAAATACATGATTGGATTCCTCTTGTACGTGCTCCGCATTCTCATTAACCTCATCCAGCTGCTTTGTATAGGTTGCCATCATACCAGATAATTCACCTGACTGGTTTGCTTGTGTCTCAGCACCGGATGACAACTCTTCCATTGTTGTGGAAATTTGCTCTGTACCTGAGCGGACCTCATTCGCTGATTGTGTGAGCTCCTCGCTATGAGCAGTCACTGTAGCAGATACGTCGTTGATCTTAACCATAATGTTTCGCATACTTTCATTCATATCATTAGCAACTGTGACAAGCTGACCAATCTCATCATTCGTTTTTGCCTGAAGCGGTTCTTGATTCAAATTACCATCAGCAACTAATTGCATGTGATCCATAACCATCCGAATAGGCCTGGTAATGGAAGCCGCTGTAGCGATAGCAATAATAATACCTATGACAATAACTAACGCGGAAATAACCATCCCTAGAATCATGATGAAATCTCCATTTGCTTTTACAGTATCTCCTAATTCTTGTATAAGAGCTTCTCTTTCAGTCGCCAACTCACTAAAACCAGCAATTAATTCATTACCGAGTGGTTGTACAGAATTTTCCATGATGCCTATCGCGCTTTGTTCGTTTCCATTTTCGAATTCAGAAAAAACCTCATCAGTAAAAGTGCCCCACTCTATTTTTTTTTCAATTAACGCTTGTAATTCATCTGAATCACTTAGCTGCAACGCACGATTCTCTAAAGCAATGCTTGCTTCAATTCCATTTTGAAAATCATCTTTATATAACTGGCTTTCAAATAATAGATAACCACGAATCAAGCTCTCTCGTTCGACCATATCATATGCCAGCTCTTCGTCTACAATTAGCAGCTCAAGCTCAGTATCAATCATTTCTTCTATATCACTATTCATATTATTAATTGAATAAATTGTAAAGCCACTTAAAACAATCGTTAATATAATAACAATAAAAAAGCAAAATAAGATCTTAGCTCGTAAACTTTTAAAGTGTAATACATTTGAAAACTTCTTCATGCTGATACTCCATTCTATATAAATAGTAGTCTATAGCTTTTCCTCTGTTGATCTGGTATTCCTTTAAAATTCAATGCTGTAATCAATACATGATGAAATAAACTGCAATATCCGCAAATCACGTTTTGCGTATTGTCATTAATAAACTCCCCTTACATTTCCAAAATCAACAAATTCAATATATAGCCTTCATAATCTATATCGTATTACTTTAAAAATAATTAAGTAGTTATATTAATTTTACAGAGTATTAAACATTCAATTTATATTTTCGCACAGTAAAAAACCTCAAATTCGTATCAGGAATTTGAGGTTATTCTATTACCGTTCTTTATTCTATAAAATTTTTTCATGCATCTGCTTTATTTTCGATATGTTGCTTTAATGCGTCCAAATCTTTTGCGCAGGCCTTTTTAAACGTACCTGCCATTATCTTCCCGAAAAATTTCGCCATACCAGTTAATTTATTAATTTCTCCATCTAATGTAACAGCTGTTAACTGATCGTTTTTTGAAGAGAGAATGTACGTAAAAATGAACTCTCCCTTTCCCGTTGTTCCTTTCGTTCCATCACAGCGCAGAACGATTCGCTCTGGATGAGAAAGACTGACAACTTCAAAATGCTCCGTTGCTTTTTGTCCGAACATTTTTCTTGTCTCCAGCCACTGCGAACCTTCTTTTACCGGTCCATCATCTTGGCGCTCAAGCCCTTCAAAGCCCTGCATCCATTCTCTTGCCGCATCTAAATCAATTAAACTTTCATATACTCTTTCCTTCGGGGCATGAATGGTTCGCTGAACTTGAAATCGAATACTCAAATGAATTCCCTCCTTATAAATCGTTTCAAACTAATCTACCGCATTTTATCGCTGTAAATTCTTCTTTCAAAATCGAATATAACTTCAAATCCTCATGTCTGCCTTTTACGAGCATGCCTTTACGAATAATTCCCTCAAAGCTCATTCCGATCTTCTCCATCACCCGTTCAGAACCGATGTTAGCTACTAAACACCTTGCTTGAATACGTACTAAATCCATGTTAGTGAATCCAAACGCTAAAATAGCCTTAGCTGCTTCCGTTGTCAGCCCTTCCCCCCAAAAATCCTGATGGATACAATATGCAATCTCCGCACTTTGATGCTGTGGTTTCCACGAAGCAAGATCGATTGTTCCAATTACCTTGCCTGTTTTTTTATGCTCCATCCCCCATGGTGCTATGTCTTTCTTTTTATAATTCGTTAATATAAATTCGACAAATGCTTCTGTATCAGAAAGTGATCGATGTGTGTCCCATGTAACAAATTTTGTTACTGCTGGATCTGAACAGTATGCATACATATCTTTTGCATCTTGCTTTGTTACTTTTCTAAGTATGAGGCGTTCTGTTTCAATTGTTGGTAAAGCATTGCAAGTGCCTTCCCTGTTCATCAAATCCCTCCATTCGTTTTACTCATTATAAAGGAATTTTTCGAAAAATAAAGAACTATAATGAAAGCAAGGCACGAATGTCAAACCATTCATGCCAGGTGTTTCGCTTTAAAATTGTACAAGAAAATATTTTTTCTTCCCGCGGCGGATGATTATAAACTGGTCTTCAATTCGATCATCTGCTGATACAATATAATTCACATCTTGTTTTCTTTCGCCATTAATATATACCGCACCATTACCAATATCTTCTCTTGCTTGGCGTTTAGATGAAGAAATAGAAGCTTGCACTAATAAGTCTACCAAGCCAATGTTTTCTTTTTCTGATGTGTATGTTGGCACATCCTTAAAGCCTTGCTCAATATCATGTGCAGAGAGCTCTTTCAAATCACCGCTAAATAATGCTGCAGAAATCTTAGTTGCTTGTTCTAGTGCCGCTTCCCCATGAATGGATCTCGTCATTTCTTCTGCTAGACGTTTTTGGGCAACGCGATTTTCTGGGTGTTGTTCTACTTCTTGTTCAAGCTTTGCAATTTCTTCTTCCGATAAGAATGTGAAGTAACGCAGGAATTTAGCCACATCACGGTCATCTGTATTAATCCAGAACTGGTAAAATTCATATGGGGTTGTTTTTTCCGGATCTAACCATACTGCATTTCCAGCTGTTTTCCCGAATTTCGTACCATCTGCTTTCGTAATAAGTGGTACTGTAAGTCCGAATACTTTGATTTGCTCGTCCTCATCTTCTCTGGAACGGCGAATAAGCTCCATTCCTGCAGTGATATTTCCCCACTGGTCACTTCCGCCAATTTGCAAGGTACAATTTTCTTGCTCGTACAATTTAAGGTAATCAAGCGACTGCAAAATCATATAGCTAAATTCGGTAAAAGTAATCCCTTGTTCAATCCGAGCTGAAACAGATTCCTTTGCAAGCATGTAGTTAATCCCAAAATGTTTTCCAGCATCTCGCAGAAAATCAATTATTGTCATATTGCCAAGCCAATCATGATTATTTCTTGATTGCACTGGATTATCACCTTGATCAATATCAACCAGTTTGCTAATTTGTTCTCTGATTTTCTCTGTAAATCCGTGAACAACCTCACTTGTATTTAGAGAACGTTCACTGGATCTTCCACTTGGGTCGCCAATCATTCCCGTTCCACCGCCTACAAGTGCAATTGGTTTATGCCCGGCTTGCTGGAATCTTTTTAACATTGTTAATGGCACTAAATGTCCAATATGCAGACTATCTGCTGTTGGGTCAAAGCCACAGTATAATGTAATTTGATTTTCTTTCAAATGCTTTTCTAGCCCTTCCCGATCCGTTACTTGGTGGACCAGCCCTCGGTTTTCAAGATCTTGTAAAATATCCATTTTCTACACTCCATTACTTTTTTATTAGAAAACTTGGCATTTGTAAGTCTTTTGGCAAATGCCTTATTTGCATTTATGCAAATAAGGAAGTATTACACTTTCTTATCTGCAAATCAAAAAACTCGCCCCCTCAAAAAAAGGGACGAGTTAAACACGCGGTACCACCCTTGTTGCTAAATAATTAGCCACTTGGGATTGTTAACGATGTCGCCACCGTTCTTTCCATATCGACAGAAAGAAATGCTCCAGATTGTAATTCACCTGCAAATGTATACTGGCTTGCACCTTCCGCCAGCTCGCTTTGATAGGGATTTGCTAAGCTACTGCGATCTTTCATCACATCTTATCAATTTATTTGCTTAATAGGACAATAAATATCCATTATAACCACATTATTGAACACATAAAAGTTATTATATACATTCATAACATATTTGTAATCCAATTGCAATATTAAATTTCTAAATATCATACAACAAAAATCGCTCATATGCTATAATATATATGAAATTTAGGGGGTTCACAAATGGAATTTAAAGAAAAAATGCTCGAATACAGGAAAAAGCTGTCGACCCTATGGAAAACTGGGAAGATCCAGCATTCCTCACGGGTTACATATGATGTGGTATGGAATGTTATCCTGTTCATTCTTGTAATAGGTTTTATTGGATTTATATTTGCAGGAGCTGTTGGAGCAGGGTATTTCGCATCGCTTGTAAAGGACGAACCTATTCGAAGCTATGAGACGATGGCTCAGGATATTTATGACTATTCAGAAACATCGAAGCTTTACTTTGCTGATGAGGTTTACTTTGGTGATATCAACTCCGAGATTCATCGGGAAGAAACAACACTGGAAAATATCTCACCAATTTTAACACAAGCAGTTATTGCTACAGAAGATGAATATTTTAATGAGCATAAAGGAATTGTGCCAAAAGCAATTTTTCGTGCAATGGTTCAGGAAGTTACCAATTCCTCTGTTCAAACTGGCGGTAGTACATTAACGCAGCAATTGATTAAAAACCAAATACTTACCGATGAAGTTTCTTTTGAAAGAAAGGCAGTTGAAATGCTGCTTGCACTTCGTTTAGAAAGGTTTTTTGAAAAGGATGAGATTCTAGAAGCCTATTTAAATATTGTTCCTTATGGCCGAGACGCTTCTGGCAGGAATATCGCAGGAGTTCAAACGGCTGCAAAGGGGATTTTTGGCATTGATGCAAATGAAGTTAATCTTCCTCAAGCAGCATATCTCGCTGGACTGCCTCAAAGTCCTTCTGCGTATACCCCATTTGTCAATAGTGGTGGTCTAAAGGATGAATCAGGTATTCAACCAGGGATAAACAGAATGAAAACCGTACTCTATCGCATGTATGATATGGAATACATTACAAAAGAAGAATATGAGGAAGCATTAAAGTATGATATTGCAGCCGATTTCACTAAGAAACAACCATCTTCAAGGGAAACTTATCCGGTATTAACCTTTGAAATCGAGGAAAGAGCGACGAAAATCATCAAAAAAGTTCTCGCTGAAGAGGACGGATATACATCAGAGGATCTTAATAAAAATGAAGCTTTAAACAAGGAATACGAAGAACTTGCATCACGAGCTTTAAGAAACAATGGATATGAAATTCATTCAACGATTGATAAAGAAATTTATGATGCTTTCCAGGAAATTGGTAAAGATTATCAACACTATGGCCGTGACCATACATTTACTGTAAAAGATGATGAAACAGGTGAAACAACGAGCTGGACAGAAGAAATACAAGCTGCCGGTATGCTAATTGAAAACAAAACAGGAAGAATTATAAGCTTCTTTGGAAATCGGGAGGCAAGCATTGATAATCATTATAATTATGCGACTCGAGCCGTTCGTTCTAACGGAAGTACAATTAAGCCACTGCTGGACTATGCACCAGCACTAGAAAAAGGCGTTGTACAGCCAGGAACACCTATTGCAGATTATCCAAGAACCTTCCCAAACCCGGGAGGATCACCTTATAAAGTGGGCAATTATGGCGGCGGAAATTACGGTATGGTCTCTGCTAGAACAGCATTGGCTAATTCTTATAACATCCCAGCGGTTGATACCTACATGAAAATTATTCAGGATAACCCTGCTAAAGAATATTTAGATAAAATGGGAATTACAACCTTAACAGCTGGCGATCATACACAGCCATCCCTTTCCCTAGGTGCAATGGATCGTGGTGTAACTGTGGAAGAGAATATCAATGCATTCAGCACGTTCGGTAACAATGGTAAGTTTTCTGATGGTTATATGATTGAAAAGATTGTTTCAAAAGATGGAGACGTCCTGTATGAACATGAATCAAAGCCGGTTGAAGTATTTTCACCTCAAACGAATTATTTAACACTTGATATGATGCGTGATGTCATTTCATCTGGTACCGGGTCGTATCTAAACTCACAATTAAAACATGGCGGTGTCGATTGGGCAGGTAAAACCGGTACATCAAACGATTATAAGGATGCCTGGTTTGTTGCAATTAATCCTAATGTCACCTTTGGTACGTGGATTGGGTATAAAACGCCCGCTTCCATTTATGATCCAAGCTATCCACTTAGCTATAGCCAGCGCAATATAAAACTTTGGTCTGAATTTATGAACGCAGCATCCGATATCAAACCTGAGCTTGTTGCGCCGAAAGAAAAATTCGAACGCCCTGGTGGAATAGTGGAGCGCAGCTATTGTTCCATTTCTGGCATGCTGCCATCGGAATTATGTGAAAAAGCTGGTTTAGTTAAAACCGATTTATTTAATGAAAAATATGTACCAACTAAAACGGACGACAGTCTCATTTCTGGAAACCAGGTTCTTGTCGATGGTAAAGCAGTAAAAGCTGGTTCCAATACACCTAGTGAATTTGCGGACGGCAATGGGATCACCTTTAATCCTGAATGGCTAAAAAGAAACGGTTTTGATAAACTCAGTGACCTTTCTGTTATCTATCCTACAAGAGGTGAGGATGCTGAGAAGTGGAAAAAGATTGGTATTCCCAGCGGATCTGCTGGAAGCTCCCTTGAAGATGATGGAAAAGCTCCTGGGGCACCATCTGTCAAAAAGTCAGGGCATAAGCTGACATGGAGTAAGCCTGGAGATAACGATGTTGTTGGTTACCGAATATATCGTGCCGGTTCATCTGGAGGCGACTTTAAGCTAATCGGCAATTCCAGTCAAACCGAATATAATATCGGTAATGAAAATGCAGTTTATATAGTAAAAGCTGTTGACTACTTTGGAAATGAATCCAAAGCATCAAATGAAGTTACTGTTGGTGACAAACCAAAGAATAAAGATTCATCCAAAGGGAACAAGAACGATGATAAAAAGGTTGAAAAAGCAAAAGACAACAAAGATAAAAAGGACGAAAAGTCTGATGAAAAGAAAGACAGCAGTGATAAAAATAAATCAGATGATAAAGACGACGAATAACATTTAATATTTTTCAAGGGGGGCTTTTTAGCCCCCCCTTTTATTTTTGCATATAGTCCCCTTCTCTCCATTAATAATGAGCCTCTGCCTGATGCTTTTCAATAAGATTTCACAAAATAATAAAAATAGTAATTAAAATGCTGTATAATAGAAAGATGAAAGCGGATTAAATACAGGTGGTGAATAAATGGAGCATATAAAGACTTTTCACAGTATGTCCTACGAGACCGTTCAAGGCCCCATCATTATTGAAGGACCATTATCTGCATTGGAGTTAAGCCAGTATGATTTCCATGAACAGCTGACCGCTTTTCGTCCTGCAGCAAAACAATTCGAAGCACTGCTTGAGATTGCTGAATTCCCAGAGGGAAGAATTCTCGTTGCTAGAACAGCAGATACAATTGTTGGCTATGTCACATATTTACACCCAGACCCTCTGGAAAGGTGGTCGACGTTTAATATGGAAGATTTATTAGAATTGGGAGCAATTGAAATGATCTCAGCGTACCGCGGAGAAAGAATTGCCTCAAACCTTTTAAAGGTTTCCATGATGGACGGGTACATGGAAAATTATATCATTATTTCTACAGAATATTATTGGCACTGGGATCTTGAAGGGACAAAATTAAGCATTTGGAATTATCGTAAGATCATGGAAAAAATGATGGCAGCAGGAGGTTTATTGCCTGCCCCAACAGACGATCCCGAAATTATTTCCCACCCTGCAAACTGCTTAATGGTTCGAATCGGAAAAAATGTCCACGAGGAATCAATTCAACAGTTCGATAAACTTCGCTTTTTGGCACGGAACAAATATCGAGACATGAGAGAAGGTCTATAATATGCATGTTGAAGAGATTATGAAAAAAGATGTCATAACCCTTAAGCCCGGAGCAACAATTGCAAACGCATTGGAATTGTTGGAAAAGCATCGTATCCGTCATATTACGATTGTAGATAAATCGTACGAGGTAATCGGAATTGTTTCTGACCGAGATGTACGTGATGCTAGTCCATCGAAGTTTATTAAAGATGCGGACAACAGTGAATTGCAAAATGAAATTCAAACTATAATGAGTCTGCCTGTGATTACAATTCACCCAATGGATTTTGTAGAAGAGATTGCATCAATTTTTTATGATAAAGAAATTGCCTGTCTTCCCGTTGTCTCTAATAATCGTTTAGTTGGTGTTGTTACAGAAAAAGACATGCTTTATACCTTAATACAGCTAACTGGCACACATGTTCAAAGCTCATTAATCGAAGTAAAAGTTCCTGACAGACCTGGTATTTTGCCTGAGGTTACAGCTATTTTTGGAAAAAGAAAAACGAACATTGCCTCTGTCTTAGTTTATCCGTATAAAAATGATTTAAATTATAAAGTGCTTGTCTTCCGCATCCAAACAATGAATCCATTGCCAATCATTCAGGATTTGCGTAATGCTGGCTACGAATTGCTGTGGCCAAACAACGGGCCGGGGCTCATATAATGCATAACAATTCTGCCTTTGTCTTTTCCAATGATTACCTAGCCTACCATTTTCATAGTGAGCACCCTTTCAATCACAAACGAGTACAATTAGCAAAGGAATTATTGGAAATGACTGGAACTTTAACAAATCAAGAAATTATCCCTGCAAGGATGGCAACGGATGAGGAGCTTTCACTATTTCATGACTACGATTATATCGATGCGGTAAAACGAGCTGGACGAGGTGGATTAGACGAAAAAGCTGGACAAGAATATGGTTTAGGAACGGAAGATACTCCTATTTTCACAAATATGCACGAAGCTGCGAGTTTTTTAGTTGGCGGTACATTAACTGCTGTCGATGAAGTGCTCAGTGGGAATAAAGATCATGCACTTAATCTTGGAGGCGGTTTACATCATGGTTTTGAACGAAAGGCTTCTGGTTTTTGCATATATAACGATAGTGCTGTTGCAATCAAATATATTCGGGAAAAATATAATTTGAGAGTGTTATATATTGATACCGATGCACACCATGGTGACGGCGTACAATGGGCGTTCTATGATGATCCAAATGTATGCACTTTCTCTATTCACGAAACTGGTAGATACCTTTTCCCTGGTACAGGAAATGTGAATGAACGTGGCATTAAAGAAGGCCATGGATATTCCTTTAATCTTCCAATTGATGCCTTTACACAAGATGAATCCTTTTTGTACGTCTATGAAACTGCGGCAAGAGAAATCGCAGCATTCTTCAAGCCAGATGTAATTGTGACACAAAATGGTGCTGATGCACATTGCTTTGATCCCTTAACACATCTTTGCGGCACAATGGCGATTTATGAACAAATTCCATTCGTGGCACATGATTTGGCCCATAAGTACTGTAATGGAAAATGGATTGCAATCGGTGGCGGGGGCTATGATATGTGGCGAGTTGTTCCTCGTGCCTGGGCACAAATATGGCATGTGATGAAGCTGGGAAAATCTGCAGAAGGAGCGCTCCCTGTTCAATGGTTACAAAAGTGGCAAGACGAATCTCCTGATAAGCTGCCTGCCAGCTGGCATGATGGTAAAGAAGCATTTCCAAAGATTCCTAGAAAAGCGGAAATCACAGAGAAAAATGAACAATTGTTAAAAAGTCTATTAAAGTATACAAAACCAATTCGCTAAAAGTTACATGTTAGATTTTTTCCAAAAAGAAAGAAGCTGTCCATCTTAGACAGCTTCTTTCAACAGCATCTTAAAATAATTATGTGATAAATTATCACACTCTAGAATTGCTTTCCCATTTTAATTTTTTATGCTTCATTTACACTTTTCCCAGCAAAACTGCTGTTATTTTCTACATCTTTTCGCTCTTTTGCATCATTTGAAAGGAAAGCGCTAAGCTTTTCTTCTAAAATGCGTGGGTTTTGCCCAGATTGAACACCGATAATACCCTCAATAATAATCTGCTTCGTAAATACCTCTTCCTCTGTCTTCGTCCCTAGCTTGCTTGCCATGGGATGGAAAAACAGATTGGCGAGTACAGTTCCATAAAGTGTAGTTAGAAGCGCTACAGCCATGCTCGGCCCTAATGTACCAGGGTCTTCCAACGTGTTCAGCATTAAAACAAGACCGATTAATGTTCCAATCATTCCCCATGCTGGAGCATAATCTCCGGCCTTTTCAAAGAGTACTCTCCCCTTATAATGCCGATCCTCCATAGCTGTAATTTCAGCATTCATAATATCTGTAATGACCTCCGGATCTATCCCATCCACTGCAAGCAATACACCCTTTTTAATAAATGGATCTTCAATATCTTCGAGCTCACTTTCCAATGCAAGAATGCCTTCCCTTCTTGCACGCTCCGAAAGACGTACAAACAACCGAGTTAGTTCAGGCAACTGCATATCATTTTTATGGAATGCTTCTTTCATCATTTTACCTGTTAACTTAATTTGATCTATTTTGAATGTGACTAACATGGAAGCAACTAAGCCTCCGATTACAATAAATAAGGAAGGTATGTCTGCAAACGATGCAACCCCTTCCGTTCCACTATTTGTCATAATTGCCAACATCAGCATAATAAAACCTAAAGTAATACCAATTGGAGTTAGGAAATCACGTTTTCTCATATTATTTAGCTCCCTATGTCACTTTACTAAAACAAGAAGAGTTCAAAAGGTTACCCTCTTCAAATTGGTTGGTAACTTTTTGAACACTATCTAATTTACTAATTATATCGGCATTATTTTTCTAATGTTGAGTTTCTTAATTCAAGTCGATGCGGTAATACAACATTATTATCTTCCACTTCTTCTTTATTCATATATTTTGTAAGCAGCCGCATTGCTACTGCACCAATATCATAGGTTGGCTGGACAACTGTAGTCAATGTAGGTCGAACCATTGTTGCAAGTCTTGTGTTATCAAAGCCAAATACTTCTACATCATCTGGCACATTCAATCCGCGGTCCTGTGCACCATGGATAACACCAAGTGCAAGCTCATCATAGGTTACAAATATAGCAGTTGGCTTTTCATCCAGATTTGCGAAGTATTCTACTGCTTCTAGTCCTGTTTGATAAGCATAAGCTCCTTTGTAAATCAACGCTTCATTTAATTCAATCGATGCTTCCTGTAATGCACGGAGATATCCATTATATTTTAATTTGTTAACACCGAAGTCCAGATTACTTGCAACTAAAGCCGGATGCTTATGTCCATTATCGATTAAGTGTTTAGTCGCTTCATATGCTGCAAGTTCATAATCTATATTCACTGCAGGAATTTCGTCTGCCGGGTCATGCGTAGCTGCAAGCACGACCGGTACAGAAGATGTTTTAAATTGCTGGATATGATCCTCATCAATGCTTCCGCCCATAAATAAAATCCCGTCCACTTGCTTTTCCAGCATCGTATTAATAAGCTGCAGTTCTTTATCTTTATTCTGATCCGAACTACTCAGAATGATATTATATTTATACATTGTTGCAATATCTTCAATTCCTCGAGCGAGCTCGGAAAAGAAAATATTCGAGATATCTGGAATAATTGCTCCTACGGTAGTTGTTTTTTTACTTGCTAATCCTCTAGCAACAGCATTCGGACGATAGCCTAATCGCTCAATCGTTGCTAATACTTTTTTACGTGTTGTTGGTTTTACATTTGGATTTCCGTTAACAACACGAGAAACAGTAGCCATCGAGACATTTGCCTCACGAGCTACATCATATATTGTTATGTTCATCTAAGTCTACCTCCTAATATTACAAATCGACTTCTATTCTTTATATAATACTCTAGGATGAAAAAAATTACAAAAAAAATCTTGAAATCAGGGAAATTGTCTAAAAATGTACACAAATGCGAGCTTAGCCACTATTAGGTTTAACAAAAAACAATGCTAGCATACTTCTATTAACACAGAAACTGAAAAAAATAAACGGTATGTACAACTATATATGAATTTTTGCCTTTAATAGCATAACATTCTTTAGCCGTCCGTGAAACGTAAAGATAGAAAATTATTAGTCAAAAAAAAGAAAGGCTGCAATTATTCAGCCTTTCTCTTAACACTATTTATTTCAAACGATTCTCGATACCTTTGATCTCTTCAAAGAATTGATCGAACGTTGGGATATCCATTTGCTGTGCAGAGTCAGATAATGCCACTGCAGGATCTGGATGGACTTCAGCCATCACACCGTCAGCTCCAATAGCAAGTGCTGCTTTTGCAGTTGGAAGAAGTAAATCACGTCTTCCAGTAGAATGTGTAACATCTACCATAACCGGAAGGTGCGTTTCCTGTTTTAAGATTGGAACTGCTGAAATATCAAGTGTGTTTCGTGTTGCTTTTTCATATGTGCGAATACCGCGTTCACATAAGATAATATTGCCGTTTCCACGCGAGTTAATATATTCTGCTGCATTAATGAATTCAGAAATCGTTGCGGATAAGCCACGCTTTAATAGTACAGGTTTATTCGCATCTCCTGCTGCCTTTAGCAATTCAAAGTTTTGCATGTTTCTTGCCCCAATTTGAATGACATCAATGTAGTCAACAGCTTCTTCAATATGTGCAGGATTTACGATTTCACTTATCACTGCCAGATCATATTCGTCGGCAACACGTTTTAAAATCTGCAGCCCTTCTACACCGAGTCCTTGGAAATCGTATGGAGAAGTTCTAGGTTTAAACGCTCCACCACGCAGTAATTTCAAGCCTTTGCTTTTCACAGACTCTGCAACTGCTGCTACTTGTTCATAGCTTTCAACAGCACATGGCCCAAATACATAGCTGGTATTTCCATTCCCTATTTTGGCACCTTTAATTTCAATCACTGTATTTTCAGGTTTCTTTTTCCGTGAAACGAGTAATGCTTTACTATGATCATCTTCTTGCAATTCCAAACTCGCTTTAAAAATTTCTTTAAAAATATGCTCCAGTGTTGAATTTTGGAATGGACCATTATTATTATCCTTAATTTTATCCAACATTTCTCTCTCACGCACTGGATCAAATCGTTTGATACTTTGCTTTGTTTTCAGCTGACCAATCTGCTGAACAATCTCTGCACGACGGTTTATTAATTCCAAAATTTCTAAATTCACTTCATCCATCTGAACTCTAAGCTGTTCCATTTCATTACTCATTTCAAATCCCCCTGAAGTCATTTTTTAATAATTAGAGACAATTATAGCTAAAATTCTTTCATTTGTCACCAATAAGTTTATAATATAATAGATATCTTTTTACTTATTCTATTAATTAGGATTTTTTACTTATCCGTTACACAAAAGATTCACTCAAAGCATTCTCGAACAGAGTCTTTTGGCACATAACTATTAATCTATTAAAAGGAAGGTGTTTAAGCGATGGGAGAAACTATTTTTGCCCTCGATATTGGCACTCGTTCCGTTACCGGCATTATTTTGGAGAGTCTTGATAATTCATTCACTGTTATTGATTATTATACAAAAGAACATACAGAACGTTCGATGCGTGATGGGCAAATACATAATGTAGTAGCGGTTGCTCAAGTAATTCAGGAGGTAAAAGAAAAGCTTGAAGAAAAAGCTGATACCATATTTACGAAAACATGTGTTGCAGCTGCAGGAAGATCATTAAAAACAGTGGTAGCAAGTGCTTCTATTACATTGCACCACCAACCAATTACAGATACTGAAGTGATTAAGCACATAGAGCTTACCGCTGTACAGAATGCACAGCAAACACTTGCCAAGCAAGAGAAAAATAATGATTATAGCAACTATTACTGTGTTGGGTATTCTGTTTTAAATTATAAGCTGGATCAAACACAAATCGGCTCATTAATTGACCAAAGCGGAAAAGAAGCTGCAGTTGAGATAATTGCTACGTTTCTTCCCAAAGTGGTCGTTGAATCTTTGCTAGCGGCTCTCAAGCGTGCAGATTTGGATATGGAGGCACTAACACTTGAGCCAATAGCAGCCATCCACGTATTAATACCAGAGTCAATGCGCAGATTAAATGTTGCGCTTGTCGATATTGGTGCCGGTACAAGCGATATTGCAATCACAGATAGAGGAACTGTCGTAGCGTACGGAATGGTTCCGGTGGCTGGGGATGAAATAACTGAAGCAATAAGTGATCATTATTTGCTTGATTTTCCGGAAGCCGAGAAAACCAAACGTGCAATCGTAAATGATGGGGGATTTACAGTTGAAGATATATTAGGTTTTGAATCTGTCATCACTGAGGAAGCACTTGCTCAAGACATTGCAAAGACTGTCGATAGTCTTGCAGAGTCAATAGCCGCTGAGATTGTTCAGTTAAATGCAAAGGTTCCACGCGCTGTTATGCTAGTTGGTGGTGGAAGCTTAACACCAAACTTAACAACTGTGCTCGCAGATAAACTGGATCTCCCCCATAACCGCGTTGCAATTCGTGGAATCAATGCAATCCCACATTTACATCATGATAATATTCCAACAGGTCCTGATTTTGTTACACCAATTGGAATTGCAATAGCTGCGAAAGAAAACCCTGTCCATTATGTTAGTGTAACGGTCAATAAGCAGGTCATTCGTCTATTTGAAATGAAGCAGCTTACTATTGGAGATTGTCTGGTACAAGCCGGAATTAAATTAAATAAGCTTTATGGAAAACCAGGATTAGCCACAATTGTCACGGTAAATGGAAAATTTGTCACACTGCCAGGCAGCTTTGGGGAAGCACCGCAAATTTTTTTAAATGATAATCCTGCAAATGTTGATGACTTTATCCAGGATAGTGATGAAATTAAATTTGTTGCTGGTGCTGATGGGTTGCCTATACAGACAACATTAATGGAGCTTGTTGGTGAAGCACCGTCAATGACTGTTTTCTATAATAAGCAGCCATATAAGCTCGAAACAGATATTTATGTAAATGGCATTGTCAGAAATTCAAATTATGTCATTAGGGATGGTGACATAATCACTTGGAAGCAGACTAAAACAATTCGCACATTTTTACATGAGCGAAATTTGAAAACGAATCTTATTGCAAAACCATTCACGATACTAATGAACAATCAGCCCATCACGGTATCAGCTGGAACAACCAAAATCTTAGTTAACAATGAAGAAGCAGCCTTAGATAATATTTTAAAAAAGAGCGACAGAATAGAGGTAATGCCCGCAAAGCAACCAACTGTATATGATCTGGTTCTGCAGCTTGATAAAAAAGCCTCTAATAAGATTACTGTTACGTTTAATGGAGAAAAGGTTATAATGACACAGCCACTTGTTAAAATCACGCGTAAAGAGGGTTCATTACGTTTTGAGGACCCAATTCAGCACCAGGATGTGTTGAAGATGGAAGAAAGGAAACTGGAGCCTTTTATTTTTCAGGATGTTTTTCGTTATGTACATGTCGATTTGTCACAAGCAAATGGAAAGTTTAAATTGTTGAAGAATAATAAGCCCTCCTCCTTTGATGATAAGATTATCTCTGGAGATAGACTCGAAATTAGTTGGGGAGACTAATAAAAAAGGGCTGTCACAGTTTGAACTCCCCCCTGTCAAGTAGACAGTGGAAATAATAAAATGTTTTAGGCGGCCATAGCTCTATATTCTATAGGGCTGTGGCCGTTTAATTTGTCTTGATATCTTTCATAATTATAGAAATGAATGTACTAGTCTATTGCTCTTTTCAGTTCGTCAAATGTTTCGTATTTATGTAAATAATACTTTTCACATTTAAGCGTTCCCCAAAACGATTCCATTGGTCCGTTATCAATACATTTACCGACACTAGACATACTGTGTACCATCCCAGCTTCGTTTACCCTGCGTTTAAATCCATGAGAAGTATATTGAAATCCTCGATCACAATGAATAAGTGGATGTTCTTCATCGTATAATGAAACTTCTAATGTTTTGAAAACTAACCAATTATTATTTCGATGTCCAAAAATATAACTAACAATAGATCCATCATATAAATCACGTATGGCATTTAAATACGCTTTTTTAGAAGTGCCATACTTAAATTCAGTGACATCAGTTACCCATGTTTCGTTTAGTTCTTCTGCTGTTGAGGGACAGATCGTCTATAAGGTTTCTTCTTTCTACGTATGACACATTGTAATTTAGCGATTTTCATTAAACTATAAATTCGTTTGTGATTGATTTTATGCCCATATTTATTTTCAAATTTCTTGTCCAAGTTTAGCTTCATTCGACGGTATCCATAAATACCTTCCACTTTTTCATGTAAGGTGACCTTTTCTTTTATAATTTCTTTATTTTGAATTTCCCGTTTAGATGGTTTGCGATTCAACCATTTATAATAAGCAGTGCGTGCAATTTCTGTGATTTCACAAAGAAGGAAGATAGATAGATTTTCCTCCATATGAATTTCTTTTATTGCGATATATTTATCTTCAAATCTTACTTGATTTATTTTTGCCTCCTTCAATCTTCTCTAACTTTTTTAGGAATGCATTTTCTGCACGTAATCGTTCATTTTCTTTTTCTATTCGACGCATCTCTAGCTTCATCTTTTCTTCTGGAGATAATTCTTCTTCACTTTTGGAACGTCCTCGTTTATCCTTTCATGCATCCCATCCATTAGCTTCATATTTACGCACCCATTGATAAACTTGTTGATAGGATACTTTACGGATCTCCGCAGTTTGTTGATAATTCTTATCATTCGCCAATGTATCTTGTACAATCTTAATCCGTTCTTTCCAGTTAGTTTTTCTCCCTTTAGTCATAGAACTTTTCCTTCCCTTTGCCGTATCTTTTAATTCTCTATGACCATTATACTGTTTTAATTTAAGGGGTAGCGGCAGGAAAATGCGAATTAACAACGATAAGGAAATCCAGATATAAAACAAGCCTAATCTCTCGGGTAAGAAATTAGGCTTTGATTACTTCCATTAACGACCATTATAGCTGAAGAAGGTTGAATGAGTAGTTATCATTTACTTCTTTTGTTATATACAATTGCACTAATTACATTAAGTACAATAGTAACTATAGAAAGCAGGAAAGAAAGACGAACCACACCTTTAGAAGTGTCCATAAGAGCCGACCAATCCTCTATCCTGACTAAGTAATCGTTATATAAAATTTGAAAACATAGCGAGATTACACAAGCACTAATACTTGCTATCGAAAATAAAACCCAAGTTTTGTTATTATCTTTATTACGCTTTGCCAGACTTGCAATAGGTAATATCCATGCAATCAAACCCAGCACAAGGCTTCCAATATTTAACAAACCATACATAATCATGTCCCCTTTCTAATTCATATTTTCAATTATTTTCTTGAGTTTGAAAAATCCTGATAAATATTTTGTTGAGTAAAGAGTCAGTACTAATCCGCCAAGCCATATCAGCGATACAATGAAAATGATACCTAATGGGAAGAAGCTATAAAGAAACATATTTAATGCTAATACACATGAAATGATAATCGAAATGACTGTTAGAGGGATAAGTTGAACCAGCTTACGCTTGATAATCTTTCTGCACATAGCGAGTTTCGTTTCACGATCACTGAATATTTTTTCTTCGCTCCCCTGTAAAGCAGGTTTTGAAAAATAAAATCTGCCGTCTTTTTCAGCCACGAATTCCCATCCAAAATCAGTAAATAATTGTACATATTCACTTTTACGCTGTTCTTTCGGATTAAAGTCTATCTGATATATAGCAGCTTCTTTATCGCATTTTTCAAAAAAATATTTCTTGCCTCTTGTATCGGTCAATCTCCATCCAGCGTTGTGTTGAGTGGATAAAAAGTCTTGCTCCTCCTCAAAATCGGATATATAAAAACTCCTTCTGATTGTTTTCTTTTCAATCATTATTACACCCCTCCCTATGCTCTTGTGTTTTTATATAATCTTTCAATACGCAGGATTTCAATATCTAATATTTCACGTCCTAAATCAGTGATTTTATAAAATTTTCGATTACTCTCTGTTTTCACAAGAACAATTAGCCCATCTTTCTCCATTTTGGACAAACTGGTATATACCGTCCCTGCCCCTAGATCTATTTCACCTTTTGTGAGGGTTTTCACGTGTTTCATGATGCTATAACCATGCATTTCATTTTGCAAAGCAAACAGGATATAAAAGCTGGTTTCTGTCATTGGCATATAAAACCTACGTATTCTTTTATCCAATCAAACACCACCTTCCTTATAGCGTACTATGATATAAATGATTATAGCGAAGTGTGATACATTTGTCAAAACCTGATTTTAAAGAACGAAATAATCACTGAAAGCCGTGAATTACGCTTCTAATAGCAATTCACTACTAACAAATATAACTAATTTACAAAAAATTTACATAAAACAGTTATATTATCCTATTTGGTTTTAAGGGGTAGTTTACTAGAATGGAAAGAGACAGGGGTGGTACTTAGGTAGTTTTACTAATGGGCTCAGTTGTGATAGACGGAGGGGAGTGATACTGACGGGCAATAAAGCAATAAAGCATTGAAGCATTTCTTATATTAATGAACTAAAACTACTTTTAAGTAGAATTTTAGTAGAATGCGAGGAGAAATTAGAATGAAAAACAAACTGAAAACGGCGGCTTTCATTGCATTAACTACCCTTATGGTATTCGGTAATTTTAATCCAGTATCCGCAGCAACTAAAACGGATGAATTTAAGTATTTAAAGGACGCAATCGAAACAGTTGACGCTGTACCTTCTGAGGAAAGAGATCAATACATGGAAGATAACCGTGATTGGATTGATGAAGTTGGAGTGAGACTGGAATCTTATGTTGAATCCTTTCCAGAAGAGGAGCGAAATGATGTAGTTTCGCGTCTTTTAAGCGATAACACTATGGGAAAAGTCGAAATTGCACTTAGCGGAAATCTTGATGAATACTTTAATGATGTATGGACTTCTACACGTGGCGGTTATTACACATATTCAATGGAACCAAAGTGGTCCGTCAGACTTTGGGGACCAACAATGGAGGCTGCTTGGAGTGAATTAGGAAGAAATTATAGTGGTATCCGAAACGACAACGGAAGTTTATGGAACCAATATAAATGCCATTGGGATTATGATGTTTTTGGTGCAGTAGCAGGAAGCTGGGATTTAGAGGTAGGTAGACCGATTGTTTCTGACTGGGAAATGTTCACGTCTCGTTGCAATCCGAAATAATTAAATAATCAAATTTATATGGTGAGCTCATACTCTTCCAAGAAAAGGTCGCGCTACATACTCTAAGACCACTAAAACTGTCTAAACGTTGTTAAAATCGGGGTAATCGTCTTGAAAATAGGCTTATCGTTGTTAATCTGCATTTTCCTGACGGTACCCCTTAAAGGCAAAAGGAGCTTGGATTCGATTCCCAACTCCTTTTTTTAATACTCTTTCCCCAATTCTAAGAAATGAATTGATGGAAGGACGGTATTCTTAATTTATGATTGCGTGTCCAGTTACGGAATTTCACATTACATGGAATGCCTTGATTAAAACGTATGATTTTATCCGTTTCCTTCACGCCGTGTCTTTCCACTTCTCTATGAATCTTTTTTCTACCATGGACAGGCACAAATTCCATTAATCCAATGGGTTGTCCGTCATCGATTAAGCTTAATAGAAAAGAACGGTCCTTCTTCACCATGCCGTTATCATCACGTCGATATATTTATATTTGATGACCTTCAACCATTGATCGGAGCGTTTATTGACGTGATACCTCGAATCCTTTCGCTTCAGGGCAATCCTTTCCAGGTCTTGTTCCTTTACTAAATGGAAATACGGTATGCCATTCCTTCGGCCCATTGAACCTGCACTGTCTTTTCCGAATGGAATTCCAGCTTATTCAGACGTTCTTTGCGTTCGATAAGCGGGAAGGACGTAATCCTTTCACCGGCATAATAAAGGATATCGAATACGCAGAATTGAATGGGATGCTTGCTCTTTTTGCTCTTGAACCGCTCCATCATTGCTTCGAAATCAGGTACACCATTCGCGCCAGGAACAATCAATTCTCCATCCAAAACGGTACCATCTGGTAGTTCCAGAACTTCGAATATTTCTGCAATTAGGGCTGTTACTTCGTTGTTGTGTCTCGTATAGTGACGAATTTTATTGTTAAATTTGGAGAGTATGAGACGAATTCCATCCAATTTGAGTTCGGTGATATAACACTCCGAGTCAAACGGTTCGGATACTCTTTCCAATAACATCGGACTGATAACATACATACCACCTCTATTCTATTGTAGCAACAATAGAGGGGTCCCGAAACAATAGACATCCGGAACTCCGTATCTTGCACCTAATTCTCCTATTGAATATTCTTCATTTTTATATTCCTTAATCACTTCATACTTAAACTCAATCGAATAATATTTATTGGACATAAAAACTCCCCTTAAGTTAGACAGATGTTTTATTTTTAATCTCTCTACCTTAAGGGGAGCATATCAGACTGTGACAGTCTTTTTCAACTTATTTTGTTGCTGTTTTTGCCGTTTTTTTAACTTCCTTTTTCTTATCTGCTGCATCTGTTTTTACTGCTTCAGTCTTTTGTTCAGCATCCGCTTTTACTTCTCCTGCCTTTTTGGCAGCATCTTTTTTTACTTCGTTTGCTTTTTGAGCAGCAGTTTCTTTTAATTCCTGCGATTTTTGTGTAACGTTCTCTTTAAATTCTTGAGATTTTTGAGCAACATTTTTAGAAAATTGTGATGTCGTATCCACAGCTTTCTTTGTCAGCTCAGCACTTGTTGCGAATGCTTTATCTTTCAGCACCATACCTTTTTCCTGTGCAGCATCCTTGAACTCACTAGCACGACCCTTTACTTGTGTAGCACCCTGATTGATATCGCTTCGCAGCTCTCTTCCTGACTTTGGTGCGAATAGTAATGCTGTTGATGCACCAATAATAGCTCCCACAAGTGATCCAATAATAAAATCTTTGGTATTAATATTATTTTCTGGCATCCTGATTCCTCCTAAATTTAATTATTTTCTTTTTCTTTTATTCCAATATTCCAGTATGGAAGCTCCCCATTTGACTGCCTGAGCAGCTTTTTCCTGATCCTCCTTAGAGTATCGGGATATTGTACTGGAAAGTTGCCTCAATGTTTGATTAAAATCTTTAACTGTATCGCCAATGCCTCTTGCACCTTCAAATAGCCCATCTAACTTTGCAGATTTATGATTGATATCGTCAGCTAAACGATTTGTTTTATTTAAAAGCTGCGTTGTTTCAGTTGTTACACCTTGTATTTGCTTTTCAAGTCCTTGCATTGTATTAGATACGTTGTTCAGGGTTTCTTTTGTTGCTTTTAACGTGATTACTACATATACTACCAGCACAATAAATGCAATAACTGCAAGCAGTGCGGCAATATATAATATAACTTCCATTTCTAAAATCAGCTCCTTTTATGTATCGAATTGTGTGTGAGGGTCTTAGCAAGAGCATTTCTTTTCATCATACAGTTTTTTAAATAATACCCTAAATGAGAAAGGATAAACCTATGTATGAGCGAAGAAATACACTGTATTATGTACAATAAAGTGCGTTTGCCTCTCATTCCTTTGCCCTTATAGTATAACCCTTTCTCTTAACAATTTCGACAAATATGATAGAATTCCTGCCTGTCCGCAAGAAAATGTATCTTACTTGTATAGCTTATTTTCCCATAAAATTTGTTTCGTAAACATGAACAGGCTAAAGCTATTTTTTTATTGCATTAAATCTAAATACATCGTGGAGATTTCTCCGTCTATCTGAACAATTATTATTCAACCGCAGACAGACATGGCTGTTTGGTTGCCAAGTTCTTTTTAGCAAAAAACCATCAATTACTGGAATTGATGGTTTTCGGATTAATTGTTTATTGAATTTGTTAATGTGTTTTCATACGCTTTTTGGAACTTCTGAATGTCTCCAGCACCCATAAAAATGACAACACTGTCTTTATACTGCTGTAAGACTTCCGTATGACTTAATTCTAAAATTTTGCTATCAGGAATTAATTGCTGTAAATCATCAATTGTCAGCTGACCAGATTCCTCTCGTGCTGAACCAAAGATATCACATAGATAAACACAATCTGCTTCATTTAGGCTATCAGCAAACTCTTGTAGAAATGTTTTCGTTCTTGTAAACGTATGTGGCTGGAAAACAGCTGCAATTTGCTTATTCGGGTATTTCTTTCTCGCAGACTCAATTGTCGCCATAATTTCTCTTGGGTGATGCGCATAATCATCAATAATTACTTGATCTGCAATTTTCTTTTCGCTAAAGCGACGCTTAACACCTTTGAATGTAGTCAGATTCTGAATATCCGCTGCTTGAATACCTTCATAATGGCATATCGCGATGACTGCGAGCGCATTTAAAATATGATGATTTCCGTACATCGGAATCGTAAATGTATCATAGTACGTATTTCTTACAAAAACATCAAACTGGGTACCATTTTCCGTTTCTTGGATATTCTGAGCTTGAAAGTCATTTGTACCGGCAAACCCATAATAAATAACTGGAACCTTCGTATGAATCTTTTGTAATTCTTCATCATCACCACAAGCGATAATACATTTTTTTACACGGTCTGCCATTGATTGAAACGCATCCACTACATCATCAAGACTTGTAAAGTAATCCGGATGGTCAAAATCAATATTTGTCATAATCGCATAATCAGGCTCATAGCTTAAGAAATGACGACGATACTCACATGCTTCAAATACAAAATACTGGCTGTCAACATGACCATTGCCTGTACCATCACCTATTAAATAAGAGATAGGGAATGTTTCATCCAATACATGAGCTAATAGCCCAGTTGTTGATGTTTTCCCGTGGGCACCTGTAATAGCAATGCTTGTATACTGCTTTAGCCATTCTCCCAGAAATTCATGATATCTGTAAAACGTACAGCCTAATCTTTTCGCTTCCTGGATTTCTATATGCTCATCTGAAAATGCATTTCCGGCAATAACGGTAAACTCTTTTTTAATATTGCTTTCAGAGAAAGCAAGAATTGGAATTTGTTTTTTTTCCAGTGCTTCTTGCGTAAAAAAATTCTTCTCATAGTCAGACCCTTGCACCTTTTCACCCGAATCATGAAGGATCTGAGCAAGAGCACTCATTCCTGTTCCTTTAATACCAATAAAATGGTAAGTTGTCATAAACGAACCTCCAACTTGTTCATACAAACGTTACATTTGCAAATTGTATGAAAGGATATTCACACCGATTCATTATAGCAAAAATTGATTTAGATTCAAATACTTTTCTCTCATTTTCAAAATCAATGCTGTATCATGCATTCGGAGCGTTGTATTCAACCTTCTCCAATCGTGGGTTTGGCCTGAACCTGCGTCCTTCCTTTGCTTCCGGACTTCCATTAAGAAGTACCAAATCTCCTGTAAACCCGATATTTAACCGGAGCAGGCTCCTTCCGACACCATACATATCGACAGGCACTCCAGCTTTTTCAAATTCGGTAATCCGTTCCTCTGTGAACCCACCTGTAACCATAATTTTAACATGCTGGAAGCCATCATCATCCAATGCTTCTCTTAATGCAAATAACAATTCAGGATTCACACCTCTTGGGTCAAATGTACCCATTAGATGGTGGTTTCTTAAAAAGTACTTATCCACTAATGTACGTGACGTATCGAGACGAACGGATTTGAGTGCATCTCCAAATTCTCTGGCTACCTTCAATGAATCTGTTATCACATCGTTATTATAATCAACAAGCGCTGCCAATTCGTCTTCCGGAAATAGTTCGTGATAGGCTTTGGCCGCTGCTACGGTATCTCCACGGAACATTTGAATCAATGCATGCGGCATTGTTCCCATTCCCTCTTTCCCCCACCATTCATTCATGGCATGGGTAGCTTGTGCAGTGGACCCACCGATAAATGCAGCATATCCGTCCCCTGCCTGTGTCGTGTAGTGGTCATCACGATCTCCCATAAAAACAACTGGCTTTTGCTCCCCGGAGGTTCGTGCAGCTTTTACCACATTGTATACATTTGTCGCGACAGATGTTCTTCTTGCAAGGATTCCATCAATAATTCCTTCTAAATAACCGAATTGCTGATATGACCCTGAAATAGTTAAAACCGATTCGTACGGGTTGATTTTATCTCCATCTTTAAGCGAGTGAATTTCCAGCGTTTCAGGACGATCCGCGAACGTATGTAATAATGCAATTACCTCATCAGTTCCACATAATACGGCATGCTCCTTCTGAAAAAACTGCATCGTCACATAATTATTAGCTAATTTTTCCTCTGCAATTTTTTTCGTTTTTAAAAAATATACAGCTGAAAACCATCCGTCACGGATTCTTTCATCAAATTTAAAAGTTTTATTCGTTAAACGTTTTATTTTGCCTGCTAGCTTTTGTTCAATTTCTTTCATGTTAGGGCTCTCCTTATTGGTTGCAATTCGTTCTTTTTGAGGATGGCAATAAGTACGGTGTTAAGCTGCGCTGACCCGACTTTCGGCCCATAAGATGCTCTGCTCAGCTGCTGCTAAGTCCAACACGGCCATTTCATCCTCGATTTCGGACACGTATTTTTATCATATAGAAAATTCCTCAACTAGACAAATAAATTACATTTCGTCTAGCTGAGATGGACTAACTAATACTTCTCGTGGTTTACTCCCGTTTTGCCCCGAAATTATACCACGCTCTTCCAGTGCATCAATTAAACGCGCCGCTCGATTGTAGCCAATTTTAAAATGACGCTGCAAGAGTGATGTGCTGGCACTTCGATGATTCATAACGAATTGAATTGCTTCATCCATTAGTTCATCTGCATCTTCATCAAGCGTTATTTGCTCCAGTAATTGTTCCTGTTCGAAAAGATAATTCGGCTCTGCTATACTTCTTGCATAGCTTGTAACCCGTTCGATTTCCTCGTCAGAGACGAATGGTCCTTGCAAACGTACGCTTTTCCCAGCACCATTTTCCACAAATAGCATGTCTCCTCTTCCAAGAAGCTTTTCTGCACCACTGGAATCAATAATCGTACGTGAATCGATCTGCGACGATACGCTAAATGCAATCCGTGTCGGGATATTTGCTTTTATCAGACCTGTGATTACATCTACAGATGGACGCTGTGTTGCCAATAATAAATGTATTCCACATGCTCTTGCTTTTTGAGCGATTCTGCTAATGGAATCCTCGACATCCTGAGGTGACATCATCATTAAGTCAGCAAGCTCATCAATTACAATTACGATAAACGGCATTTTTGCATTGGGGCGCCCCTGTTTGATCACCTTCTGATTATAGCGTTCAATATCTCGCACACCTTCCTCAACGAATTTTTCATAACGCTCTTCCATTTCATTAACTGCCCACTTAAGACTTTGCGTTGCAGCTTTCACATCTGTTATAACGGGTGCAACTAAATGCGGGATACCATTATAAGGTGCAAGCTCGACCATTTTTGGATCAATAAGCAAAAATTTCACATCTTCATGATTTGCTTTGTAGATGAGACTAATTAAAATCGTGTTAATACAAACACTTTTTCCGGAACCTGTAGCTCCTGCAATCAAACCATGTGGCATTTTTTGAATATTTGTCACCTTCGGATTGCCTTCAATTGTTAAACCGAGCGCAATGCTAAGAGGTGATTCACTTTCCTTAAATTCTTCTGTTTCAAAAATGCGCTGCAAGCCTACCATTTCTGCTTTAGGATTCGGCACTTCAATTCCAACCGTATTTTTCCCCGGAATCGGTGCTTCAATACGTATATCTCTTGCAGACATGTTCAACTTCAAATCATCTGAAAGATTTTTAATCTTACTTACCTTAACACCTAGCTCTGGATGTACTTCAAACCTCGTAACTGACGGGCCTTGTGTTGCTTTCACAACACGTGCACGTACATTAAAATATTTTAATGTTTGTTCCAGCAATTGCTGTTGCTCCATTACCCAGATATTGTCATCATTGTTTTTTTCCACCGGATCATTAAGCAAGTGAACAGGAATATCACGTTCAGGCTTAGGCTGTTGCTCGTTGATGATATCAATAACTTCCTGCTCCACTGCTGATTGCTGATGTAAAGTTTCTTTTTCTTGCTCTGTTTCTATTTTTTCAATCGGAGTTATTTGTTGCTTTCTTGCTTCATTACGTTTCCGATCATAAAGCCGCTTTTTGTCTCTTGGAGTCATGATGACATTAAATGGATCAGACGCGCCTCGACTTCTTCTTTCCGATACTTGCTGTGTGCTAATCGGGTTAACCTTTTCTGTTGTTCTTCTTTCCTGCTTCCCTGGATACGTATTTTTCATTTTCACTTCACTTTCAGCAGGTTCCTGTGTGGCTGCAGCCTCTTTTTCAGCCGTAATTACAGGCCTTGTCTCTTCCAATTCAGGAGATGATGCCTTTGTAATTGTTTCAGCCTTTTTGTTTTCTTCTATGGCAGATACTGCAGATTTCCGCCCATGTTCCTCTGTATTTTTGGGGATAAATGCAGGTCTTTCATTACGCTTCCCTTCCTGAATTTGATCCTTTCGTTTATATGCAGGGACATTTTCAATTTCATTTTCTTGCTGCCTCTTTTGATACCCATAAATTGGCGACGGTACGTCTGTCGGCTGAAATGGGACATCTGGATTTTTTTTGTATACCTTTCGATCCTTCCTGATCGGGTCTTCGTATGTCCTCTTTTCTCGCTTATCATCCTTCGTTATTGCAGGAGCTGTCTTTTCCTGATCAGCTTTTATTTTAGAAGGCCGATTAGTTGTTTCTTTGGTTGGTTCATCTGGTATTACAGGGAATCGAAATGAATTTCGCTCTGGATATTGATACATCATTCTCGTTTCAACTTGTTTGCTTTCTTTATTATGAAGACTATGATTTGCCTTAATTTCCACAACTTCTTCAACTTCCACTTCTACTTCTTCAGTAAATATATTTTTTAATTTTTTCTTCCATTGATCAAACATATCTATCACTCTTTCTTTTCTTTAGCAAACAGAAAAACAGACTGGTTTCCTGCTTATCCCTAAAAACCATAGTATTAGCATTCAGGTCAATTATTTTCTATTCTAGCAGTTTTTAGGTTTTTTTGGAATGAATGTGGAAAAACATAAGTGGAATTACCTGGTTTATCGTTATTTTTATGGGTCTCAAGCAATACCGCTGCAAAATTTTCAATTAGAAAACATGGCATTCAACAAGTCTCTGAACAAATTCTGAACAAATGTCTTATTTATTAAAAAAAGACAACCAGTACCGATCATACGGAGGTTGTCCTTTCAAACACAAACTAAAATTTAAATTCTTCTCCAATTGTATAGGAGTCATCCAATACATAAATTCCTTTTTCCGCTGGTGCATTTGGAAGACCTAATTCTTTTTGTGAACAGATCATACCATGTGATGGCACGCCGCGTAATTCAGATGGTTTAATTTTCAAACCACTGGGCATTGTTGCACCAACTTTGGCAACAACTACTTTTTGACCTGTGTCAACATTTGGTGCACCGCAAACAATTTGCAAGGTTTCATTGCCAACATCAACTTGGCAAACACTTAATTTATCCGCATTTTCATGACTGTTTTTACTTGTCACATAGCCAACGACAAATTTAGGGCTTAAGTCAAAATCAAGCTGATCATTCAGCTGGTTCTTTACGAATAATTGCTTGATCTCTTCTAAAAATGATTCCGTTAGCTTTATCTTTCCTGTCTCAGTTAAATCTAAATGCTTCGAAGCTTCAAAAATATTGTAACCCAGCACTTCACTCTCTTTTGAGGTTATTTTCGTAACGGGACCGAAAGATTGGTGCTCGATCTCATAACGGTCACCTTCTTTGATTGGAATCAGCAATACGTCACCGATACCATCTGGATTGTAAAACACATCCATTATGTTCATTCCTTTCTAATAATTGATCTTTAATCTAGTTTTTTTCAGGTTTATTTTTTGCGAGTATAAAGATTGGCTCCAATTTCTTATCTTCATATATAAATGGAAGTGAGGTAATTGGGATGCGCCCCTCAGCGAAAAACTTCATCGTCATCTGCGCTAAAATATCATAACCCATTTTATTTTGAATGTCAGCTATAACTAATACATCTTGATGGGGAACAGCTACAGTTAAATCCCCTTTCGAATTTGCCTTCATCTCTTCTAAAAATGCTTCATTCAAAATCCTGCTTGCATCATACCCATCTTGTGTTGCTACAAAATAAAAATCATTGTCTGCTACTTGATCATGCTTGTACTCATGTCCTAATGAACGCAAATTAAATGTTGCCATTTCATCAATCCTCACAGTTGTCCAGCCTTCCTGTTCGAGCAGCTTCTCGTCAATCAAACGATAGGATTTCCCTAAATCCAGTGCATAGAAAACACGGGTTTCTGCTGTATGGTCCTTATAGACAAGCTTATCGCCAGATTTTGTTTCGGTCGGGAAGGATGGCGATCGCATAACCGGGAAGATTTGTTTCTCCATTCCAGTCAACTGATGCTCTTCATTCATAATCCGGAGCGCTTCCTTAACATGCTCCTCCAGCTCATCAATAGCTACTTCACCACGCTGATTGTATTTTACAATGACATTTGGAAGTGCAATCGTAATTCCTTGCATTGATTCCTTCCACTCTACTCGGAAAGTATCTTTATCACGATTAAACGAAGTTCTGAAATGCTCATTAGCAAATCGTTCTTCTAATATATTTTTCATTTTAAAGCTCGTCATTTTCATATGCCTGTCACCTCCTGTGCTATGTGTTTAAGCCGGCAATCCATTAATAAAACGCTCAATCTCTTCTTTGGTTTTCCGGTCCTTACTCACAAAGCGTCCAGCTTCTTTACCGTCAACAAAAGCTAAGAAGCTTGGAATACCATATATATCGTACTCTTGACATAGCTCAATAAACTGGTCTCGGTTTACTTCAACAAATTGATATGCTGAATAATCCTCTTCGATTTCAGGTAAGATTGGCTCTATGACGCGGCAATCCGGGCACCAGCCAGCAGAAAACATAAAAATAACATGTTCATTATCTTTTAATTCATTAAATTGCTCAATCGTTTCTAACTGTTTCATTTCGATTCAACTCCTTTTCTTTCTCTATCATAGCTTTGTTTTAGATAGTATTCAATTATCAAGGGCTGTGCTTTTTGGCTTCCTTTGAGCTATTCTTCAATGGCAATTGTTTTCGCAATTTTCATTAACTCAATTGCATCATTTTCTATTCGTGACTTTTTCGTATACGTCGTAATTTTCACACCGCCAATGCCAATTTGCAATTCATAGCCTTCACCTTCATCAGGCAGTACACGTAAATAGCCAAAGCCCAAATCATCACGAAATGATTCCAGCAAGAGTCCTTGGTCAGTCTGGGCAGCCTCGAAATTCATTTCACTTGAAGCAGGCTCTAACTCATTATAGAAAACGATATAGGTTTGTTTCCCATCAACTAAAACCAAATTGCTTTCATCCTTACTCTCCACTTCCAGCTGATCCGGTATATAAATAGATTTATTTTCCATTTCATAATTCGTTTCAATCGGTGCCTCACTATAAAAAGCTGTTTCTGCCGCTTCTTTTGCACCTGCCAATGCTTCTTCCTCTGATTTAAGTCCACACCCTGCAAGCAACATAATAGCTGACGTTATAGCAGATAGTGCAACGATTCGTTTTTTCACGATGCTTCCTCCTAGCTCGTACGTTTTAACCATTGTTCATGATACTATGAAATGATTTATTTTTAAAGAACAAAGGCGAGGCATCAAGATAGCGACGCACGGACTGCCCCCTTTAGGTTGATTCGAGGGAAAGAACATTCTACGGGGGAGGAGATAAAGAAAACACGGTGTTTTTGGATATTCGATAAAAGCAGCAATAAATGGAATGACTGCATATGTTAATACAAAATAAACTTGAGCAGTAAAGGTTCACTGCTCAAGTTTTTGTTTAATCTTCTCCAAAACTTTTGGTTTCTATATAACATCGCTGCATAGATGGTTAAAATTTACCTGATACGGATACTGACAAAAGTTATATTCTGTTGCACCATGTGCACATACAGCAAGCTTGTAGCCTGTTGCAATTGTGAATTGTTTTAGCATGAAATCCTTAACCTCTTCATTTCTATCCATATCTATAATAACGAACTGGTCTAACTTTGTTTTTTTCACCCGAAACGAGTGAAGCGGAATAGCCAACCCTTTTCCTAATGCCTTCACATAACTTTCTTTCATTGTCCAATAATCATAGCATGCAAGACTTTTATTCTCTGCAGCAAGTATTTCCCAATATTCAAACTCGGTAAAAAGCTGCTTAGCCATACATAAATCGAATGCCTTTACCTTTTCTACATCAATACCGACCTGCTGATCGTTCACCGCACAGACAACAAAATCACCAGAATGAGAAATATTAAATTGTATAGAAGGATAATCTGGAAAATAAGGCTTACCATATGCATTTTTTCCTATAGTAATATCCTGCACTCGCTTCCCTTTCCGTTTATAAAGTACATGCTTAATCAACAGTTCACCAATCAATGTCCGGTAAGCATCAGCAAGGTGAAAGAATTGCAGTATTCGCTTTTGGCTCTCGTCAGATACATATGTCAGCAATGATGTTAACTCCGATTGGCTTTTTTCTTCGGGTAATCGGCAAATAAAAACTTCAACCAATCCCTTTTCTCCTTTCCACATCTTCCGATTGCAACTGTGGCTTACGCTTATTTTCCGTTTCTTTAAATCTCATTGCAATGATCCATGCGATAATTAGAAATATAGCAGCGCCGAACAATGCATACTGATAGGTCAATAATCCAATATGTTCACCCTCTACTGTATCTGTTGCACCTAGTGCACTTGCCAAAATAGCTACGCCAAGTACAGAGCCAAGTCGGTTTTGCATGTTAAATAATGTCGTCGCCCTGCTCATAGAAGCAGAATCAATATGTTTAAATGCAGAAATTTGTGCAGCTCCTACGCTCTGGCCTAGGAAAAACCCTATTCCGAACATCAATACTCTCAGCAACCATGGATTAGATGATGCGGATAGTGCAATAAGTATAAATACAATAATGGTTCCTAATAGAGAAAAGATTAACAGACGCTGCAATCCAAGTTTTTCCAACGTCCAAGGCATGATCTGAGAAGCTACCATTAGTCCAAGTGCTTCTATAAATGTCGTTAGTCCTGTGTGTAAAGCACTTACATTTAATGCGTTTTGGTACATGAGCGGAAATACGTACAGCATCCCCAATAAACCAGCCGCTGAACAGAGACTGATTAGACTCATTGTGCGAAACATCGGATCTTTTAAGAGGCTTAAATTGATCATCGGTTTATCGATACGAAGTTCTACAAGAACTAGCGCAATCATTAAAGAAATACCGACAAGACCAGTAATTAGAATTTCCGGAGAAGTCCAACCTTTTATCGCACCTTGTGTGAGTGCATAAATTGACATCGAAAAACCTGATAGCGACAGTAAAAAACCTTTATAATCAAATTTGCCTACCGCTTCCTCCAGATGTTCCTGCAAGTATACCTTCCCTATTACTAAGGCCAATATGCCAATTGGAATATTTATATAAAATATCCATCGCCAGGAAAGAACATCTACAAGCAACCCGCCAATTACCGGACCAAGTGCAGGTGCAAGCGCAATCGGTATAATAAGTATACGTGAAAGCTTTGGTCGTTCTTCATGGGTAAACGTTCTAAATAAAATCGCCATACCAACAGGGGTAAGAAAACCTGCCCCTATGCCCTGCAAAATTCGAAACAGGTTCAATGTAAACATATTGTGAGCTATTCCGCATAATGCCGACGCAATCGTAAATATTGCAAGCGCGGCTAAAAATACACGTTTCGTCCCAAAACGGTCTCCGAACCAACCAGCTGCTGGAAGAAACATCGCTAAGCTAATGAGATAACCGATATTGATCGTCCCTGTAGCAGCAGGGGGAACGTCGAACGCCTCCCCTATTGCCGGTAACGCAACATTAACAATTGTACTATCAAGTGCAGACATAAACATAGCGAGTACATAAACAATGACTACTGCTACTCTAGCATTAAAATATTGCTTCATTCCTAAGCCCTAGAACCAATGCTTTCAGATACTCTCAAACTATTTGGCATCTGATTATGCCAATGTGATTTAATATAATCCAGGCACTTTTCGCGATTGTCTGCTCCGTAAACATTTTCCCATCCTGATGGTATATCCAGAAAGTCGGGCCAGAGTGAATACTGGCCTTCCTCATTGATTAAGACTACATAAATTCCATCCGGATTTTCGAAAGGATTGCTCATCATCTATCTCTCCTCTATGAATCTATTAAGGTAAGTCATACATGCTGTTTAGCTTTCCAGCAATAATTTTTCCGATTTCTGCCAAAGGCTTGGGCTGACACATATCCTTATGACGGCAATGAATATCATATGCTTCAAGGGCCCCATGGATATATGATTCCCATGAGTTGACATGTATCGGGTCAAACCACTCTGGAATAATAGTCGACCGGAAAAAGAGAACATCACCAACAAATATTTCCGGTTCCGATTTGCTTAAAATTTGTACAGATTGTACATATGTTTTCTTCAAGTTCATAATCACAGCATCATCAAGACTTGCTAATGCACTGCCGTCTTTCTTAAGCAACTCAATTACATGCTCCAATTCCAATGGCTTCTCCCCAAGACTTTCGGGATCATACCCTCCTAAGGCAAGTAAAGCAATCTGCGCTTCTGATTCGTCAGGCATATTGTTTATTGGGAGAAAATGATTTGGATATGCATCCAGCATAGCTACAAGTGCGACTTTATCTCCTTGTTGTTGAAGTTTTGCTGCCATTGTCTGAATAACATTTCCACCTAGTGACCATCCAATCAAATGATAAGGACCTTCAGGCTGAACAGTTTTTATCTGCTCAATATAATCCGCCGCCATTTCATCCAAAGACTTCGGATAGTTGCCTGGCTCCGAAATTCCTCGTGCCTGCAAGCCGTATATCGGAAAATCCTTCCTTAATGCTTTGATCAGCCCCGCATAGCACCAACTAAGCCCTCCTGCAGGATGCACGCAAAATATCGGTGGAAGACTACCGCTTCTACGCAGTGGTAACAACACGTTAAGTGCACTTTGATCATCACCAATTTCCAATCGTTCAGCAAGCCCTGCAACAGTCGGAGATTCAAAGAGATTACCAATACTAAGCTCTATACCGAACGTTTCTTTAATTCGCGTCATCAACTGTACAGCGAGCAGAGAATGACCACCAAGATGGAAAAATTCATCATCGATCCCTACGTATGGCACTTCAAGTACTTCCATAAATAGGTTACAAAGGACTTCTTCTTGTGGTGTTCTTGGCCCACGTCCAGTCATTTCTACTGCATAGTCAGGTTGAGGTAATGCCTTGTAATCGAGTTTTCCATTAGGTGTTAATGGAAATTCGTCGATCACTACAAACGCTGATGGAACCATATAATCAGGCAAACGTTTTGCAACCCAATGCCGTAAATCAACACGCTCTCCATTTTCGCTTCTCTCTAAGTCAACATAAGCTATAAGCCGTTGATCACCCGGTTGATCTTCCCTGCTTATCACGGTTGCTTGCTCTACTTGAGGATGTTCAGAAAGCACATGTTCAATCTCTCCTAATTCAATTCTGAATCCTCTTATTTTAACCTGCTGGTCGGCTCTGCCTAAATAGTCCAGGACCCCGTAATCTTTCCAACAAGCTAAATCCCCGGTGCGGTACATTCTTGCACCCCTTTCCCCATAGGGGTTTGCGACAAAGCGACCTGCAGTTAATTCAGGACGCCCAAAATAACCTCTTGCTAATCCAGGACCGGATACATATAACTCTCCAACGACACCTAATGGAACCGGCTGAAGAAAATTATCCAGTACAAATACATCAAGATCAGGTATTCCTTGGCCAATAATACTGGCTGCCTTTGCGGAAAGAGTTCTCTTGCTTAGTTCCATGTAAGTAACATGAACGGTTGTTTCTGTAATACCATACATATTGATTAGTTTCGGTGCATCATCAGCATGTCTTTCATACCACTCTTCTAATCGACTTAATTCGAGTGCTTCCCCTCCAAAAATGACATACCTGAGTGATAGGTTCTGACCAATCACCTCCTGTTCTCGATCAGCTTGCATTAACTGATAAAATGCAGAAGGTGTCTGATTTAATACGGTAACTCCTTCTTGAGCAAGTAACTTCAGAAAATCAGCAGGCGAACGGCTAATCGTGTGTGGTACAATAACAAGACGACCACCATACAATAGAGCACCCCACATTTCCCAAACAGAAAAGTCAAATGCATAAGAGTGAAACAGCGTCCATACATCATCGGCTCTAAATTGGAACCATTGATCAGTTGCCGTAAGCAAACGATGAACATTTTGGTGTGGAATAACAACGCCTTTCGGAAGCCCAGTTGAGCCGGAAGTATAAATAATATAAGCTGGATGAAGCGGCATCAACGGCTGCACTCGTTCATGATCTGTCGGATTTGTATCCTTCTTTTTATTTAACTCTTCCATTATTTCCTTTTTGTCCAAGATAATACTTGAGGTTATATCCGTTTCCGGAAGTTTATCCGCGTATGCTTCATTCGTAATAATAAACACTGGCTTTACATCTTCCAGCATAAAGGCGATACGTTCACTTGGATAATTCGGATCGAGTGGCACATATCCTGCACCTGCCTTTAGTATCCCTAACAAACCAATTATCATTTCAAATGACCTTGGCAGAGCAAGTGCGACAAAATGTTCTGGACCAACACCTGCATCCATTAATAGATGGGCAAGCTGGTTTGCTTTTTGATTCAGTGTTCTGTAACTCATTTTTTCGTTTTCAATTACAAGTGCAATATTTTCTGGATGAAGCATCGCTTGTTTTTCAAATAGCGATGGCAAGGACAGCTCTTGCATATCTTCATTCATACTTCCAGGTGTAAGCAGCTTTTGCTTTTCTTCCTGTTCCAATATTTCGAGACGGCCAATTGGTTGTTCCTGATCCTTCACAGCTGATTCTAATAACTGAATAAGCCGCCTTACCATCAATCTGATAGTTTCTTCCGTAAAAAGGTCCGTGCTATATTCCAGGAAAGCCTCTAAACCCTCAGCATTCCCAATATCAGTAAAACGTTCACGAAACTCTAACGTAAAATCGAACTTAGCTGCTCCTACACTATAAATCGATAAATCAGTCTCTAAATCAGGTAATTCAAGATCTGGATCTGGTGTATTTTGTAATGCGAGCATAATTTGAAATAACGGATGCTTTGACCTGGAACGAACCGGATTTAGTACCTCTACTAATCTTTCAAACGGTAAATCTTGATTTTCATAAGCATTGATATTAACCTTTCTCACTCTGTCCAGCAATTCCCGGAAGCTTGGATTACCGGATGTGTCTGTACGCAATACCAATGTGTTTATAAATAAACCAACAAGATTTGTTAGAGCATCATCATTTCTTCCCGCTACAGGGCTTCCTAAAGGTATATCAGTTCCCGCTCCTAGTCTAGTCAGCAATGCTGTAAGCCCTGCTTGTAATGTCATAAATAAGCTGACTCCGTTTTTGGAAGAGATATCCAGCAACTGCTGATGCAGTTTCGGCCGAATTGTAAAATGGTATGTCTCCCCCTGATAACTTGACTCCAATGGGCGAGGATAATCTGTCGGTAATTCCAGCTGTTCAGGCAAATCTGCTAATGTTTTCTGCCAGTATGCAAGCTGTTCATCAGCTAAAGAATTGGTATCCTGCTTTATATCCAGCATTTCTTCTTGCCACAGCGCATAGTCTGTATACTGGACAGGTAATGCTGTCCAGTTTGGAGCTTCACCTTGACAACGACTGATATATGCCTGCTTTAAATCCTCTGTTAAAGGTGTCAGCGACCAGCCATCACCCACAATGTGATGCAGTAATAGGACAAGCACATACTTATCCGTTTCTACTTCAAAAAGCTCAACGCGAAATGCCGGCTCCTCTGACAAGTTAAAACAATATCTTACAGCTTTATTCAATTGATCATTTAATCTTCCTTTTTCAATTTGATGCACATGCAATACAGGTTTGGTCGCTTCTTTGTCTAATATAAGCTGCTGGGCAGCACCTGCTTGTTCGGGGAAAATTGTTCTTAATGATTGATGTCGTTCAACCACATCAATCAGAGCATCCTGTAATGCAGCGCAATCCAATTTTCCTTTTAAATGAACGACAACTGGGATATTATAAGTAGGGCTAGGTCCTTCCAGCTGGTAAAGGAACCATAAACGACGCTGCGCGAATGATAACGGAATTATTTCTCGTACTCCTGACTTCTCAATAGGGGGTCTCACTTGCTTCCCCTTGTCCAACTGCTTAACAAGAGCAGCAACAGTTGGACTCTCGAAAATTTTTCCAATACCAATCTCAACTTCAAAAACTTCACGAATTTTACTAACTAACTGAGCAGCAAGCAGCGAATGTCCACCAAGATCAAAGAAACTATCATCAATTCCTGTATGCAGCACACCAAGAACTTGTTTATATAAATCACATAATATTTCTTCTTGCGGAGTTCTTGGTTCTCGGCTATGCTCACCTTTGATAATATCCGGTTCCGGTAACGCTTTCCGATCTATTTTCTTATTGGGCGTTAGCGGGAAAGCGTCTAATATAACAAATGCGGAAGGGACCATATGGGCAGGCAGCTTATTTCGAGCAGATTGGCGAAGTTCTGTTAGATTAATTTCTTCCCCTGTCTCTGGTACAAGATAAGCAATCAGCCGTTTATCTCCCAGCTGATCCTCCCTAACGACAGCTACTACTTGACTAACAGTAGCGTCTTTTGCAAGAAATCCTTCAATTTCTCCAAGCTCTATTCTGAAACCTCTAATTTTAATCTGATGATCTGATCTGCCTATATATTCAAGCCTGCCATCCGCTCTCCAGCGGACAACATCGCCAGTTCTATACATTCGATCTCCGGATGAACCAAATGGGTTGGCAATGAAGCTTGTCGCAGTTAAATCAGGTCTATTAAAATATCCCCGTGCCAGCCCTCTTCCAGCTATATATAAATCTCCCCTCATTCCTGGGGGGACGGGCTGTAAACTGGAATCCAGCACAAAGACCTGTGTATTTCCAATAGGATTTCCAATGGAAGGGATTCCTGTTTGCTTCGGATCAACGTTCATCGCTGTAGACCATATCGTTGTTTCTGTTGGCCCATAAAGATTTGTTACTTCACAATTAATTTTACTAAGTGCTTCTGCCAAATTAGCTGTAAGTGCCTCACCACCTACAAGCACCCGCAGTCCCCGGATTTTTTGCGGGAATGACGAAACGAGGGCATGCCAATGAGTTGGTGTTGCCTGCATGACAGAAATACTATTTTCTTCAATTATATGCGCTAATGAAGCGGGATCTTTAACTACTTCTTTTTCTGCAATAACACAGCTTGATCCACTAATAAGCGGAAGAAAGATTTCCAGTGCCGATATGTCAAAAGCGATTGTTGTAACAGCTAAAAGTCGATCCTCTTCCCCTAATTTAAATCTGTTTTGCATCGAAAGAAGAAAGTTCATCAAGGCGCCAGCAGTAACAACAACACCTTTTGGCCGACCAGTTGAACCAGACGTATAAATCATATATGCTGGACGCTGAGGTGCTATTGGTACGCATAGAAATTCAGTATTAGCATAGGCAGCTAACCTTTCTTGAACAGCTAAATCATCCAGTACAAGATTTGGAACTTCACTTTCCGGCAAATCACACTCTATTGACTGATGTGTAAGTATACACACAGGCTTTGCATCATGCAGCATATATGCAATTCGATCAGATGGGTAATCCGGATCAATCGGTAGGTAGGCTGCTCCTGTTTTTAGAACAGCTAACACGGCAATAACCATATCTTCTGATCGCGGAAGTGCTAATACAGCAAATTTCTCAGGTCCCAGCCCATGTTCCTTTAGTAAGTGGGCAAGCCGATTAACTTGCTCATTCAACGCAGAATACGTAAGCGTCTTTTCATTAAATTTCAACGCCTGAGCCTTCGGTGTTGATATCACCTGTCTTACGAACATTTCCTGTACAGTTGCGGGCACTTGCTCTTGCGATGTATCATTCCATCTGTATAAAACATTGTCTTTTTCCTCTTGTAAAAGGACATCCATTTCCGCAACGTTTACGTCTGCTTTTGTCACTGCAATCCTTTCTATTACATGTAAAATTCGTTTGAGATGAAGTTCTGTTTCCTGTTCAGTATAAATATCAGCATTCGCGTTAAGATCAATTCTCAGCCCTTTACCATCACGCTGATTATAAATATTTAGAGAAAGATCATCCACTGGCCCAGTATGAAGCTTATGCGTCTTCCCAATACTTCCAGCAAAATTTAATTCATAATCAAATGGCATCATATTAATTTGCGGACCGAATAATCGTTGTTCTGCACCAACAAGCTTCAAATCTCGACGTAATGTTTCATGTCGGTAATTCTGATGCAAACGTACTTCATGTATTTCTCGCCTTACTTGCCGCATTAGTTCTGAAAAAGTCATAGCAGGACGCACCGCAAGACGTAATGGCAGCAAATTCATCACCATGGCAGGCACCCTTACCGAAGAAGTGCCCATACGGCACATCATCGGTAAACAAAGGACAACATCTTCAGCACTAGTTAATCGATGCGTATAAACAGCAACAGCCGCAACAATTACTTCATACAAACTTCCTTTTGTGGCCAATTGTTTCAATTGATCCATTGAATCAATTGGCACATAGCCTGTCTGATAGATAATCTGGTTTGATAATCGCGGAGAAGTGTCTGCAAAGCTTACTACTTCAGGTTGATCGTTAAAACGGTTCAACCAGAATTCGCGATCATGCACATATTTCTCTGAAGTAAGATATGCCTCATTTTCCTCTAACACATCTTGATATGACCCCAGTCTGTCTTCAGCAGAATGCTGGTATACAAGTGATGTATAAATCTGTGCAACTCGCTGTGCGATGAGTGCAAATCCATATGCATCCGCAGCAATATGGTGAATACGCTGATACCAGAAATACTTATCTGAATTCACCTTAAATAAAGCTTGCTCAAACAGTGAATCATGTGTCAGATCAATTGCTTCAGCAAAATCGGCCTTCATCCAGCTTTCAGCAGTTTGTCGCGGATTTTCCTCCTTGCTTACATCTATAAAGTGAAAAGAAAAATCTTTCTGCTCACGAACTTCCTGCCATGGTCCATCTTCATTCTCTCCAAATCTAGTATGTATCGAATCCGATTCTTGAATTGCCTGCCGCAATGCTTTTTCAAAGTGTTCGAGCTGCAGACTTCCGTTAATCTCAACATATTCAGCCGTATTATAAACTGGATTTTCCGGTTCAAGCTGCTGTGCATACCAAATACCAGCTTGGGCACCAGTCAATGTATGCTGCGCTACCATCGATTTAGGCATACTTACAAACCTCCTTTTTTATACCTTGTCTTTTACTCTGTCTATTAAATTCCACCACGCTAATAAGTTACCCTTTTCTGCCAGCCTGATAAAGTTAACTTCTAATCCGTTTTGTCTCCATGTTTCAACCAAACTCATTAACCGTATGGAATCAAGTCCTAAATCGAAAAGATCATCAGTATCTGAAAGTTCCTCAGCATCCAATTCCAGAAGTTCGGCAACTTGCTGGCGCATAGATTCAAAAGTAAATGATTCTGTCATTCGTGTTTCCTCCTTTTTATTCTCGCGCCCACTCACTTGCAATTCTCTCAGCATATCAGCAGTAGAAGTTATAGCTGCACATCGTTTTACTGCATATTCGATTGCCATTTTATGCTCATCCAATGAAAAATCTGCAACTGCATCAGCAACAAAGAAAGGCTGTATATCATACATAAATGCTTCAGCTGCAGTTAGAAGACACCCAATATGCGCATAAACACCACAAATAATTAATTGGTCACGCCCTTGTTTCTGTATAATATCCAGAAAGTCTGATCTTTTAAATGCACTGTAACGCCATTTTGTAAGCATCACATCATTCTTCTCGGGTGTGAGTGCATCAATAATGCTAGTCTGCGTTGGGTCATCCGAAAGCCCTTCACCCCAGAAGTCTGTTAAAAGTGCCCTATCCTTAGGGTTCTGATCGCCAGGCTGTGCTGTATAAACAACTGGAATGGATTGTTTTTTACATTGTGCTTTTAATAATTCAATATGATGTACCAGCTCAGTTACCGGTGATTGACCTCTGTTATAAAAATTTAAAAAGTAATTCTGCATATCATGAATAAGCAAGACAGCCCGGTCTGGGTTCACCTGCCATGAAACTTTATTTTCTGGAAAATCTGATACATTCGGCATTGGATAAGATAGAATCTTAGGAATACCCATTAAAAACACTTCCTCTCATAATTTTTGATTTTATATATTTGCTAGTTTTTCAGTAATCATCTTGCGCAGAGCTTTTTTACTGACTTTCCCAAAAGGTGTTTGCGGAAAGGAATTAACGATCTCGATTCGATCAGGAATTTTATAAGTTGCAATCCCTGTCTTTTGCAGAAACGCCTTTATTTCAGCGGCAGACGGTGTTTGCTTAAAAGGGATAATAAATGCACAAGACCGCTCACCAAGAAATTTATCTGGCATGGAGACAATCGCGACATCTAATACATGATGATGTGCAATCAGATGATCTTCCACTTCTTCTGCTGCTATTTTTTCACCACCACGGTTAATTTGATCTTTGACACGGCCTTCCATAACGATATATCCTGCTTCATTTAAACTCACTAAATCCCCTGTACGGTAAAATCCATCGGAAGTAAATGCTTTTGCATTATGTTGATCTGCTTTATAATATCCCCGAATTGTATATGGTCCACGGGTTAACAATTCTCCGGCTTCTCCTTGTGCTACTTCACGATCTTCTTCGTCAACAATCCGGATTTCATCGTAAGAGGACATCGGGCGCCCTTGGGTATGGATGACAATTTCATCTGGGTCATCTAATCTGGTATAATTCACTAAACCTTCAGCCATCCCGTATACCTGCTGCAATTTGCAATCAAATGCTGGCTGTATCCTTCTAGCAGTTTCTGAACTGAAATGTGCACCACCTACTTGAATAACCTGAAGACTGGAGAAATCGTATGAACGTGTCTTGACAGCTTCCAGCCAAATAATTGCTAGTGGCGGCACCAATGCTGTAATACTTACTTTCTCCTTTTCAATCAGTGGAAAGGCTTCATCCGGACTCGGACCAGAGGAAAGAACAATCCTGGCTCCAGCATAAAGTGCTCCAAGCACTCCCGGTGAACTTAACGGATAATTATGCGCAATCGGCAAAACAGCCAAATAGACGCTCTTCTCGTTTAGCTCACATATTTCATTGCTCCTGCGTAAGCTGTAAATATATTCGTCATGTGTTCTCGGTATCAGTTTAGAAAGTCCTGTACTTCCTCCTGAAAGCTGTAGAAATGCAAAGTCACTAGGTGATACTTCAGGCTGTATATAATTATCATCGATATATAAATCGGTTAATTTCATAAAATCCTCTGATTCACCAAGTGTAATAACATGCTGTAAGGAAGGTGTATTCTCACGTACTTCCTGAGCCATTTCCAGATAGTTATAGCCATTAAAATGATCTGGCATAATATACGCCTTCGCTTCCGAAAATGCGCAGAAATATTGGATCTCACTATATCGATGCGACGGAAGTGAAAACACTGGTAATACACCCAGCCTGAACAATGCAAAACAAACCTCAAAAAATGCAATTGTATTTGGTAATTGAACGACAACACGGTCTTCTTTTTTTAATCCTATCCGCTGAAAACCTGCAGCTAATTGATCTACTCTCTCATCTAATGTTTTATAGCTCACATGCTCTTCACCATACGTTAAAGCAATCTTCTCACTATACATAGCCGCTCTATCACGCAATATCTGCCCAAATGTTTCCCCCCGCCAGCAACCTGTTTCACGGTAAAATGCGGCAATTTCATGGGGCCAAGGTTGACATCCATCTAACAAAATAGTTTCCTCCCTGCTCATTCGTTTATAGTTTCCTGCAAAACTTCTATCAGTCTTTTATACCAATTGCCTGGAGCATCGTTCGGAACTTAGCTGAAGTCTCGTTCAATTCTTCTTCTGCTTTTGAACCAGCTACCACTCCCGCACCAGCAAACAGCCGTATAGAACGTTCCTTTACTTCAGCACAGCGAATTGTTACAATCCATTCTCCATCCCCGTTTTCATCACACCAACCGACCATTCCGGTAAAGAGACCTCGGTCAAATGGCTCTATCTCATAGATAGCTTCACGAGCTAATGCTGTTGGATAACCACAAACAGCTGGTGTCGGATGCAGTGCAATAGCCAGCTCTAACGAAGATGTTTCTAGCTGTTTTAAAGTTCCACGTATCTCTGTCGAAAGATGCCACATTGCTTCTGTCTTCACTAAAGACGGTGACTCTGGCACTTCGATTGTTTCACAGAAAGGAGCCAGTGCTTCCTTCACCATGTCAACAACGACAGCATGCTCATATAAGTCTTTTTCCGAATCCAGCAGCTCCTTAGCCCGCCTTTGATCTTCCATTAAATCATCACTGCGAGGACGGGAACCTGCAAGGGGATTTGCAAATACAGTATGTCCGCATTTGGATACAAGCAGTTCTGGGCTGGCACCAACCAGTGTACGTTTACCTTTAGATTCCTTTTGTTTGCCTGACGGTTTTTCATCCGTTAAATCGACTGCAAATGTATACCCTTGCTTATTATGTAGCGCTAGATTTCTTAAAAGCTGGCTAACATCAACCTGCTCCCCTGTGCTAAAATGCAAAGCCCTGGAAACAACAATCTTGTCGATATGTCCTGTTGCGATCCTTTCCAACCCCTGGTTAACACCATTCATATATTCCTCTGGTTCTGGTATAGGCTGCATTTCATATGGATACATGTCGGACAAAGATTCCTGCTGTTCTTCGTCTATATTTAAAGGCTCAGAAACATCCACTTTCTCAGGAATGATTATTTCCGAATCTTCCGAGTAATCAAAAGGTACTGCTCCCACAGCAACAGGATAAGGGTGTCCAGCCTGCTTCGCCTGATAGAGGGCAGCCTCTACACGTGATGGCAAACTAAAAAGCTGGTTCTCCGCTTCCTTTGCCTTCTCAATAACGGAAAATATCCCTTTCCCTATCATCGTTTGATTTGGCGATGCTAGGAAGAAATCTCCTGCTACATACTCATCTAGCATCGATTTTTGTTTTGCAACACTTGTTTTACTCACTTTATGATTACCTCCTCCATGTTATATGCCTAAAGTCGCTCCTCCATCGATAACCATATCGTGCATGGTTATATGGGATGCATGATCGGAAACTAAAAATAGTACCGTTTCAGCAATATCTTTTGGTTTGCCTAGCTTACCCAGAGGAATCCCAATTCGGTATGTCTCAGGTTCTCCTTCTATCGTTTTTTGGGCACCTTGCTCATCTTTCCAAAGCCTTCTCAACATGCTTGTTTCCGTAGATCCGGGAGAAATAACATTACAGCGAATGTTATATCGTGCAAGCTCCAGTCCCATACATTTTGTAAACATCGTTGCTGCCGCTTTAGAAGCCCCATACGCAGCCATTGTCATTCTTGGCATATGGGCTGCATTAGAGCTTACCGTAATAATGGCTCCACTTTTACGAGGTATCATCCGTCTGGAAACGGAGCTCGATACGTGAAACACACCGGCAGCATTAACAGCAAAACTTGCATTCCAATCTTCTTTATCTAACACATCGACCTCTCCTAATCGCAGCATACCAGCTGCATTTACTAGAATCTCGATAGGGCCGATATCGGATTCAATTGAAGCGACAACTTCCTCAACAACATCTAAATTACTGATATCTATTGAAAAATCTGCAGCCTGATAGCCTTTATCCTGCCATTCTTTTACGCACTTTTTCAGTACGTGACTATCTGTATCGATTGCCGCAATTACTGCACCATTCTCAGCAAGCTTCTCGGAGATGATTTGTCCCATACCCCCTGCTGCCCCAGTAACGACAGCGATTTTCCCTTTGATTTCACTCACTTTCATAGCACCATTCCTTCCATGGATAATTATGGGTAAAATATCAATTGATAATGATTATCATTATCAATGTTGTCACCAATCATATATGCTATTCATGAGAAAATCAACTTTATTTCTTCATTTTTTATTAATTGGTAATTTCGGACTACACCTGCATTTTTTAAGAAAAAATACATATATTTTTTTGTTCATCAATTTTAAAAACGCAAAGTACGGAACTATTTAAGTAACATTCTACGCGTCATTAGCTATACAAAAGTTTGTAAGATAGTTATACGAACACAATTGAAAATGATTATCAGTATCAATTAAAGATATATGTTATTCCTGTAAAAATAAAAAATCAAGTGTTTTTCTGTAGTTTTTATTATTTACTCTTCTATTCCTATTGCTAAAGTAGCACTTTATTTTTTTAATACTATAAAGGTCTTTTATTTTCCTATAAGTAAAAAAGATTATATAGGATGTTACAAAACAGTATTTAGACATAGATCATTGTCTTTTTTAGTAGTTAAGGACTTATTAAGAAAAATGCTGAAATTCCCATTTTGTTGTTGACGCTAACCAGGGTAGCGTAAATTTCCTTGGATCGCATAATATATTATTATCTTGTTGACTAGGCTTGGGTGCTGACAGAAAAAAAGAACACTATTCCTATCGTGTTATGTGAGGGAAAGTCTGGCAACAACTTTAACTTTTTGCTTGACTAGGCTATTCTATATTTAAAAGATTCAAATACAATCTGAGAAATCATATATCGACACCTATTTCTTTGCAATCAGTCTAAAATTCGTTAGTATTAATTGTAGAATCAATCTATTGGAGGGAATATAAATGGAATTAACTGTATATTTAGCAGGACAAATTCATACAGACTGGCGTGATGAGGTACAGCAAAAAGCAAAAGAAAAAAATCTTCCATTAAAATTTGTTGCACCTCAAACTAACCATGATCGTTCGGACGATATTGGCGAGGATATTTTAGGAGAACAGCCTGGAAAATTGTATAAAGATGATGCAGCTTCCAGTGTAAATAACTTCCGCACTCAAGTATTAATGCAAAAATCAGATGTTGTGATTGCCTTATTTGGCGAGCAATATAAACAATGGAACACCGCAATGGACGCAAGCGCTGCAATTGCAAAGAATAAACCAACTATTATTATCCGTCCAGAATCCTTAATTCATCCATTGAAAGAACTGTCCAATAAAGCGAATGTTACTGTAGAAACGGTTGACCAAGCATTAGAGGTATTGGCATATATTTATGAATAGGATAACAAAAGTGGAAGCGTCCCGTTAGCGACTTATGGATTAGACGGAGCCGATGTTGGTTTTCACCATATGGATATATAAGTACACTAAGCCTTTGGCAGAGCCAATCGACAAGTCTTCTTTATCAAGTCATGAGGTGAGGGAAGTCTCGCTAGGCGCTAGGCGCAGGAGCTGGATATGACCATTTAGGTAACTAAGTTATCCACAGCGTACAAATTTTATAGTTTCCTATGCTACGAAAAAAACCGAAAGCAAGGAGTGCTCCTTGCTTTCGGTTACTTTTTATCTCTCCAATATTCCCACTGACCACGTAGCAGCTTCACAACATGAGCGAACATTTCCTGTCGCGATACAAAATCATTTGTGAAGATTCCAATTGCACCTTCTTTGGTTCTCACTGCTTGCTTTTCTGCATAGCGATCCATTAGATCACCTAATTCTGGACCATCACGCAGTCCAGCTTCAATCTCTTCCGGTAAAGCAATCCGTGCACCACTGGCTGTAAATATTTGACCCTCAGGCGTTACAAGCGCTCCCCAATTACATAAATATAATTGCTCGTTGACATACATGACTCCACCCTCTAGACCAATTCCAATTACTCCTTCTGCAGATTCTGCACATTGGGTTGCTCGATTTACGGCTCCCATCATTGTTTCTTCATCTGAAAAAGGCTGTTCCGATACACCAGAGCTTGCCTTTAAGGCTGTTACCGAAGCATCAGGGAAAACCTCGGTCACTGCATTAATTTTCGTTGGATTTTTTGAACCAATTTTAATATTCATTATTATTCACCTCGTGCTTGTATGTACAACAATCACGAAAACTCCTTTACGCCTTTCTTATTTCATCAAGCATATTTTGATCTGTCGTTTTAACTAGCTTCACTAACAATTCCTTCGCTGCTGCATAATCATCTACATGAATGATGGATGCAGAAGTATGAATGTAGCGAGAACAAATCCCAATAACCGCCGAGGGTACCCCATCCCCAGACAGATGTACACGTCCGGCATCAGTTCCACCTTGCGAAATGAAATATTGGTACGGGATGTTATTCGATTCTGCCGTATCAAGCACAAATTCACGAATGCCTCGATGTGTAATCATCGTCCGGTCAAAAATACGAAGCAATGCGCCTTTGCCTAATTGGCCAAATGCTTTTTTGTCACCTGAAGCATCATTTGCTGGGGAAGCATCGAGAGCATAATAAATATCTGGTCCAATCATATTCGCTGCTACCTGCGCTCCGCGTAACCCAACCTCTTCTTGTACAGTTGCACCTGAAAACAATTGGTTTGGCAATGTTTCATGTTGTAATTCCTTCATTAATTCAATGGCAAGCCCACATCCGTAACGATTGTCCCAAGCTTTAGCAAGAATCTTTTTATTGTTTGCCATCGGTTCAAATGGTGTGACTGGTACGATGGAATCCCCTGGACGTACGCCAATCTTCTCTGCATCCTCTCGGTCATCTGCACCGATATCAATGAGCATATTTTTAATTTCCATCGGCTTTTTACGTTGTGCTTCCGTTAAAAGATGTGGCGGGATTGAACCGATCACACCAATTACAGGACCATTATCGGTCATTACTTGGACACGCTGTGCAAGCATTACTTGATTCCACCAGCCTCCAAGCGGCTGAAAACGAAGCATGCCATTGTCTGTAATTTGCGTCACCATAAAACCAACCTCATCCATATGCCCTGCAACCATAACGCGTGGCCCTTCCCCATGCTTTACCCCAAAAACACCACCTAGATTATCCTGGATAATTTCATCTGCATATTTTTCTAATTCTTTTTTCATAAACGAACGGACAAGATGCTCATTTCCCGGCGCACCTTGCAGCTCTGTGAGATTTTTAAATAGCTCAAGTGTTTCCTGTTTCATCTTAATTCCCTCCAAATAGGTATAAACGATTTTTAACCATCTAATTATATTATCCTATTTCAGTATAACTGAAACCGTCGAAAACTTTCCACTTATCACGCAGTATCGTTTTCATTTTATTCGATAATCCTGTATACTTGCACTTATATAGAGGTGTTCAACACGCACTTCATAAATAGTCCAATAATCTTTTTCAAGAGGTGAACGTATTGAGCAGAAAAAAAGCAATCCTTGCCGCAGCAATCGGTTTTGCAGTTGGATATCTGGCAAGAGAACAAATTAATCAGTATCAAAAAATTACTCCAGAAAAAGCCTTAAATCATGCAAAGGAAATGTTTAAACGAAAAGGTCCGATTAGTGGATCATGGATTTATATGAAGCCGGAGGAAGTTGAGCGAAACGGCTTACTTTACAATGCTTATCGTGGCGGAATCACACGTACAATCGATGATGAAAATATACAGTATGAATTCTATGTTGATGTAGAAACTGGTGGAGTTATAGACACGAAACAAACTATGTAAGATAAAAGCTACTTTAGAAGTGCTAATACTTTTAAGGTAGCTTTTATTGTCTGATTCCTAAATATTTTTATACCATGTATGTTTAGTTTTGACTCCTCTCTATAATAGTAATGAAACGAATAACATTCTCTCCCTTCTACACAAGCCAATTAACAAACCCCTATCTCTAATATGCAGCTTCGTTCTCTCCTTCCTCTTATATCATACTGTTGTTAAAAAACTCAAACTGGCAAACGTTATCATTAATTCACGCTAAATTTTTGTAAAATTGCGGTCAATTATCTATACAAACAAATGAACTTATCGTATAATAAAAATCAATTGATATAATATTATGTCAATTCGACACTAATCTCATTTTTTAGACAGGAGGCCTTGTGTATGATTCAAGTTAATCTAACCGTTGACTATGACGGGAAGCTCTACAACACGAATGTTATTACGACAAGTGATACGACTGATGAAGAAATTTTGGAAATCGCAATTTCACAAATTGAACAGCAATGGAAAGAATAAAACGTAGGCGTCATAAAATGGCACCTGCTTTTTTAATACCTCTGAATACTCTTGCCACTTTTATTATAGGCATAGTATTGTCTTCTCATGCTTCCAGCAAACGTAACTGCCTTTTAAAAGAACTGCGTTTGCTGGTTATTCCCCTTCCATATCAAATTCCTGAAAATTTGCAAATAAATATAGCAAAAATTAAAACCATTTGCTATGATATTGCTTATACATTGCAATTTAAAAATGATGAGCATGGAAAACTATTTTATGATCATGCATTTGACCTAATGTGAATATTTTCACATCTTTACGCATGTCGTAATAATTACAAATTGCAGTTTACGAATGACATCAAAAAGAAGATACAAAATAGGTATATTACATATTTAATGGAGGTATTTGATGAAAAAGAATGAATTGACATGGGCATTGCTTATTTTGTTTATTATCTTACTAGCATTTATCCTTCCTTATACTTTACTCACAAATGTTACAAAATGGTATGGAAGCTTCTTGATATGGTTAGTTTTAGCATTTATTACAATTATCATCAATTATTTCTTGACAAAGAATTGGGGTAAAAAATAATGACAACTTCTCTTGTTTGGTGGACTATTTCAATTTATGTTTTACTTGCACTCGTAATTGCAATCTTATCAAGAACAGGCAAACAGCATAACATGGAGAGCTATTTCCTTGGCGACCGAAAGATGGGCGGATTCGTATCAGCACTTAGCTACAGTGCTACCACATACAGTGCATTTATGCTCGTTGGATTAGCCGGACTAACCTATAATGGCGGTGTCGGAGCGCTCGGTTTTGAATTAATTTACTTGATGGGCGTCTCATTAGTCGCCTTCTTTGGTCCAAGGTTTTGGGTTGTTGGGAAAAAATATGGCTATGTGACACCAGCAGAGATGCTTGGTGATCGTTATGACAATAAATACGTTGCAATCGTTGTTGCGGTTACAAACTGTTTGTTTCTTATACCATACAGCGCTGTACAGCTTTCTGGCGTAGGTTACTTGCTGCAGGGTGTTACAAATAACGCGTTCCCTTATACAACTGGTGTTCTAATAGCGACGCTCCTGGCACTTCTTTTCACTTATATTGCCGGAATACGTTCTGTAGCATGGACGGATTCACTACAAGCATTGTTTATGATTATAGGCTCTACAGTTGTTGTCCTAATCCTCATTAATGGATTGGGTGGGTTTAGCACATTTTTCGAAAAAATTGAAGCAGTTCAGCCTGAACTGTTAACGGTCCCAGGTAATGGATTCTTTAGTTTTCTTACATTTTTAGGTCTAACAATACCTTGGTTTTTCTTTAGTCTTTCAAATCCGCAGGTGAGCCAGCGACTGTTTATGCCATCCTCTTTAAAAAGCTTAAAAAACATGCTGATGGGCTTTCTTGTATTTGGTTTTATTTATACGATTGTTGCAATTATCTGGGGATATTCTGCAGCTATTATGTTTCCTAATTTAGAAAACGCAGATCTTGCAACACCTTTAGTGCTTTCATCGGACTTAGTACCGCCTATCCTTGGAGTTATCGTAATGGTCGGAATTATGGCAGCGGCTATTTCAACTATTGATTCAATCTTATTAACGTTATCTTCCCTTTTTGCTAAGGATGTATATGGAAATATTAAACAGAATGCGAGTGACAAATTACAGCTTCGAGTTGGAAAAATTGTTATTCCTATTATCGCTGTACTTGCATATTTGTTCGCGGAAATGGAACTGAATTTGATAGCAGTTCTATCTGTAGCTTCTTCTGCTGGATTAATCGTAGCTGTACCAGCAATCATTGGAACCTTCTTTTGGAAAAAAGGAAGTGCTGCGGGTGTCTTATCCAGTGTAATAATTGCAGGGATTATCGTTATTCTGCTCGAATTTTTCCAATTGAAACCATTTGGACTTGCTTCCGGACTTTGGGGGATTGGAATTTCCACAATTGTTTTTGTTGGGGTTAGTTTTCTTACAAAAGCACCTGAAGCAAAAGCAACTGAATTTCTTTCCTATATTCGCCAGGCATTAAAAAAAGAAAATTAAACACATTGATCTCTTCTTATTTGAAGGGATCTTTTTTATGAAACAAATTGTTTATTTTCCAATGAATGACATGTTTAAAAATGGGATAACCTATAGAAAGTATGTTTATTAAAGAGAGGAAGCGGATTCTATGAAATATATCGGACCGTTAATCATTAAGTTTATTTTAACAACTGTCATTGTAAGCATTGTGCTCGGACTCTTTTTTAATGTGTCTTTTGCAGGAGTTGTCACGACAAGCGTGCTTCTTACTGGCCTTGCTTTTCTTGGTGATGTGCTGGTTTTACCTCTGATTGAAAAAAGCACGGCATTAATAGGTGATTTTTTTCTTGCATGGGTAGTTGTGCTTTTTATTGGAAATATGCTCTTTAACGCAGCTGTTCCAATTGGATCAGCATCATTTACTACGGCTGCAGCTGTCATTGCTGGAGAAGTATTTTTTCACCGATATATGAGAAGAGAAGTGCTAAGAAATGTTAAAAACTCCCAGAATAAGGTAGTTTACCTGCCAAAGCGCTATTTTCAAACGGAGTTCAGTTCCGAATTGGACAAACCAGACGACCCAACAAATCATGATAAAAAATAATATTTTTTATTTTCAAGTGTATTTTTCTAAAATTGGTACACACTAGGGATTGTAAAAGCTGCTCTTTGCTGTAAAGATTCGTTTTTACAAACAAAATCTAGGAGGAATATCATGAATAACAGACAGAATGACCGCAACAGAAACAACAATAACGACAATAATAACAATAACCAGGAAGTTAATAACGTTGAGTTTGCTAACGAGTTTCTTGAAGATCTAGATAATAATAATGATAACAAAAACAATAATAAGAACCGTAACAAAAACCATAACAACGATCGTTAATTTAGAAAACCTGTCTTGTGATTTGAGACAGGTTTTCTTTCATATTCTCATATCTAAATTCCTGCAGTATTAAAAGATTCCAGTCCTCTATATCTGAATTCTTTAGCGAAGAGTTAATAACAATTGTTCGTGTGCAAGCTTCGCCGATTGTGCATCTATTATCAGTTTTGATCTTGTTTCCGGATCTTCTGATTTTTGTGCAAGCACTTCTAATTGATGGGCAATTTTTTTATGTTCACCTATCAAATAGTGTAAGTTCTCTAATTCCGTATGTGTTAAATAATGATTCATAGCGTAAGTTCCTTTCTTTATGGTATTTCATTAGTCTTTCCTTGTGCGTGTTAATTGATACGAGTGATTCCCAGAAGTTCCTTCACGGATAGTGTATGGAGATGCGTGGTTGTCTCATTACGCTTATTTTGGGAAGATAATATACGTTAGAAGATAAATTGGAAAATGAAAAATCAATCCACTTCTATATAAGGGATTGATCAGAACTGAAAAGATTAATATCTTTTTTATTATAATAAAGCAAGAGACTGAGACAAAAGTATTTTTATACAAAAACACTTTAATTATGTCTCAGTCTCTTTTATATTATTATTCATGTCTATTGTGCAGTTGTGAATTGAAAATCAATCACTTCAGTCACGAAACTATAATTTAAATTTCTGTACAAGTTCATTTAATTCCTCAGCTAGCTTAGCAAGCTGTGATGAACCTGCTGCAATTTCATCCATCGAGCTGCTTGACTGCTCCGAGGTTGCTGCAGCTTCTTCAACTCCTGCAGCTGCTTCTTCTGAAACGGACGCAATTTCTTCGATTGAAGCATTCATTTCCTGACTGCTTGCCACTATTAAAGATAAGCTTTCTGCTGTTGCCTGAATATTTCCAGCCATATCTGTTACAAAAGCACTAATTTTATGGAAGGTCTCCCCTGTTGATTTAATTTGTGCCGTTCCAGCTTCAACCTCTTTATATCCCATTGTTAACGCTTTTGCAACATTGCTTGATTCGCTTTGAATGTTTGCTGCAAACCCTGTTATATCGGATACGGATTCTGACACTTGTACCGCCAGCTTTCTTACTTCATCAGCTACAACCGCAAACCCTTTTCCTGACTCTCCTGCTCTTGCTGCTTCAATTGCAGCATTGAGTGCAAGTAAATTTGTCTGATTGGCAATATCCTGAACCACTTCAACAAGCTTAGTGATTTCTTGTGATGCCTTATCTAATATTGCCATTTTTGTCGTGGCTTCTTGCACGATTGCATCAATTTTCATCATTTGAGAGTCGGAAGATGCCATCAATTGTTTGCCTTCCTCTGTCATATTTATTATATCGAGGGAAACAGCTCGAATTTGTTCTCCTTGTTGATTCGTTTCTTGAATACTGGAAGCAAAGCTGGCCATTGCACCTGCAATTTCACTTGCGCTATTTGCCTGTTTTTCAGTGCCTCCAGCCATCTCCTGCATCGTCATTGCAATTTGCTCTGATCCAGTTCTTACCTCAATTGATGATTGTGTCATTTCTTCACTTTTAGCTGAAACACTTTCAGATGCTTCTGCCACCTTGGATAAAGTATCATGCAAATTGTTACGCATGATTTGCATTGCACGAGTTAATTGTCCAACTTCATCTTTTTGCTGATTATCTTTAATCGCTATTCGTAAATTCCCCTTCGATAGCTCTAGCATAAGCTCTGATATCGTGCGTATCGGATTCGCAATCGTTTTGCTGAAGCGTATTGATACAAATAAAGCGATAATAATAAAGCCGATAACCATAATTACACTAATCCAGAAAAGCTGACTGTTTGTTGCACCAATTGCAGATATGTCTTGTCCGATGCCAATGACACCAATTATTTCATTTCCTATTGGACTTAGCATTGGTAAATAGGTATCCAAAGTCTCCTCATCATGGTGTGAAACCTTTTCGCCATTCATGACATTAGCTAAAATAGAAGCATCGTTCATCGTTTTTTCAATATTTTCTTCTTCAGAGGATACCACAATTGTACCTTCCGTATTGTACAAATTGATGGTAACGCCCTTCAATTTTTCTTGTAATGCTTCTAAAAAATGATCATCTACACCCATCTGCAGCGTTCCAATAACCTCTTGTTCGTAATAAATTGGTGCAAAGGCTCTTACAGAAAGACCGGATCTTCCGAATTCAAATCCAGATATCGACTGACCATCTAATGCATATTGAATTGCTTCCATATTACTTTTGTCGTCCCCATACTGGGTTGTATCATGGCCACGGAGAAAAACAATTCCATCTGTATCACCATACTCAATTTTGTCAATTCCATGCTCTGAAAATAGTCGTGAATAGATTCCATTCACAAGATTTAGTAACGTCTCACGATCCCGCTGATTATAAGCTTGCACGAATGCCAAGTCTTGTGAATAAATTTCTGTTATATTTTGTAGCTCTTCTGCAACGTTATCAAATTCCGATTGAATAATATGCTCCATCGTCTGCTGCTGGTCTTCTATCAAGTTATTAAACCCACTGTTCGTTGTTATCCAGATAGCCGTTATGGTAATCCATACCGGTACAATCGTTAATAACAGAAATATGGTTAATAGCTTCTTTTTTAAACTGTCCATTCTTAATATCTTTCTCATTCAATGCCCTCTCGCCTTCAATAAAAATATTGTACCCATTATAGTATCGGTAATCATTCCGAAAACTGAAGTTGAATAATGTATTTTTTTCATTTCGAGTGACAATGGAGAAAATTTTTATAAAAGCTTTATTATACAAAAAAAGACGATGACCTATTTATTTTTGGTCACCATCTTTTATAATTCCATTTTTATTTTTTCATTTACCAATAAGGCTTAATCCTTATTTCTCCTATGCTCATTAATTCTAACGAGTCGCTCTAATTTATCAAGCTCGTAAAATAATTCAATAATACTATTTGCAATCGGAAAAACATATGTCCATTTTTCGAAGTCGGATCCTTGGAGAGCATCAATGATATTATTAATCGTAACCTGCATTGCTACTTTCGTTTCTTTCTGCAGATCTTTATCCAAAATAATTTTATCTTCATACATTAATAAAACATTTTCGCTATAAGTGTTAATTTCAATAACCAGTTTTTTAATCAAATGAAATTTCCCACTTGAGATATTTTCGATGTTTTTAAAATTATTCTCTAAGTGCTGGATCAATGTATGCTTTTTCCGTAAAACTTTAATCATATGCTTATACAAGATAATTGTCCTTAAAAAGTCTGGACGCTGCCTTATAAATAAGCTATTTCTTTCATCTGAAATAATTTCATAATAATCCCTTGTACGCTGAATCATCTTTTCCAATTCTTTATCTTCATCCTTCATTTGCGGAACGCTCATAGTTTGATTCGGGATAACACGAAGAAGGAAATTCGTTTTCTCACTTGCATTTTTTATCATTGAAAATAAGATTTTCTGGTGGTCCGGCGGATATACAAGCACATTAACGATAAATGCGGATAATACACCAATTGCAACAAGTGATAAACGTTCAGCAATATAAATGAAATTAATCCCATTATCACTGACCAGCAAAATCGTTACAATGCTAAGCACTGTTAAACTAACCGTTTTATTCAAACCAAGCCGTATGTTAATCGCAATCGAAATGATGACTACTGCTGCAACAGATATCGGATGATTACCAAGCAGCAACAATCCAGCTAAAGCAAACGTCACTCCAACGCTGTTTGAAATAACTACTTCTTTAATATATTTAAACGAACGCATAATGGACGGCTGCATCGCCAATACTGCTGCAATTGCAGCTACAAGTTCCAATTCTAATCCAGTCAAACCGGTAATCAATAATGTCAAAGCCACCGCAAGACCGGTTTTTACCATACGGGGCCCAATATTAAATTCCATTCTTTGCACCTCTCTAAGCAGTAGTATACCCTTTATATTCGCAACTGTCACTAATGCTTTTCGGTAAAATTACTATACTTTATTGGCAACGTTTTACTTGTACTTATGCAGATGAAATTGCTTTTATACTTAATATGTGCATGTGCAAAGAAAAAGCCTGTGTCACAATCTGTAACACAGGCTCTGTTTTTGACTAGCGTTATTCAGCCAGCTTCCTTTGTTTCTTTCGTATTATTCGTTTGTTCGATACTTCGCTTTCCCCACCACGTTGCTAGAATTGGACCTGAAATATTATGCCAAACACTGAAAATGGCACTTGGAACAGCTGCAATTGGCGCAAAATGCGCTAAGGCCAATGCAGCACCGAGGCCGGAATTTTGCATACCGACTTCAATTGAGGTTGCTTTTTGATCTGCAAAATTTAACCTAAACAACTTAGCAATGAAGTAGCCTATAAGAAGACCTAAACAATTATGCAGGACAACAATAGCAAAAATTAACAGTCCTGTAGTAGCGATTGACTCTTTGTTTACCGCAACAACCGCAGCTGCAACCGCAACAATACCAATAACTGAAACTAATGGCAGAGCTGTCACACTTTTATCTACTTGCCTACTGAATAATATACGCACAACTACACCAAGTACAATCGGTAATAATACGACCTTCACAATGGACATAAACATATCGCCAAACGATACCGGAAGCCACTGACTTGCAAGTAATAATGTAAGTGCCGGTGTCATAATCGGCGCAAGTAATGTGGATACAGATGTTATCGTTACCGATAATGCGGTATTGCCTTTAGCCATGAAGGTCATTAAATTGGATGCAGTCCCCCCCGGACAACAGCCAACCAGAATTACACCAACTGCTACCTCTGGGGGCAGCTGAAAGAGATGCGATAAACCAAATGCTAATAATGGCATGATCGTGTATTGTGCTGCTACACCAATAAGTACACTTTTAGGCTGTTTAATAATACCTTTGAAATCATTTATGGATAATGTTAAACCCATACCGAACATGATAATTCCAAGGAGGAATGAGATATAGGGGCAATCCAAGCAAAGCCGGAAGGGTATAGGTAACTAAATATTGCGAAAAAAATAACCCAAAGCGCGAATGTACTTGTTGCAAAATTACTGATTTTTCCTAATGTCTTCATCTTTTCTGATCCTCGTATGTATCCCCTAATTATGCAATGTACGTATATTTTCTTACAAAAACAAAACAATACGTTAATTGGAAACTTTATCACAATTTAATACGGAAAGGTAGCTATTTTTCTGTCTATTAAATAAAGCGTATTCAGCTTTAATTTAAAAAATAGACGTTTTAAAAATGCCTGAAAGTAGAAAAGACCCGCTAGAAGAAATATTCTCCTGCAGGTCCAATCATTGAAATTTAAATACCAATCGAGAAATACTTTACTTCTAAATATTCTTCTATGCCGTGATGACCACCTTCACGGCCAAGTCCACTTTCTTTAAATCCGCCAAACGGAGCTTGCACAGTAGAAGGCATGCCATCGTTAATTCCAACTATTCCATATTCGAGCTTTTCTCCTATACGAACTGCTTTCGATATACTTTCCGTGAACAGGTAGGCGGCAAGACCGTATGGTGTGTTGTTGGCCAGCTCAATTACTTCTCTTTCCGTCGTAAACGTGGAAATCGGGGCTAACGGACCGAATGTTTCCTCATTCATGCACAGCATCTCTTCGGTTACCCCTTTAAGTACAGTTGGTTCAACAAAGTATCCATCCGATTCTTGATAGGATTCTCCACCATGAATAAGTTCAGCACCTTGATCAAGCGCATCTTTTAAGTGTTCATTAACTTTTTCATATGCATTTTTATCAATTAACGGGCCAATATCTACGCCTTTTTCCAGCCCATTACCAACCTTTAATTCACTTACTTTTTGTTTAAATTTATCCGTAAATGTATCCACAACATCCTTATGCACATAAATCCGATTGCTGCATACACAGGTTTGGCCTGCATTTCGGAATTTCGACCGTACTGCCCCTTCCGTTGCTTTATCGAGATCTGCATCATCCATCACAATCAGCGGTGCATGGCCTCCTAATTCAAGGGATATCTTCTTGACGGTGTCAGCTGATTTACGCATCAGAACCTTTCCAACCTCGGTAGATCCAGTAAACGAAACCTTGCGTACACGCGAGTCCTCCATCCAAGCATCACTGATTTCCCCCGAATCCCCAGGAAGAATTTCCAGAACGCCCTCTGGTATGCCAGCTTTTGACGCTAGCTCCCCAAGTTTTATTGCTGTTAATGGGGTCGCACTTGCAGGCTTCACAACAGCTGTACAGCCTGCAGCTAAAGCGGGTGCTACTTTTCTGGTAATCATTGCGGCGGGGAAATTCCATGGCGTAATAGCAGCTATTACTCCTACAGGCTGCTTATGTACCATAATCCGTTTATTACGTGCTGAAGCTGGAATTGTCTCTCCATAAACACGCTTTCCTTCTTCTGCATACCAGGAAATAAAATTATTGGCATACGTAACTTCACCTTTTGCTTCTTCAAGCGGTTTACCTTGCTCCAGTGTCATGGTTTTCGCAATATCATCCAGTTCTTCCTGAATCAGATGATGCCATTTCATTAATAGCTCACTGCGCTCATCCGCCGTTTTCTCTGACCATTCTTGGAATGCTTGATAAGCACGGTCTACTGCAGCAATTGCTTCATCCTTTCTAGCACGTGGTATGGATTCAATCTTTTCGCCGTTCGCAGGATTAATAACATCTATCATTGCCTTTGTTTCTGACATCTTGCATTCCTCCTACATTTTAATTGTCTTCTATTCCATACTATTACCTTCTTTTAAATCTATGAAACATTTAAATAGAAATCACATATATGTGTTTTTTATTAGCTGAAAATGAATGAAACGATCCTTGCTAGCTAGCAAGACTCGTTCTTTAGTATTCCTATCTTTCCCTTTTAATAATTTCAAGTGTTTCATCAAATTCACGTTCAACCGCCTCATTCCGCTTATAGGTTAGCAGACTGATAACTACAGCAACTATTAAACATAATAAGAAGCCTGGGACAATTTCATATAGGTATTTGGAAAGTTTAGAAGTCCCCCACACAAATACGGTAACCGCACCAACAATCATCCCCCACATCGCACCGATCCCTGTAATTTTTCTCCAATACAGCGACAGAAGAATTATTGGCCCAAAGGAAGCACCAAATCCTGCCCAGGCGAAGGATACAAGACCAAGAATCGTATCATTTTGCTGCCAAGCAAAGATCATTGCAATACCAGAAACAAGTAATACAGCTAATCGTCCAAGATTAACGAGCTGCTTATCACTAGCATCTATTTTAAATACAGCCTTATAAATATCTTCAACCAATGCTGAGGATGTTACGATTAATTGCGAGGATACCGTACTCATAATCGCGGCCAATACGGCTGCAAGCATGATTCCCGCAATAAACGGATGGAAAATAATTTGACCTAATTGGATAAAAACTGCTTCATGGTTTGTTAATGTAATATCAGGATTTTGCTGAAAATATGCAACACCCACTAGAGCGGTAGCTGCTGCACCAACTAAAGAAAGAAACATCCATCCAATACCAATTCGTCTTGCTTTTTTCGTTTCCTTTACCGATTGAATTGCCATAAATCTTACGATAATATGCGGCTGTCCGAAATAACCTAATCCCCATGCAAGGGAAGATATAATTCCAGTAGCTGTTGCCGTAGCAAAGAAACTAAGCAATGTTGGGTTAAATTCTTGAATCGTACTTATCGTATCACCAATCCCACCTGTTAGCATAACACCAAAAATCGGAACAAGAATAAGTGCCAGAAACATCATCGTTCCTTGTACCACATCCGTAAAGCTCACCGCAAGGAAACCACCAATAAATGTATAGACAATTGTTACACCAGCAACAACTAGTAAGCCTGTATGATAGTCATAACCAAAGGAGCTTTCAAAGAAGACCCCACCTGCTACCATTCCAGATGAAACGTAAAATGTAAAGTAAACTAAAATAATAATACCAGATACGATTCGCAATACTTTTGAGTTGTCTTTCAATCGATTATCAAAAAAGCTCGGGATGGTAATCGAATTGTTGGATACTTGTGTGTAGACACGAAGACGTGGTGCTACGAAAATCCAGTTTAACCAAGCACCGAGCAGTAATCCAATTGCTATCCAACCTTCTACAAGCCCTGAAAGGTAAATAGCACCCGGCAGTCCCATCAATAGCCATTGTGACATGTCTGAAGCGCCAGCACTCAGAGCTGATACCGCCGCATTCAGATTCCTTCCCCCAAGCATGTAGTCATCTAGATTTGTTGTTCTCTTGTATGCATATACTCCAATTGCTATCATTGCAACTAAATAAAGAATAATCGCAAGCAACTGATACGTATAATCCGTCATGTAATCCCCCTTTGAATATTTTTTCCTGTGTGTTGCATTTTCACGCAACTTCACTAGTTTTATTGCGTTTTTTAGAATTATCGCACAAAAATGCGTTTTAAACCAACTATTTTATATAATTACATATAAAGTAATATTCCTTCATCATTCTCACTGCACACTGCTGTACGTATGCAAGTAGTCGAATCATCCACTGCTATTCAGTAAACGCCAAAGATATTATACTAGTTTTTTACTTCGTTTTTTTCTCCATAAAACAAATAGTGAGAAGGCAGCTGCACCAGTAATAATTGGAGATTTTTTTAATTTATTTTCCTTCGTATAGAATACATCTCTCATGACGAGATTCAGATTTTGCGGTCGTTCTGCTAAACGACGCATAAAATAGCCGAACCAGTCTGTCCCAAAAGGAATATACGTACAAAACTTATAACCCTCTTTCACCAGCTCATCATGCATTTCTGTTCGAAATCCATAAAGCATTTGGAACTCAAATTTATCTTTACTTATATTATTCTCATTTACAAACGCTTTCATTTCATTGATGATGCGATGATCATGTGTAGCAATCGACGTAAACGCACTTCCAAGCAAGCGTTGTTTTGCAAGCTTTATAAAATTTTCGTCAATATCCTCTTTTGTTTGAAAAGCTACTGCTTCACTTTCTTTGTACGCACCCTTTACCATTCGAATACGCACGTGCTCCAACTGCTTCAGGTCTTCTTCTGCTCGGTATAAATAGGTCTGAATTACAGTGCCAACAAGAGGGTATTTCTTCCGTAATACATCTAGAATTTCAAGCGTTTTTTCATAATGTATATATTTTTCCATGTCAATATTGATGAAAATATTATAGGCTGCAGCTTTTTCCAAAATCTCACTCATAGTCTCAATACAAAATTCTTTGTCAATATCAAGACCAAGCTGGGTCAGCTTCAAGGATACATGACAATCCAGACTTTCCTCATGAATTGTCTCGAGCATTTGAATAATTTCATCCTTAGCAACTAAAGCCTCACTTCGGTCCAAGATAAATTCTCCCAAATTATCTAACGTGCAGGAGATTCCGCGGGTATTTAATTGCCTTACTGTCTCCACTACACCAACAATATCAATTCCTGCAACAAATTTTTCCGCTCCAAGGCGAAAACCCCATTTTTTGGCGTTTGCATTTAATACCTTATTATTTGATAAACCAATAAAAAACTCTCTTGTTAGATTGCCCATCACTGTAGCTCCTTTTTATAATAAATCATATTATTTCCAGCCTTGCCTTCCTTGCGTAAAAATTTGCGACAAGCTGCTTCAGCCTGCCGCACACCCGTCCATTAAAATGCTTCCGATACAATTTTAGCTTCTAAGAAGTGCTGCAGATAATCCGGCCCTCCTGCTTTAGAATCCGTACCCGACATCTTGAATCCTCCAAACGGCTGATATCCAACAATGGCCGCAGTGCAGCCACGATTGAAATAAAGATTTCCAACATGAAACTCATAACGTGCTCGGTTCAAATGCTCACGATTATTTGAAATAACTGCACCAGTTAAGCCATATTCTGTGTTATTCGCAATTTCCAGCAACTCATCAAAATCAGCCGCTTTGGCAAAAGCCACAACCGGTCCGAAAATTTCCTCCTGCATGATTCTAGCTTTCGGGTCCACATCTTTGAAAATTGTTGGGTAAATAAAGAAACCTTTGGAATCATCAGTTTCTCCACCGTATGCAAGTTCACCCTCCGTCTTTCCAATTTCAATGTAATCTTTAATTTTATTAAACTGCTTTTGGTTCACAACGGCACCCATATAGACATTTTCTTCAGATGGGTTTCCAACAGTCAGCTTTTTCGTCAACTCTATCGATTTTTCAAGTACTTCATCATATACATCCTGGTGAATGACAGCTCTTGAGCAAGCAGAGCATTTCTGTCCGGAAAATCCAAATGCAGAGTTAACAATCGCATCAGCAGCCAATTTCAAATCTGCATCTTTATCCACAACAATTGTGTCTTTTCCACCCATTTCCGCAATAACACGCTTGAGAAATTGCTGTCCCTCCTGTACTTTCGCTGCACGTTCATAAATTCGTGTTCCAGTTGCACGTGACCCAGTAAAATTAATAAAATGGGTATCTTTATGGTCTACAAGATAGTCTCCTATTTCAGCTGGGTCACCTGGCACAAAATTCAGGACTCCTTTAGGCAATCCGGCTTCCTCTAACACTTCTACTAGTTTATAAGCAATGACCGGTGTGTTTTCCGATGGTTTTAGCAACACTGTATTTCCTGCCACAATCGGCGCTGCTACCGTTCCACATACAATTGCAAAAGCAAAGTTCCATGGCGGGATAACAACTCCAGGCCCCATAGGTTGATAAAAATATGCATTATGTTCATTTGGTCGATCAGCTAAAGGCTTTCCTTTTCCAAGCTCAATCATTTGACGACCATAATACTCCAAGAAATCTATTCCTTCTGCAGTATCTCCATCCGCCTGATCCCACGGCTTTCCAGCATCCAGAACCAGCCATGCGGAAAATTCATGCTTCCGTCTGCGTACAATTGCTGCTGCTCTGAATAATAAATCAGCCCGTTCCTGTACTGTCCATGTTTTCCAGGACTTAAACGCCCGCTGTGCACTTTCCATCGCTTGTTCAACGTGGTCCTTTGTTGCCTTTGAAACTTTCCCGATAAGTTGTTCTTTGTTACCAGGGTTAATTGACACAAGCTTATCTTCTGTAAAAACTTTCTCTCCATCAATTATGAGTGGGTATTCTTTTCCTAACTCACCCTTGACCTGCTCTAATACCCCTTCAAATTCCTGACGGTTTTTATCATCTTTAAAATCTGTAAATGGCTCATGTTTAAATGGCAAAACCATTAAATAAACCTCCCTCAAAATAAATAGTAGTTAGCTAGAATTGTAATAATATTTCTTGCCTCACCTATAACTAGCAAAATTCATGCCAATTTTTTTATTTATTACTGACCCTTCATAGCAATCGCTTACAATGAAAGGGTTTGTTTTTTTATTTTTGTTGAAACATGTATAAAAACGGCCATGCACCTTTGTACACTCTGTTTACACAAATGTAAACAATATATACAATATTCTTTACAGTAGAAATTGTATGAGGTGATACGATGTTTCATGAAAAGTTTTATCTTGATACAATCCTTTCATTAGAAGACGACGCAATAACAATTGTGGATACTAATCAGCAGGTTCTTTTTTGGAATGCAGCCGCTGTCCAAACGTATAATATCGATCAATCTGCTATCCTCCATCAACCTATTACCAACTATTTTCACAGTGATGATCTGATTGTATTACAGGTTCTTGCATCAAGAGAACCTGTAAAAAATACGTATCATCAACCACGTGAAGATAAGCATGTTGTCATAAATGCCGCTCCTGTCTACAATGAAAATCAAGAACTTGTCGGTGCTGCTTCCATTGAAAGAGATGTCACGCAAATCGTTAAGTTAAATAACAATTTAGAAACAACTGCTGCAGAACTAAATGAGCTTAGACAGCGTGTGAACATGAATCACGAGGAAACACCATTTTCAAAATTAAAGGGAAAGAGTCTCTCTCTTCAACAGACGATCCAAATTGCTAGAAAAGCAGCGAAAACAACTGCCACAACTCTTATACTTGGCGAAAGTGGAACAGGAAAAGAGATATGTGCTCGAGCCATTCATGAAGCAAGCAATCGAAAGAATGGACCATTTGTTCCGGTAAATTGTGGAGCTATTCCCAGTGCATTATTTGAAAGTGAGCTACTAGGATATGAAGGCGGTTCATTTACTGGGGCTGAGAAGAATGGAAAAGCAGGGAAAATTGAAATGGCTGATGGTGGTACATTGTTTCTTGATGAGGTTGGTGAACTCCCATTAGACATGCAAGTAAAGCTCCTGCGAGTACTGCAGGAGAACCGGATTTATCGAATTGGCGATTCTACCGGCAGAAAAGTTGATGTACGATTTGTTGCAGCCACAAATCAAAATTTAATACAGCTTATGGAAGATAAGGAATTTCGTTCGGATTTATTTTATCGGTTAAACGTCATTCAGCTTACAATGCCCCCTCTCCGAGAACGTATTGATGACATCCCAGGGTTAGTCCGATTATTTTTGAAACAATTCGCTATCCAGCATCAAGTGCCAACGCCAGAAATGAAACAGGATGCTATACACATTTTACTCGAATATAACTGGCCAGGAAATGTTCGCGAACTTAGAAATTTTATCGAACGGATTGTAATTCTTTCCGAAAAACCATTTATTGTGAAGCAGGATGTATTAGATTACTTTCCAAATCCTGCATTACAACAAAACCGGATTGTTCCGGAGACAAGTCATTTATTGCCACAAGAAAAAGCGGCGATGGAGAAGGATCGCATTGCAAAAATGCTAAAGAAGACGAATGGAAACAAAGCGCTGACCGCCAAGAAATTGGGTATCTCCCGTATGACCCTTTATAACAAAATTAAAAAATATGGTATATTATGATTATTGATTTAAAAAACAGACTTAATTTTATCTTATGCTCTCTCTCTATGTAAATTAAAGAATGCCACGGCATGCTCATCTATATCGCTGTGGCATTCCAGCATTACAATTGAATGTTACATTTCTCCAATATCGAATTTCTTTTCCATTCACTGTTAACCAGTCTTCCCATTTATCCAAATGCGTTTAAAAGCATAGCAACACTTATTTTCCAATCTATTTGATAGCTTTTATTAAGGACTCTTTTTCCATATGTTTCATTTTTTATTTTTTCCATTCGATCATATACAATACTTTTATAAATAGCAATGTCCGTCTGCACGATTGCTTCCTCCCTTTAATGTTGTTTTTTATTAATCATACAACTGGGAAGACTTCTGGTCGTCGGCTCAGGGCCTGAAATTCGGTAACAATTATTTACCACCAACGCTTTAGAACCTCTGCAACTTAAGTCTGAGCACACTTCTCACAAAGGAAGCTTTCGCAGGTGTATGGGACTCGCTTAAACGCAAGCCACCTCATTTAACTTAGTGAACATCTCTGTTACCTCCTTTCTTAAAAATCAATTGCTGTATACTTATTAACTCACGGAAAGACCTATATGAACAAGTGAAAGAATCATTATAATTGTTTTGTACAACTTTTTTGTTCTCATTGTTTTTTCCACCCGAAAAAGCGTGAAGTCCCTTTCGAAACTTCACGCTTTTCTAACAATATATAATGATATGCAGTTATACATGATTGTTACGCATTTTATAAATAATCTTTCGTATACTGTCAATTGATAAATGAAACTTCCGCTCTAATTCTTCCAATGATTTTCCATTAATGTATAATTGAAAAATCTCCTCATTCCGTTCAGCGATTAACGCTCTCGACCCGCTCACTTCTCCCCAGCCTGCCCGCTCACTTTTTGCTTTTGGGATATAAATCAAATCGCCTTGAATATATTTCTGCATCTCTTTTAGCAAACTAGGGGGAAGGACCTCTTTTGCATTTTTGTACTGCACGATTTACGTCCTCCTTGTTAACGTCTACGTCTACATCTATTCTAGAATCAAACATTAAATTGCTCATCTCATACCTACTCCTTTCCTTGATTTTTAAATTCTAATGCCTTACTGCTTATTGAAAAGTATAAACGATCTTCCCAATTATGGAAAGATGCTAATTTTCTGAATGAACACTCCAAATAAATGGGGCCGTAGATACGGCCCCTGGCAGGTATTTCCGCTATGCGGAAATCACCTCTGTATTTGTGATCAATATAATCAGCCTCCTTTCACAAGAGTCTATCGGTCCGACACCTTAATTAACGCATACTTTCTCTTCTGTTCGCAAGGGAAAGAATAATTATAATTGTTTTATCCTTTGTCATGTTCTAATAGAATCCTTTTAAAGAATTATTTTCATTCGTCACCCAAAATAATAAAAGGTTGACAATGTAGTTTCCTTCATTTTATAATCCAAAATAATAAGAAAATTTTTCAGCAATTATAATAACTTTAGTAAGGAGATTTGCATGATGAATGAAAAAAGCAAGAGACTTAGGGTTCTACTTAATTGTTCAATCTTTGCAGCGATAACAGCAATTTTAGCGCAACTCGAAATCCCGCTCCCACTTATTCCGATAAGTGGACAAACCTTAGCTGTTGGAATTGCTGCTACCGTTTTAGGCAGTCGCCAGGGCTCTTTAGCAATGATATGCTATGCAGCCATTGGAGCTGTCGGACTTCCTGTTTTTGCAGGCTTTAGCGGTGGACCACAAGTATTAGCAGGTCCGTCAGGTGGTTACATTTTCGGGTTCATTTCAGCCGCCTATATCACCGGGGTAATTTTAGAAAAAACCGGTTTTACGGTTCGTATAGCTTTGATCGCTAATATTGCAGGAATGTTTGTTACACTACTATTTGGTACAATCCAATTAAAAATTGTTTTAGATTTAGGCTGGAATGCAGCATTAGCAGCCGGAGTGTATCCATTTCTAATAGTCGGTTTCATCAAAGCATATCTAGCAAGCCTGATTGGTATCGTGGTAAGACAACGATTAATTCAAGCAAAGCTGATTACTGCTGCACAGAAAGAAATTGTTTCATGATCAAATAATGGGACGGCAGGATGTCCGTCCCTTCTTTTACTTTACACATTTCCAATTAGACTATTTGTAAGATAAACATCCATGAATACACAATTTTTTTCTTTTCCCATAAATTCAATCTTCCAATTTCCTGAAAGCATTTTTTCAAGCTGCTCCCCCTGATCCTCATCCAGCCTCAACTGACTAAATCCATCATCCCCTAGCTCATAATCACGATCTTCGATTTTGTCAAATTTCAGAAATAGTAAGTTTTTCAGACCATTGTATGTGACGAATTTAATCGAATAGCCTTCACTTAAAACCTTTTGGAATTCTGCTGTCCCTAATCTTTCTTCAAGCTGAATCAATTCATTAAAATCAAAGCTTGCATGATAAGTACGAAAGCGCGCCACATCTTTTCTTTCTACATGCTGAATAATTTCCTGATTAGATACACCATTTTTTCGCAGTGTTTCAATTATGAAAGCATCCATTAACGAAATTTTCTTCACCATTCCAATCACCTCCAGTGTATATTCCTGCTTTTCCTTTCTCCATGAAAAAGTAAGACTCTTATATCATTATACCCCTTCGCCCTTTTTTTCAAAAATTTATTGACAGTATATATTCCTCCTGTTATGGTTATACACATGAGTATACAACCATAACAGAGAATAACCAAAGGAGGCAGCCAATGAAACGTAATTTTGATGAAGATAAACCAATTTATATACAAGTCCGAGAACAAATTGAAGATCAGATTATTAATAATCAATTGAAAGCGAATGATCAGGCACCTTCTACAAATCAGCTTGTTAATTACTATAAAATCAATCATGCGACAGTTTCTAAAGGAATAAACCAGCTTGTTGATGAGGAAATACTATTTAAGAAAAGAGGTATCGGTATGTTTGTTGCTGAAGGAGCAAGAGAAAAGTTGCTTGAAAAAAGACGCAAATCTTTTATGGAGGATTATATCGTTACACTTGTTCAGGAAGCCAATAAATTAGAAATCACGACGGAAGAAATCCTTACCTATATTAAAAAAGTGAAAGGAAGTGGAAAATAGTGCATATTAAAGCTGCCAATCTTCATCTTGCTTATGGACATGACACAGTACTGCATGACTTGAATTTTGAAATAAATGAACCAAAAATCTATGGATTGCTTGGGAGAAATGGTGCAGGTAAAACATCACTCCTATCTATTATTGGCTCATTTCGGGAAGCTACTTCTGGTAATTTACGAATTAATGATGTGGTACCATTTGAAAATGCTCATATTATGCAAGAGGTAACATTTATGTACAATAAGGATTTTAATGGTGAAACAGATTCTCCATCAAGTATCGTCAAATATATTGGTCGTTACCGTCCACATTTTGATTTAGAATACGCAATGGAACTAATAAAGAAATTCAAATTAGAAGGTAAAAAATCAGTGGCCAAACTATCGAAAGGTAAACAATCCGCATTTAATGTCGTTGTTGGATTAGCTAGTCGATCACCAATCACAATATTTGATGAAGTATACCTTGGAATGGATGCACCAGCTCGTGATTTATTTTATAAAGAATTATTAAAGGATCAGGAATTGCACCCACGAATTATCATTCTGTCTACCCATCTTGTGTCTGAAATGGATTATTTATTTGATGAGGTAATTATTATTCATGAAGGAAGAATAATTCTTCAAGAACCCTACGATGCTATCGTTTCTCGTGGTGTAACTGTAGTCGGAAGCAAGGATGCAGTAGACAGATTTGCTGCAGACAAAGAAATACTTAATGAGGAGCAATTAGGAGACACAAGATCTGTAACAATTTACGGTGAAATGAATGAAGCCGATCGATTATCTGCTTCAGAATTAGGGCTTACAATTGGTCCCGTATCGCTCCAAGATCTATTTATCCAGCTTACAAAGGAGGATGATGAACATGCATAGATCTAGTCTTTCCCCAAAAGTTTCCTTGGATCTATTTTGGGTACAGCTCACTTGGACGTTTTGGGCACTCGGTATTCACCTCATCATTAATATTAGTAAAATTTTCTTAAGCGAACACCTAGATACATTCTACAGCGCCAGCTATGTAGCAGGTAATATTTATATGTTCGTCATCGGTATTATTGCCATAAATTTTTTACCCTATTATGTAGAACATGGTATAACACGCAAAGATTATTTCCTTGGAAATGTGATTGCAAGTTTTGGCTTATCTATCGTTATTCCGATTCTCACCTATCTGATTAGCTTGATAGAAAAATTAATTGTTCATAATTTTTCTCATATTGCATTAGCAGATCGTACGTTAGAGGATATTGTTATCGATATTGACGGTAATATTATTGGTGAGATTCTTTTATCGTTCCTGCTAACACCATTTATTAATCCAGAATCTAATATTTTTCTTTCACTTGGCTTATTCAGCCTTCATCTTTTCGTATTTTATCTTGCTGGCTGGTTGATCAGTTCTGCCTTCTATCGCATAAACGTTATTTTCGGAATACTATTTATTGCGGTTGCAATTGTGATTGTTGCTGTTAAAGATTCCATGATACGATTAATAATGGGTATACCACTATTTGAAAACTTCTCAGCATTGGATATTATTCCAAGTGGCTTAACATGGCCGATCTTAATCGCCGGAATACTCATAACGCTTATTGTTATTCGACTGTTAACGAAACGTGCTGCGATAAAAATGTAAATATAAAAATAGCCGATACTTCCTTCTGTATCGGCTATTTCATTTAAAATCTTTATACTGAAGCAGGATCTCGCATTACTTTCTTTCGTAGCCAAGGCTGAGATTTCCAACGCCTATAGGCAAATATTCCACGTACCCATTCATCCACACCTTGTGCCAGCCAAACTCCGAGAAGACCTAGTCCTAGTGAAATACCAAACACATAGCTAAGTACAACCGCAAGTCCCCACATGGATATGATCCCTATTATTACTGGGAATCGGACATCCCCCACTGATTTTAGTGAACCCATTAAAACCATATTCACGGCACGGCCTGGTTCAATAAATACGATTGCCCATAAAACAGGTAGTGCCACAGCAATAATCATTGGCTCCTCTGTAAAAAGTCCAAGAAGATTTTTTCCAGTAAATGCGATTATAAAGGAGATAACAATCGAAATGAAAAAAGCAATCTGAAGTGTCTTTAACCCCCGTTTTAATGTTCTCTCATATTGCTTTGCTCCTACATAGCGCGCAACTAATATTTGGGTCCCCTGTGAAATTGCCATGGTAAACATAAAACAGAACATCGAGATATTTAATATATACACTCTAGCTGCTAAAGCTGCGTCCCCAACAATTGCTACAAAGCTTGTTATCACAACTTGGGACAATTGATAAGAAAGCTGCTCCCCTGCCGATGGTATTCCAATACTCATTAGATTTTTTGTGTTTGTCTTATCAATCTTTAAAATATCATTGATCCTGTAACGTATTGCAAGACGTTTAAACACGAAAAATAATAGTGCCAACACCAGAAATAATCTTGCAACAATTATGGAAACAGAAACTCCAACAACTCCTGTTACCGGGATTCCAAACAAACCATTAATCGCTATGAGGAAACCGATGATACTAATCACATTCATCATGATAGTTACAAACATTGTTTCTCTTGTATGACCATAACTGCGTAGCACTGCACTCAAAGCCAAAGCAACTGCTTCAAGACAAAGAGACAAGCCAGCAACTACTAAATAAGTATGCGCGTAACTATATACTTCACCGCTTAAACCATAAAAATTTAAAAAGATTCCTCCAAAAACAGCAACTACAACCGTCATGCCAATACCAATCCAGAAGTTAAGTCCGAATGCAGATCTCGCTATACTGCGAGCTTCTTTAATCCGATTAGCACCTAAATTTTGACCGATTAGAATGGTTGCTCCAATCGCTGTTACGTTAAACACTAAAATAAATATATTCATTATCTGGTTGGCAACGCCAACACCCGCAACAGCATTATCAGAGTAGCCACTCAAAATTAATGTAGCAATAATGCCCACGCTCATGTGAAGGGATATTTCAATGAACAGTGGCCATGTAAGGTTAAACAGTGACTGATCCTGATATTTATTTTTTTCTGAGCTCAATTTTCTCATTTCTCCTTTCCGCTAAATTTCAGTCATTAGAAAAATTGGCATGCGTTAAAGGGATTTTTAAGAAAGCATTCTTTGCTTTCTTAAAAGCCCTCTACTTTGGGGGGCAGCCTTTTAGGCGAATGCCTTAATTGCACTTATGCAGATTGAAAAGTTTATCCTTTCCTAACCTCCAAAAATTTCCAACCAATTTAATAATAGTGCATATTGAAGTTGAGATATCTCTCTATCAAGTCATTCATTGGAAGATGACAGTCCAATCATGCATAATATATGCATTCCAGATCTTAGAAAAGAATGCAGCATTTGCATTAAAAAAGACCGCCCGGAAAATCATAAAAATACAATCTTCCAAGACAGCCTTATTTGCTATAAATTTGTTTCACTAGTATATTTTATAGGGAGAAGTTATTATTTAAATAATGTACCATTAGAATATAATAACATAAAAATTAATCAACATCAAATTTTTGTCACGAAAACTTTTACACCTTAAAAAATTTATATAAATGTCCTACTTTCTCACATACAAACGCTTATTATCTTCTATTCCACTTAAGCAAATTGCAGCAGGATCTTTTGTAATATCAAACTTTAACGTGGAACCATCAACTGGTAGAGTCTCCTCAAATATTTTTTCATACTCGGGAACAGTTACTTCAGTTCTTGATTCGAACAGCCTCGTATGATTGTTAACATGAAGATGCTCGCGATAATCCGGCTGTAATATCCCAGTAAAGAATTCTCCTACAGCACCTGATCCATAGCTATATAAGCCAACTCTTGATCCTGCTTCCAAACCCTCACTCAATTCAAGAAGGGACAGCAAGCTTAAATACAATGATCCTGTGTAAATGTTTCCAACGATTCGATTATATTGCGTACTTACTTGATAGTTTGCTACTAATTTTTCTTTGTCTTCCTCTGTACTTTCATCAAAAATTGTACGCAACGCCTTTAGTCCCATCTTTGTATATGGCAAATGGTAACAAATCGCTTCAAAGTCTTTCAATTCAAGACCAGATTTTTCCTTATATTGCTCCCAAACCTTTGAAAAGAAGTATATGTATTGCTCATTAGAAAACTTTCCATCAACAAACGCTTTGTCTGAATAAATAGGTCTCCAAAAATCCATAATATCATTTGTTAAATAAGCACTCTGCTCCTCGAGGACCATGATTTTTGGATTTGCACTAATCACCATCGCAACCGCTCCAGCACCTTGTGTAGATTCACCGGATGTATTTAGACCGTACCTTGCAATATCAGAACCTAAAACCAGTACTTTGCTTTCCGGATTTAATGCAATATGTCCTTTTGCCAATTGTATTCCAACAGTTGCGCCGTAGCATGCCTGCTTCATTTCAACAGTACGCGCACGGGGATTTAACCCAAGCAAATTATGTACATAAACCCCTGCCGACTTAGAGTTATCAATACCAGATTCCGTACCAAAAATAACGAAATCAATTTTCTCTTTATCCGCCTCGTTTAAAATTCCAAGTGCTGCATTTGCTGCCAAAGTAACCGGGTCTTGTGTAATTGGTGCAAGCGCCATTTTTTCCTGACCAATTCCAATTGTGAATTTTTCCGGCTCTATGCCCCTTGCTACAGCTAATTTGTTCATGTCTACATATAAGTGTGGTGTATAAAAGCCTATTTTATCTATTCCTATTTTCAATGCCCTGCTCCTTTATAATTACCAAAATTTAATACTGTATTGCTTCGTGAAATGATGCACATCTATTAACCTCTAAATTACCAATAGTTAAATGATAATATAAAGTATTACGAAAAACAACTCATATAAAGTGGCTTGGAAGGGTTTTCCAAATCACTGTTTTTGCAACCGACTTGCTTCCCATCACCATTTACGCTGACTTGTAATTTCGATCTCTTGCAGTGCCTGTGTTGCTAATTGATCAGCTTCTCGGTTCATCTTGCGAGAGACATCTTTAAATGTGGGCGTAATTCCAAGCTGCTCTATTTTTCGTTCAATCCGATCAATCCATGCCGCTAATTCCTTTTCGTAGCATGGCCATTCCCCATCAAGCTGATGGATAACAACCTTTGAATCTCCTACAAAAGTAACAGGTAAATGGTGAACCCCTAATATCTCTAATTCCGTTAATCCTAAATGAAGTGCTGCATATTCTGCTTCGTTATTACTAACAAGTCCATCAACGTTAGCATTTTTTCGAATTCGAAGGTCTTTTTCGTTCTGTCTATAGTAAATAACACAGCCAAGACCGGCTTTATCTGTCTTCAGGTCAAACCCACCATCAAAATAAACGGTTATATCATGGGGTTCCGTTTTAATTTCTTCCATGTATTTCTTTAATTGCTTATAGGTCCAGTTTCCTTCATTATTATCAATAAATGTTAACTGCTTGATGCGTCCTGTTTTCTCCATGTCTTCTGCAATAGTGATAGCCTGACTTAGTTCCATATCATCAGTGCAGAGCACTGTTTCGAGTCCTTTTTTTGTACGGTATGTCAGTTCAATCCTCACACGCAAAGATAACACCCCTTTTAAGTACCATTTTTTCAGCTAAGAAGATTTTTATGTCTATTAATAAGCAACGATGCTATTATAATTAGTATTTTACGTTCCTCATTAAACATACGCATTTCTATTTAGAATAGAAAAAAGCCCACAAACGTTCTCCGTTTTATGGGCTTTGCGTTATTGCATTACAAATCTCGTGCTGCTATAGCCTTCTTTCATTTTCTTAACCTCCAGCATTGCAGGGAATATATTTTTCAGCTCCTGCACATGAGAGATAACACCAATCATTCTACCCGATTGCTGTAATGCAACCAGGGCATCAATAGCTTTGCTTAACGATTCCTCATCTAACGAGCCAAAGCCTTCATCAATAAACATTGTATCAATTGAAATATTGCCTTGGAAGCTTTGAATGACATCAGACATGCCGAGCGCAAGCGAAAGTGATGCATTAAATTTTTCCCCGCCTGATAATGTTTTGACATCACGGGTTTGTCCGGTATAAGAGTCATACACATCAAGTGCTAGCCCGCTTTGCTTACCATGTGATTCCTGACGATCACTTCTCGTTAAATAGTATTGACCATTTGATAGATCCCTTAATCTCATATTTGCAGCATCAATGATTTGCTCCAAATATTCAATTTGCAAATAGCGTTCAAAAGAAATTTTTCGATCATTTTGTCCTCTAAGAACATCATATAGTTCAGCGATGGTGGCTAATTGCTTTTCTTGTTCCTTCACACGACTCTCGGCCTCCATAATACGAACCTTTAAATCAATTGCTTCTTGATAGCTCTCTTTTGAGCGATTCCAAGTACTCAGCGCTAGCTCATATGCTTGTTTTAACTTATCCAGCTGCTCTTTTAGTACCGTTAAATCAATTCGCGATTTTGCTTTTAAGCCTGTTTTTAAATCAGCAACCTGTTCTGTTAGCGCGGACAAGCTTTGTTTAAACTGTTCAATCTCATTTTTTAATGCCTGCTGATTAGCCGCAGATATTTTTGCCTCACGATAAGTTTCAATCGATTGAAATCCAGCATCTTGCATCGCTTCATGAAATTGAATTTCTGCAATCTTGTGTTTCTCATTCGTTTCGTACAATTGTTTTTTAGCATGCATTTGGTTTGAACTTGCGCTTGCTTGCTCTTCTTTTGCTTTTTGCAGCTCAGCTTGTGCTTCTTCCCACTGTCTTTCTAGATTTTCTTTCATTTTTTTCGTCTCGTTTAATTGCTTCTCTAGCTCCGACAGCTCCCTAACTTCATCAGGGATGTTTCGTAACCGTTCCTGATATACAGCTTTTTGCGATTCATAGGAAGTTACCAGATTCTGATATTCCTTTTCAAGCTGTTCTTTTTTTGGTTCTAGCTGTTTTATAACTGCGGTTAAGTTTTCTTGTACTTCTTTTTGCTCTTTTAATTCGGAGCGTTTCTTTTCTAAAGCTGTTACTTCAGCTGCTAGCTTTTTCCCCTTTTCTACCAATTGTTCAAAAACGGACGCAACAGTATCAAGCGGAATCGCATATTCTGCTATTTCTGTTTCTTTTTCTTGATGCTGGGCTAATTTAGACTTTAAATCAGCTTGAGCATTTCTGTACAAATCATTCTTTGTGTCCAATTCTTTTCTCAAAGTTTCCAGTTGTTCTTTTGTAATAGCATCTTTTTGTGCTGTTGCCTTATTTGGATGCTCGATACTGCCACAAACAGGACATGCTCCTCCATCATGCAAGTGGTTTGCTAAAACAACTGCCTGATTAGCTAGCCAAGCTTGCTCCTGAAGCTGATAATGCTCTTTCGCCTGCTTAAATTCCTCTTCTTTTATGGAAAGGACTTGTTCAAGCTTGCCTTTTTGCTTGGATAAATCCATGTAACCTTGCAGCAGCTTTGCACGCTCCCTCATCTCGAGCAGTTGCTGTTTCTTATCATGAAATTGGTTTACCTCCTCATCAAGCTGCTTAATTTGAACCTGGTATTTCTCAGCCGATTCATTTTTGCTATGAAGCTCTTCTTTACGTCTTTCCAGTTCAGATCGAGTTTGCTGACCTTCTTTCACAAGCTTTTCCAATTTATTTTTTTGTTGATCGATATCTTTTACGATTGGTAAATAATCAGTTAATCGATCTAGCTTCTTCCCTGTTTCTTCTCTTAAATCCTTTTTACTTTCCTCTTCCTTATAAAAAGATGCTGCTTTTTCAAGTTTTGTTTCAGCTAGCTTCAGAGCAACTTCTGCATTTTCTAATACATGTTTCTTCTCCTTTGTTTCCTTTTGCCAATCAGAAACCTGCTTTTCATAAATTTCAATTGTACTTGCTCGCCCTGCTGCTTCTAATTTCTTTTCTTTCTTTGCAAACATTGGTACTTGCTCTTTCTGCTGCTTCAAGCGCTTCTCTTTTATATCCAACTCATTAAATCGTTCATTTAATGCGTGTGCCTCGTGGAAAGCATTTTGCTTCTCATCGTGTTTGCGATATGCTGCTTCATATGCTTTTTCATCGTTTTCGATTTGCTTAAGGTAATGATCAGCCTCCGTTTCCAGCCCAGCGATAATCTGCTGCGTGTGGTAATGTTCTGCAGCCAGCACACTTGCTAATGTGGAATCCTCACGTTTAGGCAGGACAGAATAAATGGTTGATATATAGTGGTCAAGTGTTTGTCTTACTTGGTTATATTGTTGTTCAACTGTATGTTTCCTATTTTTCAATCGTTCACTGAGATGCTTGTAGTGTTCTGTTTTAAAAAGCCTTCTTAAAATAGATTCTTTATTCTCCGTGTCCGACGTTAATAGTTTGCGAAATTCACCTTGTGGCAGCATCACAATTTGCTTAAATTGGTCTTGCGTTAAGCCAATAATAGTTTCTACCTTTTTATTGATTTCAGATACAATTTGTCTGTCAACACATGGAATTTCTTTGTCATCTACTTTTTCAAAGAACTCATAACGTTCCCCAGTTTTCGATTTATTTCCTTTTTTTACATGACCTAACTGGCGGAGTATCCGATACACGTGTCCATTTAAAGAAAATTCCAACTCCACAGCAGTATGGATGTTATCATCAGCGAAATCACTGCGAAGTGCCTTTATATCTTCCCGGTCCGCCCCGCTTGCACTGCCATATAATGCAAAAGCAATACCATCAAAGATTGTTGTTTTTCCAGCTCCTGTATTTCCTGATATAACAAATAGATTCGTCTCTTCCAGCTCTCTAAAGTCAATCGTTTCTGTATTTTTATATGGACCAAATGCTGTCATTGATAATTGAAGTGGTTTCAACTTATTTGCACTCCTTTCTTTTATATCGTTTTAATTCGATACAGACGCTTTCTCTTTCAGAGACTCATTTGTTTCATTTGCATCCTTTAATAGTTCATCCAATGTTTCTTTAAAAATATTCTCCATTTCACTTGTTGCACTGCTGCCTTTTACTTCATTATAAAATGCCTTAAATAAATCCACGTCGCTCATCTTGGCTCGATTAATCACTCGATCCTCTGTTGAAGCAACAGGCATTATTGAATAGCTTTTACGCTCAACATGCATAGCATTTGGATAGACAGACCGCACCTTCTCCATCGGTGATAAAACCGGTGTCTCGTCCAGCAATCGAACAAATACATAATCTTGATTGATGGGATGATTCAATAAATCTTCTAAGTAAGCTTCAACCATGCGAATATCTCTTCGAGGTTTCAAGAGACGTTTTTCAACCGTAACATACCCAGAAGCATCCATCTCTACGATATGAAAGCCTTTTTTATGGTGTTCCTCGGATAAAGAATATTTTAAAATTGATCCGGAATAACGTATTTTTTCATCGACTACGTAATGTGCCTGATGTAAATGTCCCAATGCTGTGTAGTGAAATGGCATATAGTGTTCACTAGCGACATATTCTGCACCACCTATGGAAAGCGGCCGTTCAGAATCACTTGTATTTTCCTCCTCTTTGGCATGCGGTGTTACAAAAGCATGTCCAACTGCAACATGACGGGCGGTGGCGTCCATCTGCAGGGATATTTGTTCGATAAGCTTTTTGGCAGCGGCATTATGCGTGCGTATATCCTCATCTTCAAATATATTTCTTACAACACTTGGATCACAGTACGGAATCAGATGGAAATATACCTTTCCAAATTCATCCTCTAAAATAACCGGCTCTAATTCCTTTGTTAGATTACCAACAATATGAAAACCATGATTTTTCATTAAGCTGCTTCCAAAGTTTAACCTGCTTGGACTATCGTGGTTTCCTGCAATCGCAATAACAGGTGTTTTTAATTTTTGCACAATCGTTTCCAGCACTTCATCCAATAAGTGAACTGCTTCAATTGGCGGCACTGCTCGGTCATATAAATCACCTGCAATAATGACCGCATCCGGCTTTTCTTCCTTAACTGCTTGAATAAATTGTTCCAATACGTAACGCTGATCCTCTGTCATATAGATACCCTGTACAAGTTTTCCTAAGTGCCAATCTGCGGTATGAAAAAATTTCATGGTATCTCCCCTTTCACGCAAATTTAATAATATTGGTTAAAATACAAGGCGATTATGTCATACCTACTAATCTGTTTTTAAACAGAATTGAATACTTCTATAATTAATAGAGAAAATTCCTTTATTAACTTAAATCTATAATGAGTATACTGCTCTTCTTCTATTGTATCAATGTTAGGAAACATGGTCATTCTTCATTTTTCTGCCAGTTTCTGTTCTTGATTTTCTGAAGTCAGAACTATTTAACTCGTCGTTTTTTGATTTTGATATGGACTTAGCTAATAAAATGAAAAACTATTAAAGTTAAAAATACCTTAAAATCATTTTAAATGGTCTGATTAAACTGGACAATCGGATGCTTTCCCTATCACCTATTGAGCAAAAGAGCTATCTCTGAACTATTAAAACACCTCTAAATAAGTAAGCCCGATACAAAATTTTGTATCGGGCTTAAGATGATTTACATCATTTTAATATCTCCTTGCTTCGCTCGTTTCAAAAAGCTGGCAAGGATAATTGCTATTGCAATAATAAAAGTAGAAATGAAAAATGCATCATTAATTCCACCCAGCATTGCTTCTAAAGCAATTTGCTGTTGTGTTTCTGCTGTTATACTACCTGTTACCGCCTCGGTTAAACGGTTTGCATATACACTCTCGCGAATTGACATAATCGTTATTAATAACGCCGTACCAATTGCTCCAGATACCTGATTCAACGTATTATTCATTGCAGTTCCATGTGGGTAATATTCTGCAGGCAGCTGATTTAGACCATTGGTTGAAACTGGCATCATAACCATAGATAGACCTAGCATACGCATTGCATGCAGCAGCATAAGTGTGAAGTATCCCGTCTCAACCGTTAAGTTACTAAAGCAATATGTTGTGATCGTCATAATTGATAAGCCGGTAAGTGCCAACACCCGTCCGCCATACCGATCAAACAATCGCCCCGTGACTGGCGACATAAATGCATTCAGGAGCGCGCCCGGTAATAGCATTAACCCCGTTTCCATCGGTGAAATACCGCGAATTGTTTGTGCATAAATCGGAAGCAATAAAAATCCGGAAAACATCGCAATGTTCACAACCATTGAAATGACAGATGCTAAAGAGAACATTGGATACTTAAACACATCGAAATTCAGCATTGGCTTTTCAAGCTTTGATTGTCGAAGTATAAACCAGATAAGTGCGATAACCCCAAACGTAATTGTTCCATACACCTGCAAACTATCCCATCCCTTTGATCCTGCAGAGCTAAAACCGTAAAGCAGACCGCCGAACCCTATACTGGACAAGATTAAAGAAAGCAAATCCAGAGTAATAGCCACTTTTTCTTTTTTACCCTTCAATAGGAAAAAGCCGAGTAAAAACACGACAGCTGCAATTGGTGTTACAAAATGGAATAGCATTCTCCAATCATAGTGCTCAACAATCCATCCGGAAAGTGTTGGTCCAATTGCTGGAGCAAACATTAAAATTAAGCCGAAAACCCCCATCGCTGTTCCACGCTTCGAGATTGGAAAACTTATTAACATAACATTCATTAACAACGGCATCATAATTGCCGACCCTGATGCCTGCACCATTCGTGCAGCTAACAAGATGGGAAATGAATGTGCAATACCCGCAATAAAAGTACCGCATAAAAACAAGCCGATCGCGACTAAGAACAAGCGACGCACAGAGTATTTTTGAATCAAAAATGCTGTCGTCGGAATTAATACACCATTAATTAGCATATACCCAGTTGTTAACCATTGAACGACAGAAGTACTTACATCAAGGTCTATCATTATGGATGGCAATGCAACATTTAACAGTGTATTATTCAAAAATGAAATAAATGCACCAACCATAAGTATCGCTAAAATTCCATATTTCGGCCGGACATTCTGATTAATTGATGATTCCATAAACCTTTCTCCCTTACATTAAACTAAACATTGATCACCCGAATTTTTCTAATGACATAAATCATATCATATACCTTTAGTTCACATATTACAAATAATTTTTTTATTGTCTTTATCAAGTTTATGAGTCTTTTCATAATTCATTCGATTTTTAATAGACTATGAGTCTAGCATAAAAATACTGTAAAATTTGAAAAGCCTTTTCATCATTAAATATAAGAATTTTTCTCACTTGCATAAAACAAAAATAAAAAGCACATTTTTGTGTTAAAAGCAACTATTTTTTGTGCCTTTGTATCCAGAAGTTACCTTTCTCCACTAAATCTACAAATCTTCATGAACATTTTGTGAAGCATTTCTCATACTCTTGTATTTTAAGCAATTGCGTACTATTATATAGGACGATATTTGTGTTTACCTTTATATTGCGCAAAAAAACAGATTATTAACAGAAAGGGGTATATACATGAAACTTAAATGGACCTTACTAACATTCATTTTCACTATAGCCACAGTGTTAACAGGTTGTGAGCCTTTATTAGTTTTAGATCCAAAGGGACCACAAGCTGAAACTACCGCTGATGTTATATGGATATCCATCTTTACAATGTCGTTCATTGTTATTGCCGTACTCGTATTACTTATCGTTATCCTTGTAAAATACCGCGCATCAAAACAGGATGATGATTATGAACCACCGCATATTGAGGGGAATCCGATTGTCGAAGGAATTATTGTTGGTATACCAATTTTAATTGTCATCTTCCTATCCATTGTCTCTGTTGTATCAACCTACCAAGTTGAAACAGTGCCAGAAGGATATGAAGATCAAGAGCCGTTGGTAATATACGCTTCTTCATCAAACTGGAAATGGCATTTCAGCTATCCAGAAGAAGATATTGAAACAGTCAATTATGTATTTATCCCAACAGACCGTTCCGTCCAGTTCAAGCTATACTCACACGGTCCAATTACAAGCTTTTGGATACCGCAGTTAGCCGGACAAAAATACGCGATGGCTGACATGGTAACAACGATTAACTTAGCGGCTGAATCATCTGGAGAATTCATGGGCAGAAATGCTAACTTCAGTGGTGAAGGTTTTGCTGAAAATACGTTTAACGTTAAAGCAATGCCACAAGATGAATTCGATACTTGGGTAGAAGATATTCAGGCTACCGCTGATCCATTAACAGAAGATGTATTCAATGAATTGTTAGAACCTGGGCATCTAGGTCAGCTTTCTTTCACAGGAACACATCTTGAATTTGCACCAGCACCTGAAGGTGAACATGGTGGACATAATCATGGGTCATCTGATGATGAGCATGATCAACATGATGAATCAGAGCATGATCATCATTAACTTGAAAGACTACGAATAGAACAGCTAGATTAATAATCTAAATGTATTTGAACTTCTCGAAAGGAGTAACAAACATGGAATTTTTTGAAAGATTCGCTATCCCCCATCCAGATCCAATGATTTATGCATCCATGGTAGCAATTGTTCTTGTTTCCATCGCAATCTTTGCCGGATTAACTTACTTTAAAAAATGGGGCTATTTATGGAACGAATGGTTAACAACGACTGACCATAAACGAATCGGTATAATGTATTTAATTTCCGCTTTACTAATGCTATTCCGTGGTGGCGCAGATGCTATCATGATGCGTATACAGCTTTCCAGTCCTGAAATGGAATTCTTAAACGCTCAACATTATAATGAGGTTTTTACAACACACGGAGTTGTAATGATCTTCTTTATGGCGATGCCGTTCGTTATCGGATTAATGAACTACATCGTACCACTGCAAATCGGTGCTCGTGACGTTGCATTTCCGAGACTAAACGCACTTAGCTTCTGGTTATTCTTTGCAGGAGCAATGCTATTTAATATTTCATTTGTTATTGGTGGCTCCCCTGACGCAGGATGGACCAACTACTTCCCACTGGCGGGTAATGAGTTCAGTCAATCTGTTGGCGTAAACTATTACATGTGGGCACTGCAGATTTCTGGTCTTGGAACATTGATGACAGGTATTAACTTTATCGTAACGATTTTCAAAATGAGAGCTCCTGGCATGAAATTAATGAAAATGCCACTATTTACATGGTCAGCCCTCATCACAAACGTAATTATTGTGTTTGCTTTCCCAGTTTTAACAGTAGCACTTTTAATGGGAACGCTAGACCGTCAATTTGGAACTTCATTCTTTGCGACAGGCAATGGCGGAATGGATATGTACTGGGCAAACCTGTTCTGGGTTTGGGGACATCCAGAGGTTTACATTTTGATCCTTCCAGCATTCGGTATTTACAGTGAGATTATTTCGACCTTCTCACAACGGAACTTATATGGATATAAATCAATGGTTGCATCCATGGTGTTAATTTCCCTGCTCTCATTCTTTGTATGGGTACACCATTTCTTTACAATGGGACAGGGCGCATTAACAAATAGTATCTTCTCGATTACAACGATGGCAATTGCCATACCAACCGGGATTAAGATATTTAACTGGCTCCTGACGATGTGGAAAGGTAAAATAAGGTTTACCGTCCCAATGCTTTATTCAGTAGCCTTCATTCCACTTTTCACAGTTGGGGGCGTAACTGGTGTAATGCTTGCAATGGCTAGTGCTGACTATCAATATCACAACACAATGTTCTTAGTTGCACACTTCCACAATACAATTATTCCTGGTGTTGTTTACGCAATGCTAGCTGGATTAACGTATTGGTGGCCAAAAATGTTCGGTTTTATCCTGAACGAACGAATCGGGAAATGGGCTTTCTGGTTTAACGTTGTCGGCTTTGTGTTAGCATTCTTCCCAATGTACATCACTGGTTTAGACGGGCAAGCTCGTCGTATGTACACTTACTCGGAAGCTACAGGTTTTGGTCCGTTGAACATGGTTTCATTTGTTGGAGCAGGTTTAATGGCAATTGCATTCATCCTGATCGCTTACAATATTTTCTATAGTATTAAAAACTCACCTAGAAATGTTGGAGATGATCCATGGAATGGTCGTTCATTAGAATGGGCGACACATAACCCAGTACCTGAGTACAACTTTGCAATTACACCTGAAGTAAACTCAAGCCAAGCATTCTGGGATCATAAGAAAAAGACCCATACTTTATTTAAAGAAAAAATTAGTAAAATCCACATGCCTAATAATAGTGGTATACCAATTATAATGGCTGGTATCCTCTTTGTATTTGGATTCTCGTTTGTGTTTAGTATTTGGCCAGCCGTTATTATCGCAGCCATTGCATTCTTCGGATGCATGATGTATAGCTCATTTGAAAATGATCAAGGGCGTTATATTTCTGAAGAAGAAGTTAAAGAAACAGAAGAGAAATTTGGAGGTGCTAAGAAATGAAGATAGATCACTCGCAACCTCTTGAATACGGAACACACAAAAATGAAATGAATATCTTAGGCTTCTGGGTTTTCCTAGGCGCTGAAATCATGCTTTTTGCAACACTATTTACCTCGTTTTTCATTTATGAAAACAGATTTGGAAATGGACCTAGTGGTGCAGAAATCTTTGAAATAACACCTGTTTTAATTGAAACGGTTGTACTATTAACAAGTAGTTTTACAATCGGTCTTGCAATTAACGCTATGCGTTTAAATCGCCCAAAAGCAATGTTAGGCTTCTTAGCTGTAACCTTACTTCTTGGCGCAACATTCCTTAGCGTTGAGATTTATGAATTTGTTCACTATTACCATGTAGGAGCAACACTGCAAACTAGTGGCTTTACCGGCATTCTATTAACAACACTTGGAACACACGGTGCCCACGTAACCTTTGGTTTGTTCTGGGGAATTGCTATTCTCTTGCAAATTAAAAAGCGTGGCCTGACATTAGAAACGACCAATAAATCTTTTATTTTCTCTCTATATTGGCACTTTCTTGATGTTATGTGGATTTTCATTTTCAGCTTCATCTACTTGAAAGGAATGATGTAACATGAAGGAACTATTTCCAATAAAACAAGTCAATGGCTTTGTTTTCTCATTGCTGCTAACTGTTGTTGCACTTAGTGTTTACTTCATGGATATGTCATTTAAAGCAGGTATGACTATTCTGCTCGTAACTGCTTTTATTCAAGCAACGGTGCAATTCGTCATGTTTATGCATGCCGGCGAGAGCGATGATAAACGAACAATCTTCACTACCCTATACTACAGTGCCTTGATTGCATTAGTGACCATATTTGGTTCATTACTGGCAATGGTATGGGATATGTAAATACCAAAAAAGCGAGCGTCACAGGACGCTCGCTTTTTTTATTATTAAATTTAATTCATTTTATAAAAGGGTTCTCTTCCCCTCACCATGCTTGTTGACCATTTCCTCTGTCGCAACAAGAAATGTACCCATTATCCAAATAAACGCTGCACTCATAATTGTACCCACACCAATACCAACCAGCCCTTGGTAATCGCTTACATATACCCCATAAGAAAAAATGCCAATTCCAAGGAAAACCAACGTACCACAAATATATTTTATTAGATTCAAAATTGCCGCATGTGTTTTCATTTGAAACGACCTCCCTTACTTACTATTATTTACCACGTTCACACTTTTGTCAAACATTTATTTCTAATTTGTGAACTCTAACTTTCAAACTTGACAAATAATGAAAGCATTAATAACCAGGGGTGTTCCTCCCGGTTATTAATGCTGCTCCATCGCTTCAATTTATATGAATGGAAGTGCTGCTTGCTTGTATTTGCTTCATTTGTTCAAATAAACTTTTAATTGTTCCAATTCCCGCATTGTCATACTTAGCTAAAATAACTAATTCTTTCGGCAGCTGCCCAACTCTTTCTATTTGATCTGCACGCAGCTGCTTCAGTAAGCTTGGGAAGCCAGAAAAGATATCCTCATCAAGAGATACTTTTGCCAATTCTTCTGTTACAATAAGGTACTCTGCTTTAAAAAAGAAAAATAATTCTCCAGGACGTTCAAGCGTAATTTTTCTTCGCTGCTTCTCTTCTTCTATAAACATTTTCAATTCATCAAAAAGTATTTCTTCATTTTTAGCGCTATAGCGCTTTACATGTGCCGATAATCCTTCTAAGTTATTTGGGAGCTCACTCATAATCCGCGCCTGCTGCTCAGCTCCCAGCCGGATTAAGTACATCTCTGAACGGTCAAAACGCTGTGGCAAAAGGAATGCATCTCGCAAAAAGTGCGGAATTTCCAGCTCTCTATTTTTATATATAAGCTTTCGAATCTCAGTAAATCCTGGTGGTAATGGGTTAGAAGTTTTTTCTGCAGCTGATTTCCTTTTATCATCAGTTTCAAATTTTTTATCATGCTTCCCTACCGAAGCATTTAACAATTCCTCCAATGCACCTAAACGAAATTCTATTTCTGAAATATCATAGTGTTCTTTTCCCAGAGTTGCTGGATCCTGGTATTCTGGAAATACAAATTCAATCGGACCATATGTCTCCACATACCATCTTACAATCTCATAAACAGCTTCCCATGATTCCAGCGCCTCCGAATAACGGAATTTCCGTGTATCATGTGCAGCCTGATTGCCTAACATTCGCACAGAATGTAAAGCATCCCGAACCTCTCTGGTTATGTATCCATTATCATTTAGCGTATCAATTCTCTCGATCAGTGTTAGGCTCATTCTAGAAGGCAGCCCTTCCACTTTCATTACGAGCTGCAAGATTGTTTCTACAAAAACCCTTGCATGTGTGAGCATTGTCCGCGGGCTGGCAAATATACTATTTTCAAGTTCTCTAGCAACAAATGCCAGCTCTTTATTCATCTGTTCCAAAAAATGATAGTAATAATTGTTCATCTCCATTTTGCGTAATCTCCTAGCTGTAAAAACTCAAGTCAAATTATAATTTTACCACAGAACGAGGGCTGACTGTTTTTATTTCTTTGTATCCATAGAAAAAACTACTTATCACATACCAATAAGTAGTTTCTCAAACTGCCATTATTCAAAGCTGAAGTGGTGTCTCAGTTTAAAATAGATAGCTTGACATTCTGCATGATGACGGATATTTTCCAGCAGTCCACTTATTAATGCCCTGCTTAAGCTTGGTTTTCGTAGCTCTTTCTTCAATAAAGTCAGTGATTCTCTTTCAATTTCCCCTTCAACTTCCTCTAACGCACGGTCCATCAGCATCAACATTTCTTCTGTCGTTATTTCTTCATTTAATGGTTTTTTCATTAATTGAACGAAATCTTTAGTCAAAAAAGGAATTGTTGTATAAGCAGCTAATAAATTCGTCTTTTCAACAAGTGATTTGCAAAGTGTATCTAAATCAACTTGTAAATTAAGGAAGAAAAAAAGTTCTGAATAAGTTTTCATGAAACCTTGAATACAATATACGAGATCATACTTCATTCGTTCTACTTCATATCCGTATATTTTCTCAACCATATATAGAATGGATTCCTCAATTAACTGGCTATAATAACGCATTTTTATTATCAATTCATCATTTAATGAATGTGCCTGTTCTTGAATGAAAATTTTCGCGAATTCAGAGTGCTCATAATACGAGTCAAAACATAGGTGGTAAAATTCATATAATAATCTATCCTTATCATCTTCACTTCTGACCAAGTAGTCAATGCTTGATACATATTTCATCATAAAGTGGTCAATTATAGCTAGAATCAGTGCATCTTTTGACTTAAACGATAAATAAAAAGCTCCTTTTGAAATTCCGCAATGATCGGTTATTTGCTGAATCGAAGTTGCATTAAAACCTTGTTTTGCAAAAAGCTCCAGTGCCTTATCCATAATTAGTTGTTTTTTTGCCACATTTTCCACTTCCTTTCCCGCTTCTGACATTGACAATTGACCAAGTAGTCATTATTATAAATAACGTAGTATCATAAGTCAAATAAGGGCAGGTGTAAAGGTGAAAGGTATTGTAAATTTTGTCCTGAAAAATAAACTGGCAGTATGGCTGCTGACTATTATTATTACTGCATCAGGTATTTATTCAGGGACGCGAATGAAAACGGAGATGATTCCGGATATTAATATTCCATACCTCATGGTGATGGATGTATTTCCAGGTGCAACTCCAGAACAGGTTATGGATGAAGTTTCCATACCAATTGAAAAAGCAATTAACGGGCTTGAAGACATTAAGGCCGTTTATTCCAATTCATCATCTAATATCGCAAATATTCAAGTCGAATATGATTACGGTATTGATATGGATGAGAAAAAACGTGAACTGCAATCAGCACTGGATAATGTCAAATTGCCAGATGATGCACAGGAACCAATTATCTCATCAATCAGCATGAACATGATGCCGGTTGTAGCATTAAGTGTCAGTAGTTCTTCAGAAGATATTGTAGAACTGACATCAACCGTTAACGATATTTTACTACCCAAAATCGAAAAACTTGATGGTGTTGCATCTGCGACCATCACAGGGCAACACATTGAAGAGGTTGAACTGACATATGATCAGGAATTGATGGCAGAGCTTGATATCACTGAAGATACGGTTGAGGAAATGATACAAGCTAGTGATATGGCCGTTTCTTTAGGACTTTATGAATTTGAAGAAGGTGAGCAGGCTGTAGCAGTAGATGGAAAGTTCATGACAGAAGATGAGCTTAAAGGTATGCTTATCCCTGTGACACCAACAGAAGCAAATCCTGCTCCATTTGTAGAACTAGGAGACATTGCAACAATCGAGACTGTTGGTAAAGTAGAGTCTGTATCCCGTACAAATGGCGAGAATGCAATAGCAATCCAAATTGTCAAAGGACAACAGGATAATACGGTCGACGTAGTAAATGAAGTAAAGGACTTAGTTGAAGAAGAAGTAAAAGCTAATGAAGGATTAATTATTGATGTATCTCTTGACCAAGGTCAGCCAATTCAGGATTCCGTCAATACGATGATTGAAAAAGCGTTGTTCGGCGGTTTAATTGCTGTTCTGATTATATTACTTTTCTTACGTGACTTTAAATCAACGATTATTTCCATTATTTCGATTCCAGTATCCATCTTTATGGCATTGCTTCTGTTAAACTGGATGGATATTACTTTAAATATTATGACGCTAGGTGCGGTTACCGTGGCAATTGGCCGGGTAATTGATGACTCCATCGTTGTAGTAGAAAATATTTATCGGAGGATCCACCTAAAAGAAGAAAAGCTTTCTGGAAGAGCTCTGGTCCGCGAGGCAACAATAGAAATGTTTAAACCAATTCTATCTTCAACTATCGTTACAGTTGCTGTATTTGCTCCACTCATTTTTGTTGGCGGTATGGTTGGTGAATTGTTTATGCCTTTCGCATTAACAATGACATTTGCGCTTCTTGCTTCCTTAATCGTTGCGATTACAATTGTACCTGCACTTTCACATTTCTTATTCAAGAAAAAATTATATGGTGAAAAAGCAGAAAGCCAGCATAAGGAGCAAGGGAAGCTTGCAAGAGGCTATAAAAAGGTTCTCGACTGGACACTAAATCATAAAGTGATTATGTCCATCCTATCAATTGTATTATTAGTCGGTAGCTTGCTGTTAACGCCTTTAATCGGCTTCAGTTTCTTAGGCAGCGAAGAAGAAAAAGTAATGTACCTAACGTATACTCCTGAAGCTGGCGAATTAATGGATGATACACTTGAAAACATTACAGAGGTTGAAGACGAATTATTAACACATGAAGATATCGATATTGTTCAGCTTTCTGTAAATGATTCAGACACTGCAGATCCAAATGCAGCTATGATGGGCGGCGGAGCTGGCGGCGCATTAATGTACTTAATCTTCGACCCAGATATGGAAGACTTTCCACAAGCACGGGATGAGATCTTAGAATATGTCACAAATATCGACCAATCAGGTGAATGGAAAAGCCAGGACTTCTCTTCAATGGGAATGGCTACGAATGAAGTAAGCTATACATTCTATAGCGAGGATTTAGATAATTTAAACGAAGCTGTTCACATGGTAGAAGAAGAAGTTAGTAAAATTGATGGAATTGACGATGTTTCATCAAGTGCAGAGGATGCGTATATTGAACATGTATTGAAAGTAGATCAGCAAGATCTGCTCCAATATGGTTTAACAACTGGTCAAATTGTTATGATGCTTAATACATCATCAACAAAGGATGTCATCACAACAGTAGAAAAAGACGGCGAGACACTTGATGTTATTGTACAGCAAGAGCAAACTTTTGACCCGCAATCCATCGAGGAAATGCTGGAAATTCCAGTACCATTGCAAATGGAGCCTGGAACAACAATTCCGCTTTCCGAGCTTGTAACGGTTGAAGAAGGAACAACGATGAATACACTATCACGCAGTAACAATGAGTACTACGCTACTGTTACTGGAACAATTGTAGAAGATGATATTTCAAAAGCAACAGCTGATGTTGATGCAGCAATTGAAGTGCTTGACTTACCAAAAGGCGTATCCATGGGCGTTGATGGTGTTGCAGCAGATATGGAAGAAACATTTACTCAGCTAGGTGTTGCAATGCTTGCTGCAATCGCAATCGTATACTTCGTCTTAGTTGTCACGTTCGGTGAAGGACTTGCACCATTTGCAATTCTGTTCTCCCTTCCATTTGCAATTATTGGTTCGTTCGTTGGACTGCTTATTGCCGGAGAAACCATTTCCGTTTCCGTTATGATGGGTCTCCTCATGTTAATTGGTATTGTAGTAACAAACGCAATTGTGCTAGTTGATCGAATCATCCACATGGAACGAGATGGTATGGGACTGCGTGAAGCAATTCTCGAAGCTGGGGCAACACGACTTCGCCCAATATTAATGACCGCTCTAGCAACAATGGGCGCATTACTTCCGTTAGCATTTGGTAATGGCGGTGGCGGTTTAATTTCGAAAGGTCTTGGTATTACGGTAATCGGTGGTCTAGCAAGCTCAACATTACTTACTTTACTTGTTGTACCGCTTGTTTACGAATTACTATCCAAGCTATTTAAGAAAAACCGTAAAAAAATTGAAGAAAACTAAAATAAACCCTACAGGAATTTGTCCTGTAGGGTTTATTTCTTTTGAAATTATTAACAGATTTTAACACCCTTTATCCTAGTCCCCTCTGTTTTTCGTTAGCTAATTGCTGATCGTTTTCTTTATCAGTCCTTTTCATTCTGAACGGCGTAATAATTAATACCGCAATAAGCACAAGGCCAAGATAGCCGATAAACGGGTAAAAATAACTAACTAAATCTGTGAACCCTGCAAAGCTTGCAATATATGCAACAATCATCGTTCCTATTAGGAATGGTTTATAACGTCTTGTTCCCGCTTCCGCAAATCGTACTACAAATGAGAAAAACATGCTGACAGCAGTATTATAAATCATTCCAAATATGACAATTGACATTAACACCCCGAGTATTGGTGATAAATTATTTACAATACCCAGCATCGGCATATCTAAGCTGCCTACCTCTTCTATCTTAGCGAAAATTGCCAAATGACTAAGCAGAATCAGAATTCCGAGACCTAGTCCCCCTACTAAGCCCCCTATTGCAGCCGATTTTTTATTCGCTTCTGCACCACCCATCACAATTGCCATCGATGCCCCTACTGCTGTATTAAAGGAAACATAGTTAATTCCTGAAATAAACCAGTTAGGTAATGAAGTCGGCTGTTCCTTAGCAAGACTATCAAGTGCTGCAAACGAGCCATCCAATGTCAGAAAGCTATAGACTGAAATGATTAAGACAAATAGCACCAGAAAAGGTGTAATACTGCCGATAATGGAAACAATCCGATCAACTTTCAGCATCCCTGTTAAGATTACAAGCAACAACATCAAGGTTGTCCCAAAAACATATGGTAAACCAAATTGCTGATTTAGATTTGACCCTGCACCAGCAATCATCACTACCCCTACCCCAAACAAAGTAAAAATAAGAATATAGTCAACAGCCTTCCCCAGATATCGACCGCTTATATTATAAATAACTTCTTTATGAGATGCTGTTTGTGAACGGCTGCCCAACCAGACAAGCACCATCCCAACATACGCAAATAAAGCGCTTGCAATAACTGCACCAACGATACCCATTACCCCAAAACTTGTAAAATACTGTAATACTTCTTGTCCAGAAGCAAATCCTGCCCCAACAATAACTCCGATAAAAGCGCTTCCAATTTTGAGTATATTTTTCATTGTGTCTCCCCCTCTGGATGTTTCCAGTTACATTATAACAGCTAAAAGATGAAATCTATTTGTGTATATACTAAAATGTGAATAAGTAGGTTCGTGTATCTACTCAAACGTTATTAATATTGTTTTTAGCTTTTCTATTATAACCTAGCGCCAGATACTGAAGAGGAAGGTATTTTTTATGCAGGATAAATTTAAGCATCTAGAACGTTTTAAAAACAGATTGAACAAAGAATTTGACTCAGCAGATCAGCTGGCTGACTGGATTGGCGAAATTTTCGAGTGCCCTATTACAATAGAAGACTCTAACCACCATGTAGTATCCTACAGCAAGCATAAAGAAAACATTGACGAAGCGCGGATCGGTACAATTATGAATCGCAAAGTACCTGATAAAGTTATCAGCGAGCTCTGGAAAAAAGGTGTTATGTCTAAACTTATTGATTGTGATAATGCTGTCGTCATCCCGAAAATTAAAGAAATCGGGCTGGGAAATCGTGTAGCTATTTCTATACGGCAAAAAAATGAAATCCTAGGTTTTATTTGGGCACATACTGGAGAAAAAAAGTTAAGCAAGGAAGAACTCGAACTCCTTCAAGAAGTCGCTGAACAGGTTCGAAAATTCTTTTTAAAGCACTCAAAACGAAATAAAAAATCAGAAGAAAGTTATAATAACCTCTTTTGGCAATTGCTTACGGGGCAAATCAAGGACAAAGAGAAAGTAATCCAGCAGGCAAAACAGCTAAATGTTCAATTAGACGGGGAACTCGCAGTTATTATCATACAATTCGATGACCAAATAACGGAGCAAATCGAAAAGTATGCATATTATTTGGCAGAAACACAATTACAAGTTAAATCACTCTTTCGTCTATTTGATGACAATGAATTCATTATCCTCGTTCGACATTATCGGAAAAAAGATGAGGCTCCGAACCTGATACGGGAATTTATAAAGCAATTCACTGAAAAAATCAGCAACCAGCTTGCATTAAAAAATGTCCGCGCCTCAGCTGGATCCCTACATGAGGATGATATAAAGCAGGTAAATGAAAGTTATAAAGAAGCAATAAACGTATTAAAACTAAAAGAAAAATATCCAAAAGAACTATCTCGTATCTTTTTATATGATGATCTCGGGGTTTATCAATTTATAGAAGAATTGTTTGCAATTCGTAAAATGCATCACAGGCAAAATAAATACATTGAAAAATTACGTTTATACGATAAAAAACACAACACTTCTCTTACAGACTCTTTACAGGCTTATTTAAATTGTGATTGTAATGTTTATCAAACTGCAAAGGAACTATTTATTCACCCCAATACAATGAATTACCGACTAAAACGAATCCGTGAAGTCGCTATGCTGGATTTAAAGGATCCTAATCAAAAAACTGCAGTTTATCTCGATTTTATAATGGAAACCATGGAAGAAGGGTGATTTGTGCAAATACACAAAGCCCCCTTCTTTTTTTCATTTTTTTTAATGAAGAAAAAACACAAAGAAAGCGTTATCATCTAATTATAAATAGCTTATGAGGAGAGGGTAAACATGATTATAGGGGTACTCAAAGAGATTAAAAATAACGAAAACCGCGTTGCAATGACACCTGCGGGGGTAGTGAATTTAGTAAAGGCAGGTCAAACAGTCATTATTGAAAAGGACGCTGGATTAGGAAGCAGCTTTTCAAATGAAGAGTATATTGAAGCTGGTGCTGCAATCATTGAAAGCGCTTCGGACATTTGGGCAAAATCCGAAATGATTATGAAAGTAAAAGAACCACTCCCATCTGAATATCAATATTTCCGTGAAGGATTGATTTTATTTACGTACCTTCACTTAGCAGCTGAGCCAGAATTGACTAAAGCGTTAGTTGACAATAAAGTAACCGCTATTGCATATGAAACAATTACGGTTAACCGTACATTGCCACTGCTTACTCCAATGAGTGAAGTTGCTGGCCGTATGGCAACACAAATCGGAGCACAGTACCTTGAGAAATCAAAAGGTGGTAAAGGAGTTCTTCTAAGTGGAATTCCAGGTGTGAACCGTGGAAAAGTTACAATCATTGGTGGTGGTGTCGTAGGAACAAATGCCGCTCGAATTGCACTCGGTCTTGGAGCTGAAGTAACAATAATAGACTTGAATCCAACCCGTCTTCGTGAACTTGATGATATTTTTGGTTCAAGCATACAAACTTTAATGTCTAACCCTTACAACATCGCAGAAGCAGTGAAGACATCTGACTTAGTAATTGGTTCTGTTTTAATTCCAGGAGCAAAGGCTCCAAAGCTTGTTAGTGAAGAAATGGTGAAATCCATGCAGGCAGGATCTGTAATTGTTGATGTTGCAATTGACCAGGGCGGGAACTTCGAAACCGTCGATCATCCGACAACACATGATGAGCCAATCTATATTAAGCATGATGTACTGCATTATGCAGTTGCAAACATCCCTGGTGCTGTCCCACGTACTGCAACAGTTGGCTTAACCAATGTAACCGTACCATATGCAGCACAAATTGGTGCTAAAGGCATTGCCAGAGCTATCCTGGATAACCCAGCAATTGGTACTGGTGTGAATGTCATGAATGGAAAAGTGACTTATGAAGCTGTCGCTCGGGACCTTGGATATGATTATGTGTCCTTGGAAAATGCATTAAATGAACCTGCAACATTATAAATGCGGCAAATACCCTTCCCTTCTGATTGGAAGGGTATTTTTTAATGGAGGGATAATTTTGATACATGGAGATTATCCTGACACTTGAGGCAAAATTAAAAGATTCCATTGCTTAGAAAAGCAGACAGATTGTCATGTAGCTTTGAATTAGAAGAATAGAAATTTTCTCTCGAATCAATTATTGCTCTCAATCAGCAAATATAAAATAGAACAGAGTATAATTTGCATTCTATTCCCAAATAAAGTAAAAATAAGGAGAGATGTTTACCAAATCATTTCGAGATAAAGAAGCGGAGGTTATCCTATGGATAAAATTGAAGTTGGTGAAGTTTTTACAATTAGTGACGAAACAGATGCAGATCAGGAAGTAGAAGTGCTCGGAAAGGTTACATTGGAAAATATAGACTATATAGCAGTAAGCTTTTTAGAAGATTTGCAAGAGGATAGTGAAGAAGACATTGATATATTCTTCCTCAAAATTGATACAGATAATGAATTATCAGCTATTGAAAGTGATGAAGAATTTGACAAAGTATCCGAGGCATTCGATCAGATTTTAGAAGAAGATTAATAAAGGAAGCGATAATCTCGTAAAAGAAGAGTTATCGCTTCTTTTCAATTTTTGAAGAATTTTATCCTACCCCCTTAAACATTCGTTTCAACGCTTATGATAAAAAACTCCCTTACATAATCACATTCATTTATAATATCAGTAACCCTAAACTGCTAAAAGATTTAAAATACGTTTTTATCCATTTAGAATTAAAAAAGCACAAATTTTAGTTTTGATTACAGTACAAAAATGATATAATTTTATCATTGCTATGTTTTATCAGGTTACAAATTAATAGCAATGGAAGGCGGATTGGAATGAAACTGACAAACGAGGAATTAAATATTTTATCAATACTTGATGAAAACCATAAAGTATCAACAGAATCCATTGCATTCCAACTTGGAATAAGTGAAGAAAAAGCACAAATGATTATAAAAAAACTTGAAGATGAAAACATTATTGTTAGTTACCCGACACTTATTGATTGGAATAAAATAGAGGGCAAGGAATCAATTGTAGCGATGATTGATGTTAAAGTAACACCCGAACGAAGCGTTGGATTTAATGAAGTAGCTGAACAGATTTACCGTTATCCGGAAGTTCAATCGCTTTATCTGATGTCCGGTACATATGATTTATCTGTAACTGTTGAAGGCAAAACGATGAATGAGATTGCAGCATTTGTATCCAATAAATTAGCTACAATTGAAAATGTTGTATCGACTACAAGCCACTTTATGCTCAAGAAATACAAGCATGATGGCGTGATAATTGAAGGAAATGATGACAAAGATCGGAGAATGGTGATTACCCCATGAGTATAGATTTTCAAAATTATTTATCTACTACCGCAAAAGGATTAGAACCATCTGGCATACGGAAATTCTTTGACTTAGCAGCAAGTATGGACGATGTTATTTCACTTGGTGTTGGCGAACCGGATTTTGTGACACCGTGGAATATTCGGGAAGCTGCAATAGAAGCATTAAAGGATGGACATACATCTTATACGGCAAATGCTGGATTACTTGAATTACGCGAACAAATATCTAATTATTTGAACAGAAGCTTTCACATTAATTATCAGCCAGAGAATCAAATCATCGTCACAGTTGGCGCCAGTCAATCCCTTGATCTAGCATTCCGGGCGATTTTGAATCCGGGAGATGAAGTGCTTATTATTGAACCTGCCTTCGTATCCTATACAGCACTTGTTACATTAGCTGGTGGTGTTCCCATTCGTATTGCAACATATGCGGAAAACGACTTTAAAGTAACTCCTGAGCAGCTCGAATCAGCTATAACAAATCGAACAAAGGCAATTCTATTATGCTCGCCAAGTAACCCAACAGGCTCCTGTCTTAACAAAGAAGAACTTTCCGAAATTGCTCAAGTTGTGAAAAAACACGACCTGCTTGTGGTTACAGATGAAATTTATGCTGAGTTATCTTATGATGAAGAGTTCACTAGCTTTGCTGCAATTCCTGGCATGTATGATCGTACCATTGTCGTTAATGGATTTTCGAAAGGTTTTGCAATGACTGGATGGCGTTTAGGCTTTCTAGCTGCGCCGCGGGAATTTATTCAAGTGATGGTGAAAATTTACCAATTCACGACGATGTGTGCACCAACGATGCTTCAGCTTGGGGCATTGGAGGCATTGCGCAACAGCACAGATCACGTTGAGAAAATGAGACAAAATTACTGGAGGAGAAGAAATTTCATGGTTCAATCGCTTCGTAAAATTGGGTTAGATTGTCATACACCAGGCGGAGCATTCTATGTTTTCCCATCCATCCAGAAGACAGGACTTACCTCTGAAGAATTTGCCGCTCTCCTTCTTCAAGAAGAAAAGGTTGCTGTTGTACCAGGTAATGCTTTCGGAGCATCTGGTGAAGGCTATATTCGCTGTTCCTATGCTGCATCCATTGAACAGCTCGAGATTGCAATGCAGCGAATTGGCAAATTTGTTCAATCATTAGAACTAAAAGAAGCAAATGTTTTAGAAAACGTAAGATGATCACAAAGCAATGTGTCTACTCATTTATCACAGTAGCACATTGCTTTGTTTTTCAATGTTGTACTTATTCTAAATTCAACCCCGCTATATTATGCCCTTGCTTTTCAACGTAACATATGGCAGCAGGCGATATTAAACGGACTGATCAACAAATTCTTCCATCGCATAAAGAAAAAGGCTCTAGAAATGAATTCGTGGAAAACGTTAACTCTGCACAAATAAAAAAGCGCCATGCAGATATCCGATTTCTGCAAAAGCGCTATATTCTAGTTCAATACTTTCTTCCGTTTATTCCGCTTCGATTCATCTATTGGCAATGTTCCAGTTTCCACCCCAAGCTCATCCAGCCATCTGCGATATGCGATCGTCAGCGCATCTGATTTAAGATGCATTTCCGCTTGTAAATCCAAAGGCAGAAGCTCTGGTTTTTGACTTTCAACAACATCTAAGTCTTGATAAAAAATTGTATCCTGGAATTCAATAAATGAATCATCTGGCTTATTAAGATCATAATTCCTCGTTAGCAGCATAAATACCTTTGTCTGTTCGCTGTCCTCTTGATTTACAGCAGCTAGTATCGTCAATGCTTCGTCTGAGCCTTCAGTTGTTTTTGTAAATCTTGCTATCGTTGGACTTAGAATTTCATAGACGTAATCTGCATAGCCGCCTTTAGAGCGTCCATCTGGATTCGGTTGATACACAGGTATTTTGCTCGTAATAAAACGATTATCGATAAAATCAACTTCATAATCTACAATTTCAGCATGATCTTCGTCCCCAAGCATTCCTTCGTGCACAAACATCAAGTGCGAAACATCCAAGAAATTTTCAATTATTCTTGGTGCATTTGCCTTTACATCATATGGTCCGCAAATCGCCGTACGATAACCTGCTTCATCATATTCTGGATAAGAAATCATCGATTCTGGTTCATCACCTAAATTGACCCAGATTAAACCAAATGCTTCCTGAGCGTGATAAACCGTTGCTCTAGCTTTCTTAGGGATAGGCCTTTCACATGGCAATGCTGGTATCTTCACACACTCACCGGTTTCATTGTACTCCCAAGCATGATAAGCGCAAACAAGGTTTCCATTCTTTACTTTTCCTAATGAAAGTGCTGCTCCACGGTGGATACATAAATCTTTAAATGCATGTACCCCTTTTTCATTCCGGAAAATTACTACCCGTTCACCTAAAACAAAAACTTGTTCAGGATCTTCCTTTAATGCACCCGCCTTATAAACCGGATGCCATTGATTCCATAATCTATCTTGTTGCATATCGATAAGCTCCCCTTTTATTCGTACACTTGACATTCGTCAACAAAATCATAAAAGTGCTGTTTGCCAGCCTAAATAAGAATGCCTTAGTTACACATATACAGATGGGAAAGTTTAAGTACTTTCATATCTGCCAAATAAATTGTTTCTCTTTTTTCAAAAGACTTTTAATCTAATTCACGTCTACTTCCGCTTGTAATCCAGTATCTTCTTTTTTCTCTGGAAGCACCAAATTAAGAATTAATGCAGCTACTGCTCCAATAGCAATTCCAGAGGAAACGAAATAAGTAATAATACTTGGAAGAGTATATAAAATATCTACTGGCATAAGCACCGCAAATAGTGCAAGCATGATTGGGATGCCGATTACAAGCATATTCCGTTCCGTAAACGGTGCTTGCTTGACGACTTTAAATCCATTCATCATAATGACAACACAAATAATAGCGAATACGCTGCTTATAACTACTGGCGGGATACTAGCAATTATGGTCATAAGTTTTGGCATCATCCCAAACATAAGCAGAAAAATGCCACCTGAGATTATTGGTTTGCGGCTCTTCACACCAGTGATAGCAATAATTCCTGCATTCGTGGAATAGCCTGTAACTGGTGTACCACCAAAGAAGGAACCAGCAAAACAGCCAAGCCCTTCACCAAAAGCTCCTCCGTTTAATCGTTTATGATCCAGCTTTTCTTCCGTAACATTACCTACAGTGAACCACGTTCCCGTTGTTTCTATCATGATAATAAAATAGATAGCAATCATAATTAAAACTGCATCCATTTCAAAGGTTGGTGTTCCTAATGCAAAAATACTGGGCATAGCAAACCAAGCAGCATCACGTACAGAAGAGAAGTCTACCATTCCAAAGAAAGATGCAGCAATTGTACCTGACCCTAACGCTAAAATAACAGATGCAACTTTAATATGTTTCCATTTTGTTGTAGCCTTTTCACCGACATACATGGAGGAAATCAATACAGCTGCTGTAATAAATGCAATCAATATATTTGTGTTAAAGCTGCCTTCAGCACCATAGATCGAGCTGATTGCCGTCGGCATTAACGAAAAACCAACAACAACAATAACGGTACCTGCAACAATTGGCGGTATAAATCTCTTCACTACTCTACTAAAAAACTTAAATGGATAGCCTAATAGCGCGATTAACAATGCACCAGGTATTAAACTGCCAATCATTGCTCCTATTCCAGACGTTGTTCCAATTGCCGCAAGTGCACTAAGTGGAACAAACGATGGTCCCTGCATTACAGGCAGCTTCATCGCAAATCCAGCCTGAATAATCGTTGCAATTCCGCAAGCAATAAATGTCATCTGAATTAACAAGGCACTATCAGCAACAGAAAAGGACAGTAGCCCGGCTAAAATAATTGGCGGTATAAATAAATCCATTGCTAATACATGCTGTAATCCTACAAAAATAGATTTTCCTACTGAAATATCCTTTTTCTTTCCAGCTTGCTCATTCTTTGCTACTTTCGGCTCTAATTCTCTCACAGCACTCTCCAAGCTCTTTACTCCCCTCGTCTAGCTGTTCACTAGATTTTTTAAATTACTGTAGTGCTTCTCATATAACGGAAACATAGAATAAAAAAAGCCCGAAGTACATTACCTTCACTATGGAGAAGGCAATGTACTTCGAGCTTTAGATATCGAAATACCGTGAAAAGACAATACTTCAAACAAACCATATTTTTATGCATTGAACACTAATAAAGTGAGTTTCAATGAATGTCTATTCACGATTGCTTCTCATAGTCAGTTTATTTACGGTAAACCGGTAGAAACTTGTAGGCCATATCCCTACGATTATATGAAAATACAATACATATTTTTTTAGAATGTTTATAGTATAGCACCCATTTGGCCAAATACAAGACCTCTTAAATAAAAAATAACCTTCCAATAATTTAGACAAATACGCTAACTATAGAATAACTAGGATTTTTGCATCTTTAAAAAGTAAAGTGAAATTCCATAGACGAAGTTATTTTTATCCTTTATAATGACAGATATAATTTCAAAATACGAACATTAAGGTGATAAAATGGAAAAATATACGCATATATTTCATGGTACAGCTTTTACAAGTAAATCAGCGAAAGAAGTGGAGCAGCTGGCAGACTATCTTTTTTGCATTAATGAGGATGGAATGATTGAAAGAATGGTTGCACCAACAGATTCAGATTATGAAAAGCTGCTTAACACTTATGAAGGAGCAGAGAATTTCCATCGGTTAGCTGATGGTCAATATTTACTTCCAGGTTTTGTTGATTTACATGTCCATGCCCCACAATGGGCACAGTCAGGAACAGCGCTTGATTTGCCGCTTTATGATTGGTTAAATACATACACCTTCCCCGTAGAGTCCAAGTTTTCCGATTTAGATTATGCGAAGGACGTCTATGAAGATTTGGTCAGCACATTCCTTGCAAATGGTACAACGACTGCCCTTTATTTTGCAACCGTGCATAAGGAAGCTAGTTTGCTGCTCGCTAAAATTTGTTCTGAAAAAGGCCAACGTGGTCTAGTCGGTAAAGTTGTCATGGACGATCCTGCCCAAAATCCTGATTACTATAGGGATCAGGATACGCAAACCGCATTAGCCGATACGGAGGAATTTATTTTAGCTGTAAAAGACTTAGCTAAGTCAACAAAACAAGGGGTTTATCCTGTTGTAACTCCCCGGTTTATTCCGAGCTGTACCGATGATGCATTAAAGGGCCTAGGCGAATTAGCAGCAAAATATGATACACATATTCAATCACATTGCAGCGAAAGTGATTGGGAACACCATTATGTACGGGATCGTTTCGAGAAAAACGATGCCTTTGCATTACATGATTTTGGTCTTTTACGTGATAAATCGGTGATGGCACACTGTAACTTTCTGGAGGATGAGGACGCCGAATTATTTGCTAAAACAGGTACTGCGATCGGCCATTGTCCACTATCCAATGCATACTTTGCAAATGGTGTTATTCCGATTGCACGCTTTCACGAGAAAGGAATTGATATTGGATTAGGTACGGATATTTCTGCTGGTTCAATACCAAGTATTTATGATAATGCAAGACAAGCGGTTGTTTCGTCAAGGATGCTGGAGGATGGTGTAGATACTGCCCTTCCAGCAAATAAACGCGGGGTTCCAGATTCACGGATTACGATTAATGAAGCATTTTATTTCGCCACTGCTGGCGGAGGAGAAAGCTTAAGCTTACCAGTTGGCAGAATCGAGGAAAATTATGCATGGGATGTACAAATTATCGATACGAAGCTTCCATCTGCAAAACTGCCGATTTTTAATGCTAATGAAGATTTGTATGATATTTTCCAAAAAATCATGTACCTCACTCGACCAGAGAACATTCGTGAGGTCTGGGTCCAAGGTGAGCGCGTTCATTCGCGAGCAAACTAATCATAAAAGAGGCTATGAGACCGTTCACACGGTTTGTATAGCCTCTTTTTTCTAACCATTATTCCCCGACAAACAAGACGGATGGAATTTTTCGAAATACAAATGGTAGTGAAGCGAACAGCCACTGTTGAATGACGCTTGACAGTTTGGACATGTGTTGTCACAGTTTATATATTGGTTAACTGTCAGCTCTGTTTTGCAGCTTCCACAGAGAATAGCCTTTTCATCGAATTTTTCTTGTGGCCAAACTTCCTTCTTGCCACAACCATATGCTTCATGGCATAAATAACAAGGAAAATAACGATTGCAGCAATAAAAACGAATAGCAATAATATCTTTGCTGGTATGGTAATGCTCACAACGTGTTGCTTCATCAATTGCTCCTCGAACCTCAAATTCAGAAATCTTCATTAGCCGCCTCCCCTTTTATTTCTATTTTATCACATATTTAAGTCCACCTCGCAGGACTGTACGATGAAACTTAATAAGCCCCCCTTCCGTTACGCCGCATACGCGTTACGCGAGAAAGAGAGCTTCTCATCAGGTTTCAAGCAAACCCGAAAATATTAGGAATAGCCAATGGCTATGGAAATATAATATCAAAAACAATCGTATAGTGGCACACAAAGTCAGATTAGTGTTTCTATACTTAAATAATCAGCATGACTTTATCGTTCACGAAGCGAATTAATAAAATGAGCAACTCCATCTTCATGATTGGAAAGTGTAACGGACTGAGCTGCTTCTTTAATCGCATCAGGAGCATTTCCCATAGCTGCACTTCTGCCTGCAGTTTTTAACATTGATAAATCATTAAAGCTATCTCCAACTGCTGCAGTATCCGCTAAATGAATGCCTAATTTCTTCGCAAGGATTGCCATGGCATTGCCCTTGGAAGCATCCTTATGCTCCAATTCAAAATTATGATTTGCTGATGATACAACAGTTAAGTCTTTATGATCTTTAAATTGTACCTGGCCTTTATTAAGCTTCTCGTCATCAAATGAAAATGCAAGGATATTATAAATATCAATGTTCATCTCATTTAACTCTGCTGGTGAGCCAATATAAGAAAACCCGGTTTGACTAAATTGCTTAGCCATAGCTTGGTTCAGTTCTTCCACACTTATATTTGGATTGGCGCTTAACAAGCGATCCATTTCAATCATTAATCGTTCCCGGCCATTTTGTGGTGTTAGGATAGCTTCTTTGCTAAAGATCTCATAATAAAACTCCTCATGCTCGAGCCACTTTAAACTATCCAGTGCATCTTCATGCTTCATCGGTATATGGTGGAATAATTCACCATTGGGACGATGAATCGTTGCTCCGTTTGCTCCAATAATCCATGTTTTCATACCAGTATTCTTAAAGATCGTTTGCACATCAAAATGAGCACGGCCAGTTGCAATAACAACCTCAATTCCCTCCGCTTGCGAATCTAGAAGCGCTTGTTTATTGTTCTCACTTATTTCATTTTTTTCATTGAGTAAGGTTCCATCTAAATCGATTGCAATTAATTTTGTCATCTTATTTATCACCTTTCGTTTCACCGTCTGCTATTAGTAATTCTACATTGTTTTTTCGCAGAACTTCCATAAAAGCCTTTGGTGGTGTTTTATCTGTAATTAATAGATCTACATCATCTAAACTTGCAAATTTGAAAAAGTGTTTCGTTCCGAGCTTGGTATGATCTGCTAGGACAATCACCTGTTTCGCTTGCTTAACCATCTTTCTTTTTACAACACCGTCTTCTTCATGTGCAATGGTTAATCCAGTTTCTGATATTCCTATCACACCAACAAAAAGTTTATCCACATAGTAATCCGAGAGCTTCTCTACTACAGAAGAGCCATATAAAAAGCGATGCTCTTTATGCAGTGTACCACCAAGAAGTTGAATATTGATATGGGACTTATTAGACAATACTTCTGCCTGATTAATTGAATTCGTAATAATTGTGCATTCCATATTTTTCAAGTGCTCTGCACAGGCTTGAACTGTTGTTGATGTATCTAAAATGATATTGTCATTTGGATAAATTAAAGAAGCTGCCTTCTTCCCGATTATCTTTTTCTCCTGTGATACAGTCTCCAGACGCTTTGAGTAGTTTTTAATTTCTTCCTGAATAGATGGTAAGATTGCTCCGCCACGTGTACGGATAATAGAATTTTCCTCTTCTAACTTAACAAGATCCCTTCGTGCTGTGTCTCTTGAAACATTAAACATCGTACATATTTCTTCAACCGATATTCGTTTATTTTTTTGAAGGAAGTCTAAAATAGATAACAATCTCTCTTCTTGGTACAATGCTTCTTCACCAACTTCAGTACGTATTTATAAGTAATTATACATTATTATCACATTTTATCAAGTAATTATAAGTAATAATAAGTAAAATATCCAAATTTCCTTAAGCGATTGAAATTCATTGTAAAAGCGGCAGCATTTTTTGGCAAAAAGGGAATGATATATTCACCACTGTTAAATTAAAATACTTTTTGGTAATAATAGGTTTAGATTCATATCCAAAATCATGAACGAAAGGAGCTGCTACTATTGCCGAATCAAGTTTATGCAATACTTCGCGGAGGATGGATGTTGTTGCGTTCTATCGCCGTTCTCTCCTCAAGTGTTGCCACGATTATTTCTAGTTTACTTCCTTTATTTATATATTCATCCATCTCATCGGGACGGCTTTGGCTGTTATTTGTTTTCCTTACGATCGCTGCATTCGCCATACACGGCGTCCTAACACATGCTTTTAACGATTATACCGATCATTGTTCTGGTACGGATAGCTTTAGTCCAGCTATTTTGTCTGGAGGAAGTCGCGTAATCCAGAATGGAATGTTTTCTTTGCATGCAGTTCGCAAACTAGCTTTCGCCTTTACCTTTGTTCTTTTAATCCTTGCTTTGGTGCTTGCTATCTTTGCACAATACAAGCTCGTCATTTTATTATTGATTGGAATTTGGGGTGCTGTTTCTTACTCGGTCTCTCCTTTGCATCTGAGCTACCGGCCATTTTTAGGAGAATGGGCAAGTCTTTTTCCAGCTATCTTTTCACTTGGTTTGGCTGGACCTTGGTTGATGTTAAATACAATTCCAATATGGGCAATCCAAAATTCCTTGATTAATGCCCTTTTTTGTATGACATGGGTAATGGTTCATCACATTCCAGATTTACAAGCTGACAGACGAGCTTTACCGAAAAAACAAACAAGTGTCGTTTGGTTTGTTGAGCGATTCGGACTTTATTATGCACGTTTCCCAGCGCTGCTCTATCTTTTCGCTGCATTATTATGCATGCTTTGGTTAGGATTCGAACGATTTTTGGCTGCAGGCTTCCTATTGATTATGCTCTCCATAGCGATAGTACTTGTTCTGAAGATGGATGTAGCTAATCATGAACAGGTAAGCAATTATGAAAAGATATTACTTTTTCTTGCGATGCTAACAGCTGTTGGATTAGGTATTTTAGTTTAAAATGTCTTAATTCCTTTCTTTCCCATTGATTGTCTCTATCCAGCTGTTGCGACAGTTGTATAGATTTAGCAATACAAATAAAAAAGTGATCGATAAATAATTATCGGCCACTTTTTGCTGTTCAAAACCTGTTTATTAAATACAATTCTAATAATTTGAATTTCATTTACTGAACTTCAGCTAATGAACCTAATCATTCCGGCTATTTTTTCTTATCCTTTTGTAAATAAAAAAACTAATTATCGCGATTATCCCAAGCAAGATAAACACCGGCATGTTACCGATAAAGAAAACAAAAATGCCTGAAAAAACTGCGAGAAGAAAATTGATGCTATTCAAAAATTGCTGTTTGGCTTTTTCCCATGTGTCTAATTCCCCTTCACTCATTCCTGAAATCGTTACATTGTTTTCCTCCATATAGATTGTAACCGTTGCTAAGTCGGTTCTGTTTTCTAAATAATTCATTCGCCCTTTTATTTCCTCTATTTCACCTTGAACCTTTGCCAAATCACCTGAAATGGTTAATAGATCCCCTGTTTTTTCTGCTTGTTCCATAAATGAAAGCAATCTTTCTTCGACGACACCTTTTGATTTTAAACGCGATTCTAGATCAATAAATTCTTCTGTCACATCCTGACCTGAAATGGAACTTTCCAAAACTTTACTGCTCCCATCTTCCACTATTTGAATAAATTCACGAAATTGCGCCTGGGGAATCCTAACTGTCACATGTCCCGTCGCTGAATCATTTTCAGCGTATCCTTGCATATTCGAATCCACAATATAGCCGCCACGATCTATAACCTGAGACTCAATCGCATTGAATGACTGTTGGTAATTTTTTACTTCAATTTGCAGATTGGCAGTGTAAATTATTTTTCGATCTGTCTGGATGATTTCCCCTTCTTGTGATGAAGCACTTTCTTCTTGTGAATCACTCACTTCTTGTTCTGTAGTGCGATCAGCTTCTCCACTCATTGAATTGCTGCTTTCTATTTCAACACTTTCCATTTCCACGCTTTCCTCCGTGTCAAACTCAGCCCTGTCGCTGCTTACATCACTATTTTGTGCATCATTACTGCAAGCGGTTAGCAAAATGCCAATCCAAAGAAAAATCAAAATCAACAACCCATTTTTCATAAAGACCCACCCTTTCACTTCTATCAGCTATTTAAACTATTTACTTATAATTACAGACGTAATTTACAGAAAAATGTTACATCTATAGTCAAAATAAAAAAACAGTGACAGGAACTGCCTCCACGAGTTATAAAACCTGCCTACTGAGTCAAATCTTGACTAGCCGTTTTCTATAATGACCTATATAATAGAACAGAATGTATTTTAGAAGGAAAAGGTGCTTTATAATGAGTTTACTTACTGTTAAAAATTTAAGTCACGGATTTGGCGATCGCGCCATTTTCGATAACGTTTCTTTTCGTTTATTACAAGGAGAACATATTGGACTAATCGGAGCGAATGGTGAAGGCAAGTCCACTTTTATGAATATTATTACACAGAAACTTGAGCCTGATGCTGGAAATGTAACATGGGCAAAAAATGTCCGTGTAGGTTATTTGGATCAGCATGCTCTACTCAAGCAAGGGATGACTATTTTAGATGTGCTAAGAACGGCCTTCCAATATTTATATGATATGGAAGCTGAAATGAACGAACTATTCACAAAAATGGGTGAGGTCGGTCCAGAAGAATTAGAAAAACTGCTCGAAGAAACCGGACAAATACAAGACGCCCTTACAAACAGCGACTTCTATATTATCGATGCAAAAGCAGAGGAAGTTGCGAACGGGCTTGGTTTAAACGAATTTGGTTTAGATCGTGATGTCCATGACTTAAGCGGTGGACAACGAACGAAAGTATTGCTTGCCAAGTTATTATTGGAAAAACCAGATATTTTATTGCTCGATGAGCCGACAAACTATCTTGATGTGGAGCATATCGAATGGCTAAAAAACTACCTGTTAGCATATGAACATGCATTTATCCTTGTTTCACATGATATCCCATTCCTAAATAGTGTTGTGAATCTCATCTACCATATGGAAAATCAACAGTTGACACGCTACCCTGGAGATTACAATGAATTCTTGCGAGTATACGAGATGAAGAAACAGCAACTTGCTGCTGCATACAAGAAACAACAACAGGAAATTGCTAATCTAAAAGATTTTGTAGCAAGAAACAAAGCAAATGCAGCAACAAGTCGAATGGCCATGTCTCGCCAGAAAAAATTGGATAAGATGGATGTTATTGAGCTAGATGCCGAGAAACCAAAGCCTGAATTCAACTTCAAACAAGCTCGTACACCAGGTAAGTACCTGTTCGAAACGAAAGACCTCGTTATCGGCTATGATGAAGCCTTGTCTAGGCCACTTAATTTATCAATGGAACGTGGACAAAAGATTGCATTGTACGGTGCCAATGGTATTGGTAAAACTACTTTGCTACGTAGCATTCTTGGTGAAATCCCTGCCATTTCGGGCTCGGTTCAGTTAGGAGAGCATCTTCATATCGGATATTTTGAACAAGAAATTAAAACAGAAAAAGATAAAACCTGCATGGATGAGGTTTGGGATGAATTCCCTCATTTCACGCAATACGAAGTACGTGCTGCTCTTGCAAAATGTGGATTAACAACAAAACATATTGAGAGTAAAGTTCAAGTACTAAGTGGTGGAGAAAAGGCCAAGGTCCGACTTTGTAAATTAATTAATAACGAATCCAATTTACTCGTATTAGATGAACCTACAAATCATCTAGACCCGGATGCAAAAGCAGAACTAAAACGAGCACTAGGCGAGTACAAAGGCAGCGTCCTCCTCATCTCCCATGAACCTGATTTTTACGAGGGTATTGTAACGGATAAATGGAATTGTGAGGATTGGACGACGAAAGTGTTCTAAATGTATTTACATTGATATTTTAACGTACGTAAGGCTTAGAGATAATGTTCTCTAAGCCTTATTTGTTTATAATTGGAAAAGCAGCAATTGGTACAGGATCAGGTCAAGGACTAGCGTATGCTATGGCTTTATCTCTTTATCTAAAGAATGAGCTAAGATCGTTGTACACCAATAATCCAACCTGTCCATCTTTTGAATGTATTTTTCACTATATTCCTCCCCATACTTAGTAAATATTCGCCCTGATTGTTAATAAACCCTATTTCAGAATCATGTAGCCACAGCGAATATTGCAGCTATAATAAGTATAGGAAGTAAAATGCTCTTAACTTTGCTTTTGTTCCACATATCCAAAGCTATCATAATAGCAGCTATAATCATTAAGGGTATTCCAAGTAGCTTCATAATGTTTAATGCCAGCAGATTTCCTAAAGAAGCTAGAAAATAGCCTATTACAAGAAAGCCTATAGTTAAAATAAAATTTGCTGTTTTAAAATCCGTTTTCCGTCATCTCTATCATCTTTGTTCATTTTTAAATAAGCTATAAGCATCATAATAGCAGGTGTTCCCCACATCAATAGAAAATGAATCAGTGAGTCGATATCTATGTTCAAATAATCCCCCCTAGCTATAGAAACACAGTTTACTTATTGGACAATTCCTCCAATAGATTCATACAACATAACATAATATTTAAGAATATAGTTTAAATAAAAAGGGGGTCATTGCGTGGTCTCCTTTTTACTATGGTTTATCATACGTAACATGTGTTCCTGCAATAAAATCGTGAATAGACCGTTTATCTTCTCGAATACCTACCATAAAAGCACTGGCAATAAGCCCAATTCCAAATGTCAATACATAAACTAATCCTGATACAATTTCACGCAGAAACATGGTTCCAAAACCCACTTTTTCCCCATCTATACGTCCAATGCGTATTCCTAACGCTCTTTTTCCAATCGTATAACCATGCCAGAAAACAGGAAGTAATAAGAAATACAACAAATTTAAAATATCAATGAAGGAAAAATCCTCCATAAAGAATTGATTATAAATAAGAGAACTTATAAACCCAAGTGTAATTGTCAAAATAATTCCATCTAGTAAAGCTGCACCTAACCTTACCCAAAATCCTGCTGAATTAGTTGTCAAACCGAACTCCTCCCTTTGAAGTTAATAACAATGCTGATTTTATCAATATGCGTGGGGGACACAAACTTAAATAGATTATTGTGAGCTAGTGAATCCTCTTTTCAACAAATAACAAAATCATTGTCGCCAATGGACCAAGTACAAGAGAAAGTAAAAACCAGTTTAATCCTGTTCTATTCTTTCCTTGTGCAAGTGCGGCGTTTATCAACGCTAGGGTACCCCACCCTACAAAATATTGGTTATCCATTCTATCCTCTCCATTAAAACGATATGAAGTATATACCCAAATATAATTTTGGTTAACTTTAAAAATAATTAGAAACTACCACTTTTCTTTTCAACTACCAATCTTCTAGACCAATAAATAACCTACTATAAATGGTATTATCATTAATAATATGGAACTGATAATAAGCGTTAAGGAAACGGATTTTGGGAGTTTTACTCTACCTTTACCCTTATACCATCCTGAGAATTGTAACTTATTCCTGTACCATACAAACAGCAGTAAAAAAATAGCGATTGCACCAAGCCATGAATAAGATTTGGTTGATTCATTGATACTATAAATATTCCCTAAAACCGCCCATCCCAATCCGCCAAGCAGTACAAAAATAATTATTATACGTGGTAGTTCTAATAAAATCCTCAATTCTAATCTCCCACCTTCTTTTCACAGCATCAGACCACTAGGTTACGAAAAAAAAGCGTATTACCTTAAATAAAAAACAATGAAATCAATAAGCTAATTGCAAAGAGTCCATATGCAATCTGTATGATGATATACATTGTAAATTCAAAGGATGAAAGTTTCCCTTTCCTTCTAATCTTTTCCAAGTGCCTAAAATAGAAAGCTGAACTAAAAACAAGTAAAAAGATAGCTATTGTGCGTAAAACTTCTACAAAAGTGACACACTACAATACCCTCCACTCTCATTCTTTCTTTGGCATCTCTTCTGCGCATATATTTTTCCATAGATTAGTAATCTTAAAATACTAAGCGGCAGTTTTGCAATTAATAAGTAAAGCCGGCTAATTTAGAGGACTTTAATTTGTTTTTTCTCGTTTATTCTTTGAAAAGTACTTTAAAAAAGATTTATTTTATGAAACAGAGTGGTTTGCGAAACAGCTGCCCAAATTTGCATTTGTAGACAAATTGCAAACCACTTTAGCATATATTTCATCTGAAATTCGATATTGATATTTGTAGAAGCCACTGTCCTTTTTATACGAATTAGAGTAATTAAAAGTTTCACTATTAAGCAATTCAGCTTGGTTCGGTTATATAATTATTATTTTCCATGCATTAATTAGTTAAGGGGCAAAAAACAGACTTCCAAACTTTATTGGAAGTCTGCCGATACTACTATTCAACTTTTCAAATCCTTTTCTCATCATTATTTAATTGTATTCCATTTACACTGCCCAGCTTCTCCATCAAATAACTGACAAATGTATCATCTCTCACAAGCCATGCTTCCTCTTTTCGCTTCAAAAAAATTTCTGCATCCTCAAAGCTTGAAAAGACTTGGGCAATTTTTTTCTTATCTTTTTCAATCACCCAATGATCATCGTTTTCAGGATAAACGAGAAAAATAGCTTCCTTCCTATTTTTATACATTGCTCCAAAAGGTGATCCTTTTACATTATATCGATTTCTTTTTGCATCTTCCCGCAATGATTCCAGGTGAAAGGTATCTGCAACAAACAATTTATAAGCTTCATCCGTTAATGTGCAGCCTGATGCTTTCGCATGCCCACCTCCTGCAAACCTTCCTGCGAATTCAGACACATCGACATGATCATGGATTGTTCTAAAGCTTGCTCGCTTTCCGCCCATATTCAAAATCACAATGTAATCAAGATGTGGGTATTCTTTTCCTAACTCATTTCCAAGTTCCGAGTGGTAGGACTCCGCATATACAATTCCAGCAAAATGGTCACCAAGCTTCTTTTGCACGACCTGTCGTTTTTTTTGGCGAATGTAGCGCTCTATCTTACCACCTTCCATATGGAGAATTTTCATTTCAAAATCATCAAAATAGAATTGCTCACTTTTTTGTAATCGTTCGATCATAACTTCTTCAAATTCCTCAATAGAGACAAGAAAAAACAGCGCATTGAGCTTCCTCGCTTTTTGATTCTCGTTTTTTTCCCATTCCCATGTATCATACTGCCTTACAAGTTCTACAAATTCTGCTACAGACTCAGAAGCCTCCAGCAGTTGGTGTTCAACAAGATAATCATAAAATAAAGATGTTGCCGATGTTAAATTACCTTGTGTATCTTCAACGACAACATGTCCCCACTCATATTCGTTAAAATGCAATGAAGTTTTATGATGATCCAAAAATTGTACTTTCCCACCAGCTTGATAAAATGCTTCCAATCTTTTTTCATTTTCCTCATTCACAGACAAATCAGTAATAAATAAAAAGGTGTCCTTATTCTCGTTTTCAAAAAACCACTCAACTTCCCGATTTAAGCTGGCAATGGAATTGTATCTAACCTTAACCTCTTTTCCAAAAGCGATCTTCGCTAAAATACCACAGCCAACACCATCTAAATCATTATGAGACAAAAGCTTATACATATTTCTCACCTCAGATAATAGTATGCTTTTAATGGGAAAAATTATTGCATAGATATGAAACCGCAAATGATGAACGAGGATATTGCTTTGATTCGTTTTGCGAAAAAAAGAACTCCAGCCTTAGCTGAAGTTCTTTCAAATCCATTAATCCATCAATCGCTGTTTCCTGTAGTATGCGATATACCAGATCCCTAAACCACTAATTATTAACATAAAACCTATCCATAAATAGTTAAACATATTGGTGGCTGTGTTTGGCAAGAATCCACCGGAATCCGATCCGTCACTCGATTCTCCTTTTTCAATAACAGGCGTTTTGCCTTTCCCGCCAGCTCTGTCACCAGATACTGGGGCAGAATCAGTTTCCGTATTCGTTTCATCCGCTTTTTCGAATGCAGCAAATGTACTCAAGTGGTGTAATGGCGCAGTTACTTTACCATTTGCAAATTCACTACTATCGATTAGCTTCCGTTCTGCAGCACCCTCATTCAGGTGATACAAATGAAGGTGTTCTGGATTTGTGACCTTGTCATTGAATACCTCTAACGTTAACGTAATTGGCTCAGCAAATTCACTGATTATTGTTCCACCCTGGGTAATCGTAATATCATATACATTACTTAATGCATCCGCGATTTGTTCAAGGCGTTCAATTTTGATAACAGCATCTCCAGACTCACTAAATGCAGATGCAGGAATATCCAGTGTTATATCACCTTTTTCGATTGTTAGATTAATATGTTTTTCCTTTAAAAGCTTAATTTGTTCTTCCGTTAAATCAAGTTCAACGATAGCTTGATCTGCATATTCATGTAAATCAACAATAATATTGCCACCATTAGCCACCTTATGAAAAACATCATTATCAAGCTTGGCCTTATTATGCTGTACATCAGGTATTACAATCTGCTTTTTATTGTTAGGTAGTTCCTCATTTGGAACATCACCAGGATCCTTGTCTCCTTTATCATCAGATGTTTCTTCAGAGTCTCCTGGCTTATTCGGTTTTTCTACTGGATCAGGAACCTCCGGCACTTCTGGTTCAGATGGGTCAACCACTTCTCCGTCGACAGTTTGGAAACTCCAAATATCTGAACGAACCATACCACCGAAATCATCAGATGCAATAACATACCAGAAATATTCGCTATTTGGGGCTAGATTTTCCCAAACAACTGTTGCTTTACCTCCGCTCTCAACATTCTTTACCGAATCAATCAGATTATTGGTATACACATTTATCTCTACATAATCAGTTGCAACTTTTTTCAGCTGGGGCTCTAGATCCCAGTCCAAATTGAATTCATCTTTCTCTGGAAACTCTTCTGGATCATAGTAATTGTATTCATCCATATACGGAGAATAGGTACGTACTTCCATTTGGTTTGTTTCCATATTAAAGGTTAACAGTCGCATATAGCCCTGACCGCCTTCTGGACCACCTTGGTAATCTGCAAGCAACTGATACACAGTGCGATCTGCCACACCATCACCATTATCATCAATTTCGTCTATTAATTTCTGGCTATTATGGTAATGTCCGGAAAGAACAGCATGAACATTCTCATTCGGTACAACGACTTTTTCAAAAAGCTCGTCCCCTATTGGACTCCTTGTTCCACTTGCAAGCAAATATTCATGGAAGCCTAGAATCGCTTTATGGTTTGGATGCTCATCCAGGACATCATTGATCCAGTCAATTCCATCCTGATCGACACCCCATCCCATGTAAACAATGATAAAATCATTTCCATTAACTGAAATAAGGTCATAGTGTCCGCGATTATTTTCATAGGAACCAGCAAAATAGGAACGACCCTCAAACTGTTGATCACCGAAGTACGTATAGTAATTCGTATAATTATTATCCTTTTGATCAACATCATGATTTCCAGCAAGAACTCCATATGGTATGCCAGCATCATCAAGTACTTTCATTGCTTTGTCTGCAACTTCCCATTGGTCAAAATCATCCCAAATATTAACAATATCTCCAGTGTGGATGACATACTCAAGATTTAATGCTTCCTGATTGGCTGCAATCCAGTCCACTTGTTCGTCATAAATATTTGGATAGCTCTCTGAATAATATTGTGTATCTGACATCCATACAAACGTGAAATCCTCCCCTGGATTCGCTATCTGGTCTTGAACGATAACACTTACTTTACTGTCTTGTAAATAGGCTCCACCAGTTACAGAACCAATCAGTTCAAATGTTTCTTCACCTGCAATAATTGAAGTAAGCTCATCCCACTCAGTTGTTTCATAATTCCATGCGTACATCGTTACTTTTCGCCCATCCAAAGAGGAGCCATTCCATACAATTTCGATTTCATCTTCAGGCTGGACGTTTTCATCAACGGTAACATCGAAACGGTGGTACGGAAATTCGTTAGTCGATTCGGTAGACATTTCTTTTCCATCTACACCGGATAACTGTGTCAGCTCATCTTCTGTAAAATCGGTTTCCCCTTCCGGTAAATATTCTCCAGGAGGTTCAGTACCTACACTATTTTGTGAAATCGTGAGATGCTCTGAATCATCTGCTGTATACTGATACGACTGGTAAAAGTCGACTTTCATCTTATCACCAGTTGGATCATTTATTTTCACTGATAGATCTGCACGCGTCGCATCCGGCTGGTTAGTCATCCAATCCGGCAGCCATGGATGCTCCTCCACAACGTGGAATGTAACTGTCTCTGTTCCAGTATTGCCCGCTGCATCTGTTGCAGTATAGACGACTTTATGTTCACCTGGCGCAAGCTGAGCGGATGAAGTATCATAAGGGAGTGTGATTGTTTTCCCATCTAATGTTGCAGTCATTTCTGCAACATCACTCGCGTCTTCAATTGCCGCATCAATGGTAAAGTTCCCTTTATACTCTTGTCCTTCCTCAATGCTTGGTTTAATTACCGGTGCAGTATTATCAACAATCACATTTGCGGATGTCTCGTCATCACCTAATGCTGCCTTTATTTCATGTGTTCCATCTGAAACGGTTGTTGTATCGAATAAATAAGCAAGCGATGCGAATTTTTCTTCATCGATCATAAAATCAAAGTCATAAACTGGATCCTTACCAGGACTATCACCGATTGCATAATTAGTATCCGGGTTATTATAGTCTGGGTCATAGATAACTGTTCCATCTTCTAGTACTAAGCGAACATTTTTAATCGTAAAATCATCCCGGTTTTCAGTTGATGTTTCATCAAACGGGCTTACTTTATTTCCAGCGCGAATGGTAATCGTGTTTTCTCCCGGCTTCAGCTTGTCAGCTGGAATAGGGACAGTTAATGTAACAAAATCCATATACGTATCATCGAAAATTTCTAGGATTTCATCCCCCATCGTTACACCATTTTGAAAATAAATATTCGTTTCACTAACATCAAATGCGAAATACGCTTCATTTTCCATTGCCATAAACGTATCGGTCACTTGCTCATCATCAAGGAACAATAGCATCTCATCTGTATAAGCATCTTCAGCTGCTTTGATGACCTTTTCACCAGCAATTAATTCGCCCTCATCAACATTTAGGCGAAGTCCAGTTTCTGCATTTGGATGTTCAATCGGAACAGATTTTATTTCGGTTGTACTTTCATTACGTCCATCACGTGCAACAAAATAATATTCCAGCTCTTTCTGCCCAATTAATTCGGGTTCATAGATGGTGTGCTGAAATGTATCTTCCGCTTGTCGTTCCAAATTTACTTGTTTAAAGCTCTCTCCATCCAACGTACGGTAAAAAAGACTAACCGATTTCACTTCGATATCATCTGTTATGGTTGCTGTAATTTGAACAGGTTCCTCCGATGTAATGGTATTTTTTCCAGTTGTATCTTCTATGTTTGGTTCCGCGGTGTCATCAGGTATTTGTACCTTTTCTCCCGGCACTTGTTCTGGTATGACTTCTCCAGGTGTTGCATCCAAAACACCGGCGCTGATTTTTTTCAGCGTTTGGCTGCCGTCAATAGGATAACGGAATAGGATCCCTTTATCAGCAACCGTATCATCTACACCAGCTTCATCCAAATAGGTTACATTGGAAATCTCATAGCCACTCTTCGTTGCCATTGCAAATGTACGCTCTGCACTATTTGACATTCCATTGTTGTAAATCTTAATTAAGTTCTTATCTTCTGTCAGATCAGTTCCATAATGGGCATTAAAATCTGCACTCGTTAAATCCGTATTTCCAGAATTAATAATCCAGAAAACAACCGTTTCACCAGACGGAATCATAATATCCTCTTGGTTCGCGGGCGGTCCCCAAAGTAGGTCTCCCTCTGCGCCCGTATTCGGGTAACGATAGCGAATGGTATAATCTTTATAATCAATCGCTTCTGTTGTATTGTTGTATACTTCAATAAATTCATAGGCATCCGCACCATTTGCATTTGTTGAATCTGGCACTACCTCCGTAATAAATAGAGGCGGGACAGCCTGATAGTCTATAACTTCTTGCGGGATGTCGAACAATGTTATTTCTGATGTTGTCCTGCCAGCTTGGTTCGATGCTACAACATAATAGTTGAGCTTGTCACTCCATATTTCTGAACGTGGAATACTTGCCGTATAGATTGCAGCTTCTTCTGTCTTTTCCATCATGATGGATTCAAATCCCATCGCTTCACTCTGACTTATATAAAGATTAACCCCTTGTAAAGTTTGCTCGGAAATAACTTCAAGCTGAATCGTTATTTCTTCATCTGTTACATCAATTGCAGGTTCGCCAATTATAGGAACCTCTGCATCCATTTCAATTGCAACAGGCTCATTTGGTACTTGCCCTGGAAAAACGGTAAGTGGGGAAATACTTTCTGCAACCCCAACTTTCTGCATCGTATTTCCTTTTGATGGATTTTTATACATCACTCCCCGATCGGTAAAAACATCATCTGAGCCATCATTATAGGAAGCTTGTACAATTTCATTCCCAAACTCATCTGCAAGAATTAGAGTACGTTCACTTCCATTTGCCAACCCAGCACTTTGAATGATTGCCACTCGATCCTCGGTTAATTCCAGCCCATATTGTTCATTGAAATCATCAAGTGTCGCCTGCTGATTCCCATCATTATGGATCCATACAATAAAGCTTTCCTGAGAGTCAATTACCTTATCGTCGGTAATATCCCAAATCTGATCGGCGGTTTCAGTCGGATAACGGTAAATGATCTGGTAATCCTTCATATTAATTGGCTGATCCGTATTGTTATAAATCTCAATAAATTCATACGCATCTGCACCATTCATGTTTGCTGTGTCTGGTGTTAGTTCCGTAATTAATAGCTTCGGCATGGTTTGTGGATCGACTTCTGGCTGCGGAATAACTGCTTCATAAGTTTCTGATGTTGCCGTATTACTCTCAGTAGAAGCAGTAAAATAATACTGAACCTGCGCACTCCAAATTTGATTGCGTGGAACAGTAAGCTTATAAACAGAATCTTTCTCTACCTGCATTGGCATAGTTTGTTCCATAAGGGCACTGCTTTGGCTAAAGTGAAGTTGTACTTCATCTAGTTCCTGCTCAGAGGTTACTTCAATTTCTACCGTAACAGAATCATCTGTAAGAGATACGGAAGGTTTTCCAATGCTAGGTGCTTTAGCATTATTCGTTTCTGTTCCTTCTTCAACCTCCACTGGCTCCAATTCGACCGGCTTACTTGGTACTTGTCCATTAACAAGCGCTAGCGGTGTAGCAGTTTCTCCAAGTCCAACGTATTGCATCTCACTACCTTCAGACGGATATTGATAAACAATTCCTTGATTCTCCTCTTCCAGACTGCTATAAGAAGCACGTATAATTTCTTCGCCCATGTTATCATGGATCATTACAGTTTGTTCTTGATTGTTTTCCAACCCGCTGCTTTCAACTGTTGCAAAACGCTTCTCTGTTAATTCAGCATCATAATTCTTATTAAAATCATCTGCTGTTAACGCTCTGTCTTGCACCCAGACGATAAATGCTTCCTGCGGCTGAATAACTTTGTCCTCTTTCTCTGTCAGATCCCATACCTGATCTGTATCGTTATTGACGCCATATGTAAGTTGATAATCCTCCAGGTTTATTGGCTGATTAGTATTATTATAAAGCTCTATAAATCCGTAACCATCTGGGTGTGGTGCAATTTCTGTAATAAGCAGAGGCGGAAATTTTTGTGTATCTCGTTCTTCTGGTTGTACAGCTGCTTCAATGTAGCCTTCCTCAGGAAAAATTATTTCCTCTCCATTTGCATCACGTGCGATTATGTTGTACTTAAAGTTATCGGACCATAAATGTATTTCTGAAACTTCTACTGTATAATTTTCCGTCCCTTCAATCTTTGTAAATGGCAATTCCTGCATAACCATCTTTTCACCCGATTGGAATTGCAATGTTACATCTTTTGCATTTTTAATGTTCGCCTCAAATGTAATATTTGCTCCATCACTGATACTTGTTATAGCTTCATGCTCAATTGCCATTTCTTCTTCATTTATAGCAGGAATAGCATCTTGGTCGTCCTCTGTCTCTTCTTGCTTCTGATTTTCTGGTTCCCTTTCTTTAACTTCTACAATATAAGGCAAAGATGTAACATTTTCGTTCTCATTTGTTACTTCAAACCAATATTCCAATTTTGAACTTGATATAGCATCCCCTGGAATCACTGCAGTATATAAATCTTTATTTCCTGAACGCTCCATTGGGATTGCTATCGCTTCAGCATTCACGTCTTGCTTATAGAACAACGACACTTCATCTGCATCTTGAATCATTGCTTCTACTTGGTAATCCTCGCCTTGTGGCAGCTGTTTTGGCTGCTCATGCTGAATTGGTAAAATCTCTTGCGCTTCTTCTGCTTCGGCATCTTTCTCGATAACTTCTGCATCTGATCCATTCATAGGTGAGGCATAAATAGGTGCCGCTCCATGAAAGATAGTCGTAAATAAAAGCATAATAGCCGATAGTAGTGCAAAAATTCTCCTCATGCTCTTCCCTCCATGACTAAGTTTACGTTCCTATTAAGTATAGATTTCGCATGTTAACCGGGGTTAAATATTGTATGAAAATTTCGTAAAGATAATTAGGTCTAAGGTTATAGAAAGAGTCCATATAAATTGTTTAGTACCTTTTTAAGGTTTAGGTTTATCGTTATCTTTCACTACAAATTAGTATGTGCACAGTATCTTGACATTACTAGTTAGCTTTTAAACTACGCCAAAGTTTAACATTTCCTTTGTGAACTGACTTTACCGATATCTTGCCAATCTACTTTCCATATCTGCAAACAGTACTTTGAAAAGATTCCTTTCTCTGTTTTTTTACGCAATTTTTGTTGCGGCTTTTTCCTTAAAAACCAGTTTGGAACAATTTCTTTAGTGCCTGCAGCTAATCGAACCTACCTTAACAATTTTTTACAACCTCCATTTGTTGAGCTGATTTATCACTAATACAATTAATCAATAATCATCTCTCACCAAACAATGTTATAATATACAGAGTTTTAAGATATACAATTTATTTTTAGAGGTGATTCGCTTGAACATAACCCTGTCGGATAAAATGAACCATTTCCAAACTTCCATTTTTAATGAGCTTGCCAGTTACAAAAAGAAAAAAATGCAAGATGGAAAAGAAATGATTGATTTAAGTGTTGGTAGCCCTGATTTACCCCCAGCACAATTTGTCATTGATGAGCTTGCCAAGCATGTTACCAGACCTTCTAACTACGGCTATACATTAACAGGCATCGAAGAACTTCATGAAGCTATTACCACCTACTATCGCAATCAATATGGTGTATCCCTGAATGCAGAAAAGGAAGCATTAATGGTGATGGGATCACAAGATGGACTCGTTCACTTACCAATGGTGCTAACGAACCCCGGAGATATTATTCTTTTACCTGATCCTGGCTATACCGCCTATGATACAGGTGTCACATTGGCTGGTGCGACTGTTTATGGCACGCCACTAAAAGAGGAAAATAACTTTTTACCAGATTTAGAGGCTATTCCAGAAAAAATTCGGGAGAAAGCTAAGCTCATGATTTTAAACTTCCCAGGAAACCCTGTTCCTGCTTTGGCAACAAAACAATTTTTCGAACAGGTAGTAGCTTTTGCAAAGAAACATCAGATTGCTGTCGTTCATGACTTTGCATATTCAGAGCTTTACTATAAGCATAAACCGGTTAGCTTCCTATCCGTAGAAGGAGCAAAGGACGTTGGTGTTGAGTTTAATTCATTCTCAAAAAGTTTTAACTTAGCAGGCTGTCGAATTGGCTATATCGTTGGCAATCCAACTATCGTAGCTGGACTAAATCGACTTAAATCAAACCTTGACTATGGTGTGTTTCTTCCGATTCAAAAAGCAGCAATCCGTGCATTAGAGAATTCTGCTAGCTTTAGTGAGGAATTAAGAGCGATTTATAAGAGACGTAGAGATATTTTAGTAAGTGGTTTAAATGCGCTTGGCTGGAAGGTTGCTGCACCAAGTGCATCTATGTTTATCTGGGCAAAAGTTCCGAAGCCGTTCACTTCAATAGAATTCGTTTACCGATTAATGGATGACGCCGGAATCGTTGTTGTGCCAGGTAATGCATTCGGAGAGACTGGTGAAGGTTATGTTCGCATTGGGCTTGTGCAACCAGAGGAAGTTCTTGAAAAGGCTGTGACGAAGCTAAGTTCAAGTACATTGTTTTCAACAATAGAAGCTATCAATTACTAATAGAAATGGCTTAATGAAATATTTAGGCACCAAAATCTATTTTTAGGAGTGAACTATAGATGGCACACACGAAAGAGCTTTTACTTAATCAATTATTGGCAAATGCAAATGATCCTAGTTGGTATCTTCCATTTACAAGTTCCGTTAAAAATTTGTCTGAAGAAGATGCTTTTTGGAAGCCTAATGAAGCTAGTAACAGCATTGCAGAAATTGTGCAGCACCTTATTTACTGGAATAAAACATGGCAGACAAGGTTTATTCAATCAGATGTGCATGCTGTACCTTCATTAGAAAATAACGATCAAAGCTTCACCATTCCAGAAGGGCAAACGTTTGACGACTTAAAGAACACATTATTAGACGTACTCTTAAAATGGCAAAAGCTATTAACAGAGGAAAAGTTAGATGAAGCTGTTCGCTGGGACTATGAAACGGCTAAATGGTGGGAACTTATCGGAAATGCAACGACGCATAATGCATATCACATCGGTCAGATTATTTACATTCGTAAGCAACAAAAGAGTTGGGAGAGCTAATACTACATGTAAGAACATATGACACAGCAAGGTTTTGCATATCATCCTATACGTCAATATTTGTTCATTATCAAAATCAGTTTGTGTTAAGTTCATGAATTTGCCTACCATCCCAACCAAGAAGTAGCCCCTCTTATTACTAGAGGGACTACATGAAGGGAAAAATATTTATCCTCCCCCCCTACCTTTAAATAAGGGATTATATAAACATATTATTTAAGAAGATCCTCCAAACAGCAGAGACCAATTAGGTCATTTGCACATATAGTACTTCGAGGGGGGATCATAATGGATTCAACGTTGAATTTCCTGCAAGAGATGATACAGTTATACAGCATTGCATTGCTTGGTTTTTTAGTCAGAAAATTTGGGATTTTTAATGAAAATACCAATCATGTACTGACACAGCTTATTTTATATATCACATTACCTGCACTCATCTTATACTCTTTAAATATGCCGTTTTCCTATCATTTAATGAAAGATTTCCTTTGGCTTATTGCAATGTCCTCCTATGCCCTTCTTTTATCCATTTTTCTTGCTATTTGGATGCGGAATCGCTCCCAGCTGAACGAAAATCAGAAAAGCGTTTATGAGGGACTTATCATTTTCGGCAATCAAGGATATATTGGTTTCGCAGTTATTTTTGCTATTTTCGGGGAGCAAGGAATCGTTTATTTGACGATGTATAATATTGTTTTATTCATTCTTATCTGGACATATGGAATCTATTTATTTTCGCGTTCGAAAGCAACGATCAATTGGAGTAAAGTATTCTTGAATCCTGGGACTTTTTCTACATTAGTCGGATTAATTATCTTGTTTCTTCCCATCAGTTGGCCAAGTGGAGTCGCTAACACATTGGAAAGTCTCGGAAAAATGACTGTGCCGCTTTCCATGATTTTAATTGGTAGTTTAATCGCAGATGTAAAATACAATGATTTTCCGTTGCTACTTAAAAATAAGTATATTTGGAAAGCTGCACTATCGAAGCTGCTTATCGTCCCACTCCTTCTACTCCCTTTTGCGTTTCTTTCTGTACCATTACCATTACTAACCATTGCCGTTCTCGTCGCTGGGATGCCTTCTGCGCCTACTATTTCAATTTATGCTCAGGAATACAATGGCGACACGCTTTTTGCATCGATTGGGGTCATTGTTTCAAGCTTGTTGTGTGTTATTACGATTCCATTTTTATATTTTATCCTATCGCTTTAAACTTCCTATTGAAAAGGAACAGCTAAATTACAACTGTTCCCTTTGTTGTTTTTTTATTCTAAGCGATACGGTCAATTTCATTTTTCATATGCTCATCAGCAAATTCCTTCCCATACTTAGCCATCGATACATTGTACAAAATAATTCCCAAAACAGACCATACAGCAATAATAATCCATTCAGGACCACCAAGTGCTGATGGCATACCTGGCATATAAAGGGTGGCGATCCCACCTGCCATCACAACTGCAACCCAGCCGAGTGTTGTGCCACCAGGTAGTTTAAATGGCCGTTTCATTTCTGGAGCTTTCTTACGTAAAATAATGAAGGATATGGCTACCATAAACCATGCTACGACCAATCCAAGTCCACCAGCATCAACAAACCAAACTAATGCTGGTCTGCCTAATAATGGCGCTGCAGTTGATAATGCAGCAATCAGCAAAATAGCTTTATGCGGTGTTTTATATTTCGAATGAAGTTCTCCTAAGCTTTTAGGAAGCATACCCGCATTTGCAAGTGCATAAATAGCACGACTTCCTCCTACATAAAAACCAATCCAGCTTGTCAAAATTCCGCCAATACCACCAAGAACAAGAATATTAGCCATCATTTGACTGCCTCCAAATGCCTTCCCCATTGCATCGGCAGTGACTAGGGTTGATTCATTTAGCTCCGCAGGCGTTAAAATGCGTGACACACCAAATATAACGGAAACATACCAGACAATCGCAAGCACAACGGAAAATATTAATAACTGTCCAATTCGCTTTTGAGGCAAATTAATTTCTTCAGCTGATTGTGGAATAACATCAAATCCAACAAACATAAATGGTGTCATAATAAGTACTGTCAATAGCCCTGCCATCCCATTATCAAATAAAGGCTGCATATTTTGCGTACTTCCACCAATGGTACTGCCTGTAATCAGCAATACACCTGCAATAATAATTAATAATGTAAGGATGAACATAATCGAGGTAGAAAACTTAATGCCACGATAATTGATCCAAGCAATTAGAATAGACCCTAAAATCCCGACACCAGCCCATGTTAGCGTGACATCCCAACCTGCTATTGTATATAAATATCCCTGACTATAATTTGGAATTAAGTATTCGAAAACAGTCGGAAGGGCAACTGCTTCAAATGCAACAACCGATACATAACCCAGAATAATAGCCCAGGTCGTAATAAATGATGCCGTTCTCCCCATTGCTTTAAAACTGTATACATGTTCACCTCCAGCTAATGGGAGTGCTGAAGCTAACTCTGCATAGGTGAGTCCGACAAAGATTACCATCAATCCACCGATCGCAAATGCAAGAATTGCACCTAAAGAACCTGCACCTGTTATCCACAAGCCAGCAGTTACGACCCAACCCCAGCCAATCATAGCTCCAAATGCAAGTGTAAGTACATCTCTATTTCCTAATATTTTTAACAGTTTCTGTTCGTTTTTCATCATGTATTCCCCCATTTAACTTCGTGATTTTCCACGCATTAACGGGCTGTAATGCCCCTTATGCAAGCGTGAAGGCGGGATATATCAGCCCGTAAATTGCTAATTCTGCGGTACTAATATTTAGCAGGGGAAGCAAGACCCTCCACTAAATGAAATTTCACTTAATGTTAAATCCGGATGAAAATGATTTTTACTGCTATTCGTTCACCGTATGATGAACAAGTTGTTTTTGAACAGATAATATAGCATCATGTAATTTTTCTACCATGCTGTCAATTTGCGAAGAATTCATAATTAATGGTGGTGAAAAACAGATAATATCCGTATTATCGTACGTAACAGCCCGGCAAATCACACCTCTTTCATGCAAGGCTTCCACCACTTTCAGAGCCACTTGCAATTTGGCTGGAAAGCGCCTATTTGCAGCTGGATCTTGAACGAGCTCAACTGCTCCTAATAAGCCTATTGTTCTTACGTCACCAACGATATTTAATTGTTCTTTTATTTTTTGGAATCCATTGAGCAAGTATGCACCCATTGCTTTAGCATTAGCTACCAGGCCTTCCTTTTCGATAATATCAATATTTCTTAATGCAACAGCAGTTGCTGTCGGGTGTCCACTATAGGTAAAACCGTGGAATAATGTCCCTTTTGATTTTTCCTTCAATATGCTATGGATAGCATCGGACACAATTACCCCGCCCAGTGGGATATAGCCGCTTGTCACTCCTTTGGCAAATGTCATTAAGTCAGGCGTTACTCCCCAATTTTCAATACCAAAGAATTTTCCAGTTCGCCCAAATCCAGTAATCACTTCATCAGCAACAAGCAAGATGCCGTACTCATTACATAATTCACGGACTTCTTTAAAATAATCAGATGGAGGGATTAGCACGCCACCGGCACCTTGTACTGGCTCTGCAAAGAATGCAGCAATATTCTCAGCACCTTCTTCTTCAATAACAGAACGAAGTGACGCAATTGCCTTGTCTGTTCCTTCCCAGTAAGGCGTGTCCGCATGGATAAAATCATTCATTAAATGGCCAGCCATATCCCAAAATTCAGGAATTCCCGTAACACTTGTAGAAGCGGCTGCAACCCCGTGATAGCCGCGTTTTAACGCTATGATTTTCCTGCGTTTTGGCTCACCTTGTATTTTCCAGTAGTGACGTACCAATTTAACAGCGGAATCATTGGACTCTGATCCACCCGATGTAAAGAAAACAGCATTTAAATTTTCTGGTGCGAGTGAAGCAATCTTTGCTGCCAGCTTAATAGCTGGTTCATGGCTAAATGTTGAAAAAGCAGAGCTGTATGCCAGCTTTTTCATTTGATCTGCAGCTGCTTCTGCAAGTTCATTTCTGCCGTGGCCAATATTTACATTCCATAAAGATGACATCGCATCTATGAATACGTTTCCATTTATGTCAGTTAAATAGATACCCTCCCCTTTTTCAACTATTATTTTTGCACCCTTCTCCTGTTGCTGCTGAATAGAAGAGGTTGGGTGAATGAAATGCTTTTTGTCCAATTCGATCAAATTATCCATTATGATTCCTCCTTATTATTTTGTTTTTTTCATAACTTGCCTAGTCATGGAGTTCCTTTTCCTAAACTTTCCCCTACCCACATAATTTTAAAAAATTACAAAAAACCAGTTATATGGACAGGTTTAATAATCTTAGACTGTCGATATAACTGGTTATCATCTAGAGGGCGCACTGCTTGCCCAGCAGCGTCGTTTAGATTGGGCAGTTATTTATTGTCTTATTATTTATAATTTAGCAAATAGTATACTCGTGGTCAACTTCGAATTTTATCGAATTTTAAGATTTTTTTAATGAAGCAATTAAATTACAAATCCTATATTCCTCCAGCAACATAATCTGTCAACGTATTAATATCAAAAATTGGCAAACTTGTAACCTCTCTCATCGCACTTTTATATGGTGGCATATTCGTACATTCTAAAACAATCGCCTTCACAATTGGGTTTTTAGCCAACAGTTTTAATGTAACCTGCTGCATTTCAATTGCAATAGCTTTCCTATCCAGATTAATTGTCTCATTTAGAATGGCATTTGTGAATGCTGGCATATCATCCATACCAGCAATTGCAATTGGTGTACGATGAGCATTGACACCTTGAAAATGTGCTTGAGTCAGACTTGACCTTCGTGCAGTAATAACCCCTACCATCCCTCCGGTTATGTGCTGTACCATTGGAATCTGTATTAAGCTTGACGAATAGAATGGCACCCGCAATTCGCGCTGAATCTCTTTTTGGAATAATGCGAGAAAACCGCAGCTTGTTGTAATTGCCTTTACTCCTTTATTTTCTAAAGCTTTAGCTCCAATAATAAAGGGATCAATTAATCGCGTATCTCCATATTTAATTACACAATCTGTTGTTGCATTCTCAACAACTTGATATGCTACTGGAAAAGGATGTGTTTCTGGATTACCAATATCGCCTGTCGGTCTATCAAAATTTGTATCTAACATTAATATGCCAATAAGTGGTTTCTCATCCATTAGATAAACCACACAATCAAGCCAATAATTAAGAAATAAAGTGAGTTTGGCAATGCTAAAGTCATCACTTTAATCGGATCCACCTTTTTATTTAATATCCCACCAATTAACCCGCACACAACAAATGCAGTTAAACCTACTGGCGGCATGTTTTGCCCAGCTGCTGCAATATGAGATGCACCCAATGCAATTAATGTTGGATCAACTTGCATTGATTCTAGTATCGGACCCAAAAATGTAACAACGACAGATTGGGCAGTAGTTTGAGAGCCTGTTAGCATCCCGACAACTACCATCGCTATGGCCCCTCCCACTTTTATCATCGAAGAAGCTAAACCTTCTGTCATAAGTGCAACCTTTTCAATTAAACCTGAGGCATAGAACACTCCTACCATAACACCTGCGGAAAGTTGAATTTGGACAGTCTGGTTCACTTTTCCCAGTCCGTTTTTAACCACACCTTTTGTTTGCTTTCTAACAGACGGGAATAAGAAACCGACAAGCAGTGCGATAATAATTGCTGCTACAATTTGATTGGTTAGTCCCTGTATAATAGGTATTCCGATAAGCGGTTCGAGGATATAAGAGAAAAGTGCTATCTCGGTAAAAATATTATAGTCAAACAGTGTATTTGCGATAACAATAGCGATTAAAACAAGGAGAGGAATGAGTGTTTTCCAGTTTTCTTTCAGGATTTGGAAAACAGATTGATTTGGAATTAATTCTGGAGGCATCTTTTTCCCGCGCACAAAGCGAAACGATTCTAAAATTGCTAGAGTTCCACCGATGGATACAGTGATATATGCAAGCTTCGCAACTGGACCCGGATCAATACCGATAAGGGATGCAGACAAGAACACACCTTGTGTAATTGGCGGCATAATTGAACCTATAGATGCACCGAGCAAGATAATCATTCCAATTTGCTCAGGCTTTAATTTCAATTCAGTCAGTGCATGGATTACGAGAAATCCAATAACCGTAGCAGCAGCAATAGCATCCCCCAGGAAAGAACCAGCCAAAATTAATGTGATAAACACGGCAGCAATCAACCCTTTTGGAGAGTTACCAAATGCTGCCCGCAAGCTATTCAATGTTGTATCCATTGCACCTAATTTCACCTGTGACTCAGCATATAAACTGCCAAATATAGAAAGCATAATAACCCAAGATAAACGATCAATTCCATCAATAAATGCAACAATCATTTCATTAAAGTTTAAGCCTGAAATAAATGCAGATGAGAGTGCCGCGACGAGAAGCGCTGCTCTTATATCACCACCGATTTTTGGTATCTGTTTAACAAAAACGACGGCAAAAAGTAACACTAAAGGTATTATAATTTCCAACATTTTTATCACCCCTGTTTAGGTGAAGCATGAGTCGCATTAAAACGATCGAGTTTTAATTGATCCAAAAAATCCTTGTACTTCGAATCTTCATTTAACAAGCTGGCAACTAATAAACCGGTAATTGGAGCTAGTGCAATTCCATCTCCTTCATGGCCTGCAGCAATAATAAACCCTTTTAAATGCGGTACTTCACTAATAATTGGCAGCCCGTCACTTGTAAATGGACGAAACCCTACCATTGCACGAATAATTCGGACAGGCTCTAAGGATGGTGCTATTCGGCGAGCATGCATTGCAACAGCTGATAATATTTTCAGTTCAACCGCTTTATCATATCCTCTAAACTCCCTGCTCCCACCTATTAATAAATTTCCACTTTCCGTTTGTCCAAGTGAAAGTCCAATTCCATAGGCTGGGACGTCTGTGTTATTGGATAGATGCTTTGCAGCAATGTACTGTGAACATAAAATATTCCCATGAACGATTGGTTTTACTTTTTCTGAAATTAGAATCACTCCGCGGCGCGGTATAATCGGCAGTCCAATTCCGGCCATTTCCGCTACTTTAGAGGCGAAGGGTCCAGCAGCATTGATAACAAGTTCCGTTTCGATTCTTCCCTTATTGGTTTGTACTCCGATTACTCGACTTTCCTTTGTAACAATATCAGTTACTTCTGTATGCCTGCGAATGATTACCCCCTTTCGCTTTGCTGCTTCAGCAAATGCTTGTGTTAATAATAGAGGATTTACTTCTGCATCCTCCCTACAGTAGGTCGCACCAATAATTCCAGGTGATAAACATGGCTGAAATGCCAATGCTTCTTTTTGATCGACTAGTTTTACATTTATACCTGCTTTATTTCGCTGCTTTACAAACTTTCTCATGAAATCAAGATGGCTTTCATTCTCAATGACAATCATACCGCCATTTTTTTGAAATTCAATTTTTATTCCTAATTCTTCTTCCAGATTCTCATACACCATTCGACTCGTCTGTGCTAGTTTAATAGGAAATCCAGGCTTTTTGGATTGCAAAAAAATAGCTTTGTCACAGGCTCCTGAAGTCTCAGAACCAATTTCCCCCTTTTCGATTAAAACTACCTTATGATTTCCAGCAAGCCGGAAAGCAATTGATGTTCCGATTACTCCGCCTCCAACAATTACAATATCAGCTGTTTCCATGAACTCCAACTCCTCAAACAACTATTTCATTCCACAAAATGAAACTTCATTCAGGAAAGGATTTTTTCTACTGAATGTTAGTACCACAAGGGGAGAACGAAGTCCCTTGAATGGCAGTTGTTTATCACCTTCGCTTATTTTGGTTTGCTGCCTTTGGATATACGGGATAATGCGCGAAAGCTTCAGTCTGTAATGACTTACTGTTCACTAATCCAGGATAAACGCTCCAGTTTTGTCCAGCCGTTTTCAAGCCCAGGATGAAATTTAATAACGGCGTTCTCTCGCTCTGAGTTAACTTTTTCTTTTGCTATTTTTATGAATTCTGGTCCATTCTCTACTAGTCCCAATCGATTACAAATGACGGTACCTACAAGTTCTCCCTGTGCAATGGCAACCTTAGCCCCCTCAACACCGGTGCTGCTTCCCGCCACAAAAACATTTGATTGTGTTGTTTCCAATTTGTCATTATACAATGGTATATGCCCGCCCAATTCCTCGATAAAGACACACTCACAGCCGGCTGCGCTTGCAAGCTCGATTAATGGATGGAGTCCTCCTGATATACATACACAATCAACAGGTATTCGTTTTCCTTTTTTCTTTCCAAGCCGTCCACTACGACTAACTGCAGCTACCTCAATTTCCTCGACTATTTCATTTCCAATAATTTTAACTATTGCTTTTCTTAAATGTAGCGGGATTCCCCATACTTTCATACCAAAAGGCGGATAATAGTTAACCCCAAACTTTTGCATAGACTCTTTCCGCCCTAACTTTCCAAGTAATTTAAGTATTGGATTTGGGGCTAAATGAGATAAACTAGAAAGATAGGCGATCATCTTTAATGGATTGGATTTATCCAAAGAAAATGAGTTTAATGGAGGAAGATAAATGCCAACAACATCAACTCCAGCCATTTTAAGGTCATAGGCAATTGTTAAAGAGAGAACATCAATCCCGATGATGGCAACTCGGTTTCCTGGTTTTACCCGCTGAATATTTGTCAGTACTTGTGCTGCACCTATCGCCATAACACCTGGTTTTGTCCAGCCTGGAATCGGAATTGCTTTTTCCGCTGCACCTGTTGCAATTAAAACAAAATCTGATTCTAATTGCTCTCCATTATTCAACAGTACTTTCCATTTTGGGTATATCCCCCAAACCTCACACTCGAGGAAACACGGAACATCTAATTGCTTTAATTTATTTTCCATGTTTCGCGCAACTTTCTCGCCAATCCACCAGCCTGCTTTAGTTTCTTTATAGACCTGACCACGTAATTTACCACCGGGAACTGGATTTTCATCGACCAATGCTACTCGTGCACCATGTGATGCTGCTATAATTGCTGCACTCATTCCTGCAGGACCAGCACCGATAATAATTAGATCATATTTCATCATCATCTGTCCCTTGAGATATGATTTTCATCTGATCTTTTACACCCGTTACACATGCTCTTACACTTCTTTCTCCATCAACAGTTACGCGACATTCATAACAGTGACCAATTCCGCAATAAATTCCTCGTGGCGCTTTCTCCTTCTCGGTATATCGTAATATGCGTATTTGATTAGCGAGTAATGCTGCTGCAATTGTTTCTCCTTCAAACGCTGGATAATTTTTACCATTAAAGGTAATCCGTACTTCTTTTCGTTCCAAACTCACAAGAATAGGATGTTTTTTTATTCTCATAGAGAAGGATCCTTTCCACTTCGTGATAAGTTCGCTAAACTTATTGGACGGACGGGATTTTTATATAATACATTATTTATTTCTTGAATAGTTATATCTGTATAAGGAGCGATAGCCTGTTCCAGCAATACACGACACGTTCGTCCTTGACAGATCCCCATTCCAGCTCTAGTTTCCATTTTAATTGCTTTTAATGTCGCTGCTCCGTTTTTAACGGAAGTGATAATATCGCTTAACAATACTTCTTCACATCTGCAAATAATCATATTGGAATCATCAACTCCTGCATTAGTCTTCGATGATCTATTAATTCAATTTATGAAAGCGGATACTAATTCATACATAAAAAAAGCAGACGCAATTAAGTATCTGCTGGGCATTGTCAATCAGATTTAATTATTTAATTTCATCATTCAATTACTCGCTGTGGAATTTATCTTACAATACCTTCATTTCACATTTTGTTTTACAATCAGGATGTTTCAAGAACAGCTACAGATGGTAACATACCTATGTTTATAGAAAAAGCAAGTATACCTCAATAAAGTGTCTTATTGAGGTATACTTTTAATAAAAAATAGTTCAATTTAAAATAGTGGGAAATATTTTATAAAACACTTCCAATCCGCACACCTTCAGCAATAGCATCATTTAAACGCCTAGGTGATACGGTATCTCCAATAAGCTGAACATCCAAATCTGGACTGTTAGAAATAAGCTCTTCATACAATTCATTATCCCCATGTTCATAACCTATTAAAACAACAACCTCATCCTCTTTAACAATCCGTGAAACTCCTGTCCAAATATCCTTCTGAAATAGTTTGCCATCTTTGTTTACAAGGGTTTTATTTGGTGATAGTTTTACATTTCCCTTCGCTAAGAGTCGATACATCTCAGCTTTTTGCATCTCATCAAGGTCTTCGCAAACGGACCATAGTGGTGAAGCTAGTTCAACATGTAAAGCACTATTCTGCGTCACATGATTTGCTATACTGCCACCTCTATATTTTCCTTCCCGGTCGTGTATTAATACCTTTCTATATGATTCTAAATTAACATTTCCATTAAGTAGATTAATTTCATTTTCAAAAAGTAAATTTTTTATTTCTCTTTCATATGGATTAACTGAATTTGATCCTGTAGCAATCACAACAGAATCCGGTTGCAATTCCACCACACTTTCAAGTGTACCTTTTGTGTTAGTATGAATTTCTACATTAAGCCGCTCCAATTCCCTTTCCAGCCATATTATATGACTTCCATAGTGAGGGCGTTCACTAGCAAGTGAAGCAAATTTAACCTTGCCACCAAGACTGTCGCTGCTTTCCAGAATAATTACCTTATGACCGCGACTGGCAGCAACACGAGCAGTTTCCATACCTGATGGTCCACCGCCTACCACTATTATTCGTCGTTTGTCTTTAGCAGTTTTAAAGTTTTCTAAACTATTATCAGCAATAGAAGCATTAACTGTACAAATCATTGACATCCCCGTATAAACTCTCCCTATACACCCTTCATTACAGGCAATACATGGTCTAATATCAAGCAGTTTTCCATTTTGCACTTTTTTTGGCATATCTGGATCGGCTATTATAGCTCTAGTCATTCCTACCAAATCACAGTCCTCATTTATTAAAGCATCTTCTGCTTGAGATGGATCAAGAATACGTCCTGCCACTAAAACAGGAACTGAAAGTTCAGCTTTCATTCTTTTTGCTAGTTCATTGAAGGTACCTCTTTCGAAAGTGTCTCCAGGTACCACTGCGGCCTGTGCACTGTATGTTGCTCCTGTCCCCCCGCTGATGTTAAACAAATCTATGCAACCTAATTCATCTAACCTCTTTGCAATCTCAAGCATATCATCTTGATTGAGACCAATTACCTCTGTTTTGGGGTCCCCTGTCATTCTAAAGGAGATAATGAACTCATCAGAGACTGCTTCTTTTACCGCTTTGATTACTTCAATAGAAAAACGAATTCTTCCCTCAAAATCTCCTCCATAGCGATCTGTACGATTGTTTATTTTAGGACTCCAAAATTGTTCAATTAAATGCCCGCCAAAAGAAGTAATTTCGATTCCATCCCATCCACATCTTTCTAATCTTGCTGCAGATTCAGCAAAGGCTTCCACTATTGGTGGTATCTCTTCAGCACGCATAACATGAGGTACCTCACGATGAACCCCTTCTGGATTAGCTGAGGGGGCATGGACTGGATGACCATCTACTATAGATGTTCCTCTTCGTCCCATATGAGTAGCTTGCGAGATAATTAACGTTCCGTGTGCATGGACACGTTCTGCAAGATCTCTTAAATAGGGCTCATTTTCAGGATCCCAAAGACTGACAGAACCATAAGATGCTGATGATTCTTTATATACACTGGCGGAACCAAAAGTCATAATTAAACCTGCACCACCCTCAGCTTTTCGCTCTTGATACCGAAGATGCCTCTCATTTAAAACACCATTATCAAAGCCAACTGCATGGGCTGTTGAGACAATTCGATTTTTAACCTCTTTTTTTCCAATTTTAAGGGGACTAAGCAATTTTTTGAAAGATGTATTTACACTATTTATCATCATTTATAATAACCTCCATTTTTTATAGGAATTAAATTCATTAAATCGTCCTTTTGTTAGCGCTAACATTTCTGGAATGATCTATTCTGCTAGACTCTTCCAAAGTTAAATGTCTTGTTTCAGGAGCCATAAACAATGAAACTATAAATCCGATAAAACATAATACAGCACCAATAATCATAGTTGTTCCTATCCCAATACCATTCATTGAAATTGGAAGCAAAAACGTACCTACTGCTGCTCCTACTCTGCTCATTGCAGTTCCAAACCCTACCGCAGTAGCTCTAATCTCAGTTGGAAAGAGTTCATTTGGGTATACATATTGAAGTACACTGGAACCCCCATTAAAAATGGCAAATATAGCAAAAAGTCCTATAATCAAGCCTATCGAAGCTTCTGAAACTATACCTAATAAAAATAATGTTATACCAGTTATTAAAAAAGGCCATATTAGAATATGTCGTCTTCCAATTTTGTTCACTAAAAACAAAGTAATCAGTGCACCTATAAGGAAGAAGGCGCTTGTGATTACGGCCCCTAGATGTGCAGTATTTCCTTCATTAAATCCAAAAGCTGATAAAACTGATGGAGCGAAAGTCATAATAGCAAAAGTAGGAACCACTTGCATCATCCAAAATACACTCATAAATATGGTTCTTTTATCATAACCCCCACGAAAAATGTTCAGGAAAGATGTTTTTGGTGGTTCTGCTGGAATATCACCTAAATCTGCACCTTCGCCAAAGGCTTTTTGTAAGTTCACTCGCGCCTCCTCTATACGTCCCTTGCTCACTAACCATTTAGGTGATTCAGGTGTACCCGCCCGTAAAAAAAGCACGATTAAAGACGGAACTGCACTAGATGCCAGAATCCACCGCCAGCTATTTTCGCCAAGATCCATAAGCAGATATCCTACTATAAAAGCTGCTACAGCACCAACCCACCAACCAAGAACCAGGAAGGATAGCATAAAACCACGGTGTTTGCGTGGAGTAAATTCTGCTAACAGAGATGTGGCAATTGGATAGTCTGCCCCTACAGCAACTCCAAGAACAAATCTTAATATTAGAAGTTGCCATCCTTCTCCAACAAAAAACTGAAGTACAGATGCTACTACAAATACTACTAAATCTAATATATACATCGTTTTTCGACCGATTATATCAGTAAGATACCCAAAAATAAGCCCTCCAAAGAAAATTCCCACTAATGCTGAAGACCCAATCAAACCAATCATTAAAGGTGAAAGACCAAGTTGTGGGGCCAATAATGCTAAGGCGATCCCAATTATACTAAGTATATAACCATCACAAAATGGTCCCCCAGCTGTATAGATTGTTACTTTCCAATGAAATTTGTTAAGTGGTAAATCATCTATCAGCACTTTGTCCGTACTCATTTCCATCCCCCTTAATTCTAATAATCTCTTTTCACCAATAAATATAAATCCAATTCTAAGCTTTATTTCAAATATGAACTGTCATATTCTTTTAATTGATTTATTCGTATCTTTTATAGAATTTTTTTTACTTTGTTTTATTTTCTAAATATTCCGGAAAATTCTGGGTCCTTATTTAAGACCGCATAAAACCAATTACTAATTTTCATTTAGAATTAAGAAGCATGTCAAATTCTCCTGGCTATTTTTGCACCTTCGTACGTTGCTGCTTCAACTGTTCGAGGAGCTACTGCATCTCCTAATAAATGCACATTTTTAAACCCGTTATTTAAAAGGGCTTTATAAATTCTGTCATTTGCTTTATTTCCTAGCCATGTAACTAAGACATCAACATTTGAACTTACATGCTGTTCATCAGAATAAATATTTTCAATTTCTATTTCTCTATTATGAATAGATTGTATCCTGCTGTTTGGCTTTAAAACTGCTCCATTTGTTAACAACCGTTTATATAATGGTGTTCTTAATGTTGGATGGATATCTTCACCAATAGAAAAGGTTGGAGAAACAATTTCAACTTCAGCACCATTATTTATAAGGTATTCAGCAGCACTTATTGCTATTTGACTTCCAGCCTCACCACCTGCATGATCCCATATGATTGCTTTTTTAAATTCAATGTTTTTACTATCCAGTACTTGATGAGGAGTAACTATTTTAACCAATATGTCTTCGTTTACTGACAAAGAAGGAAGCCAATTTTCTGAACCTAAGTCAGCTGGTTCAGCTCCTGTTGCAACTATAATTTCGTCGGCATCTAGTTTTAAGAGCATATCTTTTGTAATTTCATTATTAAAATGTACTTTTATATTTAATTTTTCTATTTGATTTTCAAACCAATTTATTGACTTTTGGAGTTCATTCATCGAAGGAGTATTTGCCCAAAGCCGCAATTGTCCCCCAATTTTATTATTTTTTTCATACATTTCTACTGTATGCCCGCGTATAGCAGCAACTCTAGCAGCTTCTAATCCAGCAGGACCTCCCCCTATAATGATTACCTTCTTATTTTCTATTGCAGGTATAATTGGTCCTAATTTCTTTGAACGGCCAGCTGATGGGTTATATATACAGCGAACTGGTTTACTTTGAAGCACTTGTTTAATACAATAGTTCGAACCAACACACGGACGTATATCTTCAGGGCGTTTTTCTCGAATCTTTTTTATGATTTCTGGATCAGCTATATGTCCTCGAGTCATCGCTACCATGTCTGCAAAACCTTCGGAAATAATTTTCTCAGCCAGTTCAGGTTCGGTTACTCGCCCAACTGCAAAGACGGGGAGCTTTACTACCTCTTTAATTTGTTTAGCTAAATTTACAAAAAGTCCGTGCGGTGCGGGGGTAGCAGGCCAATGCTCCCATCGTTGAAATCGATCCAAGTTAGTACCAGAAATAACATTTAAATAGTCTACTTTTTTTGTTAACTCCAATCGCTTAGCAATTTCTTTTGCTTGTGTGATGTCTATACCTCCATCAACCTTTTCATCAGCTGAAAAACGAATACCAATAATAAAATCCTCACCAACATACTTATAAACTGTATCGATAACTTCAATTAAGAAACGCATACGATTAGCTAGATTACCACCGTATTGATCAGTTCGATGATTTGCATAACCTGAAAGGAATGCAGAAATTAACATACCGTGAGCTGCCGTTATTTCAACTCCGTCGAGACCACCTGCCTTAGCTCTGTAAGCTGCTTCCCCAAAAGCTTTGACTACTTCTTGTATCTCCCCTGCTGTCATTTCATGAGGTGTTACACGCATTATTTCTGAGCCAACGGGTGAAGGTGCCCATGCTGGTTCCTCCAGGACTCCTGTCCAACCAGTTGCACCAAAATGTGTTAATTGAGCAAGTATCTTTCCACCTTCTTCGTGAACTACCTTTGCTAATTTCTGATAGCCGGGAATAATAGTTTCATCATGATTCACTAAACAGTTATATTCATTCATTCCAGTGGGATGTACGGATGTTGCACCCGTTATCTGCAGCCCCGCTCCTCCAGCCGCGAGATTTTGGTGATATTGAAGATACTCTTCTGTCGGTAAACCATTCTCTGCTAAAACAGGTTGATGAGCTGATACCAAAATTCTATTTTTTATCTTTATTGGACCAATACTAATCGGGGAAAGTATATTACCAAGATTCCGAATTTTGATTCCGTGATTCATTTTGTTAAACCTCCTGACCCTAAATTATTTAATTTTTTAAGCACATACAATCAACGTTTTATTAGAACTCTAAAATGTTACTAACTACTCACCTTCAAAACCCAAGTTATATATGATCTATCGATATTACTGTTTTTAGCAGTTAAAGGATTTTAGATATTCATTGGTTCCTTATTATCTTTATCTATCTGACTAAACCGTCTCTTAAATCTGTCAGGAGCAAATGGGCTGATATTGACGTCCGAGTTACCATTAACAATTAAATCAGACATTATTTTCCCTGTAGAAAGTGACATGGAAATTCCGCTCATGGCATGACCAGTGGCCACATACGTATTTTTCAACTCTGGTACTTCACCCAAAACCGGCAAGCCATCAGGTGTCATTGGACGCATACCTACCCAATTCTTTTGGTTTTCTCCTGATAAGGGAGTTTTTAAATAATCTTGAAGAGTAACAAGTAAGCTCTTAATTCGACGTTGGTCCAGATTTGTGTTAATCCCGGATAACTCCATGGTTCCCCCAACACGCAACGAATCACTAAACGGACTAAGTGTAACTCTTGAATCTCCTAAATAGAGCGGTTGTTGAAGCTGTAAAGATGGAGAGGTAATTGTAATACTATATCCTTTACCTGCAGTCATTGGGAAGGATACACCAATTTTATTTAACATGTCAGCAGCTAGAACACCTGTGGTTATAAGAAAATAATCTCCCTCAATTGTTTCATCTAATGTTTTTACACCAACTATTTCATCTTCCTTTATAACAAAATCCTTTACCTCCGAATGGGATTTAACCTCAGCCCCATTTTTTACTAACCAATCTTTAATAGCCTTGGTTAATGACTCAGGGCGTGTATGACGTTCATCCGGCAAATAAAGTCCACCTGCTACATTATCCGATAGAGCAGGCTCCATTTTTAATAATTCTTTTTTTGACATTGGTACAGGTGCAGATAAGCCAATCTTTTCAGCATGACAATATATATTGTATTTTTCTTCGATATATTTCTCATTTAGAAACACAAATAATAGGCCTTTTTTATATACTTCAAACTTTATATTCTCATCTTTTTCAAGTTCATCAAATAAGGATAGTGTATCTCTGCTTATCTCCAATCCAGCTTCATAACCTTTTTTGAAGTCTGCCTCATTACAGTATTTTCTAAAATGATATATCCATCTTGTTAATGAAGGTAATGCAGAAGGTTTAATATATAGCGGACTATCACTTTTCATCATCCATTGAAAAGTAGTTTTAAAGAGACCAGGTGCAGGTACTGGATCAGATAAACTTGGAACAATCCACCCCATATTTCCACTGGAACACCCCATACCAGGTTCTTCCTTATCTATAACCACTACTTCAAATCCTTTTTTTCTTAAATAATAACTACTTGCAAGTCCAATAATTCCACCACCAATAATGATCACTTTTGGCATTTTTTCATCCTTTCCAGATCTATATAAAATAAATTAATAATGAATACTTTGAAAACCGATTTCGTAAATAATTACCATTGTTCCAATAGAAAGAATACCAAGAATCGGATATTTTAATTGGCCCTAAAATTAATCAGCATAGTAACATCAATATTATTGGAAATGTTTAATCTAACAGCATACCAATTTCTCTGCGTTTTGCATTTTGATAAATGAAATTTCCCACAACAACATCAAACAGTGCAATGCCTGTTGATTTGAAAATAATACTTTTTTGAGCTTCATGATTTATGGAGTATTTGTTTGTAAGATAAGAAGACATCGTTTCAATTGCATTTTCATTAATCCAGTTATGTTCTAGAGGAGTTTTCATATCACCAGATTCTAAAATTGCATCTTTGGAGTCTACAAATATATGGTCAGATATGTGGTAAAGAGCTTCAGGAAATTCCCTCATTGTTGGTTGAAAAGAGCCAATACCAATGACTAATTTGTTTTTTAATAAAGAAGTATCGTTCGGTAAAACCGGCGTAGAAGAGGTTGTAGCTGTGATAATAATTTCCGCATCCTGAATTGCTTCATCTGCAGTCTTAGTTCTATGAAATGTGGGAGGACTGTCAATCCAACTGCAAAATGATTGAATAAAAGAATCAATCTTTTCATTTGAACGATTATATAAATATATATCTGTTATAGGGCGTACCGTACAGGCTGCAATTGCTTGGTACAGCCCTTGAACTCCTGTTCCTATAATCGCTATTTTTTTTGCGTTCGAATTTGCTAGATGGCGGATGGCAGATCCGCCAATCGCACCCGTTCTAAATCCAGTTAAGAATGCACCATCTAAAATCGCTTGAATTTCTCCAGTTTCAATACTATTAAGAATTACTAATCCATGAAGTGTAGGTAAACTTTTATTATCAGGAAAAGATGTGACGAGTTTTGTGCCGATTGCTTTGTTTGTTATACAGGGCATAAGAATTAACGTATTTTTATCCTCATTTATCTGCATCCTTGTTGGCATTTGAAAGTCATTAGCCCCATATAATCTGTATGCTTCGTCAATCGCATTAATAGCTTCTTCCATCGTTATTGCCTGCTTAATATTATGTTCATTTAAAAATAACAAAACATTACCCCCATTAGTTCTTGTTTACATTTTAATTATTACTAATATTTCTATTTATATTAGTTTATAATGAAAAAAGACAAAATATCTACCGTTAAAATGACTAAAAATAATCCATTCGATTTTAAAGATGACATAATAAAATAATAGAAGATGGACTCTGCATGTTATGTATAATAGTTAAACAACTAATTACTATTCTCGTGCAATATGCACAATTTTAAGTAAACGCTTTCAACTGTTGTTTTTAAATGAAACAGGATCTTGATTAGAGTATTCAAGTTCCTGTTTCATTTATATTGACACAATGATTCGTCAAAAGTTGTTTAAAACCCTAAGCAGCGCAATAGTCTCTTGCTCCCCCTTTCCTCATACATCAATCTGCGCACGCTGAAGCATTCCACTATAATCAACATAAACTGCCTTCCATTCTGTAAACACGTCGAGAGCCTGAACACCAGAATCACGATGACCATTCCCCGTTCCCTTTGTTCCCCCAAACGGCAAGTGTATTTCTGCCCCAGTTGTACCTGCATTCACATAGACAATTCCTGTATCCAGATCCCGCTGTGCTTTAAATACACGATTGACATCATTTGTGAAAATTGAACTGGATAGACCATACTCGACTCCATTATTTACTTCAATTGCCTCTTCAAAGCTTTTTACAGGAACCAAGCATACAACAGGACCAAAGATTTCCTCTTGTGCAATCCGCATATCTGCTGTCGCATCGGTGAACAATGTTGGAGCAAAATAGTTTCCTTGGCGATATTCTCCATCCGTCAATTCATAGCCGCCAGCAAGAAGGTTAGCACCTTCATTTTTCCCAATTTCAATATAGCTTTTTATCTTATCTATTCCAGCTTTGTTAATAATTGGACCAACCTTAATGGACTCATTTAAACCATTACCAATCGTTAAATTTTCCATAGCTGCTAGTAATCGTTCTTCCAATGTTTCTTTGACAGTTTCATGCACAATTACTCGGCTGCACGCTGTGCAACGTTGACCACTCGTCCCAAATGCGCTCCATAAAATTGCCTCTACAGCAAGTTCAAGATCTGCATCATCCATAACAATCACAGCGTTTTTACCGCCCATTTCTAATGAAACTTTCTTCAATTGCTTTCCGCATGCTGCAGCAATATTCCGCCCTGTATCATTTGACCCTGTAAAAGAAATAACCCGAATGTCTGTATGGTGAACAAAGGCATCTCCAACTGTAGATCCAGAGCCAAATACAACATTTATTACACCTTTTGGCAGACCAGCTTCTTCAAAGATTTTGGCTAATTCATACGCCATAATCGGAGTTTCCGTTGCAGGCTTCCATACTACTGCATTTCCAGCGATAATTGCCGGAAACGATTTCCACGTAGCAATCGCAATTGGAAAATTCCATGGGGTAATAATTCCAACAACACCAACTGGGGCACGCTGACTCATCGCAAATTTATTCTTTAATTCTGCTGGTGTCGTTTGGCCAAAAAGCCGGCGCCCTTCCCCGGCAATATAAAAAGCCATATCGATTCCTTCTTGCACTTCTCCACGAGCTTCTTCAATCACTTTGCCATTCTCCTGTGTTAAAAGCTGTGAAAGCCTTTCTTTCCGTTCTTTCAGGAGATAACCAACACGATATAGTACTTCTGCCCGTTGTGGTGCCGGAACTAGCGCCCATTCCTTTTGCGCATTTTTAGCTGCCTGCACTGCTTCCTCTACATCGCCTGAATCAGAAAGTGGTACTTGAACAATCTCCTCACCTGTCGCAGGGTTAATAACCCCTGTAGATTTACCTGCCTCAACCCACTCTCCATTAATAAAGTTTGCTAGTTTCCTTGTTTCTAATTGTATTGTCATATTAACTCTCCTTCTCAGCTATTCATTTTCCGCGTAATCCCGTGATTGTTTGTGAAACAGAGATTTGCTCCTTTTCCGTCATAATCTCAATAACAGCAATCTTGTTTTTTATTAGCGCTTTATCAAATGCAGATGCAAATTCCTCCGGAGATTCTACTGCATAGCCATCTGCACCCATACTGATGGCTAAATCTTTAAAAGAAACCTGTCCTAAATCTGTACCAATTACTTTTTCTGGGTAATGCACTTCCTGGTGCATCCGAATTGTGCCATACATATTGTTATTAAACACAAGGCAAATAATCGGAATATGATAGCGAACAGCTGTCTCCAATTCTTGAACGGTCATCATAAATCCTCCGTCACCTGATAGGGAAACGACCTGTTTCGTCGGAAAAGCAAGCTTTGCTCCCAATGCTGCAGGCATACCATACCCCATTGCACCCGATGTTGGTCCAATGTATGTATGCTTTTCTTTAAACATATAAAATTGATGCAGCCAGCCTGCAAAATTACCTGCGTCATTCGTTAATAAGGCATCATTTGGCAGTTTGTCCTTCAGGATTTCGATTACTTCTCGATTGATCACTTCATCCTGTAAAGTTGCTAAATCAGTTACTTTTTCAAAAGTTTGCCGTCTTGCTAATGTCCAATCCTCCCAATTTACCGGCATCGATAGTTCATTTAGTAAGCGTAAGGCCTCCTTAGCATCCGCTACAATCCCAACTTCTGGTGTATACACCTTGCCAATCGTGTCATAGTCAATATCGATATGGATTAATTTTTGACCGGAGTTTATAATTGTGTAATCCTGTGTGGTCACCTCTGATAACCTTGTTCCTAGTGCAAAAACAACATCTGCTTCACGAACGGTTTCGAGTATCTCTTTCGGCGTACCCAATCCAAGATGACCAGCATAATACTTGTTCTGATTTGGAAACACATCATGCCTTCGAAAGGCAGCAAGTACAGGAAGCTTGTTTTTTTCTGCAAAATCAATTAATAACTTTTCTGCCTGAGCGCTCTTTATACCACCTCCTGCAATGATGATTGGTTTTTTTGCCTCCAGGAGCAGTGCCTTCACCTGGTTCATTTCCTGTTTAGATGGTGCAGGTCTTGGCGGCACTAACTTCGGACCGAATTGCATGAGTGCTTTTACTGGAAGAACGTCTTCTGGTAAGGAAACAACAACTGGTCCTGGTCGTCCAGATTGTGCGATCCGAAATGCCCGGCTAACGATTTCCGGTGTCCGCTCCGGGTCTGTAATTTCAACGGCCCATTTCGTGATTGGTTGGAAATAGCGATCTAAATCAACTTCTTGAAATCCTTCTCTGCCTCTGAACTTTCTGCTAACCTGACCAAGAAAAACAACCATTGGGGTTGAATCCTGATAAGCCGTATGCACACCAATCGTCAGATTACTTCCACCTACAGCTCTCGTTGCTAATACAACGCCTGGCTTTAATGTTGCTTTTGCATATCCTTCTGCCATAAAAGCTGCTGCACCTTCATGCCTGGCAGAAATCAGCTGGATGGATTGTTCATCATATAAAGCATCGAGAACCGGCAAGTAGCTTTCGCCAGGCACACAGAAAACCTTTTGTATCTCACTCTGTTTCATACATTCAACAATTGCACTGGCAGCAGTCATTTTTTCTGCTTTCATAATCAAGACGGGTTCACCCCTAATCCATCTAAGTTTTTCATTCGCTTGATCACTTCATCTAAACGCTCTTCAGATACGGACAAAGATATTCGAAAATGTCCTTCCCCACCAGGACCGAACGCAGTTCCAGGAGTCACAATAATACCTAATTCATCTAAAAGCTTGTTAGCAAATCCAGCAGACGTAAACCCATCCGGAACGTCTGCCCAAAGAAAAATTGTGCCTCTTGGCTTATTTGCTGTTATCCCTATCTCAGCCAAAGCGCTGTGGAGTTTTTCCATTCTTTTTTTAAAAATTGCACTATTTTCTTTCACCGTTCGATGATCGCTTCGCAATGCAGTAGCTGCAGCTAACTGAATTGGAAGAAATTGACTTGTGTCAATATTGCTCTTTAAAGTTGCAAGCGCTTGAATAATTTCTTTATTTCCAACAACATAGCCGATTCTCCACCCGGTCATATTATAGCTTTTGGATAATGTTCCAAATTCGATTGCATTATCTTTCGCATTCGGTACTTGAAGCACACTTGGTGACTTATACGTGTCAAATGTAACAAGATCATAGGCAGCATCATGGGCAAGCAGAATGTTATTTTTAACAGCAAATTCAACTGCCTCGGCAAAGGTTGATAACTCAACCGTTGCTGCTGTCGGGTTGCTCGGATAATTTAGAAACATTAATTTTGCAGCTTCTCGCTCGCTCTCTGTGAGCGAATCATATTGTGGAACATAGCCGTTTTGCTCATCGAGCGGCAAGGATACCGCATCCCCACCAGCCAAATGAACGCCCATCCGATAAACGGGATAACCTGGATCAGGGATAAGTACTGTATCACCCGGGTTGATTACTGCCTGGATAAGATTAACAATCCCTTCCTTTGTACCAATAAGAGTTAAAACTTCAGTGCTCGGATCTAAATCCACACTATAGTGCTTTTCATAAAAGGAAGCAACTGCTTCTTTAAATTCCTGTATGCCGCTATAAGGGGAATAACGGTGGTTCGCAGGCTGTTTGGCCTCTTTTATTAGAACATCATAAATAAAGTCAGGGGTTGGCAAATCAGGTGCACCAATTCCTAAATCAATCACATCCACTCCTTTTTCCTGCAAAGCTTTCTTCTTCCTGTTAAGCTCTGAAAACAAATATGCCGGCATATTTTTCACGACATCGGATACAAAATCGTTCATTCTGTCTCCCCTTTTTTATTAAGATCATTTTTCAAATCTCTCTAACCATCATACAATTGCCTCTTCAACAATTAACTTATTATTAGCAAATCGCTCAAAGCATAATGGACTTAAATCCAATGTTTCATATGAACCAGTACGAATGAGCTCGGATAATCCTTTTCCAATCGCAGGCGCCTGCTGCATACCGTGCCCGCTAAATCCACATGCCAAATAATATCCTTGCAGCTTAGGATGCCCTCCTATAATAGCGTTCTGGTCAAGTGTATTATGGCTGTACATACCTGCCCAGCCTCGAATTATTTTGGCATTTTCAAAGTTTGGCACGCGTTGGCTTAGAATTGGCCATAAATGTTCATAGAAAAAATCACGGGACCATTTAAAATCAATCCCTGGCTTTACTTTTTCAGAGTAACCAGCAATCAGGAATTTTCCTTCATGTCGGAAATAAACACCGGTTGGATCAATGGTTAAAGGCAATTCATTCGTTAACGGTTTCGAAATATCAAATTGAATGATTTGGCGCTTGAATGGGACAACTGGAATTGATAAACCAATTGTTTCACTTAATAATGGAGCCCAAGGACCTGCACAATTTATAACAATCGGCGCATGATATATCTCGCCATTCTTTAATTGCACACCTGTAACCTTGTTTCTTTCCTGAATAATTGTCTCGACCTTTTCATATTGGTATACGCCACCAAGCTGCTTTGTTTTCCGGATGTATCCTTGCATCACAGAGTAAGGATCTAAATATCCATCTTCTCTGCAATAAAGCCCGCCTTGTAAATCATCGGTATGCAACTCAGGAATAATTGCCTTCAGTTCTTCACTTGATAACACCTCTGAAGGCACCCCATATTTCGCTTGTAATTGCTGCTGCTTAAATAGCCGATTACTATTTTCATTAGTTGATAGAAATAGATAACCATTCTGTTTAAAATCAATTTTTGCCTGTTCAGAGTCTACAGCCATATCCTCTGGAAATGTCTTATACTTTTTTAAGCTATACCTGCTAATCTGAATATTGATTGCTGTCGTAAATAATTGCCTAATACCACCAGCACTTCTTGGTGTAGAGGCAAATTCATACGTTTTATCCTTTTCAAATAAAATAATTTCTCCTTCAAACCCATCATTTAAAAGATTAAATGCGATACTTGATCCAATAACCCCGCCTCCGACAATAATAATGTCTGTCTTTTTTACCAAAACCGCACCTCCAAGCCCATTTAAAAAATCTTATAGTTTATTTATAGCTTTGTAATATCAATAAATCTATAGACAAGATATACAAAAATTTAAGTTTTCTATATTTTCCTAATTATATTACTATGTTAATATAGAATTAAATGAATCGAAATAAATGGAGGTGACGATTATTAAAGGTTTTGTGCAATTTGCACAGAAAATAGTAAAATCGACTTCAGATATATTACCTTTTCCTATCAGTTTAATTGATGAAAATGGCTATATTATCGGATCAACAAATCCAGATCGAATCGGAACAGTTCATCCCCCTTCTAAAGAGGCTTTACAGAAAAATACTGTACTAATATATGATGAGGAAAAAACAAAAAATATGAATAATGTTCTGCCAGGCGTCGTCATTCCTTTAACATTTGAGAGTAAAGCCGTTGGGGTCCTTGGTATTATCGGTCCACCAGAACAAGTAAAGCCTTATGCATACTTAGTGAAAAACTATGTTGAAATGATGTGGCAAGATGCAATTCGTCGACAAACAAAAGATTTGCGTCTGAAAGCAGCCGAAACATTTGCCCAATATGTTTTATTGAATGATACACATAATCAGCAAACACTAGAGCAGTACTGTGACATGTTTCAGATAAATTATGATTCATATTGCTTTTGTATTGTGATAGACATCGGAAATGCCTTATTAAAAAATACAACGATACAACATAAAGTTGGAGATATAAAAGCAGAGTTGCTGGAGTCAACACGTGAGGCATTCCATTGTAAACAGGAGGATAGTCTTTGTACATTTTTAAACTCAGAGAAAATAATTTTATTAAGTTCCGCCCTCAGCGAGAAAGCATATATAGATAGACTTCATTGTTTTGAAAAGCAAAGTTTAAAATTGATGGCTGTTCTGCGATCGTTTCAAATTAAACATACGGCCATTGCTATCGGCAGCCTATCACAAACCATCGCAGGAATAGATCAATCATTCCGAGAAGCAAACAGCTTAATTCAGTATGGCGAGCAATTGGATATCTCACCTAAAATTTACAGTTACCATAATTGGGATTTGTTACTCGGTTTGCTTCCGGAACAAATGAAAGCCGATTACAAAGATAGACTTGCATTCAGGCTATTACCGTTACTCCAGGATAAGTCTGCTTCAGAGCTCGCAAAAACATTTATAACTTACTGTGAGACAAATATGAATACGAGTAAAGCTGCAAAGAAGCTCTTTATTCATCGAAACACACTTATTTATCGGTTACAAAAGATTGAAGAAATAACTTCACTGGATACTAAAAGCTTTGAACATTGTATGCTGCTATACTTAGGTTTAAAGAGACAATTTTATTAACCACTCAACTCTTTTTAATGAAAGCGAATTTGGAATCGCTTTCATTATTTTTTGTGCAATTTATATATATGTATTAATTACCCTTAACCTATTATAGTCATTCATTTATTTGATGCATTCCAAAAATACCATTTGAAATAAAACAATTTTTTTGTGCAATTATGCTGTATTTTTTATTCCCTCTTTCTTATATACATAGAACAATATAATTTAACTATTTTTCAAAGCAACCTTCATCCTTGGCAATCAACATAATAGATTGGATTACACAAAACAAACTATGCAATTGCAGAAGGAGTTGATGCATAGATTAATAGTACCGATTCAAGTTATTTCCGGTTTGATTTCATTTAATCGACATGGAGGCTGTTATGAATACGATTATTTTAGTTGAATTTATTCTTTACTGCATTGTAATTGTTTGTATAGGCTACCATTTCAGTAAAAAAACAAAGACCCAAGCGGATTATTTATTAGGCGGCAAAAAATTGCCTGGCTGGGCATTAGCCTTTTCTGAGCGCGCAACAGGAGAATCCGCTTGGCTTCTTTTAGGTTACACCGGATTTGTATTTATGACTGGTTTATCAGGTATATGGGTGGCTGCAGGAATCGCATGTGGAATCATTTTTGCTTGGTTAGTTTTAGCTAAAAAATTTATGGCGGAAACAGATAAATATAATGTGATAACCTTGCCGGATTATCTAGCTGTCCGATTCGGTGAAAAAGCGAAAATAATCCGCTGGTTAACTAGTGTTTTAATTGCTGGATTTTTAATGTTTTATATCAGTGCTCAAATGGCTGGTGCGGGAAAAATGCTATTTACAACCTTTGAAATTCCTCCATTTATCGGTATTTTAATTGCCACATCCATTATTATTTTAACAGCTTTCGCTGGTGGGTTCATTTCAGTTGTATGGACGGACTTGATACAGAGTGTAATGATGTTAATTACATTGGTCGGCTTACCTATTGTCGCACTTGTTTATATATATACAAATGATCTATCAATCAGTCAATCTCTAACTACTTCAGGTGAACCATTTAATTCATGGTTTGGTGGTTTAACTGGGTTTTCACTTGGTGTACTTTTCTTTAATAACTTCTCCTGGTTCTTCGGCTTTTTAGGTGGGCAGCCACAACTTAGTGTTCGGTTTATGGCGTTGAAGAATAATAAAGAGGCTAATCAGGGCAGTATCGTTGCTATTATCTGGACATTCCTTGCATATGGCGGTGCATTTCTAATTGGTCTGGCTGCAATAGCAATGTATGAACAAGGATCATTCTCCGATGTTGAAACGCTGTTACCTACTATGGTTCTTCAATTAATGCCACCATGGCTTGCTGGGCTTCTGCTGGCTGGTGTATTAGCAGCAATTATAACAACCGCAAATTCCCAGTTATTAGTAGTAACAAGTTCAGTTACTGAAGATATTATTCATAAAGCTCTGGGTCTGAATATAACAGACAGGCAACTTGTTTGGCTATCTCGTCTTTCTGTAGCATTTTTTGGACTTGTAGGTATGGGCATCGCGTTAGTTTCAGAATCATTAGTGTATTTAATTGTCAGCTGGGCTTGGGCTGGTGTCGGCTGTACCCTTTCTCCCGCTATTCTGATGACATTTTTCTGGAAGCGCTATTCAAGCGCCGGCGTTATAGCCACCATCTTATCCGGATTAATTTCAACAATCATTTGGATAAGTACACCACTTGAGGGAATGATCACATCGCGCTTTACAACTTTCTTCATTGCAGCTCTCTTTGGGATTATTTTTAGTTTTTTAATTCCCGATAAGAAAGAAAATATATGAGTATTTACATGTACTGCATTTTAAAACGATTTAAAGTTTTACCCATTACCAAAAATGCCTGCAGCAATTTTAGCTGCAGGCATTTTTGATGTTTTTTCCTAATGACTTACACCACTGCGCTTATATCCCGTATTCGCCTTTACCTTCACTTCAGCGTAACGTTTCATATCCGTTTCCTTCGATAATATTGTTCCTATATACCCTCCAAGGAATCCAAGCGGCACCGATACAAGAGCCGGATTTGTCAGTGGAAAAATTGGTTCCCCTACAAATAATGCTGCACCTTCAACTGGTGAAAAAACACTTGGACTAATCGATACGAGAATCAACGCTGAGAATAACCCAGTTAACATTGCAGCAACTGCCCCCGCAGTATTGAATCTTTTCCAGTATACGGTGTAAAGAATAACCGGTAAGTTTGCACTTGCAGCAATACAAAAGGCAAGAGAAACAAGGAAAGCTACGTTTAAATACTGCGCAAATAATGCTAAGACAATTGAGAGAACGGATACAGCTAATGAGGCATAACGTGCAGCACGTACTTGCTCAGATTCCGTCGCTTTTCCTTTTTTAATAATTTGGCCATATAAATCATGTGCAAACGCCGATGCACCAGATAAGACAAGACCTGCAACAACAGCTAAAATGGTTGCAAAGGCGACAGCAGATATAAAAGCAAACAGGAAGTCGCCTCCGATTGCTTGTGCGAGTAATGGTGCTGCCATATTTCCACCCGAATTTGCTGCAATAATCGTATCATATCCAACAAAGGCTGCTGCCCCAAAGCCTAAGAATAATGTAAGTACATAGAAAATCCCAATCACCCAGGTTGCAATAACAACAGAACTTCTAGCTGTTTGCGCATCTCGTACAGTGAAAAACCGCATCAAAATGTGTGGCAATCCCGCTGTTCCTAGAACTAGCGCTAACATCAGTGAAATAGTACCAAGTGGCTCCGTATACTGTAAACCAGGCATTAAATATGCTTCGCCATGAGCTGTAACAGACTTAACATCCGTAAACATTTGACCAATATTAAAATTAAATTTAAGTAATACCAGAAATGCCATAACGACCATACCAGCCATTAGTAGAACAGCTTTAACGATTTGCACCCAGCTTGTCGCTATCATACCGCCAAATAACACGTAAATTGTCATCATAACACCTACAATAAGCACAGCAAGCCAGTAATCGATGCCAAATAATAGTTGAATCAGCGCTCCGGCACCAACGAGCTGTGCAATCATATAAAAGGTACTGATCGTAATTGTATTCAGTGCCGCTGCTCCCCGAACCTTCCTCGCATCAAAACGGGAATTAATCATATCTGCAAGTGTATACTTACCGAGATTACGCAATGGTTCAGCAACTAAGAATAGCACAACCAAATATGCAATTAAAAATCCGATACTGTAAAAAAATCCATCAAAACCAAAAAGTGCAATGGCACCCGCAATTCCCAGAAAAGATGCCGCTGATAAATAATCACCTGCAATTGCAAGACCGTTTTGCGTTCCTGTAAGCCCTCCTCCTGCAGTATAAAAATCACCAGCCGTCTGCGTCTTTCTGGCTGCGAAAAAAGTAATGACAAGTGTTAATAAAACAATTACAAGAAAAAGTATGATGACTGTAGGGCTCATTGACCATCTCCTCCTTGATCCATCTCTTTGATAATTTGATCTGCCTGCTTGTCAAAGGAGGCAGCTTTTTTCACATAAACCGTACATAAAACCCATGTCATTACAAATTGAGCTAAAGCAAACAGCCATACCCATGAAATATCACCAATCACTGGTGTATTCAAAAAGGTCGTATAAGAAGTCAATATTGGAAGAAGGAAGTAAAATACCAGGAAAAAGATTGTCAGTGGGACAATAAATTTCTTCCGATCGTGCATTAACTTCTTAAAGGATTTACTCTCGATTACTTGAACATAGTCTACCTCTTCTGTAACTTTTCGCTTAAGTTCTTTTTCTGCACCCATTTGCATCCTCCTTGAGTCTTTGAGACAGAATGTTTCTAATTTCCAAGCCTTAGAATACCTTCTCGCCCCTTAATATTCTCCCTATTCTTCCATCGTTGATAGGTCGCCCGTTGGCAAACCGAGGTCCCAAGCTTTTAATACTCGGCGCATAATTTTTCCACTTCTTGTTTTCGGTAAAAAGTCACGTATTTCAATCTCTCTTGGTGCTGCATGTGCTGCAAGCCCTTGCTTGATAAATAACCGAAGCTCCTCTTGCAATTCATCTGTTTTCGTATAACCATCCCTTAATGCAACAAATGCTTTGATAATTTCTCCACGTACCGGATCTGGCTTTCCAATTACCGCTGCTTCTGCAACCGCAGGATGCTCCACAAGCTTACTTTCGACCTCAAATGGACCTACACGTTCACCAGAAGTTTGGATGACATCATCATCCCTCCCTCCAAACCAGAAATAACCATCTTCATCCTTGGAAGCCAAGTCGCCTGATTCAAACCAACCATCAACCGGGAAGTATTGATTAAACCGCTCCTCGTTTTTCCAGACTGCACGAAGCATGGATGGCCACCCTGTCTTTACGCAAAGCTTGCCCATTTGCCCTGGAGGGAGCTCGTTTCCTTGATCATCCAGGATAGCAGCCTCAATACCTGGAAAGGCTTTACCCATCGATCCCGGCTTCATTTTCATGGATCGATAATTAGCAATAATAATACCGCCTGTTTCTGTCATCCACCAATGATCATGAATCCGCAGCTTGTAAACTTTCATTCCCCAATGAACAACCTCCGCATTTAATGGCTCACCAACACTTAATATATGGCGCAGTGAACTTAAATCATATTCTTCTGTGACATTATCACCTGCAGCCATGAGTCTTCGAAATGCTGTTGGTGCACTTAGCCACACATTCACACCATATTTCTCGATTGTTGTATACCAATCTTCTGGACTAAAACGACCACCTCGTATCAAATTTGATGCACCATTTAGCCATGGGCCAAAAATACCGTATGATGTACCTGTTACCCACCCGGGATCAGCTGTGCACCAATAAATATCGTCCTCCTGCAAATCCAGTACCCATTTAGCAGTTTGGTAATGTTGGATCATTGCATTATGAACATGTAAAATTCCTTTTGGCTTGCCTGTTGAACCAGAAGTATAATGCAAAATCATACCATCCTCACGATCTAGCCATTCAATATCAAAATCGTGAGATGCCTTATTCATTTCTGTTTCGAAGTTATAAAACATAACATCTTCCGTATTATCTGGCAGGTTCTCCTCACCGACCAAAATTATATGATTCAAATGAGCAAGCTCTTTATATGGTACACGTGGTAAAAGTTCCTTCGTTGTAATTAATGTTGTCGCATCACTATTTTCTAACCTATCTCGAACAGCCTGCTCCATAAATGCTTCAAACAGCGGTCCTACAATAGAACCATTTTTTAAAATCCCCAGCAAACTAATATAAAGCTCAGGTGACCGAGGCATGAATAAAAAGACCCGCTCACCTTTTTCTACTCCAATGGTTCGCAGTACATTCCCAAACTTGTTGGATAATAACTTTAAATCCCGGAATGTATACTTTTCATCCCGTTTTTGATCACTGTAATAAAGTGCAACTTTATTCTTTCTCCAGCTGTCTGCATGACGGTCAATTGCTTCATAGGCCATATTCACCTTACCAGTTTCATACCAGGAAAAGTTTTTCTCTACATCTTTCCAATTAAATTCCTCGTATGCCTGCTCATAATCTCGCATATTTACTTTCTCCTTAACGGCTGCAAACGTCTCATTCACTCCGCTATTCCTCCCTTTATACTTTTCCATAATCACTGTAAGCGCTTACCGGGATTATATAGGAAGATGAACATTTAAGTAAGGAAATTTGCTCCAATGGTTTATATTTGCGATTGAACTGTTTTAATTATGCGATTAATGGTTAATTTCCAAATAAATCGAAAAGTTGTTTCCTCGCAGCTCTGCTAACTGGAATTGTCGTCTGTTTTTTATCCTTTAATGTTACATTGCTCGTTCCATTAAACCATGGCGTAATTTCCTTTACATGATTCAAATTGACAAGGTAACTACGATGGGTTCGGAAAAAAGCATGGCCCTGCAGCTTCTTTTCAAGTTCTTGCAATGTCATCCTACTGTGGATTACTTTATCCTCCGTATGTATCTCTAACATCCGCTTAAATGGAACAGCATAATAAATGGCATCTGGAGACAAAACAACTGTCCGATCATTATCATCAATCAGTAATTTCGTCGCCTGCTGCATTCCATAATTTGTTAACTGCTGGCTATTGCTCTCTATTTGCTGCATGCGCTTACGGATACGATTCATCGTTGTTTGAAATCGTTCCGTATCATAAGGCTTTAGCATATAATCAATTGCTTCCAATTCAAATGCTTCTACCGCATACTCGTCGTATGCAGTTGTAAAAACGAATAAAGGAAGATTTCTGTATGCATGCTCCATTATCTTCTTAGCAGCATCTACACCATGCATCCCCGGCATATGGACATCAAGAAAGATAACATCTGGTTCATGCTCAACATACAGTTCTACCAGCTGCTCCCCTGTTTCTGCACTTGGCAGCAGCTTTACATCCTGTTCATTTTCCAATAGGTATAATAATTCTTCACGTGCCAGTTGTTCATCCTCAGCAATCATCGTGTGGATTTTCATATAGAACCTACCTTTCTGTATAAGGAATGGAAAAATATACTTCACTTCCGCCTCTCGGTAAATTACAAACATGTAAACGTGCTTCCTCACCAAGCAAATTAATTAAACGTTGATTTACATTATATAAACCAGTTCCATCATGCTGGTTTTCAGTCAACACAACATTTCCAGCCTGTGGTAAAATTTTTTCGGAGAATCCTTGCCCATTATCCCGAACAGTTATTTTCACTCGATCCCCTAATCGCTCCATCACTACATCAATTCTTCCACCCTCTGCAACACGCTCCAGTCCATGTCCTACACTATTTTCAACAAGCGGCTGGATTGATGACGGCGGAATAAGCAAATGAGAAATTCCGGCTGGCTGTGAGAAATTTATTTGTAATCGACTAGTAAAACGTGTCTGAATGATCGCTATATAGGCTTTTACATGCTCTGATTCTTTTTCCAATGCCACGAGATGATTGGAGACAAGCTTCAAATTAAATCGCATAAATTGCGCTAATTGAACAGTAATATGTCTTGCTTTTTCAGGGTCTTTACGAAACAATGCTGCAATCATATGCAATGTATTAAAGAGAAAATGTGGATTAATCTGTGCTTGTAAATTACTTAGCTCTGCATCACGAGTATGTAATTCAAGCCTCTCCGCTTTAATCGTTTTTAATTGATTTCCAATTAATTGACCAAGCCCCTCTGCAAGCATCAGCTCTACTGGGCGGATGTGCTGTGGCTTGCAGAAATATAATTTTATCAATCCAATTGTTTTACCCGTCTCCAAAATCGGGATGATGATGGCTGCTTCTAATGGACAATTTTTATTGAAACATTGGATTTCAGCTTGTGAATAAGCAACAAGTACTTGCTTTGTTTTCATTGCCTGATGTGATATTTGTGTTACTAACCGATTCCCAATTTGGTGGTGGTCACTTCCCAGCCCTTTATGTGCCATCACTTCCTTCTCATTTGTTACCGTGACAGCGGCTAATTTTAAGCGTGAATAAAGAAGATTTGCAATTCCCTCTGCTTTTTCCTGAAAAGAATCTTCCTTTAAAAATGGCAACGCTTCTTCTGCTATCGTCAATGCTTGCTTTGTTGCAATTGCCGCTTCATTTTCCTGTTCCCGCAGCACAACAGCAATCATTGCTGTAAAAATTGCTATGGCAATACTGTTCGATAATACAACCGGCAATCCGATTGTATTAACCAAAGCAACCATTTCCCGATTCTGTGAATCAAAAATAAGCAATAAATGCATGAGTAAAATGGGTGGAAAAATCCCGATAAACAGTGCTTTTAAGGGTGATATAACTCGTTCTTGCGAAAAAAAACGCGCCGTAAATCCAGCTAATAGTCCTGTAAGTGGATTCACAAGACTATTGGCAAGGAAACCAATTCCTCCAAGAAAGAACAAATGCGTGCCTGAAATGATTCCCGCTCCAAGTCCAACAAGTGGTCCTCCTAACAGACCTGCAATGACAATTGCAACCAGACTAGAGCTTACAACCATTTGATCATCCCCTACATCCCAAACAAACGCCTGTACCACCGTAAAGTCGCTTCCGATAATGACTCCTGTTAATGTCCCTGCAATCCCAAACAAACCAAACACACACGCATGAATGCCTGACATTTTGAAACTAAATTCACGATAAAGCAGGGACTTAAATCCAGGACTTCGTGTAAGAACGAAAGCAATAACCAATAATAAGCCTAAACGCTCGAATAATACGATTGTCAAATACATCATGGACGATCTCTCCTTGAATCAATACCCGTTTGAGCTTTCAAATAGAATGCATGAAATGAAACTGCATTTTCATGTCCTTTACGGGATAGCACTGTTCCAAGATATGCCCCTAAAAAACCGATTGGTATGGCGATAATCCCTGGGTTATAGAGTGGTATTAAAGCTTCCCTTGCAATCCATCCCCCATCCGAATTCATTACATGTGGTCCGACCAATAGCAATAATAAGGATGCTGTTAAACCGCAGGCCATTCCGGTAATTGCCCCAGTCTGATTAAATCGTCTCCAATAGATAGTTAATAAAAGTACTGGCAGATTACTAGATGCAGCAACAATAAATGTTAAAGAAACCAGAAACGTCACGTTCATATTTCTTAAGCCAAGTGCACATAACGTTGATAGCAAGCCAATAAAAAATGCAGTCCAACGAGCAGCTTGTACACGTTTTTTTTCCGTTGTATTCCCTTTTTTAAGAATATGAAAATAAATATCATGCGAGAAAGCAGTTGTAGCCGAAATAACTAAACCCGCTACAACGGCAACTATTGTTGTAAAGGCAATCGCTGCGATAAATGCCATTAGAAAGTCACCACCCAAGCTTTCCGCTAATAATGGTGCAGCCAAATTACCTGACGGATCAAGTAAAACCAAATCTTCAAACCCAACCAATGCAACAGCACCCAGCCCTAAAACGAGTGCAATCAAATAAAATATACCAATAATCCAGCTCGCAGTTAAAAGGGATTTACGCACTTCAACCGTATTACCGACAGTAAATAAGCGAATCAAAATATGTGGCAAACCAGCTGTTCCAAGAATTAAGGCAAGATGAAGCGAAACTGTCTCGATAGGGTTGTTAAATAGATGACCTGACAGAGAAAATTGATCTCCCAATGGAGAACCAACTGTTACCTGTTCAATGAGATTTGAAATACTCCAATTAAATCGGGATAGTACAATAAGTGCAAGCAAAAATGTTCCGGACAAAAGTAAAACCGTTTTGACAATCTGCACCCACGATGTTGCAAACATTCCACCAAATACCACATAAACTGTCATTAATAGTCCTATGATTAACACGGATGCAGAATAATTTATATTTAATAATAAACGAATTAGCAACCCTGCAGCTACTAATTGTGGAATCATATAAAGAACCGAAATAATTAAAGCTCCGACAGCCATCATCCCACGCATTTTATAACTGGGAAAGCGCGCGCAAATGACATCACCCAATGAATACTTTCCTAAGCGGTGGACAGGCTCAGCAATATAGAACAAAACAATTAAATAGGAAACTAAAAATCCAATTGCGTACAAAAAACCATCAAAACCATTAATCGCAATAGTACCAACAATTCCTAAAAAAGAAGCGGCGCTTATGTAATCCCCTGCAATTGCCATTCCATTTTGTGTCCCTGTTAAACTGCCAGCAGCAATATAGAATTGATTGGTCGTTTTGCTTTGTCTTGCCGCCCAATAGGTAATAATTAAGGTACAAACAACAATACAAAGAAAAAATAATAGATAGGTAATGTTCATTAACTCACCTTCAGCTTTTAAATATAGAATATGTTGAGGAGCTACATATTCTTGTTGTAGTTTTAGAAGCATATTATTTAAAATATGTAAAAATTATTTTAATTCTATATTTTTATTTTACTATAAATTTTATTGGATAGGAAATTAGAAGCAAAGATGGGGGACATAGAATACTTATTGCTTAAATGGCACAGTTGCTTACTTAAAAAGGTGCTATCAAGCAATAAAATCTCTTGATAACACCTTTTTCCTGTGGTATAGAAAACTATAAAATTTGAATGATGTGGATAACTTAGATGCCGGAGGAGCCACGTCCAGCTCCAGTTGTATTATGGTCGAAGTTCACTAGCCCTGATAGCTACCTTTTCTTTTCTTCTATACTGTGAACCATAGACTAGAATTATGATTGCGAGGCCAATTATGCTTGTCCATAGATTAGCATACATGGATAATGCTCCACTTACTACCAATAGTATCCGTTCCATAACCGTCGTTTTTGTTCTCAACCAGCCAATCGCTCCACCCGCTAAAGCAGTGACACCAATAATTGCTGTCAAAAATGCAAGTAGTACTTCTACAATATTTCCATCCATTAAAAGGGCTGATTCCAAGACGAACATGAATGGAACGACAAATCCAACAATGCCTAGCTTAACAGCCTCCAATCCTACTCGATTCGGGTTTGCATCGGCAATCCCCGCTGCGGCATAGGCTGCAACAGCCACTGGTGGAGTGATTGCTGAGAAAATGGAAAAGTAGACAATAAATAGGTGTGCAGCCAATACAGACACTCCCAATTCAATTAAGGCAGGCGCTGCAAGCATTGCTGTTAATATATAAGCAGCTGCAACAGGCATCCCCATACCTAATACAATACAAATAAGCATGACAAGAAGTAATGTCGGAAATAGCATTCCTTCTGTTAAACCGAGCACAATGCTCGTTACCTTTCCACCAAGTCCAGTTGACATAATACCAGCAATAATAAGCCCTGCGGCTGCACATGCTGTTGTAACTGGAATGGAAAAACGTGCACCGTCTACTAATGCACTACAAATCTTTTGCAAACCCATTCGTGTCTCTTTACGGAACCAACTAACAAGAATAACCGAAAGAATTCCATAGAACCCCGTTCGCGATGCACTGTATCCTAGTACTAAGAGAACGACTAGTACAAATAATGGGATAAAATAAAACCATCCTTCCTTGAGCACTTCGCTGACCTTGGGAATGGCTTCTTTTGCAGGTCTCGGTAAATCAAGGCGCATTGCCTCAAAATGCACCATTGCAAATAACGAAACGTAATACAGAATACCAGGAATTAACGCCGCAATTACAATTGATCCGTATGACATCTGTGTAACAGCTGCCATTAAAAATGCCGACGATCCCATAATAGGCGGCAAAATGCTTCCACCTGTCGAGGCAGCAGCCTCCACTGCAGCTGCAACAGCCGAAGTATAGCCTGATTTTTTACTAACCGGAATCGTGAAGTTACCAGTTGTGACAACATTTGCCGTTGGGCTCCCAGAGATGGAGCCAAAAAAGGCACTAGCAAGAATTGCCACTTTTGCAGATCCCCCTCGTGTTTTCCCAGCAATAGCTGTTGAAATCCGAAAGAAAAACTCACCTGCACCTGATTTTTGCAAAAATGCACCAAACAGCATAAACATAAACACAAATGAAGCAGCGACCGAAATTGGCGAACCCCAAAGTCCATTAAAGCTATATGTAAGTTTTTCAACAAACTCAACCGCAGACATTTCCCGGTGACCAAATAAACTCTCGAGATGATGACCCCACAGTGTATAAGCGAAGCCAATAAACACAAGAACAATAATTGGAAAACCAATCGTACGTCGTGTTGCTTCAATCGTTAACACGATAAACACGACTCCGAAAAAAATATCCCAACCCGTTAATGGATTCATAATTGGTATTCGAACTGCAATTCGTTCGGCATGGAAAGTGAAATAAATACCGGCACTAATAGCCAATATTCCAAAGCAATAGTCAATCAAGCCAGGCTTGTGTTTTCGAACTGCTTCCCTTTTTGAAAAGCCATAAAGCAAAAAGGTAAGTACAAGAATAAAAGCTAAATGGATTGCCATTTGATTGAGAGGATCTAGATTTCCAAAGATTACAGACCAAATTTGATATATAGACAATCCAAAGGCAAACAATATAAAAAGTTTCATTGGTTGCTCTGAAAGATTACGCTTGTAACCTTCTACAAACCACCTTTTCAATTTTGCTTTCATGTTCACAATGCAATGACTCCTTTCGAAATAAAAAGGAAAACTTAAGTAACCATTTTTTACAAATTAAGCTACTAGGTGAGTCCCTTAATCGAATACAAAATATGTTACGGAAGCAATCCTTTCTCCCGGAAAAATTTTTCTGCTCCTGGATGCAGGGGCACATTACCGACCTTCATGATATTATCTGCTGATAGATTATAAAATTCCTTGTGCACCGTTCTTAGATAGTCAAAATTTTCATAGATTGCTTTAGTTATCTGATAGACTTCTTCCTCTGGAACCTCTTTATTGGCGATAAGAATCGCCGGTGTGCTGACGGTCGCTATGTCTTCCTGTAAAAAGGAATATGCCGAAGCATTAATCGTTCCAGCATCCATTCCAAGTTTTTCGGATACGCGTTCAATCACATGTTCATCTAATTCAAGCAATTTCAAACGCATCAGCGCAGATGCTTCCATAATATCACTTGAAGGTGCTGACACCGCATCTCCACTAGCGTCAATTCGATTATCGGCCATCATTTCAAATGTTTTTGACCCAGATAAATAATCAACTGATCCTCCCCAAGCAATAATGTCATCATAGGAGATTCCATATGCTTGTAAAACTTTGCGAGTAATGATTTCACCAGCCGCTCCTTTTTGATCCACAGCCAATCGAATTGGAGCTTTAAGCTCAATCAGCTCTTCAAAGGAATTATAGGGTACATCCGCAGCTATAATAAATTGATAGTAATTTGCTGGAATCACAACACTTACAGCACGAATATCTTCATATGGCTGATCGTATGGCTCTTCCCCACTGTATGCCGCGTAAGAAGTCATTGCATAAGATAATCCATACGGGACAATTCCTGTTGCAACAGCTAATGGATTTTCCACAATCCCCCCCGGTTCTACAGTAATAATAGCTCCTTCATTTTCCCTGCGAATCGACTCAGCGATTCCTTCAGCAAAAACAGACCAAGCACCACCAACTCTTCCACCAACAATTGTTGTGTGAAAAGACTCTTCCGATTGAACCGCATCATTTGCTTCTTGTTCGTTATCTTTTTCACATGCAGTTAAAAAAATAAACCCTAAAATGATTGCAACAACAATTTTTTTGTTCATCAAATGGCCTCCTGTTGCCGGCTTTATTTTTTACTTCCCTCGTTCACCTGCAAACTAATATCCAATGCTTGAACAGAATGTGTCAGTGCGCCTAACGATATGTATTGCACCCCAGTATTTGCATACGCTGCCAGATTAGAAAGCGTAATTCCGCCAGATGCTTCCGTTATGATAGAATCAGGTACAAGTTCGACATATTCTCTTACTTCCTCTGGATTGCGATTATCGAACATAATGACATCTGCTCCAGCACCTACCGCTTCCAGGACCTCCTTTTTATTCTCTGTTTCCACTTCAATCTTTACCATATGACCAAGTACAGCACGTGCTTTTTCAACAGCTTCTGTGATTGATCCACAATAGGAAATATGATTATCTTTAATCATCACACCGTCATATAATCCATTTCGGTGATTCTTCCCTCCTCCAGAAGTAACTGCATATTTATCAAACATTCTTAGTCCGGGCAATGTTTTTCTTGTGTCACAAATGCTGATCGATGTGTCATTCAGGGCTTCTATACAATGGTTTGTCACCGTAGCAATCCCGCTCATCCGCTGCAGTAAATTTAAAATGACGCGCTCCCCAGTAAGTATGGAACGGACAGAACCATAAACTTCCGCAATCGCAGTTTGGGCCGCCACTTTATCGCCGTCATTAAAATAAAGCTTTATTTCCATTTCAGGGTCCAGCAAATGATAAGCTTCCTTAATAATAGAAAGTCCAGAAAGAACTCCAGCTTCTTTAAGGATAAACACACCTTTTCCCAATTGATTCTTTGGAAAAATAGAATCACTCGTTAAATCTTGATCACCGATATCTTCATTTAAAAATTCTTCAAGTGCGTTTTTTAGTTTAATAGAATTCATCATAGTTTACTCCTTCAGTTGTTGTTTTATTTGTGATTATTTTCACATTAAATACAATAGAATGCGCTTACTTATAAGTCTGTCATCCCCCTATGTCTTTACAATAGTGATGAATCAAGATTCAATAGTCATCTGTCTTGACATCTATATTTACATAGAATTAATATATTATCAAGTACAAATTAATAAAAAGCTTTTTTATTTGAACTATAAAACAATGTGTTACATGTAAATGTACAAGGAGGGCAATAAATGGAGCAGCAGAGAAAAATGCCTTCAGCAAAAAGACAGCAGCTTATCATACAAAAGCTAAAAGAATCGGCGCGGCCTATAAGCGGCAAGGATTTCGCCAAACTTACCAACGTATCCAGACAAGTGATTGTTCAGGATGTATCGATATTAAAGGCAAAAAATGAACCTATTATTGCAACAAGCCAAGGCTATATTTATCTCAGTGAGCATTTAAATAATCAAAAGCAGCAAATTATTGCATGCAAGCATGATGCTGGCCAAACCAAAGAAGAGCTATACTTGATTGTTGATCATGGGGTGACAATCAGAGACGTTATTGTTGAACATCCTGTTTATGGAGAAATCACTGCCTCCATTCGGGTTGGCAGCAGAAAAGAAGCTGACACATTTATTACAAAGATACAGACTACAGACGCGTCGTACCTATCTGCGCTAACTAATGGGATTCACTTGCATACCCTTGAGTCCGATTCGCTGCTTAAAATTGAAGCAGCGTGCAGGGATTTAAGAAAAGCTGGCATTCTCGTTTAAATTGTTTTGGGTAAATCATGTTTGAAATTGAGCTATAACGGTTACAGGAATGTATATATAGAAAGAAATAACATTCTAGTTTGTCAGCGAGGTGATAACATGTCCAATCAAGACAAAGAAAAACGAAGCGATGATTCACTAGAGCAAAAACAAAAAATCAATGATCCAAATCAAGATATCGAACCACAACGCGAAACAAATCCAAAACCACAGGAAAGCAATAGAGAGTAAGGCGAGAAACCAGCCTTACTCTCTTATTTCATTTTATTTATTTTTACTCAATTGATCGACCGCAAGAATTGCTGTAGCAACATCATCGGCAGAAATATCGGTGGAAAGGTTCCCCATTGTTTCGCCCTCTTGTGTAGCCGCTTCTCCGACTCTTCGCAAATCTTCATAAGAAACTTCTTCTAAATGCATTTCTTTTAATGTTGTCGGTAATCCAAGCGCACGATAAAAATCAATATATTTAACTATTTCATCTTGTGAATGCAATTCTAATAGGAGCTGTGTTAATGTACCATATGCTACCTTCTCGCCATGTGTCAGATGGTGAATATCACCTTCAAGCACAGTAAAACCATTGTGAATGGCATGCGCACCCGCTAGTCCACCACTTTCAAAACCAAGACCGGATAATAATGTATTTGCCTCTACAACAGCTTCCACATGTTTGGTTACAAGTCCTTTTTGCACTGCTTTATAAGCTGCCTGTCCATAAGCAAATAATGTTTTTTCACATGCTTCCGCTATTGCCTGTGCAGCGATACTAGTCTTGCCGCCAGCCATTGCATCACCATTGCTTTTAATTGTCGCTCTTGCTTCCACCCATGTTGCCATCGCATCTGCAATCCCTGAAGCGAAAAGTCGTGGTGGTGCACCTGCAACTACTTTTGTATCGACAAGTACCAATTCTGGATTTTTATCATAGAACTTATAGGATTCAAACACACCTTTATCACTATAAATTACAGATAACGCACTAGTTGGTGCATCGGTTGATGCTGTTGTAGGGACAATCACAACACTGAGTTCTAGGCCGTCAGCAACTGCCTTTGCTGTATCGAGTGTTTTTCCTCCTCCAACTCCAATGACATTATCAACTGCTTCGTTTTTCCCTTCATTTACAATTCTTTCTACTTCATTCAGTGAAGCCTCCCCATTAAACTCTACATAATGATAATCAACACTGTCTGCCTTCAAGCTCTCTTCAATTGTTGATCCTGTAATCTTCCAAACCGTTTCATCCGAAAGAATTAAAGGCTTTTTTCCTATTGACTTAACATGCTTACCAATATCTTTTAATGCATCTTTTCCTTGAATATACTTGCTAGGTGAAGTAAAAATAATATTTGTCATGTTGTCGTTATCGCTCCTTTTATGCAGCTATCTATATTGTGCCATTCCTGTTAAATATTATTTATAAGTGCGCACAAGAACCTCTATTCCCTGTACTCCCCTTTTTCAAACGTACGTCTGCTAGTTAATAGGTATTCGCCAAAATTCAGCAAAGTCAAGTTCCTTTAGGATAGTCGTACAAGCAAAATTGCATCTAAGTAATAAAATAAATTAGAAAGCGCGGCATTCATGAAGGTAGTTTAAGAAATAGCTTTTTTGTATATCTCAAGTGCAAGCCTCCCTGGACGGATGCCTTCTTTTCATATTAACCGTACTTAAAACTATATAAGGAGGTAACCTTTATGTATAATGACTATTTCTATATTGCGGAATTAACAGGCTCACAACAGTCACCGCCAGTTCACACATATGCTGATGGTACAGCACTGTTTCATGTGAGCAAAAATAAAAATGAGATTCGTTATCGACTTGCTGCAACGAATCTAACAAATATGACACAGGCACATATTCATGTCGGACGCAGAAATATTAATGGACCCGTTATCGCTTTTTTATCCAATAAAGTTGCTAGCCCCGGGGAAAAAGAAGCTATTTTAGAAGGGTTTCTAACAGCGGATGATTTAACCGGACCACTTAAAGATAAATCGATATCAGATTTAGTTGATCTTATGAACGCAGGAAAAGCATATGTCAGTATCCAAACTAAATCCTATCCGGATGGAGAAATCAGGGGTAAAATCACACAAAACTAAATACTACCTTAAGCTGATTTTTATCAGCTTTTTATTTTTCACAGAAAATTTACCAGTTGAGAAGTTATATGTTACATAAAAAATGATGGGAGTGATTAACGTAGAATTCCAGAATAATACGCGCGCAATTTCAATATTCCAATAAGAAAAGACTCCATTTTACAAAAACTGATCAAAATGGAGTCTTTTTCAGCATCTTTATGGTTTTTTCTTAGACGTTCATCAGCTAATCAAAGCAAGCCTTCTTGCTCATATAAATAAGCATATGGAATATCTAAAAATACGTACAGCTTTTCGGAAATTGGAAATGAATAGGTTCTGATTCGTTCATCTCTTTCAATATCTGTGTACAAGTCAGATAGGAGCCCTTTCTTTTCTACATTCATTCGCATAACATTTTCAAAAAAATATGGGCGCCAGCTCCAGTTTTTATTCTTGCCTTCATATTGCAGTTCCCACTCACCTGCAATATTTTTCTCTGCATTTGAAGACAGCTGTATTCCATCTGCATTGCAAATATATACACGGAAAACGAAACTAGTACAGGCCTTGCCAATTTTAAGAATAATATCATCATAGGACGCATTAGATTTTATCGATGGCAGCATTATTTTAAATTGTTCATTAATCCAATTGGTTAATTCAAGCTGTGCTTTGATTTTTTTTCGTTCAAATAATACAAAGCGCTGAAAGTCTGATTTAATCTTCTCTTGTGATGAATTCGCTGCAACAAAATGAGGTTGTGCCTGCTTTAGATAACTTCCCTGGTAATAATGTCCACCATGGCGCCAAGCATAGTTTAATTGACTGTATGTACTGATACCCTTAAATAAAAGTGCCGCTCCGATTTTGCGGGAAAGCATGGATAGCGAATGATGAACATCACCATAAAGCTGCGGCATTAAATTGTCTTCTAAAAAACCAGCATCTGCCTTTACAATGTTTGGCTCTAACTGAACTAAACGTTCTAAGCTAGCATTTCGTTGTTCAACATCAATTGCGATACGAATTCCTAACGTTTTCATATATTTGATTAGTTTTCTTAAATCATTGCTTTGTTCAGTAATCGAAGCTTCCTTTATTTCAATAATAATTTTATTCAAATCCATCCCCTTGCCGGCATGGGATTGTAAAAGGGTTAACAGTGACTCCCCACCATCCTTCATTAATAATCTTGCATTATAATAAAATGTCAGATTCATTGACTGATCATTTTCCATAAAGGTATTTAATGCCTTTTGTTGAATATTATGATTCAGCTCAAGGTGAAAATCTTCAGGGATTGAACTGTCATCAAAAAACCAGTCCAATTGCTTTAAATTACCGCTTTCTTCCTGAAATAAAGGCAGTACTTCATAACCAGCAATTAATTGCGTATCCGCACTGATAACCGGCTGATAATACGGTACAACCTGCTTCAAATTTAACATCACCTCTAATGGATCCAATCCAATCACCTCCGTTTGACACCTGCTGATTCCAGCTTCTCGTTTTAATGCTGATTTTGCTATTGAACTTCAATGGGATACTATGAGTATACTCCATAATTGATTTTTTCTTAACTAGCAAATTCAATTTACTTTTTTGCAATTGAATGAAATAATAGATATATTAATCCTATAAGTTTGATAAGATTTAGGGACAAATTTCATTGTACAGGAGGTTTACCATGAAACTTACCACATTAAATACTGCAGCAGAACGAATGAAACTATTAAAAAAAACAGTTGAACCCTTTAAAGACCGCGCTCAGCAGCATGATGAGCACGGATCATTTCCTTATGAAAATTTTGAAGACTTAAGAGCAATTGATTATCCTGCTTTAACAGTGCCAAAACAATTTGGCGGATTGGAAATAACGCTGACCGAAATGCTGCAGCATCAAGAAATCATTGCCCAGGCTGATGGCTCAACAGCACTTTCAATTGGCTGGCATATGGGCATTGTCAAGCATCTCGGTGAAAATGAACGTTGGCCTGAAGGGCGCTACGCATCTGTTGCCAACGATGTCGTTAAACATGGCGCATTATTAAATAATGCCGCTTCCGAGCCAGCAACCGGAAGCCCAACGCGCGGCGGCAAACCGGAAACCTTGGCAACGAAATCAACGGGTGGCTGGATTGTAAATGGAAGAAAAACCTTCACAACACTCTCACCCATTCTCGATTATTTTATCGTCAGTGCTTCCATTGATGGTGAAGATCAAATTGGGAATTTCCTGATAAAACGTGATAAACAAGGTGTGCGTGTTGATGAAACATGGGATTCAATCGCGATGCGCGGAAGTGGAAGCCATGATTTAGTATTAGAAAACGTTCATGTAGATGCTGATGACCTTGTGGAACGAATCAAATCAGGTCGAAAAAAGCCCGCTGGATGGCTATTACATATTCCTGCATGCTATCTTGGAATAGCACGGGCCGCACAAGCTCATGCAAATGAGTTTGCAACAACCTACTCACCCAACAGCATTCAAGGGACCATCTCTGACTTACCGAATGTTAAGCAAAAGTTAGGCGAAATGGAGCTTGCAATATTAGAATCGAAGCATTTCCTTTATTCTGTTGCAAGAAAATGGGATGAAAGTGATGATACGATTCGCCAAAAGATGGGATCTGAGCTTGGTGCAGTTAAAATATCCGTCGTCAATAAAGCTATCCATATTGTCGATTTGGCAATGCGCATTGTTGGAGCGCGCAGCTTATCAAAGCAAAGCCCATTACAGCGCTATTACCGTGATGTGCGCGCAGGACTCCATAACCCACCGATGGATGATATGACGATTATGCAGTTGAGTGGAAGATAACGGTTTTACTCACTTTAAGAAAATAAAAGTGCACCTAATCATAGTAATTACGTGCACTTTCCCTTCAATTCTTTTGAAAGCTTAAGAGCTTTGCAACTAATTGCTGACAAACCTCATTATGCTGATTGAATGTTTTACTTTCTACGAACAAAAGAGCTTGATTCGGTTTTGATTTAGAAGGTTTGATCTCTTTTATAGTGCTCTTTACGTATAATACATCATTTGGGCGAGTAGGACGAGGCCATTTAATTTCTCCTCCAGCTCCAATCACACCATGTGCAAACGGTAAACTTTCTGTCAATAGTCGCATCGTAACCGCTGCAGTATGCCAGCCGCTCGCAGCTAACCCTTTAAAAAAGGTATGCTCTGCTAGATTTTCATCACTATGAAAATCCTGTGGGTCAAACTCCCGCGCGAATGCTTTTATTTTATTTGCATTTAATTCATATGTTTCACTGATAAACACGTCTCCTACTTTTAAATCTTCGAGATAAAGAATTTGATTAGCCAATATAAGTACCTCCTTTAAGGGCCTATTATCATTATATTTAGTCTTAACTTTTACTTACGGATTCTTAAAAGGTGTTCAGAGCGATATCCAGAATAAAACTCTACTGTACACGCTTCCAAATGAGCTTTTGATTTGGATTCAAGCCGTTGCGAATTCTAAGAATACCCGCTTCAATTGAAACAATTCGTGGTTGCTGTTGTCCAAGCCAAGTAGGATTCATACTCACTTCCATATGATGGATTAATGTATTCCTGTCCTCATTCACTTCGTATTTCCCTGCATATGCCATGTAACCATACGCAGCTTCAGCCATTTCTTCCTTTGTTCCTTTATGTGAATCACCAGATGCATAAGCCGGACGCCCTTGTCGCATTAGTTGTGCAGACATATATCCTTCTGGATGATACATGAGAAACCCAGTTGCATTTTCACCCAAAGGATACTCAATATACCCTGCACTATCTTGAGATTGGTAAGAAACAAGTGACCATACCCCTATTATTTGTTCCTTTAACATCATAAACAGTCTCCTTTTTTAAAATTTAATATATGTATATACATATATTAAGCGAAAATAAAAAACTGATATCCTCTTTTAAATTGATGTATATACATATATAATGGTATTAATAATTATATTATCTGTCAAGAATTAATTTTCAATCAATTAATCAGTATGGAAGGGGATCTACTTTATGCAAAATCTGGACAGTGAACTGGATTTTATTATTCAGTCATGTGCTTGTGCCAACATTCGAAAAGCAGCGCGAATTGTAACACAGGTTTACGAAAGGGAAATGGCAGAGATCGGCTTAAAATCCACGCAATACTATATGCTAGTTAATATCGCGCGCTATCGTAAAATTTCCATTAGCAAGTTAGGAGATATCATGCTGCTTGACCAATCTACTGTTACTCGTAATGTAAACCTCCTCAAAAATGATGGCTATGTAAATATCACAAGAATGATAAATGATTCAAGAACAAAGTCGGTTTCAATAACTGAAGTAGGTCTTAGCAAAATAGAAGAAGCAACTCCAATTTGGTTAAAATTGCAAAACAATGTAGAACATGATTTAGGTAAGGAAACATATCAAGATCTATTAGAGAAGCTCCAAAAATTACAGCAATCTATTGGTTAAATTAGATTATGCCAGCATTAAGCAGGGACTAACCTGAGTGGTTAACCCTGCTTTTGCATTCACTCCGAAAATCACTTCTCTGGCATGCGCTTGAATATCAATAAAAAAAGCATAAACAGTCCTAAATAGCCAAATAATGGATAGAGAACAGTCAGTAATTTTCCATAGCCTGCCTGACTAATAATAAAAATAACAAACAGTATAATTAATACTGCATACTGATATCGCAGGCCCAATGCCGCTTTTAATTGTCTTGTGATTCCAAAAACATTCCCAGCAACGGTATTAAAAATCTCTCCAAAAATTACGATCAGAAAAAAGACATGGATCATACTGCCAAATAATTTAACGATCTCTGCCATCGGGATATCATAATTAAATGTCGCAGGAAAAGCGGATAAAGAAAAATGACTCATGATTAATATAAAAAATAGACCAAGCCCGCCAATAAAACCGCCCCATTTTAAAATTCGCTCATCGCGAATTTCATTTCCTAACGGCACAAGTACAACGAGTGCTGTCATTAAATTAAACGAAGAATAGGTAAAAGGTGATATAATCCATTCCCAGCTCTGTGTTTGAATGCTTGCCATCACTTGTCCAATTAAACCATCTGTTCTTCCACTGAATATGGATACAAATACAAACAAACTAAATAAAATCATTATTGGAACAATATAGGAATTAATTGCAAGAATACCTTTCATGCCTTTTAACACAACGAGATAACAAAGTATTATTGTTACCATTATTCCCAATTGAAAAGAAAGCCCAAGCTGCTCGCGGAAAACAGCTCCAGCCCCTGAAAGCATAACAGAAGTGACACAAATGACGACAATAAACATAAATAAGTTAACGACTTTGCCACCTTTTTCCCCAAACAAATATATATTTAATTCTTGATACGAATATGCCCCTATTCGTGCGGATATAATCATAATTTTTGTCCCGATTATAATAAATAAAAAACCCGTTATAACGATACCTATAGCTCCAAATGTACCGTGCACACTAAAAAACGCAACAATTTCCTTTCCCGTTGCAAATCCCGCTCCAACAACTGTTCCAATATATGTTGCAGCTACTAACAAAATCGAAAAAACCTGATTTGCCAACGCATCACCCCCGTTTTATGTATATGATAGGAATTCTGATAATAGACGAGCATGTCAAATTGCTATGAGATTTCTTGACACTATACTAACCAGCGGTTAAACGGCTGTGTTGGCAATCATAATATGTGTTTAGTGAAATTATTTCTCCTTATTGCCTTTCCCAGGGTGTTCCAACAAATGAAAGGACCGTTAGTGAAATTCCTATAGGCTCAAACGAAAAATAAAGAGTTTCTCATGCAAAAACGGAAATACTACTAGGAAACAACCATACAAAAAGGAGACCCGAAAATGGCAGCTTTCGAGCAATATCGTATGGAAAGAGATAGTATTGGCGAGGTTAAGGTACCTTTCACAGCATATTACGGGGCACAGACACAGCGTGCAAAGGAAAATTTTCAAATTAGTGGAATACGGCTTCCCAGATCTTTTATCCGCGCCCAAGGAATTATAAAAGCTTCTGCAGCAAAAACAAATATGGAACTAGGAATGCTGACCAAATCAATTGGAGAAGCCATTATAGAAGCAGCGGAAGAAGTAATTCAGGGGAAATGGGACAATCACTTCGTTGTGGATGTATACCAAGCAGGAGCAGGAACGTCGCAAAATATGAACATAAATGAAATTATTGCTCACCGAGCATCTGAACTATTAGATGGAACACTCGAATCTCATCGTGTACACCCAAACGATCATGTCAATATGTCCCAATCAACAAATGATACTTTTCATTCCGCACTTCATATTGCAGCGATTGAAAAAATAAATCAACGGCTCCTCCCTTCTCTTTTACTGCTGCAACAGGAGTTACAGAGAAAATCAGTAGAATTTATGCCTGTTATGAAATCTGGGCGGACACATCTTCATGACGCCATCCCGATTCGAATGGGACAGGAATTCTCTGGCTATGCCGAAACCATTCATGCTGTTTTTAAACAAATCGAAAAGACAGCTGACAGTTTATATGAACTCGGTTTAGGCGGAAATGCAATTGGAACAAAGATTGATTTGCACCCAGACTATATCTCTAAAGTTATTAAAGAAGTTTCAGAACGGACGAGTTTGGATTTTCGCGAACCAGCAAATCTCTTCGAATTCATGCAAAATATGGGTGCACCAATCCGAACGATGATGACATTAAAGGAACTTTCCATTCATTTAATTAAAATAACGAGTGATTTGCGCTTACTGGCTTCTGGTCCGAGAACCGGTTTAGCGGAGATTACACTACCTTCCGTTCAACCAGGTTCAACCATTATGCCAGGTAAAGTAAATCCAGCAATATTGGAAATGACACATATGGTTTCCTGTCAGGTCATTGGTTATGAGACAGCTGTTTCTACAGCAGGTATCGCTGGTCAATTAGAAATTAATGTGATGATGCCACTAATTGCACACACTCTTCTTGAATCCATTGAATTACTTTCCAATACTGTAGAAACACTTAAAGCGAAATGTATTAGCGGGATTCAAGCAAATGAAGAAATATGCAAGCATTGGATGAAGAAAAGTTTATCTTTAGTTACCGCTCTAAGCCCAATTATGGGCTACGACCGCGCTGCACAAATTGGTAAGGAAGCAGACGATAAAAATATAACCATTCGAGAAGTACTTGAGCAGCAAGGACTATTTACGCCTGAAATTGAAAAAGCGTTAGATCCTAATAGAATGATGTAATCAAAAGCAAAACCCCTAACTGCTTTTAAGCCTTGTTAGGGGTTGCTCTTTTTCTATTTTAAATTAAGCAATCGTATCTCCAGCATTTACATGTCCGTTTTCCGGAAGCTTTATTGCTTGCCCTTCTGGAACACTTGTAAATACAACCGGGGTCACAATAGATTTTGCCTTTATGCCAATAACTTCAAGATCAGCTTTTAATAAGGCTTGTCCAGTTTCAACAATATCCCCTTCGCCAACTAATGTTTCAAATCCTTCACCATGCAGGTTCACCGTATCAAGACCAACATGCACCAAAATTTCTTTTCCACCATCGGATAAAATCCCGATTGCATGCTTCGTTGGGAATACAGTCATGATTTTTCCGTTTACTGGTGAAACAACAACTCCGTCTTCCGGAACAATCGCAAAACCATCCCCCATCATTTTTCCGGAAAAGACTTCATCCGGTACTTCTGTGATAGAAATGATTTCACCTTTCATTGGTGAGACAATTGTTTCATCGAAGCCAGTATTTACAGCTGCCTCACTAGCTTTATTTTCTTCGACTTTTACAGGACGTGGTGTTTTTCCTGATATAATATCCTGCATTTGACTTTTAATGATATCAGATCGTGGTCCAAATATTGCTTGAATATTATCACCTACTTCAAGTACACCAGCAGCTCCTAACTTTTTCAGTTTACCTTTATCAACATTCGCTACACTGCCTACAGAGACACGCAAACGCGTAATACATGCATCTAAATGCGTAATGTTGTCTTGTCCGCCCATCGCTTCCAATACATTATAAGCAAGTTCACCAGCATCTGCTGCTTCACTTTCGTCCTGCTCCTCAACCTTTTCACGACCTGGAGTCATTAGGTTGAATTTTTTAATGAAGAAACGGAATAAGACGTAATAAATAACCGCAAACACAAGACCAGCTAATATCGCAAGCCACCATGGCTCTTGTCCAGGTAAAATACCGAATAACGCAAAATCAATGGCCCCACCTGAGAACGTATAACCAATATTAACACCTAAAAATGTCATGAGCACAAATGATAAACCGTCCAAAAATGCATGCAGCACGAATAACAGTGGTGATACAAACATAAATGAAAATTCAAGTGGTTCGGTAATACCAGTTAAGAATGATGTTAATGCACCAGATGCAAGGAGCCCTGCGACTAACTTTTTGCGCTCTGGCCTTGCAGCATGATACATAGCAAGTGCAGCTGCCGGCAGTCCGAACATCATAATCGGGAATTCTCCAGCCATGAAATTACCTGCAGTGATTTCCACGCCATCTCTTAACTGCGCAAAGAAAATCGTCATGTCACCACGGACAATTTCTCCTGCCGCTGTTGTATATGCGCCAAACTCATACCAGAATGGTGCATGGAAAATATGGTGCAATCCAAATGGAATTAATAAACGTTTAATAAATCCAAAGAAAAATACCGCTAAATAGGTGCCTTCTTCAATTAACCAGTAAGATGCGGCGTTCATTGCCTCTTGTACAGGCGGCCAAATGAATAAAAGCACTAGACCTGCAACAAAAGATACTGCCGCTGTCATAATTGGTACAAATCGTTTCCCTGCAAAGAATCCAAGGAATGAAGGCATTTCAATATCATGATAGCGATTATAACAAAATGCCGCGATTAGCCCGACTACAATACCTCCAAATACTCCTGTTTGCAGCGTTGGTATACCTAGCACTGCCGCAAAACCTGGATCGCTTTCAATCATTTCCGGTGTAACCGTCAACCATGATCCCATTACTTGATTCAACACAAGGTATCCAACAAGCGCCGCAAGAGCAGCCGCTCCATCACCAGCTAGTCCAATGGCAACTCCAACCGCAAAAATAAGTGCGAGGTTCGCAAATATAATATTCCCTGCATCTTCCATTACTAAAGCGACTAATTGAATCCAATCCGCATTTAGAAATGGAAGATAGTTAAGCATCGTTTCCTGCTGGATAGCATTTCCTATCCCAAGCAAAAGACCTGCAGCTGGCAGCAATGCTACCGGCAGCATTAACGCTTTACCGACTTTTTGCAATACACCAAAAGCCTTTTTAAACATTGACATCTTCCTCCATTTTTTTACTATCCAACAAACACTTTTAAAGAACAAAAAAGACATGAGCAGAGAAACACGATAAACGAATGGCAAGGAACTTGTAACCCTTGTCATTTATTCATGTGATTATCTCAACTCATGCCTGATCGAATCAGTAACACGTAAGATTGTACTAGTCTATTTTATTGTTTAACCGCTGGAGATGCATCGTTAAGTAAACAACTTCTCCATCGTACACAGAAGTATTTAGTGTTTGTTGCATAATTTTAATTAGCTTCCATGAAAGATTATAGCACACAGGATACTCCGTTTTCAAGAGGTTTGCAATCTTTTCTGGTTCATCAATAAACTCTCTGTTAATTATTCGTTCAATTGTATAACGCAAATGCCTTACTAAACGAAGGTAATGAATGCTTTCTCTATCAATCTGTATTTCTAATTGGTCTTCAATCACATTAATCAGTTTCGTCACAAGCTGAGAATATTTATTTAAATCAGCAATTGCTTTATCTGTAATTGCACTATGAATATGTAATGCAATAAAACCAATTTCCCCTTCTGGCAGTTCAAGCTGCAGCGATTGATTAATATAATCAACAACATCAGCGGCAATTTCATATTCTGCAGGATAAAGCGCTTTTGTTTCCTTTAAAAATGGGTTTTTAATTGCCACTCCTTTTAGCAGGCGGGTAATTGCAAATGCGATATGGTCTGTAAATGCAACATGCACCTTTTCGTGTAAGGGTGTATTTGATCTAGCCTGTATAATATTAATCGATTCAATAATCGTCTTTAATACCGCTTCATCTACTTGAGGCAAAAGTTTAATATAATTCGCCTGTTCCTTTTCATTTCTTAACACAAAAAGCTTTTCAATCGCATCCTCTGTAATCGTATCATTCTTTTTCCGATTAAAACCGATACCTTTACCAATTAAAACTACTTCCTGCCCCTCGTCATCACTTGCAATCAACACATTGTTATTCAATGCCTTTTTTACTGTATATAAGACCAAGGCCATTCTCTCCTCTTCCTAAGAGCTTCTATCTATATTACTGAATCCGCGTTCCTCAATTGTTTAATATAGCACAACAGGAAAGGAGTTTCACTATTTATCCTATAGATACGGAGATTTCTTCCAAATCGAATTGGAGCATCTGCTGATTGATCGCACAAGATAAACAGCACCACGTCCAGGAATACAGCATCACCCCTTTAGCATGATTACAAACAACTGGGGTAATGTTAGCTGAGCAGCCGCCAATAAACAAGCAAGCTCAGTAACAATACGAGCACCACAGTTCTTTAAACAAGAAAAATCTATGACAGGGCACCAGCATGGAATCGGAATCAGCTCTTCACATTATACAATTCTTCTGGAGTACCTTTAATAAATACATTCGGTTCCTGAATACTAATCATTGTCAATGCATGCATTGCCCTTGTACAAGCGGTATAGAATAAGGATTTTTCCGATTCTGAAGGATATTTATCTGCTGATGCATCCGGTATAATGACAGCATCAAATTCAATTCCTTTTGCTAAATAAACCGGCAAAACAAGCACGCCTTTCTCAAATGAATAGGTTTCCTCATTTACTAAATGAACGGATAATTTATCTTGTAATAATTGATAAATTCGCTTGCTTTCCTCTAATGTCTTACAAATCAACGCTACTGTCTCGTGGCCGTTCTCCAATTGTTCCTCCACACTCATAAGCAAACTTGTCACCCAATCCTTGTCAACCTGCACCTTGATAAGCTCTGGCTTACCGCCTTCCCGATTAAACGGTTCAATTTGTTCATCGCCTGGTGCAAAATAAGTTGTGAAGTCAACAATCTGTTTTGTCGAACGATAACTTTTGGTCAATGTTATCCGCTCGTGACTCTCTGTATGTTCAGCTGGTATGAGCGGATTATCTTTTGTTACATGTGTATAAATAGCTTGATTAATATCTCCTAATAGTGTCATCCTTGTATATGGAAAGAGATGCTTAATATAGGCAAATTGAAAGGATGAATAGTCTTGAGCCTCATCTATAATTAATTGCCGGACAGATCGGTCCTCACTCGCACCGAGTAATCTGCCTTTAAAATAGAGATAAGGGGTTGCGTTTTCCCATGTTAAAAATCGTTGTGCTAAATCCGCAGAAATCTGACTGCGAATCTCCTTCCAGCCAACAATATAGGCTTTCGGCTCCCATTCCGTGAACATTCGACTGTAAGTAGCTAAAATGTTGACGAATTCCAGCTGTTTAATGCGCTTTTTGAGCGGCCGGAAAAACCGCTTTACCATATATTTTCGCAATAGTCTTTCCTCATCCTGTACAGTGCTTGACTGGAACTTCTCTTCCGCTTGATGGTATGCCCTCATATAATCCTCTTTATCTAACAATTCGATTTGCTCCATTACCCAATCAGCTTGCATTTCTTTCCGCTCACGTTTTAGTAATTCTTGATGCAGCCATTTCGCTACCATTTCCATCTTATTTGGGATTGTTACCTGTTTATCCAAGCTGTAAAAATATTCCTCCAATTCTTCTTTCGTGATAAGTGTGTCACCACGGAATTTAATCGGTTTGAACTCCATCCCGCCTTGCTGCAGCTCAGTAGTAAACGCATCTATTAACTGCATAAAATCGATTGTCGATAAATATTCCATGCTCTTCATACGTATGGAATAACCTTCACTATCCATTTGTGTCAGCACATATTCCATCTGCTCAAAAGGTGATTCAATTGCAATGGATTCGTTAATGCCTTTTCTTAAGTAATCTAAAAACGTCATTTGTCTGACATTTGTTTCACCTAACTCTGGAAGCACATTGGAAATATAACTGCTGAATAACGGGTTCGGAGAAAATAATACGATATTATCTGCATGTAACTCTTCACGATATCGATACATTAAATATGCGATGCGCTGAAGGGCTGCAGACGTTTTGCCACTCCCTGCCACACCTTGCACGATTAATAGCTTGCTCCGCTCATTTCGAATAATTTTATTTTGTTCTTTTTGAATGGTGGCGACAATATTTTTCATCGTTGTACTCGCATTATTCCCTAACGCTTTCTGCAGGAGCTCATCGCCTATTGTAACCCCTGTATCAAACATCCCTTCAATGGTGCCTTGCTTCATAATAAATTGTCGCTTTAAAGTCATTTCACCATGTATCGTGCTATCCAATGTTTGATAATAAGCTGGTCCCGGAGAAAAATCGTAATACAGACTCGAGATTGGTGCACGCCAATCATAAATCAGAAAATCCTCATCTCCCCGATCCATCAATGAGGCTATCCCGATATAAAGCGACTCTTTCTCTATTCCTGGCTCTTCAATAAAATCAATTCGTCCAAAATAAGGAGCATTCCTGAGTCGTTGTAATGTTTTTATCTCTTCATTTATTTTTCCATGGAATCGTTCCTTTTGGGATAACAACGCAGCTTGCTGCTTAATACTTTCCTGGGTCTCAATAACATCGTCAAGCTCCTCTAGGTTAACCGTAACATCATCCCAGAATGTTTGACGCAGCTCAACAACATCTTGCTTTAATCCAGCAGATTGCACATAGAGCTTTTCTTCTTTATGGTCGATTTCTTCGATTACCATTTCAACCCGACGCTGTTCATATTGGCGATTATCAGTTTCATGACTCATAGCATCCAATCCTCTCTATAATTAATTTCACCTTTTTAATTGACAACAACAAAAAATGTTGATATAATAAAATTGGATAATTATATTTAATAAAAATCCTTGTCGTTAACTTACTTAGTATAGCATGTTTATTGATCTGTGACAATATATTGTTCACTTATTATTACCATGTAAGAATAGCTCGTCATATTAGAAGCTGCGTCATTATTGCAGCTTCTTTTTTGTGTATATAAAAGAAAAAACTTGTAATTCTTACTCTCCCCCCGCAAGGGTCAGCATATTCTTTGTGACTTTGTGCCTTCGTCTAAATCGCGCTTAACATCAATTAAAAAAATCCGATGAGTGACAGACTCCACTTTCATATAGTATGATTAAAGAATCTTTAAGAGGTTGTTCACTCATTTATGAATAGAAGGGATTATTGGAATGGCAATACATGAAGAAGTAAAGAAACGAAAAACATTTGCGATTATTTCGCATCCCGATGCCGGAAAAACAACGATGACAGAAAAGCTGCTCTTATACGGAAATCTTATCCGTTCAGCAGGTACTGTGAAAGGGAAAAAATCTGGAAAATTTGCTACATCAGACTGGATGGAAATCGAAAAACAACGTGGGATATCCGTAACCTCCAGTGTAATGAACTTTTCTTATGAAGGCTACCACGTCAATATCCTCGATACTCCAGGACACGAGGATTTTAGTGAGGATACGTACCGTACATTAACAGCTGTTGATAGTGTTGTGATGATTATCGATTCTACAAAAGGAATCGAGCCTCAAACAATCAAGCTATTTAAAGTTTGCCGTATGAGAGGTATTCCGATATATACGTTTATCAATAAATTGGACCGTGAAGGCAAAGAACCACTTGAGCTATTAGAGGAAATTGAGCAAGTACTTGATATTGAAACATATCCGATGAACTGGCCAGTTGGATCAGGCAAGCAATTCCTCGGCATATTCGACCGCTATGGCAAACAGTTTGTACAGCATCATGCCAACGAAGCAGAAACCTATATTCCTTATGCAGAATTAGATAATGCCGAGCATGAAAAGCTCACAACAGATCAAACCTACTTAGCAGCCAAGGACGAGCTGGAATTAGTCGCTGAAGCAGGTGATCAATTTTCATTTAATGCCATTAATAATGGCGAGCAAACACCAGTCTTTTTCGGCAGTGCCCTTGCACCATTTGGTGTCGAGCTTTTTTTCGATACCTTTATCACAATGGCTCCAACGCCAACACCAAGGAAAACAACAGAAGGGATTGTCGAACCGGAGCACGAAGATTTTTCTGGATTTATTTTTAAAATCCAAGCCAATATGAATCCTGCTCACCGTGATCGAATTGCATTCCTAAGAGTTTGTTCCGGAAAATTCGAACGCGGAATGAGCGTCAAATTATCACGAACGGGTAAAATATTTAAGCTTTCCCAATCCCAGCAAATGGTTGCTTCGTCCAGAGAAACAGTTGATGAAGCATATGCAGGAGATATTATTGGCATTTATGATCCAAACGCTTATCAAATCGGTGACACATTAATTGGTGGCAAGGAAACATTCGAATACGATGAACTACCTGTATTCCCGCCAGAGTTATTTAAAAAAGTAGCTGCAAAAAACGTTATGAAATCGAAGCAATTCAGAAAAGGAATTGAACAGCTCGTACAAGAAGGAGCGATTCAATTATTCCGTGACCGCCTTACTGATTCCTTTATTTTAGGAGCTGTAGGAGAACTGCAATATGATGTGTTTAAATATCGCATGCAAAACGAATATAATGCAGAGGTTCTATTTGAATCAATCGGAGAACGAATTCCCCGCTGGTTAAAAGAAGACCAAGTTGATGAATCATTATTTGATAGTGGAAATTTACTTGTTAAAGATCGTTACGGCAAGCCACTTGTTTTATTCCGAAATGAATTCTCATTAAATTGGTTTAAAGATAAGAATCCCAAAATCGAATTGATTGATTTATTAAGTTAAAAAAGTGTACATCCTCCTGGATGCACACTTTTTCTACCCTTATATTCCCACTTATGAATTATACGGATGAGTCCATAATAAGAAAAATAAATATTAAGGGGTGAGTATGTAAAATGGGTGAAAGCAGACAGTTTCGTGCCGGGCAAAAAGCACCGAACAATGGTGTCTATATTGAGATTGGTGAAACTGGAGGGAATGTCAATGACCCCCAAAAGGTTGAATTAAGTGCTGGGGATACATTTCCAGAAAACACAAATCATAATCGTGTATGGACAAATAAACGTTATCTGACAAGGCCCGGAAAACCAGGGGTCCAGTAAATCCATACGTCCTTCCACTTTTAAGCATTCACCATGCCCCGCAGAGTGAATGCCTATGTAAAACAAAAGCTCTGCAGTCCATCCTCTACTGCAGAGCTTTTGCATGAGATTTATTCATTTGACAATTTAAGTGTATTGAACAATTTAAACAATAAGCTGACCACAATCGCTACTACTGTTGCAAGCCCCATACCTGTTAGTGCGACTTTTCCAATTGTAATTGACGCACCACTAATTCCAATTGCTAACACAACACAGGTAAGAATTAAGTTTTGCGAGTTATTATAATCAACCTGCTGTTCAACTAACATTCGAAGTCCACTTACCGCAATGATGCCGAAAAGAAGCAAGGAAATCCCGCCCATTACTGGCGTTGGAATCGAAGAAATAAGCGCAGCAAGCTTTCCGCAGAATGATAAAATCACCGCAATAATCGCTGCTCCCCCAATAATCCAAGTTGAGTAGACTCTTGTGATCGCAAGCACACCAATATTTTCCCCATATGTTGTATTCGGCGTTGAACCAAACAAACTAGAAATCATTGTCGAAATACCATTACCAAATAAAGAGCGATCTAAGCCAGGATCCTTTGTTAGATCTTTATTAACGATATTCCCTGTTACAACTAAGTGACCGATATGCTCAGGTATAAGTACAAGTGCTGCTGGTAAAATAATTAAGATATCAGACCAATTAAACTCAATTTGATAGTACGTTGGCATTTGAATCCAAGCCGCTTCCTTTACAGCTGTATAATCAACAATTCCGAAAAGCGTCGCAATAATATAACCAGTAATGATTCCAAGTAAAATCGGAATAATTTTTAAAAATCCACGCATTGTCACCCAATATATAATAGTCGCTCCTAGTGTCAGCAGCGAAACCGTTACGGTAACCGTAGTATCTGTTGCACCTTCTGCAGGCATAAGACCAGCCATATCTGCCGCAACTGGTACGAGCTCCAATCCAATTACAGCAACGATCGCCCCCATTGCGGCTGGAGGGAAGATTACATCAATCCAAGAAGTCCCTACATATTTCACTATAATACCTACTAGAACAAGGACTAAGCCTACTACAAAGAATCCTCCTAACGCTGCACCATAGCCTCCCCCAACAGTTAATACAGCTGTTACCGGCGAAATAAAGGCAAAGCTTGAACCTAAATAAGCCGGGATTTTACCTTTTGTAATGAAGATATATAGTAATGTTCCAATCCCATTCATGAGCAGGATTGTTGCTGGGTCGACTCCGAATAAAATAGGAACTAATACGGTTGATCCGAACATTGCAAATAAGTGCTGAAAGCTAAGTGGCAGACTTTGTAATAACGGCAGCCGCTCATTAACTTGTATTTCTCGTTGTTTCATTTCTTTCTCTCCTTGTTCGCCTTCGAAATACAAGGTGTCTAACATAAAAAACACCTTGCTGAAAAACTGGCAAGGTGTTTGATGCAGCACATGGCAGCAGACATAGCCTGTTCCCACCTGTGCATACGTATCCGTCTCATCCTTACCAGCCTCACAGGACTGATTTAAAGGCAATTCATTTTATTGTTAAATCTATTATTGCAAGAAAGGCCGCAATATGTCAAGCTAATTTTTAATCCTCTGTCGCTAAGTCAAATATCTTCTTTTTATCGTACTACACAACCATAATTACTACAATATGGTCTTTTCATACATTAAAAGCTCGTTTTGCTACGATAGATAACTTGCCCCTTCGCAGAAAACTTTTCCTCATATTCCGTCATGATATTTAATGGATCCTCGATTGCATGTAAATCCAAATTCACTTCTTCAAATTTCATACCAAAAGCATTGAAGCTGACAAGCGAGTATTCAAATAACCCCCGGTTATCTGTTTTAAAAATTACCTTTCCCGCTGGATCAAGAATTGCTTTATACTGTTCTAAAAACGTATGATACGTAAGTCTTCTTTTCTCATGACGATTTTTCGGCCATGGATCTGAGAAGTTTAAATAAATCGTTGCAATTTCATTATCAGCGAAAATATCCCGCAAATCAGCAGCATTTTCATTTAATAGCAATAAATTATCCACTTCAGCATCTAAAGCTTTCTGCCCTGCTGTTACGATGATACTCTTTACAATCTCAATACCAATAAAGTTTATTTCTGGATGCTGCATAGCCATCCCTACAATATACTGGCCTTTACCAGTTCCTACTTCAATATGGATCGGATGATCATTGTTAAAAAGCTGTTGCCATTTTCCCTTATGCTCCGACGGATTCGGAATAATGAGCTGGCTGTTTTCCTGTAAAAAATCATCTGCCCATGGTTTATGTCGTTGACGCATTGCTAAAACCCTCGCTTTATTACTTTTTAAATAGAAATATGATTAACAGTTATATGCAAAAAACACTATCCATGATGTAGGTATGTGTAATTTCAGTGTGAAGCAATTTAGCCTGCATAAGTCCTTGCGCTTTTGTGTATAGAAAAAACGAAACAGACTAAACTAACCTGGAGGTGATTACAATGACGCTTTCTGTTAACAATCAATTAACATTATTATATGATATTTTGGATGAACAGCAAGCTGACTGCTGCGCTAGTGTCAGTGAATACGAACAAATTATTCGTTTAGTCGAATCAATGATAAAAAATAACAGTATTACTAATGAACAGCTGTTAAAACTCTTACCGGATATTTATTATTATGGCAGACAAGGTGTTTCCGCACAAAACCTGCCAGATCACATTACAGCACATAAGAAAAATATGGATGATTGGATAAACGCATTAAAACAATCTACTTTAGAATAAACTGTCGAATATGTTCATTTAATTCCTTTAAATCCCGTAACCGTTCCGCCATTTTCTGTGGTTCTTGACGTTCAGTATGCCAGCATAGAAATCGAAGCGCATCTTGTACTAGGTACCAGTACATGCGTTCGAATAGATCACTATTCGGTGTAATTCCATATTTATACAGCCAATCATTCCAGTTCTCTTTTGGGATGTACCATTTAAGCAGCATACCAAAGTCTGTTACAGGGTCTGCAATCATCGCATTATCCCAATCCACTAGAAAAACATCACTTTCCTCAGTAAGAATAAGATTATTATGGTTAATATCGCAATGGCAGACGACAAGGTTTTGATTCCGTGTTTTAGGGAGTAATTGCTCAAGATGCTTCATCGCCTCTTGAACTTCCTGATGCTTCATAAGACCCAAGGATGCTAACAGGCGCTTTACATAGCCAAAGCTCTCATCCGACGTAACAGGCTTTTTCCCCATCCGCATCAGCATATGCAATAACTCAGACGAATGATGGATTTTATACAAAATATCCGCCACTTGCTGGTGCTGCATTTCATATGATTTCAGCGATCTGCCTTCAAGCCATTCCTGTGCCGTAATCACATCGCCATTTTCCAATCGCTTTGTCCAAATCAGCTTGGGAACGATTCCTTCAGCAGATAATACAGCAAGAAATGGAGATGAATTACGTTTCAGAAAAAGCCGTCTGTTATCTTTTTCTGCAACATATGCATCACCAGTAAGTCCGCCTGCCGGTGTTATTGTCCATCCAACACCTAATACTTGTCCAAGCCACTCGATCATAATTCGTTCACATCTTTCAAAATTAGCATTCAATAATACATTTTATAGTGATTTCCATTAAAACACAAATAACTTTTTCTATAAATTTTATTTATTTTTCCCATGCTTCATTTATTCCTGTAATATGTATTGCTTTCTTTTGCTTTGTAATAACAATGGAAGCGCACTCTCCAGTCTGACCATCTGTTTGAAAAGGTGTGGTCGTTTTGGCAGTCAATTTCAAACTGGTAGCTTCCAGTATTTCCACTTCTTTAAAACATGTATGCAAACCAAAGAAAACGATCATAAACAATGCAAGCACCTTCCATTTAGAAATGGAGTGGATAATTAAAAGCGGAAATACATCTGGTTGGATTATAGCACTTGGAATAATTTTCATTCCGCCACCATAATAAGGATGGTTTCCAATTGTCACCATCCAGCAGTCCTTTAGCGTGCGTTGTTCATCGTTAATTTCAAGCTCGACCGACATTGGTTTATAATGAATTAAAACATGAATTAATGCAATTACATAGCTTAGCGTTCCAAGTCCACAGGCATTAAAGAAATTTCGATAGCTTGACTGATTTGCAGCTTGAGCGATAGCAGCATCAAATCCTAAGCCAATGCTGTTAACAAATTTACGCTCTGCACACCCATCTGCTGTATATTTCCCTATCCAATAAGGACGCGCAGTGTCATGCTCGATGATATCATGCAATATTTCTTCCGGACTTCCTTTTATTTTACAGCCCCTGGCAAAATCATTTCCGGACCCAGCAGGTATAAAGGAAACGGGTATTTCTGTCGTTGACAAGCCATTTATAACCTCGTGAATCGTTCCATCGCCGCCAATGACAATAATGGTTTTCCCTTTTGGGGAAGCACTAACTTTACTTGCAATGACCTCTCCATGACCTTTATATTCTGTGAAATAATAGTGACTATCAATTCGTCGGTACACAGCACAGTTCTGAATATCGGAAAATACCTTCAAAGCACGGCCAGAGCCCGCTTTTGGATTAATAATAAATATATACATCTCCTATTCCTCCATATCGACAATCGATATAGAACTCTTATCCTCTTCCCATTCAGGGCGTCTTACAGAGGTTGACTTGCAATGCTTTAACAACGCTTCTACTACTTTCAATTGCGTACTTTTCAAAGGAGTTGTCAGCCTTCGCTTCTCTTGAAACCATTCTTCATAACGCGATTGATCAATCAGCTTCGTTTGGTATGGCTCTGTTGCAAATACAATTGAATTTGTGCGGGAAAGTACCGTTTTTTTAATAGAAAAATCAATAGAATAGGTCTGTAATATGCTGCGAATAAGTCTTTCGGTTCGTTTTAAGGCTATAAGAGGACTTAGGATTTTCGTTTGTTCCCTCTCCTCTTCTACCATCCATGTTCGTTCATTACCAGCCATAATCACTGCCCCTGATTCCTTTTCTAGAAAATGTATAACCTCAATACCAATAGGACTAATTAAGAGTATTTCCGTTTCAACTGGTGCATTTTTTATCTCAAATACAGGAAAATACATTACCAGATATGTATCTGGTAATCGCTGCAGTAAATAGCGTAATAAAGGATCCTGATAATAGCTTCTATCTACAAAAGATGTGTGCGTAACAGTTGAAGTGGCCCACTTCATTTGGAATTGAAACAGTTTATTTAAAAAATAGCGCTTCAATTCTTGTTCCGTTTCAGGTAAATCAGCATAATTATTATTTTCCTGTTTCGGTTCCTCTTCCTGCTCTTGTTCATTTGCTCGTTTGAATTTTGCCTTAAGCTTTGAAAACGCAGACCGCCCATTCAGCGTCTGCTCCACTTTATCATTTGTTTCTATGATTGATTCTTCAGCTTCCGGCTTCTCCCAAATATGATACAGCTTATGCCAATTATCTTTTTTAAGCCTGATATATTGTGCCGGATACCGATAAGCATCCCATTCGTAACGTGAAATATAATCTTGAAGCTTGATTAACTGCGCGATTGCTACCACCTCCTTTTTGCTTACAACTTCATTACCTCAGCTTATATTGTTTTACAACTTCATATTTTGGTGTTTGCTTTGGATGGATGCGGTATAACACGACCTCTTCTACAGTCATAGGCCGTGTTTCATTCCAGGCTTCCTTTAATTTTTCTATCGTATTTCTGTCTAGAGAGCCAGTTCCATTCCATTTCTTTGCAAGTGTAATATGTGGTGTATAAGCTCGGTTCTCTTCTGGAAAACCAACAGTTTTTGTACATGATTCAACGCGTTTTTGGAGCTGCGCCAATGCATTTGTCTTGTTAACTCCTGCCCACAATACACGCGGCTTATTCGGATTTCCAAATATCCCAAGACTACCGACCTTGGTATCGAATGAAGAAACACGTTCAAGCTCATCTAAAGCTTCTGTTAATTGCCTTATTTTATTATCGTCCACTTCGCCTAAAAATTGTAGGGTGACGTGCAAGTCCTTCTGATGTGTCCATTGCTTGTATGTTAATTTAGTTTGCAGTTCAGTTTGCCAGGCAGAGAAATATACTTGTAAATTCTCTGGGAGTTGAATTGCGATGAAATAATGAGCCATCCTTATTCCCTCATTTATCTTTTAATGACTTACAATAAGCTAATTCGCTTTCCGTTAACGCACGATATGATCCAAGCTTTAAGGCTGGATCTAATTGCAGATCTCCCATACGAAGACGTTTGAGATATATAACCCGCTTCCCAACAGCTTCAAACATCCGTTTGACTTGATGAAACTTGCCCTCTGTGATTGTTAGTTCGATTTCAGATATCGTATCACACTGTAAAATAACGAGCTCACCGGGCTTTGCTTGATAACCATCATCAAGCACAACCCCTGTACGAAATGCAGTTATATCATCTACTGTTACCTTCCCATTAATTCGGGCAAAGTAAGTTTTTCCAATGTTTTTCTTTGGTGAAACGAGTTCATGGGCGAGTTCACCATCATTTGTAAGTAAAAGGAGGCCCTCCGTATCCTTATCGAGCCTCCCGACAGGAAACGGCTTGAAATGTTGCACATCGTCTCCTAACAGATCAATTACTGTCTTCTCTCGCTTGTCTGTCGTTGCCGAAATATATCCAGGTGCTTTGTTCATCATCAAATAAATAAACTGCTCGTAACGAATGAATTCTCCATTTACAGCAACTTCATCTTTATTCGGGTCTACTTTTTCTGCACCATCTTTTGAAATGACACCATTAATCGTAACTTGTTTCTTTTTTAATAACGCTTTAACTTCTTTTCTGCTCCCAATACCCATGTTGGATAACAATTTATCGAGTCGCATCTATCCTTATTCTCCTTTTACAGATATCAGTTTATTTCCGTAAAAATCTTCCCACCAACGGGATTCTTCCTCCAAATATATGTTCAAGCAATGTTGATTTATAGGCCAGTACAAAATAAACAAATGCCCCACTGCCAGCCCCAACAGCAAGCATTACAATCGTAGCTGGGCGGGATGTCTCATAAGGAAGAAAAAGCCCCATAACAGCTTTTAAAGCCCAAACAACGATACACATAATAAATGTAAAAATCCCAATCAATATTGTTCGCTTTAAAGTTTGTTTAAATTTAAAGTTAAGTGCAGTCTTTATACGCCATAGATTTAACGTAACTGCAATTCCCGCTGCCAGCGCAGTCCCAAAAATTGCCCCTTTAGCTCCAAACATATGAATCAGCTGACTGTTGAGAAGCACCTTCACTAATAAACCAGCCATTAAGCTTAACACTGCATAATTTTGCTGATCGATACCTTGCAAAATTCCAGCTGTCACCGTAAATAGGGCAAATAATAATGCAACTGGAGCATACCATGCAAGCAATGGACCTGTTACTCCAATATCCTTTAAGCCATATAATCCACCGTAAGCTTCATTAGAAAGAATTGCAATCCCGACAGAGGCAGGTATAACGACTACTAAAATAATCTGCAGTGCTTGGTTAATTTGCTTTGTATACATGACCTCATTTTTCTGCGTATAGGATTCCGTTAAACTTGGCAACATAGCTAACGAAAGCCCAGTAGCTATTGTCATTGGAATAATGACAATCTTATGTCCAGCATTCATGATGGCTGCTGCAGCTGGAATAAATATATTTTCTCTTCCACTCGCTAGCAGTGCTGGTTCAAATGTAAACTGGTCAACGAGCTGATACAACGGAATCGCAAGTCCAACCAAAACGAATGGACCAGCATAACGAAACAGCTCTTTAAATAATTCGCTTGTTGGAATTGCATACGTATACTTTTGCTGTGCAATTTGCTTCTTGATGAAAGGCTTTCTTTTTTTCCAATAAACCGCCAATACTAGACAAGACCCAACCGCACCAATAAATGCTGCAAATGTTGCAAAGCCTACAGCTGTTACAATTGTTCCACCTAAAAGATTAATAATAATATAAGCACCGATTAGGATAAAACCGATTCGAACAATTTGTTCGACAATCTGCGACACAGCTGTTGGTCCCATTGATTGATGTCCCTGAAAGAAACCTCGTATAATACTCATCGAAGGAATAATAACTAAAGCGATACTTACCATACGTGTTACAAACGCAACGTCATCAGCAGTAATAGCTGTATCCTCACCTTTTATTTGAAATCCAGCTATCCAATCTGCACTAAAAAACAGAATTAGAAAAGCAAGCAATCCTGTTCCCAGCATAAGTAAGCTTCCTGCTTTAAACATTCGCATTCCTGTCTCATAATCTCCATGTGAATTATACTTGGAAACAAACTTTGAAACAGCTACCGGTATACCGACTGTTGAAATACTAAGGAAAATACTGTACGGTACATACGCATAGGCGTAAAGCGCAGTCCCGGTTGCTCCAACAAGTGCATAAAAAGGAATGACATAAAGCATTCCAAGAAATTTTGATAAAAACGATGCTCCCGTTAAAAGCATCGTACCTCTGACAACTTTCGACATTATTTCACCCGCATCTTTATTAACATTCCAATTTTGGAACTTCTTTTTAAAAATACCAAACTTCATTTTACCATACTTAAGAAATAGATTCTTCCAATATTATTCGTCTGACATCATCATTTTTTGTCAAATATGAAATTAAAAAACTTTCCTATGTATAATACATGCGGCAAATCCATTCGCCACGAGCTTTTCAATTTTATTTGATCTACTGTAGCGAAAGGCGGTGAATAAATGGTAATATACTTACGAAAGGAATGAATCGAATTGACTTATGATGTAATTGTAATTGGTGGAGGTCCATCTGGACTTATGGCAGCCATTTCAGCAGCCGAGCACGGAGGAAAAACAATGCTTCTCGAGAAAGGAAAAAAGCTCGGAAAAAAGCTTGCCATCTCTGGTGGCGGCAGATGTAATGTCACAAACAGATTGCCGCAAGATGAAGTGATTAAACATATTCCTGGAAATGGAAAATTTTTATATAGTGCTTTTTCAGTTTTTAATAACTATGATATTATCGACTTTTTTGAAAACCTGGGTGTAGCATTGAAAGAAGAAGATCATGGCAGAATGTTCCCTGTTTCTAATTCTGCTCAAAGTGTTGTCAATGCACTGATTGATAAATTAAATGAATTACATGTAACTATAAAGATGCATACAAAAGTTGAAGCTGTTCATTATGACAGCACGAATCATACGGTTATTTTAGAAAACGGTGAAAAAATAATTTCGAAAACAATCGTTATTGCAGCAGGTGGAAAAGCCGTCCCCCATACTGGTTCTACTGGTGATGGATACGCTTGGGCGAAGAAGGCAGGACATACGATTACAGAGCTCTATCCCACGGAAGTTGCACTGACATCAAAAGAGGCTTTTATTCAAAATAAAAGCCTGCAAGGACTTTCCTTACGTGATGTAGCTTTGTCTGTATTAGACAAAAAAGGAAAGCCTATTATTACGCATCAGATGGACATGCTGTTTACACATTTCGGTATATCTGGGCCAGCGGTATTAAGGTGCACCCAATTTGTCGTTAAGGAATTAATGAAGGGAAATAAACAAGTTCCTATCCTTTTGGATGCCTTGCCTGATAAAAACGAGGAAAAGTTGGTGCAAAATCTCTTGGTAACAATGGAAGAGAATCCGAAAAAGTCATTTAAAAATGTGGTCAAAGGAATTGTGCCAGAGCGTTTACTAAACTACATCCTTGCTCAAAACAATGTAACAGACGAGCAAAAATGTGCGAATGTATCCAAAGAAACAGTTCGCTCCATTGTACACACAATTAAAAACTTCCACTTCCATGTGCACGGATCTTTACCGCTTGAGAAAGCATTTGTAACAGGTGGCGGTGTTTCCATTAAAGAAATTGTACCTAATATGATGCAATCGAAATTAATGCACGGTCTTTATTTTTGTGGGGAAATTTTGGATATACACGGCTATACTGGTGGTTACAATATCACATCAGCACTTGTCACAGGCAGGCTTGCTGGAATGAATGCAGCCACTGAAGCATCTTATATGGTATATGATTCCTAACATTTTTTCGCTCATTTCGGTCAACCTAAGATTGTCTGATACTTTAACAGAAAGGGTTGATGATACATGCAAAAGAACGGTGCTTGGTTACCACTTCTTGCTTCCGTCGGCGTTGGAGCAGCTACCTACTATACCATGACCAGAAATAATCAAAATCTTGGTCAAGTTGCTCAAAAGTTCTTACCATTTATGTCTGGCGGAATGGGTGGCAACAGTAATAATGGGAATAATAACAGCGGAAATGGAAGCATGGGTCCCTTTGGAATGAGCTAATCAGATAATGCTTTGCATGACCATAAGTTACTAGCTCTGATTGTCATGGCGTTAGGAAGTATCTTATGTTTCGCTTAATTAAAATTTCGCATACCCTATCCTTTTGGTGTATAATCATTACACTTCACAAAGCAGTAAGAAAGTATTATACTTACTTAACTGCGAACAAAAGCGTGCTATATAGCACGCTTTTGTTACAATAAATATTAAATTATGAATTATCCCTCTTTATATATATTGTGGTCTACACTGCATCAGTTAGTGTATACTTAAAAAATATATATCTATAGGGGGAACAAAAATATGAAACGATTTGGTTTACTCGCACGAATTATTACTGCCATCATTTTAGGTGTTGCCATAGGTTCCTTCAGTAATGATTGGTTTATAAGATTTTTCGCAACGTTTAATGGAATATTTGGTAACTTTCTAACCTTCATTATCCCACTTATTATTCTCGGGTTTATCACCCCAGGAATTGGTGAAATGGGTCGCGGAGCAGGTAAACTATTAAGTGTTACTGCCGCACTTGCATATACCTCAACAATTATTGCCGGAATCATTGCTTTCTTTACCGCTAAGAGTCTTTACCCTACTCTGTTAAATGGTCAGTCTCTTCAGGCATTTACAGATCCTACTGCTGGATTAAGTGAAGCATTTTTCTCCATTGACATGACTCCGCCCATGGAGGTAATAACAGCATTATTGCTTTCATTTGTTATTGGTATTGGGATAGCCGCCATTAGGAGTAATACATTATTAAATATCGCAATAGATTTTCGCCAAATTGTTGAGCTCGTAATCGAAAAGGTAATTATTCCATTACTTCCTTTCCATATCTTTGGTATTTTTGCCAATATGACCCATGCAGGTCAAGTTGCAACCATTTTAAGCGTTTTTGCCAAAGTATTTATTATGATTATCGTACTTCATATTCTGTACTTAGTTGTTCAATATGCTGTTGCTGGATCAGTTAGCAAACAAAATCCATTCATGATGCTAAGAAAAATGGCTCCTGCCTATTTCACTGCATTAGGAACACAATCATCAGCAGCAACAATTCCAATAACATTAAAACACACAAAAAATATAAAAGCGCGTGAAAACACTGCAGATTTTACTGTACCTTTATTAGCAAATATTCATCTATCTGGTAGTACAATTACACTGTTAAGCTGTTCACTTGCTGTTTTATTTTTACAAGGTGAAACTATCACATTCGGCTCAATTTTACCATTCCTGCTAATGCTAGGTGTTACAATGGTAGCCGCACCAGGAGTTCCCGGAGGGGCTGTTATGGCAGCAATTGGGTTATTAAAAGAAATGCTGCATTTTGACCCTACAATGTTATCTTTAATGATTGCACTATACTTAGCACAAGATAGCTTTGGAACTGCATGTAATGTAACAGGGGACGGAGCAATAACTGTCATCACGGATTCAATAAGCGATAAATTCAATATTACGGATACGGATAAAACAAAAGCTTAAGCCCAAAAGGGATGCAGCCCATTAAATATGAGCTGCATCCCTTTTCTACTAATCATACTCAATGCATAACAAAAACATACGTGCTCGGCTAGTGACATGTGAATTAATTCCCTTTCGACAAGGAAATTAATTCTCGCCACTGTCACGGTATTCATGGTTGTGATTCTAATTTATCCACGTCATTCAAATCTTACTCAGAGCAAAAAAAAGAAGTTATGAAAGATTTCATAACTTCTTTTTCATCTGCCTGGCGGCGTCCTACTCTTGCAGGGGCAAAGCCCCAACTACCATCGGCGCTGAAGAGCTTAACTTCTGTGTTCGGTATGGGAACAGGTGTGGCCTCCTCGCTATTGCTACCAGACAATCCTAAAAAATAAGGACAAGTTTTATTATATGCATTTCGAAATAGAAATGCAAGGTCTTTTTTAATTTATACCTTAAAAACTAAATAAGAGTAAACCAGACATCAAATAAAGAAGTTAGTTAAGTCCTCGATCGATTAGTATCCGTAAGCTCCACGTGTCACCACGCTTCCACACCGAACCTATCAACCTCATCGTCTCTGAGGGATCTTACTCACTCGAAGTGATGGGAAGTCTCATCTTGAGGGGGGCTTCATGCTTAGATGCTTTCAGCACTTATCCTTTCCACACGTAGCTACCCAGCAATGCTCCTGGCGGAACAACTGGTACACCAGCGGTGTGTCCATCCCGGTCCTCTCGTACTAAGGACAGCTCCTCTCAAACTTCCAACGCCCACGACGGATAGGGACCGAACTGTCTCACGACGTTCTGAACCCAGCTCGCGTACCGCTTTAATGGGCGAACAGCCCAACCCTTGGGACCGACTACAGCCCCAGGATGCGATGAGCCGACATCGAGGTGCCAAACCTCCCCGTCGATGTGAACTCTTGGGGGAGATAAGCCTGTTATCCCCGGGGTAGCTTTTATCCGTTGAGCGATGGCCCTTCCATGCGGAACCACCGGATCACTAAGCCCGACTTTCGTCCCTGCTCGACTTGTAGGTCTCGCAGTCAAGCTCCCTTCTGCCTTTACACTCTTCGAATGATTTCCAACCATTCTGAGGGAACCTTTGGGCGCCTCCGTTACCTTTTGGGAGGCGACCGCCCCAGTCAAACTGCCCGCCTGACACTGTCTCCGAACCGGATCACGGTCCTGGGTTAGAATGTCCATACAGCCAGGGTGGTATCCCACGGATGCCTCACCGTAAGCTAGCGCTCACGAGTCCAAGGCTCCCACCTATCCTGTACAAGCTGCACAGACATTCAATATCAGGCTACAGTAAAGCTCCACGGGGTCTTTCCGTCCTGTCGCGGGTAATGCGCATCTTCACGCATAGTATAATTTCACCGGGTCTCTCGTTGAGACAGTGCCCAAGTCGTTGCACCTTTCGTGCGGGTCGGAACTTACCCGACAAGGAATTTCGCTACCTTAGGACCGTTATAGTTACGGCCGCCGTTTACTGGGGCTTCGGTTCAAAGCTTCGGGCTAAAAGCCCTAACCCTTCCCCTTAACCTTCCAGCACCGGGCAGGTGTCAGCCCCTATACTTCGCCTTTCGGCTTCGCAGAGACCTGTGTTTTTGCTAAACAGTCGCTTGGGCCTATTCACTGCGGCTCCTCCATAAAGGAGCACCCCTTCTCCCGAAGTTACGGGGTCATTTTGCCGAGTTCCTTAACGAGAGTTCTCCCGCTCACCTTAGGATTCTCTCCTCGCCTACCTGTGTCGGTTTGCGGTACGGGCACCTATGATCTAACTAGAGGCTTTTCTTGGCAGTGTGAAATCAGGAACTTCGGTACTAGAGTTTCCCTCCCCATCACAGCTTGAAATTGCCAGACGGATTTGCCTATCTGACTTTCTCACTGCTTGGGCGCACCTATCCATCAGTGCGCATTCCTTATCCTTCTGCGTCCCCCCATCGCTCAAACAATCATGAGGTGGTACAGGAATATCTACCTGTTGTCCATCGCCTACGCCTTTCGGCCTCGGCTTAGGTCCCGACTAACCCTGAGAGGACGAGCCTTCCTCAGGAAACCTTAGGCATTCGGTGAAAGAGATTCTCACTCTTTTTTCGCTACTCATACCGGCATTCTCACTTCTAAGCGCTCCACCAGTCCTCACGGTCTGACTTCACAGCACTTAGAACGCTCTCCTACCATTGTTCGTAAGAACAATCCGCAGCTTCGGTGATACGTTTAGCCCCGGTACATTTTCGGCGCAGAGTCACTCGACCAGTGAGCTATTACGCACTCTTTAAATGATGGCTGCTTCTAAGCCAACATCCTGGTTGTCTGGGCAACTCCACATCCTTTTCCACTTAACGTATACTTTGGGACCTTAGCTGGCGGTCTGGGCTGTTTCCCTTTCGACTATGAACCTTATCACCCATAGTCTGACTCCCAAGTAAAAGTAACTGGCATTCGGAGTTTGACTGAATTCGGTAACCCGGTGAGGGCCCCTAGTCCAATCAGTGCTCTACCTCCAGTACTCTATTTCTTGAGGCTAGCCCTAAAGCTATTTCGGAGAGAACCAGCTATCTCCGTGTTCGATTGGCATTTCACCCCTACCCACACCTCATCCCCGCATTTTTCAACATACGTGGGTTCGGGCCTCCAGTCAGTGTTACCTGACCTTCACCCTGGACATGGGTAGATCACACGGTTTCGGGTCTACGACCGCATACTCATTCGCCCTATTCAGACTCGCTTTCGCTGCGGCTCCGTGTCTTCCACTTAACCTTGCATACGATCGTAACTCGCCGGTCCATTCTACAAAAGGTACGCCGTTACCCATTAACGGGCTTCGACTACTTGTAGGCACACGGTTTCAGGTTCTATTTCACTCCCCTCCCGGGGTGCTTTTCACCTTTCCCTCACGGTACTGGTTCACTATCGGTCACTAGGGAGTATTTAGCCTTGGGAGATGGTCCTCCCGGATTCCGACGGAATTTCACGTGTTCCGCCGTACTCAGGATACACTCCGGAGAGAATTCTTTTTCAATTACAGGGCTCTTACCTTCTTTGGCTGACCGTTCCAGGTCGATTCGTTTAAAGAATTCCTTGGTAACTCCAATGGAATGTCCTACAACCCCAGAAAGCAAGCTTTCTGGTTTGGGCTCTTTCCGTTTCGCTCGCCGCTACTCAGGAAATCGATTTTTCTTTCTCTTCCTCCGGGTACTGAGATGTTTCAGTTCCCCGGGTCTACCTCATGCACCCTATGTATTCAGATGCATGTACTGTTCCATTACGAACAGTGGGTTCCCCCATTCGGAAATCCCCGGATCAAAGTTTACTTACAACTCCCCGAGGCATATCGGTGTTAGTCCCGTCCTTCATCGGCTCCTAGTGCCAAGGCATCCACCGTGCGCCCTTATTCACTTAACTAAGTTACAGTAAATAAGCGTACTAATTATTAGCCTTGCTTTATATTAAAAATATTGATGTCGTTGTTACTCTTATTTAGTTTTCAAGGTACAAATAGAGAGATTTGCTCTCTCAAAACTGAACCAAACAACACAGTATGTCGGGCCTACAGGATGTAGGTCATGCCGATGTTGCCACAGGACGTGGCGATCTTAATCGGCCTTCCTTAACCCGTAGGGTTCCGTAATAATCCTTAGAAAGGAGGTGATCCAGCCGCACCTTCCGATACGGCTACCTTGTTACGACTTCACCCCAATCATTAGTCCCACCTTCGGCGGCTGGCTCCAAAAGGTTACCTCACCGACTTCGGGTGTTACCAACTCTCGTGGTGTGACGGGCGGTGTGTACAAGGCCCGGGAACGTATTCACCGCGGCATGCTGATCCGCGATTACTAGCGATTCCGGCTTCATGTAGGCGAGTTGCAGCCTACAATCCGAACTGAGAATGGTTTTATGGGATTGGCTTGACCTCGCGGGTTCGCTTCCCTTTGTTCCATCCATTGTAGCACGTGTGTAGCCCAGGTCATAAGGGGCATGATGATTTGACGTCATCCCCACCTTCCTCCGGTTTGTCACCGGCAGTCACCTTAGAGTGCCCAACTAAATGCTGGCAACTAAGATCAAGGGTTGCGCTCGTTGCGGGACTTAACCCAACATCTCACGACACGAGCTGACGACAACCATGCACCACCTGTCACTCTGTCCCCGAAGGGAAAGCTCTATCTCTAGAGTTGTCAGAGGATGTCAAGACCTGGTAAGGTTCTTCGCGTTGCTTCGAATTAAACCACATGCTCCACCGCTTGTGCGGGCCCCCGTCAATTCTTTTGAGTTTCAGCCTTGCGGCCGTACTCCCCAGGCGGAGTGCTTAATGCGTTAACTTCAGCACTAAGGGGCGGAAACCCCCTAACACCTAGCACTCATCGTTTACGGCGTGGACTACCAGGGTATCTAATCCTGTTCGCTACCCACGCTTTCGCTCCTCAGCGTCAGTTACAGACCAGAGAGTCGCCTTCGCCACTGGTGTTCCTCCACATCTCTACGCATTTCACCGCTACACGTGGAATTCCACTCTCCTCTTCTGTACTCAAGTCCTCCAGTTTCCAATGACCCTCCACGGTTAAGCCGTGGGCTTTCACATCAGACTTAAAAGACCGCCTGCGAGCGCTTTACGCCCAATAATTCCGGACAACGCTTGCCACCTACGTATTACCGCGGCTGCTGGCACGTAGTTAGCCGTGGCTTTCTGGTTAGGTACCGTCAAGGCTGGGTCAGTTACTACCCAACTTGTTCTTCCCTAACAACAGAGTTTTACGATCCGAAAACCTTCATCACTCACGCGGCGTTGCTCCGTCAGACTTTCGTCCATTGCGGAAGATTCCCTACTGCTGCCTCCCGTAGGAGTCTGGGCCGTGTCTCAGTCCCAGTGTGGCCGATCACCCTCTCAGGTCGGCTACGCATCGTCGCCTTGGTGAGCCGTTACCCCACCAACTAGCTAATGCGCCGCGGGCCCATCTGTAAGTGACAGCCGAAACCGTCTTTTATCTTCTCACCATGAGATGAAAAGTATTATCCGGTATTAGCTCACGTTTCCGCGAGTTATCCCGATCTTACAGGCAGGTTGCCCACGTGTTACTCACCCGTCCGCCGCTCATTCCACAAACATCACCTCAGATGAGGGTCAGTTTGCTTCCTGCGCTCGACTTGCATGTATTAGGCACGCCGCCAGCGTTCGTCCTGAGCCAAGATCAAACTCTCCAAAAAAGTTTGTAATACTTAGCTGTTGCAGAAGCTGACTTCTACTTGTTTTAAAAAGAAAAACGAGTTTCCTTTTTCTTGACATACTGGTTGTTTTGTTCAGTTTTCAAAGAGCAAATACTGTCGGCTTAAATTACAACCAACTTTTCATACTAGTAATTAACAATAATTCCGAAAAACAAATCAATTTCGACATCTTTTACTAGTGGAAATACATTATATCATCATTCACAAATGCTTGTCAACATTTATTTTAGTCTGCCGAAATAACTTGTAAGCCGCAAAACTTACTTATTCTGTTTTCCTCTCGGACAGCAAAATTTATATTACACCTCAATAGCTTAAAATGCAATACCTAAATAAAAAGAAGTTATTTTCAGTAAATCTGAAAATAACTTCTTCTCTATCAACCGACGATTACTTCACCATCCCAATCCAACATGCCGCCTTTCATATTGGAGACTTTAAAACCTTGTTCATCCATATACTTTGATGCATTCATACTTCTTGCTCCTGATCTGCATACAAGAATATACGATTTGTCTTTATCTAATTCCGCCACTGCTTCGGGTATCTCACCTAAAGGAATATGCTTTGCTTTTTCGATGATACCTTGAGCAACTTCTTCATCTTCTCTTACGTCAATGATTATAATATTTTCATCATCTATCATTTTTTCAACTTCTTGAGGTGTTACTTCATTTATTTCTGACATATGGTCATCCCCTTCATTGTATTCAATACCAATTTTACGTATTTCACGCATAGGATGCAAACAGGATGTGCAACCTACAAACAATAGCTATTATGAGACCTCTATAGAACAGCAACAAACCGAATCTGTCCTATCAAATACGGATTGGTCATCTGCGAAAAACATAGCGTGTTTCCCTAATTGCGCATTTCATCGCAGTTCATTACAAACACGTTTATAAAAGAAACAAGATGAACTTAAAAATCGAAGTATGTAATTTTAATTTGTTTTTCTCAGCTTACTGCAAATAAGAAATAACTCATTTTATTCGTAAAACTTGGTTTACATTCAACTCACTTACATAATTGTACGCACTTTGCTATATAAAACAAAGGAAGTGATGAAAGATGAAATATTTTTTACTGTTATTATTTGCTTTTCCGATAAATGCATTTGCTGCAGAAACAGCTCCAGAAGAAGGCATATTAATTGAAACCTATCAGGTTGATGTAACGGGGGATGGAGAGAATGATACAATCGAATTAAAGGGAAAGCTTTTTGCTCCTGATGCACAATATTATCAGGATATCTGGGCAGAGGTTCGTGCTTCTGATGGAAAAGAGTGGAAAATCAGTTACGGCGGTGGATATGAGCCGAAGCTTCAATTCATTGACCTAAATCATGACGGGATAAAGGATATTTTTTATCAAAGTCCGACTGGTGGTAGTGGGGGCTTATATACTTCTATCTGGCACACATTAGCAAATCAGAAGTTAACAGAAATTCCATTACCTGAACAACGCTATGTCAGCGGGAAATTTGAAGAGAACTTTCAAGTAATTATTGAAATCGTCCCAAATGGCAAGCCAATTGTGATGGATGTTAAAGACCGTGCTAAAGATTATATACGTCTTGGAATTTATGATGAAGAAGGCAATCTTTTAAAGCCGACTTCATTAATGATTGATCCAATTGCTTTTTATGAACCAATATCAATTAGCGAAAGCAAGGGGTATGGTTTGAAGAGCTATCAGCAAATCAGTGGTGCGTACCATGCAGATCGGCTTGGTACAATTGAAACACTGTGGTATTACGAAAATGGCGAGTGGATTATTTTACAAACGAATTGGGTTGAATCGAGTTAAACACGATTCAATTATCAAATTAAAAGGATCTCCTTCTAATCGATGGAGACCCTTTTTTAAATTCTATTAATTCGCTACAACGTTTACTAATTTCCCTGGAACGACAATTACTTTCCGGATTGTTTTTCCTTCAATCCATTTTTGCAATGCTTCATCTGCTAACGCCGCTTTTTCCAGGTCTTCTTTCGAAATGTCTTTCGGCACACTAAGTTTCGAACGAACTTTCCCCATCACTTGAAGAACAACTTCTACTTCATCTTCCACCAATTTTGATGCATCAAAGGACGGCCATTCTTCGTAAGTAATAGTCTCTGTGTGGCCAAGTTTTTCCCAAAGTTCTTCAGCAATATGCGGTGCAACTGGAGAAAGCATCTTCACAAATCCTTCCACATACGCTTTTGGAATTAGATCTGCTTTATAGCCTTCATTAATAAATACCATCATTTGTGATATTCCTGTATTGAAATGAAGATTTTCAAAGTCCTCCGTTACCTTTTTCACCGTTTCATGGTACACCTTATCTAAATCCTTATTGTCTGCGTCAACAATTTTTTCAGACAATGTATTATCCTCGTTCATGAATAATCTCCATGTACGATCAAGGAATCTTCTTGAACCATCTAATCCATTTGTTGACCATGCGACAGATGCATCCAATGGTCCCATGAACATTTCATAAAGACGCAATGTGTCCGCACCATGAGATACAACAATATCGTCCGGATTTACAACATTTCCTTTGGATTTACTCATTTTCTCGTTGCCCTCACCAAGAATCATTCCCTGATTAAATAGCTTTTGGAATGGCTCTTTTGTTGAAACAACTCCGATATCAAATAAGAATTTATGCCAGAAGCGTGCATACAGTAAATGTAATACGGCATGCTCTGCTCCACCGATATAAATATCAATTGGCAGCCATTCTTCTAATGCAGCTGGATCTGCTAACTGTTCTGTGTTGTTTGGATCAATGTAACGCAGGAAATACCAGCAGCTGCCTGCCCATTGTGGCATTGTATTAGTTTCTCGACGCCCTTTCATCCCAGTTTTCGGGTCAACAATATTTACCCAGTCACTGTTATTAGCAAGCGGAGACTCTCCCGTACCTGATGGCTTTATTTCTGACATTACCGGTAATTCCAATGGAAGCTCCTCTTCTGGAACAGTTGTCATCTTTCCATTTTCCCAATGGATAATCGGAATCGGTTCCCCCCAATAGCGTTGTCTTGCAAATAACCAATCACGCAGACGGTATGTTACTTTTTTCTCACCATGTCCATTAGCAACAAGCCATTCAATCATTTTTGAAATTGCTTCGTCTTTTCCAAGACCATCTAAGAGGCCTGAATTGATATGCTCCCCGTCACCAGTAAATGCCTCTTTTGAAATATCTCCGCCTGAAACAACTTCCACAATTGGCAAATCAAATTTTGTTGCGAATTCATAGTCGCGCTCATCATGTGCTGGAACAGCCATGATTGCACCTGTTCCATAAGACATCAATACATAATCCGCAATCCAGATTGGCATTTTTTCATTATTCACTGGATTAATCGCATATGCACCAGTAAACACACCAGTTTTATCTTTTGCTAAATCGGTACGCTCCAAATCTGATTTCATTTGGACTTCGTTTAAATAAGCATCTACAGCAGCTTTTTGTTCTGCAGTTGTAATTTTTTCAATAAATGGATGTTCTGGAGCAAGTACTGCATAAGTTGCACCAAATAATGTATCTGGACGTGTCGTAAACACAGTAAATTTTTCACTATAACCGTCAATTGCAAAGGTTACTTCCGCACCTTCCGAACGACCAATCCAGTTACGTTGCATTTCCTTTAAGCTATCAGGCCAATCTAAATCGTCTAGATCTTCCAGCAGGCGGTCGGCATATGCAGTAATTTTAAGCATCCACTGCTTCATAGGTTTGCGAATAACCGGATGCCCCCCACGTTCACTCTTTCCATCGATTACTTCTTCGTTTGCCAAAACTGTACCTAATGCCGGGCACCAGTTCACTGCAACTTCATCAATATAGGCAAGCCCTTTATCATAAAGCTTCGTGAAAATCCATTGCGTCCATTTATAATAATTCGGATCAGTTGTATCGATTTCGCGATCCCAATCATAGGAAAAACCAAGTTCTTGAATTTGACGTTTGAATGTCGCAATATTTTGTGCTGTAAATTCAGCTGGGCTGTTCCCTGTATCAATTGCATATTGTTCTGCTGGCAGCCCAAATGCGTCCCATCCCATCGGGTGCATTACTTCATAACCTTGCATTCGTTTCATTCTGGACAAAATATCCGTCGCCGTGTAACCCTCTGGATGCCCTACATGCAGTCCAGCACCTGAAGGATATGGAAACATATCCAATGCATAGAACTTCTCTTTATTAGAAAAGGTCTCAGTTTTAAACGTTTTATTTTCAAGCCAGTACTTTTGCCATTTTTTCTCAATTTGCTGATGGTTAAAGCTCATCTAATATTCCTTCCTTTCACAGTAAAACTCTTGTATTTTGCCATAAAAAAAGCCACTCATCCCTGCAAAAGGGACGAGAAGCTATATCTCCCGCGGTACCACCCAAATTAACGCATCAATCGCGTTCACTTGTTATCCTTAACGTGGATAGGTCGGCAGGAATTACTCCATTTCACCCCTGCAACATTAAAGGTGAGTTCATAAATTCTTTCAACAGCAGTTTCCACCGAGCACTGCCTCTCTATGCCTGAAAAAAATTACTACTAATCCTTATCAAAGTCGTTAGATTATTTAACCGAATTATAATGAATCCAGTAACTATTGTCAAGATAACCTTGTTTTAAGCTTTCAATCAATTTTTAACCTGCATTCCTTGATTGTTATTTTCGTGATAACATAAAGAAAAGGATAAATCTATTTTAGTAAAGGAATGGACTGTACTTATGTTAAAAGGAATTCTTAATTATGCTCATTATTTATTAGAAGAAGCGATTCAATCAGGTGAAAATGTAATTGACGCTACATGCGGTAATGGAAATGACACCTTATTCTTGAGCAGGCTCGTCGGAGAAAATGGTCATGTGTATGCTTTTGATATACAAGATCAAGCAATTGCAAACACGAGAAAAGTATTGATTAACCATAATTGCTCCAATGTATCATTAATTCACGATAGCCATGAAAAAATTCTCGATTATTTTCCACGGGATAACAAGAAAGAAATCGCCGGTGCTATTTTTAACCTTGGATATTTGCCTAGAAGTGATAAAACGGTCATTACAACTCCGGATTCAACGGTGACCGCTGTTGATGCTATTTTAAATCGTCTAAAAAAAGATGGGCTAGTCGTACTTGTTGTATACCACGGTCATGAAGGTGGAAAGGAAGAAAAAGATGGTCTATTAAAATACCTGCTTCATCTGGATCAAAAGCAGTTTAATGTCTTGCGCTACGGATTTATTAACCAGAAAAATGACCCTCCTTTTATACTTGCAATTCATAAAAAAGTGGGAATCCAATAGAACAAGCATTTTAAATTATACCCCTTTTAAATTCTTGACGTATATTTTTAATTTATATACAATTAACAAAATGCTCAAAATACTAAAAAGGGGGCTTTTAGCATGAAAAGAATCAGATTTATCAGTTTAATAATTGGATTTATATTGTTCCTATCGGCTTGTGGTTCAAGTGATGACTCACAAGAAAATGAAAACGCTTCAAATCCTAATTCAACTGGAGATAGCGAGGTTTATTCTGTTGGTATTGATGTTACATATCCACCATTTGAATACCAGGAAGGTGGAGAATACAAAGGAATTGATATTGATTTAATTCATGCAATTGCTGAAGATCAAGGGTTTGAAATCGAGCTGGAGGCAATGGACTTCGGCGGAATCATACCTGCTATGCAAGCAGGGCAGCTGGATATCGCAATCGCTGGTATGAGTATCACGGAAGAAAGAAAAGAGATTGTTGATTTCTCCGAACCATATTTCGAAGCTGGAATAACATTGGTCGTAGGCGAGAAAAATGATGCGATTTCAAATGTTGATGACCTCAAAGGACATACCGTAGCTGTTAAAAATGGAACATCTGGTGCAAAATGGGCTGAGGATAATAAAAAAGAATATGGATTTGATACAATCCAAGTTTCAGACAGTACGTCCATGTTCCAGGAAGTAACAAATGGAACTGCTGATGCTCTAATTGAGGATTATCCAGTTATTGCATACGCAATTGCTACAGATGACCTTCAGTTGAAAATCGTTGGAGATAGGTTAAACGGTGATAACTATGGCATCGCTGTATTAAAAGGTGAAAATGACGAGCTGCTTCAAAAAATCAATGATGGTTTAGCTAATTTGAGAGAGAGCGGCAAATACGACGAAATTATCAACACGTACATTGAAGAATAATAGAATACTTGGCGCGCTCTTAGTAGCGCGCTGATTTATTTTTAGAATTTTTTTATTCGCCAAGCCTTTAGGTGAATGCTTTAGTTGCACTTATGCAGCAAAAGAAAACTTATACCTTCTTTTGCTGCCAAAAAAAGGAGTGATAACAGGATGCAAGTCATTTATGATTCGCTTCCCTATCTGTTCGAAGGGTTAAAAATAACACTATTTATATTTATTGTTGCTATTATTTTTGGTTTTCTCTTAGGATTAATTTTAGCATTATTTCGCCTGGCTCCAATCAAACTACTGAATTGGATGGCAAAAATTTTTATCGATGCTATTCGCGGAACACCGATACTTGTGCAATTATTTTTCTTCTATTATGGATTAAATTCACTAGAGTTCATATCTTTAGATCGTACTACTGCCGGTATTATTACCGTAGCAATTAACGCTGGAGCATATTTTGCAGAGAATATTCGTGCTGGGATTCAATCAATGGATAAAGGACAAACAGAGGCAGCGAGATCACTTGGTCTTACCGCAACACAAAACATGAGGCATATTATTCTGCCACAAGCATTTAGAAGAATGCTTCCAACATTTACGAACCAGGCAATTATCAGTTTAAAGGATACCTCCCTGCTTTCTATCATTGGTATTGCTGACTTAACCCAGCAAGGGAATGTTGTTATTGCCTCAACCTTTAAAGCATTTGAAATATGGCTAGCAGTTGGTGTCATGTATTTTATCATGATTTATCTATTATCCTTACTATCCAGTTACCTGGAAAGGAGATTTGAATTACGATGACTACGATGATTGAAGTGAAAAATTTAAAAAAGAATTACGACAGGTTAGAAGTTTTACAGGATATTTCTGTAAATATTAAAGAAAAACAAGTTGTGTGTATTATTGGCGCATCTGGTTCAGGTAAAAGTACATTTTTACGCTGTATGAATCGTCTGGAGGATATCACTTCTGGTCAAGTTATCATTGATGGAAAAAATATCACAGATAAAACTACCAACATTAATAAGATTAGGCAAGAAGTCGGTATGGTGTTTCAGCATTTTAACCTTTTCCCACATAAAACTGTTATGCAAAATATCATCCTCGCACCAATGAAAACCAAAGGGGTTTCTAAAGAGGAGGCCGTTAAAAAAGGAGAAGAGCTTCTTGCTAAAGTAGGACTAAGTGATAAGGCGGACAGCTACCCAGGCTCATTGTCCGGGGGGCAGAAGCAGCGTGCAGCAATCGCCCGTGCACTTGCGATGAATCCCAAAGTCATGTTATTCGATGAACCGACCTCTGCCCTTGATCCTGAAATGGTCGGTGATGTTCTTGAAGTAATGAAAGAGCTTGCCCATGAAGGGATGACAATGGTAGTCGTCACGCATGAAATGGGCTTTGCCCGAGAAGTTGCTGATCGTGTTCTTTTTATCGATAAAGGAATTATCGTTGAAGAAAACGCACCTGCTGAGCTCTTTGGAAATCCTCAGCACGAACGAACTCAATCCTTTTTAAGTAAAGTGCTGTAATGATAAGAAGGAGCTGGATTCTCAATTGAGATGATGGCTCTTATTTTAGTTAGCAGCAAGGAACAGTAATTAACACAATTATTTTTTGCCGCTAATTCCATATTCTAAACAACGCAGAAATTCCTTGAAAAACAATTCGTACCAGAAATATAATAAGCTCCGGTATAAATAAAAGTATATCAACAATCATATCCCAGCTTGTTTTCTTTCGCTCTTCCCTTCTCCTTATTGCATTCATGCTAGAATTACACTTCCTTCCTTTTAGGTATGCTATCTATTTATACGACTTAATTTATAATTGGTTTCATTTCAAGTATAAACGAATTAATTGTTCCCTCTTAATCTAGATAAGGCTTCTCTTATAAAGCTAATTGCCAGCATTGCAGCTACTAGTGCACCAGCAAAGAAAGCAATCGTGTAGGATGTTATGTTTTCAGGATTAACTTGATTATGTATATCAAAAGACAGGAAATGAACCTCGATTGCACCCTCCTCCTTTGCGACGTCAATCAATTTCAGTCCTGTTTGTAATGCAGCAATTGCAAGGCAAGTCAAAAATATCGCCAGCATCCAGCGAATGATAGTACCCATCTTCCCTCTCCTTTTCTCAAAATTGCATGCAAATTTATTCTGTGTCGTTATTCCGATAATAGATTAATAAATCTGTCCAACGGCCACGTTCATAGGTGAATTCATTTCTCGTACATTCATACATAAACCCAGCACTTTCAGCTAGTCGAATTGACGGTTCATTATCTATATTGATATGCAGCTCGATACGGTGATAATTTAATTGCTTGAAAAATAACTGCGTGGCAGCGATAACACTTTCTTTACCATAGCCTTTTTTCCAAAACTGATTATGTATAAAATATCCCATCATCCCCCATTGGTATTTCGTCCGCAATATTGTCGATAACTCGACAGTACCAACGTTTGCGTTATCTTCTTTTCGGAATACGCCTAGAATATACATTTCATCCTTTTTGGCCCCTTCATGAAACTTTTGAATCCATTTAATAAACCAATCCTTTGTAAAACGGGACATGGCGATATAACCTTCATCGTATTTGGATTGAGATGGCAATCGTCGACTAAATTGTGTATACCAATTTAAATAATCCTGCTTCTGGTACGGTCGGATAATTAATCGTTTTGTTTCATATGTTAAATCTGACACTTTCACAGCTTCATCCCCTTTCCAATATCATTGAAACAAATGATGAAGCAGTCTATCTTTATCATCAAAAAATTGCTTCATCACTTTATAATGCTCTGTATCTTCTAAACTTTGTTTTTCCAAGCCTTTCTCTGTAAGCTGAATAATAACTGCATCTGGATAAGCCATCAGTATCGGAGAATGTGTAGATATGATAAATTGTGATCCTTGATTTACGAGTTCATGGATTCTTGCCAGCATGGATAATTGTCTTAATGGGGATAATGCTGCTTCTGGTTCATCTAATATATATAAACCCCTGCCACGGAATCGGTTGGTAAAAGCAGCAAAGAAAGATTCACCATGTGATTGTTCATGCAGCGACTTTCCACCAAATGAATCGATAATTCGTGAACCTCCAATAGAAGATGCGTCCATTTCTTCAATATTGCTCGCAACATTATAAAACGATTCAGCCCTGAAAAAGAAGTTGTCATTGGGAAGATAGGGTCCCTTAGCAATCCTTAAAAACTGATCTAAATTCGAATGTGAGTCAAAGCTTGAAAAATTAAAATTCTTCGTGCCTCCCTCTGGATTAAAGCCAAGTGCAATTGCAATCCCTTCTAGCAAAGTAGATTTTCCCATCCCATTTTCTCCCACAATATAAGTTACATTCGGATGAAATGACAACTTTTTTAAATTTTTTATAACGGGAAGATCAAAGGGGAATGTATCATATGAATGAATGCGATTCTTATATAATTGAAGCTCTTTAATATACTGATTATCTTGATTTAATCTCATTTTTTACTCCCTCTACAAATATGTAATGGAGTCATGTCTTATGCATATGAGCAAAAGTTAAAACTCCTGGTTATGTCTAATCCCAATGATTGAATACTACATGACCAACTGTTTCAGGCTGCCAATACAGCAAATCAGCTAATTCTCCTTTACTTAAATCATTTTCGTTAAGTAAGATTCCCTTTTTACGCCCTGGTCTCAGCTGAATTCGTTCATCTAATTCCTCCGGCTGCAAAATCGTATAGCAGGCTGCGAATTGTTTGGTTAATGTTGGCTCATCAATAAATGTTAGTTTAAAATAATCAGCCTCACTTGCAACAGCCAGGTAAGGATAGTTCTCATTTAAGAGCAGGTGCAATCGTTTTTTTATAACTTCAAGCTCTACATGGAAAAAATTCGTATCAATTTGCGGTTCTGTAAATGCTATTATCATCCCATCTAGCTGTGCAATCAGTGCATAGCATAATTGCTTAAATTCCTTACCATTTGGTTTTCGGAAACGATCATCTGTGCGATGAATTTGTCCTGTGATACCTCTTTGGAGAATCATAAAATTCCCTCCGTTATTTGTTTGACAGAAACCAACTGATTACCAAATTGCTTTTGCATCTTCAAGCTTTTCCAGCTCAACCCTTAGCTTCTGCATTGTTGTTGGACAAACAGTATTATATTCCTTGATTTTATTATTAATTTTCTTAATGTCTTTTTCCGTTTTAGCAGTATGCACCATGCTAGCAATTTCCTTTTGCAACTTCAGCCAATACGGCAAATATCCTGCATCTTTGGCAATTTGCTGGAAGTTTTGAAAAACATCTCTTTCCACATAGCCCTTCGGCAACGGCTTCCCCGCACCCTTTAAGTCATAATTATCTTTCTCACCAGCTGCTTCGAGTATATCACCAATTAAATCATTATACTTTTTATCCAATGTCAGTTCTCCTTTTCGATCATATGGACTGCGAATTGCTTCGTTTTGACAATTAAATCTGACATAGCTTTTATAGTAAATAATATGCAAATCTAATCTGAAATTGAACCAGCTTAATTGGGTGCAACAAGCTCTACCTTTATTGTATCTGGATACTCGAGAAAAACAGCATAATGATGCTCCTTGTATAAAATAGGAATTCCCATTTGCTCGAATTGCTTTCCCCCTTTACTTCAAGTTTGGTAAAGCTCATATCTCAACTTTTCCAAGAACCAGCCCCAAAATGCAACCGAGTTTTCCAATTGGAAACATTTATTTCCACATAGACCCTTTGTCATCATTTATTTCTCTTTATTTTAGTTTTTCAATCTACCATATTATATTTCGCTATTTCTTTCATAAATTCCTTTATTTACCCAGGGCTTTGCTCTGTTTTTTCCCCTCCTGTTAAATTAGACGAAGTACTTTCCTAAAAAGTTTTCATTTAATCCACATCATACTATGAAACTCTTTTAAACTCACAGGTATAAACACGCTGTTTTATTGGCATAATTCTAACAAAATACTTTCTATTATCGTCCCCTCCATGTAAAATAGAAATAAAAATGGTCGAAAGTAGTGATTTTGATTGGTTCATAAACGATGGTTTCAAGTAATGCTTTTTTTAATTATGCTTTTTCTCTTAATCTGGCTTGTTTCAATTACACATTTCATCTTTTTTCCAGTTATTAGATTAATTGGTGCTGTTGCACTGCCAATCATTGGTGCTGGAATTTTGTTCTACTTAACGAAGCCATTAATGCATTTGTTCATGCGTCTAAAAATAAATAAAATATTCTCGATTATATTTGTGTACTTAACACTTATCTTAATTGCAACGTTATTCATTATTTTCATTTGGCCGATTGCGCAGAATCAGTTCGCTACAATGATTGACAGCATACCACAAATGGTAAAACTTGCTGAAGAAACAATTCAGTGGGTACAGAAAAACTACGAAGCTATTCCAGAGCAGGCTGTTTCGATGATCAATGACTTCGTCGCTGACCTCCCAACACATCTGGAAGGGATTGCGAATAATATTCCAAGCTTTATTGGTGGCATCTTAGGGCAAGTTGTTTCGATTGCAATGGGAATTGTACTTATTCCGTTCTTCCTGTTCTTTATGCTGAAGGATGGGGATAAATTAATTCCATTTATCACGCAAGTATTCAGCAAAAAAAAAGCAGACAACATTCGCAGCCTGCTAATTAAGATGGACAATGTTCTATCTTCTTTCATCCAAGGGCAGCTGCTTGTTAGTTTCTTTGTTGGAGTCTTGCTGTTAATTGGCTATCTCATTATCGGATTGGAGTATGCTCTAGCGTTCGCCCTTTTCGGAATGCTTACCAATGTCATACCTTTTCTCGGTCCGTATTTAGCTGTAATCCCTGCATTAATTGTCGGGGGGTTTCAGGATCCAATGAATCTTATTTGGATTTCCTTAATTATGTTCATCGCCCAGCAAATTGAAAGTTCAGTTATTTCGCCGAATGTTATGGGTCAAGTATTGCAACTGCACCCGTTAACGGTGATAACAGTTATTCTTGCTGCCGGAAGCATTGCCGGATTCCTCGGTATTTTATTCGCCGTACCTTTCTATGCATTGCTTCGAACAATCATTATGCATTTTTATAATACGTATCGGGATTCTAAGAAACATAAGGAAGATGCATTGATATAACGTTTCATTTTATAAAACCGCGGAGAAATTGAGTTTTCTCGGCGGTTTTTTTATGGTTGCAGCTCAGTCCAATGGAAAGTCAACGGTTCGTTGATTGTATAGGTATGCTTTTTTTCTGTTACCAAGCTTGTTTATCGATTGCAGATTAAATAATATAATTTGTACTACTATGCTCTAGGTTGAGTTTACTGGAATGAAATTGTCAGTACTTAATGATGCACTCCGCTAGCTTGGGACATTTTTGACGGGCTTCAGCGATCGATAGAAATGCCCTCTCTATTTTTTCCGCTTATATCCTCTATAAGGTTCCAAATGAGTATTAGATTTGTTCGTCGGTTCTCCATACTTGCTTTGAATTACTGAATAAGTTAAATTCCTATTAGTTTGGGAGCTCATCATTTCTATGTGTTACCGTATTAGTTGATCCTCTTTTTTTGGACACTCATTATCCCTTTGAGTTACCGAATAAATTGAGCTTTTCCTCGGCTAGTGGCTCATCACTGTCATGAATTACCGAATGAACTTATCTTCTCTCTGTTCCAGGACCCATCACTATTACTGTTTTATATTACAAATAATCAAGTACTTCTTTTTTAGTAATTTCTTAATAACTCTTGCATTACAAGGTAATACAACATATACTAAAAACATACCTTGTAATACAAGACTTATATTCCATAAACTAAATACCTTGCTATACAAGTTAAAGGAGGGGATAAAAACGTGTCAACAACCCAGATGATGAAGGGGATTTTAGATGGTTGTATACTTGCCATTATTAAGAATAAGGAAGTCTATGGCTATGAGCTAGCTGAAAAATTGGGAGAATATGGGTTCTCCAACTTTAGTGAAGGTACTATCTATCCCTTATTATTGCGAATGCAAAAAGAAAAATTAGTAACCTCGATATTAAAGAAATCCACAGCAGGACCAAAACGAAAATATTATCGACTCACAGAAAATGGTGATCAAGCGTTAAAAGATTTTATAAGAAGATGGGAGAGCTTACAGACAAACGTTAACCATGTTTTGGCACAAGAAACAAAAAATGAAAGGAAGATTAAAAACGATGTATGAAAACATAACACTATCGAAAAAAAGCAAGCAATTTCTAGAGAATCTTCGAGTCTATCTATTTTCAACCGGGAAAAAGGAAAAAGAAATTGATGAAATCGTCGAAGAATTAGAGGATCATTTAATGCAAGCAGAGCAAAACGGGAAATCAATTGAACATATAATTGGCCAGTCGCCAAAATATTACATGGAGCTACTTGCCAGTGAAATGCCAATCGATGTTAAAGCCTGGATGAAATATATTCCAATGATTTTATTTGGTGCTTTTTCTTTCACCATTGTTCAAGATTTATTTGAAGGAACGCTTGCTTATTCATTACTAGAAATTTTCGGCTTCCTTATCATCTCCGTATTATTTTTAGCAAGCATATCCCTTGCATTTCGATATATCGCCGGAAAAAACCTATCTTCCAGAAAGCAATTTGTGATTCTTTATCCGGTTGCACTGCTGCCGCTTGCTCTCTTTTTCGGTCTAATCTTTCTTAATAAACAAGTCACGACGCCATTAATTAACTTTGGCCTTATCGGAACGATTATCATTGGTATCGTCACAGTGATTTTCATCATCGGTATTTCCATTTGGTCCAAAACATGGGTTCTTCCGATTGTATTAGCATTTGTAACGTTACCAGATTACCTGCTCGGTTTTACATCGCTGACAGAATCCACTCGATTAATTACAGGTACATGTTTTACATTTGGTGGTATTATGATTTACTTCTGGGTCTCAAGTAAAGTAGCAAAAGACTAGCATAAAGAAATGGGGGAACACCAATTGGTAATCCCCCTTCTCTCTGTTAGGCATCTTCCTCTGTTTCACTAGGATATTTTTCCTGTAAAAAATCTACAGACTGACGGATCAATGCTTTCAAAACGTCCTCATTAATATCAGCAAGTTTATTGATATAGACACACGCTTTCCCTGTCGTATGCTTACCGAAATCTGAAAGCAATTCTTCCCTCCGCTCATCGCCGGTTGCAAAATATAAGCTATGCTTTGCTCTTCGTGGCGAGAAGCCCACCAATGGCGCATCCCCTTCATGCCCTGATGCATACTTATAATGATAAGAACCAAATCCAATTATCGTTGTACCCCACATTTTAGCTGGATATCCAGTTGTTTCTGTAAAGATTTCAAGCAGTTTATAAGCATCTTCCCGCTTTTTTGTATTGTCAATATCCTCGATAAATGCAATAACATCACGATCATTTTCTTTCATTTTTTGCTCATACATCTTCCATTTTCCCTCTCTTTCCCTCGGTTTTATAATACACTCTTATATTCCAATTAAACATTTTGGCAGTAATTCCACCAGCATGCAGCAATGACTTTCTCATTTCTTCGCCATATGGAATTGATTTAATTTTTTTATCACCTAAATATAAGCCAAGTAAACCTTGATGGATCATTTCATGAAACTTTCGGTCTGGCAAGCCGCTTACATCTGTTTTTGTCTTTTCAATAAAATAAAGGAATCGTTCTTTCATTTTATTCCAGTTCTCATAATAACTGCAAAAGTTAAGATCTCCTTCGTTATCATCCTCTAGTTGGTCGATATAATAATCAAGCAATATATGTAACCCCTGCATGTAAGGAAAATAACCATCATAAACAGTTTGTGCTGCAGTCGGATTCACTTTTCCGCCAAGTCCGTAAGATACAAGGCAAAAAATTCCTAAGGTTGAGCCGCTTGCCGCGGAAAATTCATACCATGTGAGATTTTCATACGTATCTTTATTTTTTTCAAACCATGTCGTTAATCGTGGAATTCTTTCCTTTACCTGCACATGCTTATGAACTTGTAAATCTGCGTATAATCCTTGCAGCCTTAGAAGCTGACCGTGAATTAGTTCTAACGCTTCAACACTCTTTAAAGTTTCTTGACATGTTTGAACTAATTCTCTTAGATAGCCCCCATCTGCTTGATCATCACGCAGCTCATAATAATTTTTCATCGGATTCACAGGTGTTAAAGCATCCTTCATTGCTTCATGCAGCATACGGAAATCCTTTGGATCGAGTGAAGTGCTTCGGTCACACAGATTATCCAAATAATCACTGATCGTTTGATAAGCCACAATAAAGCGAACTGCTTCTTTCCCTTTTTCCCCGGCAAGCAGTGCATAGACACTCCCGCCTTGACAGTGAAATCGTTTATCTTGCATGCTGGCAAGTGCTTGTGTGCGCAACTCATCATTCGGTATCTGCTCTGCTCTGCGCTTCCAGTAATCCATTTCTTCATCTACCATTGGAAAGATTCGTTTAAACACGATTCGTAATAATGAAATCGCATTTCTTGGTACTTTTGTCAATCCTTTTCCTCCGTTCCAATCGGTGAAATTTGCTATACTAATTATAGCATCATATACATTAGGAAAACAAAAACAAGGGGATGTAATCATGATTGAACCATATAAAAGTATTTATCCAACTATTCACGAGACAGTTTTTATTGCAAAGGATGCTGTTATCATTGGCGATGTTACGATTGACGGAGATTCCAGTGTATGGTTTAAGGCAGTCATTCGCGGTGACGTTGCCCCAACCCGGATTGGGAAACGTGTCAATATACAGGATTTCTGCATGCTGCATCAAAGTCCTGACAAGACACTTTTGATTGAGGATGATGTGACAGTCGGTCACCAAGTTACTTTGCATTCTGCTGTCGTTCGGAAAAACGCTTTAATTGGGATGGGGTCGATTATTTTGGATGGTGCGGAAATCGGGGAAAATGCATTTGTTGCTGCTGGAAGTCTCGTTCCCCCAGGAAAAAAAATCCCCCCTAATACATTGGTAATGGGAAGACCTGCAAAAGTTGTACGTGAACTGACAGAAACAGACTATGCCGAAATGCAACGGGTTCGTAAATCTTATGTAGAAAAAGGAAAATATTATAAGGAACAAACAAATATGGGGCGTTAACCATAAAGGAGCTTGTCATTAGAGTTCAAGCTCCTTCATTTACAGCGCTAACAGACCAAAGAAATCAGACCTGAAGGTGACAATGACAAGCGTGATAATAAATATAACCTGACTGAGGGTAAACAGATAATCATTCTTTCCTTCTAAGTACTTCCACTCCATAAATGCACGGAACAATTCCTGTATACCAGTAAAGGCCATACCAAGTACAAATAAATACAATGCAAAATCAGTATCCGAGGATATATTATTAGTTGTAAAAATGAAGTAAAGTCCAGCCACCATGTATACGATAACAGATGTTAATCGTAGCCTTTTATCATACTTTTCATGTACTTTGTTCACATAATTATTAGAAAACCATTTCGGACGCTTTACGTTCAATAGCTTTCTCATGATTGAATTAAATATAAAAATAATTAGTGAAAATACACCGATTAGTATGACTATATCCAGCAGCAGCCCACTGTTATCTTCATAGTAGTACATTAAACATTCTCCTCTTTCCATACTATAAATCGTACACCCGCCAAGATTCCATCAGCTAAAAAAAGCTGTACGACTCAAATAGAGCTGTACAGCAATATATATTATTTCGTCAATGCAAGCAACTCATCAACTTTATCCGTTTTTTCCCATGAAAATGCAACATCCGTTCTGCCAAAATGGCCATATGCAGCAGTATCTTTAAATACCGGTTGACGGAGGTCAAGCATCCGAATAATTCCAGCTGGGCGAAGATCGAATAATTTACGAATCGCAGCTACAAGTGTTTCTTCGCTCACTTTCCCTGTACCAAATGTATTTATTGCAATGGATACAGGCTCCGCCACACCAATCGCGTATGCCAATTGAACTTCACATGACTTGGCAAGTCCTGCAGCAACGATGTTTTTTGCAACATAGCGTGCGGCATATGCAGCAGAACGGTCTACTTTTGTAGCATCCTTCCCACTAAATGCTCCACCGCCATGACGTGCATATCCACCATAAGTGTCAACAATAATCTTGCGTCCAGTAAGTCCCACATCCCCTTGTGGCCCACCAATAACAAAGCGACCAGTTGGATTAATGAAATACTTTGTTTTTTCATCCAAGAGATCAGCAGGAACTACGGCACGAACAACATGCTCGATCATATCCTTTTCAATTTGATCCCTTGTAATATCTTGGTGATGCTGCGTTGAAATAACAATCGTATCGATTCGAACAGGCTGATCATTTTCATCGTATTCTACGGTAACCTGTGTTTTACCATCCGGTCGCAGGTAGTCTACAATGTTTTCTTTTCTTACATCAGCAAGGCGTTTCGATAACTTGTGGGCTAGTGAAATTGGCAATGGCATAAGCTCTTTGGTTTCATCACAAGCAAAACCAAACATTAAACCTTGATCTCCCGCGCCAATTGCATCAATTTCATCCTCGCTCATTTTCCCTTCGCGGGCTTCTAGTGCAGTGTCAACTCCACCAGCAATATCTGCGGATTGTTCATCAATCGCCGTCATAACTGCGCATGTTTCCGAGTCAAAACCATATTTGGCTCGAGTATAGCCAATTCCTTTAATCGTTTCTCTCACAATTGCAGGAATATCTACATATGTGCTTGTGGAAATTTCACCTGCCACTAACACTAACCCAGTTGTAACTGTTGTTTCACACGCAACGCGTGCATTCGGATCCTTTTTTAATATTTCATCAAGGATTGCATCTGATATTTGGTCTGACATTTTGTCTGGATGACCTTCTGTTACTGATTCTGAAGTAAATAAACGTCGATTTACAGCCATTAGGCTAAACTCTCCTTTATTGTATGTTACGGAACTCTAATTTAAATGTTCTACATATATTATTCAAAGTACCTTCAAAAGGTAAAACTTTTCCCGCTGACCAGGTGAATCGAATTTCAATGAATATTATTTTATATAAAACTTCTCTATTAGAAAACTTGGTATTCGTAAAAGGAATTCTTACGAAAACGTATTTTGCTATCTTAGAAAACCTTATACTTTGGAGTCCAAGTCTTTAGGCAAATGCCTAAGTTGCACTAATGCAAATTATGAGTCTTATACTTTTCCTATTTGCGAAAAACAAAAAAGCCTTTCCTTCAAAGACATGAGGAAAGGGTATACTGGCCTTTCGCTCTTATTGTTCAAGGAATTGTTCCTTGCATCAGGTTAGCACCATTTCACATCACGTGATGGTTGCTGGGCTTCATCGGGTCTGTCCCTCCACCAACTCTGAATAAGAGAGTATCCGTTCAATCTTAAGACTAACGAAAGTAGCTGGTGGTGTCAACTATTTTGGAATGATGGGTCAACATATATTTTTATAAATTATCTTTAAATAGTATGGACTAATAATTTAAATGTGTTATACTAATAAACAACTTAAGAAAATAAATGTTGTCATAAACAGATGATATTCTTAAAAAGGCAGGAGATAATGATATGAAAACAGTGGAAAGATCACTAATTAAAGAGTTAAACGAGCACAATAATATGCATATTAATTTGTCGGTAGCACAATTAGTTGAAAAGATTTTAAGTCACGAAGAAGGAAGCCTTACCTCAACTGGGGCAATTCGAGCGACTACCGGTAAATATACTGGTCGTTCACCGGAAGATAAATTTATTGTAAAAGATGAAATTTGTGCAGATTTTGTTGACTGGGGAAAGGTAAACCGCCCAATTGAAGAAAAAGCATTTGATAATCTCTACAGAAAAGTAATTGATTATTTAAAAGAAAAAGATGAGCTTTATCAGTTTAAAGGGTTTGCTGGGGCGGATAAAAATTACCGTTTGCCAATTCAAGTCATTAATGAATACGCATGGCATAACCTTTTTTCACGTCAGCTATTTATCACCCCTTCAGATGAAGAGTTAAACAATCACCAAGCAGAGTTTACAGTTATTTCTGCTCCAAATTTTAAAGCAGACCCAGCTGTAGATGGAACCAATTCGGAAACGTTTATCTTAATTTCCTTTAAAAAGCGTGTCGTTTTAATTGGAGGTACAGAATATGCTGGTGAAATAAAAAAATCTATTTTCTCTGTAATGAATTACTTGCTGCCAAAGCAGGATATCTTATCCATGCATTGCTCGGCAAACGTTGGTCCTGAAGGAGATGTAGCACTTTTCTTTGGTCTTTCCGGCACAGGAAAAACAACATTATCTGCTGACCCATACCGCCGTCTAATTGGAGATGATGAGCATGGCTGGAGTCCAAATGGCGTGTTCAATATTGAAGGTGGCTGCTACGCAAAATGTATTAACCTTTCAGAGGAAAAAGAGCCGCAAATCTTTAACGCTATACGTTATGGATCAGTACTTGAGAATGTTGTCTTAGACGAAAATTCAAGAATTCCCGACTACGATGATACAACATTAACGGAGAATACGCGTGCTGCATATCCACTGGAAAATATTGATAATATTGTTTCACCAAGTGTTGCTGGTCATCCAAACACAATCATCTTTTTAACAGCAGATGCTTCTGGGACACTCCCGCCCATCAGTAAATTAACAAAAGAGCAGGCAATGTATCATTTTCTAAGCGGCTATACGAGTAAACTTGCTGGTACGGAGCGCGGTGTAACCGAACCACAAGCAACTTTTTCAGCCTGCTTTGGTTCACCTTTCTTACCTCTGGCTCCAGCAAAATATGCTGAAATGCTAGGCGATAAAATTGATATGTACAATTCAAATGTATTCTTGGTTAACACGGGATGGACTGGCGGATCTTACGGCATTGGCAACCGGATGAAACTCTCTTATACACGGGCAATGATTCACTCTGCTTTAGAAGGCGAGCTGAATTCAATGGAAACCGTAAAAGATGAGATTTTTGGATTAGAAATTCCGATGCACGTTCCGGGAGTTCCAGATGAAGTGCTAATTCCGAAAAAAACGTGGAAAGACCGAACCGCATATGAAGAAGCAGCAAAATCACTAGCAATAAAATTCCATGATAATTTCCAGAAATTTGAAAATGCTAGTGAAGCAATAAAAAAAGCAGGTCCGATTTACAAAGAATAAATAATTAATTTGTTTACTCATCCCAAAAGGATTCACTAATATGAATAGTATTAGCCAGCCTACTTTGTCAGGCTGGCATTTTTATGTTGCTGCATCATTATTTAGGTTTTCTCTCAATAGCATTTTCTCCTAAAACAGTCTTAAAAAGACTACCTCATTCCTCTCCAACTGGGCATTCACACATTTTTCAATTTCCGCATAAACTGTGTTGATAAATAATCACATATTTTGAAAGGAACGAAATGTATGAGAAAAATTCAATTTGGTGCTGTTGTCGCAGTTGTTTTACTCATTTTCCTTTCTGCATGTAATTCAGGGCAAACAACAAAAATCAGCTTAGCAGAGGTCACCCGATCTCTCTTTTATGCACCACAATACGTAGCACTTGAAAAAGGTTTTTTTGAGGAGGAAGGACTGGAGGTAGAGCTGCAGACGACATGGGGTGGAGATACGACAATGACGTCATTGCTTTCCGGTGGAGCAGATATTGCGCTGGTCGGATCGGAAACTTCCATCTATGTTTATGCGCAAAACTCTAAAGATTATGCAATTAACTTTGCGCAGTTAACTCAGACAGACGGGACATTTCTAGTGGCAAAAGAACCACAGCCTGATTTCAAGTGGGAGGATTTAGAAGGCAGTAATTTTTTAGGTCAGCGTGTTGGTGGAATGCCACAGATGGTTGGTGAATACGTTCTAAAAGATCATGGAATCAATCCACACGAAGATTTGCATCTCGTACAAAATATTGATTTTGCCAATATCCCTGGCGCATTTGCTTCAGGTGATTATGAGTATGTTCAACTATTCGAGCCAACGGCGAGTATTTTTGAAAAAGAAGGCCAAGGACATATTGTCGCATCTTTTGGTGAGGAATCTGGAAAAGTTCCATATACAGTCTTCATGACGAAACAGAGCTTCATGGAAGAAAATGACGAGGCTGTTGAGAAATTCACTCGTGCGATTTATAAAGCGCAAACATGGGTGGAGGAAAATAGTGCAGAAGAAATTGCTAAAGTCATTGAACCTTATTTTGAAGACACCGATTTAGATATGCTTGCGGCATCGATTGATCGTTACAAAAGTCAAGGTTCCTTCGCTACTGATCCAATTTTAGATGAAGAGGAATGGGAAAATTTAAAAGCAATTATGGATGAAGCTGGCGAACTTCCAGCAGATGTTCCGCACAAAGATTTAGTAAACACGGATTACGCTGAAAGAGTTATGTCTGATTAAAGGAGGGGATTTTGTGTCATTTCTGACGTTGGACCATGTCTCCCATCATTATTTTTCCAAAGTAAGCTATACGAAGGCACTCGACAACATCTCCATTTCGGTTAAAGAAGGTGAGTTTATTTCCCTGCTTGGTCCGAGCGGTTGTGGTAAATCAACACTGCTCTCCATTATCGCAGGAATTATCCAGCAAACAGAAGGATTGGTTTCACTGCAAGGGAAGCCTACCACTGAATCTGAGATGGAAATTGGCTACATGCTTCAGCAGGATTATTTATTTCCATGGAAAACAATCCTGGATAATGTTTTACTCGGACCGAAAATCAATCATAAACTGTCAGATGAACTGCAAAAAAAAGCAGTTCAACTATTAAATGAAGTGGGACTCAAGGATGTCCAGATGAAATATCCAAGTGAGCTTTCGGGTGGAATGCGTCAACGTGTAGCATTGGTCCGTACACTGATTAATAACCCTAAGATACTATTGCTTGATGAACCATTTTCAGCACTGGATTACCAAACAAAATTAAACTTGGAGGATTTGGTAGCAGATTTGCTAAAAAGCTATCACAAAACAGCGATACTTGTAACACATGATATTGGTGAAGCAATTGCGATGAGTGATCGGATTTTTATGATGAATGCCAATCCCGGTTCCATCGCCAAGATTTATGAAATACCAATCGAGCTTCGTAATGAAGTACCTTTTTTAGTTAGAAGACATCCGAAATATCAAATTATCTTTGATAAAATATGGGATGCACTAGAAACAAACGAGTCAGAGCAAAAGGCGGTGGAGATACCAGATGAATGACCACCACTTATTTGAAAACTACAAGCGCGGATTAAAGCGGGAGAAAAAGGTCGTGCTCTTCTGGCAACTGACAATTCTCATTACATTTTTTGCGGTTTGGGAAATAGCTAGTCGTCTCTACTTGATTGATCCGCTTCTATTCAGTTCACCAACCAGCGTGTTTGAATTACTTGCAGCCCGCTTTGCCAACGGATCACTTTTTGGTCACTTACAGGTTACTTTGTTTGAAACCATTCTCGGTTTCATTATTGGAACAATTGGGGGAATCCTGATTGCAATCTCACTATGGTCATCAGCACGATTTGCCAATATTATGGGTCCTTATCTTGTTGTATTAAACGCAATGCCAAAAGTAGCACTCGGGCCTATCTTAATCGTAGCACTTGGTCCTGGTTACTTATCCATAATTGCGATGGGATTTATTATTTCAGTTATTGTCACTACTCTCGTCGTTTACTCTGCTTTTAACGAAGTGGATCCAAATTATGAAAAAGTGCTTCGCAGTTTCGGAGCAACAAGATGGCAATGCTTTAAGGAGGCAATTTTTCCAGCAGCAATGCCAGCAATGATTTCGACGCTTAAGGTAAATGTTGGGCTTTCTTGGGTCGGGGTTATTGTAGGAGAATATCTTGTTTCCAAGCAAGGTTTAGGTTATTTAATAATCTACGGATTCCAAGTATTTGATTTCACGCTGGTAATGTCAAGCCTTGTAATTATTGCAATTTTGGCAGCAATTATGTATAAGCTAGTGGAAAAATTAGAACGTTGGTTAATCCGAAATCGAAACACATAGCCGTAATATGCTATGTGTTTTCTGATTTCTTTTGCTGCACTTATTTATATTTTATATAAGAAAAAATTTAGCTTCCTTAACTGCAAAAGAAAAGACCAAACCATTAGATTTGATCTTCCTTATCTCACCTGATAATGTCTCAAATAGTCCATACAGTTTTCAAGTACACCATCTTTCATAATAAAGCTGTATTTCTTCATTTGCTTTACTCGATTTGGGATAAAATTCAATAAAACCGGTCCTTCTGTTTCATAATAGGTTTCTTGTTCTATAAGCTGGTCCACCACTGCAAAGTACACATTTTTAACGACAATATCTTTCCGGCCATCTACTCTATACTGTCCAATATAGCTTATTTCCTGCACATTACCACCAGTTTCCTCCATTACCTCTCGAACAGCAGCATCTCTGGCCGTTTCACCTTCTTCTACTTTCCCCCCCGGGAATTCCAATCCGCGTTCCCGATGCTTGGTCAGTAGCCACTTTCCCTTGTATTTGCATATTACCCACACATGTTTTGGTTCCTTAGAAAAAGGGTGATCATCAAAGGAAAGTTTTACTTCGTTGTTGTAATAGTCTTTAAACGTTATCAAGTCATTCAACTGCCTTCATTATACGAAAAACTGATGATAGTTAACATCTGTTATTCTCCAACCTTTATCATAGGTAAATTCAAATTCCACCTTGTAATCTCCATATAGATCTGTTGTGTTCTTCTGGATAACCTTTACGGTTGAAGCGTCTACTGTTATCATATCATAATCATTTTCTTCTATAAACCATGGCGGTGTTTCAGTCGGTAAAATATACATCCCATCTGACTCTTCCATGTAATAAAAATCAATATAATCCTGTGCAACTTCTTTTGCTGCAATCTGTTCAAATGCCTCTAGTAATTCAGCTTTTGTCTGAAACTTGGTTACTCTGTAATCGTTATCCACATCTTGAACAAGAGTGTCCATAAATTTATTTGTAAGTTTAACGATTTCTTCGTGAGTTAAGCTTGATTCCTGTTGTGAAGCTGGTTTTTCCTTCATTTGATAGGATAACATTTTCTGCTGATTTTCAGCATTTACATGTTCTACCTCGATTGCATTACTGAACATCATCATACATATAAGAACTGCAAAAGCTACGATCCACTTTAATGTGCCATGCTGCTTTTTTCCCATATAAAAAGCCCCCCTGGTTATGAATAAATAATTATTAAAAAGTGTTCCGTGGTAATCTATTCCTCTTTTTCAAGGAGCCTAAACACACATTTACTGGATTATATGCAAATGCTTGTCTACATATGATTATCCCCTAAAATTCCCATTTCTTCAATATGGGAGCGACTTTGCTCATCTCCAAGCTTATAAATCATTTCAAAAACCTCTGTCATGCTATCATCATAAGCATCGTTTGATTTATCATTATGATAAAGCATGATTGGTACATGTGCACGTACATACGTATCCAATCCAGCCTTATCCATATTATCCAGCTTTGCGCGAAGCTTTGTTACTTCCTCAGTCGTCGCATAAATTGTATAGTCATCATTATTTCCGTAGCGCACTTGTGAAATTTCGCCTGCTGGTATACATACAAAATATTTTTCTTTATTCATTTACAAGACACCTCCTGTTATTAATTTGGCTTATCTAAAGAAAAATAACCAAAAAAGCATCTGCGAATTTTGCAGATGCTTTTTTCAGAATTCAGTTTATGGACGTTCAGGATCAGCGTCATCTATTGTTCCTTCTGTATATGTTGTTGGATTAACTTCTGTATCTTCAATATGATCCTCTGCTTTGCGTTTAATTTGTTGTTTTATAACCGTTTCATCCATCGTTTTATCAAATTTGCGCAAGTGTTTAGCAGCAAATTCTTTTCCACCTAGCCCAAATGCAAGCCCGAATGCCAGTGCGAGACCACCAAGAATAAGGATAAAGGCTGCATTTACAATCGCAGAAGCAATTCCTAATTGTGTTAATGCCATAAATCCTGCGAGTACAAGAATGGAATACTTCGCAAACATGGCCAGCAAATTAGCAGCTGGTCCATCAAGCAGATTAACGAGTACTTTTTGAACAATGTTCGCTAAGATAATCGCAACACCTAATATAAGAACTGCTGCAAGCACATTTGGCAAGTATGCTGTAATTGCTGCTGCAATCCCTACTAAGAAATGAAGCTCCATTAAATTCAATGCTTGAACCGTTAAGAAAAAGACGATTAAAATTTGGACAATATACCCTGCGATAGCAGAGGGTGTCATTCTGTTGTCAGAAATGCTTTTTCCACAGATATGCAGCTGGTTAGCTAATCGATTAAAGCCTAGGCGCTGTAAGTAGTCTTCCACGAATCCGCCAATGAGTTTTCCTAACCAGATGCCTACAAGAATCAGGACGATTGCCATCAATATACTTGGAACCATCGTCATTACAGTGTGGAGCATTGCAATTGCTGGATCTGTAATACCTTTTAGCTCTAATTGTTCCAACGCAGCTATTGCAATTGGAATCATAATTAAAATAAAGACAACATGGCCAGCAAATGCGGCAAAGCTTGTTCCTTCAAAAAGCTTGGAAAGCTTTAAGCGGCTCATCAGCTTCTCTGAACCAACTGCCTGCAAAAGATTTGTTACGATGTTTTTTACTATTTTCGCGACAAACCAGCCAACTGCGAAAATAATAGCAGCAGCAACTAATCTCGGAATAAATACAAGAATAGATGTCAGCAGCCCACTAAATGGCTCTGCAACCCCTGGTATATTCAACGCATCCAGCACACCTGGGATGAATAGTAATAAAATTAAATAAAAGACAATTTTTCCGAGCGTTTCTGTATATTTTTTAATTTCCGTTTCTGTTTTAGCAATTTTCAGCTTGAAAAATAAATGCTGCAAATTAAGCTTTTGACTGCCTTCCGCAATTAGCCATCTCGCAATACTTGCAATAATCCACGCAAATAAAAGTATTAAAGCTGCAGCTAACACTGCTGGAATTATGCTTAAGAAAGTAGAGACCAAATCAGATAACGGATTAGCAATCATATTCAAATTAAGCACATTAAAGAACAAAATAAATACGATTAAGAGAATTATGTAATATACGGTTTTTCCAATAACCTTCTCTGTATTTATTTCTTTATCACTCATGTGAAATTTTTGAATTAATTTATTACCCCAATCGGTTTTAGCAAATGCTTTTTCTACTGCATTTCCAATTGCTTTTGCAATAAGCCAGCCAATCAGCAATATAATAAGAGCTACAACAAAATTTTGTAACCCCTGCATAAAACTTGATGTAAAGTACTGATCCATAAAGTTATCCATAAAACAGATGCTCCCTTCAAGATTATAATAATATATACCATAAGGGAGCTGACACTAAACCTAATCTTTAGCAATTTAATGTATTAGCTTGTTACGCACCAATTTATTAGATGCATTTCTCGGTAATTCTTCTACAAAATAAAAATCTTTCGGTTGTTTATATTTGGCTAGACGCGTAAGAAGGTATGTTTTAATTTCTTCAACAGTTACTTCCATCTCTTTTACGATAAAAGCAATCGGAACCTGCCCCCACGTTTCATCCTCTCTTCCAACGACCCCAGCTTCTTTAATTTGTTTCATCCCGCTTAATACACCTTCAATTTCCGATGGGTAAATATTTTCGCCACCTGAAATAATTAGATCCTTTCTGCGGTCGACGACATATAAATAGCCTTGCTCATCAAGATAGCCTAAATCGCCTGTAGCAAGCCAGCCTTCCTGGATTGTTTTTTCATTTGCATTTTTGTTGTTATAGTATCCTTTTGTTACCATTGGACCTTTTACAAAAATCTCCCCAATTGAATCATCTGCTTGTCTTTCAATTTTCAGCTGAGCAGGAAATAATGGCTTCCCTGCAGAACCGAGCTTTTCCAAAGCATCCTTAGGACTCAGGGTAACGATTTGGGAAGCAGTTTCTGTCATGCCATAGGACTGGAAAACAGGCACATCCCTTTCTTTCGCTCGCTCTAATAAAGCTTTTGGCGCTGGACCACCACCAAGCAGCATACATCGTAATTCCTTTGGATAGCTTGCTTCGCCGAGCTCATCAAGAAGCCGCTGAACCATCATTGTAACGACAGAAGCAATCGTTACTTGTTTCTGCATTAATGCATGATGAACAGTCTTCACATCAAATTTTTCTAGCAGATAAATCGGCATGCCGTATATCACACTTTTTATTGAGGTTGATAGTCCACTCACATGAAAGATTGGCAGTGGGATTAACCATTTATCATGTTTGTTCAATCCAAGATTTAGAGCAGAACCCATTGCACTCCACCAATGATTTCCATAAGTATGTACAACACCCTTTGGAAAACCGGTAGTTCCTGAAGTATAAATAATCGTAAAAACAGCATCTAAATGAAGTTCGCTCTCCAGTACCGTATCCTTCTCTTGCAATACTTCAATATCGGTAAAGGAGCGGATTACATCAGAATGAAGCATGGAAGCTTGTTCTTTTAACAAATCTGCAGTTAAAAGAAAAGAGACGTTCGCATCTTCCAATTGATAATTTAATTCATCATTTGTTAGTCTTGTATTGAGGAGAACACCTACTGCCCCAAGATAGCTTAGGGCATGAATTGCGATCAGCATTGGAATCTGATTCACAGAAAGCATTCCAACATGGCTTCCTTTTCTAATGCCAAGCTGATTTAATTTCCGAGCAAAGCGCTGACTGCTTTCTTTTAAATCCCTAAATGTAATAATCGTACCGTCGTCCATTTCAATTGCAGGATGGTTTGGTGATAGATCTGCTTGTTTTGTTAACCAATGAGGAATCGTTTCTGACATTTTTTCATTCTCCTAACTACATTTCTACAGCATGTTTCCATCTTCAGATAAAGTGAAAAACCTTTGCCATAAAGAAGCAAAGGTTTTTTACCGTTAAATAAACACCGATCAAGGAAAACGTGGGAATTGCTTGAAGTTCGGCTTTCTTTTTTCTTTGAAAGCATCGCGACCTTCTTTTGCTTCATCTGTTGTGTAATAAAGTAATGTCGCATCTCCACCAAGCTGTTGCAAACCAGCAAGTCCGTCTGTATCTGCATTAAAGGATGCTTTCAAGAAACGCAATGCTGTTGGTGATTTTTCTAAAATTTCTTCACACCATTGCAATGTTTCTTCTTCTAGTTTTTCAAGTGGTACGACAGTGTTTACCATGCCCATTTCATATGCTTCCTCTGCATTATACTGACGACATAAGTACCAAATTTCACGAGCACGCTTATGTCCAACCATACGCGCAAGATAGCCCGCTCCATAGCCAGCATCGAAGCTCCCTACTTTCGGTCCAGTTTGACCGAAGATTGCATTATCAGCTGCGATTGTTAAATCACATACAACGTGCAATACATGTCCACCACCGATAGCATATCCTGAAACCATAGCAATTACTGGCTTTGGTATCGTACGAATTAAACGTTGTAAATCAAGCACGTTCAGGCGTGGAATCGTATCTGTTCCAACATACCCACCATGTCCTCGAACGGATTGGTCTCCACCAGAACAAAATGCTTTATCTCCCTCACCGGCTAAAACGATAACGCCAATATCAGAATCATCACGAGCATCGGAAAATGCATGAATCATTTCCTGCACGGTTAGTGGTGTAAATGCGTTACGCTTATGGGGACGATTAATCGTTACCTTTGCAACTCCATTATATTTTTCATAGATAATTTCTTCATAGTCTCTTACTTTTTCCCATTGCACTGTCATCTTAAATCCTCCTTGAAAATTACTGCTATAAGTGTTATCTCATCTTAATCTGTAACCGAATCGATAAACTCTCTTACTAGTTTACCAAAGATTTCTGGTTTTTCCACGTGAATTGCATGCCCTGCATGCTCACATACAATCATCTTACTTGATTTTAAAAGCGTGTGCATCTTTTTGTTCGTTGCAATAAATTTCGTATCAAGTGCACCAACAACCAGCTGTACCGGTCTTTCAAAGCTTTCCAGTTCACTCCACCACGATTCTTGAGTCCCTGTGCCCATTGCACGCAATGATTGCGCTAAGCCTTCAGCAGTATGTGAAACACGCTCGCGTCGAATACTTTCCTTCACTTTGGACGGAAGGCTCTTTTGAGAAGCAAATAATGGGATATCCTGCCAATAATCCACAAATGCTTGTACGCCATCCCTTTCAATTCGTTCCGCTAGCTTTTTATCGGCCTCAATTCGCAGCCGCCGCTCTGCTTCATTAGCTATGCCTGGTGAGGAACTCTCCAATATTAACGATTGAATCATTGCAGGGTAGTGTAATGCAAAGGATAATGCCGTCCGCCCCCCCATCGAATAACCAACCAAATGGATTTTTCCTAACCCAAGAAATTGAAATAACATATGTAGATCAGCACAGCACCTTTGCATGGTTGTTACATGGGAAGCTTTTGTCTTTCCATGCCCAGGTAGATCAATGACAATAATTTGATTGCCTGACCCGAACAAACTTTTCACATGCTGCCATGTCTTAGAGCTCCCAGTAAAACCGTGAAGCATGACAATCGGCACTCCTTCTCCATCTATTTCGTACCAATACTTGGCTTGACCAACCGTGTAATACAATTTACCCATCCCAATCCTGTAAGATTTCCTGTTCAATTGCATTCCATTTTTCTTGGTGCCATGTTACATTTTCTGTACGATCTGTTTTGATTTCAATAACAGAAAGTCCTTTATGAAGGTAACTCGCAGCAAGCAGCTCCTTCAAGTGATCCTCTGTCATTGCTTCAGCATATTGTCCACCGTACATTTCAATCGCTTTTTCAAATTTAATATCAACAGGAGTTCCAAATAACGCTTCAAAATGTCGCTTATCATTTGACTGTGGTAAAAATGAGAAGATACCACCACCATTATTGTTAACAAGTAAAATGGTTATATTTAGCTTGTAATGCTTCGCAGCAAGCAGTCCATTCATGTCATGGAAAAAAGAAAGATCGCCAATCAGGAGTGTTACTGTTTTTCCTGAAGCAGCCGCTCCAATGCCACTTGATACGACACCATCGATTCCATTTGCACCTCGGTTGGCAAGTATCTGTACCTGCTTCGATGTCGTCATAAAAAAGGTATCAACATCACGGATTGCCATGCTGTTTCCGACATAAAGCGTGCTTTCATCCGGAATAACTTCACAGAGCCCACGCACCACCTCTCCTTCTGTTACCTGAGGTTCTTTGCCGCTTAAAAGGTGCTTCTTTGAAATTTGATTCATTTCCTGCCAACGTCTTAACCAGCTTAACCCTACCTCATTTGCAGACGATGCAGACTGGATTGCACGGCACAGTGCTACGGGATCAGCAAAGATAAACTCCGTTCTATTTCCGGTTGGCTCCCGGTAACCACTGCTTCCCTCAACAATGTATTGTTTCACATGCGCATGTTCTTTTACATAAAATAGATATGCCTTTGAAACTGGCATTGCCCCAAATCGGATAATATAATCTGGTTCCAGCTCGCTGCGTATCGTTTTGTTTCGCAGAAAAGCATCATACGCCTCGATTACATGATCCTTCTCGTGACTGCCAGCGCGGACTTGGGATAACGGATCAGCTAAAACCGGGAGCTTCCATTTTAATGCTAGTTCCGTAATAGCTTTAGCAAATCGCTTATCCGTTTGAGGACCACAGACAATAAGTCCCTTTTTTCCATTTGTCAGCTTTTGAATAAGCTGCTCTATTTGCTGCTCAGTCAAACATTTCTCTCCATCGACAAATGAACTCACTGTTTGTATTTCACTTGGTGCACCATGATTCTCCCATATGTTTTCCAACGAAAAGTCAGGTGTGAGTGGTTCACGAAACGGGAAATTCAAATGAACTGGACCTGAGTTTCCTTCTTTTGCCATATACACAGCACGAGCCGCTTTATTACGTGCGTAACTGAGCATGTCTGGCGTAGCTTCAGGAAGTGCCATCTCATGAAACCATTTTGGGTAATCCCCGTAAAGCTTTAATTGTTCAATTGCTTGCGGAGCTCCGACATCGCGTAATTCATGCGGGCGATCTGCTGTTAAAACAATTAAAGGAACCCTGCTATAATAGGCCTCAACAATTGCTGGAAAATAATTCGCTGCTGCCGTCCCAGATGTACAAACAAGTGCAACTGGCCGGTCTAGCTGTTTCGCAATCCCCATTGCAAAGAATGCAGCAGACCGCTCATCAATAATGACCCATTCTTTGATTTCAGGGTGCTCTGTAAACGTTAATGCAAGCGGAGTAGAACGTGACCCTGGTGAGATTACAACATCGATTACTCCACTTTTTACAAATTCATCAACTATATTTGCGGTATAACGCGTCAATTTTTCAATATGATCCATTTACTTTTATCCTCCTAAAACGGTAAGCATAGGAAGAAGCTTAATTTTTGTTTCTTCGTACTCACTTTGTGGATCTGAATCCTTTACAACTCCACAGCCAGCAAAAAGCGATGCCTCATTCTTTTGGATCAGAGCAGAACGAATTGCAACTGCAAATTCTCCGTTATTATAGCTGTCCATCCAACCAATTGGTGCACCATACCAGCCACGGTCCAGTAATTCATGTTGCCTGATAAATGCAAGTGATTCTGCTTTCGGACTTCCGCCAAGCGCTGGAGTTGGATGCAGCTGCTTAACAATATCTAAAATCGTAAAGCCCTCCTTTAGCTGAGCCGTAACCGGAGTATACAGATGCTGTAAGTTTTTAAAAGGACGAACAACTGGTACATCTGGGATAGCTACCTCTGTACAGTAGTCTTTTATCGCATGCTTAATCATCTGCACAACAAAATCATGCTCCTGACGGTTTTTTTCATCATTCAGCAGCGCTTCACCAATTTTCATATCTTCTTCTTTGGTTTTGCCACGCGGTGCAGTACCTGCCAGACAAGTCGATAATAGCTTGTTTTTCTTCACTTTAACAAGTCTTTCTGGGGTTGCACCAACAAAGCAATCCTCACCAATTTCATATGCAAAAATATAACTATTTGGCTGTGTCTTTAATAAATTATTTAGAATGGAAGAAATTTCTGCTTGCCGATTGAATGTTAGTCGCAATTCACGAGCAAGTACGATTTTTTCAACGCTTTGTTTGCGAATCTCCTCTGTAGCCCTTCGAACAATGCTCATCCATTTTTCAGGATCCATTTCGCTTTCATTTTGAATATGCAGACCGTTATTAGGAATTGCATGCTCTGCAAGTAATTTTTGTTCAATCTGACTTAATTCTTCAGTTAGCTGTCTTGCATGATCGTTCTTTCTAACACATATATTTATCGTTAAATAGTAAGAACTATCATATTTGGTAAGTAAAAATTCAGGAACCCTAAATTGACCAGGTCGAAACTTTTTCCATAATTCAGTTTGCGTATTTATCGGATCAAAGGACAAACCACCAAGGGATACAATCCCAGTTCCTGGCACCTCATACGGATTATGGATATACGCTTCGTTTAACATTTTGTTCCACGCTGCTTCAATCACTTCAAAGCGGGATTCATCAGCCCCCATTTCAAATGCACTGCCCACACCGGTAAGCCAAAGCATCTGTGATGAGCTCGTCCAAAAAACACGATTTTCACGAATATGCTTCGCTGCTTCGAAAAACTGCAGCGGATCTGCCGACGTTATTTTTTTTGTAAAACTAACAAGTTTACGATCATTATCTGTCTGAAGCTGCCCGATTGCTTCCTTTAGCAATGATGCAAGCTGATCTTCTTTTATTTCAATCATTTATATAAACCTCCACAGTGACGCTTTAAAGGTGTCATCCTATCTATTTTATGCTATGATTGGCAGTTTCTCAAGGAAAGCCTCTAGATTTAGTTCGAAAAGTTGACATCCAGTAAGCCCTTGGTCTGCGGGTAGTAAAGCTTAACTCCATCCTTTTTTGCCAAAATGTGACACGATAGACAGCGAGAATAGATTGACACTACCCCTTTATTTGCCTAGAATTAAAATGATGTCTATTGATAATTTGCAGGGGGAACATTTTAATGCAATCTACAGAAAAAACAACAATTAAACAAGCTTTAAATGAACGTGAAGGTTTTCACGTCTGGTGGAGACTTTTGCGCCCACATACACTAACTGCCTCCTTTGTCCCAGTTTTTGTCGGAACGATGATCGCTTTTAATGAAGGTGCGATCGACTGGCTTTTATTTTTAGCAATGCTTATTGCGTCCTTACTCATACAAGCCGCAACAAATATGTTTAATGAATACTACGATTTTGTGCGCGGATTAGATAATGACAATTCTGTTGGTATTGGCGGTACAATTGTTCGTGATGGAATTGCACCGAAAAAAATACGCAATTTAGCTTTTACCTTTTATGCGATATCCATTCTAATCGGGATTTATATTTGCTTCGCCTCAAGCTGGTGGATTGCAGTTATTGGTTTAATATGTATGGCTTTCGGTTATTTATATACAGGAGGACCTATCCCAATATCCTATACACCATTCGGTGAATTATTTTCTGGTGTACTTATGGGAACGGTAATTATCGGAATTACCTATTTCATCCAAACTGGCACAGTATCATCTTCTATGATTTGGATTTCAATTCCCATTACGATTTTGATCGGAAGCATTAATTTTTCCAATAATATTCGTGATCGAGACGGCGATAAGCTTGGTGGCAGAAAAACCATTGCAGTTCTGGTCGGCAGAGAAAAGTCTATTACATTGCTTGCTGTATTAATGCTTGTGGCATATGGCATTACAGCATTGCTCATTATTATTGACATTTTACCATTGTGGTCATTATTAACATTTTTAAGTGGCTTTAAGGCACGTGAAGCTATACGTAATTTCCGCGGAAAACAGACAGCAATTGAAATGATGCCTGCAATGGCAGCTACTGCGAAAACAAACACCATTTATGGACTTTTACTTGGAATTTCACTGCTTCTTGCAGAACTCATCTAGCTTATGCCGGTATCATCACATCCATAGAAAGGAAGGGTGTATATGAGTAATCCACTTAGCAAAGAGAAATTAAGCTATTTTAAAAAAATGTTATTACAGCTTAAAAAAGAAACCATTGAAGAAATTCAAGCCGAAAATAATGCTGGTCCAAATGAATCCGTTCAAGAGTTGGCAAGTTATGATAATCACCCAGCAGACATGGGGACAGAGCAGTTCGAACAGCAGCGCGACGCCGGATTCGATTTAATGCGGAGAGACCGTCTTCAGGAAATAAATGATGCACTGGATCGGATTGAAGATGGAACATATGGAATTAGTGAAAAGTCAGGAAAACCGATTCCCGTTGAACGATTAGAGGCTGTGCCTACTGCACGGAATCTGGTCGAGGAAGAATAACTATCCCTTTAAAGGCAGACACAGTAAAAAGCTCAGAAAATTTTATTTCTGAGCCTTTTCCGTTTGCTGCTTTCATTTCTCCCCAAATTAACAAACAGGTCAACCGATGTATACACTCTCACATGTACCAGCTGCTGGCTCATAAAAACAATGGAGTTTAAACTGTCCAGAAAAAGGCTGGCCATACCATGTTGGTGGACATGGAGCATATGGATTGAAATACCAAAGTGCAAATTTTGCCGGATGGTCTCTCCAAAACCTTAAATTCTGTTCGGCTAATCTCCTTTCTGATTCTCTTGCTCGCTGATAAAACATATTCCCTTTTTGAACAGCTTCAAATGAATAATTTCCGCCTTGCACATGAAAAATAACATCTTCAACGTTTCGCAAATCAGCAAAATCCGTACAATCTGCTACAACACGGTTAACAATGACATTACCTACATAGAGCATCCCTTGCTTTCCTTCACCTTCAGCCTCTGCTCTCATCATCCTTGCCATTAAGTCAACGTCTGCATCCCGGTAAGCAATTCTTGCCATTTTACCACCTCTAGAATACAGTATGAAAGAATGCTTGTATTAATGTCATTGTTTAGAAAATGTTTTTAACAAACCATCCCAACGTATTTTATTAAAATATACTTTCAATTGCTTGTGATCCAATACTGTTAACATAATGATTGCTTTTTAGTGAATAATATAGATATTACACATTATATTTAGGAGGTTTAATATGCCACAGGAACAACAAGCTAATAAGACATTGCGTTCTAGTACAAAGCCAGGATTTGCCGGAACCGATGCTGAAAAAGTAAAACAAGAAATTCAAAAGGATTTAAACGAGGGACAAGGTGCAATGACGGCCCGCCAGGCGGGAGCAATGAGAGATTAAGGCTCGAGCATAGCTAATAAAAAAGCTAACCTCTTTGATAGAGATTAGCTTTTATTGTTTATATAAATTTTGCTTGCTGCTGTTTAATCCAGCTATGCATTTTTATAAATAATGGTACAAATAATAGTGCGACGATAATACCTTTTATGATGTTAAATGGCAGCACACCTGCTAGAACGGCGGTCCACTTTACTTGCATTGTCATTTCGCCCCATCCCATAAACCAACCATATGCAGGAAGAATGACAAAGTAATTTAATACACTCATTCCGACTGCCATAATTAATGTCCCTGTAACTAATCCAGAAACAACACTTTTAACACCTTTATATTTATGATACAGAATGGAAACCGGTCCAACAAACATAACTCCTGCAAGGAAGTTCGCTGCAACACCAATTGGATCTCCTGCACCTGAAACCGCTAAATAAAGTAAATTTTTCACTGCTACAACAACTACACCGGCAAGTGGTGAGAAAATAAGTGAAGCCATTAATGCTGGCACATCACTAAAATCAATTTTTAAATAAGGTGGTAAAAATGGCAGTGGGAAATTCAAGAAAAATAACAAAAGTGAAATTGTCCCTAGTAAAGCTAAAATAATAAGTTTTAATAAATTTGATGATTGCTTGCTATTGTTACGCATCATCTATTCCCCCTTCATCTCTTATCGATTCCATTCTCGTGATGAAGGATACTAGCCTAACTGACACAAAAACCCTAAAGCATAAAGGGGCTTTAGGGGTTAATTAATTGATAGTCAAATACGGCGCGAAATGCACCAAATCCGGCTCGATATCTTCTCCCATCCAGACTGTAACTGTCGGTCCTGGATTCGCACCAGGTCAACCACATAGCAATTAGCTTTGCAGTTCGCGGACTTAAAGCATCTCTGCTTATTACCGCCGGTCGGGAATTTCACCCTGCCCCGAAGATTGGAATCGATTATTTAATTGTTAAATTTATTATACACTATTTTTCTCTCAATGCAAGATAAAAACTCGTAATTAAATGAATGTCAAATTATAAGATATTTTATTATGTGAAACTTTATTGATGATTTGAATGCGTTGGTACCTTTGACGTTTGGACAAGCAACCATAGAAAAATGCAGGGACCAAAGCCCCCGCATTTTACTTATTCTGCATTAATAAATAACTTTCCTTCTGCTTGTTCGCGTGTTTCATTACCAAAAGCGTCTACTACTTTTACTTCTATGACTGCTCCTTCAGCAACAACACTGCTTGTTGCTGTCCAGTAGCCTTCATAATGTCCTTCAGCAGTTTCCATCATTGGAAGCTCTGTTGCATTTTTCGTTGTATTTGTTAGTGGCATATGGATAAAATATGTTGCTTTTAATCCTGGCTCACTATCAAATTCAAACTTCACGCTCTCACCAGCTTTGACATGGACATCTTCTGTCGGCGTTAGATTTTCAAGTTCAGGAGCTGTAAAGTCAACCGCAATTGGAACGGACTCAGTTGTTGTATTTCCAGCTGAATCTCCTGCTGCAACTTCGATTGTGTTTTCACCTTCATCAAGTAAAATTCGCTTCGAATAGCTTCCATCCTTAACCGACGCTTCCTGACCATTCACTTCAACAAATTCAAGATTTTCATCAGCTACCGTTCCTTCTACTGTTACACTTTCACGATTCACCTTATCGCCATCAGCCGGCGTATCAATTGTTAATTCAGGTGCTTCTGTATCCAAAGTTACGGTAATGGCTTCGGATTCTCCAACTTGGACATCATCAAGCAATGATACTGCTTGGAATTCATTTTCACCCTCCGTTAATTCTATCGGCAAAGCGAACGTACCGTCTTCACCAATTTCAGCAGTGCCTGCTTCTTCCCCATTATTCAGCAATTGAACGGTGGTTGTTTCAGAAGCAGTACCTTCCACTGTTAATTCGGGTTCATTTGTAATGAAATCTTCCTCTGGTGAGGTAATAACTGGGTTTTCTACACCATATGCTACACGCGCACGAATCATATAGTTTCCTTCTGCAGCAGGAGATGGTGACCATGCTCCGCCAACATATTGATAGCTGCGCTCTGCATTTGGTCCACTTTCATCGGTAGCAAGCCCTGGTACATTTGGATTTGCTCCAGTTTGAATATAAACCATATAGAAATCGCCATCAACCTGGATTGCATGTTCAGATAAATCAACTACTGTCCATTCATCCAGACTTCTAATTGCTTCAGCATCTACTGGTCCGGCTATTCTTTCACCTGGTGTTCCATCTGGTCCGCTGGCATCCCATACTTCAACTGCAAATTCTGTTCCACCTGGGCTTGGCCAATCCGTATCATGGAATTGGAATACACCTTCTGTAACAAGTGCAGTTTCTTGACCTTCAGGCAATGACATTTTCACACCCCAGCCATTTCCTGCATCATAAAAGGCACGGGCATTCTCTGCAGTTCCATCATCATAGCCAATTTCTCCACCTGGAACAGTATAAAATGGCTCTAGTTCTACATTGATTTCTGCATCTGATTCACTAAGGTCAACTTCAACTTCTTTTCCGTGATATCCAGCAGCTAAGACTTTTAACGTATAGGTGCCTTCATACGCAGCAAGTGTATAGCTGCCTGAACTGTCTGTTTCTACCGGAGCAATATTTGCATCCTCAACTATCAGAACGGTTGCCCCTTCCACTGCTTCTCCAGTGTTTTCATCCGTGATTGTACCGCTGACCGTGTGTTGATCAATTTCTTCCAAGGTAAAGTTTGCTGTGGCTGTATTGTCATTCTCAATTGTTACGGATTGTTCCTCCGAATGAAAACCATATGCTTCGGCAACCACTGTGAAATCACCAGCTCCATGAAGCAGTGAATAGTTTCCAGTTGCGGGATCGGTGTTGACTGTGCGCCCACTCTCAAGCACACTTACTTGTGCTCCTAATGGAAGCAATGTCGGATGAATCGATTCATCTTCAATCCCTGCACTTTTTTTCTTTGATTTTTTTGGTTTTATTTTATTCGGATTTACCTTTTCTTTTTTCAATGAATCTTTATCTGTTTTTGCCTTACCTGCCGCTTTTCCTTTAGCGGGAACAACTTCGAGTGATGCACTGCTGCTGTTTGATGTATCAGCTAATGTGACATCATCAATATACCAGCCGTCTCGCTGCACACTGCCATCCGTCGTAAGATTAAACGCAATATAGACACGATCGCCACTATATTCGGACAGATCAATTTCAGCAGCTTCCCACCCATCAGAAGTATTGGTAATACGTGCTAATTGTGTCCATTCTTCCTGATCAGTGGAAATAAATACATGTCCAAAATCCCAGTTATTTTCAATATTATACCATTGATTAAATTGAAGATAGGAATCTCCATCTGGCAAATCAATCGGCGGCATCATTAGTGTTCCATTTTCGTTATTGTTATAAGTTCCTTCTGGGTTCGTTGCATATACATACTCTCCAGAAGCAGCTTCTTCGGGTCCTGAAGACGGTACACCTCTTTCCCAGCTGCTATTGTCTCCAAAAGTCGTCCAGCCTGCTGGAGCTGTTTCAAAATCTGCAGCATAACCTACTGTAATTCCTGGCAAAACCGCTACCTCATAGTTATCACTTGTTACTTCGTTATTACCGAAGTCATTTATGACTATCTGATAGGTAAACGAATCACCAGTAATTGCTTCTCCGGGAATAGTCGCTGCATATTCTCCAGATTTATAGTCACCTGAGACACGACTCGCTTCTACAGATTCTCCATCACCATACACCACTTCAACTGATGCAACACTAATATTATCGGAAACATTAATTGCAAGATCTAAATTCATTCCTGCATATGTTTCACTTGGTCCCTCGTGTTCAAAAGTCGGTGCTTCTGTGTCTTCACCCTCTTTCGCAACTTGTCCTTCCAACGATCCAAGTCCAGTTACGACTGAGGACACAGCATCATACGCATTAACTAAACCATAGCCATACCCCATATTTGGTGAGTCTTGAAATGTGCCGTCAGTTAATGGTGTTGTGGTTTGCATTAGAATTTCTTCTAGCTCGTCCACTGACAAGCTCGTATCTGCCTGAATTAATAAAGCTGCGACTGCAGATACAGCCGGACCTGCCATCGAGGTTCCATTCCAGCCACCTTCATATCCACTGCCTGGAACAGTTGAACGTATATTAACACCAGGAGCAGAAATATCCGGTTTTATATCACCTTCATATGGTGAAGGACCTTGTAATGAAAAGTTTGCTAAAGCATCATTTACGTCTGTCGCTCCTGTTGCAAATGATTCAGGATAGTTTGCTGGCGTTGCAATTGATCCTGGACCACCAGGGTTAAATAATGTTGTATTCCCTGCAGAAAACTCTGGAAAAATTTCAGCAGCTCTCCAAGCAACAACCACATCACGATACCATTCATCAAGACCTGGTCCACCACCCCAAGAGTTATTGACAACATCAGGAGCCATACTTGCATCTCCGTTTGGAGCTAAAATCCATTCTGCTGCATCCAGTAAATCGACATCGGTTCCGCCTGCTGCCGTAAATGCTTTAACAGCAATCCACTGTGCACCTGGCGCAACACCTACCTGATTGGATCCATCTGGCTCACTGCCTACCATTGTTCCAGTTACATGTGTACCATGCCCTTCATCATCATAGGGAACTTCTTCATTTGCTGTAGCATCGTACCAGCTGTACGTATGGTCTGCATCACCCGTTGCAGCATTATAACCTCGATACTTATTCTGTAACCCAGGGTGATCCCACTGTACGCCCGTATCGATACTAGCTACAACAACACCACTTCCATCAAATCCCATATCCCAAACTGCTGGAGCACCAACACGCTCGACATTCCACTCCACGTTTGCAATTTCAGATTTAGGTGTCTCTGCATCCTTTGTAACGGTCGTATACAGCTCTCGCGTTTCATTTGGAAGGATTTTTTCTACTTCTGTAAATGTTGCTATTTTCTCTGCAACTTTCTTTGTCGCTGTAACTGCTATTCCATTAACAATATGATACGTCTTAATATTCTCTGCGTTACCATTCTCTATTTCCTGCTCTAGATAAGCTTTTACATTTTGCTGTGAACTGAGTGCAGTTGCTTTCAACTCAGAAATCACTGCTGATCGGCTAATGTGCTCTACTTTCTGTGCAGATAGATTTGCTTTCGCAGCAGTAGATTTCGCTTCGGAAGCAGCTTTTTCTACTTCTGCCGTTTCATTGAATTTCACAAGAAACGTCTGTTTTTCATCATCTTTAAATCCTGTTAACAGCCGTTCACTTACCTTTGCTTCTGCAACCTTATTGGAATCATTTAGCGAATAATGCGGTTTGCTTTGTGACTCAGCTAAAGTCACACCAGGTGCAATTAAAGAAAATGCCATTAAAAAAGTTGCTGCAATACTGAAAGTCTTTATCTGCCGCTTTTTCTTTGTTCTCAAAACTTTTCCTCCTCTCCATTTTCGAACAATCCACTTGCATAAGCTTTCAAAAAATCATCTGCCCTCCTTTACAAAAAAACTTGTCGATCCCCTTCAATTTCCGATGATTGTAGAATCTCGTTGTTAATGTCAGTATAGTAGATAGATAGAATGATTTTTGTCGATTATTGTCAATATTAATCCAAATTTTCACAATTGAATAATTAGTACCAATTTTTCCTAATTCATGTCAATTACAATACACTCTATTTTTATCACTTAGCTAAGTAAGCCTTTAATATAAAAGGTTTTTCAAAGAAAAGATTGTCTTATTAGACACGTTTTTATATGAAAAATAAATCTAATTTACTATGTATTAGGAGAAAAATAAAATATTTTTTTCGATAAAGCGGAAAACAGGGACCATACGCTAGATAAAAAGACGTGATAAGGGGTATATTGGAATAGCTATTTAATAATGTGTAGGACTTTTTAAACCCAAGCAAAAAAAAAGGCGGCAGCCCCTTATATTGAGGGTGCCGGACCTATTATAGACAGCTGTATTTTTTACTTTCAGCTAAAATTCAACCTTCTAATGGATTTAGACTCTCTTCTCCCGTCATATCAGCAATCATTGTTACAATTAATTCAATTTCCTGTTCAATGTCCTGTATACTCGCTGTTTCAACAGGGGAATGCATGTACCTCAATGGCAGTGACACTAAGGAAATTGGTACACCTTTACCGGTAAGTCGCATTTTATCTGCATCTGTTCCTGTCATGCGTGGTGTTAACTCATACTGCACATCCATATTTAATTTCTTCGCTGTTTTTTCCAGCAGCCGATTAATCTTAATGTTAATTGGTGCCCCTTTTGCAAAAACAGGTCCTCCCCCTAATGTTACATCTCCGTGCTTATTTTTATTAACACCAGGATAATCTGTTGCAAATGTCACATCACAGGCAATTGCCATTGTCGGTTCAATGCCAGCAGCAGCAAAATATGCACCACCCATATTCGTTTCTTCATTTACCGTGCTTGCCGCGTAAACGCCAACGTTAATGTTTTTTTCGGAAAGCTGTCTCATAACTTCTGCAACAATAAATGCACCAGTTCGATTATCCAAGCCGCGTCCAGCAATATAGCGATCCATTAAAATCTCTGGTTCTGTTTTATATACACAGAGATCTCCGATTTGTACGGACTTTGCGGCTTCTTCTTTAGACTTATAGCCACAATCAATAAACAAATCCGATAGTTCAAAGTCATTTTTCAATCCGCCATGATGCTGTGCATTCACACCGATAACACCTGTAACGTTACCTTTATACCCAAGTACAGTTACACGCATGCCGACTGCTGCCTTTGGATTAATACCGCCCATTTTATCAAAATGCAAATAACCATTCTCGTCAATCCGGTTAACAACAAGCGCAATCTCATCACAATGGCCTGCAAGCAAAATTTTAAAAGGTGCATCTGGATTTAATACACCAATAGCATTTCCAGCGTTATCAGTAAGTATTTCATCGGCAAAATCCTTCACATAGTTTATCCATTTCTTCTGAATCTCCATTTCCATACTTGATGGAGATGGTGTGTTTAATAATTCCATTAAAAATTGCTGATTTATTTGTGTCATCCTTACTTCCTCCTCAGGCTATTCATCCAATTAATTTCCATGATAGCAAAATTTTAACTAAAGAGCACATTTGTTTACGTAACTCCATTTTAGCCTTACAATTTAACTCAATACGTATTCGTTAAAAAAGTTTCAAGCGGTGGATAAAAAGTACTGAGGCCGGCTAATTGTGCAGAATCCCAGTATTGCAATAACTCGCCATTTGAAAGCCGACACAAACATGCCCTGTGGGTCGAAGGTAGTGTTGCTACCCTTATCAGAATAGCATTTGACATTTAGGTAGTCAGTCAGAGGTTCTGTAGTTTATGCGTCATTTTTATTTGACTTTTTGAACAACATTTATAAGGAGTGATTTCGAATGCATCTAAATCAATGGTTTGAAAAAGGTATGAATCCAGACGCTTATATTGAATCAATGGAAAAAAACAAAGAAGATTTGCTGCATATTTATGACCATTTTTCCTTACCTGCTGATGACGCATTTTTTAATAAAATTCATGAAAAAAACCTGCGCGTCATTGTTTTGACAGAGGATTGGTGTGGTGACGCCATGCTGAATATCCCGATTTTATTAAAGCTATCCGAAGCTGCAAACATGCAGGTTCAGATGCTCTTGCGTGATCAAAATTTAGAATTAATGGATCAATATTTAACAAACGGCAAAGCACGCTCTATTCCTATTTTTATATTTATGAATGAAAATGGAGAAGAAATCGCAAAATGGGGCCCGCGTGCCGAAGAGCTCCAACAATTTGTCGACCATTCTCGAGCTTCTCTGCCACCGCAGGATGCAGAAGATTACGATGAAAAGGCTAAGGAAATGTATCTGTTTATATCAAAGTCATACCGTGATAATCATGACTTTTGGATTGCCGTGTATAACAGTTTAAAGAAAGCCTTAAAAAACACATAGACTCTAATGGGGCGAGTACAGACGAAGTATAAATATCGTCTGTACTTGTTTTTTACCTATGTTGAATAACACTACCCTCTTAGCTCATACTAAACTGTAAATCCATTTCGCTTTTAGGTGATGCTATGAGTATTCGCTTTATTAAATATATATATTTTCGTTTACCGACTGCTGTTAAGCTGCTGATTACTGTTTTTTTACTAATGACTTTCTTCGGAACTGTGATTCATTTATTTGAACCATCACAATTCCCCACAATATTTGATGGCATTTGGTGGGCTTTTGTTACAGGCGCAACAGTCGGCTACGGTGATTATATCCCCCTAACCCCAGCCGGTAGAATCATTGCCATACTATTGATTCTGACTGGTGGCGGTTTGATCGCCTTTTATATTACTTCTTTATCTAGTGCAACGGTCAAACATGAGCAGGATCTTGAAAGTGGAAGACTTCCATTCAAAGGGAGCAATCACTTCATCTTTATCGGTTGGAATGAGCGCACCAAACAATTAATTCATATCGCCTCTAAAAACTACCCAGCAACACGAATCGTTCTCATTGACCGAACACTGCGCCAGCTAACCTTCCAGGAATATCCTGTCCATTTTATTCATGGAGATGCAAGCGAAGACGCAATATTAGAGAAGGCTAATATTAAATATGCTGCCTGCGTTCTAATTACTTCAGAATTAAATAAAAGCGAACGACAAGCAGACAATTATACGATCCTGTCAACAATTGCAATCCGTGGCAATAATAATCAGATACCAATCGTTGCCGAAATTTTGTCCAAGATACAAATTGAAAATGCTTTACGAGCTGGTGCAACAACTATTATCCGCTCAAATGAGTTTATGAGTGGTTTGTTTTTTCATGAGTTAAGCCATGCAAAAACCGCTACTCCTTTTGAGGATATCATACAGCTGTTGACACAACAGCAATTTGCTCATTTACAGCTGCCTAGTGAATTGGATGGAAAATCTTTCTTGCATGTTTCCAATCAGCTATTACAGCAAGGTTATTTGACACTTGGATATATTCGAGATGAAAAATATTATATACATCCTAACGCAAACCACACTTTACTGGGAAATGACATATTAATCTCTATCACATGCTGGTAACAGCTTCTATCATTTTTTAAGTATTTTTTTGCTAGAATTAATAATTTGTGCTATAATCGTATATTGTGTAAAAAGAAACGAATTTATATATAGGAGTTGTTCAGCATGACAAGCAAATTTGAAGCTGGTCAAATTATAGACGGAAAAGTTACAGGTATACAGCCATATGGAGCATTTGTTGCTTTAGATGAAGAGAATCAAGGGTTAGTCCACATTTCAGAAATCACACATGGTTATGTAAAAGATATCAATGAGCATTTAACTGTTGGTGATGATGTAAAAGTTAAAGTAATGAACGTGGACGAAGCGAATAACAAAGTATCCCTTTCTATCCGTGCTACAGAAGAAGCACCTAAAAAGCAGCCTGCGAAAGAGAAAAAAGCACAACCTACTTTCCAACAAGACAATGATTCAGCAGGATTCAACACACTTAAAGAAAAGCTTCAAGAGTGGATTGATCAATCAGCAAAGAAATAAAAAACTTTTAGCATACACAGCAAAGTCCTATACTTTCGTTGTGTATGTTTTTTTATAGTCATATTCAGGTTGCATCATTCTTGCTTTCACCATGCTAATCAATTAAAGTTAAGATATGCAGAAGATTGCAATTAAAGGAGGATGACGATGTCACACGTTTCATTTACCTATGATAAAGCTCTTAAATTTTTCGACCAACACGAAGTTGATTACTTAAGCCCATTTGTAGAATCAGCACATCATATGCTGCACGAAAAAACTGGCCCGGGTAACGATTTTCTTGGCTGGGTTGATTTACCGGAAAACTATGATAAGGAAGAATATGCGCGTATAAAGAAAAGCGCAGAAAAAATCAAAAATGATTCTGACGTATTACTTGTAATTGGTATTGGCGGGTCATACCTTGGTGCTCGCGCAGCATTAGAGATGCTCAACCATTCCTTTCAAAACCTGCTTACAAAAGAGGATCGTAAAGCACCGCAAATTATCTTTGTTGGCCATCATTTAAGCTCCACTTATATGAGTGAGCTATTAGAGCTGCTAAAAGATAAAGATTTTTCGATTAACGTTATTTCTAAAAGTGGGACAACAACAGAACCAGCTGTTGCCTTCCGTATTTTCAAAAAATACTTAGAAGAAAAATATGGTGCTGAAGAAGCAAAAGCACGTATTTATGCTACTACAGATCGAGCAAAAGGTGCTTTAAAAACGTCTGCAGATCAAGCTGGTTATGAAACATTTGTAATTCCAGATGATGTCGGTGGCCGTTATTCAGTGCTTACAGCTGTAGGATTACTGCCAATTGCGGTAAGCGGCATTTCTATCGATGACATGATGCAAGGCGCGAAAGATGCAATGCACGACTTAGCTGAGCCAACACTAGCTAACAATCCTGCTTATCAATATGCAGCAGTTCGTAATGTTTTATATAACAAAGGCAAAGTTACTGAGCTTCTGATTAATTATGAGCCAAGCTTGCAATACTTTTCCGAATGGTGGAAGCAACTATTTGGTGAAAGTGAAGGAAAAGATCAAAAAGGGATTTACCCTTCATCTGCTAACTTCACAACGGACTTGCATTCACTTGGACAATACATCCAAGAAGGCCGTCGCAATATATTTGAAACCGTGCTTCACGTAAACGCTTCGAAAAAGGAATTAACATTGGAAGCTGAGGAAAATGATTCAGATGGCTTAAATTACCTAGCTGGCAAAACAATTCATGAAATCAATGATAAAGCATTCCAAGGCACAATGCTTGCGCACACGGATGGGGATGTTCCGAATCTCATCGTGGAATTACCTGCTCTTGATGCCTATACATTCGGCTACATGGTTTACTTCTTTGAAAAAGCATGTGCTATAAGCGGCTATCTCCTTGGCGTCAATCCATTTGACCAGCCTGGTGTAGAAGCATATAAGAAAAATATGTTTGCACTGCTTGGCAAACCTGGATTTGAAGAAGAAAAAGAAGCATTAGAAAAACGTTTATAATCAATAGTTGAAAAGCACCGTTGCCTTCAGTGGAGTTTAACGGTGCTTTTTAATTTTGATTTCACTAAGCATAGTTTCGTTGATTAGTACTTTTTCTGCTAGGGTGTTGTGATTTTCCTGCACTACAGTAATAGCTTCTCTATGCCGATTTCCTCTGTTTTTACATTCAGTTCGTCCGTGAGTGTCTTTCTCTCGCCCTGTTTTCGTTCTGTTTAGGTATAAGTTTCCGAACGAGAACAGTTTTGATTCACTCAGGCTTTCTCTATCACTATATGATTTAACGTGCTTCATTTTAGATTCTTTCATTTTTATAAGCTACCAGTACTTACATCTCGCGGATAAAGTTTGTACTGAAACCAAAGCAATTCTGAACAGTAATAACTAGTCTTACACAATAGTTTGCACTTAATTTATTTCTTACAAAATAATTTAAAAATCCCTGTTTATATTTTTTATTTCAGGGTAATACTATAACTGTAAGACTTTCTCGTATTCCCCCTGTAGGCAAGGCGTTTAACGCTTTGCTTTTTTTTTCGTTTTCATATAAGCTTTCTTTGCAAGGTGAATAGCAATCCTTTGCTATTTGCATAAGTGAGCTATGATATTCGTCTAAAAGCTTTGCGAATACCTAGTTTTCTAATTATAATAGCATTAATGAATTAATAGGAGGCATTTTATGAGTATATTTGATGAATTATATGACCGTAAAAATACAAGGTCTGTTAAATGGGATATGCTGCAAGCAATGTTCCAATCGGAGGACGTACTGCCAATGTGGGTTGCTGATATGGATTTCAAAGCCCCTGCCGCTGTTAATGAAGCATTAATAAAACGGGCACAGCATGGCATTTACGGATATACGATTATTGATGAGGCAGTTTCTGGCTCTATCGTTAACTGGTTAGAAAAAAGACATAACTGGACAATTGATCCTGCTTGGTTATCCTATAGTAATGGTGTCGTCACCAGCTTACATATTGCCGTACAAGCTTTCACAGATCCACAGGATAAAATTCTCATCCAAACACCAGTCTATCCACCATTTTATAATGTAATCGAAGCACATGATCGCAAAGTAATTGAGAACCCGCTCGTAAATAAGGACAATTACTATACGATAGATTTTGCAGACTTTGAAAATAAATTAAAGCTTGGTGTGAAAGCTTTTATCTTATGTTCCCCACATAATCCTGTTGGACGTGTTTGGAAAAAAGAAGAGCTGGAGGAAATGGCAAAACTGTGTTTGAAATATGATGTCATCATTATTTCAGATGAAATTCATGCTGACCTTGTGTTCCCAAATCAAATGCATATTCCAATCGCATCGCTTTCTCAAGAAGTTGCTGATCACACTATTACATGTATGGCTCCATCAAAAACATTTAATCTTGCAGGACTTGATGCATCCTATGTGATTACAAGCAATGAAGAAAATCGTAAAAAGCTTGATGCTTCCTTTAATAAGCAAGGCTTCCATAACCAGTTAAACACAATGGGAAATACCGCAATGGAAGCTGCATATACACTTGGTGAGCCATGGCTTGAGGAATTAAATCGCTTGATTGAAAATCATACCAATTATGTAACACAGATGTTTGATCAGCACATACCTGAATTAAAAGTTGTGAAAACAGAAGGTACTTACCTCCTTTGGATTAATTGCAGTGCACTTAATATGGATAGTAAGTCTTTGAATAAATTTATGATTGAAAAAGCAAAAGTTGGCTTAAACTCTGGGGCATCTTACGGAAAAGAAGGCGAACATTATATGCGCATGAATATCGCCTGTCCACGTGCGACTTTAGAAGAAGGGGTCAAACGAATTATTGATGCCGTACAGTCTCTAAATAAATAACACTATAAAAACACATGGTCACATAATGTTGATCATGTGTTTTTTGTCTTTGCCGAACTTTTTTTCCAGCGTACCCAGGAAACAATCGATAATGGAAGCGAAAGAATTAAAAAAAATACTAATAAAATCCACGGATACTCAATCACTACTTCAGACTGCCAGGGCCAGATAAACCTGCTCATTCTGTAATCACTCCTTGATTTATTTTGAAGAGACTTTACCAAATTTTCTTCGTATGACAGTCACAATCAGCAACAGAAACGGCAAAACAATTAACAATGGGACCCATAAATGCAGAGGAAAAATATGAATACCGACATAAATATGTTTGTTTAGATTTTCAGACATTGTCATCCCCATTGTGTAGATAATAATAGCTACTAGTAAAATAAGTAAGCGGGTCGAATTTAATTTCAACAACAATTGCATCGAGCGGACCGCTGCATAAAAATAAAGCGTTAATTTAGCAAAAGCTGTGAGAATCATAATTAAACTTACAATCGCATCCAAATTGTATAGAAAATCAGCGATCTCTATTTGTTGCATTAAAATATATACAGGATACATGGAGCGCTCTAGAGTATCTTCCCCAAAAACAAGTACCTGCATCAAACTAAATAGAGCAATCGTTATTCCAGTTACAATCGTAGCTATAATCGTTACCTTCATTACCTTTTCAGTTTCTTTTACCAAGGGCCATATCATCGCTAATGTTAATGTCTCCGCAAATGTTTGCGTAATACCTGTCGGCCATACAGCTGTCCAAATCTTCCCCCACCCCTGCCCAATAACAGGAAAGATATAGTCTATATTTAAAACATCGGAAAAAAAGAGCAGGATTACCTCAACAATAATAATCATTAATATCATCGGTAATAAATATTCGGTTAGTCGAGCAATAACTTCAATCCCTGATGCCACTCCGTACACAACTACGAATAAAAACGGGGGAATTACGAGCCAGGATATACTATTAGGAAGGAGCGTATCCGGGATAATGAACTTGACATCGGATAAAATACGCCCTGCTGTATAGATAAATAACAGCGGATACAGCCAAGCAATCGGCATACCAATCCATTTTCCAAGCTGTTCCGGAAACCATTCCACAACCGTTAACCCCGGGTTCATTTTCATTAGAACAATATATATTAAAATCAGCAGGATTCCCAATGCACAAGAGAATAGGTTTGCCAGCCATGCATCTCTGCCAGCAGAAGTAGCAAACCCAAATATTACAGATGTACCAAGCTGGAAAAATACCGTAATTGTAAAAAGCTGATAGATCGATATACGTTCCATACAAACCCCCTAAAAACAGTTAGTAAAAGGATTTCCTTCATTTTTCTAATTGAACAATGTTATTGATTGGTTACTGAACCCACTACCACTTATCTTGATTTCAGCATTTATCTCGATTTCGATATCAGGATAAACCTCTGCCCATTTACTTTTATATATTTCATTCCACAGTTTAGGATGTGTGCGATAAACCGCCTGCCCAAAACCAAACACATCTGAATTTAGTTCTTTTTGGGCTTTATTCACCGTTAATTTAAGCCTTTCTTTAACATCATCTTCAAACAATTTTTTCACCTTTTCAATCGCCTTTGGATCATTTAAATTGAATGCAGAGGAATTATCAAAAATTTCAATTTCCCCGTAAGTATCGACTTTTATTTTCACTCTCTCTTTCGATACAGTTGGCTTAATCTTGGAGGTTATTTCCCGTATTTCTGCTCCAATATTTCCCCCGCCCTCATCATCTGGTACCTTTAGAGAAATCACCCCAGCTATAAATTCATTGCGCATCCATAACAGACCTCGAGATTCTTTCGCATCCATCCAGCCTACTAATTTATCTCCCCGAAAGATTGCTGCACCATTAAGCGACGGAACCATTTTTGAAGCGTCACCCTCTTTTTCCAATGTTTCACTTGAAATATGGGAAGCAAACGGTTCTTCGCCAACTGCTAACATACGTGTCAAAAAATCTCTTAGTTTTACTTCTAACCCAGCCCCTCTCCTTTCTTGTTTTCTGACTTCTTCTGATGTGAGCGTTTCTAATTGCGGGGTTATATTTAATATTTCACTTGCTTTTCCTTTTGCAAATAAAATTGGGATATTTAATTGCGGTTCTCGATACCTGGAGAAGAAATCGAATATAGAAGAAACACCCTCCATTGCCAGCTCTTCTCCAACTATAATAACGCCAATATGGGCAAAAAAGATCTCCCGAGACAACTTCATCTGAATTTGCCGGTATAATTGCATAATGTCTCTTCCCTCTTCTGAAACCACTATCGTTGCTTCAGATCCTCCAGAACTTAAACCTGAAGATCCTTGCGAGCCGAGGTTTTTTGGAACTGCGATTTGTAAGCTAAGCAAAATATTTTCATTTTCTCCTTTATCGACTGCAATAGCAGTTACGATGGCAATATCACTTACCTCAGTTCTGCCCCAGCAACTCGTAAGAAGAGGTAACATCACAATAATCAGAATCAACATACGTACGCTTTTCATACATGTACCCTTTCTACTCTGACATGCTTTTTATTTTTGTATTGAACAGTCGCATCCATGAAACTCGACGTTAACGATCTGGACCAGGACGTGAATTACGGTTAATCCGGTCTGTTTTATTTTTCCCTTGATACCCTGGGCGCCTTTTCATCGCCCACCACGGGGCTCGAACAAAAATATCCTTTAAATTAGAAACTTCTAATGGAGCAACTGGTGAAAAATATGAAACTCCAAACGACCTCAGCCTTAAAATATAAATTTGTAAGATTAGCACGCCTAAGAAAATGCCATACAGTCCCATAAATCCAGCAAGAAACATCATTGGAAACCGAAGAATTCGAATGGAGTTAGCTTGTTCATAACCTGGAATAATAAACGAAGCAATCCCAGTAGTTGCCACAATGATCACCATTGGACTCGAGACAATACCTGCTTCCACAGCAGCCTGACCAATGACCAATGCGCCGACAATACTAACAGCCGATCCAACTGCCCGCGGCAGGCGAACTCCAGCTTCCCGCAATCCCTCAAATGCAATCTCCATCATTAACGCTTCAATAAGCGCAGGAAAAGGAGTAGCCTCCCGAGCAGCAGCTAAACTAAGTAATAAACTGGTTGGAAGCATTTCCTGATGAAACGTTGTTACAGCAATATAAATCGATGGTAATAATAAGGAGATAATCAAATTCAAATAACGTAGCATCCTGATAAACGAAGCCGTAATATAACGCTGATAGTAATCTTCAGGACTTTGAATCAATTGAAAAAATGTTTGTGGTGCAATCAGACAAAAAGGTGTATTATCAATAATAATACCGACATTTCCTTCTAATAAGTTCCCAACAACTCGATCAGGACGTTCTGTATGACCAACTAAAGGAAAAACAGAAAATGGGTTGTCATCGATCAACTCTTCGATATAGCCGCTTTCTACGATAGCATCAATATCTATTCGATCAATTCGATCATGAATCTCCTGAATTAATGAATCTTCGGCAATTCCTTCAATATATGTAATAACAAGATCAGTTTTTGATAAACGTCCAACAGTTTTTTGTTCCATTTTCAGTCTAGGGGTTTTTAATCTTCTGCGGATTAAACTCGTATTCGTTCGTAAGTTTTCCGTAAAACCATCACGTGGTCCCCGAACAACTACTTCTGATTCCGGCTGTTCAACTGCTCGTTTCTCCCCCCCTTTTATACTTATAAACAGTGCATCTGTCATTCCATCAATTAATAAAACTGTGTCTCCGGTTAGAATATGATAGGTAACATCTTGCAACTTTTGACCACTGGAAATAGCAGCTGTTGAAACGACTCGTTCTAATAGCTGTTTAATTGGAGTAATTCCTGATGATTTTATACCTTGTTCATCCAAATTCAATAACGGCTTTAAAACATCCGCGTCAATTAACTGCAGATTAACAAGTCCATCAAAGAAAATAAGCATTCCTTTTTTATTTCCAATATGCAGCTCACGGTAGACGATGTCAGAGGATTTTTCAAATACTGCTTTTAATTCGGTTAAATCATTCTCTAAATTCCCTGTAAGTATTTCGTTTTGAAATGGACCCGCGTGTTCTTCAAGAGGGTGTTTATTGTTTAAAAATTTAAATAGCTTATTAATACTTTTAATGATAAAATCACGCCCCCTATTCAATCATACACATTATTCTTACCTGGTTAAGGGGTTATTATGTATTGTAATACCGCATTTATTAACTACAATAATTAAAATCGTTTGACCCATTTCTATTTCTTTATACTAAAACGGCTTGCAATAAAATGGATAGCAAGCCGCCAATTTATTTCGATTTATCAGATCCCTGCTGCAACGCTATTCTTCTTGTTCCTTATTAAATTCTGTCGGATCTGTCGGAGCGTCTTCTGACTCTCCCCCTCCATCTTCTTTTGCAATGACACCACATATAATTCTTGCTCCAGAATTTCCGCTTGGCTGACTAACACCATCATCTTGTTTTTCCGTCACAATTAAAGAAGCCCCGCCTCTTTCAAAAAGCGAATTTTTTCCATCCAGCAATGTAGCCTCTGCAAGCATTAGTTCTATATCAACTAATCCCGCACCGTCTGCTTCAATATTCGGTAAATCACCAAGATGCGCGCCATCCGGATGCATAAGTCCATGCTCATTTCCTTCTGGATCTAAATGGTTTCCTGAGCTTTTGAAATCTGGGCCTTCACAAGCCGGGTACTCATGAACATGTATTCCATGAAACCCTGGTTTTAACCCCTCGAGTGTAAGTTCAATTTGTACACCCTCTGACGTTTCATTTAACAAAGCTGTGCCGACTCGATCACCAGACCCATTATACATTTCAACTGTCTTACTCGTAATTTCATCTGATGATTGGCAAGCAGTTAACAAAAGTAAAGTAATAAAAATAACTATAAAACGCATGTAAAAATCTCCTTCTGCATTCCTTTCTAATCAGTATTTGCAACAAAGGAATAATCTAAACAAAAAAGCCTCCTACTTTTAGAATAGGAGACCTTAATTAGGTTACGTATGTTCTGTTGTGTGTCGATTATTTTCCAATTGCTGCTGATACTGTTGATTAAATTTTCGCTCATCTCTTCTCGACTTTTTCACCATTAAGTACATCGCAACAACTGCTAAAACGATAAAAATGATCAAGGCAATAACAGCTGGAATATATTCCGTCTTATCTTCTGGAAAATAGAGAAACGGCATCATCAATCTTCACATCCTTCTATAGCAATTATAACAAACTTCTGCTATTAGCCAACTAATGGAATTAAATATTCGCAAATTCGCCCTATTTTTGGCAAACTAGAGCTAAGGAAGGTGATTTGATGTCAGAAATTACAATTGGAAGTCCGGTAAAGGCCCATTATCGTTCAGGAACGTATCTTGGTGTCGTGAAAGAGCTGCGGGGTGAGAATTATCTAGTTGAAGTTTTAGCTGTCCAAAAACATCCATTACAAGGAGACTTGCACAATTATGGGAAACTGGAGGACGTATTTTTCCATGAACGAAAAGCGTTAGCCTTTCACGAAAAAATGAACGTTAAAAAATCTGCAGTTAAAAGGTATGAGGGGGAAATTCCAGACTATGGCATTTCTTTACAAGAAGCAGTAGAGATATACAGAGAAAAGCTTGCAGCAGAAGATACTTCATTTAACAGCATGGCACGACAAAAGCTCGATAGTCTGGTGATGACATATTATAAAAAGTTATATAATCAAGAATTAAGCTAGAGAAAAACTTATCCTCTAGCTTTTTTCTAACCATAGCAAGCATGTAGTCGCTTACCTTAATTTCAACTTATTCACCTAAGTGTTCTTTAATAACTTCAGCAACACCGTTTAATGCTTCTTCTTCATCATTTCCATTTGCAATAATTTCGATTTCAGACCCTTTAGGGATACCTAGTGACATAACGCCCATAATCGATTTTAAGTTAACTTTCTTACCTTTATATGAAATTTCAACTTCAGAATCATATTGGCCAGCTTTATTAACTAATAATGTTGCAGGTCTAGCATGTACACCAGTTTCAGCAGTAATTGTAAATGTTTGTGACTTCATTTAAATCCATCCTTCCAAATCTATTTATCATATTTTTTCTAACATTTATGTTATGTGATTCACATAAACCTACTCCTATTATATACAATTACAGTAATTAATGAAAGAAATAAGCAAAAAAAAATCGAATACAGTGGATATTTGTCTTTCGCCACATGTTATGATAACGTAACGTTGAAAAGAATTGCTTTCGATACAAGGAGGAAAAATAAATGAGTGTTCACATAGGTGCTAAACAAGGTGAAATTGCAGATAAAATACTTTTGCCTGGGGATCCCCTTCGTGCAAAATATATTGCAGAAACGTACTTAGAAGATGCTAAAATTTACAATGAAGTACGTGGTATGCTGGGCTATACTGGAACCTATAAAGGAGAACGTGTTTCTGTACAAGGTACAGGAATGGGTGTACCTTCCATTTCCATTTATGTTAACGAGCTAATACAAAGCTATGATGTGAAAAAATTAATTCGTGTTGGCACATGTGGAGCTATTCAAAAAGATGTCAAGGTTCGCGATATTATTTTAGGACAAGGGGCAACAACAGATTCACAAATGAACCGATTAATTTTTAATGGCATTGACTATGCGCCAATAGCAGATTTTGAATTACTTAAGAATACGTATGATGCAGGTATTGAAAAAGGTCTTAACCTTCGTGTTGGCAATATTTTTACAAGTGACACATTCTATCGTGATAATGCAAAAGAAGTGAACGAGCTGCTTGCCAAGTACAACGTTTTAGCTATTGAAATGGAATCAACAGCACTTTATACCCTTGCAGCAAAATACGGACGCAAGGCTCTGTCTGTACTTACTGTTTCTGACCACATCTTAACCGGAGAAGAAACTACAGCAATGGAACGCCAAACAACCTTCAATGATATGATGGAAATTGCATTGGATGCAATTATTAAATAGTTCTATACGTTTAAGGCAGCTTTTTTAATGGCTGTCTTTTTAATGTCAACTAATAATTAAATTAGGTTGACAATGTGATGTATTCCACTTATTATTTTGTTATAAGGGGGATTTTTACATGAAAAAATTACGTCCTATTGACTTAACGTTTGGGGCTATGTTTGTTTGTTTAATGGCAATCGGGGCGAATATTACTGTTTGGTTTCCATTTTTGGCGATTCCGATTGGAGGAGCAACCGTTCCGGTATCTTTACAAACCTTTTTTGCTATCTTAGCCGGGATGATGCTCGGCAGAAAACTTGGTACGGTATCCATGGTGGTTTATGCCTTGCTTGGAGCAGCAGGGTTACCTATCTTTGCTGGTTTAAAAGGCGGAATCTTTCAATTCATTAGCCCAACCGGAGGATTTATATTTTCTTTTATATTAATTGCCTTTTTTGTTGGCTGGATGACAGAAGGTCGAAAAATACGCACTGTCCCATACTTTATCTTTGCTGCAATTATCGGTTTGGCGATTAATTATGGTGTTGGAACTACGTATATGTATTTGGCAATGAATACATGGCTCGATTTATCGATCTCCTATACTGTTGCATGGGCTGGAATGGTGCCTTTCCTGATTAAAGATGCAATGTTATCGGTTATTGCTGCCCTTTTCATGCTAAGCCTCGCTAAAAGAATTCCTTCAACCTTAAAGAATGTAAACACCCAATAATGCCTATGCTATAGACATCCGTTTACCTTGTCACATCTCTATGGTAAAATAACAGCAATATGACACCAGCAGTTATGCAGAGATGATCAGGAAATTGCAGTAGGAAGGATGTTTTATAGCTTATGGAGTTATTTTTAAATTTCCCTTTGTGGGCAGCTTTAACAGCAATTGTTTTTGCTCAAGTTATTAAAATTCCAATTAAATTGATCTTTACAAGAGAGTTTCAGCCTGGCCTTGCATTTAGTACTGGTGGAATGCCCAGCAGTCATTCTGCTGCCGTAACTGCACTGACAACTGCTATCGGTATCATTGAAGGGGTCACATCAAGTGTATTTGCACTTGCATGTATCTTTAGTGTGATTACGATGTTTGATGCTTCAGGTGTACGAAGGCAAGCTGGAGAGCATGCAGCGGTGCTTAATCGATTAATTAAAGACTTTCAGTATTTTACAGAAAGTGCGAAGGATTGGAATAAAAAAGAAGAATATGAGAAACGCAGAGAGTTGAAGGAGCTTTTAGGTCATCAGCCAATTGAAGTATTTTTTGGCGGTTTAACTGGAATTGGAATTGCTTTCTTTCTCTATTCGTTTTTTCAATAATAAAGATCATTGAAAAACTCCCGATTATTGGATTTCGGGAGTTTTATTATTGTCTAGGAAATTAAACGTCAGTACCGGGCGCTTGCGCTTTTGTTCTTTCATTAACCTTCGTTAAATTGCTGTCTGAATACTTGCATCGCTTCATTTTCATTTAATTCCATGAGCTCTTTTTCTGTCAATTCTCCATCGCCCATTTCAACGACATAAACTTCTAGTTCCCTTTTCCCCCACTGTGCGTAAACATCATCAACCGTGTCATAAAACAAATCGATTTTATTTCCTTTTATTGCACTTCCTTTGTCGGCAACAACACCATAGCCATAATTAGGTATATAAAGAATTGTTCCTATGGGGTAAACCGTTAAGTCTGCAGCAATGGTAGAATACAAGTCTCTCTTCACTTTAACACCTGAAAATGTAATCCCATATTCAGGATGTTCTTCTGTTTTTCCTGTCGATTCAATTCCAGCAGTGTAACCAGTCGCTACAACTGTAGCTATTGGATACTGTTCAAAATCAATTGCTTCCTCAATCGTTTGCTTTGCTTCAATTTCATCACTTGAAATATAACGCTGCTTCGCTTTGGTAAGGTTGAGCTCTTTCTGTTCTAACGCTGATTGTCTGAGCTCCGCTGCCTTTGCTGTCCCAGTACCCGACTTCACATGTTCTTCCCCAGCATTTGAAATGGTTCCCATCAGCTGAATAAATAAAATCATAATAAGCGTTAACATTCCAGCATGCCAAATAAAACTTTTGATTTTCATAATAACACCTCTTGGATGTCATCATTTCCAATCTAGTAAAATTTTATTCATCAACCTATTAGAAAACGAATTGACATGGCAAAACATTTTTCAATAATCTCTTTACTTCTAATTAATTATGTATACAAGTTAAGGCTGCCACTAAAACATACGATACCCGCTTTTACGCAGGATTCTTATGACGATGCCGGAAACAATTGCTCCAGCAAGTCCAGAGGCAAGAATTACGATATCAGCAATCTTCAAACTCATCAATTCTTGACCTAGTTGCGAAAATGCAGCATTTGTATTTGTAAAATATTCCTTTGTTGATAGTTTATCGATAATCATAATGACAACTAACGGATAAAGGAATGCCATCAGCCATGTTCTTCTTAATAGCATATTTAGAATGAACGCGATTCCGAAAAAAATAACAAAATATAAAATAATGGAAACGATTAATTGGATCACTCCACTAACTCCCCTCATGTAATCGATGTAGGCATACAACTGTCATTTTATAATAAATAACGAAAAAAGCAAAGGCTGTACGCTTCCTTTGCTTTTTTTATGATAGCTTGCATATTTTAATTCTAGTAAAAGATGTTAAATTTTCCTTTTTTCACTAAAAGACCAATTCCACCTAATTTCAATAGGTAACGATTATCACTCATCTTCTTCATAACTGTAGCTTTCCAGCCAAATAATTTGCGCCCAAACACCTCAGCGATTGCATCATCATGACCTAATGATGCGATAGTACCTAATAAGTTAGGCTCAAAAGATTGCAGCTCTTCGCCACGTACTGAAGCTCTGACGTTATGTGCAACCGTACCTGATTCCTGAATTGCTATTTGGGCAGTTGGCGGATAAGGTCTCCCAGTCTGCTCATTCATAATTAACGCACAATCTCCAATAACAAACACATCATCATAATCAGGTGTGCGCATATCTTTACGAACTTCTACCTTACCGCGATTTGTTGAAAATCCAGACTGCTCCACAATTGAATTTGCTTTTACTCCTGCTGCCCAGACAGTTGTCATTGTCGGAATCTCGGTAAGCTTTCCGTCTTTTTCGTATACAATACTATCTGTATTACATTCTTTCAGCATTGCTCCATTAATAAATTCTACACCACGAGCTGATAAAGAGTTCACAGCATATTCTACAAGCTCTTCATCAAACCCAGGCAGGATTGTAGGTGCTCCCTCAACAACAATAACTCTCACCTGTGTTTTTTCAATGTCATATTCCGCACAGAGTTCTGGAATTCGATTGATTAATTCACCAGCAAACTCAATTCCAGTGAATCCACCCCCACCAATAACAATATTTAAACGTGCATTATTCTTTTCAAGCTCATTATGATAGTTTGCAAAATTATATTCCAAATGCTCTCTAACTAAGCGAGCACTATTAATATTATTTATCATTAACGCATTTTCTTCAAGACCAGGAATGCCAAATGTAGCTGATTCAAATCCTAATCCGATAACAAGTACATCATATTTCAATTCAGAATTTGCTAATTTCACTATTTTTTCTTCAGGCTTTATACTGATTACTTCATCTAAGACAATATTAACTTTCCTTGAATTAATAATATCTTTAATCTTAATTTTTGTTCGGTCTGGATGGAGAGTTCCTGCAGCATTTTCATGAAGCCAGGTCGCTTGGTAGTGGTAATCATTTTTATTTACAAGGGTTATTTCTGCTTCATTCATATGCATCGTTCTCTGTAACTTCGACGCTGTCATCATCCCACCATAACCTGCACCTAAAATTACAATGTGTGGTTTATTCATTTTTATTCACGACTCCATTTTTTAATTTACATCGTCACTTATGGTCTGCAAACCTATGTGACAAATTTCACTATCACCTTTAGCAAACTGAACATCCGTTGAAGTAATTCTAAAGAAAGCTTTCTTAGACTTCTTACATGCCGGAGTTCATGTCTTCAATACGAATTCCTATGTATTTCCTAGCTAACAGGCTAAGTTTTATATTATTTTTTCCAATATAAAAACCTGGTAAAGTCCAGGATCTCTTTTTCTATAATTATATTAAAACTAATTTGTCATCATTCTGTAATATTCCCTCATTTATATTAGCGTTTTTCAGGAAAGTTTTCAACCCTATATTTTATTTTCCTAATTGTATATTTATTAACTGTTTTACTTAAAATGTTTTCAATCGTACACTTCATGAATTGATTATGGTACGATAAGAATGTTGAAATTTATCGAAATAAAGCGGGGGTTTTTATCATGTCTGAACAAATCTATGATGTCACCATTATCGGATCGGGCCCTACCGGATTATTTACTGCTTTCTATGGCGGAATGCGCCAAGCAAGTGTAAAAATAATTGAAAGCTTACCACATACTGGTGGCCAGCTCACAGCCCTTTATCCGGAAAAATATATATACGATGTAGCAGGATTTCCAAAGGTTCGCGCCCAGGAGCTTATTGATAGATTAGAGGAACAAGCAAACATGTTCAATCCTGAAATTGTGCTTGGACAAGCTATTGAAACTGTTGAGAGACTTGAGGATGATTCGTTTAAATTAACTTCCAATACTGGCGAAGTTCATCGTACAAAAACAATTATCATTACAGCAGGAAATGGCGCCTTTCAGCCACGTCGTCTGAATATTGGTGAAAGTGAACGTTTTGAAGGTGCTAATTTACATTATTATGTAAAAGATATGAATCAATTTAAAGATAAAAATGTTGTATTATTAGGTGGGGGCGATTCAGCAGTAGACTGGGCACTTATGCTGGAGAAGGTTGCCAAGAAGGTGACGCTCGTTCACAGACGTGATCAATTCCGTGCACACGAACACAGCGTAGAGCAACTTAAGACTTCAACTGTCGAATTATTAACACCATTTACACCTTCTGAAATTGTAGCATCTGATAAAATCGACCAAATTATCTTCCAAGAGGTAAAAGGTGACCGAACTGTCGAATTAGAAGTAGATGATGTTATTTGTAATTACGGTTTCATTTCAAGCTTAGGACCTATCAAAAATTGGGGCCTAGAAATCGAGAAAAACAGTATCGTTGTCAATACGAAAATGGAAACAAATATTCCAGGTATCTATGCAGCAGGTGATATTTGTACGTACGAAGGAAAAGTAAAGCTCATTGTTACTGGATTTGGCGAAGGACCGACAGCGATTAACAATGCTAAAAATTACATCGATCCAAAAGCACGTATCCAGCCAAAGCACTCAACAGCAATGTTTTAATTATATTAAGTCATCCCGGTCGGATGACTTTTTTTATTGGGGCAGAAAGCGCAAGATTCGGGGAGTCCTTCACTGAATCAGGATTGAACATTGGGGGTTTAAATGCTAAACAAAAAAACCAGAGCAATAAGCTCCGGCTTTTATTAACAATCTCCTGGTGTTCCTACTTTATCCTTCGTACGGAAAGATGAACCACATCCACAGGATACAATAGCGTTCGGGTTATCAATTGCAAACCCGCCGCCCATCATATTTTGTTTAAAATCAATTGTCGTTCCTTCAATAATCGGAATATCCTGGTTGAAAAATACAACTGGAATTCCATTTATATCTTCTACGATGTCTAATTCTTCATTTATATCATACTCAAATCCTAAAGAATAAGATAATCCGCTGCATCCTCCGCCTTTAATTCCAAAACGAAGGTGTGCTCCCTCGGATTCATCCTTCATCATTTCTTTGATTTGGGCGCTGGCATTATCTGTTAACGTAATGACCATTTTGACGGACCTCCTCATTTCGAACTTTATATTAAGTATACAAAGAGAAATCAAGATGTTCAACTATTTCCGCTTATATTGAAACACGCCTTCCGCAATTACCTGTGCATCACCAGTCATCCATACGTCTCCAGCTTCATCCCATTTAATTGTTAAATCTCCTCCAGCAAGATGAACTGTAATTACTTCATTGCGTCTACAATATCGGTTTAAAGTTGAAGCCACTACAGCAGCACATGCTCCTGTGCCACATGCCTGTGTTACCCCAGATCCTCGCTCCCACACACGAAAATGCAGTTCATTTGAAGAAATAACCTCAACAAACTCCACATTAACTCCCTCTGGAAACCTTGAATCCTTCTCGATAATAGGACCAAGCTCATACAGTGGTGCAGAATCAATAGCACCAACGAAAAATACTGCATGAGGATTTCCCATCGACAGAGCAGTTACTTCTAGTTTTTCGCCATTTACAATAAAGATCTCTGCTTTAACGTTAGGCACATCACTTCCCATCATTGGAATATCCACCCTACGTAATTGGGGCGGACCCATATTGATTGTAATAAGCTCTGCCTGATTGCCAGCTGCAGTTACTTCAGCTTCCACAATATTAGCTTTCGTTTCGATTGTAAACTTTTCATTTATCACAATTCCATGCTCATATGCGTATTTCGCTGTACAACGCAGTCCATTCCCACAGCTTTTCCCTTCCGAACCATCCTTATTGAAAATCCGCATCCCAAGATCAGCTTTTTCACTTGGATGAATTAGTATCATTCCATCTGAACCAATTCCTGTATTGACATTCGCTAGCTGTTGAGCAAGATCAGTAAGGATATTTTCTTCTATGTCAAATTGAAATAAATCGATATAGACATAATTATTTCCAAGACCATGCATTTTAGTAAAAGGTATTTCCATCTATACTCCAACTTCCTATGACTGTATTTCTGCACTTTGCTTACCCACATCATATGGATCATTAATTTCATATTCATAAGGTAATTGCATCAGTAATGTATTTTCTCGCAATTCCAGCTTAAAGCCATTCGTACGTATCCTTGGGACCTAATGCTCCTGCAAAGCTTGCGCAAATTTGCTAAGGTCCATAAACAGTACTGGTTACTTTTTTTGCATCCATTCTCTCCCCCTATACTATAACTTATCTAAGTTTCTTTTATTTTACAAAAACCTCATAAAAAGATAAAATATAATTAACTGAAACTAACTTATTAAATTTTAGATAGATTTTTATACAAAGTCATTCTATAATAGGAGTATGGAAAGGGGTTAGATGGATATGCATGAACAAGTACAAGAAGTATTAAATAAATTACGTCCATTCTTACTGCGTGACGGTGGAGATGTTGAATTAATTGATGTAGATGAAGACGGCGTAGTGCTCGTTCGTCTTATGGGAGCATGTGGTAACTGCCCAAGTTCTACTATTACATTAAAAGCAGGAATTGAACGTGCGTTAATCGCAGAAGTTCCTGGTGTTAAAGAGCTTGAACAAGTATTTTAATAATATATAGGTTTAAGGCAGACAAGCAAATGTCTGCCTTTTTTTATTTTACTGGTGTCTTCGGCTCTTTGCCATCCAGCACTGCAGTAATGTTATCCAGGCAAAGCTGAATCATTGTCGTACGTGTCTCTGTACTTGCAGAGCCAATATGAGGCAAGCAGACAACATCATTTCTTAATGCAAGCGGATGACTTGAGCGAATTGGCTCTTCGCGAAAGACATCTAGACCTGCAGCTCGAATTTCACCACTATCCAAAGCTTCTAGCAATGCATCTTCATCCACAACGGCACCCCTGGAAATATTGATGAAAATAGCGCTGGATTTCATTTTTTTAAATGCTTCACTATTAAATACGTTCGCCGTTTCGTCTGTTAATGGCACTACGGAAACAATAAAATCTGATTCACGCAATAGTTCATCAAAGCTGGAATAAATGACCCCAAGTTCCTTCTCAACTGCTGGTTTTCGGTTCCTGTTATGGTAGCGAACGTTCATATTAAATCCTGTGGCACGTTTTGCTATCCCCTCACCAATTCTCCCCATTCCAAAAATGCCAATTGTTTTATGATGAATATCTGCTCCTGCAAGAAGATATGGAGCCCATTCATTCCATTTATCCTGTTCAATAAATTTGCTAGCTTCAACAATTCTTCTAGCAGCTGCCATTAATAATGAAAATCCTAAATCCGCTGTTGTCTCAGACAACACGTCAGGTGTATTCGTAACAATGACATGATGTTTCTTCGCGGCTACTATATCAATATTGTCATAACCAACCGCTAGATTTGCGACAACCTTTAAATTTGAAGCTTGTGCCAAAAGCTCTTCGTCAACAAGGTCACTTAACATAGTGAACAGGCCATCAGCGTCCTTTGCCTCTTGTAACAGTACATCTCGGGGAACACGTTCATCCTCCTTCTCCCACATCCGAAATGAAAAACGTTCCTCGTATGGTTTTAATAATTCTTCTGGTATTTTTCTTGTGATATAGATTGTAGATTTTTCCATATGATCCCTCTTTCTTTGAACAATTACAACCAGTGTACCACAGGAATTCCCCAGGTTTCAGCATCAACACCTGTCATTTCGAAAAATTCACTCAAAACCCTCTCATACATTGCCTGCTGTTCGATAATTTTTTCTAAACCTTTCATATCTGGAGAGCTAAATCCTCGTTCAATGAAATCAAACAAATGAATTGGGAACAGCAAACGTGCATAGACTAGCCGCCAACCAAATATAGAAATTGGAGCTATTTGTTGATAATCATTTAAGAAAGCAATTATTTTTTCTATTTTGTCATCATTCAAAACAATACTGCGTATATATTCAGCAATATCTCTTGCTGGATGATCATACATAAGCTGATCTGTCCAAACAACCGGAAAATCCAATGATTCATAGCGATTAAACGTAATTGTTCCTTGATCGGTTTCCAAAATTCGCCGTTCTCGTTCACTCTCTTGCAGAAATTGAATTGCATTTTCACTTATTCCGATTATATACGGTAAAAAATTCATCAAGGCTCGATGATAGTCAGATGGCTTATCCTTTGCTTCCCGCTCGATTCCAGCTTCAAAAGCTGTTAATTTTTCCACCCATAATTCTTTCCACTTCCCATAACTCGATATTGATTTTGGTTCATAACCAAATGCTGTCCCAATTTGATGAAACTCAGCAAGTCGTATACCTGCAGGCTTTGAGGTATACTCTCTATTTTCGACTTGCTGCATTTGGATAACCATCCATGTTTCATCACCATAGAGTGTGAACCATTCACCTTGTAAATTTGGAATTGGAAGTGTCATTATTTCCACTGGATAATCCTTTAAAAAATAAGTTATTGCCGCTTGTTCAGTTAGAATTGTTTCCTTGTTTCTTCCTGAAATGGTAAAATAAATAGTATCACCCTGCTTGTAGCCTTCTTTATTGCCAAATAATATTTTCCGCTCCGGATGGATACGGTAATAAATAGCGAGCATTCCTGTTAGTGGCAACACGATCTCCCCTTTTTCCTCTTTTATTAAAGTGTATGATTGTACCAAGAATATTTTAACTATAATAATGAAAAGGTGATTTGATGGCGAAGTATACGAAAAAAAGCGAACTTGAAGTGAAAGCAAGACAATCTTTGAAAGACCGTGGTGTTAAAGTTCAGGATATCGCAGAACTTGTCTATTATTTGCAATCTAAATATCATCAGGATTTATCTATGGATGATTGCCTGCATAATGTCGAGCGTGTATTGACTAAACGTGAGGTTCAAAATGCCATTTTAACAGGTATTGAACTTGATATGCTTGCAGAACAAAAAAAGCTGACACAGCCATTGCAAAAGACAATCGAAACAGATGAAGGGCTTTATGGGATTGACGAAGTAATTGCTTTATCCATCGTTAATGTTTACGGATCAATCGGCATGACCAACTTCGGCTATATTGATAAACAGAAACCTGGAATATTGAAAAAATTAAACGATAAATCCAGCGGTGAGATTCATACGTTCCTCGATGATATTGTTGGTGCAATTGCCGCAGCTGCTTCAAGCCGGTTAGCCCATAGTGATGCAGATGCACTTGATGATGTGGATGCTTAAAATAAAGAAACACACAATCTGTCTTGTGTGTTTCTTTTTACTCCTATTTAACTTGTTAAATATTATCCAGCCACTCTGTTAATTGATGGACATAATATGTCGGTGCTACCTCAAATGCTTCTAAGTCTTCAAATGGAGTCACTCCGGTAAAAACCATTAATGTGTCCAGTCCAGCACGAATACCAGCTGAAATATCCGTTTGATAATTATCTCCAACCATCAATGCTTCATCTTTCGTTAATCCAATAAGCTTAAGTGCCTCTTCCATAATGATTGTTTCTGGCTTGCCAATAAATAGCGGTTTTTCTCCCGTACTGGTCGAAACAACTGAAACAAGAGCACCATTTCCCGGAAGCAGACCGCGTTCTGTTGGTAGTGCGACATCACCGTTCGTAGCTATCAGCTTTGCACCTTTACGAATAGCTAGACACGCCTTTGTATATTTCTCGTACGTAATTTGACGATCAATTCCCATTACAACAAAATCGCAATCCGTATCCGTAATTATAACCCCCTTCGTTTCCAGTGCATCCAGCAATCCTGCTTCACCAATTACAAAGCATCTTGCTTTTTCTTTTATCGACTGGATGTAATTCGCTGCAGCAAGAGCTGATGTTACGATTTGACTGGGGGCAGCTTTTATTCCCATCGTATTTAATTTGTTCACTACATCCTCCGGGGTCTTAGAGGAATTATTTGTTACAAATAAATAAGGAATTTCCTTTTGGTGGAGTTCACTAATAAATTCTTTAGCTCCTTCGATTTCTTCTGTTCCACGATACATCGTTCCATCTAAGTCAATTAAATAGCCTTTATATCTTTTCAATCCAGCCTCTTCTCCTTAAAAAAAGAAGATGAACGACTCATCTTCCTTTGGGATTTTTTATTGTCCATTTACAAAAATGATTCCCTTGGGTAATAAAGGAATGTGCTTTTACTTCACTTTCATGAAAAATTTCTTCATAGAGCTTTTGTTCGTTCATACACATTTGGTCGTAACATAGAGCAATGGCAGCGACTGGACAATTGAAATTTCGAATCTCAATATCACCCCGAGCTGTTTTCATAACTTCCAGCATATAGCCCCGCTCATTTTGCACGTGAACCATTTCCGCCAATTTTTTATCCAGGTCATCTTCCTGAATCACGTTATCCATATAGGTTCTTTCCCGTTCTCCATGCTTATCTAATAACTTCCGAACTGCTTGTTCTCCCTGTAATTCCTTTAAATCCTCAAGGAGCTCTACTGGAAATGTTTTATATTGATTCGGAAATGTTTCATGACCTTTTTTGGAAAGCTCATACGTAAGATATGGTCTGCCAAGCTTTTGTTTGTGAGATATTTGCTTAACAAAGCCCCGCTGTACGAGCTCATGGAGCTGTTTTCTTACTGCGATTTCAGAGATTGCGAAATGCTCCATTATTTCTCGAATTGTTAGTCTGTCAGCCTTTTTTAAAATATTTAATAGCTGTTGTTTTGTTGATGTGTGCTTGCTCACCACCATCACCTTCATTCGTTAGAAAATGCGTTTGCCACACCGAGCTCATTATTCAAATACGTGCGAATTCTGCTGCTGAACTTACTCCAAACCACATGATACGCATGCTTTGCTTCTAGCAATTTGTTATGGTTTACTTCTGTGTATTCTGAAACGAGCATTTTACGAAGTGACACTAACGTTTTGTATGCTTCTTCCTCATCTTGTGGCAGAACTTTCTCATCAATTAAAATATCAATGATATCATCATAGCTCCCAGGATCACGCATAATAAATCCATCAATCATCATATTGCCAACATCAAGTATTGCTTCAATACAAACATGCACCATTCGTTCCACGCTTAATTTTTCTGAAAAACTGGTAGCTTGATGATTTCTTAGCTCATCTAAGATTTGATCTAAATATAAAAGCGTTTTCTCAATTTTGCTGCGATCCACAAAATACATACATATTCCCCCTGCTGTCTGTCTATAATTTTATCATATCATATTCCATATGTTTATGAATGAAAACATGGTATATTTAAGCTAAGAAGGTTTATCACAACTTTATAATGAGGGAAGCAGAATGAAGGAAAGTCAACTGGTTACACTGGATGCAACATCAATAGCAGATGCAATTCAAAATAATCAAGTTACAAGCAAGGAAGTAGTTTCAACATATATTACCCATATTTTAAACACAAACCCTAGCATCAATGCGATGGTTGAGGATCGATTTGATGCTGCTCTGCATGAAGCTGACGAATTGGATGAAATGCTTGCTAGAGGAGAAGTAAAGGGGCCGCTTCATGGTGTACCGATATCGGTAAAGGAATCACTTAACGTGGCAGAAATGAAAACGACAGGCGGTTTAGAACACCGGCAGGATTTAATATCCAGAGAAGATGCTGAAGTCATTGGACGCTTAAAGGATGCTGGTGCTATCATTTTAGGTAAGACAAATACGCCTGCACTTTGCTTTTGTCAAGAAACAGAAAATAAATTATATGGCAGAACAAATAATCCTTGGAATCTAAATAGAACAGCCGGCGGTTCTTCAGGAGGAGAAGGTGCTCTACTTGCAGTAGGTGGGGCTGCTGCAGGTATTGGCTCAGACATTGGCGGGTCAATTCGTTTCCCTGCACACTTTAATGGCATTATTGGTTTCAAACCTGGAATGTTCACCATTTCCAATGATGGTCATTTTCCAGCTGTAATGCATGAGCTCCAAGCCCGCATGCTAACAGTTGGACCAATGGGGAAATCTGTGCAAGATATGCGGATGCTTTATAAGGTCCTTTCTGGAATACCATTGGAACAAAAGCCTTTAAATCGATTCCGCATGGAAATTTTACCAAATACAATTGGTTATCCATTATCTGAAAAAACAAAACAAATACTTAACCAAACCGAGTTTTTTCTTAAAAAAACGTTCTCCACGAAACAATCTATTCCTCCCTATTTTAAAGACAGTGCTCTCATTTGGCAGGAAATTTTGTCAATGGAAGGAAGTAAATTGATTGAGCAAGAGGCATATAACAATGATAGATCGAATGTGTACACCTCTTTCCTAAAGGAAAAATTAACACAGCGTACAAAGGTACATCCATACCTTTCCTGGGCGATTATGGGGGCAAAAATGTTTCGCCCTTCAAGAAAGCGCATTCGTGAAATTGAATCAATTATCGAACAAGGCGATGAATTATTAAAAACGTATTTAATGAATCGACTGCTTATTTTTCCGGTTTACCATTCGGGGGCGCTTGCACACGGTCAGGTATTCAAGGAAATATTCTCGATTCGAAAAACTTTTCTGCAGTATATGCCCTATGTAGCCTATGCAAATGTGTGGGGACTGCCTGCTTTAACCATTCCTGTTGGAACCGATGAAAATAATATGCCAATTAGTATTCAAATCATGAGCTCCACAGGTAATGAAGACGCTATATTCCGCCTGGGCAGATTGATTGAAAAGAAATTTAGAGGTTATGTGCATTGCACAAATGAGATAGCAGAACAGTCATCCATGTAATGGGGATGACTATGCTTTCTATGCTTTGCTCTATTTTTCATCGAATAGGATCCAATTATTGACGAATACTACTTCTAAACAAAACATCATTCAAAATGCGGAAAGAAGTGGAGAATAATGAAAAAGAAAAGAGAAAAGCATTTTTCTGATTTTCCAAATGTAGACCAGCAACGCAATCAATTAATACCAGAGGAATTTCCGGAAGGACCATTTGGTTCAGCAATTAATAATTACGAAAAAGTTTCGAGTAAATCTGAGCCATGGGGTGAAGGACAGTATCGTACGAGTGCATTTACTTTTCCCGATAAAAACCAGCATGCAGGCATTCCCAGACAAGTGGATGGATCACACCCGACACATGATGAGTCTGAGTTAGAAGACAACGAAAGGTAGCAGCTCAAGCGTATGAACTGCTACCTTTTAATTATGTACTTTCTTCAACACAAAATAGGCGCATCCAAAATTACAGTATTCAAATAAATAATCATCTAACGCACTTATTTTTGATTCAATTGAGGCTTTTGCATTTCTATCCTTGTAAAATCCTTTTAATCTAAGCTGCTCATAGCCCCAGTCTCCTACAATGTAATCATATTTAGCTAATATTTCGGAATAGCGATCCTTAATTGCTTCCTCTTGAAAGCCATCCCTTATATTTTCTATAATTTCATAGCTCTTACCGTTCAATTCAATCAAACGATTCACCCCACTTTTCCTGCACATCTATATTGCTTCTAGTTTACCATACGTTTCGATATAGAAACCAGAAATATTTACATGCATTTTTTTCGCCGTTTTAAAGAAACTAGAACTAATCAATCTAAATGCAGGAGGCAGAAGAAAAACATGAAAGCAATTCTTGTTATAATGCTTATGATGACATCGATCCTTGTTGGTTGTACAACATTTGACAACTCAGAAGGTGAACGTGAAGAAATACTTGATGAGTTGGATCCTACAAGAAATACGCCAGAACCTACAGATGATGAGCTTAGCTCGAAGCTGGGGTATGTGCGATACACAAAGGATCAATTAAACAACGAAACAGAAAACAGTGAACAACAGCTCACGATTGATCGAAATGAAATGGCTGACATGATTACGAAAATTATTCTTCGGAATGATGGTTTTGAAGAAGTTGCAACACTTGTTACAGATAAGGAAGTTTTAATTGCGTATCAAAGAAACGAAGATCTATCCGCTGAGGAAGCTGCAAATGTAAGCAAAAAAACTGCTGTATCAATCATGCCAGGCTATTTTAATATACATGTTTCGGATAATGAGACACTCATGCAGGATATTCAAAGTCTGCATCGTTCCACATCGGAAAATCGAAATTATGATAACACGATAAACGCTATTATAAAAGAAATGGAAAAAACACCAAATATTGACGCAGTGGAATAGTCTTTAATCAATAACAAAATTTAGGAGGTGAATACATTGACGAACAAGCTTAGCTTCTCCATTATTATCATTGTTCTCTTTTTCTTGCACACTAACGCTGTCTATGCGAAGGAAGAAACATCTATTTATGACAAACGAATGGCACTTTTTAAAAAGACCGAAGCATTAACACAAATCCCTTGGTACTATTTTGCCGCCATTGATAACTATGAACGAAACATAAAAAACAGTGATGAGCCTGAACAGGTAATTTCAATAGAATTCCCTTCTGAATTATGGTTTGGACCAGGAAACAGCTCAAAAATAACGGACGAAGCTATTATCATCACTTTTGATGGCAAAGGAAAAGACGGAAATGGTGATGGTAAGGCAGATCCAGCAAATGAAGAAGATATTCTTTATACGATGGCAATGCTAATTTCAGAATATGGGGCTGCCAAAGATGACATTAAAATCGCATTGTGGAATCATTATCAGCGAGATTTAACCGTTCAAACGATCATGAATACTGCAAAGGTTTTCGAAACGTTCCAGGATATCAATTTAACGGACCGAGATTTCCCAGTATCGACCAAGCATAATTACAGCTATCGTAACACGTGGGGGGACCGTAGAGGTTTTGGCGGACTGCGCATTCATGAAGGTACGGATATCTTTGCGAATTATGGTGTCCCTGTTCATTCAACAACGTATGGTGTGATAGAAATGATGGGCTGGAATTTATATGGTGGATGGCGCATCGGAATCCGTGATATTTTTAATATTTATCATTATTACGCGCATATGAGCGGTTATGACGATAATATCAAGCTTGGCCAAGTTGTAAAGCCTGGGGATGTCCTAGGCAGTGTCGGTTCAACAGGATATGGACCACCAGGAACATCTGGAAAGTTTCCGCCTCATTTGCACTACGGAATGTATAAAGATAACGGGTACAGTGAATGGTCCTTTGACCCCTACCCTTACCTTCGAAAATGGGAACGCATGTCTGAAGATAAAGAATAGGTGACAGGTCGAAGCACAATAAAGGAGTCGTTACCCGAAATGGTAACGACCCTTTATAAAAAGTTTATTCCGCTTGCTTTGATTTTCTCATCGCATTCCACACGCTTGCAATCAGGCCGCCCCAAATAATTATCATCCCAATTAACATTACAGCAATCGATGCACCACTCATTCGTTGTCCTCCCCTTTCTCTTCGACTCCTTCAGCAGGTGCTGAATGCCTCCATTTAATTAACGACATGACAATACCAATAACGAGCGCTCCTATGGCAACTGACCAGCCGCCAAATAAAATGAATGCATTGGAATACCCTTCATAATTGCCTGTTTCCGTTCCGAATTCCTTTAATAAGTTTTGCTTAAACAGACCATACATCATATAACCCATAACAATCGGCGTGATAACTCCCAGGCTTATCGTCCACCAAGATCCGAGATGAATATCTGAAATACTATCTGCATGGTTTTTAAACATCATTACTTTACGAAGAATCCAAGCAATTAAAACAACCTCAACCAACCCGAGCATTGCCACACCAAATTGATTTACAAAATAATCGGCTACATCCAGGAAGAACAAGCCGCCTTGTGTAGCAAACAGCAGCGAGATAACAGCGGCTATTCCACCACCAATGAGGACTGCTTTTTTCCTGGAAATTTGAAACTTATCTGCCAAACCAGACACATATGTCTCTGTGATCGATATTAAAGAGGTTAATCCAGCTAACATTAACGAAACGAAGAATAATACTCCAAATAATTCATTAAAGGCAGTGAATTCATTAATGATTGCCGGAAATGCAACGAATGCCAAGCCCACACCGCCACTTACGACTTCATTAATCGGCAGGCCTGACTGTAATGCCATAAATCCTAAAATACCGAACACACCAATTCCTGCTAACAATTCAAACCCAGAGTTTGCAAAACCTACGATAAAAGCGTTATTTGTAATGTCCGATTTCTTTGGCAGATAACTAGCGTAAGTAATCATAATGGCAAACGCAATTGATAAACTAAAGAAAATTTGACCATAAGCAGCAATCCAGACATCCGGAGAGAAAATTTGCTTGAAATCCGGAGCAAAAAATGCATCCAATCCCTGCATAGCGCCTGGAAGAGTTATTGCTCGAATTACAATTATGAGGAATATAATGACTAATGCGGGAATAAAAATGCGGTTTGCTATTTCAATTCCTTTTTTAACACCTTTAAATAAGATTCCTAATACCAACGCCCAGACAATTATCAAAGGAATAAGTACCCCAGGAACTAAATTCCCTATTTGACCAGGTACTTCTGCTAAATTTAAATAATCACCATATAGAAACCCTTGCGTATCCTCTCCCCATCCTAAATTGAAGGAAAAAACAGAATACGATATGGCCCAGGCAACAATTACCGAATAATAGGTTGATATGATGAATGCTACTGCAACTCCCCACCAGCCAACCCACTCTGTTTTCTTATGCATGCGTCTAAACGTTAATGGCGCAGATCCGCGATACTTGTGTCCTATTGTAAACTCCAGTATCAAAATCGGAATCCCAGCGGTAAGCAAGGCAAACAGATAAGGAATTAAAAATGCACCACCGCCATTTTCATAGGCAACTGCCGGAAAACGCCAAATGTTCCCCAAGCCGATAGCTGATCCGACTGCAGCCAAAATAAATCCTGCCCTTGTTCCCCATTGTGAACGTGTTTCCATGTCCAAACCTCCCCTTTCTTTTCATACAAGCCTTATATTATTTATATTAGGAAGGTTCATAATAATTACTTTTTTCTGTTGAATTTATCACGTATATAACCTTATTCATAAATGAATCCTTTTTTCCTCTTATATGTAGTTATAATTGCTCACAGGCTTTTTTCATAATAAGTAAATCACTGGCGTGCAGTATATATTTAGAAAACCAGGCACTTGGTAAAGGTATTAAGACGTTCTTTACTTTCTTAGAAGCTTCTGACTTGGAGCGAAGACTTTTAGACGAATGCCTATGTTTCGTTTATGCAGAAAAGAAAGTTTTATATTTTTTTATCCGCAAAAAAAAGATGTGTCATGACATAGCTGCCACAACACATCTTATAATAATCTATTTCGCAGATTTATTTTTTAAAACAGTTTGAAATATAAATACAATCCCAATAAGGAACACAAGTGAAACTGCTAAGGAAAGAAAAACTTGTTCTGTCAATCCAAGCAGTAAAAATCCAAGTATCGCTACAACTGCAGCAAGTACCGCATATGGTAACTGCGTTAAAACGTGATCGATATGATTTGCTCCTGCACCTGTTGAAGACAATATCGTTGTATCAGAAATAGGTGAGCAATGATCACCAAACACAGCACCGGCTAGCACTGCTGCTAATGCTGGCAGTAATAGCTCGACATTCGTATTGCTCATTACTTCTGCCGCAATTGGCAGCATGATACCAAAAGTCCCCCAAGAAGACCCTGTAGACAATGCCATAACAGCTGCAATAACAAAGAATATTAACGGTAAATAGCCAGCACTGATAGAAGAGTTATTAACCAAATTGGCTAAATATGTCCCGGTTTCCAACGTGCTGATTATCGAACCAATCATCCAAGCTAGCACGAGAATGTATATGGCTGGCAGCATCGTTTTTATTCCTTCGACGAATATTTTAGCAACATTCGCCTTTGGCTTTCTTTGAATAAGGTGGAAAATAAGTGCGGTAAGCACTGCTGAAATACCACCTATTGCTAACGATAAATTAACATTTGTATTCGCAAAGGCATCGAGAATCGTCGCTTTACCCTCAGTGGCAGCAATACCTGTTGTGATCATCGCTATAATGGTTGCTGCAAAAAGAACGAATATTGGTATAAACAAATGATATACCTTTCCGTTTTGATTCGGCTTAAATACATCGCCTAAATCTCCCGCAACCGTGTCTTGTTCAGGATTTAAAAGCTCACCCGTTTCCATTGCACGTTTTTCATGTGTACGCATTGGGCCAATATTAAACTGAAAATATGCCACAACAAATACGAGTATTATGGCTGATAGTGCATAAAAATTCATAGGTATCATCCAGATGAATGCCTCGATAGGCTGATATTCTGTGATTCCATTGGCAGCAAATAATCCACCAAGTATCCCAATAATATAAGCTCCCCAGCTTGAAATAGGAGATATTACCGTTATCGGTGCAGATGTTGAATCAATATAATAAGCAAGTTTTGCACGGGAGACTTTATGACGGTCCGTCAGCGGTCTTGCAATTTGACCAACTGCCAAGCTGTTAAAATAATCATCAATAAAAATAATTAATCCTAAAACACCGGTCATAACTTGGGCTCCTGCACGCGTTTTAACACGTTTCATCATCCATTCACCAAACGCTCTGCTCCCCCCGGAAGCTTGTAAAAAGGCCGTCATCATTCCTAATAATAATAAAAACCCAATCAACAGGAGGTTCCCCGTATTTAGCGCTCCCTCTGAAATAAAAATTTCATAAAATACAAGCCAAATTTCCTTCAGCGCCTGTAAGATATTAAAATCATGAATAAACAATGCACCAATTACAATCCCTGATCCCAAGGACAATAAAATTTTTCTCGTCACGATCACGAGCACCAGCATTATTAGTGCTGGAATAATTGAATAAATCGTTCCTTCCATTGTAGTCCCCCCAATAATTTGATAATTGATGTATATTAGAACTAAATGAATTTATTACGAAATGTGGTCGACTGGATATATTTGTTATTGACTTTAAAAAGCAACAAAAAAACAATGACAGAAAATAACCATCATTGTTTTTTACAATATACGTTATCCTCCATTTCGATCAGTAGTTCTCCATGCACATCGTTTTAAGCATGACAGTACATCTCTTGTTCAAAGATATACCAGCAAATAATAAGTTCGACCCTTATTACGCTTCGGCAAATACCCCTTTCATCAACTATCATCGTTGTCATTCTCCAGTTGATTACTGATAATATTTGCGCCTCTACCTCACCGATCTGATAAGGTTTATTATTCAGTTACTTAACATACTATACTAGACTTTTAGTTATTCTGCAAGTCGTCTTTTGGAACAGAAATTGAAGGGCCGTCACTGCCGCCTCCATAAAAATCTGGAACCTTGCCCATAATCGCTCCGCCATCCAGATAAATCTCCGTATTGACAGTTGTTACTTCTGTTGTAAATGGAATGACAATCTGAACATCGGCTTCCACATTAAGATATAAGGACACCCAAGCACCATTAATACCAAATTCCTCCACTTCACGCACTATATTCGTTCGAACATTTCCAACCACTTCTAAGTTTATTGGTATTTTCGGCCCTAGGTTAGAAAGTACTGTATTTCCTGTAACCTGACCTAAAGGTATTTCAACTAATGTTGGATCCTGTTTTGCCAGATCCTCGGCACCATCATTATATTCATATGGCTCTTGTAACGGGTCCTCAAATTCAAGCGGGTCCCCGCGATTCACATTAATGAAAAATTCCTCAACCCGGTCTGTTGCAACTCGATTGATTTCACTGATAACAGAGGAATTCCAATTGTATGTTGCAATCTGCCCCTCATTATCGTAAGTAATGTTCAGCATGTCTTCAAAGCTATAATCCTCAACATATCGAACAGCTGAATTGATCGCCCTTGTTGCAAACTCATCTAATTTTACAGTTGCTGTTTCAATTAAAACCGGTTCAATTCGTTTGTCAATTAATCGAATGCTTAAAAATATACAGACCACAAAGATAATCATCGTTATAATTAAAATTTGCTTCCCTGGAGGCAATGCTGTTCTTTTGCGAAAACGTTTCCTGTGTCTCAACTCAACCCCCCCCTCTGGAATAAATTTATGCTTGTTCCATTAGGGTTAGACTAGGTAAATTGAGAAGCATAATAAAAATGCCTTCCAAATGGAAGACATTTAACTTAATCATGATATTTTTAATAAAGCTTCTTTTCCGGTCATACCTACTTCCCAGCCATACGCTTTAGAAGCATCTGTTATCTTCTGTAATGGAGCATTTAATAATTCATCGATTGTTCGTACGCCCATCGCACGCCCCGCGATGACATTACGCTCCATTAGCTTTGGAACTTCATTAAAAATATCTACATCCAATGCAGCACACATAATATAGCCAATGTCATTGGATATCGTCAGCAAATTCGTTTTTGGAAGCTCAACACGTACTGCTGTAAAAATAATGCCGTCTACTTCAAGTGGATTCACCGTAATCATAATGAAATGCCCCCTTCACAATGTACCATATATTTGTATGCATGAAGGGGGCAACGTGTCACAACAAGCAAAATGCTCAAGCTTGATTTGAAGAAAACTTTGCGCGAAGTGTCTGTGCAAGCAAATCCCTTAAAAATTCCGGCACGAAATAATGCTTCGAATCTGATTTTGCTACCTCTGGCAATAAACGACCGAATGTAAAGGTGTCCGCAGTCGCAATATAATAAGTACGATCTGGATCGATTGGCGCGCCATTTTGGAACAAAACCTGTTTCACATACTCCTCACCATTATTATGAAACGCTGTCTCTACCTGAAGTCCAGCAAACATCATTCTTCCCAATACCTTCCCGCGGAATCCGAAGCCTTTTAATTCCAGCTGCGTAAATTCCTTTGTCAGGGAGGCACGGACAACCTCAATCAATTCATTTCCCTTCAGATCTACAACAACAGGATTAATCGGATGTGGACAAATTCGATGTATATCCTTATACGTAACAGCTCCTACAGGCAATCCTTCCAGCAACAGGCCATTATTCAGCATCGCCGCATCGGCTTTTGTCCATTCCATAACTGTATTCGCCAGTTCCTGCACGATTGGTGTACTCCCATACCAATTGACATCCAATGGTCTGTCAATCTGTACAACGGTTTCTCCTAGTAAGCTATCAGCTTTTTTTTGCATCGAACGTAATGTCTGATCCGTTTCAGCATCCTTTTCCAAATGCGTAATATCAGTTGTATACGCTTCTTTTTTCACCAATCGTTTTTGCTTATGGTCCCATGTGAGAATAACTTCACCAATATAAACGCAATGCTTTCCTGCTGCAGTAATGAGAGCATTATTGACATATTCACCAGTACGAAGTAAATGGTGGGTATGTCCGCCGATTATCGCATCTACAGCATCATACCTTCTTGCAATTTCCTGATCTACAGTAATACCAAGATGCGACATGACAATAATAATATCTGCGTATTGCTCTAGATCTTTCATATATTTGTCCAAAACTTCAAATTCGGGTGAAACATGCCAATTTAACAGTTCATAAAAGGCATTAAATGGCGCAGTTAAACCAATCATTCCGATTCTCAAGCCTTGAGCAGTTTCAATTTTAACGGTTGGACGAAGCCATGGCGGCTGAATGTTATCGGTGCTGTGAAGGTTTGCACAGGTGACTTCGAATGCAGCCTCATCATATAAGTGGTATAAATCCTGATGCGACATCGTGATTCCTTCATTATTGCCTATGGTCACAAAATCATAATCTGCATCATTCAATAGCCTGACATTCGCCCTCCCCATCGATGCTTCTGTTATCGGATGGGAGCGGTCTACATGATCACCAATGTCAATTGTCCAGTTCAATTCACCATGTTTATTTCGTAGTGTTCTTGCTTCATTTAAATAGGTCACAACACGTGGCCATTGTTCAAAATTACTATGCAAATCATTTGTATAATAAAAGTAGAGTTTCTCTTCCATTTACATAACCCCTTAGGATAATCCTTGAAAAATCATACGCAATCCAATAAATATTAATATAAGACGTAATCCCCATTCTAATACTTTTCCCGGAAGAAGCTGATTTACCTTCGCACCTAGCTTCCCACCAATCCAGGCCCCCGGAATAAAGAATAAAACATATTCCCATGCAATATGCCCAAGAATTATATGAGTGCTTGCTCCAACAATACTGACAAAGAAAATCATAAACATTGAAGTTGCTGTTGCAATATGCGCAGGGAAACCGAACAATAGAATCATTGCCGGCACCATTATGGAACCACCGCCAATTCCAAAAAGCCCTGATAATGTCCCGACAATCAATGATAGTGCAAAAGCCCCTATAACCGGTACACGGTATCGATATGTCTCCCCGAACAATTCATATGTACGAACACCCTTTTCAGTCCCAGAGAATTCTTTTTTAGAATTTCGATCCCTTTTAATAAAGAAAAGAAGGGATATAACGATCATTAATACACCGAAATATAATAAAAATGACTGCGAATCAACAAACTGATTTAACCATGATCCAATTGCACCGCCTGGAATACTTCCTGTAAGGAATAAGAGCCCTGTTTTATAGTCAACCCGTTTCCCCTTTGCATATGCAAGTGTCGAGGATAGTGCCGTAACAATCATCGCAATCAAAGAAATTCCAACAATAGACTGTGGTGTCACCCATGCAAAGCTGTCTAAAAATGAGCTTGCCAGTAGTAAAGTGGGTATCAGAATAATTCCTCCGCCAAGCCCCATTATTGAGCCGACAAATGCGGTAATCATTCCAATAGCTAAACATATAATAAAAACCAAAACAACCCCTACCATCTGTAATATTGTACCTATATCTTATCATATCGATGAAGTAAACTCGCATTATATTCAGTTAAAAATATTCTTATTAGCTTTGTATATTTTTTTAAAAACCAAAAGAGGTATTCTACAAACAGGAGATCCTCTTAAATCAGCTTTTAATCGAACCTGTGCAGCTCAGCATCTCCAGGAGTTATTTACTCTACTGTGAATAATTCTGTTTTACAATGTTATATTCTTTCTCTTTATATCATTATTATAATATGAACACAATTGACAGAATGAGTAAGCCTTCTGTATTCAATGGATAAATAAATTAGCAAACAATTAACATGGTACTATTTCTTAATCATAGTAGTGTCTCCTTAAACTATTTCTTCTCAAAGCCTTCTTATAAATAAATCGATCGATTATGCCAGATCCTAAAACAACTCCCGTTACAATTAGAATAAAACCAAAGAAATGAGCAAATGAAATTTGTTCTCCAAGGAATAAAAAGGAACCCAGCAACGCAAAAAAAGGTTGTAAATTCATAAAAATCGATGATTTACCTGGTCCTATACTCTGAATTGCATGATTGTAAAGAAATTGACCAAGTGCTGTTGCGAAAATAGCGGAAGCAAGAAAGATAGACCAGCCAAGCAAAGTCCCATCTTGCAAACTTGAAATACCTTTTGGTTCCAACACCAAACTGATACTAAACAATAAAAATGACCCTATCAACAAGGTAGTTGCAGTAACTAATCTCGCTTCCATCGTTTCAGTTGCTTTTTTTATGTAAATAAAACTTAACGCTTGGGATAGTACTGCAAGGAAAATATAAATATCGCCAATATTCAATGTCAGACCATCTATATTCCCAACTAGAATAACGAAAGCAACACCGGACAAGCCAAAAACAATGCCAATTATTCTCATCACGGAAAGCTTATCTTCTAACAATTTACTTGCAAGTATGGAAGTAAATAATGGTACTGTCCCTAACAGCAAACCAGAATTGGAAGCAGTCGTCTGCGTCAGCCCAACCGATAGAAAAAAATGATGGGCAGCTACCCCTGTAACCGATATGAGAATAATATAAAGAAATTCTTGTTTTTTAGGTAAACGAATTTGTTTTCTTGCCCATAAGATTAAATACACAATAACAGCCGCTAAGAAAATGCGAAAAGAAGTAATTGTCACTGCTGCAAATTGGCCTACGATTACTTTAATTGCAATCACATTAAATCCCCACAAGACCATAACTAAAACAAGCTGCCCATACATCAGGGGGTTCCCCATTTAATCCCTTCTTTCGTTACTTTTACTACAACTGCTATCCAATGTTTTTTCCAGCATCCCTTATGCATCATCTTTTAGTTCAGGTCCTATTCTCTAGGCCCTATACCAGCTTTATCTTATCAGCATGCTGGAAGAGTTTGAAGACTACACTGGAAGCTTACAGAACCAAATGCAAGAATCAGTTTTATGAAAATTGCTGAGCAGCCCATATTTACCCAACTAGTTAACTATTTCATATAATTCCCTATTAAGATATAATACTGTCCTGCCATTATATGTTCTTTAAATTATTTCAATCATACAATAATAAGTAACTGTTTACACCTCTTCCCCTTCAATAAACACCCGCTCCACTTTAGCCATTAAATCAAAAGGACTCCCACTCCAAATAACGAAATCAGCATCCTTCCCCGGCTCAATGGAGCCCACACGATTTTCAATTCCGAGATGTTTTGCGGCATTTAGTGTAATCGTTTGAAGCGCCTCCTGTTCACTTAGCCCATTACGAATTGCATGAACAGCGCTTGTTGCAAGGTAATCAATTCCAACAACTGGATGATCTGTCGTAAGCGAGCAAGATATACCAGCATCTATTAACGTTTTAATTGTTGTCCAGCCCTTATCCTTTAATTCCACTTTCGAACGGGTAGACATCGTTGGACCAACAGACACTTTTACATTGTGTTCAGCTATGAATTCCGAAATTTTATGTCCCTCTGTACAATGTTCGATAGTCATATCGATATCAAATTCACGTTTGATGCGAAGCGCTGTAAGAATGTCATCCGCTCGATGGGCATGAACACGCAGTGGAATCTCTTTCTTCAGGACCTTCGCTAAATTCTCTAAGTCTAGTTTTCGTTCTTTTTCCTCTTTTTGCAAATAGTTTTGTGCTTCGATTAGTTTCTCTCGCAACTGGGCGGCAACACCCATTCTCGTAACAGGCATTCTTCCTTTTCCGCCATGAAATCGTTTCGGATTTTCTCCTAAGGCAGCTTTCATACCTGATGGTGCTTTTACGACCATTTCATCGACAATATTTCCAGCGGTTTTTAATACTGCCATTTCACCACCAATAACATTGGCACTCCCCGGCATAACTTGAACGGTCGTAACACCGGATCTTCTTGCATCCTTAAACCCAATTTCCATTGGATTAATTCCATCAATCGCACGTAAGCTGGGGGTAACGGAACTGCTCGTTTCATTATAATCAGCTCCTTCTATCCCAACACCTTCCTCAGAAATTCCTAAATGGGTGTGCACATCAATAAGACCTGGGGTTAGTACTTTCTCCTGTGCATTGATTATACGAAAAGAATCTGTAACCTCATTCACGGGTATGAGCTTCGTGAATTTCCCTTTTTCAACGATTAGAGCTCGATCTTCGAATCTATTTCCTTTCCCGTCATAAATAATTGCATTGGTTATTGCAAGCATGAATAACACTCCTTCAAGGTTAATTGGTAGTATCCTAGATTTCTCATAAAAAAATAGCTGATGAGCCTTTTTCCCTAACTTTTTAAATAATTTCCGTTAGCATGCTATTGTTTTATTCTAAAAGTTATTATATATTAATTATTATATCTTTTGTACAAATTTAGACATTTTCCGACACGAGAGGAGCACACAAAATTGTTTGAATCATTAAAAAAATACTCATTATTGCTAGTAAGCATCTTTTTCTTAGCTGTTATACTTACAGCTTGTGCTAGTGAACCAGAAGAATCTTCTTCCAGCTCAAAAGGTGGAGAAGAAACGGCAGGCGGGAAAGATTTAGTCATCTCTACTGCTTCTGATGCAATATCACTGGATCCCGCCGGGGCGAATGATGTCCCTTCATTCGATGTTCAAAACAATATTTTTGAAAGATTGGTATCTTACGATCAAAATATGGAACTTCAGCCAGGACTTGCAAAAAGCTGGGAACAAATTGACGAAACAACCTGGGAGTTTAAACTACGTGAAGGGGTAACCTTCCATGACGGTTCTGAATTTAATGCCGAAGCTGTAAAAGCGAACATAGAACGCATCAATGATCCAGAAGTTGCAGCTCCTGCAGCATACTTACTTGATATGATTAGCGAAGTTGTAGTTATAGATGATTATACCGTTCAGTTCAAAACTGAATTCCCGTACTCTGGTTTGCCTTCCAACCTAAGTCATTCTGTTTCAGGTATGGTGTCTCCGGAACAAATCCGTGAAGATTATGCTGCAATGGAAGAAGGAGAATCTGTTGGCAGTGTTATCAATGCAAACCCAATAGGAACCGGCTTCTTGAAATTTGACGATTGGCAGCCTGGACAGCTTATCCGTCTAGTGAAAAACGAAGTATATTGGGAAGAACCAGCAAAAATCGATTCTGTTACATTTAAGGTTGTACCAGAAGATTTAACACGTATTGCTGAATTGGAAACAGGAGACACCCATATTTCGAATCCATTAAGTTCTTCGGATGTATCACAAATCGAAGCTAAAGAAAATTTATCAGTTGTACAGCAAGGCAGTCTGGCACTTGATTATCTTGGATTTAATACTGCAAAAGCGCCATTTGACGACAAGCTTGTCCGTCAGGCAATTACGATGGCGATTGATAAAAATCAAATAATTGACGGGATTTACGAAGGGTATGCACAAGTTGCAGAAGGACCACTTCCACCAAATGTATACGGTTATGATGAAAATGTAGAAGGACTATCTGGTGACTTGGACAAAGCAAAAGAATTACTTTCTGAAGCAGGCTTCTCGGATGGATTTACAACAACCCTTATGACAAACGATACACGTGAACGCATGGATATTGCAACCAATGTTCAAGCGCAGCTTGCGGAAATTGGTATTACCGTTGAAATCGAAGTGTTAGAATGGGGAACATATATTGAAAAACTGGATGCAGGTGAACAGGAAATGTTTATTTTAGGCTGGTCTAACAGTACTGCCCATGCGGACAATACATTTTATCCATTGTTCCACAGCGATAATCTTGGATCAGCTGGCAATACAGTTTTCTTTGATGATAAAGAAATGAATGCATTAATTGAAGAAGCTCGCCAGACCCAAGATCAAGCTGAGCAGTTAGAACTTTATAAGCAAGCAGAAGAAATGCTTGTAGATTTAGCTCCAATGACTTACTTGACACACAAAGATTATTTATTGGGTGTACGTGATGAAGTGAAGGGGTTAACGATGTACCCTTCCAAATTGTTAAATTTGAAAGAGGTATCTATTGAGGAATAAGCATACTTATTCAGGAAGCTGTCCAATCGTTTGGACAGCTTCCTCATTTTATATATTTATCTTCCAAAACCTCATAATTACGAGGCTTAAGTTCACTCCTTTCTGTTTTATTATAGGGTATTTTTTATCCATTCATTTATGATCCCAGTTATAATGTCCACCAACTTCTTTACAGCAAGCTTCATTTGCTGTCACGGACTGCAGCTGAATTACCTTAGTCCTGAAGTAAACGAATTATAAAATCTTTTATATTTACAACCCGTGGATATATTGGTTGCTCCTTAGTTCCTGTTATTATCAACGGAACCAGAGATTCTTGTTTGTGCAATGAACCGTGTGCTGCACCAGAAAGATGAACAGGTGATGATTGGGCCTTAAATTCACAACCCGGTTTCGCATTGATGACAATGAAACGCCCCGAATGGGAGTTCAAAACACTATACAACCGAATTAACGCATCTGGATAGTTGCCATAGGTGAGTCTTTGTTCATTGATCAGATTTAAATCCAGAAGCGCAGCATCCCCTTCTATACTCCATGATTGATTATAAATATCAGTAAATTTCCCGGAAGGGCGATATTTCAGTGACCCTTCTTTCATACCAGATTCTACATGAATGAAGCTTTCATTTTTCCAGGCTATAATATCAATTCTCTCATCATTTTTGAGCTGTTCGATAATAGCAGACAACGGCAGACTGTCATCCAGTACATAAATATAAGACATCCGCTGATTTACACATAGAACGATCTGATCTTTCTTATATACTGGGCGTTTTATTCTAGAGATACGGTATTTTTTTAACCATTTTCTTAAATCAATGACAAATTCTCGATGATTTGTTCCTGTTGCAGAATGACCATTATCCCCCATCACTAGCCATGTATTTTGATTAATTGCTTTCTCCCAGCTTGGATACACATCCAATATTTTTTGAATTTCTTTATCAATCTTTGTGATGCCTTTAATATCCATCGGCCCCTTTAAATGAATTCGGGCATCCATGTCCTGAAATATACAGAAAGTAAATGAAGGAAGTTTGTTCTTTCTAATAAGATACTTAAGTTCCCGAGCAGTATATTTATAGTTTCCGGTAGCTATTTGCGTTGCGACCCCCCATGGACGTATCTTTGAAAATGTTCCTAAAGAAAAGATATTTGCTGCTTCCGTTGTCCACTTTCCATATCTAAATCGCGTCAAGGCACTGAATAACTTTGGTGTTTGTAACTTTTGCGGGGTGTTTCCACGATATACAAAGGAATTAATGGAAGCTGAGTTCATTCCCTTTTTAGCTAATTCTTCATAAATTGTAGTGACTTCACTGCTCAGATGCTCATTATTCAGTCGGAAAAGCATATTATGGACCGTCCTGCGAATCCCTAACCTAAACGTTTCCCTAAAACCAGTACCGTAGTTAATAATCTCTTTTTTGGAATTATCGAACCAAGTTAAACCAGGTATATGATGTTGGTCTGCATAAGTACCTGTCAAAAGGCTGCTGTCGATTGTTACCGACATGGTTGGAAATGAAGTCACCATATTCGTAAAATAACTGCCATTTTCCATCAAAAATTGTAAAGCTGGAGCTCGTCCAGTTTGGATAGCCACTTCCAGCGGTTCAGACATCAATGAATCGATGTTCAGCAAGATTACAGGTTTCACTAATTGTTTTTGTGTTTTTATAATTATCATCCTTACATAATATCCACTGCTTTGTATGTGAATTTTTTGCCTCTTTGCTTTAAAAGGTTTATATTTTCTTTAACAGCAACTCAGCGATGGTTGGCCAGCAGCGATCTTCGAATTTTTATTATTAATATAATGATTACTTAGTGTGAGCCTTATAAAAGCAATTAAAAATTACGGCTTAAGTGAATTCCATATTACCTATTATTTTGCACAGTATCTATCATTTTATGAATGTCAGGAAAAATAAAAATAACCGCTGACACAGTTAGTGCTGTGTCAGCAGTTTGATTTTCCTTCTATATTTTATATTTTGATTCGGAACGTACAAATATTGCATGCCGAACAAGCTGGATTTCTTTAAAATCTAATTAATGTTTACATAGGAACTGTTTTTCCCATGCAAAAAGAAATAAAGTACTGTCGTAACAAGAACCATTAGCCCCATAATAATATATAAGCTACTATATCCAGTTAGAGGAATCAGATATCCAAGTACATAAGGACCGAATCCAAGACCGGCATCAAGTGCGATATAGTAAGTTGATGTTGCTAAACCAATCCGATGTGGCGGTGTCATCTTAACCGCTATTGCTTGGGTAATGGATTGCATGTTACCGAATCCAAGACCAATCAGAACACCGGCTGCTAATAAGGTAATGCTATTCGTTGTGAAGCTTAAAAGGAGCAATCCTGCACCAAACAAAATAAAAGCTGGATACATAACTGCATTTTCACCTTTTAAGTCCATTAAGCGGCCTGTAAATGGACGTGATACTAAGATAGCTGCTGCATAGACAACGAAAAAAAAGCTTGCCACATCGACAAGATTAATTTCAATCGCATAGAAATTAATAAACGAAAGCACACTGGAATAACCAAGAGATACAATAATCACAATCAGTGCAATTGGTAACGCACTTGGTTCTACAAAATCAGAAAACTTTAATTTCTTTCTTTCAGTAGCTTTTATAGGTGTTTCGATGACTGGCACCTTAACAAACAGAGATATAATAAAACTAATAACCGCTAATGCAAGACAAAAACCAAAAATCACTTGATAGCTCGTATGTGAGCTCATATATAATCCAAAGAATGGCCCAATTGCAGTTGCCAATGTAATACTCATGCTGAAATAGCCGATTCCTTCCCCTTTTCGGTCATCAGGAATCACCTTAGCAATAATAGTTCCTGTCGCTGTACTTGCCACCCCTAATGCAATTCCGTGCAATAAACGGGTTATCAGCAGAATTTCTATTCCTGCATGAATAAAGTATAAAAGGGATGTTAAAATAAAAAAGATAAGCCCATAATATAAAACTTGCTTGTTTCCAATAGAAGAAATCATTCGTCCAATAAATAAACGTCCTACTAATGTTCCGATGATAAATATACCTGTTACAAGACCAGCTACACTCTCTGAAACTTGATATTTATCGACTGCATAAACAGCCATCGTTACTAATAATAGGTAAAAAACTAAATACAAGAAAAAATTTGCTGCTGCTACAATAATAAAATTTTTCGTCCATAATTGAGATTTTGTTTGTTTCACAGTATCTATCACTTCACTTCTTAATATTATTTTTAATTTCTTCCATCACACGAATGAAATCAATCAATTCTGATTCCGAGATGTCTTTTAGAATTTCCTTTTCAAACTGATCAATGGTCACACGTACTTCCTCATAAACAGCTATTCCTCGTTCAGTCAGCTGCATACGTTTTTCGCGTTTGTCTCTCCCAGCAACCTGTTCGACATACCCCATTTCCTCTAAGCTGGCGAAGGTTCTAGTGATCGTAGGCTTCTCCACACCTTGATAATGAGAAATTTCCACAAGTGTTGCATTGCCATAATTGTACAAGTAATACAATACAGTCCACTGTGCACGATGCAGATTATGTTTATTCAACAGGACATTAAGCCGGTTTTCAAAAGGACGGTATAACATTATTAGTTGATGGAAAAACTTCTGTGCAAATTTTATGGGAAACGCCTCCTATAATAGTTACCATAGTTAACAGTTATCTTAGGTAACTATTATCCATGGTAACAGAATTTAAGCAAACTGTCTAGATGGTGCTGAAGTTACTATTAAAAGTTTCTATAAGCTATAAACAAAATTATTCTTTTAGATGAATATAATTATTCTTAGATAAAAGATAGATAAATAATCATATTAAACGCCCAAACCTTGTTAGATGAGATTTTTCTCTAACTTTTCCTGACGGGTAGTTCAACCTATATGCAATATGGTTATCTACCTTTTTTATTGTTTTCTATACTATTTAATCACGCTCCTTTCTAACAGTTTACGTAGAATATCGTAAATCTAAGAAAGGAGAGATTTTATGTTAAATTTTTCAATGATTGACTTGGTCCGACGCAATGGGAAAAAGTTTGACAAAAATATAAGGGGAGAAATGGTTAACTTTTATCGGCCTTTTCGTTATATCCCTTGTTTCCTGCAAAGCTCTATAGAGCGAGTTAGAAAAAAGACAAAGAAATTACCAGTTGTAATAAAATTTGCCCCAGATTCCTTTGCTTCTGGTTTAAACAATGTAAAGGAAACAAAGTGTCGTTCTCTTCGCGAATATCCTTCAATATCTTGTTGTTCAGCTAAATTATCTGTAAAAAATATTGAGCATTTAATTAATAACTGCAACCATATTCAAAAAATCTATTTAGACAGAAAGGTAACAACTTTACTGGATACTGCTTCCCCGGCAGTAAACTCTGATGTGTTAAAAGATAATGGGTTAACAGGAGAAGGCGTAACCATTGCAGTTATCGATACAGGTATACATCCACATGAAGATTTACAAGATCGCATTATTGGTTTTAAGGATTTGGTTAATGGCAAATCTGATCCCTATGATGATAACGGTCATGGAACCCATTGTGCAGGAGATGCGGCAGGCAATGGCTTGTTATCAAATGGCCAATATGAGGCTCCAGCATCACAAGCTAATTTAGTTGGTGTTAAAGTACTGGATAAAATGGGGGCTGGTTCATTATCAACTGTTATTGAAGGGATTGAATGGTGTATCCAGCATCAGTCCGAATATAATATTGATATTCTTTCCCTTTCACTCGGTTCGGATGCTGTTGCACCTGCCGAAGATGACCCTGTCGTAAATGCGGTTGAAATAGCTTGGGATAACGGAATGGTTGTTTGTGTAGCTGCTGGCAACTCCGGACCCGGAGAACAAACCATCGCAAGCCCAGGTATAAGTCGAAAGGTGATTACAGTCGGTGCAGCTGATGACAATAATACTGCTGACCGGTCTGATGATTCAGTAGCTGATTTTTCAAGCAGAGGTCCGACGATTGATGGGCTTATTAAGCCAGATTTGTTAACACCAGGAGTCGATATTATTTCTTTACGTGCTCCCAGATCTTTCCTTGATAAAACCAATAAAGCAGCACGTGTGGACACTCACTATATGTCGTTATCCGGAACGTCAATGGCCACGCCAATATGCGCAGGTGTAATTGCACAATTGCTACAAAATGATCCAAATCTTACGCCAGATCAAGTTAAAGAAAAACTTTTAAATGCATGCGACGATTTGGGACAATCCCCACATATTCAAGGTGCTGGTTATTTAAATGCCAGCAAGTTGATTGAGGGCTAGATAATAAATAATCCAAATGTCGAATAAAGATTCAAAAAAGCCTTCCTGCAAATTCTAGTTTAAATTGCGTCCCTATAAATAAAAGATTTCTAACCCCAAAAAATTAAAAACCCTCGCTATATTTATGCTATATTCCCTTTTTATTAGACGGATTAAAAAATAAAAATCTGGCAGTTTATGGGAGAGTATATCAATTATACGACAGCGAGGGTTTCATACATGTATCCATATAGAAACTTCCATCTCAACTTTGGTTATGACCTTATCTATATTTTATCAAGCTTATAGTACAGCTAGGGCATCAAAGATTTGTCTAATAAAGAAAAAAATTACTGACTAATTATAAAAAAGACAAATAAAATCTTCAAACCAATAAATTCAGCCTAAAACCATAAGCTTAAACAGCCAATTTGCGGACTAGTTTACACTTACAATTAAACATTATTACTCGGTATATTAAATACTAATTAATTGGTGATCGACAAGGTCCTGCTTTTATACCGAGTGAATTATAATGACTTTTTATATTCATCACAGTTTGATAATGTGTAACTTCATCAATTAGTTGGTTTGTTTTATGAACATCTACTGGTTTTTTCATTAATAGATCATTTAATATTTGCTTGATTTCTTTAGGATAGACATTTCCTACCATACTGGAAAGCCCATTACAGCCGCCGAGGATTTTTTCTATAAGATCAACATCTCCTCCAGCAAACATAATGAAACCATCAGGTAATTTTGTATTTTTATGACGCCTTACATTGTATTCTTCTTTAAGTCCAATCAAGTTCGCATGTTGTTGACTGATAAGCTCTTTAAGAGATTCTGCACTTAAATTAAAACCGGTTCGGCCAGGGTTATTATAGAGCACAACTTTCTTGGTGGTATGCCCTAATAATTCATTAACATAAGCAATCGCTTGTTGTTGTGTTGGTTGAATATAGAGCGGGAACTGCAGTAAAATTGCATCAAAAACCGAATCCTCAAGTGCCTGAACAAGTCTAAGAGCATCATTCGTTCTCGTAGCTGCAACACCAAACATAAGCTCTATACCTTCAAAATTTTGCTGGTTAAAGTAATCAATGATCTGTAATCGTTCGTCAATACTCATTGAGTTTTGTTCACCGGTACTGCCAGATATAAGCAGTGACTCTATACCATTATCTTTCATATGTTCAACAATAGGTGTAAAGCCTTCCAGATTTAAACTTTCATCATCATGAAACGGGGTTGGAATAGCAACGTTTAAAATTTTCATCAATTATATCCTCCAATTATTTACTCAATAACTCAATATTGAACTACTTAAGAGATTGAAAAATTACCATCATACAGTGCAATTATTTTACAATTTTATATTTCGGACCTACTATATGGAAATGGTGCGAGACTCAGCCCCAGGTGCACACGAATCCGTACAATCTTATGTCAGGTATGTGTAATAGATTACAGCAGAAACTCTTTACTTTTTATCTTTTTCTGCTTTCTGTTTTATTAAATGCTTAGCTGGACTGTCAATTGGATCTGCTAAAAACCATGTACCCATTGTAGTATGGACAGGAACATCCTGAAAGGTAAATAAAATAGCATCCTCTGTATCTGAGGTGTTGCAATGTTCATGTGCAGACCAAGGAGGTGCCAGGAATAAATCACCTTTTTCCCAATAAATCTTCTCACCGTCAACAATACTATAGCCTTCTCCCTGAAACACCAAATTAAGAGCTACATTCGTATGACGATGGCCTTCGTTATGCTCACCAGGTTTAAACATTTGTACAACAACATTCATTGTTGGTGAAGCTCCTAATGTACCATGCTGACTTTCTACATCCTTATGAGTGAGTGCAAGTGTTCCACGTCCAGCTTCAAGAAAATCTTCTGATACTGACTCTTCTAATAAAGGATAAATATCTTTCCATTTCCAGGAACACGCTCTAATCATAGGTTTCGTACTTTCTTGCAGGAATTTACTATAGTTGATGATATCTGTTCTTTTGTCGCTCATTTTGATAACCTCCTAAATTTTTATAAAGCTTTGTTGATCTCCAGTATATCTCCGCCAAGTCTAATAGCATCACCCCCTCTACGAATTGACTAATACCAAAATTCGCAATATGATTTTGACTATGAACATATATTGGCAGAGGTGAATCAGAAAGTAGTTAAAAGGCAATATACTTTATTAAATTTTCTGTATTAAATAATAGTTTAGATTCTTTAAAACCATAAATCAATTCAATTATTTATATAATAACGATAGGTTAAAACTATGATATAATGCATACGATAGTAAATTGGCTTTTTATAGACTTCATATAGACAAAGACAGCAAATCCTTTTCCCATATAATGTTGAATATTTTATCAAAAAAATCTGAGGGGGCTTCAAATGGAATTAAGACAACTTGAATATTTTCTTTCGGTGTGCCAAGAGCTTCACTTTACCAGGGCAGCGGAAAAGGTTGGAATTTCCCAACCATCTTTAAGCCAGCAAATTCGTTTATTAGAACACGAGATTGGAACACCTTTATTCGATCGAATTGGTAAAAAGACAGCACTTACAGAATCAGGAAAGTTGCTTCTTAAGTCTACTTGGAATATTTTTCACGAACTAGAACAAGCTCAAACCGCTATAAAGGAATTAAAAGGGATACAAAAAGGCAATATTTCGGTCGGAACATTGTTAACAGTAGAAAACTATCTTATTCCAGCGACATTACTTAACTTTCATCGCCTGTACCCTGCAATTAAAATATCCGTAATTGGATTACGTACGGCAACCATTTGGCAAAGCTTGTTAGAAAATAAGTTGGACTTAGGTATTGTTTTTCTAGGGATGAAAGATCAAAGTGATGAACTAGAAACAATTCCTTTATATATAGAAGAGATGGCCTTCGCGGTACCAAAGGGGCATCCACTTGAGGACAATGAAAGTCTATCATTAGAAGTTTTGCAGACAACACCATCCATATTACTTCCTGAAGATTACTATGTAAGGAAACTTATCAACAAAGCTTGTCATAATTTAGGATTTCTACCTAAACCAGTCTTTGAAATAACAACTATGGAATCATTAATTAACATGGTAGGAGAAGGTATAGGGGTAACGATATTGCCTAAACCCTACTTGGAAAACTTAAACAATAACAAGGTAAAATGCATTCCGATTCTAAATTTTAATCTTGCTCAGCAAGTGGGGGTTATCTATAGAAGGGATAAATACATGAGTGCTGCTGCACGTGTATTTATTGAGCAGTTAAAAGTTACTGTAGCAAATTTAAATTATGGGATCGATAAAGATATTGATTAACACTGTTGCTGAGTATCTCATACCATTCACCCCAGCTGCTCCTTTATTTCTGACTACTTGAAAATAAACTTGATTTAAGTTGTTCTTAATAGGTTTCTATCAAACAAGTTGCAGAGCGCACACAAAAAAACCGCTACAATTTTACTGTAGCGGGGTTTCATATTATCCTAATAGTATTATTGATTTATTTCTTCAATTATAACCCATTTGAAACGTTAATCATAAAACTGCGATTAAATGATGAACCACGGCTTCACAAATAGATTATTATCCCCTCTTAACCTCATCCTCGATTAATTCTTCCTCGATTTGTTTATCTTTATGAGTCATAATTTTTTTGCGTGCCTTGTAAATCACAATTAGAGCAATAAACCAAACGGGAGTTATCATTAAAGAAACACGTGTATCTTCCGCAATTGCAAGCACAACAAGAACGAATGTCAGGAAAGCAAGGATTAAGTAATTTGCAAATGGATAAAACGGCATCTTAAATTTGTTCACTTTTGCGAGATCAGGTCTTGTTTTACGGTATTTTAAATGACTGATGACCGTAATCCCCCAAATAAATATAAAACATACTGTAGAAATACTTGTAACGAGTGTAAATACTCCTTCTGGCATTATATAGTTTAATGCGACAGAAATTAAAACAACTGCAGCCGAAAAGAATAATGCATTGGAAGGAACCTTCCGTTTATCAAGCTTGGCAAACTTTTCGGGTGCGTTTTTCTCTTTGGCGAGTGAATATACCATCCGGCTTGTACTGAAGATAGCACTATTACATGCTGAAGCAGCAGAAGTTAGAACGACAAAATTGATAATGCCAGCAGCTCCCACAATACCAACTACCGTAAAGACTTGGACAAATGGGCTCTCAGTTGGGTTGATAGCCGTCCACGGATACACACTCATAATGACAAGAAGTGCACCAATATAGAAAATAATAATTCGAATAGGAATATTATTAATCGCTTTAGGTATAACTTTCTCTGGGTTTTCTGTTTCACCAGCTGTAAGTCCTACAAGTTCGATACCAACAAACGCAAATACGACCATCTGAAACGAAAGGATGAAACCATTTACACCATTTGGAAACATGCCACCGTGGCTCCATAGATTCGTGAAACTGGCTCCACCTGAATCCGTAGAAAAACCACTAATAATCATAACAATACCAGTTACAATTAAGGCTAAAATTGCGAGGACTTTAATTAATGCAAACCAGAATTCCATTTCTCCAAACAGTTTTACGGTGGCCAAGTTCATACATAATAAAATAACAAGTGCAATTAATCCTGGCATCCATTGTGGTATAGTTGGAAACCAATACTGAGTATAGAGACCAACTGCTGTTAAATCAGCCATTGCAATAGAAATCCAACAAAACCAATATGTCCAGCCAGTTAAAAATGCTGCCATTTCACCTAAATAGTCTCTAACAAAGTCAACAAACGAGTGATAGTTTAAATTACTTAGCAGCAATTCTCCAAGTGCACGCATGATTAAAAAGAGAACGACACCTGTGATCAAGTATGCGAATAATATGGATGGTCCTGCTAAATGTATTGATTTTCCCGCACCTAGAAATAGTCCCGTACCAATTGCTCCACCAATAGCTATCAGTTGTACATGTCTGTTTTTTAAGCCCCTATCTAATTTTTGTTCTTGCATATAATTCCCTTCTCTCAACTTTTTTGTTAATTATTATTTAATTTAGTGGTCTTTTATAGAACATCATTTTAAATGATATAACTGAAAGATCCCCCATTTAAATAAAAAAGGATAGAGAAGGGCTATATTATTTCCATTCTCTGTCCTTTTACCTGAAAGTTTATCCTTCTATAATAGAGGGTCCCCTTTGGTGGCATAAATTGCACTCTCCAGAGTAGCGTCCTGTATTGGTGCTTTTACCTGAGAGATTAATTCCAATGGTTTTTTTGGAACTTGCTCCTTCGGTGGCGATATGCTTCGCTCTCTCCCAATACAATCATCCGCAAATCATGTTGTTGTATAATATATTTAATTGTAGTAACAATAGAAATTTTATTATAACATATTATTGGAATAATCCAAGGAATTTCATTAAACTTAAAATCAAAATAAAGCGATTATATTATGTGTTGAAACACAGGTGGGAATATTTAAAACTCAGTTTGTTGGTTCCTCTCGGCCATAAATCGATCAAAACAACAGCTGATACTTACTTCCAAAAAATAGAAAAGGGCGATCAAATTTAATGATCACCTTGTTTAACTATCACACTCGATAATGGCATAAGGAAATATTGCTCACTATTACTTTGACTTACTTTTTTTACTTAGCAGGTATTCCTTATTAGGCTTAGTGTCATCTAACAAAAAATTTGCCCATTCAAGTTCAAGCTTATCAGTATTTTCTTGCCAGTATTGCAATTGTTTGTAATAGTAATCTATCTTTTTACTTACTGGTTCTTTAAAATCATCTGCTTTTCGAACAATTGCCGTCAATTCATAGATAGGCAGCCCCAAAGCATGAGTTTCTACATGAACAGTAGCACCAGCATGACCAATTGCTTGGCATAAAGCACCGTACTCATTGTCATTAATTTCCTTTGCAACTGCATGCGAACCTAAAATAGCTTGTTTTGCCATGGGCATTTTAATTTTGCCTCTTGCCCATGCCTCACAAAGTTCTAAACAGGTTCTGGGTCTCTGTTCGCTGGGATACTTTGTCTCAAATTGTGTCAAAGGTAGTTTTGCACAATCCAATGGCCACATTACAAGAGTTCGATGGCTTTGTAATTGAATTAATTTTATCAAGTCTTGTAAGCAATGACTGTCACGTGAAAACAACAATTTATTTTTTTTCTTTAACTTGAGTTCTACATCGGAAAAAATTTCTACCCCTCCTATATCTTCTTCAACAATCCTGCCACTTAACATAATAAACAAGGAACAAACACCGCAGCTCCTTTTTTAATTAAAGCGCTGGTTGACAAAAAAATCAGTTTCGATTTTATGTTTGAGATTATTCCAAAATAAATACATTAAAGAGTTTCCAATGTTTTTCTTCGTCCATACTGCCTTGTTGAAAAATTGTTCCTCTAACTGTAATCGGATCTCCACGCTCGAATCTTTTTTGCTCCGATGCAGTCATTACATATACATTCTCAGCTTCCACTATATAAGGCAGCATTTGCGTATGCTCCGATTGGATACTTTCCCAATTTTCATTGTTATAATTTTCATCTCCATAAATAACTAATTCCGGACTGCTTTTTACGACCACACCTTCCAAAGCAAATTGCTCGCCATACAGAAAACGATTGAAAGTATCCCTTTGAGTATCCTCATCAAAAGAATAAAATTTATCGCTAAAATCCTGAAGATTTGTTAACTCGTCATTTCTCATAGATTCAACAAAATTCTGTTGCTCAGCGGATAAATAGTATCCTTTATGTAAACCCTCGATAGGTTCTCTTGCATCGAGAACTTCTTGTACGCCTTCGATTTCAGAACTAAACCCTAAAACAAATACACCTATATTCTCTTTTGAAACTGCAAAGGGAATCCCTTCAAACTGAATTGTGTCCTCCTTTTCTTCAAATTCAAAAATTATAATATCTCCAATACTAGTTGCTTGTGTTATTCCTTCATAATCATCGGTATGATTTTTTGTTACATCTTCTCGTTCTCCATCTAAAAGATTCGATTCTTCTAACCATTGATATACATTTTCTAAACTATATTCTTTAGAATTTTGTTGTTCCGTTGAACTGTTTTTTTCTGTACTACACGCTCCCATTAAAGGGATAATAACTACGCATATGACTAATATTCTAAATTTCACATTTATCCTCCTAAGAATATTTAGGATCTTTACATTGAGATATCTTCTCATACAAAGTAGTAGATGGTCAATTTAAGTTTAACTTGCTGAACTAACGCACCAGTTAGCACAATAAGCTTAACGAACAATATTCCAATGAATATAATTCCAAGTTATTTACAAACTAATAAAAAAAGTGAGGTGAAAAAGATGAAATTTATTAGGGTATTTATTCTCACCACTATTTTATCATTTCTTTTATTTCCCATCAGTGGAATGGCATCAACACTTGAGAAATTACCATCATCAGAAAAATCAAATGAATGGGAAATAGTTATTGATAAACCTAAAAATAATGAAGTCAAACCAAAACCTGGTGTCTACAATATATATAGTATGGCTATTAAGTATATTGGTAATGAAGGCATTAAAATTGAAAGAGTGGAAATGTATAGAAATGACCCAAGTTCTTCGTATGATTTTGAATTACTTACTGCTTCTGGTGATGATTTAGGGGTATTAGAAAAGAATAGCGATCACCCAGTAATTAGCCATCAGAATTTTCCAATCTCTACTGAGGCAGCGAAATTGAAAGTTATTGTTACTTGGAAAAAAGAAGGCAAAGAATCCCGTAAGTACAAAGAAGAATTTATTTTTAAACAATAAAGAGTAGAGAGTGAGGAGAAAACTCCCTCTCCTTTTTGCTTTAATATCAGTTTGTTTATTATGGAAACGCACCAGTTAGCGCAATAAATGAACAACAGAATGGTTTAGTAAAGAAGAAGTGCGTTTCGTAAAACAAAACACAACCACATTATATTAAAGTATAGTTTTATTCACTTTATTTGCTTGTCCGACAGTTTCAAAAATAAACTCCGTATCTATGACCCCTTATTCGAATCCATGCTGTCCTCACTGGGAAAAGGTGCTTGAAACCTTATAAGGTAAGAGAGAACAAAACTCATCTTCACCGTAATTATCTACCTATAATAGTACGTGCGCCATCTTTAACAACTCTTTCGACTTCATTTAATCCTTCATCAATCTCAGTAATACCATCAAAAAAGAATCCCAGATGGAATACATCGCATCAAAAATATTTGTATGAAGCGGTATTGATTGAGCAACACCATTAGACCAAATCAAATTTTTACTGCGGTCAATCATTTTTTTCGTCTGGTTCTATAGGAACAATTTTACGATTTCCACGCTTATACGTTCCAGAGTCTTTCATAGTTGAATTTGTTTCTACAATATACCAGCATTGATACATTGTTATGTTATGTTACGTATGGTAAATAAGCGCCTCTGATGATTGTCATTGAGCAATTTTATTTACCGTTTGTTTAAATGTTTTTCAGGAATATTTAAAGAGATATGTAAACGTGCCAATCTTCCAAGATTATTACCACATGCATTAAGGTATACACACGCTGTTCATCTATTAAAGGCTGGCGTAGATATAAAAAACGTGCCCGATAGACTCGGACACGCAAGGATTAAGGTAACAGCCGATACTTATTTACATGTTACTAAAAAAATCGAGGATGATGCTTTAACTCTTTACGAGAAATATATCCGAAATTAGCGATCGGGCAAAAAACGGGCAAGCATCGTCTTCAATGGTTATCCCCTCCTATAAATAAGGGTTAACCAATAGAACCTTCCATTTCGAACTTAATCAATCTGTTCATCTCTACTGCATATTCCATCGGAAGTTCTTTTGTAAATGGCTCGATGAAGCCCATTACGATCATTTCTGTTGCTTCTTCTTCTGTTAATCCTCTGCTCATCAAGTAGAACAATTGCTCTTCAGATACTTTAGAAACTTTCGCTTCATGCTCCAGTGAAATGTTATCATTTAAAATTTCATTGTATGGAATTGTATCAGAGAACGATTCGTTATCCATGATTAGCGTATCACATTCGATGTTTGCACGTGCACCGTCTGCTTTACGTCCAAAGTGTACAAGACCAAGGTAAGAAACCTTACCACCTTGCTTCGAAATTGATTTTGAAACAATTGTTGAAGACGTGTTTGGTGCTAAGTGATGCATTTTTGCACCAGCGTGTTGTAATTGTCCTTTACCAGCGATAGCGATGGATAGTGTGTTACCACGTGCACCTTCACCTTTAAGCAAGATTGCAGGGTATTTCATCGTTAATTTCGAACCGATGTTACCATCAATCCATTCCATCGTTCCATTTGCATCAACTACTGCACGTTTTGTAACTAAGTTGTATACGTTATTCGCCCAGTTTTGAATCGTTGTATAACGGCAATATGCATCTTTTTTAACGATGATTTCAACAACCGCACTGTGAAGTGAGTTTGTTGTAAAGACTGGTGCTGTACAGCCCTCAACATAGTGTACAGATGCACCTTCATCAACAATGATTAATGTTCTTTCAAACTGTCCCATATTTTCTGAGTTAATACGGAAATATGCTTGTAATGGAGTTGACGTTTGTACACCTTTTGGAACATAGATAAATGATCCACCAGACCATACTGCTGAGTTCAGTGCAGCAAATTTATTATCAGAATATGGAATAACTTTTCCAAAGTATTCTTTAAATAAATCTTCGTTTTCTTTTAGTGCAGTATCTGTATCCTTAAATACAATACCCAATTCTTGAAGATCTTCTTTCAAGCTGTGGTAAACAACTTCTGACTCATACTGTGCGGATACACCAGCTAAATATTTTTGTTCCGCTTCTGGAATACCTAATTTATCAAAGGTTTCTTTGATTTCAGCAGGTACTTCATCCCATGTTCTACCTTGTTTCTCAGATGGTTTAACATAATAAACAATCTCATCGAAATCAAGTTCAGTTAGATCTCCACCCCATTGTGGCATTGGGCGCTCGTAAAAATGCTCTAATGCTTTCAAGCGATAGTCAAGCATCCACTGTGGCTCTTCTTTCATTTTAGAGATTTCTTCAACGACTTTACGTGTTAATCCTCTTTCTGTTCGGAAAACAGAGACGTCTTTATCATGAAATCCATATTTATATTCTTCAATTTCAGGCATTTTTTTAGCCATTATATAACCTCCTCGTGGTATTTAAAAAACGATACCTAATCCTCCAGTGCTCCCTTTTCCATTGCTTTCCATGCCAAAGTTGCACACTTGATTCTTGCTGGAAATTTGGAGACACCCTGCAATGCTTCAATGTCTCCCATATCCAATTCTTCTGTATCAATCTCTTTGCCAAGCATCATATCAGAAAATGCTCTTGACATTTTAACTGCTTGTTCAAGACTTTTCCCTTTAATTGCTTGAGTCATCATTGATGCAGATGACATACTGATTGAGCAGCCTTCCCCTTCAAACTTGGCATCTTTTACAACACCATTTTCAACTTGCATTTGCAGTTGAATACGATCACCGCATGTTGGGTTATTCATATCGATTGTTACCGAATCACCCTTAATTTGTCCACGGTTTCTAGGGTTTTTATAATGATCCATAATTACTTGTCGGTAAAGTGTATCGAGGTTATTAAAAGACATTCCCAAAATACTCCTTTGTTTTCAACAGTCCATTTACCAGCAGGTCAATATCCTCTTCAGTATTGTAAAGATAGAAGCTGGCACGTGCTGTTGCTGTTACATCGAGCCATTTCATCAACGGCTGGGCACAATGATGTCCAGCACGGACAGCAATTCCCTCAGCATCAAGTGCTGTTGCTGTATCATGTGGATGCACATCATTAAGATTAAATGTAACAAGTCCAGCACGATTTTCTGGGCCATAGATTGAGATACCATCAATTGTGCGTAATTGCTGCATTGCATAGTCTGCTAATTTTTGTTCATGATTTAAAATATTTTCATGTCCAATTTCATTTAAAAAGTCTATTGCTGCGGCAAGTCCAATTGCACCTGCAATAATCGGCGTACCACCTTCAAATTTCCACGGCAATTCCTTCCACGTAGAATCATAAAGGTTAACGAAATCAATCATTTCACCGCCAAATTCAATTGGTTCCATGTTTTCAAGTAGTTCTTTCTTTCCGTATAAAACACCAATGCCCGTTGGTCCACACATTTTATGACCCGAAAACGCATAGAAATCACAGTCAAGATCAGCTATATCTACTTTCAAATGCGGTGCACCTTGAGCGCCATCAACAAGCATAACTGCTCCATGCTCGTGGGCAATCTGTGTAACTTCCTTAATTGGGTTGATTGTACCTAGCACATTGGAAACCTGTGTCATTGCTACAATCTTCGTATTTGCTGTAATCGTCTCTCGAACAGCTTCCAGTGTTATAGTTCCATCGCTTTCTAATGGAATATATTTCAAGGTTGCACCAGTTGCTTTTGCTGCCTGTTGCCAAGGGATAATATTACTGTGATGCTCCATTGGCGTAATCACAATTTCATCTCCCGGCTTTAAATTCGCTCGCCCGTAGCTGGATGCAACAAGATTAATTGCCGTTGTTGTTCCTCTAGTAAAAATAATTTCAGCTGTACTGCTTGCATTGATAAATGCGCGAACCTTCTCTCGAGCACCTTCATATTTATCCGTTGCCCTTGTTCCTAACGTATGGACGCCACGGTGCACATTTGAATTATCCTCACGATAATACGTATTGACAGCCTCAATAACAGACAGTGGTTTCTGAGAAGTCGCTGATGAATCCAAATAAACTAAAGGATGTCCATTAACTTCCTGATTTAAAATGGGGAACTGTTCTTTAATGGCTGTAACGTCCATTAATTAACTTTCCTTTCAATTACTTGAGTCAATTGCTTACGAACAGACTCAATAGGGATCTGTGATACCACTGGCTCAAGGAAGCCATGGATAACTAAGCGCTCAGCTTCTTCCTTTGTAAGTCCACGGCTCATCAAGTAGTACATTTGTAAAGGATCAACACGACCAACAGAAGCTGCATGACCAGCTGTTACATCATCTTCATCAATTAATAGTATTGGGTTGGCATCCCCACGTGCTTTTTCACTTAGCATAAGTACACGTGACTCTTGTTCAGAATTCGATTTCGTACCACCATGTTCAATTTTACCAACAGCGTTAAAGATAGTCGTTGCGCTACCTTTCATAACACCCCGTTGTAAAATAAATGCATCTGTTTGTTTACCGAATTGGCGAATGCTTGATGTAAAGTTTTGTGTTTGTTTTCCACGTCCAACAGTAACAGCTTTAGCCTCAGACGTTGCATTATCACCAAGTAAGTAGGTAATGTTTTCGGAAACCGTATTTCCGTCATTCATTTGTCCTAATGCCCAGTTAATCTTCGCATCACGCTGTGCAACACCACGACGATTTACATACGTTGTGGTTCCCGCTGCAAAATGGTCTACTGCACCATATGCAACCTCTGCATTATTATGAGCAAATACTTCCGTTACAATGTTTGCTACTGTTTTTTGCTCTTCATTATGGGAAACGTAGTTCTCCAAGTATGTGAGCGAGCTTCCTTCTTCAGCAACGATCAGCACGTGGTTGAACAATGCTGTTTCAGGATCTTCTTGCCAGAAAATAGCTTGGACTGGTGCTTCAATTTGAACATTTTTAGGAACATAGATAAAGATTCCGCCATTCATTAATGCAGCATGAAGTGCAGTTAAACGATCCTGATCAACAGAAACTGCTTCTTTCATGTAATATTTTTCAACTAAGTCACTATGTTCATTCAAGGCAGTAAAAATGTCTGTAAATATAACACCTTTATCCTTTAAATCTTCACTTAAAGTAGAAAATGCAACAGAATGGTTACGTTGAATCAACAAGTTTTCCGCTTTATTTTCTTCGTCAAAGTATGCTTGTATATCTTCAGGCAATTCAGTTGTAGCACTTACAGCCTGACCTGATGTAAATTCATGTTTGAACGTGCTGAAATTCCAGTTACGGATATTCGTTTTATCCGGCTTTGGCATTTCAAGCGTGTTCGCCTGAGAAAGAGCGCTCACGCGTAATTCAGACATCCACGCAGGTTCGTTTCGTTCTTTTGAAAACTGTTCTATATAGTCTTTATCAAATGGCAGCTTTGTTTCGACAGTCATTTTACTCCTCCTAACATTACGCGTTTTGTTCTACTGTTTCGTCTGTAATTCCTAACTCTTCTTTAATCCACTCATAACCTTCTTCTTCTAAACGTTTTGCAAGCTCAGGTCCACCTGATTTCACAACACGGCCTTGCATCATAACATGAACAAAGTCAGGAGTAATGTAGTTTAGTAAACGTTGGTAGTGCGTAATCATTAGGCAACCAAAGTCTTCTCCGCGCATTTTGTTAATTCCTTTAGACACAATTTTCAATGCATCGATATCTAATCCAGAATCGATTTCATCTAAAATTGCAATAGCAGGATTTATTTGCAATAATTGAAGGATTTCATTACGTTTTTTCTCCCCGCCAGAGAAACCTTCGTTTAAGTAACGTGTAGCCATATTTTGGTCAATTTCAAGCAAATCTAAGTCTTTATCTAATTGTTTAATAAATTTCATTAAAGATACTTCATCGCCTTCTTCACGACGTGCATTTATTGCAGAACGAAGAAAATCAGACGTTGTTACACCACTGATTTCACTTGGATACTGCATTGCTAGGAATAGACCTGCACGAGCACGCTCATCTACTTCCATTTCTAGTACATCTTCACCATCAAGAATAATGCTTCCTTCGGTAACTTCATATTTTGGGTGTCCCATGATTGCAGAAGCAAGTGTAGATTTACCTGTTCCGTTCGGTCCCATAATTGCGTGGAATTCTCCACCTTTTATCGTAAGGTTTACACCTTTTAATATCTCTTTGTCTTCAATGGATACATGAAGATTCTTAATTTCTAAAACTGATCCTGACATAGTACATACCTCCAAGTAAGCTATTTTCTAGTATGAAATGAATTGATATCATTCTCAACTTATTCTCATTACAATCTTAAAGCATTTCAAATTAATTATCAACTCTTTTAAATGCACACCTATTACTGCTTTACCATACCAAACTAGTTATAAATGTACAAATAAATAGTGCTGATGTCCAATCATGAGGACACCAGCACAAAGGTAATCATTAATTTGTTATTTTACTAATTGTCTATCCATTTCCGCCACAAGCATTTTAGCCATTTTATATTCCCGTTCCCGCTGTTTTTCTACGTCCAATCGCTTTTCAAGTTTCCTGCTGTATTCAGCGTAACAAACATGTCGGGACTTTGTCATTCCTTTTTCCATTTCCGAAGTGTAATTCAACCTCAGACCACTGTCAATAGTGAATCATCCTTTCGTTTTGGTTACGTAAATTATGGTAACACTAAAAACGTTCCCGCTACAATACGGATCTAAACGTCTATAGACCGATTATTCTATATATGGCTGATTCACAACATGAAAACAATGAAACGACATACAATTATGGCAAATAACGCACGTATCCTTTAGATTGCTATTATTAATTGCTGTCACCGACTGGCAAGACTGCACCTTCGTAATTGTCCATCATAAAGTTTTGAATTTCTTCAGACTTCAGTACTTCAACCAGTTTCTTCAATGCTTCGTTATCAGCATCTTCCGATCTTACAGCAATAACGTTTAGATATTCAGATTCCTCGTCTTCAACAAATAAAGCATCCTCTAACGGATTAAGTCCTGCACCAATAGCATAGTTTGTGTTAATAACAGCAAGTGTATCTTCTTCTGCATTATAAAGTTCAGGGAGCAGGGCTGGATCATAATCTGGTGAGAAAACTAAATTTTTCGGGTTTTCAACGATATCATCAATTGTCGCAGCAGATTTTTTTACACTGTCGTCTAAAGTAATCAAGCCTTCCCGCTCAAACAATGTTAAAATACGTCCATGATCTGAAACAGAATTACTTAAAATAACTTCAGTTCCATCTTTAATATCATCTACAGATGCAATACCTTTTGAATAAACACCCATTGGTTCAACATGGATAGCTCCAAGGGATTCAATCTCATAGCCAGTGTCTTCAACGGTTTGATTTAAATATGGAATATGCTGAAAGTAGTTCGCATCTAATGTGCCATTATCTAAATCATCATTTGGAAGTACATAATCCTGATATTCTTCAATATGAAGTGTTACTCCTTGTTCTTCAAGCAATGGCTGAGCTTCTTCCAAAATTTCTGCATGTGGAGTGCTTGAAGCTCCAACAGTGATTTCTGTTTCCGATCCATTGTCTGAATCATTTCCACCGCACGCTGCTAATAAAAGTACGAGTGCAAATGCCGCAATTGCTAAAAACTTTTTCATTTTTGTTCTTCCTTCCCACTATTTTATTGAATTGATAAAGATAGTTCCAATTTCCATGTTAAACTTAACGTTTATCAAGCTTATTTGTGATAAAATCTCCAATAAATTGGAAAATAAACACGATAATTACAATAATAACGGTACAAAGAAATACAACATCAAAATCTCTGCGCTGGAATCCGAAATAATAAGCGTAGCTCCCAAGGCCACCTGCACCTATCGCTCCAGCCATAGCTGTATAGCCAATTAATGCAATTGAGGTAACTGTAAGCCCTGAAACCAATGCTGGCATTGATTCAGGGAGCAGAACGCGAAAAATAATTGTTCGTGTTTTGGCACCCATTGCTTTTGCTGCCTCGACCACACCTTTATCTACTTCCTTAAGCGCAATTTCAACAAGTCTTCCGTAAAACGGTGCAGAACCAATAATCAGTGCTGGTAATGCTGCGTTTGGTCCACGTATTGTTCCGACAAGAAAGTTGGTAAACGGAAATAATAATAAGATTAATATAATGAACGGAATTGCTCTAAATATATTCACAAAAGCCGCTACGATAAAATTAATAAATTTATTTTGCCAAATGCCTTCTTTTGACGTTAAATATAGAAGCAAGCCTAATAGCAGACCAAATATACACGTACCAATTACAGATATAACGGTCATATAAAATGTTTCATAAACTGCTTCAACTAAATCATCATATTTAATATTTGGGAATAACTTAGTTAACATCCCGGATAACCTCCACTTCGACCGAGGTTTGTTCCTGTATAAAGCTTACTGCTCTACCAATTTCCTCTTGTTCACCTATAGCTTGAACGAATAAAGTACCATATCCGCCAGCCTGTGTTTGTGTAATTTTTCCTTGTAAAATATTTAAATCAATATCAAAGCGCTTTGCCAGTTGGCTTATAAGCGTTTGATTGGTTGCTTCCCCTAAAAAGTGAAGCTTAAGAATATTACCATTTTCATAGTTCTCAATTAAATTGGTAATGTCATCTTCTTCATCATGCATCCCCATAATTTGCTGTACAAATTTCTTCGTAACAGGCTGTACTGGATTGGTAAATACATCAAGAACATTACCTTGTTCAACAATTTTTCCATTCTCCATAACAGCTACTTGGTTACAAATTTTCCGAATCACATGCATCTCGTGTGTGATTAGAATAATTGTCAGTCCAAGTTTTTGATTAATATCAACGAGCAAATTCAAGATTGCATTCGTCGTTTCCGGATCCAGTGCAGATGTTGCTTCGTCACATAATAGCACTTTGGGATTATTCGCAAGTGCCCGGGCGATACCAACACGCTGCTTTTGTCCGCCACTTAACTGTGACGGATACGCTTTTTCACGTCCGCTTAATCCAACCAAATCAATGAGCTCTTGTACTCGCCTTTCACGCTCTTGTTTTGGAACTCCCGCGATTTCCAGCGGAAATGCAATATTTGCTTCAACCGTTCTGGACCAGAGCAAATTGAAATGCTGAAAAATCATCCCAATGCCCTGTCTTGCCAAGCGGAGCTCTTTAGAATTAAGTGCGGTTATTTCTTCATTATTAATAACTATTCGTCCTGATGATGGTTCTTCCAGTCGGTTAAGCAGTCTGACGAATGTACTCTTTCCTGCACCACTATAGCCAATCACACCGAAAATATCACCTTCAGGAATCGTAAGGGTCAAATCATCAACAGCTGTAATGTCATTATTATTTAGTTTAAAAACCTTACGTAAACCCTCAATCGAAATCACTTCACGTCCTCCTTTATGCTCTGGCTTTCACAATGCCTATAAACAAATTCCTTCATTACACTTGCGCAGGTAAGAAGATTAATACTTTCCATCTGTGAAAAACAAAAAACGTCCATCTGTAAAGAGAACAGAAAGACGTTATATCATTAAAAGTCTCACGTTCTCTCATCTGTCAAAGTTTACTTTGCAGGAATTGGCACCTTTCAAAAATTGAAGGTTGCCGCGGTTTCAAAGGGCCAGTCCCTCCACCGCTCAAGATAAGAGATAGATCGTATCTGATTTGGCAATTCAGTGTCACTATCGTAGCATGTGAAAATACCTGTGTCAATTATAATTGGCATTTAACTGCTGGCAAAGTGAAACTTCAATTAGAGGGAGGGGTTCTTTCACTGAAAATAGTATCTCCCGTCCTTCCAGTTTTTATTTTATGCACTTTAAAGACGAATAATAATACTCATTAGTGCGCGGCAAATAATTCCGGCTTATATGTCATTAAATAGCTATATAAATTACCTATTGATTGAAAGGCATAGATTTTTTCTTTCACTTCATTTCCTTCTTTAATGAGAAGGCATGGTACACTTTCAATTTTATTTTCCTGCATAAAGTCTGGATACAGGGACGCATTCATCTCGAAAAAAATATCCAGTCCGTGAACAGACTCGATTTTATCAAGCATTGACCTTGCTACTGTACATGTTCCACAAAAAGGTGTGTAGATATATAGTAACATGCGTTCCTGGTCCAGATTTGCTTCTGTTATTTGCTGCATTGTTTACCACCTTAAGTTCTATCTATATTAAAAATATTGGACGAACAGAAAAATGTTTACTCAGCAGTGTACTGGCAAGTATTTTCTCTGGCGTAGCTGCTACTTCCCGATACTCACTACTAATATAAATATGCTCAGCATGCGGCAATTCACGAGCCAGCTGCTTACGCAATTTCAATCCAGATTTATCCTCGTCTACTAGAATAAACACATCCTTATCGTCCAATCCATATGTTTCGAGTAATTCATCAAACCGCTCTACCCCGAATGTACCGTTTGTACATACGATTGTAACTTCGTCATTGATTACTTTTTCAATTTGTTTTTTATCTGTAAGCCCTTCGACAATAATCACTTTTTCAAATTCAGCAGATATCATACATGAGCACTCCTTATGCAAGCAAGAAAGTTGCCTACCTAATTCATGTTCAAAAAGGAGGATGAAAAGGACCGCGAAATTCGATGTTCATTTTCATCGGACCTTTTGAACAACATCTATTACTACATTATATGATTGAAATAAGGCTAACTATACACTTTTACGCGCACAATTAGCCTTTGGGCATTATTCTTCAGTTAATTCTTGATATGCATCGGAAGACAATAATTGCTCGAGCTCTGCTTCATCAGAAGGCTCAACAACAACCATCCATGCTTTTTCGTAAGGAGATTCATTTACAAACTCTGGACTATCTTCCAATTCTTCATTAACCGCGACAACTTTCCCGCTGATTGGAGCATATAATTCAGAAACTGTTTTTACAGATTCTACACTGCCAAACGGCTCGTCTGCAGTAATTTCATCTCCAACCTCCGGCAACTCAACAAATACGATATCACCTAGCTCATCTTGCGCAAAGTCAGTAATTCCAATACGCACATTTCCTTCTTCTTTTTTAATCCATTCATGTTCTTTTGAATAAAGTAAATCTTGTGGCAAACTCATTGTAATCCCTCCATTAATTCATTCCAATTTAACTATACAATCTAACCTTGTATTTTTCTAGTCTTTACTTGAAATTAAATGAAAAGTTAATCATTTTAACAAGTAACTACAACCAATTTTCTTGAAATGTTTCTTCTTTAAATCCGACGGTTACCTTTGTCCCGTCTGTAACGATCGGGCGTTTGATTAACATTCCATCTGAAGCAAGGATTTCTGCTAATTCCTCTGTACTTGCATCATTTATTTTTTCCTTAATATTTAATTCACGATATTTCTTCCCGCTCGTATTAAAGAACTTTTTAGCAGGCAAATCACTTTTGGCAATCAAATCAAGCAGTTCTTCCTTTGCAGGTGTTTTTTCCACAATATGTATACTTGTATAATCGATGTTATGATCATCAAACCATTTCTTCGCCTTTTTGCACGTTCCGCAATTGGGATACCAGTAAAATGTTAATGCCATGTATAACTCCTCCAATCAAGTTGCATTGTTTAAGGTTTATTCTATCATGATTTCTATAAAATTATTAGTATTGCTGCTTAGCAGTTTCTTTTGTAATCCAAAAAAGAAAAAATTAAAATGCCATGAAGAAAATCAGGTAAAAAGACTGCCCGTTTTCTTCATGGCTGCATATCTTAGCGGTCTTCTTTTGTTGGTCCCATGACACCAGGCACACGCAAGCCTGCTTGACGTAATAATACGGTCATTTGGCCGCGATGATGGGTTTGATGGTCAATAAGTGTACGCAACAATGCACCTCTTGCTACAGAGCCACCCATAGCATCAACTTCTTCCTCCAGCATCTCATCCGTTACGTTTTGTTCAACTTGTTCTTTAACTAATGTTGTTACTTTTTTATATACCTCTACAATTTCACTTGCTTTTTCTGGAGTAGCGTTTTGAGTTTCAGGTGCGTCAACCTCCACACCTACAAGTCCGCTAAAAAATACTGGGCTTGCCGCTAAATGCCATCCTAGCCATCCTAATGTGCTGTGGCCTTCTACAATTGCTTGATTTAGTTTATCATCTGTTAACGATTCGAGAACCGCAATTGTCCCTTTCGCCGCATGATCCCAATCATTCACAAAATCTTTTACTATACGATACATAATTATCTCTCCCTTGTTTTATTTTTTTAGGTTGAAACTGTACTTATTCGATTCGATGTTAATAATAGTTAGCGCACCAATTTTTAGCGGAGGAAACACGTAGACTTCTGTGGATACGTGGTCAGAGCGAGACTTCGCAGAATATAGTTCAAGTAGGATCACGGGTCACTCTAAGATACACAAAATGTGTTTCCACAGCGGGTTTACGTTCAACCATAATTGACATTTGTTCGCAATTCCCCCCCCCCCAATCTAAATAGCTATTTCTCTATCAAGATTAACAGTATAAATATTTTCCATCAAATAATAAACCCGGGAAATAACTAGTCCAACCAATAGAGTATGCCACTCCTGTAAGACAAGGAGTGGCATAGAAAATCAGACGGTATATTTCTCTTCTTCTATAATACTTTTAGCAATCTCACGCTTTTTTACAATAACATTAATTGGTGTATGACGTGTCAGTTTACGTAAGGACGAGAGCATCATTCTCAATGTATCGCCTTCCTCTACTGCAATTAGTGTTTCCTTCGCGTCTGCTTCGATCCGATTGAATGCTTCTTGCACATAAACCTGCGTATACAGCAGTTTTTGTTTGTTCTTCTCAGCTCCACCTTTGTTGATTGCTTTATCAGTACGGAGAATTGCTGATTCCATATTGTAAACCTCTGCAACCATATCAGCTAGATTAACCAGAATTTCTTGCTCTTTCTCTAATTTCTGCATATATTTCTGTGCAGCTAATCCGGCACCAAGGAGAACAATTTTCTTCGCATTGCGCAAAAGATACTTTTCTCGCTCCAAAGGCTCTGTACCAACTTCCTCTGGCATCATCATCATTAATTCTTCTTGCAGCCCTTGAGCTTTTTGCAGCAATGGAAGATCACCCTTCATAGCTTTTTTCAGCAATGTTCCCGGAACTAGCAAGCGATTAATTTCGTTCGTGCCTTCAAAAATACGGTTGATTCGTGAGTCACGATAAATACGCTCTACTTCATACTCTTGCATAAATCCATAGCCACCATGCATCTGTACCGCTTCATCTGCTGTATAATCCAGCAATTCAGTTGCCATATATTTATTCATGGAGCATTCAATTTGGTATTCAGCAATGGCACGTGCTACTTCACGTCCGTCCTTTAATTGTTCGTCTGTTAATGCCCCCATCCGCTGTTCAAATAGTCCTACTGTACGATAAACCGCACTTTCGTTTGCATAGATCTCGGAACCCATTGTTGCTAGTTTTTCCTGTGTTAAAGAAAAGCTGGAAATCGGTGTATTAAACTGCTTACGCTCATTCACATAAGCCGCAGCAAGCTCTAATGCTCGTTTAGCGCCACCTACGCCTCCGACTGCAAGCTTATAGCGCCCAACATTTAAAATATTAAAAGCAATAATATGGCCTCGCCCTTTTTCACCTAACAAATTTTCTGCTGGAACTTCTGCATCCTCAAGAATCAGAGTTCGTGTTGATGAGCTTTTAATTCCCATTTTCTTTTCTTCAACACCTGTTGACACCCCTGGAAATTCCCTCTCAACAATAAAGGCAGAAAAATGCTCTCCATCAATTTTCGCATAGACTACAAACACATCTGCAAAAGCTGAGTTTGTAATCCATTGTTTTTCTCCATTTAAAATATAATGTGTTCCAGCTTCATTTAGTTTGGCTGTTGTTTTTGCACCGAGCGCATCTGAACCAGAACTAGGCTCAGTTAATGCGTAGGCAGCGATTAATTCACCAGTTGCAAGCTTCGGCAAATATTTTTGTTTCTGCTCCTCATTGCCAAAAAATACGATTGGAAGTGATCCTATCCCTACATGAGCACCATGTGTAATAGAAAATCCGCCTGCACGTGAAAATCTTTCTGTAATTAAGGATGAGCTAATTTTATCAAGTGCCAGACCTCCGTATTCCTCTGGTACATCAACTCCTAACAGACCAAGTTCGCCAGCTTTTTTTAAAAGCTCAACAGAGTGCTCAAATTCATGATTTTCCAATTGATCCAGTTTTGGTAATACCTCACTTGAAATAAAATCCTCTGTCGTTTTGGCAATCATTTGATGCTCTTCTGTAAAATCCTCCGGTGTAATAATATCTTCACCGGTTAAATCCTCAACTAAAAACGCCCCGCCCTTGAAAACTCTGTCCTTTGTTTCACTCATCCGAATCTCCCTTTCCATTTAGGAATATGAATAAAATTTGTTTATCATATCATCGAATTTATTTGTAGGTAACAGTCTTTTAAATATAAATATCGATTTTCCCGTTCAAAATATCAGCCACATTAAAAAGAACTTCAATAATTATAAATAGGAAGCTTCCAATTCACATCAATCACATTACAAGAGCTCAAAAACCCCAGCTGCCCCCATGCCGCCGCCAATACACATGGTGACAATCCCAAATTGCTCATTTCTTCGTTTCATTTCATGCATTAATGTTACTGTCAGCTTTGTTCCCGTACATCCAAGCGGGTGCCCTAGTGCAATTGCTCCGCCATTTACATTTACTTTTTCAGGATCAAGATTAAGTGCCTGTATAACGCGTAAGGACTGAGAGGCGAACGCTTCATTAAGCTCAAATAATCCAATGTCTGATAGCTCCAACCTTGCGATTTTTAACGCTTTCGGTATTGCCTCAACTGGTCCAACCCCCATAATCTCTGGTTCTACACCAGCAACTGCAAATGAACGGAATTTCAGAATAGGCGGCAGCCCCTCTGCTTCAGCTTTCTCGCGATCCATTACAAGAACAGATGCCGCACCATCGCTCATTTGCGATGCGTTTCCTGCTGTTACAGAGCCTTTTGCATGAAAGGCTGGACGTAATTTTTCCAAAATCTCCGTTGTTGTGTCAGGACGGACTCCTTCATCCATTGCAAATGTCGACTTTCTTTCTTCAATTTTATTATTTGAACCAACAACACGTTCAGTTACTTCTACCGCAACGATTTCATCCACAAACTTGCCTTCTTCAATTGCCTTCTGTGCACGTTGATGACTTTGGACAGCAAATGCATCTTGATCTGCACGAGAGATGTCAAAACGCTTTGCAACTTCTTCAGCTGTATGCCCCATCCCCATATAATAGCCCGGCATTTCCTGAACAAGGAGTGGATTTGGTTTAATCACATGTCCTCCCATTGGAAGCATACTCATTGATTCTGCACCGCCAGCTATAATTGCATCACTTGCTCCAACCATAATTCGCTCAGCAGCATAGGCAATGCTTTGCAATCCCGACGAACAATAACGATTGATTGTAATACCAGGGACATCATTCTTTAATCCAGCCAGAGCAGCCACATTTCGAGCCATATTCATTCCTTGCTCCGCCTCCGGGGTCGCACAGCCAATAATGACATCATCAATGTTCCCGTCATACCCTCCTGCACGTTTTAAAGTCTCTTTAATTGTTCGTGCAGCTAAATCATCTGGTCTCGTATTTGCTAGTGAGCCTTTATTCGCCTTCCCAACCGGTGTTCTTGCACCAGCCACAATTACTGCTTCTTTCACGGTTTAGCCCCCTTCCAATTAATTGCGTAATGGCTTCCCTTTAACAAGCATGTGCTGCATCCGCTGTTGTGTTAAAGGCTCTCCAATGAGACTTAAGAACGCCTCACGCTCGAGATCAAGCATTACTTGCTCGTCAATTTCAGTTCCCTCTTTTATTCGTCCTCCAGATAAAATATAGGCTAATTTTTCTGCTATTTTTATGTCATGTTCTGATGCATAACCACTGTACTGCATCATCTTCGCTCCCATCAGCATGGCAGCGTAACCTGCATCCCCAACTACGGGAATCTTTTCACGCTGCGGCTTCCGGTATCCTGCACTTGCTAACCCCAGCACCCTTCGCTTTGCATCGTATAAAAGATGATCCGGGTTAGCACTGATGTGGTCATTTGTATTGAGATAACCATTTTCAATTGCTTCAGCAGCTGATGCAGAAACCTTTGCAGTAGCTATCTTTTCAAACACATCATTTGCAATTTTCGTTAGATCTAGTGACACACCATTTGGGAGATTGCGAAGTTCTTTTAAATACAGCTCTTTCGTACCTCCTCCACCAGGAATCAGCCCGACACCTACTTCTACTAATCCAATATATGTTTCTGGAGATGCTTGTATTGCAGCTGCAGGCAGTGTTACTTCAGCACCACCTCCAAGCGCCATATTGAATGGTGCTGCAACAACAGGCTTTTCTGCATATTTAATCGCCATTGTCATATTCTGAAACTGACGGATAACCATATCTAATTCAAAGAAATTATCATCTTGCGCTTCCATTAGCATCATTGCTAGATTCGCGCCAACGCAGAAATTCTTTCCTTGATTCCCGATTACCAGTCCGTCGTAATTTTTCTCAACTTCCTCAATGGAATAGTTCACCATTTGAATGATGTCCAGTCCAATTGCATTGCTTCTTGAATGAAACTCTAATAATAAAGCGCCGTCACCCATATCAATTAGACTTGCACCGGTATTCTTTTTGATTACCTTATTTGTTTGTTTCAGCCGTTTTATATGAATCTCTTTTTGATTCCATTGTTGTTGCTTATATGTTCCATTATCAAAATAGCGGACAGTACCTTCTGCCATTTGGTAAAAAGTTTCATTGCCATTTTCCAGCATGGTCAGCACCCATTCAGGTACATCTGCCCCTTCTTGCTGCATTCGCGCTGCAGATTCACGAACTCCAATTGCATCCCACGTTTCAAACGGGCCAAGTTCCCAGCCGAACCCCCATTTCATTGCTTGATCAATTGAAATAATGTCATCAGCTATCTCTCCTAAAAGCTCTGCCGAATAAAGAAGCACTGGCTTTATAATGGACCAGACAAGGTCACTTGCCTTATCACCTGGATTAGAAAGAAGCGCTTTCATTTTATTTCGTGTTCCCTTTGCCTGCTTAGCCATTTCTGTTGCACTTGTTTTCAGCTTCTTTCGCTCTTCATATTCCATTGTTTTTGGATTCAGCTCATAAATAACACGGTCTTTTTTAACAAAAAAACCTTGACCGCTTTTTGCCCCAATCCAGCCCTTATCAAGCATGCTATTCATAAAATCAGGTAACGTAAATAAATTCTTTTCTGAGCCTGCGACTTGATCATATACATTTTTAGCAACGTGACTAAATGTATCGAGTCCAACGACATCTAACGTTCGAAATGTAGCACTTTTCGGTCTGCCAATTAATGTTCCTGTTACCGAATCGATCTCACCAACCGAAAAGCCCCCCTTTAACATTTCTCTTGCGGTTATAAGCAAGCCATATGTCCCAATCCGGTTTGCAATGAAATTCGGAGTATCTTTTGCTTCAACTACTCCTTTTCCGAGCACGTCTTCACCAAAACGTTTCATGAAAGACAAAACCTCTGGGTCGGTATGAACAGTTGGGATAATCTCCAATAGCTTCAAATAGCGCGGCGGGTTGAAAAAGTGCGTTCCTAAAAAATGTTGCTTCATGTCCTCTGAACAATCTGCAATCATTGCTTCTATAGAAATACCAGAAGTATTGGAGCTTACAATCGTACCCTCCTTACGATACTGATCAATTGAAGCAAAAACCTTCTTCTTCACTTCCAGGTTTTCGACTACTACCTCGATAATCCAATCTGCCTCAGCCAGTTTTTCCATATCATCTTCCATATTGCCGATTGTTATCATTTCCAGGCTTTTCTTTGTCGTAATAGGCGATGGCTTTTGCTTTAGCAATGCTTTTTTGCTTGCTGCTGCAATTCGGTTGCGAACTTTCGGATCATCTAACGTAAGCCCCTGCTTTTTTTCTGCTTCCGTTAAATCCCGTGGCACAATATCAAGCATCGTCACAGCTATTCCCAGATTTGCCAGATGCGCAGCAATCCCAGAACCCATTACACCTGAACCAAGGACTGCTGCTGTTTTTATTGAATGCTTCAACATTTCATCCCCCAATCTCACATTGAATGAATACTCATTCATTTTTGATTAAAAAATAAAAGACAGCTTTCTATCCATCTAATTTATACTATAAACGAATAACTGACATTTCGCAATAAATTTAATTGACTTTTTATAATCAGAACTAAGTGATTTACCAGTTTAACATTTTTCAAAAGCATAAACTTTATTCGGTGAGTGACGCATCCCTCGAAATGGTAAAACTAGCGAAATGGCTGCCATGAGGCCTAATCCACGTTTCACACTTGAGCATATTACAGCTTGTAACTGCTTGAAAAAACATCATCGTAACCATTCCTATTTACAAAACGTAATGATTCCGTTATGATAGGAAAGGATTATTTACTTTATTGTTTTAGAAGGGTTTGTATGTATGAAAATTTTAAAAAGTCTTATATTAATCATTTTATTTAGTATTTTAATAGCTGGTTGCAGTTCGGCTGATCAAAGCTCAAAAGCAAATAATGGTCAGCTTAAAATATTCACAACTCTCTATCCAATCCAATATGCTGTCGAACGAATCGGCGGAGATACGGTAGCAGCTAAAACTGTTTATCCTCCAGGTGTCGATGCCCATTCTTATGAGCCGACAACAAAAGATATTACAGCTATTGCGGATAGTACTGCATTCATTTATTTAGGTGCAGGAATGGAGAGCTTTGCCGAAAGTGCTGCAGAGGCCTTGGCCAAACAGGATGTTCAATTGATTGAAATTGGCGAGCATGAAGAACTATTCCATGTTGAAGAAAAAAATCATGAACATGGAGCAATTTCAGAAGATAGTCATGCGCATGACGGCCATCATCATGGTGATCATGACCCGCATATTTGGATTGATCCTGTCCGAATGATTGAAATGGCATCTATCATTAAAGAAGAACTAATTGCGCTTAACCCTGAAAAAGAAGCCTATTACAATGAAAACTTTAGCAAATTGAAAACAGATTTGCTTGCATTGGATGAAGCATTTCAGGGAAAATTAGATGAAAAGAAAAATAAACAAATTTTAGTCTCGCATGCAGCATTCGGTTATTGGGAAGAGCGCTATGGAATTGAACAAATCTCGATCAATGGATTAACTTCTGAAAGCGAGCCTTCGCAAAAGGAATTAACAGAAATTATCGATCAGGCGAATAGCTATAATCTAGACTATATCATTTTTGAACAGAACAGTTCCAATCGAGTTTCCGAAGTTATTCAGAATGAAATTGGTGCCGAGAATTTAATGATTCATAATTTATCTGTATTAACGGAAGATGATATTGCTAATGACGAAGATTATTTATCTTTAATGCAATATAATCTCGATGTTCTCGACCAAGCAACAAAATAGTCAATCCTTTAGCATCTGTTTTAATGCAGATGCTTCCTTCATTTAAGAGAAAGAGGTGTCAATATGGAATACCCTGCAGTAACAATGAAAAATGTCAGTTACGCCTATGAAAATAAAACAGTACTTGATCAGATTAACTTCGAAATCCCCAGAGGGGCTTTTATGGGTGTAGTCGGTCCTAATGGTGGAGGCAAGACTACCTTAATTAAACTCATTCTTGGCTTGCTGAAGCCTGATCAAGGCTCCATTACTATCTTTAATAAACATGGAGAAAAACTGCAAGCTCGCAATAAAATTGGGTTTGTTTCTCAAAAAGCGAACGCCTTTAATAAAGGCTTTCCAGCAACGGTTTATGAAGTGGTTTCTTCTGGACTAACAGCAACAATCGGTTACCTCAAATTTTTTAATAAAACACATAAAGAAAAAATATTACACGCAATCGACCAAGTAGGAATGCTTGATTATGCATATGAAAATATCGGAAACCTTTCCGGCGGACAGCAGCAACGAATTTTTATTGCACGGGCACTGGTCAGCGACCCGGAATTAATTATTCTGGACGAGCCTACGGTTGGTATCGACTATGAAAATGTTAAACGATTTTATGAGCTATTGCACCAATTACATCAAAAACAAGATAAAACATTGTTGCTTGTAACACATGATACGGGCACAATGACAGAATATGCGACAGATATCGTTTGTTTAAATAAAACATTACACTTTCATGGAAAACCGGAAGAATACACGTCTTTAACTGAAAGGGACTTATCACAATTTTATGGGCATCCCGTGAATATTGTTAGTCACAATCATTAATGTTGGAGGAACTATTATGCTAGCAGATTTTTTTCAATATGACTTTTTACGATATACATTTTTAACTGGATTGCTAATTGGAGTTCTCGCCCCGCTCCTCGGTACGTTTATCGTTGTGCGGCGTTTGTCTTTAATTGCAGATGCATTATCCCATGTAACTCTTGCCGGAATAGCCTTTGGGCTGATGGCAGAAAAGAAGTTTGGATTAATGATTGGGCCCTTGTATAGTGGTATGGCCTTTTCCGTACTCGGATCCATTCTCATAGAAAAGCTTCGCTCAGTATATAACGCATACCAAGAGCTTGCAATCCCGATTATTTTATCTGGCGGGGTTGGATTAAGTGTCATTTTCATTTCTGTCGCTGATGGTTTTAATACAGATTTATTTAATTATTTATTTGGATCTGTCTCCGCTGTTAGTCAGCAAGATTTTTTGATGATACTTACAATCGCAATTTTTGTTATACTAGTAGTAGTTCTATTTTATAAGGAGCTTTTTACATTATCTTTTGATGAAGAGCATGCAACGGTATCCGGACTGCATTCAAAACGGATTCATTTACTTTTTATCGTGCTTACCGCACTAGTGATTGCTGCATCGATTCGAATAGTCGGTGTACTGCTTGTTTCTGCACTAATGACATTACCTGTGGCCGCAAGCATGCGACTTGCCAAAGGCTTTAAACAAATGATGCTATTATCTATTTTATTTGGAGAGCTATCTGTCATTATAGGACTCATATCAGGATACTATTTATCCATCCCGCCAGGTGGGACAATTGTGATGGTATCTATTATTATTTTATTAATTGCTATTGGGATAAAACGACTTAAAGTTCGTCTATGACATACCTCTTAAACCCAAACGATTCCAGGAGGGGATTTAGCATGAACATCAATGAAGCGATTGATTTATTAAAAAATAAAGGCTATAAAACGACAGGAAGAAGAAAGGATATTCTCGCTTTTTTCGAGAAGGCTGACGGATACCGTACTGCCAAGGATTTAATTAATCATCTCGAAGAAACCTATGAGGGGATCAGCTTTGATACGGTTTACCGTAACCTTCATTTATATAATGAAGTAGGAATACTGGAAACAACAGAGCTAAATGGTGAAAAACAATTCCGAATGAAATGCACACATCATCACCATCATCATTTTATCTGTAATGCATGCGGAAAAACAAAGGAAATCGAGGTTTGTCCAATGGATGAAGTTCAGCAAACACTTGCCAACTATGCTATTGAAGGACATAAGTTTGAAATCTACGGTTTATGTCCACATTGCAAAACAGCATGAATATAAAACTGTTCTTAGCCGTAGGATTAGGCGGCATGCTTGGTGCAGGGGGCCGTTACAGTATTTCATTGCTTTATGGTGATACGAACGGTTACCCTTTCGCTACGCTAACCGTAAATTTGATTGGCTGTTTTATGCTTCCTTTTCTTTTAAATCACCCATATACTAAGCAAAAACTGTCTCCAGAGTTGTTAACGGCACTCACTGTCGGCGTTATTGGTTCATTTACAACTTTCTCTACGCTGGCCCTTGAAACAGCTAGATTATGGAATGAAAGTGTTGTAATTGCAATCAGCTATATATTGATTTCTTTTTTTGCAGGACTTGCACTATGTTTTCTAGGCTACTATTTATCTTCTAGAAAGCAGGTAAATCAATGAATATACTTATCGTTGCGCTCGGAGGATTTATCGGAAGTATTGTGAGGTATTCCATCTCACTTAAACTAAAAAAACGAATCATTGCAACATGGGCTGTCAACATTAGCGGCTCCATGTTTTTAGCTTTTTTATTTAAATTTAATCAAGAAGGAATAACTTTCGATAGCATTTGGCTATTCTTTGGAGTTGGATTTTGTGGAGCCTATACCACATTTTCAACCTTCGGGAATGAGACAATGAACCTCTTATTGAAAAAGAAATATTGGAAAGCATTTGGGTATGTTTTAAGCTCTTTTTTCGTTTCCATTACAATAGTCCTCCTTGTTCTTCAAGTGTTTTAATTTTTGATTTCTTCTTTTCTTTTTTCTATGCTTTCATGTATACTATCTTCTAGATATTAGTTTTGGGAGAAGTGAGAAATGGATAGAAAAAAAGGTATCATTTTTACAATATTACTCATTTTCAGTGCTCTATTTATAGCATTTGTTGCCATTATGCAGCATAATTTTATGAATCCGGACTTTGCTGCTAGCGAAAAGCAAAGTATGGCTAACACTGCGCTAAATAGCTCTGCGACTATAAACGAAGCTAAAAATGATAAATCCAGTAAGTCGCCTTCTGATGACAACGAAAAGATACAAACAGAAGATGAGGAAGAATCTGAGGAGATTACCTATTCTACCCGTACCGTTACGGCTGATTTATTAAATGCCCGCAGTGGCCCTGGTACAGATTATGACATTGTCGGAATTGTAACGATTGACCAGGAAGTAGAAGTAGAAGATGATGGCAGCGAATGGGTTAAAATAACAACGCCAGATTTTACTGGCTATGTAAATGAGAAATATTTAAGTGAGGAAGATTAGGTATTAAGATGTATCGAACAATGCATAGCCAAAAAGTGTCTAAGCGACAATTCGCTTAGACACTTTTTGGTCAGATAAGACATTTACCCAAAGGGTTGCATTCCAAGATATACGCAAAGAACGCCTTCTAAGAATTTCTTTGACGAGTGCCAAGTTTCTAACTTTGTTCTCCTCAATCCCTAGCCCAGTACTTCTTGCATTACTTTTGATTCCTCATGATCAAGCATATTTTTCTGAATAACTTCATCGACCGGTTTATTCATTTGATCGGTAAGTACGTTGGAAGCCCCATTCTCTCCTACTACATAGATTCTCTTCCAATCCCTGTCTTTTGCCTGCTTGTCTATTTTTGAGGCAACTTCTTTATACCAGCGCTGTTGGTTCACTTCATAACGCGCATCAAATTTGTCCTTTTGTAAATTAGCAGAACCTAATCCAGTTGTACCAGAAGTACCTTTACGTGGTCCTTGCATTATTCTCCATGTGTCCGTTTCAACATCAAGCTCATAAGAAATGGTATCTTTAATTTGGTTAAGGTAAGAATCAATAATCTTGATTTGATTCTGCTGCACGAGAATAATTCCCGTTTTAGGATAAGTTTCCTTTAGTTTGCGAAATTGATCCAGCTCTGGAGTTTCTTGCCAATAAAATTCATTCTCCAACCGCATTTGGACGATTTCTGCATACCACACTTCATCATCTGCAGTTGCAAATACAATAATCCCTTTTAACTGATGCTGCTCGTTTTCCTTAATAAACCGTTCTACCTTTTCCTTTACGTGTTGGAAATTATTTAACTCTTCTTTATCATCAGCTTCTTTTAAATAGCTTTCAAAATTACGCATGCCATTTTTTAAATGGATTTTCCACTCCCCACCTTGCTGATCTGGATCGGCTCTATCTGTATTTAAGTACATTGTAAAAACCTTATTACGCCCTTCTGTTTTCACTTTTTCCAGTTCTTTTAACTTAGCATTTACATCCATAGGCAACCTCCTATTAGAAATTGTACTACTTCTTTATCCTAAATTCGCTAACGTTAAACCTAACAAAATGACTAGTAATCGCAAAGGGAACTATGGAATATAAATAACACTGCATGCATAGCAAAGAAGACAAGCCCTAAAGAGCTTGCCTTCTTTTCACACATTATAATTTAACAATTTTAATTCGCTTAATCTGATAGCCATCCTTTTCTTCAAGAATAAATTCATAGCCATCATATTCCATTGCTGTACCAACTTCGGCTTCCAGATTATTTGTAAAGAACCAGCCACCGATTGTATCGACTTCATCATCAACAAGGTAAATGTTTAGCAGCTGATTTACTTCTTCCAAGCTAACCTTACCCGAAACAAGATGTGTATTTTCATCGATTTGTTCTACCTCTGGCAGTTCATCTTCGTCAAACTCATCTCGGATATCTCCTACGATTTCTTCCAGAATATCCTCAACTGTAACAAGACCTGCCGTCCCGCCATATTCATCATTTACAATAGCCATATGGATTCTTTCCTTCTGCATTTTAAGCAGTAGCTGTTTAATTGGTGTGGCTTCTGATACATGAATAATTGGACGTATAAATTTCTCAATTGTATTAGGACGATGCTCGTCAAACTTGCCAGTAAGAATCTCTTTTAAATTTACTAATCCGATTATATTATCTTTATCCTCATCCGCAACAGGGTATCTTGTAAATTGTCCCTCGCGCATAATATCAAGATTCGCTTCGAAAGTGTCCTCTTTTGAAAAATAAATCATTTCCGTTCGAGGAACCATTATTTCCCTTGCTACACGTTCATCAAAATCAAAAATGTTGTTCACATACATCATTTCTGATTGATTGATCTCACCACTCTTATAGCTATCTGCAAGAATCAAGCGAAGTTCTTCCTCGCTATGCGACTCTTCGTGACCGCTCATAGGCTTTAATCCTACAGTCCTTGTTAAGAGGCGAGCTGAACCGTTTAAGAACCAAATGAAAGGGAAGAGCAAACGATAGAACCACATTAAAGGTCTTGCAACAAACAGTGTAACCTGCTCTGCTTTTTGAATTGCCAATGTCTTCGGTGCAAGCTCCCCAACAACAACGTGGAGAAACGTAGCAAATGCAAATGATACAACAATTGAAAGTGTCGTAACAACTGCACTGCCAAGTTCAAGTGCTCCGAATAACGAATGAAGCATTCGCTCAAATGTAGGTTCTGCCAAACGTCCAATACCTAACGCCGTAATTGTAATACCAAGTTGACAGGCAGATAGGTATTCGTCCAGGTGCGAAACAACCTGTTTGGCATAAATCGCCTTTTTCTTACCATTTTCAATATGTGGTTCAAGTTGTGTACTACGCACCTTTACAATGGCAAATTCTGCCATTACAAAAAAAGCGGTCATTGCGATTAGTACAGCAACTGCAAGTAAATTCACTATCGTGGATATGTCCAATTAAGGTCCTTGTGTGTGACACACAAGGACTTCACCTCCTGATTTCTAAAAATTAAGTATAATAAAATTGAAACTCCGCACATTGATGATTCAACATATAGGTAAAAAATACATTCACCGAATCATTGCTGAATCTGTTATATTGTTTTACCTTCCCATCTGAATCACCCACTTCCCTAAAATGATTATAATATATTTAAAAATATGAGTCTATATTTAACGAACAATTAACATAGTAAATTTTATGTTCTACCTGTTTCAACCTCAGCCATAAGTGGTGTATGTATTTTTATGTAGCCACTATATATAGCCATATAAATAGAAATGTAATACTTTGTACATGTGCTACGATTTTCCGCACAAAAAAACAGCTGTATTTCCAGCTGTTTCATTGTCAACGTTTCGTTTTATCTCTAAAGTCTTTTGATAAAGTCCTTAAAAATGCTATCATCATAATTATGATTATAATGGTAAATGGCAATGCGGATGTTAATGATGCAGTTTGCAATGCTTCCAGCCCGCCTGCCATTAGCAGAACAACAGCAATTGCTGTAATTAAAATACCCCAGATTACTTTTGTAATTATAGATGGATTGATGCTTCCTCTTGATGTCATGCTTCCTATTATATAGGTTGCTGAGTCTGCAGAGGTTACTAAAAATGTAAAGATGAGCAAAACAGCTAATACCGAAGATATTGTCGACAGTGGCAATGTTCCAAAGGTTTCAAATAAGGCTACTGCTAAATCTACATCTACAGCCCCCGCTATTTGTGTTCCAAGATTTAAATCACTGTAGAGCGTTGTTCCTCCAAAGACAGCTATCCATAAACAGGCAATCCCAGGTGGAACAACAAGTACTCCAAAAATAAACTCTCGGATAGTCCTTCCCCGTGAAACGCGTGCAACAAAAGCCCCTACAAATGGTGACCAGGAGATTACCCAAGCCCAGTAGAAAATTGTCCACTCTTGTACCCATGTACCACCTTCATACGGTGTCATTCGAAAGCTATAATGAATAAAATTTGTTAAATAATCTCCTAACCCTAAAACAAAGGTTTCTAATATAAATACCGTTGGACCTGCAATGAAAACAAACAGCAGCAAAATAAGGCAAGCTGCAAGATTAATATTACTCAACCATTTCATCCCTTTATTCAGACCGGTAATCGAAGAAGATAAATAAGTAATAAGCATTACTAATGCAATGACAATTTGAATTCCAATTGAATTTGGCAGACCGAATATCGAAGTCATCCCACCATTCATCTGTAAAATTCCGAGACCTAATGAAGTTGCGACTCCCATTACGGTTGCGATAACGGCAAAAGAATCCACCGTATTCGCAACTAGTTTTTTAGAACCGACTACAGGTCGAATCGAAGTGGAAATAAGACCATTTTTTTCTTTTCTAAATTGTACATAACCAATGACAAGACCCACTATCGCAAACACTGACCATTGGCTAATACCCCAGTTGAAGAATGCATATCCCATTGCTACTCTTGCTGCCTCTGGAGTCTGAGGCTCAAGCCCGGGAAAAGGCGTATTTAAAAAATGGCTCATCGGTTCTGCAACTCCCCAGAATACAAGACCAGAGCCAAACCCTGTTGAAAAGAGCATACCAATCCATGTGAAAAAAGGATATTCCGGACGAGAATTGACTGCTCCAAGTCTCAGTCTTCCATATTTGCTTACTGCAAGGCCAATTAGAAATGCGATAAAACTAAATACTGCAAGTAAATAAAACCATCCAAAATTCGTTGTTGTAAAATTAAATAGTGTCTCAGCAATTTTCCCAAATCTTGAAGATGCAACTGCTCCAATAATAACGAGCAGAAATATGATAATAGCCGAAACAAAAAATACTGGATTTAAAAATGATTTATTTTTCATTTGTGTGTTCCTCTCGTCAGCTGAAATTTCACTGTAAAATCTTCACGATTACAGCATATATTATATTACCTGCTTGACAACCGTCTAAACCACTTTTTGCTGTTTCGATTTTTTTCAGGTTAAAAGGCGCAGATATAAATGTTTATCGTTTTGATATACAAAAGGAAGCACTAACAAACAACTAAACCTTAGAATTTACTATTTACGCGCCCAATTCTTCACTTTTATAAATACAAAAAACCACTCTGACTATCTTCAGAGTGGTTCTTCTATTAAACTATTATTTTACACTGCGAACATGACCTGAGAACTTGCTTGCCCAGTAACCGCTTGTCATATCAGCAACAGCTAATCCTGTAGAATTTTGTGCACCGATAAACTTACCGCCACCAAGGTAGATTCCAACATGGCCATTCTTTTTGTATGTGTCAAAGAATACTAGATCGCCAGGCTGCATACTGCTAGAAGATACTTTTGAACCTGTTGTCGCTAACCCCGTAGTGCTTGAAGGAATAGAAGTTCCTGCTTGAGCAAATGCCCAAGATACGAACCCAGAACAATCAAAGCCTCCTGGTCCTTTACCTCCCCAAACATATGGTGTTCCAAGGTGAGAGAATCCAGCGTTAATTGCTGTATTGATATTTCCAGATGCTGCAGGTCTTGATGTTGATTCTTTGCTTAATGTTTGTAATTCTCCACCAGATGCAGCTTTTTCCGATGAAGCTGTATCTGTATTTTCATTTGTATCAGCACTTGCAACTTCTGTTTCAGGTGCAGGCTCTACTGCAGCTTGCAAACTAGCTTTTACATCTTTTTCCAATGTTGCAAGCTTAGAATCTTCTACCTGAAGTTCATTTTTTAATGAACGCAAATCATTTTCCTTTGCTTGAAGTGTTTCTTCCTTATCTTCATTTGAAGCTTTTTGATCTTCAACTAAAGCAAGCATTCCTTCGATTTCAACCTTCATTTCGTTTAATTCATCTAATTTCGCAAGTACAGCATCCTGTTTTTCTTCAACAGCAGCTTTATCTTCTTCTTGCTTTTTGATTAATGTACTGTCAGACTCTGAAATTTTATTTACTGCCGAAACACGGCTAATAAAGTCACCAAAGCTCTGTGATCCGAAAATCACTTCAAGGTAACTGATATCCCCGCCGCTTTGCTGATAGGATACAGCGCGTTCCTTTAAGATTTCAAAACGCTTTTCAATTGCCTCTTCCAATACTTTAATTTCTTTTTCCAGCTGAGCTACCTCTTCTTCTTTTTCAGAAATAGATTCATTTGTTTGATCCATTTGTTTTTGGTTTTCTTTTAAGGCTTTATTTACCTTTTCAATCTCTTCATTCAATTTTTCTAAATCTATTAAAACCTCTGCTATTTTACTATCAGCATCTGATAGGTTTGCTTTAATTGCGTCTCGCTCTTCTTGAATTTGTGCTTGCTTATTTTCAATATCTTGAATGGATTCTGCTTGGGCTGATACAGTGAATAAAGTACTACCTAAACCAACCACTGCAACAGTGGATAATGCCATAAATGTCTTTCTCAACTTTCATTTCCCCGCTTCCCATTTCACACCGCAAAGCTCTTTTTATGTAATCTTCTATGTATTAAGTATTGCTAAAGCTATGTGATTGTTTTTTAATTATGTATTAATTTTTCTAGGCAATATGCATTATAGCATTGTAAAATGACATTCATATTATAGTAATGTTACAATTATATTTCAAAAACGACATAATTCGCCTGATTTTCTTCATATCCTAACCAAACACCCCCGCAGATATCGAAAAAATTCAACAAAAATGTCCTATAAAAAAATACTTATCCCATTTATTTAGGATAAGTATTTTTTTATCATTCCCATCAATATATCAGGCATCTAGAACTACATTAATACCGGGATTATCAGCTTGTAAATTGTGCAGCTTCCGTCGACCCTTTCAGCGCGGTCGTTGATGCAGTTCCACCTGAAATTACTTGTGCTACTTCATCAAAGTAGCCAGTTCCCACTTCACGCTGATGTCTTGTTGCACTATAACCATGCTTTTCGCTCGCAAATTCAGCCTGTTGTAATTCAGAATATGCTGCCATTCCTTCATCTTTGTATCTCCTTGCTAGCTCAAACATACTATGATTAAGGGCATGGAATCCTGCCAATGTTACAAACTGAAATTTGTAACCCATTTTTCCAAGCTCCTTTTGGAAGTTAGCAATCTCATTTTCGGAAAGTTTACGCCTCCAGTTAAAGGACGGAGAACAATTGTATGCCAATAGCTTATTTGGATATCTCTCATGGATTGCATCAGCAAAATGTCTTGCCTCTTCCATATTCGGTTCCGAAGTTTCACACCAAATCATATCCGAATATGGTGCATATGCTAATCCTCGAGCAATTGCCTGATCAATACCAGCCTTTGTTCGATAAAATCCTTCAGATGTTCGTTCCCCTTGAATAAATGGTGCATCATACGGGTCTACATCACTTGTAATCATATCCGCAGCATTGGCATCTGTCCGAGCAATAATAACTGTCGGGGTCCCCATTACATCTGCAGCAAAACGCGCTGCAATTAAGTTCTTTACTGCTGTTTGCGTCGGCAGCAAGACCTTACCACCTAAATGCCCGCATTTCTTTTCCGAAGATAACTGATCTTCAAAGTGTACGCCAGCCGCACCAGATTCAATCATCGACTTCATTAATTCAAATACATTAAGCTGCCCGCCAAAACCTGCTTCTGCATCCGCTACAATTGGTACAAACCAATCCGTATCTGTATTTCCTTCCGAAAAATGAATCTGATCTGCTCGCTGTAATGCCTGGTTAATCCGCTTAACTACATTTGGTACACTGTTAGCCGGGTACAGGCTTTGATCAGGATACATTTGTCCAGCTAAGTTCGCATCTGCTGCAACCTGCCAGCCACTTAAGTAAATTGCTTTTAGCCCTGCCCTTACTTGCTGTACAGCTTGATTTCCAGTAAGTGCTCCTAATGCGTTTACATAATCATCTGTATTAATCGATTCCCACAGCTTCTTTGCTCCTCGTGATGCTAATGTATATTCTAAATCAATGGAACCCCTTAAACGGATAACCTCTTCTGCTGTATAAGGTCGTTCTATACCTGCCCAGCGAAGATCCTCTTTCCAGCTTTTTTGTAAATGTTCTATACGTTGATTTGTCATGATTCATTTCCCCCTTTTAATAATTCCTTATATGCTGGTATTGTTAAAAATTCGGAAAAGGTATCTTGCTTGATAAGCTCATCAAATATCCTCGCTGCCTGTCTGAAATTCCCCTTCTGATAAGCAGCTGTACCAATTTGGTCTTCGATCTCCATAAGTTCTTCTTGCATGATTGTCGCGACTAGTTCCATCGTTACTTTTCTCCCGTCAGCAAGCACACCTTTTGGATAGCGAATCCATTGCCATACTTGTGCTCTAGATATCTCCGCAGTAGCTGCATCCTCCATCAAATTGTTGATTGGTACAGCTCCCCTTCCACTAAGCCATGCTGCCGTGTATTGAATTCCAACATTAATATTGGTTCGCAGGCCTTCTTCTGTGATTTCACCAGCAGGTAACCGGACCAAATCTTCTGCTGTTACGTGGACATCTTCTCGTTTCTTATCAATTTGGTTTGATTGTGGCATCGCTTTATCAAAAATATCTTTGACAAGCTGAACCATACCTGGATGTGCAACCCATGTACCATCATGCCCATCATTTGCTTCCCTTTCCTTATCTGCACGAACCTTATCAAATGCGACTTTATTAGCAGCATCATCGTTTTTAACTGGTATTTGGGCTGCCATTCCACCGATCGCCATCGCTTTACGCTTATGACAAGTTTGGATTGCAAGTAATGAGTATGATCTCATAAATGGAACTTCCATCGTAACAGTTGACCTATCAGGGAGAATTCGATCTGGATGCTTATGAAATTTTTTAATATAGCTGAATATATAATCCCAACGTCCACAATTCAAACCAGCAGCATGTTCACGAATCTCATATAAAATTTCATCCATTTCATATGCAGCTGTTATTGTCTCAATAAGAACAGTAGCCTTAATTGTCCCTTGTGAAATACCTAGCTCATTTTGTGAAAAAATAAATATATCATTCCACAGGCGTGCTTCCAGATGATTTTCTATTTTGGGCAAATAAAAATATGGCCCTGAGTCTCTCGAAAGCAATTCCTTTGCATTATGAAAAAAATAAATTCCAAAATCTGCTAGACTTGCAGACATCGGCTTGCCCTCAACTGTTAAGTGCTTCTCATCTAAATGCCAGCCGCGAGGCCGTACAATTAACACAGCAGGTTTATTTTGCAGCACATATTTTTTTCCATTGTCCGCCTCAAAATCAATTGTTCGACGAATTGCATCTTTTAAATTGATTTGCCCATTCATTACATTTTCCCACGTCGGCGATGTAGCATCCTCAAAATCCGCCATAAAGGTTTTAGCACCTGAATTCAACGCATTGATAATCATTTTGCGGTCTACAGGTCCAGTTATTTCAACCCTTCTATCCCGCAAATCTCTCGGGAGCTGGTCAATTGTCCAACTTCCTTCCCGAACATGTTTTGTCTCTGAAAGAAATTGCAGATGTCTCCCCCCATTCAGCTTCTTTTGAATTTGCTGTCTAATCTCCAATAGGTTTTTGCGACGTTCTTCAAAATGGTGATGCAGCTTCTCCAGAAACTCCATTGCTTGAGGTGTTAGAATTTCGTTAAACTGCTTTTCATGATGGATTTGAACCTTGGTTTGATTTATAAGCATTTTCTCTCCTCCATAACTGTTATATTATAACCAATATTAATATTTATTGTTATATAACAAAGATGATAAAAAAATTTAATCCTCCTTCTTTGACAGACAGTAATCACATTCCATTGTATAGCTTTTAGAATCAACCTCTTTACCGCATTCTGGACAGGACAGCTTTTCATATTTTTTCATGTAATCTCCCTCCTTTTATATAACAATTTCCAAAATTGTTTATTTGTTATAATACAGTCTATGTGATTTCAAAAAATAATGCAACCATTTTTTATAAAAGTTTGAAATTTTTTATCAGAAGTAAGAAAATAGGTACGTGACATGGACGTCTAAGAACCTGTTTAGTTGGAGTGGAGTCATCATGAAATTTTTTTCATTTATTGGGGATAGGATTTTTAAAACAGGTGTTGCCGTATTCTTAACAGCACTTGTTTGTCAATGGATTGGCTGGCCACCAGTATTCGCCGTCATCACTGCCATTGTAACTGTAGAGCCTACTGTTTCTGATTCAATAAAAAAAGGGCTGGTACGTTTTCCAGCATCGGCAATAGGCTCTGCTTACGCGGTGCTATTTATCTCTCTTTTCGGTAACTCACCGATCACCTATACACTTGCGACAGTCTGTACCATTGTTACTTGTTTTCGTTTAAAGCTTCATGCTGGTTTACTTGTTGCTACCTTAACTGCTGTAGCAATGGTGGAAGTGATTCACAGCAACTTTTTAGTTTCATTTTTTATTCGATTGGGAACCACAACAATTGGACTTGCTGTATCAACCTTGGTAAACATGTTCATTCTGCCGCCGAAATATCGGTTGCATATTTTTAAAAGGGTTAAAACAATCCGAATTGATACTGCAAATCTGATTGAACAAACCTTCCAAGCTATTTTAGAAGGGAAACGGGATAATAACGCTTTAATAAAGGAGAATTTAAATAAAACTGATCATGCCTTGCTGCAGACAGAACAACTAAGTCGGTTTCAAAGAGACGAGGCAAAATTCCATCCTCTTCTTGAAACGGAACAGGAACAGTTTGAACAATTACAGCACCAATTAAACAGTTTACGAATCATTCATTATCATTTAAATAATTTAATTCGTAGTTCAATTACGAATTTATCATGGACAGAATTGGAAAGAAAAACAATCATGAATGCTGTATATGGGGCCACCAAACGATTACAGGGTGATGAATTCTTTATCATTTCGATTCATCATAGACAATTAAAAGAAATTACCGATTTATTTTGGGAGGACAGTGAGGAAACCATAAGGAGCAATCTTTCATCCCTGACGAATTTCCCACCTGAATTAATTATTTTATATGAATTAGTTTCCATTTATCAAATGGTTGAAAGATTTTATTCCTATGAGCATACAGGTGCCAAAGCAGAAGCACACGGTTAGCTCCGGAGGGAAAAGAACGCTTGCGGGGATGGTATAGTACTTTGTAATGGCGGCTGTTTTGGCTACTTAAATACGCTAATTTCTCAGACCTAAACAAAAAGAAGAGCCGCTCACGATTTAGAGCGGCTGCTTATTTCACAAGGTTATTTTGAAAAGCATAAATGACTGCCTGTGTGCGATCCTGCACTTCAAGCTTACCTAAAATATTACTCACATGCACTTTCACGGTCTTCAGCGCAATGAATAATTCATCAGCTATCTCCTGATTCGTTTTCCCTTGAGCGATCAGCAGTAAAATTTCCATTTCTCGCTCTGTCAATTGGTCATGGAGGGCTGCTTCCGGTTTATGCCGCATACGGTTCATAATTTTCCCGGTTACTTCCGGTTCAAGGATTGATTGGCCGCCGTGGGTAGCGCGGATTGCTTTCGCGATTTCACTGGCCTTTGATGTTTTTAACATATAGCTGGTTGCACCGGCTTCAAGTGCGGGATATACTTTTTCGTCATCGAGAAAGCTTGTTACAATAATAATTTTTGCTTCAGGCCATTTTTCGATAATTCTCTTTGTTGCTTCGATACCATCCATTTCCTTCATTACTAAATCCATTAAGATAATATCCGGGCGCAATTCCAGTGCTAATTCAACAGCTGGAGCACCATCATCTGCTTCCGCAACGACATCTATATCCGGCTGTGCAGAAAGATAAGCGGAAACACCAATACGCACCATTTCATGATCATCAACAAACAATACTTTAATCACGTTTCAGCATCCTCCTTCCTTAGTACAGGGACCTTCACTTCTAATCGAGTACCTTCATTTGGTAAACTAATGACTTTGAATGTTCCGCCGACCTCATAGGCACGTTCCCGCATATTTTGCATCCCATAAGAGCTTGTTTTTACAGCATCAGTTTTGAAGCCAACCCCATTGTCAGTAACACGTAAAATAATAGTTTCATCTCGCTCAATCAGCAAAACATGCAATGTTGTTGCCCTAGAATGTCGTAGGGTGTTTGATAAGGACTCCTGTAAAATACGAAACAGTTGATCCTCTACACCCTTATCAACTTTAAAATCTTCTACTTTTGTTTCAATTTCCATTGGAACCTTTTGCGTCAGTTCAAGCAATAGCTCTTCAACACCCTCCTGCAGCGTCTTTCCTTTTAGGGCAACAGGACGCAAATGAAGTAGCAATGCCCGCATTTCCAGCTGTGATTGATGAATCATTTTTTCAACCATTTCCAGTTGTTTTTTTAATCCTTGGTCCTCCAGTAAACCCGTTTCATTAATAGCAGACATAAGCATGGATGCGGCAAAAAGCTGCTGACTGACAGAATCATGCAACTCACGTGCAAGCCGATTACGTTCTTGCACAACAATCTCTTGGAGGCTCTGTTCTCGCTCGTTTGCTCTTTCGGTCGCAAGTCGCTGTGCATTTTCTGCTTGATTTCGGATTTTTTCCTGCAACTGATACATCCTGTGTTCAATACTATCCAATTCTTTATACGATTCTTCAATCGCTGATAGCTTCCCGCCCTTTATCATGACATCCAGCTTTCGATCAATTTGGGTTAATCTTTGCTTCCAATACCAGCCTGTCGTAAAACCGATAATTGTACCAAACATGATTGCTATTACTACAATTGCGAGTAAAAAAGAGACATCCCCGATTTTCTGCTGCCAAAGTAATTTCCAGCCCACTGCCTCATCAAGCGAAAAGCCAAAGAAGGTAATAAGCACCAATGTAACTGCTAGTAATAAACTGCAAGCAACTGCCATTAAAATATGCTTGAAAATTGTATTCATATCCGTTTCACCTCAATATCTCCAGAAAAAAGTGAGGTAATTATTTTCACACGCGGATATGCTGTATCGTAATTTGCTGTTTGATAGTGGATTGATTTATTCATTAACTTTAGATGATGTTTCCCTAAAATATGAGCTTTACCAAACACCGAGCTATGATGAATGCTTACTTCAACTTCATAAGGCACATAAATTTCGATATTTCCAATTACATGGCGAATTGATATAACAGCTGTATCATTAGGCAATACTGTATTACTTAAGTCAATAATCCGATCGCCAAATGCCCCATGAATATTTATATCTTTCCACTGATAAGCAACATCTTCGGTTAATTGGTCATCAAATAACTTATGATCGAATAACGGATCCACTTTCAAGATCGTTTCATATTTCTTTTCGCCATCCGGAAGAATCGGTTCAAATTGAGTTGCTTCGTTTTTGGACTTTGAATAGTTAATGATAAAAATAATAATAGCGGCGATAATTAAAAAGCGCACTGCAAGCAGGTTTAGCACCGAAAAAACGAGGCTGACAAGCGCTATCCAGAATACAATTTTCCCCCATAGCTTGTGAAAATTCTTCCAGCCAATATACACAAACAATGCAGAAAATAATGCTGGAATGATTGAGCCACCGAAATAAAAGGCAATCTCAAATATTAGGAGGATCACACCAATGATCAATATCCAGTTGAAATAATCTGTGGTTAGTCTTTTGAACATTTTGTAATCCTCCTTTGGAATAATTATGTAGTGGTATTTTAATAGTGGAGCTTATTTGCTATTTCTAAACAATACAGACGCAGGGAATTTCTGCGCCTGTATTAGTATATCATGTTTTTAATTTTTTCTGCACGTATGATTTTTGCGTATTAGTTTGTATTTTCGTTTAGTTCTTTTTCAAGTGCAGCGATTTTATTATCAAATGTGCTGCGGTAGTATGAGCTGTTCACTTTGTATTCAAGGTTCTCGATGTACTGCTCCATCTCAGCAAATTTTGAGAATGGCTTTTCTGAAGTATCCTCAACTACTCGATTAATTTGGTGGTTTGCTTTGGCTATATTTTCGCGTCCCATTAATTCCATGCGCCGCAAGTGCATATCTTTTAAACGATGTTTCATATCTTCGTACTTTTGCTCTAATGTTTCTAGCTGTTCAATTGCTTCTTCTCTTGATGCTTTCATACGATCAGCACGAGCTTGGTACTCCTCATATTCTTTCATCGCAAATTCATGCATGGCTTGTTCCTCTGCCTTTTCAGCGATTGCCGCTTGTTTTAAGCGTTTATCAGCTAATTCTTGTGCTTTCAAATATTCACGGGAAAATTCTTCTTTTAATTTATACTGACGGTCAATAAGTTTTCGAACCTTTTCTTTTTCTTGCTCGCTTTGACGTAGATATTGATTTAATGCAGCAATCGGATTTTTTTGTTCCTTTTTATCCATCATTGTATGAAGATCAGCAGATATGGAATCTTTAATGCGTGTGAAAATATTTGTTGACATAAAAATCTCTCCTTTTTTCTACAGTTTATTTAAGGGTGGTGGTTTCTAATTTGTTTATGATACATTTTGTTTACTTATTTAATTCAGCCCATTGTCTTTCAAAATTTGTGAATGGATCATCATCTTCTACAACATGAACAACCGGACTTTCTTCTTTATTCCAGTTTTTGTAAATAAGGTAGAGCGCGTATGCTGCAGCTACTCCCATAACAGCATATAGATTGGAGAACGTAATACTTAACACAAGCAAACCAACTAATGTCCAGCCAACTTTTGCCAGTGTCGAATCGGTTTTTACAAATTTCTTAAAGCATACATACAGCAACCAAACGCTAAGCGCTAAGAGCACCATTGGTCCAATGTTTGCTAATAATATAAACAGGGCAATTAACCCTCCGATAAACAACATAAATTTTTTCATTTCGTTTGCCTCCTTTCTTTATCTTGATTCCATCTTACCGGTTTAGATGGCCTTCGATAATGAGCCTGAGTAATATTTTGGACTAGGTCTTGGGGCTTAGGGTGGTGTGCGTCTTCGGGTCTTCGGGCTGGATGGTGTTATTTTGGTTGGAGGTGGTGCTGTTTGGGTCCGGGATGGCGCTGTTTCGGTCGGAGATGGTGCTGTTTCGGCTGGGGTGGTGCTGTTTTGATCCGGGATGGTGCTGTTACAGCTGGGGGTGGTGCTGTTTGGGTCCGGGATGGTGCTGTTTCGGCTGGGGGTGGTGCTGTTTCAGCTAGGGGTCGTGCTGTTTCGGTCCGGGATGGTGCTGTTTCAGCTGGGGGTGGTGCTGTTTGGGTCCGGGATGGTGCTGTTTCAGCTGGGGGTCGTGCTGTTTGGGTCCGGGATGGCGCTGTTTCGGTCGGAGATGGTGCTGTTTCGGCTGGGGGTGCTGTTTGGGTCTAGGATGGTGCTGTTTCAGCTGCGAATGGTGCTACAATGGGGATAGAGCAGAAGTGGCAGGAGAAAGAGGAAGTAAAATACTTTTTTTACTTCCTCTTTCTCTTTTTCCAAATAAGCCAGATAATAAATAGAATCGTTCCAATAATGAGTGCTGCATAAACGAAATCCTTATAAAGATTCATAAATCCAATTATGTTTTGCCAATTAGCTCCAAGTGCTGCTCCTAGCGTGATTAAAATAATGTTCCACATTATTGTGCCAATGGTTGTAAATAACAGGAAAAGCCAAAAATTCATCTGAGCCATACCAGCCGGAATGGAGATCAAGCTTCGAACAATTGGTACCATTCTGCAAAATAAGACAGTCCAATAGCCATATTTGTCAAACCAGGCATCTGCCTTTCGAACGTCTTCCTTTTTCAATCGCAGAATATGTCCCCAGCGATCTACAATTCTTTCTAATCGTTCTATATCGAGCAGCATACCAATACTATATAAGATCATTGCACCAATTACGGAGCCTGCAGTTGCAGCAACAACAACACCTAAAACTGTTAAATCAGTATAGGTTGTCAGAAAGCCGCCAAATGGCAGTACAATTTCTGATGGAATCGGGGGAAAAACATTTTCCAAGACCATCATAAGATAAACTCCTAAGTATCCAAGCTTCTCCATAATATCTGTAACCCAATTTTCTATCATCCCCACCACCTTCAAGTACATGTGCTTGTCCATTAATATGTATTGTTAGAGATCGACTTTTATGCTTGATTAAATTAAAAGCAAAAGAAAAAGAACCCTCTTTGAAAAGGGTTCTTTTACAATTTTTATTACCTTCAGCTTTCTGCTGACTTCGTATTACGACGCATACTTCGCATTACAAAGCTCACAACTAAGATGAGCACAATCGCTCCAATTAAAGCAGGGACAATATAAAATCCTCCCATCACCGGCCCCCATTGACCAAGAAGAAGTGTTCCGAGCCATGCACCGATAATACCTGCGATGATATTTCCGAAAACTCCTCCTGGAATGTCACGCCCTGTAATTAGACTAGCTACCCATCCAAGAATTCCTCCAATAATTAATGACCAAATAAATCCCATTTTACTACTCCTCCTTCATCTTTATTTTGCAGGAGTAGTTTAACCAATTTTTTCAGTAACATACATTATCAAAAAAGCTCTGCTAGTAACTCGTACGACCTTTTCCTTGCTTCATAGCTATGGGTAATTGTAACGATCATGAATTCGTCCACATTATAACGTTTTTGCAGCTTCTCGAGTTCCCGCTTAACATGTTCGGGGTCACCGATGATTTGATTTTGCTTCTCTTTTTCGATTATTTTCATTTCTTCATTCGTATACTGAAATTGTTCCGCCTCTGCGATGGAAGGAACACCTTTCTTTCCTTCACCTTTCGCTTGAAGGACTTTCCAATGCAAATTACTTTGTGCAATTTTTTCTGCTTCTTCTATCGTTTCAGCACAAATAACATTGACCGTTACGATAGCCTTTGCTTTATCAGTTACACAATGATCAAAATAGCTTTTAACGATAGCTGGTCCATCTGCATCGCTCATAAAATGACCAAATACATATGGAAGACCTTTTTCAGCAGCGAGCTGTGCACTTTTTTCACTCGTCCCTAAAAGCCATGGAACTGGTGCTACCTCTGGAAGTGGCGTGGCGACAATTTTTGCAAACATATTATCTTCTGGAAAATCACGATGGATAAAATGAAGCAATTCGTCTAATAGCTTAGACATATTCTTTACTTTCTCCAAAAAATTCCCAGCTAGTGCAATTGAAACCTCAGCCGTTCCGCCAGGTGCTCGACCAATACCTAAATCTACCCGCCCAGGAAATAATGTTGCTAGCACATGGTATCTTTCTGCCACGTTATACGGTTTATAATTTGGTAGTAAAACAGCTCCAGATCCTATTCGAATTGTTTCTGTGCGCGATCCAATGATTCCAAGGAGAATATCCGGCGCTGGACTTGCTAATCCATCAAGCTCATGATGCTCTGCTACCCAATACCGTTTATAGCCCAGGCGGTCAGTAAGCATAGCAAGCTCAACAGATGCTTCTAACGCTTCTTTCGCAGTATACCCTTTTGCGATTGGTGCCTGGTCCAATATACTAAGCTTCATTCTTATCACCTTGTTCCTTTTGAGTCATTTCATCCACAAGTTTCTCTGCAGCCTTTCGGTAAAAATTACTCATATTCGTAAGGGTTGCTATGAGCAGTACTTGTTCCAAATATCCTTCATCATCGCGATTCACTTTAGTAACTTCTGTTTCAACCTCTGTCATGTGCTCGTGCAGATCCTTTTCAAACATAGTATGGTTGACATTCATTATTTCCAAATAACTGCTGTAGAACTGCTGAAGATCAAAAGTCTCGTCCGTTATTTTTGTATTCAGTCTTTCAAGTGTCAATTTCACATCATTGATTGATAATGCACCTTTCATTTGGTAGATCATGCTTATCAGCATCAAATGTTCCTTCGAATACTTCTTATTTTTAATCGGAAAAAATAATTTCCCTTTAGCGTAATTATTAATCATTGTTTTTGTAAGTATTTTTTCATTTTCATTCCGCTTTTGATCTGCAAACTTCTTCTCAAATAGCTGAATTACCTGATCCATATACAAATCCAAATCTGGTATATCCTCCAGTGACAGCTGGTTATCTAAATGGAGTGTTTCCATCCATTCATGTTTATGTTTCATCCTAACAACCTCATTTATTTAAAGTATCTTCATTATAAAGCGAAATTTTATCAAAGTAAACATTGACTACATCTTATAATACGTTTATTATGTATATATAGTTTTTAAAACTACTTATCATTATAGGGGTGTTAATTTGAATAATTACGTTCGGGAACCGATCAATGGATTTACGCATTTATTCGGGGCAATATTATCCATTGCGGGACTTGTCGCACTGGTAATGAAAGCTCTGACGACAACAGAATCAGCACTAGCCATAACAGCAGTTATTATTTTTGGAATTAGCATGATTCTCTTATATGCCGCCTCTGCTACATATCACATGGTTATAGCAAAGGACCGAATCATCGCATTTTTACGACGGGTCGATCATTCAATGATATTTGTTCTGATTGCTGGGACATATACACCGTTTTGTTTAATCAGCTTGAATGGTGTAACAGGCTGGGTTTTATTTGGTGTAATCAGTGGACTTGCAATTGCTGGGGTTATTTTTAAACTAGTTTGGTTTCATGCACCAAGATGGCTATCAACCGCTCTTTATGTAATCATGGGCTGGATAGTTGTGTTTTTCAGCGGATCACTTGCGCCGATTATTGGAACAAACGGTATGTTCTACCTTATTGCCGGAGGTCTGATTTATACTATTGGAGCAGTTATTTATTGGCTGAAACCCGCATTTCTGGAATTTAAGCATGTCGGTTTCCATGAAATTTTTCATATTTTTATCTTGCTTGGCACCCTATTCCATTTCATATGTATTTACGGGTACGTACTATAAAAATGTATTTTAAAGGGCTATCTCAAAAAATGAGATAGCCCTTTTTTTTGAGATGTTCATCACTCCAAGTTAATAACCAACCATATCCGATTGCACATAATGAAACAACAAATTTTCAGTTTGAATAAGTGAGCTTTCATGGGTTCGCTCAAAGGCATGTGATGAGTCTATTCCCGGACCAATTAATCCGTGAATAATATCGTGGCCTGCGCGAATTGCTGCGGACGCATCTGAACCATAAAAAGGATAAATATCCAATTGATAGCCGATATCATTTGCTTCAGCCAGCTCAACGAGACGCTTTCGCAATCCATAATGGTATGGGCCGCTCGCATCCTTGACACAAATAGACACGGTATACTCATCCGTCGATTGGCCATCCCCCATTGCTCCCATGTCCACCGCTAAATACTCGACAGTTTCGGGTGTAATATTTGAGTTACCTCCATAGCCAATCTCTTCATTATTGGAAATTAGAAAATGCGTTGTGTATGGAAGCGTAATTCCTTCCTCTTTAATTCGTTTAATAAGCTGCAATAAAATGCCTACACTTGCTTTATCATCTAAATGACGTGATTTAATAAATCCATTGTCAGTCAGCTGTACCCGTGGATCAAAGGAAATAAAATCCCCAACCTCAATCCCAAGTGCCCGAACCTCTTCTGCACTTTCAACCTTCGCATCAATCCGCACTTCCATATTCGTCTGATCACGTTTGGCGTCGCCGGCATCTTTATACACATGAACGGAGGTTTGGTGCATTAAAATAGTTCCGGTAATAACTTTTCCATTCGATGTATGAATTTCACAATACTCCCCTTCAATCGAGTTATAGCGAAAACCGCCAATCAAATCAAGGCGAAGACGACCATTGCTTTTTATCTCTTTTACCATCGCTCCTAATGTATCTACATGGGCAGTCAGCATCCTATGCTCGTCATTGTTTTCACCAGACAAAGTCGCAATTAGACCACCCTTGCGATTACGTTTTGTTTCTACATTTAAGTCCTGTAAAAATTGTTCAACGAACTGAATTACTTTAAACGTATTTCCTGATGGACTTGGAATCGATACTAATTGTTTAATTAGTTCTTTAGTTTCGGTAACATTTGGATATGTCGTCACCTGGATCACTCCTTTTAATCGATATCCTTATTTTATCGTTAATATAACTGCCTGAACAGTAAATACCTTTTATTATTGTTCGAATTAGTTCTTATCCTAGCCACTTTTTGAATATGGGCTTAATGTTTTGCCTGGAATGGAATAACGCTGTATTGGAATTGATTTAAGAGGATTTGGTCAATCAGACAAACCGCGGAATCGTTATTCATATGATCGATCGACTATCAGATTATATTCGAGTTATTGCAGATACACTTGGATTACAGCATTCACACTTGCAGGGCATTTTGTTGGAGGTGCTGTTTTACAATATATGAAATTTAATCGCGAACTATTAACATTTAAATAAACCCTAGGATGTGATTGCATTTCTAAATACATCCTAGGTATTTGTACGTATGTAAATTTTTCTAAAATCCCTACTTCTGATTCTAAAAAGTGTATGCATGTTTAAAATAAACTCTCTAGTAAAAGGAAAATCCCTGTAAACAATAATAGAATGTATGTAAACAGTCTGAAAACCTTTTGATTAATCCATTTAAACAGAAGCTGTCCCAGGAATAACCCTAAAACCACAAACGGAACCGCATATAAACTCGATTCCCAAATCACTATATTTGTACCCGTAAAAATGATTTGCGTTATAAGACTGACAAGATAAATAAAGAGATAAAATGCTAAAGTTGTTGCCCGCAGCTTTGCTTTTTCCGTATCTGCTCCAGTAAAATATAATAATAATGGTGGTCCAGGCATGCCAACACTCGTTGTTAACCCGCCAGATATCCCTCCAACGATGAAATCTCTTATTGGAGTTGGCTTTACTTTGAAATTTAGCATTAACAGCACGGTTAAAAGCAAAATAAGGATACTAATTCCCAGCTTGAAAATGTTCATATCCTCGATAGCTGTAATAATGATGACACCTACAGGAATGCCAGTTAAACTTCCTAACGTAAATCGCTTTACAATCTTAAAATCAATATCTCTTCTAATTTTATATACTAATGCAATCGAAATAATTAAGGATAAAATAATATTTATCTGGATTGCTTCTTGAGGTAAAAATAACATAAGCAAAAATGGTGTAGCCATAATCGAAAAGCCAAACCCAGTACTTGTTTGGAGAATAGAAGCAACTAAAATAATCGTAATAAATAAAAATATCGTTTCCAATATGTACACCCTCTAGCCTGCATGATCTTGTACATATTTCATCATAGCATGAATCAGGTGTTTTTTGTTCTGCTCGGTAAAAATAGAGGGGTGGATCTTATTTATATATGAACGATATTTACAAAGAAGAAGCCACCTGATATGAATCAGATGGCCTAAATCAAACTATTATTCAACTAAAAGCGGATAGTACCCTTCCTCATTATGTGTTTCTGTCCCAACTAATGGCGGGTTGAATACACAAACCATTCGCATTTGTGTACGTGCACGAAGACGATGCTTATCATTATCATTCAGCAGATACATTGTTCCAGGCTTAATTTGGTAAACATCTCCAGTTTCCACCTTTTCAATTTCCCCTTCTCCCTCGATGCAATAAACTGCTTCAATATGATTTTTATACCAGAAAAAGTTATCCGTACCAGCTTTAATAATCGTATCGTTCATACTAAAACCAACGCCATCCTTCTTCAATATAAATCTGCGGCTCGACCAGTTTTCACTGAATGTTTCGTCCTCTGTTCCAATAATTTCTTCTAATGATTTAACGATCATAGTACATTCCCCTTTCTATTTATCCTTCATTATTTGTTCAATACGTGTTTAATACTGTCATCTAATAGCTGAAATCCCTTTTCTAATCCCGCTTCGTCAATAATAAGCGGCGGCAGGAACTTAACAACTTCGTCATCAGGACCAGAAGTTTCTACAATTAAACCACGCTGAAATGCTTCTGCACAAATTTCAGTCGCTAGACCTTCTTCCTCTACTGCAATTCCTTGCATTAATCCTCTGCCCCTTGCTTCTCCATTCAGTTCAGGATATTTTTCAATTATTGTACTTACAGCAGACTTTAGAATTTCTGCTTTTTCCTGAACTTCTTTTTCAAAGTCATTATTTTTCCAATAGCGCAATGCTTCGGTTGCTGCAATAAACGCTAAATTATTTCCACGGAAGGTACCATTGTGTTCACCCGGACCCCATTTGTCATGTTCCGATTTGATTAATGTAATTGCCATTGGCAGACCAAAGCCGCCGATCGATTTGGAAAGACAAACAACATCCGGTTCAATACCAGCCGGCTCAAAGCTAAAGAAAGTACCGGTCCGGCCATTCCCCGCCTGCACATCATCTACAATTAATAAAATGTCCCAGCGTTTACACAGTTCCTCTATCTTTTGCAACCATTCGATTCGTGCTGCATTAATGCCGCCTTCACCCTGTACCGTTTCCAGAATAATGGCAGCCGGCAATGCCACACCACTGCCACTATCCTCTAAGAACCGCTCTAAATAGGCGGTGGAATCATGGTTTTCCACATAGTTATCAAATGGCATAGATACGGCATGATGAAGTGGTACACCTGCTCCATGACGTTTAAAGGAATTGCCTGTCACAGAAAGAGAACCAATCGTCATCCCGTGAAAGGCATTTGTAAAGCTGATTACGGTTTCCCGTCCCGTTACCTTTCTAGCAATTTTCAGAGCACTTTCCACCGTATTTGTTCCAGTTGGACCTGGAAACATAATTTTATAGTCAAGCTTACGTGGTGTAAGAATTATTTCTTTAAAGTTTTCAAGGAATTCTTTTCGTGGAGTTGTACCCATGTCGAGGCTATGTATAATGCCATCATTTTGGATATAATCAATCACTTTTTGCTGCATCGTCTCATCATTATGGCCATAATTCATTGTTCCGGCACCGGCAAAAAAATCAATATATTCCTTGCCATCCGTATCCCAAAGCTTATAGCCCTTTGCTTTATTAAAAACTGTCGGCCACCCTCTGCTATAACTTCTTACTACAGATTCCACTTCCTCAAATGTTCTCATTTTCGCATCATTTAATACAGCTGTAGTCACCAAATCATCCTTTACCTTTTATTTTTTATAGGACCTATCATGAATAGCAATTCATCTTCATGCCCTTCAGCTGGAAAATCCTCTGAAGAGAAATATTCACTGATATTGCATTTTGTCTCAAGCTTCTTTGCAAGACCTTTAAATAATGACTGTGACGCTTTATTAGAAGGTGAAACCGTTGCTTCAATATATTGAACCGTTTCACATGCTGTACGGTTCAATAATTGATACAACATCTTTGTTGCTAATCCTTTACCCCGCTCAGATTCATTAACAGCAACCTGCCAAATGAATAATTTATCCATTGTATTCGGATGCAAAAACCCGGAAATAAAACCAACAATGTCCCCATCTCTTTCGGCCACGATCGATGTTTCTGAGAAAATATCGCACCACATCAGATAACTATATGATGAATTCAGATCAAGTACTTTTGTATTTTTTATAAGCTGCCAAACAACCGATCCATCGTCTTTGTCTGGCTTACGAAAATGAAAATCCGTTTCAATATCAGTTACTGTCGCCATTCCTATAATTCCATTTGTATTGATGCTCTCACCTCCTGCGCTTTTTATAAGTACTCTATAAGATTAATAATAAGCTCTCGTTTCGTCAAAATTGATAAAGGCGGGAATTTACAGATTATTCACGGTGAGGTATGCTGAGCATAGTTTGATTGAAGATGTCTATTAAAAGCTAGCAAATGCTGAGGTATGGTCTAGTTTTTACAATATTTGATTCTTTTTGCAATTTTAAGGTGAAAAAATTATCCTTTAATTCATAGTAATCTAACTTGGATTTTCGATTTGAATAGGACTCGCTTAATAGATCTGCACTTTTGAAACAATATACCCTTCTAGCGCGAGCTAGTTTAAATTCTTAACTAAGAAAAAGCCTGTACTCATTGATTAAAAATGATTATAGGCTTTTTGCAGTTTAATTCCGATTCAAGTGCTGCCAATCTTACAAATTCAGCAAACAAGTTGGGCAGTGTCCCCCTTCTGTATATCGACTGGTTTTAATTCATCGATGCCCACAAACAATCACAGCATTAGACATTTTCACATTAAATATAACTTCTATCAGCTAATGCTGCATATTCCCTGAGACATTCCGGGTTTCTTAAAGATGCTTTGTTTTTAACCTCTTGTCCACGAACAATCGAACGAACAGCTCCTTCCACCTTTTTACCGTTATTCGTATACGGAACTTCTTTGACAGCATAAATGCGGCGTGGTACATGGCGTGGTGATGCTTTTTTCCGTACATTGCGACGGATTTGCTCTACCAGTGCCTTATCCACATCACCATTTTCAGTCACCACACACAATACGATTTCTTCATCATTTTCAATTGGAAAGCCGAATACAATAGAATCTTTAATTTGCGGAATTTGCTCCACCACACGATAAATTTCCGCCGTACCTATTCGAACACCACCTGGATTCAATACAGTATCCGTACGGCCATAAATAATCAGCGAGTCGCGAGTAGTTTGCTCCGCTAAATCGCCATGCGTCCAAATGCCCTCACGCTTTGCAAAATAAGCGTTGAAATAGCGTTCATCTCCTCCATCGCCCCAAAATGTAAGGGGCATGCTTGGGAAGCTCTGCGTACAAACTAGTTCACCTTTTTTACCAAGCACTGAATTACCATGCTCATCAAAAATATCAACTGCCATACCGAGCGCTTTACATGCATTTTCCCCTCGGAAAACTGGATGAACCGGTGACCCCATGACAAAGCATCCAATAATTTCCGTACCGCCGGAAATGGATTCCAATAAGACATCTTTCTTGATCGTGTTATAAATCCAATCATACTGCTCACTAATGAGTGGCGCCCCGGAAGACATCATAACTTGCAGTTTAGACAAATCATGATTTTTACCAACTTCATACCCATATTTTTCGAGTGTATCAAGATATTTTGGACTTATACCAAAATGCGTAATACCTATTTCTTCTGCAATTTCCCAAAGAATACCGATACGTTCCTTTTGGATTGGTGAACCATCATAAAGCAAAATTGATGCCTCGCTCGCAAGACCAGATATAAGCCATGGATACATCATCCATGCCGTACTTGTATACCAGGATAAAACATCTCCCTGTTTCACATCGCAATGCAGCTGATGCTCTTTCACATGCTGGAGCAAAACGCCACCGACAGAATGGACAATACATTTCGGCAAACCCGTCGTTCCAGATGTATATAAAATATAAAGCGGATGGTGAAACGGTACCCGCGTGAATGTCGGTACGTCCACATCATGTGCCAATAGCTCGCTCCACGTTAACAACTGCGTACCAACCCCCATATCCAATTCTGGTATTTCTGACAAACTAACAACCGCAGACAGGTTTTTCAACTCATCGCTAATGGCCATTATGTTCTCACGTATATTAAATTGCTTTCCATTATATTGATAATCAAGAGAAGCAATAATTACTTTTGGTCCGACTTGACCAATGCGATCAATAATCCCTTTGGCCCCAAAGTCGGGTGAGCAAGAGCTCCAAACCGCACCAAGTGAAGACGTTGCAAGTAATGAAACCAATGATTCCAAGCCGTTGGTCACAATCCCCGCGACACGATCGCCTTGGGTCACGCCAAGCTTACGTAAACCAGCTTGCGCTTTTGCAACTAGACTGCGCAATTCAGCCATTTTCACTTTCCGCTGAACACCTTGCTCATTCGCTACATAAACCGCAACACGAGAAGCATCTCCACGCAATACATTTTCCGCTAAATTTAGACTCGCTTCAGGAAACCATTTTGCGCCTAACATACCCCCACCTTCTGCTGGAACAAAGGCTATTTCACCTTTTTCCCCAATAATACCAGCAAAATCCCAAACCGCTGACCAAAAATCTCCAGGCTTTGCAATCGACCAGCTATATAGGCGATCATATGGAACAGCTGGAATTCCCACTTGTTCTGAAAACTTTTTAATATTCGACTCAGAAACTCGCTGTTCAGAAGGCTGCCATACTATATTGTTATCTCTTACTTGTTGATCTATCATTTCATTTCTCTCCTCTTTTAGGCTCTGTTGTTGGTAATTAAACAATTTATACAAACTGTGTCAAAGGTTAAGTAAAAAGCTAGCTTCTAAATAGAAAATGTTTGTTGAAGTTAAAAAACATCTCTGTAAGACCGGGAAACTACGATGATTTCTTAGAAACCGTAATAGATTCATGCTGATTGTCTGTAGCTCTCTGTGTGGCCAGGCACGTAACGATCATCACAACAAATGCGATAACTGAAGCAAAGAACATCGCTAAATAGATATTTCCAATAATACTTTGATTTGTAAATAACACATACAATACTGTACCAGTAATGACGGCAGCAATTGCTCCAGGCCCATTTGACTTTTTCCAAAAATATCCTAAAACAACAGGTGCAAGAATCCCACTGATTATTGCTGAAAAACTAAATTGAATTAAAATCGATAACGATTCAGGGCGCTCCAACGATATATATAATGTAGCTAAACCTGCAAATACCAGGGACACTTTTGCTACCTTTACGGCATTTCTATCTAAAACGTCTGTCGCAATCGGTTTCTTTGATAAAATTGGTGCTAATACTTTATAAAAATCGTTTCCGATACTAGATGTAATCCCCAAATAAAGGCTGTCTGTACTTGAAAGAATAGCTGTAATAATTCCTATTATGATAACTGCCGCAAGGATTGGTGGAAATGATTCAATCACATAAGCTGGAATCGCTGAATCGGCACTAGCCAATGATGGAAAAATCACTCGTGCTGCTAATCCTCCAAGAACCATTAAAGTTGAGATAAAAAATAGCACAACTCCTGCTGATAATGTAAATGGAGCAAGCTGCTCTTCACTTTCAAGCGACAATACTTTATTTAATAAATGTGGCATTAGCACAAAGCTAAATAATAAAAATTGCACGGCCATTATCGCTATTGCGCTATCATATGGACCACCAACTGATAAAAATCCAGTCAGATTCGGGTCAATAGCCCCTAATCTTTTTGTCAGCTCTCCAAATACATTCCATCCTCCCCCAATCGTCCAAAATAGCGAAACAAAAACAAGGATAGAAGTAGTTGCCATCAAAATTCCTTGAATACCGTCTGTGATAATCTGCGCGTAGGCACCACCAAGTCCAATGTATAGTATCGTGATCCCTACACCAATGATAATCCCCCAGAAATATGGGATGTTCAGGACCGACTCAAAGATTGTTGCAAGTCCAACATTTTGACCGACAATATAATATACATTGAATAAAATTAATACAGCTACAATGACTTGAAGCGCTTTGCTGTTGTATCTTCTTCCAAGCCATTCTGGCAATGTTGAAACACCACCAAACTTTTTGTTGTATCTCCAAAATGTTTTAGCGAATAATAGTAAACCAATCCACGAAACACCGAAACATCCTAACGTATACCAAAGTACGGATGTACCATATTCATAAGCAAGCCCGGGAACACCGATAAATAAATTGGCACTTGAATACGTGGTCGCAAAGCTTGCACCGACAAGTACGGGGCTTACCTTCCCACGAGCCGTTGCAAACCCAGCCATCGACTTGCTATGGCGCCCGCCTCTTTTGCCCATCCAAACAATATATCCAAAATAAACAACTAATATCATAATAATTGTCCAAATTAAAGAATCCGGTACTGTAGGCATCATTTATTCTCCTTTCCCTCTTTTGGATAATAATTTTTCCATATGATTAAACCAACTGCCCAGAATAAGGCAAGCAATATAAAATACGTTAATATCATGATTGTCATCCTCCTAATTACGTCATTCATTTAAAAATTCCGTTTGTAGAAATCTTCCGTCTATTATAGACCCACCTCGTCTAATACAAGGCGAACTGCTCACATACTGTTCCATAATTTATACTAAGTTTTGGCTTTACCAGCTTTTTGGAACTTCTATTAATAGAGCCATTCCCTGACCGCCGCCACCGCAGAGAGATGCAATACCTTTTCCACCACCACGGCGTTTAAGTTCTTTTGCAAGAGTTAAGGCAAGTCGAAAACCCGTTCCGCCAAGCGGATGACCAATTGCAATTGCGCCACCATTAACATTCACTCTTTCATAGCCAATTCCAAGCTCACGGCAGCTTGCGATAACCACACTTGCAAAAGCCTCATTGATTTCAAATAAATCAATATCGCTCAATGTTAGGTTCGTTTTCTCTAAAACTGCTTTGATTGCCTGGGCAGGCTTTGTATGTAGGCTCGTATCTGGCCCCGCGACTTCAGCCCAACCAAGAATACGAGCTAACGGCGCTTTACCAAGCTCCTCCGCTTTCTTTTCGGATGAAACAATGCCAACGCTTGCGCCATCTGTCATTTGCGACGCATTTCCCGCTGTGATTGTACCGTCGTCAACAAACGCCGGTCTTAATGTTGCTAATTTTTCTATGTTCGAATTGAGGCGAATGCCTTCATCGCTAGAGAAGGTTTTGCCTTTAAGTTTGATTGAAACAATTTCATCTTGCAGGCGACCTTTTTCCAGCGCTTCAGCAGCTCGTTCCTGTGACAACTGTGCGTATTGATCCTGCTCTAGTCTATTAATCTTAAAATCTTTATTTTTTAAATCCGTCAGCACCCCCATCGAATCATCTGCTAACGAGCACCATAATCCGTCGTTTATTAATGTATCCGTAAATTGCAGGGATCCCATCGACAGCTCCTTACGAATCGGAGCAGTGTACGGGGCATTTGTCATCGAGTCAAATCCACCAGTAATATATAATTCCCCTTCGCCAAAATGAATACGGCGGACAGCGTCGGAAATGGATGCTAATCCAGCTAAACATACATTGTTTAAAGTAACTGCAGGAACAGATAACGATACACCGGCATCCTTCGCAACTCTTCTAGCCGGATTTTGACCCTGCCCCGCTTGAAGCACCTGTGCAAGTATTGTCCCATCAGCTTCTTTTGCCTCAGGTACTCGTCTCACTAACTCTTTAACAGCTAAAGTTCCTATCTCTTTTGCCTCTAATCCAGATAAAAATCCTTTCCACTTCCCAAAAGGTGTTCTTACTCCTTCTAGAATCACCGTATTCATAACGCCTCATCCTTTCCTATAAATCTGCTCATTTTGTCCATAAAAAAACCCTCTTTCCAAAGAAAGAGGGTTGAAATCATAAACTATTGCGGATTCCCCCTCTTATCTTTCAGACATTTCTGTCTGTTGGAAGTAGCACCATTCCCCCTAAAGGGGCGGTTGCCGGGCGTCATAGGGCCAAATCCCTCAGCCAACTCGTGATAAGAGTAATCTGTTATTTTGTTTTATTGTTGAAATATATTCGTTTATTAAATTATTGCAATATTAACAGAACGCAAACAGAAGGTCAATAGTTATTTTGTAAACGTAACTAAACAGCTTCTATTGACAGCCTTCTATTTTGCAAGTATAGTTAAAGTTGAGAATAATACATACGATTCCGTAGCTCAGCTGGGAGAGCGCTACCTTGACAGGGTAGAAGTCGTTGGTTCGAGTCCAATCGGAATCATTCTAACACGTTGGTCTGTATCCCTTGTGTATCAAGGAGTACAGGCTTTTTTATTTTTCTTGTAGAGATTGGTTTTTCATCTGATTTTGGTTAGCAGTCACAGATCAGTTACAGGATTTTCTAGAGCCATTTCAAACATATCGGCAACATCCATAATTATTGTTGGGAACAAGGTGAGCGTGTATTCCATTTCATCAACCACTATAAAAAATTATGTTAGACGAAAAACTATAGCATAGATAGCTACTAATACTATGAGGATTTCAAGCAAGAATGATTTCTTAAATCTATTATGCATTTTGAAATTAAGAATCGATTGAAAAATAATTAATAACAATAAAAATGCACTTAAAAAATAAATGATAGTATTGCTAATGTCTATAAATGCTACAATTAGCAAAATTAAAGGACCAAACAACATTTTTATCTTCAATATATAATTATCTAATACTTCATATCTTTTTTTTTTATTATCTACAACCATTAAAATCCCCCCAAGTATATGTCAAATATATAGGAATAACATTATTTTAACAATAATAAATATAATCATCATAAAATTAATAATTACAGTTGACTTACTTAAACTATATTAAATTGCCTTTAATTAAGTAACAGCTTGATTAGTTGTTTTATTATTTCAGGCATAATTATTCACCCTAATTTTATAAATTCAAGACTTTCTCCCCATTTAATTTAATATATAAAATTGTTAGAATTATTAACGTATTGGAATTATCAAATTTTGTCAATTAATATGAGGAGGGTTTTTTTGAAAAAAGTTATCTTTATTATTTTGTCGTTTACTCTTATTTTTAGTGCTATGCCAATCAATATTTTAGCTGCAGAAATTCCTAGCGCTGATGGATTTAATGGAACTTCTCAAATACGAGGTCATCATGATCCTAAAGTCACGTGTTCTACTCAGAATGTTAGTCACGCAGAAGCAGAAGCAATAAGAAAAGCTGAAAGTGATCAGAAGGTAGCAGCTGTTGCTTTGGCGGTATTAGGATTTGCTTCTGTACAAGGAATTATTGCAAAATCCCTATCACAATCTATATCTTGGGTATCATCAAATAAAACAGCCACTTCAGTAATTGGCACCACAGTTTCTAGTTTTGGACTAGTTAGTGCTGTTGGAGATAACGGTTCAGATGTGGGAGCAGCAGGAAACTATGAGGTTTGTGAGTATAAACACTTAGTAGATACCAGAAGTAATCATTGGGATAGCTGGACTGACTATGCACACTATGCAGGACAAGTAATGTACAAGACAACTGACAATGATACAGGACGAGTATATTACTTAAATGCGAATGCAATTGCAAGATAGTAAAGCGGCTGGAACCCCCCCCCCAGAATTAAAAAGAGTGCTGCTCGCCAATAAGTTGAGGAGTTCCAGTATTTTTGCACGCAAAAAGGATACCTTCTGATAAAATTAAAGTTACCACACAATAATATATGGAGGTATCCTTATGTTTAAACATAATACCAGGAACCAAGTTTTTTGCCTTTAGATTTAGAAATGAAATTATAAGAAAATGATATTGCCCATGCGGTGAATGAAGTGGTGGAAACTATTCCGGATGAGGCATTCGTAGTATTCTTTCGTAGACAGGTTGTTCTGCTTACCATCCATGCATGATGATGAAAATGATTTTAGCTGCTTACACGCAATCCGTTCATATAACTTAATGCCGCTTTAACATTTAACTTCAATACGAAATACTATAAGATTAGTTTCAATTTTCCCTCTTTGCCCTTTATTTAAAAAAAGACCGCCCTATTGACGATCTCCTCGCTGTGTTAAAACCATATAGTTTAAGTACATTAGTTCATATATTATTTTCGATAACCGAACCATTATTGTCTGCATAGCTTTGTTGAGGTTCAGTTAGAATAATAAACTTATTTTTTCTCTAATATTGTTTATAATCCTTTGTCCTATATTTACCTCTGTAAGAGTAATATCCCACACCGCATTTGGATTGGTATCTTCGTTAATAATTTTTATTGTAAGGTCATTTACTCCATTTAAAGGGACTTGAAAAGAGACTTCCTGATTTTCTCCACTTTTAGCTGATAACCCAACCTCACACTACTCTCTTTGCTTGCAGCGTTAATTACATCGTCTGGTATTGCAAAATAGCCTGTTATGTTTTTATATTTGCCATCCAATAGATACGAGAATTCATTAACTTTTGTATTGTTTCTACTATACAGATTTATTTGAGGCCTAACCTCTTTTTGAGCTACTGTAAAGCTCGACAAGCTTTCATCCCACTGTACAGATCCACTTTTTTTATATCAAAAGCTACCAAACGAGAAATCATTTGCAGTGACTCAACTATTGTTATTGATAAAAAAGGTTAAAAATCGCCTTAAACTACATCGAAACAGGAGTGGGATGATTATCCCAAAAGGTATAAATGCTAAAAAATTCTCGTATTCAAAAAACTAGATTTGAAAGTATTTTCCCATGGGAAAAAGCAATGGAACCCTTTCAGGTACTTGATTAAATCGTAAGCCGGAGTTTTGCCTCATAGAACCTCTGTCAAAACCAAGATACAAGAAAAAAAGATCAAAGTTATATATAATGTTAAGAGCACAATTGTGCTTTTTCGCAAATTCCCTTGAAACATAATTACATCTTTTCTTTTCTGTAGGTGAATCTCATCATCCAACAGAATCCTTCTCTTTTCTTAGGCCCGGGAGGCTTGTGTGATTGTAAAACCTGTATTTCGTTTTGTAATAATTAAACGGTAAAATGAATAGGTCTAAATTTCTTCACTTTATTTATTGCCGCTACCCCTTACATCCGCAATCATATTCCTTAAACTTATATTCTTTGTACAACTTTAACTCCTTAAAGTCACTGGTATCTGATTCATAAATCTTAACTAAGGGAGCAACATCCGTTTTTGCGAGTTCCCTTATTTGCTGATCGATATCAATAGACAAATCTAATAGAAATTCGTTCATATCTTCATATATATTATTATGTTCGCAAACATCATACGTCACTGCAATATAATATCTAGTCATCATATCCCCCTAAATTCTCATAATTGCTCTATTAAGCAATTAAGCCTTCCTTAACTCTTGCTCCATTAGAACCATCCGTTTGATTAGAACGAAACATTTCATTTGCTCCAAAAGTATTTTTGTAAAACTCCACAGACTGTTCCAGGTTTGGTGTGAAAATAGTTACAGCCTGTATGAATTTTATATTTCCTTAATTACTTGAATGCTTCCATATCCTCCCCGTTTTTTGATATATCTTTATACTCCATTTAACCTGGACCCTATTAAACTCTTCTGCCATTTAGTAAAAAGATCGCCGTATTAACGATCTCCTTGTTGTGTTAAAGCACCAATATAAGAGTTTAAAGAAATTCTTAATTAAAATATGGGACCTTTTTAATTGTCAACAAATGCCCTTCTTCCAATAAAAGCTGTTTTGGATTAACAATCTTGTGTAACAATATATTGGATTTCCCCTGTACTTTTAGCTCAACTTTGTTCGAATTTAATAAGTTAGCTATTTGTATGGTACAAACTTTATAAGGTGCAGTGTGATTACGGATATACTGTAATAATGCCTTTAGCTCCCATTCTTTTTCAAGACTTAGTGTTTCAAATTGAACTGGATAATCGAATCCTGGAATAATATAATCTGTCTCCATGTAGTCAACGGAACCGTTACCTAATCCCATTTTCTTGTCCGATGCTAAATAATAGTAATGTGTCACTTTTTCGCCCCAATCCTGTATTTCTTTAGCTCTTACATCCGCTAGTTTAGGTTCAATCTTTCACGATTACTTATATTGTCTAAATAAGACTTAATTTCTTGTCTACCCTTTAAAATAATAATCTCTTTTCTAGAATCTATGGCTTGAAAGTCCTGAAATCGTTCAATCATTTTTCTTTTTCGAGGATAGTAAGTAGTAATTATAAACTTAATGAATTTCCAATCTAATTTTTCGTTACATCCATTTCCCATATCAGGTCGTGTTTTCCCGAAGTTCTTTAGCCATCGCTTAACAACACGATATAAACAAACGTATAATGGTAATTCCAAATAAATTATTGTGTCAGCGTGTTTTGCACGGATCTGAATAGTATTAAAATAGTTCCCTTCGATTATCCATTCCCCTTGTTTCACAATCTTCTGCTGTGCTTCTGAAAACTCTTCTGATGTGGCTTCTACCCAATTTGGCTTCCAATATAAGACATCTAAATGATTAACTTTTATATTAAGCTCTTTCCCTAACTTTTGTGCGAAAGTCGACTTCCCAACACCAGCCGAAACGCCAATTACCATAATTCTTCTCATCCCAGGTCACCGCCTCTTAATAGGTTCCTATGCTACAAATTAGAATGTTATTCTTAGTTATACAAACCTACATCTTTAAGTACAATTACTTCTATATAAAATAGAGTTAATCCTTCTTGAATTAAAGCACCCTTTAGCACAATAAAGAGAATTACGTAATGAGTAAGTCAAATTAAATGATGACAATTAGAACTAATACCAGTATAAATATTTCACTAATCGTTAAGATAGATTGTTTTGGATTTTGGGTGTATCTCCACTCAAAAAACGCTCTAACCGCATAATCTATCCCACTGGTGATGATTAATGCAATTAGAAAAATATTTACCGAATAGTCTCGGAAGATTATCCAGTAAACAATAATGATTAATACAATCGGAGAAGTAATTCTTATAGCCCAATCTAATTTTTTATGCAAATCGTTTATGTGGTTATACGAAAAAAGCTCCTTTTTCACTTTCTCAATATTAAATACTTTTCTCAAACATAGCTTAACTACTGTGATTAGAGCAAAGGTAATTAACACGATCAATGCAAAATTTAACCAAATCACATAATCCCCCCTTAATAAACCTTTCCCTTTTGTATAGGAATCGACTTCATTATTGAATATTCGCACCCGTTAGCGAAAGAAGCCGACGTATATTATAAATCCTAAAGTTACTACAGCAATAAGGATTCCAGTCCCTTTCCAGCCCATTCCTCCAACTAGATCAGAAAGATTACTCCCGTGAATACTACTTGAGGGATTTTTTAATTCCTTTTGTCTCATTCGTTCTCTTCTTTCTTCAGGAGTTTCTCTATTTTCACTCATTAACGTACCCTCCGATCTCCCTGTTGTGTTAATGCACGAGATACTTTAAGTACAATTTTTCACAAGCATACTTAACTGACTTAAAATTTTAGGATTATAAATGAAATTCTATTGTCCACTTTCAGGTTGGTATAACAATACATCAAGAATATATTTTACATCATAATTATTTGGAAGTTCTTTTTCTGGCATAATTTCAATTACACTCCTGTACTAATTCTTACCTACTTTTTTATTATGCAATGTATTATTATGTTTTCCAATTACAATGTTACCTTTATTGTCTTCTTCAAACTAATGTCATGCTCGAATCACCTGATCAAACCATGCTTAATCCAACACAGAATTAAGTTTTTAACTTTTTTAAGACCGGTATCCGTTTGCTCTGCGTAGTGAAGCGCTATCTAAATTAAATCGTTAATCCTTTTACTGAAAGAAAAGTATATATGATAAATGGCCTGCCTTCCAAAATATAATCTTTTATACTAGTCGGTGTTTCTTTCCTAATCTTTAATTTGACTATCAGAAGACTCTCTAGAAAAAAGCAACCGATATTTCCCTTCGTAATGTGACATATTCAATATTAACAATGTGACATTTGTGACTTATTTTATTTGTTCATGTCTTTTATGATTGTAATAGATTAAACATGATGGAAAAGAGGAAAAAAATGCGTACTTTATTATTTCAAGGATACATGTGGGGTTATATTTTAAGTAAAGCAAACAAATCATTTACTATTAATAAATTAAATAAAGCAGGTAAGAACAAAGAAAAACTAGAACTGATGGATAAAATCATTCTAAAATGTACCAAAAATTTAATTAGAATCTCGGGTGCCGACCTTATAATAACGGGGACAGAAAATATTCCTTTAGATGAACCTGTATTATATGTTAGCAACCATCAAAGTAGTATGGATATTCCAATTTTATATTCAACAGCTCCTCAAACGATGGCTTTTGTTGCCAAAAAAGAAATGGAGAAAATTCCGTTGCTAGGTTATTGGATGAAAGAACGAGGATGCGTGTTTATCAACAGGGATAATGCTCGTAGTTCCCTGCAGGCTATTAACCAAGCAATAGAAAGCTTAAAATCAGGTCATTCAATAGCAGTTTTTCCAGAAGGAACTAGAAGTAAAGGGCCTGAAATTGGAGACTTTAAATCGGGTAGTTTACGAATTGCGATTAAATCAGGCGTCAAAGTCATTCCTGTGACCTTCAAGGATTCTTACAAATTGATAGGGAAAAAGGGTAAGAATACACCAGCAAAAGTTTCTGTCCATTACTCTGATCCAATCGATTCAAGAAATTTTAAAGATACAAACAAACTAGCTACAACAGTTCTAACACAAATTAAAAAACATTTGTAACTGGACAGGTAGACAGTGAGGATTACGCTATCCCCCTTTCTTGGTACCCCTTTGATTATTATTACTCTGGGAGTTGCAAGCTTACAGTCCTTGTTCAACTAAACAGCCCCATTAGTACAATAAGGGAATAAGCTCTTACCTTCCTGAACTGTCGCACCAGTTTGGTAAACAAACCCTAATGACTATCTGCCAAAAAATCGATTCGAAAAGATATCCAAAGAACATAAAAATAAAAAAATCATAATTATATTTGAAATAATTCCAAATATGAATACACCAAATTAAAACCCAATCGATTGATAAAATATGTCAACACCCAAATGCTGTATCCATATTGATATACAGAGTTTGGTACCTATAGGACTACTCTTAATTTAAAACAAATTCATTACATTCATTAAATTTTACGGTAAATCAAGAAAAGCGCCCGATTGTGGAAGATCACTTAATTTTATATTCAATGGAATAGTGAGATTGGTTATAAGTGGATTAAAAAAGATGATCCCTTTATAGAACTGAGATCATCTTCTACAAGTTGCCCGGTTTTTAAATGGATGTCACAAAGAAAGGATATTACAATGAGCTCTTCCTTTTTTTAAATGTTAAAATGTATCCACCTGTCAACTCTGAATATTGTTTATCTTCTTCAAACCAACCGTTTTTCTTATAAAAAGTAATTGTTGGGTAATTTTTTTCAAATGTTTCTAATTTAATGATTTTATGTTTTTTAAACATTTCATTTTCCACATAATCAATGATAACTTTACCTATTCCTTGACCCTGATATCCATACTTCACCATTATTAAATGTAATAAATCATCCAAGTATACACATATTCCGACCACTTCATCATTGTATTCACAAACGATCATATTATCTAAATGATCATTAATTTCTTTATCTGACATTCCACTATTAATAAAATAGTTTACATTATCTTCACCTAAAAAAGATGTATAGTTCTTTCTTACAACTACACTCGCAAGGTCTTTAATTTCGGATACTTTAGAATGTTTTACGTTCGTAAAAGTTAATTTTGTTTTATCTATATACATAATGTCCTCCTGGTAATTGGTATTCATAGTGTTTTAATAACGCAGAAGGCTAATTCATCTATGCTGGCCTTCTGCGTTTATACCAGGTTACTAGTTGTGTATTGTCTCATAATACACCCTCCTTAATTGATGCAAACAACTTAACATTATTAATTTTAATTGTCAATCATACCAGTAAGTAAAGTCTAGATTATGCAAAAAAAGTATTATATATTGAACAAATTTCATTCCACATTTGGCCTGTTTCTACAAGATAGAGCGAATTTCTTATTTTTCTTGCACCCGTTTGTTTAAGTACATCTTTTCGCAAACTTTCAGTTGTATTGATTCACTATTTATCAATAACAATAGATAATTTATAGTTCGCATACTCGTTTAATTCTTCAAGAAATTGATTCATCAGTTCATTGGATGGAAAGTGACATTCGAGTATGTAACACCCATCTCCACTGATTTTATAGTTATTAATGAGATATTTTTCTTGTTTCTTTATAAAATTCAAATATGGTTGATGAGAAATGCTTTCTGTAATGATTGTAATAAAAGCATGTATATAGCAGCCTAATTTTACTTGGTTCACTTTAATCGTATATCCCTCAATCACACCACTGTCCTCTAATTTTTCAACTCTTGCTGAAGCAGCTGGTCCAGTTAAATGGATTTTTTCTCCCAACTCTTTTATGGTAATCCGACTATTTTTAGATAGTTCGTCTAAAATTCGTTTATCTGTATCATCAAACATTTCATTAACTCCTTTCAAAAAGAAAGTAAAACGGCCAAAAGACTTTGTTTATTCCATGTATTTACTATATGTCCCTAGTATAGAATATACATTGTCATTTAAAAAAACAATAAAGGAGTTTATTTATGAATATACATCAAATTCGTAATGCAACAATCGTTGTAGAATATGCAGGTAAGAAGTTTTTAGTTGATCCAATGCTAGCTGAAAAAGGTACCTACCCACCTTTTCCAAATGCACCAAGAGACGATCAATATAATCCGTTAGTTGATTTGCCAACTTCCATTGATACTATTATTAAAGATATTGATGCAGTCATCGTAACGCATCTTCACTATGATCATTGGGATGAGGTTGCAAAAGAAGTATTACCAAAGGATATCAAGTTATTTTCTCAAAATGAAGAGGATGCAACAGAAATTCGAAATGCTGGTTTTCAAAATGTAGAGGTCTTACAAGAGGACACTACCTTTGAAGGTATTCAATTAGTGAAAACAAAAGGTGAGCATGGAAGAGGAGAAATTCTGAAACTCGCTGGTCTAGTGTGTGGGGTTGTCTTCAAACATGATAGTGAGAAAACATTATATGTAGCAGGAGATACCGTATGGTATGACGCTGTCCAAGAAGTAATTGATACTCATAATCCAGAAGTTATCGTTGTAAATGCCGGGGATAATCACTTCAATGAAGGCGGTTCTCTCGTTATGAACAAAGATGATGTCTATGAAGTCTACAAAGCTGCTCCTGAGGCGAAAATTATCGCTGTCCATATGGAAGCAGTAAACCATTGGGGACTATCAAGAGAAGAATTAAAAAGCTTTATTATCGAAAAAGGTATCTCGTCAAATGTGTCCGTGCCAGATGACGGAGAATCGTATTCATTTTAAAATTAAAACAAAAAATGGGGGGGATAATTATGTCAGCAGAAGCTAATAAAGAATTAGTTCGCCGTTTTTTTGAAACGATAGAAAAAGAGAACTATGATGCTCTTAAAGATTTTTGTCATGAAGACTATGTATTTTATCCACAAATTGGTACCCCGTTTCCGGGTGTAGAAGGTCTTATAGAATCAGAAAAGAAAAACTTTGATGCTTTCCCAGGCTTTGAAATGCCGATTGTAGAAATGGTAGCTGAAGGTGATCTTGTAGCCGCTTATTTTATCTTTCAAGGAAAACATACGGGTATCCCATTTGCCGATGTCCCCGCAACTGGGAAAGAAGCTAGATTTTCTCTTATGATACTTTTACGTATCTCTGAAGGCAAAATTATTGAGCAACGATCTTTTGTAGATGTTCATGACATCATTCGTCAAATAAAGGATTAAGTAAAAAAATAAATTTATTTGTAAGGCAAGAGACCCTACCCGGGTCTCTTTTATTATTCTTTATAAACTATCTTATTGGTACGTATGGAAAGGATACTTCTTGTTATATCCTGTAAATGTTCTTTATATTAGCACAGACCACTAGCTCACCTATCAGTCACAAAAATGTGAATGAAAAATTGAAGTTCTAAGGTCATAAGTACAAATTGACAAAGAAAGGTCGGGCTTACGTAACGAATGAACTCATGCAATAATCCAATTTATTATTTACCTCCTTCGTAGAACAATCGCATCCTTTAGTCAAAAATCATTAGACCAACTGATGAACCAAGACCTGTTTGCCAAAAAAATAAAAATGTTACCATAAAGAGAAAACAAAAAGTTCGCCAAGCCTTAGCGGGGCGTACAAATTGAATGAAATAAAAGATACCCCAGATGACAAACGATAGCCCCATTGCAAAATGCATATAAGACTGTATTCCACCTTCACTCATCCCAGCCCCAAATGAGGCTAAAAGGTTAAATGACAACAATAAAAACAAAATGATAAAGTTATTTATGTGAAATGCTTTTTTACTCAAGTTTCCTGTAAATAAGATTGACGCGATTATTATTAAAACACCTATAAATATCAAAGGAATAGAGAGCGCAGAAAAAGGCCCACCATCATCATTTATCATCAATATAATACCACATGCAACTACCCCGACACCTATAAAGGCCAATACTTTTCCTATTTTAGACAATTTCTTCATTTTAGAACACCTACCTTGTGCTTATTATCAATCCCAATAAACAACAATATTTACTAAAACAGCCTAATTTAATGAAGTTGTTGCTACAATCGTTGCTCTTCTTTAATCTCCTCCTTCAAGGATTGCCCCCCTGAAGCTGAATAACAAAAACTACCCGGCATATTCCTAGACGGTGTCCCTTTCGTCTAAACTATAAAGAATGAAAATGAGAAACAAATAATTGATAAACCAATAAAAAATTTCCTCAATTCAGCAACATCTCTTTCTGATTAAAGGACCCTTTAATAAATACGTTTGAAAGAAATAGAAGTTCCATTTTAATTATATTTTCATTTGAAATTATCAAAACCCCCAGTTTTCTTATTGCACTTACCTTCCTCAATAGTGCAATAAGAAAAAAACCGCTGTATCTTAAAGTAAATCACTAAGTAATTGAATAAGGAATTGGAATGGATTACCTTCGTTTATCCATAAAGTCACCCGTGAAAAATAGAGATATCACATATCCAGTGTTTGTTCTCAGAAATGAATAATGACTGAATTCAAGACAGTAACATCCTAATAAAAACCGAATAAAATACAAAAAAGCATAGGCGTTTGTTCATACTCTGTAAAAATCATAAGGGGTGAAAGTGAATATATGTCAATCATTACAGGAAGTGAATATATTGATCGAATCAATCGTCTGCAAATGGATATATGGGCAGATGGCCATCCGGTCACAGGAGAAGTCTCTGAGCACCCAGCATTTAAAGGAGTTATAAGGAGCCAAGCAGCATTGTATGATTTACAACATGATAAATCATTACAAGATATCATGACCTATTCTTCTCCATCAACTAGTGAGCCAGTTGGGATGTCCTATTTGCAGCCAAAGACGAAAGAAGATCTGGTAAAAAGAAGAAAGATGGTCCAACAATGGGCTCTATCAACGAATGGCATGATGGGAAGAAGTCCAGACTATATGAATACAGTAGTGATGGCACTTGCATCATCCGCAGACCTTTTAAAGGGAAAGGAAAACTGCTTCCCCGAACATTTATTATCCTTTTATGAATATGCCCGTGAAAACGACATTTCCATGACACATACATTTATAAATCCGCAAGTCAATCGTGGGCAATTCTATTTTGAAGATACGGATGATGAACCAATTGCCACAAAGGTTGTAGACAAAACAGCTAAAGGTCTCATTATTAAAGGGGCTAGGCTATTGGCAACACAAGGCGGAATAACAGATGAAATTGTTGTACTTTCGGCTGGCGGAGTTCAGGATAAGGCGAATGGCTTTGCATTTTCTATACCCAGTAATACAAAAGGTTTAAAATTTATTTGCAGGGAATCATTTGTTGGGGGCGATTCCACATTTAACTATCCATTAAGTTCACGCTATGAAGAAATGGATACGATTGTAGTTTTCAATAATGTACTTGTTCCTTGGGAACGCGTGTTTTACTACAATAACCTGCAAATCTCTAATACTTTCATGAATGCTAGTTCCTTTCTACCATTCACTTTACATCAGGCTGTTTCCAGACAAATCGTAAAAACTGAATTTGTTTTAGGGGTAGCTCAGTCAATCATTGATTCAATCAATATCAGTGAATACCAACATGTACAGGAAAAGGTATCTGAGATTATCGTCGCATTGGAAACAATGAAAGCACTGATAATCAAATCAGAAGTTGAAGCTGAATTGGATGATTGGGGTTTTATGAGACCAAATCAAAAAACGCTGCAGGTAGCCTGTAATGTATTCCCACGGTCCTATGCGCGCTTCGGTGAAATTATCCAGCAACTAGGAGCAAGTGGATTAATGTCCATCCCAACAGAAAAGGCCTTTCGTTCATCACTGAAAAAAGACTTGGATCAATATTTGCAATCGAAAGCCGATGATGCTGAAACACGTGTCAGGATTTTCCGTTTAGCTTGGGAAATGACAATGAATGCCTTTGGTACACGGGAAATCCAGTATGAACGATTTTTCTTTGGTGATCCAATCCGGCTATCTAATGATTTGTATTTTTCGTATGATAAGGAACCATATGTAAAACGGGTGAAGACTTTGTTAGAGATGGACTGAAAATGAATCTGGCTTAATAAGCCAGATTCTGTGTAATAATCTGATTTACTTGATTAACCAATATATTTCTGTCATAGCTTTTTCTCAAGAAAAAAGCTGCTCTTTGTCCAATCATGACAATTCAAAGGGGAGCTGAATTGGTTCAAGAAGAAGATTTGACATATAAAATTGTTAAAAGCGACACAGGTCATTCGGGAATATCAATTATTGGTGTGACTGATGCTGATATCGTCCTCAAATTCGTTGTTGAGGATGATATCATTTTTCAACGTTTCATGATTTTTAAAAACGGTTTAATCATATGTAAAGAAAAATCTAATGGACAACGGTTATTTCGCTCTAATAGGCCTCTTTAGTGTTATTTTTGCATATTTCCCAAGGTTAAATTGCTTAGCTCTCATTTGGCAAATCAGGAGTAGTAATAAAATGGACAGTTCCTTGCTTCCTTCAGCTCAAGGATTCTGTCCATTTTCTTTTCAACTCTATCAAATAGTAATGCTCTTCTTCATTTGCAAACCTTGCACTCTCAAAAGCTGCTGCCTTTCTTAATACATATAATTCTTATTTTCATCAAACTTTCACATTGAGCAGCTACGATTAAGATGGAGAGATTTTTGATAGGTATGAATAAATATATGCGAGAGTTTCTTCGGTCCAAATTAATCTGTCTTGCAGGCTAAGTGCGTATTTTCGTGCAAGTATACCTGTAATAATAGTGAGAATCAAACCGAGTAAGAGAGCATGAGAAAAGGTAAAATTACCTTGCGCGATTACGGTGATCATGGATGTAATGCCAGCAAGGAGATAATCAGAGTCAGGGGCAGCCGGAAAAAACGCTGTTGCGGTTTGATTATCAGCAGATTGAGTTTGTTTTATAAAGCTGCCTCCTTTACATACCAGCGTGGGTATTATAGAGTTGTTATATGTAAATGCCTATGTAATGATTTGATTGAAATATAAAACAGATGATTAATTATGAGTTTGGAGTTGACCAGAGTGCTTAAAGTTTTCTCTTGGCTGTTAATTATTGCAGGCTTATCTATATTATCGATTGGCGGTTACCAGCTTTTGAGCTCGTCTGAAAAGGAAGAAGAGAGACTCTCGGAAGCATATGCAATTCTTGCCAATGGGGAACATACGTCCAAAGGCATAACGATAGAAGGGGTTACGGATATCGCGTATGAGACAGGAGAAACCATCGGATTACTGCATATTCCTAAATTGGATCGTCAAATAGCTATTATAGAGGGCACGGATGAAGAAGAGCTTGCAGAGGGGGTAGGTCATTACCATGACACAGGTCTTCCCGGACAGAATCGGCAAATCCTTTTATCGGGGCACAGGGATACTGTATTCAGGGATTTTGATCAATTAAAAGATGGAGATGAGTTCCATGTAAAAATGGAATATGGTACGTATATTTATCGAATAAGAGACCAGGAAGTTGTTGCAGCAGATAACACAACAGTGATTGATCCATCAAGAAAAGATGAATATTTAACAGTTTCCACCTGTTATCCTTTTTACATGATTGGAAGCGCACCTGACCGTTATGTGTTATATGCTTATCCTGAGTGAAATGAGTCAAATTCGCGAAACAAGCATTCGCCAGTCCTTTTTCATTAAACTTTCATATTGAACAGATATGATAATAATCAGCAGAGTAAACGGAGGAAATTCGAATGGCAATTGCAAGCAAAGCCGAAACGATTGGTGTTATCATTATCAGCTTGGCTGTCGGAGTAATTTTTCATTATTTCTTCAGTCATTTGCCTAAAAATGAGAAGAAAAAATATACAGATGAATTAATTTCACAGTTGATTAATTTCATCCTTTTTATCTGGGTCGGTAAGATTTTGTTGAGTGTATCCTTATTTGTTCAGGATCCGCTGGCAGTATTAGCTTATCCAGGAGATTCAAATGCCTTTTATTTAGCAGTTTTATTTACTGCCATCATCATTATTTATAAAACACTGCGTAAAAACCTGAATCTGTTTGTATTTGCTGAAGCACTTACATATGTATTTCTTATTTCATTATTTATCTATGAATTTTTACAATTGGTTCTAAAAGACGATATTTATTCGCTTGGATATCTCATCCTATCGGGCATACTGCTGATTATTTTTTTCTTTATACATGACCGTATTAAACTATTTTCCCTGTTAATGATGATTTTAACTGGATGGACTGTGGGGGTGCTTATTCTAAACTATATTTATCCTTTTGTTGCCGTATTTGGTTATCTCCTTGGTTGGGGTTTTATTATCACATTTTTCATCTTCTGCGGAGCCATTCTTATCTTATATGAAAAGAAAGGGAGATCATAATGGGAATTATTGAAACAGATACAATGTTGTTAGTAGGAGTGATTTTAGCAATTGGTGCAGGAGCAATGTCCTTTTTATCACCTTGTGTGCTTCCAATTTTTCCTGCCTATATGTCTTATATTACTGGGATTAGTGTAAAAGATTTACAAGGAAGTCAGGATACGAGAATTCGCGGGAAATTACTTAGCCACTCTTTTTTCTTTTTACTTGGGGTGTCTCTCGTGTTTATCAGTTTGGGCGCCGGCGCTTCATTTTTGGGACAATGGGTGCAAAATCTGCTAATTGGTGATACTGGTTTGTTGATTCAACGCATTGCCGGGATCTTTATTGTCTTTATGGGATTATTTGTTGCTGGATGGATTAATTTACCCACTTTGATGAAAGAGAGAAGAATACATCAAGCCAAGAAACCAGCAGGATTTCTTGGAACATTCTTTATCGGATTAGGATTTGCTGCTGGATGGACGCCTTGTATTGGTCCTATTTTTGGATCGATTCTGCTGCTGGCAGCATCAAATCCTGGACAAGGTGTATTCTATACGATTTTTTATGTCATCGGTTTTGCATTACCTTTTGTAGTGCTGACCTTTTTCCTCGGTTCAACGAAATGGATTGTACGGCACAGCGGTATTATTATGAAAGTCGGCGGCCTGTTAATGATTGTGATGGGATTGGTTTTATTCTTTGGTCTGATGCCTCGTATCTCCACATTTTTACTTGATTTAATACAAGATACATGGTTATCGCGATTAGGTTAATTACTGGAGGGATTTATAATGAAAAAAGCAATACCTATTGTCATTGTTATAGGGATGCTTGGTTGGGCATTATTTGATTTTATTGGATCATCAACCAATGAAGAGGTCGAAAATGATGCGATGTCAGGAAATAGTATCACTTCTCCACTGGAAGAAGATACAGAAGAAGTAGTGGAATCCGATGAAGTAGGGCTGGAAAGAGGGATGATTGCCCCGGATTTCGAAGTGATGACACTAAATGGTGAGCAAGTAAAATTATCGGATTATCGAGGGGAACGCGTTTTGCTGAACTTTTGGGCAACCTGGTGTCCTCCATGTCGGGCAGAAATGCCTGATATGCAAAAGCTGTACGAGGAAGAAGATGTTACGATATTAGCCTTAAATATGACAGAGACGGAGAATAATGTTGAAAGAGTTGAGGAATTTATTGATGAGCTTGGATTAACTTTTCCAGTTTTAATGGATGAAACATCTGATGTGATGACTTCTTATAAAGTTCAAGTATACCCAACATCTTATATGATTGATTCCAATGGAAGAATTCAATATATTACTCTTGGAGCGATGAATTATGATCAGATGCTGCAGCAAATGAGCAAAATCGATTAATTCGAACAAAAATACGGGATGTGTGCTTAATGAGAAGATTTTTATTGGCAATTGTACTACTTGGTATGGTTGGCTGGACTGTGTATGAATTTGCCCTTGCATCTGATAGTTCAGATAATGGACAAGAAATGGTATCGGATGACTCTGAGAGTGAAGAAGGGTTTGCAGCAGATGTAAAAAAAGCATTTGAAACAGCTGAAGCGGATGAAGCAGAAGAAGAAACTACAGCTGAAAAAGAGATTGGTCTCGAAATCGGAAACCTTGCTCCCGACTTTCAATTAACTACGTTGACTGGAGAAGAGACAGCATTGTCGGATTATCGCGGCAGCAAAATTATGCTTAATTTCTGGGCAACCTGGTGTCCTCCATGCCGTGCAGAAATGCCCGATATGGAGAAATTTCATCAGGATACAGATGTCGAAATTCTGGCAGTAAACTTAACGGAAACCGAGCCTCATCCCAATCAGGTTCAGCAATTTGCAGATGAATATGGATTAACTTTTCCTATTTTATTAGATGAGAAAGTCGAGGTTGCAACAATTTATGCGATACAGCCAGTACCTACTTCATTTATGATAGACTCAGAAGGTATTATTCAGTTTAAATCTATTGGTCCCTTAACATACGACCAGATGGTACAAGTCTCAAAAGATATGGATTAACCTTCTGTGTTAGTATATTAAGTATGAGGTGAGCAGGATGGAACAGACAATATTAGTTGTCGAAGATGATAAAATGATTCGAAACCTTATCAGCCTATATTTAAAAAAGGCTGGATATGCTGTTGCAGAGGCTGCTGACGGAGAAGAAGCAAAACAGGTATTTATGAAAATGCATCCTTGTATGGTAATACTTGATCTAATGCTGCCTAAACTTTCAGGAGAAGAATTTTGTATTTGGATTCGGGAACTGGAAAGAAATGAAGTTTCCATCATTATGTTATCAGCGAAAGTCCGTACAGAAGATAAAATCAATGGTTTAAAGCTTGGAGCAGATGATTATCTTGTAAAACCTTTTCACCCGGAAGAATTAATGGCCCATGTTGAAGCTGTATTACGGCGTACAGGACAGTTTTGCCAAAAGATTGCTTATGATGGTTTATGCATTAAACCTCGTAAAGGCGAAGTACTGTTGTTTGATAAAGAATTGAAGCTGACAAAGCATGAATTTAATCTTTTATATACATTTATGGAGAATCCGAATGTTGTTATTTCCAGGGAGAATTTAATGGACCAATTATATCCCTATGCAGATAAACTGGTATCCTACCGTACGATTGATGCCCATATAAAAAAGCTGCGGAAAAAAATTGAAAATAATCCGGCTGTTCCAGAGCGTATTACAACAGTACGGGGAATGGGGTATAAATTTGTTACGCAGTAAATTGCGGAGTATATTTTTCCCAAATCAGTTTATCTTCCTATTAACATTTATTAATATAGCCGTAACCGCAGTTTTTGTTGCCCTTAGCAGCTGGGCAATTTATAATACAGCCTGCTTATTGGCAGATGGCATGCTTTCCATGACAGTACAAAAACAGAATCTATTTGAATCAACATTATACCAATATCTATGGGTGTTCAGTCTTTGCGCTGTATTTTTAGGCGGACTTATTCATTATTATTTAACAAAGAAAGTCACTGAGCCATTAAAAAAATTAATTTTTTCAACAAAAAAGATGAAACAAGGTCAATATGTGCCGATTTCAGTAACTGTAAAACGAGATGGAGAAATCGGAGAGTTAATCAATCATTTCAATGAACTTGCACAGCAATTGGAAACGAATGAAAAGCAGCGAAGAAAATTGGTATCTGATTTATCTCATGAGTTTCGAACACCACTTACGAATTTAAATGGTTATTTGCGTGCATTGCAAAGTGGTATATTGGAAGGTGACGAAAGGCTGTATCAGGCACTTTATGAAGAGTCTTCAAAACTCACCCAGCTTGTAGAACAAATAGAAAAGCTGAAAGAATGGGATGATATGGCTGAACGGACAGTGGTTGAAAAAGAAGCGGTTAATATGAAGGAGTTTATTGGAAAATCCGTTAAAATATTCCATTGGACGCTGGAGCAGAATGACATGGATCTGGTTTTAGATGTGGAGTCAAGTATTGTTGCCATTGATTCTACAAGCATTTCACAAGTAATGAGTAATTTATTGGATAATGCTATCCGTTATTATAAGGGTACAGGGCCAATCATAATAAAAGGAGAAAAACTGCCTAGCGAATATAAAGTCTCTGTAACAGGGCCAGGACGGATAATTTCAAAAGCTGATAGAGAAAGAATTTTTGATAGATTTTATCGCACTGAAAAATCAAGATCCCGGAAATTAGGAGGATCGGGCTTAGGGCTAGCTATTTCAAAAGAAATAGTAGAACGGCATAATGGAAAAATAGGATTACAGTCAGAGAGTGATATACATACTTTTTGGTTTGTATTGCCTCATCTCCTTCAGACAACGGCTCACGATGGTGGTCTAGATTAGTCTTTCCATGCTAGGCCAGTCTCCGCTATATTTACGACGGCTTGATCAACGCTCGTCGCTCAAAAAGAGATTCATTGTAGGTGCTGAATCCCAAAAGTTAGAGTAAGAAAACTGACTTTTAGGGTTCAGCACCAATAGATCTGACCATTTTATTAATAGACGTTTTCAAAAAGCATCTACATACTTCAATAAATACGGAGTACCTGGGATTTCACTTTTGGGACCTGTAATCGGAACAAATCATATTGGAGCATTGGTTTGTATAGTAGGAAAAGCAGATAAAAAGAATATAGTACTCTGGCAAACTGTCAGTATAATTATCAGGGCTATAGGGACTGGCTTACATTTAACCTATGGCATGGATATCTACAATAATTAAAATGATTAAAAAGAAATAATAATATCAGTTTGATTCCCAGCTTTAACTGACAAAACAGGTGTTACAGAGTTTCAAAAATAACTAGAGCTATGGAAGAGGGTATTTTCTAACCCTCTATCCACTGCATTTCAGATTTCCCTTCATTAAGCTTCCACCCCGCAAGCCTCCGCCAATAATTCTATTAAATGAACAACCTGAATCTGTTCAGTCAATCCTTCTCGCTCTACTCCAACCTTCATTTGCAGGTGACAACCAGGATTTGTTGTAACTATTATTTCTGGTGTTATAGTGGTCAAGTGTTTCATTTTTTCATCAATCAATTCCATCGACTCATTATAATTTACAATATTGTAGATTCCCGCTGACCCACAGCACATATCCTTTTTCGGAAATTCTAAGTATGTGATCCCCGGTACAGATTTTAATAATCGCAATGGTTCATTTACCCGCTTCTGGACATTGCTCATATGACAGGATGGCTGATAGGTCACGGCTCTATTGATTTCCTTTTCAAATGGTAAATTCAACTGACTTAAAATAACACTAATATCAGCATTTTTTTCTGCAAACTGCTTTGCTCGATTCGCCCATTCTGGATCACCGGCAAATAATTTATCATACTCAACGAGCATGGCACCGCAGCCACCAATGCTGTTTACAATATAATCGAAGTTGTGTTTTTCAAATGCCTTAATATTTTCCTTCGCTAATCTTTTCGTAATTTCCGTTTCTCCGCTATGACTTTGTAAGGCTCCACAACAGGTTTGCTCTTTAATAACTGTCACTTCACATCCAGCTAATTGAAGTAATTTTATGCTTTGCGTGTTAATCGATGAAAACATTGTGTCCATCACACATCCTGTAAAAAATCCGATGCGAAATGCAGGACGCTGGATTGGCGGATAGTATTCCTCCCGTTTTCTGCGTTTGATACTGCCTTCTGCATTCGGGAGGATTTTCTCAAACGTACGTAGGTTTTCTGGTAAAACATTGGTTGCTCTTGCTTTATGTGCTACCTTTTGCAAGCCGGATTTTTGGTATAATGCAATTCCTCCGCCTACCGTATTTAAAATCTTTTTATTAGGTATCGTTTTATTAAATAAAAATTCCCGAAATAATTTTACGCGCTTTGGCGTTTCTTTTTTCTTATTTTCTTCAATAAATTCTTTTGCCGATTCTAAAATCGTCCCGTATTGTACATTTGTTGGACAAACCACTTCACATGCTCGACATCCAAGGCAAAGATTAATTGGCCCTTCTAATTCAGAATACGTAATTTTGCCTTCAGCTGCCATTTTCACTAAATTGATTCGCCCTCTTGGTGAGTGCGTTTCTTTCTCCATTGTTATATATGTTGGACAAGCTGGTAAGCAATAGCCGCATTGTACACAATCAAACGTTTCTTCATATGCTAGCTCAGCCATTAGTTAACACCAGCCTTTGACCCGGTTCCGGAAAAATTTTGCCAGGATTCAGCACATTTTTGGGGTCCCAGCTTTCTTTGATCCGCTTCATCATATCCAATCCAATTTCTCCGAGCTCCATTTCCATAAACGGAGCTTTTAATGTACCAATCCCATGCTCTCCAGATAATGTGCCACCAAGTTCAATAGCCGCTTCAAAGATTTCCTCTACCGCTTTTTCCACTCGGTGCATTTCTTCTTGATCACGTTTATCAGCAATAATATTCGGGTGCAAATTTCCATCACCCGCATGTCCGAATACGACTAAATTAATGTGATACTTTTCTCGAATTTCTTTTAATCGCTTAAACATTTCTGGAATCTTACTTCTTGGGATTGTTGCATCCTCCGAAATTTTTGTCGGCTTCTCACGGACAATCGCAGGTGATACAAGCTTTCTAGCCCTCCAGAGCTCACTTGCCTCTTCCGCCGTATTAGCTATTCTTACTTCGCTTGCTTGAGTAGATTCACATACCTGCTGAACACGTACAATTTCATCTTCTATTGCTGCCGGGTGACCATCTAATTCAATTAATAACAATGCTTCCGCCTCAATAGGAAGTCCAAGTGGTTCATAGGATTCAACGGCATTAATCGTTGCATTATCCATTATTTCCAGCTTGGAAGGCAAAATTCCAGAGCTTAAAATGTTCGTAATTGCTCGACCGGAATCAACTATGTCGTCAAATACTGCCATCAATGTTTGATTTGCTTGCGGTTTTGGAAAAAGCCGTAATGTAGCTTCAGTGATAATTCCTAATGTCCCTTCTGATCCAACGATTAATTTTGTTAAGTCGTATCCTGTTACATTTTTAACAGTTCTTCCACCTGTACGAATAACCTCTCCCTCTGGTGTTACAACCTCCAGTCCAATAACATAATCTTTTGTAACCCCGTATTTCAACCCACGAGGTCCTCCTGAATTTTCGGCTAAGTTGCCACCAATCGTTGAAACATTTGAGCTGCTCGGATCAGGCGGATAAATCATCCCTACCTCGATTGCGGCATTATTAATATCCGCGGTTATAACTCCTGGTGAAACAACCGCTACCATGTCTTCAGCATCAATGATTAATTTGTTATCCCATTTGGATAAATCAAAAACAATCCCACCTTTCACTGGTAAAGGACCGCCACTTAAACTTGTTCCTTGCCCACGAGGACAGACAGGTATTTCGTATTTATTTGCAAGCTTCATCATTTCGGCTACTTCTTCTGTCTCCTTTGGCTGAACAACTACATCTGGGAGATATACCCCAAACGAGGAGTCATAGGAATAACTATATAAATCTACTTTGTCTGTTAATATTCGCTTTTCATCCTTTATAATATCTTTTAACAACTGGATGATTGTGTCATTAATCATTCCGTATCCCTCCTGAATTTAAACGAAACTGCTGATGCCGCAATTTAATTCCTTGATGATGCTTCCACATCGCTTCTTTTGCTGCATCTGGTCTTCCTTCTATAATTGCACGAAAAATATGTTCATGCTCTTTTATAACCTGGTCATTCAATGAATCATCTGTTATGGAGTACGCTCGGCTCTCACGTAAATGGATCAAAATCTTATCAGCTACTAATTTAATAATCTCTAACATGACAGGGTTATTTGCAGCTTCAACAATTGTATAATGGAACTGGTAATCTTCCTTCATTGCAATCTTGCCTTCCAGACTTTGCACTAATAAATTTTCGTAGTCCGATTCCAACCGTTCTCTTTGGTGCTTCTTAATCCGTTTCGCCGCATAAAAAGCTGCGTCCCCTTCAATCGTCTGTCGCAATTCAATCAGATTCATAAAATCATACGGCTTATCTCCAATCAAGTTGGAAAATTCAAGAAGTGGTCCAGATTTAGCCTTCGTGTTCACATACATCCCTACTCCTGGCCTGACTGTGATAATCCCAGAGGATTCCAGAACAGTCATTGCCTCTTTTACAGAAGTTCTTGACACTTTAAACATCGTTGCAAGCGCTCGTTCTGACGGTAATTTATCGCCAGGCTGAATAGTTCCTTCAGCAATGGAATGTTTAATTTGATCAATAATCGTTTGATAGATTTTTTTCTTCTTTTGTATTGCTTGAAACTCCAAGTGATTCCCTCCATCCCAGCAGTTGGTCTAGTGGACAGTCCACAGAATATATGCAAATACCCCGTTTAGGCATTTGCATATATATAACCAGATATATACACGAATATAATTAATGAATTTCATTGGTATTATTCTCTATAATAACGCGCTTATCTCCAAGTTTAATTCGGGCGTTTGTTAAATGTTCAGCTACTGCTGCCATTGCAGTTTGCGCATCTCGATTTTTGATCGCAAGGTAAATTTTTTCATGTTCAGCATAGACTGTTTTTCGTCGAACCTCCCAGCCTTGGTTTTTGGATAATGAAAACTGGACAGCTTTTAAGTGGAGATCCGATATATTATCCATCGTTTGCGTTAAAAAAGGGTTATAAGCCGAGCGAACAATAATTCGATGGAATGCATAATCGGCTTCAAACCCATTTATATAAGGGTCTTTAACAGTTTGACTAAAAGCTTCCAGGCTTGCTTTTAGATCAACTATATCCTCTTGCTTATGCCGCTTAGCAGCAAGATAAGCGGCATTTGATTCAACAATTGTACGTAATTCCAGCAAATTTTGTACCTCTTCTACTTTTATCATCTCAAAATGTACTTGCTTTAACATTTCTGCTACATTCACTTCTTTTATCCAGCTTCTACCACCCTGCCTGGACTCAATCAAACCACTTGCTGCTAAAACGCTTAATGCTTCTCGTATAGGTGAACGACTAACACCGAACATCTTAACGAGTTCATTCTCAGAGGGCAATTGACTGTTTGGAGGAAACTTGCCAGTCTTTATCATTTCTTTCAATTCCTCAAGCACCAATTCGGATACTTTCTTTCTTTCAATTTTCAACCATACCCATCTCCTTCTTCCAGTTAAGCACCAACCATTTTATCACCACTAGTGGCATTTTGTTTTAATTTGTTGGCCCGTAAAATATGCCACGTTAAAATAATTGCTCCAATTCCTAATCCAAATAAATCAGTTATTATGCCTGGTTTAATAAGCAAAAATGCAATTGCAAAAAAACCGATTCTCTCAATTATATTCAGCTTTATACTGAAGTAATTGAATGTAGCAATAGATAAAGCAAACACACCAAGTAATGCGGTTACAAAAACGATTAAGCCCTCCATAAATGTTGCTAACTCGCCTGCATCTGTCTGCATAACCATAATTGGATTGTATGCAATCATAAACGGAATAATAAAACCTGGTAGGCAGAGTTTTAAAGCAGTCCATGATGTCTTCATCGGATCGCCTCCAGATATACCGGATGCCGTGTAAGCAGCTAATGCTACAGGTGGAGTTATGTTGGATAGCGCACCAAACCAAAATACAAAAAAGTGAGCAGCAATTGGGTTTACGCCAGCTTCAACTAATGCAGGTGCTGCTGTAACTGCTACTACAATATAAAGTGCAGTTGAAGGCAATCCCATACTTAGCACAATACAAGTAATCATTACTAGAAATAAAATAACCGCTAAATTTCCGCCAGATATATCGATAATATTATATGCAAGTGTGGTTCCAAGCCCTGTCATCGTTATAACAGCAATTAGAATACCAACTGAAGCACAGGCAACTGTAACCTGAATGGTACCTTTTGCACCGTCTATTAATGTTTGAATAGCTTTTTTAAACGTAATTCGGTTTGTTTTATCCTTTGTTAACCAGCTGACAATAATTGCAGAAATAATACCTGAGAAACCTGCTACGATCGGGGTTTTACCGCTCAGCAATGTCCCTATTACAACAATCAGCGGAAGCAGCAATACGCCTCCCTCTTTTAAAACAGACCAGACCTGCGGAATAGAATCTTTACTAATCCCTTTAAGTCCTCGTTTTTTGGCTTCAATATCAATTGCAATTACTAATCCGCCATAATAAAGCAATGCGGGAATGATCGCAGCGATAATGATAATGTTATAGCTGACACCGAGAAATCCAGCCATAATGAATGCAGCTGCCCCCATAATTGGTGGCATAATCATCCCACCTGTTGATGCAGCAGCTTCAACTGCACCAGCAAATCTTGAATTTAATCCAATGCTCTTCATCAATGGAATCGTAAATGGACCAGTTGTTGCTACATTCGCAACTGCACTGCCACTCAATGAACCAGTTAGCGCACTCGATATTACTGCCACTTGAGCTGGACCGCCACGTCGCTGTCCGGCCAGGGCAATAGCTAAGTCATTGAATAGCTTGCTTGCACCACTCGCATTTAAAAAAGCGCCAAACAGAATAAACAGAATAATATAGGTCGTTGCAATCGATAAAGTCATTCCGAAGACGCCTTCCGTTGTCATATAAAAACGGAATAATAAACGCTCCAATGTAAATCCAGCATGACCCAGCACTCCCGGAAAATATGGACCAAATAAAGCGTATACAATCGCCATTAATGAAAGTAATGGTATGAATATTCCAATGCTTCTTCTTGCTACTTCCAGAAGTGCAATGATTGTAAGAGCTGCAAATACATAATCAATTGTAATTGCCTGGGAAATTCTAACACTATGAATGACAATATAGTTAAATAGAATATAAATGGTTCCGGACAAACCTGCAATAATCCATATGAAGTCAATCGTTGATACTTTTGTTTTATCACCTTTCTTCATTGCTGGGTATAAGGAGAATCCTAATATAAGCACAAATCCGAGAAAAATAATATTGCGGTAAATTTCTTGGATATTCATAAAGCTGTTCACATAGATAGCAAATAAGGATAGGCCTAATGCAACTGCAGCGATAATGTACGCTTGTATTCCTTTCAGCTTTCTAGCACCGCCGCCCCCCTCTTTGTCTGCATCTGCGTTTTGTGTATCTGTAGCAAGATTTTTATTTTCCATAAAGTCCACCATCCTTATTTTTAGTATTGTTGTTATTTACTTTTGAGATTCTTTCACTTCGACAGGGATAATCTCTTCTGGAATCTCTATTCCTTGCTCTTCAAAGTATTTGTAAGCACCAATATGAAGTGGGGCAGGCAAGCCTGTTAATGCTGTTTCTAAAGAAACATCTTTAGCTGAATTATGAATCTCATGCACTTTTTCAAGATTTTCAAACATTGCCTTCGTAAGCTCGTATACTAAATCTTCATCCATTTCTTTTGATAAGGCGATAAAATTCGGCTGTGCAATTGTGTGAATCTCTTCGCTTAATCCTGGATAAGTGTCAGCTGGTATAACATAACGCACCCACGCATTATGCAGTCCATTGATTGCTTCTAATTGCTCATCTGTTACTTCTAATACACTGGCATTCACTTTACTTGCATACATATCCATAATTGCTGAAACTGGCGTACCAGCTGGTAGTGATCCTCCAGATAGACGGCCATCACGCATAGCTGAAATCGTATCGTCATACCCTAAATACTCTGGGGTTATATCCTCCTTTGTTAAATCAATCCCTCGCATAATGACTAGTGTCGATTGCTCAGTACCACTCGCCTGGGGACCAACAGAGAAGGAATCACCTGCAATGTCTTCAATAGTTCCTGTTTTAACTCTGTTATTCATTAATACAAAGTGTTCCACATTCGGCCAGAGCACCGCCATTGACCGAAGATCCTTATAGGCATTATCCTCAAAAATTCCAGTGCCCTCGTAGGCTTGGGCTCCAATTAAACCTTGTAAGATCGCTAAATCCGCTTCATTTTTCCTGAGCAAATCAACATTTTCTACTGATCCAGCTGAGGATTGTCCGGTTGCCTTAAGTCCATCAATGGTTTCAGACCATAGATTTCCTATCCCTACACCAATCGGGTAATATGTACCTCCAGACGAAGCTGTTGCAATAGATATGTACTGAGTTCCGCCATTCGCTGTGCCGCAAGCAGAAATAGTAAGCGCTAACATAATTAATAATGGTAAAACAAACCTTTTTTTCAATTTCATTCAACTCCTCTATGTCTTCATGTAAATCATTTTTCCAAACTTGTATTACAAGTATATAATATGATAACTTTCAAAATCAATAGTTTTCTGAAAATAAATTATTATGCCCTAAATCTGAATTTAATTTGTTTGCTAAACAAATTATAAATGATGATTTCTCATTACTTAAAAAGCTGCTAAGTTATTATTCTTAGCAGCTTCGTAATACTTTTATGAAGCCCATTATCCGGACTCTCTTCACTTTGTATTATGTAAAGCTTAAAAGCCGGTATTTAAGTTCTTCATTTATGAATTCTAACTGCAGCTTACGCTCGATGCTATAATCGATAGCATTGCTGTCAATCTTCCTTAAAGCACTCTCTGAAACTAACATTTTATTTAAATGAAGGGTGTTTGGGATTTGGACGTAATCAACATCCTCCCGCTTAGCTTTTGGACCCAAGCTTTTAAATGCGTATTCTAACACCTGTCGTTCGGATGCATAATAAAGCGGAAACATTACGCGTCGTAAGAATGTACTAGTCAGCGCATTCATATAGGTAGCATTCCGGTTAATTTTATTAATTAATTTTTCCGTAGTGAAATCTGCCAGTCCAATTCCTTGTGCATTTCCAAATGATTGTTCGGATAAATCAAGCACTGCAAGACGCTTAATACAGGGCTCTTTCGGTTCGTCTACTCCATCAATGCGCCATCTGCCAATTATATTCGGGTCCATTCCAGTACCACTGTAGTTTTTCCCCATTTCCTCAACAACTAATAAATCAACCTCTTTTAATGGAAGGGTCGGCATAAGTTCTTTTGATTTTCTTAGAAGCTGTGATTCTTGCTCAAACCACTTATCCACTTCGATTCCTTGAATGATAGCTGTTTGATCATAGCTATTTTCAATAATAGCTAGCCCCATACATATTGGCGTATGATGTAAAGCATGCTTAGAAACAGCTAAAATATTTTGCTCCATATTCGCTGCCCCTTCGCTATGTACAAAACTTGCTCCCTTCTGTTTACCCAAACCGATTGCAACCATCTTGCTTAATCCACTTTCGACGCTTCCCCGAAATGCTGTATGTGCTTTAATTCGATTGACAACAATAATACCATCAGCATGGTATGCATGTTTATCCATATAAACAGGTAACCCTTCAGGTGTTGTAGCAAGATCCATCACTTCCATCGAAGAACGAATTGGCACACCCATGGCATCCTCTGTAATCCCTAAATAGCGAAGCACACCCATTTGCCCCTCCGCGGTTGCTCCACCATGGCTTCCCATAGCTGGTACAATAAATGGTCGATAACCATGCTCATCTAGATAATTAATAATCTCCCTTAAAATAACTACAATATTATTGATTCCACGACTTCCTGCTGTTATCGCTATTTCTGCGTCTATTGGAAGCGAATTCAATTGTTTGTTTGCTTTTAATTCAGATCTAATCTGCCCTTTAAGATCTGTTAGTTTTTCTCTCTTAAACTTTTGTTCGATCTCGTATAAAATCATGTTTAATCCCCCTCCTGTTCCCCCTCTATTTCTTTAATTTTAGCTTTTCGTTTTAATTAATCAAGTGAAATAACATGAATTGTCCCTAAAATTATTTAATTTACACAACTCTGGTATTAAAAAATAACAATAAAAAAGCACCTCAACGCTTGGTATAGTAGATTCTTGAAAATCACACAACCATACTGATGAGGTGTCTTCCAGTGACACTAAGCAACTAAATAAAGAATGTTGCATTAATTTCTAATAACTGCTATAAACTACCTCTTTCTCCACTATCTCTTTCACAGGATATTTCCCATTCATACATGCCATACATAGCCCTTGATTAAGAGAATCCCCTTTTAAAACAGCTCTTTCCAATCCTTCTTCTGACAAATAGGCAATACTGTCAGCACCGATTATTTCAGCTATTTCATCAATATTGTGATTCGCAGCAATGAGTTCATCTCTTGTTGACATATCAATCCCGTAATAACATGGGTTCTGAATGGGAGGAGCTGCGATTCGAACATGGACTTCTTTCGCTCCTGCATCTTTTAACATCTGGACGATTCGCTTGCTTGTCGTCCCTCGTACAATCGAATCATCAATCATAATCACACGTTTGCCTTCAATAATACCACGAACCGGTGCGAGCTTCATTTTTACACCTTGTTCCCGAAGTTCCTGTGATGGCTGGATAAATGTTCTGCCAACGTATCGATTTTTAATAATACCCATTTCATACGGTAATCCGCTTTCCTCTGCATATCCAATTGCGGAAGAAATACTGGAATCTGGAACACCAATAACGATATCCGCATCTTTTGGTGCTTCCTTCGCCAATTCCTTGCCCATTTGTTTGCGAGAAGCATGCACATTTACATCGTTCAGATTACTGTCTGGTCTCGCTAAATACACATATTCCATGGCACACATTCTTCGCTGATTACTTGCTGTAAATCTGATTGATTTTATTCCCTCATCATCAATGGTAATTAATTCTCCAGGCATTACTTCTCTTAAAAAGCTTGCACCGATTTGATCAAATGCACATGTTTCTGATGCTACAACATAAGCATTGCCAAGCATGCCGATTGATAACGGGCGAATACCTGTTGGATCAAGTGCTGCAAACATTTTATTTTCCGTTAAAATTAAATAAGCATAAGCACCGACCAATTGATTCAATGCATTGCCAATAGTCTCTTCATTAACATCTTGCCCGTCACGTTTCAGTAAATGCATTAGAACCTCTGTATCAGAAGACGTTTGAAAGATACTGCCTTGCTCTTCTAACAGTCCGCGTAGTTTATAAGCATTCACAATATTTCCGTTATGCGCGAGTGCTATACTTGCCTTTTGTCCACGGAACAACAATGGCTGTACATTTTCATACACTTTCTCCCCTTGTGTGGAATAGCGGACATGACCAATGGCAACACGTCCTTGCAATTGGTCAAACTTTGCATCCTTAAATACATCATTAACGAGACCTAATCCTTTGTGAACATTTAATTCTATTCCGTCATTCACAACAATTCCAGCACCTTCTTGCCCACGATGTTGCAGAGAATGAAGTCCATAATACGTTAATTCAGCTGCTTTCTCATGTCCCCAAATTCCAAATACACCACATTCGTCATTTATGCTTTTGATTTCAGCAAGCATGGGATAGCTCCCTTCCAGACTTTTTCGAGTTCCTGCACACTATCGTTTATCACTTCTGAACTGTTTACGAGTACTTTAAGCATTCCGTTATCTGTAACCGTACCAACTGCTTTAGCATCCTGCACCATATCTTCAAACTTCTTAGCATTCTCTTTGCTTACGGATACGACAAATCGCGATTGTGATTCACTAAATAATGCAACGGTTGCATCACCTGCTAATTCAACAGTTGTACCTAATCCCTTGTCACTAAAAACACTTTCCGCTAATGCGACTGCTAAGCCACCTTCAGCTACATCATGTGCAGATTGAACCAGCCCCGATTGAATTGCTGTTAGCAACTCTTTTTGTCGTTTCGCTTCTACATCTAAATCAATTACAGGTGCTTTTCCTTCATATTTTCCTTGTGTTACATTTTGCAATTCGCTTCCGCCAAATTCTGCTTTAGTTTCTCCAATCACATAAACGACATCTCCTGCACGTTGGAAAAAGCTTGGCGTAATATGTTCTAATGACTCATATAAGCCAACCATTCCTACAATCGGGGTTGGGAAAATAGATTTTCCTTTTGATTGATTATAAAGGGAAACATTTCCACTAATAACAGGTGTTTCAAGCGCTTGACATGCCGAACTCATGCCTGCTACACTTTTCTCCATTTGCCAGAAAATTTCTGGGTTTTGCGGATTACCGAAATTCAGCCCATCGGTTAATCCAAGCGGTTTTGCCCCAGAGCAGACAATGTTTCGCGCTGCTTCTGCGACTGCAATTTTACCACCTGTTTCAGGGTCTAAATAGATGTAACGCGAATTGCAATCGGTTGTAATCGCAAGTGCTTTATCATACCCTTTAATCCGAAGTACAGCTGCGTCTGACCCAGGTGTAACGACCGTGTTCGTTTGTACCATATAATCATATTGATCATAAACCCATTCTTTACTTGCGATTGTTGGCTGCTGTAGTAAGTTCTTTAACATATCTCCATGATGTTGAACTTCTGGAACTTTGCTTTCCATCTTTTGAAATGCGTTAAAATACTCCGCTTCCTTTGACGGCATATGATAAACAGGTGCATCATCTGCTAGAGAGTCAACAGGAATATCAGCCACTACTTCGCCATGATGTTTAATTCGAAACACCTTTTCTTCCACTACTTTACCGACAGGAACGGCATTCAATCCATATTTCTCGAAGACATCGATAATTTCCTGTTCTCGTCCTCGTTTCACACATAACAGCATCCGTTCCTGTGATTCCGATAGCATCATTTCATATGCAGTCATATTTAATTCACGCTGCGGGACAAGATCGAGGTCCATTTCCAATCCTGTACCTGCTTTGCTTGCCATTTCCGATGCAGAAGATGTAAGTCCCGCTGCTCCCATATCTTGCATTCCAACTAAAGCATCTGAATGAATAACTTCCAAACATGCTTCAATAATAAGCTTCTCCATAAATGGATCACCAACTTGAACAGATGGACGCTTCTTATCTGTATCTTCTCCTAAGTCGTCGGACGCAAATGTTGCTCCATGAATGCCATCACGTCCAGTCGCAGGACCTGCATAGAGGATCGTATTTCCAATACCCTTGGCTTGACCTTTCTGGATATCATTGTGGTTAATTAGCCCAATACCCATCGCATTAACGAGCGGGTTCTCTTCATAGCTATCATCAAATTGAACGTCACCGCCAACAGTTGGAACTCCCACGCAGTTCCCGTATCCAGCAATCCCATTTACTACTTCTCTAAAAAGATATTTCGTACGTTCAGATGTTAAATTTCCGAAACGGAGGGAATTCATGACCGCAATTGGGCGTGCACCCATTGAAAAAATATCACGAAGAATTCCACCAACACCTGTTGCTGCCCCTTGATACGGTTCTACTGCAGATGGGTGGTTATGACTTTCCACTTTAAAAACAACTGCTTGATTATCACCAATATCAATAACCCCTGCGCCTTCCCCAGGACCTTGGAGCACATTAGTTGCCTTCGTTGGGAACTTTTTCAACAAGGTTTTAGACGTTTTATAACTGCAATGCTCAGACCACATAACAGAAAATATTCCCGTTTCGGTGAAGTTCGGACGGTGATTCAGAATTTCTTTTACCCTGTCGTATTCCTCGTCGCTTAACCCCATTTCTTGATAGATTTTCTTCTCCTCGATTTGCTCTGGGCTCCATTCACGCGTTTGTAACATAAGCTTGCCTCCAATTATTAATTATGGACTCGAATAATCTCACACCGTCATCACTACCTACCAGTGCTTCCACCGCACGCTCTGGATGAGGCATCATCCCAAGCACATTCCCCTGTTTATTGGTAATTCCTGCGATATCAGCTACCGACCCATTGGGGTTACGTTGGTATGTAAAAACAATTTGATTATTTGCTTTTAGTTCAGCTAATGTTTCCTCATTACAAAAGTAATTTCCTTCCCCGTGCGCAATTGGAAACTCGACGATTTCTCCTTTTTCATACCCTGTGGTAAACATTGTTTTATTATTTTCTACGATGATATTTTCCTGACGACACAGGAAGGATAGCTGTTTATTCTTCATTAACGCTCCTGGCAGTAAACCGGATTCTGTTAAGACTTGGAATCCATTACAAACCCCCAGTACTGGCTTTCCTTTTTCTGCATGCTCCTTCACTTGTGTCATCACCTCTGATGTTGCAGCGACAGCACCAGTTCGTAGGTAATCTCCATAAGAAAAGCCGCCCGGGAGCAAAATAGCATCATAGTCTTCTAGATTACTATTTTGATACCAGACTAAATCTGCTTCTTTTCCGAGAATATCTTTTATCGCATGATACATATCCCGATCACAGTTCGACCCTGGAAAAACAATGACTGCAAATTTCACGACTGGACGGCCTCCTCGATTTCAAATCGGTAATCTTCCATTACCGGATTCGCTAGTAATTTATCACACATTTTTGTGACACGAGCTTCTAAATTAGGACCATCTTCTATATTTAATTCAATAACTTTCCCAACTTTTGCTTCTTTTACTTCTTCAAAACCTAATGAATGCAATGACTCACCGATCGCTTTTCCTTGTGGATCCAGCACACCTGCTTTTAATGTGATATAAACCGTTACTTGTTTCATACGTTTGCCTCCAGTCGATTTAAAATCTCTTCATAAACTGTAATTAAGTTTCCTGTATTTTGCCTGAAAACATCTTTATCTAATTTCTCTTTTGTATCTTTATCCCATAACCGACAAGTGTCTGGTGATATTTCATCGGAAAGAATAATGGTGTCCCTCATTTTTCCAAACTCTAATTTAAAATCTACTAATAGCACGTTTAAACCTGTAAATAACTCCATTAAAAGCTGATTAATTTGAAGTGCTTTTGTTTTTATTTCTTGTAATTCGCTTGGTGTAATCTCTGTTAAAAAATATGCCTGGTCGTCATTAATTAAGGGATCACCGAGTTCATCCTTTTTATAGTACAATTCCACAAGTGGTGGGCTAAGTTCCGTTCCCTCATCTATCCCTAATCGTTTTGTAATACTTCCTGTTGCAAGGTTTCGAACTACAACTTCAAGTGGGATGATTTCCGTTTTATGTACAAGCTGTTCTGTTTCGTTTAATTGCTGGATAAAATGAGATTCCATTCCTTTATCACGAAGGTATTCAAAAATCCGTGATGAAATTTCATTATTTAACCGACCTTTTCCAATGAAAGTAGCTTTTTTTTCACCATTAAAAGCTGTTGCATCATTTTTATAGGCTAAAACTAATTTCCCTTGCTGGCCCTGTGCTTGATAGACCTTCTTTGCTTTCCCTTCATATAAAAGTTCAGCTTTCATGTTATTCCCCTTCCACTAGTCCAATTCGGTCAAATATAAGGTCAACATTTTTCAAATGCCAAGTCGCATCGAAACAATCATCAATTTCCTCTTGCGTAAGCATGTTGCTAATCTGTATATCCTGTTCCACAAGCTGCTTAAAGTGTGTTTCTGTTTCCCATGCTTCCATCGCTTTTGGTTGCGTGATATCGTACGCTGTTTCCCTCGCCATTCCTTTATCAATTAATTTAAGCAATACGCGTTGGGAAAAAATAACTCCATAGGTTTTATCGATAGTGCGCTTCATATTCTCTGGGAACACAGTTAAATTCTGAACAATATTGCTGAAGCGATTGAGCATATAGTTGAGTGCAATCGTAGCGTCTGGTATAATCACACGCTCTGCAGATGAATGGGAAATATCACGTTCATGCCATAGGCTGACATTTTCATAAGCAGTCATCATATATCCTCGAATGACACGCGCCATCCCTGTCATGTTCTCTGAACCAATCGGGTTTCGTTTATGCGGCATTGCGGATGATCCTTTTTGACCTTTAGCAAACCTTTCCTCTACTTCTCTTGTTTCTGTCTTTTGCAGCCCACGAATTTCGGTTGCAAATTTTTCAATAGATGTTGCGATTAAGGCAAGTGTTGATATATAGACAGCATGGCGATCACGCTGTAGGGTTTGTGTTGAGACAGGTGCAGGTGAGAGTCCTAATTTTCGGCAAACATACTCCTCCACAAATGGATCAATGTTTGCATACGTTCCAACAGCTCCAGATAGTTTTCCAAATTCTATATTTTTAGCTGCTGCTTCAAAACGCTCTAAATTACGTTTCATTTCTTCATACCAAAGGGCAATTTTGAGACCAAATGTTGTCGGTTCTGCATGCACACCATGTGTCCGCCCCATCATAACGGTATGTTTATGTTCAATGGCTTTATTTTTTAGGATTCGAATGAAGTTGTGTAAGTCTTTACGAAGGATTTCATTTGCTTGTTTGATTTGGTAAGAAAGTGCTGTGTCGACCACGTCTGTAGAAGTTAACCCATAGTGAACCCATTTGCGTTCCTCACCTAATGTTTCGGATACTGCACGTGTAAAGGCAACAACATCATGGCGAGTTTCTTGCTCAATTTCATAGATTCGCTGAATATTATAAGATGCGTTTTTCCAAAGTTTTTTCACATCTTCTTTAGGAATGACACCACGTTCACTCCATGCTTCACATGCTAAGATTTCAACCTCTAACCATGCTTTGAACTTATTGTCTTCCTTCCAAATAGCTCCCATTTCCTCTCGAGTATAACGTTCAATCAATGTTTTTCCTCCTCGTATCCCCAAATTTCACCATTCGGTTTCCGTTATAATCAAAAAAATTACAAACTTGTATTATCTCCCAATTACAACGTAAGGGTTATATACTTTTCATGCGATTATATTAGCAATATTTTAATTTAACGTCAATAAAATTCATACGTTAAATTAATAAAATTTAAAAACGTATGTATTTTAGGTTGACACATCTTTTTCCAAAAAGTAAAATAAACTCGTCAAAAATATTTAGACAATAAAAAAGTATTAAACTTTACCATCTAGAAAAATCGGGACGAACATTAAATTAAATCATTGGAGTGAAGGCCTATGTCATCAGTAGTCGTAGTTGGAACACAATGGGGCGATGAAGGAAAAGGGAAAATCACTGATTTTTTGTCGCAGCACGCTGAAGTTGTTGCTAGATATCAAGGTGGGGACAATGCAGGTCATACCATTAAATTTGATAATACAACATATAAACTACATTTAATCCCCTCAGGAATCTTTTTCAAAGAAAAAATGTGTGTGCTGGGTAATGGAATGGTCATTAATCCAAAGGCCTTTGTTGATGAAATAGACTATTTGCATAAACACAATATAACAACAGAAAACCTTCGTATCAGCAATCGTGCACATATTATCTTACCTTATCATCTAAAGCTGGATATATTGCAGGAAGAAGAAAAAGGTGCTAATAAAATCGGCACAACGAAAAAGGGAATTGGTCCTGCCTACATGGATAAAGTTGCTCGTATTGGAATTCGTGTCGCAGATTTACTAGATAAAGAAGTTTTCCTTGAAAAATTAGAGCAAAACGTAAACGAGAAAAATCGTATATTTGAAAAAGTATACGGAGTCGAACCAATGATTACAGAGGCTATTTTAAACGAATATTTTGAGTATGGACAAAGGATGGCAAAATATGTTTGCGATACATCTGTTGTGCTAAATGATGCGTTGGATGAAGGAAAACGCGTTTTGTTTGAAGGCGCACAAGGTGTTATGCTGGATATTGACCAGGGTACATATCCATTTGTAACGTCCTCAAGCCCAATTGCTGGTGGAGTAACCATTGGATCTGGTGTCGGTCCAAGTAAAATAAACCATGTTGTTGGTGTATCAAAAGCATATACTACCCGTGTCGGTGATGGTCCTTTCCCTACAGAATTGCAGGATGAAATTGGAAATCAAATCCGTGAAGTAGGAAGAGAATATGGAACAACAACTGGAAGAGCACGCCGAATAGGCTGGTTTGACAGTGTTGTCGTACGTCATGCACGACGAGTTAGTGGAATTACGGATCTTTCTTTAAATTCCATTGATGTTTTAACAGGAATTAAGACATTAAAAATTTGTACTGCATATAGGTATCAAGGAGAAATAATGAAGGAATTCCCAGTAAGTCATAAAACTCTTGCAGAATGTGAACCTGTTTATGAAGAAATGCCAGGATGGACAGAAGATATAACAGGCGTGAAAAGCTTACATGAACTTCCTGTAAATGCGCGGCATTATTTGGAACGCATCTCCCAATTAACAGAAATTCCATTGTCCATCTTCTCTGTTGGTCCAGACCGTTCACAAACCAATGTTGTAAAAAGTGTGTATCGTTCTTAATTAAAAAGCACTAATAGACAATTCCACAAATAGATCCATTTAGAAGTATAAAGTGATACCTCTAAATGGATCTTTTTGTACCTCTTCACGTTCACTTTCCAATAAAGCTCCTCGCGAATCATTTCGATACTCGAAATAGAATAGTGGATAAAATCCTTTTCTCGCCTTATAATAGTAAAAAAATTGTTTTATATCTGAGATTGTAGGTGGGTCACGATTGAGAAATGTCTTTTCCTTTTTAAAACCGTATAAGCTCCCTGCTGTAGCAGCTTTCATCTTAATGCTAGTTGAGCTCGCAGTAGAATTACTCCTTCCTCTATTTTTAGGTTTAATGATTAACCAGGGGGTTCTCAATCAAGATTTAAATAACATTGTGATGTGGGGCTCTATTATGATTGGTCTTGCATTCCTTGCATTACTAGCAGGTATTACGAATTCCTTTTTCTCTTCACACGTCAGCATTGGTTTCGGCTATGACATCCGACAGAATCTATTTGAAAAAATTCAGGCTTTTTCCTTTGCAAATCTGAACCAGTATCCAACCTCAGGTTTAGTCACCAGGTTCACAAATGATATTAGGCAAATTCAAAATACAATATTTATGGCATTGCGAATTATGGCAAAAGCTCCATTAATCGTAATCGGTGGTGTTTTGATGGCATTCATCGTAAATGCCAAACTTGCAACCATTTTCTTAATCACCGTGCCATTACTTGTCATCTTTTTACTTTACGTCCTTAAGTTAGCGAGTAAAATGTTTGCCAATGTTCAAAGCAATGTAGACCAAGTAAACCGAGTGATGCAAGAAAACCTTGCAGGAATGCGACTCATTAAGGCATTTACACGAAGGGACTTTGAAGAAGTTCGATTTATGGAAGCGAATACTGGACTTGCAGACACTACACGTAAGACTTTTCGCTTTGTTGAATCGTCGATGCCTATACTTCTATTTGTTATGAACGTAAGCATCATTGTTATTCTTTGGTTTGGAAATCAACAAATGGTTAATGGTAATGCAAATGTTGGTGAAGTCGTTACAATGGTCAATTACGCCCTGCGTGTTGCGATGGCGATTTCTATGTTCTCTTTTATCATCATGGCACTTTCAAGAACGAAAGCTTCTGCACTACGGGTTGATGAGGTACTGTCTCTAGAAGTCGATCTTGTTGATCATGCAGAAGCAGATAAGCAAAAAGCCGTCACTCGTGGAAAGGTAGAATTTAATCACGTTTCATTCATCTATCCAGGTGCAGCCATGTCTACATTAAAAGATATCTCATTTAAGGTTAATCCAGGAGAAAGATTCGCTGTAATCGGGGCAACTGGCTCTGGTAAAACATCTTTATTTCAGCTCATGCCGCGATTATACGATGTTCACAAAGGAAATATCCTTGTCGATGATAAACCTATTACTTCTTATAGCTTTGACCAGATTCGCAGCAGCATTGGATATGTCCCGCAAAGTCCCCTATTATTTTCAGGGTCCATTAAAGATAATATTTCATGGGGGAAAAACGATGCGACGATAGAAGAGATTATGCAAGCTGCCAAAGACGCACAAATTCACGAAACCATTATGGGGCTGCCAAATCAATATGACACAAGAGTCGGGCAAAAAGGCGTTAACCTTTCCGGTGGTCAGAAACAGCGTATTTCAATTGCACGAGCCTTGATTCGCAAACCAAAAATTTTAATGCTTGATGACAGCACAAGCGCGCTTGATTTAGCAACTGAATCCCGACTCCTTACTGCGATTGAAACTTATAATTGCACCATTTTTATAATTACACAAAAAATTTCCACAGCAAGTACAGCAGATCGCATTATGGTTCTAGATGAAGGCAAAATTCTTGCTACAGGGACGCATCAAGAGTTATTGCAACTTTCAAGTTTGTATAGAGCAATCGTTGAATCACAATTCGGAAAGGAGTATGAACATGTCCAGTAATCAATTAAAAGCTCCTTTTCAATATGAAAAAATCCCACTTGAAAATGTAACGGTAGATAACAAGAAAAAGGCAAAAAATATGAGCAATACATTAAAACGATTATGGAATTATTTAGCTGTAGAGAAAGGTAAGCTGATCCTTGTAATCCTAATGGTGACGATAAGCTCTGTTCTAGGCCTTCTCGGTCCATTTATGGTAGGTATGGCAATCGATGATTATATCGTAACACAAGAAGCAGCAGGTCTTGGAATGCTATTAATTGGCCTAATCATTGTCTATTTGTTCCACTCTTTATCTATCTTCCTACAAAACTATTGGATGATTGGTATTGCGCAGAATACCGTGTATACGTTACGTAAAGACCTTTTCAAACAGTTCCACCGGCTGCCGATTTCATATTTTGATAAACGGCAGCACGGAGACCTGATGAGTCGCTTAACGAACGATATTGACAACGTGAATAATACACTCAATCAATCCGTCATCCAGGTTTTCGCCAGTGTTTTAACATTAATTGGAACTGTTGCGGTAATGCTCTATTTAAGTCCAATCTTAACGGTTGTAACCATGTCTGTTATTCCCGCCATGTTTCTCGCCATGCGTTGGATTACCAAACGCACGGGCCCTCTATACAAGTTACAGCAAAATGATCTGGGTGAAGTGAACGGATATGTGGAAGAAATTGTTTCTGGTCAGCATATTGTTAAAACATACTCACAGGAAGAAAAAGTAATTCGATGGTTCGAAAAGCACAATCATAGCCTCAAACGAACTGGTTTCTGGGCACTTACATTCGCCGGATTTATTCCAAAGATCATGAATATGCTTAACTTCTTAAGCTTTGCTTTAATCGCATTAGTTGGAGGAATTCTCGTCATTGTTTACGACCAACAACTCGTAACGGTTGGGATTATTGTTATCTTCACCGAATATGCACGTCAGTTCACACGGCCGCTTAATGAGCTATCAAACCAATTTAATCTTCTGCTTTCATCAATTGCCGGTGCTGAACGAGTATTTCAAGTCATGGATGAAACAGAGGAAGAATCTGATGAAACAAATGCAATTGAATTGGAAAACACAAAAGGAAATATTAAATTTAAAGATGTAACCTTTGGTTATGAGGATACAGCCATATTAAAAGGAATTGATTTTGAAGCAAGACCTGATGAGACAGTAGCATTTGTTGGTCACACTGGTGCAGGCAAAACAACGATTATTAATCTGATTTCGCGTTTCTATAACTATAATTCAGGGAAAATCACAGTAGATGGGATTGATTTAAAAGCAATTAAACGTAGCAGTCTCAGGCAGCATATGGCATTTGTACTCCAGGACCCCTTCCTCTTTCACGGTACCGTTCGGGAAAATATTCGCTATGGAAAACTTCATGCAACAGATAAAGAAGTAGAGGCAGCAGCGATGAATGCGAATGCTCATGATTTCATAGTAAAGCTACCAAATAGTTATGATACAATCCTCGATCAAGATGGCAGTGGGATTAGTCAAGGTCAAAAGCAATTATTAACAATTGCACGAGCTCTGCTTGCAGCACCCTCTATTTTAATATTAGACGAAGCAACCAGTAATATTGACACAATTACTGAGATGAAAATTCAAGATGCATTAAAACGGTTGATGGTTGGCAGAACAAGCTTTGTTATTGCTCATCGATTAAATACAATTCAAGAGGCTGATACAATTATCATGCTTGAGAATGGGGAAATTATTGAACAAGGCAACCATGATGAACTTATTAACCAAAAAGGCAGCTATTACCGACTTTACAAAGGACAACTACATTAAGCTCCTGAAAAGATATTCCATAATGGAATAGAACAGCCATACGTTCATTTCAATAGGTGACAGATGCTGCTTGTTAGTGATAGACTATGGTTAAATACGTGCAGATTGATTAATAGAAAGCCTGAGGTGTATATTTTGGGTAGAAAAGGTACGATGCTCGTTAAGGACATTGATAGCCACCTTCTGAATGAAAAAATGTCCGTTCACATTTATCAACCGGAATCATTCTCCCCGCTTTATAAATATAATATTTGCATTATGCAGGACGGGAATGATTATTTTCAAATGGGAAGGGTTGCAACACTCAGCGACAAGCTTCATGACAGCTTCGAAATTACAAATACTGTGTTTGCCGGAATCCATTACAAAGATAAATATGATCGCAGAAAAAAGTATCATCCAAGTGGTGAACAAAATAAAGCTTATACGAAATTTCTCGTCCATGAAGTTGTTCCTTTATTAGATGAGCTGATTCCAGGCTACCATATGGGACAGTCTAGAGCTTTAATGGGTGACTCCTTAGCAGGTACACTTGCATTAGTGACCGCACTTAAGTATCCCAATACATTTGGTAAAATCATCATGCAATCACCATACGTAGATGAACAAGTATTGGAAGCTGTAAAAAAATCTGCATCCCTTGATTCCATGGATATTTACCATACTATTGGCAGGCTGGAAACAGAAGTTCAGATGACTGACGGCAATAAAGCAGATTTTGTAGAGCCAAACCGCAAGCTCAATCAACTATTGCAGGAAAAAGGAGCAACCTATTATTACGATGAGCTAGAGGAAGGAAAACATACGTGGAAGTATTGGCAGCAAGATATGCCGCGAGTTCTCACTACAATGTTTAATTAATTCTTTTCCTTTGTAATTTTTGCTATACTTAACATTAAATAATGACAGCACTTATTCATCATTAAAATTAACTACGATGCAGGAGGTTTTATTAATGAATTATGGTATTGCAATTTTCCCATCGAAGCCAATTCAGGATCAAGCAAATGCATACAGAAAACGGTATGATCCTCATTATGCTTTAATTCCGCCACACATCACGCTGAAAGAATCTTTTGAAGCAAATGATGATAAATTGGATGAATTGATTAAGGAAATGAAACATATTGCCAATGAGACAGATCCATTTACCATTTATATTAATAAAGTCAGTTCGTTTTCGCCAGTCACGAATACGATTTACTTTAAGGTGGAACCCGTTCAAGCTTTATTGGATTTACAAGCTAAAATGCATCTAGGGAAATTTGAGGATAACAATGAGCATCCATTTGTCCCGCATATTACAATTGCTCAGGATCTTGTACATGATGAATATTCCGATGTTTTCGGCAGATTGAAAATGGAATCGTTTCAGTTTGAAGATACAATTGATCGTTTCCAATTACTATACCAGTTAGATAACGGATCATGGACTGTCTATGAAACATTTGTGTTTGGAAAGGAACAGGTATGAATTTAAAAACAGTAGAGACAAAAAAAGAACTGCAAGATGCTTATCAAGTTCGGATGGAAGTTTTTGTTGATGAACAAAACGTTCCTCCAGAAGAAGAAATAGATGACTTTGAAGCAACTGCAACACATTTTGTAATGTATGACCAGGATAAGCCTATTGCTGCAAGTCGCCTGCGATTTGTTGATGAATATGGAAAACTGGAGCGTATTTGTGTACTAAAAACATATCGCGGAAAATCCTGCGGTAAACAGCTTATTGATGCAATGGAGAAGACAATTGCTCATAAGGGATATCAAAAGGCAAAGTTGAATGCTCAAACACACGCTGAGGATTTTTATAAAAAGTTAGGATATCAAACCATATCCGGGGAATTTTTGGATGCCGGTATTCCACATATTACGATGGTCAAGGAGCTTTAACAATTTGCGCGCTGCAATCTTGCAGCGCGTTTTTTCTTTAAACAATTTGGATCATTTACATACTATAGTTTTTTATTCTCCATATCATTAACACATTAAATTTCCTTTCCTGGTTACACTAAGCCTTAAATGTTTTAAACAGGAGGGCAATAAATCATGCATGAATATTTAACGATGTTTTATGAGCTTGTTTTCGGCTTTTTTGCTCTTTTTGTTGCAACGAAGGTATTGGGAAAAACACAAATTTCGCAAATAACAGCATTTGATTTTATATCTGCCCTACTGTTGGGAGAACTCGTCGGCAACGCTTTATTTGATCCACAGGCTGGTGTTCTGGAAATTGCTTTTGTGGTGGCCGTTTACGGTATTTTGATGTATGTTACAGAAATTATTACTCAAAAATTTAAAGGTACCCGCAGCTTTATCGAAGGAAATCCGGCAATTGTTATTTATAATGGAAAATTAATACGCGATACTATGAAAAAGAATAAACTTGATATTGATCAATTGCAGCATTTACTACGTGAGAAGGATACATTTTCAATACGTGAAGTCGAGTTTGCAATCTTAGAAGCAAATGGTTCACTATCTGTGTTAAAAAAATCCGATTATCAAAACCCTACGAGAAAAGACATGAAGCTTGCTTCACAGGATGTTGATTTATCAACAACTTTAATTAATGACGGAGAAATTATATATGATAATTTAAATGAGAAGAACTTAAACGAGGAATGGTTAATGGAGCAATTAATTGAACAAGGATATAATCGAATAGAAGATGTATTCTATGCGGAGTACACGAAAGGACAGAAAATGCTTATACTTCCTTACACTAATCGAAACCATCAAAAATGGGAACCATAAGAATTTTTGAGACCCTTTCAATAAAAAACGCTACAATAAAGTAGCGTTTTCTTTTATATATAATTATTAATGTGCATCCCCTTTCCAGTTAATTCTCCAAATAAATCCCCGGCCACCCCTCGAGCATCATATTGACGCATGTTTCCCCTGTTAAACGCGTCATATTTGGCTGAAATTTCTTGATGCTCTTTTTCAAGAATTACTTTAAAAGGGCTTTCGATAAAATGCTTGTTCCCCTTCTCATGTATGGTTCTTCTCTGATAATCATTATATTGAAAGTGCGTTATCGGTAAAATATAACTCATTCCCCCACCCCTTATCAGATTATTTAAAATATATATACGTATAACATATAAGATTATTGTCCGTTCAGCAACTATTTATATATCCCCTTTTTTATAAACGTAATCTCCTTATTATTTTTAGCGGTTTATTCTCCATCCATAAAACTCGGTTAAATGCCCACACAATCCAAGTAAAGGCACATATCCTATAAAGGAAAGTAAATACTTTTGAGAGGAGCTATTTTCATGGGATGTGGGAAAAATAATGATTCTGGAAATTGTGTTGTAGATATCCTTAAAGACATTGTAGACGCACAAAATGATATCGTGGAAAATTGCTGTGACACGAGCTGTGATGAATCCATTAGCGATCTACTCGGTGAGAATGATAATGGTAATGGTTTAGATACAGTACCAATAATTTTATATTGTAAAGATGGCTGTAAACCATTTAAGGGATTTGGTGCTCTAAAAGAGAGAAGAAATAAAATCGGACCAATTCTTGCTAGCTTTATTTTTAGAGTGAAAAAAGTCGACAAAGTTCATTGTGCTGTCCTTGAACTTCTGCTAAAAGACGGTGAAAATACTGGATGTGAACATTTGAAGTGTCCTACGGATCAAAGCACAGATAAACTTCGCGCAACAGGTATTTGTATAACAGTTGACCTAGATTGCTTCTGCCATGTAACTTGTCTTCCAGCAATCGATGCATTCAATCGAGACTTTCACTAATATTGCAAAAACACCATTTAGGGGGAATACCCTCTAAATGGTGTTTTTCTTTAAAATCCAAGTATTTGCACTTCTGTAATTTCATCAATCGCTATTTGTACTGGTGCAGATCGATTTCCAGTTTTGAATACGACTCCTTCTTCTTGCTTTCCAAGCATAATGCCGCGATATGTTTTCCCCTTTGTTCTTATTTCACATCTAACCTGTGGAGCAAACTTTGGTCGGTTTAGAAAATAATCGATACGTTCCTGAATATCCATTTCCTTAAAATGTTTACGTCGCTCTCTTGAAGCTACATGTTGCTGCTCTTCATTATTTTGACTGCTTTCCATTTTTTTCTCTTCGTTTTCATCTGAAGCTTCCCCTTGACGGAACGCATGGTGTCTGCGATTAGTTCTCTTTGGCATATGCATTGCTTCTGGACTGCTTTGGTCTTGTTTCGCTTTCATTTGCCCCATATAATTATGCTGCATTGGTGCCTTTGTCGACCCAATATCGGGTTGATGAATATATAGCAATGGCTCATTCGCAAACTTTTTTTCACTCATGTATAATCTCCCCTTCTTATTTCCTCAACCCATTATATGAACCCAAGAAATGAAATGTGTTGCCCACCCAGACAAGGCCACATATAAAAACAGCTCCTTCCAAACGGAAGAAGCTGTTTTAGCAATTAGATTAAATATCTCATAAACGTCGTTGCCATTCCAAAGTATATTAGAATTGAAATAATATCATTAATTGTTGTAATAAAGGGACCTGAAGCTACTGCTGGGTCGATATTAAATTTATGCATGAGCATCGGTATCAATGAGCCTGCAAGTGTTGCAACCAGTAATGAAGCTAGAATGGAAACACCAACGAGCAGACCTAGGAAAAGATTTCCTTGCCATAGATAAATAACTATCGCTATTAAAATACCACATACAGTTCCCGTAATTAATCCAGTAACCGCCTCACGTAAAATTAATTTCATCTTACCTTCTTTATCATAATCACCAGTAGCAATCCCTCTTACTGCCACTGCAAGTGCTTGCGTTCCAGTATTTCCTGCCATTCCAGCAATTAATGGTATAAAGATGGCTAGAACTGCTACTTGATTTAGTGTTTCCTCAAACCTGCCAATCAAGCTAGCTGTAAAAAGACCTAAAAATAGTAAAATGACAAGCCATGGCAAGCGTCGTTTAGCTGATGTCAATGCGGTATCATCTCGTTTATCGGTGTCAGACATCGCAGCAAGACGGGAATAGTCTTCGCTCGCTTCCTCTTCCATAACATCCAGAATATCATCGACAGTAATGATTCCTAATAAATGATATTGAAAGTCAACAACTGGCAACGCAAGAAAATCATAATCTCTAAACATTTGCGCTACTTCTTCCTGGTCTTTCGCAACAGAAACTGCAACGACACTCCCACTCATAATTTCCTCAATTCGGGTATCTTCATCTGCGATAATCAAGTCACGAATAGAAAGAACACCAACTAAGCGTTTCGCATCATCGAGAACGAATAAATAATAAATCGTTTCTGCATCCGGCGCTTCCTTTTTTAAAAGCTGCATTGTTTCTTTTACTGTTTCATTTTGATAGATAGCGACATACTCTGTCGTCATAATACTACCAGCAGTTTTTTCTTCATAATGCAGCAATTGTTTTATTTCTTCTGCTGCATCTTTTTCCATTATGGTTAGAAAACTAGCGACTTCTTCCTTATCTAATTCATTCAACACATCGACCGCATCATCCGCAGGCATTTTCGAGAATACCATTGCAGCATAGCGGGGATCCATCTCAATAAAAAAATCTGTTACATCTTCCAGTTCTATATTGATCATGATTTCAGCAATTTCTTCAGGTGATAAGTAAGAATATATATTCATTCGATTCGGTTTATCTTGCTCCTGGAAAAAAATAGCTCGATCATATGGATGCATATCAAGAAATTTCGTTCGAAAACCTTCCATTTTTTCCTCTAGCAAGAGGTTTTGTACTTCCTCAAATCGTTCTCTCACTTTTTCCTCATATCGTTCCTCATGCCTATCCTGTTTCACGCTCATCTTACCACTTCCTTTCCCAAACGCAGCGACAATCATTCTTATATTAATTCCCTAGATGGAGATAAATAAAACAATGCCACTTCTTTTATATTCAAATTAATACGAATGTGATGTAAGGGGGATATCAGCAACCTATTGCTGATATTACATCTATATTTACTTATGCTAAATGCACACTGTGCTATTATATGAAGCAAGACTGAAATAATCTCACTTTTTTAGATTGGAGTGTTACCCTTGAAAATTGATATTATCGGCGATATCCATGGCTGCTTCGATGAATTGCAATCCTTATTCAAAGCATTGGATTACGAGCAAAAAGGAGATATCTTTGTCCATCAAAATAATCGAATACCAGTATTTCTGGGAGATATCACCGACCGCGGCCCTAACTCTATAGCAGTTATCGAACTTGTATATCAGATGGTTGCAAATCATAAAAAAGCACTTTATGTTCCAGGAAATCATTGCAATAAGCTATATCGTTATTTCCTAGGCAATAATGTCCAGCAAAAACATGGTTTAGAAACAACAGTCGCTGAATATGAAGCTCTCCCTGCAAGGGAACAGAAATTTGTCCAAAAGCAATTTCTCACACTTTATGAGCAGGCGCCTCTTTATTTGCAGTTGCCAGAACTGAACGTTATTATCGCTCATGCAGGGATAAAAGAAAACCTGATTGGCCGTACCGATAAAAAGGCCAAAACCTTCGTATTGTATGGCGATATTAGTGGTGAGTTTGACAGCAGCGGACGACCGATTCGCAGGGACTGGGCAAAACACTACCACGGGAAAGTTTGGATTGTTTATGGACATACACCAGTAATGGAGCCGCGTATCCTAAATAAAACAATAAATATTGACACTGGATGTGTATTCGGCAACCAATTAACAGCGTTTCGTTTGCCTGAGGAAAAAATCATATCTGTTCCATCCCAGCAACCACTGTTGGAAGAAAAGTTCACCTACTTCTGATGGTGGTGCTGTTCTAATAGTTTTTTCATATCTTCAGGTAGCATCGATTGGATTGTTATGTTTTCTTTCGTAATTGGGTGTTCAAACGAAAGCTCATAACAATGCAATGCCTGTCTATTGATACTTTGTAAAGATCCACCATATAAATCATCTCCCACTAATGGATGACCACAGTGGGAGAAATGAACACGAATTTGATGAGTTCTGCCCGTCTCCAGCTCTATCTCAACCATCGTATTTTTTCCAACTTCAGATCTTTTTTTATAGTGCGTTATTGCCTGTTTTCCACTTTCATGAACCATGCGTTCAATAATAGAACCTGCTTTGCGCGCTATTGGGGCATCAATGGTTCCTGCATCTGCCGCTAAATGCCCTTCCACAAACGCAATATATGTACGTTTCACCTGATTCAACTGCTGCTGTTTCGACAGTAATGAGTGGCTGTATCTATCCTTTGCAACTAACACGAGACCAGATGTGTCACGATCCAATCGCGTTACAACATGTACAGTAAACCTGCAATCATTTCGCGTGTAATAACCAATTATCCCATTTGCCATTGTACCTATTGGATGGTTCTTGGAAGGCATCGTTGCCATTCCCGCGGGTTTATCAATAACAATCACAGCTTCGTCTTCATAAGCAATATTTAGATTTATATTTTCAGGCTGCAGACTATCGCTTACCTTTTCAGCAGGAAAACGAATTTCTAACACATCCCCCTCGACCAAAATATAGCGAACACTCCTTTCCATGTCATTTACAAGGAGTTTTCCTTCCTGCTTTATTGCAATAAGTATTCTCCTTGAAAAACCATGAACAGCTTGCAAATAATCACGGATGGTTAATCCAGCGTGATTTTTCTCGATTACCCAATTCATTTTGCTAAAGCCTCACTATCTATTATCTTCATCCGCAACAAAGGAGTCACGGACCCTGTTCCAAAACGGAAATTGTTTAAAACGCGCAAATCGAATACGCTCATTTGCCACACGGCATTGGATTGATTTCACATTTGTGTATGTTTTAATAAAATGATCGATTTGAATAAGAAAGCTGCTGTCTACCATAGGCTTTAAGAAACACGTATGATGCTTTGGCAGCACTAATGGTGATCCGATTGTTCGAAACACACGGTTATTGATCGACGCATTTTCCGTTATTTGTATTGCTTCAAGGGACGGATGTAAAATTGCCCCGCCAAGCGCCTTATTATATGCCGTACTTCCAGAAGGAGTAGATATACAAATACCATCTCCGCGGAAGGTTTCAAAATGCTCCCCCTTAATTTCCACATCAAAAACAACTGAAGAACCGTCAGCAGTCTTAATCATTGCTTCATTCAATGCCAAAAAACGATCCTCCTTGTCTCCTGTTTTCCCGCGAATAATTACTTCAAGCAATGGATACTCTACAGTTTGAAACGGTGTTTTGGCAATTTCAATAATTAGCTTTTCAATTTCAGAAGGAACCCAATCTGTATAAAATCCCAAATGACCGGTATGCACCCCAATAAATGCAGTTGTTTCAAGCCGATGATTATACCGATGGAAAGCCTCCAGAAATGTTCCATCTCCCCCAACCGATATAACAAGATCCGGCTCAACTTTATCATATACTAAATCAAAGTCCGACAAGTACTGCTTCATCGTTGCTTTCATCTTATTGGAACGTTCATCACCTTTTGAAACAATTTTAAACTTCATCCATTCTCTCCCCTTATTTCTTATATTACGAGCTCTTTCATACTGATAGCATCATTCCAGTGAGACTTTTCTCATCTCATGACAGTCTATAGAAAACCTGCGACTGCCAAGACATAAAACCTGGTTGGACTTATACTCTTATGGTGAAGGCGAGCGGGTATCGACTTCATGTAAAAGCGATAAAAAAGCCTAAGCCATATCCCTAAATGGAGCATGTTTCCTTTTAGATGACTTTCTCCCTTAACGGCGAAAGTTATAAAGCAGCTTACACTTTTGAGTGAATCTCCTGCGTAAGAATATTCGACATGTCGAAGCACCCACAGTTCGGAGCACAGTCTGTACATTGTTAACCGGACTCCCTGAGCTTTTGCGCTTTACTTGCGGTGGAATATTCGTTGTGCTTCCTGAATTTCGCTTTTTATCTTAGACATTTCTTCATCTAATTTAAATGCCGCTTCTGCCGCTCTCTGCAGCCTGGACTCTACCTCTTCTGGCAGTTTACCTTCATATTTATAATTTAAGGAATGCTCATTAGTTGCCCAAAAGTTCATTGCGAGCGTCCTTATTTGAATCTCTGCAAGGTGCAGCTTTGTACCATGAATTGTTTCAACTGGATATTCAATAATCATATGATACGAGCGATAGCCACTCGTTTTCTTATTCGCGATATAATCTTTTTCTTCGACTATCGTAAAATCGGTTCTCGTATGAAGCATATCTACTATTGTATAAATATCATCAACAAATTGACAAACAACGCGAACCCCAGCAATATCCTGAATTTCCGTATCGATTTTATCAAGCGATATTCCTCGCATTTCAGCCTTTTCCATAATACTATGTACTGGTTTTACACGACCTGTTACAAATTCAATTGGAGAATGGCTGGATTCAAGTTCAAATTGTGCACGCATACCCCTCAGTTTTACTTTTAGCTCTTCAACAATCTGTTTATATGGAGCAAGGATTACTTCCCATCTCATTGTTATCACCCTTACCGTTCATCAGGTTCATAACAGTCTTCAATATGCAAAATAGTATTTCGAATTGTCAGCATGACAATAATGTATTACCTGGCATTGTTTGAATAACTATTATTAATCAACCTTATTTTAACACATCAAACGAAAATGGCTAATCTTTGCATACATGTCCATCTTTCGCCATAATTAATAATAACCTATTTTCAAGTTGGGGGACAGATTATGACACAAGAAATAGAAATTGAATTTAAAAATTTATTAGAAAAGGAGGAGTATGATTATTTACTAAAAAACATTCCTTTTCCAACAGAAGGAAAACTGCAAATAAACCATTATTTTGAGACCTCAAACTTTTCGCTTAAAGAACAAGGATGCGCGCTTCGGATACGAGAAAAGCATGGGAAATATACGCTAACATTAAAGGAACCACATCCTGACGGCTTGCTTGAAACTCATGATTTATTAACAAAACAAGAAGCGCTGAGCTGGATTAACGGTACCATTATTCCGAAATACAACACATCCAAACAGCTATTGCAAAAAGATATTCAACTAGAAAAGCTAGTCTATTGCGGAAGTCTCTCTACATTGAGAAGAGAAGTTTCCGATCAAGGTGTGTTACTCGTACTTGATTACAGCACGTATAATGATCAAGCAGATTACGAATTAGAAGTAGAGGCAAATTCACAAAAAGAAGGATTGCGTATATTTCATCAGCTGCTCGAAGAAAATAAGATCAAGGAACGCGCAACCCCGAATAAAATTGAACGTTTTTTCCACTCGCTGGAAAATTAATTAAGTAATAAGCTGGTCACAATCAGATTTGTTGCTCATTTTGCTTTCCGTTGCTACAATATATACAAACATCCAAGGAGATATTTTTATGGAGCATATTGTACATGGAACGATTTACGATGCCATTGGCGGATTCGATACAATAGACAAACTAGTTAATGCCTTTTATAAACGTGTTGGAAAACATCCAAAACTTATACCAATATTTCCAGAAGACCTCACAGAAACTGCAAGAAAGCAGAGTCTTTTTTTAACGCAGTTTTTCGGAGGTCCAAGGCTTTATGAAGCAGAACGCGGCCATCCAATGATGCGAAGACGTCACTTGCCATTTGAAATTACTCCTTCCAGAAGAGATGCTTGGCTAGATTGTATGGCAGAAGCGTTAGACGAAGCAGGAATCGAGGAACCATACCGCACGGCTATATTTGAGAAATTGACCCTTACTGCAAACCACATGATGAACACGCCTGAATAAGAGAAAGGAGAATTCGATGTGAGTTGGAATCAAACTGAGCTTACAAGCTCAAATCATACAAACACATCGGCCAATTATAGCTATATTGATATTGTGCAAAAACCGATAGAGATTTTTGTATTTATTGATCCGCTTTGTGCGGAATGCTGGTCCTTAGAGCCTTATCTAAAAAAACTGTCTGTTGAATACGGACGTTTTTTCACTATACGCCAAATTGTAAGTGGCCAACTTAGAGCACTCAATACAGATTCATTTGATAAACCGAGAAAATTAAAAGAAATATGGGAAAGAACTGCCAAACGTACTGGTATGAGCTGTGATGGAGATTTCTGGATCGAAAATCCAGTATCATATCCATGGATTGCATCACTTGCAATTAAAGCTGCAGAGCTTCAAGGTAAAAAGGCAGGAATGTTGTTTCTGCGAAAGTTACAGGAGAATCTTTTCTTAAAAAAGCAGAATATTTCAGATGAAGACGTGCTGCTTCAATGTGCGAAAGAAGCTAAGCTAGACGTTGAAGAATTTGAAAGAGACCTATTCTCGTCCTCTGCCAAAAAAGCATACCAATGTGATTTAAAGCTAACGCGCGAAATGGAAGTAGACTATATCCCAACCATTGTATTCTTTAATCAGGTTGCCGAAGAGGAAGGCATTAAGATTTCAGGCCTTTATCCATATGAAATTTATGAGCTTGTATTGAAAGAAATACTGCAGAGAACACCGATCCCTTCCGTAAAGCCGCCTTTAGAAACCTTTTTACAATATTACGAGGTAGTTGGTACCAAAGAGATTTCAGTGGTTTATGATTGGTCACTTGCAAAGACGGAAAAGGAAATGAAGAAGCTGCAATTCCAGCAAGTGGTCGAAAAAATTCCAGCAAAATATGGATCCTTTTGGAAATATAATTTTTAGTTTTTCAGCCTTACAATAATGAGGCTTTTTTTTTGCCTTCAAAATGAAGACAAAAAAATAAAGGATATACGGGGCAGCGTATATCCTTATTCCTACTTTGTATTTATACAAAGGGGGATGGGAGAAAGTTTCATGATCAAACAAAAGGGGTATTTGTTTGTACTTAACTTACAATCTTATAATAACAAGAAGTAAATTGATTTTCAACCTATATGTGCACATATTCACAAAATGTTCACTTCTATACAAGTTGTAATTATCATATAGTGTAATGAGCCGATTGAAGATGCTACTGGAGGGATTGAGATGCGCAGGTCTTATCGTTTTTATCGGTTTTATCCTGTTCTATTTATCGCATTAACAGTTTTTGCCTTTTTCTTAAATCTATTAGGCTTAATGAAGCTCATTCCGCTTTTTGTTACATTGCCGCTATTTTTCTTATCCATCTACTTAACACTTCATTCTTTAACACAGCGGGATGTCCGAAGGTATAGATAGAGGGAACCAGATGGTTCCCTCTTATTTTTAATGGTGACTTATTCTAATAACATACGTTCCATTTCATTTAACTTTTCCTCAAACACATCAAGCGCATCTAAAATCGGTTGTTTCGATGTCATGTCGACGCCAGCCTTTTTCAGCACTTCAATTGGATAGTCACTGCTTCCGGATTTCAGGAAGTCAAGATAGCGATCAACAGCTCCTTCTTTTCCTTCTAATATTCCATTTGCAAGTGCTGTTGCAGCAGAATATCCTGTTGCATACTGATACACATAATAGTTGTAATAGAAATGTGGGATTCTTGTCCATTCAAGCCCGATTGCTTCATCTGAAACAACAGCTTCCCCATAATATTTCTTGTTTAAATCATAGTATATTTCTGTTAGCTTATCTGCCGTAAGTGCTTCCCCGTCTTTTGCTCTTACATGGATTTCATGTTCAAATTCTGCAAACATTGTCTGACGGAATACTGTACCACGGAAGCCTTCTAAAAAATGATTTAGAATATATAATTTCTGCTTCTCGTCTGCTAGATTATTTAATAAATAATCATTTAACAATGCTTCATTTGTCGTAGATGCAACTTCTGCTACAAAAATGGAATAATCTCCATAGCGGAAAGGCTGCGTTTTTCTCGTATAGTAGCTATGAAGAGAATGACCTAGCTCATGCGCCAATGTAAATGTATTGTTTACATCATCTTGCCAATTCATTAAAATATACGGGTTTGTCGCATAGGATCCAGAAGAGTATGCACCACTTCGTTTTCCTTTATTCTCTTCCACATCAATCCAGCGATTTTCAAATGCCTCTTTTAGAATATCCGCATATTCATTTCCAAGTGGAGCAAGCCCTTTAAATACAAAGTCCTTTGCATCTTCATAGGTAACCTTCATTTCTACTTCTTTTACTAATGGTGTGTACAAATCGTACATATGCAATTCATCAAGCTTTAGGACCTTTTTCCGAAGTTTTGTATAGCGATGCAGTAGTGGTAGTTTTTCATTAACCGCTTCAACTAAATTATCATATACTTGCTCTGGAATATTATTGTTATCAAGAGCCGCCTGTCTTGCAGATTCATAATTACGAACTTTTGCAGAAAAATTATGGGTTTTCACCGCTCCACTGAGTGTTGATGCAAATGTATTTTTGAATTTACCATACGTATCATACATCTTATTAAATGCATCTTCTCTCACACGACGGTCCTTCGATTCTAAGAAAGTAGAATATCTTCCATGTGTAAGATCAACTTCTTCCCCTTGTTCGTTCACGATTGTTGGAAAGGTTAGATCAGCATTATTGAGCATGCTGAACGTCTGTGATGAGCTGGATAATGCTTCGGAAGCTTCAGCGAGTAATACCTCTTCTTTCTCACTTAGCACATGTGGACGCTGACGATTAATCTCATCCAATACTTTCTTATATAATCTTAATTCTTCTTTTTCCTCCAGAAATTGATTAATTTGGTTTTCATCCATTTGCAGTACTTCTGGAACAACATAGCTCATTGCACTTGAAGCCTGGGTCAATACCATCTCCGCTTGAGCATTCAACCCTTGATAAAAGGAATTCGTAGTATCCTGATCATATCGCATATGCGAATATGTATACAGTTTTCCAAGACGTTTAAAGAGGTCATCCTGCAGTTTTAAAAGTTCATATAACGCATCGGCAGACTCTGATAATTTTCCTTTGTATGCTTCTGCCTTTGGTATTTCCTGCTGCAGCTTTTTTAATTCTTCCTGCCATAATTCATCTGTTGCGAAAATATCTTCTAATTTCCATGTTGATTCAACCGGTATTTCACTGCGTTTAGGTAATTCTTTTGATGTTTTTGACATGAATAAATTCCTCCCTTTACGATTTCTTCAGATTTCTATTTCTTGCAGAAATCCTTTATAAATTCAATCTATACTTTAGTATAACGAACTATTCCCAATTCATGCTCGTATTATGTTTGATTTTTGACTAAATAATTCCTTTACAAGCTGATTATCCCCTTGTACTGCTTCCTCAATATGGTGATAAAAAGTAATTGGCTGGAATTTTTTATACACATCTTTAGAGACCTTCTGAATTACTTGAAGGCGTTCGAGCAATCTAAGGTATTCTTGAACAGGAGTAGTTTGTGAAATACATAAAGGAAAGTAATTAGAGTTGTATTGTTGTCGGAAAAGGAGATGTTGACATTCCCCAATAGAAAAAAGACCTTTCATGGGAAGTGGATCAATTATTTCCAAGCAGACTTTACTCTGCCAGTTCCATAGTGGAATTTTCATTCGATATTGAGTGGCAATTGGAAGATGAATAATAGACGGGAGATTTTCAAGATGAAAGCCTTTGGAATAGAGCCATCTGCGCCAGGTCAATTCATTTCCATAAGCTTTTCTTCCTTGTGCATGGCGGAATTTATATTTTTGCTTCTGCCATAGCAACTGCAATTCTGTATTCGTAAAAGACTGTAAGTGAAATAAATCTGTGAATTTTCTCTTCTCAAGAGCTGAAATATGAAGTTTTCCTATAGCTTGTGTGCTTGTAGTTATGAAAATATCTTGTAAGATAGCGAGCTGGGCGGTATGTGGGCAAAAATAATAAAGTACAGGGGGCATTTGAGGGTTATATTGTTGCATTAATTGCTTTGTAAACTGGTCTATCCGAAAGCTATTTGCTTGATAACGCGTAAAAAGAGTTGCACCTGCAATCCATATTGGTATAATTCCAACCGATTGATATCCTTCATTACGTAGTTTTATTATTTTGTCGGGGACTCTGGCACATTGGTATTCAATGGCAATTCTTCTGTTATTCCATGTCACGAGTATATCTGGTCTCTGTTGGATTTCAGGAAGAAACACTTCCAGTTCCACCTTCATATTGTGGCGCATCAACCATTGATATAGCATAAGCTTTCCTTGTTCATGATAAACTCCCTCTCCCCCTTTATAGGAAGGACAATCTGCAGTCGACTTATGAGCAAAATGAGGAATTGTCTTAATCCCCACCTTCATAATCACCTGTTTACCACACACAGGACAATAATATAACGTACCAGTTGCTTTTAATTTAATAATGCTTTCATGATTCATTGTCGCAAGCGTAATGGTTCTGCCATCTTTTGTTTTAGCTTGCAGCATAACTTCACCTCCATCAAGCTATATATTCGACAGCAAATGAACAATCTCCTGCTATTATTTTTATTATTGTTTCTAGGCAACTTCAGACTTCTGAAAAAACAATGTTTAGAATAACTTTATAAAATCGTTGGTTGCATTTTATTATAGATTGTTATAATACGGCTGTTTCAGAAAAATGAATCTCTCTCCAAATAATTCCACCTTTGTTATATGAAGCAAAAACAACTAGTTTTATACCGTTATTTACTGCTTACTTCAGCAGTATTAATAGACTTTACGAGAACAATTCAGACAGACATAAAAAAACGAATAGTGTCCAACTCGTTTAGCTGGCTGCTATTCGTTCTTTATATAAATCATTTTACTTTAGCTTAAATTCCGCTCTTGCACCTTTGGAAATATCTTCAGCATCCATATTTCGAAGTGGCCCGATTTCCATTTCAAATGATTTATCTTTCCAAATTTTTTCATACTGCTCCTGATCTAAAAGATAGACTTGCAGCAATTCACCACTTTCATTAGCAGGAATAGCATCCCCATAACTATATGGCAATAACATGCCTTCATTTAATGTCCATTGTTTACCATCATTTACGTACAAATTAGAGGACATAGAGCTTTTTGAAATATCCTCATCATATTCATTATCAATAGTAAACCTTACCGTTAATAATACAACCTCTTCTGACTGAAAACGAGGAGCTTCATCTGCATTTGGAACAAAGTTTGTGAATTGGTAGCCTTCTAATGTTACAGTTGCTTTGTCTAATTTCTTGCTTTCCCCTATACTTTCTTCACTTTCCAGCATCTCTTTTTCACCCATATTATCTGCAGTTGCTTTATCTTTATAGAAGCCTTGACTTGCGGTTTGTTCTACTTTATCAGCACTTTCTGCATCCAGCGGCAGTGTAAATCTTCCTTCTGAACCAAAAGTCGTGGAGAAATCATCTTTATCCGTTTGTGGTTTTGCCACTTCCACATCCACGCTGCCAGCCTTTAATACATCTTTCAAACGATCTTCTCCAATTGGATATGCAAAATATCCTGTAATCTCTTGGCCTGCTTCTAGCAAGTATTCATTGTTCGGTGAGAGTAATGTTGGGAGCTGCTGTTCTTCTGGTAAAAGATAACGATGATTACTTAAATCTTTATCAGCACCAACATAGGTCATATAAAGACTTGGCATGTAGTGTACATTTTCATCTGTATCATTTTTTACTGTGTACTGCGCAATAATGACTGCTCCATTGTTTTGGTCATCAAATGGGATAGAGAAATCTCTATGAAAGTCTAGTAATTCAACTAATGTATAAGCATCTAATGATAAAGATATACCTTCCATATCATGAGTCTGAGATTTATCATTTTCAAATAGTACACTTGCTGTACCTTGTGTTTCATCTTCCATATATGTAATTAAATCACTAAAGCTGCCTTCATTATTCGTTGCAGCAGTTTCTTCTTTGTTTTCCTCTTGTTCTTCTTGCCCTGTTTCTTCTGATTCTTTTTCTGTTTCTTCTTCCGTTTCTTTTTTAGTTGCCTCTTCCTTTGGTTCTTCTGCACTAGCTGCATCCTTGTTTTCTCCATCTTCGTTACCACATGCAGTTAATACGATAGCTAAAAATAGTAATGTAATAAAAGCGATAAGTCCTTTCTGTTTCAACAGTTTCCCTCCTTCTTTTTAAACACAATTACTATTGTACTATACCCAAAAGGAAAGTCTATGAATATTGCGAAAAATGAGCTGTTTGTCCTAGGTATTTGGAGGTCTTAAAAACAGAAAAATAGACATTCCTGTTACAGAATGTCTATGCTTCAACTGGAAAATATGATCTTACTTGTGAAAAAGTATTGGATTCAAAAATAATTTTACCGTATTCTTCCAACAAATGAATGGATATATCGGAATCATTTGCAAACTCAAGTACCTGACTAATGATATTCTCCTGCTTGTTATCATCGAGTATATCGTGAGAAAATTCCATGTACAGATAATATTTGTCACGATAATGGTATAGTGTCTCTTCCCCAAATTCAGATAAGCTGTTAAAATAATGACTTAATTGAATGACGTCCTCAAATTCACTAAATTCTACAATGATCCATAAATTATCTTCAATCATATCCTCTGCATCATCCTCTGAAGATGAAACGTTTTTGCCGAATTTATCTTCAAGCAGGTTTTCAATCTTTTCTTCAACTGGTAAATCGAAACCATCGGCATCCTCTGTATCTAATTCGTGATGCTCACCATTTTTAGATACTTTCGCTTTTGTAACTACAATTTCAAGCCCTTTTTCCATCGCTTGTACTTGAATCCATAGTGGACCATCCGGATTAAAGTCTTCCTGGTAATTAACCTCATCCATCATTTGCCAAAAAAGCTGTTCACTGCGTTCCCGGTTGTACCAAATTTCTTCACGTTCAAAACCGAGATCTTCAATATCGATATACGAAATATAAAACTTTATGGTATTCTCATTTATTCTCTCTATTTCCAATTTAATTCTCTCCCTTCAAATTGAAAAATTAATCGCTGTTTCGTCCTTGCAAAGCATAGCTTAATCATTTCATTTTTATTAAGGAAAAACAGTTAGGTGGAAGAGACATCTTCACCAATTATTTATTTCAGCTTATTTGCTGCTCTATAGTTTGTAGTACCCGATTTGCGGTGACTCTAACCATCGCTATTCTCTGCTTACTTCCATTGTATGATAGTGTACGGCATCTTGGAAATTAATATGCCTATTTATCATATGAATTTCTGCCTCCTACCCAATTAGGAGTGGATAGTTAGTATGCTATTTTACAGCATTTCCCCCATTTTGTCATCCGTTTCCGCCATGATATGATGACATTTTCAGCACAAAAATTCATGCTGAATAAGGCGAAAACCTATAAAACAGTCATATCATCGGGGATATCAGTATAGCAATGCCCCGTTCAAAAGGGTTTTAGTTTGGATCTGTCAAAAATCGTTTCCTGATTTCAGGGCTCGGCAATTCACAGCTTGTTTTTTTTCCAAACCATTTATATCGATTATTTGCAATAAATTCATAAAGGAAATCCCGAATGGGCTTTGGGATTACTGCAAAAACATAAGCTGCTTTCCATAATCCCTTTAAATGCTTACATATTCGAAGTGCTGCTGTAGATTTAATATAATACGTGTCATTTTCAATAAGCACCATACTATCTAAATCTTCAGGAGCATTAAGGTTACCCAATATTTGCTGACCAATGTCACTTTGTAAGGAGGCAAATTTAAAATGGCCTTTGGGGTCACGCGCAATGATAAATTGCACACCTCTGTCACAAAAATTACAATCTCCGTCAAATAATATCAGCTTATCCATGAAATCCCCCCTTTCTTGAATGCTAATACAGTAGAAAAACGCAGCTCCATATTGGAGACTGCGTTTCTTATTTTATTTATGAAAAAACAGTTAGTTAACCATCCTCTGAGCTTCGCGTAATTGAAATGTACGCACAGTTCTCGGTAAGAATCTGCGAATCTCATCTTCGTTATAACCTACTTGCAGGCGCTTTTCATCCAGTATAATTGGCCGTCTCAATAATCCAGGATTTTTTTGAATTAGACTAAATAGATCCTTCATTGGAAGCTGTTCAATATTAACATCCAACTTTTGAAAAACCTTCGAACGCGTCGAAATTATCTCATCCGTTCCATCTTCAGTCATACGTAATATTTCTTTAATCTCATTAAGCGTTAAAGGTTCAGAGAAAATATTACGCTCTGTAAACGGTATGTTGTGTTCTTCTAGCCATGCTTTTGCCTTTCTGCAAGAAGTACAACTTGGCGAGGTATAAAGTGTTACCATGAAACTTCACTCCTCATTTTTAAGTATGTTAGATCATTATCATAAACATTGGTAAACTTACTAAATTATAATAAGTTTAAACTACCTATATGTATAAGTATACTACATCTGTCAACCAAAAGGTAGAGGATATTCTAGAAATAACAGGAAGTTTTAATGTTTTTGATAATATCTTAGCTCATTATGTAATGTACCCATTCACAATTTAATTAAACCTATGAATTGAAAAAGTTTCCACTTCAATTAGGTTTTTTCCGCTTTAGAATTTTCTAAAAGCATGCAAATAATTTAAGAAAAATATTTAACCAAAATGGAAATAGAATGCGACGAAAACTAAGCTGGCTTCCGCCGCATTCCTTACTTATTTTAATTGTTTCAAGCATTTTCCCCACTCAATGAAGCACACCTGACAATTATGCTTTCTCGGTTTTTTTCAATCCTTCTAAGATATCCTTTGAATCGCGTTCCTCATTGTAACTCAATACCTCATCAACAGGTTGATATGCTTTTCCATATATTTCTTCATCTTTATACGTATGGATATCATTATACATTTTCTTCATTTGCTCAAAAATAATCTCTTCAGCATCGTCATTTGGTGACCAGTATAATATTTCCAGCTGTGTCTCTTCATTAGTAGCTAAAGACCTGCGATTATATCCGATTGATTGTGCGTGGGTAAATCCTTCTCGATTATAAAAACGCAATCTTTTTTCAGAATCTGAATCATCATAATCAATCGGCTCAACCTCTAATATAATTGGTTTATTCTTAGCCTTTAAAGTTTCGATTAATTGATGACCAATTCCCTGTCCTCTCGTGTCTGTTGAAACCCAAAGGTAATCAATAAAAAGGAATGTCTTAAATTCAGCATACATCAGCACATGCTTCGGACTTTCATCCTTATAGTACACATCCCCTTTTTCATCTAAAAGGATTTCCATATGCTTCTTTGACTTCATTTCTTCAATTGGAAAATATTCATTCAGCTTTTCATACCAATTCATGGATCTACTCCTTTTTCCGTAGTCCCACATAGTATAACGAAAAACTTCTCATTTGTTAAATGAGGTGTGAAGAATATTATACAAAAAAGCAAGAGACCGCCTTAAAGCAGCCCCTTGGTATTATTTCCCAATCATATAGTCCACATTTTCTGTATAAACATTACCTGAATTCCATAGCAGAAACTCATCAATACCGTTCTCATACAGCCCTTTAATCTGAGCTTCTACTTCCGCTTTACCATACTGTTTCGTGGCTCCACTGTATAGCCATGGTGCTTCAAAGTCCTGCAGCCAAGGTCTTGATACTGGCGGTGTCTTCAGCTCACCTAATACTGCATTTTCAACCTTTGCATATTCTGAAACGAGCTTGTATGGCTCTTCATCAGGATTTTCAATACCAAAGTAAGATGTCCAATGACTTGGATAAATCATGGAAGAAATGACATCAACATTTTCCGAAATTCTTGAGAAGTTTTGCCCGATGCCTGGTGTCTCTTCAATTGTTGCTGCATAACCAAAAATATCAACAGACACATCTACATCATAATTAGACAGTTCTTCTCTTGCATATGCAACAAAGTCTGATACCGCCTCAACTCGTTTTTTAATATTGTTTAATTCTAAATCCTTATAATCACCAAGTGTATACTCCAGTTCTTCATCCTTTGTTTCAAATCCTTCTGGGAAACGAACATAATCAAATTGAATCTCCTGGAATCCCATTTCCGCTGCCATTTTGGCGATTTCAACATTATATTCCCATACTTCTTTTTCAAAAGGACTGACAAAGGCTTCCCCTTTGTTGTTCACCCACACTTCTCCATTTTTAGTGAATGATAAGTCAGGGCGCTTTTTAGCAAGCAGTGAATCCTTAAATACAACGATTCTGGCAATTGGATAAATTTTCTTTTCCTCTAAAAGTTTCATCAGCCCTTCAGGATCCGAAATATTATTGGTTGAAATATCTTCATAGGGAGACCCTTCTTCCGGCTTAAACGTTAAATGTCCATGATCTTCTTTAATATCAATTACCATCGCATTCAAATCTGTTGTATCTACCAAGTCTACCAAGCTTTCAAATTTGCTTGACCCAACGGAATTTCCAGTTACATAGATTCCTCTAACCGCATCAGGATATTCAAAGTCATAACCAGAGTCATATGTAAAACGCTTCATGTTTTGTAAGATATCCATTAATTCTATGTTTGTCTTTCTTTCTTGATGCAAGGATGCCTGCATCTCCTCTTCCGCTGCCGCCACTGTTGGAATTGAAATACTAAGCAAGAGAATTCCAATGAATGCCATAATCGTACTACGCCTTTTCCTCATGTTGAATCAATCTCCTATTAAAAGTTAATAAGTTAAGTATAAATGAAAAGTTCGTTCATTTAAATGGATAACCCGAATTCATTTTAAATACTTTTCATCTCTATTAACTTAAAGTACATTACCCTCCGCACATAAATTAAAAACGCCTTTTTTATAACTTTTTTTCGGGGTTAGAATAAAACGCTGGAAAATTGAAAGAGCTCCTAAACAGCCCTTCAATTCTATTTCATTAAATGATTTCTTTCAGTATAATTGAATTAGTTAATATATAGTAATAGAAAGGATGTTTGCCCTACAAATCTCGTACAAAGCCAAAAGCATTATATATTCTCGAGTTTTTAAACAAACGAAAAAAGAAAAACAACACTACTTCAATCTGTATAAAGGATATGAAGGAGAAGTTCTATTCGATCATTTCACAGAAAACTACATGGGATCCTTCACGCGTGATTCTCATATCTTTTTGGGTTCTATCGACTGTGACGGCTCTCTTCTCGGATGATTCTCATGTCTTTTTGGGTTCTATCAACCGTGACAGCATTCCTCTCGGTGGTTTTTATATTATATTTAGTTCTATCGACCGTGACAGCAACTATCTCAGTTAATTCTCATATCATTTCCAAATTTATCAACCGTGACGGTACTCTTCTCGGTCGTTTCTGTATATCTTGCCCCTTGCATTTCAATAAAATGATATATATAATAGTTAAAAACTCAATATGTTAAGCGATGATAAAGATATAGTACAATTTACCCGCTGATTTTTAGAGAGCTTGTGGTTGGTGGGAGCAAGCATCAAGGTAATTTGGAATTGGGCTTTAGAGCTGATGACAATTAAAGTGATCTTACACAGTTAAGATAATTAGGGTGGCACCGCGGTTCATTCGTCCCTTTTCTATAGGGAGAATGGGCTTTTTTAATGCTTTAAAATGATAAGATGGAGTGATAGGATATGGAGAAAATTTTTTCTGGAATTCAGCCAAGTGGTACGTTAACACTAGGGAACTATCTTGGTGCAATCCAGCAGTTTGTTGAATTACAAAATGATTATGATTGTTTCTTCTGTATTGTAGATGAACATGCAATTACAGTTCCTCAAGAACGATTAAAATTAAGACAAAACATTCGTTCCCTTGCAGCTTTATATCTTGCTTCAGGTATTGATCCTGAGAAAGCAACATTGTTCATTCAATCAGAGGTTCCAGCACATACACAGCTAGGATGGATGCTGCAGTCTATCAGCTATGTTGGTGAGCTGGAGCGTATGACCCAGTATAAAGATAAGTCTGAAGGAAAAGATGCAGTGTCCTCTGCATTGCTTACTTATCCGTCATTAATGGCAGCAGATATACTTCTTTATAATACGAATGTCGTGCCTGTCGGAGATGATCAGAAGCAGCATCTGGAACTAACACGAAATTTGGCGCAGCGCTTTAATAATCGCTTCAATGATATTTTTACAATCCCGGAAATTCGCATTCCGAAGGTTGGAGCACGAATTATGTCCTTGCAAGATCCCACTAAGAAAATGAGTAAATCGGATGAAAATGAAAAAGGCTATATCTCGATGCTGGATGAACCAAAGAAAATTGAGAAGAAAATTAAGAGTGCTGTAACAGATTCTGAGGGTATTGTGAAATTTGACAAAGAAAACAAGCCTGGTGTTTCGAACTTGCTTACTATTTATTCAAGCTGTACAGGTGAATCCATTGAAGCGCTTGAAGCTAAATATGAAGGCAAAGGCTACGGAGATTTCAAACAAGGTGTTGCAGACGCCGTGATTGGAGTTCTAAAACCAATTCAGGAACGTTATGCAGCATTAATTAATTCAGAAAACCTTGATGAAATTCTGGATCAAGGTGCAGAAAAAGCCTCCTTTACAGCAAACAAAACTGTTGCAAAAGCAAAGAAAGCAATGGGTCTCGGAAGGGTTAGAAAATAACAATTTAAAATGCGCTAGGCAGATCAATTCTGCTTAGCGCATTGCTTTAGCTCATTCAATGACATGATGAAAATTATTTTTGATTTGATGTATCATGCTCTGGTCCAATTTCCGCTTCCCACATCTTTTCCAAAAATGGTTGTCCACGAATCAGTTTCATACATAACTCTTCATGTGCAGTACTCCATCCATCCTTTACACCGTTATACAATGCTTGCCATACCTTATCTTCATCCATAAAACGGATGGCAGGATACTTTTTTGGATCCCATTCTGTTAACCAATACCGCAATTCTTCACGATTATTTGTTGTTTTTAATTGGTCTAAGCCAATCATCAGCAATTGCTTAAGTTGTCTTTCTTTTCGTGTAAGACCAAATATTAGCTCCGGTGGCATGGATAGCATATGGTATTCTTTCTTATAATCACTTTCAACAAATTTAAAGGATTGGGCTTTCGTATTGGCAATCATATCGAACACAAGCTGTTCCTGACGTGGTATTAATCTGCTTTTACGAATTGGAATGGAATAGCCAATCGTATCAAAAGCAAGTATTTCATTGCCATCGGTAACAATACATGCATACTCCACAACCGATCTTTGCTGGCCTTTTCGTGTATATGCTCTTTTGTAAATTGAATCAAGCAAAGCTTTTGGCAGATCATGCATATCATTTTCAATGTAGTTATATAGTGATTCTGTTATGTATAACAATGGCACTTGGTCCAGCAGCTCAATTGTGTCCTCTTTACGCCACTCATGAAAATGGCAGACACTATAGCCATTTTCTTCCCCTTCAAACCAATTCACCCATACATCGTGCAAATATAACATAGAACAACCCTCACTTTTCATATTCCGATTTAGAATACATTATGACCATCACGGAGAAAAATATTCGAGAAGTTCCATTAAAATTAATTTGGATAACGATAAAGCACATATGCCATGATTGCAAGTCCGATTAATAGAAAGTAGCATTCAATCCTTCCACTAATAAAGATAAAATAGTCTGCCCATGATAAGCCAGCTGGCAAGAAGTTCATATATGCAATAATGGTAACGCCACCAGTAACAGCTAGTCCAAAACCAATGAGAAAAATAAAAATATACCCCATCATACCCCACCTAAGCTTGTCCGTTTTTATTAATACATCCTATGCTTGTACAAACAAGAGCATGTCACTTTGTACAAGATTATTCGCTTACGCAGGAATCGCTGATCTGAATAACACTCTTTTCAGATTGAGCCCTTTCTATCTATCATTTTCCCATCCCCTTTATTACTATATAAGATATAGGCTTTTATCCTTGAAAAACACTATAAAAAAACACAGACATCTGTCTGCGTTAAGTAGTTTATTAACGGGTAGAATGGAAATGTCCTAACCTTACTTCCATACTGGGAACAAAGTTTCCGAATGAACTTCCTAACATCGCTACTCTCTTACCAATTATTTCACCTCTTTAAAAATAAAGAAATTGAACGCTTCTCATTTACAGGAAAAGCTGACTAGCGTTTCAAACCGCTGCCAGCTTTTTACTGCTATTATTTATATTTTTTAAATACAAGTGCGACATTGTGGCCGCCGAAGCCAAGTGAGTTACTTACTACAATATCTACATTTTGTTGTCTTGCTTCATTCGGAACATAATCTAAATCACAGTCTGGATCTGGTGTTTCATAATTGATGGTTGCAGGAACAACACTATCTTTAATCGATTTGATAGAAATAACTGCTTCTACTCCGCCTGCAGCTCCAAGCAGATGTCCTGTCATGGATTTCGTGGACGAAATTGCAAGCTTGCTAGCATGATCACCGAAAACAGATTTAATTGCAGCCGTTTCATATTTATCATTTAAATTCGTGCTTGTCCCGTGGGCATTAAGATAATCAACTTCTTCTGGAGCAATTCCAGCATCCTTAAGTGCAAGTTCCATCGCACGTGCTGCACCTTCCCCATTTTCTGCTGGAGCGGTAATATGATACGCATCACCTGTAGCTCCATAGCCTACAATCTCTCCATAAATTTCTGCACCACGTTCAAGTGCCGTTTCCAATGATTCGAGTATTAGGATTCCGGCTCCTTCACCCATGACAAAACCATCACGATTTTGATCAAATGGACGGCTAGCTGTACGTGGATCTTCATTCGTAGACAAAGCTTTCGCTGAAGAGAACCCTGCAAAGGCCATATCGGAAATCGGTGCCTCTGTTCCTCCAGCAATAATGTAGTCAACATCACCACGTTCAATAGCTTTGAAAGCATCTCCAATTGAATTAGCACCTGATGCGCATGCTGTAACAGAGCAAGAGTTAATGCCTTTGGCACCTAACTGAATAGATACCTGACCTGCCGCCATATCCGGAATCATCATAGGAACAAAAAATGGACTAACCCTTTTCGGTCCTTTTTCCAATAGCTTTGTATGCTGCTCTTCCCATGTTTTCATACCACCGATTCCTGATCCAATCCATACTCCTACTCGGTGTGCATTGCTGTCATCAATCGTAAGCTTTGCATCCTCTACAGCCATTTTTGCAGCAGCAACTGCATACTGTGTAAATGGATCCATCTTACGCATATCTTTTTTATCCATATACTCTGTTGGATCGAAATCCTTTACTTCCGCAGCAACCTTGGCAGGATAATTATCCTTGTTGACTTTTGTTACAAAGTCAATTCCTGATTTGCCTGCAAGAATATTTTCCCACATTGTTTCCACGTTATTTCCTAGAGGTGTTACTGCTCCTAGTCCAGTAACGACTACCCTGTTTTTTTTCATGACCTTTTCCACCTTTCACTAAATTAACGGCTTATCTGCCCCAGCGCATTGCAACGGCACCCCAGGTTAGCCCGCCACCAAAGCCAACTAATACAATTAAATCATTATCCTTTATTTTACCTTCTTTTACCGATTCTGATAAAGCCATAGGTATTGATGCAGCAGAATTATTTCCATACTTTCGAATCGTCTGGGCCATTTTATCGGATGAAATTCCTAAACGCTCACGCGCAGCATCCATAATCCGAATATTCGCCTGATGCGGCACTAAATAATCAACATCCTCTTTACTATAACCTAATTGATTAATTACGTTAACTGTAGACTCCGGCATTTGTCTTACTGCAAATTTAAATACTTCACGCCCGTTCATAACGAGTTGATCATTTTCATTCTGATATAAATCTTTACCGCCAGATCCATTAGCTCCTAATTCAAAGGATAATATTCCTTTTCCTTCAGTTACTTCACCGACAACCGCTGCTCCAGCTCCATCTCCAAGCAATACACAGGTAGAACGGTCTTCCCAATTAATTATTTTAGATAGTTTATCTGCGCCAATAACGAGTACATTTTTGTAAGCTTTTGTTTCGATAAATTGTTTAGCTGTAATCAAACCATACATAAACCCAGCACATGCAGCGCCAATATCCATTGCTGCGGCCTTTGTAGCTCCAAGGCGTTCTTGCACCATGCATGCTACAGAAGGAAATGGGGTATCTGCTGTTACGGTTGCAACTAATATTAAATCAATTTCACTTGCATCCATTTTAGCTTCTTCAAGTGCCCCAAGTGCTGCGTAATAGGACATATCCGATGTGTTTATATCGTCTTCAGCTAGCCTTCTTTCTTCAATCCCAGTTCGGGTGCGGATCCATTCATCATTTGTGTCAACTATTTTTTCCAAATCTTTATTTGTAACAACTCTCGTTGGAAGATAATGTCCTGTCCCCAATATACCTACGTTCATACTGACAGCTCCCTTATATATTCATTAATGATGTTGCGTTTTAATATCAATTATTATGACTTGGTACTAATTTTAATGTAAAATCGTTCATTTAGCAAGAAAAAACGGAATTTCACCGTTTATTCACTGCTCATTAGGAAGCAGGCCTGTCTCTTTATATTCTTTGATGAGATCATTTATTTCTACCTGAAACGTCTCTGGAATTGCATCATTGAATTCTCCTAATGTAATAAACTCATCTTGAAAATCAAAAGTTAGTAACTCCCCCGCCAGCTTACCTTCATTAAATTGCTCGGCCGTTATTTCATAGAGCTCGTCTACATGCTGGATTGTACTTGTCAACACTGTGTCAGGAGCAATAGAAAGCTGATCTGTAATATAACCAATTGCATAATTTTGATCTGCAGCGGCTTTTCGGATTATTTCATCACTATAAGAATCTCCAATCGGATACACTATATCCACACCATTTTGCTGCATCGTTTTATAAATGCCTGTTGCAATATCAATATTTGTCCAGCTATTTGTATAATTAATTCGTATATGGGCATCTGGGTTTTGATATTTTACGCCCTCATAAAACCCCTCCGCTTCAGATTGCCACGAAAAAGCAGCAATGACACCTATTTCATTTGTGGCTGTCATCTTACCAGCTACCATTCCAGCAAAAAATCCCATCGCATGCGAGTTAAAGTTTAAGCTCGTAACATTTTCACTGGTCTCACCACCATTAACATAAACAAAATGAACATCCGGGTATAGCTCTGCAATATCAATAAAATAATCACCATATATGTTGCTATGGCCAAATATTAAGTTCACTCCATCTTGGACTAGTTCATCAACAGCTTCATTAATCTCCTCTTCTGATGTTATATTTTCCTTGTAATATACTTGGACATCAAAACGTTCTTCGATTAGCAAAAGACCATTATAGCCTTTCTTACTCCATGCATTTTCATCAATGGCAGTATCAACCAGCAACCCAACATTTTGAATCTCACCTGTATCAAAATACGAGCAGCCAGAGAGAATGAATATGAATAATAGTAAGATTATATTTTGCTTCAAGGCTTTGACCCTCCGTTCTGCCACATTTATGAAAGTTCTCAACATCATACCTGCTATATTTTCTTAGGTAAATCATCCCTATGTTATCCATATATATCAAATCATAAAATTTCTTTTAGAACGGTAGTGTTCAATTACCGCTTTCACTCTTTTATGTTTAGGTATATTCTCACGGATGAAGACGTTTTTTTCAAGTTTAGAATCATCTGATTTTCCTTTATCATGATGATTAACATATAAGACCCTCGGCAAATCTGAAATTTGCAGCCACTGGAGCAGTGCTTTTGAAAAATCACCTATATAAAGTGCATTTTTCTTAAATGCTTCTGATGCAAAAGGTATGAACTTACCTTGGTCAAATATCCCTTCTTCTTTCATCGGCATCCACTCTCCAAAAAGAATTGGAGTGTAAATAGCAGTGCATCTCTTATGCCCTTCCAAATAATCGGCGTTTTTAGCAGGATTAATTACAATTAATTGTTCAAAATCATGCAATATGTCACTTGCAAGATCTCTGACAAAGATACCTGTATTAAACTTTTTTTGAACGTCTCCTGAAATCATGGAAAATGAGCTATTCCGTATAAAAAACATGCTTAAATCCTCTTCATTATCAGAAGCTTCCAAAGCATTAACATGATAACCATTTTCTAAAAGCATATCAGCAATATGATAGGTTATCCATTCATTACAATCCATTACAAAAATAGACATTCGTAAACACCTTCCCTTATCAAGGATTCTTGTGTTGCATTTAAATATTATAATTTCATGACAAGCCTTTTCATTTTCATTCGTATTTGATAAACTATATGAGGGTATTAAGATGAATATCGTACGATTTATAAAATGATTTTCAAAACAATATGAAACTGGGTTGTTTCAAAAGATTCACCTGATTATAACCTTTTATAGAATAAAAAAATGAGGTGGGAGCTATGCGTTACATAATGACAATTGTTTGGGCCATATTGATTGGCGCTGCTGTATCCTATGTATTAACCAGCATGGGCGGAGAACCTTTCGTCCTATCAGATGCGTTAATTCTTTCAGCTGTTTTTGCAGTGGCTGCTTTCATTTTAAGTGATGGCGTGCTTCGAGAAGAAAGTAATTAAAAGCAGAAATAACCCTTGCCTTAAGCAATGATGGCAAGGGTTTTCCGTTTTAATACCAGGGAAGGATACTTATGGCTGCGAGTGCTGCTAGTGGCAAAATTAATCGTTGAAATCTACGAGGCGGCCGACCAAACCCGTAACCGAATCCTGGATAGCCGAAACCGGGATAACCAAAACCAAATTGTCTATTATCTTCATGCTCTTGGTAAGCTTGTTGATTCGGATCTACTGGAACAGCAAAATATACATATTCATCATCCAAACCGGTTATAATTCCATCAAAACTTGAGCCATCGGTAGTTTGTGCAAATACATACGAATGCATATGGCTTTTACATAAATCATACATATGTTTAGTATTACTTTTCATTTTCGTAACCTCCTTCTCACCAACAGCCTATTCATTGGCCCAGTATATGGTGACTTGTTTGCAGGTGAAAATGAACGGCAAAAGGAGAGAGAACAATGGACTTTGTGTCAGAATTGTGGACAATCATTCAGTATTTTATTTTAGGACTCGTACAAGGTGTTACGGAACCAATTCCAATTTCATCAAGTGGACATCTAATTATTTTCAGGGAACTCTTTGGAATTGAAGCAAGGGGTTTATCCTTCGAGATATTCGTGAACTTCGCTTCACTTTTAGCAGTTTTTATTATTTACTGGAACGATATTATTCGTTTAATTAAAAATGGCTTTACTTACTTAATAAAACAGGATCCAGAAGCTAAAAGCGACTTTCAATTTATTATTTATCTTATTGTCGCTACAATCCCAGTTGGTATAATTGGTGTATTTTTCGGTGATGCAATTGGAGATGCATTAAGCGGAACAAATGTAGTGGGAGTTACCCTGCTCATTACTGCAGTTGCTATATGGATGATTCGTAATTTAAGAGGAAGAAAAAATGACCGTGACTTATCAATGAGAGATGCATTGATTGTCGGACTTACACAAGCAGTTGCGGTGACACCAGGGATTAGTCGTTCAGGTTCAACAATTGTTGCATCGATGCTAGTTGGGATGAGGCAGGAAACAGCACTTCGCTTTTCATTCCTGTTATATATCCCTGTCAGCCTTGGGACAACCATTCTGGAGGTACCTGAATTAGTGAGCAGCCCCGAATTTCAATCTATGCTCATTCCGAATATCATTGCCTTTATTACAGCGTTTATTGCAACTTACTTTGCTTTAAAATGGTTTATGAATATCATGGCAAAAGGCAATTTAAAATATTTCTCCTATTACTGTGTTGTCGTCGGATTATTGGTTATATTCTTTTTATAAAACTAAAAGCAGCTCACTTCAAGAATGGGCTGCTTTCCTTATTATTTAAGATCAATCCGGAATTCCAAGGGCAATTTTAGCATAACGTGACATTTTATCTTTGCCCCATGGCGGATCCCATACGACATTTACTCTTATTTCTTTCGCTTCTGGAATATCTGCAAGTGCATGCTTAATATCTGTTTCAATATGCGCAGCCAGCGGACATCCCATGGACGTTAAGGTCATCGTAACGTTACAAACCCCATCTTCATCTAAGTCAACATCATATATTAATCCTAAATTAACAATGTCAATGCCTAACTCAGGGTCGATTACATTCTCCAATGCGCCAAGTAAATTCTCTTTTAACGCTTCATCCATATGTTTTACCTCCAATCCTTCATCTATATCTATTTAAACATAAATTCAGCTTTTATTAAATGATTTTAGCCTAATCCTCCAGTCACAAAAGTGATTATAAGTGTTTTTCAAACCACTTTACTGTTTCCAGTATAGCTGAACGACTTACTTTATGATTTTGATTTGGCTCTTTAATAAATTTTATGTTGTTTTTATTTTGGTACACCGCATAGACCTCATCATAAAATGTGTATGAATGGTCAAATGGAACAACAGAATCAATTTCACCATGCCAAAATAATAATGGCCGGTCATTTAATTTCTCTGGCTGCTTCGATAAATCATATTTTTTCAGCTGTTCATAAAGGTTCTCAATCATTTCTTCTGTTACCGGCAAATTGCCCACTTTTTTAAAGCTCTCTACTAATGTCTTTGCATAAGTGGTAATTTTGGGAGACCCCATTAAAATAGCGGCCGCTTTAATCCATGGATACTGGGTTAATGCTGCAGATGTTGTAATTCCTCCCATGCTTGTCCCAGCTACTCCAAAACGTCCGTCCAAAATTAAGTCTTTTTCTTCAAAGTATTTTTTAATTACAGCTAATTCCTTTACATTTTGCATAACGATGTCCCAAAAAGAAACTTGCCTTTTCAATTTAGGGATATCCGGTTCTCTTTCCCCATGGTACATACTATCAGGCAATACTACTCTAAACCCTTTTTCAGCCAGTAAATATGCTAATGAAAGATTATGCTCTTTGGCACTTGTAAATCCATGAAAATAGGCAATAATCGGCAATGCCTCATTTTTCTTTTCTGCATCAACAACTACTAAGCTTGGTATTGTTTGAATTGTTTCTGTATAAATTCCAATCATGTATGTCATTCCGCTCCTTCTCTGTATACTATGTTCTATTTTAAGGGTAAGCTTGAGCTTGTTGCAAATAATGTAAAGGAAAAATTACTTTACATATTTCGCTTTCCTCTATACACTAGTCACATACGAGGTGAATTTTATGGAAAATAAAAAACATTTAATTGCGTTGGATTTGGATGGTACACTCCTGACGAATAAACAAGAGATTAGTGCTCGAACGAAGCAAACGATTCAGACTGCCATGGAGGATGGGCATCTCGTTGTGATTTCTACTGGTAGACCACATCGTGCAAGTGTTCATTATTATAATGAACTTGGTTTAAATTCCCCCATGGTGAATTTCAATGGTGCATTGATTCACCATCCTCAAGATCGCACATGGGACTATGCCATGCATACACCTATGCCGCTCAAAACCGCACATACAATAATTGATGCCTGCTATGATCTGGAGGTTAATAACATACTGGCTGAAGTAATGGATGATGTTTATCTTGATAATTACAGCCAGGAAATCATCGATATTTTCCATCAAACACAAAAGGATCGACCTTATATTATTGGAAGCATCAAGGATAAATTAAAAGAGAATCCAACTTCTGTTCTAATTTACCCGAAAAAAGACCATATTGAGTCATTGCGCAATCATCTAGATGATTATCATGCTGAAATTATTGAGCACCGTCGATGGGGAGCACCTTGGAACATCATTGAAATCATTAAAAAAGGAATAAACAAAGCCGTTGGATTGCAAAAAATTGCTGATTATTACGGTATACCGAAAGAACGAATTATAGCGTTTGGTGATGAGGATAATGATTTAGAAATGATTGACTTTGCAGGTGTCGGGGTTGCGATGGGGAATGCAATTGATGAACTGAAGTCCGTTTCCAATTATCAAACCTTAACAAATGAACAAGATGGAATTGGAGTTTTTCTGGAGGAATACCTGAAAATTAAGGTAAAGACAGTTTAAACGCCAGTAGTTACCAGCTATATAAATTGAACTATTGTCCAAACTACTTAGTGAACGTATCATACGTTCACTTTTGATTTGCTTTACTTTTAGCATCTGTTCGAGTGATTCGTTATTAACCAAGGAGGTTTTCGTCTTGGGCAAACGAAGTAAATCGAAGCGTTTCATTCATCAGGGAGCCGCTTCTGTCAAAAAACATGCAGAAATTTTCACCTATCGTTCCACGTTATCGGATGAAGAACGAAAGCATGAAGAAGCAGACAATCACAATCTAGGAGGGTTTTAGGTGCAAAACAACCTATTCCAGCAAGCTAAAGACGCAGTTTCAAACATGATGATGCAAGGTGGCAATGCTAACTCCCAAGATAAGCAAGCTGCACAAAATGCAATCCAAGCAGCTTACACCGAAGCTACACCTGAGGAACGTAATCAATTACAACAACTTGAACAGCAGTTGAAACAGCAAAATCAATTGCAGTAATGATTCTTTAAGCAATCTCTAATTCATCTAATGATGATGCTGGTTTGCTGAAAAAAATCTCCTCGTCCATCGGGGGGATTTTTTTATTTATGCTGTATCCACATTTTAACTGTTGAAATTCATCTGGGTCATAAGTATCTTTCTTTTTTTTTATACGTATTTCTGCTACTATATAGACAAGTATGTTTAGGAGGGATTTTATTATGGGAGTTCGCATAGAAGCTACACCTAACCCCAATGCGATGAAATTTACTACTGATAAGCTAATCTTTGAAGGTACAAATAGCGTTTCCGTTATGCCAGGCAATACAAGCGAATACGATATTTTAAATGATTTGATGAAACTTGAAGAAGTAGATAATGTATTTGGCTACCAAAATTTCATCACTGTCAATAAACAATTTGATGCTGAGTGGGATGCTGTTAATCCAAAAGTACTTGAAGTTTTTGAAAAGCACGGTTATTAAGTACATAAAGCAAGAGGTTAACCATGGTAAACTGGTTAACCTCTTGTTTTTATATTGCATACACATGTTATTCCTTTTTTATATCAACTGGAATATAGTTCGGATTTACAATTTCGCCGTCTTTATTTTTACCATATAACATCAAAATTGGTGGATCATTACTTTCAATCATAGCATTGGAAAGCTGTTCTTTAATTTCAAACTTTCCCCAATCTCCTGATTCTTGAGGGGCAGAAATTCGCCTTTCTTCAAAAATTTGCTTGTCCCCCTGCTCAATAATATAGAAGAACTCACCCTCTGCTGCAATAACCTCACCAGTTAGCACAAATTCATTCCCTTTTGATACAATATCAATATTTTGAAATACGACTGAATTAGTATTTTCCACTGCTGGATTATCATCTCCACATGCCGCCAGCAGAAAGACTATAGTTGCAAGCATAAAATATCTCATATATCATTCTCCTATCAATCACGTCTGAAAGAACCAAATACACCTGCTGTTTCCACCACATTTGTAAACGCAGTTGGGTCAACTTCATTTATTATTTTTTCCAAATCATATAACTCATAACGTGTAATGACAAGATACATTACACTTTTATCTGTTTTTGTATAAGCACCCTTTGCAGGTAAAATTGTTATACCCCTAATCATTTTCCGATGAATTGCTTCCTGCAATTCATCTGCTTTTAATGTCACTATCCATGCAGTAACTTTCTCATGGCGTGTATGAATGGCATCAATTACCCGAGTTGATACATATAATGTAACCATTGTATACAATGCATTCTCTGGTTCGTATAAGATTCCAGCAAATAAAATAATGACAGCATTCATTATTAAAAAATAATTACCAATCGGCTTATCCTTCAAGCGTGATAAAATCATTGCTACAATATCCATTCCTCCAGTAGAGGCACCGATTTTCAGTGTAATACCGACTCCAACACCACCAATAACTCCTCCAAATGCTGCATTTAATATAATATCACTGGATAGCCCGATTACAGGGATAACCTCTAAGAAAAGCGTTGAAAAAAATACAGAAATAATGCTGTAAATCGTAAACCCTTTTCCAACTTTATACCAGCCCAAAAGTAAAACCGGTATGTTAAGCAAGAAAAGCAAAATCCCTGTACTGACACCTATTCCAATAAAATCATTAAAAACACTTGATAATAGCTGTGCAGCTCCAGTAAATCCACTTGCATATACATTAGCTCCGATTAAGAAAAAGTTTAACGAAATCGCATTTAATAACGCTCCAAATATTACAACTACAATACGCTTCGCTTCCATCATAAACATAGCAGTACTTCAACCTCCTCTAAAATATAGTTCGTACACCTTATCGTTACTAACTGCCGGTGTGAAATTTGTAGATAATTCTAACTATTGCTGGATTATATTTTGACTAAAGCACTAGATAGCTATAAACTAGACATAGAAAGAAATCAGATTGTAGGTGAAAAAAAATGACAATACAAATTCTCGCTGACTCAGCAAGTGATTTATCATTGAAACATTATAACGAATTTAACATCGAAATGGTATCATTAACCGTTCATTTAGAAGAAAAAGAATATGAAGACGGAAAAACCATTGACCCAAAAAGTGTCTATAACGCAATGAGAGATGGGAAATCTCCGAAAACTTCTCAAGTCTCTCCGCAAACATTTAAATCTGTCTTCACAAGCTTTGCAAAAGCAAATAAACCTCTTGTTTACATTGCTTTCTCTTCCGCCCTATCAGGAACCTATCAAACCGCCAAAATGATGGAACAGGAAGTAAAGGAAGAGTACCCAGATGCGCCAATTTATATTATTGATACAAAATGCGCTTCAATTGGATATGGCCTTGTTGTCTTATATGCTGCAAAGCTTGCACAAAATGGTGCCTGTCTAGAAGAAATTATCGAAGCTGCAACCTACCAGGCTGAACATATGGAGCATATCTTTACGGTAGATGATTTAGAATATTTATATCGTGGTGGACGGGTCAGCAAAACTGCAGCATTTGTCGGTACATTGCTTAAAATCAAGCCATTACTCCATGTTGAGGGCGGTAAGTTAATACCACTTGAAAAAATTAGAGGCTCTAAAAAAGTACTTGGCAGAATGCTTGAACTTATGGAAGAACGCGGGACTGATTTTCAAAATCAAACAATCGGCATTAGTCATGGAGATGCCCTGGAAACTGCTGAAAAGCTCGCTTCGATGATTAGTGAAAAATTTGGTGTAAAAAGAGAAAACATTCTTATTGAAATGGTCGGTTCAGCAATTGGCTCTCATTCAGGACCTGGAACAATCGCACTATTCTTCTCAAACAAACCAACTAAATAACTTTCTCTTGCCTGCTCCTGATAAATTGGACAGGCTTTTTTTATTTACCCTAAATTGGTGAGTTTAAAATATAAAATTCAAAATAATTACTGAGGTATGTGTAAGCCTGAGTGTCCGGGATCACTTCGCGCGGATGCGCACCTTAGGGAACAGCTTCAGCTTCTCCGGAAGAAAACCTTCCTACGTGTCTTCAGACACGTGCTGTTCCCGCTGGAGTCATCACCCTACGCTCACCCGGACTGGTTAGAATACAATACTGTATTTATTTTTTAATCCATATCATTTATAGTGACCAATGATACGATAACCCATCAGCAAAGCTTTCTAAAGTAACCGGCCGAAATGAAAAAATAGTATGAATGAACTTCCTCCATCATATGAATGTATAAATAACTTATGATGGAGGTTTTCCATGATTAATGAATTATTGGACGCGTTTGAGATGGAACACAAATTTGCCCCTCAAACAATTGATAATTTATTAGACTATTGCCAGAAAAAATATATCCATGGCGAAATAGACCTTAAAACATATCGCAAATTTTATAATTGCTTACATGAAAAAGGTGCTGTTTCTGCACATGAGCTCTCAATCGAGAGTAAAATTTAAACGTATTACATTGCCTGTGCCTTCTCTCCTCGGGTCTTCCTAATCTTTTTCCATGATTGAAATTTATCGATCCCGGGTACATTGTTAATAAGCGATTTTCAAGGAGGACCTATTATTATGGATATGGAACAAAAAAACGGAACACAAACACCACCTGCACAAATACAGCATAAACAGCCAGGAATAGAAGCAAAAATGAAACCAGAGCCAGCATATATTCGAAATAATTACAAAGGCAGTGATAAATTAAAGGATAAGGTTGCCATTATTACTGGCGGAGACAGTGGTATTGGAAGATCTGCAAGTGTCCACTTTGCAAGGGAAGGTGCATCTGTCGCTATTATCTATCTGGATGAACATGAGGATGCGAATGATACAAAAAGACTGGTTGAAAATGAAGGTCAGAAATGCATTTTAATTAGCGGCGATATTGGAAATCAATCCTTTTGTGAGGCCGCTGTTACAGAGGTTTTAGATACATTCGGAAAAATTGATATATTAGTAAATAATGCTGCTGAACAGCACATACAAAACAGCATCATGGGTATTACGAGTGAACAGCTGGAAAAAACATTCCGCACAAATATTTTCAGTATGTTTTATTTGACAAAAGCTGTATTACCGAACCTGAAAGCAGGCAGCAGCATTATTAATACATCCTCCGTTACTGCATACAAAGGGAATGTAGATTTAATTGATTATTCGGCTACAAAGGGAGCAATTACTTCCTTTACCCGTTCACTTTCCGGATCTCTTGTAGATAAAGGCATTCGGGTAAATGGTATTGCGCCGGGACCAATTTGGACACCATTAATCCCAGCATCTTTTACAGAGGAAAAAGTAAGTAATTTCGGTGCAGATACACCAATGAAACGCCCTGGGCAGCCGCAGGAATTAGGACCAGCATATGTCTATCTGGCAAGTGAAGATGCAAGCTATATTACTGGTCAAATGATTCATATTAATGGCGGTACAATTCTGAATGGATAATTAGAGAACTTGCCATCACATAGATTTTTTTAGGTAGCGTTCTTTGCTTTCTTATTTGCCAAACAAAATAGATGAAGGCTCCGCAGAAATATCCTTCGCTTCTGGAGAGCCTTCCTTCTTATTGCATCCGTTTCTTTTGTTTTGTACTTAAGTAAATTACAGCTCCAACAAACAAAATAAATACACCGGCGACAAACCCAATAAATAACCAATTAATGCCTGCGTCTGGTTGAATTGTATACACTTCAGCACTTTCTCGTGCTAATCCAATACGATAATCTCCGTTTTCATTTTCTCTAACTAAATTATCACCAAGGTATCCTCTTAATTCCATATTAGAAGGTATGTCAGCAATATCGACATATGCTGACTCACTACCATTGTTGATTGCAATATACATCGATTCATCCTTATACGTTCGTTTAAACACACTCATCGCATCAGAGGTATCAACAATTTCGAAGTCTCCATACCTTAATACAGGAAACTCATTACGCAATGCAGAGATCCGATTATGGAATTCCTTTAAATCCGGCTCACCACTATTAAACGGTACTAAACGCTGCGATTCTTCTGCATCTGCACCATACATCGGAAGTTCACTTCCTTGAAGCACCATTGGTACACCTGGTGTTGTGTACATATAAGTTAATGCCAATGACCATGTCGTTAGCGTATTTCTTCTATTCTCTGAAAATTCCTGTGTAAATCGTTTTGAATTAAAATCATCCATATACAATAACGGTTTCTGATTTTCTGCTGTTTGCCATACTTCATAAATATTTTTCACAGCACTGTCTGGTTCAGCAAATACCTCCACCATTGCATCTTTTAAGCGCATACTGCTTACCGCATCCAGTGAAGTATCACTTATTAATTCAGCACTATTCTCATCCGTAACGAGGATATCACCAAGCAAATAAAACTCAGGATTCAATTCTTTTACGTGCTGTGTAAAGCTCTTCAGAAACGCCAAGGGCGCTTGATCAACTGCCTGAAGCTTAAAGCCATCAATTTCTGTTTCATTCATCCAGTATTCTGCAATGTCAAGTAAATAAGCTTCCACATCTGGATGCTCCAAGTTTAAACGAGCAGTGTTCTCCATCCAAGCTGGATCTGTCAATTCATTATCAATGAACCAGTCTGCTTTCTCAGGATCGTCGATGAATGGATGACTTGCTGCAGCGTAATTTGCAACAAATTCCATAACTACTTTCATACCCCGATTATGCGCTTCTTCAATCAAAGTTTGCAGGTCTTCCATTGTCCCAAAATGCTCTTCCACTTGATAAAAATCTTCAATCCAATAGCCATGGAAGCCTTTTTCACTATTTTCCATTAAAGAGGATAAAGAAATTGTTGTAACCCCGATTTCCTGTAAATCATCAAGCTTTGCAATTACGCCTTGCAAATCTCCTCCTTGATATGCTTGCTGATCGTCCAGATTTACTTGAGTGTCATTAGTCGGTGTCCCATTATTGTAACGATCTATCATGATATTATATATAATTTCGTCCTCTAGTCCCCGTTCTCCCTCTGCTGCAACATTGGGAACAAATGACGCAAACGCCATCATACTTATTGCTAAAAGCACCCCTGCTATTTTCCTCATAAACAATCCTCCATCACTTTTCAGGCTGCAAACTATCTCTTTACTTTATTATTAAGGAAGGAAAAAAATAGTCAATGCCATTGCTTCGATTGTTGAAAAGCCTTCACATTATTAGATTAAATTCATCTAAAAAGGCTGCCCAAAATGGACAGCCTTTTCCCTTCGCTATTAAAAATAAAAGCCCATTGGCAAGCGGAAGAAACCAAGTACAAGTACAATGAGAAGTGCAATCCAAAATTGTATCCAAACACTTTTTGCTGGTTTTCCTTTGCCTAATTTTACAAGAATCATTTCCATTGCGGCAATAAGCCAGATACCTGCAGCTCCTTTTGTAGCAGCTTCTGCCGGATATGGCATTTGATAGCCGCCACTGAAATAATCCAATACGAGTACAATACCTGTATACAGAATAAACAAGTAAACTAGACGTAAGATCATGTGTACGATTTTCGCTGGTTTTGCTTTACCTTGTTTTTGCATTACAATTGCAACGATGAACAAAATTAATCCTAATACCCATCCAGTAATGTGCATATGTGTCATTAATGCTACCTCCTTATATCAGCATTCAAAGTTGTCCAAAAAGTCGTTAAAATCTTCCTTTTGCACACATTCTTCAGATCTGATATACCGATTTCTATTCGTATCATATCATGGAACTAAGAATAATTCATTTATTTGCTCTAAGGTGAAGTAAATCAATTCCAAAGCTGTTATACTGAAGTTAGTGTTTAAATTTTCCAACAATGGAGGGTCAAATATGAGAAGTCAAGAAATTATCGACCAGACACAGCAATTTGGTGCGAAGAACTATCATCCCCTTCCAGTAGTCATTTCAAAAGCAGAAAATGTTTGGGTCGAGGATCCAGAAGGAAATCGTTATTTAGATATGCTTAGCGCTTATTCAGCCGTTAATCAGGGACACAGGCATCCTAAAATTATTGCAGCATTAAAAAAGCAGGCAGACAATGTCACACTAACATCCAGAGCGTTTCATAATGATCAATTAGGAACATGGTATGAAAAAATTTGCAAGCTGACAAATAAAGATATGGCACTTCCAATGAATACTGGCGCCGAAGCTGTAGAAACAGCAATCAAAGCTGCAAGGCGCTGGGCATATGATGTCAAAGGAGTAGAAAATAACAAAGCTGAAATTATCGCTTGCGAAGGCAACTTTCATGGTCGAACAATGACAGCGGTTTCTTTATCTTCTGAATTTGAATACCAACGCGGCTTCGGGCCAATGCTCCCAGGGATTAAACTAATCCCGTACGGAGATATTGATGCTCTAAAGAATGCTATTAATGAGAATACGGCTGGTTTTCTTTTCGAACCAATTCAAGGAGAAGCCGGGATTATTATTCCACCTGATGGATTTCTAAAAGAAGCTTATGACGTGTGCAAGGAAAATAATGTCCTATATATTGCAGATGAAATTCAATCGGGACTTGGTCGAAGCGGAAAACTATTTGCTTGCGACTGGGAGCATGTTTCTCCAGATATTTTAATTCTCGGAAAAGCCTTAGGTGGCGGCGTTTTCCCAATTTCCTGTATTGTTGCCAACAATGACATTCTTGGTGTATTCAATCCTGGATCACATGGTTCTACTTTTGGCGGGAACCCACTTGCCTGTGCGGTTTCGATTGCATCATTAGAGGTTTTGGAAGAAGAAAAGCTAGCTGGCCGGTCCCTTGAGATGGGCAATCACATGCTCAATGAACTTAAGAAAATTAATAATGCAATCATAAAGGAAGTCCGTGGCAAAGGATTATTTGTTGGTGTTGAGCTTGCTGAAAGTGCTCGCCCATATTGTGAGGCATTAAAGGAGAAAGGTCTATTATGTAAAGAAACACATGAGAATGTTATCCGTTTTGCCCCACCACTTGTCATTTCTAAAAAAGACTTAGATTGGGCTATAGAACGAATCAAAGATGTATTACAGCCATAAAAAACAACATAGAGAATCGCAGAAATGTCGACACATCAACATTTCTGCGATTTTTGTCAAACGAAGTATTCAAATCAAGCTATTTCAGATTTTCTATTTCAGTCACCTTTTTTTGCCCCCATGGTGCAAGTTGTACAGTGATTAATGATTGACCCCTGGCCGAACGACTAAAGTCAAAATCAGGATGAAAAGATTCAATTCCATAGGTCACATGATATTCTTTTTGCATGTCATTGTAGTATTGATATTTCCCTTGGAGAACGATCTGGTCCTGTTCAGCATCTACTTTCCGATCCGTTGCTTTTACAGCATGAAAAAACCCTTGCGCATCAGCTTCAAGCAAGACATTTATCTTCGTATTATAATCTACTTCTTCTTCAATCTTCCATGCATCCTCTGATATGAAATTAATTTCATAATTGATAGATGTCGTATGCTGATTATAGTTTCCATACGTATCCGTCATTTCCTCATGCTTACTAAGCAATTTTACCGTACGCCCATAATCATCGATAAAATAATATTGGATACCTAAAAGAAAAAGTATCACAATTTGCAGCCCAAGCAGGGTATAGAATAATAAACGCTTCATGCTCATTCTCCCCCTTTTTGATTTTCGACAATTGTACGGCGCTGTTTTTCGACTGATAAACTAATTAAAAATAATAGTATACCTCCTATTAAAAAGAAAAGAGACTTATTCATCGCATCCCATGCAAATTGAATATATACTGTGAAAACACTGACTAAAAAGGAGATCGTTCCAAGTAAAACATACTCACTATTCTCCACCTTATAGCCGATAAAGAGCCAGCCAAGTGCAAATATAAATAAAACAATTAAACTCATACTATATGAAAATGGTATAAACACGATTGGTAAGAATAAAACGAAGTCAATCAGCTGATAGCCTCGATTATCTATTATTTTTATAACTATTGCTGCCCCAAAAAGCACGAACCAAGCTGCTATAAAGCTCCATTGAAGGGTAACATCCTCCATGTAAAATTCGTTTTGGAGAATGAAAGTCTGGTACATCCCGAAAATAAAAATTGCAAGTAAGCTGATCCTTTTAAATGGCTCCCGATAGACTTGTTCTCTAAGTAAATCACCAGCAACATACAAAATTAAAAAGTAAAGAATCAACCAATAATACTGCTGGGACGCTATGAAAACAAGCGTTAATAATTGCACAACAAAGCTTATACTAAACAGATAGCTGAATAAATAATTCCGATGGTGATAGACAAAATGACCAAAACCGAGTAGTAATAGAAGCAGCAGAATCCAGCTAAAAGCTGAATTAATAGTCGCATTGTATATTTGGCCAATTGTTGTTACTGCAATCGCAGCTGAATATAATAATTTATGCTCATAGATAAAATAGACGCCAAGACCTACAACTGCCCATATGATAAACGGCCAAGCAAACGTCACTTGAATGGTATAAATATCAATAGCTAATAGCATTCCCGCCCCGAAAGCAATGTAGCCAAGCACAATAAAACTGATTGCTATTAAATCTGCACTTTTTCGGTAACGTATATCTCCTAATACATAGAGCACAGTCGTTACGCTTGCAAGGATAACAATCCTTGATAAATGCGGTTCCCGCGCCCAGTCAGACATAATAAATGTCAAAAATCCGAGTGCCATTAGTAAAATAGCAAATAGAAGGATAATTGAATTTGGACCACTTTTAGAATAGCGTTCTATAATCTTATCGTACTGCTCGTCAGAAATAATACCTTCTTCCACCCATGCCCTTGCTTCCCGTTTTAGCTTTTGCTTATTCATCTGTCAACCCTCCAGCTTCCGTAATGGCTGTCGCTTTCCATAGGTTAAACTACGCCATAGCCACTCAAATGGTCCAAACCGAAATCGCCTTAACCACCAGTTACTAAGAAAGATTTGACCAGTAAAAATAACAAGCACCATTCCTACTCCAGCTAGCGGACGTATCGAACCGTATAAACCGAAACCAATACCATAAAAAAGAATAAAGCAAATCATTGACTGCATGAGGTAGTTGGTTAATGCCATTCTTCCAACTGCCGCAAAAGGCTGGATGATTCTCTGACCAATTTTTCGTTGCGCTATAAATGTAATCGATACAATATAAAATATGGCCGAAAATGTCCCGCCGACATTATCCTGAAGGTAGGATAGCCAAAGTGGATTCCCAACAAGATACGGCCCAACTTTGAACCCTACAAAACCAATAAGTGAAACCAGCCAGAGCTTTCTCAAAATGGATTTATGCTTTTCTGGTTCATGCAGCCAGCGCTTTCTCGCGATATACATACCGAATAAAAATAATGGGAGTAATACCATAATTAGAAAAAAGAACCCTATTCCACCATTGGCATTCATCCAGTCATTATAATTTTGCTCCCAAATCGTAATAAGGCTCTCGCTTTGATAACTTGTAATAGCTTGCGTAATAGCGAGTTGGTTTGACCCTCCTAAAGCACTTCGCGTTCCATATAAAGCTAATGATAATAAACCAACACTTCCACCTAAAAGAGCTGCTCCCCATGCAAGCAAGGATGCATTGCTAGCTTTTAGAAACAATAGCAATAGCAGTCCAATAAGACCATAGGATAGTAAAATATCTCCGTGCCAAATAACAAATGCATGGATTAATCCGAGCCCTGCTAAAATTGTTAACCGCTTCGCTAAAAAACAGCTTACACGAATTTTGCGTTCCACCAGCCTATCCTTCAGCAATTGGATTCCAAAACCAAACAAAAGTGAAAACAACGTATAAAAGCTTGCTTGAAAAAACATAGCGGTCAGCGGTAGAATTCCACGCTGCAGTTGCACCACCATAGATAAAGTCAGGAGCTGAGAAAGCTCCAATATTTACAATGAATATCCCGAAAATAGCAAAGCCCCTTGCAGCATCGATTGCTGCAAGACGGTTCTTTTCTTTAGTTGGTGCTGCATTTATATCCATCATTGATATCCTTTCAATTCCGGCTTCTAGAGGTTGTTCAAAAAGTCCGGTAAAAATGACACATCGAGAACAGGGGACCTTCAACTAACTACCGACACGTCCTGTGTCGAACGTCGAAGTCACCACATCCTGTGGAAGCTCGTTGGCTTGCTTTTCCGTTCCTTGGAAAAGAAAAAACGCTTTTCCTGCGTGCAAGAACGTCTGCTCACGTATTAAACCCATACGTTCCGCTACTCAAAGCTATGCCGCCTCGAACTTCTTGGTCCTTTTTTATCCTCCTTTTGAACACGCATCTAAAAAAACTAGCATGTAGTGAGATTTATCCCCCACTACATGCAGTTTCAAACCAATTTTGATCATACTTTGAGCAATAGATGCTTAGCAAAGAAATACAGATATGTTTCCTTCACTGGTTCCTTCCAGATTGTTTCCAATGCTGTTCGGTAAAGCCGCATTTGTGTTTCATAACGTTTTATTAATTGTACCTTTACCTCTTCTGTAACATCTGCTGTAATCGCATCTGTTTTATAATCTAAAATAATCCAGCCATCCTCACTTTGAATTAAGCAATCAATTACACCCTGTATCAATACTTGCTCATCTGTCTCACTTTCCCAAGTTGCATAAACCTGGCTTGCAGGCAACGTTAAACTAAATGGAATTTCACGAATGACCTGTGGACTTTCCATCATCCGTTCGGCAATTTCACAATGAAAAAACTGCTCAATGGCTTCACTGTCGATAACGGAAGCTTCTACACGCGTCAATATTTCTTTATCAGCCAACATTTCCACCGCTTCCTCTATTTCTTTTTTCGTCAGCGGTTTACGTATTGGCAAATGCTGCATGACCGTATGCAAGGCTGTCCCTTTTTCTGCAGCTGTTACTTGTCTTTCCTGCTGCATGAAATTTGGTCGCTTTATAATCGGCGCTCGGAAGGCTTGTACAAAGCGATCATCACTATATTCGTCCTTCATTTCCTGCTGACGCTTCAATTCTGTCACAGACTGCTTTGCCCGTGACCTTGCAGCTTGGCTAAATGGATAGCGATAGGATAAACGTTCATCAACAAATTCTTTTAATGTTCTATCCCCGACATTTACAGGCTGCCATTCGATAATCTTCTCTTTCAAATTCAAATCTGTTTCGATTGTTCTTTCTTCCAAATTTGTCAATTCACTGGCATGGATAATCGAAATATCCCACTTTGATGGATCTGCTTTGATTTCATCTAATACGTCATTGCTGATTTCCTCTTCACGTAGCTTCTCTGATTCTTTGTGACGAATGAGAGCTGGCCCAACCCAGTCCAAGTATGTTTTCGACTCCGCTCGGAAGTATGCTGGAAGTACCCAGTCTGGATGATTTTGTATTTTTTGCCATTTTTGCAGCTTCTTCTCAACAGATGCTACATTTCCAACCATTATTAATTTTTCCTTTGCTCTTGTCAAAGCTACGTAAAGCACTCGCATTTCCTCTGCAAGCAGCTCCCTTCGCATTTCCTCCTTAAAAGCATGATAAAATAGTGTTGGATAGGTGATACGCTTGATTGGATCAATATACTTACTCGCTAACCCTAAATCTTTATGCAATAAGTATTTTTGCATTAAATCCCGCTGATTAAACAGCTTGTCCATTGCCCCAACAATAACAACCGGAAATTCCAGTCCTTTACTCTTATGAATCGTCATGATACGTACAACATCTTCTTGCTCACTGAGCGCCCGAGCTGACCCTAAATCATCGCCACGCTCTTCCATTCTTTCAATAAATCGGAGAAAACGGAATAGTCCTCGGAAGGAGGTTGTTTCATAGCCTCTTGCCCGATCATAAAGTGCCCTTAGATTCGCCTGACGCTGTCTTCCGCCTGGCATCCCACCAACAAAATCATAGTAGCCTGTTTCCCGATAAATATCCCAAATCAATTCCGATAATGCACCTTGTCTGGACGCTAAGCGAAATTGTTCGAGCTGTTCTAAAAACCGGTTTAATTTCGTGGCCGTTTCATTTGTTTGCTGTTTTGAATAGGTGAGAACAGCTTCATAAAATGAATCCTGTTTTGCTGCTAGGCGTATCGCAGCAAGCTCATCCTCATTTAAACCAACAATCGGCGATTTTAATACCGAAGCGAGTGGAATATCCTGTCTTGGATTATCAATCGCCTTCAACAGACTAAGCATTACCTTTACTTCAATTGCTTCAAAATAACCTGTTGAAAGCTCTGCATAGACTGGAATTCCTTGCTTTTTCAGCTCATCTACAATTGTTGGTGCCCAAGTCATGGAACGCATTAAAATCACGATGTCACGATATTGCAGATCCCGTTGTGATTGTGTCGCTTTATCAACAACTTGCATTGGCTTAGTACCCTCTTTTGAACCAATCCAAGTTTTAATTTTTTCTGCATACGCTCTTGCCTCTAACTGCGCCTTTTCTAAATCCTGAAAATCTTCTTCTTCATCTGATACCTCAGCATGCTCTTCCCCTGTTTCCCGATCAATTAACAGCAGCTCAGGAAAAGGTTTATCAAACGGCATATCCTCATACATTTTATTTCCATAGATCAGCTCAGCATCCTGATCATAATCAATTTCACCAAGCTCTTCATTTAAAATCTGTCTGAATATATAGTTCGCGCCAATTAAAACCTGTTCTCTGCTGCGGAAATTACTTGCCAAATCAATTCGCTTTGCCTGCTCTTCTTCTCGCGCAAACCGTTTATATTTTTCGATAAAAAGAGATGGCTCTGCATGACGGAACCGATAAATACTTTGTTTCACATCGCCGACCATAAACATGTTTCCGGCTTCGGTACGATTGCTAATCAATGTTAAAATCGTTTCCTGAACGAGGTTTGTATCTTGGTATTCATCAACAAGTACCTCGCTGAACTGATTTTGAAACCCCGTCGCTACGTTTGATGGAATGATGTTATCTGCTGTCGATGCTTCGCTGGCAAGCAACTGCAAACAATAATGCTCCAAATCGGAGAAATCCACTAGTGCTTTCTCACGCTTCAGTTCCGTAAATCGATTTTTAAATTGTTTCACGAGCTCTGTCAACTGTTTAATTACCGGGGCAAGCTCACGCATATCCTCGATATGACTGGATAAATTCCGCCTGAACCATTCGCTGTTCATATCGTCCCAGCGTTTCTTGTAGCTTTTTCTTAGCTGTTTCACTTTCTCCTTCTTTTGCTCATCACAGTCGGCTTTTTTTCCCGAAAGCCTGCCGAAAGAGTTTGATGACATGAACTGCTGCAATTCATCCCATGAATCAACCAAGTTCATTGCTTCATGCAACAACGCAATTTCCGTATCAATCGTATCCGCATAATGGTATGGTCCATCATTTTCCCGGGTTATGCTTAAAGCAAGCTCCATTTCTTGACGGATTGCTTCAAACTGGTTGTTCACTTCCCGTTTTATTATCGTTAACCAAGCTAAATCCTCCTCTCTCCAATCCTCCGGAATATGATAGGATTCAGCTAACTTATCTAGCCATTTTTCTGGCCATGGATTCTGAGTCGCAAATGTGTATAAATCCAGTATTAGATTTTCCACTTCAAGGTCGCTTCGGTCATTAGAAAAACGATCCACCACCGCAAAAAACGCTTGTTGCTCCCCCGGTTCGGCTCCGTACCATTCTTCAAATAAATCCTCCAAAACTTCCTGCTTGATGAGGTCCCCTTCCATATCATCGGCAATTCGAAAAGATGGATCCATATCAATCAAATACGCATATTTTCGAACGACATCAAGACAAAAGGAGTGCAATGTGGAAATGGAAGCACGCTGCAATAAGGAAAGCTGTTTCTTTAAATGCATAGATGTCGGATTTTCTGCTAATGCTTTTTCAAGTGCAATTCCGACTCGATTACGCATCTCCTGTGCCGCAGCATTCGTAAATGTCACGACAAGCAAAGAGTCGATATCAACTGGATTGCTAGTAGATAACAGCTTTTTAATAATCCGTTCAACAAGTACTGCAGTTTTTCCAGAGCCTGCTGCTGCGGCTACGAGAATATCGCTACCGGCAGTATAAATCGCCTCTTCCTGTTCCTTTGTCCAATTAACCATATGTTCACTCCTCTCTTAGTTTTTTTAGAAAACTTGGTATTCACCAAGCCTTTCGGTGAAATCTAAAGTTGCACTTATGCAAATTGGTAAGTTTTATACTTACTTATTTGCCCAGAATATCCTGTTCTTTTATTTCTTTAAGCTTCCGGTAATTATTCTCTCGTAATTCTGGATCAAATTGACAAACCGAATGAAACGGACAAAATGTACATGCAATCTGCTCTTTATGCTGGTATGGATTTAAATCCACGCCACCAGATGTCATATCAATCCCTGCGTTTCGCATTAATTGATGAATATGATGTTGTAAGCTGGAAAACGTTTCTTGATCCGCAATTTTGGAGTAACCATAAAACCCGCCATTCTTCTTGATGCCAGCAGGTACAATTTGACTGGATCCGGACTCCAGCGACTTGTCCATCATTTTGACAATTTCCTCATCGGACAGCAGCAAGCCTTGCATTTTATACTTCTTAAAGATCTCTTCGCTAATTTGATCATCATTTATTTTTTGTTTGCTTGAAATCATTGGATTATGAACATGGAAATAGAGCACTCCTGCCGGGGTTGCCTCCCTGCCAAGCCATTGCTCCGAATGCGTTAAGACGACATCTAAATAAGCAAGCATTTGTAATGCAATACCATAATAAACCTCCATTAGATTTAAGCCTTTCGCACTTGATTTATAATCAATAATCCTCAAATATAGATTATCTTCATTCAAAGCCTTATCGACACGGTCAATTCTTCCGCGAAGCAAAAGCTCATATCCATTCGGCAATTGCATTTTTAATGGTGGAAGCTTTTCCTTGTCACCAAAGCCAAGCTCTAATCCAACTGGTGAGAAATTACTCTGTCTTGCTTGTTCACTTAGAATGTAGGTGGCTCTCGCGATAACCTCCTGCAGCTTTTGCTGAATATATTTATATCGATTCGAGCTGTGAAGAATTTGATGCTGTAAAATAGGAGCAAGATTAAATACAGCCTTTCCGGCATAGCCATCTGCATCTTTTTTCGTTAGCTGTGCAAAGTCTTTTCCTTCACCTTGAATCCAATCGGTAATGATTTTTAACGCTTCATGGAAAAGCTGACCAATATCTGGCGCATCTAATTTATACGTCTTTCGTTCATCTAGCTTCAAGCTATATTTCGCAAAATGCTGATACGAGCATCTGTAATATGTCTCCAGTCTGCTTACACTTGCCTTCACTTGTTTCGGATAAAGCTCTTCCACTGTATCCTTCGCTAGATTGCTAGGTTTATTTTCATAATATAGGCTCTGTAATATCTTATAGGTTGTACTATATTTTGGCTGGTGTTCCACATACCAATTATACACTTCCCACCAGACAGGCTGTATTGGATAGCCTTTTTGGCTTCTTGCCAATTGCGCGGTCAGTGCCGACCTCGTTTTTACCGAAGTCGTGATAAATCGTTCCGCATCTGCCAATTCATCCGGGTCCTGCAGTAATAAATGATTACAGCAAGACGGGAATAAATCTTCAATACGTTTAATAAGCTGGGACGGCATTTTTGCCTTTCCTTCCTCATCACTCAATGGATAGCTGATCATCAGCTTGTCCTGTGCTACTGTAAATGCAAGATACATATAAAACCAATCATCTAATAATTGACGTTTTCCGCTTTCAGCTAGCTTCATACCGTTTTCCGCTAAAACCGCTCTTTCTTCTTCATTAATCATGCTATCAGTTGGCGGTTTCATTGGCCAAATTCCGTCGTTCACACCGAGGAGAAATGCACATTGCACCCCGCTTAGCCGTGAACGATCAACTGTTCCAACAATTACATGATCCATACTTGGTGGAACATGGGCAAATTTTAGCGTTTCAAAGCCAGCATCAAGTGCTGAGCGAAAAGTACCCAATTTCATCGGTTCATCACCAGCCATTTCCACCATTTCATCGAATAGCTGAATCACCGCTGCCCAGACCTGCTCCTGCTCTCTTCCTTTTTCAATTTCGCCATGCTCATCATAATAAGTTCGCATGTCTTCTAAGCGCTCCGGAACACCGAGTTTTTCGAGTAATAAATAGGTTATTTCAGAAAGTTCTCTTACTGTAGCTGCTTTTCTTATCTGTTCATCAAACGGCTGTAACGCCTTTACAATCTGGGCCCGATAAGTATTAATTCTCTCCTGTGTTTGCTTTTCCATATCGGTTTGCACCTTATTTTCAAAGCCGCGGAACCGCTGAAATTTCCATTCCTCATCACTAAACCAGCGTTCTCTCGAGCGAATTCCATATTCTAATACATAATTTTCTAACTCATCGATTGCATCATTTGTTAAGGGGAACTTCTGATTTGATACCGGAATAAACCCTGTTTTTAAAACACGGAAAACAGCATCATATCGCCAGTTTCCTTCTACAATATCAAGCATGGACCGAATAAATTCTATCAATGCATGGTTCAGCATTGTTCTTTTTTCATCGATAAATACTGGAATATCGTGGTCATCGAAAATTGTTTGAATTAGACTATGATAGACATCTGTTTGTCGAATAAAAATAGCAATATCTTGAAAGCGATACTTTTCCTCTCGAATAAGACGCAATATTTCCTGCGCAGTTCCTTCTACTTCTGCACGCGGATGAACTGCTTCTGCTATTTGAATTGGTACTTCACCGTGGAATTCAGGTGATGGCCTAACATCAAAATTTTGTTCTAAATGTGCAAAATACGGTCTATCCTTGAACCTGCCATTAGCCGGATTCATAACAATTGTTTCATCAACCATCACGTAATTCTCGTACGCAATTTGCTTTAGTGTATGATACGTTTCCGATGTTTGATGAAACAAGTCAAGTTCAGAGGTTGTATCATTCGGATTATCAACAGCAAGCGTAATCGTAACCGATTGACATTGCTTCATTAGCGCTTCAACCACAATAAGCTCATTTGGTGTAAAGCTATGAAATCCATCGATATAGATTTCTGCATCTTTTAAAATCGATGATTCTACTATTTTCTCCGCTAATAGCTGTAATTGATCTTCTCCATCCATGTAATGATCCTTCAATGCAGCCGTAAGTTTTTCGTAAATATATACTAAATCATCAAGCTTATTCAACAAAGCGACCTCACCGGGTGCTTTATGTACAAACTGATTCATATGCTCCATCTGCATGTGTAAAATCTCTGGGCTAATCTGATATCGCTTAAATTCCGTAATCATCTGCTCCAATTGATTCAAGAAGCCTTGCTTTTCCATTGCTTTTTGGAAAACCTGCCACTCTCCCTGTTTCTCCTCAATTATTTTGCGAAGCATCATTTGCAGTCCAATAGAGCTAATAAATTGTCTTGTACCGCCACCCGTTTCTTGTAATATACGCCATGCCAGACGAGAAAAGCTGACTACTTGTGCACGTATGCTTCCTTTTATATCTTCATCATTAAACAATGCAAATTCCTGTTGAAATGTCATTTGGTCTGGAACAATATAAAATATTGGGGAACCTTGAGGATTTGCTAACAGTTTCTCTTTGATTTCATCTAATGTTCTCCCGCTTTTTCCCGTACCAGATCTTCCCATGATAAATCGTAATCCCATTGGTGTTAGCCCTCCTTAAACCATAAAAGTTGTTGCTTTTTGACACAATATATAAACTTCTAACTAGCTGTTGTGGTATGAGTAACTATCGCCGTCGGGGATCGCTACAAGCAGTCGCTTTCCGTGGGCACGGCTTCAGCCTCTCCGGAAGGAAACCACTTCCTGCGAGTCTTCAGACACGGGCTGTTCCCACAGGAGTCGACTGCGCTACGCTCACCCAGACTGGTTAAAGCAACGTTTTTGTTTCGTTAAATATATTTGTATTAGCCAATGTGCCAGTATAAGCGCAGGAAACACACGTAGACTTCTGCGGGATACATGGCCAGAGTGAGACTCTGAAGAACAGAGTTCGAAGAGGCTCACGGGTCACCCTAAGATGCGCGGAGTGTGTCTCCGTATCGGGTATACGCGCAACCCGTAATTACACATTACTCCACAGTTTTTCCAACTACGAAGCTTAAGAAGCAACAAATTTCACAAAAACAGTCAAATAATAAATAGAGCTCCTACCTATTTTACCAAAAGTAGAAGCTCCATTATAGCTATTTGCCAAAACTAAGCTTGGTCTGGGAGAGTGGCCAATATTTAATATCTACCTTGCCCACAAGCTGATCCATCGATATAAATCCAAATGCCCGGCTGTCGTAACTATCACCGCGATTGTCCCCCATAACAAACAACTGACCTTCGGGAACAACTTTTTCTCCCGTTATTTCAGTAAGTGTAAAATTTTTTGTATATGGATGGCTGTCACTCGCCTGTACATAACCATCCATCCGCAAAAACTTTTCTGGAACGTATTCGCCATTGATATACAGCTTATCATCCTTATACTCAATTTCATCACCTGGCAAGCCGATGACTCGTTTCACATAATCGTCTTCTTTGTTCGCATGAAATACAATTACATCAAAGCGACCCACATCTCTTATATTATATATAATTTTATTTACAATTAATAAATTGCCATCATATAATGTTGGCTGCATCGATTCACCGTCAACTACATAGCTTGCAAAGATGCTTGATCTGAGAATTACCGCAAATAAAACGAGAAGTATTGCCAAAGGAACGAGTCTGCGATAATTAATTTTTTTCATCTTCATCTGCCTCCAGGTTATTATATTCCTATAATACCCTAAAGGACGCCCTTTTAATCTTTCTTCCTATCTGGATAAGCCTTTTCCACAACTTTATTTTGCAATTTCTGTTCCAGGTATTTTCCTAGTATCCAAAAGAGAAATATACCAATACCAACGACAATCGTTCGAACTGGGTTCTTTGCGAATTCCATAATACTGGAACCAACATAGGATATCGAAAAAATCATAACCGCTTTTCCTAGAAAAACAGCAAGAATAAATTGATGTGTACTAACTTTTGATAGACCTGCAACAACATTAATAATTGCCGATGGCGAAAACGGAAAACAAAGCAGAAGAAATAGCGGACCAAAACCATGCCTTTCCACCCACGCCGTAATCCTCTTTACTTGATTATTTTTACGTATCCTTAGAAACAGCTTTGTGTTTCCTAGCCTTCTGATAACAATAAATACAACGATTGCTCCACTACTGGCACCAGCCCAAGACAATAAAAATCCTTCCAGTAAACCATATGCCGCCGCATTACCCAATACAAATACAATTAACGGCAAAAAAGGCAAAAAAGCTTCTGTAAATGGGAGTATTATTCCCGGCAGAGGACCTAAGCCTTCATATTGTTGTAATAGTTGTTGTATAAAATCTTCCAGCCCTTCTGTTTCAAGAACTTCTTTCCAATTAGAAAAATTGATGTTTGACAAGTACATGTATTCTAATTCCCCTCGTTAACATAAGCCATTTTCGATTATAAATACAATTATCTCACTATACATTCTAAAACAAACCTTGAAAAATGCATAATTTTAATTAACGATTCGGCCACTTTCTTTTTATTTAGCATGTATTTTTATTTTAATAGTGTATTTCCTTAAACTTTTAGCATATAATATAATAGAACCTATGTTCTTGTTTTAGAGGAGGTTATCGATATGCGCTATCTTACAGATGAAGAATTAGAACTAAGTACTCGCTTTCTTTTCTTATCAATGGCAATGGTTGTCATCAGACAAGATATGGAACATATTCAGCGTGGCGCCTTTAAAATTAAGGAAACCTATATAAAGCATTTAACAAAGATGGAAGAAAAAGCATCCAATGAACGAAGAATTCTGCGTGTGGCGATGAAGCAGAAGGGGATGCAAGTAATTACATTAAATAAGAACGATTCGTTTTCTTCATTCCTTTTTATTTGTCAAAACCGGGAAGAGAAGCGAAACTTTTTCAATCCCGCAATTCGCAAAAAAGTAGAAGCAATTCTAGATGAACTCATTGTGATGGATCTGCCACAGAACCAGGCTGATACTGCTGGAAAAGTCTGACTCGATGATCCAATAAGTACCGGAATTGAGCAGTACGCTGCAATTGATTCATCATCGATCCATACGATGCATCAATGACTACTTTTCTGCCATTTGTAAATTGAATTTCCGTATGCTTTTCAGCAGCCTTTTTTATCTTATCGATAAATGAATGTGCAATCCATGAACATTTTCGATTGCTCGGTGAAGTAGTTGGAAAAAAGTACATTCCACTTGAAGGGTCAATGGAGATTGGTGCTTTATGTGTGATACCGCTTATATCTTTAGTCCCATCCTGCCTGCCTTTTAGACTGCTGCCAAAAAAGCGGCATGCATTGTCAATGATCTTTGTCGGGGAGTGATCGACCACATATTCTCCATCCTCTTCAATTACACGTGTAACTGCATCACCGTTTACATCACGTAAAGATAAGACTGCCATTGTAACAGGGGTTATTTCATGAGAGGCAAAATAATAATTTTCCATCAAACAATTCATCCTTTCTAAAAAATAAAAAGAAAGTGGCTCAAGGACTAATTTACCATATTTGTATAAATAATAACAGCTAAAAACCAAATATTGAGAAAAATTAACGTAAACCAAAAAAATCCCACCCAAAACACCGTGGCGGGATTTTTTAATTAATAGAGCAAATTAATAAAGTCCTCTTTGGAAATTCTGCCGAGATAGTGAGATACATCAAAATCTTCTAATGCAGCTTCAATCGCTCTTCGTTCATGGCGAACACCCTTTAGCTTATCTTCAAGCTCTTTCACATTTCCCACCCCAAAAAAGTCACCATAAATTTTGCAGTTTTCAATGATTCCTTTTTTAACATCCAAACGGACATCTACAAGGCCTGCATCAAATTTATACGTTTCCTGCACATTAAATGCCGGAGATTTCCCGAAATTCCACTCCCATTGCTGATAACGTTTTTTTGAGATTTCGTAGATCTTCTCCCAATCTTCTTCTGTCAATATATACTGTGGAACATCGTTTGTATCCTCTACATCAAAAACATTTTTCAGGATGATTTCTTTAAATTGATTCATCGTAATTGGCTCGTCCAGATACTCGGCAATATTAGCAACTCGACTACGAATAGATTTAATTCCTTTTGATTCAATTTTTATCTTTTTAACCTTCAATGCTTTTGTAAGTTCCTCAAGCTCAGAATCCAGCATTAAAGTTCCATGGCTGAACATACGGCCCTTTGTCGAGAACATTGCATTTCCGGAAATTTTACGTCCCTCTACAGCTAAATCGTTTCGCCCCTGCATTTCTGCTGGAACACCTAATTTATTCAATGCATCAACCATCGGCTTTGTAAATTTAGCAAAGTTTTGAAAGCTGTTTCCGTCATCCTTTGTTATAAAGCTGAAATTAAGATTTTGTTCATCATGGTAAACTGCTCCGCCACCTGAAAGACGGCGTACCACTTTAATTCCTTTATCATCCACATAATCTGTATTTATTTCTTCTATTGTATTTTGATTTCGCCCAATGATAATAGACGGTTTATTCACATAAAATAATAGGTATGTATCCTTCTCCCCAAAGTTTTCCAGAACATATTCTTCAATAGCCAAGTTTACCATTGGATCTGTAATCCCATTATTATTAATAAATTTCATTTACCGTTACCTCCTATATTGTCTATAATTAATTTTAAGCCAAAGAACCAAAGTAATCAATGGATATCGCTCCTCACAGCTAGCTTTGCCAGATTGCACCTTCCTCTGCTAATCTTACATTTCCTTTATAATGATTTTTCGCTTCTACCACTAATTGATGAATATCACCATATTGCGGCAAATGACTAAGCATTAATGTCTCCACATCAGCACCCTCCGCTATTTTTGCGCCTTCCTCGCTATTCATATGACCCGCTTTCGTCCCGTCTTGACCAGCATAATAATTACAATCAGCAATCAATAGGTCTGCCCCCTGTGCAAAATCCTTCCATTCTGCTTTATAGCTTGTGTCTGCTGTATAGACGATTACCTTTTTTCCATCCGAAATTCGCATGCCATAGCACAAAACTGGGTGGTCCGTTTCGAAAAATTGAATCGTAAATGGTCCAAGTTTTAATTCTTCTTGCGGATTATATGGCATAGCTTTTGTATAGTCATGGGTTAAAGCTTGAAAGCTCGTTTGATCTGCTGTATGCCCATAGATCGGCAATAATTTATTTGAACCCTTTACATAGTACTCAATTAGCTTAGAATACTGGAGCACCCCAATATCAGCAATATGATCATGATGATAATGTGAAATGATAACCGCATCAAGAGTGGCAACTGCTTTATATTTTTGCAATTTAGACAGTGCCCCACTTCCAACATCAATTAACAATGAAAAACCTTCTTTTTCAAGTAAATAGGAGGATGTTGCTCCATCCCTTGCCGGGTACCCGCCCCAGCAACCAATAACCGTTAATTTCATAAAAAAACACTCCTGTTATAAATTTTGTTGTAACACAGCATTGACAAACAACATATTGTTATATTACAATGGATCTAATATTAAATACGTTAACACTAAAGGAGGATACACATGACTAGTATTGTTGAATTTTTCAGAAACCTGCCTAAAAAGAAGTGCAAGCAATGCGGTGAAGACATGATTCACGAGAAAGCTGACTGCTATGGCAATATCTGCGATGAATGTGACCATCCAGCAAGATAACTGCAATACGACAATTATTTATTAATGTGTATTACCTAAACAGATTACTTCTATGCCAACTGTACTACAACAAAACATTTTTTACAGCTATTATTATAGCTGTATTTTTTTTGCAAGCACAGGAAATACTCAAAATATTTTAGAAGGTTCTATTATTAACTGTCAAATTATAATATAATTTACTTAGAGATACGAAACATTTAGTAAAGGAGATTAATAATGGCAATTCACACAATAACCAAAAATCGTTCGGACATACCGGAAGAACAGAAGTGGGATTTAAAAGACTTATTCCCTTCCCATACTGCTTGGAATGAAGAGCTTAAGAAATTACAGGAAGATGTTACAGAAATTACAGCCTATAAAGGCAAGTTAGGCAATGATTCCAATACGTTATTACAAGCATTGCAGGCATTGGAAGCATTCCAGCAAAAACTTACGCGTGTTTCGGTTTATGCAATGCTTCGTTCCAGTGCAGATGGATCAGATCCCGATAACCAGCGAGACTCTGCGAGAGTAGCTGCTGCTATGGCTTCTATACAAGCAAAAACAGCATTTTTCCAATCTGAGCTATTGACGCTTTCTGAAGCAACAATAAATCAATTTCTCAGTGAACAATCTGAACTGACAACCTATAAAAAAATGCTTGAAGATTTAATGGAAAGAAAGCCATACACCCTTTCTCCAGAAATTGAAAAGACATTGGCTGCACTTAGCGAGGTACATAATGCCCCATATATGATTTATCAGCGCAGTAAAGCTGCCGATATGCAGTTCGACTCCATTAAAAATGAGGAGAATGTCGACTTGCCTATGTCTGCAGCTCTTTATGAAGACCGTTATGAATTTACAGCAGATACTAATACACGCCGGGCAGCATACAAATCCTTTACAAAAACATTAGATCGATACAAGAATACGTTTGCTGCTACCTATGCCACAGAAGTAACAAAACAAGTTACAATGGCTAACCTTCGTGGTTACAAATCCGTAACAGATATGCTTTTAGCATCGCAGCAAGTTACAGAGAAAATGTATCACAATCAGTTAGATGTTATACAGCAAGGACTGGCATCACACATGCGCAGATTTGCAAAGTTAAAGAAGGAAAAACTCGAGCTTGATGAAATGCGGTACTGTGATTTAAAAGCGCCGCTAGACCCGACATTTAATCCTAAAACAACGTATGAAGATGCAGCAGCTACCATTATTGAAGCACTGCAGGTAATGGGACCGGAATATACGGAAATTATGAAAGAGGGGATTTCTAACCGCTGGATTGACCGCTCTGATAATGCCGGTAAAGCAAATGGAGCATTTTGTTCCAGTCCATACGGCGTTCATCCATATATCTTAATAACATGGACAGATACAATGCGTGGCGCGTTCGTATTGGCACATGAGCTTGGTCATGCCGGGCATTTTTATCTGGCAGGAAAGAATCAATCTCTAGTCAATACACGACCATCTACTTATTTCATTGAAGCTCCATCCACTTTAAATGAGCTGCTGCTGGCAGAGCATCTAATGAAAAACAACGATGACAAGCGCATGAAACGTTGGGTAATCACCCAATTGCTTGGAACCTACTATCATAACTTTGTTACGCATTTATTAGAGGGAGAATTTCAGCGCCGTATCTACACGCTAGCGGAGCAAGGGGTTCCCCTTACAGCAAACGTACTTTGCAAGGAGAAAAAAGAAACACTTGAGGCTTTCTGGGGAAATGACGTGGTATTTGATGAGGGTGCTGGCTTAACCTGGATGCGTCAGCCACATTATTATATGGGGCTTTATCCATACACCTATTCAGCAGGACTAACTGTTTCCACAGCAGTAGCAGAAAAAATTAAAACAGAAGGTAAACCAGCAATTGATCGCTGGTTAGATGTATTAAAAGCTGGAGGAACGAAAAAGCCGCTTGAATTAATTAAACAAGCTGGAGTTGATATGTCTAAACCAGATGCAATTCATATTGCTGTTAATTATGTAGGATTACTTGTAGATGAATTGGAAAGAACCTACGAATGAAGTTTGCGACCTACTTGTTAAGCAAATAAACGCTTGAGAGCTGGAATAATTCCGCTCTCACAATTTGGGATAGGATTGGAATCTTGTATTCCAGCCCTATCCTTTTTATAATTTGATTAGTAACGTCAAGTGATTAATAGAGGATGATAATAAATGAAATATGAGTGGAGAAAAAAGGAAAAGGATATATATATACCGAAACAACAACCCCAACTAGTTACCGTTCCAAATCAGCATTTTTTTATGATTCAGGGACAAGGAAATCCGAATAACGAGGAATTTTCCAACAGAATAAACGTCCTCTATTCGTTAGCATACGCTGTGCGAATGATGCCAAAACAAGGATATACTCCTGAAGGTTATTTCGAATATACGGTTTATCCATTAGAAGGAATATGGGATTTGACCGAGAAAGGCAGACAACAGGATTCTCTGGATAAGAATGAATTCTTATATACCATTATGATTAAACAACCCGCATTTGTAACTGAAGAAGTGGTAGAGAGAGCCTTTGAACATGTACGAAAGAAGAAAGCACATCCTCTACTAGATGAAGTGACATTTAACTCGATGGAAGAAGGTTTGTCTGTACAAATGCTTCACGTTGGTCCATATGATGATGAACCAAAAACGTTTCAGAAGATGGATGAATTTATAGCTAGCAATCAGCTTGAAAGAATGTCTTTAACACATAAAGAAATTTACCTATCAGATTTTCGAAAAGTTGAAGCATCTAAGCTTAAAACCGTTCTTCGTTACAAGGTAAGACAGAAAATATAATCGTTTGAGTAGATGATACAGCTGATTGCTGGTCATCTACTTTTTTACTCGGTTTAAATTGCTCAATTGTCACATGAAATGTCGAATATCAACCAAATCATCTTAAATATCAGCCTGCTTAGTCTGAACATCAGTATTTCCCCAAGAAAAGAATTTCCTTAAATAAGCCAAAAAGCTCCAGACTAGCAATTGTCCAGAGCATTAAAACTATTATTGATTTAAAAATCCTAGCGCATCTTCAGCACTTTTGCGCCCATGTCCAATGCAATCTGGGATCCCAACGCCATCATAAGAGCTTCCTGTTAAAAATAAACCAGGCAATTCACTTGCTGCATTTGCGCGGATATCTGCCACAAGCTCCAAATGTCCAACATGGTATTGCGGTCTTGCATGTTTAAAACGTGTAATAATGCTGAATTCGGGCTTTGCTTTTATTTTCATCGTTTTATTCAAATCACGTAAAACGATGTCTGTAATTTCTTCATCTGATAAATTAACAATATCTTGATCATCGGGTTTTCCAACATAGCAGCGGAATAAAGCTTTCCCTTCCGGAGTTGTATTTGGCCATTTGCGATGTGTCCACGTACAAGCCGTGATTCGATATTTTTCTCTCCGACTAACAAGAAAACCAGTACCATCGATATCTTTTTTTATTTGTGCCTGATCGAACGCAAGAACAACATTTGCAGTTGATGTTGCCGGAATATCATATAAGTTTTTAAGGAAATCATATTGTGAAAGCATCTTTGGAACTTTATTATGTGGCGCGGTCATAATAATCGCATCTGCCCGATACACTTTTCCATTGCTTAATAACAAATGATAACCATGTTCCTTCTTCTCTATATGATCAACAGCAGTATGCGTACGTACCGTTCCATCAGCTAATTTTTCTTCAAGTCGGTCGATTAATGTCTCAAGTCCGTTTTCAAAGGAAAAAAACATTCCTTGCGACTTTTTCTCTTTTACTTTTTTTGCTGGCTTTGACATTGTTTTTTGCAAACCTTTGATTAAACTGCCATGCTCTTGCTCCATACGCTCAAACATAGGATACGTCGCTTGGAGGCTCATTTGATCAATATCACCAGAATGAATTCCTGAAAGCAGTGGATCAATCTGATAATCAACAAGCTCATTTCCAAACCGTCGGCGCATTAATGCACCAACTGATTGATCAACTGTTTCCTTGCTTTTCGGTAAAATCAAATCCCAAAGCGCTCGTATTTTACCTTTTAAGGAAAAAACATTGGATGCAAGCAGTGGTTTAATTTCTTTTGGCACCCCCATGAAAGCACCTTTAGGCATTTTATGTAATTTATTTTTCACTAAAATATAGGATTGTCCTGTACCATTGTATACAATCTCGTCTTCCAGACCTAGTTCTTGGACAAGATTCATTGCTTCTGGTTTTCTTGCTAACAAAGAATCTGGTCCACGTTCAATCGTAAAACCATCCGTTTTGATCGTGTGAATTCGACCTCCAAGACGCTCACTAGCTTCAACCAATTTTACATCGACAGCTATTTGCTTTTCACGAATTTGCTTTTGCAAATAGTAAGCGGCGGATAATCCGGTTATCCCGCCACCTACTATCACAATTTTTTTACGTTCCATCACACTTCACTCTTTACTTTACTTAATACTACCTTTACTAGTGAATCAATGAAGTCAGGATGAACGTTTGGCATTTCAGGACGATAATAGGATACCCCCAACTCGTCACAAACTACTTTACATTCATAATCATTGTCATATAACACTTCCAAGTGATCTGCAATAAAACCGACTGGTGCATAGACAAAAGCTTGATAACCTTCCTGATTATACAGATTTCGCGTAAGATCCTGAACATCTGGTCCTAACCAAGGGTCTGGCGTATTTCCTTCACTTTGCCAGCCAACTGCATAATTTTTAACCCCAGCTCCTTCGACAATTAAATCCGCTGTTTCTTGCAACTGCTCTGGATATGGATCACCATTTTTTAAAATTTTCTCTGGTAAGCTGTGTGCAGATACGATAAGTACTGCTTTTTCACGTTCTGCCTCAGTCATTTCATTGTAAATCTTTTTAACTCCATCCACCCAAAATTGGATAAACCCTGGCTCTTTATACCAGCTTTCAACAGCCTCAATGGAAATACCATGCTTCTCTGCTTCATTTGCGGCACGATCATTATAAGATTTCACACTAAACGTTGAATAATGTGGTGCCAGCACTATAGAAACAGCCTCTTTGATACCATCCTTTGCCATCTCTTGTACCGCATCTTCAATAAATGGGGAAATATGCTTTAATCCAATATATGCTTTAAATTCATATTCATTTTGCGATTCATTTAAACCATTTTCAATTGCATATGCTTGTTCTTCGGTGATTTTTGCTAATGGAGAAGTTCCACCAATTGCCTTATAGCGATCTTTCAAGTCTTGAAGTGCCTCTGGCTCTGGCTTTCTTCCATGGCGAATATGTGTGTAATACGGTTCAATCTCTTCCTCCTTCGTCGGAGTTCCATATGCCATTACTAATAATCCCACTTTTTTCTTTTCCATTTCATTGCACCTCTTTGTGAAAAATTATAGTGTAAACAACTTCTTATTTTTGTGTATAAGAATGAATAAGCGCTGTTAACTTTTTCAATGTTTCTGGTTTAATATCAGGTGTCACGCCGTGTCCAAGATTAAACACATGCTTCCCATGCTGCATTCCTTCATCTAGAATAACTTTCGTTCGTTTTTCAATAGTTTCCCAGTCCGTCAGCAGAATGGTCGGATCCAAGTTTCCTTGGACAACTTTTGTTACACCCATCGCACGAGCTTCGGCAATAGACGTACGCCAATCCAGACCAATTACGTCAACAGGGAGGTCATTCCACTCTAATAATAAGTGACGGGCTCCGACCCCAAACGTTATCAACGGTACATTATGCTTTTTAAGCTCAGAGAATATTCTCGTCATTACTGGTTTAATAAATACACGATAGTCTGCAGCATTTAATGAACCTACCCAAGAATCAAAAATTTGGACTGCTTTTACACCAGCTTTTACTTGAGCTTCAACATATGTTATAACCATGTCTGCCAGCTTATCCATTAAAGCAAACCAAGCTTCTGGCTCACGGTACATCAAGCTTTTGGTTTTGCTGTAATTTTTGGATGGGCCGCCTTCTATCATATAGCTTGCTAGCGTGAACGGTGCACCACTAAATCCAATTAAAGGCACATCAAGCTGTTCCTTTGTTAAGATACGTATCGTATCAAGTACGTATGGAATATCTGCTTCTGGATTAATTTCGCCAAGCTTTTCAATGTCAGCAAGGTTTCTGATTGGATTGTCAATGACTGGTCCAATTCCAGCTTTAATTTCCACATCCACACCCATCGCAGGTAATGGGGTCATAATATCCTTGTATAAAATAGCGGCATCAACCCCATAATTTTCAACGGGAAGCCTTGTTACATAAGCACATAATTCCGGCTGATGCGTGATTTCAAATAACGAATATTTTTTTTTCAATTCCCGGTATTCTGGTTGGGAACGTCCCGCCTGTCTCATAAACCAAGCAGGTGTATAATCCGTATCTTCTCCTTTATATGCTTTTAAAATCGTATCATTGATTCGTTTCGACATAATTTATTCACCCTTTTAACATACTGTGCGTTAATCCCCTATATATCCATACTTAACTATAGCGATTACATCCCTTACTGTATAGTAACGGTAGCTGATTGTCATCAATTTGTCTAATTTCATTTTACCAATTAAGTTCCACTACTTCCGATCTGCCACCTTCCAGTTTGGTCAAGGGATCATACGCTACAACATAATACGCACTTCCGCGAAATAATGCATGATTTATGGTATACGCTGTTACACCTTGTACCTCACCAATGCGTTTATCGATTCCAGGTTTTTCTAGATATATTCGATAATGCACACGCTCATCATCTGAGCCTTCCCACGTTAACTTTCCTTGCACCAACGAAAAACCACCAAATTGATATGCTGCACGGAGATTTGTAATTTGTGGAAGCTTGATTGGCTTTGGCAGCTCACTCACACCATCCGGTCTTGTAAATTCCGCAGCTAGCGCACCGCCAGTTTGCCTGTCAACCTCAGTTAAGATTGCTTTCGTTAATCTCGTTGGATAAGAACTGCCTCCCGTTAAATAATGATTTTCATCCGATTTATCATACCCAATCCAGGCTGCAGTTACATATTCTGGTGTATATCCAACAAACCAAGCATCCTTGGCTTGTCCCTCAACATGCGGATGCTGCGTTGTACCTGTTTTTCCAGCTAAGGCTTTAGTGTATTCACCTGCAGATGCTGTTCCTGTATTAACAGTTTCTGTGAGCATCTCTGTCATCTGCCATGCCACTCGCGGACTAAAAACGGATGTAGCTCTAGCTTCATCTTCAAATATTATTTCATTATCTCGATCAAAAATGCGATGAATTGTTAGAGGTTCCACGATATTTCCTTCTTCCGAAAAGGAACGATAGCTCGCAGCAAGCTGAAGCGGTGTTACACCTTCAGCTAACCCACCAAGAGCAATTGCTAATCCCTCATCCTCAATTGGCATTCCTAGTTGCTCCAGATAACCTTTTGCATAGTCAACACCTATTTGATCTAGCAGCCATACGGTCGATGTATTTTTTGAACTGATTAATGCTTCATATATGGTAACTGCATTCGAGTATGTTCCATCCGAGTTTGAGACCATGTATTTATCCATCTGCTGGTCAGGTAAAAGTGTAAAAGGTGTATATCTTTCCTCTTGCATGAGAGCTGGTCCATATACTGCGACTGGTTTGAAGGTTGAGCCTGGCTGACGTTTAACTACTGTACGATTTAAATCGCCAAGCTGATAATTTCTACCGCCAATAACAGAAACTATATTCCCTGTTTCACCTTCCATCATCACAAACGCGCCTTCCACTCCATCTGTATTTCCCGGGAAAAATTCGTCATTCAGAAATTGATCGTATGCGACTTTTTGAATCGTACTATCCATGTTAACGATAATTCGATATCCACCACGCTTTAATGCGTCAACTGAAAGCTGATGATCACTTGCAGCTTCTTTCATCACAAGGTCTATATAACTATCTGTCCAAGACTTTGCCTCTTTTTCCTGTATTTCCAGCCCCAATGTTTTTTCCTGTTCTGCAAGTCTTGTTTCGGCTGAAATAAATTCAGCATTCTCCATCGCTTGCAGGACAACATTTCTTCTATTCAGCGCTTTGTCTGGATGGTTAATTGGTGAATATCCATTTGGCGCTTTAGCCAGCCCAGCAAGCATAGCACTCTCTGCAATTGTCAAATCACTGACCGACTTCGAGAAGAAATAGTTTGAAGCCACTTCCACTCCATATAAACCGTGACCAAAATAAATTTCATTCATATATAATTCCAGGATCTGATCCTTTGTTAATTCTTTTTCCAAATAAATGGCTGCCATTGCTTCCTTGATTTTTCGTGACCATGTTTTATCATTATATAAAAACAGATTCTTCGATAACTGCTGCGTAATCGTACTTGCTCCTTCTACCTTACTCATCGCAATTATGTCCCGGTAGATCGCACGGATAATTGATTTGATATCAATTCCTGAATGGTCATAAAAGCGTCTATCTTCAATCGCAACATAAGCCTGTTGTAAGTGCTCTGGTATTTGATCAATTGGGACATAAATGCGATTTTCATTGTATAACGACCCGATTACCTCTCCATTCTGTGTTTCAATGGTAGTCGTTTCATCTAATACCATACCTGCCTGATCAACAATAAGCTTTCCACCAAATAAAGCAGCACCATATCCAAGAAGACCAATTCCAATCATAAAGACGATTATAAATAGAAATGCTTTTAATCTGCGCCGAATTGTTAGCCTGCGCTTATCTTTTCTAATATTTTTCCGCATATGTTCACCTCTACACAATTACAGTATTTATTATACGACATTTTTCGCCGAATCTAAAGAATATACTACCTATTATTTAATAATAATTTTAATATAGCTTTGTGTAATCGTTGCCATTAAAGGGAATTATGATAGTATAAAAAGAAAAGGGGGATGTTACATGAAAGCATTTATGACAAATGGGACAATTGAATTTCTTCTAAAGCTGCAAAAGACAAACCCAGAATTAAACCTGCACCTCATGTATAATAGTGAAGGAGGTATTGCTTATTATGAGAATCATGATAAGAAACTATTTCAATCTGGAAGAGAATATGAAATTTTAATTCAAACAGGGGAAATTCTTGCAGAAGGATTTGTTGTTATGAATAACATTCCTGTTTCCGATGAAAGTAAACCCGGATTTGAATATCGATTCAAACAACGCAACAATTCAGTTGAGGGGATGCCTGGATTCCAAGCCTTCCGCTTATTAAGGCCGACAAAAAGCAATACCTATGTTGTCTTCACCCAGTGGAAATCTGCGGAGGACTTCGAAAACTGGAAGGAATCGAAAGAATTTAAGGAAGCACATAAAAAACAAGACGCTAAAAAGCCAGCAAACTTTCTTGAACAACCGTTTTTAACAATTTGCAATATGTATAATGAAAATGATCAATAAGAAGCAAGCACGCTTGAAAAAAACTGCTCAGGGGATAACCTCTGAGCAGTTTTTTCAAAGTAATTTATGAAGGGACTATTCCTTGTTTAGTATATTTAAGATTGCATTAATTTTGCTTCTTCCGGGGTTATTGTCTTTATTTTCTTTATGAAATAATAATGCTTATAAAACATAAGTATAATTAAAACAATCCTTACAAGCAGGATATCGACATAAAATACGGAAAATAAAATAAAAGCATCAGCAATTATGTTGATCCGAACTTTTTCCTTCTTGGTCATGCCCCGGTTTTCTTTGATACGAACAACGTAGTTTTCATAAAACTTGGTGCTCTTAAACCAATTATCAATACGCTGTGAGCTTTTCCCAAAACAAAACGCAGAAAACAGAAAAAAAGGTCCCCCTGGCAGGATCGGCAGGATCGTACCAGCAATACCAATACCAAAGGAGATAAGGCCTAGAAGCATAAATAGAGCACTTCTTATATTTTTAATGGTAATCACCTTACTTTATATGAATTTGAGCAATACAAAATAGCAAGTGTATAAAATCATATCTATTATTACGTTTTACTTCCATAATATCAACTTCCTGTTCATTTGAAAATGCAATTTTACTATGAACATTCTATTTTCCTACCCAAATTAAGCAAACACTAGCGTTCTTCCTTTCATAAATACATCCATGCTACAATGGGATAAAATACATCTGGAAGGAGGGATACCGTGCCAGACTGGTCCTATCATAGTATTTTTCGTCCTTTATTAAATAGATTGCCGCCCACCACCTCAAGAGAATTTATACATCGGGGAATGAATCTCATCGCTGCACTTCCATTCCGGATTGGACCCCAAGTAATCCAATTTCTCGGCAGGGAAGAAAGTTCCCCGCTTATTCAAAAAAATGAACACGGATTAACCTTTCATAATCCAGTTGGATTATCCGGAAAAATCGATCCGCTCCTTTCCGGAACAAAAGCTTTTACGAACCTAGGTTTTGGCTTCCTGGAAATCGGGCCTGTAACAGTAAAGCAAATAAATCATTTCTCAACTCCAATCGTTGATAGAAAGATAGAAAAGATTCATTTTGCTGCCACGGCGGAATCCATTGGAATTGAAAAAACGCGCGAGCATTTACATAAGGTAAAAAAGAATCAGCCATTCTTCATCAGACTTATCGGGACATATGAAGAGCTATGCATGATGATAAAGCGGCTTGATCAATTTGCTGATGGTTATATTATTGAATCACCGTATCCAGATTTAATGCGAGAAACAGATAAGCCTATATTCTTTTCAACCACTTCACCAAATAAGAATCGTACAGAATATCCTTTTGCCGGTATTGTGTTGGAACATGCGGAAAAAGATGTTCCCCTCCTTGATAAAGTAGTTGATTTAAGAAAAAACGGCTTTCAAGGCACAATTATAACTTCAGGTGGAATCAAGGAACCAGAACAAGCGTTACAGTTATTAGATGCTGGTGCTGATTTCATGATGCTTTCAGATGGCTATGTATTTGCTGGGCCAGGATTAACGAAACGAATCAATGAAGCACTTCTCGACCGTCTTGATTATAATCCTTCCCACCAATCTGGATGGTTTTCCTATTGGCTTTTTGGTTTATTTATTGTAATTGGGGGACTGCTGGCACTGCTATTCAGCATGACAACTGTAGTCCTTCCCTATGATGAGTTTTTTTTAGGCATCAAACGCCAAACCATTATAACTTTTAATGAGCGGATTATGCTATTTATGGCTCATGACCGGATGACCCTTGCCGGAACTATGATATCCGGGGGGATTGTTTATATGCAATTATCCAAGCATGGGGTGAAACATGGAATAAAATGGGCAAAGCAAGCAATTGATTTTGCTGCCATTATTGGCTTTTTGGGTATTTTTGCTTTTATTGGATTTGGTTATTTCGATTGGCTTCATCTTATTTTTTGGCTTGTTTTGCTGCCTGTATATATATATGGATATAGAAAAACCAAAGGCATTACTGGCACATCATCTTCGAAAAACAGAAAAAATGATGTCATTTTTAAAAAAGGATTATTTGGACAATTAGCATTTGTATTGTTAGGATTTTCATTTATATTAGGCGGGATCATCATTTCCACTATTGGAGTAACTACCATTTTCGTCCCAACTGATTTGACTTATATTTGTATGCCACCTGAAATGATGAACGCATTTAATGAGAACTTGCTGTCTGTTCTAGCACATGATCGCGCTGGATTTGGAAGTGCATTATTAAGCGTTGGCTTACTCGTATTAACACTCTCGTTATGGGGATTTCAACAAGGTAATCAGTGGGTGTGGTGGACATATCTAATAGGTGGTCTGCCAGCATTTGGGGCAGGGATCTATATTCACTTCGCAATTGGCTATACGGCTTTTATCCATTTATTACCTGCATATATTGCGCTTGGTTTGTTTTTTATTGGGTTAGTCCTTTCCTATCCGTTTTTTAACAAAACAAAGGTATAGTGCTAAACTTTTTTAATACAAGCCTAGTGCATGTTTAATTTTCCTTTAGCAGTATTACATCACAACATGAAAGAAGTAATGGCTTCGTCAAGGAAGCCATTACTTTTTTATTAGTTCACTACATATTCATTAAAAAAGGTCTCGTAGCCCTCTTCAGGGTATTGTCCAACTAGACGGGCAACCTCTTCTCCATCTTCAAAATGAATCAGTGTTGGTGTTGATTCAATACGATATGCACTGCCCTCTTGACCAAACTCTAGTAAATTGAATTTCTTCATATCGACATCCATTGTTTCAGCTAATGGTGCAAGGTATGGTGTTGTATTTTGACAATAAATACAGGTTGGACTGTAGAAGTAAACCGTTACAGGTTCCCCACTTTGAATCGTTTCACTTAGTTCATCTGGAAGAATTTGATTTTGATATAATGGATCATCTAGCTGGTCAATCGTTGCCTGATCCAAATTATCTGTTCCATATGGATTTTCATTGTTATCGAGTGCTTGATTATTTTTATAATCGAGAACGAAAAATAAAGCAATAAATAATACAACGATTACCCCAATAATAGCTATCATTTTCTTACCCATCCGTTATTTCCTCCTTTGTTCCTTTAAAAGCAGAAGATGTAAAACAATAATTACCGTAAATGCTATACCTGCTAAAAATGGTATGGTTATAAAACCAAAATAATTGACATAGACAGCATTGCACGGAACCGCTCCTGTACATGCTCCTCCCAATTCATGCATTGCAGGTACTTTTTGCAGCATGTAGTGATAAATGGAAATTGGCAAGCCAATTACACTCAAAATTAATCCTGGCAATGCAATTGAAATATCCTTTTTAATTGCTGCAGTCCCATAAATAATGACAAGTGGATACATTATGATTCTTTGATACCAGCACATTTCACACGGAACATATCCCATTATTTCTGAATAAAACAGGCTGCCTGTAGTTGCTAAAAATGCTTGTACCCACATGAACAACAATAAATTCTCAGTTTTTTTAGTCATCTGCCGCATATTCGAGTATTCCTCTCTACTTTTATACATTTGTATTATACAAATGGTTGTAGTGAAAAACAATAAAACAGCTTTGATTGTTTTTCTTAATATGACAAATTATTGAACAATCAAGAGAAGTGTAATTCCTATATTTATTTATAATTTTTATTGTAAGTGAATGATCTACTCGTGGATGGACATGTTTAAATCATGAAGTAAAAGTTGTTGATCGGAAGTGAATTCTATACTTTTTCTTTGGAAAAGCCGCTTAAAGTGATTCCTATTAAGCGGCTTTAAGCCAGTTTATAGTAATTGATTACGGTGTACGTAAACAGCGGCTTGTGTTCGGTCATTAACATCCAATTTCGATAAAATGTTGCTAACATGTGTTTTAACTGTTTTGATGCCAATATAAAGTTTGTCACTGATCTCTTGATTCGTCATTCCATTTCCGATACAGAGCAAAACTTCCATTTCACGTTCTGTCAATGCATCATGTGGCTTTTTTTGATCAGCGCGGAAATTGGACATCATTTTCCCAGCTACTTTTGGCTCAATGACATTTTCTCCGTTAAATGCTTTTTTTATAGTTGCTGCAATTTCAGGTGCAGCGGAAGTTTTTAATATATAACTAAAAGCCCCAGCTTCAAGCGCTGGAAATATTTGTTCATCATCATAATAGCTCGTCAAAATAATAATTTTACACTCTGGATAGCTTCCCATTATTTGCTTTGTCGCTTCAATCCCGGTTCCATCATCCATAATTAAATCCATTAAAACAACATCTGGCTTTAATTGGAGGGCGAGCTCTGCACCTTTATTCCCGCTTGATGCTTGACCGATAATTTCAATATCATCTTCTGTCTGCAAATAAGCAATTATTCCTTTTCTGACTATCTCATGATCATCAACAACTACAACACGAACCATTTTCATTCCTCCCACTAAATAACCCGATTTATCTCCTGCTAACAAGGAATCCGAATATCAATATATGTTCCTTCATCTGGATTAGAACGAATTACAAATGTCCCTCCTAATTCCTCACTGCGCTCTCGCATTGTTTTCAATCCATAGGATGTCTTTCTTTCTGTATCGTTCACTACATCAAATCCTTTGCCGTCATCCTGAATATGGACAAATAATTCACTGGATTTCTTATAAATCTCGACCTGAACAGTGTTCGCATTTGCATGTCTCAAAATATTCGATAAAGATTCCTGCACGATTCGAAATACATGCTCTTCAATCGTTTCACTAAGTTCAAGTTCCCCATTTATTGTGACTTGGAAATGAATTGGACTCTTCTGTTTTAACTCTTCGATTAATTTATGTATCCCTGTGGCCAATGAATCCCCTGATAGATGAACAGGTCGTAAATGAAGTAAAAGCGCACGCATTTCGGTTTGTGCCTGTAATGCTGCGGTAGCAACTTCCTTCATTTGCTTTTTCGCTAATACTGGATCTTTGTCAAATTGCTTGATCGAAGCCTCTGAGATCATCGTTAAGGCAAAAAGCTGCTGGCTGACAGCATCATGAAGGTCTCTTGCAATCCGTTGCCTTTCCTCAATAACTGCTGCCTTATGTGCTGACTTAGCAAAATCTGCTTTTTCATCTGCCATTCGCTGCAGCGATTTCACTTGATTCTTTAATTTATTACCTAGCTCATTTAAATCTTTAGCAATTCTCGTAATCTCATCTTCGTCTTTCATTGACTTTGGAAACTGTATGGAAGAATCATAATTTCCATTTGAAAACTGCGTTATAAGAAGTGAAATGCCATCCAGCTTAGTTTTTAACATATTCCCTACCTCTTTAAAGCCAGTATATAATGAGATAACAAAGGCAATAAGTACATATAAAACCACAAACAGAAAAATGCTTTGTACCGTTAGCCATTCTGGCTCAAATAAAACATACACAGATAATAAAATGGTAAGCAGCAAGATAGACGTTAAAAACATACTGTAAAGATGGGAACGAATAAAGATATAGCGAATACTTGAAAACCTGTTTTTCATCATACAGCCTCCTCACACACGATCAATACGAATGTTTCCAGCTTTTAGATTGATATAAAAGTCTAGCTTTCTGACTGCAGCCTCATAGTTATTCGTTTGATAGACTAATGTACGATTTATACCATCCGCAGACTGATCCAGAACTTGTATACTACCAGCTTTTACTCTCGCATTAATACGAAAATCAACGTTTTCTGGTACTACCATATTCACATCTGCCGCAAGTGAATCAATTGTAATCGGTATTTTCTTTTCAGGAATAAATGCCTTCGAAAAATTAAAATAAAAATCTCCAGCCATATGCTTGAGATGCATCGGCTCTGCAACCCAATTTTGCTCATCGAAGGTTTGGCTGCCGACGGAAAACATTGAATTATCGAAATGCCTTTTATACCATGTTGTATCGTAATCATAATTACGATTTTTGTCGTCATCAAAGGAATAAGCGACCGTGACCCGCTTACGACCAATTAGAGAAAATCCAATATATACAATAAGCAGTGGCCATAAATTAATAACATCCTTAAATGTGAATGTTATCCAGTCTAACCGATCCATGATTAGCAACGAACCAAATATTAGAAAAAAGGAACCAAAGATCCAGCTTCCCCCTCTTCTTCGCCAAAAACGAATCAAACCTGTAAAGCCGATCACAACAAAGAAAATCGGATAAATATAATGCCAGGCAACACTAAAATTGAAATCAATCACTTCAAGATTAGCCAAAACAAGCATAATGCCAATTACAATTAAAAAAATTGCAAAGAAATACCGAATGAAATTTCTCATCTCTTGTCATCCTTCCAAGCCTATCAATATAAACAGAGACTGTTCAAAGCTTTCCTGTTTTATTACTTTTATCATAAACCTAGATTCTGCGCTGTTAAACCATCCAGAGGAGGCTTTCAGCTCCGACTTAAGACTGATTCAATCTTTTCATATACATATATGAGTCCCCATAAACAAATAAACCCAAGTGCAAATCCGGCAACAATATCGGTTATATAATGGACATGAATAACGTATCTGCTGATTCCAATCAGAAATATAAGGGTGGTAAACGTTGTTTGTGTAATAACAATCAGGACATTCGATTTCATTTTCTTTACCAATAAATAAGCAATCAGGCCGTAACAAACCATTGAAATCATAGCATGTCCAGATGGAAAGCTATAACCCTCTGCATTAGCTGCTGCCGAAATGCTTGGTCTTTCCCTTACTACAATGCTTTTAATAAATATATTCAATTGATGCGCAAGTAAAATTCCACCTGGAAAAAGAATAGCAACAAACCATTTTTTCAGTAAAACACTTAACACAATCGCCATTATTACAACAAATGGCTCAAGAAATGATTCTGATCCAAGATTTGTTATCAATCGGAATGGCTGATAAATAATGGAATCGTGCAAGCTTTCAACAAATTGATTTGTCCACCTATCAATAGCGGGCACATTACCATTTACAATTTGTATAACCCAAACTCCTGTAATGATAAGTACTGCGACAAATAGGAACAACAATACTGTTCGATTTTTCTTCATTATTTCACACCTCCATTTTATCTTCTCATTTCAATTTAATGCTATTATACAGGGATTTAGGTTTAAACAAAATCAGAGCGGGTATTGTATTAATATACTTAACGGTTTTACTATTGAAAAGGTGGAGATGAATAATGGAAAAAGACTTACAAAATTTAATCGATGGTTTAAATGAAGACCTAGCTCATGAGTATGGTGCTGCAATTCAATACACATACAGTGCATCTGTTGTTTCCGGTTTATACCGTTCTGCATTAAAACCGTTTTTCGAATCGGAAATTACGGATGAACTTGGACATGCACTCTATCTTTCTGAAAAGATCAAAGCTCTTGGGGGCACTCCAACAACTAAATCAGCTGATGTACCACAGCCAACAGAATTAAAATCAATATTGGAAGCAACCCTCCAAGCCGAATCAGATACGATTACGCGCTATGAAGAACGAAAAAAACAGGCAGAAGATCTTGGATTAACAGAGCTTGTTGTTAAATTAGAAGATTTAATTTCGGATGAAACACACCATAAGGAAGAAATCGAACGATTACTCGCTGATCCACGACTTTCTTAATAGATTCCCCCCTTTTATTTAGGACGGCTAAAACAGCTGTCCTCCTTTCTTTGTTAACATCCATTTACTTATACAATTTCTCGTGTATTCATGGTATGATAAATAAATTAGAATTTACCAGGTTTATATATAAAATAAGCAAAGCAGCATTAGAAAGAGTGATACCATCAGGAATAAAAAATTATCAACTATGCCCTTTTTTCTGACAGGGTTTTTATTTTTACTATTATTCTGTACTGTAGCTAGGGGCGTCCACGTTGAAAGTCAATGGATTGCTTCCCTGGACTCCTTATGGATAGAACGAATTCAAGGAACAATATCAGAAAGCAAAACATCCTTTATTAAAATAACAACAGAGCTTGGAAACATGAAGCTTATTATCGCCTTAACCATGATCCTCGTGATTGTTTTATTTTTTAAGCATAAGTATGCCGAAGGGCTTTGGTTTGGCGGCACCATACTCTTTTGTGCTGCAATCGCTGGAAAGGTTCTAAAAAAGGCTTTTGACCGGGAACGTCCCGCTTTTTTGCAGCTTATTGAAAAAACAAATGAAAGTTTTCCAAGTGGGCATGCCACAGGATCAACTATTTTTTATGGGTTTATCGGTCTAATACTTGTATGTATCATTGCTAAAATTTGGCTGAAACTTGTGGTTGGCTTTATCACACTGGCATGGATTGGTTTCATATTATTTACACGTGTTTACTTAGGAGCCCACTTCCCAACTGACGTTCTTGCTGGATTTCTATTTGGTATGGCTGCCGTATTTATATCAATCGGGACTTATATTACCGTTCAGCAACCGCTCAAAAACTCACTTCGTAAATTGCAGTTAAAGAATCAAAGCGACGCCATTATAAAATAAGAAGGCGCCCGTATTTTATACAGGCGCCTTTACGAAATTTGCGGCAAAGCACGATGTGTTCACATTCACATCTATTGCGTTGTGCTTTGACTTACACAAATCAGCTCATCGCAATGTTAAGTATAACATCATTTATTAATAAGCACCATACTATAACCAGAATCTATTGGAGGTTAAAATTGAAGAACAAATATATTATATTAGAAAATCAACAATCATCTAAACGAACAGTTTGGCTGCTTGTCTTCGGTATTATTCTGATTGGTTCCAATTTAAGAGCACCACTAACATCTGTCGGGTCCCTCATCCCATTTATTCGGGATGATTTAGCATTAACCAATGCCATAGCAGGAAGTATTACTACTTTACCATTAATCGCATTTGCACTTCTTTCTCCCTTTGTACCAAAACTGGCAAATCGTCTTGGCATGGAATGGACGATTTTTCTTTCCATGCTTGTTCTAACTACAGGGATTATTGTACGTTCGTTAGCAGCAGATGTTAACTTTCTATTCATTGGAACAATCTTAATAGGAATAGCAATAGCTTTTGGTAATGTGTTACTACCAGGATTTATCAAAATGAATTTTCCTTTAAAAATCGGAATCATGACAGGTGTGTATGCTGTATCCATGAACATATTTGGTGCGTTGGGCTCTGGATTAAGTGTCCCTCTTGCTGGAGTTCAAGGTTTTGGCTGGTCTGGCGCTTTAGCAGTTTTCGCAAGTATTTCATTTTTAGCCATACTTGTTTGGATCCCACAGTTACTTCAAAGTAAAATTTCAGCTAACTCGATTACTGTAAAGAAAAATGGTAATCATTTATGGAAATCTGGTTTAGCCTGGAAGATTACACTATATATGGGATGTCAATCTTTTCTATTCTATACATTAATAACCTGGCTTCCTGATATATTACGAACAATTGGCTATCGTTCAAGTGCAGCAGGATGGATGGTTTTCTTGATGCAATTCTCTGTTATTCCTATCACCTTCATTATCCCGATTATTGCTGAGCGCTTGAAAAACCAAATCGGTCTTAGCATCGTAACCGCTTGTTTATATGCAACAGGCATACTTGGATTGTTAATCGGACATCCTTCTATCGTTCCTATTAGCGCTATCCTGATTGGTATTGCCTCTGGTAGTGCATTTAGTTTGTCAATGATGTTCTTTACACTAAGAACTTCGGATGGAAAACAGGCTGCAGCGTTATCCGGAATGGCTCAATCATTTGGTTACCTATTAGCGGCGTCGGGGCCAGTACTTATCGGAGGGATTCACGATATAACCAACAGCTGGCATATCCCATTACTATTATTAGTAGGTGTCATCGGATTACTGATGCTATCTGGAATTGGATCTGGCAGACAACGCACGGTTGATGAGAAGCTTAAAACATCTTTGCAATAATGTATAACATGGAAATAGTAAAAATCGATTTATTTATTTGAATTTATCTTTAATATAGTGATACGCTTAATTTATTATAGAGAGGAGTGGTTTATCTTGACGACATCAATTCCAGAAATTAGGCTACATGACGGTATGAATGTGCCAGCAATTGGATTTGGTACATATAATCTAAATGGTAATCCAGGTGTAAATGCAATCACGAGTGCTATCGATATTGGCTATCGCTTAATCGATACAGCCTACAATTATGAAAATGAAGGAACAGTTGGAGAAGCGGTCAGACGCAGCTCTGTTCCGAGAGAAGAACTAAGAATAACATCCAAATTACCGGGAAGATATCATGAATATGATAAAGCTGTTACAACTATTCAGGAATCATTATACCGTGCAAATCTGGATTACTACGATTTATACCTTATCCATTGGCCAAACCCAATCCAAGATATCTATGTGGAAGCTTGGCAAGCATTAATTGATGCAAAGAAATGGGGACTCATTCGTTCTATCGGTGTTTGTAATTTCTTACCGGAACATATAGAGCGATTAGAAAAGGAAACCGGTGTAAAACCGAGTATGAACCAAATTGAATTGCATCCATTTTTCAACCAAGAACAACAACGAAAGTGGCATCAAGATAATCACGTTCAGACCCAATCTTGGAGTCCAATCGCTCGTGCAAATGATGTATTGCAAAATGAAGTACTCCAGCAAATTGCCAATAACCATAACAAAACAGTGTCACAAGTAATTTTACGATGGCATTATCAACTAGATGCAATTCCAATTCCGAAATCCGGCTCAACTAAAAGACAATTAGAAAACATATCAATTTTTGACTTCTCACTGGACGAAACAGAAATGAACCTCATCGGGGATTTAACCCGACCTGATGGCAGAAATAAAAATCAAGATCCAGCTGTATATGAAGAGTTTTAAATTCACTTTAGCGCATCATATAATCAGTAAATGGTGCGCTACCTTTTTACTAATTCAATTTTCATTATATCGTAATACTCTATTTCCTAACCCAATCGTTTAAAGAAAGCTTGACTGGCCACGTTTCCCGCATGAGACTACGTATGCTTCCTACGCTAATTTTGCTTCGCTACCTTCCACAGTACAATCACAAAATAGTTTAACACAACTAAATTATACCCGATTTCAAACAATCTATATTTGTTAGAACATACAGTTACGGAATAATTTTTGTGCGAAAATTGAGTTTATGTGTAAAAACTCATGTTATAATAAAATAATTATCAAAGTGAATTAACTAAGAAGGTGGCGTTATTATTGTTAGAAAATATACATCAATCAATTGATGAGCTTTATCCGGAAATGGTAGAGATCAGAAGATACTTGCATCAATACCCTGAATTATCCTTTCAAGAAACAAAAACAGCGAAATACATAGCAGACCGTTATAAGAAGCTCGGAATTCCATATAAAACAAACGTTGGCGGAAATGGTGTAGTGGCAACATTAAAAGGTGCAAAGCCCGGTAAAACAGTTGCTTTAAGAGCCGATTTTGATGCATTGCCAATTCAGGATGAAAAAGATGTAGCCTATAAATCAAAGGTTCCTGGCGTCATGCATGCTTGTGGTCATGACGGTCATACGGCAACACTGCTAACACTTGCTAAAGTAATGAAAAAGTATCAAGCAGAGCTGACAGGGACAATTGTATTTATTCATCAGCATGCGGAAGAGTATGCACCAGGTGGGGCAAAACCAATGATTGAAGCCGGGGTGCTTAATGAAGTAGACGCAGTATTCGGAACTCATTTGTGGGCAACCGTTCCTCTAGGCGTGCTCCAAACTTCTAAGAAGGAATTTATGGCTGGGGCAGATCGATTTGAAATAAAGATTCAGGGACAGGGTGGACATGGTGCATACCCACATGAAACAAAGGATGCGATTGTTCTTGGAGCAGAAGTCATCACTCAATTTCAGCAAATCGTCAGCAGAAGAGTAGATCCATTAGAAACTGCCGTGTTAACGACTGGAATTTTCCAAGCAGGGAATGCATTTAATGTTATTGCAGATCAAGCTGAATTAGTTGGGACAGTACGCTATTTTAATATGAATGTTCAAGAACAAATTATCAATGAAATGGAAAAAATCCTTAAAGGTATTTGCACATCAAATGATGCATCTTATACCTTCAACTATATAAAAGGCTATCCACCATTAATCAATCATTCGGAAGGCGCTGAAATCGTGCTTGAAGCGAGCAAACAAATTGATGAAATTCATACAGCTGAAGAGGTTTTACCTGTAATGGGCGGAGAGGACTTTGCTTATTATATGCTGGAGAAACCTGGAGCATACTTCTTTACAGGTGCGAACAAAGAAGGAAATCCATATCCGCATCATCATCCGAAATTTGATATTGATGAGAAAGCTTTACCGATAGCTGCAAAGACATTGATCGGTGCTTATTTCGAATACCAAAATTCCTGATATTATATTTTTTAAGACCAAAAGAAGGAGACCAGATCAAATTCAGATTTGGTCTCCTTTATTACTACTTTAATCTCGGCTTCATGTATCCATTTACAAAGAGAACTGTAAAAAGCAGCCCTCCCCCAAGAACAATAACAAATCCTAAATATTCCTGCATTAAAATAAACAGGAGTGCGAATAGGATTGTTTGGATAGTAGCCAATTGATATACAATTTTAAGAACGGCATTTTTCTTATATGTGAGTTCCACCGGGTATAAATCAAGCCACATATTTGTCCGATGATGCTGATAAAGCGGCATCAGCTGGAAGGTGCTTAAATACAGAAATAAAATTGCAAACAGCACCTTCACCCATAAATTCGGAATGAAATAAATGAACAGACATCCAATTATGATGAGACGTACATACATCCCTAAATAATCCCCGCTGCGAATAAAGGAAATTCGAAATAAGTAGTCATACGTATGTTTCGTTTCAAAAGGAACTCCCCTATTGACTAAATGAACAAGCCATTGCCTTTTTTTCACACGGTTTTTTAAATGCGGAACATCGGCAAACATATTGGCAATCCTATAAAATGTCTGCATGCGATTTTGGTCTTTTTCAACAAGTAAATCCCAAGCTAACCCAGATTGTTTACTGGAATAGTAATAATCATAGAGAAAAACGATGACAAATAAAATGGATGTAATTCCTGCAAACAGCATGTCACCATTTACGATAAAATAAAAGGTAACTCCATTTAAGATTGTGCGAATTAGGAGATCAATACTACGAATGCCTGGCTCCCTTACTTTAAGCATCCACCAATTTGCCAGTAAATTTGCCACTTTAAATAATAGGAGCAGAACTAATGTGAGCAAGTAAATGTTTCCTGCTCTTTCTGGATAAGTAGCAAAATATAGCGGTCCAAATGCCGCAGCGAACAGCAGGATAATATAAAGCTGGATGACAAAACTATAAATCAGCGCATTACGGAAATAAGCTCCCATCTTTGTCTCCGCCACAATAAGAAACACAAGATCAGGTTCTTTCAGCAGTGTTCTGACAGGGCTATAGCTTGCAATTAAACCGAATGTACTCCCAATAATTACTGCTGTCGGGAAATTCGCTGGCAGATCCGTTAACCATTGTTGGTAATAATAAGCAGATGCAGAAATAAAGAATAGAATAGCAAATGCCATATGACCATTAAAAATATATTTCAAATAACGGCTTGTCTCCTTTAAATGAGAAGAAAACCGCTTTTTATAAAATTCATGTGAATCAAACATGGCTATCTTCTTCTTTCGTTAATTGCACATACAAATCATCCAACGTCGAATCAGGCATCTGAAAGCTTTCACGTAATTCTTCCAGTGTTCCAATCGCACGCACAACCCCATCATGCAAAATAACAAAACGATCACAATAGCGCTCTGCAGTAGCAAGAATATGTGTCGACATTAACACACCTGATCCATTATTTTTCATCCCTTCCATTAATTGCAGATAAGATTGAATACCTAATGGATCCAACCCTACAAAAGGCTCGTCAACTATATAAAGTGGTGGTTCAATTAAAAACGCACACATAATCATGACCTTTTGACGCATCCCCTTTGAAAAATGGACTGGGAACCAGTTCAGCTTTTTCTCTAGGCGAAATTCCTTTAAAAGCGGATGAAGCCTTTCCTCGAATACGTCCTCAGCAATTCCATATGCCATCGCCGTTAGGCGCAGATGCTCATAAAGTGTTAATTCATCATATAAAATTGGCATCTCTGGTATATATGCCATTTGATTGCGGTATGTTTCTGGATTATCCTTGTAACTCTCTCCATTCACCCGGACTGTTCCTTTTTTCGGCTGCATTAGCCCAATAATATGCTTGATTGTCGTACTTTTCCCAGCACCATTTAAACCAATTAAACCTACAATTTCCTTTGGTTTAACGTCAAATGAAATACCATGCAATACATTTTTATGTGTATACCCTCCATGAAGGTTATCGATATGTAATAAGGATTCCATTAAAGTCCCTCCTTCTCATTACTTCTGATTTTATCATTATTGTGGTACATTGCCAAAGGCAAACCTTACGACAGTTTTCTTCAACTTTTTTAAAAATCCATGTATAGGATAATTATTTCAGAACAAAATAGTAAGGAAGAAACGAGGATGTCTCACTACAACAAAATCTTGTCATACGCAAATGAGGTGTTGACGATCGAATATCTAATGTAATTTCGTGTAAAAAACACACAAAATGAGGTGTTAGTGTTCGATAATTACTCTGATTTTTCGTACTAAAACGAGATGGGGTGTCAGTGTTGGCATACTAATGATATAAAGCCCTTTTACCAGCTTCCGCTTCATAAGAAGTGGACAATTGGTATAACGGTTTTTGTAAACCAATAACAAATCATCTTTGATGAGTTACAGGTGTTTACAGTTCCCCAGCATTAGTTAAAACATCCTCTTTCTTCCTATAACAGGCAGATTCGCTTGAAGCGGGTCTGACCTGTTTCTTTATTTTGCTTAAATTTGTCTTTTTTTTTGAAAACAAAGGGAATTGCTTTACTTTTGTCCCTAAAAGTTACTACAATAAAAATAATCATACGAATTCAATTATTAAAGGAGAGATAAAAAATGAAACATGACGATTGTATTTTTTGCAAAATAGTTACTGGCGAACTTCCTTCTGCCAAAGTATATGAAGATGAGCATGTCTATGCATTCCTGGATTTAAGTCAGGTTACAAAGGGACATACACTTGTTATTCCAAAAACACATACAAAAAACATTTATGAAACACCTCCTGAGATTGCAAAGGAATTATTCGCTCGGGTTCCAATTATTGCCAATGCCATTAAAAAGACGTACAGCCCTTTAGGTATGAATGTTTTAAACAATAATGAAGCACCCGCAGAGCAATCTGTATTCCATCTCCACTTGCATCTGATTCCAAGGTATGGCGAAGGTGATGGCTATACGCCAAACTGGATTGTACATACGGATGAGTATACATCAGAAGATCTGCAAAATATTGCCCAGGAAATTCAAACAGCGTTTTAAGCTCAAAAGCGGAGGTCCTCGTTAGCAACGTAAGAATTTCAAGGAAAGAAGTCTCGTTATGGCTGAAGCACTTTATGGACATGCCTATTCAAGACATTTAGCAAAAATTAGAGCTTTTAATTTTCAATAAATTCTGCTATACTATTGCTAACATTTCGCAACTGACAATGAGTGTACAGTTGGAAATAGAAAAGCTTGAGCATAGAATAGATGAGGAGAGTTAAAAATGAATACGAGAATATTGATTATTTTATCCCTATTGGTAGGTATCGGTGCTGTTTTGCATGCAGTTGTTCCACCCATGCTTTTTGGTGTAAAGCCAGATATGCTGTTGTCGATGATGTTTCTGGGAATTTTACTATTTCCTAAAGCAAAATATGTTCTTATCCTATCCATTGCAACAGGCATCATATCCGCTTTAACAACATCCGCACCAGGAGGGCAAATTGCCAATATTATTGATAAACCTGTTACAGCCTTTGTATTTTTTGCTTTATTTTTACTTATTAAGAATAAAGTTAAAATTACAATTGGGGCACCTGTTTTAGCTGCAATTGGTACAATAATCAGTGGTGCTATCTTCCTTTCCGTTGCATTATTTATTGTTGGATTAATGGAAGGTGGATTCCTGGCATTGTTTGTTGGTATTGTATTACCTGCCACAGTATTAAACACCATCATCATGATTGTTGTTTATCCGATTGTACAGGGTATTATGAGACGGTCCAAACCAATGACAGCAGCTTAATATTAAAAAAACCTCTGCAACATTTTCAGAGGTTTTTTTCATGTTTTTCTGTTTTGAAGTAGCATTATTTCCACTTATTTTTTATAATCAAATTAGTGAAGCCTTTTCATATTTGTGCAAGGTTAAGAATGTGAATCAATAGGACCGGAGCAGACATGGCTGCAGCGTCTTATTGCAGGACTTTTTTGAAACACCTTTATAAACATGTTTGATAGCACTATGAAAAGTGGAAATGATATAATAGAAGCAGGAAAGGAGTGCGTAGCTATGTCTAAGGGAAAATCATTTTTACTAGGACTGCTTGTCGGGGGGACAGTTAGTGCAGCAGTTACATTATTAAGCACACCTGAATCAGGAAGGGATGTACGTGTTCGTGTAAGAGATCAGGGATTGGAATTAAAACTCCTCCTAAATCGACTAAAAGTAGAAGGTATACGACTACAGCAACAAATCAAACACACATCCAAAGAGGGTGCTGTCCTCATTAAAGACTTAACAGATGAAATCAGAAAATCTGTTGAAGAATGGAAAGACACAGTAGAACCCCATCAAGAGAGCATTTACCAATCCTTGGAACAGATTGAAACAAGTCTGAGAGACCTGGAAAACAAAGTCAAAAATTATTAATGCTAGAATTAAAAAATGAGACAGCTTGGTTAGGGCTGTCTCATTTTTGGTTTTTTCCAACTCACCTTCTCCGATGCTGCCTGTCATATTCCTCTAATATCTTACTGAACTCCGACATAAGCAATGGATAGCACCCTTCTGATTTTAGCGCTTCAATTGTCTCGTTTGGATTCAGCTTTTCATTCAGCATACCAGCAAATTGAATAAGCAATGATGTAAAATCTAACAGGCCTTCTTCTTTTTGAAGCTCATACGTTTCGTTCAAACCTTCAATCATGTCCATCATTTCGCTGTATTCCTTGCGGGTAAGATTATGTTCAATAATCAATTTGATGACGGGGTATTGATTCATATCTATTATTTTGGAAAGTAATTGTATATGAAATGATGAGCTGTCATTTGTATTTTCAAATTCCCCCAACTCAGGTTCCCCCTTAAGATAGCGTCTCTATAAAACACTGTTCTCTCTCTATATATAACTGTGTTTTTTTATCAATAACAAGCAGCTCAACTATTATATTGCCTTCATTTGCTGCACAGAAGCTCTACTTGCTAAATTCGTGTTGAAAATTATATTTTTTCGTCTTTCTACTATTATACAGAAACATGTATAACAAAAAAAGCTTCTTTCACTTTATTCACAACGATTCATACATTATATATCCGTAATGAACTCATTTGAGCTGTAAAAAGATAATGCATTTCTCTATTTTTCTTCAACTGCCTCTGTTCATCAAGCTCTTCTTTTGGTAGAGTAAGATTACAAGTGTACATTGAATGAGAGGAGTTCAAATCATGATCATTTTTTTTATGTGCTTTGCTTTTGTCGTTTTGCTTATTTTCAACACTCTTACAAAGTCCTTCTGCATCAAAATGCAAATGGACATACATAAGCAAGCAAAAATATTCCGTGTCATCAATATGATTATGGTCGCATTACTCGTATGCTCCTACCTGCGTGTCATGAATGTGACAGTTTAACGGTATTTTTTAGGTATTTTACATAATACTATTTTTTCTAAAAGGAAGTATGTTATATTTATCATTGGCAGATAATACAGTATAAACTATTCTTATCTGCATAAGTGCAACTGAGTTATCCGCCCAAATACTTGGCGAATACCAAGTTTAATGAAAACTAGAACCAACAAACAGATTAGGAGTGTTTAAAGACGATGAAGAAATTAGCCTTGGCTGCTATTATTACTGCTGGTACTCTCACGTTGGCAGCATGTACAAATAATGAAGCAGATTCTGAAGTGGTTGTGGAATCAGAAGCTGGAGATATTACAAAAGATGACTTTTATGAAAAATTAAAAAGCCGTAATGGAGAAGCTATCCTTGAAGAAATGATTACAATCAAGGTTCTTGAGAATAATTATGAAGTAACTGATGAAGACGTGAAAGCTGAGATTAAATCGATGAAAGATACATATGGTGATCAATATGATTCAATTATCGAGCAAAACTTTGGCAGTGAAGATGAACTGCGGGAAATTATTCGCATAAGCCTGCTGCAGGAAGCTGCAATTGCAGAAGATATAGAGATTACAGAAGAAGATCTTAAGGAAGAATATAATCGTCAAAACACTGAGATTAAAGCACAGCATATTCTTGTAGCTGATGAAGCTACAGCGAATGAAGTGAAACAAAAGCTGGATGATGGTGAAGATTTTGCTGAGTTAGCAAAAGAATATTCAACAGACGGTTCTGCTGAGGATGGCGGAGATCTTGGATACTTTTCAACCGGTGAAATGGTCCCTGAGTTTGAAGAAGTTGCTTACAGCATGAAGGTAGACGAAATCAGTGATCCAGTACAGTCACAATTCGGTTACCATATCATTAAAGTAAATGATATTCGTGATAAAGAAGAAAGCATCGGTAAATTTGAAGATGTAAAAGAAGACCTTCGTCGTGAATTACTAACGAAGCGAATGGATGTTACAAAAGTTCAAGAGAAAATGGATTCGCTAATTGAAGACGCAAAGGTCGATATTAAAATCGATGAATTTAAGGATCTTCTTGAAAAACCAAAAACAGATGAAACACAAGGAACAGATGAAGCAAAAGGATAAAAAACAATTTGGCTGTCAAGGTGAACGAAACACCTGACAGCCTATTTTAATTGGAGCGTTGCTGTCCTTTTTCTGACTCACGCCGTAGCTTATCTTCATGAATACGGTCCATATAGATTTGTCCTTCTCGTTCAATAAACTGCTGGTCTAATTTCCTTTCTGCAAGCATTGCTCGGAATGCCATATAACCGCTAAGGAAAATCAAAATAATTACAGCAAATACCCATATTGGAATTGCTTCAGTCATCCATTAATCCCCCAATCTTGTCCAAGCTTCTATTATATATATATGAACAAAACTCGAGAAAATAACTATTGCTTACTTTTCTTCAAACGATGGTTTATAAAATGCTCGATTATCCATAGCAAATAACCGATCAGTAAACTCACCTGGCTTCACTTTATCTAGAGCACGATTCAGCATATTCATCTTCGCATCAATCAAATCAATAAGGTGAAGGATTTCGGCTTCACGCACTAATGGAGGCGTCGGGCTTCCCCATTCTGCTTTTCCGTGGTGACTTAATACTAAATGCTGCAAAATGAGTACTTCTTCCCCTTCAATTTGCAATTCTCTAGCCATTAATCCAATTTCCTCTACCATCATCGGGATATGCCCAAGCAATTTCCCTTCTAATGTATATGTAGTGGATACTACCCCTGAAAGCTCCTTCAGCTTACCAAGATCATGTAAAATAATTCCCGCATATAGAAGATCTTTATTAACCTGCGGATAAAGATTAGACAGCTCTCTCGCTATTTGCAGCATGCTTACAACGTGATGGGCTAAGCCCGATACATATTCATGGTGATTCTTAGAGGCTGCTGGATAGGTAAGCAACCCTTCCTGATATTTTTTTATAAATGCTCTGACTATCCTTTGAATGACTGGGTTTTTCATTTCAAAAATTGCCTCTGTCAGCTTTTCCGTCAAATACTCTCGACCCACGGGAGCTTTCTCAACAAAATCAGAAAGCTTTACACCGTCAGTTGCCTGTGCTGGTCTTACAGACAAAATTTTTAATTGATTTTTACCCCGGAATTGGTTGATCTCTCCAGTGACCCGAATAATTTGCTCTGCAATAAAAAGGGCTTCATCCTCTTTCGTTGCATCCCAAAGCTTTGCTTCTATTTCACCAGTTGCATCACGCAGGATTAAGGTTAGGAAAGGTTTCCCATTGCTTGTTGTGCCTTTAGTAGCTTCCTTGATTAATAGAAAGTCATCAAATGTCTCCCCCACTGTGCTATAACCAATTCCTTTTTTCATATTTTCTCCACCCCTTCCAGTTTCTTAAAATTATATATGCTGGACATTTTCCGTTATATTGATTTGCTTCATTTCAGTTACAGCAGAAGCAATCTCTTTTCTGCATGTAAACAAAATCACTTGTTGCTTCGCTGCAGCCTGCTGTAAAATAGTGATCATTTTTTGAACTCTAACAGCATCAAAATGCACGAAAGCATCATCAATCACAAATGGCAATCCATGCTTTTCACTCATTATCTCACTAATTGCAAGACGCAATGCTACATATAACTGATCAACTGTCCCTTGAGATAATTCATTTACAGTGTAACGTATATTGTCGAATGATTCTACTTGAAACGGACTGCTATCTGTTGGTGGATAGACATGAGGATATTTTCCATCTGTTATATCTTTAAAATATTGAGCTGTTACTTCAATAACCTTTGATAAATAAGTTGCTCGGTAATTACGCTTTGTCTCGGAAAGAATTTCTTTAGCAGTTTTTAAAACCGCCCATTCTTTCGCCAGCTGATTAAAATGCTCTGTTTCCATTTCAAATTGATGGAGACTTGCAGAATAAGAATCCGATGATTCCATTGCAACAAGCTCTGCTTTTGTATCTGCTAAATTTTCTCTTATTTTTTCTAGCTTGCTCTCTAGTGATTGAATCGAGCTTTCGGTTTGCTGTCGATTCATTTCTAGTTCTGCCTCTGTCACCATTGTTTTTTCAAGCTTCTGTATGTCTTCCGAAGATAATAGATTTTTAAGCTGTGTTGTCGTTTTCACTAATTCCCTTTCAAGCACAGTCTTTTCCTCTCTCAGTCTCGCTTTTTCATAAAATAATTCTTCAGCGTCAACCTCTGCCAGTTTAAATAAATGCTCTATTTCCGTCTTATACGTTTGCATATTTTGTTGCAGCTCATCTTGCTTTTCCTTAATTTCTGTTAATAATTGCTTATAATAATTGAGCTCTTTGCGTTGCTCTTGTTGTAAATTAACGAATCGCTCTATTATTTGCAGGTTTTGTTCTAGACGCTCATCTGGATTGGCGATTCCTTGTTTCGCTAAGAAGCGCTCAATGTTCTGCTGAATTTTCTTGAGTTGCTTTTCCAGTGCTGCTGCTTCATCTATATGCTTTTGCCAATCCTTTATTAATTTCACAACATGTTTCAAATGATGATACAGCTCTGGCCAGTATGCTATTTCCATTTGTTTTAAAAAAGGAAAGCTTTCATACTGATGACGAATTTGCTCTTCTAATCTCCGCTCTCGTTCAGCTAACAGGTTCTGCTTTTCATTCCATTTAATATACTGAATGTGACCAAGTTTCAATTGCTCTTGCAAAGCTGCCTGCTCACTTTTATACGTGTCCTGCATTTCCAGCAGTTGCTCGGCCTCTCTTCGCTCTGCTTCCGTTACCTGTTCACCAAATTGCTCATATTCTTGAAGAACATAATCAAGTTCTTTATGCGTTCGTTTCGTCATCAGCCATTGCCCGGTTCCAAGCACAAGCACCAGCAGCATAACCGTATAAAGCCAGCTGATATCCATCATTACTGCGCCAATACCTGCAAATAGAGCAATAATGATACTTCCGATAAAAAGATTTGAAGCAAGTTGTTTATCTTTATTTCGCGCTTTTTCTTTTTCCTTTGCATCCTCTTTTAACTGTTTCATTAATTGATTTGATTTAAAAATGTCTAATCGATTGCGCAGCTCATGTACATGACTATCTGATAGTATTGAACCTTCAAGCTGCTCGATTTGATTGTTCATATACTGTTTCTCTTGCTCTAGCTGTTTTTTTTCATTGTCCAGCTGTTCAGATTCTAGTTTAAGCTGGTCGGTTTCATTTTTTAATTCTGTCCATGCCTTTTCTAAATAAAAAGGAATCTCCAGTCCAGCAAGTTCCTTAACTTGTATTCCTAAATGTAATCGATCCATTGCTTCATTTAATTGAAATTCATCCTGGCTTACAGTAGTTTGTAATTTTTTCAGTTCACTGACTTTAGATTGAATCCGTTCCTTTTCAGCAAGGAGATCCTCTGCTTCTCTTGAAATTTCCTCTGGTTGTAAGCCCTGTTCAATCTCCGTAATTGTATGCTTATAATTCTTTTCCTGACCTTTCACAACATTCCATTCACTTTGAAGTGGCAATAATGCCTCCTTCCATTTCTCTAAACGACTGACACCATTTTCCGGAAATTTAATTCTCTCCGGATAATCTTCAAGCAGACTTTTTACTTTATGGTGTTCCTGCATTACTGGCAGAGCATGCAGCTTTTTTTCAATTGTAAATGCCAAACTCTTTTTGTCTTTCTGCTTCTGCTGTGTTTCCGTTAGCTCCCGCTCTAATTGTGCAGCGTTTTCCTTTTTTTCGCGATACGAGGCTTCTGCTTCGCGAAAGCTTTGCAAGGAATCGGAAATGCGATTTAATGATTCTATTTTCTGGTTCATTACTGGCTTTTTTCCAGTTGGTTTAAACAGCTCAGCTATTTTTGCATCCAATCTTTTTTCCACAGCATAAATATTATTGGAGCCTGTCATCCCAATACCAAGAAGCACTTCACCTAAATCTTCATCTTTCATATTGCGAATTTCTGTTAAGTCCAATGCAGAGAAAGAAAAAATGGATTCGTAAGTCTTTGCCGTCATTCCATTTAGCTGTTCCTTTAACCATGCTTCATCATATGTTTTTCCATCTTTCGTAAAGCATGCTGCCGCACCATTATTCAATTCATCCAGACGTTCAATCCTGAATTCACCGACCGCTGGATGAAGAATCGTCATTTTTCCACCCATTTTTCCGCTCGTTTTTGGCCGATAAAATTCGCGCTGCTTTGGCGTGAGACCAAACAGCATAAAAAGAATAAATTTTTGAATTGTTGATTTACCGGATTCATTTTCTCCATAAATACACGTTGCATCTGAAAAATCAATTTTATAGTCAACCCATTTTCCAAAGCCATAGATTGTTGCATCGAGGATTTTCAAATTAGTCACCCCTTCAGCAGTTCCTGAATTAGGAGCTGCTTTGCTTCTTCTTTTATTTCTTGTTCTTCTTCATTTGACAAGGTCTCCAAATATCTCCTAGCCTGTTTATGCTGATACAATTCTCTTGTGTATGGAAGTATATCTGCCTCTTCCAAATACTGTGACAGTTCAGCTATAAAAGGACTATCTGTTTCAAATGCTTCATGGAAAACTGCTTGCTTTACGTTTGCGGAGACACGAAATATGTATTTCCAGTCCGTTTCAGCAACAGTTGTTTCATTGATAAGCTCAATGATATCTTCCACATGCTTTTGTCGTTCCCATTCCTTTAAACTTAGGTTGTCACTTGTTAAGGTAAGGTCAATTAATTGGGGAGCTTTTGTCTCAGTGATTTCAGTTAGGATACACTTTTCTAAATCATGGACCTGTTTACATGAAGACACATCAATTTTTTTTGATTGAAATTCAATGGACTGCAGCGGGATAAAGGACAGATCAGCCTGCTTGTCCTTCAAGACAACATGGTAGCACCCCTTTTCACCTGTTTCCTTTCTGTTTCGCCCCTGAAGATTCCCTGGATATACGATTGGCGGAGAATTTTTTAGTATTTCCCGTTTATGAATATGTCCAAGGGCCCAGTAATTAAAATCTTCTTCTACTAAATCAGAAATTTGAAATGGGGCATATACGTCATGCTCCGTGTTGCTAATAATACTTCCATGCAGCATCGCAATATGGTAAGGGATTGTTTGATTGTTAATTTTATACGCTTTCGCTTTCCTTTCATACACAGCACGGTTTTCATAGCTAAAGCCATAGATTTGCGCCAGTTTTATTTCATCTTTAACAAACGTAAAGCTGCTTACTTCTTCAGTCGGAAAAATAAATACATTTTCTGGATATGTTACCGGATAACGGTTGCCACTCATGTAATCATGATTGCCATATGATAAATAGACAGAAATTGCATGTTCCTGCAATTTTTCAAAAGCCTTTCGCAATCTGATTTGCGCTTTTAAGCTTTGCTTCTCATTATCAAATAAATCTCCGGCGATTAATATAAAGTCTACCTGCTTTGCAATTGCTGCATCAATTAATCGATCCAATGCAGTAAATGTACTTTCACGAACTTGCCGGAAAATTGATTCTGGCAGATTGCTCAATCCTTTAAAAGGACTGTCCAAATGCAAGTCTGCTGCATGGATAAATGATATTTCCTTTGCCATTTTGGAATCTCCTTTATGTCAAGTATTATTCTTCTTAATGTTTATATGATTAATTCCATTTTACCAAACCACGAAACAGAATGCACGTTCTATACCATATAGAAAAACGCCCATACGTTTTGAATTGTATGGGCGCATGAATCACCTATTTTTCACCATTTATATCCTGATTGGTAAGGACCATATTGTGGATATGGAGGGTAAGGGTACGGCGTATATACTGGATAAGGTTGATATACAGGGTAATATGCTGGACCTGATGGATAGATTAATGCTCCAGCAAGAAGTCCGCCCGCTATCCCACCTAGAAAAGGTAAAAAAGGAAAACGCAGATGGCCATCATGATCGTGCTCACTTCTATAGTAAGGGTAATGTACATATGCCGGATAAGGATACATATTGGAATCAGATGTTACAAGGGCCCCGTTTTCTTCATTACTCATTTTATCTCCCTCATTTCTTAATAGCCTTCTTCATCATCCTATGCATGTGCCTAAAATAACTATTGGGCATCTGTACATTTTTTTAAACTTTCCTTAAGTTTTATTTAGTTTGATGTACTTTTATCGGTCCTGTACCATTTCGGGATCGTACAAATAAAATTCTCGTGATCACCAATTACATCAAGCGAATATTCCAGCATGATTTCGTACTGCTCTCGGCTTATTTTTAATCCCCATACAAGCGAAGAAACAATGTGCATGGCACTGTATAATCCATATAATTCCCAAAATGAATCAGATATCAGTTGCTCATCATGATAGCCATTGATAATTCCATTTGTAAATGAAATACTAATGCGCTTGGAGAAAAAGCCGAGCTTCTGTAAATCATGAATCGGGTCTCCCCAATCCATTCTTCCAAAATCAATAATTCCAGAAAAATTTCTGTTATGAATCAGAATATTAGATGGATGAAAATCATCGTGCTGAAATGTGTTTGGTCTTCCCTTTAACAGCATTTCATTATCTTGAATATAAGTTTCCAGCCTTTTTTTTATTCGCTTATCTACATTGATGTTCTGTAACTCCAGCAAGTATCTGTCACTCTTTTGTTTTTTCGTGGAATACCAAGACGGGTAATCAGAAGGGGCTGACAAGCAGTGCAATTTTTTTAATTCCTTTCCTGCTAAAACACCAGCTTTATATTGCTCGTCATTTGTTAAGTTTTTTAGCGCAATCTCAGCATCTGTTCCAGGTAGATAGGTGAGAATCATATAGGCCAAATTGGTATTTTTTATCACACCGAATTCAATTGTTTCTGGAATGGCATTTGAATAGGCACTTAATTTGCTCAGCGTAATATACTCTGCTTTTCGATTCTTTATTGCTTTACGCTGAAAAACGCGCAGCAGATACTGATTATCAATCATGAACTTTTTATCATAAGAAAACCCTTTAGTCACAGGGACAATTTCAGTCATATTTTGCAAGAAAGGGATTTCCTTTTTCCAGTATTGCTCCATCTGATCACTCCTTGTCTTCATTCTAAAGCGGACGGCGATATCTCAATGAAATGTATGCATCATTTTCCCCGTTGCCATATCCATCCTGTTCATGTTCCAGTTGAAAACCTCTTGCTTCATAAAAAGGAATTCCCTTGTCATTACCCTTCTGAACTGAGACCCATTGTTCAGTTGCATCGTATTGTTTTTGCTGCTTTGTAATCGCATCCAATAACATCGAGCCAATTCCTTCATTCCTTCTATTTGGGTCTATGCATAAAACAAATATTTCTCCTGTTGTTTGCCCAATCATTCCACCACCTCCAGCACCAATCACCACATCGTTTTCAATTGCTGCGAAATAACCACCCCCATGATCGACTTTCCACAGTTACCTCATCTAAAATTCGATCATGATGATAAAATTCACGAATCACTCTCTCAATGTACGTTTTGGAATGCGTTTTCCCATAAGTGGCCCAATAGCCTGCATTACAAACTTTGGAAATTCCGGCTACATGGCTGGCAGTTGCTTTTTGTATATATACCATTGTTTCCCCCCCTCTTTAAAACACAGCTATTTACGACTTACGGCAAATGCTCCAATCCCACTAATAAATAGATATACCATAAATGGTATCATTAAATAAGAAACTGCAATGCTTTCTATTTCTAAGAAGCTGATAACAGCCAAACCTGCAAAAAGAATACCGATAAAAACATTTGCTGCATATGCGTAAAACTTTAACATGTTATGGACTGTCCGTTCATCAAAATCTGGTGTCTTGTCTTTTTTCCAGCGCATTCGGACTAAATCAATTCCTACCATCAATAATAATCCAGTCAACGATCCTAGTATACCAGCAAAGTCTAAATTCCCTTTGAGCAACTGACCAAACGTCATTCCAATCACCCCTCCAACTGCTGCAAATGTAAACATCCATTTATGCATTTTTCTTTTTTTCATTCTTCTCCCTCCTCCACTAACGTAAATACTTCTTCTATCGGAACAGAAAAGTACTTAACAATCTTAAGTGCAAGCTCGAGACTGGGATTATATTTATTTTTTTCAATTGCTGTAAACGTTTGTCTTGTTACCTGTAAATCCTCAGCCATTTGTATTTGCTTTATCCCTCTCTCTACTCTTATTTTCCGTATGTTATTTTTAACCGGCATCATTTCACCTTCTAATTAAGTAAAGATATCTTTACTTAATTTATAACATAATGAGCATTTGATGTAAAGATATCTTTACCTTTTTGATAAATAAGAATATGATAGAATGCCATCTTTTGGGTATATTACTTACTAGCCACTAAAGGAAAGGAGTCTGTCAATGAATGAAAAACCTGAGATTAATGAAAATAGCAAACAAGATCAATTAGAACAATTCCGTGTAGATGATACGAATAAAAAACTGACAACCAACCAAGGACTAAAGGTTTCTGAGGATGGATTATCTTTAACAGCCGGAAAACGTGGTCCTACCCTAATGGAAGACTTTCATTTTCGGGAAAAAATAACCCATTTTGATCATGAACGTATCCCTGAACGTGTTGTACATGCTAGAGGAACAGCTGCACATGGTATTTTTGAACTTTACGAATCCATGAAACCATACACAAAAGCAAAATTTTTGCAGGATCCAAATGTAAAAACGCCCGTTTTTGTCCGTTTTTCAACGGTTGTCGGTTTTCGTGGTTCAGCAGATACAGTGCGGGATGTTCGTGGTTTCGCTACAAAATTTTACACAGAAGAAGGCAATTATGATTTAGTAGCTAACAATATGCCTGTTTTCTTCATCCAGGATGGTATTAAATTTCCGGATATTGTTCATGCAATCAAGCCTGAACCCCATAATGAGATTCCACAGGCTTCTGCAGCGCATGATACCTTTTGGGATTTTGTTGCAAATAACCAGGAATCAGCACATCAGGTTATGTGGCTTATGTCTGATAGAGCGATACCGAGAAGCTTTCGAATGATGCAAGGCTTCGGGATTCACGCCTTCCGATTTGTAAATGAACAAGGAAAAGCACATTTTGTAAAGTTTCATTGGGTGCCAAAGCTTGGTGTACATTCACTCGTTTGGGATGAAGCACAAAAAATTGCAGGTAAAAATCCAGATTTTAATCGTCAAGATTTATTTGATGCAATCGAAATGGGGAATTTCCCTGAGTATGAATTAGGTGTGCAAATTATTGAGGAAAAAGATGAGTTTTCCTTTGACTTCGATATTCTTGATTCTACAAAGCTTTGGCCTGAAGAGGATGTACCATTAAAAATAATTGGCAAGCTTACATTAAATCGCAACGTCGATAACTTTTTCGCTGAAACAGAACAAGTCGCGTTTCATCCTGGACATGTTGTACCAGGTATTGATTTTACAAATGACCCACTGTTACAGGGACGTTTATTTTCCTATACAGATACACAGCTTATTCGATTAGGCGGACCAAATTTCCATGAGATTCCGATAAATAAGCCAGTCTGTCCATTCCATAATAACCAGCGAGATGGATATCACAGACAAACGATCAATAAAGGCAGAGTTGCCTATCATAATAATTCAATGGCTGCAAATACACCTGCTCCAGCAACGGAAGAAGAGGGTGGATTTGCTCATTACCAAGAAAAGGTTGAAGGCAGTATCATTCGAGATAGGAGTGAAAGCTTCAATGACCACTTTTCTCAGCCAAAACTATTTTGGAACAGTATGAGTCCTCACGAAAAACAGCATATTATTGATGCCTTTAGCTTTGAGGTTGGACGTGTAAAAGATAAATCGGTCAGACAGCAAGTAGTTGATATGTTTGCAAACGTTGACCTGGCAATGGCAAAAGCAGTTGCGAACAACATCGGAGTAACACCGCCAGCTGCAGAAGGATCATCTGTAACAAAGGCTTCCCCAGCACTTAGCCAAGAAAATACAGTTAAGACTCAGCTTGGTCGTAAAATTGCTGTAATTTTATACAACGGTTTTCAAGATACAGAAGTAAAAGAGATCTTACAAGGTTTGAATTTAGCAGGAGTTGCATACGAAATTGTTAGCGATAAGCAAGGCTTCGTAACTGGCAAAAATAAAGTGGATCTTCAAGTAGATCATACTTTTACAACAACCCATCCAGTATTATATGATGCTGTTTATATCGTTGGTGGAAGCAATGTGGACGAAGCTTTCTATAAAAATGCAAATGAATTTGTGCAAGAGACTTATAAGCATTATAAAGCTATTGGCGCAACAGCTGATGGAATTGAATGGCTAGAAAAGAATGAGATGATTGACACTCCGGGTGTGGTGGAAGGAAACGGAAAACCGTTTCTGGAGGCATTCATCGAAGCTATTGCAGCACACCGTCATTGGGATCGAAAGATAGTTTAGTAATTGATTAAGTAAGGAAGACTGATTTTTATTGCGACTTCCCAGACAGTGTAGAGTTAGAGTCAGCATTTCAATAAACCATCTAATTCACGCAAAAAAGGCCATTAAATCACTTAGAGTTGATTTAATGGTCTTTTATATAAACCTATTTCTCTTTCTTTCCTAATACAAGCGCCTTTTTTAAATCTTTTAATGATCCTGACCGACCATACATCAGTACGCCGCCACTATAGACCTTCGCACCGATATAAGCAAGTATGGCAATTGTTCCTACCATAATTCCGAGCGACAATGCAATTTCCCAAATTGGAATATCGAGCATTCCCACTCGTAAAAACATAATCATTGGCGTAAAGAATGGAATAAAGGAAGTTACTGTTATAAATGTTGACTCAGGTGTACTTAACCCAAACATAGCGATAAGGAATGCAATCACAATCAGCATAATCATCGGTGTAATTAATTGACCAACATCTTCAATTCTGCTTACAAGTGAACCGAGCATTGCTGCTAAGGTTGCATAAAGTAAATAACCGAGAATAAAGAATACAATTGCGTAAACAAAAATCATTGGCGATGTATCCTGAACACCAAATAACTCAAAGACTCCACCGACTAATTCTTCCTGTTTCGAACGAATCAGTGTATAACCAACTATAATAAATAAGCCAATCTGTGTCAGTCCAACTAACGCAATACCAATTATTTTTGCAAACATATGTGTAATCGGCGGCGCACTCGATATCAGTATTTCCATAACCCGTGATGATTTCTCTGTAGCGACATCCGTTGCAATCATCTGACCGTACATAATAACAGTCATATAGAGGACAAATAGCATGACATAGACAATTCCGCGTGCTTGATTGAGTTCTTCCTCTGTTTTTGCTGATTCATCAAGAGCAACTGTTTCAAACGCAATTGGTGCATAGATTTCCGCAATCGACTCTTCATCAATATCAGATGCTTGCGTTGCAATAGCAATCTTTAATTGCTGCAAATGCTGTTCAATGACCATTTGATTTCCGGACTCTGTAATATTATTCGCAAAATACGTTGCATCGAAAATTTGTTCTTCACTTACGGCCAGTTCCACCACTGCGCCATATTCATCAACTTCCACAGCATCTTTCGCCTCATCAATCGTACCGTCAAATGGAACTATTACAATGTCCTCGTCTGCTGCTGTAAGACTTTGTTGCAATGCTTCTGTATAAACTCCCGATTCATCCACAACCGCTATTTCATTAGTATCCTCTCCAGAAAACAAGTCAATAATGGATTGAAAATTTGCAAGCCCTGCGATAACAAGCAATGTAATGAGCGTACTGAAAATAAATGACTTTGTCTTCACCTTTGTGATGTATGTATGAGATAATATCGTCCAAAATTTATTCATATGATTCACCTACCTTCGCAATGAAAATATCATTTAGCGATGGTTCTTCTAGTTCAAATTTACGAACAAAGCCTTTGCCTTGGATTGCAGAGAGAATATCCTGGGATACTAGTTCATTATCAATTTGCAGTTTACAGCCTTGGGCTCCTTTTTGATAACTTGAAACCCCTTGGAAATCCTTCAAGAAGCTGAAGTCGAGATCTCCGTGAATTATTAAGTTTTTCTTACCGTATGAACGTTTAATATCTTTTAATGATCCATGAACAACCGGTGTCCCTTTTCGCAAAATGCACAAATTCTCACATAGCTGCTCTACATGGTGCATTTGATGGGAGGAAAAGACAATTGAAGTTCCCTGGTCTTTCAAATCAATTACAGCCTCCTTCATCATTTCAACATTGACAGGATCCAATCCCGAAAATGGCTCATCCAAAATAAGCAGTTTCGGCTTATGAATGACAGCTGAAATAAATTGGATCTTTTGCTGGTTCCCTTTCGATAATTCCTCTACTTTCTTTGTCATATATTCAGGTACTTTAAATCGCTCCAGCCAATAGTCAAGCTCTGTAAGAACTGCTTGCTTTTTCATCCCTCTTAACTTCCCTAGGTAAATCAGCTGTTCCTTTACAGTTAATTTTGGATAAAGTCCTCTTTCCTCAGGAAGATAACCAATTAAATGACTCTTATCGTAATCAATAGACTTGCCATTCCAGGAAATTTCCCCTTCTGTACTATCCAACAGTCCAAGAATCATTCGGAAGGTGGTTGTCTTACCAGCACCATTTCCTCCTAAAAAACCGAACATTTCCCTCTCAGGAATTTCAAGCGAAAGTCGGTTTACTGCCGTGTGCCCTTGAAATCGTTTCGTAACCTCATTTAATACTAATGTCAAAAAAATCTCTCCCTTCCCTTCCCATTCTTACGATTTTATATGAAAAATGATTCACTTTTTATTCTCCCTTTGCAGAAAAGTAGAAATTCGTAATAATAGCAGTTACGTTATGCAACACATAGAGTGCAGTTAGCAGAAAAAAACTGAAGCCTATACCATCAAATAGAATAACTATAAACCAGGCGACTAGGTATATTACAATCATCGTATCCCAGGCCCTTGCCTTCGCACGATTATTTGTCTGCTGGTAACGCTCATCAAATAAATGCTTCTTTCGACCAATATGCCGATTAACAAAAAATACAATAATTAATACAAATACTGCAGCAATTAATCCCAAAATTCCTGATGGGTTTGCCAAAAAATCCTCACTCAATGTTCTCATCCCCTTCAAAAATAAATAATTCCTCAATTGTGCAGCCAAACGTTTGAGCTAGCTTATGGGCTAATATTAATGATGGCTTATACTTGCCTTTCTCCAAGGATATAATTGTCTGCCTGGAAACCTTTAATTTCTGTGATAGTTCTTCTTGTGTGACATCCAGCTCTTTGCGTTTTTCCCTTATTAGTGTTTTCATGCTATCTCCTACATTTTTAGTAAAGTTAACTTTACGTATAGTTTACTTTACACTCTATACAATGTCAATCACACTTTACACCTTTTTCTTTCACTTGTATTAAAATTTAGATTATAATGAATATAGGGTGGACTTATTATGCGTGGTATATATAAACTTCGAACTAATGCGCAATGAGGGATCGTGCGTTTACCCGCTTCGGAAACACACTACGCTTTTCGCGGGTGACCCGTGAGCCTCTTCGAACTCCGTTCTTCAGAGTCTCACTCTGGCCACGTATCCCGCAGAAGTCTCCGTGTGTTCCCTCCGCTAAAACTGGCTCACCACCTATTATTAGAAGAATACAGTGAACAAGGTCGTTGCTCTAACCAGTTCGGGTGAGTGAAGGGCGGTGACTCCTGCGGGAACAGCACGTGTCTGAAGACTCGTAGGAAGTGGGTTTCTTCCGGAGAGGCTGAAGCCGTGCCCGCGGAAAGCATCCGCCCGAAGCGATCCCGGACGGCGATTATTGCACATACTTGAAGAAAACAGCCGAGAAGTTAGTTCGCAGTTTCTTTCAACTATGACAATCACACGCTCGATATAGGTCAATGTGTATCCTGTTGCCAACTAACAATTCAACTTAAACAAAAGTTGAGTATGTAGGCTACATAAATAATGGGAGGAGATTTTCTATGAGAGATTATGCTTTAACTGTATTTGACTCAGCAGGAGAAAAACTGCTGGATGCATCATTTACTGCTGAAAATGATGCGGAAGCCAAAGAGATTGGAATGTCACGCTTGGAAAAGGAAGGGTACAGCGAACATACCCATCGCTGTGTAAGTCCTGAAGCAAAGCTTGTCTTATTCCATAGGTAGGATCTCCATTCTCTCTCTTAACATTTAATTACCTTTCTTGAATGAGAAAAATGGAATTAATTTTGAAATCCCTGCAAAAAAGTCCGCAGTAATAAACTGCGGACTTCTTATGTATCAAAATAACTTAGTTTGTTTCTTCTCCGTTGCCGTATAGCTCTTCCAGCGGCTTTGTAATAATACGGCTAATATCATTGATTACAAGGTTCAAACGTTGTTCCTCTTCCATCAATTTAGAGATATCGGGATGTTCTTGTACAGCCTCAACGACCGCACGCGCTTTTTCAACCTCTTCTTCTGTAATTTCCATACCTTGCATTTGCTTTTCTTGCAGATTCAGTTGTGTATCACGGAAATCATCAAACATTTGCTTGGCACTCGGATTATTCATTACCGTTTCATAGGATGATTTCAGGTTTTTAAATTCTTCGCTCTCACGAATAGCTTTTTCCAGCTCATATGCGCTATCATAAATATTAGGCATGATGTTCCTCCTTTTGTATCATTACTAACGTAACTATAACAAAGCTTTTATCCCATGTATACCCTCAACGACAAAACCTTATTTTTGAAAAAACATTTTTACGCCTGTATTTGACTGTTATAATTAAAAAGAAGTACAAGAAAAAGGGGATTTTATCATGCACAAAATGCTTAAAAAATTTTTTCCTTCTTTTTTAATTTATGATGAAAATAATTCTGAAATACCCGATAACTATGAATGGTTTTTAACAGATACAAATGAAATAATTGGCATAGATAAACGCGAATTAAACTCAAAAGATACTGCCATGCTTTCAACATTTTTAACTCCATACCAGTTTGCTATCCCTAAGCCTACTGATTTAGAGAAATTTTGGAAAAAACGAATCCATCATCCCGGCGATATGTCCCAAATTTCGAATGAAAAGTTTCGTTTTGTTTATTTTTCCTTTCCAAGGAACCAGATGGAACCTGGCACTTTCAGAACTGCTATGTATGAATTTTTTTCAAATCCAATGCCTATTTTGTGGGATAATGAACATGAAGGAATTCTTATTGAGCAGGAAGGAATTCAGCTGGAGGATTCACTGACCTTTGACCAAATCGTTGATACACTAATGAGTGATTTGTATGTGAAGGCTAAGTTTTTTATTGGTCCATACTTAGAAAGCTTCCAAGATCTTTCTAGTCAATATGCTGCTTTTATGCAATTAGCAAAAATATCAGCTAGCTATTCAGACCACCCTGTCATTACATATGTCGATGCGATACCGTTCCAACTTGTCAACCAAATACCTTTGGAACAATGTAAACAGATTAGCAGTCTGATTTTAAAGGAATTTAAAAACGATGAAGGAATGCTGCAAACCATTCGAACGTTCATCCAATGCAACCTTAATATTTCTCTTACTGCCAAAAAACTCTATATGCATCGGAATAGTTTACAATATCGCATTGATAAATTTTTCGAGAAAACAGGGATTGATGTCCGCCAGTTTAACCAAGCATTAACAGTATACCTGGCACTGTTGGCAACCATGCACAAAGAGTATGTCTAATTTTGTGCACGTTCCCCATTATGTAAAATGCTTTCTTTATATACAATCAGTATATAAAACGTTTACATTTATGGAGGGATTAGAATGGCCGAATTACGCTTGGAGCATATTCAAAAAACATACGACAAAAATGTGGTTGCTGTGACAGACTTTAATCTACATATTCAAGATAAAGAGTTTATTGTCTTTGTTGGCCCATCAGGCTGCGGAAAATCAACAACATTACGAATGGTTGCTGGTTTAGAAGAGATTACAGATGGCGAGCTCTATATAGATGACAAAAAAATGAATGATGTTGCTCCAAAAGACCGCGATATAGCGATGGTTTTCCAGAACTATGCATTATATCCGCACATGAATGTCTATGATAATATGGCATTTGGATTAAAGCTGCGCAAATTTAAAAAGGACGAAATCGATCAGCGTGTTCAAAATGCAGCAAAAATTTTAGGGTTAGAAGCATATTTAGACCGTAAGCCGAAAGCACTATCAGGCGGTCAGCGTCAGCGTGTAGCGCTTGGACGAGCAATTGTAAGGGATGCGAAAGTATTCTTAATGGACGAACCCTTATCGAACTTGGACGCAAAATTACGTGTTCAAATGCGTGCAGAAATTCAAAAGCTGCATCAACGATTGCAAACAACAACAATTTATGTAACCCATGACCAAACTGAAGCAATGACAATGGCAACCCGACTTGTCGTAATGAAGGATGGCGTTATTCAGCAGGTTGGAGCACCGAAAGAAGTGTATGATCACCCTGAGAATGTTTTCGTTGGTGGTTTTATTGGATCACCATCCATGAACTTTTTCTCCGGTAAACTAACAGAAGGATATTTTGAAGTAGATGATAAAAAATTAAACGTTCCAGAAGGCAAAATGAAGATCCTCAGGGAACAAAATTACTTGAACAAGGAAGTTATTTTAGGTGTTCGACCGGAAGATATTCATGATGAGTTATTATTTATTGAAGCTTCACCAGAATCCAAAATAAACGCACATATTGAAGTAGCTGAATTAATGGGAGCTGAGTCCATCCTCTACTCTAAATTAGGCTCACAGGATTTTGTAGCACGTGTTGATTCCCGCTCTGACGTTAAAGGTGGCGACAGTTTAGAGCTTGCCTTTGATATGAATAAAGTGCATTTCTTTGATAAAGAAACAGAAAAACGCATACGCTAAAGGGCAGAAAAGCGTAAAGACTGTGCTCGAAACTTTGAGTCGGTTCACAGGTCAAAAGACTAACTCCAAAGTATAAATCAATGCTACTTAATTTTTTAGGTTCATGAACATGCTAAAGAGGAAAGCCCATAAGGCTTTCCTCCGTCCATATTATGAAACTTATTGTCCGTGTAATTGTTGTTGTGCAGTTTGTACAAGACGTTTTGTGATTTCTCCACCTACAGAACCATTAGCACGTGATGTTGAGTCTGGTCCTAAGTTAACACCAAATTCTTGAGCAATCTCGTATTTCATTTGATCAAGAGCTTGTTGTACTCCAGGGACAACTAATTGATTTGAGTTGCTGTTAGCCATGTTTATCACCTCCTGTAATTCTATTGTTTGCACTATCTAAAAACTTATAAGCTTTATTTACTGGTAAATTGTAGGATTCTTTCCAGTTAAAAAGAAACGCGCTGCATCATTTGCAGCGCGTTTTCTTTGTTCAACTTATTTTGGGGTTGTCATTTCTTTCGGGATCACATATTTATCAAATTCTTCCTCTGTCAATAAACCTAATTCTATTGCAGTTGCCTTTAGTGTTGAGTTATCATTAAATGCCTTCTTTGCAATTTTTGCTGCATTTTCATATCCGATATGCGGATTTAATGCCGTAACAAGCATTAAAGAATCATTAAGGTATTTTTCAATCTGTTCATGATTTGGCTCGATACCTATTGCACAGCGTTCATCAAATGAAATGATGCTATCCGCTAATAATTGGCTTGATTGTAAGAAGTTATATGCAATTACTGGTTTAAATACGTTTAATTCAAAATTCCCCTGACTCGCTGCAAAACCAATTGCAGCATCATTCCCCATAACCTGAGTGGCAACCATTGTAACAGCTTCACTTTGAGTTGGATTTACTTTACCCGGCATAATCGAACTTCCAGGCTCATTTGCAGGTATTGTAATTTCACCAATCCCACAGCGCGGACCACTTGCTAACCAACGTACATCATTCGCAATCTTCATCATATCTGCAGCTAATGCTTTTAATGCACCATGTGCATATACAGTTTCATCATGACTTGTTAACGCATGAAATTTGTTCGGTGCAGGAACGAATTTCTTTCCGGTATACGAACTAATCGCCTCACAAACACGTTCGGAAAATTCCGGATGTGCATTTAAACCTGTACCTACCGCAGTACCGCCAATAGCTAATTCCTTTAAATAATCTACACTTTCCGTAATCATTTTTTCCGATTTTTCAAGCATGCGATGCCAGCCACTAATCTCCTGCCCAAGTGTTAATGGTGTTGCATCTTGTAAATGCGTTCGTCCAATTTTCACAATACCGGAAAATGCCTCCATTTTTTCTTTAAGTGTAGCTTTTAATTGCTGTACAGCTGGAATCACTGTATCCTCCAGCTTCAATACAGAGGCTACATGCATCGCAGTCGGATATGTATCATTAGAGCTTTGTGATTTATTAACATCGTCATTCGGATGGAGCCTAAGCTCGCTTCCTTTTTCTTCAAGCCACTTATTACCAACAAATGCTAGAACTTCATTCACATTCATATTGGATTGTGTGCCGCTTCCTGTTTGCCACACAACTAATGGAAAATGTTCGTTCAATTCATCAGCTAAAACAAGATCAGCAGCATAAGAAATTGCCGCTGCCTTCTGGCTATCCAATAAGCCTAAATCACTGTTTGCTTTTGCCGCACTTTTCTTTAAAATTGCAAACGCTTTAATAATTTCAGCAGGCATACGTTCCGAACCAATTGGAAAGTTTTCTTTGCTTCGCTGTGTTTGCGCTCCCCAATATTTCTCAGCTGGTACATGTATATCCCCTATTGTATCTCTTTCCACACGGTAATCCATCCTTATTCCTCCCTAATAATATGTATTACTCAAACCCTCTTCTATTGTAACAAATTTTTTAAATAAATTAATAGTTATCGACATATTTTTTAGTCCAATTACCGACTTATCAGTTAAACACCCCTCTCTCAACAGCTGAGAAAGGGGTGATACTTAAATTATATACTCATAATACCGCCTTTAGATGCATTTGTGACAAGCTTGGAATACCTTGCTAACCATCCAGTTTTAATTTTTGGCTCAAATGGTTTTAACTCTTTACGTCGTTCTGTTAATTGTTCGGCCGAAACTTTTACATTCATTGTCCTGTCTGGTAAATCGATTTCGATTATATCGCCATTTTCAATTAAAGCAATTGGACCGCCTTCTGCAGCTTCTGGTGAAATATGTCCAATTGAAATACCGCGAGACGCACCACTAAAGCGGCCATCTGTAATAAGTGCAACCTTTGTCCCAAGGCCACGTCCCATAATAGCTGATGTCGGCGCAAGCATTTCAGGCATACCTGGACCGCCTTTAGGTCCTTCATAACGGATGACTACGACATGACCAGCTTGCACTGTTCCATCATCAATCGCCTCCTGAGCTTCATCTTGTGAATTAAAGACAATTGCTTCACCAATAAATGTTTTTATTGATGGATCAACTGCGCCTACTTTAATCACAGAACCTTCTGGAGCAATATTTCCATACAATACAGATAGACCTCCAACTGGACTATATGGATTGTCTTTCGTGCGAATCACTTCTGGATTAGTAATGTGATGGTCCTTCACAAGCTCACCCATTGTTTTACCGCTAACGGTAGTTCTTTCTGGATGAATTGCCCCAGGGATTTTTGTTAATTCATTAATAATTGCTTCTACTCCACCAGCTTTATTGATATCATCCATTGAAAGATCTGATGCTGGCATAATTTTTGCTAAATACGGGACTCTTTCTGCAACTTTATTTATATCTTCTAAGTCGTACTCAATTCCAGCTTCATGAGCAATCGCCAATGTATGTAGTACGGTATTTGTTGATCCACCCATTGCCATATCAAGTGCAAAAGCGTCATCAATCGCTTTTTTTGTGATGATATCACGAGGCTTAACATCTTCTTTAATCATACGAACTAATTGTTTGGCTGCTTCGCGTACTAATTCTTTACGCCTTTCACTTGTAGCAACGATTGTACCATTACCAGGAAGTGCAACTCCCAGCATTTCCATTAAGCAGTTCATTGAATTGGCTGTAAACATACCTGAACATGAACCACATGTTGGACATGCATTCATTTCAATATCTAACAGCTCTTCTGAAGACATTTGTCCGGATTTGTGGGCACCAACACCTTCAAATACAGATGTTAAAGAAATTTGTTTTCCTGTTGCACTTACACCAGCTTCCATCGGTCCACCTGATACAAAAACAGAAGGCACATTCGTGCGTGCAGCTGCCATAAGCATGCCTGGTGTAATTTTGTCACAATTCGGAATATAAAACACGCCATCAAACCAGTGCGCATTGATTACCGTTTCAGCAGAGTCAGCAATAAGTTCACGACTCGGTAAGGAATAACGCATTCCAATATGTCCCATTGCAATCCCATCATCTACACCAATTGTATTGAATTCAAACGGAATACCACCCGCTTCAATAATCGCTTCTTTTACAACGTCTGCAAACTCTCGTAAATGAACATGACCAGGAATAATATCAATGTATGAATTACAAACACCAATAAAAGGTTTTTCAAAATCTCTTGGCTTAACTTTTCCAGTTGCATACAAAAGACTGCGGTGCGGAGCACGATCAACTCCGATTTTAATCATATCACTTCTCATCTGAACAACACATCCATAATTTAAAATTTTAAATCTATTTTAAATCCTAAGATGTCTGCTGTCAATAGAGTTGTAAGACAAGTTGAAAAATAATTATTTAAGTGCATATTCAGAAGGTGGTTGAGAAGCACCTGGACTAGCTGTTAAACGAAGGTCTACTGGTCTTGATGTATCATTTTCACCGATCTCTTTGAACTTCATCCTTCAAAAACCTTTTTATTCAATTCTTAAATCCTTCATCGCATGTAAAATGTGAATTTTCATTGCACTTCTCGCACCCTCTGGATTGCGTGCTTTCATAAATTCCATAATCATTTTATGATCATTCAGTGTGTCTTTTATTACCAGCTCATTTTGCTGTGATAATAAGACACCTTTATCAATTGACTGAAAAATAACAGGCATCAACTTGTCAATTAACTCATTATGGGTAGCCTTTGCAATCTCCTTATGAAACTTCTGCTCTACATCTGTTCGATCCTGTCTTCGGTTAATTTTCTCTTCGATTTGCTCTCCATACTCTAAAATACGCTTTAGCTCCGCATCACTAGCTCGTATCGTCGCATAATAGGCAGCTTCTGGTTCAAAGATGAGGCGCATTTCATACAAATCTTTCGCATCTATTCTTGCATGTGTAAAATCATTCAATGATTGCATCGTATGACTTAAATCAATATCCTGCTTAACAAATGTACCTTTTCCTCGCTTTATTTCTAACACACCATTTGTGACCAGAATTCGAATCGCTTCACGCAATGTCGTCCTGCTAATATGAAGCTCCTCTGATAATTCCACTTCATTTGGCAATTTATCACCTGGTAAAAATCTTTCTTCAATTGTAATCATTGATAAAATATCTTCTGCTATATTATCGGAAAGCCGCTTTACTTGATTCATCTATCCAATCATCCTTATTTTCTTTTTAGTTTAGTACTAGCCTTATCATCCTGGAAATTATATGTAATGACACAAAATTGTACTACTATCCCCGCCACAACAACTAATATTTCGATATAATACCTTACATAGCTGTAATTTAAGGAAGAGTATTGCACTAAAGATCTTCCTAATATTTCAAAAAGGAGGATGTCGCTATGCCAAATACATGGACACATATTTTATTCTGTGAAGACGTGATTGATTCTGTCAAACAGCCTTACCCATTTTCACAGTATGAACCTTATATGAAACTAGGCGCTCAAGGTCCAGATCCATTTTTCTATTATAACTTTTGGCCGTGGATAAAGGATGAACCTGTCCATGATGTCGGTATGACCCTTCATACAAAACAATGTGGCAATTTCCTGATGGAATTGATTCGCAAAGCGAAGGATCAATGCAGCGAAGTAAAGGCCTTTGTTATCGGATTTATCACTCATCATATCCTAGATCGCAATACACATCCATATATCCATTATCATGCTGGCTATGAAGGAAGTAAACATCAAAAGCTGGAGATTATTATTGATACATTAATGATGGAAAAATACCATAAGTTAAAAACCTGGAAAACGCCTGTATATAAAGAGTTAGACGTTGGCAGGACACTAAACATCGAAGTGCGGGAGCTGCTTCATGAGACAATTATGAAGCATTACCCAGAATTAAATCGAAATACATCTGAATATATTCAAAAAGCATATCGAGATATGCTGCTTGCACTGAAGATTCTTTCGGATCCATATGGGTGGAAAAATTTCCTTCTGCGCTCATTGATTTCATCCTATTCACATCAACCAGTAAAAACGGATATTGATTACTTAAATTTAAATCATACAGTGTGGTATCATCCTGCAACAAATGAGATCTCAAAACAGAGTTTTATTGAATTATACGATAAAGCGCGAGTAGAGGGAATTGAAATTTTGTCACAACTGCAAAACTATTGGAAAAACAATGATAGATTTTCCGAACAGCGATTAACTGAACTTATTGATGATATTTCTTATGATACCGGTAAGCCGTTATGCTTTAGGCTGGAAAATAAATATAGTGATCCAATTGTTTAGCTATTCGTATACCATTAAGCTTACATTTACACTACTACAATTAATTCTTCGAGCAAACAAGCTCAAAGGTTATATATAGATAGCTGGGCATAAACAATAACCTGTTTATGCCCAGCTAAATTTTTTTCCTAATGTAACAGACAGTATTGGGTTACTTCGGTTTAACTTCGACTTTCCCTTTTAGATTTGTCATCCGTTCTGCATCCTGGATTCCTTTTTCAATATCAACAGACCTAAGTATAATCAGACCTGCAATAAAGAAAACAATAAGTGAAACAATTCCAAGTCGGCTGCTTCCAGTTATTTGACCTACAAATGCAAACATGAATGGACCAATCACAGCTGCGAACTTAGAGGATATTCCATAAAAACCAAAGAATTCAGCGTGTTTGTTTGCTGGAACCATCCGTCCAAAAATGGAGCGACTCAATGATTGTGCTCCACCTTGTACCATTCCGACTACAATAGCCAAAATATAAAAATGCAATGCAGATGTCATAAAGTAGCCAATAATAACAATGCCAAGATAGACAAATAACGTAATGTTTAATGCTTTTTTTGCTGTGATTTTAGAAGCTAGCCAGCCAAAGAAAAATGTAAATGGAATACCAACAAATTGTGTAATTAATAAGGCGATAATCAAATCATTTTGCGCTATTCCAATTTCACTGCCATACACAGTAGCCATCCGGATAATCGTTGATATCCCATCATTATAAAGCCAGAAAGCAAGCAGAAAAATAAGCAGCTGTTTATATTGCTTTATTTCTTTAAATGTATTTCCCACTCGGGAAAAGCCAATCGCAATATATGATTGGTCCCGTTTTACATCAACTTTCTTTTCTTCACGTATGTTTTTAATAAGTGGAATGGAAAAGACCAACCACCAGATTCCAACAGTAATAAAAGCAACACGAGTAGACATCTCCGTATCAGGCAGCCCAAACCAGCCAGGGTTCAGAATCATTAAAACATTAATCGCTAATAATATTCCCCCACCTATGTATCCATAGGCAAATCCACCGGATGAAACACGATCAATTTCATCCTTCGATGCGATTTCTGGAAGAAAGCCATCATAGAAGACATTCGCACCAGAAAAACCGATTGAACCAACAATAAATAATACAGAAGCTAATATATAATCCCCTTCCCCAACAAAGAACAGTAAAATACTTGCTATAATACCCATAAATGCAAAAAACTGAAGAAATTTCTTCTTTGCTGCAGAGAAATCACTGATAGCTCCCAATATCGGTGCCAGCACAGCAACAACTAAAACGGAAATGGATTGTGAATAGCCCCAATAGCTTGTAGCTAATCCATCTTCCAAGCCAGAAGCAGCTACACTCGAATAATAAACTGGAAGTACAGCTGCCATGATTGTTGTTGCAAAAGCTGAATTACCAAAATCATATAACATCCAGCTGCGTTGTATTTTCTTTTTGTAAACCAATATTTTCACCCCTTTTGTTAGCATACCAAACTTTTCCTCTCCATAGATAACAACATTGCAAAATTTACAAAAATAATAATTACAGGTTAAAAGAGAGATTCCGAGCTGTTTATTATCGTACAAGTCCAGTTAAGCAGCAAGAAAAAGCCTTACCATAACGGTAAGACTTGGTATTGTTATTCCCATATAAAATGTCTGTAAGCTTCACTTGCTTTAATAAATTCTTCTTTATTTCCTTTTTCAATGGAGCTATTGATGTCTTCTTCTAATCGATTTTTATTCCAGTTAAAACAAAGCTCATCCAAAATCAATCGGGAAAAGAGTCTTAATTCATAAGGAATTTCCCTTTTTGCTTGCAGTTTTTCACCTTCATAACGATAAAATCGATAAACTATTTTTTCCTTCTTCATGGAACATGCCCCCTTTGTTCCCTTTTTACTATTATCCTAAATTTTTAGAATAATTTCAACTAAAATAACCTTTTTTAGGCTAATTGTTTCTACTGCCAGGAAATAATGGATAACAGACAAGTCATGCTCCAGTGTTTTTGCTCATAATTTTCCCTCTGTAAACATCCTTCACATCATTCAATACATATAACCAGATGCTTGAATGTTTCTCTAGACCCACCATAACTTGCTCTGATAGACTGTTAAAGCTACGAGAAATGGTAATAATTAAATGTGGAGGCATTTAGGATGAATCATTCAGAAAACCTGAAAATGGGCGAAAAAGGTGCATGGCTAAGCATTTTTGCATATATTTCGCTTGCCATTATTAAACTATATATCGCTACAATTGGTGACTCAGCTGCCCTTTATGCAGATGGATTAAATAATACGACAGATGTAATTGCTTCCATTGCTGTGTTAATCGGATTAAAAATTTCCAGGAAGCCACCAGATGAGAATCATCGTTATGGACATTACCGTGCGGAAACCGTTGCAGCATTATTTGCAGCATTTGTAATGATGTTTATCGGTGTACAAGTAATATATGATACTCTTAAAAGTATGATCGCTGTTGAGGATGCACAGCCAAGCATGTTAACAGCATGGACTGCTTTAGGTTCTGCAGCAGTTATGTTCCTTGTATATCGTTATAATGCTAAGCTTGCTAAACGGATTGAAAGCAGCTCTTTACATGCTGCTGCACAAGATAACCGCTCAGATGCTCTTGTAAGTATCGGTGCTTTTATCGGCATCTTCGGAGCACAGTTTGGACTTTTCTGGCTCGATCCATTAGCTGGAATGATTGTCGGAATTATTATTTGCAAAACAGCATGGGATATTTTCAAGGATGCCACACATACCCTGACAGATGGGTTCGATGAAGAACAGCTGGAAATGATTAAAAAAAGCATTATAAAAGTTCCGGAGGTTATAAAAGTCGTTGATGTAAAAGGGAGAGTCCATGGTAATCAAGCATTAATTGAGATCACTATTTTAGTTGATCCAATGTTGAACGTAGCTGAGAGTCACCGTATTACGGAAAGAATTGAAGCGTATTTATATAAAAAACATCGTATCACACATGCTCATATTCATATAGAACCATATGAAGAAAAATGAAGACATATAATATTGTTGAAACATAGAAAAAAATCCGATTATACTCGGCTAAGGAAATATCTTCGCCGATCCACCGGCAGCTGGTGAGCCCTCTTGCGCTACGCACATCGGTGTCTCACCTATGCCTCTTCTGGTTTAAAATGACAGCAGAAATACAGTAAGAATTGCCCCTATGACAACTAAAATAACATTTAATCCAAGGTATGCCAAAATGATTGCCACAAGCCCACCAATAATCCCGTGATGCGGCTCATCCGGTTTAACTGACATAATACCAGGGAAAATTAAAGCACCCAAAGCTGCATATGGAATTGCACTGAGCCATTTATTAATCCAGGGGCGAAACTGCATTTTTTCAATGATAGCTGCCGGAATAACTCTTGGGAGCATCGTAGCTATTGACATGCCAACAATCATCAAAATAATCATGCTCGCCCCTCCTTCAAGAAATAAATCCCGCTAAACCCGCCAATGATCGTCCCAGCAACAATCGCCCAGCCTGTACTCATACCCAGCTGAACACATCCTGCGTTAATCAGCATTGCAAGAATCGCTATTGCAGCTACTCTTTTTTCCTGTTTAATGGATGGGATAAGCAGGCCAATAAACATTGCATACAAGGCAATCCCCATACTTTGACTAAGCTTTTCAGGAATTACATCTCCAAGCAAACCTCCCAGCAGAGAACCAAGAACCCACGATATATATGCACTCGCAAGAATGGTGCCATAAAATAATGCTCCCTTTTTCATGCTTGCTTCTTTCGGATTCATTGCAGAGACTGCGAACGATTCATCGGTCAACCCCAATGTTAACGGTATTTTCCATTTTAGGTTAATTTTTTTGAGCTGATTCATAAAGGATAGACTCATGACAAAATGCCGGAAATTCAGGACAAAGGTTGCAATAATAATTTCCAATGCACCCGTCCCAACTGCAAACATATTTACTGCCATAAACTGACTGGCACCTGCATATACCAAGGCACTCATTAAGGTTAATTCTGTTAGTGACATCCCTGCCTGTTTGGCAAGAACTCCATATGTAATCGCAACTGGTAAATAACCGAGAATTATTGGAAATCCAGTTGTAAATCCTTTTCGAATCATATGTATAGAAGTAAATGTGTGCTGTTCTTCTTTTAACACAATTTCTTGCACCCCCTCGAGCTAAAATTCTTTATATTATAACTGAATCTTCTATAAAATGGAAGGATTCTATCTTATAGGAGGTATTGACAAATGAAGAATGGAGCATGTATAGTCAATATTACATAATTGAATTACGTAATTTATCCTAGGGATTCGCAGTAGATTATTTTTCAGCAAGGAACAGAGACAAAGCGGATGGTGCGAGCTTTGGCGGAAAATAGTTGAATTACAAATCCTGTTTTGTACATGCAGAATGTGTTAGCATGTACAATTCTATGGATGGCATACAATGAGCGGGTGGATTTATTTTCACCAATCAGGGTGGTAACGCGGAGCATAGCTTCGTCCCTTTTATTAGGGACGGAGCTTTTTTGTTTTGGAAAATCAGCATCATATCTAATTGCTGCGTCCCTTTCGTTCAATATTATTTTTCAGAAGGAGTAATACATCATGATTCCCATTAACCCAAAACATCAGCCTTTATTTATTGAAGCCATTTTCTTTTTTATACTTATCATTGGTTTAATCAGCTACTTTATCATTGGATTAAAGACTGTGCCACATATCCCTATTTTAATCGGTATATTTATACTGATCGCATACGGTTTACTTAAAAAAATCTCATTTAAAGATCTGCAAAATGCCATGATTTCAGGTTCACAATCGGGAATGGGAGCTATTTTCTTATTCTTCCTAATTGGTATTCTAATCAGCAGTTGGATTGTTAGTGGCACTATTCCAGCATTAATTAATGCTGGGTTCACTATCATTGGAGGTACTTGGTTTTATGGAATTGTCTTTGCAGTAACTGCAATTATAGGAGTAGCACTCGGTAGTTCACTAACGACTACTGCAACAGTCGGAGTTGCTTTTATTGGAATGGCAGGAGCCATGGAAGTTTCCTTAGCTATTACAGCAGGAGCAATCGTTTCTGGTGCTTTTTTCGGTGATAAAATGTCACCGCTGTCCGATACAACCAATCTTGCCTCCAGTATTGTTGGAGTGGATTTATTCGAGCATATCAGGCATATCAGTCTAACAACGATACCAGCTTTTATTATTTCGTTTATTTTATTTATTTTATTATCACCAGAACAAAGCACCTCGTTACAAAGCATCGCGACTTATCAAGAGGCGTTACAGGCTTCTGGCTTAATTCACTGGTTATCTTGGATTCCATTAATTGTTCTCGTTATTTGCACGATTATTAAAGTCCAGGCATTTATTGCATTAACCATCAGCAGCTTAACGGCAACATTTTTAGCTCGAATAATAAGTGAACATACTTGGTCAGAAATTTGGGCGTATTGGTTTAATGGCTACACAGGAACTACAAATTTTGAACCGGTTAATGAACTGCTGTCCAAAGGCGGCATAGACAGTATGCTCTTTACGATTTCACTCGTTATTTTGGCATTAAGCTTTGGTGGCCTATTATTTGTAACTGGGATTATTCCCGCTATGCTAGCAGCTTTTCAGGAAAAATTACGTAAAGCACGATCTATTATCGGTGCAACTGCCGCAACAGCAATTGGAGTAAACGTTCTGATCGGTGAACAATATTTATCTATTTTGTTAACTGGCGAAACATTTAAAACGGTCTATGAAAAAGCTGGTCTGACTAAAAAAGCTCTTTCTAGATCTTTGGAAGATGCAGGAACTGTGATTAATCCACTCGTTCCTTGGAGTGTTTGCGGTGTATTTATTGCAGATGTACTCGGTGTTTCTGTTCTTGAATATTTGCCATTTGCATTCTTCTGCCTGCTTAGCCCTGTAATAACTGTTTTATTTGGAGCAAAAACAGCGACATTGAAAAAACAGATGTAAATATCAGCTAAAGAGCTGTGACTCAATATCTTGAATTCAGTCATTTGAGATTATCGGATACTTTGATGGGTGCTCGCTGCTAGAGAAGTTCAAGACCTTGTTCGCTTTTTTTGATAAGTAGCGCTCTGTTATACTTTTGAATACTTGTTTTTTCAGGTTTTGGATATACAGATTCGCTGATTCAATAAAAATAGAGGCTTTTCCAATAAGGAAAAGCCTCAGATTATATCAGATAACTTTTTCAAGCCTTCAAGCAGCCTTGGTGATGGTCTGCAAAAAAGTGATTCTTCTAAAACATGTATATTGTTATTTCGTATTGCCTTCATTTCATTCCAACCGGGACGCATCTTTACTAATTCCGGTCGCATCTTTTCTTCTTTTATCCCTACCCAAACCATACAAATATGGTCTGGGTCTCTTTTTCTTACATCTTCCCAGTCTGTTTGAAAGCTAGCAACATGCTCGGTTGCGAAGATGTTTTCCGCTCCTGCCAATTGACTTATTTCTGTTAGCCAGTTTACACGCCCTGGGGTAAATACTGGTTTTGGCCACCATTCCCAATATAATGATGGTGTATGATCTTCTTCAAATGCCTTTTCTTTAAAAGCTTTCACTTCTGCAAGAAATTCTCCAGCTTTTTTATCTCCAAGCCTTGCGTCATTTAGTGCTTCTCCAACTACTCGAATATCATTTGCTATTTCTTCTAAAGAATTTGGATTCAAAATAATATAAGGAAGCTTTCTAGCATTCAACCCATCGATATTCTTTTCCATCCCAGGAACACTCAAAGACGCTAATATGAGGTTTGGCTGCAATGCTTCCACTTTGTCCATATCAATTGAGAGATCTGGACCGACTTTCGGTAAATCCAATACCATATTCGGCCAGTCTGAATAATCATCTACACCAACTAACACATCAAGTTTTCCTAAATATGCTAAAACCTCTGTATTGCTCGGACAGAGAGATACAACACGCATACCCAATCCACTCCCTGGAACGTATTATTTCTTGTCTTGATCCGTTGTTAACAGCGGTCCGTCCTTTGTAATTACAATCGTATGCTCATATTGTGCCGAGCGACCTTTATCGATTGTTCTCGCCGTCCAGTTATTCGCATCCATTTGACTTTCCCAGCTTCCCTCATTGATCATTGGTTCAATGGTGATAACCATGCCCTCTTTAAGGCGTAACCCTTTATTAGGCAAGCCGAAATGCGGAATATGCGGATCCTCATGAATGGTTGGTCCAATTCCATGTCCCGTAAAGTCACGAACCACAGAAAACCCCTCTCCTTCTGCGTACGTTTGAATCGCATGACCAATGTCCCCAATACGATTTCCTACCTGTGCTTGTTCAATTCCTTTATATAGCGCTGTTTTCGTAACCTCCATAAGACGTTTTCCTACACCATCGACTTCTCCAACTGCATACGTCCATGCTGAATCAGCTAAGCCGCCATTGAGGTTGACAACCATATCAATGGTAACGATATCTCCATCTTTTAATTTTTCGTCCCTTGGAAAGCCATGGCATATTTCATCATTAATCGATGCACAGATTGCATACGGGTAGCCATTATAGCCTTTTTGTTCTGGTGTGGCGCCTCGTTCAGCCAGGAACTTTTCAACAAATTCATCAATTTCCATTGTTGTAACACCGGGCTTTATCATTTCGGCTAAAGCTTTATGACATGCAACAAGTACATCACCTGCAGCTTGCATTTGCTCGATCTCACGTTTACTTTTTCTTGTAATCATTGCTTATCTTCCTCTCTTCTATCGTCAAAATTCCAACACTTTTATAATGTAATTAAAGTTAACCACAGGAAATATATTAGAAAACTTGGCATTCGTTAAAAGGTATCTTACAAAAGCGTTCTTTGCTTTCTTAGAAGCCCTTATACTTTGTAGTGCCAGCCTCCTAAGCGGATGCCTTAGTTGCAATTAATGCAGGTAGAAAAGTTTTATACTTTCTTATCTGCCAAAATAAAGTTTATCATAAAATGAAATTACTTTCAGTAACAGTCTACCCTAACATCCTATTCATAAGTAATCAACAAATGTAAATTACATGACAGATTCTTCTATGTAAAAAAAAGCTGGGACAAAAGTATTTTTACGAAATGTTGCAATTAACCCGCTCCGGAAATATATACTTCGCACATCCAGAGTTGGCTGGCGAGCCCCTTTGTGCTATCACATGGAGGAGCCTCACCAATGCTTTTCCTCCCGCTGAAGTCTATATATATTTCCTGCGCTAAGTTTGCATCGTTCGTCTTTAACATAAAACACTTTAGTTATGTCCCAGCTTTTTTTATGATGTCATGCCAAAGCCTTTCATCTAACTCTACTCAATTGTTAGCAACAGTACCCACCATTGCCTCCGCCTGTATAAGCGGTGCCAATGATTATTAATAAAATGAATAATACGACTAACAAAGCGAAACCGCCAGAGCCGAAACCTTTGCTTTCTCCACCAACATCTTTACCCATTTTTTCCCCTCCCTATTTTCAAGACTACTTTACTTTATGCAGCGTCGATTAAATTGGGAGGGCTATTTACTCATTATTTTTCCTGTAATATTGTCAAATATAATTCCTAACATGATAAATTTTGCCGTTTTCCACATCATCATCCATTAAAATATCAACAACAACACCGCCAACTAAGTCTGTATCCTTCAGCAGATTCTGATCTTTAAATCCTTTAAACTGCTCCACATCGGCAAATGCATCTTCAGAGCTTGATCGAATTTTTTCTTGCATATCTGTGTCCATAATTCCTGGACTGAATGCGATTACTTTATGACCAGTCGCCAATTCTTCTTGTTCAAGTGCTGCGGTTTTTATATACATATTCAGACTGGCTTTTGTTGAACAGTAGGCACTCCACCCATAGGATGGTTTTTCGGCTGCCCCAGAAGTAATTGCAACACTGATTAACTGTAACCCTTTTTCAGTTGTCTTCTGGAGAAAATAATTCGTTATTGCCATCGGAGCAATCGTATTAAGCTTCACATGCTTTGTAAGGTCTGCTGTCTTTATATGCATCGATTGATCAATCGGCTCTACTGTAGCAGCATTATTTACTAAATAAATCGTTGTCGTTTCTTCCGAAAAGATAATATCGCTGATTTCATCACATACGGAATCCAATGTATCAACGTTAGCCAGATCACATGAGATATGCGTGAATAAATCCCCATGATTCTCCAACTGTTTATTAACACTTCGAGAAAGACCTATCACATGAATGTTTAAATCCATGAACAGCTTAGCAATCGATTCCCCAAGTCCTTTAGAAACCCCAGTAACAATAGCATATTTCATTTCCACTCTCTCCTTTGCAGAGGCTGTCCCCTCATTTAATTTGTCTTTACTACAAAGTTACCCCGGATCCGAAATTGAGAAACGGGGTAACTTTTTTAATGCTTAGCGTATTCTGTGTATAGCTTAATACCGGATCAGACATCCACTCCCAGCGAAAAGCATGTTCGGCATGTCAAACTCCCCTACAGTACGGGACACAGTCTGTATGTTGCTAATCTGCACTTTTGTTATTACTTATTAATTTCATGCCAATAGTATACGAGTGTTTCCATCCCCTTATCAAAGCTATCTAATGGGAAGCTTTCATTTGGTGAATGCAATCGATCTTCTGGTGTTCCAAACCCTAATAAAACAATTGGCATATTGTAGATTTTTTCTATCCATTCGACAACAGGGATCGAACCTCCCATGCGAATGAATATGGTTTCCTTGCCGAAAGCCTTCGTATAGCTAGTTGCTGCCTTTTTAATAAGCGGATGATTTGGCTCCACTTTATATGCTTTAGATGATAGTTTTTCTTTTTTCACTTCTACTGTCACGCCTGCTGGAGCAACCTTATTTACATGTGCTTCCAGTAAGCTTTGAATCTCGTTCGGGTCTTGTCCTGGAACAAGTCTGCAAGTTATTTTTGCAGTTGCAGAAGACGGGATGATTGTTTTCGTTCCTTCCCCTTGATACCCTCCGTAAATTCCATTTATTTCAAATGTCGGACGCCCCATCGTATGTTCTTTTGCCGTATATCCTTTTTCAGATACAGTTTCAGGTATACCAGTTGCTTTTGCAAAATCCTCACTAGGAGCCTGTTCCATTAATTTTCTTTCCGCATCACTCAATGGCTCTACATCGTCATAGAAGCCATCTACTGTGATTACTTCATTTTCATCCTTCATCGATGCGAGGATATGGCTTAATGCGATAATTGGATTCCTTACTGCCCCACCATACATCCCAGAATGCAAATCATGGTCAGGTCCATTTACAGTGATTTCAATGCCTGTAAATCCTTTTAACCCATATAGTATCGTAGGCTGATTTTTCGCAGCCATACCGGAATCAGAAATAACTGCAAAATCTGCTTGGAATTGCTCTTTTTTCTTTTGTAAAATGTTATATAAATTCTCGCTTCCAATTTCTTCTTCCCCTTCAATACAAACTTTTACATTGAGAGGCAATTTTCCTTCTGTTTTCATGTACGCTTCAAATACTGCCAAGTGCATAAATACTTGTCCCTTATCATCACTTGAACCACGTGCATACAGGCGGCCATCTCTAACCTCTGCCTGAAAAGGATCACTTTTCCATTGATCTATCGGATCCACTGGCTGAACATCATAATGTCCATAAAAAAGTACTGTTGGCGCATCTTCCCCTGCTCCATTGTAGGCAGCATATACAAGCGGATGTCCTTCTGTCTCCTGCTTTTCTATCTCATCAAAGCCAATCTCCTTTAAATATGTAACAATAAAGTCTGCCGCCCGATTGACATCTTCTTTATATGCGCTATCGGTGCTTACACTCGGAATCGCCAGGAAATCACTTAATTTGTTTAATAAACGTTCTCGGTTGTCCTTCAAATAGTCCAAAGCTTTTTCACTCATTAGACATTCCTCCACAATCAAATTAATATATAGCCTATTTTAGCATAATGGAAAAGAAAAAGAACAGCTCCTTAAATGAGCTGTTCCTGTTTATTGCTTAATGCAAATTTTAAATCATCAATTAAGTCATCAGCATCCTCAATTCCAACCGATATACGAATTAATCCATCTGTAATTCCAAGCTCTTTTCTCCGCTCAGCGGGAATTGAAGCATGTGTCATTTTAGCTGGGACAGAAATCAAGCTTTCGACAGCACCAAGACTTTCGGCTAATGTAAAATAGTTTACCTTACCAAGTACTTCATCTGCTTTTTCAGCACTTCCAACATCAAATGACACCATTCCGCCAAACCCAGTTGTCTGCTCCTTAGCAATTTCATGTCCTGGGTGACGCTCACGTCCCGGATAATAAATAGTGGAGACACTTTCGTGTTTTTCCAGAAACGAAACGATTTTTTTCGTATTTGCCTCAATTGCTTCCATCCGAATAGCCAGTGTTTTAATCCCTCGCATAATGAGCCAGGAATCCTGCGGTCCAAGTACAGCACCAACTGAATTTTGGATAAAATGAAGCTGTTCTGCAAGCTCTTCTGTGTTTACAATCACTAACCCAGCCACAACATCACTATGTCCCCCGATATACTTCGTTGCACTGTGAAGTACAATATCTGCACCTAAATCTAATGGACGCTGCCAATACGGTGTTGCAAACGTATTATCCACAATCAAAAGTACATCATGCTTTCTTGCAATCTCTGCCATTTTTCGAATATCCGTAATCTTCAATAATGGATTTGTAGGTGTTTCTACAAATATTGCCCTTGTATTCTCTTGTATGGCAGCTTCAACTGCTTCAGCAGAGCTTGTGTTAGTAAACGTGTGCCCTAAATCAAAACGATTAAGCACTTTTGACATCAAACGATAAGAGCCACCATAGACATCGTCAGTTAATACAACATGATCTCCAGCGTTAAATAACATCATAACAGATGTCATAGCACCCATTCCTGAACCAAAGGCAAAGCCTGCTTTGCCATTTTCAAGGTCGGCAATCACTGTCTCCAGGGCATGGCGAGTAGGATTGCCTGTTCTTGAATATTCATACCCTCGATGCTTACCTGCTTCCTCCTGCTTATACGTACTTACTTGATAAACCGGCACAGAAACAGCTCCTGTTTGTTCATCCCCCGTTATACCACCATGAATCATTTTCGTTTTTGCTCGCATGATTATTCCCCCTTAATTTCTAAAATTGTTCATATATTTGCTTACTTAGATAACGGTCACTCGAATCAGGAAAGATTGTAACAATTGTGGTTCCAGGTTTAGCATTTTTTGCCTCATTTAGGGCTGCAGCCATCGCAGAACCTGAAGAACTTCCAACAAGAAGTCCTTCTTTTGCTGCAAGCTTCTTCACCATCGTAAAAGCATCCTTATCTGTAATCGTATAAATATCATCAAAATGCTCGCGATTCATATAATCTGGAAGAAATTCCATCCCAATCCCTTCCGTTAAATGTGGACCTGATTGGCCGCCATTGATAATAGAACCCTCCGGCTCAACGATGACCGTTTTAACGTCAGGATTTTTTTCCTTTAGAAATGATGCTATACCTGTAAATGTTCCACCAGACCCAGCACCAGAAACAAATACATCCAATTCCCCATCAAGCTCCCTCCAGATTTCTGGAGCAAGTGTCTGATAATACGTCATTGGGTTAGCTGGATTTGAGAACTGTCTTGGTGAAAAACTATTTGGAATTTCATTTAGTAATTGTTCTGTCTTTTCAATAGCACCCTTCATTCCCAGTTTACGCGGTGTATGAACAATTTCCGCTCCTAATGCTTGCATCAGTTGCTGTTTTTCTTTGCTAAAATGTTCTGGAACACAAAATATGACAGAAATTCTTTTATTAAGGGCTGCAATCGCAAGTCCAATACCGGTATTACCTGCAGTTGGCTCAATAATTACACCGCCTTCTGGTAATGCCCCACGTTTTATTGCATCATCAATCAAAGCAACACCTAATCGATCCTTCACACTGCCACCTGGGTTAAAATATTCAAGCTTTGCAAATAAACGTACTTCTTCTGGCAAATTAAAATTTCTAATCTCTAATAACGGGGTATCCCCAATCAGTTCATGTATGGATTTATACAGAGCCATTTCGTTTCGCCTCACATTACATTTTAGAGGTTATTAAAATACTTCATGCCATTCGTCACGCTTGCTTAACATTTCCTTAGCGATTTCTTTTGCACCTTCCAAGCTATGGCTTGCAGCCCAGCCGCATTGCACTTCATTGCATGCAGGTACTTCAGTCGCTTCAAGTACATCCGTTAGCGTTTTTTCAAGCATCGTTAATACGTCATCATAATTGTCATGATTGATTAATGATAAATAAAAGCCAGTCTGGCATCCCATTGGTCCAATATCAAGAACACTATCTGCATGATTCCGAATGTTCTCAGCCATCAAATGCTCCAAAGAATGAAGGCCTGGCATTTCCATATGCTCCTTATTTGGCTGTTTAAAACGGATATCATATTTGTGAACTTTATCACCATTTGAACCTTCTGTAATACCAACTAATCTTACATATGGCGCCTTTACTTTTGTGTGATCAAGATTAAAGCTTTCCACATTCATTTTTTTTGTCATTATTTCATTACTCCCCACATTTTTATTTTTTGCTTGCGGTTAATACCCAAACAAAATTATTCATTTGCCTAAATGATACATCAAATCCATGCTTTTCAAAAGCATTCTTCATTGTATCCAATGTGGGATAGTATTCACGATTTAAATCTTCAGCCAGGTCATAATGTCTTTTTTCCATAGCGTATTTTATTTGCATTTCTTTATCAGCTTCCGTTTTAAACATCGTATCTCCAAAAACAACTTTTCCATTTGGTGGTAGTAATTCTGCAAATTGTTTAGTCGCAATCGCCTTCTCCTCATCTGTTAAATGATGAAAGGCATACGTACTTGTAATCGTCTCAATCTTTTCAGCAGGTGTCGGATAGATTAAAAAGTCACCATCAAGAATAGTCAAACCTGGAATTTTCTTTTTTGCAATGGTTCTCATTTCTTTCGAAGGTTCAATTCCAATAATATCGTGCCCGGCCTGTAAAAGCTTCTTGGATAAATTTCCTGTTCCAACCCCAAATTCCAATACCCTGCCAACACTCTGTTCCACTACTTCATTCAGGATTGCATCATAATTAACAAAAACCTCAGCATATTGCGGATCTTCCCCAACTACACTTTTATCATAATCCTCCGCCCACTCTTCAAATAACTCAATAAACTCTCTCCCCATTTTTTATCAACTCCGAAGTTTATTAAATCAAAGTAACTAACTAAGATTACTAAGGATTATATGTATGTACTATACCACAGGTTCCGATTTGTGACAAAGCTTTTATTAAAAACCATAAGAAAAGAGTGCTCCATTTATGGAACACCCTTTATTATTATCGTCTATTCTGCGGAAAAAGTCGTTCAATCATATTTCCCATCTGATCGAAAAACCCTTCAACTGGCTCGCCGTTGTTAACATCATCAACATAATTATTCGTTAAATCAATAAAATCAGGATTCGTGGATACATATACATTATCAATGTCACGATCCACAGACTTTACAACATCTCCAATTTTTTCTTTTACTTCATCCGTAAGTTCTTCACCATTATCACGTGTTCCACGATTTGTATCGCGGTTTGTGTCAAGAGTTGCAGCTACATATGCATTATTATCTGTTGTTAGTACATATGCGCGGTCAATACCTTTGATCTCGTTCGTAATTCGCTCTGCAGCCTCTTCTGAAATATCATATTGGTTTTGCTCATTTGCTCGGTTTCCATCGTTATCCCGATTCTGGAACCGTTCGGAATCACGATCCAATGCATAATTTCGAACATTCGTCATTCCTTCACCAGCATTGTTGTAAAACCTTGTTTGTTCAATATTGTCATTGGGACCTGTTGCATTATCTCGAGCATTATTATCTGTTGCTTGGCAAGCTGTTAAAGTAAAAAAAGTCGCAGCAGCGATACTTATGAGTTTCCATTTCATCATGAATTCCTCCTTATGCATTTGCTCTTAGTATGTAACGGAGATGCATTCCTATGCTTGAATTCCTGCATCCTTTAATTGGCATTCACACCAAATAAATGACACGCATTATATATAAAAAGCGGGAAGCCTAATTAGTAACCCTTTAAATGAAGGAGGGGGAAAAGTTGATTCCAGACTATGACAAAGCTTTATATTATACACTGTGGGGCCAATGGGATGATCTACTCGTACTAATGGTTCGAACAAAGGATGATATTCTTTCCAAAAAGATTGAACAATTTTTAAATGCTTATCACTATTCACTCGATGAGTCTAAAGTAATTAACACGCATGATACATTGCTTTATTATATAGACCATGCGATGAAATATACCCCACCAGTCATGATGGAAATATAAAAAAGGAAAAGCACGGCTTCAAGTGCTTTTCCTTTTTAATCATATTTTGGTAATTACAATATCGTAAATTCTGGTAAAGTTTTTTTTATTCTCTAACCGCGACGAATTTTTATCATCTGAATCTTCCTCATTAAAAAAAGTATCAATAATTGCTCTATCATCAGAAGAAATTGATGGTAAATCATCTGCAGCTGTATCCTCATCCAGGATTTCTAAAGCCATTACTTCATTCATTGAAGCTGATTCTTCCTTTGCTTGCTCCCTGATTTTTTGCGGAATTAACAATGTAGCTATTTCCCATTCAGGTATACTTTCAAAGAAGTTCTCCAATTCCAGTGGTATAAAGGTGTTTCGATCAGGTACTCCATCAACAAAGCTAAAGCCGACTACCATATTTTTTTCATCATTCACTAATCCTGTTTGCTCACTGATAGCTAATATACGCCCAATTACCTCTTCCAGGAATTCATCTTGATAATTTGTCAGCTCTTCCACAATTATCAAGGCTTCATCATTTAGAGCCCGTATCGATTGCACATTAAATTTATCATTTACTTCCATCTCAATACTAGGGTTCATATCCAATGTCACGTATGCATAAGATTCACTTTCACCTGAAAGCAAATAAAAAGGTAGTATAAGTAACAATATGACACATGTCATGAGAAATATTTTAACCGGTGTCTTCAACATACTCCAAGAATAAAAAACGGAAATATGCCCCTTATTGAGTTCCAGCGGTTCATAGGCGACTTCCTCCCCGATTATTACACCTTTTTCACATGGCTTCGCTTTTAAAAAGGAACCCTCCTTGGTCATAATAATCGTATAGTTGTGATGGAGCTCCATCACAATTCCTTTTTTCATTGCCCCACTCCCTTAAGATAATCCTTAAGATAGATGTAGTCTCCACTTAACACAATGAATATTGCTAAAATAAATTTCCGATTCCGTTCCAATGTCTTTTTGCTGACATCTACTTTTTTTACAAGCTCTTTAATCGGAAGTTTCTTTTTGCGGCAAACATATTCATTTAAATGCTTATCATGATAAAGAATTCTAGCAGTCCTTACTGCAGAATCCCGTGCATCTCTATGTTTGGGAGAGACCTCTGTCAGTTCAACCAATGTCAACTTATATTCACGCAGCTTTTCCTTAAACTCCATGATTTCTTCTTTACGATAAACAGCATCTAATTCCTGATTATACTTATCCTTTACAACGGCAACTTCTAATGGATTTTCCATAAGCTCCTCGTCAAAATTCTCATCAAGTGAAATAGATGAAGGTCTTTTTTGATTATAGCGAATGTAATCAATTACTTTTCTTTTTATAACAAGCTTAGCAAAGGATAAAAAAGAACTTCCCCGGTCTGCGGAAAAAGAAAAGATAGCTTCATTAAACGCAGAAAGCCCTATACTAAATTCATCATCTCTCTTTGGATCTATGTATCGTTTGCATACTTCCGAAACACATTTTGCAATAAATGGTTGATATGTACGCAGTAAATAATTTTGCGCTGCCGTATCCCCTTGCTGAATTGATGCTACCAACTCTTCAAGAGGTTGTTCTTGAACTGAAGTGCTTGCTATCATTTAAAAGCACCTCCGTCCATTATAAAATACGTATGTAAAATACTCTTTTTGGGCGTACGATTTAAAACTCTATTGTATTGTATATATATCATATGATGTTCCCACCATTTTCATTTTTATTTTATAAACGGTTGTTCAAAGTCCGCAGAAATGGACACTTAAAATAGGGATTTTCTACTGCCTTTTTTTACCCGCATCAGTCATCCATATTACTCAAATTGTCTTTTTTAGTTATATATCGACAAATAACGCTAATATTTTCAGTACATCCATGTTAACGTAATGCCGATTATGTTGCTATCTCAATTCCATTACAGTTCCTTTAAAAAACAGTAACTAAAGAAATTAAATACACTAATTAAATTTTTAAAATTAATCTAAATAATTCATAAGTAATGTAAGGCATATTAAAACACCTCCATGTATTTTTAGATTAGGAGGCGTTATTTGATCGTTACCGCTATAGATTACCTTAATTAAAGCTCATTAAAATCTCATCTTTCTGATGAAACGGCTTGTTGTTTAAAATACCGGCAATGGAATCATTTATATACAAATCTTTTTCAAACCAATCCGCCGTGTTTATTTGTCTTGTGTGAAAAATATAAAACTCATTTTCAACAATACTCCTACTGCTTCGAACGACGATATATTCGATTTTCCATTTTGACGTATCATAGATCATATCTGCAATTCGTCCTATCTTGCCATCTTTTGCATGCACTTTAAAATCGATCGTTTCGTCTTCACTACGCAAATAGTTATCTTGTTCATGGTATCCTTCATTTCGATCCAAGTGCGGCTCTTCTGGAGGCGGGCCATTCTCGACCCCTGTAACCGGGAACGTCCCCAAAAGTCCACGTCCTGCGTGAGGCAATGCATTATCCGTATAGCTGTTCCATCCAAAATAATTAATTAAGTGATTTTCCTTATCCTTGGTTAAATCCTCATTTTCTGGTACAGGCGGACTATTTCGGATCATCAGCTTATCGTATTCCACATTAACGCTTTCATTAGCTTCATCTACCTCGAAAAAGGCATTTGGTGACAGGAGAACCTTTCTGCCTGGAAGCCATTTTCTTGTATCCACAATAGCATAGCGTATTTCCCAGTTATGATCATCGAAATAAAAGTCTTTAATTTTTCCAAGTTCACCGTCTGTTGCGTGAATATTATAATGCTTAGCCTGAGATGTTAAACGCATCATTTCGTGCACCCCCATAAAGGTTTTATAAGGTACATACCCTTTCTAAAAAACAATAAAACCCAGGAATACTTATTCCTGGGCATGCTTGTGTAAAGTGAAACTTCATTCAGTGGGGGGTTAACTGAATGTTAGTTGAACAGAATCAGGAATTTACGGGGTGTTTATCCCCACCAAATCATTTATAGTTCTCACGCTTAGAGGTGGGGGTATTAAAGCCCGTTAATGCGTGGGAAATGATCAATTGATATAAACAGTCCAACCTTACCGTGGTTCTCATGATCGAGCGTTGCAAATATAACACCAATTACTTCACCATTCTGATTCATAACAGGACTTCCACTATTTCCGCGATAGACTGGAGCATCTAACATAAAGACACGTTCATTCCAACCGGATAATTGAGTGTCACCAATAATGGTCCCCTCATTTGCAATTCCATTAAATCGCAAAGGATTACCAATGAATCGAATGGGTTCATTTTCTTCAATATTCGCATGCTCAGCTAATGATAAGGATGGCAGTCCTTGTTCATTCACTTCAAGAACGGCTAAGTCAATTTCTGGATATAGTTCCGTAACTTCTGCCGTGAATAAACCATCTTCAGGAAATGCAACAGTTACTTGCTCTTCCCCTTCGATAACATGATGATTTGTTAAAATGGTGCCATTTGCAGAAATAGAAAATCCGGTTCCCTTACTGTCATCTGTTTCTACAACGACAACAGCTTCTTTAAACGTTCGAATATCTTCTTCAGCTGATAGCTTAGCAGATGTAATAAGAAAATCAATTGCAGGTATCGAAAAGGTTTGCGGTATTAAGGCAAAAAGGTTAAACACTAAAGCAAAAGCAATCAGCCAAAACGCCCATTTTGGAAATGGACGCTTCGGTGCTGTTTCTTCGTCAGAACGACGTGCTCGCTCTAAAGCCTTTCTACGTTCTTCTTGGACAAGCTCATATAATTCTTCATCATCAAACTCTTCATATAAGTCCGCATCAAGTCTATCATCATTTTTATCTTGTTTATGATCCATAAGCCACCTCGCATGAAACGTAGTTAAGAGCGCATAAGGCTAAACTTATACAGCCGTTTTGACCTTTCCTTGCTGCATCTGGTACATCTGATAATATAAACCTTGCCGTTTAATTAGTTTATCATGATTTCCTTGCTCTTTGATAGTTCCACGGTCAAGAACAAAAATGATATCTGCCTGTTGGATTGTTGATAAACGGTGCGCAATGACAAGTGTTGTACGTCCTTTCTTTAACACTTCTAATGCTTCCTGAATAATATTCTCGGTTTCTGTATCAATATTTGCAGTTGCTTCATCTAGAATAAGAATAGCCGGATCAAAAGCGAGTGCACGTGCAAATGATATAAGCTGACGTTCTCCTAGTGAGTACGTGTTGCCTCCTTCTGTAACAACCTCATCATAAGTGTTCGGTAATTTATCAATAAACCGGTTGGCTCCGACAGCTTGTAAAGCCTTTATTGCGGCTTCTTTACTGATTTCCGGATCGTTCATCGTTACATTGGAAATAATCGTACCCGAGAATAAAAATGGATCCTGTAATACAATTCCCATATGACTTCTCACTTGCTGTCTCGACCATTCTTTTGTGCTGTAACCATCGATTCTAATTGAACCTTTCTGTGCATCATAAAAGCGAAATAATAAATTCATGATCGTGCTTTTCCCTGATCCTGTATGACCGACAAAGGCAGCTGTCTGATCTTCGTTTATTTCAAATGAAATATCATTCAGAACATAATCTGTTTCATTATAGGCAAATGAAACATGATCAAAGACAATCTTCCCACGGTATTTTTCAATTTGCTTATTCTCGACCGTTTCCCCATCATGATCCAATAATTCAAATACACGCGTTCCAGCAACACGCGCTTGCTCTAAGAGTGGCAGCTGGTTCACAATATCTGTAACTGGTTCAAACAATCTTGTAATATAATCGACGAATGCATAGAGCATACCGATGGAAATAACACTTGTCAGTTCAAGAGATGAAGAACCAAAGTACCAAATAAAACCAACAAAGGTTAAATTACGAATGACGGTTACAAGATTATAGGAAGTCAACGCACTCAATTTAATCAGCTTTTTCTGATACGTATAATTGCGTTCATTCAATACTTCAAACTCTTCTTTTGTCTTCTTCTCACGATTAAACGCTTGAATTACCGGCATTCCCTGAATTGCTTCACTAATATTCCCATTTATTTGGCTAATCGTTTTCCGGATAACCTTATTGTATTTCGTTCCAAAGTATTTATAAGCCTTCATCCAACCATATAATAGCGGCAAGATAAACAGACACATTGTGGCAAGCTTAGCATCGAGGATAAAGAGGGCAATAAAAATACCTCCCATGTATACCGCACTCGTCACAATAATAGCTAATACCCTTTCATATAAATCACGGATAGCTTCCGTGTCATTTGTAATTCTAGCAACAATTGTACCAGCAGGCTGATCAACAAAATAATCGATTGGAATTCGTTGTGTATGTGCAAATAAATCAGTTCGCATCTTTTTAACGATTTGATTTGCAGCTTTTTGTAAAAGGAATGTTTTATAAAATTGAAATACCCCTGCAATTACAAGCAATCCCACATACAATCCAAGCAACATTAAAATTGGCCTCTGTTCTGGTTTAAAGAAAGGATAGGCTTCTGCTAACGCGAGTCGTTCACCTTCATAATGAAACGTTCCTTCTGTTGTTGTAATGCTAATTTGATTCCCATTAGCTTCAGGTTTACCATCTAATGGGACCTTGTCATGAATAAAATGGTAGGCTGTGCCAATTTGAAACAATGTAACTGCCTCTCCTATTGTCTCATCAGAAGCAGTTAAGCGATCTACCCGCTTGTATGATTGACCGTTATAATCCACCGTATATCGATCATCATTTTCCGTAACTTCCTGCCAGTAGCCTTCAACACCAAGTATGTGGTCATCAATGACTATTTTTGCAATGAACGGTCCAGCTAATTCCAGTGCAACAGCTATCATTAAGCAGAACAAACCAATTAAAATTCCTTTTTTATAGTGCAAAGCATAGTTAAATAATCGCTTTTCAGTTGATGGCTTTTTCATTACATCGCCACCTCCCCTTCCTCCAGTTGCTGCTGTTGGTACTGTTTTTTATACCAGCCATTCAACTTCATTAATTGTTCATGCGTTCCTTCTTCGGCTATTCTTCCATCCTCTAACACGATAATATGATCTGCATGTGTCACTGCAGATAGACGATGAGCAGCGATGAAGGTTGTTTTATGCTGTCTTTCTTTTCTTAAATGCTCTAGAATTTTCGCTTCTGTTTTTCCATCTACCGCAGACATCGAATCATCTAAAATTAAAATCTCTGGATCTTTAATAAAAGCTCGTGCAAGTGCTACACGTTGTTTCTGACCACCAGATAGTGTGATCCCACTTTCCCCGACCTGTGTGTCTAGACCATTCGGCAATTGCTTTATATCATCGAGAAAATAGGCTAGCTCCATCACACGGAAAATCTCCTCATCGATTGCATCGGCTTTACCGAACTGAATATTTTCCCGAATTGATTTGGAAAACATCATTTGGTCTTGTGGAACATAACCAATCCAGTCTCTAATTTGCTCCAAGCGAATATCATTTAAATTGATATCGGAAACCTTAATCTCTCCTTCTACTCCAGGATATTGACGAAGCAGCAGCTTAAATAATGTTGTTTTTCCAGCTCCAGTTTTTCCTACGACGCCAATTGTTTGGCCTTTTTTTACATGTAAAACGACTTTACTTAATTGCTTTCTTTCAACAGACGGATAGGAAAAAGATACATTCTTAAAATCAATGGAAGCAACAGTGGAGACGGATTTAGGTTCATCCACTTCCTTTACATCTGCTTCATAGGAGAGAGTTGCGTTTACACGGTCTAATGATGCATTACCGCGCTGCAAAATATTAATTAATTCTCCGACAGCAAACATTGGCCAAATGAGCATACCTAGGTACACATTAAATGTAACGAGATCACCAAGCGTTATGATGCTTTCGAACACAAGAAATGCACCATAGCCGATTCCAATCGTATAAGATAATCCAACTAAAATTTTCATCGTTGGCTCAAATAAAGCATCAATTTTTGCAACTTCAATGTTTTTCTCGTATACATGATTTGTTCTGGATTCAAATCGATCTGCATCCTGTTTTTCCTGAACAAATGCCCGAATGACACGCACTCCTCGAATGGATTCTAGTACTTCGTTGTTCATTTCTCCAAAAGCTGCTTGTGCCTCTGTGAAACGAGCGTGAATGGCTGATCCGTATTTATTCATAACAACCGCCATTACCGGAAGTGGCAACAATGCCACCAATGTTAGCTGCCAGCTGATCGTAAAGCCCATAACTGCAATAATCATTAACATAAAAATACTTGAATCAACTAGTGTCAGTACACCGTAGCCAGCAGTCCGACTAATTGCTTTCAAATCATTCGTTGATCTTGCCATTAAGTCTCCAGTTCGATGCTTTCCATAAAAGGTTGGCGTCATGCACAGAAAATGTGAAATTAATTGACTTCGCATCCAGCGTTCTAAAATGACAGCTCCTCCCAACAACGTGTAGTCCCATAAATAGGTAACTGCGTAAAGGAGAAACGTAAGAGCAAGATACCCTAAAATAAGCGCAACTAGTAATTGCATCGTCAAAGAACCAAATTGAATTTGGTCGATTGTAAACCCGACAAGCTTTGGCGGGATAAGTTCTATCGCACTTGCAATAATTAAAAAGCTAATTGCTATTACATATCGCTTCCAATAAAGCTTAAAAAACCAATCCAACTTCTTGAATACCTGAAACATCTCTTCACCTTCTCATCTACTTTTTCATAAAATAAAACTTCATTTAGCGGAGATTCCATTTACCGCCACTAAATGCTACCACCGCAAGGGAGACCCGCAGGCCCTTGAACAGAATCAGGAAATTACGAGCTATTTATACTACAAGGCTATGATACAAGGTCCACCCACCTTCACGCGTTTACCTCCTCACATATAGAGGGGAGGATATTACAGCCCGTTTATGCAAGATAAAGACACAAAAAAATGCACACGCCTATGACGTGTGCATATAAATGGGCTGAAAAGCTCAGGCTTCAAGAAGCTGGAAAACGACCCGGTTAACCGGATGCAGATAGAATCAATCCAACTCTCCCTCTGATATGAACTCCCTATTATAATACAAATGGTCACAGACAGCTGTAACCATTCAATATGCATTAGCAAAATTAGCTTGCATCTTTTATGAAGGTCACAGTACATATACAATTCATTTGGTTCATGATCTTTACCTTTTCCATTGTCGTGACCTCCTTTTCCGTTCCATTTTTGATTCTCAAGTAATTATAATATTTAGAAAGTTGTTCGTCAATAGTTTTTTATTTTTGGCAGTATTAATTTATATAATTTGTTTAAAACTAATTTAATCTCATTTTTATGAATCCTTTTTGTATCCTAAGATGTATTATAGTTAACTCATTAAAAAAGGGAAGTGGACAAATTGAACAACCATGAAATTGATTACAAGTTATATGGCGATGACATGCAGTTTGTAGAAGTAGAGTTAGATCCTAGTGAAACAGTTATTGCAGAAGCGGGAAGCTTGATGATGATGGATGATCAAATACGGATGGAGACCATCTTTGGAGACGGTTCCTCCAAGCAAAGCGGCGGAATTATGGGTAAGCTGATCGGCGCTGGAAAACGATTGGTTACGGGAGAAAGCCTATTTATGACAACTTTCACCAACGAAGGAACTGGTAAAAAACATGTCTCATTTGCTTCTCCATATCCAGGGAAAATTATTCCGATGGACCTCAGTGAATTAGATGGAAAATTAATCTGTCAAAAAGATGCTTTTTTAGCAGCTGCCAAGGGCGTTTCTGTTGGAATCGCATTACAACGTCGAATCGGGACTGGCTTCTTTGGTGGAGAAGGATTCATTATGCAAAAACTTGAAGGTGATGGACTAGCATTTGTCCATGCAGGCGGGACCATTCATCGAAGAGATTTAGAACCTGGCGAGGTTCTTCGAGTAGATACTGGCTGTCTTGTCGCAATGACAGGCAATATAGATTATGATATTGAATATGTTGGTGGTGTTAAAACGGCATTATTTGGTGGTGAAGGTTTATTTTTTGCTACTTTACGTGGCCCTGGAACTGTCTGGGTACAATCCTTGCCATTTAGCAGACTTGCAAGCAGAGTATTTGCAGCAGCTCCTCAACGAACAGGCTCTGAATCAAAAGGGGAAGGCAGTATTGCAGGTGGACTGTTTGATTTATTAGGTGGAGATCGGAAATAGAGCGGTTGTCGTATTTTAAACAGATTTTATAAATGTGACAACAGATTGCTAGCAACTACATGAAAAAAGAGAATGACTCAATAAAATCGAGTTATTCTCTTTGTGTATATGATGGTGGTTAGCTTAATGTAATTCAGATTCTAATTCATTCTTGCTGTTATAGCCTAAATAAACCATACTTTCTACTTTCTCTAAAGGTACTTTAGTGTATCGCGAAATTTCCGTAACCGATACATGAGGATTTTTTTGAATAAAGCTGCGAATTTGTTCACTGTCTCTTAAGCATGTTGGGCACATCATAAACGGACTGCTTTTCATCGGCTTTTTACACAATCGACAATTTCGAACAAATTCTTTCATTTCCTCACCCCTTTAAACTATTATCTTCATCATACATCAAATTTATTCAACCAACAATCGCAATTTCGAATTATTAGAAAAATAATACTTTAGTCATGGTGCTTTTAAATTTTATCAACTTATTTATTTCCTATTGAGCAAAAAACTGATATAGTTTTATAAAAGAATACAAGGAGTGATTAGATGCATTTAGATGAAATGCTGGAGTATAACAAACAATTTGTAGAAAACAAGCAATATACATCATATACAACGGATACATATCCAAACAAAAAAATGGTTATTTTTACATGTATGGAGTCTCGTTTAATTGAGCTTCTATTAAAATCATTAAACATTCATAATGGGGACGTAAAAATGGTAAAAAATGCTGGTGCAATCATCCGCAAGCCATTTGATAGTATTATGAAAAGCATTCTTGTTGCCGTTTTTAAATTAAAGGCAGATGAAGTTGTCGTTATCGGACACCATGATTGCGGAATGTCCAACGTGGATACAGAAGCACTCAAGAAAACAATGGTTGAACGTGGAATTGATGCAGAGAAAATCAACACATTAACTCATGGTGGAATCAACCTTGACGAGGAATTTCACGGTTTTGATACAGTAGAAGAGTCCGTCATGCAAAGCGTCGGTATTATTCGAAACCATCCACTGCTTCCGAAAGAAGTAAAAGTACATGGTTTGGTTATTAATCCTGATACTGGTAAAGTAGACGTTGTTACAAGAGAATAGTCTAAAATCATAACTACTGCTTCTTTTTTAAGCAGTAGTTACTACCATATATTGCTTTCTTTTATTTCAAATAAGGTAAAATCGTATCCAGTGTTTTTTGAAGCTCCGATGCCTGTTCAGCATATAGTTTTTTCGCTTCAGGATTATCTGTTTCTAAGGAAAATCCCTCTAAATCCGCTTGTACCTTTTTCAGGGTGGCCGCTAGCAGTGGTCTTTCTTCTACGACTGATTTTGAATATTCATCCTCATATAAATCCACATAAACATTGCCAAGAGAGTCGATTTGTGCAAAGAAGACGTCCTTGATGCTTTTAGCTCCCTGCTTTTCTATCTCCCCTTCAAGCCATTCCTTTGAATAGCCAAGATCCTCCATGCTCTTTTTTAGGATTTTCCCGTCAATAATTAAAACTGTAGGACCATGCTCCTTTTCCAGCGTAATCCCTAATGTTTTTGGGGTAACTGGCTGCTGATCTGTTTTCAGCATGATACTTAGTTCACCATTCGTTTCGAAAACAGCCATTTCTACATCAGAAACTTTAAAGGTACCCTTCTCTCTTAATAGCATTAATAGTTCATTAATTGTTAACAGATTCTTTTTCAGATTCTTATCCAGCACTTCTCCATCTCGTATTAAAATTGTTGCTTTCCCATCTGTTATCTTTGAAAAAATCATTGATTTCATACCAAAATAAGCTAGAATGATGGGAAATATTCCCCAAATAGTTAACGATACTAACCCATTAACTATTTTAACATTTTGATCAACTGACATGGTTGCAGCTATAGAACCGATTGTTATTCCTACACAATAATCAAAAAAAGTTAGTTGTGAAATTTGCTTTTTCCCCATAACTCTTGCCATAAAGAATAATAAAAAGAATGCTGCTATTGAACGAATGAGAATTAACACAATTTCAGGCATGTCCACTTCCCAACCTTTCTGAATACAGATATGTAATATATCTATATTATGGGGCAATCTATGTATAACCATTCATAAAACGAGGAGAGTTGGAATGAAGAAACTGATTCTATTTTTTACGCTCTTAACTATCATACTTACGGGGTGCGAGAACCAAGTAGGAGGTGAGTATTTCTTCGAACACGTTGACCAGCTTGAACATTCAATAGATAAGTTGGAATGGGATAAAATCTCAACCCAAGCTGAAGAGCTAAAAAGCATGTACAAAGATAACAAATGGAAAATTCAGTTACTTGGTGATGAAGATGAGTATGAGAGTTTACATGAAAGCATTAATAATTTAATCGCAGCAGCCAAAGAAAAAGATTCAACAAGTGCAAGGCTTGAACTTGCTGTCGTTAAATCAATTTTAGAAGATGTTTATTCTTTATAGTTGGTTTTGTCAGATAAAATGTTTTTATTCTGTCTCAGTTCAAAGGCTTCTCTCTACCGACAGACCTTCATTTTATGTCTTACACTTGAAGCGCAGGAAATGATGAAAATAATTGAAAAAAGCTAATCCCAACCAAACTGATCAGCTTTTTTCTTTGTTTCGGGATAATTTTACCCGATCTTTTATTCCCGGTGGTTGCTCCAGCCAACTGTGTTTAATCATGATATCAGCCCCACTTTTGGCTAATCGAGTAATTTCCAACGATAATCGCTCATAATTGACTGCTAAATCTAATCGTTGACTGGCAGCCGAAGCAGTGGCATAGTTACCTATTCCTGCTGCACTTATAAGTGACATATGAAACATCATCAATTTATCTGAAAATGTTTGTGTTGTTGAATCACTAACAGCTACATCAGGTACTTGCGGCGCTTCTATATTATCCTTTAAAAATGTATCCACAAAAATTTTAATATGTTTTTGCGAGATTTCTTTTCCTCGCAGCATAAAATCCTGTATTTCTTTGGTTGGAGAGGTTTGAGCAAAAGCAAGACATAATTTTACCCCCATTACATTCGTAAGTATATTCATATACAAATGCGAAATTTCAACGGCGTTCAATGGACGTTTTTCGCTGAACGGATTTAAACCACTGAAATATTTCTTACTGTCGACGTAATCCGTTTCTTTTGGAACTTCAATATAAGGATGTCTCGCATTAATTCCTTTATGAGCAGCAATTTCGATTGTTTGATTATAAAGTTTAGTAACTTCAATTAAACCGTTCGTAAAATAATTACGTATATCCTCTTTTACACTCATGGCAATAAAGCCACTGTATGCTAACATTCCTACTTTTGCCATATGGTTCACATAGGTTAAACAAAACATGTCCGTGAATAGCCATGGAGCATTTTTATTTACGTCTTGTTCACTAAAACCATTTGGGATTGCGTATTGTTCCTTTTCAAAAATGGACACCAATTGCTCCAGATGATTAGAAGAAATATCATAGGATAGCTGAATAGCGGGTTTAATATCTGGATCTTCAATATGCTTCAGCATATAACTTAATATACACTTCGACATGCTATCATTCATATACCCAGTCCAAAGCGAAGCAATTTCTCCAGATGTCAGGTGTATTTTCTTCTCACTCATAACGGGTCCTCCTAAAACGATGATAGACTTATTATGTGCAAGCATTTTTATTTTATGTAAAATAACTCTTTTTGAATAATAGTATGTTTCTAATCACGTTTATCTACTAAGAACCCCAAATCAGAGGTCCTATCATAAACTATCCAACCCAACCTAAAACAACTATATGATAATCTTCAATTTATTAAAAGTGCAAGTGCAAGAAAGTTATCATTAAGATAACAGCGGTGATATTTTGATTTAAAGGGGTATTTATTGTTTTATTTTATACACAGATTCACTTTTCCACGAAAAACATTTTTAAATAAAATATTATTTGCTGCTCATATTTCTTTCATTTATCGGCATACTAAGTCAAGCTAAGCTGTGATGGAGGGACGACCTATGAGAAAAAGAATGAAACGTTCATCCAAAAACATGTTTCCTCTGAAAATTGATGAACTAGAGCAAATAATGAAAAGTGAGTTTGAAAAAAGTCCAGATTTAAGTTTTAGCAAATATGAACATCAAAATAAAAAAATCGCAGTATTTTTCATCCCCTATCAAGTACAGCCAGATAGAGTGGAAAATCTGCTGTTAACGCCATTATTAGAGAGTAATAAAGACTGGTCAAATACTGCTCTCCTTAATGAAATACCGTTAAATTCAGGTAAAGAATATCAACAAATGGATGAAATTCTCCGAGAACTTATAATCGGTAAAGTTATGATCTATATTGAGGATGAAGCAGCTGTCGTATCCTATGATTTTTTAAACAAAGAAAAGCGTTCCTTAGAAGGGGCCGAGACGGAATCTGTTGTTATCGGTCCAAAAATTGCTTTTACAGAATCACTGGTTACGAATTTAAATGTGGTTCGCTGGAATATTCGTACTCCAGATCTTGCCGCAGAAGAGGTAACAGTTGGGAGCAGATCTCCACGTGAAGTCCGAATAATCTATTTAAAATCCCTTGCAAACGAAACCGATGTAAACACAATGAGACAGCGTTTAAATGAATTAGATGTAGATAGTGTTGAAGATATAAATGTACTTATGCAATATATCGAGGATGACTCCGCATCCATATTTCCGCAATTTCATACAACCGAGCTTCCCGATCGTACTTCTTATGCTATTTTAAAAGGGAAAATCGCTGTATTAATGGAAAACAGTCCTTCGGCATTAATAGCACCATCAACCTTTTTTAGTTTCTTTGAATCAACTGAAGATTTATATATGCGCTGGAATTCAGGTTCACCTTTAAGGTTTATAAGATTTATGTCGATGTTCATCTCAGTCGTCCTAACGCCGATGTATGTTGCTGCGGTTACATTTCATTATGAAATTATACCAACGCAATTACTTATTTCGATTGGACAATCGAGAGCAGGAGTTCCCTTCCCTCCTATATTTGAAGCATTATTTCTTGAACTCATGATTGAACTATTGCGCGAGGCTGGTGCAAGGCTTCCGACAAAGGTAGGACAAACAATTGGTATTGTTGGTGGTGTGGTAGTTGGAACAGCTGCTGTTCAAGCTGGAATAACGAGTAATATTTTAATTATCTTTATTACGATAAGTGCTCTGGCTTCCTTTACAGCTCCAAGTTATCAAATGGGTACTTCCATCAGACTGCTGCGTTTTCCAATGATTGTTTTAGCAGGTATTTTAGGTTTAATTGGAATTATGTTCGGCCTGTGTGCACTGATTATCCATTTATTAAAAATGACATCGTTAGGTCGTCCATACCTGTCACCAATCTATCCGATTCGTTTTGAAGATTTAAACAAGGCGTTATATCGATTGCCACAAAACTTTCAGTATAAACGCTTTGTATCACTATTTTTAAAAGATTCCATTCGTTATTCGAAACGTAAGGCACAAGAGAAAAAAGATATCGATGAGTAGGTGTCTCCTGTGGAAATTAATGTAAAATTAAAGATGAATCAGCGTATTCAAGCTTTTTATTTATTTTTTATTATCGTTTCCATGCAAATTGGAGTCGGAATATTAGGCGTTCCGCGATTAATTTTTACTGAGGCGAAGCAAGATTCCTGGATATCCATATTAATTGCGGCCGCTTACGTTATCATCGTATTATTCGTAATGCTGTTCATCCTTAAACAATATGATAACGCCGATATACATGGTATTCATCTCGATGTTTTCGGAAAGTGGCTGGGAAGATTATTCAGTACTGTCTATATATTTTACTTTGCGATTGCTTTATACTCTGTGCTATTAACGTATATCGAGGTTGTTAGAGTATTTGTATTTCCTGACTTAAACAATTTTGTTATGGGTTTGCTGCTCATGAGTCTCACTATGTATGGGGTCTTAGGTGGCCTGCGGGTTATTATAGGCGTTAGTTTTGTCTTCGGGGTCCTGGCTAATTGGATCCTATTTTTATTAATTCATCCTGCATTGCAAATCGATTTCGACCATTACCTGCCTCTTTTTCAAGCCTCGTTTGTCGATCTGCTAAAGGGTGCAAGGGCAACTTCCTATACATTTATGGGATTTGAAATTTTATTTTTGGTTTATCCCTTTATTCAAAATAAAAATAAGGTTAGGCTTTCGAGCCTTTTTGCTGTATCTTGGTCTGCTCTACTTGTATTATCTGCAACGATGCTTGCTATTGGCTTTTTTGCTGCCGAACAGCTTGAACGCAGAGAATGGGCTGTTCTTGTATTATTTAAAACGCAAAGCTTTCCCTTTGTTGAACGGTTTGATTACATCGTTGTCGCTGAATTGATGATGGTTGTTGTTCCATCCCTGCTCTTTCTCATGTGGGGATTAACATACAGCATAAAAAGAGTATATAAAGTCAAGCAAAAATGGACATTATATATAGCGTCTATTTTGTTTTTTTTAGGAACATTCTTCTTTGAAAAGCACTTTGAGACGCAGCAAGTTATTAACTTTACCGAAAAATTTGGATTCTGGCTTGTATTTGTGTATCCTTTTGTACTACTTCCATTTGTTTTATTTAAGAAAAAGCTGAAGAAGCGAAAGGGAGCCGAGTGATCATGATTAAAAAAACGATAATCTTGCTGACTTTCTCTGTCATCCTTGCCTCCTGTGTACCCTATAAACAACTTGAGGAGCTTGGGATCATTAATACACGTGGTGTAGACGTAACAGGAAACAATCGTGTTGAAACAACAATCATCGCTTACCAATTTGACGCGCAAAACCCACAAATAACAACATCTATTACCGGGGTTGGGAAAACGATTAAAGGAGCACGTGAAAATGCCGGCTACAATACAAATTTTGAATTAAGTCCTGGACAAATTCGACTTGAATTATACGGAAAAGAAACTGCCGAAGAAGGAATTTTAGAATATTTAAGTACGCTAGTCCGTGATGCACGTGTATCCGATACAATGCTCGTAGGCGTAACCAATACGACAGCAAAAGAAGTTCTTACGGCAGGGCAAGAAGAGTTAAAGACCGATGTCGGTCAGTTAATCCAAAGTTTAATTGAAAAAGAAGTAAAAGAATATAGTATACCAAAAACCTCCTTACAAAACTTTTTGCATATTGAAGCAGATATTGGGCAGGACCCCGTCGTTCCATTAATTGGTTTACGAAATAACAAACCAGCGATTGTCGGAGTAGGGACTTTTTCAGATGATAAGTTGGTTGGTGAACTTCCTATCCATCAAGCAATGCTAGTTAATGCCTTTTTAACGACCGTTAAAGGCACTCCATTGGAAATTTCACTTCCACGAGAGCCTTTTTCAAGTTTTATCTTTAATAACGAGACGAATACGATGCAGGCAGATCCAGATAAACTTGAGGATAGGGAGCACCTGACCATACTAGCGAGAATCTTGAAAGGCAAAAGTGATATAACATTAAAAAATATAGATGATCTTCACTTTGAAGCTAATGTTCAAATGGAAGTAGATCTATATGAAACATCAGAGTTACTCAGTGTTAAAAATGAAAAAATAGCAGACATACTGGAAGAAGAAATAGCGAGGGAGTTTAAGCGGCAATACGAGGCTCTATTGACCAGACTACAAGAAATAGATTCAGACCCTTTAGGTTTTGGGAAGGTTTATCGTACGAAAATAAAGAATAGAAAATTTACAGATGCTGAGTGGCGTGAGAAATTCCCAGATATTACGGTTGATTTTAAGGTAAATGTAGATTTAATGCACTATGGAACAATTCAATAGCAGACAAATATAGACAAAATGTCTCCCTGGTGTAAAAACCAGGGAGTATATTATTTGCTTGTCGCATTTATGATTTCGATAACACGATCTCGTGATTTCTCACTTTTATATTCTTTCATTGTATCTTTCATAATTGGAGCGTATTCCTTTAATTGCAAAAGCTCATCTTTTAATGTTTGTTTCGTTAGTTTTTCCTCATCTAAAACCCTCGCATAGCGTTTTTCCTGAAAAGACCGGGCATTTATTATCTGGTCTCCACGACTAGCACCTTTTGATAAAGGAATCAGCAGCATGGGTATTCCTAATGCCAAAAATTCAAAGATTGCATTCGACCCCGCGCGTGATAGCACATAGTCAGTAGCTGCAAAGATATCTTTTAGTTCTTCATTAATATATTCAAATTGTACATATCCAGGTTTTTGAATGGAATGATCTATTTTATCGCGTCCACAAATATGAATAATTTGAAAGCTTGTTAAAAGCTCATCTAAGCTTTCCCTTACTGTTTCGTTGATTTTATGCGATCCCCCGCTTCCTCCCATAATTAGAAGTACAGGTAATTTTTTAGATAATCCGGCAATCTCCAAGCCAGTCTCCTTATCCCCTTTAAAAAGCTCATCACGAATAACCGCACCAACATATTCAGCCTTCTTCTCAGGAAGATATTGCATTGTTTCTGGAAACGTCGCAAGCACTTTTTTTGTAAATGGAATGGAGAGCTTATTTGCAAGTCCTGGTGTATAATCTGATTCATGGATAACAGATGGTACAGCTCTCAATTTTGCAGCTGCAACAACGGGAACGGAGACAAACCCTCCCTTAGAAAATATAACAGAAGGCTTACGTTTTCCAATTATTTTATATGCTTGCATCGTGCCTTTCAGTACCTTGAAAGGGTCCTTTATATTTTCCTTAGACATATAACGACGAAGCTTTCCTGTCGATATTGGATGGTAGGTTACCCCTTCAACCTGTCCAATTAAATCTCTTTCGATACCATTATAAGAGCCAATATAATCAATTTCCCAGCCTTTTTCCTGATAGAATGGAATCAGCGCCAGGTTGACAATTACATGTCCAGCTGTTCCTCCACCAGTAAAAAGGATTCTTTTCTTTTTCATTAAAATGTACTTCCCTTCTTTCACAATTCAGCATAACCAAGTATAATAGAGGCTACGTCTCATTAGGATTACACTACTCTCTATCCTATTAGAAAACATGCAAAAAAGGAAGAGTTTTAATGTATGAAACAAAAACGATTAAAGAAAAACTGAAGTTACTTATCATCATTTTAATCCCCATCTTAATAACACAAATCAGTATGAATCTGATGACGTTTTTTGATACAATGATGTCAGGTCGTTCTAGTGCTGAAGATCTTGCAGGTGTAGCAATCGGTGCCAGCCTCTGGGTACCTATTTCTACAGGGATTAATGGAATTGTGCTGGCAATCACGCCAATTATAGCACATCTGATTGGCGGCAGAGCTGAACAGGAAATACCGAAAGTTATTCAACAAGGTATTTATTTAGCAATTATTTTATCTATTATTATTATGACAGCAGGTGCACTTGCATTAGATCCGATACTATCTATGATGGATCTGGAACCTGAGGTACGGCATGTTGCGAAGTATTATTTGTTTACACTTGGAATTGGTATTATTCCCTTGTTTATTTTTAATACGATACGTTGTTTTATGGATGGGCTAGGACAAACACGTATTTCGATGATCATCATTCTTGTGTCCCTGCCGCTTAATGTTGTTTTTAACTATATATTTATTTTCGGAAAACTAGGAATACCCGCATTTGGTGGTATTGGAGCAGGCATTGCAACTGCAATTACGTATTTTATCGTATGCATCATTGCATTCTTTTTTCTGCAAAATTTTCAGCCATTTCGTAAGTTTACAGTGTTTGCAAGATGGTTTAAGCCATCTTTAAGTTCGTGGCGGAACCAGCTAAAAATTGGAATCCCAATTGGTGCTGCAATTTTCTTTGAGACAAGTATATTCTCTGCTGTAACGCTATTGATGAGCGTTTATAGCACAAATACAATTGCTGCACACCAGGCAGCGATGAACTTTGCCAGTGTTTTATATATGATTCCGCTAAGTGTGGGAATGGCATTGACAATTACAGTTGGCTTCGAAGCAGGTGCCAAGCGCTATAAGGATGCACGTGCCTATGGATACCTTGGGATGAGCGGGGGCATATTTATCGCTCTCTTTGCAGGTGGAATATTGTACATATTAAATGGTCCAGTGGCAGCTCTATACAATTCCGACCCAGAAGTGATTGAGCTGACGAAGCAATTTATTTATTTTGCTATTTTCTATCAGCTGGCAGATGCATTTGGTGCCCCAATTCAAGGTATACTTCGTGGCTATAAAGATGTAAATATGACACTAATTATCGCATTAATTTCCTACTGGGTCATCGGACTTCCATTTGGCTGGCTATTAGCAAATCACACTGTTCTGGAGCCATTTGGCTATTGGGTAGGGATTATTGTCGGCCTTACATCTGGTGCAGTTGCATTATTATGGCGACTTCTCTATATTCAGAAGAAATATGCTTCATCTGAAAAAAGCACATCCAATTGAATGGATGTGCTTTTAATGCGGCTTTATTCGTACGTTTTTTAGTTATAGTTGGAAGAAACTGCTGATTAATATGCAATTATGGAATATACGTAAACCCGCTCCGGAAATATTGGTTCACTATAAATGATATAGATTAAAAAATAAAAACAGTATTGTATTCTAACCAGTCCGGGTGAGCATAGGGCGGTGACTCCTTGAAAATAGGATGTAAATGCTGACGAAGCATTCCTTGTCCTGCGGGAACAGCATGTGTCTGAAGGCTCGTAGGAAGTGGTTTTCTTCCGGAGAGGCTGAAGCCGTGCCCTAAGGTGCGCATCCGCCCGGAACGATCCCGGACGGCGAGGCTTCCCCTTACCTCAGTAGTTAGTTCGAAGTCTATATATTTTGTTAAGAACATCAGATGTTTGGACACAACAAGTCACAGTGTCAGGTTTAAATTATAGAAACAGTCCTGTGACAGTTGCAGATAGAATCGAAGCTAAAATCGAACCAGCTAATAATTTCATACCAAATCCCGAAGCTTGTACTGCTTTTTTCGCATCGATACCTTTTACCGTCCCAGCAATAATGCCGATGGATGAAAAGTTAGCGAAACTTGTTAAGAATACTGTCACAATACCAATTGTTTTTTCTGACATTGTATCCAGAAACGGCTGAAATTCACGCATTGCTACAAATTCATTGGTAACTATTTTCATACCCATAACTGCTCCAGCATCTATAACTTCGCTTGGAGCAATCCCCATTAGAATACCAAGCGGAGCAATAATATAACCTAAAATTTGCTGCAATGTTACCCCTGCAAAGATAAATTGAATAATCCAGTTAACCAAGGATAAAGAAGCGATAAAAGCAATTAGCATTGCAGCAACAATCAAAGCAATTTTACCGCCTTCTAATGCACCATTTCCCATCGCTTCAAAAACACTTTTATCCTGCGATACATTACTTATATCAACATAATCCTCTTCCTTTGGTACTCGGACTGGTGCAACGATTGAAGCAATCATTAACCCGCTGAACATATTTAAAGGAAGTGCTACTAAAATATACTGTGGCGGTAGCATTAAAATATATGCCCCAACTATAGCTGCTGACACCGAACTCATAGCTGAAGCACAGACAATGAACAAACGATTTTCTGATAAGTGGTGGAATTGGGAGCGAATTGCAATTAAGGCCTCTGACTGACCGAAAAAGATACTATTAACGCCATTAAAAGATTCAATTTTAGGTAAACCAGTAATTTTAGAAATAGCTGCGCCAATATATTTAATAATCAGCGGCAATATTTTTAAATACGTAAGCACGGAAAGAAGTGTTGCGAAAAAGATAATCTGCAGTAATACATTGAAGAAGAATATACCGCCGCTGCCTTCTTCAAACACAAACCCTCCAAGTACAAAGCTTATTCCTTCTGCACCAAATTCAATTAGTTTATTAAATACAGCAGAAATACCATCGATGATTGCTTTTCCAATCTGTGTGGAAAACATAAACCATGTTATTAACAGCTGACAGACCAGCATAATGCCAATACCCTTATAATTAATATTTTTTTTATCATTAGACATTAAATAGGCTAAGCCTAAGGTAACAATTATTGCTAAGATACCGAGAAGTATACCCATCGCGGTAAAGCCTCCTTTTTGTAACTGTATTAAAATAGTTTTTCCCTATTTTTATCTTTTTTAACATATGAATTTCCTGTTTGAGCCGTAAAAATACTGTCTCTCTTCCATTGGTTGTAGAGACAGTATTCATTTGGCAGATAAGAATGTCTAAACATACTTATTTGCATGATATATATAAACGCTTGGTAAATGATGGTTTTTTCCAATTAATGTGTTGGGAAGAAGGCCATTTGGATAAGAAAAATGACTCCAAATACATATAAAATCCAATGTACATCCTTCCCTTTTCCGTTTACAAGCTTTAGTATTGGGTATGTAATAAAACCAATAGCAATACCTGTTGCAATACTTGAAGTAAACGGCATTGTTAATATAACAGCAAAAGCTGGAAATGCTTCATCAAATGCTTTCCAGTTAACTTTAGCCAACCCTTCCATCATAAAGCATCCTACTATAATTAAAACTGGAGATGTAATTGCTGGCAAACCAGCGATTGCTGAAATAATTGGTGTAAAGAAAATCGAAAGTGCAAATAGTACAGCAACAACAATCGATGTTAATCCAGTTCTCCCACCAGCTGCAACTCCTGAGGTAGATTCAATATAAGCTGTTGAAGGACTTGTCCCAAACACCGAGCCAACAGTCGTCGCGGTCGCATCTGCTAGAAGTGCCTGCTTTGCACGCGGCATTTTTCCGTCTTTCATAAAACCTGCTTGTTCAGCAACACCAATCATTGTTCCAGTTGTATCAAATAATGTTACCAATAAAAAGGCAAATACGACGGTATACAGGCCATTTGCAAAAACGCCGCCTATATCCATATCAAAAAATACTGGTGCAGGAGGTACAGATAGAACACCCGTCACAGTTAGCTGTCCTGTAAAATAGGCAATAATTGCTGTGGCCAGCATTCCAATAAATAATGCACCTTTTATCTTCATTACAAAAAGAATCAGTGTAATTAACAAGCCTACTAAGGTTAATACAATCATCGGATCATGTAAATCTCCAAGACCTACAATCGTCTCTGGATTTGCTACAACAATTCCTGAATTACGCAATCCTACGAAGGCAATAAACAAACCGATACCAGAAGTTATTCCATATTTTAATGATGGTGGAATAGCACCAATCAATGTTTCACGCAGCTTTGTCAAGCTAAGAATAATAAAAATAATTCCAGCTAAAAAGACAGTTCCAAATACCACCTGATAGGATAAACCTTGTGTTGCAACAATACTAGCAAAATATGCATTTAACCCCATTCCGGGAGCAATTGCTATTGGGTAATTCGCGAATATGCCCATAATCAAAGTACCTACTATAGCAGCGATAACGGTTGCCATAAATACTTGTTCAAATGGAATTCCAACAGAAGATAAGATTGCAGGATTTACAACAACAATATAGGCCATCGTCAGAAATGTTGTTGTTCCAGCAACAACCTCCGTACGGATATCTGTATTATTTTGTTTTAGTTTAAAGCCTTTTTCCATATAATACCCCTTACTTTCCGTATATTTTTACCAACGTTTACTATAATATTCGTTTCATTTGTATTTTGCAATGGTTAAATTAAGTTTTAAGCTTAATTGTCACTGTTTTTTTGGATTATTTTAATTTGAATTGTTTGTAAACAGGAAATATGGAAGTAATGTGATTATACTGGAGTCTGCATTACTCAACTTTGCTAGGATTAGTTACAGCCATGGACAATTCATTTTGGGCTTAGGGGTAAAAGAAAAAGTCATTCATATTGTATCATGAGCTGAGAAGCCAGTTAATATGACCGATACAAAAATAAAACCTTTGCCATTATTTTACACAGCAAAGGTTTTATTTATTCTAGTCAACTATTAGCCTTCTAATAATAAATCATATGGGTCTTCTAACATCTGTTTTACGCGTACAAGGAATTGAACAGCTTCTTTTCCGTCGACAATACGATGGTCATAGGATAATGCAAGGTACATCATTGGACGGACTTGAATTGAATCATCAGGCATTACCATTGCTCGTTTAACAATATTATGCATTCCCAGGATTCCAACCTGTGGTGCATTTAAAATTGGTGTAGACATCATGGAACCGAATGTTCCGCCATTCGTTATCGTAAACGTACCACCTTGTAAATCTTTTAAGCCTAGTTTATTATCGCGGGCTTTCTTACCAAGATCTACAATTGCTCCTTCAATGCCTGCAAAGTCAAGACGATCTGCATCACGTACTACTGGAACGACAAGCCCCTCTTCCGTAGATACTGCAATACCAATATCATAGAATTTCTTCACAACTAATTCATTACCTTGAATTTCTGCATTCAGTAATGGAAATTCTTTTAGTGCTCCTACAACAGCTTTTGTAAAGAAAGACATAAAGCCGAGCTTTACACCATTTTTATCTTGGAATTTATCTTTACGCTGTTTACGTAGTTCCATAACAGCAGTCATATCCACTTCGTTAAACGTCGTAAGCATTGCTGTTTCATGCTGTACATTTACAAGGTTTTTTGCAATTGTTTGACGACGGCGCGTCATTTTCACACGTTCAACCGGTTTATCAAATTCCGTTTTAATCGCAGCTGCAGGCGCCTCCTGTTTGGCGGGCTTTGATGTTTTAGCCTCACTTGGTGCTTGTGCTGCTGTCTCTACATCTTCTGGGCGAATGCGTCCCAGGAGATCACGAGCATTCACTTTACTCAAGTCAATATTTAGCTCACGTGCTCGTTTTCTGGCAGCCGGAGAAGCAATCACATCGGAATTGTTAGCATCACTTTCAGATTTTGCTGCTGTTGCTTTCGGAGCCCCTACTGATTCTTCTTGTTTTGCAGGAGCTTCCTGCTTCTCTTCTTTTGGTGTTTCAGCTGGTGCAGTTCCTCCACCAGCTTCCCCATTCTCATCCAAGCTTGCAATCGTATCACCTACAGAAACATCATCACCTACTTCACTGAGAATTTCGGTGATTACCCCAGAAAATTCAGAGTTAACTTCCACGTTGACTTTGTCCGTTTCCAGCTCAACAATCGGATCTCCTTTTTCTACTTTATCCCCTTTTTTTACGAGCCATTCTGCAATCGTACCTTCTGTAATGGATTCGGCTAGTTCTGGAATCTTAATTTCTTGCACTGGATTTTCCCCCTTCAGATGTGTTTAGCGCTTGATAGATAATTTTGTTTTGAGCCGTTTTATGAACACTCGGTATGCCTCCGGCAGGTGCTGAACGACTTGGTCTGCTTATTACACGTAACTTCTGCCCATCCTGTAATAAATCCCGTAAGTAGTCATCCACAAAATTCCAAGCCCCCATATTTTTCGGCTCCTCTTGTACCCAGACAATTTCTTTTAGATTCGGTAATTGCTTCAACTCTTCTTCCAATGCTTTTTTCGGGAATGGATAAATCTGTTCCAATCGAATAGCTCGTAACCATTCATAGTTTTGCTCTGAATTTTCCATTGCCTCTTCAATATCAACCATGATTTTTCCGCTGCCGATTAAGAGACGTGTTGCACTTTCTCTCGTTATCTCTAAGCCTGGCTGGTTACGGAGTGTTTTGAACTTCCCTGTTGTAAATTCTTCTGCAGGTGATCCCATTTTCGGATGACGAATGAGACTGCTTTTTGGCGTCATTAGAATTAAAGGTCTTGCTTGTTCACGTCCACGCAATGCTGCTTGTCTGCGCAACAGATGGAAAAGCTGTGCTGAAGATGTAACATTCGCTACAATCCAGTTGTTTTCCGCTGCCATTTGTAAAAACCTTTCCAATCGTGCACTGGAATGTTCCGGCCCCTGCCCTTCATAACCGTGCGGCAGAAGTATAACCATATTCGATTTTTCTCCCCATTTAGCTCGTGAGGAAGAAATAAATTGGTCGAATATGACTTGACCAGCATTTGCAAAATCACCAAATTGCGCTTCCCAAATAACTAGAGTATTTGGTGAATGAACACTATAACCATATTCGTAGCCTAAAACTGCTGCCTCTGATAACGGACTGTTTCGAATATCAAAGGATGCCTTTGCATCGCTTAATCCGTGCAGCGGACTGTATTTTTCATTTGTTGCCGTATCGTGCAGCACGATATGACGGTGCGCAAATGTACCTCTTTCCGAATCTTGACCAGTGAGGCGTATTGGAATTCCATCTCGTAAGATTGATGCATATGCCCATGCTTCACCAGTACCCCAGTCTGCTACATTTCCTTCTTCCAGAGCCTTTTCACGGCGTTTTAGGATTTTTTCTGTTTTCTTGAATCCGCTAAAACCTTCTGGACGTTTCAGCAAATCTTTATTTAAAGCTCGCAATGTTTCCAGATCAATTGCTGTTTCAAACTGGTCCAAGCCATTTAACAGTACATCAGGCATTAATTTCGCTTCCGGATGACCAATATCATGCTCTGTCATATTTTTATAAATATCGCTTAACTTGGTGTCAACATTCTCTTTGAGTTTATCGAATTCTCCTGCTTCGATAATGCTTCTTTCTTCCAATGTTTTAGCAAATAATTCGGCTACAGATGGATGTTTATCAATTTCTTGGTACAGTTTTGGCTGAGTTGTTCTTGGTTCATCCATTTCATTGTGACCATATCTACGGTAACCGACTAAATCAATCAAGAAATCTTTATGAAACTTCTTCCGGTACGCGTAGGCTATTTTGATAGCTGACAGGCAAGAAATTGGATCATCAGCATTTACACGAATGACCGGTATTTCAAAACCTTTTGCTAAATCACTTGCATAACGAGTGGAACGCCCATCTTCACGGTCTGTTGTATAACCTAACAGGTTGTTTGCAATAATATGAAGCGCACCACCTGTATTATAACCAGGCAATCCACTTAAGTTTAACGTTTCTGCAACAACACCTTCACCAATAAATGCTGCATCACCGTGAATAAGAACAGCAAGCGCTTTATTAAAGTCACGCTTCGGATAACCTTTTTCGGAACGGTCGTCTTGTGCAGCACGTGCAAAACCTTCGACAACCGGATTCACAAATTCCAAATGTGAAGGATTATGCGCTAATGTAATACGGGTTTTTAATGCATCTCCATTACTAACTTCTTTTTTTGCCCCATAATGATATTTCACATCACCAGTCCAGCCATAATTAATTGCTGCTGAACCTTCTGATGGCATTAACTCTTTCTCTTTTGAGTAATTAAACTCAGAGAATATTTTATCGTATGGCTTTCCTAAAACATTTGCAAGTACCGCTAGCCGGCCGCGATGAGCCATACCCATCATTACATTTTCAATTTTATCTTCAGCTGCGTAATGTACGATTCGATCAATCATCGGTACCATTACCTCTAAGCCTTCAATTGAAAATCGCTTTTGACCGACAAAGGTTTTTTGCAAGAAATGTTCAAAGCCTTGGACATCTACAAGTCGCTCAAGAACTACTTTTCGCTGCTCATCCGTTAATTCGAGTCTAGCATTTCCAGTCTCAATTAAATCAAAAAGCCATTTTCGTTCTTCATTATTATTCACATGATCATATTCGAATGTGATGGTACCCGTATAATATTTCCTCAAACGGTTTACGACGTCAAGCCCATTCTCCACATCACTTGGAGCTTTATCCCATAGCCATGAGGCAGGGATACTTTTTAAATCTTCTTCTGTTAAACCATAGGTTTTCAATTCCAATAAATTTGTTTTGCTGCCTTTATAGCCACCAATCGAGTAAATATCAGCCTCGGTGTGACCGTAACGGCGAATAGCCTCAACAAGTTGCATCGCTGAGGTTAACTTTTTTACACTGCTTGCTAATGTAGTTTGTGATACTGCTTGTTCTGCAGTTTCTTGTTGGTTCATCCAAGCAGGAGCCCCATAATTATCGAACATCTCTTTAATAGATGGTTCAATAGCTTCAGGGTCTTCTTTGTACAGTTCATACTGTTGTTCTAAATACCCCGAGTTTGGCCCATGAAATTGCTGCCAGAATCTCTGTACAGATTCTCCATTTTCTGCCACGTCTAATACCCCCATCAGAAGTTAACTTCCCCCGCTATGTAAACGGTTCAATTTTATTATAGATATCTAGCCCTGTTTCATCAACTAATATACCTTATTTTCCGCCTACTTACAACATATGTACATACTTTTATATATTGTTTATTTATTCCTAATTTTACTTAAATTATAGTAAAAAATACCTCAACATTAAAGGTTAAAAATTACGCTTTACAGTTCCCTTTATCAGAGGGATAAAAGCAAATAAATTTATGATAGTTTCCTTATCGCAAAAACTTCGTTATAATAAGTACATATTCGATTAAAACGCTTTATTTCCATATTAAGGAGGATATTTTCATGAAATTAGCATTGCTTATGGGTGTTATCTTAACGTTTGTTGTTTCATTTTTCACTTCCGGCTACGAATCAAAACCAGGGGTGCCTAAGAAAAATCAATAACAGCATTAATTTCTTAAATGAAGTATCAAATTCTAGAAAACCCGTCCGGCATTTTCGCCGAACGGGTTTTCTTCCTATGTTAATTTCGGAAAGCCCTGCTGCCTTAATGCTTCATAGATAATAATCGCAGCGGTATTCGACAGGTTCAAAGACCTTACCTTATCATTCATATGAATCCTCAGACATTGATCTTCCTTACCGATTAAAAGCTCTTTCGGAAATCCAGTTGACTCCCTTCCAAAAACGAAAAATATATCTTCCTCTGTGTCGCTGTAATCAAAATCGGAATAGTGCTTTGTTCCGAAGTTTTCAATATAATAATAGACACCATTAGGATATTGTTCATATAATTGCTCCATCGAATCATGCTCCTGAACATCAACATGCTTCCAATAATCCAATCCAGCTCTCCGCAGCATCTTATCGTCTGTTGAAAAACCAAGTGGATGAATCAGATGAAGTGCAGTATCTGTTGCTAAACACGTTCTGCCGATATTTCCCGTATTCGCAGGTATCTCTGGTTGGTATAATACGACATGTAAACTCACCATTCATTCTCCTTACCAATTTATTAACCCATTAACCATACTATTATAGCATTATTCATCCCCAATACGGAAAAATTTATAGTCAATATCTGGCGTCCATGCGGTTGAATCCTCATAAGACCAATAACGATTTCTGCTATTATCCGTGTGTGCGTTAACAAGCGGCATCCCGTAGGCATCTTTAGCAACAACAATCGTATTATGATCCCACCTGCCATCTCCCTGGAAATCATAACAAATTACATCCCCTGGAATAAGCTGATCTGCTCGCTCCATTTCTTTTCCTTTCAATCCTTGAGTGGAGCCACTCAAATACCATCTTAATGAATGAGCTACTGCCCAGCTGAAGCTCCAATCATCTGATTGATACCACCAGCCCCGTTCTCTAACAGGCGCCCCCCGCATTGGTGCTCCACCAGCACGCAGACATTGTGAAACATAGTTTGTACAGTCAACATCAAAGACACGATATTCCGGATTATAACTATTCCACCAACGCTCAGCATATTGGACAGCAGCTAAACGGTCATAGGAGAACCTTTCCTCCTGCCCCCGTGTTTTCAATTCCTGTTCGATTCCCTTTATATTTGCAACAGCTTTTCTTTCAACTTCCTGATGATCTTTTACAGCACCGTTATCACATCGAAAACGATATGGTACAAGATGCTCTTCTACGTAAATCTGGTCCTTTTGCTTAATGACATATCGAAGGTGCAGTGAATAATCAAAATATATGCTGTTATCATATCGAAGCTTGTGAAAAGTTTTTCCATTAGCGCCTAACCGAACTATTTCAGCCTCCCGCTCTTTTAGTGAAGCCCGTTTTCGTGTCCACCAATTTGGGACTTCATCCGATTCGTCTTGAAAAAACTTAAGCCATAGCTGCTTTATTTTTTCCATAAAAAATCCCCTCCACAAAAAGTATATGGAGGGAAAGCTTGACTTAATATCTCAATTATTTAACTCCTGATTTTTGCTTAAATTCAAGCCCTTTTTCCATTTCAAATAATACTTGATCGTCTTTTTCCTTTTCCATGGCAGCTTCAATCGCTTGGAATGATTCCTCGGTTCCAATTTTTCCGAGAGCCCAGGCTGCAGTACCCCGTATTACCGGACGGGGATCTTCCTTCATCACTTGAATCATTTCCGGAACAGCATTCTTATCCTTATAATGACCAAGTGCGATTAATGCATTTCGCTGCAAAGGTTTCTTGCCACGCCATGAACCTGACATATGGCCAAAGTTATCCTTAAATGACCGATTAGAAATTCGCAGCATTGGCACAAGCTTCGGTTTTGCCAAATCATGCTCCGGTTCAAATTCAGGGTGAATATGTGAATCAATTCCTTTATTTCTTGGACAAACCTGCTGGCATGTATCACATCCATAAAGGCGGTTTCCCAGCTTTGTGCGAAATTCCTCTGGCAGGAAATCCTTAGTTTGCGTTAAAAAGGCAATACAGCGCTGTGCATTTAATCTTCCTGCTTCGACTAAAGCCCCTGTTGGGCATGCGTCCATGCATTTCGTGCAATCACCACAGCTGTCCTCAAGCGGGGCATCAGGAACAAACGGGATATTCGTAATCATCTCGCCTAAATAGACAAATGATCCAAATTCCGGCGTAATAATGGATGTATTTTTCCCGCTAAATCCAATTCCCGCTCTTTCTGCAACTGCACGATCTGAAAGTTCTCCAGTATCAACCATCACTTTATTGCTTGCATCTGGAACCTTATCCCGAATAAAAGCAGCAAGCTTTTCTAAACGATCACGTAAAACAACATGATAATCAATTCCCCAAGATGCACGAGCGAATAACCCACGCCGTTCCTCTTTCGTACTTCTTGGAGCATCTTTCATACGTGAAGGGTAGGCAATTGCAATGGAAATAATCGACTGCGCTTCAGGTAAAAGACGTTGTGGCTCCGTGCGTTCCTCAAGGGTTCCCTTTTCAAAACCAGATTGAAAATTCGATTCCTGCTGTCTTCTTAACCGCTCCCTCAATTCCCCAAATACATCTGCTGAGGCAAAGCCAATTTTATCGATGCCAATTTCTTTTGCATAATCAATTATCTCCTGTTTCAATTGCTCTGTTCTCATCTGAACAACCTCCCTTCTATTTTTGTTTTACTATTGCTGTACGCATGCGATTTAATACAGCTGCAATCTCATGCCGTCGGGGCCGTGCAAGATCTCCTGGATGCTCACTTTTAAATACAGTGAATGAAGCCAAACCAGAGTCATTCAACTGATTTTCGATGCCATCCAACACTTCCTTCAATGTTTTATGCTTGAGTGCATTCGTACGTGCCATGTAATGAATCATTTCAGCAATCATACGGGTTTGCGATAAGTCAATCAGTTGTTCTGTAAAATCAAAGTTAATCGGTGTCTTGCCCATTATAATTTGATGGAGTCCTTTAGCTTGTATCTTCATTCGACTTGCTTTTTCAAGCTTTAACGATTGAGGCTGAAAAATGCGATTGGTTACTGCATTAAAATCTGATTGGGCAACGACCTGGCGTTGGATTGGATGCTCTTCTAAAATCGCCCTTGCTCGTTCCGTTACATCATAAGGTACATATTCATCCATCATTATAACCGAATCTGCAGCAGAGAAATAATCACCAGACCCTCCCATAACAAGAATCGCAGATACACCAAGATGATCAGAAAGCTGTTTAATTCGATCAATAAATGGTGTAATTGGTTCCTTCTCACGACTTACAAGCTGATGCATGCGATAATCACGAATCATAAAATTTGTTGCGCTCGTATCCTCATCAATGAGCAGTGTTGTTGCTCCAGCCTCTAATGCTTCCATCACATTAGCTGCCTGCGAAGTACTTCCGCTTGCATTTTCCGTAGAAAAAGATGTTGTATCTTGCGCATTCGGTAGGTTATTTATAAAAGGAGATATATTTACTGCAGTAACCTGCCTTCCATCCTCAGCACGAATCTTCACTGCATCTGGATCTGTTAAGACGTATTCACGACCATCACCTTTTGTATGATCGTATACACCGCGTTCAATAGCCTTCAGCAGAGTACTTTTTCCATGGTAGCCCCCACCAACAATTAAAGTAATTCCTTTTTTAACAGCCATTCCTTTTAACGGCTGCTCTTGATGTGGTATTATTATGCAAACCTCAGATGCTTTCGGACTTTGAAATGGTACGGCATGTTTAAGCGGCGTATTCCGAATGCCACTTTCACGCGGCAGGAGAGATCCATTTGCAATAAAAGCAATCCAATTTTGCTGATTCATTTCATGACGAATCGCTTCCTGCTGATCAGCTAGCTTCATCGCGGCCTCTATTTCTTTATCTGTTATGTTAAATACAGAATTTTTTATGAGTGCCGGAATTTCAGTTGCAAAGAGTTTCTCTGCTTCTCTTGCATTTATACGCCGGCCATTTGCAGGCAAACCAACTGAAATACAAACCGTTATCATTTTTGGACTAATTTGCAATGCAGTTCGTTCCAATACTTCCTGTCCAGGACGATCGAAGAAAATCATTCCGCTTTTACCAGAGCCTTTCACTGAAAAAGCTTGTTTACCCGTTTCTTTTCCTACAGCTCGTGCAAACGCATCCTCTACAGCTGTTTTTCGCATTGAAGTTGTTAACCATTTCGCCCGAATTGGTCGTTTCGAATCAGGGATAACTACCCGAATCTTGGATGGAGTCGCAAAAGGATCTCCTTGCACATAATCTATATATAAGTCATACTCTTCAAACTTGTAGTGACCCTGAATGCTTTTATATCCTTTATAACTTTTATTATCTAGTTGTCTTAATTGCCGAAGCAGATTTTTCATCGTAATCCCTCATCAGATAATTATTTCCTATAGAATACTATTTTAAAAATGATGAATTCAAGTATGAAGATTTTATAGAAATTAAAAACGCAACGCTTCGTAATCCTACTTTTACGAAACACTGCGTTATCACATATGTATGGAGCGGGTGAAGGGAATCGAACCCTCATCATCAGCTTGGAAGGCTGAGGTTTTACCACTAAACTACACCCGCAAATTAATATTTGTTTTTTTAATGACAAATAATATTATAGCAATCCAATAAAAACAAGTCAATAGTAATTTCATCATTTTTTTATTAGAAAACTTGGCATTCGACAAGTTTTTAGGAGAAGGGATTAGTTGCACTATGCAGGAAAGAAAGTTTTTTATACTTTCTTGTCAAAAGATTTACTTTGTAATATGAATATTGAAAAATACAAATGAATAGACTTTTCCTTGATACGATATTAATAAGCAATCAGTTTCATAATTTCTAATTATTCTATATTTACATTATAGAGTAGAGACTATAAACTAGGAATATGGTTTTAAAGACGGATGTTCAAAAACGTTAAAAGTGTCAATGAAGTTTTCAGCTACTTCTTCCTTTGAACCCGTACTTAAAAGAAAGGGGCTTATATATGTCTGTATATCCAATAATTATGACACAATCCCAGTTTACACACCGTGATAATTTACATTATCCATTTGAAGAGCGTGGCCTTCAATTTGGCGATGGTATATATGAAGTGATTCGAATTTATCATGGGAAATATTATTTACTTGAGGAACATGTGGATCGCCTGTTTCGATCTGCTGAAGCAATTAAAATAAAATTACCATTCAACAAAGAAGATATAACACATTTGTTACTAGAATTGCTTGAACGAAATAAAATGAATACAGATGGAAAAGTATATTTACAAGTAACACGGGGATCTGCACAACGTAATCATATTTTTCCTGCTGACGTCCTGCCTAACATTTATGCTTACGTCGAGGACCTGCCTCGAAATGTGGAATTATTACAAAATGGTGTTCAAACCATTACAGAAAGAGATATTCGATGGGAATACTGTTACATCAAAAGTCTAAATTTATTGCCAAACGTATTAGCAAAGCAAGCAGCTAATGAAAATAACTGCTATGAAGCCATTCTTCATAAGGATGGGATTGTAACTGAATGCAGCTCATCAAATGTATATCTTGTAAAAGACGGAAAGATTTACACCCATCCTGCTGCAAAAAATATTTTGCATGGCTGTGTGCGCATGGCTGTTGAACGATTTGCCCACAAATTAAATATTCCTTTTATAGAGGACAGCTTTAAGGTTGAAGAGATCGGGCTGGCTGATGAGCTCTTCCTTTCCAGCAGCACTTCTGAAGTTATTCCGATTGTAAAAGTAGACAATCAGGAAATCGCTGATGGAAAACCTGGGAAAATCACGCGGCAATTGCAAGCAGCATATGAATCAGATGCAAATATTCAAGAAAGCAATTTAAAACATACCGTTTAATCGTAAGTGACCCAACTCGGGTCACTTTTTTATAATCATAAATATAAGTGAGAATTACCTTAGTTGTCCGAATTTCCCAATTGATTCGTAACTCGAAATAGTTTAGACTAATAGACAGTTTCGATAATTTAAAATTAGGGGGAAATTTAATGGTTGATTCCAAGCGACCGATTTATTCAGAAGATCTAAAAAATATCGCAGTATATAGTAATCCACAATATACACCTGATGGCAAGGCATTTACATATGTTTCCACAACAATTAATGAAGAGAATAAGTATCAATCCCAGCTTTATTTTCAGCGTCTTGATAATAATGAAGCTGTGCAATGGACTTTTGGGAGTGCTAAAAACGACAACCTTCATTTTTCTCCGGATGGGAAAATTGCGGTTTTTCAATCAACACGCAGCGGTATTTCACAGCTTTATCTAATAAACAAAGCTGGTGGAGAGGCAAAGCAATTAACGACATTAAAGCACGGCGCCTACCGTCCAGCATGGTCAAAAGATGGGAAGTCTATCTTCTTTCACGCTTCTTTGGATAAAGGAGAGAATATTGAAAGCCAAAAGGAATTATCAGCCGAAGAGCGACAAAAGGAAAAAGATAACGACGCAAATCAGCCGCTTATCGTCAATCGATTAAAATACAAATCAGACACCAATGGATTTCATGATCATAAAAAGACACAAATCATTCAATACAGCCTTGAAACAAAAGTATTTACACAACTAACGACAGAAAATGAAGATCACAGTTTTCAAGATAGTTCTCCAGATTCGAGCCTAATTTTGTTTACTGCTAATTTCAATGCTGATGCCGATTATGAACGATACAGTGATTTGTTCACGCTAAACTTAAAAACAAGAGAAGTAACAAAACTAACGAATGGAAAAAGCAGTTATTACAATGCTGCATTCTCTCCCTGCGGTAATAAGATCGCCTGCTTTGGTCATGACTTTGAATACAGCACCGCAACGCTAAGCAAACTATTTCTAATTGATGTAGCAACTGGCAATCGCACAGCACTTAGCAAAGACTGGGATATTCAGCTTGGTGATGTCATGGTAGGTGATACAAGACTGGGCGCGGCAACGACAGGTCCCATTTGGTCTGCAGACGGGAAGCGATTGTTTTTCATTGCAACAGATTATGGTGCTACAGGGCTTTACCAAGCAACAATGGACGGGAACTTAAAGGTTTTATATAAAAATAATAATCATGTATTTAGTTTTACGTATCAGCCAGAAGCCGATTCTTTTATTCTTGGAATCAGCACACCTGCAAATCCGTGTAATTTCTACCAGCTAAACAAGAAGTTACAGCTGGAAAGATTAACAAATGCGAATGAGGATTTTCTTCAGGAAGCAGCGATTTCCGAACCTGAAACACTAACCTTTACAACAAAAGACGGATTAGAAATACAAGGATGGTTGCTTCGTCCACATGATTTCGATGAAACGAAAAAATATCCATTCATCTTGGAAATTCATGGGGGACCACATATGATGTATGGGCAAACCTTCTTTCATGAAATGCAGCTTTTAGCAGCAAAAGGCTATGTCGTTCTTTATACGAATCCTCGAGGGAGCCATGGATACGGTCAGGAATTTGTTGATGCCGTAAGACACAACTATGGGGAAGGCGATTATACGGATTTAATGGATGCCGTGGATTATGTATTGGAAAACTATAGCTTTATTGATGAAACAAGACTTGGAGTTACCGGAGGAAGCTATGGCGGATTTATGACAAACTGGATTGTTGGTCATACAAATCGTTTTAAAGCTGCTGTCACCCAACGTTCGATTTCCAATTGGCTCAGTTTTTATGGGGTGAGTGATATTGGATACTTCTTTACAAAGGGGGAACATGGCTTAAACCTGCTCGATAATCCAACCAAGCTGTGGGACATTTCTCCTTTAAAATACGCGAATAATATCGAAACACCTTTATTAATATTGCACGGTGAACATGATTATCGCTGTCCAATTGAACAGGCTGAACAGCTTTTTATTACTTTAAAGCATCTGCGTAAGGAAGTCGAGTTTGTCCGTTTCCCGGATGCCACTCATGAATTAAGCAGAAGCGGTGATCCACTTATGCGTATAGCAAGATTAAATCAAATTTGTCGTTGGTTTGAGGAATATTTATAGTACAATAATGAATGCAGTGGTCTCTTAAAGACACACTGCATTCATGTTAAACAGCTGCATTTCCTTCAGCAGCTTTGTTAAGGCCAACTGCTTGCTTTTACTTCACTATAATCTTATCAGCTTTCAAACTTCTATTTAAATATTCCTGTAAAGATAATATCTCTTCTACATGTAAAGTCTGATTAAATCCATCTACTAATACCTGCAATGTTTCAAGACTTGTAAAGTACGGTGTCTGAAAGCGTACCGATAATTCCCGAATAAAAAATCCGGTTTTCTCTTTTTCCCTACCTTGATTTGGAATATTCAGCACAATATGTGGTGGATATTCTTGCCATTGATTTAGAATATCTTTCTTACTTTTAACAACTTTTTCTGCTGCCATTCCATTCTTTTCAATAAACTTTGCCGTCCCTTCTGTTGCTGTGATGATTGCACCACGATCAGAAAGCTCACGAATAATTGGAAGACTTTCCTGTTTTAAGCGATCTGAGATCGATACAAATAGATGAATTGGTTTTGCTGCAGCATTTAAGTGATGTGTGCGTGTCGTTGTCTTCTTTAATGCTTCTTTTTTATTATATCCTAAGCCGATAATTTCTCCTGTTGATTTCATTTCTGGTCCAAGCACATGATCTACACCCTTTAACTTACTTGCAGAAAACACTGGCGCTTTGATGGTATAGTATGCCGGTTCTTTCATCAAATTAATTTCATTTGTAATCTCAGACAGAAATATGCCTAATTGTGCCCGTACTGCCCACTCAACCATTGGGATACCAGTTACTTTGCTCATAATGGGAACCGTTCTGGACGATCGTGGATTTACTTCTAATACATATATCGTGTTCTCATGAATTACAAATTGAATATTCATCATTCCAACGACCGGTAAGTTCCTGCTGATTTTTTGTGCAATTTTAACGATAGCTGCTTTTGTATCATCGCTTAATGTTGCAGGTGGAAAGATACCCATGCTATCACCAGAATGAATACCCGCCTTTTCAATATGTTCAACTATTCCCGGTACAGCAATCTCATTTCCATCACTTACAACATCAACCTCACATTCTAAGCCAGGCAAATACTGGTCAATTAATAATGGCCAGCAACGATCATTGGTATCCCGCTGAATTCTTGCAATGTATTGATACAATTCTTCTTCGTTATAGCAAATAAACATCGATTGTCCACCGATAACATAGGAAGGTCGAATGAGCACTGGAAATCCAAGTTCATAGACTAAAGATGGAAATTCATCCAATCCATGAACAATTCGACCTTCAATATGAGGTATATTTAATCCACTCAAAAAGTTATAAAATTGCTCCCTGTCTTCCATTTGGTCAATATGCTCCGGCAATGTCCCGAATATGTGGACACCCTCTTCTTTTAACTCATTTGCCAGATTAATAGCCGTTTGACCGCCAAATTGAATAAGCACACCAGCGACTTGCTCTTTTTCAATGACAGCAAGCACATCTTCTAATGCTAATGGTTCAAAATATAGACGGTCTGCCACGGAATAATCCGTACTAACTGTTTCTGGATTGTTGTTCATGACAACTGCCTCATAGCCAATTTTCTTCAATGCTAACGCAGCATGAACGGAACAATAATCAAATTCAACGCCTTGCCCAATTCGGATTGGACCGGAACCAAGTACAAGTATTTTCTTTTTGTTAGCCTGTGTTACTACTTCATCACTTCCATTCCATGTGGAATAAAAGTATGGAGTAATCGCCTCAGTATCCGCTGTTCCCGTATCCACAAGCATAAAGGAAGGAAGCATTTCATTTTCTTTATACATCACCCTTAGCTCTTTCGCTGTAGTTCCAAGTAATTCCGCAATTCGGATATCACTAATATTTAACTGTTTCCCCCGTTTTATCAATTTAATTGGAACAGTATGCAAATGGTATGCTGCTATTTCCTGTTCACAATCAATGATTTCCTTCATTTGCTGGATAAACCAGTAATCGATTTTTGTTAACTCGATAACGGTTTCTATCTGATAGCTCCTTCTTAAGGCTTCTGCAATCGCAAAAACTCGAAGGTCGTTTGGTTTTTCTAGCAATTCCAGTAACTCCAGCTTACTTTTCTTGCCCATCCCAGGAAAATCGAGGCTAAACACATTTAACTCCAATGATCGAATTGCTTTATGAAGTGCACCTGCAAATGTACGTTCAATCGCCATTACTTCACCTGTAGCCTTCATTTGTGTTCCTAGTGAACGATCTGCCTCTGTAAATTTATCAAATGGAAAACGAGGAATTTTTACAACGATATAATCCAATACAGGTTCAGTCGATGCATACGTGCTGCCTGTTATTGGATTTAAAATTTCGTCCAATTTATAGCCTATTGCACATTTAGCGGCAATCCGCGCAATTGGATAGCCTGTAGCCTTCGATGCAAGTGCAGAAGATCTGCTGACTCTTGGATTTACTTCAATAATAATATATTCATCTGTTTCCGGATGCAGTGCAAATTGGATATTGCATCCACCCACAACATCAAGCGCACGTATAATTTTTTGTGATGCATAACGTAACATTTGGTACTGTGTATCTGTTAATGTTTGTGAAGGAGCTACAACAATCGAATCACCTGTATGCACGCCTACTGGATCCACGTTTTCCATATCGCAAACAATAACACAGGTATCATGCAAATCACGCATTACCTCAAATTCAATCTCTTTCCAGCCCTTAATACTTCTCTCCACAAGAACCTGATGGATTGGACTAAGTGTAAGTCCATTATTCAGCTGATTTACGAATTCCTCCTTATTATATGCAAAGCCGCCACCCTCACCACCTAATGTATAGGCTGGACGTAAAATAACTGGAAACCCTATTTCTTCGGTAAACTGCAGACCCTCTTCAACTGACTGTACGATCTTTGAATCAGCAATTGGTTCTTCAATATCAATCATTAATTGGCGAAATAATTCCCGGTCCTCTCCCCGCTTAATAGAGGCAACTGAAGTTCCTAAGAGGACAACATTATATTTATCAAGTATTCCTTTATCAAAAAGCTCAACCGTTAAATTCAAACCCGTTTGTCCGCCCAGGCTGCCAATTAAACCATCTGGCTGTTCCTTTGCAATAATTTTCTCTAATGTATCAACTTCAAGCGGTTCCATATAAACACGATCTGCAACACGGTCATCTGTCATAATTGTTGCAGGATTATTGTTGACTAAAACTACCTCAATTCCTTCTTCCTTTAAAGCCAAACAGGCTTGTGTACCTGCGTAGTCAAATTCTGCCGCCTGGCCAATTACAATCGGGCCGGATCCAATCACCATCACTTTGTTTATCGTTTTAAACTTGGGCAAACTCTCGTGCTCCTTTCGGGATTTAAAACTACTTTTATGGAATGTTTATTGATCATTGATTCAGTTTTAGAAAATCGCTTCTATACAGTCGTTTCTTTCATTTCTGCTAAAACAGCTTGAAAAACCTCGATAAATTGGGTTAATTCTTCTTTTGTTGTTGTTAAAGGTGGCAGGATTCGCAAGACGTGTGGACCTGCAGATAGAACAAGAATTCCTTTTTCACGAAAAGCGTTGATAAATGAACCTGCTTCCGCCTTCAATTCCACACCAATTAAAAAGCCCATTCCTTTTACATTAACAATTGCTTCCCCGTTCGCTTGCAGTGTTTTTAATTGGTTTCTCAGCCAGTTGCTGTTTACCTTCACGTTCTCTAGAAAATTTTCTTTCAGCAAGATTTCTAACGTTGCAATTCCAGCTGTTGTTGCCAATGGATTTCCTCCAAATGTGCTGCCATGTGTCCCTGGACTAAATGTACTTGCACAGCTTTTTTTTGCTAGCATTGCTCCAATTGGAAAACCGGACCCGAGTCCTTTCGCTAACGTCATAATATCCGGTTCAATTCCAAACTGCTCATAAGCAAATAGTGTTCCCGTACGCCCCGAACCAGTCTGCACCTCATCTACCATTAATAAAATATCAGCGGCTTTACATCGATCAGATAGCTCTTTAATCCATTTTTGCTCAACTGTATTGACGCCCCCTTCACCTTGGACAAGCTCGAGCAAAACCGCTGCAGTAGTACCATTATTTACTGCTTCTAATGCGCCGTCATCATTTAATGTTAAGTATCTAAAACCCGGTGTTAATGGGGTAAAGCCTTGATGGATTTTTTCCTGGGCAGTTGCCGCCATCGTTGACCCGGTACGTCCATGAAACGATTGATGGAATGTTACAATCTCCGTACGCTCGGAATATCCTCTGTCCTTCGCATACTTTTTGGCAAATTTAATTGCTGCTTCGTTTGCTTCTGCGCCACTATTGCAAAAAAACACTTGTTCAAAGCAGCTATTTTCAGTTAATAAGGCAGCAAGCTTATTTTGCGTTGGAATTTCATACAGGTTTGAACAATGCCATAAATTATCAAGCTGTTCACGTAACTTTTGATGAACCGAATCCGGAACATGCCCTAAATTGCACGTTGCGATTCCTGAACTATAATCTAAAAATTCATTTCCGTCTTGATCCCATACATAGCTTCCCTTTCCCTTCACAATCGTCAAGGGAAGACGTTGGTATGTATGCATCACCGAACTGTTTGTTTGGTGCACCATTACATTATTAGACATGCTGCTTTTCCTCCTTTTTCATAACAACCTTTGTACCTGCTTGCTTTCCTTGGATATAATCTTTTATATCCTCTGGTGCTAGACCATTTAAAATGACTGATTCCTTTATACCACCAGATAAACCATTTAAAGCAGAGCGAACCTTGGGTATCATTCCACCATAAATAACTCCGGAAGCAATTTTTTCCTCAATTTCCTCTTTCGTTAATTGTTCATGTACAAATTCTTTTCCAGATACATTTTCCATTACCCCTGGAATATCACTAATCAGCGCTAGCTTTGCTTTTAAGGCTTTGGCAACTGCTGCCGCTGCCATATCACCATTAATATTCAAACGCTCACCTGACCCATCGATGCCAATTGGTGAGATAACCGGAATTGCACCGTGCTCCATAATTTGTTCGATCCATGACACATTCACTTTTTTCACTTGCCCGACATAGCCTAACGTACTTGCATTATCAATAGGTATTGCCTGAAGCGTTTTGCCATCGACACCACTCATTCCAATTGCCGTACCACCTTGCTTTTGGATGTTAGCTACGATTTTCTTATTGATTGATCCGCTCATAACCATTTCAGCAACATCCAATACTTCATTTGTTGTTACCCGCAGGCCATCTACAAATTTACTTTCCACATGAAGCTCTTTTAATGTTTCATTAATTTCAGGACCACCACCATGGACGATAATTGGCTCACATATTTTCTGCTGCTTTAAAGCAACAATCGTTTGATAAAAGGAAGTCGGAAGTTTCGCCAGTATACTGCCACCCATTTTCAACACAAGAATATTCATTTTCACACCTCAAGTTCGATAAGAAGCATTTATTTTTACGTAATCGTATGTTAAATCACAGCCCCATGCTGTTGCTTCATGCGGTCCATTTTGCAAGTCAATTTTTAAGACGACCGTTTCATTGCCAAGATAGAGTTCTCCTTCTGCTTCATCAAATTCTACTGGGAGCCCATTCTTTACTACCTCGATATCACCTAAAGAGACACATACCTTTTGTGGATCAAGCGGCTGTTCACTATAGCCGATTGCACAAACAATTCGTCCCCAATTCGGGTCTGCACCATAAACAGCTGTTTTTACTAGATTAGAAGAAATAATTGCTTTTGCTACTTGACCGGCTGCTGTTACCGATGAAGCACCACTGACTTGGACTTCAATGAGCTTCGTTGCACCTTCTCCGTCTCGAGCAATCATCTTCGCCAGCTCTTTACTGACAAATTGCAAGGCCTGCTTGAATACTTGCCACTCTGGGTGCTGATCACTCAATATATTGTTTTTTTGCTTTCCATTTGCGAGCACTAAAACCATATCATTTGTACTGCAGTCTCCATCGACTGTAATCATGTTAAACGACTGATCTGTCACTTCCCGCAGTGCCTGTTGCAAACTAGCTGCTTCCACCGCAGCGTCTGTCGTCATAAATGAAAGCATCGTCGCCATGTTCGGATGAATCATTCCCGACCCCTTTGCAGCTCCTCCAATTGTTATCGTTTGACCATCGATTTCCAATTGAACGGCAATATGCTTTGTTACGGTATCTGTCGTTAAAATCGATTTTTCAAAGTTCTCTGGGCTGTTCTGACTATCCATTAATTCGATACCAACATTGATTTTCTCCATTGGAAGCGGTACGCCAATAACTCCAGTTGAGGCAACAGCGACATGGTCAATTGCTACTCCCATTTTTTCCGCCGTTTTATGCTGTGTTTCCAGAGCGTCCAAATATCCCTGCTCTCCAGTACAAGCATTGGCATTTGCTGAATTAACGACTAACGTTTGGATTAACTGTTCTTTTTCAATACTTTCTTTCGTCACCTTTAACGGAGCTGCTTGAAAAGTATTTAAGGTGTACACACCAGCAGCTGTAGCTGGATTTTCCGAATGAATCCACCCGAAGTCTAGTTTTGTCTTACGAAGCCCACAATGGACACCACCTGCTGAATACCCTTTTGGACTTGTGACGTGCCCGTTTTTTAATACTTGCAGCTTGCTTTCGATTGTAATTGTCATATTTTCCGCCCCCTATGGATAAACCGGTATTGTGTGTAACCCCATTGTCTCTTCCCAGCCATTCATTAAATTCGCATTTTGGATTGCTTGCCCTGCGGCTCCTTTAACCAAATTATCAATTGCTGCAGCAATAATGATTTGGTTACTGCGTTCATCCACATGAATACCAATATCGCAAAAGTTACTTGCATAAACATCCTTTGTCGAAGGAAAAACCCCTGATTCTCGTATTCTTATAAACGGACTGTTTTCATAATAAGATTGATAGATTTCAAGCAGTTCTTCTGTTGTCGTCTTCTTCACTAATTGCCCATACATGGTACAAATTAAACCTCTTGTCATCGGAATAAGATGTGTTGCAAAAGCTACGGTAACTGGGGCCTTTGCTTTATCCGATAAATATTGCTCTATTTCTGGTATATGCTGATGCTGTCCAATTTTATATGGCGTAACATTTTCATTTGTCTCTGAAAAATGTGTTTTAGCTGTCGGTGTTCTTCCAGCACCCGATATGCCAGTCTTTCCATCAATACTAATTCCTTGCGGCGACAAAATCTGATGTTCCAATGCCGGTGCTAATCCGAGTAAGACAGATGTCGGAAAACACCCAGGGTTTGAGATAACACTTGCCTGCTTAATTTCCTCGGCATAAAGCTCCGATAAACCATAAACAGCCTTGTCTAGCAACTGTGGCGCAGCAGCATCTTTTCCATACCAAATTTCATATTCCGTTGGTGAACTAAGTCGTAAGTCACCAGAAAGATCAATACATTGCAAATCAGGCTTGGATAATTGCGGCAATATCTCCTTCGTCACTCCAGCAGGTGTTGCAAAAAATATAATATCAACCTCTTCTTGCAGTTTTTCTATTTGCAGCTCATGCATTGGTTCTTCAATAAAATCCGTTAAATGAGGGTAGATTGAAGCAATCGTTTCTCCATACTGTGAATGTGAAATAATCTTCTCAACTTGCATTTCTTTATGAAGCTGTAATAGTCTGATTAGCTCAATTGCTCCATAACCTGTTCCACCAATAATTGCTACTTTCTTCAATAGATTCCGCTCCTTCATATATTTTGAATTATTCATTATTATAGTAATACCGCGACCTTTATGCAAGTATATTTATAAAAAAATATTAATAAATATACATAAAGTTTTTGTTAACTCCCTGAAATCCTTTGTTTACAACGTATATATAATGCATAAAAAAAGGCCCTCCATTATGGAGAACCTCTTTTTACGGAATATATTTATCTAAAAATGAATTTAACACTGCAATATATGAATCTCGATGTTTAACAAAAGATTCCCCATGATTCGCATCATCATAAAGGTAAATTTCGGCATTGCTTTTTGTATTTTCGTACAGTTTTTTTGTCATTTTTGTCGGTACAAATGTATCACTTTTTCCATGGATATAAAGGATAGGTATTTCTGCTTTTCGCACCTGTTCCAGCGCAGAAGCTTCTTTCAAAGTATAACCAGCTCTTATATTCGTAACAAGACTGGTCGCTGGCAATATCGGAAATGCAGGGAGATGAAACATTCGGTCAAGCTGGTAAGCAAACAGATCATCCACCGATGTATATGGACTATCAGCAACAATTGCCTTCACATTATCCGGGAGTTCTTCGCCGCTAGCCATCAATGCGGCAGCAGCTCCCATAGAAATGCCATGAAGCACGATTTCAGTATCTGTTCCAAGCTCTGCTATAATTCTATCAATCCAGTCAGCTATATCCAACCGGTCATGCCAGCCAAAACCAATATAATCGCCTTCACTTTCCCCATGACCTCGTAGGTCAGCTGTAAACATATTATAGCCAAGCTCTTCATAATAATATTCACCAAATAAAGACATGTCCGTTGCGCGACCAAGGTAGCCATGAGCAAATACTACTGTTTTATTGGTTGGTTTCTTTGCCTCTAAATAATAGCCTTTCAAGGACAGATCATCACGAGACTTCATTTCCCATATTTCAAAATCCTGCTCACGCGACCAATCACGCCAGTCTCCTGCTAGCAAAACATCCATCGTATCCGCAGAAACTTCCAAATCAGCATTGCCATTTAAAAAGTCTTTTACATTACGTTCAATGGCCAGATTATAAAAGAATAAACCTGCCAAACCATCTATAATTAACAGTATCACAATGATTCCTGTTACAATTTTCTTCCAATGTTTCTTCCACTTCACATGAACGCTCCTTTCAGTAGCTGTATATATGCAAGTTCAAAAGGGGGGTGAAAAGGACCGTGGTCGGACATTCTGTAGCAAGCGCCAACACTAGTGTTAGTATGTCCGCTGGTTCGAAGCAAGACGGCAAGCTCCCCTTACAGGACTTTCTCAGAAAGAGTGATTTCGACTTTCAACACAACTCTTGTAAGCCGAAGTTCCCCCTGCACAATGTGTCTTTTCCACCGAACTTTTGAATGTTTTATAAGACTATTATACTAGAAAATCGCCGTAATGGGATATCCAGATAATGGTGCCTTTCGGTTGAGTATTTTTTATTTTTGTAAACCTTGAGAAAAAACAGCCAACTTTTCAGGGGATACAACGCTATACCACATAAAATAACGCACGAGATTCCCAAAATTGGAGATCTCATGCGCTATATTTATTACATCAAAATCTTAACGATATTCGACGATCTTTTCCTCTGAGTGATTCATCCACTCATATTGACGAATATTTAATTCAAACAGTGTAAGCGGATCGGTATAAACTTCCAGATTATTTCGCATATTATTTAGCGATTGCTCATTTGCTGTAATCTCCTGCTGTTTTTCTTCTATCGCTCTTTTCAGTTCGTCAAAAGGATTTGTGAAAAATATCGTAATATCCCGTTCCAGTGTTTTTCCAAAAAACTCAAATTGCTGCATAAACGTATTTGTAATTGATTGTGCATCTTTCGTGTAATCCTTATTTTTAATACTTTGTTTAAACTTATTTTGCAGCGTTCCTTTATTTTGTGAAATGGCACCAAGCAATTTCCCTGCACTTTTCATGAATAACTGTGAAGAGACGGAACCCTTTATAATATTGAACTTTTCCAATTGTAAGTTACTCATAGTCATACGGTTCATATCCCGGCGCCAGTCATCTAACACTTTAAAATCACAGGCCAAACTTAGCTTTTCTTCATCATATAGTTGATTAAAACTCACGCTCATTTCATTTAATAGTGCCCAGCAATCACTGAACTCCGCTTCACTACTCGCAATCCATATCTGAATTTCTTCATGCAGCTTTGGCAAGACTGTTTCATCAATATGTTTATTGATCCGCTTATTCATTTCGTCATTTAACGTCACATGTATATTTTCAAAATCGGTATCTTCTTTAATTAATTCAGCACAATCTTTCAGCAAATCAGGGATGCTTGCCAACAAATCCTGTCTTACTTTATTTACAATTTTACTGTAATCTCTTTTAATAATCTGCGTTTTTTCCTCTTCCGTATCACGTAATTGATTTACTGCACCATCTAGCTTTGTGATCATCTCTTCATTCCATTTTATTGTATTAATAATGTTATTTTCCAATTCTAGTCGTTTTTTAGGCAGCAGTTTAATCAATTGCTTACTGTAATAGAGGATTTTGCGTTCGCTTCCCTCATCCAAGCTGCAGCCATTCATAATGGATTGAATAAATGCTTCTAATTGGCTATTATGTTTATCAAATTGTGAGAAGGCGAGAATCTTTGCATTAGGAAAATACGTATGAATCCAGGATGTTGTTTTCTCCATCCATTCCACTGTCTCCAGTTTGTCCGTGCTTTGATCCACGGTATGCAAGAGAAAATGAATCGGCAGCTCTGGTACACGCTCTCTGATTTTGATTGCCATCTCTATTTCTTTGTAAGTCAAAATGGAATCGCTATTTAGAACAAACAATAGACTATCCGCTAAATAAAGATAGGGAATTACATCTTTTTTAGTCTTCCTTTGATCGGCAAGTACCGGTGCATCAATTAAAGCAAGTTTATTTTTATCCAAAAACGGTATTGGCATTTCACAGCGAACGTGTGCCTGTTCATTCTCTGCAACTTGCATGAACTCATCCAGCTCAAGTTTTCTTTTTTCTTCTTGGTCTGTAATGACATTAATATCTTCTTGGTCGTCATGTTTAAATAAGACAGTAGCGGTGTTCGAAGCAGCAGCCATCTCTTTGCCAAGCAATCCATTTACAATAGATGCTTTTCTGGTTGGTTCGTTACCTGTAATCAGCAGGTGAAAATTGTTTGAATCAAGCAGCTCATCGATTATCGCTTCTGTATGTTCTCCCATGGATAAACCCATACCATTTGCCCATTTCCGAATCGATTCGAAAATCAGGAATATGTCACCCATACGCTTATTATTATTATGATTAGACTGGCTCATCAAGCCCTCTGCCTCACTTACTACCGAATCATTCATCAATAAAGGAAACAGCTCATTCCATGCTAACACAGCCGATGAAGCTGCCAGTGTATCAGAACCAGTAGCTATTTTTATCCAATTGGTCAAATGGAAAGGTATATAATCAGATAAATCCTTTATTAAATAAGTACCGTTCATTAATTGCAGATACGTTTCTTTATAGTGATTTGAAAGCTCTTGCCAATTCGATCGTCTTGGATTTATATCTGACAGAAGATAATTGATTTCCTTGAGCCATTGGAAATACAAATCATTCTGTTTGTAACTGTCCCAAAGCGCTGCAACGATACTTTCGAAACGCGTTTGATTGACCATATACAAGGTCATCAATAGTTCACGAAAATACGCTGGTGCTGTTGCTGCTGTATGCCCATCCTTTACATACGCCTCCAAAACCTCAAACCAAAATAGCGACTCAGTTCGAATTGCCTCAGCTACAGCTAGCTCAACTCCGCTCGCATAGTCCTGTTGTTCCTCAAAGAATGAACGAGCCATATCAGTCACATGCGGATAATCAGGGCTTAATTCAACAGCATTCTTGATTGATTTTGCTGCCATTTCAAGTTTGTCACGTTGTATATATAATGAAAATAGCTGCAAAAGCACCTCTACTTTTAAATCATCCGAATCGGTTTCAACAAGTTTATAGTATTCCTCCGCAATTTCATAAAAACCCAGTTCGAAATTTGCATCCGCAATATTCTTCTGTGCCCATGGCATTAGCTCATTATGAATATTTTCCCATTTAAAAATTGCTGTTTCATAATCCTTATTTTGAAAATATACCTCCCCCTGAGCAAAGCGAATATAGGACAAATCGGTCACTTCCTTCTGTTGCTCAAGGATAGACAATTCACCCAACACCTTTATTGGGTGTTCATTTTCACTACCTTCTGTAAATGTTTTATAATAGCACTTATTAATTAGTTGCTTCTCTAATGTCATCTTAATCCCCCGTACTATTTTCTATTGAACAACCTCTTAGAAGTATATGAATTAGATTCTGAACAGAAAAACCCGGAATCTAACTATTTATTCTTATTACAGTTCGCACTATATTATTCGTAATTGACTCCAAAATTGGAGGGGTATTAGTGACTATAGACTGAAAAACAGCCCAAATTTGCGAGACATATTTCCTGCTTTCTATCTATTTTAAACATGCCTTCTTTCCATCAGGTGAATCCCTACTCCCATCAAGACAACTCCCATTAAAAGCAAAATACTGATCGGAAAGACTAGCTCCTCTAAAGAATAGCCATAAACAGCAATACCATTAAGAACTTCCATTCCATATGTGAGTGGGTTAACCTTGGATAATGCCAGCAGGAATTCCGATTCGACAATTTCAATTGGCCAATATGCACCACCAATCATTGCCATGCTTACAGAGATGATTGGAATAATCGCATTAAATGCCTGAGCATTTTTAACCAATGCCGTTGTAAAAATTGATAATGCAACAATTGAAAACACATAAGGAATAAGGACTAGCAACGTTTCCAAAAACCTGCCATGGAAGTCAACTCCGACCCAATAACGGAAAATAAGAAAGATAACAAGCACCTGTAAATATCCTTCAAAAAAGCTATAGACTAAATTCGCAACATACATTTCCCATTTCTTTACTGGCGAAAGGATAACTCGATCCCATAACCCATCTTTCTTCTCCACTAATATAGGCAGTACATTGTAGGCAATCGTATAGATAACAAAAAATAGAGTAAAACCAAATAATCTCTGAAACGTATCATCGTAGATAACTGCATCCGAACTTCTAAAACTACTTCGTTGAATATCGAATACAGGTGAATCCATTGTTTCATTTAAGTGTTCCAGAACAATTTTCTTCTCTGCTTCTGTTGTTGCGTCTGCTGCATCTAAAATTTTATCTTGTTGAAGTTTTTTTGCATACGCCCTATTCACTGTCTGTTCGAGCATAGAACGATTAGGAGAATCTACGCCTATAACGAATCGATAATCATCCTCCAGAAGAATAACACCCATCTCTGCCCTGCCAGCTGAGATTTCTTCTTTTAATTCATCTTCTGTCATCCAATTGAATGTAAATCCATCTGATTCTTCAAGCCTTTCACTGATAAACGATTGCTGCATTGCTTCATCCTCAGAATAGACGGGAACACTGATTGTCGTTAACCCACTGCCCCCTATTATAAGTGCGAAACCGATTGACATTCCTGTAAAAAGTAAAAATGTCCAAGGGTTTCTTGAGAACATTTTAAATTTTGCCAGCAAAATACCAATCATACAGATGACCCCCTTTTTGGAAAGCTAATTGCTGCAATGAAAATAGAGGCGGCTGCAAACAGTACAAGAAATAGAATGTGATGACTAATATCTGAAATGCTATCCCCTCTTAAAATCATCAAGTAGGAAGACATCCCCGCGCCATTTGGAGTCAGATTTCCAAGCATTCGAATAAAAGCAGAGGAATCGCCAATCGGAAAGAAGCTTCCGCCCAGGACCGCCATCAAAGTCACAATAATACCAGTGAAAAAATTAGTGATTATTTCTGAGTTAAACCGGTAGCTTATTGCTGTCAGCAATACCGCAATACCTCCTACTGCGATTGCAAGTGATGCAGTTACTGTCAAGAAGGACAAGAGATCTGGCCATTTTACACCATAGACAATCCAGGAAAATCCATATACAATCAGCAAATGGATAAAACTAAACAAAGTTCCAGAAAGAAGTACACCAATAAAATATTCCCAACGTGAAATATTCCCTATTATAATCCGATCAAATACATGAATCTTTTTCTCCATAAATGCAATTGTCCCTATCGTTGATGCGATAAAGAGCACATTCATTACTGTCATACCGACTGCATAATATTCCTGTGTTCCAATTGGATTTTCCTGTTCCAATGTTAATACTTCACCAGTTAACATTCCTTCATCCAACTGTATAGCACCTTGTTCAATTCCATACTTTTGTAAAAATGCCCCTAATGTGAGCTGTTCTTGAAATTGGGTCAATATTTCATTTACAATTATCGGTCCAATTTGCTGTTCATCATTTTGCGATAACTTTAGTACAGGCTGGGATTTTTTATTATTAAGAATCAGGTATTCTAATGATTCATAGGTAAAATTTTCAGGAACCTCTATTACTGCTGTATATGAATTATCATCCTGTATTACACGAAGTTCCGAAGCCTCCACTTCGATAACCTCTATAAACTTGCGTACCTCTTCACTTCCCAAAACAGATTCTTTTAATATGCTTACAGGTGCCATCTGCTCAATCCCTATCTTGATTTCGTCAATAGCTTCGTCTGGCATTCCCTCAGCATAAAGATCTTCCAGAAATCGCTGGATCTCTGCTTCCTCATCTCCATGTTCAACAAACGCAACTTTCACATTAATATTTGCAGTCTCCCCACTCATCATCATGCCTCCAAGTGCTGTACTAAGAATAGCAATTAAGATGATTGGCAATCCGACTAACAGAAGAATCTGAATCGGATTTCTCAATAATAGCAATACTTGTTTCTTAACAATTTGACCTATCATTTGTCCCAGCTCCTAATCTCGTAAAGCTCTTCCAGTAAGATGCAAGAATACGTCTTCAAGTGTCGGTGTCTGTACATCGACAGAATGCAGCTCTACCGCTGTATCCTCTGCCAGCTTAATTAATGCAGAGAACATGTTTACCTCTTTCGGAATGATAATAGTAATCTCTTTTTCTCCTACTGTTACTTGGTTGATTGTTGGATTTTGTTTAAGTTGTTCAATAAACCTATCATTCCAGCGATCCGCTCGAATTGAGATGGTCTTTTCCGCCGATAATATCCGTTTGATTTCATCCTTTGTTCCAGAAGCAATAAGGTTACCTTTATCCATGATGTAAATTCGGTCACAGAGAAATTCTACTTCCTCCATATAGTGACTAGTGTATAAAACAGTCATCTGTTTTTCTTTATTTAATCGCTTTACTGTTTCTAAAATATAATTTCTAGATTGCGGATCAATCCCAACTGTCGGCTCATCCATGATAATAATTTCAGGGTCATGCAGCATCGCTACACCAATATTCAGTCTGCGTTTCATCCCACCTGAATATGTCTTTACAATATCTTTCCGACGGTCAGTAAGCCCGACCTGATCGAGCACTTCATCTATTTTCTTTTTCAGGTGTGCACCTCGAAGTCGGTATATTCTTCCGAAAAAACGCATATTTTCTTCCGCAGTCAGATCTTCATATAAAGCGATTTCTTGGGGCACTACACCAAGTACTTTTCGAAGTGACACTGGGTGCTTTATCATGCTTTTATTATGAAAGCGAACGTCACCATTTGTTGGCTCGATTAATGAAGATAGCATTGAAATAGCAGTTGATTTCCCAGCACCATTCGGACCGAGCAACCCAATAATTTCTCCCTTTTCAATAAACATATTTAAATTTTTCACAGCATCAACTTGTTTAAATTTCTTCGACAAATCCACTAATTCCAGCATACAAATCCCTCCCATGAATTTAGTTTACGAAATTTAACGGTTGGAATATACTGTCTCAGGTCATGAAATAGGAAAATGTTATGATGACCTAAGTCACTTTTAAAGAAATGGGTTTATTCATAGTTGAAAGAGACTCCGAACTAGTGTCAATTATGGATTAAGCATATACCCGTTCTGGAAATACACTTCGCGCACCTTAGGGGGCTGGTGAGCCTCCTTGTGCTATCGCACTGCGTAGTCTCACCGATGCCCTTCCTCCCGCAGGAGTCTACGTATATTTCCTGCGCTAGTATTGGTTCACTATAAATAACATGGTTTAAAAAATAGAAACAGTACTGTATTCTAACCAGTCCGGGTGAGCGGAGGTCGGTGCCTCCTTGAAAATTAGGATGTAAATGCTGACGAAGCATTCCTTGTCCTGTGGGAACAGCACGTGTCTGAAGACTCACAGGAAGTGGTTTTCTTCCGAAGAGGCTGAAGCCGTGCCCACGGAAAGCATCCGCCCGAAGCGATCCCGGACGGCGGGGCTTACTCAAACATTGGCAGTTAGTTCGAAGTTTATATAAAAAGTTAATGAGATTGATTTAGAGAGAATTCGAAGTCCGAGGTTGGTTTGATGTTTGCACATACCAAAAAGGATCCGCTCAAGTATTCTTAAACGGACCCCATTGTATTAAATCTTTTTAGCTGATAGAAATGTAGCAGCCGTAAAACTGATCAATATACCGGCAAAGAAAATAATTGCGCCAAGCAACTGCTCGTGGATCGGGTCAAATGGCAGGAGTGAGGCAAAGAATTCAGGGGGAACATCAGTTAAATCCGGCAGGCAAAGTGCTAGTGCCGACATGAATAAATTAATATCCGAATAAATCGCATACAACTCTGTGTTTGCAAATAATAAAATCAAACCAAAAGGCGCTAGTAAAAGAACATTAACGAATGAATAATTCCGCTTTTCGCTGCATGACAGCTGATCTGTCGAAAGAATCGGTATCCAAAGCAGTACAGATGAAAGAAAAAGTGCAAGTAAGAAGAAATAATTTAAATAAAGATCGATTCTTGCAAAATTAAAAATGGATGGAATATGATAGCCATAAAAAACGACTTGAAATATAGCCCCTGCAACAACAGGCTTAGTAAGAACCGAAATTATTTTACCCATGTTCCTAATCGATTTTACCCGCTCTAATATCTCTGTTTTAAATCCTGCAATAAGAAGTGGTGGGGCAACAAGCAATAATAAAACCAACTGCAGGCAATGTGTACTAAACTTAATTCTTCCAGTAACATTTAATGGACTAGCAATGGCAGCAAAAATAACGATTAACCCGAGTACAAAAGCAAATGACTTCCACCAGCTAAGTTTCTTTGAAGCTGGCAAAAGAAAGAAATAAATGATTGCAGCAAACATTGTAAATAAGAAAATTCCGCCATTCCATAGAGTAGAAAAATGAAATTCATCCAAAATAATGTCAAGCATTTGTAAATTCACCTTCTTCGTTCGCTCTACCTAAATTATAAAGCAGATAAAAGCTAGCGAGACAGGAGAGTTGTAACAACTTAATGACACTATTTCAATCCGTAATCCCATGTGTTACCGCATAAATAGCAAGCTGTGTCCGGTCACGCAAACCCGTTTTCTGTAAAATCAAGGTCAAATGATTTTTAACTGTACCAATCGAAAGATACAGTTTATCCGCAATTTCCTTATTTGTTCTGCCTTCCCCGACGAGCTTCGTTATCGTAAGCTCTCTATCTGTAAGAGCAATTTTAAGCTTCGGTTTTTTAGTTGTCTGCAATAGCCGTGGCATTACCTTTGCTGCTACCTCATCATGAATCGTTAGTCCACCATTCATACAGCTGTGCACAGCATCAATCAATTTTGCAGGTTCAGCTGTTTTCAATAAAAAACCATTCGCTCCTTCTCTCAGAGCTTGTACAGCATATTCATCATCATTAAAGGTTGTCAAAATTAAAACCTTCACGTCTGGCCAACGTTTTTTTATAATACGTGTCGCTTCTATTCCATTCATAACTGGCATCCGTACATCCATCAAAATGAAATCGATGAAATGCTTTTCCATTATTTCTATTGCTTGCTGTCCATTTTCTGCTTGATGTGAAACGTTAAAACTTGCCTCCTGTTCCAGAATAACCTTTAACCCTTGGCGGACAATTGTCTGATCTTCAACCAATAAAATATTCCACATCATATTCCTCCTAACCCGGAATCATACCAGATACGATAAAATGCTTTTCTGTTTGATAGACTGACAGCTTTCCCTCAACTTCTTCCACTCGATTCCTCATATTGGAAAGTCCAAACCCAAACTGAAATGGCTTGGGATCAAAAACTGCATTCAAAATTTCAAATGAAATATCTTCTGTGGCTGTTTTTCCCAGTGTAATTTTTACTTCTCTTGACTGGGCATGCCGCATCGCATTTGTTAAAGCTTCTTGGATTACACGATATAAAACGACGCTTTTTTCATTAGAAAGCGCAATCGATAATACGCCTTGTTTCATTGTAAATTGAACCAGAATATGGCTTTCCGCCTCTAATTTCCGAATTAGATGAACAACCGTAGCAATTCCTTCATTTTCTTCGGATTGCAATGTTTTTACAGCATGCCTTGTTTCCTCAAGACTTTCCCTTGCCATCTGTTTAAGCTCGTTAAAGCTATTATCCTTTTTTTGAATGGACAGCATTTCTAGTTTCATAATTAAAGCCGTTAATCGATGTCCAACAGAGTCATGAATATCTCTGGCAATTTTTGTGCGTTCTTCTGATCGAGCATGATGCTCAGCAGTCAGGTTCATTCGTTTTAGTTTACGATATTCGCCTAATAGCTGATCATAGATTCCCCGCTGCTCTTCCCGCTCCATTATCATATAATTTAACAGAAACAGCATCCATGAGAACAATGGATAAAGAAGCAGATGACGCACATCAAACAGATCAAGCTTAAAAATACCAATGCCCGAAACAACAACCGTAACGAGCAAATACCAAATCAGTTCTTTTTGTTTTAATCGAACAGCAGCATCTGTTAAACAATAACCATATAATATAAGGGTGAGCATAAAAGCATCCACGTAATAGAAGCTATGTACTCCAATTATTAATGTAAGACAAAAAAATAAAGCGAATAGCCCTTTTTGAAGGGATATAAAAAAGTATATCGCAAGTGCTGAGGCGAAAAGCCCCACACTATATGCAATATTGATACTGTCGATAAAAATCATCATCACCCATATTAGACTGAATAGCCCAAAACGCAGCCAGAAAACATCCATAAGATAATCCTACTTTCTGTCATGCTGCAAGCTTTCTACAAAGGTTTTAAGCACTTGAACCGTTTGTACACAGTCACTTAAAGAAGACCACTCGGCAGGGTTATGACTAATTCCGTTTTTACTTTGTGTAAAAATCATGGCAACAGGTAATTTTCCACCTAGAATCATTGCATCATGACCTGCCCCACTTGGTAATTTATAAGGTGAAATCCCATGTTCCAATAATGCTTTCTCTAACAATTGCTGAATGTCTTCACCGATTGGAACGGGGTGAACACGAACCTTTTCCTCATGAATTACTTTAATTTGATAAGTATCTGCGATTTCTGCACTTAACGACAGCACACGATTTACAAGTTCATCACGCGTTTCCTTGTAAATATCCCGAATATCAACATAGAGGGTTACCTTACCAGGTATAACATTGACCCCGTTTGGTTCCACATGAAGTTTGCCAATTGTAGCCACTGCTGAATCATTTATTTGTCTTGGCAATTGACTAACTTTCGTCACAAATTCACTTGCTGCAACTAAAGCGTCCTTTCGATCATCCATTGGTGTATTGCCTGCATGTCCAGCTTCTCCATCAAATGTTAACTCAAGCCAGCATGGACCTGCAATCCCTGTAACAATTCCACAAGGGAGTTGTTCCTTTTCTAATCGTTTTCCTTGTTCTATATGTACTTCCACAAAAAATTCGATTTCATCTAATTGACGAGCCGAATCCGCATAACTTTGAACAGATAATCCAACATCTTGTAAAACCTCTTTAAAGCTTCTGCCTTCTTCGTCCTGAAGTTCTATTTTCTCTTCTACATTCGCTTTTCCAATCATGGCTTCACTGCCATTTAATCCATTGTTAAATCGTGATCCTTCTTCATCTGTGAAAATAGCAACCTCAAATGGCTTTCTTGGCTGATAGTCAGTTGCCTTCCACGCTTCGGCAACCTCAAGTGCAGCTAAAACACCAAGCGGTCCATCAAAGTGGCCACCATTTGGAACACTGTCAACATGTGAGCCGCTCATAATCACCGGTGAGTCATCCATCTGACCCGCCAATCTCCCAAATACATTTCCAGCACCATCTTCAGAAACATCAAGACCAGCATCCCGCATCCAAGTTTTGATTAACTCCTTCGCCTCGTTTTCCGCTATAGAAAAACCCGGGCGGTTTGAACCATTGTCTGCAGTTAAGCCAATCTTCGATAATTCACCAAGGCGCTGTGCAATTCTCTCACCAGAAATCCCATTCCCTTCATAGCTCTTATCATATTGCTCCAGCAACCGTTTTTCTAATATAAATTTTTCAGTCAAAGCTCAACATCTCCTTTTCTTTTACAACATATCAAAAATTCATTCATTTGAAAATTCAAAACTCCCTGCAGGTTATACTTTACGGAAGCTAATTTTCCAGTTCGCACCAGTTGCAATATGGTAGGCTTTTGCGAAGGATCCTTGATTAATAGCTACCCCCAATTTATCCAATGAATTCACAAACACAATTGGTTCGCCTAATCGGCTATCTGCAAAAGACCGGCCGAATCTCATCATGTTTTTATATATATGGCGTGAATTATTTTGAATGGAGACTTCTAATGTGTCACCATATTGAATCCCTGCTTCAATAAACAGCTCACGACCTATATTCGTCCACAAGTTGCCAAATCGAACATCAAGAATATCAATATTTCCTTTAATCGCATCTTCCTCAATTTTTGCTTTTGTTCTCGGCAATTCAATCATTTCTTCAACTGCAACGCTCGGACCAACCTCTTCAAAGGAAATAACTCCTGCAGCCAGTCTTGCCCCTGTAAATGCATACACGTCACGTCCATGGAACGTATAGGATTCTCCAGAATTCGGCAGTCGATTTATTTTTTCATCAATTATTCGTGCTTCAGAAATCCCAACACTATGCTTAATATGAGTTAACGTTCCGTTATTCGGCGTTACAATGTATTGTCCTTCCTTTGTTTTTACTACAACGCTCATCCGTTCTGTCCCAACTCCTGGATCTACGACAGAAATAAACACTGTTCCCTTTGGCCAGTAGCTAATTGTCTGATATAAACGATAGGACGCTTCCCATATATTGTATTCCGGAATATCATGTGTCAGATCAAAAATTCGAATATCTGGATCAACGGAAACAGCTACCCCATTCATTGCACTTACCGCTCCGTCACTAATTCCAAAATCTGTTTGCAACACTAAATTTTTGCTCATGCGATGCCCCTCCATTTTGTTGTATATACACTTAGTTATTAACCTTTTCCCGAAAAAACACCAAACTTATGCAAATAAGTTAATCCTTTTATTTTCCAATAAAAAACCACGCCATTACCGAATAAACGGTAAGGACGTGGTTGAATGTACGTGGTACCACCTTACTTCACCATATGCTCACACATATGGCCTCATCAAGTACGAAAAACGAATCAGTGTTCTTTATACTGTGGTATGGATAACGAGTACCAAATCTCGCCGTAACCTACTTCATAACAATCGTTTCAGCTACGAAACTCCAAGGCCATTGTTCAGATTTCCTTTTTTGCTCCTTCTCAGCTACCGGAGCTCTCTTTAGAAAAATATGGAAATCCTACTTTCCCTTATCAACGTTTTAAATATATTACGAAATTAAATTCATTATACGGATAATTTTTTAATAAATCAAGCGATTATACAAAAATGACAATTGAAAGCCTATTAAGATTGTCATTTTGACGCCCATAACAAGTCCTAGATAACAAGCGTGCGGTTCTACTATATACTCATTTTCTGCCAATTATTTCTAGGGAATTGTTATCATTTTTTAATAATTTAAACTTTTTATAATTTTTGTATAGTATAATCTAATTGAAAGGTCTTGCAGAGTATGCTTGGGCAGAAGCAGTAAAAAAGGTCAACTTTTTTACATGGTGGCTTTAAACCCTAACGAAAGGGGTTGAAGCCTGTGATACCAATTGACAAAGTGCTTGAGTTAATGTTCGCATTTGCTACGCTCGTCTTGTTAATTGTGAACAGCCATGAAAAAAAGTAATCATCCTGACGATTCAATCGCTCAGGATAATTGCTTTTTTTCGTACCCTTGTCAGGGCCGCCAATACTTTGTAAGAAACCGTCCGAGCCGTAAGTCCCCCCTTACGGCTCGATTATTACCGCGTTAAAAAGGTTTCTGACCTTCTCTCTAAGACCCATTATCAATCTTATTACAAAATGTACTTAGATATGATTTAAAATTTCACTCCAAGAGGCAACTTTTCCTTGAAATGATTTCGTATACCTGCCTGGAATTGGGCTCGTGGATGGTAATTTTATTACTTGAACCTCCCCAAGATCTGCTGGTTTGAAATTTTTCTTAAATGTTGTATATGACTTAGTGCCATTGCATGCTATTAAGCGTATGGTTGGATATTCGCGCAGCAATCCAATAATATCATTTGGAATCTCATCGATAATATTTGAATCCAAGCTCCCTTCCCGATAACAAGAACCAATGGAATCCCATAAAGCGATTCCATGCTCTTTTATAAAAGCTATCTTTTTATCATATTCCTTTACAGGGGCTGCCTGAAACAATTCAAATAGGATCGGCCAAAAGTGATTCCGGGGATTTCCATAGTATTCGGCTTTTTCCAATGAGACTTTCCCCGGCATGGAACCAAGAATAAGAACCTTGGGGTTCTTTGGGAGTACCGGAGGAAAAGATGTCAGTTTTTTTGTCATTACACTCACTCCAGTATCGTTATCTCAAATATAGCTGAATTTATTCTAACATATCCCTATCCCATATCTTTAAATTTCTTACAGTTTATTTCTTTTCCTGGCTCGTTGTTGTTTCCGTGTGTTTACTTTTTTTCTTTATCTTATCAATAATTAACGCTTTATTTTCCCATATTTCATTAAATGGTACCTTCTTTATCCATTTCCAAATATCCAAAAACAAAAACCACCAAACACCGAAATAAACATGTACTAAAATAATAAATACTGATAACATATCTCTTGTTTTAAATTGTTCCAAGACATATTGAAGTTCATTAATTCCCTCTGTCCTCCCGATACTGTATACAAATCCAACAAGTGGAGTAAGGAGCGAGAATATGATTGTCATGGCTGCCAACGGACTATAGACTTGCCTTACCCAGTTTATAATGCCGCTAATTAATGTTAGAATTAAAAAGATATAATAGCATACCCAAAACCAAGCTGGTAAAGTTTCCATTTTACAGACACACTCCTATTTCTATCTATATGTATACAATTCGACATTAACTTCATGAAACCTGCAATTATAATTCATTTTACCTAGAATACATTAATCATGTTCAAAAGTATTAAAAAGTTATTTAAATTATATTAATCTTTGATATGATTATTTTAATATGATTTGGTTATTTGGAGGAATTTCATTGAAAGCAATTTTAATTGGTATATTGGCTGCATTGTTTTTTTCCGTTACATTTATATTGAATAGGGCCATGGAGTTAGAAGGCGGCAGCTGGGTTTGGAGTGCAACACTGCGATTTTTCTTTATGCTGCCTATTCTTATTCTGATTGTAGGGTATCAGCGCAATATAAAGCCTTTGATCAAACATATAAAAGCAAGACCTGTTTCTTGGCTTATCTGGAGTACTGTTGGATTCGGGTTATTTTATGCCCCCCTTACATTCGCAACAATTTATGGTCCTGGATGGCTTGTGGCAGCAACATTTCAGCTGACGATAATTGCGGGCTCCTTACTCGTACCATTTTTAAACAATAAAATAAAGCAAAAAATTCCAATCCAAAGTATTTTTATATCGCTTATTATTTTAGCCGGCGTATTCGTTATGCAATTCGAACACGCTTCTTCTGTACCTTTATTAAGTGTTTTGCTATGTGTGATTCCTTTAGTTATTTCGGCATTTGCATACCCATTAGGCAACCGGAAAATGATGCAAGTTGTAAACGGTGAGTTGAACACCTTTCAAAGAATACTTGGTATGACGATTGCTTCTCTGCCTTTTTGGATTGCTCTTTCAATTTATGGTTTTATTGCACATGGAATACCAAATTCCAGTCAGATCATCCAAACATTTATCGTGGCAATTTCTTCTGGAATAATTGCGACCGTTTTATTTTTCTATGCTACGGAGATGGTTCAGCAGGATAATGAGAAGATGGCCGGAGTTGAAGCTACCCAATCAGGGGAAGTTGTCTTTGCATTAATTGGAGAAATTATTATTTTAAGCGCTCCATTACCAAGCTTTGTTTCTTTTATAGGAATGGGGCTTGTAATCATTGGAATGATTTTGCACAGTATTGTATCCGCACTGGCAAACCGCAAAACACTTGAAATTAACAAAAAAAGTGGCATCCATCGAAAACTTTAGACGAATGCCTTAAACTTATGCGGATATTCTTTCTTTATCTTTTGCAGAATTTGTTCCTTTAATAAAAAATGATAATATAAGAGCCACTAATGATAATACCGTCGCAATGTAAAAGGAAACATTCACACCGTGAATCATTTCCATTGGGAGTGCCTCTTCTCCTGTCCGAAGGGCTGAAGCAGTCATAATCGTCACTAAAATCGCAGTCCCTACTGATGCGGCTACCTGTCTCATCGTATTTGTCATTGCTGAGCCATGTGGAATCAGGCGAGCTGGTAACTGGTTGAGTCCTGCAGTTGTCGCAGGCATCATTATCATCGATATCCCCAGCATTCGTATTGCAAAAACAATTGTAAGGTAAGCTAACGACGTTTCTGCAGTTAATCTTGTATATAAAAAGGACGTAACGGTTAGCAAGGTTAAACCAATAATCAGCAGATACCTCGCACCAATTTTATCAAAAATCCTCCCATTAATCGGCGACATAAATCCCATTAGCAAAGCCCCTGGCAATATCATGAGACCTGATTCCAATGCAGAAAATCCAGCCATGTTCTGCATGTAAATCGGCAAAATCGTCTCCGAGGCAATTAGTCCAATAAACGCAATCATTCCGATAATGGTTGTCAATGTAAAGATTTTATTTTTAAAAATCCTGAACTCAAGAATAGGTTGCTCTAGCTTGAATTGTCGCAGGATAAAGCTAGTAAGTGTAATAGTCCCAATAATGAGGCTGCTAATAACCGCCAGACTCGTCCAACCATAATTTCCTGCACTACTAAAACCATAAAGTAATCCACCAAAACCTAAGGTCGATAGAATAATAGATAAGTAGTCTACTTTCGGAAATGTTCGTCTTGTTACATTTTTCATAACAAAGTAAGCGATTATGATGTTTATAACTGAAAGAGGCAGCACTAAATAGAATAGAGCACGCCATGGATAATGCTCAACCAACCAGCCTGAAATGACCGGACCAAGTGCAGGGGCAAATCCAATCACCAATCCCACAGTCCCCATCGCTGTACCACGTTTTTCAATTGGAAAGATCAGCAGGAATATTGTCATCATCAAAGGCATCATAATACCAGCTCCAGCAGCCTGTACAATTCGCCCTGCCATCAATAGCATGAAGGTTGGAGCAAAGGCACATATTAGTGTGCCTATAGCAAATGTACTCATTGCTGTTAAAAATAATTTTCGTGTTGTAAATGTTTCAATTAAAAAAGCTGTAATTGGAATCATAATCCCATTCACCAGCATAAATATTGTTGTCAGCCACTGTGCGGTATTCTCTGATAATTTCAGATCGTGCATAATAGGAGGAATTGCTGTTGCCAGCAGTGTTTGATTTAAAATTGCTAAAAACGCTCCAGTGATCAACACAGCAACAATTGGCAATTTATTTAGCTTTTCTAGATTTTCAATATCATTATTCTTCAGACGCTTCACTCTCCTTACTTCGTATCTCGAATCATTTCTAGCGTTTATAATGAATTATATGGGAGTATGGTGGCAATGTCTATTATTGAAACTTAAGAGGAGAAAACCCGTTCAATTCCCCAAAAATCTCTTTGTATTTGGTAGAAACTCCAAACTAATGATTCTTTGCTTAATCGGAGCAATAGTTGCCGTCCGGGATCGCTCCGGGGGGATGCTTTCCGTGGGCACGGCTTCAGCCTCTCCGGAAGAAAATCACTTCCTGCGAGTCTTCAGACACGTGCTGTTCCCACAGGACAAGGAATGCTTCGTCAGCATTTACATCGCACAAAGAAAATTGGTTTTTATTTTCGAGGAATCACCGCTCTTCACTCACCCGGACTGTTTAGAGCACCGATCTTGTTAGGTGTATTCTACTAATAGTAGTCAGTGAGCCAGTTCTAGCGGAGGAAACACACGAAGACTTCTGCGGGATAGAGTGTCGGGTCACTCGCGAAAAGCGAAGTGTGTTTCCGAAGCGGGGATACGCACAATCTCTCAATGCACATTAATTAGAAGTTTATATAAAAAACGATTCCATAACAAAACGCATAGACTTTGGCATCTATGCGTTGTTTGTATAGTAATGCAACACGACTTAAGCACATGCATTTCACGAAGCTTTTTGTTCTTTTAAAACGGTTTGTGTTTTTCTTTTTGGCAGCATATGGAATACAATATTCAGTGCAATGGCTGTTACACTTCCAGCTACAATTCCATTACTCGTTAAAATTTGGATGCTGGATGGCAATTGAGCGAACAATTCCGGAACCACGGTAACACCAAGCCCCATCCCAACTGAACAAGCAATGATCATTGAGTTTTCCGGTGAATCTGAAATAACACTGCTTAGCATTTTTATGCCCTGGGAAATAACCATCCCGAACATCGCAACCATCGCACCACCCAAAACAGCAGTTGGAATTATTGTTGTCAATGCTGCAATTTTAGGTACAAATCCTAACGCAATTAACATACCCCCAGCAACAAAAATGACCTTTCTTGTTTTCACACCAGTCATTTGAATCAATCCAACATTTTGGGAAAAAGCTGTATATTGAAATGCATTAAAAATTCCACCGAGAAAGATAGCAATTCCTTCTGCACGATATCCTTTTGAAAGATCTTTTTCCGTTAGCTTTCTTTCTGTAATATCTCCTAATGCAAAATAAACACCAGTTGATTCAACCAAAGATACAATAGCAACAAGAATCATCGTTAAAATGGCAGACCATTCAAATGTCGGCGTTCCAAAATAAAACGGTTCTACCATGTGAAAATAGGAAGCTTCTGTTACTGCTGAAAAATTTACTTTCCCCATAAACATAGCAACAGCGGTACCGACAATTAAGCCGATAAGAATAGAGATTGATCTTAAAAACCCGGTAGCAAAACGATACAATAATATGATAAATAATAGCGTTCCAAAACCTAAAGATATATTAGTAATTGAGCCAAAGTCGCTTGCTCCTTGTCCCCCGCCCAAATTATTAATAGCCACAGGGATTAATGTAATACCGATTATTGTTACTACTGTACCTGTCACAACTGGTGGAAAAAAGCGTACCAGACTTCCAAAGAATCCACTAATGAGCACGACGACAATACCTGTTACAATAATTGCTCCATAGATAGCAGAGATCCCATATTGTCCGCCAATTGCTATCATTGGTCCGACCGCTGTGAATGTACATCCAAGTACCACTGGGAGCCCAATTCCAAAAAAGCGGTTATTCATAACCTGTAAGATTGTAGCAATCCCACACATTAAAATATCGATTGCAACAAGATATGTCAGTTGTTCAGAAGTCAGTCCAAGTGCATCTCCAACAATTAGCGGAACTAATATTGCCCCCGCATACATCGCTAAAACATGTTGAAATCCTAATGCTACAGTTTTCATTTAGGCACTGCCTCCTTTTCAAAGGTGACCTGTCCATTTTCCAGAGATGAAATTATTGCTAACGACTCGACACGAATACCACGCTCGCGAATTTGCTTGCCGCCTTCCTGAAAACCTTTCTCAATAACAATACCCACTCCTGCAAGCTTTGCACATGCCTGTTCCACAATATCAACCAGACCTGCAATCGCCTGTCCATTTGCAAGAAAGTCGTCAATTACAAGTACTACATCGTCCTCTGAAAGATAATCTTTGGACACTGAAATTTTATTTGTTTCTTTTTTCGTGAACGAATAGACTTGAGCTGAATATAGCTCATTAATTAATGTTAATGACTTGCGCTTTCTAGCAAAGATAACTGGTACCCCAAGTGCGAGACCTGCCATGGTTGCGGGTGCAATCCCAGAGGACTCAAGTGTTAAGATTTTAGTAATCCCACTATCATAAAAACGATCTGCATATTCTTCGCCAATTGCTTGCATCAGCTTAGGATCAATTTGGTGGTTTAGAAATGAATCTACTTTCAAAACCGTTTCCGATAATACATTTCCTTCATCCATGATTTTTTGTTTTAATAACTCCATTCTTTCGTCCTCCTAACAAATTAAAAAAGCTCGGAAACCTGCTTTCTACCATAACTATGATAAAAGCAAACCTCGAGCTTTCAAATTCGAAATAGAACAAAATGAAGCTGCTCCAATCAGAGCTCCCCAATTTGTTGCGTCACTTTTTTCATAGTCAGTTTATTTACGGTAAACTGGTAGAAACTTACAGGCCATATCCCTGTTATTATATGAAAACCATATTTAATTATTTAAACATTACTAGATTCGACAAAATACTAGAATGTTACTAGTATAGCATGTGAATCGCTTATTACAAGTCCATACAAAAAGTAAAACCATTCGCACAATTTAGAGATATTCTAAACAACGATAGAATCGTTTCAAACTTCTATTCCTCCCACTCTAAAAACTCAATCCGATTTCCAAAAGGATCGGTTATATAAAAACGAGTTGCGCCCGGCAGTTTATGGTCAACTGTAAAATCCACACGCATTTTGGTTAGATGTTCTTTTAATTTATCAATATTATTTACTAAGATTGCTGGGTGTGCTTTTTTCGCAGGTACGAACGGTGTTTCTATTCCAATATGGATATTTATTGCCCCATCCTGAAACCAAACTCCCCCATTTGCTTTCAGAAATTCCGGCTTTTCTACCTCTTTAAAACCTAAAATTCCCCCATAAAAGCTACGTGCTTCTTCTTCGCTACCAGGTGGGGCAGCTAATTGAACATGATCAATCATTTCATAATGAAAAGTCATCAATTTCCACCTCCAGTTATTTGATAGTTCTATTCTATCCTCTTTTAGCAGCTTCGAATAATACCGATTTCTAATCAATTTATTAAATTTTCCGTTATCATGCACCACTAAAAAGACCGACTCCTAAATGGTAGTCGGTCTAAAATATACTATGTATACAGGCCACAATTGCCGTATTTTGTAATAAAAAGTTTTAAACCACCACTTCGCAAAGTGGGTGTTCGCAGAAACCTTCCTGTCTTCCGCTGCTTTGGCGGCGCGACATTCCAATTTCGATGTAAAACTCCCTATACATTCATTAGAGGTTAAAACTTAATTAAATACGAACATTGTAGCTTGTATTTATATACTACAACTTCTCACGGAAAAATTCAATGGTAATAACTTACCATTTTTTATCTGCCAAGCTGCATTCATTATATTTTGGTATTTTTCTTTTTTGCACGCTGTTCAAGCTGTGACTTTGGCTCCTGTTCAGCTGCGTCTTCTGAATATCCTTGTGGATTCACACTCGAATTAACTCGTTTCTTACTCCAATTATCATTTTTATTAGCCACCTCAAAACACCTCCAAGGCTTAGTGTTTCAAATTATTTTCATTGTATACGAAGAAAAGCGAAAGCCCACTAACGGACTAAAAAGAGACGTCCTGAAGCCTGCGAACCGAAAAGGTTTGTCACAATGCCTATATTAGCACTTCCTGCGTCTGTGCGTCGCAGCGACGTACGGGTGGAACACAGCGAAACTTTCCTTTGCTAATCTTTTATTGTTCAGCCAAACCTTCATATTTATCTCTCAATGAACGCTTCAGCACCTTCCCACTTGGATTTTTCGGTAGTTCATTTGTAATCTCCACATGTTTAGGAACTTTGTATTTCGTTAGTTTATCTGTACAAAATTGAATCACCGATTCTTTGGTTATTTCCGACCCTGTTTTTGGAACAACAATCGCTGTCACGGCTTCAATCCAATATGCATCAGGTATACTAATTACAGCGACCTCTGAAACTCCTTCTAACTGATAAATGATTTCCTCAATTTCCCTGGAAGAAACATTCACACCACCAGTATTTATCATGTCTTTTTTGCGATCTACAATTGTAATATAGCCGTCCACATCCATTACACCTAAATCCCCACTATGAAACCACCCGTTTCGAAATGCCTCGGCCGTTTTTTCAGGTTCGTGTAAATAACCTTTCATGGCATGCGGGGTACGATGGACAATTTCTCCAACCTCACCCCGTTGTACTTCATTACCTTCCTCATCAACAATTTTCGTTTGCACATTTAATGTCGCTTTTCCGGCAGACCCAAGCTTCCGTAGCTGATCTTCCGGCTGAAGTGCGGTTGCAAGGGGGGCGACCTCGGTTTGGCCATAAAAATTCCAGAATTGAGCATTTGGCAAACGCTCTGAAAGCTCTTTCAAAATTTCCTTTGGCATAATAGCAGCCCCATAGTAGCATTTTTCAAGTGAGGTTAAATCACGTTTATCAAAATCTGGGTGACGTAGTAATCCTATCCAAACAGTCGGCGGGCAAAATAATTGTGTTGCTTTTTCTTCCTCAATTGTTTTTAAAATTAGCTCTGGGTTTGCTGAGCTTAGAATAATCCCACTCGACCCAAGGTAAACACTCGGTCCTAAAAAAACATGAAGCTGTGCACTGTGATATAACGGCAATGCATGGATAGCAATATCCTCTGTTCCCATTTTCCCATCTACAATACTGCTGAGATATTCACTTATAAGGCTTTTATGTGTAAGCATGACTCCTTTAGGTCTGGACTCCGTGCCACTTGTATATAAAACCTGTACGAGATCATCATCAAAAATATCTGCATCCATTAATTGGTCGGACATTCCTTCTTGAGCTTGGGCTAATGGCTTCCAACCTTTAATTTCACCATTATATGGAAGGCTTATGTCCATCAGATAACGATATTTAATATCCTGTTTGCCAACAGACTGGTCAAGCAGGCCTGCATATTCCTCTGAAGCAATGAAACCAATAACCTCCGCATGCTCAACAATATACTGTATATCTTCTCGATTAAGCATATAGTTGATCGGAATCATAACCGCTCCAATTCGCGCGAGTGCAAAATTAACTACAACAAAGTCAAGGCTGTTTTTAGACATGACCGTAATCATGTCTCCCTTTTTCATGCCATCAGCCGCAAATGCATGGGCTGTCTGATTAACAACATTATCAAGCTCTTCATAGGAGATCCTTTTGTTTTTATAAGCTAATGCAAATTTAGTTGGAGTTCTTTCTCGCGTCCGATCCAATATATCTCCTAATGTGTTTCTTCGTGCCCTTTGCAGCATTTTTTCCATTTCATTTTGAACATTTGTATCGACATTCATCGTACCACTCCTTCAGTGGAATAATGATGGCAGACCTGTTGAATATTCTATCTATTATTTTAATTCAGTTAATTATAGATAGCAAGTAGCTTTATTGCTTCAGAGAAGTTTATTTGGGTAGTCTGAAAGGGTGAAGGACCTTAGCGTTTCTTCCGTGCCAAATTGACTTAAATACTTATTGGAATGGATACATCACGTCTTTCTGTTATTAGCTTGATACAGCGTTCATTCTTTCGATTATATATCACCTTTCGAGTACAATTGGATAGCCTTTCCTTCATCTTGTTTTTTCATCAACAAAATAATTCCATTAAAAATGCTAGAGCACTTGTAATAGGCACTAGCATTTCCATTTATTTAAAAAACATCGTGGTACTTCTTTTCACTCGTTTCGTCTTTGGCGGATAATAACCATGTTCGTAGATGCTGCCCTTTGTCATACTGCATTCTTCTAAGAAACGGTCAAGAGAGTTTGTCTTTGTATCACGCAATGCTTGAATCATTACTTGTGCAGCGACTCTAGCATCCTCCAGGGCGTGGTGATGTTCAAATTGCAGGTTATGATACGTCGCAAGTGTATTTAATTTATGATTTTCCAGTTCCGGCCAAAGCTTTTTAGCGATATTCACCGTGCAAAGGTAGTCCATCTCAGGATAGGAAAGCTTATAATAATCAAGTGTATTGCGAATCACACTCATATCAAAGCTTGCATTATGTGCGATTGTTAGATGGTTGTTTAAATAATTCCGCAATGTCGGCCAAAGCTCAGCAAATGTAGGAGCATCGGCAACTTCATATTCAGTAATCCCATGAATATACGTATTGAATGATTTAAATTCCATTAACGGATTGATAAGACTGTAAAATTCATCCATTATCCCATGCTCATTGGCTACTACTAAACCTACTGCACAAGGACTAAAGCGTTTTTCATTAGCAGTTTCAAAGTCTATTGCTACAAACTCCATAACTGTCCCCTTTCGTGTTTCATACTATGTTCAAATCTCCATAATATCCCAATTGGTAACAATGCCGATAAGCCCTCCTTTGGAGCTTCCTTCTTTTGTGATCAGTAATGCTTCCAGACGATTACCTTTTCCAATTTGCTCCTTAAAAATCTCCTTCGCTTCATAAACGGATGTTTCTTTTGATATGAATCTGAAGTTATCCCTTTTTTCACATTCCAAGACTTCTGCCAATGTTGCATCTAATAGAGAATTTATTCGTTTTTCGATTCCTTTTGATAACCATTTAGTGATCCCTTTATGCGTAATTAGCCCTTGGAATACATTTCCTCTATATACTGGAAATTTTGTAATCCCATGCTTATTAACAATTTCCAGCACATTTGACAATGGATCCGTTTCTTGAAAGCATACGACCTTTCGGATAAACAACGGGTCTACTTTTCGGGGTTTCAAAAGTTCCAATTCAATCGTTTCTATCCGTTCTACAACAGAATCATGCGGCTCTGCAATGGTATACATAAGATCTGTCTTGTTATGTACAATAGCATTTCGCAGCTCGGCAAATTCAAGAAGGTCATCCTGGAACTGTTTTATCAACGCATTAGATTTGCCTAAGACTTTAACAGCCCTTGAAAACCCCATTTCTTTTTTTATCAGCAACGCTTTTAAACCTTTTTCAATTCGATTGAATGCTGTCAAAAAACGATCTGAGTTTCGATATAGTGCAGTTGCTTTCTCCTGCTTTATAGTTGGATTGTTAACACGATTCACATGCTGGCCTCCTTATCCTGAATCTATTGTATATACCGAAAATAAGCCTTCCCATTATGATAAAACCGATGAACCTTATCCATTGCCTCTAAGTATATTAATCTTGTTAAAGTTGCCATAAAAGGACTAACAAAGCGGGCAAAATTTAATTCACCATAAATTTTTTCACACACTCCAGCTGCTGTCAAAAACTCAGCTTTAACAATGCTTTCTACCTCGTTTAACCGACGCTCGTGCCTTTGCATTAAAGTTTTTACACGTTCACCCAAGCGATAGATATTCTCACCATGCCCCGGTAAGACTAACTCTGTCGGATAATGCTGCATCCGCTCAACTGATGCAAAATAATCGTTTAATGGATCGAATTCCTCGCCTGTCCACAAACCGATTACAGGAGAAATGTTATTTAAAATATGGTCACCAATTAGCATTAGCTTCCTGTCTTTTTGATAAAAGCAATAATGATCTGGAGCATGACCTGGTGTCCAAACAGCCTCAAACAACTGATTCCCTAACAGCATGGTATCTGTTTCTTCAAAGAATCCATCTGGTTCAAATTCATAGATAAAGGAATCATTCCCAATTTTGCCAGGCAAATCCGGGCCCCCATGCATATGAAGCAAATCAGCCAGATTTTCTTTAATTCTAGCTTTATCACGATGTTTCAACATTTCCTTATATCCAAGTTTCGATATAAAAACGGGAACACCCTTTTGATCCTGAAACCATCTCGCAAGACCAATATGATCCTGATGTGTATGTGTTAAAACAACCTTTTCCACTTCGACACCAGTATCGAATAGCGATTCCCAAGTCGCAATTGCTTCTTCTGCATAAATCCCTGTATCAATAACGGTATAGCCATTCTCCCCTTTTACAAGATAGCTATTTACCTCTTGCATTCCTCCAGGAAAACGAACGACTAGCTTTTCTATACCCTCACAAACATCTACTAACAAATTATCATCCCCATTATACAAAGCTCTTTCTATACTATTAATTTTAGCGTTCATCAGTTAGATTGCAAGAATCTCTAACTTTTGCAGTGGATTTTCACGCTACATGTAATTTTCTTAACTTTAATGGTTGACATTCAGAATCGTATGGAGTATTCTAATTATTAATTTCATACAAAAACTTTCTTATCCAGAGAGGTGGAGGGACTGGCCCTATGATACCTCGGCAACAGACTTTTTAAGTACTGTGCCAATTCCAGAAGCAATGATTGCTTGAAGATAAGAAGAGATATTAGACGATACGGTACCTAAACCTCTTCTTATTTTTAAGAAGAGGTTTTTTCATTTCTCTTAAGATGTTAAAAAAACTATTGGGGGGATTCAATTGTCAACGGTTCAAGCAGGAACAGAATTGCAACAGGCAATTGCATTACTGAAAGAAAAGAAATGGGTAGATCTCACGCATGCGTTTGGTCCAGATTCACCACATTTTTCAGCATTTGATGATGCGGAATTCAAGACGCTTTTCACACATGATGATGGCTTTTTCGCACAACGATTTAACTTTCCTGGACAATACGGCACACACATTGATGCACCGATTCATTTTGTACAGGATCAACGTTACCTTGAAGAGCTTGAATTAAAGGAGCTTGTTTTACCACTTGTAGTAATCGATAAGTCAAAGGAAGCTTTAGAAAATAATGACTTCACCTTATCTAAAGAAGATATTCTAGCATTTGAAGCAACCAATGGAGAGATTGAAGCAGATACATTCGTAGCATTACGAACCGACTGGAGTAAACGTTGGTCAGATAAGACTGCTTTTGAAAATAAGGACGAAGCAGGCAATAGTCACTTGCCTGGATGGGGAATCGACGCACTGCGATTTTTATTTGAAGAAAGAAACATAAATGCTGTCGGTCATGAAACATTTGATACAGATTCCTCCATCGATGTCCGAAAAAATGGCTCACTCATTGGCGAGTATTATGTGCTGGAACAAGATACATATCAGATAGAGCTACTAACCAATTTAGATAAAGTACCAACAAAAGGAGCTTATATCTTTAATATCGTTGCCAAACCAGAAAAAGCAACTGGATTTCCAGTAAGATCTTTTGCAATATTACCTTAATAAAAATATGGAGGGATTTTCATGACGAAAACATTAATTAAAGCACCATTTAAAGCAGACCACGTAGGAAGCCTATTACGACCTGAAAGGATACATAAAGCGAGAAAGGATTTTAAAGAAGAAGCTATTTCCACAAGTGAGCTTCGTGCGATTGAGACAGAGGAAATTAAGCGAATAGTTGATAAACAAATTGAAGTTGGCCTTCAGGCTGTAACCGATGGGGAGTTTCGCAGAAGATTTTGGCATACAGATTTCTTAGAGCACTTTATTGGAATTGAAGGCTATGTACCAGACCATGGATTTAAATTTGTAGACGTAGAAACGGAAAAATACGACGTGCGCAATGTTGGAAAAATAGCATTTGACCCAGAACATCCATTCATTAAAGACTTTATTGAATTTAAAGAAATTGTTGGTGACAGAGCTGTCGCAAAACAAACAATTCCAAGTCCAAATCAGTTGTTCAATGCTGGAATTCGGAATACAGATGTCTATCCAGACATCGAGGTATATGCAAATGATATTATCGTCGCTTACCGTGATGCGATAAAAGCATTTTACGATGCAGGCTGCCGCTACCTGCAATTAGATGATGTTTATATTGCAGGATTGAGCTCTGATACGATTCCATTTAATGATAGTAAATTAACAAGAGAATATTTAATCGATTTAGCGCTCCGAGTTGCGAATGGTGTACTAGAAGATAAACCAGAAGATTTAGTTGTAACGACTCATTTATGTCGCGGAAACTATCAATCTACCTGGGCGTTTGAAGGAAGCTACGCAAAAATTGCACCAACATTATTCGCAAAAGAAAAAGTAGATGGATTTTTCTTGGAATATGATGATGACCGTTCTGGAACCTTTGAGCCATTGAAGTATATCCCAGAGGGCGGTGCACAAGTAGTCATTGGCGCTGTAACATCTAAATTTGGTGAACTTGAAGATAAAGAGGCATTGAAAGCACGCATTCAAGAAGCTGGTAACTATGTACCGTTGGAGCAATTAGCTTTAAGTCCGCAGTGTGGATTCGCATCAACCCACCATGGTAACAAGCTAACAGAAGAAGAACAATGGAAAAAACTGAAATTTATCGTAGACATTTCAAAAGAAATTTGGGGATAATTTTTCTTTCACATCTAAAAAATTAAAGAAAGAAGGAATAGATCATGACAAAAACTTTAGTAAAAGCACCTTTCAAAGCAGACCACGTAGGAAGTTTATTACGCCCAGAAAGCCTACATCAGGCGAGAGAAGATTTTAAAGCAGGAAAAATCACTGCGGCAGAATTACGCGAAGTAGAAACGAAAGAAATCAAACGTATTGTTGATAAACAGATTGAAGTCGGATTAGAAGCAGTAACCGATGGTGAATTCCGTCGCAGCTGGTGGCATCTTGATTTTCTTGAGCATTTAAATGGGATTGAAGGCTACAACACCGAAAAAGGCTATCAATTCGATGGCGTAGAAACAGACCGATATCATGTTCGTAACATCGGGAAAATTTCCTTTAATGCCGATCATCCGTTTATTAAGGACTTTATTGAATTTAAGGAAATTGTTGGTGACCGTGCAGTTCCGAAACAAACGATTCCAAGTCCAAACCAGCTATTTGAAGTTGGGATACGAAACCCAGAAATTTATCCAGATATTGAAGAATATGCCAACGATATTACACAAGCATACCGAGACGCTGTAAAAGCATTCTATGATGCTGGTGTGCGTTACTTACAATTAGACGATGTGTACATTGCTGGACTTTCATCTTCTGACTTTAAATTAATCGATACTGGCGGCTATTCAAGAGAGCAATTAATCGATTTAGCAGTTCGTATTGTAAATGGTGTACTCGAAGACAAACCAGAGGATTTAATTGTAACAACACATCTATGTCGCGGAAACTATCGTTCAAGCTGGGCATTCCAAGGAAGCTATGCTGAAGTTGCTCCGATTCTTTTTGCGAAAGAGAAAGTGGACGGCTTTTTCCTTGAGTACGACGATGAGCGTTCCGGAACCTTCGAACCGCTGAAACATGTTCCAAAAGGTGGAGCACAAGTCGTTATTGGAGCGATCACATCCAAGTTCGGTGAGCTAGAAGATAAAGAAGTGATCAAAAAGCGAATTGAAGCTGCATCAGAATTCGTCCCATTAGAGCAAATTGCTTTAAGTCCACAGTGCGGATTTGCTTCTACGCATCACGGCAATAAGCTATCAGAAGAAGAACAATGGGCGAAATTGAAATATATAGTTGATTTATCGAAAGAGATTTGGAAATAATCATGTAGACTTGGCAGAAAGGAAAGTACAAAACTTTCCTTTCTGCAACTAAGGCATCCCCCAAAGTCTTGGTGAATGCCGGGTTTTCTAAAAAAACTTACAGTGTGCAATTCAAATTGCTGTTCGTTTTTCTCATTTATCACGCATTAACGGGTTGTAATACCCTCACCTCTAAACGCGAAGGAACCAAAACATGTGAAGGTGTGAGGAAGGAATGGAAACCCTCAGTGAATGAAATTTCACTTTATGATTTTTTTCTCAATCTAACCCAAGATATAATAACTGCAATAATTAAAACAAAACCTAAATACCCGGTAATTGGATAAACAGTCCCAACAAGTGTTGTAAAGCCGATAAAGCTTGCACCAAAGGCCACTAAACCTATGATAACAACGGCTCCTTTAAATGTTTTCGTATTCTGCGGAACTAGTCGTGCGGTAAAAGCATAGAGCATACCTACTGCCGTGTTGAAAATCATCCCTAATAAAGCAATTGCCATTAATATACCAACAATTGGCGAGACTTCTGTTGCCAGCATTAATGTAGGCATATCTGTCTTTTGAACAGATTCTATATTCATAAATAAACTTAAATTAATTAAAAATAGTAATAATCCAAGTCCAATACCACCAAGAATCCCACCCCATCCAGCAGTTTTTCTATCCTTCATTGTGCCGCCAATGACAGCTAGCATAGCAAATCCTGCTGCAAGATTATACGAAACATAGAGCAATGCTCCTGTAATAAAGTTAGGAGCTGAAGCAGCCTGCGTCTCTGCCAATGCATTTAACTGACTAAAGCTTGTCTCACTGGTAAACAAAGAGTAGCCCGTTATAATAAATATTAAAACCAATAAATATGGGGTTATACTGCTTATTACTGTAATAACTTTATTTACATTTAAACAAAGTGTTGCGATAACAGCTGCGGTCATAATTAAGTTTCCAACAAGTGGAGGAACATCGAATTGCTGTTCAAAAATTGATCCACTTCCAGCAATCATTACAACAGCAACTCCAAACAGGAAGAATGTAATCAATAGATCGATTGCTAATCCAAAATATCTTCCACAAATTTTATAAATTACTTCACGATGTGATATTGTTTGATGATAAGATCCAAGTTGTAACACATGCATTCCTAGAAATGCAAACAGTAATCCTGCAATAATTGTTCCAAGTACACTATAGATGCCAAAGCTCGTAAAAAACTGCATCACTTCCTGACCTGAAGCAAAACCTGCACCAACAATTAACCCAACATAGGCTCCAGCAACCTGAAGACTCTTTTTCATATGTAAATCCCCTTCTATTTATATCTAAATATTTCGACTTTTCGTTTTATGTAAGAGGAGTGCGTATAGTGCTCTCCTCACATAAAACAGCGTATTTTATTAGAAATGATAAACTCTTGTCCATTCCGTAAATTCATCCATTGCTTCCTCATCGATGTCATAGCCAATTCCAGGCTGTTCCGGAACGTGTATGAGTCCATCCTCAGCAATAACTTCTGGCTTAATGATATCTTTTTCCCAATATCTTGAAGAACCAGCTGTATCTCCTGGTAACACAAATTGTGCAAGTGTTGTTAATGCAATATTATGTGCTCTGCCTACACCAGCTTCGAGCATGCCACCACACCAAACATCGATACCTTTATCCATACAAAAATCATGAATACGTTTCGCTTCGGTTAATCCACCGACACGCCCAATTTTTATATTAATAATTTTGCAGCTGCCAAGCTCGTAGGCTTTTTTCGTGTCGTCGAGTGAATGGATACTCTCATCTAAGCAAATTGGTGTTTTCATAACAGCTTGAAGCTTCGCATGGTCTATAATATCATCATGCTGTAAAGGCTGTTCAATCATCATTAAATTGAGATCATCTAACTTTTGTAAATGCTCAATATCATCAATTGTATATGCTGAATTTGCATCCGCCATAATTGGTGTATCCGGAAAATGCTTGCGTACCTCACGAAGAATCTCTACATCCCAACCTGGCTTAATTTTTATTTTTATTCGTTTGTAGCCGGCATCAACAAAGTGTTGAATCGTTTGAATTAAATCATCTAATGTAGGCTGGATTCCTATACTGATTCCAACATCAATTTGTTTTCTTTCTCCACCTAGAGCTGCCGCTAATGTTAGATTTTCTCGTTTTGCATATAAATCCCAAACTGCTCCCTCTAATGCAGACTTTGCCATATTATTACGCTTAATTGGATGGAATAAATCGGATACTTGATCCGGATGACTGACTTGATTATCTTTTAAAATAGGAATAAGAAAGTCTTCCATAACATGCAAATTTATCTTTACCGTTTCTTCACTATACCAGGGACTTGAAAATGCAACAGACTCCCCATACCCGCGATTTCCATCTTCATCAATGAGCTCTGTAATAAAAAATTCTTTATCCTGGAAGGTCCCAAAGCTCGTTGTAAAAGGATTCTTCATGCGCATGTTCAATTTATGTAGTTTCAGTTGTTTAATAGGTATTGTCATTGTGTATCCTCCTGGTTAAATTAATGCTGACGACCTTAATATCTGCCAGACCGTCAGAAGATATCTTAAGTATTTTACAGGCTGGAAAGTTTTATTTTTCCCGCCTGTTTCAATACTTACTGCTTGCGAAAAACATAGTAATTAAAGTCATCAGCATAATGAATAAAATCGAAAGCTTGATAGCCATGTTGGAAGAGTCTTCTAAAGAGACCTTGCGTTATAAGTCTCCATGTTTTTGCAAGGTCAAAGTTTTCCTCTTTCAGACTTTGGTAATTTGCTGGAATTGCAACCAGCCAAACATCCCTTTCCATACTATCACTTGCATGATAGTTGTCTGTTAAAATTGGCTTATAATCATCAGAGTCCATTTGTAATAATATATTTGCCGCATCAACTGGTACGGCTTCCTTCTCTTTGCAGGTTTGAGTAATATCCCACATAATCTGAAAACGATCAGATGGCAGTCCTTGACTGAATTCATCACCTAGCTCACCATAATGATTTTCTTTAAAATAAACCCCTTTGGCACCAAGCTTGTGCAAGTTTAAATAGGCGTTTACACTTTCTAATGGATCAAACGTCCATGTTATCATTTCATAGCCCATTTCTTTTGCCAATGCCGCTTGCTTTAGTTTTAACCTTCTTCCAATTCCATCTTTCCTATACGCTGGAAGTATTCCCATCATATGAGAGCATAAGTAAGCATTTTTTCCATCAAATCCTGCGAAGCTGTATAGAAATCCAATTAGCTTTTCGGAATCATAGGCTCCTAAAATAATGCCGCCATTCGTTAATGCTGTAAATGTTTGATGCAACGGGATCGCCGACATATGCCATACTGATTCTTCCAGCTTCTGAACTTCTCTTAGTTCGTTCAGTGTCGTTATTTCTGTAATGTCTAGTTTATCTTTTGTCACTCGAAAGACTCCTTTTACTAAAATGACTCCATTGTTTTATATAAGGCGCGTGTTATAATTTCAACTGCTTTTGGAATAGCGTTATGATTAAAGATCATCTCTGGATGATGAAGACCCGGCACCAAATCACACCCAACTGCCAGCATTGTTGCTTTTAAAGCTGGTCGTTTAATTGTATAAAAATGAAAATCATCCCCGCCTGTTGTTGTAATAACCGGGGATAAATTATCTTCTCCCGCACATTCAGCAATTGCCTGTCTCATAAAAGATATTGCATCTTGATCAAGCTCTGCAGCGGCTATATTCGCTCCAACTGACAAATCAATTTCTACGTCATAAAGCTCCGCAAGCGATGAAGCAATGCGATAAATTTTTTCTGTAATTTCTTCCATCACTTCATTATTCTGAGCCCTCACGTCAATTGAAAAACTAGCATTTCCGGGAATTATATTTGAGCTTTTTCCCCCTGCATGGAACGCAGTCATTTTAGCAGAGTGAGGAATCATCGGGTTCACTCGAATGCTATTAATCGCTTGAAAAAAATCCGTTCCAACCTGAATGGCATTTGCATTTAAATGCGGTCTGGCTCCATGTGCATCATGCCCTTTTATATGGCCTTGGATAAACTTAGCTGCACCGTGCTTAATAGCCGGAGCAAATTGTCCATATCCTAACTCCTCTATCGGTCTCAAATGCATGCCATACAAATAATCCACATCGTCAACAATGCCTTTGTCCACAAAGGCTAACGCACCATTGCCTTTCTCCTCTGCTGGTTGAAAAATAAATCGAAATGTTCCTTCAAACTGTTTCTTTTCTTCTAAGATTGTAAGCAGCGCCCCAATGACAATCGTCATATGGGCATCATGTCCGCAGGAGTGATTTGCCTGGAATGTTCCGTTCACTTCCTGCCATAATGCATCGATATCTGCTCTGAGGGCAATAACAGGACTGCCGCTACCTACATCGATTACTAAACCTGTTGAATCATCAAAACGTTTTATCGTACAGTCCTTGCCTTGAAACAGCTTTTCAATATAAGCGGTTGTCTGACTTTCTTCCCAGCTGATCTCTGGATTTTCGTGTAAATAATTAAATATATCCTTTAATAAAGGATTTAGCTTTTTTAAGGTTGCATCCATTTTAATTAACTCCCATCTAAGCTTAAAAAATTGCCATTAATTCACGTATACAGATATAAAGAAAATTCCTATCAATCAAAAAAGTCCTTTCCACTTATGGAATCAAACATTTTTACTCTTTCTTTAACTTTTTCATCATTTTCAAGTGAGATTGACGCAATAATACTGTTTGACAATGACATTACTGCTGGTGCAACATCTAAGGTTGATTTCCCGGAAAGCTGCACACTTAATACTAAATCGCAATATGTTGTAATTGGAGAAAAGCTTGAATCTGTTATTCCAATTACAAATGCTCCCCCATTTTTAGCATGCTTGGCAATATTAATCGTATCTATAGCGTATCGGTGAAAAGAAAACCCTACAAACACACTTCTCTCCGTAAGCTCGCTTAGCCGCAATAGAATATCATCTGTGCCCGGATTATACATCCTTGTATGACCGAGAATTAAATCAAGTGAATACGAAAACCAGCTTGCTAATGCATGAGAGGAACGAACTCCAGCAACAAAAACACGATCTGCATTTGTTAATTTCGTTACAGCTGTTGAAAGATTTTCCTCTGATAGCCGCTGCATCACTTTTTGAATGTCTTCTGCATCACTTGCCATTAATCGTTTAATGGAATTCTTTGTGCCGCCACCAACCTTTTTATCCTCCACATAATCAGATAGTGAACTCTTTTGTAATAGAATATTTTGAACCTCCCCTTGAAGTTCCTTATATCCGTTATATCCAAGCTGTTTACAAAATCTTATGATAGTTGTTTCACTAACTCCAATTTGTTTTCCAGCTTCTGTTGCAGAAGAAACTGCAAATACCCTCGGGTTTTCCAAAATATATGAAGCAATCTTCTGTAAACTATTTGTAAACGTATTTTTTTGTTGATAGATCTTTTGGTAAATATCATCCATATCAATACCTCATTAAATTACAAAATAAAGGGTTTCCTTTATTTATTTAAGAAAAAGAAGTAATTCCTTTTTTCAGTTAATTCATACTATCATATTTCCAAGCGTCTGTCACCTTGTATTTTTTTAAAAAAACTGGTATGAACTATACCTAACAGGTAAATGCTATCATTCTGCTTATGTCGATAGGATGATTATACTCCCTTATTGAAAAAAAAGACCACCTTATATTAGGCAGCCTCTGCTTAGAATTAAAAGATATAAAATGCCAATGCCAATATGGAAAGACTAATGGTGATGACATATATCAAGATCAATGAAGGCAAATTGGATTTTAAGGATTTCGTTTCATACTCAAGCGAACGTGCAAACTCACTTGCAGCTCCTTCTCCAGCCTCTTCATATTTTCTTTGTTTGTCCTCTTCCTGTTTCATACCATATAAAGTCAAAACAACAGCAATCAGACATACCGCTCCAACAAGAACAATCATTCCTGTACTTACCAACCTATGCCCTCCTCAGTTCTTGCACAACTTGATTATTTCAAAAATTTTAATATAAAAATAATTGCCTGAAGCCTATTATATCGCATTTCTTTTAACATAAGTTGGACTCTATCATTTTGTTGAATTTTTGTAACTTAACTTGCAAATAAAAACGAAGCCCACATAAAATGAGCTTCGCTTTATTAAATCGTTTACAATCTGCTTAAACTGCAATAACACCAATTAATACAGCAACAATTAAAAGTACAATACTTAATCCCCACATCCACATAAGGGAATAGCGTATATGTTTTCCCATTTCAAGACCTGCCAAGCCAAGCGCTAGCCAAAGTGCAGGTGAAAATGGACTAACAAAGGTACCGACAATATTACCGATAACCATGGAGTATGCTGTTGAGAGGGATTCAATTCCAAATCCTGTTGCAATTTGATCAACAACCGGCAATAAAGCAAAATAGTATGCATCCGTGCTCAGCAGTAAATCAAATGGTACTCCGAAAAATCCGATAATTAAGTGCAGATATGGTGCAATAAATGCTGGAATGACTGTAACGAAGTCTTCTGCAATTGAATTCAGCATTCCTGTTCCTGTAAGTATACCTAAAAAAGATCCTGCAGCGAGAATAATCGTGGCCATCATTAAAGCACCGGGCGCATGGCTGCGTATTCTTTCTGACTGCTGTTTCATATTTGGATAATTAATCGGCAAGGCAATACTAAGACCAATCATAAAAGCAAAGCCTGCCGGAATAATCCCCCATACAAGTACGCTGATTACAGCGACAAAAAGAATCGCATTTACCCAAAGCAGTTTAGGTCTAGCCAAAGACTCCCCATCCTTTGCAGCTGACGAATCACCATTCATTTGTTCAATTGCGGCTGCAGATTCTTCAGCACTGACAAGACCGTAGTGCTTGCTTATTCTTCGCTTTTCCATAACTCCCAGGAAAGCGGCTAAAACAATCATTAATACCATACCAGTGATCTGTATTGGTACTAAAGGTCTCCAAAGCTCGGTAACATCCATATTCAGCACAGAAGCTGTACGTCCTATAGGTCCTGCCCAAGGAACCATATTCATAATACTGGCACTTCCGCCTATTAATAATAAAAGTAAATACGGGTTCATTTTTAAATGTTTATACAATGGCAAAAGTGCTGGAATTGTAATTAAAAATGTAGAAGCCCCAGAACCGTCTAAATGTGCAATCGCCGCCACAACAACCGTACCAATACTAACTGTAATAACATTTCCTCTCGTTAGTCTTATCATGTTCCGAATTAAAGGATCAAAAAGACCCGCATCCTGCATAACACCAAAAAACAGAATAGCGAAAATAAACATGATCGCCACTTCAATTACGGTTAATGCACCTTCTGTGAAGAAGTCGCCAATCTCCGAAAATCCAAAGCCTGCTATAAGTGCACCGATTAACGGTACTAACACCATAGCTACAATCGGTGTTACTTTATTGCTGATCAGAAGTAACACAATAATTAAAATCGTCAAAAAACCTATTATACTTAAACTCACTCTTATTTCCCCTTCCCAACTAAACGCAACACATCTTTTTATCTCCCATGACCTCTTGTGTAAGCGCTAGCAAAACGTATAAGTAAAAAATAGTTTGTATTTTTTACTTATTGAAAAAAATAACATAAATAAATTTAGGAAGGAAGTTTCTTATCATAAACGGTCTAACTTTCATATTAATCATTTTGTTCATAAGTTTCACGAGGGAAGTATCTTCGTTCTGGTCTGCCTACAGTGCCGTATTTCAGTCTTGTTTCTACCTTGTCTATGCTTACTAAGTACTCTAAATAACGCCGTGCAGTTGAACGACTTGTCCCAATTTGTTTACTAAGCTCGACAGCCGTAATTCCCCCGAAATGTTCAGCTTTCAACAAACTTGTAATTTCCTTTAATGTAATCGCATCAATCCCTTTAGGAAGACCAGCATTCTGTTCTTTTGGTATTACAGCCGGCTTTGACCAAATCATAGCATCAATATCACCCTGCTCCATCTCCGTTACAGAAGATAACAAATGCCTTCTTTCCTTATACTTTGTTAACATTTGCTCAAATCGAGCTACATCGACCGGTTTGATGATATAGTCAAAAACACCGCCACGAACTACTTCTTGAACAGTTTCCACTTCTTTTGCAGCTGTAATAATAATAATATCTATTTCTCTGTAAGTGCTTCTGATGTTCCAGAACAAATTTAGTCCCTCTACATCCGGTATATAGATATCCAAAAGAATAATGTCTGGAAGTTCCTTGCTTTCGCTTAGTGATGCCAATGCTCCTTCTCCGGTCCTTACCGTATCACTTACGATAAATCCATCTACTTTTTCAACAAATTGGCGATTTATATTTGCAACTCGAAAATCATCTTCCACAATTAAGACACGATAGGCTTCATGCATCTGCATCTTCCCCTTTCTTTGGTAGAATCATAATAAAACAGGCGCCTCCCAAGTCACCCTCTTCTAATATTAATTGTCCCCCTATCCGTTGGACTGCTTGGTACGTTAAAGCCAGCCCAATTCCTCGATGGGTTCCACTCTTTGTCGAAAAACCTTGTTCAAAAATTCTAGGTATATTGGATGCGGCAACACCCGAACCAGAGTCTTCCACTTCCACCAGCACATCTTCTCCCATATCTGTAAACAAAATGGATACATTGCGCTCGTTAGGATCCTGGTCTTTCACTGCTTCGATAGCATTTTCTATTAAATTTCCAAGCGCTGTTAACAATACATCTTTTTCTTCTTCTGAAAAACGATAGGATAGCTGGCTGTCTGGGTGGATTGACATATGTACACCAAGCTCATTTGCTTGATTGAATTTCCCTTGGAGAATGGCGTGAATAAGCGGATCTGCAATATTATCTGTTAAGAAACGCTGCCACTTTTGTCTTAATTTGCTTTCCTTTTTAATAAATTCAATTGCCTCCTGATTCTGATTTAACTGCAGGAGACCAAGAATGGTATAAAGCTTATTGGAAAACTCATGGGTTTGTGCGCGCTGTGTGTTTGCATACTGCTTTATCCTTGATAATTCATGGATAACACCTTCAAGTTCTGTCTTTTCACGAAATGTTAAAACGGTTCCGATAATCATCTCATCATTATACATCGGCGTTTGGTTTATCAGTACCACCGTTTCACCGAGAATTGCTTCTCTGTCATAGAAACTCCTGCTATTATCCAAAAAATCCTGGATATTTAACGAGGGGATAATATCTTGGATTGGTCTTCCACTGTAATCCTCTTCCCCTACTCGCTGTTTAAATAAAAGCTTTTGCGCGGCTGCATTCATCATGGTAATTTGACTATTATTATTAACCGCAATAATCCCTTCATGTGCAGATTGCAAGATAGCTTCCTTTTCGATCATTAAATGCGCTATTTCCTCTGGCTCCATATCGGACAGCAATTTTTTTATATAATGCGAAATATAAATAGCACCAAGAACACCGAGCAATATAATAAGTGAAAGTGTAATCCAAAGCGAATGATTCCGATCTGCAATCACCTTCTGTATATCATCATTCAAAAATCCGACTGATACAACTCCGATTATCTCTCCATCATCAGAGTATACAGGGGCTTTTCCCCGGATTGATAATCCGAGTGACCCTTCTTCAACAGAAACATAGGACTCACCATTTTGCAAAGCCCGTTCATTATCGTCTCCCACCATTTTTCTTCCAATGCTCTCTTGATTAGGGTGTGAATAACGAATGCTTTCTGTATTTCCAACCACAATAAATTCCGCATCGGTTTCCTGTTGAATCGGATCAACAATGTCCTGAATTATGGATGCTGGATTTTCTGCCTGAAAAGCTTCCTTTAATGCTGGCATGTTGGCGACACTTGCAGCAACGCTAAGTGCTCGCTTGCCTATTTGATCTTCCATAGTATCTTCGATGAAATTTTGAAGAAATAACGCAAAGATGATGAAAATCCCAACAATCAGGATACTGATTAATACTATCATTTTTGCTTTCAGCTTAAACTTTACGCTTGGGCGGATATTTTGTTTCACTTGATAAAACCCTCTCATTTTCACCGCTCCTTGGAAACATTATCTTTCTTCATAAAACACATTATTTTAAGAATACTAACGTGCCTCCATAAAATCAAACCTGGCTGTGTCAGATTTTAATTTTTCATCCTGATAAAATACCTGAACAGGCAGCATGAAATCGTTCACAATGGTTTCACTGAACTGGAACATATCATTAGTGATATAATGTTATACTAGCGCTAAATACATATAAGGGGACATTTAAATGAAAAAAATACTCCGATTAAATATACTACTATTGGCTTTTATTTTAATCGGCTGCAGCTCCGAAGCTATTGAAACGAATATGTCGGAAAAAGTAGATGATTTTCATTTTACAACACAAGATAATGAAAGCTTAAGTCTCAAAGACTTGGAAGGTAAGTGGTGGATAGCGGATTTTATTTTTACAAATTGTACGACCGTTTGCCTTCCGATGACAGCAAATATGGCTGAATTGCAATCAAGAATTAATGCACAAAACCTTGATGTTCAGCTTGTATCTTTCTCAGTAGATCCCGATTATGATACACCAGAGGTTCTGAAGGAATATGGGAATAGCTATCAAGCAGACTTTGAAAACTGGTCGTTTCTAACTGGTTATGATTTTCAAACGATCAAAGAATTATCAATTAAATCTTTTAAAAATCTAGTCAAGGAACCACTAGAAGGAGACGACCAAGTTATGCATGGGACTAGATTCTTTCTCGTAAATCCTGACGGAGAGGTTATTAAAGGCTATGATGGGATAAGCTCTAGTGAAATTGATGTCATCGTAGAAGATTTAATGGCTGTAACCGCGAAAGAATAACAAGAAATAAGGAGTGAAAATGTATTGCAAACTAGCGAATACAAGGCAAGCTATTCATCACTTTGTAACACACTGGAAAATTTTTATCGTACAGACGAACCAAAAATTATTGCGATCGATGGGCGGTGTGGTAGCGGAAAAACAACCTTGGCTAAGCAGCTGGCCACCAAGTTTGATAGTACACTTTTCCATCTGGATGACTTTTTCCTTCCTTTTGAGATGAAAACAAATGAACGGATGTCTGAACCTGGTGGCAATGTTCATTATGAGCGCTTTAAGGAAGAAGTCCTTCTACCATTACAAAGTGGCAGCACAACCGTTCATCGTCCATATAATTGTCAGCAGAAAGCCTTGGATGACCCAATCCAGACCGCTTTTAAGCACCTGACCATTGTCGAAGGAGTTTACTCCCTGCATCCTGCATTGCAGGACTTCTATGATTATAAAGTTTTTCTTACGGTTGATAAAAATGTGCAGCGTAAGCGAATCCAGCAACGTAATGGGAAGGAAAAGCTAGAAACCTTTATTCAAAGATGGATTCCTTTGGAAGAGCATTATTTTGACTCGCTTCAACTTGAAAAACAATGTGATCTCGTTATAAATACGACAACCAATCAATAACTCAAATACACAGAGGGGCTGTTCCAGCATGGAACAGCCCCTTTATAAATAATTAATTTCTGATTTGACCGCTGCCTTTAATTTGAAACTTGCTTGATGTTAATGCTGCAAGCCCCATTGGACCTCTAGCATGTAATTTTTGTGTACTGATTCCAATTTCTGCTCCATATCCAAATTCAAACCCATCCGTAAATCGGGTAGATGCATTATGATAGACAGCGGCTGCATCTACATGATGCAGGAACATTTCGGCATGTTTAGTATTCTCTGTAATGATTGACTCGGAATGCCTCGTTCCATATTGATTAATATGCCCGATTGCTTCTTCAACCGTATCCGCTAATTTAACACTGATGGAAAGTCCAAGGTATTCACTTGACCAGTCTTCTTCTGTTGCTTGGTTAGCTGCTGGATAAGCTTCACAAATTTTCTCATCAGCATAAATTTGAACACCGTTCTCTTCCAGTTTTTCTAACAATTCGCTGCCATGTTGACTAAACCATTCAGAATCGATTAAAAGAGATTCGATCGCATTACAGACAGATGGCCGCTGCAGCTTTGCATTCAATACAATTTGCTCTGCCATTTCTTTTTCAGCCGTTTTATCAATAAAAATATGACAATTTCCAGCACCTGTTTCTATTACAGGTACTGTAGCTTCCCGAACAACAGTATCAATCAGGTTTTTACCGCCTCTAGGTATTAATACATCCAAATAATCGTTTAAGCGGAATAATTCACGAGCTGTTTCTCTGCTTGTGTCCTCAATTAACTGCACAGCATTAACAGGGAGAGCACTGCGCTCCAAAGCACGATGAATGGAGCTGATTAAAGCGATATTTGAATTTTTAGCTGAAGAGCTCCCTCGCAAAATAACCGCATTTCCTGTTTTTAGTGTAAGTGTTGCTGCATCTACTGTCACATTCGGTCTAGCCTCATAAATGATACCTACAACACCAATTGGCACCCGCTTCTTTTCGATGTTTAGGCCATTTTCCTTATTAATCGATTCTAAGGTTTCACCAATTGGATCATGAAGCTCAATTACTTGACGAATGGCAGCAGCAATTCCTTCAATACGCTCTTGATTCAGCATAATGCGATCTAAGACAGCATCAGAAAGCCCTTTTTCTTTACCTGCCGCAAGATCCTTTTCATTTTCGATAAGCAACATTTCCTGATCCATTATTAATTGCTCTGCAATTAAAGCTAATGCTTCATTCTTCTCTTCCGTCGTAACTCCGGTCATTGAATAACTCGCTTCTTTTGCAGATTTTCCTTTTTGAATAACTTCACTCATGACAATTCCTCCCCGATTTTTTGTACACCTACCCAGCCATCACGATGAATTACCTCTATGGAAGAGGCGAAACCTTTCTCGTTTTCAATATGTTCGTTGATTGCCTGTTGCAATTCAGCAGATGAGCAGCTTACTTCTCCCTTGCCGAGCAATTCATTTAACCCATAAACATGAACAACATCACCTTTTTTAAAGGATCCACTCATTCTTAAAATACCAGCTGAAAGCAGACTGCTTCCTTGATGAGATATCGCATCCTCTGCTCCTTTATCCACATAAAGCTTTCCCATCGATTCGGAGTGGATTGCAATCCATTGTCTCCTCGTATTGATTGGCCCTTTCACATGCCCAGCAATATACGTTCCATCGCCATTACCTTGTAATACGTGCAGTAATTTGTCGTGACCGATCCCGTAACCGATAAAAACTGGAACTCCAATCATGGTTGCCGTTTTAGCTGCCATCAGCTTCGATTTCATGCCTCCTGTTCCAACCTTTGAACCGCTTGCCCCTGCTGCTCCAATCATTTCATTTGTTATCTCATCAAGGTAGTCATATTTGATTGCTGAAGGATTCGTTCTTGGGTTTCCATTATAAATTCCATTGATATCCGTTAAAATAATGAGCTGATCAGCATGAATAAGGCCGCTGACTAATGCTGATAGCATATCATTATCACCAAAGGTCAATTCCTCAATTGATACCGTATCATTTTCATTTATGATTGGCAGTATGCCTCTTTCCAGCAGCTCTGTCATAGTTGCATAAGCATTTCGATAACGTTCTCGATTTGAAAAATCATCCCGTGTTAATAATAACTGGGCTGCTGTTATACCGTAGGCACTGAATTTTTCCATATACGTTTGAATTAGCAAGCTTTGCCCGATGGCTGCAGCAGCCTGTTTTCCTTTTAAGGTAACTGGTCTTGATGAATAACCAAGTCCCCTAAAGCCAGCTGCAACAGCTCCTGAAGATACAAGGATAACCTCATGATTTGCTTCTCGAAGCGCAGCCAGCGCGTGAATATGATCATTTAGTTTTTGCTGATCGATTTCACCTTTTTCATTTGTTAGTGAGCTGCTGCCAATTTTGACTACGATTCGTTGCTTGCGCATTTCTATTACCTCCATTAAACGTATTTCTTTATCTACATTTGAAGACCTGGCATTCATCCAGCTTTCAGGCGAATGCCTTAACGCAAAAAAAGCCCAATCATCCTATATTATAAGGACGAAAGAGCTTCTTCCGCGGTACCACCATTACTTGAATGTATTCACATTCCACTTCATCCATAACGCTGGAAATGCGCCCATGTATTGGCATGGGACTCTAAAGGTAGGTTCTGCAGGTTGTCTATGACGGAATCTTTCAGCTCTTAAATTCCGCTCTCTTTCATAGCAAGCACTGCATACTGGTCCTCTATTAACGTTCAATATATTGCCTTCTATTATGGCGAGAAATAAACCCGTTGTCAATAGGTAAAATATTCAGTTCTTTTATCTGCGATCTTCTTAATATCTAACTGAGATTAGATGTTGCCCATGACCAAAATTAATAAAAATAAGACAAATATTGCAAACATATGCATCATGTCCCAGTCACAATGAAGTTGAATTGGAAGATGACGACTTATCTGACACAGGGAGTTGTACTGAACTTGAGGGAATATGATCATCCCTCTTTATTCAGACACCGGTTAAGGTGCATATTAAAATTATCAAGTCACTTTTGCAGAACAAACATATAAGAAATGTATCTACGATAAAGAAATTCATCTCATCTTTCAAATGAAATAAAGATTAACAACGAATTTTTTGGGGAAAATACTAATTGATTGTCATTTTCTCTATTTGTTATATGATTGTTAAAGAGTTCACAATTAATTCATTTCCCGTTTGAAATATTGTCATATCTAATATCCAATTAGGTATGACAACACGTTAGAATAAAATTAGATGTGCCTCTACACATATCTATACAGAACGTAATCTTGGGATTTATTTGTAAAATTAAGGAGGAGGATCTGCGTTGTTATTTGATGATCCGGTATTTGCGAGCAGGTTATTAACCATTTTAACCCTTTCATTCCATATTATCTATGCAACCATCGGTGTTGGGGTTCCACTCATGATCATGATTGCACAATGGGTTGGGATCAAGAAAAACGATATGCATTATATGCTGATGGCCAGACGATGGGCAAAGGGATTTGTCGTCACGGTAGCAGTGGGTGTCGTAACAGGGACTGCAATCGGTTTACAATTATCGCTATTATGGCCCAATTTTATGGAGCTTGCAGGTAATATCATTGCATTGCCATTATTTATGGAAGTTTTTGCTTTCTTTTTCGAAGCAATTTTCTTAGGGATCTACTTGTATACATGGGATCGTTTTGATAATCCTCGTAAACATTTACTATTATTGATTCCAGTTGCACTAGGAGGCGGTATGTCCGCTGTCTTCATTACAATTGTTAACTCATTCATGAATGCTCCAGCTGGGTTCGATATCGTCAACGGAGAACTGGTAAATGCAAATCCAATTGCAGCAATGTTTACTGCAGCAATGCCTACAAAGGTTTCCCATGTACTTGCTACTGCCTATATGACTATTGCCTTTATGCTCGCAGCAATTGCTGCATTTAAACTGCTTAAAGGTTCGAAACATGAGTACCACAAGAAAGCACTGTTTATGACGATGAAAATCGGACTTATATTCTCCATTGCAGCTGTGCTGATTGGAGACCTATCAGGAAAATACTTAGCAGAATACCAGCCTGAGAAGCTAGCCGCTGCTGAGTGGCATTTTGAAACAGAGGAGGCTGCACCGCTCATTCTTTATGGAATGCTTGACGATAATCAGGAAGTGAATTATGCGCTGCAAATTCCATTTGGATTAAGTATTCTAGCACATGGTTATCCAAACTCGGAAGTGATTGGGCTGGATCAATTTCCAGCAGAAGAACAGCCTCCGTTAATTATCCATTATTATTTTGACTTAATGGTTACAATCGGTATGTTCATGCTGGCGCTTTCGCTTGTCTATTGGGTTGGAATCAAGCGAGGCTGGTTTTTTGTTAAGACAGCGTGGTACCGATCGCTCATTGTCCTTGGTGGCCCATTATCATTCTTAGGGATTGAAGCTGGCTGGTGGATGGCGGAAGTTGGTCGCCAACCATGGATACTCAGAGGAATAATGACGATTGATCAGGCAGCAACCACTAGTGATTATGTCGGACTTATGTTTATCCTTTTCGTAGGACTATATTTCATTTTAGGTGTTGGTACGGTTGTCGTGCTGAGACGAATGTTTAAGAATGATCCGATTGAAGAAGCTCTTGCCAAACAGCAAGGTGGTGATTTAGAATGAGCTTAGAGGTTCTTGGAATTTCCGTGCTTTGGTTATTTTTATTCGGTTATGTCATTGTCGGCTCAATTGACTATGGTGCGGGATTTTTCAACGCACAAAGCATCATAACTGGAAAGCAGCATATTTTATCTAAAATCATTCAGCGTTATCTTTCTCCTGTTTGGGAAGTAACAAATGTATTCTTTGTATTCTTTTTCGTTGGGATTGTTGGATTCTTTCCACAGTCAGCATATTACTTTGGAACGATTTTACTGATTCCAGGAAGTATTGCGCTTATATTGCTGGCAATCCGAGGATCGTACTATGCATTCGAATCCTACGGAACAAGAGGTCATAAAGGATATGCTTTTATGTATGGAGCTTCTGGATTATTAATTCCAGCTTCATTATCAATTGTATTAACCATCTCAGAAGGTGGATTTGTATCGATTGTGAATGATAACCCGGTGCTTGATTATGCAGCATTATTTATTAGCCCCTTAACCTGGTCTATTGTTGCACTGAGCATTGTTGCGGTTTTATATATTTCCGCTGTGTTCCTTACATGGTATGCAAATAAAACCGGTGATACAAAAGCAACCGATCTGATGCGTAAATACGCACTTGGCTGGGCTGTCCCATTAATTATTACTGCCAGTGGTATTGTGTATGAATTAAGCTTTCATAATGAAGCACATTTCGAGCGCATTATGGATTTGTGGTGGATGTTTGTACTTTCCTTTATCTTATGGGTTGCAACAGTGTGGCTCATATGGAAAAGAAGAAACTACGGTACGGCGTTCTGGCTGCTTGTTGGTCAATTTGCACTGGCATTTTTCGCGTATGGAGTTTCGCATTACCCGTATATTCTTTATCCATACCTAACCATTTATGAAGGGTTCACAAATACAGCGATGGCAGTTTCATTAGTATTTGTATTTATTCTTGGACTGGCCTTGTTACTTCCTTCCTTGTATTTATTATTACGGCTATTTCTTTTCGATAAGAATTATGTACAAGGAATTAAGAATAAGAAGGAGTGAGCTGAATGTTTCATGATTTTCTAATATTTGTCGCTCCCATTCTCGTCATTCTGATTGCAATTGCAGTTGCGTTTTGGGGAGCTGGTAAAGATAAACCTGTAACAAAAGAAGCTGGCAAGGAATAATCCTCTGCCAGCTTCTTCATTTTTTATTTTCTTTTACAGATCCGCTAAAAAGACACTCTGTTCGATTTCCTTCATTTTATAAAAGTATCCTTTTCGCTCCATTAATTCCTCATAGGTACCTGCTTCTGCAACAGAACCTTGATTCATAACTATAATTTGATCCATTTTCTCCAGTCCTGTTAAACGGTGACTGATTAGAATGACTGTATCCTCCTTAGCCACTTCAAATAGCCGATGATATAGTTGTTCCTCTGTTAATGCGTCGATGGACGAGGTTGGTTCATCCAGCAGCCAAAAAGGAGCTTGTTTCAGTAACACTCGTGCCAGTGCTAATCGCTGCCTTTCGCCACCTGAAAGATTCTGCCCCTTTTCCAAAACTTGATCATCCAATCCAAAATGGCTTAACTGAACATCATGAAGAGCTCTCTCCAACTCGCTATCAGCTAACCCATCTTTAGCAAATGCTATATTATCCCGAATTGTACCATAGAAAAAATGATTCGATTGGAGAATAACATTGACATGCTCCCAGATGCTCTCTTCTTCTAGTTCGGCTATCGGCTGGTCATGGAGCAAAACAGCTCCAGAACGAGCTTCATACAATTTAAGCAATAGCTGCATAATCGTTGACTTTCCAGATCCACTTGGTCCAACAATTGCCGTTTTTGAACCCGCAGGTAAGTGCAATGTTATGTTTTTTAATGTATCATTTGTTTCAGTTGGAAACGCAAAGAATACCTGATCAAACGTAATAGATGGAGCGTGTTCTAAGTGCAGCTTCTCTATAGGATAATCTTCATCTTCCCCACTTATGATTGCCTCATCCAATCTTGTTACGGCCTGGCGACTTTCCTGCAGATAGCTTGGGAAAGCTGCCATCGTTGAGGTATTTTCAAATAGTGTTAAAGAGATCATCACAAGCATGGCAAGAAACAATCCATCCAGCTCCTGTACCGAGACAAAATATGCACTCACAGTGAGTACGGAAACAGTAACGAGCAGGGATAGAAACGTATTTGCTGATTCACTGAATAAGCGGTGCACATTCTCACGCTCTTGCTCCAGTAAATATGTATCCGCTGATTTTAATAAGGTCTCCTCCTTGCTATCTACTTGCTGATATATTTTCAAATCGCGAAAACCGTAAAGAAATTCTGTAATCTCTGTTGATAAGTCACCACGCTTCTCCCTCACCCGATAATCAATTTTCCGTTGCTTTATACCAATGAAGAGTGGGACAACAAACGTCGTCAATAACAGTCCAAGCAACAGCAGCAGGGCTGCTTCGATAGAAAAATAGGCGGTGAAAAGAATCGTGACAAGAAATACGAGAACTAGCACAATCGGCGGGTAAAAGACGCGTAAGAAGTAATTTTGAAGTGTTTCCACATCCCCAACGATTCTTGCCAGCAAGTCACCACTGCGGTGATTTTGGAAAATTGTTGGTGCCAGCGGTTCTATTTTTTTATAAAATGAAATACGTAAATTGCTTAGCATTGTAAAGGTTGCCCGATGTGAAAAATACCTTTCTCCATACCTGCTTAAAGCTGATATAATTCCGAGCAGCTTTACAATTGCAACGAGTACCATCAAGGAATAAATGGGTGGGACTAGAGCTGCCTTGGAAATTAAATAGCCACTAGATGAAAACAGCCCGACTGCCGTTACTCCCGCAAGAAAACCACAGGTAATTGAAAAAATAACATCTTTTTTTTCCTGTAACAATACCCTGATGACAGAACGCAATCCTTTCATTTCGTCATCCCTCCTTGCTGTACTGTAACCATATTCCGATAGGCAACTATACTCGATAATAATTCATCATGTGTACCTGATGCCTTAATCTCTCCATTTTCCAAAAGAACTATTTTATCTGCCTTTTGAATCGTATGGAGCCGGTGGGCAACAGTAAAAACTGTTGAATGTTTTCCTAACTCCTGCATTGATTTCTGAAGAATTTGTTCCGTATGCAAATCAAGACCCGTTGTTGGTTCATCAAAAAGAATTACAGATGGGCGTTTGAGAAAGGCTCTGGCAAGCGCTATTCGCTGTTTTTCTCCTCCCGAAAGACCTCTTCCTCCTTCACCGATTAATGTGTCATACCCACTTTCAAGTGAATCAACTAAATCATGGATTCCTGCCTTTTCAGCTGCTTTGATGATTTCTTCCTGATTTGAGCTTTTTGTAGAACCAATTGCAATATTCTCTCCAATCGTCCCTGAGAATATATATGGTTTCTGTGAAATATAGCTTAACTGATCAAACCAGTCCTTTTCTCTGTATTGCTTTAAGGATGCTCCATTTACTAGAATCTTTCCTTCAGTGACCGGTACCAGACCTGCAAGCATATGCAATAATGTTGTTTTGCCTGCCCCTGTCTTCCCGATTATCGCGACCTGCTCAAATGCTGTAATTTCTAGATCAATATGCTTTAAAGCAAATCCATCTTCTTCATAAGAAAATCCTGCATTGCTTAGTTTAATATGTGGCGGGTTATTTTTTGCCAAGGGTATTTCTCCCCAGTCGGAATCATCATTTTCAAGTGTTGAAAGCTCTTCAGCTAATGTATTTGCCGCTGCCATGCTTGTCCTTCCCGTGTGAAATGAATTTCCTAATTCCTTTAATTTCGTGTAAAACTCTGGAGCAAGAATAAGCATTAAAAAGCCTGTAAAAAACATGATATCTTGGAATATGATCATTCGAACAGCGACTTCCAGTGCAATAAGACCAATGCTCAGCATGGAAATAAACTCTAACGCCAAAGAATTTGTAAATGCAATTTTAAGAACTTCCATTGTAGCATCACGGAAATCCAGGCTGCTTTTTCGAATGGTTTTCTCCTGCTCTTTAGACCGACCGAATAATTTCAATGTAGTTAATCCTTGCAGCGTATCTAAGAATGTACCTGAAAAAGCATTCATCTTTTCCAGCTGCTGCTCAGATTTGTCCTTCGTATTAAAGCCAATAATAATCATAAAAACAGGAATAAATGGTGCGGTAACTAAGATAATAATTCCCGTCGCCATATGTTCCATAAAAATAACAACAAGTATGAAAAGCGGTACAATCGTCGATTGAATAACTTGTGGAATATAACTGCTAAAATAAGAATCAATTTCATCTACAGTATCCAACAGAATTCCAACCTTCCTGCCAGACTGACCCTCTAATGAAGCTTGCATGGAGTTTCTTGAAAATGTATGTACAAATAGCCTGCGAAGCTCTCTTTTAGCAATAGAAGCCATCCTTACTCCTGTTCTTCCATTCAAATAATTTAGTCCTGTACGTAAAAGAAGCGCTGCGATTAGGCTAATTATTAACGGGCTAATTTCTGAAAATGAATAGCCTTTTAGGAAAATACGGTCAATAATCATTACAAACAAGTAACCTTGACCGATAATAGCAAGCGCAGAAAGAATCGCAAGCATAACAAAAAGTACGAGCTTCCCTTTCTGCTCTGCTACTATTTTCTTCAATCTATCCATTGACTCTCCTCCTAACTAAGCTATTTTAGTGAACATCTTCACATAAGTATACATGATTTATTTTCTCGAAGTAAACGAATAGCTAGGGTGTTAACATAGTTGTCGATTTTGGAGTTTATTCATGCTGATGTATTGCCTGCTTTTATTTAATTCTAAAGTTTTAAACGTGAAAAAGGAATACTTCTTGCAACATTTCGCAGATGAAAGTGAGCAGCAGCTATGTATTTACATTAATGAATCAATCCGTTGTCAACGATTTTATTATGAGTGATCCAGATGAAGATAAGGTAAAGGAAGATGCCATTGTTTTAAATCATGGTAAAGGATTTGCACCACAATGAAGCTACAGCAAAAAAACTGCCTAATTAAACGAGCGGCTACATAGACTCATTTTCTTAGGCAGTCTTATTTTTTAATAACTTTTACAGCAAAGTAGATAACGAGTGCAATGACAGCATAGATAAAAAACATTACAAGAAAGCCCCATAGCCCCATTACAGCATCAGCAAATTCCATATTTCCCCGATTCGTAATCGCTTGCTGCAATTCAATTGCAAAGACAATTACAATCATAACGGTAAACGTATAGACAAACGAAAATACTGTCGTACTCCACTTCAATTTTTCCAGCAGCTTGAAAAAAATATAAACAAAAAAGAATATTGCCATTCCCATAAAGCCTATTATCCAAAAATGAAGTTCTTTATCTGTCATATGTAAACCAAACATATCTGTAAGGATATCATGTATATTATTTACAATTTCTGCAAGGGTAATAATGATGTCTCTCATTCGCATCTCCAACTTTTCATCTGTCTCTATTATAAGTATATGAATTCTTAGCTATCTCTAAGACAGTGTTTTAGCAAAATACAACTACTGCTTAAGCTCACTTAAATTTCCTAATGCTTCCTTCAATTGAACAAGTTCTTCTTTTGTCAGGGTAACACCTTTGCCCATTTTTTCCTTACCAGGTGCCCAGTCCCGTAAATCATATTTTGGCGGACGGCCATTCCAGCTGATTACATTTAATTCCTTTGTCCATCCTTTTGGAGATTCTGAAATAACAGCAATTGTTTCCATAATTTCATAGTTTAATTCAGCCATAATTATACTCCTTTATGATTCATTTTAATCAACTATTTAACAATCAAGACAGGGCACTTGGCGTTTTGTACAATTGTATTGCTTACACTGCCTAACAGAAGACTTTTTATATTGCTAAGCCCACGATTGCCCACAATGATTAAATCTATTTCGTTAGCTAGTGCATATTCACATACCGCTCTTCCAGGGTTGCGCTGTGAAAAGTCCGTCCGAATGTCAGTTATTGTGATGATCCCTAGTGCTACCATTTCCTTCTTTATTTGCTGTAGTTCTGGTAAAAGAAATTCTGCATCTGACATGGATATGTTCCCTGCAATAGCAGTATCGTTACTTTTAATTCCCGGCGTCACAACGGAAATAACATGAACCTCTGCTTTATTTGTAAGAGATGCCTGAACTTTTGCCTCTTCCATCGCTAATTTACTAAGGTTAGAACCATCATACGATACGAGAATTTTTCGATTCATTTGCACTCCTCACTTTTTAAAAGGTTAGCTGCTTTTTATTATACATGGTTAAGTTAAGAAAAGTTAGTTTTTTGCTGATTTCCGTATGAATTAATGTTTTTGTATCTTTTAAAAGTAACATTGGCTGCACTTATAGCAGTTTGATAAGCCGGCATGTTATGCTAGTATTCAAAAAGGAAACATGCATTTTATCAGGAAGACTGGATTGAAGTAATACTCCATTTAAGATTATTAACTCCCGCTTTCAGTAAAAAAACGAGACTGGGACATAAGTGCTTCTGTCAAACAAAGTCCGAACATGGTTGGTGCAAATACCCGCTCCGGAAATATACTTCGCGCTAAGGCGGCTGGTGAGCTCCCTTGTGCTATCGCACTTCGGTATCTCACCTATGCCTTTCCTCCCGTAGGAGTCTACGTATATTTCCTACGCTAAGTTTGTGCATCGTTCGTCTTTAACATTAAACACTTTAGTTGTGTCTCAGCCTCGTTTTTCCGTTTTTAGTTATTATTTCGCAAAATCTTCTCCATCGCTTTTCCTTTTGCCAACTCATCGATCAGCTTATCCAAATAACGAATTTCCTGCATTAATGGTTCTTCGATGTCTTCTACCCGGACACCACAGATCATCCCTTTTATCTGATCCCGCGAAGGGTTCAGCTGGGGAGCTTCAGCAAAGAAGGTATCAAAGTCTGTCTGTTTTTCCAGGTGTCCTTCTAACTCTTCCTGGCTGTACCCTGTCAACCAACGAATAATTTCGTCTACTTCGGTTTTCGTACGTTCTTTTTTCTCCGCCTTCGTAACATAATGGGGATAGACTTTTGCAAAACTCATTGTATAAATTTTATGTTTGGTCATGATAGACCCTCCCCTATATGGTTTATGTCTTATAGTTCTAATAACAGCCAAATGTATACAAGTAACCGTTTCGTAGACGGTGGCGGCTTATTTCTTGAATTAAATATCGAAAACATTTAATCTATTTTGCCATACTTGTACAAAGCATACAATGCCTCAGGGTGGGATACACCATACAGGGACATCGTTCTTTAACTTCTCCGTAAAATGTTCGCCAATTGGTCCATAAGAATTTAGTACAGTCTTTTTATCAACTTAACTCTTGATCCTAATATCCAACAGCGTTTTTCACTTCGTACTTTGCTGCTAGCTTACAAACAGCTTCTCTTTCCAACTCTGTTAATGGTACAAGCGGCAGACGGACACCACCAACTGGTATCCCAATATGGTTCAGCGCTTCTTTAACTGGTGTTGGACTTGGGGCTGAAAATAAACCTTTCATTACCGGCAAAATATGTCGGTGCATAGCACTAGCTTCATCTACATCACCATTCTTGAAAAGCTTTACCATCTCTTGCATCTCATTACCTATAATATGAGAAGCTACTGAAACAATCCCTGTCCCTCCAACAGCAAGCGTTGGTAATGTAAGGCTATCATCACCACTGTAAACCGTAAAATTACCAGAAGTATGACTGATAATTTCTGAAACCTTATCTAAATCGCCACTAGCCTCTTTCACCGACACAATGTTTGGAATTTCGGAAAGTCGCACAATTGTTTCTAATTCCATATTAACAACGCTTCTGCCAGGAATATTATAAAGCATAACAGGCAGTGCAGTACTTTCTGCAATTGTACTGAAGTGCTGATACATTCCTTCTTGTGACGGCTTATTATAGTACGGTGCCACAAGCATAATACCATCAACACCTATAGCAGTGGCCTCTTTTGTCAATTCAATAGAAGCTCTCGTATTATTCGATCCAGTTCCTGCAATAACAGGAACCCTGCCATTTACCTCTTTTACAACCGTTTGGAACAGCTTCATTTTTTCATTATGTGTTAATGTTGGTGATTCACCTGTTGTCCCTGCAACTACTAAACCGTCCGTACCATTTGCTATTAAATAATTAACCAGCCCTTTTGTACGTTCAAAATCAATTTCTCCCGCCTCATTAAACGGGGTAACCATTGCTGTTAATACATTCCCGAAATGCATATCGACACATCCTTTTCATCCAATTATTTTATTTATGCTTTAGGATCAAAATTAAAAAGCAGCAACGAGAGAGCTCGCTGCCGCTTATAGAACATAATATTAATCGTTCTAAGCTTGATAGCCCTCCATATAGTTCCCTATATGACAGTCCTGCATCTCTTTGATAACAGGCCCAGCTTCAGAAGATGAGTCTTCTTCCACTTCGGCAAATCCCCCTTTCCTCACATTTCTTCAGAGCTCATTCTCCTCCACGCAAGTATTAATGGTATTTGCACCTCTACCCTTACTTTACAAATCTAAAATAAGAAAATATTTATTTATTATGTGTATTATAACAGGGATAAGTATAGAAAACAAGCATTTGAACCATATGAAAAATTCAAATTGATACAGAGGATCATAACTTTCAAAAAGATGTGCAGGATATGCGAATGCTACATATGCTATTACATAACTTTATTCACAGGAGGTAATCAAGATGGAGCGCAATTCATATCGTGACCTCCCTGCAAATTTCGGCGATAAGCTCATTCTGGTCGGTGGTTTGATTAGTACCATTGGAAGTAATTTGGCAGTTATCGGTTCCTTTATCACATATGAACAGGAAAAAGATGCAGAATTACAAGATAATCAGGAAAAAATTCAGCTAAATCAGCAGCTTGAAGAAATGCAGCAGCAAATAACAGCATTACAAAAAAAGATAGATCTGTTAAGTCAAAATCAAAATAACGGAAAGCCATAATCATATGTAAAACAAAGAAACTGTTCGTCCAAACTTATGTTTAGAGAACAGTTTCGTAATTTTTAGCTAAATGTTTCATAATGTACTATATCTTCTCTTGCCAGATGTTTTTTTGGTTTTAATGTTCCTTCCGGGTATCCCATTCCTAAAATAGCGACAATATGATGCTCTTCCGGAATGCTTAATAGTTTCCGTACATGATTTTCTCTAACAAACGACTCTTTCTTATCCTCAGAATGATAAACTGCTCCAAATGCCGCACCAAGCCCAGCTTCAACCGCTTCAAGCCAAATAAACGCACAAGCAATTGATGCATCCTGCAGCCAGTACTTACTTATTTTTGGCTTCCCTGTAACGACAATAGCTGCTTTCGCCTCTTTTAACCAATTCATATAAGGAGTTGTTGCAGCAAGACTGTCCAAGTTTGGTCGATTCCTTACTATAATTAATGACTTTGATGGAAGATTATTACCTGTTGGTGCATAATAACCAGCATCCACAACCTTTTCTAGAACCTTATCTGGAATGGAACGATCAGCATACGTTGTAATTTCACGTCTTTCTTGTATGGCTTGAAAAACATCCATCGGACACCTCTCCTTTGCCCTTATATTCTAGATTAATCATATCAAACTAATATGCTTTCGACCACTAAATATCAGATGATTTTCAACAATCAACCCTTCTGACAAATTTCCTGAAATAAATTCATGAAGTGACAGACTCTTCAAAAGTGCTATAATAAAAATTAGCTTTTTAGAGGAGGTTCTATCAATGACAATGAAAAAAACGTTAACACTTGCAGGATCGGACACAAGTGGGGGAGCGGGCATCGCTGCTGACTTAAAAACATTTCAGGAACATGATGTATATGGCATGACTGCTTTAACCTGTATCGTTACAATGAATCCAGAAGGCTGGAATCATCATGTAACACCAATTGATCTGGATCTTGTAAACAAACAATTAGACACTATTTTATCTGTCGGAGTGGATGCGATGAAATCTGGCATGTTAGGCTCTGTCGATATCATTAAGCTTGGTGCAGAAAAAATAGATGCATATAATATTAATAATTTCGTACTAGATCCAGTTATGGTTTGTAAAGGCGAAGATGAAGTATTGCAGCCTGAAAATACAGACGCAATGCGTGAATATCTTATTCCGCGTGCACTCGTTACAACACCTAACTTATTTGAAGCCAGTCAATTAGCACAGGTTAAACCCTTAAAAACAATTGAAGACATGAAGCAAGCTGCAATAAAAATCCATCAGCTTGGAGCCAAAAATGTGGTCATTAAAGGCGGCAAGGCACTGGATCATGAAAAAGCGATCGATTTATTCTACGATGGTACAGACTTTGAAATCCTTGAAAAAGGAAAAATTGATACTACCTATAACCATGGTGCTGGATGTACTTTTGCTGCAGCGATCACAGCAAATCTAGCAAATGGCAAAAGTGTAAAGGATTCAGTATTTGCTGCTAAAGATTTTGTCACTGCAGCAATCGCTAACGGCTGGAAACTGAACAAGTATGTTGGCCCAGTCATGCATGGTGCATATAATAAAATAACAAATAAATAGTAAATAGAGCCTTGAAAACGACTTATTCTTTTCAAGGCTCTATTTGCAGCCAGTCTGCTCTTGTTATTCTTGTGTAAATATTTGGCCACATCATACTAAATTGGAATCCTATAGATGATTAGTTGTAAAATGCATTGACACAGTTTAGTTTTTCGTAGTTTGGGCAATATTAATGGTATACAATATTGATAGGAGTGAGCACCATGAAAAAGTTTATGGTATTTGTAACAATAACAACATTAGCCTTGTTTATTGCAGCTTGCGGAACGACAGAAGATGATACAAACACAAATTCTCCAGCGGATAATAATGCTGGTGAAACGGAAAACAATGCCGCGAACGAGCAAGATAATGCTGCAAATGACCAAAATAATGCCAATACGGAAAATGGTTCAACAACAGATAACAATGATGCCACAAATGACCGTGATAATGTAACAACAGAGATGGATGCCGATTACCCGTTTACGAGCTTTGATTTAGAAGCAGATTTCGAGGGTACGGAAGATATCGTCGAAGTAGAATACGAACAGGATACGAATGAAACAGAAGCATCCTATCGAAATGAAACACAAGGAATTCAGTTACGGGGGGATGAAGCGATGCAAGAGCTTGATAGCATCTTCTCCACTTTTGACTTTGATGAAAACACGCCAAAAGAAGAAGTTCTAAGCACCGTACTTGAAGCTTTCAATATCCCAAACGATGCGCAAAATGTTGAATTAGACATTGAGTATTCAGGTGGGACCGAAGTTGAATATCAACAATAAACCATTCATATAAAAAACTCCGCTGTTTTGTATACTTCACAAACAGCGGAGTTTTAAGTTTACGGTCCTTTATTTTACATCAGCAGTAACCTTGAAATTTTCAGTCCAGTTAACAAAATTCGTTACAACGGAATCAATAAATAGAACGGTAGGTTCATCTGTCAAGTTTCCTTCTGCATCGATTTTTTCATGAACAGAGCCAACAAACACTTCATTTCCAGGCAGTGTTAATGTAGCTACTCCTGGCGAATTTAAAATTTGACGTAAGTGCAGCTGTGCTTTCACTGTACCTAACGCTCCCATAGAAGCTCCAACAATCATTGCAGGCTTCTTCACCATTACTTTCTCTACACGTGAAAACCAATCAATTGCGTTTTTTAACATTCCGGAAATAGAGCCATTATATTCTGGAGTTGCAAACAATATGCCATCACTTGCACTTATTTTTGCACGGATTTCTTTCACAACTTCTGGTGGATTTAATTCATCATCCTCATTATACATTGGAAGCTGATTGATCGGTAAAATTTCAATATCAATTTTTCCTGCATATCTATTCTGCATGAACTGAACAAGCTTCATGTTATATGATTCTTTTCTATTACTCCCTACCATTGCAACAATTTTCATTCGATTTTCCTCCATTTATATATTTACACCTTCGTGATGCAATATAAATATTATTAGCAAAATAAAAATGGAGATTCAAGATATATGCCTATGTCATTACAGAGTGATTGTACAACCCTGTCCCCTGCTAGCAATGAGACCGTTTGAGCATCGTAATAAACTCAGTCTGCTCACTTTGAAATTTAGCTTGTTGAACAAAGCCCGCTTTTTCATAAAGACGAATAGCTCGTTTATTAAAGGTGGCAACAGTTAATCGGATATCCAACCCTACATGGCTTTCCGATACAAAATCAAGGATTGCAGAAAAAAATAACAAGCCAAGTCCTCTTCCCGTAAATGCTGGCTTCATGCCCAGGCCTATATCAACACAGTCTTCTTTATATGCACCATATGGATATCCGGCAGGCACTTGTGCTGGAGCCCCGACACAGAAAAAACCTACAAGCACATCATACCGGTCAAAAACTGTATAATATTTCTTTCCGGTCAGCTCCATAATTGCGTGACTTGTTAATACTTGGTTATAAAAATTATATGGCCGCTCGTATTTCCAGCAAAGAACTTCAATCGCATATTTTTCCGTCATATTTTTTATCGTAAATTGCATGTCATTTCCCCGCTTTTTTCCACACTATGTATTATTAATTATAACAAGGAGAAAGAAACAATAGAAATAGTTTGATAATATATTCTGGTTGCTTCAAAAATTAATAGAATGTGCGATAACAAATTGCAAGAGACGGTCCGTTACAAACCGTCTCTATAAAATCAGTTATTATATTTTTTTGTCTTCCGATTTTTCCATAGCTTTCTTATGATTGGATAAATAATCGGACCGTATCGAATAAGTCTTCTCAGTAATCTACCCATTTTGTGTCTCCTTTTCAATGATGGATTTCAGGTACTTTACCTATATCATTCCTTAGAAACAACATTACTAAACAAAAGCTGATTTATTATTATTCAACATCGGTTTTCTTTATTTTTTCAATTAAAGACCATACCAATTGAAAGACTTGCCGTTCATTGCCTTTATCTTTTTGTTCATCAATCATTTTTGACAACGACATTAGTACACTCTCCACTAAATAAATACGCGGTTCGTCCAATTCCAGCTCTTCAATCAAAAATAGCAGATAATCAACTTTTTTTGTATGCTTATTTTCGCGCTTTTTTATTTCACTAAGCATTGTTTGCAACCGGTAAATTGTCCGGCTTTTTAAAGTTAGGATAGTTTCCTCAGCATTATCTATAGCGTTTGAAATCATGTCCGCTTGAAAAAGCACTTCCTGATTCTTCCCTTTAATCACCGGTTTTATAGAATCAAGAGCAAATTGAATTACTTTTCTTGGGCTTATCTCTTTATTATCACTGATTTTCAGGAGATGAACAGAGTGATGTATGGTGCCCAAAAGAATGACAGCATGGTCTAGCGCAAAACGTTTTGTATCTGCTCCGTTAACTTCTGTCAACCTTTTGGCAATCCATTGTAATTCCATTCTGTGTTGCTTTCCAATAAATTCCTGTAAATCTTCGTCATCTAAAAGCGATATCGAAGAAAAAAGTGCCATCATGCTATGTTTGCGATTCGTATCCATCCGAATAGCTATTTGCTCAGCTAAAACTTTCTCATCTTGTATGCTTTTTCCATGCGCAATCTCATTTCTTTTTTGGGTTGTCTCTTCATAAACAAATTCCAATATTGCCATTAAACATTCATTTTTCGAAGTGAAGTAATTATAAAATGTTCCCTTTGCAATTTCTGCTTCATCCAAAATATCTTGAATTGATGTCGCCACAAATCCTTTTTCGACAAACAACCGATGTGCAGCATCTATGATTTGCTTTTTCTTACGATTCATTTAATCACCTTTTTATAATAGTTGTCTAGTTATAATATAGACTTCTAAACTTGTTATATCAAATTTTACACAAAAAATATATTATGTACTTGATATTATTAGACTGTGAGTATAGAATATACTTTGTCCTAAATGCAGGACTATTTATTTATAGAAAGAAGGATTAGGAAAAATGAGTGAAATAAATCCTATTGAACATAAACCCCCATATGGTATGATTGCGATTTTGTTTATTGGTGCCTTTGTTTCTATTTTAAATGAAACACTATTAAATGTGGCACTGCCGTCCATTATGGAGGAATTTCAGGTTAATCCTACAGCTGTACAGTGGCTGTCTACTGGATACATGCTTATTAATGGTATTTTAATACCTGCAAGTGCATTTTTTATTCAGCGTTTTACGAACCGGAGTTTATTTCTGACTGCAATGACGCTATTTACTTTAGGAACATTGCTTGCAAGCCTGTCTCCAACGTTCGGCATACTGCTTACAGCAAGAATGATTCAAGCCTCAGGCTCAGCGGTGATGATGCCATTGTTAATGAACATTATGCTTACGGCTTTTCCAAAAGAAAAAAGAGGAACTGCCATGGGAATTTTTGGGATGGTTATGTTCGTGGCACCAGCGATAGGACCGACCCTCTCTGGGTGGATTGTTGAACATTATAGCTGGAGAATGCTGTTCGACATTGTATTACCCTTTGCTGTCTTTACCTTAGTTTATTCTATTTTCAAACTGAAAAATATTACACCGCAGCGTAATTTAAAACTTGATGTATTTTCCATTGTTTTATCTAGTTTAGGCTTTGGCGGTCTATTATACGGTTTTAGTTCAGCTGGCGACAAAGGATGGGATCACCCACTTGTATATGGCACCATTATCATTGGTTTTATAGCCTTAATTGCTTTGATCCTTCGTCAGCTTCAGATGGATGATCCAATGCTCGAATTCCGGATTTTCAAATACCCAATGTTCGCATTATCGTCAGCAATTTCCATTGTTTTATCAATGGCAATGTTTTCTGCGATGATATTAGTACCGATTTATATTCAAACTATCCGCGGCTTCTCTCCAATGGACGCTGGATTACTTATGCTTCCTGGAGCAATAGTAATGGGATTCATGTCCCCAATCACCGGCCGTCTTTTTGATAAATACGGAGCACGTACGCTTGCTATTATAGGATTGATTATTATCGTAACAACGACCTTTTTCTTCAGTCAACTAGATATGGAAATGTCATACGTCAGTCTGATGCTATTATTTACACTCCGCAGCTTTGGAATGTCAATGGTAATGATGCCAGTCATGACAAATGGATTAAATCAGTTACCTATGGAAGCAAACCCACATGGTACTGCAATGAATAACACACTTCAACAAGTTTCCGGTGCTATTGGTGCTGCATTGTTAGTTACCGTTATGAACAATCGAACGGAAACAAAGGCACTTGAATTAACTGAAAATGCGATGGGAGTAATAGATCCTAGTATAGCACAATCTGAACAGGCAATTGCAGAAGCACAGACACAAATTATCAACGAAGCAATGCTTCATGGAATTAACTTCTCTTTCTTCGTATCCACTATAATTGGAGCTGTAGCTCTGGTTTTGGCATTCTTTATTCGCCGGGTTAAATCAGACGGCACAATTGAAAATAGAAATGCAAAGAAAAAAACAGCGAATCCAGCGATTGTTAAATAATAGACAGAAGAAGCAAAAATCCCTTGAAATATGTTTGACAATTTCAAGGGATTTTTATTATTTTTAATCGGAGAATAGGTTTCTTATCATCCATCTCGCAAAGCCATTTGTGACTGCTTTAAGTGACATGCTAGTTGGATTTTCAGGATATCCTCACTATTATTTAAATCAACACCGAGAAGTTCTTCAATGGTTTGGAGCCGCTGATACAATGTATTAATATGAATATGAAGCAATTTTGCTGTTTTTCCAGGGGAGCGATTCGCCTCCACGTATGCAAGTAATGTCTTTTCCAATTCCTTATATCGACTATTCTCTTTTGTAAGCGGTGATAATGTTTCCTGAATAAATTGCTCAATATCACCAGATGGCTGATTAAGGAATAAGCGATCCAATCCAATTTCCTCGTATCGAATCACTTCCAGACTACTGCGACTCGATAAATAAGAAATCGTTTTATTTGCTTCATCAAAACATTTACGAATAAACTCCAGCCCCTTATACACACTGCTTAGTCCTCCGCGAAATATTGCAGACCCCTTATCATTCTGTTGAATACGAACGGTTTTTAGCTTTGCTTTTATTTCATTGACTTCCTCTCTGTTAGACAACGGCACTAGCAAGCTAATTTTATTATAAAAACCATATACCAGTTTTTCTCTGTCCCCTATCTCGCTGTTAATTCGAGAAGCTAACTGGTGCACATGAATATCCAAATATTGAAGATCTACTCTCTCCTTTGGTATTTCCAATACTGCAACCATCCAGTAACCATTTATATCCAGATTCATTTCCTTTCCATACTGAATCAAACGATTTCTATCCTCACAGGCGAGTAATTTACGGAACTGTTCATAAACGCTTCGATGATAAATTTTCGTTGCAGTCTGACGGTTAACCAATTCTAATGCTAAAACTGTACTACCCTGCTCAAGCGTAATCCGATCAAAGTCAGAAATTGGCGTATCAAGCGGAATAATTAGACAGCCTATGAAAATCTCTCCATTATATATCGGATAAAAATAAAAGCACGCTTCTTTGTCAGTAGTTGCATAAAAATCCATACGCCGCTCAGAAAATAATGTCCTGATTTCAAAAACACTAAAAACTGCTGTTTCATTTTCGTTTACTGAATAAAAGTCATTTTCCAGCCCATTAAAAAAAATAACTTTCCGGTCCATCATGTTTTGCATACCTTCAACTAATAAGTGAATTCCCTTATTTTTGAGAGAGAGCATTGTGAGCGTATCATGGACTTCTTGCCTTTTTTGCAATTGTGCATTTCGCTCTTTCAATTGTGCACTTAAATTGGTAATTTGCTGCAGCTGTTCCTTTGTTTCGGTATAGTATTGGGCATTTTGAATTGCAATCGCAGCTTGTGTCGCAAACCCTTCCAGTAACATCATATCTTCTTGATCAAGTCGCTTTCTCAATTTACATTGGTGGATAATCATCACTCCAATACGGTTAGCATCAATTGCAACCGGAACACAGATTGCTCCTTCTACACCGTTCGATGAAAGATGAATTTGTTGGAAGTTTTCCGGCAATACAAGATGTGCATGCATTGCTGCAATTATTTCTTCATAAGAGTTGTAGATTCTGCTTTTACCATCCTCAAAAACTTTCCCTGTAATCGATTCACCAATCCTCGTCTGGAATTGATAAATCGAATCATTAAAACCAACTGGCGCTTTCGGTATTAGTTTTTGCTTTTTGAGATTATAAATCATCAAATAACCCGCATCTGCTGCTGGAATTACATTCAGTGCATGACGAATAATGGTTTTTAATACATGATCCAAATTAAGACTGGAAGATATGGAATGCATACTCTCCATGAGTACTTTTTGTTCTTGAGTCTTCGTGTCTAGCCTTTCTTCAAGCACACCGGAACGTAAACAGTAAAAAAGATGTTCCATTACGGAGTTACTCACTGTTTCTATCCGTTTAAAAATGCGTAACACAATTCCATGTTTTTTTAAATAATAAAAATGAAGGTCCGTATGAACGTCACCTTTCTTTATGTAATAGCAACCGATATTAGGATTACATTCTGGAACAGAATCGCTTTTTTCCCTCCCTCGATCTTTTAATAACTGTGCATTTCCCACTGCCGCATCATAATTCCAGATTTGAAAGCTGCTTTCACTAAATTCCTTTTTCATATATTGAGCAATATACTTTTCTAGATTCATCATCCTCATCTCTCCTGCAATGTAAATACCTCTATAAAAATGTAAATAATTACGTATAAATACACATTGTTCGCTCTTCCACCTAAGTGTATACTAGAAATAATTATTTGAAAAGTCTATATAATATAAACTAAAAACTTTCATCTTATAAAAGAAAGGGGAGGAGCAAATGCAACAAGCAATGGATCTTGCAAATAGTAGTATGATGTGGATTGTCGCTTCCCTAGTCATTGGAATCGTCATTTTTCAAAGTATTAAATTCATACAGCTTGCTTCAAAGACAAGTATTGATGTAGGGATGAGCAAAAAAGAGGTTCGGAGCGCCTTAAAGACCGGAGCAATTGCAGCAATTGGTCCATCAATCGCCATCGTTATTGTCGCAATCTCACTAATTGCTTTTCTAGGTAATCCACTTACATTGCTCCGAATTGGTGTTATCGGTTCTGCACCAATTGAGTCAGTTGGTGCCAGTTTTGCTTCCGAAGCATCCGGAGCTAGTCTCGGAGGTGAGGGCTACAATGAAATGGTAATTACAGCTATTGTCTGGACCTTATGTCTCGGAGGGATGGGCTGGCTCTTATTCACCGCACTGTTCACCAAATCACTCGACAATATGGAAAAGAAAATCAACAAAGGGAAAAAAGGCAAGCAAATAATGGGTGTAGTCGCAACCGCTGCAATTGTTGCTGCCTTCGGTAATCTTGTCAGTGCAGAATTAATAAAAGGACTGGCTCCAATTGTGGTTGCCGTTATCGCCGGTGCTACAATGATTATTTCAACAAAACTCTCAGAGAGATTCCAAGTTAGCTGGTTGCGTGAATGGTCACTAGGACTTTCCATTCTAATTAGTTTATGCTTCGGCTACTTTTTCATCTAAATCTAGAAGGAGGCTTTTTACATGAACGCTGAAAAAGTGAGTGATATTGATATGAAAAGCAGCAAACAATCCACAAATAATAGCGATTTGGCAATGGATGCATATCACGCCAAGGCACATTTTTGGGGACGTCTGACAATTTGGAGTGTTATTGCACTATCGTTATTTCTTCCGCTATATCTGTCATTCGGCCTTGGTTACCATCCAGGTTGGACAGTTATTTTAAACGCACTTGCGGCTTACGCAGGTGTTATCGCTGTCGTCTGGGTCCTGGAACCAGTTATGTATTTTCCTATTCTAGGTGTATCTGGAACCTATATTAGTTTCTTAACAGGTAATATTGGAAATATGTGCCTTCCATCTGCAGCTGCTGCACAGCATGCTGTCGGTGCTGAACCAGGGACAAAAAAAGGAGAGCTGACAGCCACGCTTGGAATCGGCGCCGCGTCACTTGTGAATAAGGTGATTCTTGTTCCAATTATTTTAGCCGGATCCTTCGTCATCTCTAACATACCTGAACATCTGGAAGGAATATTCCCGCTAATTTTACCAGCAATATTCGGTGCAGTGCTGGCACAATTCGCTATAAAAAAACCGATCTATGGTGTTATTGCATTAATCATTGGGCTTGCAATTAATCTAACCGCTCTGCCTATTTACTTAAAGAGCCTATCATGCATCGTACTTACAGTCTTCATTTGTCTGCAATTAGAGAAATATAAAGGAAAAAAACAAGGAGGATATGAGAATGAGTAAAGCAGCTATTATCAAATGGATTGAGCAGCATAAACAAACCTATACAGACATGGCTCAGGATATATGGGATCATCCACAAACAGCCTACGAGGAGAAATATGCAAGTGACCTGCAGCAAAATGCACTGCAAGCTGAAGGATTTTCCATTACACAATCGATTAATGGAATCGATACAGCATTTGTAGCAGAATACGGACAAGGAAAGCCAATCATCGGCATTCTTGGAGAATTTGATGCTCTACCTGGTCTTTCTCAAAAAGCAACTCCAAAGAAAGCGGAAGCTATTGCAAACGGGCCCGGACATGGATGCGGTCACAATTTACTAGGAACCGCAGGAGTCGAAGCGGTGGTTGCACTGAAAGAAATAATGGAAAAGGGTAATCTTACCGGTACCATACGTTATTACGGCTGTCCAGCAGAAGAGGTTCTATCTGGTAAAACACATATGGCTAAAGCCGGTGTTTTTGATGATCTGGATTGTGCATTAACCTGGCATCCAATGACAAACAATGCGGTAATGCATAAGAGCATGCAGTCGATGGTTTCTATCAAATTTCACTTCAAGGGAAAACCTGCACACGCTGCCGCTTCACCTGAGGCTGGAAGAAGCGCATTGGACAGTGTGGAGATAATGAACATTGGTGTTAACTATCTACGCGAACATGTTCCAGATGGTACACGGATGCATTACACCATTACCGATGGCGGGCAGGCTCCCAACATTGTACCTGAGACGGCAACGGTTTGGTATTTTCTTCGAGCAAGCTCCAAAGAGGAAGTTGAAAAAATCTTATACAGAGTAAAAAACATTGCAAAGGGGGCTGCCCTGATAAATGAAACAGAAGTTGATTCCGAAATCCTTGCTTTTGCTTATGATACATTGCCAAATGACCCACTGAACGAATTAATGTATCATAACATGCTCGATAGCACTCCACTTACATACTCTCAAGAGGAGTCTGCATTTGCAGTGAATCTCGCAGCATCTTTACCAACAGCTGGCAAACCTGTCGAGGAATTGCTTCCAGTTTCGATTCATTTTAATGCTTATCAAGCAGGAGAGTCGCTGCCGGGATCAACTGATGTCGGTGATGTAAGCTGGATTGTACCAACTGGAATGGTCACTACGACTTGCGCACCAGTTGGAACAGCCCTGCATTCTTGGCAGGCAACTGCTTCTTTTGGAACGCAAATCGGCTATAAAGGAATGCACTTAGCTGCAAGTTCCATGGCGCTTTCCGCCTATGATTTGCTTAACAATAAAGACAATGTCCTCAACAAAGCAAAAGAAACATTCGACAGACTGCGAGATGGAAAAGAATATCAAGCAGGGATTTAAGCTTGGATCCATAAACAATGCTCCTACCGGTATTTAGCTGGAAGGAGCATTTAATAAATATAAAAGTTAAAAGTTTCATTGATGTGATCGAGATAACGAACTACTATTCTAACCTTTAGAATTTGTATACGTATAATAATCCTGCGCCTGGAATGTTTGAAAGCCACAGGATTCATATAATTTCAGCGCATTGGAATTTTTCGATTCTACATCAAGTAATACAGCATAGCCACTTTTATATTCATTCCATATAACCTGTCTTAAAGCTATTCTTCCAATTCCTTTTCCCTGAAATTCAGGAAAAACAGAAACCCATAGATCCGCGCTTCTTTTCCTTCGTGCGCAACACGTATTTTCCCAACGATTTTTTCATCAGATTCAATGATAAAAAACTGCTGATTCCCATCTTTTCTTATACGCCGATTATAATCCACTGCCTCGTCCTCCATGAAATCAAAACAGCTTATATCTAATTGTATTTCTGCCTTTAAATCTTGATCAGTTAGAGAAGTCCTGATTAACACATCTTTTTCTTCGTGAAGTTCCATAAATGACCATTTCATTTGGTACTCTGTTGATGAATGTTCACAAGGGATTGCTTTTAAAAACGATTTTGCTGTTGCAGATGCAGCAGGTGCATTTAGTAAAACCTCTTTATACTTCCGTGTTTTACAAACCTCAAGTGCCTCATCCAGTAATTTTGAAAATATTCCCTTTCTGCGATATTCCGGTTTAACCATTCCACATATTTCTGCCTTATTCCCAAATCCATACAAACCTAGAAATGCGATAAACTCATTATTATCATAGAGGAAAAAGTCATTTTTCTCGTCTGTCTCCCTATTTTGCAGCATATCCCAATTCAATTTTAACGTTATTTGATCATTCGCTTCACAAAGAAGCTGAAGCCTCTTAATATCATGTAAATATTCTTTCGTTAACATAGAAACCTCCGCTTGCTTAACTTATCGGAACATATTCTTCAAGCGGAAAAACGTTACATGCTATGACGTCATCCCCTTCGTAAATAAACCGATATTCATATGTATTTTCTTCTTCTAACAACCGCAATAAATAATAGTTCAGGTTAGCTATCCCACTATTTTCTGGATGCAAAACCCAATCGACTTTTTTCCAGTCCAATATTCCTTCCTCTGTTTTGACTGGAGTTTGAAAAGTATAATCACTAGGCAATTCTGCAACATACGCGTACATCCCGCCTGAATATTGACTTTTATCTCCCCATGTAACCGTTCCTTTATAATGTACAAATGGTAAGGAAATTCCAGTTTCCTCTTTCACTTCACGCAATATGCATTCAGTCGGCGTTTCGCCAGATTCAACCTTTCCACCCACACCGTTCCACCTGCCCATCCAGATCGACTTTTCCCGATTTAGCATTAATAGTTCATCGCCTCGTCTTATGAAGCAAATGGTATATTTAAACATTGTTCATTCCCCTTCACCTTGAAAATCACATTAAATATCTTTCTTGAGTACACATCATCTGCGATTGTTTTTCCCAAAACAAATCATGTTTGACTGCGATCTGCAAGGATAAACGAAGCATCTATCACTGTAACAAGCTTGCTATACAATATCTGGGCTGCTTTTTTTATCGCTTCGAGTTGTGAATACTGCCGTTTTAGTAGAAACCTTATCAAATAAATGGCTCATTAATTTTTGAGCAAGCTTCTTTCCCATGTCAGACGGATGCACGGCTAATTCCACAATTTCAAAACAATCCTTAGGCCAGTATACTGCTTCCTCTTTCATTAATTGTTCACGCAGCAATCCGTTATAATATTGCCCCTCCAATGACACATACCCATAAACAAAACCTACTATATTTTCTTCCTCATATGCAATAAATCCTTGAAAATCTTTATAAGTGGCATGCTTTTTAAAGCGCATTAAGAAGTCATTGTCATTTTTCCCATACGTCATTATATAATTCGGAAACACTGGTCAGTATTCTTTCATCACATTTTAGGACTTCAATTTCTATCATTCTTTTTTCTCCACTCTCCACTTATACATTTTCGCGAATCTAATGTTTTAACACGCTTTAAAAAATCCTCTAAAATCTGATTACATCTTGCGTTTGAAGCGAGCTCCTCCCATCCTTACTAAAAGAGGAGCAGTCGTTTTGTTTTCTTTTTCTTGTTAACGAGCTAAAAACCGGCATCTGGTCCAATAATACAGTAATGAATAATTATCAGCCTCTATTACTAACCGCTGCATTAGTAGCCGTTCACTTTTCATACTCCCGCTCAGCAATCCTCTGCAGGTGTTTTAAATCATCCCATCCATAAACAATTTCGTGCATCAATGCACCAGCTATTTTAATTTCTAAACGATCGACAACATGAGCACCTAATGCTTCATAAAAAACACTCGATGGGTTCTCTTCAATAACCTTTACAATCATCGTATTTATCCCTTTTTGGAGCAGCTCTTCAACGACAGGTTGAATAAGCAGCTTTCCGATCCCCCTCCGCTGATACGCTTTTAAAATATATATTGCGTTAAGTTCACCTTCATACCCATCATACATTTTTGTTCTTTCCTTATCGCCAATAGAAAAGCCAACAATTTTCCCCTCTGCGTTTTCAGCAATATATACATTTTGCTCCATTGTGTTGCGTTCCCAGAGCATTGTTCGTTGTTCATAGGATAAACGATTTAAAAATTCATCTGGCAAAATTCCCTTATAAGCTATTTTCCAGCTATCCACATGCACTTTAGCAATATCTTCTGCATCAGCAATCGTCGCTTTCCGTATAATCATTTTTTCTCTCTCCCTTTCAATTTGATGTGCTATTTCATTTCGGTTTTTCCATTCCTTCGAGAATCGTATAATTCCCTGTTTTCACAATCGTTATATCGAACGCATCCGCATACTACAAATCATCATAAGTTCCATTATCTGATAGATTCGAAATCCTTCTCTTTTTTTAACAGTGGCTCCCGGCACTGTCTCCTTGTCTAAATTTCAACGAATGTATGTCGTTTGATTGAACTTTCCTCTAATATAGTTTTTTTATTAAAGATACAAAGCTCGAATTTTAAGTAATTCCTGTCATCTTTGAAATGAAATCGAATACAAATCCGTTTTCACAATACTTATAATCACTTCTCCCCTACTCGCAAAACCATCCGAACTGTCTTCAAGGCATGACCATCCAAATAATCATCATATTCATCTATATTTTTAAATCCTTTAGCACGGTAAAAGTTCATTCCAATTTGATTATTTTTCTCGACATTTAAATAAAGTTCCTGCACACCAAATTCATTAATTCCGGCTTTTAAAAAAGCTGTACCAATTCCTCCTCCTTGATAAGTCGGATATATATAAATTGCTGCCAGCTCTATTCGCCCACTTTCAGGAACATGAATATAATTAGCAAAGCCAACTATCCGCTGATTTACTTCAGCAACAAAAAAGACAGTGTTTCTTAAACGCCGTTTTAAATTCCGCTTACTGTAAACAGCCCTTAGGAAGCGTTCTTGAACATCCAATGGAATAATTCCTTCATATGTGGCATTCCAGCTTGTTGTTGCAACATCTTGCACTTGTTTCATATCGCGTTTTTTCATTTTGCGTATCACATAATCCATAAAACTCATCCTTTTGGATAACCTCTTTTATAATTATCTCTGAATTCGAATAGTTTCTAACATTATATCATCAATTAATTTAAAAAGGAGTAGGCAATAGCAATTTTATGGATATAAAAAAAGCATTGCAGCCTGTGCAGTGCTTTTAGCTATTATTTTATTTTTTTTAAGGCTTCAAAGCTTCAGCAGCATCGATGATATAGGAATGGCAGCAAACAATTAACATTATTTCCCCTTAATATTATTGCCTTGTTAATACCCATACCATTCTTCTACTCCCTCAATACACTGTAGAGAAGGAAGGCTCATCATTATCTTTAAGTATAAGAATACCTCATTTATCGGAACCCTTATTCTAATAACAATATTGATTGCGTCATATACATTACTATATGTTGTCTTCTCTATTATCGGAAACGGAAATAAAGATGGGGATGAACAACCAGAAAAGGGTAACAGTGAATCCAGCAATAACATTTTATGGGGGGGGGGGTGATTCAGCCAACTATACAGGTGAAAGTTTGTACAGCTGTGTCATTGATCATTTTGATCAACAGAAAATATGGGAACGGTATTTAGGTACAAAAGAAGGTGTTTCTGCCGGAATAAATGTAGCCGAAGCAGACTATCTCCACGGCAACGACATTCAGATTCTTGTCATTTACAACCATGTAAATGATGCCCGTGGATTCGATAATGGGGTAGATCATGCTGAACAAGGCATTATATTAGCAGAAGCATTAAATATCCCTGACAATGTTGCTTTATTTGTTGATATTGAATCCGATTATCCAGTTGATTCTGCGTTTTTGGAGGGGTGGTATGAGATACTATCCACATCCAGCTATACCCCAGCGTTTTCAATTAAGAAAGCGAACTCTCCAAAGCGTACAATGAGATGGGAGAAGATTTACAAAAGAATATGATTGTTTGGACTGCATATCCTCAAGGTGAAATCACCTCGAAAGATAATGCCCCTGAATTCAGTGCACAAAGTCCAGAAAGTGCCCAGCTTTATGGCTGGCAGTACGCTATTATCGATGCTAAGTCCTGTAAAATGATACAAATCTATTTTCGTGAAGATATTTTAAAATATTTATGGTAGAACAAAACAAGGGACATTCGTATTCGGTCCCTTGCTTTACTTAGTAATGGAATTGAGCTTTTACTATTGCTTGAATACTAATTTCACCCGGTTCAATAGGTGTGGAGAAGCTTTCTGCTGAAACCGCCATTGTTTTGAAGGCAGCTGGTGTCTCTGAAAACTCTTCTGTAATTTTAATTGGTGTTGAATCGAGGTTTACTTGCAAGCTTTCAGCAATCGTTTGGGCTTTTGCTTGTGCATTTTCAAGTGCTCGGACAAGCGCTTGCTGATAATAGGTTTCTCGATTATCAACTGAAAATTGAATTGCTGTTACCCGGTTTACCCCATTTTGCACAGCAGTATCAATAACGGTTCCCACCTCAGAAATCGGGGTAATGCGAACCGAAATCTGATTTGTAACCTCGTATCCACGCAATAACTGCTGGCCATCGACAAAATCATATCGCGGGGAAATTTGGTAAGATGTTGTACTTATATTTTCTCTTGGTACCCCTAAATCTATCAATGACTGGATAACTTGATTCATTAATTGTGCATTTTCTTGTTGTGCCTTGCTTAACGATTCGTCTTCCGTAATAACAGCAAGCTGGATTGTTGCTATATCCGGTTCAATTGATACCCTGCCATGCCCTGATACTGTAAGCAAACGGTCTTGCTGTCTGGAAAATGATTGTCTGTATGGAGGTACATATGAATAGTACATCCTCATTCCACCTTTCTGTATCTTTCTTCAATAGATAATATGCACAGATAAGGAAAATGATTAAATTTTATTAGACCAATATCGATGCTTACTCCCAATAGTTAGGATCTGACATGCGCATCTCTTCTACAGCATCATCTAAATCTGCAGGAGTGATCGTAAATACCTGATAATCTTTATTAGCATTTTTAGCGGCTTCATAAAAGAATCGATTGCTCCCTGGATACTCTTCATCCATTAAGAGGAGACAGCCATCACTTTTGTCCACAAACCACATATTCTTCGCTTTAAATTGATAAGGTCCTTTATAATCACCTAGATAGATTGGTTTATAAAAATCGGCGATCATTATTAATTCCTGGTATTTTTCCTTAATTGGATCTGGCCAGCGGTTATCCTGATTTTCAAATGGGGGAAAGACGCCGATATTAATATCATACATTTCTTTCAAATCCAATACTACATCAGCTGTCCATAATTCAACACCCATTTGTCCAGAAATTAAAACCCATTCCAAGCCTTCTTCAATAAAACCGATTAGCCGCTTTTCAATTGCAGCTTTTATAAATGTAATACGCGGATCATTTTCTTTAAAAATATTTAATTCCATTGGTTTGTATCCAGTTACTGTTAATATTTTCATATGTATGAACACCTCATTAAAAATCTTAAGTAAATGCATATTTAGCAAAGGAAATTAATCTATGCTTTTTGCAGCGGAAAGGAAAAAGCTGGCAACTTTATTTGTGCCAGCCCTTTACTCTAGTTAACACCATTTTGAAGGTTTTTTCCAGTTTCCGCATCCATGACCATGATTTCCTTGGCCATATCCTGGTGACATTGCCCCCGCTACTTGACCTCCTGGGCCATATCCTGGTGACATTGCCCCTCCTACTTGACCTCCTGGGCCAAACCCTGGAGACATTGCTCCTCCTACTTGGCCTCCTGGGCCAAATCCAGGTGACATTGCTCCTCCTACTTGTCCCGGACCGCCCGGAACTTCGAAAGATCCACCATACGCATTCACACTATTTGACGTATTTTGAAATGATGTTGAGTGCGGAAAGAAATGGTTATTTTTAACTAAATGATGGTTTGTTACAGTGGTATGGGAAGGATGCACATGGTTTACTGTACTTTCTGAGAAAGTATCAACACAATTATACTTTGTCGGATGTACAATTGTCTTACAAGAATTACAACCACAATGACGTCCATGACGATGTCTCATTAAATAATCCCCTTTCTATTGTTGGTTCACTTCTAACCTATGTCAGTTACTTCTGGATTGTATGAGACATGTACCTATTTCCTAAAATATTTCTTAGATAATGTGTCCCTTCTTTTCCCGATGCTTATTTTTGTGATCCACTGTTCCACCCTGATTATCTGCCGCTATTTTTATTAAAAGAAAGAAATCGCTTCAATAATGTGCCATTAATCCTTTCATCATTGCAACACGTTCACAGTATAAGAATACCCCAAGGCCTACCGCTAAATAAAAAAGTGCATTGAATCCTAATATCATAAATTCTCCGACCTGAAGCTAGTTTAATGCAGCTCCATTAATCATGATCTCACGAATCATATCAATCCCTTTTACAAAAGGCAAAAAAGCAAGTACTGGTGATACGGATAGCGGTATGAATGTTAACGCCATTAAAATAAACTGCAGAATTTGTAAAAATGCCTGCACCTGCTTTAAAATAATAGATATCCCGGCAATAATAAATCCAACACCAAACATACTAATCACGGTAAGCAATAGAATTGGAGCTATCGTGATCACATCGATATTCAGCCATTGACCGGCAGTTGCCATTGACAAGTATAATAGCACAACCACAATAACTAAATTTATGAATGTTGTGGAAATTAGCCGTGCCGCCATAATGCGCCACATTCCCATTGGCGACATCGAAAGCTGCTCCAGCGTTCCTTTCATCGCCTCATTTATCATTTCATAACCAATACTATTGATTACCATAAAGGATAAAAACCAGAAAATATAATTTACAATCGCGTACTGAATATTGCTATCCTGTGCACTTGGATCGCCAATTAATTGTATCCCGGCAAACATCCCTAAAAAAATAATGTAAAAGGTAAGCAGCATCGCAATTGTATTTGGCAAATAGCGCTTTAATTCAATATACTCCTTTTTCATATTTGCTTTAAGAAGATTGAGCCAACGCATTTTGCTTTTCCCCCTTTACGATTTTCATAAAGATTTGCTCGAAATTAATTGTCTTTCGATCAATTGCCTCAACTGGCGTATTGTTTAATTGAAGCACATCAAATAGACCATAGATTTCTTCACTTTTCGCTAGTTCGATATTTAGAATGGATTGAAAGGCATCTTGTTTATAGTCGTGATGTGGAAATTTCTGTAGAAGTAATTGCTGCTGCTGACTGTTTAAAACCTCACCCAGTGTGATGGTATAGGCGCGAATCTCAAATAATTTAAATAAATTTTCTACTCTATCATCTGTAATAATTTTTCCTTGATTAATAATAACTGTGCGCTTGCAAATATCCTGAATAACATCCATATCATGCGAGCTAATAATAATGGTTCGATTGTAATCTCGTACAATCGCCTTTAAGATCTCCCGTACCTCATACCCAGTTTCAACATCCAATCCAAGGGTTGGCTCATCTAATAAAATAACATCACTTTCAGCCAGCATTGCTACTGCTATTGCCAACTTTTGCTGTATTCCTCTGGAAAGTCGGTTAACGAGCTCAGTTTCCTTATCCTTTAGATCAAATTTTCCTCAACCTGATCTTTGGTATCGTGACGTGACATTCCTCTATTTCCTGCAAAATACTCCAGATTCTCCCTGACAGTCAGGCGCCAATAAAGATTACGATTTCCTTCAAGCACTGCACTGATATGCCGTAATGCTTTCAGTCGATTCTCCTTAATATCGATTCCATTTATTCGGATCGCACCTGAATCTGCTATCAGCAATCCACAGATCATTTTAATTGTAGTCGTTTTTCCAGCCCCATTTGGACCAAGCAAGCCGAGAATTTCACCTCGATTTACATTAAAAGAGACACCACTAACCGCGTGTACAAATTCCTTTGATCTTCTTTTCTTATACGATTTCCCAATATTTTGAACTTCAATAATGGTTTCCATTTATCTCATCCTTTCTTCCACCTAGTTTCATTCTAATTAGGAACGTGACCTCTATCCACAACCCGAAGTAGTAATTCCTCTACGTCTAAAGACTGATATTCATATGCAATGTGCAGTGAAGTGATTCGCACTATTGTAATTGCTCCATTTAATGGTACAGGTAATACAATTTCTTACTTGCTTCTCTATCAGCGACTTGTTTTATCTGATTTACTTTTTATTCTGGATCTCTCATCATTATGAGTAACCCTTGCATGAAACTTACTCTCTGTTCACGCTCTCATTACCTTTATAAGTAACCCATTGGAACGAAACTGCGGACTAACATACATGGATGGATTGTGCGTATACCCGCTACGAAAACACACTGCGCTTTCTGCGGGTGTTTCCGTAGCTAGAACTGACACGTTACCTATTGTTAACATCGTTTATCAAGAATTTAATAAAACGTTGCTCTAACCAGTCAGGGTAAGTGAAGGGCGGGGACTCCTGCGGGAAAAGCACGTGTCTGAAGACTCACCGTAAGCGGTTTTCTTTCGGAGAGGCTGATGCCGGCCCGTGGAAAGCATCCGCCCGGAGCGATCCCGGACGATCGGACTTACTCATATTTCAGCAGTTAGCTCGCAGTTTATATAAATACTGAATTAACTTTATAAAAAGTGAAACCTAAACTGCTTTTGAATCGTACTTAATAATAGTACTTTTAGAACGGAGGTGAATACAGATGCTTATTGAGTTATTATCCGAATTGTTTAATGAGTTCTCGCCAATTTATTTTTATATCGGTTTATTGCTGGCAATTATTCCAATTCGAATTTACAATCAACCAAACACCTATCAAACAGATGTGTATATTCGAAAATCACATGCATTGCAATATCAGTTGCTTTCTGTTCCTGAGTTAACCGCAACAATTCTGGAAATACGCAATTGGTTAACCCATAAAACTAAACGGATCGAGATACCGGATGATAACGAAGAAGACAGCTCTTCTTTCGATTTTTGTTATAAAAATCAAGGAGGGCTAATATGGAAACAAAATCTGTATTCACCACACTTAAGAAATATAGCTTTATCATATTTGGACTTTTAGTAATTGCATTACTTGCAGGCTGCCAAGGAACAGCCGAGCCAATAAATGCCGATTCATCCGGCTGGTTTGATCATTATTTCGTCTATACATTTTCTGTATTAATCAAGGGATTAGCCGGTTTTTTCAGTGATAATTATGGACTATCCATTATCCTGTTGACACTTTTTATTCGATTGGCCTTGATGCCTATCATGCTTAAGCAAATTAAAAATAATGTTGCAATGAAGGAAAAAATGAACGTATTAAAACCAGAAATGGATGCAATACAAGAGAAGTACAACAACAAGCAGGATGCAGAAACACAGAAGAAAATGCAGTCGGAATTAATGCAGCTTTATGGGAAACATGAGATAAACCCATTGGCTTCACTGGGCGGATGTTTACCAATGCTCATACAATTCCCGATATTAATTGGATTTTACTATGCAATTCTCCGAACACCTGAAATTTCATCCCATTCATTTCTTTGGTTTAATCTTGGACAATCGGATATTATCCTAACTTTGCTGGCTGTAGTCATCTACTTTATCCAGTTCAAAGTGTCCTTAATCGGTATGGATTCAAAAATGAAAAGCCAGATGACATTTATGGGGCTCCTCTCACCAATCATGATTGGTGTAATTTCATTAAATGCTCCGGCAGTACTGCCACTATACTGGGCAGTAGGTGGAATCTTTATGATTGTTCAGCAATTGATTGCTAAGAAAATGTACAATACCTATAAAAACAATGAAAAACCTGCAGAAGCATAATCTGCAGGTTCTTTATTTTGCATTTTGTTCTTTTAATAAATCTCTGATTTCAGTAAGCAGCTGTTCTTGTTTATCAACTTCCTCTTCAGCCGCTTTCTCTTCTTTCTTTTTAAATTTAGACAGAAAACGGATTGTCATAAAGATTGCAAATGCAATAATCAAAAAATCAACAAAGGATTGAATAAAATTGCCATATAATACTTCAGCATCTCCAACCATTATACTTAATCCGGTGAAATCAATACCACCTGCTAAAATTCCTACAAGAGGCGTAATAATATTTTCAACAAAGGATGTTACGATTGCACCAAAAGCTGAACCAATTACCACTGCAACAGCTAGGTCAAAGATATTCCCTTGAAAAGCAAATTGCTTAAACTCTTTCCACATCAATAATTTCTCCTTTTAAAAAGTATACATTGCACTCCATAATAATACGCAGCACAATTATAATATTAGAGGGTAAAAAGCAAAAGAGCAATAATCGTAACTGATTATGCTCCTTCAATATAAAAAATCGATTATAAACCATGGTGAGGGTTTTGGTTTTGTCTAGAATGATTTGCATTTTTAACTTTTTTGGAACCACTCAATGGCTCACCATATGGCTGGACTGGACTTTTCGGTAAATTTACTTTTTCTTGCTGCTTCGGTCCTTTCGGTTTCCCTGACATTTCATGTCACCCCTTTCAACTTCTTTTTAGTTTCTATTCTAGGCATGATATTATTCATAATCCCTTCACGCATTTTATTTTCCTCAGGTATAATCGCAGGGTTGGGTATTACAGTTCGTTCATACTTGATAAATTTAAGGTTTCACGTAATTGTTCAGCCGCATAAAATGCCTTTTCATCTTTGTATATATCCCCAGGTCTGTTTGCTTCCCCAATGATATATCCCTCAAAGGACAGACCAAAAAAGTCAAAAATATATTTAAACTGCTGAATTAGAGGTAATCCTTTTATATAAGGTGAATCTCCTCCTACGGCAATTACATAGGCTCTTTTCTTAGACATATTTTCTTTAAATCCTTTAAATTGGGGCTCTTTCATCGTTTGAGACCATCTATCAATAAAATTCTTCATTTTTCCTGACATGCTATACCAATAAATTGGTGTAGCAAATAGGAAGACATCATGTTGCATCATTCTGGTCAGTATATCGTTGTAATCGTCGCCAACGTTTGAAAAACCCTCTTCAGCGTGACGTTTATCCTCTATCGGCAGGATATTGAATTCGTTCAGATAAATTGAATCTGCTTCCAGACCCTTAATAGCTAGTTTCGTTAATGTCTCTGTATTTCCGTTTGGTCTGGTGCCTCCATAAATAACTGCAATACTCTTCATCCACTTCCACTCCTTCTTTGACTGATTATGCTTTATAGCTTAAACTACATACATAAATCAGTAAAACGAATCATTTCGATTTATATAATCGATATTTACGATTAGGGAATTAAGGAGAGTGGCTAATGTGGATAATAAACAGCTCATCACTTTCAAGATTGCGGCTGAAACGCTAAACTTCACGAAAACTGCCAGCATCTTAAACTTTGCTCAATCCAGTGTTACAGCCCAAATTAAAGCATTGGAAGAAGAACTGGAAAAACCTTTATTTGAACGCTTAGGTAAGCGCCTGACACTGACCGAGGCAGGCAAAGAATTTACAGTATATGCAGAAAAAATCATTCAACTAAATGAAGAAGCAAAAGTGGCGATCAGTAGTAATAAAGAACCTTCCGGAACACTTATTATTGGAGCACAGGAAAGCCAGTGTACGTACAGGCTGCCCATAATTTTAAAAGAATTTAAAGATCAATATCCTAACGTAAAGCTAATCTTTAAACCAGCTCATTCTGATGAGCTAGCTAGAGAACAGCTAATGAAAGGTACACTTGATGTTGCCTTTATTATGGATATATCAAAACCTGAAGAAGCATTGACAATAAAACCTTTGATTCAGGAAGACATTAAATTAGTAGCTTCCCCTAATCATTCATTAGCTGCAAAGCCAGAAATACAACTTAAAGATATTGAACTTGAAACATTACTCTTAACCGAAATTGGCTGTTCTTACCGTACACTTTTAGAAAATTGCTGTCATTCAGCAAAAGTATACCCAATAAATAAGTTTGAGTTCAGCAGTATTGAAGCTATCAAGCAATGTGTAATAGCTGGATTAGGAATTGCGGCATTACCTACAATGGTTGTTGAACATGATATTAAAATGGGAAAAATGCAGGAATTAAAATGGAATAATAAAATTCCTCCTATTTTCACCCACATTGCTTGGCATAAGGATAAGTGGATGTCTCCTCCATTGGAAGACTTTATTGCATTAACTCGTCAAACATTTAAAAATAAAGCTTTTCCCAACATGCTTTAAAAATAATATGATAAAAGCATGGATACATTAATTTAGAATCAATAATGTGCCTGATTATCTCCTTTGCTGGGTATGACCTTCACGATAATCCGTTCTTAACTTCCGCTTTTTTCTGTCTTTAAATGTAAATAAAATACTGTTTAAAACTTTTTTTAAAAAAGGTGGATATTTTTTAGATATCTATGCTATAATATAAATAATTATTGTTGTTCGTGAGAAATACAGGATAGACAGTAGTATCTCTTTAGTTATTTCGTCTTGAGTTGTAATCTTGAACAAAAATAGTAATAAACGTGCAAAATGCACATGGAGGTTTTTTTAATGAACACAGGTTCAGTAAAATGGTTTAACGCAGATAAAGGTTTCGGTTTCATCGAAGTTGAAGGTGGAGACGATGTATTCGTACATTTCTCAGCAATTCAAGGCGAAGGTTTCAAAACTTTAGAAGAAGGTCAAACAGTAACTTTCGATATCGAAGAAGGTAACCGTGGACCACAAGCTACTAACGTTAACAAAGCGTAAGTTAGTTTATAATAAAAGCTTTCCCAATTAAGGGAAGGCTTTTTTATTTCTTTTTATACCAAAAATGGATCTCTATACGACATCGTAAAGAGATCCATTTTGTTTTTTATTTTAAAAACTCATCTGTTAATGTTGTAACAATTTGTTTCTTACGAGATACTACTCCTTTTAACAGTGCTCTGTTGTTTCCATCAAAAGTTACGCTAAATCCAGATGCTACTTTATCTTTCCCGTTCCCGACAGCAAGTACCTCAGAATCATTATTTAAAATATCCGTTGCAACGAAAAGAAATAAATCTAATTCCTTCTCTTTTACAACCTTCTCTATTTCAGCTTCAATTTCAGCTTGATTTTTATAAATATCACTTGTATCAACCGCATTTACTTGAGCAATCTCAACTTTTGCCTGACCCATAGAAAATTCCTTAGCATCCATTGTGATTAAGTCACGTGCAGATTTATCACTTAGATCAGCTCCAGCTTGAAGCATCTTCAGTCCATAAGTTTCAATATTTACTTCTGCGATTTCTGCAAGTTCATGTGCTGCTTCCACGTCTTCCGCAGTACATGTTGGAGATTTTAACAATAAAGAGTCGGAGATGATCGCTGATAAAAGCAGTCCAGCAATTTCCTTTGTAACAGGAATGCCTTTCTCTTTATACATTTTATTTAAAATTGTTGCCGTACAACCTACTGGCTCTGCACGAAAATATAAAGCTTCTCTCGTTTCAAAATTCGAAATACGGTGATGATCGACAACTTCAAGAATATGCGCATTTTCAATGTTATCCACACTTTGTTGGAATTCATTATGGTCTACCAAGATAACCTTGGCACCATTCTCTACTTTATCAATCTGTTCAGGTGCCACTACTCCAAAATAATCCAAAGCAAATTGAGTTTCCTTATTAACAGCTCCAAGTCTTACAGCTGTTGCTTCTTCCCCAATTTTATTTTTTAAATCTGCAAAAGAAAGTGCAGAACAGATTGTATCTGTATCCGGATTTTTATGTCCAAAAATGAATGGTTTACTCATATTTATAACTCCTTTAATGTAAAATTTCTCTTGGCAGTTAAGAAAGTAAACTTTCTTGCTGCCTAAGTGCAACTATGGTTATCACCTAAAGGCTTGGTGACAATCAAGTTATTTAATACTAGAGTATCATATTTTCTGTCAGTATGTGTTATTTTTTGACCTTTTCTATGTCTTTTAATGTATCAGTGACATTCCAAATTCTATCAAAGGTTTTGTAGTCATTCAACGCAATATCTAAATCATGAAAATAACGATGCAAATTGCGGATAAGATCACTATCTTGCTCATCCAAGATACGCTTTGCTAAGTCAGCAATTTGGGTTAAATCCGTAAGTAGAGCTTCGTCTATTATGTCTGCTTTATCTCCCTCAATTGTATCGATAATTGTCTCTGCTTGTTCCCTTTGTTCGTCCCAATCCAGATTGTTAATTCCACCATATCCAGTTGTTTTATTATAAAATTCGTGCATCGTTGCAATAAAACCGCCCAACTCCTCGTTTTCATTTCCTAAGGTAGCACGCACTCGATCAATTTCTCCCATTGCCTCTTCCGAAATATCCTTCTGATCAGTTGATCCGATAAAATTATCATCCTGGAATAATGTCTTCATATCCAGTTGGAATACATTAAAAAAGAATAAACTTGACCCAATTAATGTAATCAAGACGACTCCTGCCATCGTCCAGCCAAACCATCCCATTTTCATCTTTCTCTTTTTCACAAAGTCACCCCTTATTCCAATTAGTAACTAACAGTTTGTCCATATTAAGATCAAATTTTCTATTTCTATTTAATGCATGTAAAAATGTCACCTTGTCAATGAAATATGGATCCCTCCAGACTCAGTGCGTCCATAAATTAATCCCCCCTCTTTTTATTATTCTTGAAAAATCTACAATTTCCTGTTTAAAGTTCTATATGTTGTTAAAGTAGTTCCATTTCTATTATAATCAATACTATCGGAGGGATAAATATGTCACGAAAACAATTCAATTTAACAAGAACTTCTTTACTCACATTTATTAAAGAGTTAGACGAAGCTGCCATTGACCGTCAGTCTGAATACTTCAATAATACCATTCGCTGGCACATTGGACATGTACTTGTAGTAACCGAGAAATTTTTATTCAGATATCCTGCTAAGTCAACAAATATTCCAAAAGAATTTGCAGAGCTTTTCAGTTCAGGTACAAAACCGAGTGATTGGACTTCGGAAGCCCCAGCACTTGATGTATTAATAGAAGCACTGGAAGATCAGCAAAATCGTGTAAATGAATTTGATGATTTATTTTGGAAATCGAACGTTAAATTTAAAGTACCTTTTGGCAGCATTGAAACACATGGAGATTTGTTAATCATGCTTGCTTATCATGAAGCAGAGCATATTGGAAAAATCAAAGCAATGCATCAAGTGGTGACGGCCGGGTAATATGGTTAAGAAATACATTATAATCGGTTCTGGAATACTAGGTGCAAGCACTGCCTACCATCTCGCAAAAAAAGGTGCCAGTGTTGTTGTTATTGATCGGCATGATCAAGGACAAGCAACAGATGCCGCGGCGGGAATTGTTTGCCCATGGCTTTCACAGCGTCGAAATAAAGCATGGTACAGCCTAGCAAAAAACGGAGCAAGGATGTACCATGATTTAATCAATGAATTAAGGTATGCTGGAGAAACAGACATTGGATATGCCCAAGTTGGGGTTGTAAGTCTCCATACCGATGAAAAAAAGCTTTATGCAATGCGTGATCGTGCAATCAAACGCCGGGAAAATGCTCTGGAAATTGGCGACATTACCTTACTTAATTCAAAAGAGACTAAATCAATGTTTCCACTTCTCACCGAGGAATATAGTTCCGTGCATGTTAGTGGTGCAGCTAGAGTGGATGGGCGCAAATTACGTGATGCACTGCTTTGGGCCGCGAAAAAGCATGGGGCCGAATTTATTACCGGAAATGCAAGCCTTAAAGCAGAAGGTATTCAAATTACTGGCGTTTCTGTAGATGGAAAAACCATTGAAGCAGATTGTGTCATTGCTGCTACTGGCGCATGGATGAATGAGCTAATTGAACCACTGGGCGTAAAGTTCCATGTCACTCCACAACGTGCACAAATCATGCACTTAGAAATCCCAGATATGGATACTTCTAAATGGCCAGTCGTCATGCCGCCGAATAATCAGTACATGTTAGCATTTGATGATCGGCGAATTGTGGTAGGGACTACATATGAAGATGATGCAGGTTTCGATTACCGAAATACAGCGGGTGGCATGCAGGAAATTTTAAATAAAGCGATTGATATAGCACCTGGATTGCGTCATAGCACCGTATTAGAAACAAGAGTTGGTTTTAGACCTGTTACACCTGGATTTCTTCCTGTTATCGGGGAGCTGCCTGATTTCAAAGGATTAGTGCTTGCCAATGGTTTAGGCTCTACTGGTTTAACAATGGGCCCATATATTGGTAAGGAATTGGCAAATTTGGCATTAGGGGAGCAGCTTGAAATTGATTTAGCGGACTATCCAGTAGCTGGTGCTGTTAAATAGGATGGACAATTGTCCATCCTATTTTTTAAGTTTATAAAAAACTGCCCCAATTTATAGGACAGTTCTTTCACATATTATTTAACAATCAACACCGGACATGCTGTTCGTTTAGCAACTTTATGGCTGACACTTCCGAGAAGAAAAGATTGCACCTGATTCAATCCGCGGCTTCCGATTACCACACAATCAACTTCTCTTTCCTCTGCAAACTGAACAATACGTGGTCCAGGCTCTCCATGAAGGACATGCGTACCAAAAACAATTTCCGATTGCTCTAATAATTTCCGAATTGGTTTTATTTTTTCCTTTCGTCTCGCTTCAATTTCAAATTTATTTGCAGCGTGCAATACATCTCTTTTAGCCGTATTTTCGTCTACTACATAAACAGCTTCAATGACTCCTTCAAATTTTTCAGCAAGCTCTATTGCATATTTTACTGCACGAATGGAATGCTCTGATCCATCAACAGCTAATAAAATTCGTTTAAACAAGCACAACACCCCCGTTTATCATAACAATGATGGTCTGGTAAAATCCCCACCTCCACCTTCAAATGCTTGTGAACCAAACACGTAAAGTCGGGGGATTAACAGCTTTTAAATTCCTGATTCTGTTCAATGTCCTGCGGGAGACTGACTGCCTTGCGATACTGACATTCAGTTCATGGCAAGTGAACCGCCACTGAATGAAGTTTCACTTTATAGTTTTTTCCATCATAGCATAACCTGCTTAATGTCCGGAAGAGATACCATGTATTTTGTTTTTCAACTCCATACTTTCCGTATTTAATCCCGTATACGTAACACGAATATTAACATCCTTAAATTTTGATTCAATTTTATCCAACGCAGCTATTGCAGAATCATCCCATAGGTGAGCATTCGTCAAATCAATTTCCGCCATTTCAACTTTATCATCATAGTTAAAGCGCTTCGGAAGCTCACTGACAGATGCGAAGAACAATTGACCATCCAAATAATAAATGCGTTTGTTACCAGCCTCATCAAGACTATCTGTTACCGTTACTTTAGAAATTTTTGCCGCGAAAAAGACTGCACTTAAAATCACTCCCGCAAAAACCCCCAAGGCCAGATTATTCGTTACAACAACAATTACAACTGTTGCGACCATTACAAATGCATCGGTTCGTGGAGTCTTGAAAATATTGCGTACCGAAGACCAGTCAAAGGTACTGATTGAAACCATGATCATCACACCTGCTAAAGCTGCCATCGGTATTTGGACAACAAGATCACCTAAAACGACTATAAGAAACATTAAAAATGCACCTGCAACAAATGTTGATAACCGACCTCTTCCACCTGACTTTACATTAATACCAGATTGTCCGATCATTGCACAACCAGCCATACCGCCAAAAAACCCGGTTACGATGTTCGCGATTCCTTGCCCGCGGCTTTCCCTGTTCTTATCACTTTCCGTATCTGTCATATCATCCACAATATTCGCAGTAAGAAGTGACTCTAATAACCCGACAATTGCCAAGGCAAGAGAATACGGGAAAATAATCATCAATGTTTCCCATGTCAATGGAATAGATGGTATAAGAAAGATTGGTAATTGCTGTGTCAATGCTCCCATATCACCAACCGTTCTAATATCGACATTGCCGAAGATTACAATTGCAGTCACTACAATAATTGCCACCAAGGTAGAAGGTACTGCTTTTGTAAAACGTGGAAAAAGATAAATAATTGCTAGTGTTAATCCCACGAGTGCATACATAATCCATATTTCGCCGGCAAAGTGCTCAAGCTGTGCAGCAAATATCAATATAGCCAACGCATTGACAAAACCAATCATGACTGAATGCGGGACAAACTTCATTGCTCTTGCTAGTTTACATACTCCAAAAATAACTTGAATAATTCCCGTTAAAATAGTTGCTGCTAATAGATATTGCAGCCCGTGTTCTGCCACTAGGTTTACCATTAATAATGCCATCGCGCCTGTTGCAGCAGATATCATGCCTGGTCTTCCCCCGACAAAAGCAATGACAATCGCAATACAAAACGAAGCATATAGCCCAACCATTGGATCTACACCGGCTATAATCGAGAATGCGATTGCTTCTGGAATAAGGGCTAGCGCAACAACAATTCCAGACAAAATATCCCCCTTCACATTTCCAAACCATTCCTGCTTTAATTGCTCAATTTTCAATTTCTTACCTCTTTCTATTATATATATTATGCTTATAAACTACATACTTTATCATTTTCCAAAAGATTATCATATCACAGTGCAAGCTTATTTTCAAAGCATGATAAAACGTTTACAAATGTTATTCACACTTGTTTGGAAAATAATATTTACAGACAATGACGAATTTGATAACCTATCTTTAGGCGAAAGAGGTGTCTTCCATGAAGGGGAAAGTAGTTATTCTTATCATTGTTCTTGTTACTGTAATTGCTATACTTCTAACCTGGTGGTATATGGAGACCATTATTGAGGATTATGATGTTGATAGAAAATCGTTAGGAGAAAGCAACGAGCTTTTCATTTGAGCATGCCAGAGAAGTATTACTTTCTTTGGTTTTTTTATTTCGCGCAAAAAAATAAACATGCAGCACATGTTTATTTTTTCTCTTCTGGATTCCAGTTTTGTATATCATCTGTTTCCACAATTGCTAACAAAACGTCGGCAACTTCAGATTCCCTTAATAAAACGTCCCTTAAACGATATTTAATATCATCTGCTTCATCTAATGTCAGCCCTTTTCTTAGCTCAATTGTGCCTTCCACATGGTATAATCTCCCCTCTTGGATCATACGTATCTGTTTTATATCAACGACGTCTTCATCCTCTAATAATAAGTTATATATCTTATCTTGAATTTCTGCCGGTGCAGCTACACCGATTAATCCAACCATGTTATCATAGCCAACCCGAAAAGCTACATAGAGCATTAAACCCCCGATAATCATAGAGGCTATTCCATCTGCCGCAAGTACACCGAAAGATTGCGCTAATACAATTCCAATAATCGCAAGTACAGCACCAGACGTAGCAACCAAATCTTCATAAAATACAAGTCTTGTTGCCGGAGAAGCCTTATTGACATTTTTAAAGGCATAAGGAATGATGGCGGCAGCTTTATCAGCTCCAGTTTCCATCCTGATTTCTTTCATGGCTTTATATAAAATAAACCCGTCAATCAAAAACGCAACTAATAAAATGATTAGATTAAGCCAGAAGTGCGTTGATTCTGCTGGATGCTGAAGCAAATGCCAGCCTTCTTTAATTGTTTCATATGCCATTATCGTAACGACGACTACAGCAATCATACAAAAAATGTTAATAACACGACCAAAACCTGTTGGAAAACGCTTCGAAGGCGGCAATTCAGCTAGAACACTTCCAAAATAGACAAAGCCTTGATTGACTGCATCTGCTAAAGAATGCATAGCTGAGGCAAACATCGTGCCACTGCCACTGAATGCAGCAGCTGCACCCTTAATGGCAGCTAAAAATGTATTACCAAGTGCAGCAATTCCTGATGATGTATTTCCCTTTTTCAATCTCTCAATAATACCCATCACATACCTCCTATATAAATAGCTATACCCATTGTTGCCCTGTTATATTAGGAGAATAAAGCGTTTATTTATTTTGCATCCGTTGCTTTACTTGGCTGCTTATAATCCCGTTGAAGTACAACATTCCCCAGTCTCAAATATGTAAATTGGAATATTGGACTTTGGATAAACGTAAAAATAAATGTAAAAACAAAGACTGGACCACCAATTATAAGCCCGATAACAAGCACACTGCATTCGGTAATAATCCGCACCCTTCCAATTGAGGCTCCCAGCTTATCGGCAATCGACAGCATAAATCCATCCCTTGGTCCTGCTCCCAAACCTGCCGCATTGTACATTCCGCCGCCAAATCCCATGATAACGATCCCTAAAATGATGAATAGGATATCGGTCCATGTATGTGTTGCATTTGGCAAAATATCAAGCCAACGATACAGGTCGACAAACACTCCAACTAGAATGGCATTCATAAACGTACCAAGCTTAATATATTCCCTGCCAATTACAAACGTTATCGTGATCAAAATGGCAGATATGATGATATTCCATGAGCCAATCGACAGCCCTGCTTTTTCATAAAAAGCAACACTGAGCACATCCCATGGATGTATCCCAAGATGCTGCATGTTGATGGTTAATGTAATACCTGCACTGAATACAATAACGCCAACTAAATAAAATGTTAAACGTAATGGATAATTAATGTTAACCTCCCCCTGCACTTCTCGAAAAAATGATTTACTTCTCTGCTTATTTTTCAACTAGAGTATCAGTTCGCAAAAAAAACAAACCCCTATTTACTTTTTCACCCATTGATTTGCCACCTGGGTGTAAAAATCTTCATCATGACGCTGTTCACGAAGCTCAACAAAAGAATCAATCAATTGTTTGGAAAGTTTATTCTTGCCTTCGACGGAGCCTTTTGTTAAATCCTCATGGAGCTGATTATTCTCCACCAATATACGATGATAATTTTTCATTAACGCTTCGGACTCGAAACGATTCGTTTTCAATAACGTCTTTAGCGACTTCTTTGCGATAAAAAGCTGGCTATATGATTTCACTTTTTGCAGCATTGTTCCGATCCTTTCTTTGTTTTTAATAAACCTGTTTCTTTAACGATAAATATTGGCACTTCTAATCCTGCTGAATCCTTATGATTCGATGTGCTCTTATAAACATAGCTTAGTATTTCATCGTTCACATGCTCATGTATTTTTATAGTCAGTCCTTTTTTTATTACAGCATGATCAATAACTCTTAAAGGTCCAAATGCAGTATCATGAAACTGTTGGTCAACAATATCCCCAGGCTGCACGCGAGTTACGGTGAAATAGCCTTTGTATGGCTGTTTATGTTTGTCTGCGGATAGCTTTTGCAGCATCAAAAGCCCCCTTTTTGCATTTATATGTTCTGCTATTATTATAGCAAACTATAACTATTTTAGAGCTCCCTGAAACAATTATGTATTCTTATCTGCCCTCTGAAATTTCACTCTCCCTCTGGCCACCTGTACCCCTTCGACATTTCCCCTGATTTCAAGCCCATGTATCTCGTTTTGCTCCTCTACAACCAGTTGCAATTTATCATTCACATATACTGGCAGCAGAAAATGCATCTCATAATCGGAAATCATCACATTGTTTTTACAAAGTGCAGAACAAAGCTCTGCTCCAATACACATAATTAGCATTCCATGAGCAATCGGCCCTCTATATTTGTGTTGTTTTGCAATCTTTTCATTATGATGAATTTGATTTTGATCACCTGATAATAGCATATATTGTTTTACCTTTTCTTCCGTTAAGACGACCTTACAACTAGTTTTGATACACATCGAAAGCTCTCCTTTCCTGCTAAATCAAAGCCGACAAGGGTTTGTGTATAAAATGTATTCATCCCTCTTTTCACTTTACTTTCAAGCAAAACTTCACACTCGTAGCTCTCGCCGACCATAAGCTGAGAATAACAAACACATTTTTGCTTTCGATGAATAGCCTCTGCTTCGTATTCCCATGGTATCTCGATATATTTATAAAATAGCATCGGAAATGTCGGTGGCAATTGGTTTTGTTTGCCAAAAATCATTTCATAGCTTTCTACCATTTCTTCTGTAATCGTCACGCTAATTCTTTTTGACTTCATGTTACCCTCTCCCAAAGCACCGCTATACCAAGACCACCGCCAATTCCAATAGCTGAAACGCAATAATTGGACTCCATTCTTTGTACCTCATTAAACAATCTTGTCACAAGAATCGCTCCAGATGCACCATACGGATGCCCTAACGCAATCGCACCGCCCTCTGGATTTAGATTGTCATACGAAATGGAAAATGCTTGAGCAAATAAGACAACCTTTACTGCAAATGCTTCATTTAGTTCAATAAGATCGATGTCTTCTATGGAGAAATTCGTTTTAGATAGGAGTTTCGAAACGGCTGGAATCGGGGCTGCGGCTGGATAGTTTGGATCGACTCCAGTTACACTGCTATCTACAAAGCGGAGGACTGGTTGAAGGTTCAACTCCTTCGCTTTATCTTCTGACATAATTAGAACAGCTGCTGCCCCATCATTAACACCACAAGAATTACCAACTGTCACCGTTCCATTTTTTTTAAAACAAGGAGATACGCGCTTTAACATCCGCCTATAATCTAACTCCGGCTTTAGCCCTTCATCTTTTAAAGGAATATTTGCAACACGGACCATCTCCTCAGAGAAATATCCTTTATCAAAGGAATCAAGCGATCGCTGGTAGCTTAAAGCTGCAAATTCGTCCTGCATTTCTCTTGTAATCCCATACTTTTCAGCAACATTTTCAGCTGCAATCCCCATATCCGGATCACCAATATCATCTGGCGAGAAACGCGCTCGACTTTTAAATAGCGACGCGCTCACACTCTCCACCCCACCCGCAATATAGATATCTCCTGCACCTCCCTGAATAAGATGACAGGCAAGTCGGATTGCTTCCAACCCGGAACCACACTGCCGATCAACTGTTAATCCTGGAACAGTACATGGCTGCCCGCTTTCAAGAGCTGACAGCCTTGCAAGGTTTCCACCAGGTCCAACCGTATTTCCTAAAATAATATCATCAACCGGTTCATTAAGGTCTTTTGTAAGATCCTCAATAACAAATGCTGCTAACTGTTCAGGGGAATAGTTCTTCAACACACCATTTTTCTTTCCTATTATTGTTCGTTTCGCATTTACAATCACAGCATTTTTCATACATAAACCCCTTGTTCAAATCGCTCTTTCAATTTTTGTCGGGAAATCTTGCCACCAGCTGTTTCCGGAAAGGAGTCGATTTTCCTCCAGATTCTAGGAATCTTGTATGCCGTTAAGTTTTTAAGACAATAATTTTTTAAGGATTGGATCGAAACATCGCCTGCAATAAAAGCGGCTACCTTCTCTCCCCAATATGCATCACGGATTCCAATGACTGCCGCCTCTTTTACACCATGATGGCTTTTAAGCACCTTTTCTATTTCCTGCGGGTAAATGTTGTACGCTCCATATAAAATCATGTCATTCTTTCGACCAAGAATGTATATGTATCCAGCTTCATCCATTTTGGCAATATCATAAACGGTCGCCCAATCACCTTGAAGCACCTTTTTCGTTTCGGCCGAATTATTGATATAGCCATCAAAAAACATATTGCTTTTTACATATAATATCCCTTCCTCTCCAACTACCGCTTTTTCCCCATCTTCCTTCATAATGCAAATCTCTACGTTATGGAAAACTTTCCCAACTGATGTATCATATTTTTCATCTGCCTCATCTTTTATAAGAGAAACAAAGCTAAGCTCTGAAGCACCATAAAACTCATGAATAGGCACATTGGCAAACTGATTTCGAAACGTTTTCTTTACACTTGGCAACAGCTTGGCCCCTGTTGAAATAAAGGTCACCTGCTTATTACTGTGATATCCTTCATTTATCATTGCCTGTATCATTGTCGGAACAACATAAACTGTCGATATAGGATAATTATCCAAGGTCCTCATCAAATGTGCCGCATTGAATTTCTTCAGCAAATAAACCGTTCCTCCTTCAAAGAGCGTACTTATTGCTCCATACAGAAACGTTGAATTAACAAATGATCCAGGAACCAGTACGTGTTCACTTCTACTCATCCCTAAATCTTCTCGATTGCATCTAAATGTCTCTACCCATGATTCATGTGAACGTACAAAAGCCTTTGGCATCCCAGTTGATCCGGAAGTAAATCCAATATAAAATGGGAAATTTTCTTCTATATCTGCTTCTTGATAGCTTTTACCATTTAACCATTGTGGCAAATCATCCGAGAAAACAACCTTGACAGGAATATCGGCCATGATTGTCCGCATTCTTTTATCAGCTACAATGAAATCAGGTGAAGTTTGCTTCAATCGTGCCTCTATTTCAGTCCTTTTCCATCTCATATCACCAATAATACTAGCCCAGCCAGCCTCACATGCGCCTGCAAATACTTGTAAAAACACTTCATCATTTGGCAAAAAAAGAGCAACCCTTCTTGTAATAGCTTCTTCCATTGAAAAAGCGGCTGCGGTCTGTTGTACGGATTCATACCATTCCCCGTATGTCAGATGTTTTTGCTCTGTGATAATTGCTCGTTTATCCGGGTTTAATTCCTTATGCTTCTCATACGTACATGTTACTTTCAATTTAAGCTTTGACCTCCTTTAAAAGTGGAACACTTTTCTGTAATTTTATAGCTAGTAACGAAGCAATCATAACTTTTGTGAAATCCCCTGGTAGATAAATTAAGTTCAAGATGGCAGCTTGCCCAATCGATATTTCCATTACAAACGCCTGAAACGGTATTCCAAACAGATAGATAACCAGCATACCCCCAATAAAGTTAGCTGCCATTAATTTAAATAGTGATGTTTCCTTCATTTTATAGGATATGTAACCAATAATAAATGCACCTGCAACCCAGCCAATGAGAAACCCGCCTGATGGGGTTACAAATACGCCAAGCCCGCCTCTGCCTCCTGACAGTAATGGCAAACCTGCAGCAACTAAAAGTAAAAATAAAATCAAACTATATCCAGCATACTTCGGACCAAAACGAGCACCCAGTACACTTCCAGCAAGCATGACACCTAATGTTTGGAGTGTTATCGGAACAGGTGAAAACCCCAATGGAATTGGTGGAATTAACCCTAGAACCCCCATGACTGTCGCAAAAAATGATACAAATACAAGCTTTCTTACACCCATTGTCAACCACCTCTATTTTAAGGTTAACAATAGTGTAGTATAAATATCACTTTTCGTAAATTGGTTTTTTCGAAAAAAGTTAGTTATAAGTCTATTAAACCATACATTAGGACAGCATTCTTGATTTTTTGGTCTCTAAAAAAAAGCTAAAAAGAAGCCTTTTTCTTTGTATCAGGAAATCGATACGGTTGAGTTGAATTGCCCACCTGATAGTCTTATTTTAATTTATAATAACTTTCACAATTTCCGTAAGCTCCTTATAATAGATCTATATCCCTACCCACACTTAGGAGGAAAATACATGATGAACAAATTGATCTTAGCTTCAACATCTCCAAGAAGGCAAGAACTGCTAAATCAAGTTAGAATCCCTTTTACTTCCAAGAATCCCAATGTAGATGAATCACAGATTACCACCAATGACCCAATTGAAAAAGTGAAACAGTTAGCCATGCTAAAAGCCGAGAATGTTCCTATTGATCATGATAATGAAGTGATTTTAGCTGCGGATACTGTGGTTGCTTACAAGCAAACTATATTCGAAAAACCTGATAATAGAGAACAAGCCCATGAAATGATTTCGGAGCTCAGTGGTGACTTACATGATGTATTTACTGGTGTCATGATTCGTTCCTATAAGGAGAAAACAGTTTTTGCCGAACATACACAGGTTGAATTTTGGCCATTAAAAGCTAATGAAATTGAGTCGTATGTATCATCAATGGACCCATACGGCAAAGCAGGTGCATATGGTATTCAAAGCCTTGGTGCATTACTAGTGAAGCAGATTAATGGCGATTACTACAATGTCATGGGCCTGCCTATTTCCCGTGTTGTCAGAGAGCTTAGGAAGTTTTCTATATATCCTGAATTGGATTAGGTTGTCAGGTACTTGCCGATGCTTGCAACCTACAAGCAAAATAAGATAGGCCACTAAATGCTTCTCTGAAGCTCTTCTTCATGTTTGTCTTTTTTTCTTAAAAAATTTGCCGTAATAACCGTATAATTTTCAACATTTTCGATTTACTTTGTTTTATAATCAGACTAGTTGCTATTTACGTCTCCTTATAACATTTTATTCAAAATAAGATAAATACGGAGAGAATTAAGGAATAGGAGAGACAAAATGAAACAATACATTGGAGACGGAATGCTGTTTATCACAGCAATCGTATGGGGCAGTGGATTTGTTGTTACTGCAATCGCTTTAGAATATTTATCAGCTTATCAGGTCATGGCTGGAAGATTCATTATAGCTGCCATTATCCTTTCACTTTTATTTAGAAAAAGGTTCCAAACATTCACCAAATCGATTGTTTGGAAGGGAGCGATATTAGGAACGATTTTATATGTAGGGTTCGCTTTGCAAACGGTTGGTTTAGAATACACTACACCATCCAAAAATGCCTTCTTAACCGCGGTGAATGTTGTTATTGTGCCATTAATTGCTTATATGGTTTATAAACGCAAAGTAGATCGTTATGAAACCATCGGGTCCATCATCGCAATCATTGGAATTGGCTTCATTTCTCTCCAAGGGTCTATGACAATTAATATCGGGGATGCATTATCGCTTGCCTGTGCAGTTGCCTTTGCTTTTGATATTTTTTACACAAATCATTTTGTAAAAAAGGAAGATGCAATATCACTGACCATCGTCCAGTTTATTACAGCTTCTATCATTGGTGTCATTGCCGTTTTTGTTCAAGGCGATATACCAACAATCTTTGAAAAAGAAGCGCTGTATTCCATTATCTACTTGGCAGTATTTTCAACAACCATTGCTTACGTTTGTCAAAATATTGCCTTCAAGTATACCACCGCAACAAAAGGAGCGATTATCCTTTCATTAGAATCATTTTTTGGTATGATATTGTCTGTCCTATTTTTACATGAGATGCTTACAGGCCGTATGATTACAGGTGCCATTTTCATTATGGCCGCTATTTTCATAACAGAATTAAAGCCAAAGCTGCACCGAAAACGTATCATAGAAAATACATAAAAATAGCGATAGAATAGCTTTCAAGCTAGACTATCGCTATTCGGTATATTTTCAAAAGGATTTATTCCATTCATAAATCCCCCCCAAAAAAAAGCACCTTACATATTTGAACGTCTTACAGAAGAGAACGAACATCTTGCACCCTCTTATAACAATTTCCAATAAAGATCTCTTCTATCGGACTCAGTTGGCTTTCTAACAAACTTTATGCTTTTTCTGTCACAAGCCCCAAATTTAATAAAATTTTGTTGTGCTTCTCTAAATGAAACATAATTAGCACCGCACATGTTTCATCTGGGTATTTATATTGATAACCATCATCTTCCCAAAAACAGATTCCATAAATTTCGAAGGTGTCTGGCGGCTCTTCATCTAATGTTTTATAACCACAACAAGGACAGTGAAATTTCACGGCTTCACCTTAATTCAATAAAAGCATCATATAGTTCAATCAGAGTTATTAATTTTTTTCTCTAAGGCCTTTACCCCTCTGATTAACCAATATAAGACTATCCAGGGTAAAACAAATTTTGTAATCCATTCAATTAAAACAAATAAGAAGAAACTTTCCATGTTAAAAAACGGCAGAATTATAAAAAGACCTAATAAAATCGCTCCACAAATAATAAAATTTTTCATTTAAATATCCCCCCTCATAAAGTAAGTACATATTACAAGCAGTTGCATATGTTACGTGGCCACATAAATCGATTGCTCCATTTGTAGGGAATCATTATCCTAATTAACAGATAAATTATCTTCCGCCGCAACCTTTTGCATTAAATGAGCTTTTAACGAACATATTGCTGTGTGATTCCCAATAAATTGTTAATTCTTAAACGCATGAATCTGATAAATTAGGACCTTCATTTTAATAACTCTCCTTATTATTTAAATGAGGAAATTTTAACATTATTATTAAACAAACGCTATTGCTATCAAGTTGCTTAATAAGGAGTAAAAGTTTGTTCTAATTTTGCCTAGTTTATATCTACCAGCATTTTGGGTAAAATACAGTTGTATTCTTACCTGTAGATGGGCAGATAAAATTTTGGAGGGATTTAATATGAAACATTTCACAGAAGAAGAAAAGATAAAGATTTTATCTGATATTATAGCGATTAAATCTATCAATGAAAACGAAATTGAAGTGGCAAATTACCTGAAAGATTTATTTGATGAATACGGCATTAAATCTAAAATTGTTCCAGTTACAGACACTCGTGTTAACTTAGTGGCTGAAATCGGAAGCGGGAGTCCAGTAATTGGCGTTTCTGGTCATATGGATGTCGTTTCTCCTGGTGATGAAAGAGAGTGGACGCAAGATCCGTTCACATTGACAGAAAGAGACGGAAAATTATATGGACGGGGAACAAATGACATGAAAGCAGGTTTAGTAAACCTTGCATTAGTGATAATTGAGCTCAAAGAAAATAATGAACTAAAAAATGGTACGGTTCGTTTTTTGGCAACGACTGGTGAAGAAGTCGGCGGTGCAGGGTCTAAAAAATTATATGAAGAAGGCTATATGGATGATGTGGATTATCTGTGGGTGGCTGAACCTTCTCATGACACGATTATTTACGCCCACAAAGGATCGCTTAACCTCCGGATAACGTCTATTGGTGAAGCTGCACACAGTTCTATGCCTGATCAAGGTTATAATGCGATTAATCCATTAATGGAATATCTCCTGGAATTAGATGAAAACTTGAATGACGATAATCGTAAAAATGAAGTTCTGGGTAAATTGGTTATGAGTACCACTATTTTTAATGCAGGAAACCAAGTAAACTCAGTTCCAGAAAAAGCTTCAGCTGAAATAAACGTACGTACGATTCGAGAATTTGATAACGATGAAGTGATTGACTTATTTAAAACAACAGCTGACAAATACAATAAAGAAGGTTCTGATATTAGTGTTGAAGTGACAATGTCATTGCCAAGTGTTTTCACTGCAGGACAGTCTGAAATGGTTGATCTTGCTAAAGAACTCGGTGAAAAATACTTAGACCTGGACATTTCCGTTAAAGGTTCGCCAGGTGTCACGGATGCATCCAACTTATTACGCGATAAAGATGATAACTTCCCATTTATGATGTTTGGACCAGGCGAAACAAAAATGGCTCACAAAACAGATGAATATGTCTACAAAGATTACTACTTAGCATTTTTCGATATTTATAAAGAGCTAATTTTAGGATTATCGAAGTAAAAAGGGATTTTTATACAACAAAGAGGTGACTACCGTTCATTTTTAGTGGACATCTCTTTTTCCTATTTCAAATATGAAACCAGCTTTAAAAACCTTGCAAAAAGACGCTTTCCAATTAAAGAAAAGCGCCCGTTAATGGAATATCTATTTAGTTTTTACTCTCGCTTAATTGGAGAATTCAAATGATAAAAACTCAGGCAGTTGTTGTTTATGCTTGTCGAGCATAATCTGTTCTGGCTTGATGCCCTGCTCACGCAGCACCTCAATGTTCTGCTTAAGGAACTCATCGCTTCCAACAATATAGAAAAGGCCATCTTTGTCTGCAGCAAGATTTTCCACTTCTTCATAATAGTCATTACGGTTATCGACAAACTGTGATTTGAACTTCTTGTCTGGTGCGGATTTAAAAATATCAGTGAATAAAAAGTCTTTTGATGAATCGATGTTCAGCGAATGAATTTGATTAACGTTGTCAGCACGTTCAAAATAATCAAGTACAAGCGGTCTGAATGTTGCCAGGCCAACACCTGATGACAGCAGGTAAATATTTTTGTCCTCTCTTTTAAGCGGTACATTTGAATGCGTTTTAAATATTGCAACTTCATTACCGACCTTAAGGTTTCTTAATATCATTTTAAACTCAGAGCACTGCTCTTTGATACGTGTCGTGATACCAATAGATTTTGCTTGTGGTAAAGTGGAGATTGACATATGGCGAATCAAGCTACGATTTGGTTTATCCCCAGCATTAAATCCTCCCAGTGCGAAGTGGGTATGGGAACCTTCTTCCCATGTAAAGTCTTCCGGGCAGTCGAGCAGGTACGTTTTAACCTCAGGCGTTTCATCAATAATCTCATTTATTTTAGTCCAATATATTTGCATTATATATTCTCCTTACTCAAAATATAGGTTTCGTTACTATCTACTATACAACAAGTGATAACAATTCTCAATTAAACGGATTGATTATTTCAGATAACTCAGGTGAATCTTCACTCGTTATAAATACAATGGAATAAATGACTAACCATTTAGAGGCTGGGAAATAGAGATTTTCATAGAAAAACCGAGCATGCAAATTGGCTTCACATCTCGGCTTTTAAATTTATTATTTATACTAGTAATTGCTCTTGTTTTCTTATCTTTTCCGTTTCCATAGCCATTGCTTTCAGTGCTACCTGATTCAGGAAGTTTACTGGTTTATTGTAATGTGGCTGGAAAAAGAAATCAGTTAATGCCAATTGTTCGATCGTCATATTGTTGGCAATACCGACGCTAATCGTATTGATTGCCTGCGTAAAGTCGGCATCAGAAATGACTTGTGCACCAACAATGCGATGTGTTTCTGTTTCAAACACAAGCTTTAATTGGATTACCGCATTTTCCGGCATGAATTCCGGACGATAATTATCTTCAATAGTGGCACTTGCTACAGATAATCCTGCTAATTTTGCAGCACTTTCAGTTAAACCTGTTGAAGCAATGTTATGATTGTATATTTTCAATCCGGAAGTTCCTTGTGTTCCAGGATGTTCCATAACAGGTTTCTCCAGATTGTGAGCCACTAATGTACCCATTCTTACTGCATTCGTTGCCAATGGAATATAGCTGGGCTGCCTAGTTGCATTATTAGATACAGCACAGCAATCACCCGCAGCATATACATCTTTCACACTTGTGCGCATATACTCGTCAACGATAATTGCTCCATTGCCCAACATCTCTATTTGACCTTTGAATAGTCCTGTATTCGGTCTAAATCCAACACACATGACAACTAAGTCTGCGTTATATGCCCCTTTATCCGTGATTACTTTTTCCACAGTCCCGGTTCCTTCAAATTTGGAAACGGTCTGATCAAGAGCAAGTTCAATACCGCGTTGTTTGAAGGTTGTTTCAACAGGAGAAGTAAAGGTGTCATCTAAATAACGATTTAGAATTCTTTCCTCACTATCGATTAATGTAACGTTTTTTCCGTTTTCTTCAAAAGCTTCAACAAGCTCCACACCAATGTATCCTGCACCAACAACGACAACATTTCGGGCAGATTCAGAACGTTTAATGATCTCTTTTGCATGCTCGAAGTTCTTACATAACAACACATTTTCTAAATCTGAGCCTGGAATTGGCGGTGTGACAGGCCAAGAACCTGAAGTAATAATCAGCTTATCATAGCTATAGTCTTTTGTTTCACCTGTTTTCATATCTCTCGCTTGGATTTGTTTCTCATTTAAATTGCAGGCTGTTACTTCATGATTCATATGCATGTTTACACCTAGTCGCTCAAAATGCTCCACAGAAGCGTAAAATAGTCCATTCGGATCCTCCACGACACCACCAACATAAAGGGCAATACCGCAAGATAGGAAGGAAACATTATCATTTTTTTCGAAAACATCAATTTGTGCTTCAGGGTAAAGATTTACTATATTATTAATCGCTGCTGTTCCAGCATGAGTGCATCCAATAACTGCTACTTTCATCATTCATCATCCTTTGGTTTTTATTGTTCAGCATTTCACATAGTTACGTTGTAAATATACTATACCACTATGTTCAATATTTCACAAGTGGTGATGAGAATTTTTTTGAATCAACCTTACACATTTGAAATTAATGAAATACATATTAAAGCATTCAAGAGATTCTCAAATGCATGACACATAGACATTATCAATTTTGTCTCTGCTAATAACAATAAGAGAATCTAAACCGTAATCTGCATTTAAATTCCCAATGTCATTCACTGCCTTTTATCTTAATCCAGGGTTTTCCTGATTATATCACTAAGGTATCGTGCATATTAGTTTCTGAAGAAGTAGCAGAGGGCCAATTGTGGTATTAAGTTCTTACAATGTAGTAATAATTGGTCCTTCCTTTGTAAGAATAATCGTATGTTCGTATTGAGCTACAAAGCTTTCATCAGTTAGGAAGGTCCATCCATCTTCCGATTGGAAAACTTCCTCTTCAAATGTAGAGATAAAAGGTTCAAAAGCAATTACCATACCATCTTTTAAAATTTCGTCATCCCAACGAGAGAAGTAATTAAAAATATGTTCTGGTGCTTCATGAATTGAGCGTCCAACACCATGCCCAGTAAGATTTTTTATGACAGTTAAGCCATGCTTTTTCGCTACATTGTGTACAGCTTTTCCTAGTGCACTTTTTTTGGAACCTGGTTTTGCCTTCTCAAGCCCAGTGTCGAATGCTTCTTTAGCAACGTCACATATTTTTTGCAAAATTTTATCTCCCTTCCCAACAACAAAGGAAATACCGGTATCTGCGAAATATCCGCCTTTAGAGCCTGAAACATCAATATTTACAAGGTCTCCTTCTTGTATGGTTCGTTCCCTCGGAATCCCATGCGCTACTTCTTCATTTATGCTAATGCACGTAATTCCTGGAAAATTGTACTCTCCTTTTGGTGCAGATTGAGCTCCTGCCTTTTTAAACAACTCCTCAGCAATTTCATCGAGTTCTTTTGTCGTTATTCCAGGTGTCGTACATTGGACTAATTTATCTCTAATTGCTCCACAAATTTTACCAATTTCTTTTAATCCATTAAAATCCTCTTCCGTCTTTGCAATCATCGTGGATCCTCACTTTTTTAAGTATTTTATCATTATGATTCCATTTAAATTCTAGCAGAAATGGAACTGCCTTTTCTTTAACAATGAGGCTGGCCGATAGTTGAACACAAGTTAAACAACACTCTTAAGATAGCCTTCGTTGCTAGGCTAAATACAACTCCATGTTCTTTAATTATAAAAAAATTTAACTTGCCTGTCATTATAATTATAAAATCCGTCTAATTTCAGACAGCTCTTACTTGCCATTTGATCGTTCCATTTAATTTGGTTTTTTTAGGACACTCAAAACGAAATTCTTTTCCCCTAAAAAAGCTGATGTATCTTATGACGATAACAAACGCTATCGCCAAGTGGGATCAGCTTTTTATATTGCATTTATTTTGTGTATTTCTATTAAAACAAGAAAAGACGAAAACTTATCGAATATATTCCGTTCTTGATGTAGCACTTATATCACGGCTGCTGTATGTGCGAAAACTATGTTCCAAATCTTCAAGTGAACGGCCTCTTGTTTCCGGTAAGTATTTTTTCGCAAATAGGAGTGCAATTACATTAAGAGCTGCAAAAATAAAGAACGTAATGGCTAATCCAAGAATATTAAGCGCCACAGGGAATATCAAGGTAATCAGAAAGTTTGTCATCCAATTAAAAAAGACACTTACACCCATCCCCATTCCGCGTACGCGAAGCGGAAAGATTTCGGAAAGCATCAGCCATGTCGTTGGTGAGATTGCCCCCTGCATAAAGGCTAGGAAACATACTGTCAATGTTAATACAACAAATGGTTGTGCAGGCGTTCCTTGAAGCAGCATAGAAGCGATACCAATAAGTGAAAGTGAGGTGATTACACCAACCTGACCTACCATTAGCATTTTTCTGTGGGAAACTTTACCAAGGATATATACTCCTACCCCGGTAGCAATCACAGCTATGATTCCATTAGCAATATTACTAACGAGGGCAGCGTTTGTACTAAATCCGGCATCTCCCAGGATTGTTGTCCCATAATACATGATTGCATTTACACCTGTTATTTGCTGCAGAACTGCAACACCAATACCTATCAGAACAATTCGGCGCATCCATGGGATGTTTAAATCTTTAAACGTTGCTTTATTCCTGTTAGAAGTTTTTTCGACAGATGCTTTAATGCTGTCGAACTCTAATTCCGCTCGCTTCGGTTCTCGAACTTGTTGTAAAACATGAAGTCCTTCTGACATTTTCCTTTTATGGATAAGCCAGCGTGGGCTTTCAGGTACAATATACATCCCGATCCATAGAACAACAGCTGGAACCGCAGCAATCACAAGCATATAGCGCCAAACACCATCATTGCCAGTAATAAGAACTGTAGCAAGCAGCGCATTGAGACTATAAGCCAAGAATTGACCAGTAACGAGCATAAGCTCATTCTGGGTAACCATTCTGCTTCGTCGCTCTACCGGGGCGACTTCAGATAAATAAGTTTGTACCGTTACAGATGCACCCCCGACAGCTAGACCAAGGAAAAAACGGGAAAAAATCATAAACATTGCGGTTGGGGCCAGCGTACAACCGATTGTCGCAATAAAGAATAGAGCGGCAATGTAACGAATTACCCGGCGACGTCCAAACTGATCAGACAGCTGCCCTCCCAGAACTGCACCAAAAGCTGCACCAAGTACGAGTGAACTTGCTACTAAACCTTCTGTAAAGGCGTTAAGATCTAACTGCCCCGGCTTAGCCATAAACGGTAATGCCCCGTTGATTACGCCTGTATCATATCCAAAAAGTAATCCACCAAATGTCGAAAAAATCATGATGATAGTTAAATATTTATTAGAACCGATATGCCTTTTCTTTTTCTCGTTTTTGGGTATTACGTTGCTATCTTTTTTTCTCATTTATCGATGTTCCTCTCTAGATGTTTTCTATCATTTAATTAGGTTTTTTCAAAAGACAGTAAAAATTTAAGTATTGAAAACCTCCGTAATTTTAAAGAAAATAAAAATACTATTACAAGCGTAATAGCAAAATGATCTTACTCTATCCGTTTATAGTTTACTTTTTCCTCCGTTTCCTCTGTTTTTTCACTTTGCCTTTTTTATTTTCCGATGCTTTTTCTTCCCAATTACTGTGCTTTTTTGTGTAGCCTTTTCCCTTAATAACTGCCTCTTTTAATTCCCCATTTCACCTAAAACCTCCGTCTATCTGTGTTTATTACTATCTTTTACCCATGTAGATAACAAACAAAACATCAAATGTCTTCGGAAATCGCTTGTTTATCGTCAAAACTTCTCATTTTGTTATACCCAATCCATAATCACACATGATATTTTTTATCGTTTCTTAAAAATTCTCTTCAAAATTCCCACATCAAACAGAGAGATTTCAATAATTTTTCTAAAACAATTTCTTTTTTAAATGGTCTGGACATATTACCGTCAATGTTTTATCATGAATGGTCTGAATTTATCACGTATTAATGGGCTATAATATCCTATCCTCTACACGTGAGAGGACCAATACGCGTGAACATGCAGGAGGTAACTTTGTGTGGGTATAAAACAGTCCGTAAATTTTTGATACTGTTCGCGGGTCCATGGGTCTTCCATGCGGTACAAACATTCAGTACGGGAAAATGGTTTCGCACTGAATGAAGTTTCACTTTATGTAAAGGGGTGTTGCACCATGATGCAAAAAAACTTCTCTAGAAAAACGATTCTTTCCATTTTTATGCTCGGGACATTTGCTATTGGAATGACCGAATATGTCGTCACCGGGCTGCTGACACAATTTGCAGAAGACCTTAACGTAGATATATCAACAACAGGATTGCTGCTGAGTGTCTATGCCATAAGCGTAGCCATATTTGGGCCACTCCTTCGAATCATAACAATCAAATATTCACCAAAACCATTACTCCTGGGATTTATGGCTATATTTATTATCAGTAATTTGATTGCCGCAAACGCATCTAGTTTTGAAATGTTATTATTATCCAGATTATTTTCAGCTATCATGCATGCTCCATTTTTCGGAGTCTGTATGAACTTGGCCGTTCGTATTTCCGAACCAGCAAAGCGCACCAGTGCCATTTCCGCTGTTCAAGGTGGTCTTACAATTGCCGTCATGCTGGGCGTTCCTTTCGGTTCCTTTCTCGGTGGACTGCTTAACTGGAGACTCGTATTCTGGTTCATTGCTCTAATCGGAATTTTGACTTTTATTGGTCTGGCTATTGTTACACCAAACGTTAAACCAGCTGAAGCATCAAATTTGAAAAAGGAACTTAGAAACTTAAAAAATAAAAATGTCATCATGGTGATTGCGATTATCGTGTTTGGCCTTTCGGGGATCTTTACTGCTTATACATTTAATGAGCCGATGCTTCGAAAAATAGCAGATTTTGATATCACTGGTGTCACCGCCGGATTATTTTTCTTCGGACTTGGCGGTGTGATTGGAAACATTGCTTCCGGAAAAATCCGCCCAAGTCGTTTAACATCGTGGCTTATTGCCTCTCTGGGAGCCTTTGCCGTAGTACTTGCACTTTATACACTTTTGATTCAACATGCTTTCTTGGCATTGATTATGAGCTTTTTGTTTGGAGCGGGAGCATTTGGCTTAGCACCTATCTTAAATGCCAAGATTATTATCGCATCACCGGAGGCTCCTTCTTTATCGGGTACCGTTGCAGCCTCTGTTTTCAACTTGGCCAATTGCATCGGCGCCACACTAGGTTCCTTTTTGCTTGATGCGGGATTGTCATATACATTGATCACTCTTGTCGCCGCAGGAATGTTGGTGTTTGGAATGATTCTAACTATTGTCATGTTTAAAGTTGAGGATAGATCATTATTTCAATGAAACGGGAAATGGCTCGATGTCTCTTCATTTCGATTAGACTTTTGAAGCATTGCAGTATAATTTACAAGCAATTAAAGAAAATAAGCAAACTCCACGAAAACCCTGTTCTTGTTTTAGAACAGGGTTTGGTGTAAATAAATTAATTGGGTAAAACTAGTTTAGTTTCATAATAATAGGAGGTGATCAGCAACTTGTATTTGTTTTTTCTGTGTTTTCCGGATAACTTTTCAGGCCAAAAAGTTTAGCATAGTTAAACATAATCCTTCATATATTTAAATGAATTTCATCCTTTTCTTCCTTTATCCAGTATATCTTCAACATATTCCTTTAAATCATCATTATTGCGGTACATACGATACAACTCCTTTAAAGCCTTTAGTTATTGAATATCATGCACTTGAAAAGAGGTCTTTATACATGAGAATAGAAATTGAGATGAAAGATGAAACTTATGAAAAGATAAAGAATGTGATTGATTGGATTAATTTAGATAATTCATTCCGTGGAAAAAGTGATACTCCAGAAGCTAAAATTGAGGATTTTATAAAAGGTGCAGCAATTTCTAAATTATTGGATGTGGAATCCATGTCTCCTTTACTAAATTCTAAAGTAGAGGATGGTTTAGAAATTAAAAATCGGTTTAAGGCCATTGCTAAAGAAAAGAAAATTAAACAAATTGATATTTGTAAAAGAACTGGGCTTAAAAAGGCAAACCTTAGTTTAATTTTTAATAATGAAAAGACATTGAGAGCTGATACTTTTTTTGCTATTTGGCTGACATTGGGCTGTCCTCCTATTCATGATTGTTTATATATTAAAAAATCCGACTGAAATAGGAATAAAACGAGGAAAAAAACTCGTTTTTTTTATTTTTTTGGAATAGTACAAGTCATCATCACCATACGTTTAACTAAACTAAATAAAACAAAGCAAAAGTTTCGAATGGTTAAACTTCAGGGGGTTATTAAATAAATGAATCCCTGCGGTTTATTGCAGCAACAGCATTTGAAAACTTCACTGAAATTATGTGCGAAATGCTTTTCGTGGTGGCTCATCCCTCTGATTCAAGAAGAAAGGGGTTGAGAGAATGACGGTTTTCGAAAGCTTGGTCATATGTTTTTCGTTTGCTTCTTTGATCGTAGCTGTACTGTCTTTTCACCAAAAAAAATAACCACCCATATCGCCTTAGCCAGCAATTAGTGTGGTTATTTTTCGTTGATCCGTGAGCTGCCCTTTTAAGCTGCTGCACAAACCCGCTTGGTGTTACAGCACCAAGCCTTTTTTTATATTGTATGACTATCTCAATATATAGATACCCGAATTTAGTCTTTTTTAAAGAACTTTGACCATGAGGATTTTTTAGCTTACTGCATTTGCTTTAAGTTATCTATTTTACGGGTATAATACAATATGGAACGATAAAACTAATGAGCGGATGCAGTTAAAATTATTCTTGGCTTAGCAAGGCTGCATTTATTCATGCTCTTCGGTAAGTCACCGAAACCCATAAGCCTCTCATACTTTTCCAAAAGTTTCATCCATTGTTTCTCTCAGCTCATTTTATTACTTCACAGTAATTACCAATGTATTATAAAGTTATAATAAAGCTACCTTTGAAGTGCAAGAAACTGATATTTCACTTTGATAATTTTAAACTTTTTTGCATAAGCTAAAAACCACCAATTGACATATATTTAGTTTCAAGGTATGGTTCTATTCCTTCTTGACCACCTTCTCGTCCAAGCCCACTTTCTTTCATGCCGCCAAAAGGGGCATGTGCAGCTGAAGGACCGCCATCATTCCAGCCGATAATTCCGAATTGCAGGTTTTCATGTAAGTAATTTCCTGTTCGGTAATCATTTGTAAAGAAATATGCTGCTAATCCATACGGTGTGTTGTTTGCAAGTTCGACAGCTTCCTCAATCGTTTTGAAGCTTGTAATTGGAGCTACTGGTCCGAAGGTTTCTTCAAGCATAATTTTCATGTCAGTATTTACGTTTTTTAATACCGTTGGGTGAATGTAAAAGTAGCCTTTTTCTTTATCTACTTCATATTTATCGCCAATAATAACTTCTGCTCCATTTTCTTTTGCATTATTTATTTGTTCAACAATTTTGTTATACCCTTTTTCATTAATAATTGGCCCCACATCTGTTCCCTTTTTCAGACCATTTACTACATTAAGTTTCTCTACTCCAGCAATGAATTTTTCGATGAATACACCGACAACATTCTCTTGGACAAGAATTCGGTTAGCACAGACACAAGTTTGTCCAGCATTTCTAAATTTATTGCTAACGGTTTGTTTTGCTGCGTAGTCAAGATCGGCATCTTCAGTCACAATTAATGGAAGTTATAGTTTATACGAGAGGAAGAAAAACTTTGGGCGAATCAAAAGACATTAGAAATGCCAAAACAGTAGGTGAGAGGTTACGTTCGATTCGTTTATCAAAGGGTTAACATTAAATAATATAGCTAAACAGACTGAACTTACTGCCAGTTTTATTAGTCAATTAGAAAGGGGTTTAACAACTTCTTCAATTGCATCTTTGCAAAAAATTGCTCAGGTGTTAGAGATTCCTTTAGCTTCTATCTTTGAGAATGGTGATATACAGGATTACCAAACTAACAAAGTAAGTATAGTAAGAAAAAAGGACCGAAAACATCTTTATTATCCTGAACCAGCATTAACAAAAGACTATTTACTAACTAATCTAGATGGAAAAATACAAGTTATATACTCTACTACAAAACCTGGAGGTACAAGTGGGGAGCCATATAGTCATAATAGTGATGAAGAATGTGTCATTATCATATCTGGAGAAATGGAATTAACAGTAGATACTCAAACACATACTCTATTAGAAGGGGATACAGTTAAGTTTTCCAGCCGCTTACCCCATAGTTGGAAAAATACAGGAAATGAGCCTCTGGAACTTTTATGGATCATTACCCCTCCTAATTTCTAAAGCGCGAAATAATCATTATAGTAAAATCAGCAATAAAGCAATTATTTTCAACAATTGCATCTGATTGTCTAAAATAAAAGACAAACAAAATAGCCATAGATGGTTATATTTGTTTGTCTGGCGCATCTTTAATAGTATTACAATATATAAAATTTAGCTTAACTGGCATTCTGCATTAAGCTCTTCTTCAATATCGATCAATTTAGGAACTGTACCTGCATTTTTCCAGCTCATTGTAAACTGTCCGTCTTCAGCACATCCATCACTTCTTCTTGATTCATCCTGATTCTCCCTCTCTTCTCGGTTCATCAAATAACATTGTATTTTTTTCTTTCTTTGTTCGCTTTTTGAATGGAACGGTGTTTTGCGATTTCGGTTGTTTTATGTAATTTCGGACCTCTCCTGTGTTTTTCAATCCAGCACCTTTCCATTGTTCTAAAATTTCCTCGACATTGCTAAACATACGGCCCCCTTGTTTCATGGCTAATTCAATTGCTTCCAAAATAATCTCTTCTTCCAGTTCCTCACTCCAATCATGCAAGGACTGCATGGCAATTGGGGGAAGCCCGCCAAAACTTTGTTCGTAAGCGACAAGCAATTTTTCAGATGCGATTTTTCTTCCTTCCCTTCTTCTATTCCTCAAATCATCTAGTAAGGGAAGGGATTCCGACGTTGTTTGAGACTGTGAATGGGATTGTGATGATTCAACGGAACGGGCCAATGAACTCAGCTGGTAATCAGGTGCACTTCCCTTCTTGTTCTCGTAATGTATAAATTGGTGCCGAATAAGAGTATTCCTCGCTTTGATTAGCCCCTGTTTGGATAAACCCGTTAATTTCATCAGCGTCGAGTTGGGTACATTAAATTTACTCTCGCAGCCAAATTTTTTCCATATGGTAAATAAGCTATACCATAATACAATTCCGCTGCTGGACATTTCGTTTAATAATAGCCAATCTCGAAAAGCATTCATCTCTTTCCATACATTCATGTTTTCTCTTCCTCTCTTATGATTAGGCCATTTTATCTCTCACCTATCCAATTTTACTTGCCTTCCTGGACACTTCCGGCAAAAATAAAATCCTGTGCTCTAATACGCAAATGTGAAATCTCCTGAGTGCGTAAATCATAAATGTATCCGAATGATTACCTGGAACATCAGCTGCCTCTTTTACTGGCATTGAACCGCTTATAATTTCTCCTTCATCTTTATAATCGAAAAAAGTTTGGTTTAGGGGGTGTGATTTAGTTATTTTTTTAAAATTTTTTTAGATTGCGGGGATGGAATCACGTAATACGTTGTCTAGTTAAGGTATTTGAAAAAGAGTGACTTTAACTTTAGTGGAGCAAATAGAGCAAAAAATTAGGTACCATTTTCTACTACTTTCTACTACAAAAAGAAAAGAACCCATTCTGAACTTAAATTCAAAATGGGTTGCTCATTCTATAAAAAGCTATTACTGTGCTGTAAATCCGCCATCAACAATTAGACTGTTTCCAGTCATGAAACTAGAATCATCACTGGCCATAAATAAAACCGCTTTGGCCATTTCTTCTGGTTTACCTAGGCGTTTCATTGGTGTTGCGTTTGTTAAGAAATCTCTATCCGTCTCACCTAGAATAGGAGTTTCAATAAATCCCGGACACAAGGCATTTACACGAATATTGCGTTCTGCATATTCCAAGCCAAGTGAACGTGTTAAGTTAATAACACCTGCTTTTGCTGCGTTGTATGCCGCATTACCAGGTGCACCAACCCACCCATACATGGATGCTGTGTTAACAATGACCCCAGTGCCTGCCCTCAGAAATTCTTTAATCGCAGCTTGTGCAACTAAAAATACACCATCCAGATCAACTGCCACTGTTTTTCTCCATTCGGAAAACGTTACCTCTTCTGTTGCTTTTGTCGCACCAATTCCAGCATTATTAAATAGAATATCAACTTTACCAAATGCAGATAAAGTTATATCAAAAATGTTCTTTACATTTTCCTCACTCGTTACATCGGCTTTAATGAAAACTGCTTCATAACCACCGGATTTTAATTCCGCTTCAAAAGCAGCACCTTTTTCTTCATTCATATCCACTAACACTAATTTTGCCCCTTCAGCAGCAAATAGCTGTGCTGTTGCCGCACCGATACCAGATACTCCTCCAGTGATGACAGCTACTTTATCTTGTAGTTTACCCATTGCTGATTCCCCCTGTATAATAGATATAGACAACCTAAAATTTAATAGGTTGATGTTTTTATTATAGTTGGTTACTTTTAGTAATAAAACCATTAATATCTTCATGGAAGTCTATTGTATAGACATATGTTTTTCGATTGTCTATTAATTATACATTTACTATCAAATTGTTATCGGGGGCTATCCAATGACGGAGCAACTTTCCACTCCACGTAAAAACCGAACAAAAGAACATTTTCAATTAGCACTCATTAACCTAATCAAAGAAAAAGGGTTTCATTCAGTCACAGTTAAAGATATTGTCCATGAAGCCAAATATAATCGAAGCACCTTCTATACCCATTACCAGGATAAATTTGAACTAGCAGAAGATTTAATTTCCAACATGCTCAAAGGGATGATGGAATCAGTCGGAGAACCGTATCAATTGAAACAGCAGATCCATACAGATGAGCTAACTGAAAGATACTTTAACATCATTTCCTATATTTATAAAAACCGAAACTTTTTCGAACTGATTACTTATCAGGACACTTTACCGGATCTGCATACAAGATTTCCGCAAACAATCTTAAAAATCTACCAGGAAAAGTTTCAATTTGAGACGCTTAATAACTTACCTGTTGATATGGATTACTTCAAGCGATACACGTCATATGGCCTTTATGGTCTTGTAGCTCGATGGATTAATACAGATTTTGAGACTTCCCAGGAAGAATTTATTAAAGAGGTTATTCAGTTATCACGAACACATATTGCTTCCGTTAAGTTTACTGGCAATGTTTAATTATTAGAATGGATCTTTAGTATTTTCCAAATAAACTAACCATATTGACACCACCCACCTTCTCAGTTAAGATAAAAATGAATGAAACACCGAATCGGAAGAGGTTCATAGCTGAAACCCTCTATAAAAAACTATGGATACATTGACGATTAGCCATGTCCATATTGGATGTGGCTTTTTTGTTAGAATCGTAGTTTGCTATAGCCTTTCGCAGTGTTCTTGGAAAAAATACAGGGAGGTTTTTTCATGGCTGAGATTAGCGTAGCTTAAGCTTTAAATGAATAAACAATATGGTAATAAAGTGTACATATTTTGTTTGCTTTTTGCTGCTTAAATGTATAAGGACATGGTTATACATATCGTAATAAAAATATTATCAAAAAATAGAAAGAGGTTTTAGCGACCCTCTATAAAAAACTAAGAAAACAGCCTTTCTTAGTGCTGTTTTTTTCTATTGGAGAGGAGTTTTTTTACATGAAAGAAGATAAAGCCATTGTTGTCTTTAGCGGAGGCCAAGACAGCACGACCTGTTTATTCTGGGCAAAAGAGCAGTTTAAAGAAGTCGAAACAGTTACTTTCGATTATGGTCAACGCCATAAATTAGAAATTGAATGTGCGAAAGAAATTGCAGAAGAGGTTGGTGTAAAACATCATATTTTAGATATGTCGCTGCTTCATCAACTGGCACCAAATGCCTTAACACGGAATGATATTGATGTAGCTGAAAGTGATAAAACGGAACTTCCAAACACTTTTGTACCGGGCAGAAACTTACTTTTTCTATCTTTCGCTGGTGTGTTGGCAAAACAAGTTGGTGCAAAGCATTTAGTGACAGGGGTTAGTGAAACGGATTTTAGTGGCTATCCAGATTGTCGAGATAGTTTTATCAAATCATTAAATGTTACGCTAAATCTGGCGATTGATGAACCGTTTGTAATCCATACACCGCTAATGTGGTTGGATAAAAAGGAAGTCTGGGAACTTTCAGATGAGTTAGGCGTATTGGATGTCATTCGGGAAAAGACCTTGACTTGCTATAACGGTATAAAGGCTGATGGCTGTGGAGTGTGTCCAGCTTGCAAGCTTCGAAATAATGGTTTAGAGCAATACTTGCTGAAAAAGGGAGAGAAATAAGTATGTTACGTGTATTCTTTTATTTAATTTCAATTGTCTCGGCTAATGTCATCACTGCAGCATTGATGCCTTTAGAGATTGGTATTTTTATTATTCCTATGGGAACGTTTCTAATCGGTGCAACATTTATCTTTCGTGACTTGGTGCAAAACAAGTACGGAAGGGCAAAGACCTATTTATTTATTCTTACGGCATTGATATTGTCGGGTGTGGTTTCCTCTTTACTGGGAGATACATTAATGATTGTTGCTGCTTCAGCCCTATCCTTTATTATTTCTGAAACAGCAGATACAGAGATTTATACGAGATTAAAACTGCCAATCGCATGGCGCGTTTTTTATAGTGGGATTGTCGGAGGTCTGCTAGATTCAGTCGTTTTCGTTATTGTTGGATTAAGTCCGCTGGGTGCAGGATTTATCCCTTGGGAAGCTGTTCCAGCAGCAATTTTAGGCCAAGTAATTGCCAAAACAGTTATTCAGCTTATTGGAGCTCTCGCTCTAAATCAAGTTTATCTAGTGAAAGCAAGACGTGTAGCAGCAAGCTAAATTCCCGTAAACAAGGAATGCCAGAAATGTCAAAGGATACCGTTTTGATGGTATCTAAATGCTTAAAGCACCCATATTTATCTTATACAACAAGGACCTCTCTTACGAGATCCTTGTTGTATTTTCTTATTAAATTAAAGCACCGTATAATGAAAAAGAAAAACTATTCTTCACCTAAAAAACCTGCAAGAATCCCTCTATTTAATTCATCTTTAATCAACTGAACACTTTAGCATAAGAAATGCTCTATTTAATCAAATACAGCATTTTTGCTTAATAAAAACACCATTTAAAATTAGGAACTATTTCTTTATCTATATATAAAAAAGAAATCCCTTATAGGAAGAATTATGCAACGCATATAACGAAACGAAATAATGAAAAGTTCCTAATATTCCTCATAACTTTCTAATAAATTTTCGCGCTATCAATGAAGGTTTTTGATCACTTTCTCAAAAATGAATAAAAACGGTGTAAGCAGCTAAAAATTAAACCATGGATCTTTGTTTTTTTATTCTAATGTACTTATCTTATTCCTAAAAAATTTATCGCATGAAGTCTTTAGACTGTTTGCGTAATAAAGGATGATATGATGACTTTTAATCGTGAACAAATCAAGGAGAAGTATAATATAAATAAAGATTTACTTCCATCGACGGAGAAAGAAAGGACATGGAATAAAACAAATTATGCAACGACGTGGATGGGTAACGTTCATAATATACCATCATATGTGACAATTGGAGGTTTTTTTGTCCTAGGTCTCTCGGTTAATCAAGTTTTTTGGGTGATTATGATAGCCGGGGTGATCGTCGCTCTTATGTTAGTTTTGAATGGTGTTTCAGGGGCTAAATACGGCATACCCTTTTCAGTGTCATTAAGAACGTCTTATGGCGTACGGGGAGCCATTATCCCTGGATTTTTACGTGGTGTTATTTCCGCCATTATGTGGTTTAGTTTACAAACTTATGCAGGTAGTTCCGCTGTAACAGTTCTGATTGGTGAATTCTGGCCTGGTTACCTTAATCTCGGAGGTGATTGGAGTTTCTTCGGCTTAAGCTTACCTGGCATTATTTCCTTTCTTTTATTTTGGTGTTTCAACGTAGCCTTTATATTCGGGGGGATGGATCTTATAGGCAAATTCCAAAAAGTGCTATCCGTTCTTATTTACATAGTATTTATTGGGATGGCTATTTGGGCTGTATACTTAGCCGGTGGTATTGGACCAATCCTTGATTATACACCAAAAGGTATAAATGGGAATACGCTTCTCGTATTAGCCGGCTCTATAGCTGCTATAGTTGGAACATGGGCAGCCCCGATTTTAAGCATTAACGACCTTACTAAAAAGGCTAAAAAGCCTAAGGATCAAGCCATCGGTCAATCCATAGGGCTTATTATTACATTTTTGCTGTTTGCAATAGCAAGCATAGTGATTATTGTCGGATCGGAAATTGCCTTCGGTACGCCAATTTGGAATATCGTCGATGTCATTAACCGATTCGATAGTAAATTTGCAATTGCTGGTGCCGTTTTAGTAATTTGTTTATCAACAATTTCTGCAAATCTTGTTGGTAATGTTGTACCTGCAGGTTATCAGTTAGTATCATTGTCCCAATTATTCCAAAAGGAATTGCATTTCAAAACAGGAGCAATTATAGCTGCTATTATCGGTTTATTTTTATTCCCATGGAAGCTGATGGAGAATCCAACTAGTATTTATGCCTTTTTAAATTTTGTTGGCGCAATATTAGGTCCAGTCACAGGTATCATGCTGGCGGATTATTATATTATTCGTCGGAGAAAAATTAATTTAAATGCCCTTTATGAGCCTAAAAGCGACTATTTTTTTCGAAAAGGCTTTAATATCCGGGCAATCATAATTACAATTATTTCAGTTATTGTTACATTAATTGGTGCGTTCGTAGATGTATTAGAGCCCCTCTATAATTTATCATGGTTTGTAGGTACAGGATTGGCTTTTATTTTATACATTGCTTTTCGTCCAAAGAGAAGGGAAGCATAAGGACTGTCCTTTCAATTTCTTCTTTCGTAAAAGCATCCATTTTTATTTGGCGTCATTTTCCCATTTACCCGATGTTAATAGAGCTCTTTTGAGTTAATAAACGTCTTGAATCCAATGATATCTGCCAAATAAAATACTCATGGCAACCGTTATTTGCCATTTGCTTTAACCACTGTTCTTCCTTTCAAAGTCGATAAAAATTAAACTTCTGCATGCTCAACGCCTCCAATTTCTGATGCAATGGGCAGCAGAAAATTATCGATAGTATGGTCTCATCACAGATAGAAGTTTAAGAATCAACACTATTTTTTTTCCTTTTTTTACTCCAATCATAAGGTATATTTGCCCACTCAAAAAAAACATAGAATAAATACACAAAAACAGATAATAAAAGGTTATTAATCCATTCTACAGTGTCATTAAAAATCAATTGATATACTGAAAAACATACAAAGTATAATATTGGATATCCAATATTACGTTTAAGCATCTTGACCTCCTATAAAACTCTTATTTGGCGATAACCATTATTTTTTAATACAACTTTCTCTTCTTTGGGCCAACCAAATCGTTGAAAAAGTTTAAATAAACATTGCTATTGGAAAGGTAATTATCATTCCTGCTGGCACGGATAACCACATCATCTTTATTGCAATATGGAGTTTCTTAAAAATAAGATATAGTACACCGACTAACCAGAACGCTAAAATAACGAAGAATATTGGGGCTGCAAAAGTATCGTTTGTATAATTTTCCGAGATGGCACCAGAAGCCATAAATAGAGTAAATATAAATGTAATAATACCACTAAAAATAGTGTGAAGAAAAATTGTCTTCTTGTTGATTTTCAAAATCTCCCTCCTATTTTTAAACTTTTGTTGTTCTGCACTTTTCCAAGTAAAACTCCAGTTAACAATAACATTAATTAGCAATAATACTTATCATTAATTAGGTAAATATATCATTATAAGGTTTATTAAAAGAGGTGTTATTTTTTTGAAAAAAGCAGTCGTTATCTTTTCAGCTCTATTTCTTATTCTTATGTTCTCAACTCCAACGTTTGCTTCTGATCAATCTGCCTACGAAAAGGCATTGCTTTCCCTATTATGGGAAGATATTGATAGAGCTGTTGTTGAATACTATGACATTAAAGATGTCCAATATTTCGATGAAAAAATATTAGACTTAAAAATGAAAAATACACTTGATTTTGAAATCACAATCCAACTCGCTGCATTTATAGGTGCACACAACACGATTGGAACCGATACACTTACATTTGTACAAGAAGCACCTGATAAGCTAAAATTAGTTCATTACAAACATACTCCGTCAAAAGAAAAAAAGGAAATATTAGAATGGTATTTTAAAAATCATTCATAAATAACCGATTTTTATGCTGCCTTTTTCAACTAACCCGCCAGTTCTTCATAAAGTTACCTTACCATATATTGGTGATTTCGAAAAATATTCTTTGGCATTATTATGACGACTTTTGTTATTTTGTCAGCCAAATTTAATGAATCTTTTTAAGACTGCTTAAGCTGGAACCCTTTAGAAAAATATCTGCAGCTTTACATAAATATCTAATTTAGTAATTCTTAATCCTGTCAATACAAGTAAATATGCTTTAACGTTTATTCCTTATTCGCATACATTGTCTCCGTGCTATGACTATAGAGTTCAATAATATTTCCAAATGGATCTTCACAATAGACTAAATAGTAAGGCTTGCCTTCCCATGTATTCCAAATATCGCTCCGCTTTTTCCCACCTGACATTTCAATTTTATCGGCAAGCCCTTCTATATCATCCGCTATTAAACATATATGAAAATAACCCTGATAACCTTGTTTTTCTTTGTTTTCAATTTTTGGTTCCTGAAATTCAAACAACTCGAGACCAACCTGATTTTGCGAAATCAAATGAGCATTCCTCATTTTTTTAATGTTTTTACCCAATAAGTCATTGGTCATATTAGGTTTCTTTTCTAGCTCTGAGACAAAGGTATATGGCCCAGCAATTAATTTAAAATCCAAGACCTCCCAATACCATTTGATAGCAGCCTCAATATCAGGAACTGATAACCCTATATGTGTAATTGCTGTCATTAAATATCCCTCCTGAGGAACTAATTCCCTTGAAACGTGACTATCACTCCACGAATTTTGTCTAAGGATTCAGTTGCAAAAAGCCATTAATCTGCTATAGATTAATGGCTCCAGGATGTCACTATTTTTACTCTCACGATTTTATAGCATGGAAAAATAGGATATATTTAAAATGCGTACACTAGTCAGGATTTTTAAATCCATCCTTTAACCATTTCGCTGTCAATGTTTCTGCATATAACATCTCTTCTGGTGTGCCTTCAAATATAATTTTACCGCCTTGCTTTCCTCCTCCTGAACCCAATTCTATTACCCAGTCGCTTGCTGCTATAAAGTCTAAATTGTGTTCGATTATGATAACAGAGTTACCTTTATTTACAAGATTTTGAAATACATCTAAGAGTTTTCCATTATCTTTTGTGTGTAATCCTAAGGATGGCTCGTCCAACAGATAGATTTGTCCTTCCTTTTGTAAGTGGCTTGCAAGTTTCAATCGCTGGGTTTCTCCTCCGCTTAGGGAACTTGTCGTTTGCCCTAGCGTTAAATACTCTAACCCAACCTCTTTTAGTGTGTTTACCCTTTTTATGATTTTTGGTATTTTGAAATAATTCATAGCCTGATCTATCGTTAATTGTAAAATCTCTATTATATTTTTACCCTGATATCGGTAAGACAGCGCTTCGTCGGAATATCGCGTTCCATCACATGCTTCACATTCAATTGTTACAGGATCTGCAAATGCTACATCGGGGGTAATGACCCCTTTTCCTTTGCAGACAGGACATGCTCCTAAAGAGTTAAAGCTGAATAAACCGGCTGGCTGTCCTGTTTCCTTTGAAAATATGGAACGAATATCATCCATTATCCCCATATAAGTAGCGAGTGTCGAACGGCTGGAGATACCTATACTTCTTTGTCCTACCATGATTGTTTCCGGATAGCTTTCAGAGAATGCTTCCATCATTAAAGAGCTTTTACCTGAACCAGATACGCCACATATAGAGACTAAAACATTTTTAGGAATTGTTACATTTATGTTTTTTAAGTTATGATTACTTGCTCTAATTATTGTAAAATAATCATTGCTATTCCTTGGATTTTTGTTTATGTTCAGCTTGTGATTCAGTAGCGCTGCAGTTGGAGATTCTTTTAGTTCTGCCAATTTTCCTTGGTAGACAACTTCCCCTCCATCTACACCTGCTCCAGGACCCATTTCTATTATTTCATCCGCTGCTTTTATTACAGATAAATCGTGTTCAATTATAATTACCGTGTTATGCTGCTCTTTCAGACTTTTCAGCATCTGTATTAACATATCCACTTCTTCTGGATGAAGCCCTGCACTCGGTTCATCGAAAATATAGGTGATATTATTTAGACTGCTTCCTAAATGGCGGGCAATCTTTACTCTTTGAGCTTCACCACCAGACAATGTCCCCATTTTCCTTGATAGGCTCAAATAGCCTAATCCCATTTCAACTAGTTGTTTAATATGCGGGATTGCTTGGTGTGCTATCGCTTCTCCCATAGAATCTTTTATGTTCCCTAGTTCCTTTAGTAATTCTGTAAGCTCTAATTGATCATATTCTGCGATGTTCAGCCCGTCTATTCTGCATTCTAATACCTTCGGATTTAAACCTGAACCTTGACACGTTGGACATAATGAATGGGTTGATACTGCTAAGACGTCATCTTGGGTTACTCCTTTTAGCTTTGTAATATCTCTGTTGATATAAAGACGCGTAAATCTGGGCAATAACCCATCCCAATCATGTTTTTGAGGTCCATGTTTTGTGTGAAATGGTGCATTGACTTTTTCACCTGCTCGAGGACCATATAATAGTAAATGGCGTTTTTCCTCCGGGTAGTCTTTTATTGGTATATCTGGATCAAATAATCCACAGGTCATCATCCAGTTACCCTGCCAACCCGACGGCGATAATGGCTTAAACCTTACTGCATAATCTCGAAGCGACTTATCAAAATCGATAATCTTATTTAAGTCTGGGGCAACTACTTCTCCAAATCCACTGCATTCTGGACATCTCCCAAAGGAACTATGGCTCGAAAATTCGGTTGCAGAACCAATTGACGGCTTTCCTATTCTTGAAAACAAAAGTCTAATCAATGGATCTATATCCATATAAGTACCGACAGTTGATCGGGAATTTCCTCCTAAAGGTCTTTGTTCCACTACGACAACCGGGCTTAAATTCTGCATAAGATCTGCTTGGGGTCTCTCGTATCTTGGCATTTGATATCTGACATAGTGAGGGTAGTTTAAAATCATTAGCCTTCTGCTTTCTGTAGCTAATGTATCAAATACAACGGAGCTTTTTCCTGAGCCTGAAAGACCAGTAAATACAATAATTTTTCCTTTTGGTATGTTTAAATCTATGTTTTTTAGATTATTCTCTTTAAGCCCTCTTAAAATAATTTCATCTTTTACTTCAAACATTTTGTCATCCTTCCTTTTAGTTCACTACAAGTCTAACCAAAATTGGATTAAAAATAATTGCTAAAAGTTTGTAAAGAAGTCCCGCGCAAGATCAATAGATTAATATGTTCTAACATAATCAAAACAGGTGCAGGTGCCAGTACTTTTACTTTATACATACAACCAAAAAAAAGCGAGTTCTAAATGCTGATTAGAGATCGCTTTTTTTCAACAATAGTCTGGGAGTGACAGACACCTGTCTGAATTTATGATCCAATTTATCCATAGAAATCCCCTCCTCAATTCTATTTTAGTAATCCGGCTTTTTGGATAGTTCATCTAAAATCCGTTTATCCGTATTAGCAATACATTACAAGAATTCCTTAAATAAAGTAAAAAGAACAAAAGACTTTATTCCGATTCCCTGCAACTCCAAAACGGCTTTTATGATATAATTACACGTCTCTCTGAGGGAATTAATATTTAGCAATGATTTCAAACTTATGTTCCTAACGCCATTTGCCAGTGTTCCATATAACTCATACATAAATCTGTTTAGATTTGTTAATGATAGGAAAACACATGAAAAATAGGAAGTGATTATTCATGGTTTTTATACTCATTTCTATCCTCATTTTTAGTATAATTATTTACTTTATGCCAAAGCGAATGACGTTAATGGAGATGTATGCAACTTCATGGTTTGCATTAACGTTTGTATTAACTGTCGATTCATACCTTGCCTTAAAACATGACCTTTACGGTTATTTTTTTAAAGATTATTTTGACTATAGAACGTTAATTGTTCATTTTGGTGTTTATCCAACTTACAACGCTATTTTCCTGAATTTTTTCCCTAAAAATAGGTGGAATCAATTGTTCTATATTCTGCTTCATTCATTAATTTTGATCGGATATGAATGGGCAACAATTCAAGCTGGTGCGTTTCATTATAAGAATTGGGAAACATGGTATTCAGCTCTGGCTTATCCAATCATATTGTTGATTCTTTATCTGAACTTAAAAGTGCTAAGATTATTGAAGAATAAGAACTAACTTTTATTGCATCCCAAATATGTTCCATCTCAATAGAAGGGTTTAATGAAGATGAAAAATACAAATGAATATAAATCCCCTATCGCCGCTTTATTATGGTCTGTCATGATGACAGGTTTCGGGCAATTTTATAATGGACAATATATTTTTGGTGCATTACTTTTCATATTTGAAATTGCTGCAAACGGACTATCTAGTTTAAATATGTCCATTTTACACTCCTTCCACGGCAATACACAGCAAGCGCACGATGTTTTCGATCATCAATGGGGGTTATTCTATCCTTCCTCATACGCTTTTTCAATCTGGCAAGCATATAACAAAGCAATCGTCATTAATTGTCAGCAAGAGAAAAGAGATTATCCTAAAGAGACATACTTAACTGGTTTTTTTATTTTATTTGTTATCGGTATGAATTTAGGTGTGTACTACCATCACCATTTATTAAGTGGTATTCCCTTTTTTTCTAGTCCGATATTTAATGGATTATCCTGGGGATTTTTATTTGGTATTACTGGTCATTTTGCTGAAAAATATATAAAAGCAAAAAGAAATATAGGTAAAGATTAATTTTGATTACCTAATAAGAGGGGATAGCTCTGCCGCTGGTTATGATTGTCATTAATGTTCTAACCCCTTCATCAATTGTTGCTTTAAATTTCTAACTGGACAATCATTTTCTTTATGACTCATCTCTAATAATTTATTTCCCTTTTTACTATGAAATCTTCAAGTGTGATTTTTATTCCAAGGATAATCTGTAAATTCAATGCTAACAGATTAAGTAGTCAGCCTGATAGAATGCTATACGTGGGATTTTGAGTTTCGTGCTGAAAGCAAAAAAAGACTTTCAACAATTATGTTGAAAGTCTTTATAATATTTACTTTAGATACCGGTGGTCGGGGTCGAACCGACACGTCCCAGGGGACACGGGATTTTGAGTCCCGCGCGTCTGCCAATTCCGCCACACCGGCATTTGGAGGCGGTAACCGGATTTGAACCGGTGATAAAGGTTTTGCAGACCTCTGCCTTACCACTTGGCTATACCGCCAAAAATAAATGGAGCGGAAGACGGGATTCGAACCCGCGACCCCCACCTTGGCAAGGTGGTGTTCTACCACTGAACTACTTCCGCGAATGGCTGGGCCACTAGGATTCGAACCTAGGATACACGGGATCAAAACCCGATGCCTTACCGCTTGGCTATGGCCCAATCAATTATTATATGAAGGGCGATCGATGGGGATCGAACCCACGTATGCCGGAGCCACAATCCGGTGCGTTAACCACTTCGCCACGATCGCCATATAAAGTTGTAAATGGCAGGGGTAGTAGGAATCGAACCCACATCAAAGGTTTTGGAGACCTTCGTTTTACCATTAAACTATACCCCTACAATTTAAATGGTGGAGGGGGGCAGATTCGAACTGCCGAACCCTGAGGGAGCGGATTTACAGTCCGCCGCGTTTAGCCACTTCGCTACCCCTCCAACTAAATTGAAGTAAATGGTGGCTCGGGACGGAATCGAACCGCCGACACACGGATTTTCAGTCCGTTGCTCTACCGACTGAGCTACCGAGCCATTTTATTTTAAATGGCGGTCCGGACGGGACTCGAACCCGCGACCTCCTGCGTGACAGGCAGGCATTCTAACCAACTGAACTACCGGACCATTTTTGGTTGCGGGGGCAGGATTTGAACCTACGACCTTTGGGTTATGAGCCCAACGAGCTACCAGACTGCTCCACCCCGCGATAGGAATGATTTATCTTGTTTGAAGATGGTGGAGGATGCAGGGCTCGAACCTGCGACCCCCTGCTTGTAAGGCAGGTGCTCTCCCAGCTGAGCTAATCCTCCGTATTGGTGACCCGTACGGGATTCGAACCCGTGTTACCGCCGTGAAAGGGCGGTGTCTTAACCGCTTGACCAACGGGCCTTTTCTATGTAAATTGTGGCGGAGAGCGAGGGATTCGAACCCTCGAGGCCGCGTAAACGGCCTACACGATTTCCAATCGTGCTCCTTCGGCCACTCGGACAGCTCTCCATATGGCTCCACAGGTAGGATTCGAACCTACGACCGATCGGTTAACAGCCGATTGCTCTACCACTGAGCTACTGTGGAATAATCCAAATTGAAATCTACTTGGTTCTTCAGACATAAATTGCTCGTCCTACCAAATGAGATATTTTAGAGTAGCTTCATTCCTATTATATATCTGATATATAGTAAGGAATTTACTTGCCTGGCGGCGTCCTACTCTTGCAGGGACAAAGTCCCAACTACCATCGGCGCTGAAGAGCTTAACTTCTGTGTTCGGTATGGGAACAGGTGTGGCCTCTTCGCTATTGCTACCAGACAATTCAATTATCACCCAAGTGTACCTCAAGAAAATCAGTGACAACCAATATTATAATCGTTTTTAGAAAAAAATCAAGTATAAAGTTGTTACTTTATAAGGTTTATACCTTAAAAACTAAATAAGAGTAAACCAGACATCAAATAAAGAAGTTAGTTAAGTCCTCGATCGATTAGTATCCGTAAGCTCCACGTGTCACCACGCTTCCACACCGAACCTATCAACCTCATCGTCTCTGAGGGATCTTACTCACTCGAAGTGATGGGAAGTCTCATCTTGAGGGGGGCTTCATGCTTAGATGCTTTCAGCACTTATCCTTTCCACACGTAGCTACCCAGCAATGCTCCTGGCGGAACAACTGGTACACCAGCGGTGTGTCCATCCCGGTCCTCTCGTACTAAGGACAGCTCCTCTCAAACTTCCAACGCCCACGACGGATAGGGACCGAACTGTCTCACGACGTTCTGAACCCAGCTCGCGTACCGCTTTAATGGGCGAACAGCCCAACCCTTGGGACCGACTACAGCCCCAGGATGCGATGAGCCGACATCGAGGTGCCAAACCTCCCCGTCGATGTGAACTCTTGGGGGAGATAAGCCTGTTATCCCCGGGGTAGCTTTTATCCGTTGAGCGATGGCCCTTCCATGCGGAACCACCGGATCACTAAGCCCGACTTTCGTCCCTGCTCGACTTGTAGGTCTCGCAGTCAAGCTCCCTTCTGCCTTTACACTCTTCGAATGATTTCCAACCATTCTGAGGGAACCTTTGGGCGCCTCCGTTACCTTTTGGGAGGCGACCGCCCCAGTCAAACTGCCCGCCTGACACTGTCTCCGAACCGGATCACGGTCCTGGGTTAGAATGTCCATACAGCCAGGGTGGTATCCCACGGATGCCTCACCGTAAGCTAGCGCTCACGAGTCCAAGGCTCCCACCTATCCTGTACAAGCTGCACAGACATTCAATATCAGGCTACAGTAAAGCTCCACGGGGTCTTTCCGTCCTGTCGCGGGTAATGCGCATCTTCACGCATAGTATAATTTCACCGGGTCTCTCGTTGAGACAGTGCCCAAGTCGTTGCACCTTTCGTGCGGGTCGGAACTTACCCGACAAGGAATTTCGCTACCTTAGGACCGTTATAGTTACGGCCGCCGTTTACTGGGGCTTCGGTTCAAAGCTTCGGGCTAAAAGCCCTAACCCTTCCCCTTAACCTTCCAGCACCGGGCAGGTGTCAGCCCCTATACTTCGCCTTTCGGCTTCGCAGAGACCTGTGTTTTTGCTAAACAGTCGCTTGGGCCTATTCACTGCGGCTCCTCCATAAAGGAGCACCCCTTCTCCCGAAGTTACGGGGTCATTTTGCCGAGTTCCTTAACGAGAGTTCTCCCGCTCACCTTAGGATTCTCTCCTCGCCTACCTGTGTCGGTTTGCGGTACGGGCACCTATGATCTAACTAGAGGCTTTTCTTGGCAGTGTGAAATCAGGAACTTCGGTACTAGAGTTTCCCTCCCCATCACAGCTTGAAATTGCCAGACGGATTTGCCTATCTGACTTTCTCACTGCTTGGGCGCACCTATCCATCAGTGCGCATTCCTTATCCTTCTGCGTCCCCCCATCGCTCAAACAATCATGAGGTGGTACAGGAATATCTACCTGTTGTCCATCGCCTACGCCTTTCGGCCTCGGCTTAGGTCCCGACTAACCCTGAGAGGACGAGCCTTCCTCAGGAAACCTTAGGCATTCGGTGAAAGAGATTCTCACTCTTTTTTCGCTACTCATACCGGCATTCTCACTTCTAAGCGCTCCACCAGTCCTCACGGTCTGACTTCACAGCACTTAGAACGCTCTCCTACCATTGTTCGTAAGAACAATCCGCAGCTTCGGTGATACGTTTAGCCCCGGTACATTTTCGGCGCAGAGTCACTCGACCAGTGAGCTATTACGCACTCTTTAAATGATGGCTGCTTCTAAGCCAACATCCTGGTTGTCTGGGCAACTCCACATCCTTTTCCACTTAACGTATACTTTGGGACCTTAGCTGGCGGTCTGGGCTGTTTCCCTTTCGACTATGAACCTTATCACCCATAGTCTGACTCCCAAGTAAAAGTAACTGGCATTCGGAGTTTGACTGAATTCGGTAACCCGGTGAGGGCCCCTAGTCCAATCAGTGCTCTACCTCCAGTACTCTATTTCTTGAGGCTAGCCCTAAAGCTATTTCGGAGAGAACCAGCTATCTCCGTGTTCGATTGGCATTTCACCCCTACCCACACCTCATCCCCGCATTTTTCAACATACGTGGGTTCGGGCCTCCAGTCAGTGTTACCTGACCTTCACCCTGGACATGGGTAGATCACACGGTTTCGGGTCTACGACCGCATACTCATTCGCCCTATTCAGACTCGCTTTCGCTGCGGCTCCGTGTCTTCCACTTAACCTTGCATACGATCGTAACTCGCCGGTCCATTCTACAAAAGGTACGCCGTTACCCATTAACGGGCTTCGACTACTTGTAGGCACACGGTTTCAGGTTCTATTTCACTCCCCTCCCGGGGTGCTTTTCACCTTTCCCTCACGGTACTGGTTCACTATCGGTCACTAGGGAGTATTTAGCCTTGGGAGATGGTCCTCCCGGATTCCGACGGAATTTCACGTGTTCCGCCGTACTCAGGATACACTCCGGAGAGAATTCCTTTTCAATTACAGGGCTCTTACCTTCTTTGGCTGACCGTTCCAGGTCGATTCGTTTAAAGAATTCCTTGGTAACTCCAATGGAATGTCCTACAACCCCAGAAAGCAAGCTTTCTGGTTTGGGCTCTTTCCGTTTCGCTCGCCGCTACTCAGGAAATCGATTTTTCTTTCTCTTCCTCCGGGTACTGAGATGTTTCAGTTCCCCGGGTCTACCTCATGCACCCTATGTATTCAGATGCATGTACTGTTCCATTACGAACAGTGGGTTCCCCCATTCGGAAATCCCCGGATCAAAGTTTACTTACAACTCCCCGAGGCATATCGGTGTTAGTCCCGTCCTTCATCGGCTCCTAGTGCCAAGGCATCCACCGTGCGCCCTTATTCACTTAACTAAGTTACAGTAAATAAGCGTACTAATTATTAGCCTTGCTTTATTTAATCCAGCTTCAGCTCCTGAGAACAGTCGCTTCAGCCTTTTACATTAATATTGATGTCGTTGTTACTCTTATTTAGTTTTCAAGGTACAAATAGAGAGATTTGCTCTCTCAAAACTGAACCAAACAACACAGTATGTCGGGCCTACAGGATGTAGGTCATGCCGATGTTGCCACAGGACGTGGCGATCTTAATCGGCCTTCCTTAACCCGTAGGGTTCCGTAATAATCCTTAGAAAGGAGGTGATCCAGCCGCACCTTCCGATACGGCTACCTTGTTACGACTTCACCCCAATCATTAGTCCCACCTTCGGCGGCTGGCTCCAAAAGGTTACCTCACCGACTTCGGGTGTTACCAACTCTCGTGGTGTGACGGGCGGTGTGTACAAGGCCCGGGAACGTATTCACCGCGGCATGCTGATCCGCGATTACTAGCGATTCCGGCTTCATGTAGGCGAGTTGCAGCCTACAATCCGAACTGAGAATGGTTTTATGGGATTGGCTTGACCTCGCGGGTTCGCTTCCCTTTGTTCCATCCATTGTAGCACGTGTGTAGCCCAGGTCATAAGGGGCATGATGATTTGACGTCATCCCCACCTTCCTCCGGTTTGTCACCGGCAGTCACCTTAGAGTGCCCAACTAAATGCTGGCAACTAAGATCAAGGGTTGCGCTCGTTGCGGGACTTAACCCAACATCTCACGACACGAGCTGACGACAACCATGCACCACCTGTCACTCTGTCCCCGAAGGGAAAGCTCTATCTCTAGAGTTGTCAGAGGATGTCAAGACCTGGTAAGGTTCTTCGCGTTGCTTCGAATTAAACCACATGCTCCACCGCTTGTGCGGGCCCCCGTCAATTCTTTTGAGTTTCAGCCTTGCGGCCGTACTCCCCAGGCGGAGTGCTTAATGCGTTAACTTCAGCACTAAGGGGCGGAAACCCCCTAACACCTAGCACTCATCGTTTACGGCGTGGACTACCAGGGTATCTAATCCTGTTCGCTACCCACGCTTTCGCTCCTCAGCGTCAGTTACAGACCAGAGAGTCGCCTTCGCCACTGGTGTTCCTCCACATCTCTACGCATTTCACCGCTACACGTGGAATTCCACTCTCCTCTTCTGTACTCAAGTCCTCCAGTTTCCAATGACCCTCCACGGTTAAGCCGTGGGCTTTCACATCAGACTTAAAAGACCGCCTGCGAGCGCTTTACGCCCAATAATTCCGGACAACGCTTGCCACCTACGTATTACCGCGGCTGCTGGCACGTAGTTAGCCGTGGCTTTCTGGTTAGGTACCGTCAAGGCTGGGTCAGTTACTACCCAACTTATTCTTCCCTAACAACAGAGTTTTACGATCCGAAAACCTTCATCACTCACGCGGCGTTGCTCCGTCAGACTTTCGTCCATTGCGGAAGATTCCCTACTGCTGCCTCCCGTAGGAGTCTGGGCCGTGTCTCAGTCCCAGTGTGGCCGATCACCCTCTCAGGTCGGCTACGCATCGTCGCCTTGGTGAGCCGTTACCCCACCAACTAGCTAATGCGCCGCGGGCCCATCTGTAAGTGACAGCCGAAACCGTCTTTTATCTTCTCACCATGAGATGAAAAGTATTATCCGGTATTAGCTCACGTTTCCGCGAGTTATCCCGATCTTACAGGCAGGTTGCCCACGTGTTACTCACCCGTCCGCCGCTCATTCCACAAACATCACCTCAGATGAGGGTCAGTTTGCTTCCTGCGCTCGACTTGCATGTATTAGGCACGCCGCCAGCGTTCGTCCTGAGCCAAGATCAAACTCTCCAAAAAAGTTTGTAATACTTAGCTGTTGTAGAAGCTGACTTCTACTTGTTTTAAAAAGAAAAACGAGTTTCCTTTTTCTTGACATACTGGTTGTTTTGTTCAGTTTTCAAAGAGCAAATTTGTTTGTCGCGTTGTTTAGCAGCGACTTTTCTAATATACCATAACAGTTAACGTTGTGTCAACAATTAATTTTATATTTTTTGTCGTTAATTTCTAGTGCTTTTTTGCGACGGATTTAACTTTATCACGGTTATATATTAAAGTCAACGGTTAATTTACAAAAGTTTATCAGTTTCTTAACAAATGATTTATAAAAGGGGCAGATTATTAGGTTCTGCGCTATTTTCTGCCCACTTTAACTATATATGCAAGTTAATCTTTATGTGTTACTACATCACTTATCATATATTTTCTCTGATATACACCGTGCCCTTTTGTTTGTTCGAGAACGACACTTATTATATTTTTCTCAACAAGGTAAGAAAGGATCGCGCTTAGGTCAAGTCTATATGACTGAACCTTTTCATGACTTTTTATGTCAGCATAAGACCAAGCGCTATCCTTCGTTTTCATAATATCCAACAAATGCTTAGCAGATATAATGGCACGATTATGAATAACAAAGTCCATTCCTATAATCATGAGCTCAATTCGTTTATCTACCGTTTCATTGCTTTCAATGAAAACTTCATATAATTTATATACCTCGAAATCAATTTTCTTTACTTGACTCCAAACTGTTACTTCAGGGTAGTAGCCTTTTTCTATTACAGCTAGTCTCGCTAAGTAATGAAGTGAATCAAGAATTTTACTGTGGGCATCATTAAATTCTCCTGCTTCATATAATGATTTAGCTTCACTATAGCTTTTAACTAATTTGCCAAAATCAATCATTTTCCTTAAATCACGTTTATCTTTAGGAAAGTCTCGCAGCTGCTCTTTTAAATGTGCAATGTATTCATTTCTATCAAATACTGGCTTTCCAAGAATAATCCATTCAACTGCACTTCGATACCCGCTTGTATCAATCCATTTCATTAAAATATCATTGCGTACAATATGCAGTGCTGCAGTTTTACCTTCAATTTCATAATGTTTTACATACCAGGTTTGTTCATATTCATTTACAATAATAAGTAGAATAACATCAAATTCATCCGTAACTGGACTATCGTGTTGGATTTTTTCTATTAATAATATTCCTAATGTATCGGGATTACTTGCATGTTCTTGATATATAGGTCTCAGGAAATTTTCCATTCTACTGTTTCCTCCATTTTCGAATTCTATTTAGAATAATTCGTTACATTTGATTGAAAAACCTTTTTCATAATTATTTTTTTTATATTTATGCTATACTACAGTTGTAAATTAAGGGGGATAAGCATGGCACAACAATTGGTATATTCAAGTAAAATAAATAAAATCCGTACATTTGCTTTAATTTTAGTTTTCGCAGGTATTCTATTAATGTACGCAGGTATTCTCACTAAAAATATTGAATGGTTAATGGTTATATTTTTTATATTAGGTTTACTGATGGTTGTTTTCAGCTGTGTCGTTTACGTATGGATAGGAACACTATCCCTTAAGGCGGTTCCTGTTGTTTGTCCAAACTGTGATAAGCCGACAAAAATGCTGGGTCGCGTCGATGCATGCATGCATTGCAAACAGCCATTGACAATGGATAAGAACCTGGAAGGCAAAGTATTCGATGAAAGGTATAATAAACGCAGCTATGCAAAGTCACAAAAAAGGCGTTAATTGACTGCACTTCACAAAATCCGTCGAAAACGACGGATTTTTTTACACCCAGACAAAGTATCGTATAAGTTCTTCCTATATTCATCTACTATATAACTTACGTTTTAATGAAAGGAAAGATATTCAATGGCGTCCTTATTGCATTTTGGTTTTATAAATGAGACAGGAAAAAATGCTCCCCTGCTTTTTAAAGACCCAATCAAAATCATTTCTACTTCTAATATAGATGAAGTGATTCCTTTACTAAATGAAATTGAAGCTGAAACGACTAAAGGCTACTATGCAGCAGGTTATCTTTCCTATGAAGCTGCTCCTGCATTTGAAAAAGCTTTAAAAGTTCACTCGAATCCGGTTATGCCGCTTCTCTGGTTTGGAATCTACGAGAAGCCAGAGAAGAAACGTCTCCAATCTTTTCAGGAATTTCAAACTTCAGAGTGGACAGCCCAAACATCCTTATTCGACTATAACAACTGTATTGAACAAATTAAAAATTACATTAAGCAAGGTATTACATATCAAGTTAACTATACCATTCGTATGATATCCCGGTTTTCCGGCGATTCTGTTGCGTACTATAATCAACTAACCAAAGCCCAAGCAGCTAACTATAGTGCCTATTTGAATATTGGAGATTTTACAATCGTTTCCGCTTCACCCGAATTGTTCTTTCACTTAAAAGAAGGTAAGGTTACAACAATGCCGATGAAAGGTACGATTGAAAGAGGAACTACTCCAGAAAAAGACCAGTCAAATGCAAATTGGCTTTATCATTCGAAGAAAAACCGGGCTGAAAATGTGATGATTGTTGATCTGCTGCGAAATGATTTAGGAATGATAGCAAGGCCAAACAGTGTGAAAGTGCCAAAGCTATACTCCATTGAGAAATATCCAACAGTCTATCAAATGACCTCCACAGTAACTGCGGAGGTTTCAAAAGAAAAAACAATTCTTGAGATATTTACCGCACTATTCCCTTGTGGTTCCATTACCGGAGCACCCAAAATAAGTACAATGAATATTATTAATGAACTTGAACCTGCTCCAAGAGAAGTTTATTGCGGAGCAATTGGTTACATAACCCCTGAAAAGGAGGCTATTTTTAATGTGCCAATTCGCACGGTTATGATTGATAATCAAAGTGGCGCTGCAACATACGGAATTGGTGGTGGAATTACATGGGATTCAAATGATCAAGATGAATACAAGGAAGCACTGACAAAAGCAAAAGTATTAGATGTCAAGCCAATGCAATTTCAATTATTAGAATCAATTGGGCTTGAAAATGGCACCTATTTTATTTTACAAAATCACTTAAAACGCTTGGGGAAGAGTGCCTCCTATTTTAACTTTCAGGTTGATATAGCATCTGCAAAGGAAAAACTTCAGGATTTTGCGCACTCCCATACAAATGGAAAATGGAAGGTCCGCTTGCTCTCCAATCAAAATGGTGAATTTACAATAGAGGGAACGGAAATAACTGAACTTACTGATTCTGTTCCAGTAAAACTTGCAAATACTGCAGTAAATAAGGACAATCCTTTTCTGCATTATAAAACAACACACAGAAGCATATACGTAAAAAGCAAACAGCAGCACCCCGAAGCCTTTGACGTTCTATTATGGAATCAAAAAAATGAAATTACAGAATTTACGACAGGTAATATCGTAGTAGAAATAGATAATAAATTATATACACCGCCGTTAAGTTCAGGATTGCTTGCCGGCACGTTTAGGGAAGCACTGCTTGATGAAGAGATTATTTTGGAACGAAAGCTTTTTGCTGAGGAAATATATAACGCATCTAAAATATGGCTCATTAATAGTGTTAGAAAATGGATACCTGTTCATTTAATATAATATGCCATAATAAAAAGCCAACTGTAAGTTGATAATTACAGTTGGCTTTATCAATTAGTGCTTTTGTGTTAACATTCCTTGACAACCAGGGCACTTCCCGTATACTTCAAGTCGATGATGACTAACTTCAAATCCAGTTACCTGTTCAGCTAGGGATTCTACTTCATCTAATGAAGGATAATGAAAATCAACAATCTTTCCACACGCTTCGCAAATAATATGATAATGATCAGAAGTATTGCAGTCAAACCTACTTGATGAATCTCCGTAGGTTAATTCACGAACTAATCCTACTTCTCTAAGCACACGGAGGTTATTATATACAGTTGCCACACTCATGTTAGGGAATTTCCCTTCCAACGCTTTATATATATCATCTGCTGTTGGATGAACCATCGTGTTAAGCAAGTACTCTAGAACTGCGTGCCGCTGTGGTGTGATACGGACGCCTGATTCTTTTAATGTATCAATCGCTTTCCGTAGCCTTTTTTCAGACACCGCCAAACACCTCACTTTCAAATTAATAATATATTCAATTAACAACATTATTAGATTGTAATCTTTATAATTAGTGTAACTGCTTACCTAGTGTTCTGTCAATATTAGAGGTTGTTCAAAAAAGTCCGGAAAAATGACACAAAGCTTAAGTACATTATACAAATCGAATTAAATATCCACCTTTAACGGTATTTCATCACCACCTAGCTTTTTATTAACGTATCTAGCAGCGACAAATAGAAAATCGGATAATCGATTTAAATAGGATAATACAAGATCATTTTTCAATTCGTCACCCAGACCAACCACGATACGTTCTGCTCTTCTAATAACTGTTCTCGCAGTATGCAAGGCGCTTGAAGCACTATGGCCAGACGGAAGAATAAAGTTTTTCAGTGGATCTAACTGATCGTCCCACCTGTCAATTTGGTCTTCCATTTCTTGTATATGCTCCTGCTTTAATTTCCAGTTTACTTCCTTATCAGCTGGAGTGGAAAGCTCAGCACCCACATGAAATAGAATCGTTTGTACACGATGCATCTGCTCCAAAAACTGCTCTTTCTCATCCCAGCCTTCCTGATTGAGAAAACTTAGAGCCAGACCAATGACAGAATTTGCTTCATCACATGTTCCGTAAGCCTCGACACGTAAATGATTTTTCGGCACACGTTTGCCATAAACTAATGATGTTTGTCCTTTATCTCCGGAACGTGTATAAATTCGCATTGTTAATACCCCCTAGACAAATCGATCTTATTCGTGTAATCGTCCCCACCATTTAGATATTGTTCAAGGTTTTTTGTAAAAATCTCTAATGCACGCGTAACATAATGTGGTGAAAGACCTGATATATGAGGGGTGATTGTAACTTTATCCTCTGACCAAAATGGATGGTCCTTCGGTAATGGTTCCTGTTCCGATACATCCAATACTGCATGAGCAATTTCATTTTCATGCACAGCTCTAAGGATTACTTTACTGCTTACCGCATCGCCGCGTCCCATATTTAAAAACACGCCATGATTTGGCATCGCATTAAAATGATCATCCGTAAAAAATCCGCTTGTCTCTTTCGTTCTCGGTAATACTGATACAAGAAAATCTGCTTCGGCTAATACATCTTTAAGTTTATCATTTGTAACATTTTCATCAAAATACGCTGTATTTTTCCCTCTTCTGGATACACCAATCGTTTTCATTTGAAAAGCCTTCGCAAGGCGAGCAACTTCTTGACCGATTGCACCAGTTCCTGCAATAACGATTGTTCTTCCAGTTATTTCTTTTACTTTTACAGATTTGTCCCAAAGATGGGCTTGTTCATTTTCAATCAATATTTTTTCCTGACGGTAAACTTGCAGCAGCATTGATATAGCATATTCAGCCATTTGTGTTTTATGAATACCTCTTGCATTTGTTACGAGTATTTCTTTTTCTCTAATTAGCTTAGCAGGCAATTCATCCACACCAGCGGACAGAACCATTATCCATTTAAGATTGGGTGCATATTGAATAGTTTGTTCATTGACATCACTTCCATACGTGACAAGAACCTCAGCCTCAGCTAAATATTCCTTTGTCATCTCATCACTTTCTGAGAATAAAAATCGCTGATTGGAATACTTCTGCTTTAACTTCTCTTGATGTTTATCTGAAATTTTTGCTGAAAATAAGATCATTACTATAGCCCTCCCCCTAACACTTTCTTCTATAGTAAATGATTTTAAAAAAAACGGAAAACATAAAAGCAAAACAGTCCCAATTAGGACTGTTTCATTCGGATCGATTTATGAAAGATTTTCTTTTATAAATTCCAACGCCTCTTCTACATGCCCTTTGACTCTTACTTTTCGAAATTCCTTTTGAAGCTTTCCTTCTTTATCAATGATAAACGTAGAGCGTTCGATTCCGTAATATTCCTTGCCGAAATTCTTTTTCAATTTCCACACATCAAACATCTCTGCAATTTTATGATCTTCATCAGCTAACAATAAAAATGGCAGCTCGTGTTTATTAATGAACTTCTGATGACTTTCAGCCGGGTCTGGACTAATGCCAATAATAACAGCGTCTAATTCAGCAAAACTCTCATGCTGATCACGAAAATCACAAGCTTCGGTTGTACATCCCGGTGTCATATCCTTAGGATAAAAATATAAAACAACATGCTTGCCTTTTAAATCAGATAAACTTACCTGTTCGCCAGATTGACTTGGCAGTGTAAAATCTTCTACTTGTTTTCCAATCTCTACTGTCATTTAAAATTCCCTCCCACTTAAAACATTCTACTAAAACTATATCATATCAAGATGATAGATTCATGTATCCCTGCTTCTATCCCGAGATTGGAGAATTCTTACAACAAATGCAGCAGGCAAAATATATCCAATCAAAGCTTGTGTTAAGGCAATGAACCTTCCAATTCCAACAGGCGTAATATCTCCATATCCAACTGAAAGTAAGGTAACGCCACTGAAATAAATAGAATGAATAATAGAGCCTAAAATACTTACCTGCCGCAGCTCTCCGTTTTCTACAAGAACAATTCCTTCAATAGATAATATAAAATAAATCATGCCATATCCAAACATAAGAATGATATAAATAATGAGTAAGGCCATAAAAATCTCTATCGAAAATCGGCTTTCCTTCATTTCTAAAACTGCAGCAAAGCTTTTCCCATGGAAAAAGTCAAAGAAGCTTTTTATCACGATAAGGGATATAACAATCATAATCAGCCAAGGTATTACCATTTTAGGCCCCCTCTTTTATAATAGTTATATGATATATGTATGCTTCATACTGAAAAAGCTTGTCTTAGAAAAAATGAAAATGTGAAAATTGAAGTTAACCACTTCGTAATCAATATGTATTCCATTTTATGTTATATTAGTTAATGTCAGTATGGAGAAATCAAGGGAGGATTTCAGAGATGAATTTCACAAAATCAGAAGAGCTTCATAAAGAAGCTTTGGATTATATTGTTGGAGGAGTTAATTCACCTTCTCGTGCATTTAAAGCGGTAGGCGGCGGCTCCCCTGTTTATATGGAACGTGGACAAGGTCCATATTTTTGGGACGTTGATGGAAATAAATACATAGATTATCTAGCAGCCTATGGACCAATTATAACTGGACATGCACATCCGCATATTGCTAAAGCTATTGCACATGCTGCAACTACTGGTGTTTTGTACGGTACACCAACAAAATTAGAAAATCAATTTGCTAAAATGCTAAAGGAAGCAATTCCTTCTTTGGAAAAAGTTCGTTTCAACAATTCAGGGACGGAAGCAGTTATGACAACTATCCGTGTAGCTCGTGCATATACAGGTAGAACAAAAATTATTAAATTTGCTGGCTGTTATCATGGGCATTTTGATGCGGTGCTTGTACAAGCGGGCTCAGGACCATCTACACTTGGCACCCCGGATTCAGCAGGTGTCCCTGAATCCACTGCAGCAGACGTCATTACCGTACCATTTAATGATTTAGATGCTTATAAGGAAGCTCTGAATAAATGGGGAGATCAGATTGCCGCTGTATTAGTTGAGCCAATCGTAGGAAACTTTGGAATTGTTGAACCCCACGAAGGCTTTTTGCAGGCAGTTAATGATTTAACACATGAAGCAGGGGCACTTGTTATTTACGATGAAGTAATTACTGCCTTCCGTTTCACTTATGGAAGTGCACAGCAGCTGTATGGAGTAGAGCCTGACATGACAGCAATGGGTAAAATTATCGGCGGAGGACTTCCTATTGGGGCCTACGGCGGTCGTAAAGATATTATGGAACAAGTTGCACCACTTGGGCCTGCATATCAAGCTGGAACGATGGCTGGTAATCCTGCATCAATGGCATCTGGTATTGCGTGCTTAGAAGTTTTGAAACAAGATGGCGTTTACGAAAAATTAGATCGGCTTGGAGAAATGCTGGAAAATGGTATTTTAGAACAGGCTGAAAAATATGGTGTGCCAATTACAGTCAATCGTTTGCGTGGAGCACTTACAGTATATTTTGGTGAAGAAAAGATTACGAATTATAAACAAGCTGAAGCTACAGATGGAGATGCATTTGCAACCTTCTTTAAACTAATGCTGAACCAGGGAATTAACCTGGCACCATCGAAATACGAAGCATGGTTCCTAACAACAGAGCATAAAGAATCTGATATTGCTCAAACAATTGACGCTGTTGGGCATGCCTTTAGTGTCATGGCAAGGAAATAAGAAAAGAAATAAGAAAAGAAATAACAAAACAGACAGGAAAGATTAAAATTTCCTGTCTGTTTTAATTTCCTTAACCTTAACTCTTTATTCAGACTTACTGCCTTCATCCAAGTTCTGAATTTGATACAGCTGATAATAATCCCCTTGTTTTTCCATCAATTCTTGATGCGAGCCTATTTCTGTAATCTCTCCATTTTCAATTACAACAATTCGGTCAGCATGTGTAATGGTTGCAAGGCGATGTGCAACAATAAAGGTTGTACGATCTGCGGCTAATTTTTCCATCGTTTCCTGGATTAAATGTTCACTCTCCAAGTCTAGTGCTGATGTTGCTTCATCAAAAATTAAGATAGGCGGATTTTTGAGAAATACGCGAGCTATGGCAACCCGCTGTTTTTGTCCACCTGATAATTTCACACCGCGCTCTCCTACTAACGTGTCATATCCACTTGGGAGGTTGGCAATAAAATCATGCGCATTTGCAGCCTTCGCAGCGGCAATTACTTCTTCATCCGTTGCGTTTGGATTTCCCATTCGAATATTCATAGCTATGGATTCGCTAAATAGAATATTGTCTTGTAAAACCATACCAATATTATCACGAAGCGCTCTCGCTTTCATATCACGAATATCCATTCCGTCGACTTTTATCGAGCCAGCTGTAACATCATAAAATCTAGGGATTAAACTGATCAAGGTAGACTTTCCTCCGCCACTCATCCCAACAAAGGCAATGGTTTCCCCTTCCTCCACATGCAAATTGATGTTTTCCAGCACCTGTTGCTCCTCTTCATCATATCGGAATGAAACATTTTTAAATTCAACAGCGCCATTAACTCTGCCAGGATCGATTGCATTTTCTTTATCGACAATATCATACTTTTCATTCATAAATTCAAAAACACGATCAATAGACGCGACTGCTTGAACCAATGTCGTTGATGAATTGATTAATCTGCGAAGTGGACTGTATACACGTTCTAGATATCCAACAAACGCAACCATTGTCCCCATCGTAACATTGCCTATGATGACTTGATAACCTGCAAAAGCAATAACTAAAAGCGGAGCTAGGTCGGTAATCGTATTCGTTACAGCGAATGTTTTGGCATTCCAGTTTGTATGAACAAGCGCCTTTTCGAGGAAATTCCCATTACGTTCTTCAAATTGTGTTTGTTCATATTCTTCTAAAGCAAAACTTCTCGTAACAGGCACACCTTGAACACGCTCATGTAAATGCCCTTGCACCTCGGCTAACGCCTGAGATCTTTCCCTTGTTAATTTACGAAGTCTTCCATAAAAGTATTTAATCGCAAAACCAAAGAATGGAAACAATATAATCGAAACAATCGTTAATCCAATATCCATTGATAGCATAATACCTATTGCAATTAGTATTGTTATTAAATCCAACCACACATTCATTAGTCCAGTAATGACAAAGTTCTTTGTTTGTTCGACATCATTTATTACCCGGGAAATAATTTCCCCGGTTTTTGTCTGTGAATAAAATTTCAAACTCAGCTTTTGGATATGATCGAAAAGTCTGTCCCGAATATCATATAAAACTTTATTCCCTACCCATTGTGCAAGGTATTGACGAATGTATTCAATTGGCGGCCGCAATAATAGAAATACGACAAAGGAAATTCCCATTACCCATAGTAATTTACTTATTTTATCAGCATCACTCATGTTTTCTGCAACAATGATATCATCAATCACATACTTTAAAATTAATGGCATTAATAACGGAATTCCAAATTTAATAATACCTATGAGTATTGTCCAAAGGATTTTCCACTTATACGGGGCAACAAACTTCATGTACTGCTTTACACTGCTCATATTTATCATTCCTAATCTTTTTGTTAACCTTTTTAGTAAAACTCTGTTAATGATTCTTAGAAGGTGTTCTTTGCTATCTTAGAAGCCCATCTACTTGGAGTGCAGTCTTTAGGCGAATGACTTAGTTACACTTATGCAGATAAGAATGTTGATACTCTCCTATCTGCCAATAGAAAATCCTTGTTACCTTATTTGTAACAAGGACAAGCCCCTTTTCGAGTATGTTTCTTCCTAACTCACCGATAGGTTAAGTACCGTTCATACCAACCATCAATAAAATCCGGTGCAAAGGGACCTTTTCGCTGGCGTACCCACCGCAGTAAATATTCCATATTATTATGAAGTATGCGATCCAGTACTATTGGGTAATTCATTTTTTTACGGTGTTCCTCATATTCATCCTCATCCAAAAGATTGTACGTCATATCTGGAAATACTTTTACATCCAAATCATAATCGATATATTTCAATGCCTCTTCATCGTATACAAATGGAGAACTGATATTACAATAGTAATGAATACCATCGTCTCTTAGCATACCGATGATATTAAACCAATGCTTCGCATGAAAATAACATATTGCTGGTTCTCTCGTAATCCACATCCGACCATCGCTCTCGGTTACTTGTGTCCGATCATTCGCTCCTATTACAATTGTTTCTGTAGCTTTTAATACCGTACTGTTCTCCCAAATCCGATGAAGCTGTCCATTATGTTTATAGCTCTGTATCTGCATTTTTGAACCTGCTCTCGGAGTAACCATCCTATCTTCCTTTCCCCATTTTTCCGCCAAATCAGTTATCATTCATTATAATGCTAACCAAATCAAATATAAAGTATTATGAATCCTAAAGAGAAAGCTTAGGCTAATTTTATGGGTTACATGACTGGTTCTACATGAATTAAATGAAAAAGAGCTTCCTCATAAAAGGAAACTCTTCTTCATTGTCATGCAAAAGTATTTACTTCTTTTTTGCTTGTGACTGTTGATTTTGTTGCTTTACTTGCTGAGCATCTGTCTCAGAAGCAAATTCAGTACCGAATTGACCTTGACCTTGTCCTTGAGCAGCTTGTTGGTTCTGCTGTTTTACATGCTGAATATTTGTTCCAGCTGCAGTTTTGTTAGGTTTTTTAGCCATCAGTATCACCTCCAACACTGATTAATTTATCCACATAACAAATTGTTATCCATTAAATTTGTAAATTTTTTATGAAAAAACTACCAGCGGATAATAATTTGGATTTAGCGCAATTTATGAATGCATTATTTCACTTCATTATTGGAGGTAACAGCAATGCACACACCTAGAGACTTCACTGAATTATCTATGATAAGCAAAACAAGGTGGCAGGATGAAGAATTACAATTTTTTCAGCATGCACTTTCTCAAATTTTGCCTTACATTAATGCAGAGGGCTTAACAATCCTGCATGAAATTAACAAGGAAATTTACAACAGAGCAGAAAAACAAGACTCCCTATATACATAAGGGAGTCTTGAGTTTACAAATATTTCATCATTTTTTGATGTGAAACAGGAAACGGATATTCTTTAATCGTATCTTTATTAACAAATATCACTCGCTCATCGTCTAGCCCTGTTTGAAGTGTATTTGCTTCAAAAATTTCCAACTGCCAAATAATATGTGAGAATACATGCTTTAACTTACCTTTTTGCTCGCCAAGTTCTATGCGTATACCATATTCACTATAAACCCAATTTTCGAGATGCTCCATTCCGATTTCTTCAATTGGTACCATTGGGAACTGCCAAAGATTTGCTAATAATCCATTTTCTCCTCTTTTTTCAATGACATAATCATCATTATCATTTTTAATTAATAACGCAACATAAGCAATCCGTTTTTGTTTTTTTGCTTTCGTTTTTACTGGTAATTCCTCTTGAATGCCTTCTGCAAAAGCATAACAATGCTCCTGTACAGGACAAAGCAAGCAAGTTGGTGATTTCGGCGTACAGATTGTGGCACCTAAGTCCATAATTGCCTGATTAAAGGATGAAGGATCTTCTTTTGATATCACTTGCCGAACGTAATCTTCAAATAATTTCTTGGTACGCGGTATGGCGATATCTGCTTCAATTTTCAAAAGACGTGAAAATACACGCATGACATTTCCATCAACAGCCGGTTCAGGCTGATTATAGGCAATGGACAAAATGGCACCTGTCGTATATGGGCCAACACCCTTTAATGCACCAAGTTCTATTGGGGTCGAGGGAACCTTCCCACCATAATCGGAAACAACCTCACGAACTGCGTTTTGAAGGTTTCTAGCACGGGAATAGTATCCTAAGCCTTCCCATGCTTTTAACACTTCCTGCTGGTCTGCGCTGGCAAGTTCATAAACAGTTGGATATTTATCCATAAACCGATTAAAATATGGAATAACGGTATCAACCTTTGTTTGCTGCAGCATAATCTCTGAGACCCAAATTTTATATGGATCACGTTCTCGGCGCCATGGAAGATCACGTTTACTTTCGCCGTACCAATGCAGCAAATCGGCTTGGAATTGTTCAATGTTAAAATGTTGTAATATGTTATTAGTCATCAGGACACTTCCTTTATGTTACAATACTTATAGTAAGATTTCATTTATGTCTTCAAGGCTATCCAAGGAGGACCTTTTTATATGGATACTGGCACACATATCGTGATGGGGATTGCACTGGGCGGCTTGGCTACGTTAGACCCTGTTGTGCAAAGTGATCCTACATTATTTCATGCAGTATTAGTCGGGACTGTAGTTGGTTCACACGCCCCTGATTTTGATACTGTTTTTAAACTCAAGAATAATGCAACCTATATACGGCATCATCGCGGTGCATCACATTCTTTACCTGCAATTATCCTCTGGGGATTATTAGTTTCCAGTGTTATCTATATGTTTGTACCACAGGTTAACTATTTGCATCTATGGTTATGGACATTTTTGGCCGTGATAATTCATGTATTTGTTGATTTGTTTAATGCATATGGAACACAGGCTTTCAGACCTTTTTCAAATAAATGGATTGCGAAAGGGTTTATAAATACCTTTGATCCATATATCTTCTTTTTAAATGTTGCTGGCATTTGTGCTTGGGCGCTTGGAGCTAACCCCGGGTACACATGGATTACCATTTATTCAGTGATTATATTATATTACATTAAACGTTATATGGACAAAAGAGAAATTGTAAAGAAAATCTATGAATATTATCCAGATACAGTTGAAGTTGCCACATCTCCAACGATGAAGCAAAATTATTGGCGTGTGGCAATTACGACCAAAGATAAATTTTATGTAGGTACGGTTGAAAACAGACATATCGAAATTGTAGATGAGTTCTGGAAGGTACCTTTGCCTGACACACTAATTATTGACGTAGCAAAAACAGATAAAAATATTGAAGCTTTTCTAAACTTTTCCCCGGTTTATCGTTGGGAAATTAACCAATTCGATTCTTTTACAGAAGTTCGCTTTATCGATTTGCGCTACCGCTCCAAAACGTATTATCCATTTGTAGCAGTCGTCAAAATTGATGAAAATTTGGAAATCATCAGCTCCTATACAGGCTGGATTTTCTCAGAGCATAAACTGCAAAGTAAGCTGTATGTCGGTGATCCGACTACGTAAAGCAAATAGAACCGCAGTAAAAACAGCAGGTTACATGCCTGCTGTTTTTCTATTTACTAAATAAACTATAAAAAATACTGGATAACTTAGTATACTAAACAGTCACGTCTACGAAGCGCCCAGCGACTAGCGAGACTTCCTTAATCTCCTACGTAAGAATGTTCGAAAAGTCGCTCCCCCCACAATGCGGGGCGCAGTCCGTACGTCGCTTACCGAGCGCTTCCGCTTTTGGGCTTCGTTACCTTTTTGCCTAACAAGGAAATAGGCAGGGCTTCTATCTGCTCGTACATTTCTTCAAGTAAATTGATTCGGTGTCCCCATGCAAATACACCATTTATATAACTTATTTTAAATGTAAATCCAGGTTCCATTTTTAATTGATAGATTTCATTCGCTTGAAAATCTTCCGGATTCATTGTATATGCGAGTGCAACTTGCATTTTCCGCTCATTAATCTGCACCTCTGAAATATTACCTAATTGCTCAGCTTTCTGTGCTTTTTCTTTTAAAATGCCAATTTCATTATGTAATTGTTCGATCGAATAATCACTGTATCGATAATTCATCTCTCTCTCCCCCTACCCATTCTATCTTACCAATTGTGCGGATAAATGGAAACACATAAAGCTGGCAAAACAACTGGGATTGTTTTTTATCAAGATTACTTATAGTTCTGCAAGCATTCTTCCAGGAATTGGTTAATTAACTCGAAAGAAAAACCTTTCCGATACAATCCTTCTGTCATTTTCTGTCTCAGTGCAAATCCCTCATACTTCGCCTCATATTTGCGCATAAGCTTTTCACCCTGAAACAGAAGTGCATCCCATTCCTTAGAATGATCTGTCTCTTCTTCCATACTTGCTAGTGCCATTGTAATCGCATCCTGTGTAAAACCCTTTTGAACTAGATTAGCCTGCAATTGCTGTATTTTTTTGCGAAATGCTTCTTTCTTTCCGGTATTTAGCTTTTTCTGGATATGCTTTTTTATTTTCTCATGCTGGATGTCCAGCGAATAATTTTCCAACGCAAGATCGGCCTGTTGCGCCAAAACTCCTTTATCAATCAATTCTTTTTTGATTAGAGTAGGACCTTTTGTTGTCGTATTGATTCGTGATTGAACAAAATAGTGGGCAAATTGCTGATCATCAATTAGTTTTTCTTTCATTAACCGTTTCATAATTTGCTCGATATGCTCTGAATCCACTTCTTTTTTCACTAGGTAATCCTTAATTTCTTTTTTTGTACGCATACGATAGCTTAAAAAATGAATAACTTGGGTATATGATTTATGAACCGTATCGTTTTCAATAAGCACAGCGATCATATCATCATCCAGTTCCATACCCTTACGTAGCCGGTATTCAATTAATATCGCTTCCTCTACACTAAATCCATATTCTTCACCTTGCTTCGTATCTAAAAAGATATTGAACCGATTTTTATGTTTCTTTTGTGTTGTTATCTTCGTTATTTTTCGCACGTATTCCACCTCTTTCTTCTATCATATCAGAATAATATGGGGGAAGGAAAAACCTTAATTTATTTAATAAAAACACTAAGATTTTTATCTGGAGCGTATATACTATACATAACATTCAATTTCGTCGTGAGGAGGATGCATATGAATTTTTTAATTACTGGTGGCACAGGCTTTGTCGGGAAGCATCTTTGTCTAGCATTACAAAGAAAAGGACATCATACGTACATACTTACAAGATCTCCTCTCCAGCACAGGAACAATCAAGCCGCTACTTTCATACATTATAATTATCCGGCAGAAAAACTGCCGCTTATTGAAGGTGTCATCAATCTAGCAGGAGAGACACTGTTTGGTTACTGGTCCCAAAAGAAAAAGGATAAAATCAAAAGCAGCAGATTAGAAACGACAAATACATTAATACAATTTATGAAACAGATGAAAGTAAAACCGAATGTATTCATAAGCGGCTCTGCAGTTGGTTATTATGGCATGTCTGAAGATATAATTTTCACTGAAGCTACTACTGCTTCTGGTAAAGATTTTTTAGCTGAAGTAGTTATGGAATGGGAGCAAGCTGCTAAACAAGCGGAATCTCTTGGCATCCGTACAGTCTTCACCAGATTTGGCGTGATTCTTGGTGAAGAGGGATCGCTGCCATTAATGAGTCTTCCAGTAAAATTATTTGCTGGAGGTACAATTGGGAATGGCGAACAATGGATATCATGGATTCATATTGAAGATGTAGTTCGATTAATCGATTATTGCCTTTTTAATAAGCAAATAGAAGGAGCAGTCAATACTACAGCGCCTTCCCCATTACGAAACAAAGATTTCATGCAGACTTTGGCAAAGGTTTTAATGCGACCAAATCTGATCACAGCCCCTTCCCCACTTATATATGCTGCAATCGGAGAAATGGGGCAATTAATCACGAAAGGACAGTATGTTTTGCCGCAAAAGGCTCTCAATCATGGGTTCAAATTTAAGCATCCAGAGCTAGCAAAAGCATTGGAAAACCTCATGGAATAATCGTTAATTTTTCTGAACAAACTTTTAACAAAAAAAGTATTTGCTTTTTAAGAAAAAGGATGTAAAATAACCTTATCAAATTGAGTTAAAAAAAGGCAAAGGGACCTGGATTGGCTTATGCCACTATGTTCTGCAGCCTTTATTAAAATATGAAAGAGATGAATAAAATCGTAACACAACACTGAATTAAATAGGGAAGGCAAATGGTGCGCCACCAGCTTTGACTGGTTCTAGTGGGTTCGATTCCCACCCCGAATTTTTGTTGAACGCGAAAATAAAAATTCGAGGGTGGGTCACTTACTGGATTTCCTTTTGGAAGGTCAGCGAGTATACCCACCTGGAATGAGGAGGGTATTTTTTATGTTGAAAATACGTGATTTGCATGAAGTGCCAGTACTATTTGAATTGATGTCGCATCCAGATGTATTTCCCTATGTTAGACATAGAGCTGAAACAACCGATGAATTTTATTTCCTTACGAAGATGACAATCGAAGCTGAGGAAAATGGAGAGCTGATTTCACGTACCATTGTTGATGAGTATTTACAGCCTATCGGAACAATCAATTTATTTGATATTCAAGATAATCACGGCTTTTTAGCAACTTGGATCGGCCACCCCTACTTTGGCAAAGGATATAATAAACAAGCAAAGGAGCAATTCTTTGATTTGCTATTTTTCACATATAATATTGAAGGTATTTTTATGAAAGTAAGAAAAACAAATATCCGATCAATGAAGGCAGTTTTAAAACTTCCATACGTTGCTTTAGCCAATGAAATTTATTCCGATGTTTACAGCCAAATTAATCCTGAAGAGGATATATATGATTTATTCGTTATTACAAAAGACCATTATGTTTCTTATCAGCAGTTTAGAACCATGGATGCTGAATCTACGGATGAAGAAGTTTCCTAAGAAAGCATATTTTGATTTATATTGGGCATCCTAAAATTAAAGTGAGGGATGCTTATGCCAAGGTTAAGACCAGGTCAAAGTGAGAAGTTTCTCAATAAAACACAGGAAGTTCTTTACCAAAAAGAATTCAAGCATGCAGACCGTATCTACAAACAGTTGTCACAAAGAGGAAACCGAAGCTGATTGCTTTGGTTTTTTCTTTTTAAGAAAGCTCGTCAGATTAGGTTTTTCAGATCCCATGAAAACGAGTTAATATCTTATTGCATTTGCATCCATTTCAATCCACTTTTGCAGGAGGTTATCTGCTTCTCTTTTCGCATCTTTCCTCCTCCATCCGAAGCCATACCCGCACACAATTTCTGCTGTAACTAATTCGGATACAGCCTGCCAGACTTGCTCTTTTTTGATATTCGAAACATATAAAATGACTGTGTTGTTTTCCTTCACTTGTATTTCAACAGACTCTTGGGGAAACAGCTTTTCAATCAGCCTTATTTTCGATTGACTAGTTATTGTTGGATGATATAAAATCATGCATCCTAATTTCATCTTCATCCTCCTTAGTTCCTATTTAGAACATTTTACTATATGTTTCATAAGCGAACAAGGGATTCGTCTCTTATTGTATTTAACCGTGATAGGATTAACTATAACTTTAGAAATTTTCTCGAAACCTTAACCTACAATGCAGAGTGTGATAAAAATGAGTCTTGACCAAATTGCGTATAATATTAAATTTCTCCGCGATCAGCATAACTGGACACAACAAGAGCTTGCAGATAAATTAACGATTTCTCGCTCTGTCGTAACAAAATGGGAAAATCTGACCGCAACTCCTGATATAACTTCATTAATAAAGCTTAGTAAGGTGTTTGATGTGTCACTGGATCATCTAACTGGAAATCATTCATTCCGCAATGACTTACTGAAAGATTTCAAACGAATCTATAGCTCAAAAGATAAATCCTTTGATGATGAAATTGTTGAGCTTATGGAGTATATTATGGTTAATCCTAACTTTAAAGAGCAAATTTACAAGCTGAAAAAGTTACCAGTAAAAAAACAATTATCGATACAACAGTTATTTCGTAACATAATCGAGCAATATGAAAAACTGTAGAAGAGACCTGAATTTAATTCAGTCTCTTTTTTTATTGTACTTTTTAAGTTATATCTGTTATACTACTAATATAACAGATATAACTTCCAGAGAAAGGAGTGCTAAATGAATGTGTTTATAAACTTAGATTTAGAATCCAGTGAACCAATCTATATTCAGCTGCAGCAGCAAATTATTGAAGGAATAGCTAAAAAACAGCTTCTCCCTGGAGATGCGTTGCCTTCTGTCCGCTCATTGGCAGCAGACATTGGCATCAACCTGCATACAGTTAACAAGGCATACCAGCAATTAAAACAGGATGGATTTATTTTGATTCATCGGCAAAAAGGCGTTGTAGTCCATCCTGATGGGGTTCCACAGGCTGATGAAGTATATAAACAAGAGCTTAAAGCTAAGCTTCGGCCACTTGTCGCTGATTCCATTTGCAGAGGAATGAACGAAGCAGATTTTAGCCATTTCAGTAAAGAGCTGTTTCAATTATTCAATGAAGAGGAAGGTGAAGAGTATTGAATGGTTTTCTAATTATTGTATTTCTGCTTATTTTAATTCCAGTATTTGTTTCGACTATGTTTATCCCCTTCTGGACGCGCAAAACGGAAAGTTTTGGTGTAACAATTCCCGAGGAAATTTATCAAAGCACTGAACTAAAGCAGATGCGCAAACGTTACATGCGTATTACCGGTATTGCCGGTTTAATCGTCATAGCAATATTTCTATCAACAGGCATTTTCATTACTTTGGATGAAAACATATTTAGCTTATTATTCAGTGTGCTTATTCTTGGATATCTTATTAGTTCTTTTTTCATTTATTTGAAGTTTCATCGTGAAATGAAATCGTTGAAGAAACAGAAAAATTGGGGTTCAGAAAAGTCACAGCAGGTTTTTGTCAGCATCCAATTCCGCTCCCAAAAGCTGAATCATTCCAATCTATGGTTTCTTATCTCTTTTATTATTACAATCGGATTAATTGTTCTAACATTGCAATCGTATCAACAAATTCCAGCAAGAATCCCACTACAATATAACCTTGCAGGTGAGGTTACAAACTGGGCAGAAAAATCATATCGTTCCGTACTTGTCTTACCCATCATGCAATTATATTTAACATTGCTCTTTGTATTTATCAACACCATGATCGCTAAATCGAAACAGCAAATTAATGCGGACACACCTGAGGAGTCTATGCGGAAGAACTTGATTTTCAGACGAAGATGGTCTGCTTATATTATTATCACTGGAATTGGATTAACAATTTTGCTGTCACTTATACAGCTGTCTTACATCTTTCCAATAGATCAGCAACTATTAGTCATTATCCCACTTGCTTTTAGTATCGCTTTAATAGTGGGGGCTATCATTCTTTCGATTACAACCGGGCAAGGCGGCAGTCGTATTAAAAGTAATTCGAATGCTTCAGCTGATGGAACGATAATGAACCGAGATGATGATGTGCATTGGAAGCTAGGAATATTCTATTTTAATCGTGAGGATCCATCGCTTTTTCTTGAAAAACGATTCGGTGTCGGATGGACAATTAATTTTGCACGACCGCTTGCCTGGATTATTTTCTTAGGCATTATTGGATTGGCATTTATAATTCCTTATTTGCTTGGGGCTTAGTGAACTATTAAAGTGGTAAAATAAATACAAGCACTTATGGAATTTATTAATTGGCAATTTCTGCTGTTACAATTGCGCTATCCCTCATTTTTTGTAATTGCTTCGGTATTTATTTTGAAAATGAGGGGATTGGCTGGTTAGTTGCTGGAGTGGGTGGTGCTGTTTTTTTCGGGATGGTGCTGTTTCCCTGGTCGATAGTGCTATTTTTGGGCCGGATGGTGCTGTTTCCCTGGAATATGGAGCTTTATTCTTGAGAGAATATGTTCAACGGGCTGGTACATTGGATCAGGTGCAGCATTACATTTCAAAGGCAAAAAGGACTGGCGCGCCAGTCCTTTCTTTATTTATTTTGTACTTACAGTTGTTATTCTTTTTAGCAAAAGGAAAGAAAGGAGATAAAATACAATACCTAATCCGAAGATTTGCAGGAATATGGTAAGCTTTAAATCTGAAAACAAATTGGCAAAAAGGTCAATCAGCCAGCCTTGAGCAACTCCAACTAATAGGAGTATCACCCCAGCACCAACAACAATTCCCCCGCCTAACAGCCCATACCTATAAAATAACAACCCGGTTAAAAACATTACAGTAAGGAAGAAAAACATTAATGATGTATCAATGACTACTCTATTTATCCAAGTGTCTTCCATGAGCTGTGCCAAGTGCATAAACCCAAAGGAATGTAAATTTGTTATATCTGTTGCATATAAAATAACCGTGTGTAACGTATTGGCAATTACTGCTTTCATTAGAGCTATTGATAGAAAAAACAGGCCAAGACTAATAAATAAATTCTTTCTCGTGGCACCCATTTTAAGCGAAAAAGGAATGCTTTCTTTTACCGTAATAAACCCTAAAATCCCGCAATATACATAGATAAATTGAAACATGAAATAAAGCTGTCCATTCTCGACCCCAAGCATGAAATATGAAATTACCAATGACACAATGAGAATTCCAAGCAAAATTGTCCAAAAAATCATTAAGGAGTAGCGAATATCCGTTGCAAAGAAATAAAGCAATCCTTTTATTTGCCTAGTCATTTTAAGCACCCTTCTTTCTTTCCGTTAAATAAATCATTAATTCTTGAATTGGTATTCCCTCTACTTCTAAACCATACCCTTTTGCATCATCAGCGGTTCCATATACATAAGCTGTCATTATACCCGCAAGTCGTTTTCGTTCGATCACTTCTTTATCTGCCAGAAATGCTTCCACTTTCTCGACACTTCCTGAAACCGAAATGGCATTATCGCGAAGCATCTCCGCCTCTTCCTGTAAAACCAATGCTCCTTCTCTTAATATTAGGACTTCTTCAAACAGCAAACTAACTTCATCAATTAAATGGGTTGAGAATATAATTGTTCGTTTTTCTGTCTGATATTCCTCCAGCATGATTTCATAAAATCTTTTTCTTGACGGGGCATCAAGGCCAATATATGGTTCGTCAAAAATTGTAATTGGCGCTTTGCTTGCCAGCCCAACCGTAATCCCCAGAGCTGATTCCATTCCTTTGGAGAGCGTCTTGACTTTTGCATTTAGATCTAGGTTATATTCCTTAATTAAGTCTTCAGCAAGCACTTGATCCCAATTTGGATAGAAATAGGAATATATTTTAAGGACATTTTTGATTTTCAAATCCTTTTTAAAATTATTTCCTTCTTTAATTAAACAAATCGATTCCGTTAATTCTTGGTTATCGAACGGGTTCTCTCCATCAATTAAAATCTCACCGCCACTTGGTAAAATTTGTCCAGATAGAATGTCCATAAATGTTGTTTTACCAGCACCATTTCTGCCTAATAATCCGTAAATCTTTGGTTCATCTAATGTGAAAGAAACATTGATTAAAGCAGTTTTATCTTTATACTGTTTCGTTAATTTTTTCACTTCAATCTTCATTTGAAGCTTCCTCCCTTTCCACCATTTCAATAAGCTCCTTGGCACTAATCCGCAGCTTCTCTGCTTCACTTTTTAATGGCAGCATGTAATTTTCGTAAAATAACTTTTTGCGCTTTTCGATTAAGATTTGCTGTGCATCTTTGGTAACAAACATTCCAACACCCCTCCGTTTAAACAAGATGCCTTCTGCAACAAGCTCATTAATTCCTTTTGCTGCAGTAGCTGGATTAATCTTGTAATAAGCTGCAAATTCATTTGTAGATGGAACACGTTCTTCTGCTTGAATCGTTTCATTTATGATGGAATCCTCTAGTTGCTCTTTAATTTGAAGGAATATTGGCTTGCTATCGTCTAATGAATTTTTCATTTTTGGTTCCTTCCTTATTTGGTTAATTACTTATGTAACTAACCCTATAACTAATAAAACATTTTGTCAATAGTTTTTAGAAAAAATAAAAAATAGCTTAGCAATTAGCTAAACTATTTTTTTATATTGATATGAAGTTTTTCTGTATTTAACTAATCTCAATCCTCACCAATCTTCTTATCTTCACTCTTTGGGAGTCGTCCTGCTTTTTTAACGGATTCCCGGAGCAAGAATTCTACATGACTATTGACGCTCCGAAATTCATCTTTCGCCCATGACTGGAGGATATCATATAATTTGGGGTCTATTCGCAATGGAAAGTTCTTTTTTTTAGCCATAAAAACCCCCTCTTTTACTGATACAATGAACCAGTATTGATCACTGGCTGTGTTCCGTGATCTGATACAATCGCAACGAGTAAGTTATTAATCATTGCGACTCTGCGTTCGTCGTCTAAGTCAACAATTCCCTCTTTTTCAATTCGTTCAATCGCATCCTGCACCATTCCAACTGCACCATCAACGATTTGCTTACGTGCAGAGATAATTGCACTTGCTTGCTGGCGCTGCAGCATTGCCTGAGCAATTTCTGTTGAATAGGCAAGATGTGTTAATCGTGCTTCAATCACTTCCACTCCAGCTACTTTCAAGCGATCCTGAAGCTCTTCTGTTAATTCGTTCGATACTTCTTCTGCATTTCCTCGAAGTGTAAGCTCGACATTTTCAAATGTATCATATGGGTACTTTGTTGCAACCGCCCTAATCGCTGTTTCACTTTGAATTTCAACAAATTGCTCATATTTATCAACATCAAAAACAGCTTTTGCTGCATCGACCACTTTGAATACAATAACTGCAGCTATCTCAATCGGATTTCCATTAACATCATTTACTTTTAAACGATTGCTGTTAAAGTTTCGCACACGCAGTGAAATAGTTCTCCTCACTGAAAATGGAATGGTAACTACAATTCCTTCTTGACGGATTGTTCCCATGTACTTACCGAGAAAAATAACTACTACCGATTGATTAGGCTGTACAAGCGTTATTCCACTTCCCAATGTAACAGCTATGATTAAACAAATACCACCTAACACAAATTGCTCTTGAATAAAACTGAATACAGTACCAGCCAAAAGCAATGCAACGAGAAGAATACCGACAAAGCCATTTATCATCCAAGCCTTTTTCTCTTGAATCATATTAACACACCTTCCCCAAATGATTTTATTATTATATTAATATGATATCACTTTTGTCTTAAATTGTAAATTAAAATGTCAGAATAATTAACTAGCAGGATTAATTATATTTGCAATCGGATCCTTTTTAGGCAGGACAAAATAGTCTGTACCATCTGTATAGATGACCAAATCACCGAGAGCTGCAGTTGAGTAGATGAGAGAATTTACACTGTATAAATTGTTGATCACCCGATCCACTGGATGTCCATAATTATTATCCTTACTGTATGTAAGAATCGCTACCTCCGGATTTACCTCTTGTAAAAATTCCAATGATGAACTTGTTTTTGACCCATGATGGCCAACTTTTATTATTTCAGATTCAACATCATAATCCTCCATTATTTTTTTTTCCTGCTGCTTTTCGACATCACTCATTAATAAGAAGTCCGTCTCTTTGTAGGAAACCCTTAATACAATTGATGATTTGTTATTATTTTTAAATTTTTCATATGCATTCCAGATTTCAATATTAATCAACGGATCAATTTCTATCGTGTCATTCTTTTCAGCAATTTGAACCGGGATATTCTGCTTTCTTATTTCCGATATATATTTAGCAAAGGTTCTTGTCGGATGAAGCTTTCCAGTATCCAGAATTTCATTGACAGTAACAGCCTTCATCACCTCTGGAAGACCGCCAATATGATCCATATCTGGATGTGTTGCAACCAATAAATCTAATTTATCAATGCCTTGCGTTTTTAAATAGGAAATTATTTTCTTCCCCGAACCTGGTGGCCCACCGTCAATTAGAATTGTTTTATTTAAAGGAGTTTCAATTAAAATACTATCCCCTTGACCAACATCAATAAAGTGCACCTGCATATCTGGATCATTTTCGCTGTAACTATAATTAGGATAAGTAATTAGACAGATATGAATAATGATAATAACTGATAAACATCTTTTCATAAAAACATCCCTTTTTTCACGATTTGTCTATAGCTTTACTTAGCTTTTACGATTGTTCATATGTTATTAGCTTTTTGTTGGAGGGATATTTTGGTTGAGACCTATTGACTGAGCAATTCGCAGTTGAAATAAATGAAGCGAAATATGTATGGATGGTTTAAACATTTTCTCATAGTACGTATCTTTCGAAGCTATCTTGGCCGGAGGTCTGTACAGCCTTAGCAAACAGAGAATCCATCGAATTTTATATCTGTTACAAACTAATTTCCTCAATTTACACAAAAAAACCCGCTGCAAACTCGCAGCGGATTTCATTTCAGTTATTATTTTTTCTGAACAACAATCTCTTGATTAACAGCATTAACTTGAACCTGTTCGATTGTTTCTTCTTCTAAAATGAGATCTGTTAATTGATCCTCAATTTTATCCTGGATGACGCGGCGTAGTGGTCTTGCACCGAATCTTGGATCATAGCCCTGCTTAACTAGCTCCTGTTTCGCTTCGTCCGTAATTGTAATGTGAATATTAATTTCTGCAATCGTTTCTTCAAGCTCTTTTAGCATTAGATCAACAATCTGTAATAGATCTTTTTCTGCTAGCTCATTAAAGTTAACAATCGCATCGAAACGGTTCAGGAATTCTGGTTTAAAATAGTTACTTAGGTTTTCCAATGTTGATACCGATTCATGACGATCGCTATTAAAGCCAACATTGACTGTTTTTACACCAGTTCCTGCGTTACTTGTCATAATAATCACAGTTTCTTTGAAGCTGACCTTTCTGCCATGTGAATCGGTTAAATGACCGTCCTCCATGATTTGCAGGAACATATTCTGTACGTCTGGATGTGCTTTTTCAATTTCATCCAAAAGCAGGATAGAATATGGATTGCGACGTACACGCTCAGTTAGTTGTCCTGCTTCTTCGTGACCAACATAGCCTGGAGGTGAACCAATGATTTTAGACACGGCGTGTTTTTCCATGTACTCACTCATATCAATACGAATCATCGAATCACGCGTACCGAATAATTCTTCTGCTAATACTTTTGTGAGTTCGGTTTTCCCTACACCAGTCGGTCCGACAAATAAGAAGGAACCAATTGGACGATCTTTCGATTTTAGTCCTGCACGGCTGCGGCGGATTGCTTTAGCAACTTTATCAACTGCTTCATCCTGACCAATTACTTTCTTGCGCAGGTTTTCAGCAATATTTTTCATTTTTGTTTGCTCGTCTGCTTGCATTTTAGTTACTGGGATGCCTGTTTTTTCTTCCACAATTAATTGAATATCTGAAATATCGACGTCTAATATCTTTTCACCGTCGACCGCTTTTTCAACTTGTTTTTGTAATTGAATTTCCTGATATCTTAGATTCGCAGCACGTTCATAATCTTCTTTATCTGCCGCTTCTTGTTTCTCTTTGACTACCTCATCTAAGCGTTTCTGCAGAGACTCAGAATCTTTTTGAGCATTTGCAAGGTTTAGACGTGATCCAACCTCATCCATCAAGTCGATTGCTTTATCTGGCAAGAAGCGATCTTGAATATAACGGCTTGAGAGGGTTACAAAGGCGCGTACAACCTCATCTGAATAGCGAACTTCATGGAATGCTTCATAACGATCTTTAATTCCGTTTATGATTTGAATAGCATCTTCTTGTGATGGCTCATTAACAATGATTGGTTGCAGACGACGTTCAAGAGCTGCATCCTTTTCAATCTGACGGTATTCCTTCAATGTAGTTGCACCAATTAATTGAAGATCGCCGCGAGCTAGTGCCGGTTTCAGGATATTTCCTGCATCCATTTGGGAACTTTCTGCAGTTCCAGCACCAACGATTAAATGAATCTCATCGATAAACAGGATAACATTGTCACGTGCTTGCAATTCTTCAATCAGTTTTTTCATGCGTTCTTCAAATTGTCCGCGAATTCCTGTGTTCGCTACAAGTGAAGCAACGTCAAGCAAGTAAATTTCCTTATTGAGCAGCTTTGCAGGTACGTTACCTTCTACAATTTTAACTGCTAGTCCTTCTGCGATTGCTGTTTTACCAACACCCGGCTCACCAATAAGGACAGGATTATTTTTCGTTCTTCTATTTAATGTTTCAATAACTCGTTTAATTTCTTTATCACGGCCGATTACAGAATCAATGCTGCCAGCACGTGCTGCATCATTTAGGTTTTTTGCTAATTGGTCAATTAAGCCATTCCCTTTTTTTGCTTTTTGTTTTGTTTGTGTTCCCGTTTTGCTTGCTCCATTACCTTGGAAGAAGTTATTTGAGAATGCTTCATTGAAATCCCCAAACGGAGAGTTTGAGAAAAAGTCATTTGAATTCATCATCTTCCCTTGAAGCTCTTGGAAACATGCAGCACATAAGTGCATTTCTACTCTTTGATTATTTATCTGCATTTGCGCATTTATATTTGCTTCGTTAGTTCCACATTGTTGACATTTCATTTTCCATTCCTCCTTGGAAATATTCCATATCGTTCGCAGGTTTGACTTTGACTATCTTTGACCTTAACTACATTATACTCTGACCTTTTTTGACTTTCAAGTGTTTTGATTAATTTTTTTATAATAAAGGGAAAATCCCGACTAGTAATTAGCCGAGATCGTTGATATGCCTTATTTTATCGCTTCTCTTTGACGTAATTCTATACGTCTTATTTTTCCTGATGTTGTTTTCGGAAGCTCGTCCAGAAATTCAATTTCCCTTGGATATTTATATGGTGCTGTCAATGTTTTAACATGTTCTTGCAGTTCTTTGACCAATGCTGTTTCGTCTTGCTCAATATTATCTTTTAATACGACAAATGCTTTAACAATACTTCCTCGAATCTCATCCGGACTTGCAACAACTGCACATTCTTGTACATACGGATGTTTGACCAAAGCATCCTCTACTTCAAATGGGCCAATCGTATAGCCAGAGCTAATAATAATATCATCGCTTCTTCCTTCGAACCAGAAATAGCCATCCTCATCTTTACGAGCTCTATCTCCAGTTATATAGTAGTCACCGCGTCGGGAATGTTTTGTCCGTTCTATATCTTTATAATACTCCCTGAACAGGGCAGGACTATCTAATTTTACAGCAATGTCGCCAACTTCATTTATTGAAACCAACTTCCCTTCTTCGTCAATAATTTCTACATCATTACCCGGGGTTGGCTTGCCCATCGATCCTGGTTTCACTTCCATTCCTTTCATTACTCCTAGCAGTAATGTGTTTTCCGTTTGTCCATAACCGTCACGAACCATGATATTAAAATACTTGCGAAATACATCAATAACCTCTACATTTAATGGTTCACCTGCAGAAACAGCACTTCTCAAAGTCGAAAGATCATATTCTCCAATTGCATCTACTTTTGCCATCATCCGATATTCTGTTGGGGTACAGCATAGGACATTAATTTCTTGCATCTCTAATATGCTTAAATACTTCTGAGCATCAAATTTTCCGTGATAAACATAGCCGGTTGCTCCTGTACCAAGCACGGATAAAAAAGGAGTCCATATCCATTTCTGCCACCCTGGTCCTGCTGTTGCCCATACTTTATCTCCCTCATTAATAGAAAGCCAGTGCTCTGGAGCAGTCCTTAAATGCGCATAGCCCCAACCATGTGTATGGACAACACCTTTTGGACTTCCTGTTGTTCCAGAGGTATAGGAAATAAAGGCAATATCATCCTTCGTTGTCGGTGCAATCTCTAGTACATCAGATTGCTGTTCTCGAAGTTCATCTAAAAAATAGAAGTCCTCTTTAGGCTCACCAACAACAAATTTAATTAAATCTTCGTATTCATCGATATCTTTATATTGGTCTACAAAAGGATAATAACTAATAATTCCTCGTACTTCTCCATGATCTACACGGTATTGCAAGTCTTTTGTTTTAAGCATCTCAGAGCTTGGAATTACAACAATCCCTAATTTAATCGCTGCCAAATACGCTTCATAAGCTTCGATTAGCCGAGGGATCGTAATAAGTATCTTATCCCCTTGCCTTAATCCTTTTTCAAGAAGGGTGTTACCTATTTTATTGACGTTTTTCATTAATTGTTCGTAGGTCACTTCTTTTGTATGACCGGCTTCCTCTTCCCATATCAATGCTGATCGTTCTGTATCTATTGCGTACTTTTCCATTTCCATTACAATATTATAATCCATTGGAGCGATTAGATCTTTCCAATTCACCATGTATCCCCTCCCATAATAATTATTTTCATTGTAACAAATAATTGTGAATATTTATATAAGTAAAAATTGAGGTTTATCGTTTAAAATTTTTCTCTTTTTGTGAAACCCATAAAAACTTTGTCCAGATTCTCATTTTAAATACTGCAAACTGCGAATAACGCTCTATCTCTGTAATTACTTTGCTTTTCCGTTTTTTTGATGCAGCATTGATTTCTGCCTTCCTTAGCTTTAGATTAATGAATGCTTGTTCTTTGGAAAAAACTTGTACCCAATCCTTTATAATGTTTTTTTTGCAAAATATAAAGAAAGACCAAATCGACTGTACGATTTGATCTTTAAGTTGATATTATATATAAACTTCGAACTAACTGCCAAGGTTTGAGTAAGCCCCGCCGTCCGGGATCGCTTCGGGCGAATGCTTTCCGTGGGCACGGCTTCAGCTTCTCCGGAAGAAAACCACTTTCTGTGAGTCTTCAGACACGTGCTGTTCCCACAGGACAAGGAATGCTTCGTCAGCATTTACATCGCACGAAGAAAATTGGTTTTATTTTCGAGGAGTCACCACCCTCCGCTCACCAGGACTGGTTAGAATACAGTACTGTTTCTATTTTTTAAACCATGTTATTTATAGTGAACCAATACTAGCGCAGGAAATATACGTAGACTCCTGCGGAAGGAAGGGCATCGGTGAGACTACGCAGTGCGATAGCACAAGGAGGCTCACCAGCCCCCTAAGGTGCGCGAAGTGTATTTCCGGAGCGGTATACGCTTAATCCATAATTGACACTGGTTCGGAGTTTCTTTCAACTGTAATTCCGCTAAAGTCCAAACATTCCATTTGGAAGCATATCATTTAATAGTAATTCATCAAGGCTTTTGAACGTATAGCCTTGTTTTTTCAATTCTTGGATGACTTGTTCGAGTGCTTGGGCATTGTCTGATGACACTGCGTGAAGCAGTATAATTGCACCTGGATGCATCTGCTTCATTATTTGCTCATAAGCATACTCCCAGCCTTTTTGATCTGCCACTTTCCAATCAGCAAAGGCAAGCGACCAAAACACATGAATTAATCCCAGTTCATTTGACCATCGCAATGTATTTTCATTAAAAACACCTCGGGGCGGACGAAGAAACTTAATTTCCTTTTGATCTGTTAATTCTGCTACAGATTCCTCTAGGGTTTCTAATTCCTTTTTAATTGACTCTTTATTCATAATCGTAAAGTCAGGATGATGGTAAGAATGATTTCCAATAATATGTCCCTCATCAACCATCCGTTTCACAAGTTCTGGTTCACTTTCCACATAATGCCCAGTTATGAAAAATGTTGCCGGTACCTCTTCCTTCTTCAGAACTTCCAAAATATCCGCTGTATACCCTTGCTCATATCCATTATCAAAAGTAAGGTAAATATTTTTTTCACCTGAATCATCTACATAATAGGCGCCGTATTGATCAAGCAACTCCTTATAACGGCCAATTTCGGGAATTTTGTGATCGGTATTTTTTTTATATCCCCAGCCAAATGCACTGGTAGTTCCCGGCTCCATAAAGCAAATGAAAAAGGCAAGAAAAACGATGATTGATTTTAACGTAAATTTCCGCATAACAACCCACCTAGTTTTTTCTTACCTTTTCCTATGTGCTATTTAATTATTCACTTTGCCACGCATTAACGAACTGTAATCATCTTTAAACACGATGGTACCAAAACTAAAAATCAAGGGTGCTCTGTGTTATATACTCTTGGTAAAAAACACCCCTTAAATTGCTGATTCTGTTCAACTAACATTCAATTTGTAAACTCCAATTGAATGCAGTTTCACCTTACAAAATAAGTGCTGCTATCCATCCAAATATAAATAACGGAATATTATAATGGAGGAAGGTCGGCACACAAGTATCCCATATATGGTGATGCTTTCCGTCTGCATTCAGACCAGATGTAGGTCCAAGTGTGCTGTCCGATGCAGGAGAACCTGCGTCCCCAAGTGCTCCCGCTGTTCCAATTAATGCCGCAGTTGCCATTGGCGAAAATCCAGCAGCAATACAAATTGGTACATACAAAGCTGCAATAATTGGAATCGTTCCAAATGAAGAACCAATCCCCATTGTGATTAATAAGCCAACTAATAATAAAATAAAGGCAATAAGTACTTTATTGTTGTTTAAATAGCCAGAACTCAATTCAACAAGCGCTTCTACCGCTCCTGTTTCATTTAGAACCTCTCCATATCCTGATGCGACAAGCATAACAAATGCGATTGTTCCCATCATGCCAATTCCTTCTGTCATCACCTTGTCACCTTTTTTAAAGGGGATAACGAAGAATAAAAACATAAGCACAAGTCCAGTTAAGGCACCTGCGATAAGGTTTTGGGTAACCAGCTGTACAGCTAATGCGCCCAAAATAGCTATTATTGTAAACAAATGCTGCTTATTAAATGGGACGCTCTCTGTCGTTGCGGTTGTCATTGTAGATTCTGTTCCACCAGCTCCAGGTATTGCATCTCTATCTTTTCGATAAGTAATAAAAATAGCGATAAATAAGCCAACAATCATCCCGCTTCCTGGGATAAGCATCGCTAGTGATACTTCGTTCTCAGTAATAAAAGTGCCATTTTGTATCATGCCTTCTTCTATAATTCCTTGAAAGAGAAGCCCAAATCCTGCTGGTATCATAATGTATGGAGCTTTTAAACCAAAGGTTAGGGCTGATGCCACAGCACGACGGTCTAAACGCATTTCATCAAATAATTTTAATAAAGGCGGTATTAAAATTGGAATAAAAGCAATATGCACTGGCACTGCGTTTTGTGATAAACATGCAACTCCGGCTATTGCAAGTACCAGCATTGTTTTCTTACCTGTCAATTTGCGAATTAAAAAATTCACTAAAATCGTTGTAATGCCGGTATAACTAATTGCAACAGCAAACGCACCTAGAAGAATATAACTCAATGCAGTATTCGATGCTGCCCCCATTCCACTTACCATCATTTCAATTGAATCTACCAGACTTAATCCGGCCATTAATCCTGCTACAATCGACGCAGCAATAATGGCTATAATTACGTTCACGCGCAGTAAACATAAAATTGTCATTACAAGCACGGAAACAATTACAATCCATTCCATCTCAAGCTTCCCCCTATGTTCTTATCTATGTTGTGTCATTGAATTTAACTTTAATACTTTAATATGATAAAGCATTAAAACGGATTTTTCAACCCTTTTATGAAAATAAAATACCCTGTAAATAAATTCACAGGGCTTGTAACTATTTTAATTGGAATGAAAAGGATACATGATCCTGAACGGGAATCCAAGCACCAATCCCTTGCTTCGTAACATTTTTAACTACTAGGGATTTCTTCGAGCCTTTTAACTGAAGATAAACTTCTCCAAAAGTAACCTGCCCTTTTTCATTCACTGCAGGAGCAAATGCTTGCAAAGTTCCATTTTTCTTAGCTGGTATTGCATAGGAATTATCTTTCTTCGTATTTTTGCCGATTATCGTCTGATAAGAAAGTGGAAGTTTTGTTTTTTCCTTTGATTTAAGCAGCATCATTTTTTTAACATCTTCCGGATTTGTAATTTTATTGGTTAAGGCACCTTTAATTTCCTTTTCTTCCTGTTGAATATAATTCATATTTTGTGGCGCTTCCTCACCATAATTACTCAATTCATTTGTGTTGATTGGCTGGTATTCCCAATTGATATTTGATTCATCTGATTGATAATTTAACGGCCAGCGTCCAAGATAGACCATTCCCCGGTAACCGATAGCCACCGGTGAAGGCTTTAATGATGTTTCATTTAGCATTTTAATCAGGTCAGGGTTTTCAACAGGTATGGATAATGCGTCAAGCAATTCCTGGGTTAGTTCGCTTGGCTCAATGACTTCCTGGTCCTCTGTTGAATTTGGAAACGTATTTTCTTTCGCTATATTCAACACATGGTTTGGAATTTCAACAGCGTCCTCTGACTTTTTGGCAGCCGATCCGACCGATGGGAAAAGCATACTTAATAAGAAAGCAATTATGACAAACTTGGTCATTTTATTTAATTTCATGTTTCCCATTCCTTTCTTTTTCCCTATTTTTTTCGGTTGAGAAGGAATTTATACATTACTTAACGAAATTGCCTAAATTACTTTCTGCTTTTTTTCTTTTCATCCTATTCATGTTCCAGCTGCACTAAAAAAGGCTGCCCAAGATTGAGCAACCCTACCTAAACAAACCGACTATATCTTTTTTCTAACCGTTCTTGTAAAACGCCAATTAATATACATATTGGCCAATAGATGAGTGCTACAAGGACATACATTGTCATCGCATCAAATTCTCTTCCTGCTACAATCTGTGTCTTCTGAAACAGCTCTGGAACAGTAATTACGGCCGCTAATGATGTAGCTTTTACAATGTCCATAAACACATTCGTGAGTGGTGGGATTGCAATCCTTGTTGCTTGAGGAAGGATGATTTTTCGCAGTGTTGTCCAGTATGGCATATTCAATGCCTTTGCTGATTCCCATTGTCCAGTATCAATACTATTAAGCGAAGCCCTGTCCACTTCAGCAATATATGCCGCACTATTCAGCCCAAAACCAATAATAGCTGCTGCTGTTGCTGTGAATTGAATACCAACTACCGGCAGACCAAAATAAAGTATAAAAAGAAATACGAGCATTGGTGTACCACGCATAAAGGAAATATAAATCCGTGCTGGAAGCCGTAACAGTCCATGTTTAGAACCTCTGGCTAAAGCCAGGAACAGGCCTAACACAAGGCCTATACCCATACCAGCTATTGACACAATCAATGTCATTGGTAATCCTTCCAGGACGAAAGGCAGATTTTTAATGGCTAATTCAATATCAAATAATCCTCCAAAATCAAACCCATTAAAGTTCATTTATCAATTCCCCTTATAAGCCCTACAGATCAAGACCCTCTATTTCTTCAATATCGCCTTCTGGCTTCTCTGAAGCATCTTCCTCATAAAATTGGATTGCTAGCTCTGATAACGTTCCATCTTCACGCATCTCTTTCAATACACGGTTAATTTCTTCCGTTAGTTTATCCGCACCTTTTGGTATAACAACCGCCTGTTCAGTTGGATGGAATTTTAATGTTGGATGCAAATGCAAATCGAAATCAGGAAATGCTGCGACACCAAATTTCGTTAAATAATAGTCATTAATAACAACATCAGTACGCGCATTGCTGACATCGCTTAAATAAGCCTCATTTGGAGCGTTTCCATATGTCACAACTTCCGCACCAAAATGCTCGGCAATTTGACTGTAAATTGTCGTTGCTCCACCACCTGCTTTTTTGCCTTTTAAATCTTCCAATGATTCGATTCCGGAATTATCGGATTCACGAACTGCCATTGTTGAGTAGGAATACTTATAAGGCTCACTGAAATCGAACTCTTTTTTTCTTGAATCGGTCGGTTCGATATCATTCGCTGCCACATCAATTCTTCCACTTTGAATTGCTGGAAGCATACTGTCAATCCCCATTATCTCAAAGCTTACTTCAAGATCTAAACGTTCTGCGATTTCACGCATTACTTCCACATCATAACCTGTTAATTCATCGTTCTCATCGTAATAGGATGCAGCAATTAATGTACCGGAAGTTCCGACTACAAGCTCACCTGCATCTTGAATCGCTTCCCATCTTTCATCTGATGAATTTTCCCCTGCTGTATCTCCAGAATTGCCACATGCACTTAGCACAGCAATCATAACTAAAGCTAAAAGCATTAAAGATAACTTAAGCTTTTTCACCAAAAGCACCCCTTTGTTATATATAATTTTCAAATGCAATTGTAACAGAATTAAGTTGATAAAACAACGTAATGAATTCTGTTTTAAATGATTTTACTAAAAAATTGTAACAATTAATCTGTTTCTATAAATTTATTTTTAGAAAACTAGCCATGCACCTAAAACTTTGGTGAATGGCTTAGTTGTACATATGCAAAAAAGGAAAGTTTATTATTTGCAAAATTTATATTGACTCTTGCCTCTTTGCTGATATAATAATAAATATCTAATTAGAATTATTATAAAAAGGTAAACATTATTAAAAGGAGGTAACTGTCATGTCTACTGATACTTTAGAAATGAAACGTACAACTTGGAAGACTCCAATTTCCAAGTTAAAAACAGTAGCTATTTATGAGCATCACGAATTAATTGCTGCGCTAATTAGCGGGCTTCTACTACTCCTATCATGGATTTTTAAAGATCAATTAACCTCTGTTCTTTGGTTTGCGCTTCACGGATTTGCATTTGCAATTGGTGGATATGCTAAAGCGAAGGAAGGCATCACAGAAACGATTCAAACAAAGAAATTAAATGTAGAAATCTTAATGATTCTTGCCGCAATTGGAGCAATCACAATCGGTTATTGGACAGAAGCCGCTATTTTAATTTTTATTTTTGCATTGTCTGGTGCTCTTGAAACCTATTCGATGAATAAAAGCAATCGAGCAATCTCATCATTAATGGATTTACAACCTGAAGAGGCTTTACTCTTGCAAGACAAACGAGAAACGACAATACCTGTTTCCCAGCTGAAAATTGGCGATACTATTCTCGTAAGGGCTGGTGAACGCATTCCAGCTGATGGAGTTATCGTTAAGGGTGCTTCTACGATTGATGAAAGCACGATTACTGGTGAATCACTGCCTATCTACAGACAAAATCAGCATGATGTGTACGCAGGCACTGTAGCCCTAGATGGTACATTAACAATAAAGATTACAACAAAACCAAATGAAACATTATTCCAAAAAATTATCCAGCTTGTCCAATCTGCACAAGAGGAGAAATCAACCTCACAGCTGTTTATTGAAAAGTTCGAGAGCACATACGTATATGGAGTGCTAGCAATTGTAGCTATTATGATGTTTCTTCCATATCTTTTATTTAACTGGACACTTTCTGACAGTATTTACCGGGCAATGGTGTTACTAGTTGTAGCTTCTCCTTGTGCACTCGTAGCTTCCATCTCACCTGCAACCTTATCCGCTATATCGAATGCTGCAAGGAAAGGGATTCTTTTTAAAGGTGGCGTACACCTTGAAAATTTAAGCAACATCCAAGCTATTGCATTGGATAAAACAGGGACACTTACCAAAGGGAAGCCAGCCGTAACAAAGGTATATATGGACGAAGCTGTTAATGAAAAGGAAATCTTGTCTATTATCGGGGCTATTGAAAAAGAATCGACACACCCTATTGCCAAATCGATAACTGCTTATTGTTTGGATAAAGCTGGAGTCCTAGCTCCTACTTTTGAGATTAAGCATCTAAAAAATATTAGTGGAAAAGGAATTATCGCTACAGTAGGAAATAATGAGTGGAGAATTGGTAAAGCAGACTTTGTAGGGAAAGAGTTAACAGTGGCCTTCCAACAACAATACGCAGACAAACAATCCACTGCTGAAAAAACATCTACCTTCATTCAAATAAATGAGCGAATTATCGGTATGTTTATCCTAAAAGACACGATCAGAGAATCAGCAAAAGAAGCGATTCATAACTTAAAGTCAAATGGCATTGAAACGATTATGCTTACTGGTGACAATGAATTGACGGCTAAAGCTGTTGCCGAGGAAGTTGGCATAAACCAATACAAGGCCAATTGCCTTCCACAGGATAAAGTAGCATACGTCAAATCGTTTAGGAAGCAATACAAAACGATGGCAATGGTCGGAGATGGCATTAATGACGCTCCTGCTTTAGCGAATGCGAATGTAAGTATTGCAATGGGAGAAGGGACAGACATTGCCCTCGATACAGCAGATATGGTATTAATGAAAAACGACCTGACAAAAATTACAAACGCAATTCATGTATCCAAACGAATGAACCGCATTATTAAGCAGAATATCATTTTTTCTTTAAGCATCATTTTGTTGCTGGTCCTTACAAATTACTTTCAAATGATTGATTTGCCACTCGGTGTTATTGGTCATGAAGGGAGCACTATCCTCGTTATTTTAAATAGTTTGCGTTTACTTAAATAGCTGCCTTTTAGGAGGTAGCTATTTTCTTTCACCGATCATGGGCGTCTATATACTTTTTCTATAAATGCGTTTAATACACCACCAAGAATAATAATGATGCCAAATAGATAAAACCAGAACATCAGTATGATGACTACCCCTAGACTTCCGTATGTAGCAGAGTAATCACCAATCGTAACGACATAGAAGGAAAATACCCATGATACGAACTGCCAGCTTATCGTAGCGAATGCAGTACCTATAATAACAGTTTTAAAGTATATCCGTTTATGAGGTGCTAATTTATAGAGAAAGAGAAGCACAATAAAGAAGATCGCAGAAGAAATACCCCAGCGAAATGTTTCCCAGGTTTGCAAAAAGTCTTCCGATAAACCAAATATGGAAAACAAATATAAGCCAATCATTCTTCCGAATACAGGCAAAATTAATGCGATGATAATAACGATGACGATGGCAATGGTTAATAATATCGCAATAAGTCGTCCAAAAAAGAACGAGCGGTTATTTTCTATTTCATACGCTCGATTAAACGCTTTTGTAATAGCATTGACCCCATTCGAGGCAGCCCAAAGCGTCCCAATAATTCCGATGGAAAGAAGCCCGCCATTTTGCTGATTCAACATTTGCCCAATATTATTATTAATTAGATTCATTACTTGTGGTGGCGCATAGGTTGCAATCGTATCTAAAATCACTTGTGCATCGAGGGGTAAATATCCAATTAAATTTAATAGGAATAATAAAAATGGGAACAGTGACAATAGAAAAAAATATGCTAATTGTGCAGCTAGACCAAACACATCCACCTTTTCGACGCGCTGATAAAACTGCTTCCCAAGGATCAGTATATTTTTCACGTTCACTCGCTCCCATAAATTAAATATAGTAATTGTCCGAAAACTTTCAGCACATTCTCTACATTACACATTACTATATTTACTTTAACGCTTTTTTATTCGTAACCTTTTCTAATGTTGATTCTACTTGTTCCAAAGCATTGATTGCATTCTCTGCACCACTTGCAATCGTTTCGTTTAATTCATCAAAAGTATTACGCAAACTATGAATTGCTTCAGATGGATTACTAATAAAATGTGATGAGCAAGATCTTGCTGCATCAAATCTTTCTTTCGCATAGCTTCTTGTATTTTTGTCGAATAATGCAACCGCTCCACCTACAACTGCTCCAATTGACATACTTAAAATGATTCTACGTTTTCCCATTATCATTCTCTCCTTTAAGCAATATGATATGTATTCTTTATAGATTTTAGTAAATGAACACACCCATTCAAAACTAATTGGTAGGTGTATTCAAAATTCCCCGTATAATATGGGTCAGGAACATTGACATCTTCTGGATTTTCGACAAAGTCCATTAATTTGGCGACTGTCACCGAATCATCCAGCACTTTTCGGATATTATTCAGATTGGCTATGTTCTGGTCATCCATTGCGATAATATAATTAAAGTCATCCCAATCCTGTTCCTTCACCTGCCTGGCAACTATCCCTTCATACGAAATTGCTTCACGGTCAAGCAGCTCCCTTGTTCCTTCATGTGGTATATTTCCAACATGCCAATCACCCGTACCTCCTGAATCCACTTTAATTTTATCAGAAAGTCCTTCTTTTTCCACTAAATCCCGAAAAACAGCTTCTGCCATTGGCGATCTGCAAATATTGCCCAAACAAACAAATAGTACACGAATCATATTAATAACCCCTTTCTCCCTACTCTATTATAAGCAATTTAGTCATCCATAAGCAAAAAATTATAAATATGATTGGATGATTTTTTGTTTTATTATGTCGAAAACTTTTGAGAAATCGTTAGTAGCAAAGGCTTTTGTTGATGAGTTTTCAACATTTCAGTTCAGAAGGTTTTGTTTTTATAATCTAAATTAACTTTTATTTCCTCTTGACAACTCATTAAATTTTCGGAATATTAGTAAGTGTAAGTAATAAAGGGGGGATGATTCAATGATAGGTTTTTTAGAACAAGTAAGTGCATTTGTTTGGGGACCGCCATTATTAATTCTTATTGTTGGAACAGGGATCTACTTAACTTTCAGACTTGGCTTCGTACAAATTCTTGCTTTACCAACAGCACTATTAAACGCATTTAGTCGCAAAAAGCAAGATAAGTTGTCAGATGGGGACATTTCCCAATACCAAGCCTTAACCACTCAGATGGCAGCAACAATTGGGACCGGTAACATTGTTGGGGTAGCTACAGCTGTTATTGCCGGGGGACCAGGAGCTGTATTTTGGATGTGGGGAATGGCGATTTTTGGGATGGCAACAAAATACGCGGAAGCCGTGCTCGCTGTAAAGTACAGGGTCAAAGGTCAAGATGGACAAATGTCCGGGGGACCGATGTACTATCTTGAAAGAGGCTTAAAATTAAAATGGCTAGCTGTCGCATTTGCGATTTTTGGATCAATTGCAGCATTCGGAATTGGTAACATGGTACAAACAAACGCCGTATCCGCTGCTGCCGAGAATTCATTTAACATCCCGACATGGGTTACCGGAATTATTCTTGCTATTGTTACTGCATTGGTTATTCTCGGTGGAATTAAAAGTATTGGACGTGTAACTGCTTTCTTTGTACCAATCATGGCTGTATTTTATATTATCAGTGGCTTAATTATCATGACACTTAACTTTGATATTGTTCCAGCTGCTATTAATCTCATCCTAACAGATGCATTTACTGCAAGTGCTGTCGGTGGTGGTATCCTAGGTACTGTTATCCGATACGGAGTTGCACGTGGGATTTTCTCAAACGAAGCAGGCCTTGGCTCTGCTCCAATTGCAGCTGCTGCAGCAAAAACAGACTACCCAGGGAGACAAGGTCTCGTTTCAATGACACAGGTATTTATCGACACAATTATTGTTTGCAGTATCACTGGAATTACGATTGTTATGGCAGATCTGCATCAAACTGGTGTAGCAGGTGGTGCCTTAACTGGTGAGTCATTTGGTGTATTCCTAGGAACGCCGGGAGTCTTAATTGTAAGTATTACGACAATTCTATTTGCATATTCTACAGTTATTGCTTGGTCCTATTACGGGGAAAAGTGTCTTAACTATTTATTCAAGAGTCCGAAAGCGATTACAACCTATCGCGTCGTGTGGGTTGTTGCAGTTTTCTTTGGTGCAACTACAGTTATTGATATCGTGTGGCTATTTTCCGACATTTTTAATGCACTAATGGCGATACCTAACTTAATCGGACTCCTCGGACTATCTGGAGTCGTAGCTTATGAAACGAAGCGATTCTTGAAAGTAGCTAAAGAAGAAAGAGAGCAAGAAAGAGCCGCGAAATCGAAATCCGCTTAATATACAATCGGGGACATTCTTCATCTGAAGATGTCCCCGTCATATTATTAAAACAAGCTCAAATCCCACTGATTTGCAATATGCCTCAACAGCTTGATTCCAGCAATAGAATTTCCCTGTCCGTCTAAAGCAGGGCCAAAAACCCCGATTCCGCAGCCATCTAAAAACGGAAGCTCCTCATCCCTCACTCTTGGCGGAACGACTGCGACAATGCCTCCAGATACACCACTTTTCGCAGGTATACCAACATAGGCAGCGAATTTCCCCGAAGCATCATACATTCCACAAGTGAGCATCAAGGCTTTTACAAGGCGCGCAACAGATCGCGGTATAATTTCTTCTTCATTGTTTGGGTCAAGTCCATCATTGGAAAGCACTAATCCAATTTTCGCCAGATCATCTATTGTTATCTCAATCGAGCATTGCTTAAAGTATGTCTCTAACGTAATTCCAAGATCAGATTCCAGATAGCCACCTTCCAATAAATAATAACCGATTGATCGATTCCGCATCGAGGTATCACGTTCTGATTCATATGCCTCCACATTTACTACTGGTCGATAGCCAATCATTTTTTCCAGTAACATAAAAAGTGTTTCCAGCTTCTGATCGGATGTTTTTCCACTTAATAGTGAAGAAACAGTGATTGCACCTGAATTAACTAATGGATTAAACGGTTTTTTCGGCTGCCTCATTTCTAAATGCATAATCGAATTAAATGCTTCTCCTGTCGGCTCCACATCCACTCTATTAAGTACATAGGACAGTCCCCTGTCCATACAGGCAGCAATAAATGTCAATACTTTGGAGATACTTTGTATCGTAAACTTCTCTTCTGTATCACCTGATTTTATCGTTACACCATTCTTCCCAATAATTGATATGCCTAGTGCATGCTGGTCAGCATTTGCCAAAATCGGTATGTAGGTTGCCACCTCACCATCAACCGTTTGTTTTTTATAAAAGTTAATCCAGCCGTCAACATAATCCTGAAGCCATTCTTTTGTCAATACTGTATTTAAGTTAACAGATCCTTGAACCATTATTATCCACCTCCTTAACAGTATGTACATCAAAATTAGTTTGTATCTATGTATACCCTAAAATATCCTACTCTATAGCTTATACGACCATCAGCTTTTTAGCATAAAAAAAGAGACCAGCTAAAAGCTAGTCTCTATCAATATATTATTTGCCAATGAATTGTTGTGTCCAGTGGTTGCCTTGCTCTACATAACCTACTCCAATATGAGTATACTCACCATTTAAGATGTTTGCACGGTGACCTTCACTATTCATCCACGCGTTCACAACTTCTTCTGGAGTTTGTTGCCCTTTAGCAATGTTCTCTCCAGCTGTACGGTAAGAGATACCGAAGTTCTTCATCATATCAAATGGAGAACCATATTTCGGGCTATTGTGATCAAAGTAGTTGCTTGTTGCCATATCACGAGATTTTTCACGTGCTACTTTGCTTAATTCTGTGTCCACTTTCAATGCACTTAAACCATGTTTTTCTCTTTCTTGGTTTGTTAAATCTACAACTTCTTGTTCAAACTGGCTTAATTCCTGTGAAGCTTGCTGATTTTGGTTTGATTGCTCTTCTTTTTGAGCTGGTTGCTGTGCAGGTGTTGCTGCTTCTTGTTCTTTCTCTTGCTTTTCCTCTTTAGCTGGAGCTTTTTCTTTTACCGGTGCTTCAGCTTGTTCTTTTTCTTGTTTTGCTGGTGTCTTAGCTTGTTCTTTTTCTGAAGCTTGCTCTTGTTTTTGGTTTTGTTCTTTCGCAGGGATAGATTTCCAATCTACCTTATTCCAATCAATCTCAAATCCACTTAATACCTTATTGACAAGGCCATCGACATCTCCTTCTGAAAGCTTTTGTCCATTTACTGAATAATAGACTTTATATGAAGGATTTGTTGGTTGATCTTGGTTTGCTGACGCATCAGCAGTAGATGTAAATGCTCCGCCGAATAATAGCGCAGTTGATAAAGCAGCAGTTATTCCTACTTTTTTAAACATCTTTGTTACACTCTCCTTTTGGTTTTGTTGTTTCTTGCAAAATCATCATAGCACGAGATTTTTGTAATATTTGAGGAAGGCTTTTCCAATCTAGAAAAATAGTTATCGATCATTTTACCTATTAAACTTAAAACCTTGTATTTCGTAGAAAAGTCCTAAATCCTAAATTCGGCTGTACAGGTAAAAGTTCAATATTAAGGAAAAAATTAGTACTAAATTACGGTTGACACCTTTTAAATCAGCGTTTTATATTACAAGTTGCAATGAATTGTAAACAAAATGTCACTTGCATTTCCCCCACTAAATGTTTTAATTTTAAGAGTAACGTTCTTTATTATAATAGATAGGAAAGTAAAACCTTTTAACTCTATTAAATGTATGCAACAAAGGCATTTTACGAATATAAATTGGGAAACTATGTTTAAATGGAATCCGGGTATATATATCGAAATGTTATTTCCTATTTATATATACTTCAAAAGCACTTCATACTAGCATTGGAAGTTTAAACTTCTCTATTAAAAAGCGAATGCTTATGAGAGAACGAAACAAACAGCTTTTAGGGGCAGGACCCCTATCATATATATTTTGATCTTATACAATAACGGGAATACTGCCCCTTAATCTACGATAAAATAAATTGCCATCATTGGAGGAACCTATTATGTTTTCAAATGCGGAAATCGGAATTGATCTTGGTACAGCGAATATACTTGTCTATTCAAAAACAAAAGGAATCGTTTTAAATGAGCCATCTGTTGTGGCAATCGATATGGAAACAAAGAGAGTTGTAGCAGTAGGTGCGGAAGCAAAAGAAATGGTCGGTAAAACACCAAAAAACATCATACCTATTCGTCCTTTAAGGGATGGGGTTATCGCTGACTATGATGTTACTGCTCAAATGCTGAAAGAACTGCTTAAAAAAGTAAGTAAAAAGCTTGGCATGTCCATGCGCAAGCCAACGGTTGTTGTTTGTACCCCTTCAGGCAGTACGACAGTGGAAAGACGTGCAATCCATAACGCTGTAACAAGCTATGGTGCGAAACATGTGCATTTAATTGAAGAACCTGTTGCCGCTGCAATTGGTGCAGATCTACCGGTCGATGAACCAATTGCTAATGTGGTCGTTGATATTGGTGGGGGAACATCTGAAGTTGGTATTATCTCTTTCGGCGGAGTTGTGTCTTGTAATTCAGTCCGAACTGCTGGAGACAAGATGGATGATGAAATTATTCAGCATATCCGCAAAACGTATAATATTTTAATTGGTGAACGCACTGCAGAAAATATCAAAATGGAAATCGGTTATGCTCATCCTGATCACAAGGAAGCTACAATGGACATTCGTGGTCGTGACATGGTAACTGGTTTGCCTAAAACGATTGAAATTACATCGACAGAAATTTATAATGCGATTAAAGAATCACTAGAGCAAATACTGGAAGCAATTCGCGCTACTTTAGAGGACTGTCCTCCTGAATTAAGTGGGGATATTGTCGATCATGGAATTGTCTTAACTGGCGGAGGTTCGCTTTTAAACGGAATGCAGGAATGGCTTGCTAATGAAATCAGTGTACCAGTTCATATGGCACCAAATCCATTGGAATCAGTAGCAATCGGTACCGGACGCGCTCTAAAAATGATTACAAAGCTTCAAAAAGCAGCGAAATAAAAACATAGGGTAAAAGTACCCATATAAATCGGTCAGAGATTGCTTTTATCTTAATCACCTGTACTAGCACGTTCTGTACGTTATAAAAAGTACAGAATGTGCTCCATATTTTAGGTGGTTTGATTTGTCATACAATCTATTATGGAGACGAGACAAAGAAAGTCCCGTTTTTACTAGGTCTCCAGTATCAGGCTTCAGCTGTTTTTAGTTAAGGCTTAATTAGCTATTGTCAATTTTAGAGTCTTTATTCCCAAATACGTTAGCCTCATTAATTAGCGATTTGGCAAGTCTTCTTTAGATTGTCATAAAGTAAGAGAAACTTATTACGGACATGGCGGATTCGTGAAACAGATAACTGGCACATAGGTTAGAAACTAACAATGCGAAAACTCAGCATAAGTAACAAGACTTCTTTTATGAGATACCGATGCTCGATATTATATAAGGGGACTCCAGCTTGGTTGGTTGCGAGAAGGTATTTCCAGAGTGGGCGCGTTCGGTGCGTTAAAACATTTTTGGACAAATTTTTTTACTAAGTTAATTCCTGGTCAATTGCTAAAAGTTATTTACAAAGTATTCGGAATAAAGTATACTTATTAATAATACGGTGAAAGACGTATGCCACGTCAATTAACACGGTATATCAAAGTATATTTTCATAACTGCCTAATTTGTTCACATTCCTTTTATCAGGTATGTTTCAGCAAATAAAAGCCAGTTCGAACAAAATTGCAGCAATCCTGCATTTGTTTGGGCTGGCTTTTTTTATAACATGGGAAAGGAGGAATTACATGACTGGTGCATTAAGCAACATTAAAATCCTTGATTTGTCCAGGGTGCTGGCAGGACCCTATTGCTCGATGATTCTTGGCGATCTTGGGGCAGAAGTAATCAAAGTCGAGGCACCGGGAGGAAGTGATGAAACACGCGGATGGGGACCCCCTTTTCAAAATGATGTCAGCGCTTACTACCTATGTGCTAATCGAAATAAAAAAAGCATTACCATTGATCTGAAAACAAAGGAAGGAATTGAACAGATAAAAAAATTAATAACAGAATCAGATGTTATTATGAACAATTTTAAAACCGGAACGATGGAACGTTTCGGACTTGATTATGAATCCGTCACACAATTGAATCCTTCCATCGTCTACTGCTCCATTACTGGCTTTGGCGAGACAGGACCATATAAGGATTTGCCAGGCTATGACTTTATCATTCAAGCGATGAGTGGATTAATGAGCATTACGGGCACAGAAGCATCCGGCCCACAGAAAATGGGGATTGCCATTACAGATATTTTAACTGGACTATACGCCTGTATCGGAATTCAAGCTTCATTGCTTGAACGCAGCCATTCAGGTAAAGGCCAAAAGCTGGATCTTTCACTATATGATTCAGCAGTAAGCGCTTTGGTTAATATCGGAAGTAATTATTTAATGTCTGGTAAAATACCTTCTCCTCTCGGCAACCATCATGCCAATATCGTTCCATATCAAACCTTTAGCACAGCTGATGGAGAAATGGTAATTGCTGTTGGTAATGATAATCAGTTTAAAAAGCTCTGCAGTCTATTAAATGTTCCTCATCTTAGCAGCGATCAGCGATTTGAGAAGAATGCAGACCGGGTAAAACATAGAGATTTACTTGTAACACAACTACAGAAAACCTTTGCAGCAAAGCCAACCACATATTGGTTAGAACAGTGTCATGCCAATAATATTCCATGTGGTCCAATTCAAGATTTACAAGCTGTAAGCAATGACCCGCAGCTGCATGATCGTGAAATGTTTGTAGATTACGAGCACCCAACAGCAGGTTCTATCAAAATGATTGGCAGTCCATTAAAACTTTCTCGCACACCCGTCGCTTATAACCTGCATCCTCCTGATGCCGGAGAACATAATCAGGAATTTCATATTGACGATAAGGAAATAAAAAATAAATAAAACAAGGAGATGAGCTTTATGAATTTCGAATTTAATGAAGAACAAAAAATGCTGCGTGAGACGGTAAGAAGCTTTACAGATAAAGAAATTATGCCATACATTGACGGGTGGGATCGAGAAGGAAAATTTGATCCAACAATATTGACGAGACTCGCAGAACTTGGACTAATGGGTGTCTGCATTCCTGAAGCATATGGCGGCAGCGGAATGGATTATAACGCATTAGCCATTGTTTGTGAGGAACTGGAACGGGGCGATACCGCCTTTCGTACAGCTGTTTCTGTGCATACTGGCTTAAATAGTATGACATTACTGCAATGGGGAACTGAGCAGCAAAAGCAAAAGTATCTTACTCCACAGGCAAAAGGAAAAAAAATTGGCGCATTTGGCCTAACAGAGCCCGGAGCAGGATCTGATGTCGCAGCATTACAATCGACAGCTGTACGGGATGGTGATTATTATATTCTAAACGGTCAGAAAACATGGATCTCCCTATGTGATATTGCTGATCATTTCATTGTATTTGCTTATACAGGTGATCGTTCTAAAAAGCATAAAGCTATTTCCGCTTTTATTGTTGAACGTTCATGGGAAGGCTTTTCATCGAAGGCAATTAAAGGCAAACACGGTATCCGCTCCGGTAATACAGGCGAAATATTCTTCGAAAACATCAAAGTACCAAAAGAAAACCTGCTTGGAGAAGAAGGAGAAGGCTTTAAAATTGCCATGGCAGCATTAGATAATGGGCGCTTTACAGTTGCAGCCGGTGCTGTCGGACAAATAATGGCTTGTCTGGAGGCTTCCGTAAAATATTGTCATGAACGGGAAACGTTTGGCAAAGAGATTGGCAAACATCAGCTCGTTCAGCAAATGATTGCGAAGATGGAAGCTGGCTATCAAATGAGTCGTTTGCTTGTTTATCGTGCAGGTGAGCTTAAAAACCATGGAAAACGTAACACAAGAGAAACTTCCCTCGCAAAATGGCAAGCTTGTGACTTCGCTAATCAAGCAGCAGATGATGCCGTACAAATTCACGGTGCTTATGGCTATTCCGATGAATATCCAGTAGAACGCTATTTACGAAATTCGAAAGCTCCTGTCATTTATGAAGGAACCCGCGAGATTCATACTATTATGCAGGCAGAGTATGTATTAGGCTATCGGGAAGATAAGCAGCTGAATAAAATGCTCCCCGCTTGGGAAGGCGAAACAGAGTTCGTTTAAAGAACATAATAACTTATATTCCCCTAGCATTTATATGCTAGGGTTTTTATTTGCCTCTAATATATGTACAAAAACATCATTCAACATAGAAATGATGAACATATCTATGCATAGCGATTTCTGATTCATATACTAAAATGAAACAATTTACAGATAGAAAGGAGAGACATTAATGGCATTGCAGCTTATGAAATTATTTGTTTCTGCATCAACAGACACAGAGGTCACGCCAGCGGTTGAAAAGTTTTTTTATGTAACAGCAGCTGACACTGAACCTGAAAGCACATTAACAATAGATGCTGCTGATTTCTTTGATGATCTTGGTGCTGAAGTCGTTGAACTCCCAGTGTTAGTAGATAATAACAGTTACTATCACGTATATATTAATGGTGTACTGCAAATGCAGGACATTTCAACTTATACTCCTGGAGCAACGGGGGTTGGATCACTTAGTATTGATGTGCCTGCCGGTCCTGATTCCATATTAACAGGAACACCAATCGTACTGGAAATAGTCAACTTCGATACGACTTCTACTACTGATATTACAACATAACTTCACATGAAACAGGGTGGTCTTATGCCACCCTTATTGATAAATCGTAATAAATTGCAGTATGATAGGAGTCCCTTTTGGAGGTACATCACTTGTTTTTAATCGTAATATTCCTTCCTGAATCTCATAGGTAACTGGCGGCTGCAATACGCCATTAATAAATAGATTTACATAGGATACCGTCTTTGGATCTAATATACCGCGTTCACCATATTGTTTTAATTCGTCCTTATTTGTATATTGAAGACTTTCCCCATCAGCCAATGCATTATATTGATAAGTATCCACTTTATTGATTTTCTTAGCAGCTTTGATAGGGATTTTAATACGAAACTCAGAACTTGTATTCACCATGTCACATACACGACGAGTGTTGACGATATGCTTTTTATAATGTTCTATTTCCGCCACCTGCCTTTGTTAATGAACTGGATTTATATCTTCTTCATTTTATGATTCAAGCAAAAAAATCGTTCAAAATTAGACACCCAATTATAGTTCAGAAAAAACATATGCCTCATCAGAAGTGAAATATTTGCGTAAAATAAAGAAGATGGCACAATCAGCACCATCTCCACTTATTCATTCTTATTATACCTCTATATAATTCACATATTGTTTATACAAATCATTTAAGGCAGAGGCGAGAGCATTGCCTGCTTTCCCTAAGTAATGCTGTCTTACCGTTTCAATTGGTTTATCAATCCCATCCTGCAAGCTGTAGCCCCTTAGTAATTGCTGAACAAATTCTCTCCCATGCTCCGTGGCTAATGTACAGTTTGCAGCTACGATAACACCATATTTTTTATCAATTTCTGCTGTAATGGTTAATGTGTCATAAATGCTTTTGGCCGCCATACCTGCTGGTAGTCTTGCGTGTCCTGCAATAAATATGGTATTCACTTTTGTCAAACCCCTTTGTCATCTCTAAACCTTTATTTTATTTTTACTGATCCCTTTTCTTTGATGGTTGCCGTTTCCAAGATGTTTACACCGCGTTTCTTCATCGCTTCGATATACGTTTGACCAGGGACAATCTGTTCTGGCGGGTATACTCCTTTTTTTGCAATTGTTCCATCACCAATCATCTGGGCAACAACTGAAATGGTATTGGCAGTCGCTTGGGCCATCGCTGTTACATTCGTTTTCCGGTCCTTATATGTTGTCATCTCATATGTGTAGGCGGCTTCTGTTCCATCTTTTTCACCGGATACCATTACCCTTAATAGGACAGCATCATCCTTTTCACCTAACTCAACAATCGGGTCAAGCACCTTCAGAAAAACATCACGAGGTCGAATCATCTGACTATTAACCTCTACCTCATAATCTAACTTGGTTAAATTTAAATCAACAAGCAGCTTAAATTTTTCCGCATGACCTGGATAACGAATTGTCTTGTACTCAAGTGTTTCAATATCTGGAAAGGATAAAGAGAGCGTTGATGTACCTCCCGATGTATGAAAAGCTTCCAACGGACCAAACCGTTCAAAATAAATTGGCTCTACCTCTGTTAGTGAAGGAATTTCCTGCTTGATACCATTACGAATAATGAGGGAAGGATCTGTATAATGATCGAAAACCCCTTCCATTGAGAATACATGATTATATTCAATTGGAGGATCTGGCTTTACAGGAATTCCACCAACATATAATTTAATCGACTTTACTTGATCAAGCTTGCTTGCACCATAGCCTGATAAAATATTGATCATCCCAGGAGCTACTCCAAGATCTGGAATGAGGGTAACCTGAGCAGTTTTCGCGTCATCTGCAAGCCCCAGCACTTTATCTGTCATATGCCCAATATGCCCGCCTAAATCTACTGAACTGACCCCTACCTCAATTGCAGTTTTAGCAACGATTTCATTAAACGAATAGAACAATGCATTTATAACCACATCAAACTTACGAATAAATGCTGCAAGCTCCTCTCTATTGCCCGCATTTACTTGATAGGCCTTTAATTTCTTTGAATCCAGCTGCTTGCATACGAGTCGCGCCCGCTCGATATCAATATCTGCAAGTCCGACGTTTGCCACGCCAGGACTTGACACCAAATCACGTACTGCTTCTTTTCCCATCAAGCCTGAACCTAATACACCTATTTTCATTCGATTCACTCCCTGCTTAGACTGGTAAAAGCATCATTTATCTATTTGGCAAATCAAAAATCCTCTATCATGGATAGCTTATGATTCTACATCGATTTGTGCGCGTTGTAATTTTCCACTGTAATCCACGTAAATTGCCTTCCATTCTGTAAAAACATCCAATGCTTGGATTCCGGAATCCCGGTGACCGTTCCCGGTCCCTTTTGTTCCTCCAAACGGCAAGTGAATTTCTGCTCCAGTCGTCCCTGCATTCACATAGACGATCCCAGTATCCAAATCTCGCTGCGCTTTAAAAACACGGTTCACATCATTTGTAAAAATCGAGCTGGACAGTCCATATGTCACACCATTATTTACTTCAATTGCTTCTTCAAAGCTCGCAACGGGGATAATCGAAACAACTGGACCGAAAATTTCTTCCTGTGCAATCCGCATATCTGCCGTAGCATTCGTAAACAGTGTCGGAGCAAAGTAATAGCCATTTTTATGCGAATCCTCTGTCAGCTCATAACCACCTGCAAGCAGCCTGGCCCCTTCTTCCCTGCCAATTCCGATATATTGCTTTATTTTATCAATGCCGGATTGATTAATAATCGGTCCCACTTTGATCGATTCATCAAGTCCATTGCCGATGGTCAGCTTATTCATTGCAGCAAGCAGCCTTTCTTCTAAAGCACGCTTTACCTTTTCATGTATAATAACCCGGCTGCATGCTGTACAGCGCTGGCCGCTCGTGCCAAAAGCACTCCAAAGTATTCCTTCGACTGCAAGATCCAAATCGGCATCTTCCATGACGATTACAGCATTCTTTCCGCCCATTTCTAAGGAAACCTTCTTTAATAGCTTTCCGCATTCACTTGCAATATTTCTCCCAGTATCATTGGATCCTGTAAAAGAAATTACACGAATATCCTCATGATGGACCATTGCGTCACCAACGATTGATCCCGAACCAAACACAACATTAATAATCCCTTCAGGCAGACCAGCTTCCTCAAAAATTTTAGCGAGCTCATATGCCATGATTGGTGTTTCCGTAGCTGGTTTCCAAATGACCGCATTTCCTGCCACAATTGCAGGAAATGACTTCCATGTGGCAATTGCAATCGGAAAATTCCACGGTGTAATAATCCCGACAACTCCTACTGGGGCACGCTGACTCATCGCAAATTTATCTTTTAATTCAGCAGGTGTTGTCTGACCGAATAAGCGCCGTCCCTCTCCGGCCATGTAAAATGCCATATCAATTCCCTCTTGAACCTCTCCTCGTGCTTCTTCAATTACTTTCCCGTTTTCCATTGTCAAAAGCTGTGACAGTCTTTCTTTACGCTCTTTCATAATGTAGCCAACACGGTATAGCACTTCTGCACGCTGTGGTGCAGGGACAAGCGCCCATTCTTTCTGCGCAGCTTTGGCAGCAGCCGCCGCTTCGTTCACCATTTCTTTCGTTGATAAAGGCACTTGCACAATTTCTTCCCCTGTTGCCGGATTAATCACTGCCTGGACATTATTTACTTCGGACCATTTTCCATTAATAAAGTTACGAAGCTTTTCAACCTCTAATAATAGCGCTGTCATAATTATCCCTCCTAAATAATTTAAAGCAGTACACCGTGTTTTTTACCCTATCTCTATATATTTTATTTTCTACCTCTAGTATAAATGAGTATAATTTAATTGTACAATTGTTATTAAAATACTAAATTTATTGGATATTTCCTTACTTCTTATGTTAGATTGAACATACAAATGCAAAAGGGGGCCAATTTTATGATGTATTCACGTCAATATGCACAGCAATTGGATCAAGAGGATTGCCTGAAACATTTTCGAACTGAATTCTACATACCGAACGATGCAATTTATGTTGATGGCAATTCCCTCGGACTATTATCAAAACGGGCTGAGCATTTTGTAATTGAAGTCATGAGTGATTGGAAAATTCATGCTATTGATGGTTGGACAGATGGTAATTATCCCTGGTTTTATTTAGCCGAAAAGCTCGGTAAAATGTCAGCGAACCTTGTTGGCGCAAAGCAAAAGGAAGTGATCATTACTGGTTCAACGACAACTAATCTTCATCAGCTGACAGCAAGCTTCTATCACCCAAAAGGTACAAGAACCAAAATTCTTGCGGACGCATTGAATTTCCCTTCTGATATTTATGCATTAAAAAGTCAATTAGTACGAAATGGATTTAATCCTCAAACTCATCTCGTCCAAGTTCCGAGTACTGATGGCAATACATTGAAAACAGAAGATATTATCGATTGCATGACAAACGAAATCGCATTAATTGTACTGCCCAGTGTCCTCTATCGCAGTGGCCAAATTTTAGATATGCAAAGGATAACAAAAGAAGCTCGCAAACGAGGAATTCTTATTGGCTTTGATCTATGCCATTCGATTGGTGCAATTCCTCATAGTCTATCGCAATGGGGTGCTGACTTTGCTTTTTGGTGTACGTATAAGCATTTAAATGGAGGCCCTGGAAGTGTTGGAGGATTGTATGTTAATCAAAATCATTTCGGCAAAACACCAGGACTTGCGGGATGGTTTAGTTCTTCCAAGGAAAAGCAATTTGATATGGAGCATGAATTAACCCCTGCAAACCATGCGGGCGCCTATCAAATCGGAACGCCACATGTATTGAGTATGGCACCATTACTCGGCTCCCTAGAAATGTTTGAGGAAGCCGGCATTGAAAATGTCCGCAAAAAATCGTTACGGCTAACTGCGTACTTAATGGACTTGATTGAAAGCGAATTGGCCTCATATTCCTTTTCCATCGCAAATCCTAGGCAAGATCATGAGCGAGGTGGACACGTTTTATTGCTGCATCCAGAAGCAGCACGAATTTGCAAAGCATTAAAAGCAAATGGCATTATTCCTGACTTTCGCAATCCAAATGGAATACGGATTGCCCCTGTTGCCTTATACAATACGTTTGAAGAAATATGGCAAATGGTGCAACTCTTAAAAAACATTATGGAGAAGGAAAGCTATAAAAACTATGAAAATAAACGAGGTGTAATTGCATGAGTAAATGGATTGATATTTCACAACCCCTAACGAATGATATGGCACATTGGCCTGGAGATACACCATTCCATTATAAGCTTTCTGCCACAAAGGAGCAGACCGGCTCTGCCAATATTGGAGAAATCACAACAAGTCTGCACACCGGAACACATATTGATGCCCCCTTTCATTTTGACTCCAATGGTAAAACCGTTGATCAGCTCGACCTCGATCTTTATACCGGAAAAGCTGTCGTCATCGATGTCAGTCATACAGATAAGATTACAGCAGCAGTACTTAAAAATTACCACCTTGATCATGCTCCAAGACTGCTATTGCGAACATCACGGAATAGCCCAAAGCGGTTCCCAAGCAAATTCCCTTATCTTGATTCAGAAATTGCCCAGTTTTTAGGCGAAAAAGGCATTCAATTACTTGGCGTTGATATCCCCTCTGTCGATGCACCGGACAGCAAAGAACTTAACACACATCATGCCCTCCACCAACATGGAATTCACATTTTGGAAAATATTATGCTCGACCATATTCATCCGGGAATATATGAATTAATAGCTTTGCCGCTGGCAATTCACGGTGCAGACGGCAGTCCAGTTCGTGCAGTATTACGTCCACTGGAGGAGAATAAATAATGAAGGATTCCTCCAACAAAACTTTTCAATCGGAAAAAGGAATTCATACAGATTTTATGGAGAAAATGACATATGGAGATTATCTTCAGCTTGAGCCTTTATTATCGAGTCAAAAACGATTATCCAGCCACCATGATGAAATGCTATTTATAATTATCCATCAAGTTAGCGAGCTATGGCTAAAACTTATCATACATGAAATACAGTCTGCAATCGAAAAAATTCAAGCAAACGAACTGCAAGCGTCCTATAAAATGCTTGCCCGTGTCAGCAAAATACAATCACAGATTATTCAAGCTTGGGATGTTCTTTCAACGTTAACACCTGCAGAATATATGGAATTCAGAGACAAACTGGGAAATGCTTCTGGATTTCAGTCTTACCAATACCGCCTAGTCGAATTTGTCCTAGGCTATAAAACTCCATTTATTTTGAAAATATATCAAAAGGATAAGAAGCTCCATAAAATTTTAAAGGATGCCTATCATGCACCTGGGCTTTATGACGTTGCTGTTCAGGCATTGGCAAAGGAAGGCTTAGCAATTGATGAAGCAGTTTTAAAAAGAGATGTATCTAAAACATATCAAAAACATAAAAGTGTCGAAGAGGCATGGCTGACCGTTTATCAAAATGTGAGCCAGTATTGGGACCTTTACCAATTAGCTGAAAAACTCGTAGATATTGAGGATTGGTTCCAGCAATGGCGTTTCAGACATATGAAAACTGTTGAACGTATTATCGGTCATAAAGCAGGTACTGGTGGCTCAACTGGTGTCAGCTATTTAAAAAAAGTTCTGGAGCATTATTTTTTTCCTGAGCTTTGGGAAATTCGAACAAAGCTTTAACTATATATAGAAGTTCTTCAAAATAAAAATGAGTATGCTATACTAATAAGATAACTTTTTCTAACATGAAAGGAATTACAGCATGAACAAAAACAAAGAACAATGGTCGACAAAGCTCGGCTTTATCCTATCTTCTGCTGGAGCGGCAGTCGGTCTTGGAGCAATCTGGAAATTTCCTTATATGACGGGAATGAATGGCGGGGGCGCCTTTTTTCTCCTGTTTATTGGCTTTACCATCATTCTTGGCCTTCCCCTTTTAATTGGAGAATTTATCATCGGAAGAGGGTCGCAAAAAGAAGCGGTCTCAGCTTACAAGACACTGGCACCAAAAACTCCTTGGTCATTTATTGGGCAGTGGGGCGTGGCGGGAGCATTCATTTTGATGGCATTTTACAGTGTCGTAGGAGGCTGGGTCCTTCTTTACAGTCTCATGTCTATACCTGGCCAAATCATTAAAGAAAATGCGATTTATCCCGAGCTATTTGAAATTATTACTGGCAGCCCGCTCGTGACGATTTTAGGTCTTGGATTATTTGTGCTCATTAATATTATTGTTGTATCTCTCGGAATTACAAATGGAATCGAGAAATCAAATAAGGTTCTAATGCCTTTACTTTTTATTTTCTTTGTAATTCTCGTGATTCGTTCCGTTACGTTTGAAGGAGCAATGGAAGGGATTCGCTTCTTCCTCCAGCCCGACTTTTCCAAGCTGAATGCAGAAAATGTCCTATATGCACTTGGGCAAGCATTCTTTTCCTTAGCAGTTGGAATCTCGGTAATGGTGACATATAGCTCTTACTTGAAAAAAGATGTCAGTTTACCGGCATCAGCTGGTTCGGTAAGTATTATGAATATTTTTGTTTCCCTACTCGCGGGATTAGCAATCTTTCCGGTTGTATTTGCCTTTGGTTTAGAGCCTGCAGAAGGTCCTGGACTACTGTTTATTGTACTTCCTGAAGTATTTGCACAAATGCCGTTCGGTGAATTGTTTTTAAGCTTATTTTTACTGTTGTTTTTATTCGCGGTACTGACATCGTCCTTCAGTATGCTGGAAATTATTACTGCAGCCTTTACAGAAAATAAACAGCGCTCAAGAAAGAAAGTTGCATTCATTGCCGGTTTACTCGTATTTCTAGCAGGCATTCCATCTGCACTATCCACCAATCTGCTTACGGATTTCACTTTATTCGGTTTAACCGTATTTGACGCAAGTGATTTCCTTGTAAGTAATATTATGCTGCCTGGTGGCTGTCTATTTATTTCATTGTTTATCGGCTTTAAATTGGATAAATCATTATTAAGGCAGGAATTTTCCTATGGAAACCAATTGCCAAATGGGTTGTTCCATATATGGTTTCAGATTATGCGCTGGTTAGTACCTGCTACAATTATTATTGTTTTTCTAAGCTCTTTAGGAATTTTATAATACGTAGGTTTTTTTCACGCAAGGAGAAACTGAAAAATTTCGCCCTGAGGAGTGACATACATGCCACCTAAAATTGTGATTGTCGGCGGTGTTGGCGGCGGAGCTACCGTCGCCGCCCAAATCCGCAGAAACGATAAAGATTCCGAAATCATCATCTTTGATAAAGGTGGATACATTTCTTTCGCAAACTGCGGTATCCCTTATTATCTTGGCGATGTGGTTCAACACAGAGAGGATCTTCTGTATCCTCCTGTAAAATTTATGAAAAAATACGATGTTTCAGTTCATACGAATACGGAAGTCATTTCGATATCGCGCTCTGGTAAAAATATAAAATATCGGAGAGATGGCAAAGTGCAGGAGGAGACCTATGATAAACTAATTCTTTCTCCTGGTGCCTCTGCAGTTGTTCCGGACTTAGAGGGAATTCGGAATAATCGAACCTTTACTGTGAAAACGATTGAGGATATGGATGCTATCCATACATTCATCCAACAACACACACCAAAAACAGCTGCTGTAGTTGGCGGAGGATTTATTGGCTTAGAAATGGTTGAAAACCTGCATGCTCTAGGATTAAATTGCACCATCATCGATCGTTCCTCACAAGTAAGCAAAATCGTTGATGATGATATGGCAGCAATAGTTGAAGAACATTTACAGGATAAAGGAATTGAGCTCATTTTAAATGACGGCTTAAAGAGCTTTAAAAATGATGGTAAGGCATTATTTTTAAATAGTGGGAAACAACTGGAAGCTGATATGACGATTCTCGCTATCGGGATAAAACCGAATACCGATTTAGCCATCAACGCGGCACTTGAATTAGGAAGTACTGGTGCCATTTCTGTAAATGAATATATGCAGACAACAGATCCTGATATTTATGCATTAGGAGATGTCGTTGAAACAAAAGACTTATTAACCGGGTCTCCAAGGCATATCGCACTCGCTTGGCTCGCGCATCGTCAGGCGGCTATTATTGCTGCGCATTTGGATGGAAAGCATATTCCAAATCGCGGCAATACAGGTTCTTCCATTATGAAGGTATTTGATTTAACAGTCGCTGCAACTGGGCATAACCGACAGAGCTTGCACCAGGAAGGAAAACAATTTGAGAGTGCAGTCCTTGCATCCATTTCTCATGCCAGCTACTATCCAGGTTCAAAGGAAATTTGGTTAAAACTTTTCTTCCATCCAGAAACAGGTCTTATCTATGGGGCCAATGTTGTAGGGTATGATGGTGTTGATAAACGGATGGCTGTTTTGGCTACTGCCATCAAAGGAAATTTAACTGTACGTGATCTTCCAGAGCTTGAGCTCGGATATGCACCACCTTATTCCAGCTCAAAGGATCCAATCAATATTATTGGCTATAAAGCAATCGATATGCTTAAAGAGTAAATCCCGGCTGACAGCCGGGATTTACTCTTTTAAATATTGTCTTCAAATTGGTATATAAGTTCGAAGCTCGCTTCATCCAATAACTCTGCAACATGGACACGCAAACCGTGACCGAAGATGACCTCATCCTCTGTCATCGCAACAATCATTGCTTTCGTATTATTGCGGGTATCAATATAAATATCTCCAACAGCAGGCTTTAATGTTTCATCATTTTCAGCAAGATAGCTTATCGACTCATCTTTCAGCTGCTGTTCTTCAGGCACAAGGTTTTTATCATAATATGCGATTTCTTGACTTGCATCCTGGCGGCCAGGAACCATGACAACATATTCATGATGCTTCACACCATTATCACGTGTTGTATTCACATTTCCGTTCTCAACACTTTCCACTTTTTCTATTTCATTCAATGAATAATGATCTAAAAAGTCTGGTGCAGGTTTAACGATTAAAATATAATCGCCTGGCTCTGGCTTCGCATATTGATCGATTGTGTAACGTTTGCCATAAAAGATAAATGTATCATTATGCTTCGGTCTATAGTAATCAATCTCACTTGCCTTTGTTAAAATCTGTTTCATATCCTTTAATCGATACAAGTGTACAGATTGTTTAAACATCGGCTTTACTGAATACACTTTATGGAGCTCGTTTTGATAAAACACAAACTGGCCTTTTCTTACTTGATAAAGCTTCATTCCGTTCCCTCCTAATTAAAACATTATTTTCATTATAACTAGTTTCTATCATAAAGTGAATCTTCATTCTATGTATTTCACATGATGATTTTTACCCAGCTTATTTTCACTAACATAGATAACATAGCTTGTGATTATTTTCCCTTATGCAGTCCATTTTTAAACATCTATTTTGACTGTTTGATTTTATTCTTATTTTTTATGAAACAAATCTTCTCCCTAATTCGTATAACCAATTAGAAACTAACATAGGAGATGTATTTATGACAGGAATATTAACAACTACGGTTCTTACTTTCATTCTTTATATCATAATTGCTGTTTACTTTATGATTAAAAATCAAAAGCAGCAGAAAAGGACAGCAAAAGCTGCTGGGATTACTTTTATCAGCCTTTTCATTATTACAGCAATCATTGTCTATATTTTCATGCCTGCCATTACCATTCCAAATATGACAATTGCAAACCTGATTGTCGCTTTCATTGGAACACTCGGTTTATATGGATTGACAATGAGCAAACCATTTTCAAAAGCAAGTCGCCCAATTGATGTGGTATCATCTGGAATTATTGTATTAGCAGTTATTGCAGTTCCGGCATTTTTTATCCTTGGCATTTCTGTTTTGGATAATAGCTATGAGTCCATTAAGAAAGAAGAAATGGAAGAAGCAAAACCACTCGATAAAGATGCAACACCAATTGTTGTATCACCAGAATCTGCACGCAACAAGGTACAAAAAGCAATGAGCGTTGTTCCAAACACACAGTTTTATGATTTAGGCAAATTACAAGTACAGATGGTAAACGACGATATCGTGTTCATTGCCCCAGTTGAATTTAGCGGTTTCTGGCGTTATTTCCGCGGTAAAGAAACAGAAGGTTATTTTACCATATCTGCGACAGATATCAATGCCCAGCCGAAATTTATCGAAAGTAAAATGAAATATACGAATTCGAGTTACTTCCAGCATAATATCCAGCGAACCATTTATGGAGCATACCCAAATTACATTCAAAGCGGCAATGCCCAAATCGAGGTAGATGAAGCAGGAAAGCCATGGTATGTTCAAACATTATATAAACCAATCAAATTCACAAATAAACCAAACATGTCCGAGCTGCATGTCGCAGTGGTTGACCCGGTAACGAGTGATGTATCGCTATACACGACAACAGATGCACCTGATTTTATTGATGGTTCCATCAGTTCCGAAATGGCTTCCGACCAAAATGATTACTTCGGGAAATATGTTCACGGCTGGCTGAACTCTATTTTTGGAAAACGAGATGTAAAAATACCAAATGAATCTGGTACGGAAAGTAATGTAACACCAATTTTTGATGAACAAGGAAACATGCATTATTTTACAGATATGTCCTCTCCTAAGGAGAATATTGATTCTGCTTTAGGCTACACATTGATCAATGCTCGCACAGGTGAATTAGTGTATTATAATGGCGCGAAAAATAACGGAATTATGGATAGTAAAGGTGCTAGAGAAATTGTTGATAAAGAATTCCCAGAGAAAAACTGGAAAGGTTCCATGCCGATTTTATATAATATCGACGGAAACCCAACTTGGGTAGTCAATGTACTGGACCCGAATGGTTTGTTTAAACAATATGCCTATATTAAAGCTGCAGATTCCGATTTTGTTGTTTTTGGGGATACTGCAAAACAGACTCTGGATGCTTATCGGATTGCGCTTGCACAAGACCCTAGTAATGTAGAATCCACCGGTGAATCTGCCGGGCTTGAAAGCGTCAGCGGGGAAATTGAACGTGTTGTGATTACTACCCAATCAACTGGACAATTGATTCAATTTTTATTAACGGATGACAAAACTATTTACACAATGAGCTCGACCAAGGCTCCTTTGGCAGTCTTTTTACAGCAAGGTGATCTTGTAGAGTTAAAAGCAAATAAATTGGATAACGGTACTGCCATCGTCGAAGCTATTGAAATCGATGGCCTGCAATAGACAAACAGGGTGACCCGGCTTTTTCCGGGTACACCCTGTTTTTTTCATATATTTCTTGAACTTATTGATTCTCCATTTCTTCAATTAACATGGAAAGCTCTTCCCAGCGTTCCAGTTTCTTTTCCAGTGCTGCTTCTGTTTCTTGCTGCTCTCCATACAGCTTCTGTACCTGTTCCGAATCACTTCCGGCATCAATAATAGCTTGCTGCAATGCTTCTGCCTTTTCTTCCAGCTCCATGATCTGATCTTCAATTTGCTCCCATTCCCGTTGATCATTATAGGAAAGCTTTTTCTTTTGCTTTTTCGGTTTTTCAATTGTTTTTTCAGCCTTATGCGGTGTGCTTGTCTCCAATTGACGTTGTTCTAAATAGGCACTGTAATTCCCTTGAAAAAGTTCTGTCCTTCCCTGCCCTGTAAAGACAAGCAGTCGTTCGGTAACACGATCCAAAAAATAGCGATCATGGGATACGGTAATGACGACACCAGGAAAATGATCTAAGTATTCTTCCAAAACACTAAGTGTCTGTGTATCTAAATCATTTGTCGGCTCGTCTAAAAAGAGTACATTCGGCTCTGTCATAAGCACTTTCAATAAATAAAGTCTGCGTTTTTCCCCACCAGATAATTTCCGAATGTAATTGTACTGCTCTGCCCGGGAAAATAAGAAGCGTTCCAGCATTTGCTCAGCTGTTATTATTTGGCCGTCCTTTGTATGAATGACTTCTGCAATCTCTTTAATGTAATCAATCATTCTTTGGTTTCCATCCAGTTCCTCATCCCCCTGCGTATAGTAGCCAATTTTAACGGTCTCGCCTATTTCAATTTCACCTTCATCCGGCTCGACTCGATTTGCCATTATATTGAGCAATGTAGACTTTCCAGAACCATTTGCACCGATAATACCGAGACGCTCCCCTGGCACTACGAGATAGCTGAAATCACGCAAAAGTGTTTTACCATCATAGGCCTTCCCAATAGATTTCAGCTCGATTACCTTTTTACCTAATCTCGAAGAACCTACTTGAAACGCTAAATGATCCTTTTTCGTATCAAACGTTTCCTTTTTCATTTCTTCGACCCTTTCGGTTCGTGCCTTTTGTTTCGTTGACCTTGCCTTCGCTCCCCGTTTTAGCCATTCTAATTCGCGTCGCAATGTATTCTGATGCTTCTGCTCATTGCTTATTTCAAGTGCTTCTCGCTCCGCTTTTTTCCCCAGAAACATTTCATAGTTTCCTTCGTATATATACAAATTCCCTTTATCCAGCTCATAAATCCGATTTGTTACCCGATTTAGGAAATATCGATCATGCGTTACAAGGAGCAAGGAGCCTTTATAGGATTGCAAATACTTTTCAAGCCATTCTACCGTTTCATTATCCAAATGGTTAGTTGGCTCATCAAGTATTAATAAGTCAGCCGGCTGAATAAGTGCCTTTGCAATAGCAACACGCTTTTGTTGTCCACCCGAAAGCTCGGTTACTTTTTTGCCAAAATCCGTTATTCCAAGCTTCGTTAATATTGTTTTAGCTGCCGTGTTCGCTTCCCATGCTTCTGCTTCATCCATTTTCTGCTGCATCCTTAGCAATTCCTGTTGATAGCTGTTATTATCCGCATCTTTCTGCAGCTTCATTAATGCTGCTTCATATGCACGCATCAGCTTCATAATAGAAGACCCACCATAATATATCTGCTCTATCACGGTCAAATTTGGATCAAGGATTGGATCCTGCGCTAAGTACTCAATCCTGTAATCTTTTGCATGTTTCAAATTCCCTTTTTCCGGAGATTCTATCCCAGCAATCACTTTCAAAAAGCTTGATTTTCCTGTTCCATTGACACCAATCAATCCAATTCGCTCATTATCAGCAATTGTACAGCTGATGTCATCAAAAAGAACTTTATCACCATAAGATTTATGTAAATTTTCTATAATAAGCATTATTTAACCTTCCTCACGCTTTTTTCAATTATAACTCGCGTTATGTTACATGTTATTTTCTTTTCCGTATCAACTGCTTTATCCATGCTTTCACAATAATAACGATTAAAAATAAAAGCCATGATGTGACTAAATAAAAAATAAGCTTTGCCCCTTCATTCATTTCCGAAAAGAAGGTGGCCATCCCTATCCAGATGGCGCCAATCATCACGAGCTGTCCAAGTAATAGTTTAATAATAATCTCCCCCGAATTTCTTTACTAGCCTATATAATAGTTTAGCGTACTGGCGCTTAATTTTCCATTTAATCTAAATAAAATAGGAAAGGAAATTGGGTTTTACACCAATTTCCTCATTCCATTTTTTCATATTCAGTAACCATCTGTTCATAATCCATAGCTCCATATATACGTTGCCTGATAATTCCGCCCGAATCAATCAGATAGGTTGTAGGGATTGGGCTTATTCTGTATAACTGCGATACCTGTCCTTCCTCATCCATTAGAATCGGAAATGTTAGTCCATATGTCGCAATGAATTCATCGACTGTCTTTTGATTCATTTCCATATTTGTTATATTAACAGCAAGTACTATGACATCTTTGTCCTTATAAAACCGGTCGATATCAGGCATTTCCTCACGGCATGGAGGACACCAGGTCGCCCAGAAATTAAGCAGTACACGTTTTCCTTTAAAGTCAGATAGTTGAACCATCTCACCATCATTTGTCATCAATTTAAAGTCAGGTGCCTTCTGACCAGATTCTGTCCCAACATTATCGGCTGCAGCCAACCCTGCAATTGAAAAAAAAACCCCAATAGACAGCAGTGCCGAAATGATTCTTTTCATCTTTTTACCACCACCTATAAATAGTCAACTTAGCTTTCCTCTGTTAGCTATTTTACATGCATACTTATCGATAATTTTCATTGATTTGATATATAATACATTTATAGTAATGAATACGAAACGTGTTATTTTAGGGAAGGGGAGAACACATGGAGCTGCAAAAAGGAAAATCAAATTGTATTACAGACGTAGAAGGTGTTAAAGTCGGACATGTAACACTTTACGAAAAAATTAATGATCAGGATACGATATGCACTGGAGTGACAGCTATTCTCCCGCATTCAGGCAATTTATTTCAGAAAAAAACACATGCTGCAAATGCAGTGATTAATGGTTTCGGAAAAACAACTGGCCTCACGCAACTTGATGAGCTTGGTTTACTGGAATCACCCATCATGCTAACCAATACCCTCAGTGTTGGTGCCGTCATGCAAGGAACCTTGCAATATATGCTTGAGCAAAACGAAGATATTGGTGTAAGCACCGGGACAATTAACCTTGTTGTCGGCGAATGTAATGATGGTTACTTGAATTCCATTCGGCTGCAAGCAGTAAAAGCCGAACATGCCATCGAAGCCATTAAAAAGGCGAGCACAGAACCTGTACAAGAAGGTGCTGTTGGCGCTGGTAAAGGCATGGCATGCTTTGAATATAAAGGCGGAATCGGTACCGCTTCTCGTATCATTTCAGCAGATGATGTCCATTACACCATCGGTTGTCTAGTATTAAGTAATTTCGGCAAGCGGGAGCAAGCACTGTTTGCAAATTGGAATAAAGCCAATCTGGATACTCCTGACGGCTCCATTATGATTATAATTGCCACAGATGCACCACTTTATGATCGACAATTAAAGCGTCTAGCCAGCCGTTCAGCAATTGGACTTGGCCGAACTGGCAGCACCATTGACCATGGAAGCGGCGATATCGCCATTGCTTTTTCCACGGCAGCAACATATGAACACAACTCAAATCATACTACTGAATCAATGTCCTTTATTCGCGATGACCATCCAGTAATGGGACAGCTTTTCCAAGGAGTTATCGAGGCAACAGAAGAAGCAATTATAAGATCTCTAAAACACGCGGAAACCACTGTGGGGAGAAGAGGCAGGAAACTCAAAAAAGCACCATTGTAGAATTGGAGGAGTGCAGTTTGCTCTCCTCCTTTTACATTGCTTAACACACTATAAAATTTGAACACATCAGTAACTTAGCTACCTTAACAGTCATATCCACAAAGCACTAAAACCGTAGCGAGATTTTCCTTATCCATATGTCGCTTCCACTTTTGTGCTTTTACTTCGACTTCTTCAAAAATGATTTTGGCACATCTGCTTGGAACAGGAGTAATTTTCCAGTTACTGGATGCTGAAAAGATAATACCTTCGCATGAAGTCCTAACCTTCCAATCACATTCTGTTTAGATCCATATTTTTTATCGCCAACAATTGGGTGTCCTAGGTCCTCCATATGGACACGTATTTGATTTTTGCGCCCTGTCTCTAATTTGATCTCAAGCAGAGAAAAATCCTCATTGGATTGCATTACTTTATAACGTGTTATCGCAAGCTGCCCATCATTTTTAATCGAACTGGAATAGACTCTATGTGCCTTGCTTTCCTTAAGCCATGATGAAATATACCCGTCCTGCTTCGTTACTTTCCCTTCAACTAACGCAACATACGTACGTTCCTTGACCACTTCTTTCCAATTATTTTGTAAGGTTTGCTTCACTTCTTTATGCTTAGCAAACAGCATCACACCGGATGTATCTTTATCTAAACGGTGCACAACAAATATTCGATTATCTGGATCTTCCTGTCTTACATATTCCATCAACTGATAATAAGCTGTCTGTTTTTTTTCTTTTTCTGTTGCAATCGCAAGCAGTCCTGCTTCCTTATTGATAACAATAACGTCCTCATCTTCATACAGAATAGACATACCTATTAATACATTCTGTTTAATAGCTGCCTTATTTTTCAGTACTGTAACCTTTTGTCCAGGGTGAAGCTTATAATTGTACTTTGTTTCAATATGATCATCAACTGTTACTTGACCACGAGCAAGTATCGATTTAACAGAATTGCGACTGCGATTTGCCATAGCTTGTATTAAAAAGATCAATAACTCACTTTCTTCTTCCACGTTAAATTGAATTGACTTAGATTGCTGTTTGTTTTTTGAATGATACTTATTAGCCATATGATAAAACTCCTCTATATAAAAAAGTGTTAAGTATATGCTACCCTTATTTTAATAAGTCTAGCATATACTTAACACTAGTTAAAAATTGTCTTTTTTTAATTTTAATCTTCATCTTTCACATCAATATCCTCTGGTATTGGTTCATTTAAATAATCTTGAATCATTTTTTTGTATTTTTCTACTTGCTCAAAATATGTTGTAAACTGTTCTTTATTAATCAAATACTGCTCTCCATCATGAATTGCACGTATACGTCCTTGCATGACCAGCGCTGTGACGCTCGCGGCATTCATCGATATATACTCCGCAGTTTCTTCAATTGTGATGTACATAAATTCACACGCCTAGCACATCACGAAATTCTGGAGTTTTTTCGATCTTATTTTTTGCATAGGGACATAATGGTGTTATCTTTCTATTTTTTTCACGGGCAAATAAAACGACCTGCTCTACTAATTCTCCAGCAATACCTTGACCACGTAATTCATCTGATACATATGTATGATCAATTACAATTTTTGTGTCTCCGATTTGTATAAACGTAATTTCTGCAAGTGGTTCTTTTATATTATCCCCTACATAAAATTTATTTTCGCCTTTATTAATAGTAGTCATTTTTATCCTCCTCAAATTTACGTCTACCAACTTCTATTATACCTTATTTGTCAAACGATTGTGATGGAAATAATATTATCCTATTAAATCCCTTGATGGAGAAAAGAAAAAAATCCTTTACATTCACTTTACAATAAATTAACAATGTATTGCTATACTAAAATAGCTGCAGTACAAAAGACCTATTCATATTTGTTAAAATTAAGGAGGCATCAATTTTGTGAAACGGCTTTACGATCTATTACTCACTAAAACAAATTTACATGCTAGACTAAGTATATTGTTTCTGTCCCTAATCTTTATATCCGTCACTGCAGTAAATGTGACCTCATACATGCAAGCGAAGCAGATGACAATAAATACGATTGAGGATCGATTAGTCCGCGAAGCTCAATTAATTGGTTACATAGCAGCAAACCTCCACTTTCTCTATGTGAGTGATGAGAATTATTTTATGCAGCAATTGAACTCAAATATTCGTACACAACAGAGCCAATTAGAAGCTGATGGAATGAAATCGGATTTCTTTTATATTGCTGATAATAGTGTAACCCCTTTTCCAGTCAGTACAGATTCATTACCTGACATACCCGATTCTTTAATTCAAACTATTACGGAATCACAGGAAGGGCAGCTTAAGCGTGTCATTGATGGCGAGGAGTACACGGTAACATACCAGCAAATGGATGAAATTAACGGTACCTATGTATTGCTTGTCCCAACAAAATCATTTATGGGACCTGTTAACAGTATGGGGGTTGTATCCATTATCATTACCGCTACAAGTATTATTCTTTCTACCATTTTAATTATCCTGTTCGTTCGTACATTAACCAAACCACTTTCTGTACTTCGGGACACAATGAAAGAAGTCCGTAACGGAAACCTTCAGCATTCGGTAACGTTGAAAACAACAATACCAGAATTTGTATCTTTACATAGAAGCTATGATTCCATGATTCACCAAATGACGACCATGTTTAACGAGTTAAAGAAAACAGCCGTTGAATTATCCCATACAGGAAAGACCTTGGAGCATTCTTCTGATGATGCACTGCAATTCAGCCATGATTTAACAGAGTCGATTAATGTTGTTAAATTGGGTGCAGAGCAAACTGCAAATAGTTCAGAGAGCAGTGTTGCAAGCTTTATTACGATGAAAAATAAAACAGAAGATATCATTGCAAATATGGATATGGTATTCAGTAATTCCGAACGTATGGGAAATACAGCAATTACTGGGGAAAAGCATATATCACGATTGATTAATAGTACACAAGCCTTTGAAAATGACTTTGAGCATTTAACAAAAACAATTAAGCAAGTAAATGACTACTCCATGTCTATTTCAAATTTAGTAGGACTTATTCAAGGGATTGCAGAACAAACAAAGCTATTAGCACTTAATGCTGCTATTGAAGCCGCTCGTGCTGGTGAATCTGGCAGAGGCTTTTCCGTTGTCGCCAATGAAGTTGGGAAGCTTGCAGAACAATCTTCCTCCACAGCTGCAAAAATTACTCAATCCATTAGCAATATGGAGAATATCACGTCCAATGCTACAGATGAATTTGAGCAAATGTTAAAGAAAATAGGTTTAAATATTACGGCAGCAAGCGATGCAAAGTTTTCATTGGATAATCTTATGAAGGAAATAGCAGAAGTTGGAAATAAACTCCAGGATATGAACGCAGAGCTAAAAAGCTTGAAAAATGAAATTCCTGCTTTAGAATACGCGGCGGATGAATTTGCTTCTGTTTCTCAAGAGACCTTAGCAAGTGCTGAAGAAATGCGCGTTAAAAGTGAACAGCAATACGAACAAATGCAGCGCACACACGAAGTGGGACTAACAATTTCCGGATTGTCTAAATCGCTAGCACATGTTACAACTCAATTTGAAATAGACCAACCTACTTAATGAACAAAAAATGGAGAAGGTTCATTATTACACTACACTCTAAGTCAATCCATCTATGCCAAGAACCCAGTTTTCACATGGGTTCTTGGCTGTTTTTTGCAAAATTAACTTTAAAAATCATAGAGAATGGTGTGCTTATACTTTTTTACAAATTTAATGCTGGGTGGATTTTACTTCTTCACCCATTGATTTGCCACCTGCTCCTATTCAAATCTCCAACAATATCGGGACAATCATCGGCTCCTTTCTCGTATGTTCTTTAATATATTTTGCTATGGCCCTTTTTAACTGTTTTTTCATGATATTCCATGAATATCTATTTGCTTCATGCAGATCATGGATTGTTTCTAGCGTTATTTGATTCATGTTCTTTCGAAGTTCAGGGAAATTATGATCGACAAAACCACGAGAAATAATTTCGGGTTCTGCTATGACCTTTTCTTCTTGTTTATTCATCGGAATAACAATCATGAGCATTCCATCCTCTGAAATTTTCTTGCGGTCACGTAATACAAATTCCATATCCCCTACATCGACTCCGTCAACATAAGTATTCCCACTCGCTAAGCTTCTAGTACAACGGGCAATAGTATTTTCAATATCTACAACATCACCATTTTTTAAGATAAATGTATTTTCTTTATCTACACCTACAGATTCTGCGAGCATTCGGTGATGATGCAGCATTCGATATTCACCATGGATCGGTATAAAATATTTTGGCTTCATGAGGGTAAGCATAAGCCTTAAGTCTTCTTGATAACCATGCCCTGAAACATGCATGCCTGAACTGCTTCCTGACCCATAAATGACATGAGCTCCAAGTTTGTATAAGTTGTCTACAATACGCGTTACATTTCTTTCATTCCCAGGTATTGGACCAGCTGCAAGGATAACCGTATCCTCCGATAATATCTCGGCATCTCTAAAATTTCCAGTAGATAGCCGGCTAAGGGCAGCCATTGGCTCTCCTTGGCTGCCAGTGCATAAAATTGTCAGCCTTTCAGGAGGTAATTCATTGATATCACGTGCTTCGATTAACATGTCTTTAGAGATGAATAAGTAGCCTCGTTCCATTGCTATCTTTACCACATTCACCATAGAACGACCAAGTAAGACTAGTTTTCGCTCACATTTCTCGGCAGCATTTACTACCTGCTGGATACGGCTAACATTGGAAGCGAAAGTAGATACAATAATTTTTCGTTCTGCTTTTCTAAAAATTGCTTCCAAATTTTCGCCTACCATTTGTTCTGATGGAGTATAACCTGGACGTTCTGCATTGGTACTTTCGGATAATAGCAGCATTACCCCTTTGTTGCCAATTTCAGCCATTTTGTGAATATCTGGTCGCTCATTATTAGCTGGGGTCAAGTCAAACTTAAAATCACCCGTATGTACAATCGTCCCTTCTGGAGTGCTGAATACAATTCCTAAACAATCCGGAATACTATGGTTTACTTTAAAAAAGCTAATACTCATTTCACCAATTTCGATGTTTGACTCTGAGTTGATCTCAATAAGTTCGCTTTCTCGCAAAGATCGATTTTCTTTTAACTTGAGTTCGATGAGACCTAGTGTAAACCGTGTCGCATACACCGGTACATTCAATTTTTTTAAGAAGAAAGGGATCCCCCCAATATGATCCTCATGGCCATGGGTGACAATTATAGCACGCACTCTTTCTATGTTTTCAACGAGATAAGAAATATCAGGGATTATTAAATCAATTCCTAATAAACTCTCATCAGGAAACTTGTTTCCACAGTCGATAATCACGATATCGTTCCCACATTCGATAGCATACATATTTTTCCCAATCTCATTTAAGCCACCAAGGGCAAAGATTGATACGATATTATCCTTTGTTGGCATAGTAACCCTCCCGCTTTCATTTAATTTAGTATGCCCGCGGGAGTTTCTTTTTATCAGTGAAATACCCTGGCGAGATAAAAATACCTTGTTATCCGAAAGTTTATACTCCTATCTGTAATGAAAAGAGTGATAGCTTCGCCCATTGCGAAACCTATCACTCTTTCATCATACTTAATAGCTATTTAGAACTAAAACAGACTTTCTCCTATATTATTGTACTTCCATTCGTAAGTCGCCAGTTTTTGCCCAACCAATCATTTTTAAACCGTGATAGGCGGAAAGAGAGATAACGATTGGCAGCAATACACCAACTACAAGATACATCATCAAAGTGCCCAGTCCTTGATTCGCTATAATATTTAATGGAGCGATAAACGAATTTAGCCCAAGCCCAGCAAGCTGATATGGAACCTGGAAATCAAATAAAATAATAGCGATTGGTGCACATATGATTGATGATAGAAATGGTCCAATTACTAAACGCGGGTTTTTCACGATATTCGGAACTTGTACCTTTGGTGTTAGGAATGACTGTGCAATGTTTGCTCCAAGTTCATTTTGTTTAAAGGACATTGCCGTAAAACCTGCAAATTGCGCAGTACAGCCAATTAAAGCAGCCGCACTAGAAACGGGGTCAAGTTGAAGTGCAATTGCGATAGCAGCAGAAGAAGCCGGCGACATAAGAAAAATACTCCATATTAATGCAATGACCATCGAACCCATCAACGGGGAGCCTCCTACCGATGCAGCAATCTTTTCACTTAGCCATACAAGAACAGGTGTCGTAATCCATGCAAGGAATACACCTGACACGCCTCCAATCATAATTGCACTAAACGGAATAGCTAGCATATCAAGCTTCGTCTTTCCAGTTACTCTTCTACCAACCCAAGTTGCAATAACTGCTGCCAAAACAGCACTTACCGGCTGCCCAGTTGTCAGTATCCAACTACCATCAGCGGTAAGCTGCAGGGCGTTTGCGCCAACTGTACTGCTTGCCATTGCACTAAAGATCACTAACGTATTTCCGCCTAACTGATATGCAATTCCAGCTCCGATAGCCGGTGCAAGCATTAACTGGGCAGCTGTACCAATTGTTGTAAAGCCTCCCCAACCAGTAATGGTTCCAAAAGCTTCAACTAATAGGCCAATTCCTAGTGTTACCAATACGGCATTTGCTAGACCAACAGAAGCCTTGTACATGCGATCGATAATATATTTCTTAGTTGATTGTTTCATGATGTATATCCCCCTGTATTTATAAAGTTGATGAATCGGTGGACAATTCCGACATTTTAAAGAGTGCTTTATTATTTATTTAGTGTCTTTGTGAATTGTCTAATCCAGCTGTCCAAACCTTCATTTAACGAAAGCTAAATCCTATAAATTAATAGAAATGATTTGCTCTCTTTTGTTGTCTTAATAACCTCTTTTCTCTCATAATAAATTGTTACTATCATATTATTTTTTCTACTTAGAGTCAAAAGTAATTTTATTCTGAATAGAAAATCATTAAATACGCAACGTTATATAATCTACATTTAAATTCGTTATTTTTGTGACAACGCTATCATCGTGATTGTTTTTGAACGTTTTTGATGTTATTATACTGATTAGGAGGGGCGATATGTTAACCGAAGAACGTCATGCATTCATATTAAATAAATTAAAACAGACAAATATCGTTAAAACGCAAGATTTAATGAACGCACTTCACAGTTCAGAATCTACAATAAGAAGAGATCTCCAGCATTTAGAACAAGCTGGCGAATTAACCCGGATCCATGGAGGTGCCAAACGCATCTATCAATTGGATAGTGAACAATCCATTCAGGAAAAATCCGTCAAAAACAATCAAGAAAAGACTGCAATTGCTAAATTGGCTGCTTCATTTATTAAAGATAATGATGTCATTTATTTAGATGCTGGCACCACAACATTAGCTATGATTGAATTCATCAATCAGTGGAATATTACTGTAGTAACAAACGGAATTGTACATGCATCCCTGCTTACAGATAAAGAAATCCATACCATTTTACTTGGTGGCAAAGTAAAACCATCTACAAAGGCAATTGTTGGGATGACTAGCCAAAATGAACTCCAAAAATACCAATTCAATAAATCCTTTCTTGGAATGAATGGAATCGATGCAACATTTGGCTGCACAACACCTGACCCCGAAGAAGCCGTATTAAAAACAATTGCACACCAGCATTCAGCGGCAGCTTATGTTCTTGCAGATTATTCAAAGTGGGACAAAGTCCACTTCGTAAACGTTTGCGGAATCGAAGAGGTGACGTTGATTACGGATTCCTGCCATGAGGATATTTCACCCTATAAAAGGAAAACAACGATTTGGGAGGCAAAGCAATGATTTACACAATTACCTTAAATCCATCTATTGACTATGTTGTACATGTAAAGCAGATGGAATTGGGAAAACTGAATAAAATGAGCAGCGACCTAAAACTTCCAGGGGGCAAAGGGATAAATGTATCCCGGATTTTACAGGAACTTAATGTGAATTCAACTGCCCTTGGCTTCCTGGGGGGCTTTACCGGAGATTTTATCTCCAATTGGTTACAAAAAGACAATATTTTCTCAGATTTTATCCGAATTCATGATGATACAAGAATTAATATTAAGCTAAAGTCAGAGCTTGAAACTGAAATTAATGGACAAGGACCTGTCATTTCATCTGTAGAGGCGGATGCTCTCCTAAAGCAAATTGCCAATATATCCAGTGAAGACAGTGTTATTCTATCGGGAAGTAAACCACCTTCTCTCCCAGATAATTACTACCATATATTAATTGATGTCATTACAAAATCAAATGCATCGTTTATTATCGACACGACCGGTGGAGACTTAAAAGCTGCATTGCCTTATAATCCTTTACTCGTAAAACCAAATCTCGAGGAATTAGAGGAGCTATTCGGAACTAAAATGAACACGAAGGAAAAAATCCTGCAATATGGCGAGAATTTGCTTGAGCTTGGAGCACAGCACGCAATTGTTTCCATGGCTGGTGAAGGTGCATTTATGTTTACAAAAGAAGGAACATACAGAGGAATAAGCCCCAAAGGTGTGCTTAAAAATTCTGTAGGTGCAGGGGACTCCATGATTGCCGGATTTGTTGGCGAGTATATCAAGACAAAGGATGCAAGACGAGCATTTAAAATGGGAATAGCCTCTGGCAGCGCAACAGCCTTTTCTGATGATCTAGCGACACGTAATGACATCCTCGCTTTAGTTGATCAAGCAGAAGTTTCCCTTGTGTAAAAATTTTAATAAAGGATGATAACCTTGAAAACAACCGAATTATTAAGAAAAGATATAATGATTATGGACTTGCGGGAAACAACCAAAGAGGCAGCAATTGACGAAATGATTCGTAGCCTCCATAAAAATGGCGTAGTCCAGGATGCAGAGCAATTTAAAGAAGCTATATTAAATCGAGAAGCACAATCTTCGACAGGACTTGGTGATGGCATTGCAATGCCACACGCCAAAACAAAAGCAGTAAATGAACCTGCAGTGCTTTTCGCTAAGAGTACAAAAGGTGTTGAATATGAGTCGCTAGATGGTCAGCCTGCATATTTATTTTTTATGATTGCTGTTCCAGAAGGTGCCAATGATACACACCTGCAAACACTTGCATCACTTTCGAAATTATTAATCGATCCGGACTTTGTGCAGCAACTAAAGCAAGCAAACTCACCAGATGAGGTTCATCAACTTTTTAATCAATCAGAGGAAGATGATCATGATGCTGAATCAACATCTGATTCAGCTGTTGATAAAGATTCGGGTAAACCATTCATTGTGGCTGTTACCGCCTGCCCGACCGGAATCGCTCATACGTATATGGCAGAAGATGCTTTAAAGAAAAAAGCAGCTGAAATGAATGTCGACATTCGCGTAGAAACAAATGGCTCGGATGGAGCGAAGAATCGATTAACAGATGAAGAGATCGAACGAGCAGAAGCTGTTATTGTAGCAGCAAGCAAGAAAGTCGAAATGGCTCGTTTCAACGGCAAGCGTGTATTGGAAAGGCCTGTAGCAGACGGTATTAAAAAAACGGAAGAGCTCATTACCAAAGCAGTAAATCATGATGCAGCCGTTTATCAAGCAAAAGATTCTGATGTTAGTTCCGATAACGAAGAAAAGCAAAAATCATCCATACTAAACACTGTATATAAAGACTTAATGAATGGAATATCGCATATGCTGCCATTTGTTATTGGTGGAGGTATCCTATTAGCGATTTCCTTCCTAATTGAAAGTATTTCAGGCAGTGACAGTGAAATTTTCCTTTTCCTGTATGAAGTTGGCGACAATGCATTCAACTTCTTGATCCCTATCTTTGCTGGATTTATTGCAATGAGTATCGCAGATCGCCCTGGATTAATGCCCGGTATGGTTGGTGGACTAATTGCTTTTCAAAGTGAAGCTGGATTTATCGGCGGTTTAGTTGCTGGTTTCTTAGCTGGATATATCGTCATACTATTAAAAAGAGGTTTACGTGGCTTGCCACAAGCACTGGACGGCCTGAAGCCAATCCTGCTCTATCCCGTTTTAGGTCTATTTTTCACTGGTCTTCTTATGTATTTTGTGTTCGGTCCAATTTTTGCCGGTGTTAACCATGTAATGGTCGATTTCCTCCAAAACCTTGGAACAGGAAATGCGGTTATTCTTGGAGCTTTACTAGGTGGAATGATGGCCATTGATATGGGTGGACCATTTAATAAAGCTGCATACGCCTTTTCAATTGGAATTTTCACAGATACTGGTGATGGTAGCCTGATGGCAGCAGTTATGGCCGGAGGAATGGTTCCACCACTTGCCATTGCACTTGCTTCCACATTCTTTAAAAACAAGTTCAATGAAAATGAACGCAAGTCGGGTATAACGAATTATGTGATGGGAATTTCCTTTATTACAGAAGGTGCAATCCCATTCGCTGCTGCAGATCCATTACGGGTGATAGGCTCTTCCGTGCTTGGTGCAGCAATCGCTGGTGGTTTAACACAATTCTGGAATAGTGCTATCCCAGCACCACATGGTGGAATTTTCGTTATTCCTTTAGCAGAGAATGCTGTATTCTTCCTGCTCTCTCTAGCTATTGGTATGGTCGTGTCAGCAGTTGTGCTTGGTTTATGGAAAAAGCCAGTTTTTGATCAAAAAAAATAAATTACAATAAAAAACCGCATCCACTTTTTTAAGGATGCGGTTTTTTTGCGAGTTAATATTTAAATAGCATCGTTATAATCTGGTATCCTGCACCAATAGTCCAGAATAATAAATAATCTCCACGTTTAATTTTTCCAGATTTAATTCCTTCATGCAAAACGATAAACGGACTGCTTGTGCCTGTATAACCAAATCGATCGCCTACATAAACAATTTGCTTATTATCAATATTGAATCTTTCCTGGATTTCTTTTATTGTTGCAAGCGAAAATTGAGAGAAGCAATAGGTGTCGATATCCGCTTTCGTTAGATTATTTCTTTCAAAGATTGTTTCAAACGATTCCATAACATGGTTCATACTCTCACTTCCATCAAAAGGAATCCATTTTATATATTTTCCTGATGCCTCTCCTCGCAGCGTATTCGCCAATCCCTGTTCTGGATAGACGATATTATTTCTGCTTTTCGAATCTACTGCATAAACCGAATCAATAAAGCCTGCATCTTCTTGTGTCGTCTCTAAAATGACCGCTGCTGCAGCATCGCCATAGTTCGAATATGTAATTTCATCTTCTGGATCGCAGAGAAGCGAGTTATAATCAGATCCAACAATGAGGGCTGTTTTTACATTTGGATTTGCTTTCATATAGCGTGACGCCTGTTCAACTGCTACGGTCATCCCTGCACAGTTTGCATTCGAGTCCATCACAATTGTGTGCTTATCTCCTTCAATCGCATTGTGCAGAAACATTGCATTTGTCGGAAATGTGTACTCTGGTGTTTGTGTAGAAAAGACAAGCATATCAATATCTTTCCCCATCATTTCCGCTTTTCCCAGTACCGTTTTAGCTGCTTCAACTGCCATTGTAAGTGCATTTTCATCCTTATTTTTATTGATATAGCGATCTTTTCTTCCCATATGTTGGACAAATCGGCTGATATCTTTTCCTTGCTTTTGAAAATGATCGATGTAAAAGTCATTGTTCACGGATGTTTTCGGGTGGTAAATCCCTACTTCTTTAATTTTGATATTCATAAGATGTAATAAACCCCTTCTATTCCAAATACGATTCTTGACTGTTCAACTTAAAAGAACAAGATTCTAATTAAATCTTGTTCTTCTCGTCATTCCATTCAATTTATAATGATGTAACTTCTACGTTTGTTAATCCTGTGTTTCTTGCAAGTCGGCTGAATTGCATTTTTAGAACAGCATTATCCTGTACTTTGAAAATTACCTTATGAAATCCAGATTCTTTGTATAAACCAAAGCATGCTTCTAAATGAGGAACCATGTCTGTCGAAACAACCTGCATGGATGTACAATCAAATTCTAGCGTGTATTCTGCTGGGTTGATCGAATTTACAGCTTTATGATAATCCTGTACAAAGCTTTGCGCATCTTCCGGTACAAATGTACCACTAACCATACAATCTATTATTTTTTTTGCCGGATTTAATCTTACATAATATTTCTCTTCCAATTCCAAAACTCCTACCTTTATTAACTTAATCGGCCATTTGACAGATGAGGAAAATTTTACTATCTGCAAAAGACGACAAGAAATAGTATAGCAAAAAGAGGGTATATTGTCACCTTTCAACATATTTATGAAGTTCTAATTAACTATCCTTTTATACCTATATTATATGATTAGTGAATCACCAGGTTATTCCTCATCGCTAGAACGTTATAAAAATCCCCAGCTGCCTAAAAGCAATTCGATCGCTTTTGATAACTTTTCTTCAGGTATTCCTGCAAAACCGAGAATTATTTTCGGGTCACCACTATATCGCTTCTCCATCGAATAAGAGGATAATCCATATACTTTCAGATTTGCTTTCCTTGCTCGATGGACAAGCTCTTCTTCATCCATGCCATTTTTCACTGCGAGTACGATATGAAGCCCGGAATGTTCCCCAATAACTTGTAATTCCTCTTGGTAAGGCTTTAACATCTCCAATGTTTTTTCCAATTTTCGCCGGTATATTTTTCGCATGCGATTTAAATGCTTTTCGAAATCCCCATTTTTCATAAATTGGGTTAATATATGCTGATCAATTCTGGAAACCGAACAATGATAAAACGACAACTTATTTTTATATTTTCTTAATAATGGCTTAGGGAGTACCATATAGCTAATCCGAAGCGAAGGAATCAATGATTTGGAAAAGCTTCCTAAATAGATTACCTTTCCCGCCTGGTCCATTCCCTGTAACGCAGGGATTGATTTCCCACTGTAACGAAACTCACTGTCATAATCATCTTCAATAATATAGCGATTTTCCTCTGCTGACGCCCAATTTAACAGCTTAACCCTACGATTTACGGACAATACAGATCCATAAGGAAAATGATGTGAAGGCGTTACATACACAACATTCATTTGCTTATTTTCTACTGCATCTACATCCACTCCATCTTCATCAACCTCAAGTGGATTCACTTCATTTGGATAGTTGCTTAATATTCGTGAGATTACATGATACCCAGGGTCTTCAACTCCATACACTGTTTTTTGATCAAATAATAGAATGAGCTGTTGCAATAAAAATTCGCTTCCTGCACCAATAAAGATTTCCTCTGGGGAGCACTTTACACCTCGTGCATGATATAAATAGTGAGCAATTTCTCTGCGCAATTCATATTCCCCTTGCGAATCGCCTAGTAATAACAAGGAATGATACTGTTTATCCATCGAGTTTTTTGCATATTTTCTCCACTTCGCAAACGGAAAATTTTCCGTGTCCACCCAGCTTGGATGAAAATTGTAAAGTACGGTTTCTTCAGCTCTTTCACCTTGCTCTGTTGAGGATTCTGCCTGCTGAACATATTCTAAATCAGCGTACGCTAATACAAAATATCCTTTCCTGGGTATTCCATCCACATATCCTTCCGCCACTAATTGGTCATAGGCGGTTTCAACTGTATTTTGGCTAACCTTCAGAAATTCGGAAAGCTTCCGTTTCGAAGGCAGTTTACTCCCATATTCTAAGCGTCCATCAACAATTTCAGTTTTGATAAATATATATAACTGTTCATATAAAGGAATATCGCTTGATCGATTTAAATGACAAGATAACATGTCCATATTTCTACGCTCCTTTTTCTGACCCTATCAATTTTATAAAAACTGACACTTTTAATACAGCCACATACTTTTTATAATAAACTAAATTCTTAAAAAAACAATTAAAAGATGGAGTGGGAGAAATGGAAAAATTATTAGGCACTGAAACGGTAAAAAGAGGGATGGCGCATATGCAAAAAGGCGGCGTCATTATGGATGTTGTTAACGCAGAGCAAGCGAAAATCGCAGAAGCTTCAGGTGCTGTTGCTGTTATGGCATTAGAACGAGTACCATCCGATATCCGTGCTGCTGGTGGGGTTGCACGAATGGCTGATCCACGAATTGTCGAAGAAGTAATGAATGCTGTATCGATTCCTGTTATGGCTAAAGCGCGTATCGGGCATATTGTAGAAGCTCGTGTATTAGAAGCAATGGGAGTAGATTATATTGATGAAAGTGAAGTATTAACGCCTGCTGATGAGGAATTTCACCTGCTGAAAAGCGCATATACCGTACCATTTGTTTGCGGCTGCCGTGATTTAGGAGAAGCTGCACGCAGAATTGGGGAAGGTGCTGCAATGCTTCGTACAAAAGGAGAACCAGGAACCGGAAATATTGTTGAAGCGGTTCGTCATATGCGTCAAGTAAATGCACAGGTCCGCAAAGTAACTTTAATGAATGATGATGAAATCATGACGGAAGCAAAAATTCTTGGTGCACCATATGAAATTTTAAAACAAATTAAGGAAGCAGGAAAATTGCCAGTTGTTAACTTTGCTGCCGGCGGGGTTGCTACACCAGCTGATGCTGCTCTTATGATGGAACTTGGAGCAGATGGCGTATTCGTCGGATCTGGGGTCTTCAAATCAGAAAACCCAGAAAAATTCGCCAATGCCATTGTACAAGCAACGACCTATTACAATGATTATGACTTAATCGGCAAGCTTTCTCAAGAGCTGGGAAGTGCAATGAAAGGGATCGATATTGCAACACTTGCAGCTGAAGAGAGAATGCAAGAAAGATAAGGTTGTTTGGAAAGGATGTAAAATATGAAAATTGGTGTATTAGGATTACAAGGTGCGGTTGATGAACATATCAAGCAAATTAATACATTAGGTTTAGAAGGAATAACAGTTAAGCAGCCTGAACAACTCCAGGAAATTGATGGATTAATTTTACCGGGAGGAGAAAGCACAACAATAAGCAAACTTATTAACCATTATGGATTCGCTGATCCGATAAAAGAATTTGCAAAGAGCAAAAAGCCAATCTTTGGTACTTGTGCAGGGATGGTATTGCTTGCAAAGGAGCTTTCAGCTTCAGAGGAATCACATCTTGGATTAATGGACATTTGCGTGAAACGAAATGCTTTCGGCAGGCAGCGTGACAGCTTTGAAGCGAAGCTCGATGTCAAAGGTATAGCTGATCCATTTACAGCAGTTTTTATTCGAGCACCGTATGTGGAGAACGCAGAGGCTCATGTAGAAGTTTTAGCTACATATAACGAGCATATTGTTGCTGCAAGACAAGAGCATTTACTTGTCAGCTCCTTCCACCCGGAACTGACTGGAGATACACGCTTTCTAGAACTATTTGTCCAAATGGTAACAGAGAATCAGGTGAAGGAATTAATCATATCTTAATAAAGAAGCAAGTTAGGCTTAATCCTAACTTGCTTTTTATATGACTCTTTACAATGTGATTAAAGCAGGAGGAATCGATTAACCTGGAGAGCGTAAAAAAGCACCCTCGTCCTCTTACATCAGGCCAGGAAAAGTAACGTAACACTATCAAACTGTTCCGATTATTTAATGTACATACAGTAATACGCTTACTCTAAATCCATTTTAAACACATAACTCACCTTATTATAATTCATCGTACTCTCATAGAAACGATGTGCATCACTTCTTTGGAGTCCTGAAGACAGTGCAACACATTCATATTTATTTGATTTAGCCCATTCATGCACATAAGAAAGCAGCTTTTCACCATACCCTTTAGAACGCTTCCTCTGACTTGTAACTAAATCACAAACCCAAACAAATCTGCCATAATAGAGTGTTATCATTGGCTTGAATCCAACAACCGCTGCAATCTCGCCTTGATCATACAATGCGAATATTCTATAGCTATCCTTTTCTCGTGCTTCCTTGACCAAATCAAGATAAGATTGTTCACTGAGATGTGTGCGAAGCTCCCGCATAACTGGATATGCTTCTACTATCTCTTCCTTTGTTTGCAGTTCTTTTATCACAACGTTTTCCATTCGATTATCCCCTTTTCTATCCCTATTTCAATCAGACGTTCATAAGGGTCTCCTTTAATACCTAGAATCTCACAAAAGGCTGGTTCTGTTTTCATTCCTTGACGTTTAAGATGAATCACTTTTTCCCGGAGCTTTGGCACTTCTTTCAAGAGATGATATTCGATAGTCATATGTAGGTAAGCATACTGTTCATGAACTGGCTTTGCCTGACCAAATAATTCAAATTCAAATCCGCCATAATGAAAATTAGTCTTGATTACAGGAGTATCTCGTATCCGAATTTGCTTTATCGTAAATGCTTCATGTTCCCCATACAATCTTATGACACTTGTTTTAAAATGGTTAAAATCATTCACTTTCAAAATAATATCCAAGTCCGAATCTTCCACATCAATTCCAATTGGAATCGTTCCACAAAGTATTGGTGTATAATCCATTAAATCTTTCATAATATTTAATTGTTTTATTGCCTTATACGCTTGATGTTGCCTGCTATTCCCCTGTTTTAAATAGGATATTGTATGAAACATATCTAAGTCCTAGCCTCCTACAGAAAAAATGAATTATTTGTAAAATATCTTCTTAGAAAGAATACTACAACTCTACTTTGTAAACAAAGAATAGGGCAGAGAAAACCGCTCTCTTGGCTTCCTCCTTATCAAACTGCACGTTCCCTATTAAAGCATCTGGCTTACCATTATGTTATAATGATTATCAATAAAATACCTTCCAGGCATTTTGCATCTTTTGGAATCAGTGAGGAAAGTATAATATTCCTCGCCATTCCTTGATGGACCTTCAAATAGTTTTACCACAGTAAATTGGTTGTTATCATTACATCTTATCTGCGACTCAGAGTCATAGGTCTTTTCCATTCTGTTCATTTAATGTTTAGTCATTAAATTACTTCCGTATTACCTGAAGATTAACCCCCACTAAATTAAAGATTTAGAAGGAGACTCCACCTTCGATTGATGTTCAATTTTTTGATTATATCGACTTGCTGTAATATAGTATTTATTCATAGGAACTTTGACTTTATCAATATCAAATAGATTGCTATTTACGATAGTATCTATGAATGACAAAGGGGTCGACCTAAATGAGTAAACGAAAAAAAAATTATTTGCAAGCAATTCCAGTTCTAATTCTCTTGATCCTTGTAGTATTTATTTTTGATTTACCCAAAACTAGTAGCTTTATAACGCTAGGTGTACTTGTTGTCTTTAACATTTTTGTATATGAGTTATTTATATTTAATAATAAAAAGAGCTAGTAAACTTTTATATGAATAATGAAGACCGTTGAGATTTTCTCAACGGTCTTTTGAGTATATTTTCTATTAAATTAACTTGTTCTAGGGTTATCCTCAGTTGGGAACTACACTTATATCTGATGCCTCATACCAATAATCTTGTCCCCTATTACCTCTTTCATATTCAATACTTATTTAAAAGTTATCTGCCGTAGAACTATTTAATACAGTTTGAATACCTCTTGATCCAAGGTCATTGCTAATTATAAAACTAGATAGCAACCCTGAAGCCCCACTTGCTCCAATGCTAATTCCAAAATTGGAAAGTGGATATGTCACTATTCCAGCAGCAACGCCAAAGCGTACATTGTCTAATGCATCTTCAGAGGATTCTGCATATTCTACTTCATGAAGGAAATTAACTAGCTCACTTCTCGTTACGCTTTCACTAGTTTCAAAGCTTAGACCAATTTCTTGAGCTTCGTAAGGTGTCACTCCAATTACCCGACTAACTGCTGCTGAGACATTAAAAGCGAACGCAGAGACTAAAAACGATGCTACTACTCCCATAATAAGTATTTTTTTTAAGATATTAACAACCTCCAAATTTTATAGTAAGTCGCGACTTAATGGAAGAATAACATACTAAAGTAAAATTTCTAAATAATTAATCAATAAAAAACCTTTCGCTTATTTTAAATGGTACTAAAGCAAGACAATTCAGATAATGTTTTGTGTTTAAGGGGTCTATAGAAAAGACCCTGTATTCTAGATAAAAATGTTATCAGCTCCACGTTTTAAAATAGGTTGATAGAATATTACAAATCCACTGTAAAAATAAAGAAAAAGGCGGAAAGTTCCCTCTCCCCCCATTAAGATATTTTAGTTTCCGTACTGTCCATTGTAATCCGTCTTTGTTCTGCTGCTTTTTTTCCATGAACAATATAGTAAATCCAAATGCTTAAAATCACAATGGCAGCCATTGCTATATATAATCCTCTAAATCCAATAAAAGGTAAGACAAATCCTAACAGGAATGGTCCAACTCCGATACCAAAATCGAAAAATACAAAGAAAGTAGATGTTGCAAGACCAATACGATGTCTTGATGCCTTATTAACAGCAATCGTCTGAGCGCTGGATTGGAAAGTCCCAAAGCCAACACCAATTACGGCACCAGCTATAAGCAGACTAATTCCAACACTAGCCTGACTGAGAATAACTAATCCCACCGCAAATAGTAAAAGAGATGGATAAACTACGCTATTCTCTCCCTTTGCATCAAAAAATCGGCCTGTGAAGGGTCTAGAGGCTACCAGAAAGATAGCATACATAATAAAGAAGAAGCTCGCTGCATCTACCAAGTTGATTTCCGCTGCATATGCAGAGAAAAAGGATAAAATACTAGAGTAAACAAATCCAACAACAGCTACAAGGATAGCGATTGGAATTGTGGTTTTCTCAAAGTAGTCACTAAAATGAAATCCTTTCCCTTTTCCGATAAAAGAATCTTTTACTGCATCTACTTTTGGAACACGCAAGAAAACCGTTGCAATCAATGCAACAGCTGCGAAAACGGTAGTAGCAATAAATATCATAGGATTATTAAAATGCTGACTAATATATAGTCCCAGGAATGGGCCAATTGCCATAGCCAAATTTGTACTTGTTGCAAAGTATCCCATTCCTTCGCCACGTCTTACAATTGGGATAATGTCCGCTGCAATTGTACTCGTAGCTGTCGTGCTAATTCCAAAAGCAAATCCATGAATAAACCGAATAACTAATAAAGCAGCTAAATTATTTACCGGGAAATAAAACAGCATAAATACTAAAAATAATGCAAGGCCAACGAGCAATAGATTTTTTTTGCCTACCTTATCAATAATTCTTCCCGCTACCGGCCGGACAAGCACCGCGCCAAGCACAAAAATACTCGATGCAAGCCCTGCCTGACTTTGAGAAGCATCGAATTCATCTACAGCATAGATGGCTAATGTGACGATTAACATGTAAAACGATATAAAAAGCAAAAAATTGGACGTCGCCACCATAATAAAGTCCTTCGTCCATAATTTAGGTTTGTTACTCATTCTTATACATACTCTCCTTATTTAAGTTTATCTCTAAGTTGCTGAATTGTTCGAAATGCAGATTCCATTTCTGTTTCGGGTATTTCTTCTAATAAGGAGTGTTCAAATTTATTGACAACATCATAAGCCTTTTCGTACATTTCCAAGCCTTTTTTGGTCAATTGCATCTTCCGCTCTCGTTTATCCTCACTCGGCAACCGTTCAATTAATAGTTGTTCCTCCAATCGCTTCACGGTTCGAGATATTGTTGGCTTCTCTACATCAAGATAATTTGTTATCTCTACAAGCGTAGCCGAACCAGACTGTTTTAAATAATAGACAATACTCCATTGGGAATAATATAAGCCAACTTCAACTAACTGCTCATTTAATTTCTTCCTGAAAGCCCTTGTAAATTGCATGTTTAATTGAAAAAATTGCTGCGACAATTTAAACACCCCCATTAAAAAGTTACCTAAGTAACTATATACTATTTAAGCTTAAAAGTCTAGGGAAGATGGAAATATTAATTAGATAATCTTTCCCTTAAAGAGTTCATTTATATGGATACCTTTTTTTATTAACTTTTTATACATAATGCAACCTTTCTTTGGGATTATAACAATAGTGGTTTAACCAAAATTTATGTACTTTTACACGAATGAATGGAGGCTTTTATATGGTTCAACAAAACCCGCACAATCAGATTCAACAAGCTACGCAGCTTGTTCAGCAGTCCATGGAATCAATCCAATCAGCAAAAGATCATGCGAGCGTGGATCACCAGCAATACTTACAAGCTACTGAACAGCTGCAGCAGGCTGAGGATGTATTGCAGCAAGCGCAGAACCAATATGGAGAGCAAGTACTGCAGAATCCACAATTTCAGCAGACTCAGGAATTGCTGCATAATTTAAGACAGCAGCTGCAAAAGGTAGAACGTCAAGAAAATAGAAACCTTTAATGAGAACCTCTTGAAGATTGAGATGAAGCCAAGTATGCGACAATCATAATTAAAAAGAATAAAGGAATCGTCATTTTTTACATTTGACGATTCCTTTATTTTAATTACTAACTCAAAATAGGCTTTAACATTTCTACAAGTAACTATTCAATTGGTATGTTTAAATATTTTTTGCGTCACAATTCAGCCAAATTTATTTTAGCGATTATCAACCTTTTCTGGATACATATCATGATTCAGCATACGGTGTTCTGCCATTTGTTCATATTTCGTACCAGGCTTTCCGTAGTTGCAATATGGATCAATGGAAATACCACCACGCGGCGTGAACTTCCCCCATACTTCAATATATTTTGGATCCATCAGCTTAATTAAATCGTTCATAATAACATTTACACTATCCTCATGAAAGCCGCCATGGTTGCGATAGCTGAATAAATATAGTTTGAGAGATTTACTCTCTACCATTTTCACATCAGGTATGTAGCTGATATAAAGCGTTGCAAAATCGGGTTGTCCCGTCATCGGGCATAACGTTGTAAACTCTGGAAAATTCATTTTTACAAAATAATCCCGATCTTGATGATTATTTTCAAATGCCTCAAGCACTTCTGGGTTATATTCATATACATAGGCCGTTCCTTGATTCCCTAATAAAGTAAGACCTGATAAATCTTGTTCTTTCATGTTAATTACCTCCACTTATTTGTTTTTGATAAATTATCTACTATGAAGACCACTACAAAAAAGCCGTGCACCCTAAGGCACACGGCTTTAATCGCATCATTTCCCTTAGTTTTTTATAGAGGGTATAAGCTAAGAACCTCTTTCACATATTTACGAGCTTATTATATAGAGGAAATTTGTATATGTCAATTTGTTCAAAACAGCAAAGCTGAAAGTTTAAAGTAATCCACCAATGTTTTAAGGTTAATTTTCTATTTCTATAGATTTTTCTGTTAATAAGCGTTATAATATGTAGAATTTCTGTTTTTTAAAAATTCATTATACAAAAGGGGAATCGGTACAATATGAAAGCAATCAACTTTATCAGCAACTTTGCAAACAAGAATTTTGCTTTAATCACAATTATTATTGCAATCATCGCTTTTAATTTACCAAACCAGTTTTCTTGGCTCAATTCCTACATCAGTATTCTTTTGGGTATCGTTATGTTTGGAATGGGATTAACATTGAAACCAGTTGATTTCAAAATTGCTTTGACTAAACCTAAACCAGTTATTGCTGGTGTCGTGCTGCAATATACAGTCATGCCGCTAATTGCGTTTACTATTGCCAAGCTATTGGATCTGCCACCAGAATTGGCAGCAGGAATTATTCTTGTCGGATGTGTACCAGGCGGCACTGCATCAAACGTAATGGTCTACCTTGCTAAAGGGAATGTACCTTTGTCTGTTGCAATGACATCCATTTCTACAATGCTTGCGCCGATTATGACACCGGCAATTTTATATTTACTTGCAGGACATTGGATGCCCGTGAACCCATTCCAAATGTTTTGGTCGATTATTCAGGTCATTATCATTCCAATTATTCTCGGAATCATCATTCAGAATTTTTTTCCTGTGGCAGTTGAAAAAAGCGTCCAAGCCTTGCCATTTATTTCAGTTGTTGCAGTATCAGGTGTCGTGGCAGCAGTAGTTTCCGGAAATACTGAGAATATTGCCTCAGCAGGTATTCTTGTCTTTATTACGGTGATTCTGCATAATATTTCCGGATTATTTCTCGGCTATATCATTGCGACACTATTAAGGCTTGACGCTGATACAAGACGCACTATTTCATTTGAAGTAGGCATTCAAAATGCCGGTCTTGGAGTCTCACTTGCTAATACACATTTTCCAACTATGCCACTAACTGCATTGCCTGGCGCAGTAGCGGTTGTAACACACGTTATTAACGGATCGATTCTTGCGACGTTCTGGTCAAGAAAACCATTGAAGCAAGATAAATTACAGGCTAAAGAAGTAGTAGAGATGAAAAAGACAGTTTAGAAGTATGGAAAAGACTTAGCTCATTACTACTTATATGGGCTAAGTCCTTTTTCATTAATATGATGAGGTTCTAATTTCACCTAAACCTTTTTAACAAATTCAGATTTCAATTTCATCGCTCCAAAACCGTCAATTTTACAGTCGATATCATGATCTCCATCAACTAAGCGAATACTCTTTACTTTCGTTCCAACCTTCACAACAGATGAGCTCCCTTTTATTTTCAAGTCTTTAATTACTGTGATTGTATCGCCGTCTTTTAAGACATTCCCATTTGCATCTCGAATCACTTGCTCATCTTCATTGTTTTCTTTGCCTGATTCTAAAGTCCATTCATGCGCACACTCTGGACATACAAATAGATTTCCATCTTCATATGTATATTCCGATTCGCACCTTGGACAATTTGGTACTTCATTCATCTTATTATTCCCCCATCTACCATATATGCTCTTATCATGCCATATACGCCTTCCTTTAACAACTTTCTCCAAATTGCATCATGAAAGTTCCATGAACCTACTGTTCAAACTAAAATAAGCAATACCAGAAGATAACTGGCATTGCTTATATTAAATACTTTATTTTGTATAATTATCAAAATACCCTTGGATAAAGACAATCGGCGTACCTTTGTCTCCACTTCCTGAAGTCAAGTCAGCCAAAGAACCAATTAAGTCCGTAAGCTTTCTCGGGGTTGTTCCTTGTGCTTCCATTGCTCCCACAAGATCGTCATCTTTTTCATTAATAAATTTGGAGATTGCTTGCTGTAATTCTTCGCCTTTTAAATCAGCAAAATTATTATCTGCAAGATATTTTAATTTTACTTCATTCGGTGTTCCATCAAGTCCAGCTGTATATGCAGGAGACACAACTGGATCTGCAAGCTCCCAGATCTTTCCTACAGGATCTTTAAATGCTCCATCCCCATAAATCATTACTTCAACATTTTTTCCTGTTTTCTCTTGCAACATGCTTTGAATACGGTCCACTGTCGGCTGACAATCACGCGGGAACAGCTTTACCTTATCTTCTGTTGATTTGTTTGAACCCAATAGTCCATATTCCTCATTATATCCGCTGCCATCAATTGGCTCTGCCAAGATATTATCGAGGCTATAAACCTTCTCGCCACCATTTGCTTCCAAAATTCTTTTCGTTCTAAATCTTGTATGAATATCACAAACAAGCACGCTCTTTGTATAATCTAGAATGGACTTTGGATTATTCGAGAAGATAACCTCACATTCAACCCCAAATTCCTCAATCAGTGATTTATAATACTCAATATAATCTACACCCGTAAATGTATGCTTTAAATATCCAAAGTAATCACGAAATTGCTTTTCTGTTAAAACATCCGTCCAAGGATTAACTCCTTTTTCATCAAGCATATCGATACTCACTAAGTGATTCCCAACCTCATCTGATGGATAGCTAAGCATGAGTACAATTTTTTTCGCACCTTTTGCAATTCCACGAAGAATGTTTGCAAAGCGATTTCTGCTCAAGATTGGGAAGATAACACCAATTGTATCATCTCCAAATTTCGTTTGGACATCCTTCGCTATGGCTTCAATTGCAGCGTAGTTTCCTTGTGCACGCGCAACAATTGATTCTGTTAAAGCAACAATATCTTTATCTGCAATTTGAAAATTTTCCATTTCAGCAGCATGTAATACACTATCTACGACGATTTCCTCTATTTGATCACCTTGATTGATAATCGGGCAACGAAGACCTCTAACTACAGTTCCAACTACTCTTTCCAATCGAATCGCTCCTTCAATGTTAATTTCATTATGTATCTCTTTACTTGTAATATACACGCATTTAATGGTATAAGTAAAATGAATATCACTAATATCTGATATAAGGGGCACTTATATGGCGAGCAAATTAGATTTATACAAGGTATTTTGCAAGGTCGGAAAAATGAATAGTTTTTCAAAAGCTGCAGAAAGTCTTTATATGACGCAGCCAGCAGTTAGTCAGGCTATCATGCAATTAGAAAGGGATTTGGATACCCGGCTTTTCAAACGAACACCCAAAGGCGTAACGTTGACACATGAGGGCGAGCTCTTATTCGAATATGCAAATTCCGCAATTAATTTAATTGATGTTGGGGAAGAAAAAATATTAGAATTTAAAAATTTAACGACTGGAGAGCTGAAGATAGGAGTGGGAGATACGATTTCCCAGCATTTCTTGCTTCCATATTTAGAAGACTTTCATCATAAGTATCCTAAAATTAAATTTAATATTGTTAATGGAACGACCTTAGAGCTTTGTTCAGCATTAAAGTCAGGAGAAGTAGACATTATCCTATGTAATTTCCCGCTGGATGATTCTACATTAGAACAAATCCCTTGCATGGATACCCATGATATCTTTGTCTGTGGGGAAAAATTCAAATATATTTTATCCAAGCCATTGAGCTACGAAGAATTAGTAAAACTACCTTTAATATTTCTGGAAACCAAGTCCAATTCGAGAAGATATGTAGAAAATTACTTGAAATCAAAAGGAATTACAATCGCTCCGGAAATGGAATTAGGATCCTATAATTTACTATTGGAATTTGCCAAAATAAACTTGGGAATTGCCTGTGTGACAAGAGAGTTTTCCCAAAGTTATTTGAATGACGGCTTATTGTATGAAGTAAATTTAGAAGAAGAGATACCAAATAGAAGTATCGGAATCTGTTTCTTAAAAAGTGTTCCTCTATCCCCTGCTTCTACAAGATTTGTAAAAATCATCCAAAATAAATCAATTGGCAAGAGACCGCTTTTATCCCTATAACCGAGCATACAATAAAAGTGGATCACTGTATGATGATCCACTTTTTTTAAATACTTATTTCATTCGTTTATAGTTTTTATGATTCACAACTGTTTTAATTGGTTCCCCGGTACCCTTGTGATCACCAATTTTAACAATTACAGAGTTTTCACGAACCATTAAAACTTCACCTGTTTTCCCTTTTTGTTCCCCTTTCACAATTTGGATTTTATCCCCTTCATTAATTTTCTTCGCTGCTGGCTTTTCTGTTTTATTTTCTTCCGCCATGTCGCTTCCTCCTTCAAAACCATAACTAAACATTTCATTGCCTTATTTTTACATTTAACCTAATCTTACAATATTTCGCAGCTTTCTTCATTCTTTGTGATTAGACTATTTCCAAATTGCAATATCCTATATATAATCTTTCATTAAAGTTTGTTCTCTACACGTTTATCATGTTCTATTATATCTGTCAAGTTAATGAACTTTCTTATCCCACTAAAATTATCTCATTTGAGGAAATATTTTATTTTATTCAGTTCGGTTTTCCATTTGTTTCTTTGACTTTCTTTCCCTGTTCATTTTGTTAAAACGTCGAAATATATATCATTAAATTGCAATAATTATCATCACATTGTTAGCTTATAGCTGTTTGTATCTGCTTCAAAAAAGGGTAGTATATAAGTATCATTCCTACCAAACTGAACTGAAATTCCTTTATGAGAGAGGAAGTGTGTAACATTGCAAATTTGTTTTATGCGCAATCGCAGAAAACCGTCAAAATACGCAAGACTACTATCAAAAGCTGCTAAATATTATGGTATTGACTTAATTTATTGTCATCCAACAGATATCAATACAGATAAAGAAATTATTCATGGTAAAATTCTCAGGAATAACAAGTGGGTGCCTAAGAATGTTTCAATCCCTCCATTTATTGATTTGAGCAGCTATTGTTATAAATATAAAAAAGAAATCAAGTTTTTAAAGGAAAGAAGCTTGCTATCAAGCTACGGCAGATTTGGTTCAAAGGAAAAAGTATATACTATGCTCGAAAGAGATGGGGAATTCAAACATTTACTCATCCCTTCTCAGTCTGTTCATCATTTCGAAGCATTTTATAGTTTCTTAAATGAACACAAAGAAATTATCGCAAAACCTAAAAATGGGCAAAAGGGTGAGGGGATATTTCTTATCTCTATGGAAAAAGACGGCTATCTAATAACCTACGAGAATCAGGAAAAGCTTGTATCCTTACCAGAATTAAAGGTATTCTTTGAGAATAGAATGAATTCAAAACGATATCTGTTTCAAAAATATATCGAATCGAAATCAAAAACTGGCGATCCTTTTGATTGCCGAATTCGACTCGAAAAGAATGGAATTGGCGAGTGGAGTGTTCCTATTTACCTCATTAGAGTCGGAACAAATCAAAAGGTTGTTTCGAATGTTGCGCAAGGTGGCAGTGTCAGTTCGTTAACACCTTTCTTAAAAGCAAACTATGAAGATAACTGGAAAGAAATTCGAGATTCCATCAAACAGGTAGGAAAGACACTGCCATATAAAATTGAGTATTTATCAAAACAGGCTACCTCGATGGGAATTGACCTTGGTATTGATAAACATGGAGAGCTTTACTTGTTTGAAGTAAACTCTGCTCCTGGAGTAGAGTTTGGTACAGGAGAAATTGCAAGTATAAAAGCTGATTATTACCATTACATTTTAAATGAAATCTCCAGTAAACCTATTCAACAGGTTAAGGAGATACAGTATTCTTAAGTAGCCCCTTTACAAATTTATCGATTAGTAAACATGGCCCTCATACCTTTGGCTAGGTACGAGGGCCATGTTATTAATTAGCGGCTTGTGTAGCCAGCATCTGCATGAATAACGGTTCCAGTCACATAAGACGACTGATCAGAAGCTAACCATAGGCTTGCTTGTGCAATTTCTTCCGGCTGACCGAATCTATTTAACAGACTAAGCTGTGGTGCAAATTCTGCTTCAGTTTGACCTGTTTCCTCTAATGCACCTCTTAGCATAGGCGTATCAATTGCTCCTGGCGCTACAGAGTTAACACGAATATTTTTATCACCATTTTCAAGTGCAGCAACCTTGGTCATGCCAACGACACCATGTTTTGCAGCAACGTAAGCAATATTATTTGGCTGCGGACGGAATCCACTTACAGAAGATATATTGACGATGCTCCCGCCGTTCCCTTGCTTAATCATTTGTTGTAATTCATATTTCATACATAATGCTGTTCCAGTAAGATCGATAGAAATTAATTTATCCCAATATGCTTCATCAAATTCTGCAGCAGGTGCATTATCTGGTGTTAGTGCAGCATTATTAACAGCAACGTCAAGACGTCCATACTTCTCTACTGTTTGCGCAACCATGCTCAGTACTTGATCTGATTTTGAAATATCAACTTTTACAAAGTATGCAGTCCCGCCATTCGCTTCGATTTCTGAAACTGCAGCTTTTCCTTTTTCTTCATTAAAATCTGCAATCACTACTTTTGCTTTTGCATCTGCAAAAAGCTTTGCTGTGGCAAGCCCCATTCCCATTGCTGCCCCTGTTACAAGCGCTACTTTTCCTTCTAGTACTGGAAATGTCATTTTAATACCCCCAACATTTAATTTAACTAGCAGAGCATTATCTGCTAGTTATGGCTGTTTGAACAATTTATATACTATGATTGTCCAGCATCAATTAAAAAATTCCTTTATAGACAAATCCATAAATAATTTGTCTATAATTTAATTCTACTATTCTGTATATGCTTTACAATCATTAAAAAATTAGGATATGTATATTTAATAGACACTTTTGCTGTTTTCGTCGATTGATGGAAGATGCAGAAACGATTTGAAAACCAACCATTCAGCACTTTACATTCCTTTAGCTGTTCACCCGTATTACATAAAGAAAAGGAAAAGCAGCATATAAAATCTGCTTTTCCCTTTCATTGATTATATGAAGAAGAAGCTTTATCGAATTAGTGTCTGGATAAAACAATTGGCTCCGTTTTCTCCATGGTTGCTTTGTATAAAAGAATATTTCCTTCGTTTGCTTCTACCGCTCCGGTATCAACTTGGAAATTCTCATGTAATGCGATTGTCCAGGCAGCTTCATCATTCTTTTTTAAAATGATTGCCAGTGTACCAAACTGTTGAATATCATCCCATGGAAACATTTCTGTTTTTCCGTTTTCGGTAATCATAATTCCCTCAGGACCGCTAACCAGCTCGACATTATCGCTTTTCCAGTTGCCATGTGTTTGTGCACCAACGTAATAATAGGAAATGCCGCTTCCGCGATCTCCATAAGTAGCAATGAACTGCTGTGTTTTATTATTTGCTGCTTTATACGTAACTGCTCCCACATCATCCGCTAACCACTCAACTTGATATTCACCCATTGGCTCATCTGGCAAAACTTCCTTCGGGCGAGCAAGAATTCCATAATAGGATCGATAATATACAGCTTCACCACTTTCCACATTTTCTTTAATGGAGAGAACATGCTTCCAATCAGGCGATATGCTGGTGATATTTTTAATCTCATTGTTGCTGCTAATCAGCAGAGCAACATGTCCAATAATAAGCAATGCCGAAATGCTGGAGACGATTATGATAAATTTCCTGCTTGATTGAAGAAGCAGTAAAATCGCTGCCGTTAGACAAATTAAACAAACGATATTTATGATGTAAAATAACCGATTATCAACATATTCTACTTGAAATCTTGCGCGGAGGACAAGGTAGCCTATTTGCATACAGAAAAAGCCAATTGCTACGAGAAACAGCACCCATCCAATGATTTTTTTCCATTTACTCGTGTTCTGCTTCATCTGGCGGAACCTCCTTTGAAAAATCCCATGTTTGACCGTTATCCGTTGAGATAAATTCCCCCTTGACAAGACCGCCTGCATAATCACCATTTGGCCCTTGATTTATCAACATCTTCAGCTGCTCTTCCTCTTTTACTGGAGTTTCTGCAATTACAAAAACCCCATGATATTCCTTAGGCATCTGTATAGATGCTTGATTCCACGTATTTCCCCCGTCTTGGGTAACATAAAGCATCGGTTCTACCGGATTAATCGTTCCATAGGACAGAAAACCTGTAGTTTCATCCACAAAGTTACCATCCGAAATAAGTGTTGTCACTTCTGTATTGGTTGTTTCTTCCCAACTCTTTCCACCGTCATGTGTTAGAAAAACTACGGATGATTCTTGAGACATCGTTCGACCACCAGAGAAAATCGCATATCCAAAACGATCGTTTAAAAAGTCTACCTTTCTAAAACGCATTACCGTAAATCTTTCGGAAATAATGGACTTCTCCCATGTTTCACCCTGATCGACAGAATAAAGAAAAACGATTTGCTGTGCATCCCAATCGGTTCCTTCCGAATATAGAAAACCTACTCGCTCTTCCGTCATAACATAGCTATTGTCAATTAGCGCTTGCTTGTTTCCATTGTATTCACCAGCAAATAGCTGGTCCTTTTCAACTGGAACCTCAACCCAATCCTCTCCATTATTAAAGCTAATGTTAAGTTGATCATTTTGTAAAGAATACGCAACTGCTTCATCTAGGTTAACTGGTTGTATTGGTTCTGGTTGAGCTTGTTCTAATTCTTCCTGACTGTTTCCCTGCGAGTTATTTAACAGTGCAGATTGTGGGAGCGTGACTTGATTAGAGCTTTGGTGATAGATTACTGCCATTATGACAAGAGCAATCACCACCACACCTGCACCAAATAATAGATAACGTTTCACGTGTTCACTCCTTTTATAATTGGCCTTTTGATAAATTCTATAGCTGTATAATTGAAAAATAAGGAATATTTCCTTGATTAGTTCTGCTATTTTAATAGAATGTTTTTCTGAATCTACAATTGTTATACTAAATTGGCATAAATAATATTATCATAAAATTAATCCTCCGGTTTTTCGTATAAACCCCATGGTATTCGTGCTTCAAACTCTAATTGTATGATTGGATGAGTCGAACTATCCTGTAAAAAAAGTAAATCCTTACTAAATCCAATTGTAAAGTTTTCCATTGCAATGGTATTCTTTTCATTCCATGAAGAATCTGTACAGTATTCGCCCTCTATTATTCTGCCAACTATAGGATAACTTCCCATATAAAGATGCAGGCCATCTTCCATTTTTCCAAATTCCGATAAATTGCTCGGCAAGGACGGCTGAATTCCCAGAAGGTTAAAAACGTCGATGATAGAAGAATCCAAACGTTTGCACATAACCATATAATTTTTACAGTATAAACACTCGCAAGCCTCTATATTTTCCCTATATAATTCTTTGGTCTGATTTACGTCAGCTTCTATCGACCACTTGTATAAATTAATTCTTCTCATATTAAACCCCTGCCTGAACTTCTTTTTTTATTCTCACAGTTTCCGAACCATTTCGCCTGACTTAATAAAAATATTTATACCTGCTGCATTCCCTCCTTCAATGTGATTCTCCAATTTTGAGACGTCTATATAAGACTCTATTTTTATTATTTTATGCTCCTTGCCTTTTAGCTCTACTTCATAAGGGGCGCCCACATTCATAAGTGAAAGCATTGGAAGATCATGTTCGGAAGAATAGAATTCATAGAACTCAATCGAGAATTGTACGTCATTGCTGCTGTGATTTTTAAATGGAAGTTCACATTCTCCTTTTAATGTAGATTCATCAACCTTTTCAAACCCGCAACTGCTTTTCCCACGTTCATAAGAAACAGCATAAACACCTGTCGCAACTGTTTCTTGAAAAGCAGTAACAATCAAAGAAGGAATAAATATTGTTATTATAATTGCAAGCAATACTGCACGCCCGTGAAACTTGCTGATGGACTTAATAAGAAAGTATAAACTCGTGATGAAAAAAACAAGCGAGACAATTCCTACATAATGGAATCCGCCAGCTGATTGAACTGGTATATTAAATACAGATACAACAGTTTCTCCATAAGGTTCTTTGTGTGGGAAAGGGAAGTTTAAGGCTATTGATATAATAAAAAGAATAAGTGCAAGAAAAAACTTTTTTTTATTTTTTATCATGGAAACCACCTTCTTATTGCGATTTTAAATGATTGGCTGTTACTTATTTCCTATGACAGATAAATTATGGTAACTTTATTATTATTCTAACAGAAAATAAGACTCTTATTATATGTATTTCATTTTTATAATGAATAACCTATCAAAACCACTGCAGGTATTATATTGGATTAGAACTCTTGATATTCATAAACCTTTGGAAACGAAAAAACTGGAACCATATGATCCCAGCTTCATTTTAATCGTTTATCAACTATTCACTTACAACCGTAAATCTTTCATTTATGTGTTTTGCATCTTCCATTTCATCGACAATCGCAATGGCAAAATCAGCATAGCTAATATAGCTTTGACCTGCAGCATTAACAAGCAAGACATCTTTTCCTGTTTTGTAGGAGCCTGTTCGCTCTCCTTCTGCATCAAATATAGCGGAAGGGCTGACAAACGTCCAAGCTAATTGATCTGTTTCCTGTAATTCTTGTAAGTTTCGTCCCTGACCATTAGCAGTTGGTTTAAATACATCCGGAAAATCCGGCGTATCGATTATGCGGACTGTTTTGCTTTCATCAGTATAAAGACTTCCAGCTCCTCCTACAACGATTAATCTAGTATTTGTTCCTTTCAGCAGCTTGATTAGTTGATGCCCGGCATCAACATGTGCCTGTTCTTCACCAAGTGGAGCACCAAATGCATTTACAATCACATCAAATTTATTAACATCTTCTGTGTTCAGATCAAAAATATTTTTTTCGATGATGGTAACATTTTTATCTGCTAACTTTGAAGCCTCTCTTACAATGGCCGTGACTTGATGACCACGAATCATGGCCTCATTTAAAATTAAATTCCCAGCTTTTCCACTAGCACCTATAACTGCAATATTCATTTCGATTCCTCCAATTTTAGTATAATGAATGCTATCGTAACCACGATGCACGTAATTTATTTATCTTGACTCATCGCTTTCTTTAACCTAGGAGCAACCTCCGTTGCGAGTAACTCTATATTTTTCTGTACTTTATCAAACGGCAGTCCACCGATATCGATTTGTGCCAGAAAACGCGTGTGGCCGTATAACTTATGCTGTCTAAGGATCTTATCGACAACTTGTTCCGGACTTCCAACAAATAATGCTGTTTCAGGACTGGCAACCTGTTCAAAGTCACTTCTTGTCATTCGCGTTCCCATGCCACGCTGGCGATTGACATAATTCCAGTAGTTGGCGTAATACGGATAAAACTCATCCTTGGCTGCTTCTGTTGTTTCAGCAATGTAAGTATGCCCTGTGACACCAACTGTTAATGTATCTGGAGAATGTCCTGCCTCCAATCCCGCCTTGCGATAGATATCAACCAGCGGCTTAAAACGCATTGGATCGCCACCCAATATCGCGATCGCCATACCTACACCGAGCCTCCCCGCACGAGCAGCACTTTCCGGTGTCCCGCCAACTCCAATCCAGATTGGCAATTTCCTTTGTACAGGACGTGGTGAAATTTCCGCATTTTTTAATGCTGAACGAAACTTTCCATTCCAAGAAACGATTTCATTTTCATTGAGCTTTAAAAGTAAATCCATATGCTCGCTAAACAGTTCATTATAATCATTTGTATCATAACCAAACAATGGGAAAGATTCGATAAAAGCTCCTCGTCCAGCTAAAATTTCTGCACGTCCATTTGAAATTAAATCCAATGTAGCAAAGTCTTCAAATAAGCGAACAGGGTCAAGTGTGCTGATAACACTGGTAGCGCTCGTTAATCGAATCTGATTTGTCGCATTAGCAATAGCAGCTAATACCACAGCTGGTGAGGAAACCGCATAATCTAAGCGATGATGCTCCCCTATCCCAAATACATCCAGATCGGTTTCTTCTGCCAGCTTTGCCGCTTTAATAATTTCGTCTATTCGCTGTTTCATGTCTACTGTTTTTCCAGTTACGGGATCTGGTCCTATATCCGCAAGTGTGTAAATCCCTATTTCAATCCCATTTTCTTTTAATGTTGACAATGCTTCTTCCACCTCTTAGATCGTTAACTCAATCCGATTTCCGGACGGATCATACGCAATTTTCCTTCCTGCTTCTTCGGTTACAAAAACGCCGATTTTTTTCAAGTTAACGATTGTTTCTTTAATCGCTTCTTCATTCGGTAAAACAAGTGTATAGGATTCCATACCTACACTGTTTTCAGCTGGCTTCGGTGCTCCAACTCCATTCCATGTATTGACACCGATGTGGTGATGGTAGTTGTCTTTTGATAGGAATAGCGCCTGTCTTCCATAGCGATTCACAACATCAAATCCAAGACCTTTCACATAAAATTCCTCTGTCTTTTCTAATTCAGAAACATGTAAATGGATATGCCCCATTAGTGTGTCTTCAGGCAGTCCTTCCCATGTTTCACCTGGTACACGATTCTTTAGTAACCTGTCAAAATCCAATGGGTCAACTGCCATTGCAACTTCTTCATCGGTCCAGCTCCATTCTGATGGATCACGATCAATATAGATTTCAATCTCGTTTCCATCAGGGTCATGTAAATAAAGTGCTTCGCTTACAAGGTGGTCTGAGGAACCAAAACGAATACCTTTTTCTGAAAAATGCACAACAATATTAGCCAAATCTTTTTTCTCAGGCAATAGCAGGGCAAAATGATACAACCCTGTTGTTCTCCCTTGTTTTGGAACCACATCTTCTGGCTGTGTCAGTGATAAGATACTTGTCTTTCCGTCAGTAGTCAGTTTTGCAGTATCAGCTGTTTGTTCTAATATATTGAAACCAATTATTTCTTGATAATACTTTAAAGATCTGGCTAAATTTTCTACTTTTATGTTTACATGTCCAACGAACGTCGTTGGTTTGCTATGGAATCCCATGTTCATCCTCCTCTTTTGTTTTAAGTTAAATGTTTTTCAGCTTTGTCTACTGTATTGAATCAGCCCTTCTATCCATAACCTTCCCTATTTCCGATTTATTCTTTTTTCATTTTTATCAGTTAATTACTTTATGTAACATAGTTTATTATTACTATTAAGTATTGTCAAGTAATAAATTTTACATTTATAACAAATTCACATTCTATGTTATACTATAAATAAGCGAGGTGAATTTAAATGGCACAACCGACAATTTGTCCAAAGTTTGAAAAAGCCATCTCACTGTTAAGTCAAAGATGGACGGCATTAGTAGTTTATCAATTATTACTAGGAACACAGCGCTTTAGTGAAATTCAATCAGCTATTGGCATAAGTGGAAAAGTATTATCCGACCGTTTAAAGGATTTAGAGCAGCAAGATATCGTAAAGCGTGAAGTTATACCAGATACACCAGTCATTATTGAATACTCTCTAACAGAAAAAGGGCGTTCAATGGAACCAATATTGCGAACGATTGAGAGCTGGTCACAAGATTGGTTTCAATCAGAATCTGAGGTATGAAAGATTGGGTATCAGTTAATAAGAAAGGGCTGCCCTCCAAAATCATGCTGACTGATTTTTTGGGGACAACCCTTTTTCTTTACTCTTTTTTATTTAAAATTTCATCAATTGCTTGCAGTTCTTCTTTCGATAAATGAATGTCACTTGCTTTAACATTTTCACGAATACGCTCTTTACGTTTACCACCTGGAATTACTGCATCTACGCCTTCTTGAGCAAGCAGCCATGCCAGTGCTAAATTCGGCAGCGTCGCATCCTTACGTGCAGCAAACTTGTTTAATTCATCTATTTTATCAAGTGTTTGAATATATTGTTCACCTTGGAATAATGGAACCGATTGGCGCCAGTCTCCCGCATCTAATTTAGTCTCTTTTGTAAATCCTCCGCCCAGTAAACCAAATGCTAATGGACCATATGGAATAAAAGAAATATTATTTTCTCTAGTGTATGGCAATAATTCTTCCTCAGCTGACCGATCTAACATATTGTATGGTGATTGCAATACAGAAATATCGCCATGTGCATTCGCTTCTTTTAACTGCTCAAGTGATAAATTAGAAACCCCAATCGACCGAATTTTACCTTCTTCCTTTAGACGGACTAATTCACCAATTGATTCAGAAAACGGCGTTTTATTATCTGGGAAATGTAAATAATACAGGTCTACATAGTCTAATTGCAGCCTCTGTAAACTTCTCTCAGCCGCTTCTCTTAAATATTCAGGGCGATTATCGGTTTTTACATCATTTAAATTCGCAAAATTTTGTGCTCCCTTTGTTGCAATAACAATATCATCCCGCCTGAATTCTTTTAATACTTCACCAACTAATTCCTCTGAACGGCCAAGACCATAAATGTCAGCAGTATCAATAAATTGTACACCAAGGTTAAGTGCTTCTCTTACTAAATCTTTTCCATCTTGTTCATTTAAGTTCTGGAATAAATTATGACCGCCAACTGCATTTGTGCCAAGCCCAATTGTCGATACTTCCAAATTTGATTTTTTTAGTTTTGTATAGTTCACGTTTTTTTCCTCCTTGTACTTTATTAACTATAGGATAATTTCTGAATATAAAAATTACAAATATTCCTGCTGAAGTTTCAAATAATGAAACTCCCTATCATTATTTTGTAGGAAGCAATCAAAACACCTATACTACAGAAGACGGGGTGATAATGAAATGGTACAAAATCAGGTTTCTACATTGAGAAAAGGTCTTCTCGTATTAGAGCTGGTTAAACAAAATGAGGGAATTACATTAGCCGAAATGATGAAGGAGCTTCATTTAAGTAAGTCTACAGCATTCCGATTATTAACGACCCTTGAAGAAATGAAATATATCTATAAAATACAAACAAAATATTTCTTTAATCCAAAAGTATTTCTTGATGAATCTGAAAAACACTCCTCAAGAGGGTGGACATCGCTACGTTCCATTTACCAAGCAGCGCAAAACCTGCAAATGAGCACCTATTTAGGAAAAGCAGATGGTACCGACTTAGTTATGACACAGGTTTTACATACCCCTTTCCTGCAATCAGCAGAGGAAGAAATGGGTAATCGCTCCAAATTGCATCAATCGGCGCTAGGAAAAGTAATCTTAGCACATTTAGAGGAAGCTAAATTAACTTCCCTACTCGATAAAATGGCATTGGAACCCGCTACAGTCAATACGTTTCAAGACTCCCAATTATTTCGTTATCATTTAAAGGTAATACATGAAGATGGCTATGCTTTTGATGACGAAGAACGAGCGGTTGGTCTCCGTTGTGTTGCTGTACCAGTATTTCGCAATAAGAAAGTCATTGCTGCATTAGCTATTGCAGCACCTACAGATCAACTGTCACGAAACAGTGTCAAACAAATTGCTGCAAAATTAAACGTTGGCAGTAAAGCAATTACACAAGAATTAGAGGCCTTAGATAATATACATTAATTTATTTAACGGAGGAATAACATGAAAAGCAATGTTCAGCATTTATTTCAGGATTTTACATTTAAAAATGGTGTCCATGTAAGAAATCGTCTGATGATGGCGCCAATGACGACTTTCTCTGCAGATAGCAATGACTATGTTTCACAAGAGGAGCTTGATTATTATAAAGAACGTGCTAATGGCGTCGGTACAATCATTACTGCTTGTGCCTATGTTTCAAAAAATGGTAAAGGCTTTGATCGTCAAATGGGGATCGATCATGATGGCACAATTGATGGTCTTACAAAGCTTGCTGAAGTTATCCATTCTGGTGGAGCAAAAGGTGTTGTTCAGCTTTACCATGGAGGACGTTTAGCGGTACCAAGACTTACTCCAAATAGGGAAACCGTTAGTGCTAGTACGGTACCACCCCTCGGCGACCGCGGGTTTTATAGTATTGAGCAAGCACCGCGAGCTTTAACAACAGAAGAAGTATATGAAATTATCGCAGATTTTGGTGAGGCAACACGCCGTGCAATCGTGGCAGGATTTGATGGTGTTGAGCTGCACGGAGCAACAGGTTACTTACTCCAACAATTTGTTTCGCCTCATTCCAACCTTAGAACAGATGAATTTCAAGATCGTCATTTATTTGCATTAAAATTAATCGATGAAGTAAAACAAGTCGTCAAAAAACATGCAACAAAGCCGTTCCTCATCGGTTACCGCTTTTCACCAGAAGAGCCAGAAACACCGGGAATTACAATGAAAGAAACCTTTGCGCTAATCGATGCCCTGATTGGGGCTGACCTTGATTATCTGCATATTGCAACGACGAATGCGTGGGCAAAAGCTCGCCGAGGCATTGAAAGTGAAAAATCACGTACCGAGTTAATTACCGAATTCGTTAATGGGCGTGTGCCAGTAATTGGCGTCGGGAACATTCACACGCCAGATGACGCTGCATTTGTTTTGGAAAAAGGAAAAACAGACTTTATTGCGCTAGGAAGAGCTGTTGTTGTTGACCCGCATTGGGTAGAAAAAGCAAATGCTGGTAAAGAAAATACGATTATTCATCACCTAACGGAAAACGATCAACATGAAGCAGTTATCCCAACACCATTGTGGAAATTAATTTTAGAAGTTAAAGGCTGGTTCCCAGTTAAAGAAACACAGGAAAGCATGTATTGATTTTTTCATGATGCATCTAAAAAAAAGCTTCTCAAGTCTGCTGACATAATAAAACATGAAAATCCCTTATATAAAATAACCGTCTTCAGGCAGTGCACAAATGGATGTTCCATGCATTGTTTAATAACCAACAATCCTTATCTTGCTTGGCAGATAGGTAAAGTATAGAACTTTCCTATCTGCATAAGTGCAACTGACAGCTCTTTTTTCGTGTGATGACTTTGTGTGAAAGGAAAGACAAGAGCAAAACTTTCCAAAGCGATGTTCAAAAACGAGTTCATTTAGGTTTATCTTTTGATTAAATACCTTTGTACCAAGCTTCTACCTAAATGTCTTTAAATCTCTTGTATATGTGTATGCTTAAATTCATCGGAATACTTTAATCCGTAGCTGAATAATCGATCCATAAAGATATGTGCAAACCAAATGATAGATAATAAAAGCAAGAAATCTTTTGCGAAAATGATCGAGCAAAAAATAAATAATAAAGGCAATATAAAACTATGACCAATGTTATAAACGGTTGCACCTACTTTATTGTTCCATGCATATCCAATCATTGTAATATCGGGAACAAATAACAGCACAAAAAATAACCATATTGGAAAATCCAGCAAAACATACATGTAAAATGAGAATACAAAAGCAATTCCATTTTCTGTTCGAACCATTCGCTGATTAGTCATTAAATCCTCCCGATTGAATATTATTGAAAAATCCAAACAATAATTCTTCAATAACTTCTTTGTTTCTTTCGTATTTTCCTTCGTTGATTAATTCCTTAATTCGATGCACTACTTTTAATGCTTGCTGATAGAACCGAATCTTTTCTTCAAGGTTAATCATTTTTTCATCTAATAACGAAACGGTAGAAACGTTGCATTCGATTGAAATTGGTTGATCTCTTAACAGAAGTACTTGTTGAATCTCTTTAATGGTAAAACCTAATTGCTTTAATACAATGATAAATTGTAACTGTTTCTCACAGGCTACATCATATTCCCGGTAACCATTTTCCCGCCTTTTCGGAACTAAAATGTTTTCCTTCTCATAGTAACGAACCGTATCCGGCTGAATATGGTATTTTGCAGCAAAGTCTTTAATTTGCATAGCAGCAAGCCTCCCATAAAAATAATAACATTGGAGAAAACTCCAAGGTCAATAGTGAATTTCTGTGCGGACTGTGATGGCAAAATATATCTTTGCAGAGCAAACGGCTGCTATAAATAAGTACAAAACTATTCTATCTGTTCTACGTACCGAAAGGATCTAGATCTTTACTTATGCGAAGAAACCCACCTATTACAACCCTAGTAACAATTGTACAATTATTGATTTGTATTGAATATACTTCTTATATGAAACTGCTCAATTTGCCCATTCAGCTTTAAATATATAGTCTATGGTTTGTAAAATTCCCTTTCAGTTCAATAATCATAATTTCTGGGGTTTTAACTTATGTATGATTAGCCTAGCCTTGAAAATAATAAGATTATCTCTGCTATTAAAAGAAGAGGATAGGTGATATAAATGGCATTTAATCCCCCAAAGAAAACGGCTAGACTTGCTGTTGAACACGGTGCAAAAAAGGCAAATTTGCCGATTTTAACTCAATCCATATTGGGATTTTTAGCAGGAGCATTTGTTGCTTTTGGATTTTTGTTAGATATACGGGTTACAGGTAATCTACCAGTGGAAATTTGGGGATCATTGGGGTCATTTATTGGAGCATCTGTCTTTCCTGTGGGTCTTATTTTTGTACTATTGGCCGGTGGAGAGCTATTAACAGGAAATATGATGGCTGTAACAACAGCAAGATTTGCAGGTAAAATTAAAACAACATACTTAATTAAGAACTGGACCATTGTGGCTATTACTAATTTTATTGGTTCGATATTTGTTGCATATTTCTTTGGTCATCTTCTAGGCTTAACAGAAACTGGCCCTTATCTAGAAGCGACCGTTGCCATTGCTGAGGCAAAAATAGCGGATCCATTTATGCTTGCGTTTCTATCCGGTATAGGTGCTAATTGGCTGGTTTGTTTAGCAGTATGGCTTTGCTACGCAGCTGATGATGTTACAGGTAAAATCCTTGGTATTTGGTTTCCAATTATGGCCTTTGTAGCAATCGGGTTTCAGCACGTTGTTGCAAATATGTTTGTTATTCCAGCCGCTATCTTTGCCGGGTATTTTACCTGGGGAGAGTATTTGATAAACTTCGTAGCTGTTTTTCTTGGAAATGCTGTTGGCGGAGCCTTTTTTGTGGGCGGATTATACTATTTAGCGTATATCCGTGAAAAGGTTTAACACTTAGTAGAACTATTAGATGAACTTGAGAATCGCCGGTTGGATGAAAAAGACATATAAAAACCCAGGCTTTTATGATATGCCTGGGTTTTCCTCATTTTGCAGCGAAGCAGGGTGGATAAGGTTATCGGTGCAATCTGAACAAACGTCTAATATTCTATAGGGGCGCTGTTCATTTTCGGTTTCCTCTTCCCTGCCACATACTTCACAAATTCTAGGCAAATGAAAAACCTCCCTTTTAGAGGTTGTTCAAAAAGTCCGGTAAAAATGACACGTCGAATTTCTTCGTTGGCTTGTTTTTCCGTTCCTCACGTATTAATTACATACGTTCCGGTACTCAAAACTTCACCGCCTCGAACTTCTCGGTCTTTTTATCCTCCTATTTGAACATACACTTTTACATGTCATCCTCCAGTTTATTTACTTCATAACCTAGGTCTTTTACTGCTTGTTCGAAATCCATTAGTGATCCTGCGTCCTCATCATAAGAAATAATCGCTTCATTGGTTTGCGTATTAATTTTAATATTGCGAACTCCCCACACGTCATGCAAGGCATCGCTTACTTTCCTTTCATCTTCCTTTTTTAGATCTGGAATAGAAAGTTTATGTGTTATCATTTTCATCACCTTCACTTAAGAAGTATGTTTTTGAGATAATCCTTCACCCATACCACTTAAAAATTGAATCATCGCATTAAAGGAATTTCTTACTTCAATATCTTTTGTTGACTTATAGAGGTTCCACATTCCAATATTTTCATTGTAATTGGAGGCTTCTGTCATTCTTTCTAATCCTTTATTTACCCCATTAAAGATTGCCTTTATTTGATCGGGATCCATATCGGAAAGCAATTGAATGGTGCTCATTCCATTTTTGATAATATTATGCATCCCAGTTTGGTTCAGTTGTTCAACGGCAATTGCGCCTACTTTTTCACGTGTGCGCAGCAAACCTTTAAGCATATCAAGAACTCCAAAATCATGGAGTTCTTTTAATATAATAAGGGTATCTTCAATAGCTTCACGGTTTTCCGCAATTTGTTTAATTATAGCTTGCAGGTCTTGTGCACGTTCTTCCTCTTCACTAAGTTGTTTTTTCTCAATTTGCCTTATTGCCCTTGCCACGTAAACCACCCTCTCTTCTTATCACTTCAGGTATCGGCGTAAAATCATCTCTTCTCCATTTTTTCTCTACTTCTACACCGATATGTGGTTGTGGATTACCGAAACGGTGATTATTTTTTGGCAATGGAGATTCGCCTGTTTTCTCGAGCACTTCCATTCTTACTTGTGCCTCTTTATAATTTGGTGTATGTGTGTCTTTGTCATAGTAACTGCTTGTTAACGCATTTACTGCTTTTTCGTATTCCACGGTGTTCATAGGCAGGTACAGTTCATTCCCCGTTACTCTTTCAGATACCAATACACGCACTTTCACTTTTCCATAAGGGGAAATGAGACGGACGAGTGAACCGGTCTCGACATTTCTTTCTTCTGCTAGTTCTTTTGAAACCTCAAGCCATGGCTCGGAAACCATCTGATTAATTCCGGCTGATTTATTAGTCATATTGCCTTCATGAAATTGTTCCAAAAGTCGTCCATTGTTTAGGTGAAGATCAAATTCTTTCCCAAACTCCATTGGTGGAGTCCAATCAACTGGGAATAATTTTGCTTTACCATCTTTAGATTTAAATTCTTCTTCATATAACAATGGTGTGCTTTCTCCGTTTGGTTTAACAGGCCAAATTTGGCTATCCCACCCTTCAAGAAGATCATAGCTTACACCTGCGAAAATAGGAGCTAATTTAGCTACTTCCGCCATAATTTCAGATGGGTGTTCATACTTCCAGTCAGCTCCACATTTATTTGCAAATTCCTGGAAGATTTGCCAGTCTGGTTTACAATCACCTAATGGTTCTAATACTTGGTAAAAGCGTTGGATTCTTCTTTCTGTGTTTACAAAAGTTCCTTCCTTTTCCAAACTAGGAGCAGCTGGTAAAACAATATCTGCGAATTGGGCCGTTTTAGAGAAGAAAATATCTTGCACCACAAAGAATTCCAGTTTTTCAAATGCTTCATGTACGAAATTAATATTGGAATCAACCAATGCCATTTCTTCACCGAATAAGTACATGCCTTTTATGTTACCATCCATAATACCATCCACGATTTGGTGGTTATCCAGACCAGGATTTTTAGGCAGCTTTGTTCCCCATGCTTTTTCATAGCGTCCACGTACTAAATCATTTTCAATCGGTTCATATCCTGGCAGCCAGTTTGGCATCGTTCCAAAATCACTTGCTCCTTGTACATTATTGTGACCACGAAGCGGATAAGCACCTGCTGCAGGTTTACCAAAATTTCCTGTGACCAATAAAAGGTTTGCAATTGCGGTACTTGTGTCTGTACCGCCAAGGTGTTGTGTTACACCCATAGCCCAAAGAATACATGTACCATTTGATTCGTGTATCATTTTTGCTACTTTTATTAATGTATCTTTCGAGATACCTGTCACTTTTTCCGCATAATCAAGCGTGAATTTTTCTAACGATTGTTTATACTCCTCTACTTGATTAACACGTTTTTGTAAAAACGCTTCATCTTCCCATCCTTGATCAAGAGTATACTTTGTAACAGCGGACAGCCATACTAAGTCTGTTCCCGGTTTTGGATGAATGTATAAATCTGCTCTATCAGCCAGTTCATTCTTCCGCAAATCTGATACGATCAGTTTCTGACCATGTAATTTATGTGCCCGTTTCACCCTTGTTGCCAATACGGGATGGGATTCGGAAGGATTTGCGCCAACAACCATTACTAAATCAGCTGCCGCGATGTCCTTGATTGTCCCAGAATCCCCACCAATACCAACTGTGCGCATAAGTCCAGCTGATGCAGGAGTTTGACAGTATCTTGAGCAATTATCAACATTATTAGATTGAAAAATGGAACGAGCTAGTTTTTGGAATAGGAAGTTTTCCTCGTTTGTACATTTAGAAGACGCAATAAAACCAAGCTTGTCGCCACCTTCTTTTTCTTTAATTTCCATAAACTTCTCGGCCATTAAGCTCAGCGCTTCTTCCCAGGTTGCCTCGTGAAATTTATCTCCTTTACGAATCAATGGTTTGGTAAGGCGCTCCTCACTATTCACAAAATCCCAACCGAATTTCCCTTTGACACAAGTAGAAATTCCGTTAACCGGTGCATCACTCTGAGGTTGAACTTTAAGAATATCTCTACCTTTTGTCCATACTTCAAAACTACAACCTACCCCACAATAAGTACAAACCGTTTTTGTCTTCTTAATCCGATCTTCACGCATCGCCGCTTCAACATTGGAGATGGTGAAGATTTCCTTATACCCTGGTTCCACTTCTTTTGTTAGATCAATCATTGGTTCAAGAATATTATTTGGTATTCCCGTCATGTACCCAGCTTCACCGAGCATGGATTTTTCCATTAGAGCGTTACAAGGACATACGGAAACACAATGTCCACATGATACACAAGAAGATTCATTAATTGGCACATCATTATCCCAAATGACCCTTGGGTGTTCCCGATCCCAATCAATGCTAAGCACTTCACTTACTTGCAAGTCCTGACATGCCTCCACGCACAACCCACATTTGATACATTGATCAGGCTCATATCGATAAAATGGATGTGAATTATCTGGAGGATACGGTTTGGGTGTAAATTCGTATTTTTGGTGCTCTAGTTCTAAGTATTCTGCAGTATTATGTACCACACAATTTCCATTGTTATTATCACAAACAGTACAATAAAGCTCATGGTCCTTCAGAATACGTGACATACCCTCTAACTGTGCTTCTTTTGCTGTTTCTGACACAGAGTTTACAACCATATCGGGTTCCGCTTTTGTCGCACATGCTCGTCTTAATTGCCCATTGACTTCTACAAAGCATGTGTCACAAGTTTGAATAGTTCCTATACCTAGATCTGGTTGTGACGAACAAATACCGGGAATATAAATATTGCTTTCTAAAGCTGCCTCTAAAATAAATTGCCCATCTTTTGCTTCGATTGTAATGTCATTTACGGTTATTTGGAAACTACGACTTTCCATAAAAATCCCTCACCACCTTATTTTCCTTTATATGAAAGTATTTACTAAAAAGTTTAAAATATAACTGGAGTTTGTAAACAAGGTGAGTGAGGACATAGTGCTTTTGATGCTATTTAATTTTGATTTTCGCACGGAGAGTTGCGCGTAGAATAGTCGTCAGCTGGTTTAAAGTATTTTTAATATGGTGGTAGTAAAATTAATTAGGTGAAAGACCTTCAGCTTAGTTTTTTATAGCCCACTTCACCATAAAAAAAGCCCGCTATCTTTCAAATGATTGCGGGCTTGTGACAATCCAAGCTTAGATTTTCGTAAAATTCAATAGACCTTTTTAAATTACTTACTGGTAAATGTTCTTCATATAATCCTTTAATCATTAAAAATTGTTCGCCTGTTGTCTTTCGTGGAATTAACTTTTATACCACTGTACTGCTTTAGCTTCCATTTCTTTCACAAAATGATCTTTACCATTAATATAAGATTCCATATCGTATGGAAATTGTTTTGCCAGATTTTCTTTCAAAGCACCATAAGCCTCTTTTAAATCTGGATGGCTTCTTAAATAATCCCGAAATGCTAAATGCCGCTTTATTTCGTCACTACCCACTTGAAAAATATGAACATGATGGGTACGATTGCTGCCCTCTTTTTGGAAATACCTTCGTCCAGGTATTCCATTTTCCCCTTTTGCTTCATATCCAATGCGTTTCATTTCTTCATTGAATTTTTCAACTAGGTTAATTTCTTTAACAACAGGCATAATGTCTATTACTGGTTTAGCTTTCAACCCTTGTATGGATGTACTGCCAATGTGGTGAATATCTAATAGCTGATTTCCGAAAATAGGTTTTAACTTTTCTGCCTCTTTCGCAAACATGTAAGTCCATTGTTCAGTATATGAACACACTTCAACTTTTCTCACTGTCACACTTCTCCCTGCAATGAATTTAAGATAAACAAGACTAATTATGCTATGCTCTATTTGATTGCATTCAAATTTCAGTGCAGAATCTCTTATATTTTCCTATACATGCTTTTTGCAACGCTGCAAGATTAATTTCTTCATCTTAAGAAATGCCTGATTAATTCTTGCGCGTTATTCTGGTGCGCTATTTTGCAGCATTCTTACCATCATCTCTCTTGAAACAATTTGTTTCCGGCTCTATCTAAGTCAACTTCACAACACTGTTATATCATCATTTGATTAGCCATCGATTAAATCTTTCACCCAATTAATTCCCTCATTAACAAATTCCTCTGTTGGATTTGTATGTGGCGTATGCTCAAAAACAAAAAACACATCCGAATTTGTCGACAGCTCGTAAATTAGATTTGCTACTTTAAAATGTTTGTTATCTAATTCGTGTGATGGATGAACAGGCACCCAAATATATTTATTGTTATGAAACTCAACATTGTGCAGATGAACTACCATAATATGCTTTTTCCATTTTTTGATATAACTCTTCGCTTCATCGCCAGTCGCTAATAGATAATCACCAATATCAATACAAAGCTTTATTCCATATTTATCCCAAGTTTCTACAGGAAAATCATTAAGTGCTTTAATCCCAAACGCAGACCTGTTAAGCCCTAATTTTGGTTCACATACAATTGATATCGAATATCTCTCTTGCAGCTGTTGTAATCTTATTAACCCGTCTTCAATCAATTTAGCAGTATCTATTTCCTTTTCTTCTTTAAAATAAGGAAAGTGAACTAAAATATATGCCGCACCTAACTTGGACATATATTTTACTTCCGATTCAAACTGTCTCCAGGCTTGTTCAGGTTGGTAATTTACCTTTTCCAGCAAATCATATTTGCTTTGATTTCTGTACAAGGGAGAATGCAATCCAAATGTTACATTTTCCTTATCCAGTAATTCTGTGAAATAACGAAAGGAATCCTCACTTGGAAACTCACCAATTTCAATATGACTCACATTATCCATATCAAATAATAAAGTGAACCTCCCAGGATCTGTCATAATTGTACTGCCAGAAAGTCCTATATGATGATGCATTTTATGTATACTCTCCTCTCAAATATTAGAGCTGTATTGGGTTCTAATTATACTAAATATAAAGATAATTTTATATAGAAGGAAATAAAAAATCCTTGTCATTAATACAGACCTTTTTTGCGACATTACTTTTTCAGCCTGCATATTCTCGCAGAAGTTAGGAGAACTTATAGTGAGGAGGGGTTCTATGGATCAAGAATTTTTATCTGTTGAAGAGTTTAACACTTTAATTCAGCAGTGGAGCGGAAGAACGATTAAAATTATTAAGCATGAATTGGAAGATATCGATCAAACAGTACTGAATCTGCAGAGTATTTCCTATGACCAAAACTTGCGCAGAATCGATGACTACGTACCAAAACATAATTTACTTTTAAATGGAGACGGGCAAATAGAAACGCTAACTACAATGAGCAACGCGCCACTTCCATCATCCAGTTATGAAATCCCCCTGCAGGACGATTCTCTCTATGAATTTAATGGGGAGACATTTGTCATTACTACGAATCGTGGCGTTTATAAAATTGAATTGGCGTAAATGGCAATAAAAAGGGCTTGTAATTAGCCCTTTTAGTGTCTGTTGATAAATAAATTTACTCTGATAAAACTTCGATCATAAATACTCTGTGACCTTCAACATAGAATAATTTAAATGATTTAAATTCATAAATCCCTTCTATCAGATTGCTTCTTGGCTTTTAATCCTTTTAAAATTAAAATCCTCTTACTCCTGTTCCCTTTTTCCTGAAGTTTTCTAATCTCTTCAGTTTGTATTTATTTTTCTCAAAGCGTCATAGATGGTAAATAGTGCTGCAAAGCTCATAATACCTGTTAACAGTTCCAAACTAATTCGCCCTTTGCAGTTAATTCAATATCACTGTATCACGAAATGGAATTCCAAAATAACTATACTTTATCTGCACCTCACTTATGGGCTCGCTATGAAAAACCGTAATCCCGTAAATGGTGTCCTCTTTAGTGGCTGTACCACCATCTTGCTTTTCAAAATTAGCTGTTGGAGATGTCCCAGTTTTAATCGTGATACCCTCTAAACCACGTATCCCATATTTGTCAAATTCCTCACGATTGTATTCATTCGTTATAAAAAAGCCTTGTAAAGCATTGCTAACCTGTATATTTGCAGTGGATGGTTTTTCATTATTATTTATTGAAACGTTTAATTGTTTTAAATCACCAAGACCTTTATTGCCAACACCTATAACAACCCCGTGTTTGTTTTCACTGGAAGCGAGTGTGCCAATCTCTAAAGGCGGATTCAGTTTCACATACAAATAAGCCCCGCCAAAGGCAATTGCTGCAATTAAAATCGGTATCCATAATTTCTTTTTCATTTCTCAATCTCACCCCTTAATCCTTTCCATCTTTTCCCTTAAATTTATGTTATATTATAAATAGAATTTTTGGAATGATTTTAAGCGAAAAAACTTAAGTTATATTTCATGTGAAAGAAATAGCTGTAAGGAAAGTGAGGATTGCGTTATGAAGAGGGGATTACTCGGTCTGGTACCATTGTTATTCATATTATTTGCATGCCAGAAACAGCAATTGGAAATGAATTATTATTTATCCCTGTTGGGCGAGAGTGAGATCTGGAAATTGACTGGTTATGAAATAATGTTAACCTCAGATGAAATAAAAATCGGAAATGGAAAGCTGATAATGAAGGAAAAAAATGAATTTATTACAGATTCCTTTAGCTTCAACACATATGCTGTTATTAATGGGGAAGATCAAAGAATTCATGCTGGCTCAGTCTCTGGACGCACAGACATTAGAGAGCAAACGACCGGCACATTAGAAGGTGACGAACACATTGATTTCGATGAATTAAGTGATATTTACATGATAGTTGAATGGTGGAATCCTAATGAAAATAATAATGATAAAGAGCGAATTAATTTATATCAAAAATCAGGAAAAGATGAAACGTTTTTAAATGAAGCATCCTTTTAAGAGAAATGGAGACCAATCTGGAATTCTCCATTTCTCTTAGATTAATTTAGTTTTTAACTCACTGATATTTATTTTCCAACAAATATTGAGTACTCAACTGGTTTAACGAACCCCAGCTTTGCAGCCAATTTTATGGAACTAATATTATTCACATCACAATCCCAGCCAGGTGTTAATCCTCTTTCCGAACACTTATCAATAAATAGCTCTCCTAAAATAGATGCGAAACCTTTCCCAGCATATTGATTCTGTGTCACTATATCAATTTCTGCAAAGGATTGACCGATAAAGATAGAAGTACACTCACTTACTACTTCCCTATCATCATTTATTACACAGAAACCGAACCCATATTTCAGGAAGTTTGAAATCCCATCCCAATACTGTTCATAATAACTCTTTTTAAAATGAGAACTCATTTCAATGGTTTCTTTGCTAATTTTCCTGATTGTAAATCCACCAGGTAACTGCTTTTTAATAACTGGGTAATCTCTTATGTTAAATTCAAATGAGTATCTCTTCATCTGAAATATTTCCCCTTTAAATAGCTGACATATAACACTGTCCCAATTTCCTGTAGCTGAAAATAAAGTGAATCTTGCTCTCTCACTAGTATGCTGTTTGTACCAAGTGAAAAATGCATCATTAAATGCAGTGTTGCATTCATTACCACCGATAAAATATACACCGTTTTTAGTACCAATTAAAACTGTTGTCGGTTGAACTTGATCATCTGCATACACAATTCCAGAGATTATGTTGTCCACAACAGAATAAACAAATGTTGGACACCTTCTCGAATTCTCTATTAACACAGGTAGGACGCGATAATAATCTGTTTCCTTTAGCATTTCCATTGTAAACAAACCCTTTGCCTAGATTACTCATTTATTATAAATAATAATAGCTTACTAATCTTAAAATAGTTCAGCTAAAACCTCTTTTAGCTCAATTAAGTCATCGATAACAAAGTCAGCCTTGGCCAACTCATCTACTTGTGCAAAATCAAAATTACAACCAATTGAAACTAATCCATTGTCTTTCGCCGCTTTTATATCTGATAGACGATCTCCTATTACTGCTCCGTTGGAAATATCATATTTTTTTATAATATCCTGTACTAAGTCTGACTTATTCAATGATTTTATTTGTTGAATACTAAATGTTTCGGTAACCCAATTATCCAATTGATAATACCTTACAATTGTTTTTAAATATTCCTTTAAACCATTACTAGCTATATAAATGGACCAATTATTCTTCGTTAAATGACTGAAGACTTCTTTAACATTAGGATATAAAGCACCTTTACTATTATTTATATTTTCGATTAATCTTTCCAAGAAATAAACATCCGTTTGTTCTCTTACATCTATGGAATGATCAGGCAGCAGTGTTTCCCATACTTTAGGTAATGGGACGCCCATAATTTCCCGATATTTTTCAATGGGGGTTTCCCCCTCCCATTTACCTTGCGTTCGCAAATAGTTAAACGTGTCGTCAAGAGATAACTCTAATATTCTATCTGTTTGAAAAAGCGTCCCATCCATATCAAAGATTAGTGATTTCGGCATATTTTTTACCTCTCCCATTAAAATTACTGATTACGCTCAAGCAATGCTGCTATATATTAATGAATGCTTAACACCTCAATTAAATCAATGATTTTCTCATCTGTAACTGGTTCTATGTATACTAGCTCCGTATTTTCAATAATATTTTCCATTTGCTCGATGATTTCATTTTTATCTATATCATCTGGAGGAGGAAAACCACCATACCAGCGTGATGGAACATTATATACATCAATTGTGCCGTCACCATTACCACTATAAGTTACTGATCCATCAACTATGCGAGAGCCACTGAGCTGGATGACATCCTCTGGATAACTGACATCGGTATCATCATCTGGATTCAGTGGTTCACCAGCTGGAATATGTAAGACATTCAATTCATCTATTTCTTGATCTGGACCAAGCTGCAGCCAAACTCGGGCATATTCAATTTCCTCAGAAGAATATTTCGACAATCGATTTTCTTTTACACTCTCAGATGTGGCAACTGAATCGTCATTGCTGGTATCTTCTGCTGCTGCTTCACTTGGAGTATTCGTTGTAATTTTTTCTCTTTCTGTCAACGATTCCGTGTCCTCCAGCTCTTCATCTTGGCTGCTTTTCTCTGCACCGTTAATTTCCTCAGGTTCTTCTAGTGTTGAGGCACTTTCTGCAAGAACTGCTTCTGATTCTTCCTTCATACCGCTCGAACAGCCGACAAGCAATAGACTTAATATTAGTAGAGCTGCATCGTAATAGAAAAACCTTTTTACACACTTCATTTAACCATTCCTTTCTGCATCCCAAGTCATACAGAGGTATAACCACCCCTTGCATTGTCTATATAAAATATTATATATCTCGGGTTCGATAAAGGCGAAGTTGTTGCCTATAGTGGTCCTAACTCGATTTAAAATGCTTCAAACAATCTGCCTTTCCAATTTAACTAGACGCAAGAAGTGGTTGGGGAGTATAAAAAAATAACCTTTTCCTAGAAAAACACCTTATCTTTAAATCACCTAAACAGATAAGTTTCAACTTTTTCATTCCCAGTAGCCTAATCTGATTATTTTTCATTTCATCTTCTCCATATTTATTTCAACATTTTTCATATAGATAGTCGTTTTCGGAGTCATAAAATTAGTAAATTCATAATCTGCCTCAAATGTCTATTTTTCTTAGACTTTTTTTGGTTTTAACATTTAAATGTTAAAATTTTGTCAAACTTAAAAATCCTATGCTGTGGTAATCTTAATCTATTGCCAAGAGAATTAAACTGCGGGTAATTGAAGTTATTCATCAAGGAGTTGATAGGAAATGGCTTGGATAAGTATTCTTGTTATAGTGGCTGGAGCAATTCTTAAATTTTTAACGAGCCCTCCAAGTGCTCTGGTTGGATGGTTCTTAAGTAAATTTGAACTGCACCCAAAACTTGATTCAAAAGATATTACTGTAACAATTAACGGTAATCCATTAGAAGCGGAAGAAAAAGATAAATTTACGGACTACTTTAATGAAGCACAGTTCTTAAATCGTAATCCTATATTCCAGGGAAATGAAGAATTATATCTAAATCCAGATACGGAAGTTATTCCATTTATTATCAACATAAAAAGGCGAAGCAAGGAAATTAATTTCTTTGTTTATAATGACAATAAAGATGACCACATTTTTGTAGTCAAGCAGAAGAAGAAAAAAGTTGCATCTTATAACCTTAGATCTTTATATCTGCAACAATTTGCATCTTCATACCGAATAAATGAAACTGCCTGATTTGAATAAAACTGATCTATATCTATGCATCTTCTCGGCTCCATCCTAACTAGATGCCACTCTTTTACAGCCACCTGCTACTAAATCAGGTGGCTGTAAAGCTACCTCCTCTTACATTCTGTTTTCCAATATAATTCAAATTAAATGTTTAGTAATATACTGAAATATAAACTATTAGTCCAATAGCTGCACTTTATTTAATTCCTTAGCTAAAGATTCAATCGTTAATCTAATTAACAAATCCTCTCAATCAAAAAAACCCATATGTGTTTTCTCCTGCTTATAGTAATCTAATCTGTCTTGTAATGTCCCTGTATGAAACTCAAATTTATGCCGTCTGGATCCATAAAATAAATAGACTTTTTATCTCGCTCATCTCTTGGCCGGCCTGACAAGATGTTTACATTTAATCTTTTTAGCTTGTCGTACATTTTATCAAATTCTTGTTCTTCAATTGAAAAGGCGATATGTGTGTACGATTGGTTTATGTCATTACGGGGTATAGCTTTCTCTTCATTCAGAGCAAGCCACATTACATTTAAATCAAAGTAGGCAGTGCTTATATTCGTGGGCCCCGGGGTAACCGTCACAATAAAGCAGTATATAATAAAAGATGTTATATCCATGATGAAAACTCCTTTCAAGCGTAGTTCTCATATCAATATACATCTAAAGCTTTTTGGGGATATAGTATATTATTGCAAAACCAAGGAAAAAAGCTGCCTTTAGGACAGACAGCTCTTCTTTTACAATCGTATAACTTAGTCTTGTTCTCCAATATCAATAAAATAATGATCCTTTCGGTAAGACATTGCCTCCATAGTCGCTATCAGATTGTCTTCATGAAAAACCTCAATCCGATAGAATCCTGTACGAAAATTCCGTTTTACCTCTGTTGCACGGGCTGCTAATTTGTCTCCAGGCTTAGCTGATTCCATAAACTGTATGGTTGTATTTACCCCGAGAGATGTTTTTCCATAGGCATTGCAAGCTGCCGAAAAGGCATAATCTGCTAAAGCGTAAATAATAGCTCCATGAACTGTGCCATAAGCATTTACCATATGACTTTTCACTTCTAATATTGCTTCAGTGAAGCCCGCTTCAAATTTTGTTAACTGAATTCCAATCGACTGTGCATATGGATCATTTTTTACATGATTTAATATTTGCTCGTAATTTTTTTCATAGATTTGATTCTCATCAATTCGCTTCCCCATCTGGAATTACTCCTTTGTATTTTATATTTCACTCCCAGCACTGATGTATAAAAACTCAAAGAAGTTGGAGCAATTAACGCATTAAAAAATAAGTTGCACTAAAACCATATAAACAATCGTTCCACCAGCTATTGATAGAAGCATTTGTCTTTTCCAAACGTGTAATAACGCAACTACAGCTACGGAAAGAAATTCTGGTATTCCACGATTTCCAGCAAACACACTTATATCTTTAAAACAATAAATAACTAAAAGACCTAATACTGCTGCTGGGAGCACTCTACCGAGATACTGAATATATTTTGGTGTTGGTTTACCGGCTGGGAAAACAAGGAATGGAAGAAACCTGGTAATCATCGTACCTAACACAACCATTGCAATCATAATAATTTGCTGTGTCACACTCATCGTCATGCAGCTTCAGCCTCAACTTTCTCTAAGGATTTTCTGGATAAAGTAAGAACCCCCAATATTGCTATCATTGCAGGGATAATAAAATGACTCCCTCCAAAAACCAAGAGACAGACAATAGATGCACCAAGACCTACAAGTGAACTAGTATGCTTTTCTTCCTTCATCCACTGTTCAAGAAAGATAACGACAAATAGGGCAGTCATAACAAACTCAAGCCCTTCAATATTGAAATTGATAAAAGAACCAAAAACACCGCCTAACGTTGCACCTAATACCCAATAGAAATGGTTAAGCAATGTGACAAAAAACATAACCCAGCCTTTATTAACATCTTTGGGCACATCGATCGTACTATTAATAGCAAATGATTCATCGCAAAGTCCAAAAATCATATAGCCCTTTTTCTTCCCAAGTCCATCATACTTGCCGAGCATGGAAAGACCATAAAATAAATGACGTGCATTTACTGTCAACGTTAGAAAAAGAGCGGTAAGTGGATTAAATGCGCCAATTAATAAACTCGCTGCCACAAACTCCACCGAACCTGCAAATACGATAAGACTAATGATGATAGGGTAAATGGCGCTAAATCCCAATGAATTCATCATGAATCCATAAGCAATACCCAAAAATACAAATCCTGCAAAAATCGGCAATGTTTTTGGATAAGCCACTCGAAATGCAATTATTAATTCTGTTCTTTTCTTCATACAATTCACATCCTGCAAGGTTAACATTTTATCCATCTTATCATAGAAAATCCATACAATGTATAATACAATTGTATGGATTACAATTTTTTGAAAAAGATATATAATTAATAAGATAAAAATTGTTATTCTCTTTTATGTTGCATACGAATTTTAGTAATCTGTAATTCAAGCTAAGACTTTCAGGTTAAAATACATACAATAAATGATATGATTGTATGCACAGAAAGTAGAGGTGTGTGAGATGCCTGTTAATTCATTTGATAATTATCCAATGTCTTGGAAACCTGATAAAAGTATATTGAAGCGACCCTTTTATTCTTCCATTGCTTCCTTGCTGGAGAATGATATAGTAAATGGCTTTTTAGCACCTGGTACAAAGCTACCGCCACAGCGAGAGCTGGCAGATTTTCTTGACTTAAATTTTACTACAATTACTCGTGCCTACAATTTATGTGAAAAAAGAGGTTTAATTTATGCGGTTACTGGAAGTGGTACCTTTGTAGCTCCTAATGCCACCAGATCTATTACGATTTCTAAAGATAGCACGGAAGACCTTATCGAGTTTGGGTTTGTTGCGTCCTTTGAAGAAACGAATACTGTGGTTAAAGATATCATTCCAAAAGTGATAGAAAAAAGCTATTTGGAACAATTGCTCAATTACAATGAACCTACTGGGATTGCGCACCAAAAAGCAGCCGCACTTAATTGGATGAAATCTTTCGGTATAGAAGCGGATCAAGAGCATACAGCAATTGTTTCTGGTACTCAAAATGCATTGGCGATTGCTTTAACCGCTTTGTTTGAACCTGGAAATAGAATTGCAACTGATTTATATACCTATTCCAATTTCATAGAGCTGTCAAAAATCTTGCATATCCAGTTAGTCCCCATTCTCGGAGACCAAGATGGGATGTTACCGGACGAGCTTGATAAACAATGTAGTCAGCTAAATATTCATGGAGTTTTCCTTATGCCCTCCTGCTGCAATCCTACAACGGTTATGATTCCAGACTTTAGAAAAAGGGAGTTAGCAAATATCATTCGTAAGCATCGTTTAATTTTAATTGAGGATGATATCCATGCATATTTGACTGCGGGTATCATTTCGGATTACCAAGGTCCAATGTTCCATTTAATTCCCGAACAGACTGTTTATATTTGCGGAACCTCAAAATCTATATGTTCCGGACTAAGAGTTGCCTATATGGTCTATGGGGATACATTGCGTGAAAGGATCTTGCGGGCGATTTTTAATATAAATGTCAAAACTTCTTCTTTAGATGCTGAAGTGATTACAGAGCTTATTTTATCAGGTAAAGCCCAGGAAATTGTTATGCAAAAGAAACAGCTTGCACAAATAACAAATGACATTTATTTGGAATACTTTCCTTCTAGCGGGAATTTTGGACATCCACTTAGTTTTTATCGTTGGCTTTCTGTTCAAGGGCATCATTATGGAGATAAGTTGGAAAATGAGTTAAAAAAGCGTGGTATCCGAGTCTTTCATTCTGATCGTTTTTTAAGCGGGCAGACTACGCCAGATAAGTATTTACGAATTGCCCTTTCCTCAACAAAATCAGTTGATGAATTGAAAATAGGATTAAACATATTAAAACAGTACCTGGGTTAATGTTTAATCCTATTTTTATTTAAATAAAACTACAGATTAGAATTGAAATACAAATTAACTTTTACTATCCATAAAACTTAAACCCTTAGCGAGCCGCGGAATCCTCTTGCGCCATAGTAGGAATCTGCTCCATTATGATACACAAAGACAGTGTCGTAACGACGATCACAAAAAAGAGCACCACCGAGTTTTCTAATATCAGCAGGTGTTTGCACCCAGCTGGATGTTTTCTTATCGAAGTCTTCCAGTTTCTGCAGCTCTCGGTATTGCTCTTCCGTTAAAAGTTCAATTCCCATCGCCGTTGCCATATCCATAGCACTATTTTCGGGTTTGTGCTTTTTCCTTGCCTCCAGTGCTTCACGGTCATAACAAACACTCCTGCGGCCTTTAGGACTTTCCGCTGAACAATCATAAAAAATGTACTCATCCGTCTCTTTATCATAACCAACAACATCTGGTTCACCACTGCTTTTTTCCATTTCGTTTAGTGACCAAAGTTTTACGGGGTTAACATCAAGTTTTGCTTGGACATCCTCCCATTCAATCTCTTGATGGCGATGCATGTTTTTCTCAAAACGGGCTTTCAATACGCTGAGTAATTCGTCACGCTGTTCCGGTGCTAACTCTTTGTTAACGTTCATTTCATTTTCCTGTGTCATATGTTTCCTCCTAATAGCTTGATTCAGTTTGCAGATCCATTCTTGTACATTAATTGAATAATGGGATTCATCATTTAGCATCATTGTACCAAACTTTTTTATAAATTAGGATCCCTAATAATTTTCATAAGAAACACTACCTTACACTACCTGGATTTCTCTTTTTTAGCCTTTCTTAATTCAACTGCCCTTATTATCTTTTGACTGTAAAAAAACGAGATTTCTTCTACCAGTTTTTCAATCGTATAGTTTCCGTTTCCATTTTTGTATATATCTAAATTAGCATATATTAATTTCAAAAATGCTTTGGCATCTTCCTCTGTTAGATTATCTACCGCATTTAACGTATTTTCAAAATCTGACGTATCTGTTGTTTCTTTCAATTTAGGCCCTCCTAAGTCTCCTAATACGTACTCAGAAAAGTTTCAATTCATATCCTCTCTTTTTTTGACCAAATTATACCAGCGTACCCCACCATGTTTTGATTCAGAAACGCCATGGTTAACAAATCCAAGCTTTTCATAAAAAGCAACTAGTTCCTGTTTACAGGTTAATGTGATTCCCTCTCTATTATTTTCTTTTACGAGTTCCCCCATTGCGTCCATTAAAACACTAGCAACTCCTTGATTCCTAGCCTGTTTGGACACCGCTAATCCTAGGACACTCTGATATCCGCCTTCTATCGGATTCGCTTTGATTTCCTCAAAAAGGTCATCGGTTATATATGGCTGATGAATAATCGGCCCATTAATATAACCAAGCACTTCCCCTTCCTTTTCCGCAACAATAAACGTATCGGGTATCAATTGAATTCTCTTAATAAACGCTTCTTTTGTAGCAGCCTCTTCTTTTGAGAAACCTTCATTCTCAATATGTAACAGCTGCTCTAAATCTGTAGTTTGCACATTTCTTAATGACATCATTTAATCAAGACCCTCTTTTCTGACTGAATACAATAATTTTTCCCTTTTAAATATGTAAATATATAATATCTGTGCCCCGTGGATAGTATCAATAAATTATACGTAATGTGTTACACCATAAACAATTAATCCCGCAATAAATAATCCACAAGTTACAGCACTTAGAAAATACGTTTTGCTTTCTTTCATAAAATTCCATTTCATAATGGTACGGAAAGCGAATAAAATAGCCATACCAATAAAAATGAATAACCTGAGATGATGAAATTCCTGTATTGAAATAATCATCACAATAAAACTAGACCAGTAGAGTACCCTCTCACCATATTTATGTAGTTTGTTTACATATTTACTTTCTAATTCCGCCTTTTCAATATGCAATTTCTTGATTAGACTCCTATTTATAAATTGGTCTAAGATAAGAATACTGAATAAAATGATTAAAATGGATACCACCTTTAAATCCTCTCTTTGCATTCATTAATCATTATTTAATCGATTCATTATTATCATCTTTCTCTATTTCCCAGGTTACGATAAAGCTTCCTTTGACATCATCACCTGTTACAACTATTCTGTAAACACCAGAATCTTGAACCTTTAATCTAACCTTCTTCTCATTAACTTCTGTCATCCCTACTAAATTATTTATCTCGTTTAGTACATGAAATCCATGTCCTCCTCCATTCGTATTGTTAAAATCATGAAAAACGGTAATGGTCTGACCTTCCTTTAAATGAATAGGTATTTCATGTTTTCCATTAAAATATTCAAAAGTTGCTGTATAAGAGTGATCACTCCCTACTTCAACCCAGTTTTCCTTTTCCGTAAAGTCGAAATTCAATAGAATTATAAAAAACAAAGGTGCAATGATCACTGTATATTTAAACGTTTGAGAACGAAAAGATTTATAAGTTCCAAAATAAAATAGTACGGAGCACAAAGCTCCGACTGTACCAGCAATGAACATAATGACACTTAATTCACGTGCCATGAAATAAGCGTAGCCGGCAACGATATATAGCAAGATTTTTACAGAATAGTTTTTCTTGGGAATCTTATATGTAATTAAATCAATAATTATTGAACACGCAATGCCATAAACGTAAACAGTATACAATAGAAATCCATGAGATGTTTCTTCAACATATTCATATAAATCGAAACCAGTTGCAATTAAAAAATAAATAGACATTACTGAGTATAAAAAACCAGCACCTGCTAGCTTTGTTGTCAAATAAAGAAATGCGTTTATTATATTTTGTTTTAGTCCCACCAACAAACCTCCCCTAGAAATTGGCTAGGTTTACGCCACACCTCTGGCCCTTTTATTGAAATACTATTCACCATTAGAAAAAATCTAAGATGGTTTAATTGAATAAATCGCTTGTTCAGCACCAAAGCGAATAATCTTATATTCTAATTGCATACCTAATCTTTCCAAGAGGCTACAAGAACTTATATTTGCAGATTGAGTTTCCGCGACTATTTTTTTTAGTTTTAATTCATATAGAGAGAAATGAATTATTGTTCTGGCTGTCTCTGTTGCATAACCATTTCCCCACCAATTCGGTAATAATTGATAGGATAGTTCAAGGAAAATACTATTATGATGAGGATCTAATGAAACTAAGCCTATAAAATTATTGGATTGTTTTTCCCTTATTACCCAATAAAATGCTTCATCCGACGAATTTAGCATGCTGGTTAATATCGCTGAGGTTGATTCCTCATCCCGTATACCACCCAGGTACCTTCTCACATCCTCATTTAAAAATATTTTTTTTACATCGGCAAAATCATTTTTCCTAAAAAGATTAATATAACATCTCTCAGTTTCAAACATATTTCCTCTTCTCCCCGATTAATTAACCACATTCTATCACCCTAAAATTAATTAAATGTTCTTTCTCTGTACTATCATTTTAATTTAAAACAATTCCGAACAAACTCCAAACTCATTTTATCATAATTATTTGGAAATCTTTTTTCAAATAATCACCTAAAATAACCCACTTTTCATATATTAAAACAAAAAATTGCCATACCGTTTTATTTGGCAGGGCAATTAATTATTATAAAGTATTTAAAATCATTAGGGAGTTTTATAAACTAGAGCTTGTTATGCCTTTAATACTGCAGTTATATAATCTTTTTCCATATATCCGTATTGAGCTGAAGCTTCAACTTGCTGTCAGGATACAGGCTAGTTTGGTTCTCAATCAACATCACCTGGGGAACATACTCTTTTATTCTAGGCAATAAATAACGAAGTCTCATTTTATCTCTTCCTAAATAATCGAAGGAATAAAATGCTACTACATCAATATGTTGATTCGTATTCATAAGATATTTAATTAGTTCATTCAATCCGGTACGCATTGGATTGTAATAACCAAGATCTGAAAATTTCTTAACAACTTCCAAATCATTTGCATGTAAATACGTCACAATATTATTTTCTATTTCAGCGACATTACATTTCTCTTCCATAATTCTTTGAGAGTACAATATCGCCTTTTTGTAGGAGTGACTAGACATTGTATCATCGGTCCTTTATTAATCAAATATAGATATAAGTAATGTCCAATTTGATTAATAAATATACTTTTATTTCTATATCTATCACCTCTGTTCAGTTTCTTGAAAAACCTATGCATAGCAATCTCTTTGAATAATTTATCAAATTGATTATCAAACTGTAGTGAAAGCAAGGAGGTGATCCAGCTATGATTTTCTTTTAAGATATTGATTGTATCCGCCATTTTATCAATTCTATTGTTCCCCATCAGTGGTATAGCAGCTTCCCTAGAGAAATTACCATCCTTAACAAGATCAAATCAATGAGAAGTAATTATTGATACACCTAAAAGAAAAAATGTTGAGCCGGAACGGGATACCTATAATGTTTTCAGTATGGATCTTAAATATATCGGGGATGAAGATATAGTAATAGTGAAGGTAGAAACGTACAGAGATGACCCAAGATTATCATCAGATTTTGAATTATTTACTGTGGAAGAAAAGGAATTAGAACTCCGTCCAGCTTTTCAACATCAGAATTTCCCTCTCTCTGCTCAAGCAACCAAGTTGAAGGGCATTGTTAATTGGACTAAAGAAGACAAAGATTCTCCAAATACAGAGAAGAATTTATCTTTAATCAATAGGAAGCATTCGAGAAACCCGCCCTAATGGCGGGAAGATATTTTATATCTTTCTATCTACAAACGCTGCATTATGAGATATTTATCAGGTTTTTAATCATTATAATATCAATCTGTTCTTCATTCCCCATATAAAATGAATGAGTTCCAGACTTAATAAATCCCATTTTACTATAAAAGGCAATAGCATTTTCATTGTTTTCCCATACACCCAGCCAAATTTTCCTTTTACTAAGTTCCATAGCAATTTCAATAGCTTTGTTTAATAAATATTTACCAAGACCGACTTTTTGGTATTTATTTCTAATATAAATCCTCTCCACCTCTAAGGCATCCTCACCCATTTTTTCAGACTGAGCATTGTCAGTATTAATCTTTAAATAACCAGCGAGTTCATTATTAAAATAAACAAAAAAGAATTGCGAAGACATATTAGACAATTCTTCTTCTAATTGTTCTAGATCAAATGCTTTATCCATATAAGCGTTCATATTTTCTGGCGAATTCTGCTTCTTAAATGTATCATTAAATGTTTCACAACTAATCTTTTGAAGTGTATGTAAATCTTTGATAGTGCATTTTTTTAAATCCATAGTCATTTTTACGTCTCTCCCTTTAAATATCAATAATCCCGCTTGTTACCTTTTTTAACAAATTCCCAGTCTTTTTCAATATTCATTCTAACTCTTTGAAGTAAATTGAAAATCGTATCGATTTCTGTTTCAGATAATCCCTCTAATGCAACACTATTGGAATGTTCATTTTCTCTTTTGATAAAAGGGTATACGTTAATCCCCTTTATGGTTGGAAAGAGCTTTTTAATTTTTTTGTTATGGTTATCTTTCTTTTTTTCAATAAAGCCATTATGTTCAAGCTTCTTTATAGCACGAGCTGCTGTGGTTCGATCTACTTTTACCATTTCAGCTAACTTTTCCTGAATAATACCTGGATTTTCACATATTCGGACTAGATACAAATATTGTCCTCTTGTTAACTCATATTCTTTAAATTCTATATTGCTTATAGAATCTAACGCCCTTGCTATCATTCCAATTTCTCTAAGAATTTCTATCATATTCAGCTCCTTTTAATTTTGTTGCAAATGCAATAAAATCTATTATTAACTTTACTCTAAAATTGTTGCGTTTGCAACAAAAAATAATAATCTCTTATAGTTTGCCTCAACTGCCATAACATTTATTAACCAGTAAACCAATCATACAAATATAGAAAAAAATAGTTTAAACTAAATAGAATAGCAGTATTCTTTTACAATTGAGGTGTAATCATGCCAAAAACGAATATCTTATTAAAAGAAATTTTTCTTTTTCTATTTGGTGTTTTAATTATTTGTGGAGTAGCTGGTTTTATAGACTTTTTAAGAGAGCTGCCAATTAATTGGGGAGATAGACTTTTTAAATGTATATTAGCCGTAATTCTAATTCGATTATTTATGTTGATGGGCAGCGCGGGAGATAAGAAAAAGAACTAAAAATAAACAAAAAAAGATGCAGTGCAGGACAAACATCTTTTTTAAGCTGCAATTTATAAATTATCATAGTGACAATAGATGTGTGAACTACCTACCACTTAGCTAACCTTACGGTCTGCTTGAAGTGGGGGCTTCTCGACTTATCGTTACTTTTACTAGCTAACGAAAACGGACCGAGCTAACCCTCTTGTTCCAAGAGTTTTGTTTTTATACGAATCCCAATATGCGTAACCCTTCCTTTTTGATGTTGATCGCTGAATTGTGGTCACGATCTGCCGCATAACCGCAAGAACATTGATAGGTACGTTCAGATAATGACATGATTTTTTCTGCACCACAACGAGAACATCTTTTAGTAGAAGGAAACCATTTGTCAATTTTTATTAGTTGCTTCCCCAGTTCTTTTAGTTTGTATTCTAAAAACGTAGTGAACATACCCCAGCCATTATCGTGAACACTTTTACCAAAGTTGAGGGCCTTAGACATCCCCTTCATATCTAAGTCCTCCATAATGACAGCATCATAGTCTGAAGCTAATTCTTTTGACTTATGATGCAGGAAGTTTTTACGTTGATTTGCCGTTTTTTCTTGCAATCTAGCTACTTTCAATCGTTGCTTTTCCCAACGTGCAGAACCTTTCTTTTTGCGGGATAGGATACGCTGTTCTTTTGCTAGGTTGTCTAATGATTGACGATAGAAACGAGGGTAATTGGCTTTCTCACCCTGTTCGCTTTCAACATAGAGACCATCCATGGCAAAATCTAATCCAATAACATGTTGAACGTTTACAGGCTTAATCTCTTTCTCATATTCTGTCAAAATAGAAATATAATATTTTCCTGACTTTGTTTTGGTAATCGTACAGGATTTTATTTTATAATCCGTAGGAATTTCTCTATGCTGTTTGATTTTTATTGTCTTTTTTATTTTGGGCAATTTGATATGACTATCTTCCAATTTGATATTTTCATTTACCATATTTGTTGTATAAGATTGTTTATTTTTTTGGCATTTGAATTTTGGGTATTTTGCACGGCCTTCAAAGAAGTTTCATAAGCTTCTTGCAAGTTAATCTGTGCATTTGCCAAGGCCAATGAATCCACTTCTTTTAGGAATGGAAATGCCTCTTTATATTTAGCAGGAGTCGGAAACTTTTGTTTTTTGAGTTTTTTATTGTCATCTTTGTATTTCTCATACGTTTCTTTACGGTCTGCTAACATTTTGTTGTAGACAAAACGAACACACCCGAAAGTTTTAGCAAGAAATATTTCCTGGTCTTTATTCGGTAATAATCGAAATTTGAAAGCTTTATTTTGCTTGGTCATATCCATTCACCTACCCCTAATATAGAATATATGTTCTTATTATATCATAGTAAGGGAACCTTGGCTATCGCCAACCGAAATTCATCTCCCGCCTACTCGTTGGGCTAACGCCCTTCATACTCCTTGAGGATGGGAGACTTCTTTCGGAAATCTATTAAATCTTCTATCGTGTTATTCAAAATAATTATATTTTTCATTGTGTCAATTCCATATACAGCGATCCCATGACCATTCCCATCATCTGCATTGGTTTCAATCCGCTGCACATTGTTATTTTCTAATGTAATATGGTTGCTAGATCCTGTTACATAAATCCCCATCACTGTTTCATCTGCTAAATTAGTAGATAAATCCTGGATAATTATTCCACTGATGGTCACATAGTTTTTATTATTTATCGTAACTAAGGATGTATCCCCTTCAACATCCTTTAAATCTCTTCCACTAAGAATAACCTTCTCCTTGTTATAGGCTTTAAAAGTAATTGGATTTGATTTGGTGCCACTATGTTTGACGACAAGCTTTTCCTTATATTTTCCCTCTCGTATGAGGACGGTAGTTCCCGCAATTGCTTCTGACGCTGCTTTTTTTAGTGTGCGAAATGGTTTTGATTTTGTCCCCGGATTTTGATCATCTCCATTTATAGCTACGTAAATAGCTTGGTCCTGCTTATCAAACTTATTGTTTAAAACAAATATAATTATGATAGCAGCTGCAGCCAAAAGAATAAAATAGATTTTCTTCATTAAAACATTCCCTTTCTCAAATGGACATAGCTTTAGTATCTACTGGATATTATGTCCTTTCCTATTTCTTCAAAAGGTTAAGGTCATCTAATTAAAATAAAAAATGTTTATGTATTTCAACCTTTCCGTTCTATTTCTGTTCTTCTAAATCAATTCCAAATTCCTTGTAATGTTACCTACCAGCAAAATAATCGTAGCAAGTTCTAGCGAAACGGATACGACTTTACCCAAATAATAACATATTACCTACCTCTTTCATTTTAATTTTGATGGTCTCGTTTTTTCAAATCTCTCACTCTTTATTTAAATTACATTTACTCGGTTATTCTTCAATTCTAATCAAATTCTAATTTTCTTATCACTATTATCTTATTTCTAATAGTTACTATTATATTAAGACAAATAAAGGAGGATGAAATTTGAAAAAAAATCTTTTGATTGGGACAGTAGCAGCAATGGTTACTTTGGGTGGTGCCGCAGTTGTGGGAGCATCGGATGACAATAACATCGTGGAGAATCAAACAATTACTGCAGAGCAAGCTATCCAGACAGCATTCAAAAAAGTGGAAGGATTCGTGCAAGAAGTGGAACTTTCCTTCGAAGAGGATGAAAATTATTATGAAGTTCAAATCGAAAGCAGTGTAAACGAGTATGAATTTAACATTGATGCAGCAACGGGAAAAATTGCTGGGCAGAAGACTGAAAATATTGTAGAAGAAAAGCAGGAAGAAACTGGTCAGAAACACTCTGTTGATGAAAGTAACTATTCGAATGAATCAGCTGCTGTTACTTCACTTGAAGAGTACGATACCATTATCAATCAGGTAGACGCAGAAGATTTGACTTTTCATCTGGTTACTGACAATTCAGGAAACCGTATAATGTTCCTTGTTGACGGTGACGGGAATAAGCACTTTAAAACTATTTTCCTAAAACACGACAACCTTCTGAAAATCATTGATATGAACGGTGATGGACAGGTATACAACGGCAATCTTTAATGAAAAGCACCATTTTTCCCCATCCTAAAAGTGATACCTTTCACTTTTAGGATGGACTTTTCCACCAGCCGTTGCTTTTTTGTCCCGGGAAAATGGTTTAAGTAATAAATTTCTGTAGAGCAGGCTGACATTCTTATCTTTCTAATTTTTTTACAAACAATGTGAACCAGTAGGATAGAAAAACTACGGCAAGATCAACAAGGAATATATGGAAATTATTGGTTCCCTCATGAAGCTCCAATAAACCCAACCATTCTTCCAGCGTGGCAAAACCAAATGCAAATACGGCACTTAACAGAACAGCATATACGTAAAAGTTCTTCTTATGCTTTGTTGTATACTGATATAAAAGTAAAAACCCTACAGGAAGAATGGACACTGTTATATTTAAAGAATATGGCAGTGCGGGTGCGAGAAAGAATGTATGAAACATGAAATTATATTTTTCAAGAATTATACTGGCGTAAGTCCATAAAATATGTACCATAAAGCCAAAGAAAAACACCTCAAAAATTCTGCCTCGATCCACTGTAAAGTAAAGCAGAACTAATGGAAGAATAAAAACCAGCAGTGTTACCCAGAACTGCCATGTACCAAAATTGGAATAATCATTCCAGTAGTTCGATATAAGCTCATTAAATTCTTCTGTCTTCACATAAATTTCATCTCGATATTCTTTAAAATCCACAAAACCCCTCCTAACTTTCAGGCTTATTTTATGGATTTATGATTAATTTATGTAATTTTATTTAGGAAGCAGGCTAAGACCACAGAACAATAAAATCCTCCGCTGTAAAATACAAATTGGCAGGAGTGAACCCGAAATAATACCGGTTCAGACCTGCCAATTGTCTGCTTATTTATAAATTCCAGCTTCCTGAACATAACAAAGTCCCTTGAAACAGAAAAATTCTGCTATTCTCCCGTGTTATCAGAACTCTTCTCCTCAAAGTTATCGAGCAATGCCCGTACATCATCAGTGGATTCTGTGCTCATCAATTGATTTCTCAACTCACCTGCTCCTCGAATCCCGCGGACATATATTTTAAAGAAACGACGGAGAGGTTTAAATGCACGTGGTTCCACTGCTGAATATTTATCAAAGAGATCCAGATGCAGCCTTAAGAGATCAAGCAACTCCTTACTGCTGTGATCTTTAGGCTCCTTTTCAAAGGCAAACGGATTTTTAAAAATTCCGCGCCCAATCATAACCCCATCAACACCATATTTCTCAACAAGCTCCAAGCCAGTTTGACGATCAGGAACATCCCCATTAATTGTCAAAAGTGTATCTGGCGCTATCTCGTCACGAAGTTTCTTAATCTCCGGAATCAGTTCCCAATGAGCATCCACTTTGCTCATTTCCTTTTTTGTGCGCAGATGGATGGAAAGATTAACAATGTCTTGTTTCAGGACGTGTGTCAACCAGTCGCGCCATTCGTCTACATTCGTGTAACCTAGTCTTGTCTTCACACTTACAGGCAATCCACCTGCTTTTGCGGCTTGTATTAGCTCTGCTGCAACTTCCGGACGGCGGATAAGGCCACAACCTTTCCCCTTCCCTGCCACATTTGGTACTGGACAGCCCATATTGAGATCGATCCCTTTAAACCCTTCTTCCGCCATACCAATACTCATTTGTCTAAAGTATTCAGGCTTATCGCCCCATATATGGGCTACAATCGGTTGTTCATCCTCTGTAAACGTCAAACGTCCACGAACACTTTGTTTCCCATCTGGGTGACAATAGCTCTCCGAGTTTGTAAACTCTGTAAAGAACACATCTGGCCTACCTGCCTCACTCACAACATGACGAAAAACAACATCTGTCACATCTTCCATTGGTGCCAATATAAAAAACGGACGTGGTAAATCACGCCAAAAATTATCTATCATTTCAAATTCAAATCCTCTCATTCGGGGAAACCAGGACAAACCCTTACCACAAAATTAAAAAGCAGAAAATGGCTCCTGCTCCTTTATATTTATACCATGTATAGGTACTTTTTATCAAACTCATTGGGAATGTTTACTTTAGTTTGACACGCTTTGTACTTTGCTATGTAACCTTCATTTTAACACTTTTCCAGACTGAAAATCATCGTTTTTTTTCGACTTTACCACCTGGATTGTCAAAGTATAATGGAAATAACTTCTTAAAATAATCATTCGAAATACGTTCTTTTATTCTCCTCAAAATGATTCAGGCAACATTCTATACAGAGTGCATTTAGTCAATCAAAATAAGCTATAATTAGTTATAATCAATAGAAAAAACGGGTGATGATTATGAATGAAGGGAAAAGGATTTTAATAATTGAAGATGATCAGGAAATTAGCAAATTGCTTAGCGTTATTTTATCAAAATCAGGGATGGATTCGATTGTGGCTTATTCTGGTACAGAAGGTCTCCTGCAACTGCAAAATAATAAGTTTGATTTAATTTTATTAGACTTAATGCTGCCAGGCAAAAGTGGAGAGGATTTAATAAAAGCAATCAGAGAAGAGAATTCCATCCCAATAATTGTGATTTCAGCCAAGGTTGATATAGAAAATAAAGTGCATGTATTGAAAATGGGAGCAGACGATTATATAACCAAACCATTTAATCAAGAAGAGGTTCTTGCTAGAATTGAAGTTCAATTTCGAAAATCAAGCGTTCATCCATCACGAACAGCGGAGAATGTATGGCGCGGACTTAAGATCAAACCTGAAAAACTATCTGCATCTTTAGAAAACAACGAGCTGCAATTAACGAATGCAGAATTTGATATTCTCTCCTTATTTGTCAGTCATCCGGAGCAAGCTTTTTCTAAAAGGGAGATTTATGAAAGAATCTGGAAAGGTACTTACTTAGGTGATGACAATACGATTAGTGTCCATGTATCAAACCTTCGCAAAAAAATTGCCGGAATCACTTCTGATGAGTATATAAAGACAATATGGGGAGTAGGCTTCATGCTGGTGTAAATTCTTTATGATTTCTTTATGTTTTGTTTAAGGGAAATTAAAGGCATCTACACTACACTGAATATATCATGAAATTTAGTGAAGGAGTCAACAAAATGGATACCATTATTCAAACATATCAATTAAAGAAGACCTTTAAAGAAGAAGAAATCATCAAACCCCTTGATTTCTTATTAAGAAAAGGAGAAATTTGTGCATTGATTGGTAAGAATGGTGCTGGAAAGTCAACCTTTTTTAAAATGCTTGCTGGACAATTAATGCCAACTGGAGGAGACATTCACTTATTTGGGAAATCAGGAAAAGAAATGATTCACTCCAAAAAAAGAATGGGTTTTATGATAGAAACACCTGAATTTTTCCTTGATTTTACTGCAACTCAAAATCTAGAGTATTTCCGAATTCAACGAGGTGTTATTGAAAAGAAACGCATTTATGAGGTTTTACAAATTGTTGGTTTAGCAAATCAAAAGAAGAAACGGTTTAAAGATTACTCGATGGGAATGAAGCAACGTTTAGGAATCGCGCTTTGCTTGCTAAGCAGTCCGGATTGTTTAGTGCTCGATGAACCAATTAATGGATTAGATGCTGAAGGGATTATAGAGATTCGTAACCTATTATTGAGGCTAAATCACGAAAAACAAATAACGATTTTAGTTTCCAGCCATATTTTAACGGAACTGCAATTACTAGCAACACGTTTTGTATTTATCAAAAATGGTGTAATTGTCGATGATTTAAGTAAAGAGACTTTAAACGAAAAAAGCAAGAAACAAATTCAGCTTAAAGTCAATGATGCAGCAATTGCATCACGATTGTTAGAACAAACATATGCTGATATTCAATATAAAATCCTTCCTAATCATATAATAACCATCCAAAATCATGTAGAGGAAAGCGGAGAAATCAATCGTCTCTTAGTCGACAATGGGGTACTGGTGATAGAATTCCGTATGGAGTCTCTTAATTTGGAAGAGTACTTCTTAGGATTAGTGGGGGAGAATGAAAAATGATTAATTATATGAAAAGCGAAAATTACCGTTTATTGCATAAAAAAGGTCTTCATATTACGAGTGTTATCTGTTTATTGTTAATTGCTGCAGCTTCGGTTGTCTTGTACTATTCCGGGCAACAAGATCCGAATTTCCCCTACGCCACTAGTTTGTTTTTTTATTCGAACGTAATTGGCAGTGGGATACTAATTATAATCGTTGCCTTTCTCTTTAATTTGTCTCTTACTGGCAAGGATACGTCCCTAATCAAACAATCTGTATCCTTTGGTGTATCTCGAAACACAATCTTTTGGTCAAAGTTAATTCTAACATTGAGTTACTTTCTGGCAATATGTGCCGTTGGTCTTCTCTTAATGATTGGATTGGGAGAGAATCTTTTGGCTAGTGAGGAACAATCAGTCAAGTATTTCTTGACAGCTAGTATAAACATGTTCCCGATTGTAATCTGTGGATTTTTTATAATTCATGTGCTGAAAATGTTGAAGTTCGGTGAAGTCTATATCATTATCACGTTGTTATTCATATTTATATTTTCTGGTGATCTATTACGGATGCTACTTCGCCCGATTTCAGGATTGAATGAGCTTTACAAATATGCACCAAGTACACTATTAAATGAAAACCTAATGAGCTTCTTGAACAAAGCAGTTCAATTTGATTACCATTACTGGATTACTGGCACCATTATTTCGGTGGTTTCTTTACTAATAGGAGCGAAAAAGTTCTCTAAACAAAATATCGATTGACGGAGATGGGATGAATGGAAGTGAGCAGCTGGTTGATAATCATTACTTTGCTTTTACTACTAATTTTTAATATTGGGATGCTTTTGCTTTTTCATTGGGACATCAAAAAGATGACAAACCAATTAGAAGAAATCATTGAAAATTTTGGTACAAATGAATTGGTTCGCACCAATACACATAGTAAAAGCTTAATCGGATTTGCTGCCAAAATCAATCAGCTCATTCATTTATTCAAGCAAGATCAACAGTACACTCATAAGAAAGAAAAAGAACTAAAACAAGAAATAACAAATATCTCTCATGATTTGAGGACCCCTTTAACATCGATTAAAGGATTTTCAGAATTGTTAACTGATCCATCTTTATCTGAAGCAGAAAAGAAAGAGTTTCTAGCTATTATTCAAAAAAAAATTGACAATCTCACAATGATGGTCGACCTTTTCTATGAACTCTCCCAAATTGACTCCGCCGACAAGCAATTGGTCATGGAACAGCAGTTTTTAGATCAACTTGTCGTAGAATCTATGCTAATGTTTTACGACGATTTTGAGAAAAGCCAGTTAAGCATACATGTGGATGAAGTTGACTTACCAACCGTTATTGCAGACAAGAAGGCAACAAACCGAATTGTTACAAACATTATTCAAAATGCGTTACGATATGCCAAAAGCTATTTAACAATTAACCTGATTGAAGATGAAACATATGTCTGGTTAAGAGCAATAAATGATGTTAATGAGTTTGATCGCACTGAGATCAATCGAATTTTTGATCGAACATTTAGTTTGGATAATAGCCGAACTGGTGGGCAGCTTGGATTAGGCCTGCATATTGTAAAGCAGCTTATCAACAAGCAGGGTGGAAAAGTAGTTGCAGATGTTCATAAAAATGAATTTAGAATCGATGTTGGGTTTAAAAAATGGGATTAGTTGGGTAAACATCTAAGTAGCACAGATGTAATAACACGTCAGAGTGAGTTGATAAAACCCTTTGCCGTATTTCCATTGTCTATAACGACCATCATTAACATATTAATCGCTTTATTATTTCCGCCAAAACCAGTGTATAATGCGGAGTTATTTGTTTTCCAAACATAATCTCAGCTTTTTCTACTAGCTTATCGATCACAACTCAAGAGCTCCGCCTTTATTTAAAGTAAATTTAATCTTTTGTTTAATCTAACTTAATATTTATATGGTATAATTACAATGTAATGACTGAATTTTGGTATTATTAGATAAACACACTTATACTAGTTTTCTGAAAGGTGATTTGATGATACAAAACTCTAGAATATTAATTTTAACTGGAAGCTACGGAAATGGTCATTTAAAAGTTTCTAAAACACTAAAGGAAACATTGATGGCTTACGGCTGCAATGAAGTAATAGAATCCGATTTATATTTAGAAGCACATCCATTATTAACAAAAGCAACCAAATTTTTATATATTAAGAGTTTTACCTATGGACAGAAACTATATGGCAGTTTTTATTATGCGGGAAATAAAGAAAAAAGTATCTCTCCATTCGATTTCATCAATTACTATGGGAGAAAGACATTAGCAAATTTAGTAAAAGAATTCAATCCCGATATTATCATCAATACATTTCCAATGACTGTTGTTCCAGAATTCTTAAAGAAAACAGGTTCGCCGCTTCCAATGGTCAATGTGTTAACAGACTTTGGCCTGCACAATAATTGGATACACGAGGAAATTGGACGATATTACGTCGCTTCCGAGGATTTAAAAGCTGAAATGATTCGAAAAGGTATTCCTTCTGATAAAATTAAAGTTACAGGCATCCCGATTCAGTCTAGTTTTGAAGAGGATTACGATAAAGATGTGTTGCTCGAATCCTATGGACTAAATAAAAATATGCCTGTAACACTTCTTGCCGCAGGTGCTCATGGTGTATTGAAAAACATGGTTGACATCGTCGATCGCTTGCTGGCAATAAAGAATAACCAAGTTATCATCGTTTGCGGCCATAACAAGAAATTAAAGATGAGTTTAACTAATAAATTCGGAGAAAATAACCATGTGAAAATTTTAGGTTATACGAATAACATGGACGACCTAATGAAGTTATCGAACGTGATGATTACAAAACCTGGGGGCATTACATTAAGTGAAGCACTGGCAGTACAGGTTCCATTAATCCTTTACCGTTCTGTACCTGGACAAGAGAGGGAAAATGCTTTATTTTTCGAACGAAAAGGCGCTTGTATCAATGTTGACAACCCAGATACATTAATCGAAACAATCACGAATCTTATTTCTCAGGAAATGATGCAATTGAAAATGAAGGAAAAGATGAAATCCCTATATCATCCACATGCCGCAAAGGTTATTTGTGACGATGTTAGCAGCATGTTGAAAGAGAAAAAGGAAAAACGTATAAAGGAATTTGTTAACTGATGAACATCTTAAAAAACGTTACAGCAAGACAAGAATTTTTATTACTCATTATCCCTCTTTTTCTCATTGAATTTGTTAGGGGTGCATATGTTTTTAGCTACCTCCCAGGTTTATCTATCCACCCTGGTGGTATTGCTTTAACGATCATCGGATTAGCTATATCCATTCATTTTATAGGTGATTCAGTGACAAATTTAATCGTTGGCTATTTCATGAAGATATTTGGAAGTAATGTTGTCATTCATCTAAGCTTTACCTTTTCGATTATAGGTCTTGTGATTGCAGCTGCATGGACAAATGGTATGACGCTGATTGTTAGTGCCTTATTTTTAGGTATTGGTATTTGCCCCCTGTGGATTATTCTATTATCCAAAGCAGGTAAACAGCAGCGCGGGCAAAATATTAGTATTGTCTATTTCGGCTGGCTTGCCGGAATTGGTGCTGGCTTAATAACGATGAACCATTATTTGCAATTCAACTTAAAGTATATTTTATGGTTTCTGCCTGCACTCATCCTGCTTGGCTGGATAATTTATACGCTTGTAAATAAAGGTAATGCATCATACCATCATTCTAATCTTAAGGAGCAAAAGGACAATACCATTACATTAATAAAAAAAAGTAAAGTCGTGATACCTGGATTATTATTGCAGGGTGTCGCAATGGGAATGATTATCCCAGTTCTCCCTGCATTCGCAATTAATGTATTGCACGTTTCAACGGATCAATATTCCTTATTAATGTTGTTAGGCGGAGGAAGTGCATTATTATTCCTTGTTCCAATTGGAAAATTAGTTGATAAAATATCAAATAAAGTTGTATTATTTATTATTGGTTTTTGTTTGTTTGCTCTTTCACTACTAATCCTAATTACTAGTCCCAACATTGTGGCTACATTTGCAATAGTCATTTTGCTCGGATTGTTTTATGCTTTATTTTTACCAGCTTGGAATGCATTTATTGCTGGATTTATACCTGGAAATTTAAAGGAAGCTGGCTGGGGTATCTTCTCTGCGTTACAAGGCTTTGGTGTCATGATTGGGCCAGCCATCGGCAGTGTTTTAGCCAATCAAAATCAAACTATAACGACGATAAAAGTGAGTGCAGCTATATTTGGCATAACCGCAGTTATTTACTTACTTTATGCTTTGTTTTTTCGAAAGAGGAAAATATTGATTTAAATAATAGATAAGGTCATTGCGCTGACCTTATTGTTGAGTATGAAAAATCATTGATTTCTGCCCATATCTCACCAATCTCAATTTATATTATTTTGATTGATATTGAAATCCTACTCTGATAATCTACGCCTTATCTCGAAAGTTCACTCGATAGTCATTTAGAAAATCTTGAATACTAACAGATGGTCGATTTAACAAAGTATTAATATCGTTTGTGATCAGCTTGTTACTATTATTTGAATATGCCTCTGCAATGTATGCAAGGTCATAAGCTCGCCAGGAAGGGAATCCTTTCTCCAATAGCGTTTCATAAAATTGTTTTTGTGTCACTTGATTATAATTTATTGGCCTCTGAAGAATAGCTGATAAATGCTTGGCAATGTCTTCATAAGAAACTGCAGCAGGGCCCGTTAGTGTATATATTTTATCAGCATGACCCCTCCCACTTAAAACCTTCGCCGCTGCTTCTGCTATATCACGAATATCAACCAAAGCAAATTCACCGGAACCCATTGGAGTTGAAAAGCATCCATTTGATGCAACCGAATCACCAAAGCGCAATAAATTTTGCATATATAATTGTGGACGAAGGAATGTCCAGTCTATTTTTGAATTTCTCAACTGTTCTTCTGTTTCAGCATGCCAACGCATTAAAGCGATTGGTGAATCTTTAGATGCTCCTAACGCTGATAGCTTGACGATATGCTTCACACCATTTCGCTCCGCTGCTTTTATGACATTTTCATGCTGGACCACTTGATCGGGATTATCTCGTGCAACTAAAAAAAGCCGTTCTACCCCTTTAACAGCATTTTCAAGAGAATTTTTATCTTCAAATGTTCCTGCAGCTACCTCTAGTAATACATGATGAAAATCTTTAAAAGCATCTTCGTTTCGCACAAAGACTCGGACTGGAACATTCATTTTTAAAAGCTGTTCCACCACAAGCCTGCCAATTTGCCCTGTAGCTCCTGTAACTAAAATCATACCTTCATCCCTCCAAATAATAATTATGATTGAAATAGATAATTAGACATTCATCCATTCCTTTTATTTGTATTACTCTTTATATTGCATCCTCTTCAATTTAAACACGCGAATATTTTTTCCTGCACTCATAAAGATAATGCTGAATAAAACGAGAAATGCTCCAAAAAACTGCCCTGAAGACATGACTTCATTGATAAATAGATACCCGAATAGTGCAGCAAAAACGGGTTCCAACGAGAATATGAGACCTGTTCTAGTAGCAGAAGTATATTTCTGTGCAACGATCTGTAAGATAAAACCTAAAGCACTGCATAAAATGCTAAGCGCAAGGATTGCAGTCCACCCTTTTGCAGTACTTGGAAGTGCAGGTGTTTCAAAAATCAAGGAGAATACTAGACCAATTAAACCAGTAAAACCCAATTGAAGCATGCCAAGATTTAAAGGGTTTACTTCTTTTACTGCGAAGCTGACTATTATAATATGTGCTGCATATAAGAGTGCTGCCATTACGCAGAACAAATCTCCTAATTTTATGTGAAATGGGAATTGGATAGTCAGAAATCCAATACCTATCATCGAAAGTACAATACTTATGATAATCTTTGATTCTAATTTCCTTTTTAAAATAAAGGTATTGATTAATGGAACAAAAACAACTGTTAGACTAATTAAAAAACCTGCATTTGAGGTTGTTGTAGTGTTTAAACCGAATGTAATTAAAGTGAAAACGAGAAATAAGATAAAACCTAATATGAAACTATATTTTAAAATATTAAGGTCTATTCTTCGTAATCGTCGAAAAAGAATTGGCAGGACGATAATAAAAGCGAAACCAAAACGCAGTGCAATTAAATTGAATTCAGATAATGAATGCAGTCCCATATCCATGAAAAGGTATGAAGCTCCCCAGAAAATTGTCACCAGTAACATAAGTAAATCAGCAATATATGCCTTCATTTTGGTTTCCTCCTTTGCCTAAATCCAGTATACTAAGCTAAAAAACATAAGTAAAACGAGTATTTCTTATATTTAACATGAGAAAAACTAATGTAAAGGACAGGGATTTGTGATGAGCATTAGCAAGTATAAAGTATTAATGGAAGTACTAGAACAAAAGAGTCTAACTAAAGCAGCGGAAACAATGGGATATACTCAATCTGGCATCAGTCATACAATCAACAGTCTGGAAGAAGAATTTGGATTTGAATTAATTGTGCGTGGCCGTTCCGGAGCAAGATTAACGAAAAATGGTGAACAAGTCATCACAACGATACGCGAAATTCTTAAATGGAATGAGTATTTAGAACAACAAATCGCTGCTGTCCACGGGGTAGAGTTAGGTACAGTCCGAATTGGAACCTTTACAAGCGTTTCTGTTCATTGGCTGCCAAACATATTAAAAAAATTCCAGCAGGACTTTCCAAATATTAAAATTAAGTTAGTTGAGGGGGATTATCGTGAAATTGAGGAGTGGATTTTAAATGGAGTGATAGACTGTGGTTTTATTTCAGCACCAACACGGAATAAGTTTGATGTCATCCTTTTACACAAAGATAAAATGCTAGTGATACTGCCTCCTGACCACCATTTGGGTTCGCAGGATACTATTAATATAGAGCAGATTGAAAAGGAGCCCTTTATTATGCCAAGGCAAGGTTCTGATGATGATATTAATCGAGTATTAAAAAAGGCTCCATTTAAACCAAATATTGCATTTATGGCTGGAGATGACTATGCTATTATGTCAATGGTTGAGAGCGGCCTAGGCATTAGTATACTTCCAGAGCTAGTGCTCAAAGGACAACAACGTTATATCCATAAAAAGGAACTAAAAGAGGAAAATTACCGTTCTCTCGGTATTGCTATTAACTCTAAGAAGAATCTTGCTCCAGCAACTAAAAAATTTCTTAACTATGTTCAATATTTCCTAAATAAGGATGAGTCTTATTGAATTCAGTTCAAATCTCTCATTGAAAAAAATCGTTCACGGTAGATGTTTTATTGCGTTAGCAGGAGCGTCTGGAACCATGTCCGGCATTGTTATGCTAGGATAATGAAAAATTCCAAATAGCAAGTGTTTGATAGTTATCACAGATTACTTTGTCAATAAGTCCTGTCGAAAAAATCCTATACCCTGTTTTAAGTTCAGCTATTATTGGCAAGTCTTATTTTTTCAAAAGCTGGTACCTAACAATTCTCATTCCTTTAAGATTGCATTTGTTGCATAATTGGTTTAATCTATTACATGCATGCACATACATGTAAATTTCTGAAGGGAATGAAACTATAATGAAAACCATTGATTCATCCTTTAAAGTTAAAGATTTGCAACTTAAAAATCGTATTGTAATGGCACCAATGTGTCAATATTCTGTTGATAAAGAAGATGGTGTACCAAACGATTGGCATTTTGTTCACTATACATCCAGAGCTGTTGGGGGTACAGGATTAATTATCATGGAAATGACAAGTGTAACCCCTGAAGGCAGAATTACGAATCAAGATTTAGGATTATGGACCGATAGCCAGGTTCCTGCCTATAAGCGAATCGTAAACGAGGTTCATAAATATGGTTCAAAAATTGGTATACAAATAGCCCATGCAGGCAGAAAAGCGGAAGATGCAACCCAGCCCGTCGGCCCTTCTAATCTTCAAGGTGATGCTTTACCCGAAGAAACCAAATACGGTGGACTTAAACAACCCCGTGCTTTAACGATCCAGGAAATAAAACAAACAATTGAGCAGTTTAAACAAGCTTCCAGAAGAGCAGTCGAAGCAGGCTTTGACACGATAGAACTGCATGGGGCACATGGTTATCTTCTGCATCAGTTTATGTCTCCCAGTATTAATAATAGAAACGATGAATATGGTGAAGATCTCTCAAAATTTGGTGTAGAAGTAATTCGCTCTGTGAAATCCGTTATGCCAGAGGGTATGCCATTAATTATGAGAATTTCTGCTATTGAATATATAGACGGTGGCTATGGAGTAGAACACTCCCTTCATATGGCTAAAAAATACAAATCTGCTGGCGTAGATATTTTCCACATTTCTTCCGGAGGGGAAGGCACTCCCGGTACTTTAAAACCTGGTAATTATCCTGGCTATCAAGTTCCTTTTGCCCGAGCTTTCAAAGAAGAGTTTGGAATCCCTGTCATAGCTGTCGGCATGTTAGATAATCCAAAAGTAGCCGAGGCAACCTTATCCAATAAAGACGCCGATTTAATTGCGGTTGCTAGAGGAATGTTAAATGATCCATATTGGAGTTTACATGCTATTAAAGAAGTAACAAGGAAAGTGAACCCGCCATTTCAATATAGCAGAGGAATTCGATAGCAGGTAATGCTATAATTGGGATATATCATTGAAAGGTGATGGCAATGAATCAACCACAGCAATTAATCCATACGTGGGTAAACTTTTCAAAATTCCATAAAAGAATTACACATTCATTAGATTATTTTTTGCAGCAAAAATATCATTTAGGTTTGAATGAATTTTATTTTATGATGTTTCTCAATGAAACCAGCGAAAAAAAGCTCCGACTATCACAGCTTCAGAATATGATCGGTCTTAGTCAAAGTGCTTTATCACGCTTGGTTTCAAGGCTTGAGCAACATCATCTTAAACCAGTGGAACGAGCTAGTTATGCTGAAGACAAACGTAGTGTTTATGCTGTACTGACTCCTAGTGGTCAGCAGCATATAAATGAGATAATGAATGACGTAAATAATATCTTGCAACAATCTCTTTCAGAAAAAGATATTAACAATTTAAAATTATTTGCTGAATAGAATTCCAAACGAAATGCATTACTGAAGCCTCTCTTAAGAGTTGCTTTAGTAATGCTTTTTTTAGATGCTGCTGAATTTAGCGAGAGGGCTTGATTTCTTCACGAAATACTAACCCGACCAGTTGGTAAATATGGTTAGTCCGATTTTTTGCTGACCTGCTAGTTTAATAAGTTATAGTTCCTTTATTTTCCCTTCTTTAATACCGATGTATCTTTCCAGCCATAAGCAACATCATCTACTACCATTCCTCCAAACTCACTTTTTCTACGAAGATATTCCTTTCCTCCCATACGTTTATAGAAACCAAGCCCAGATTTATTTTGTTCCATTACCCATACCATCATAGAAGTAATGCCCTGTTCTCTAAAATGTTCAGCAATAGATGAAACCAGGTTTCTTCCTATACCTAATCCCCTGGATTCCCGTGATAGATAAAGGGAGTATAATTCTCCATTAAAATTTTCGTCATCAATACTTTTGCCAGATGCAAAACCAATAACCTTTCCCGCTTCATTAATTGCAATATAGATAAAGGAATCAATTTCATTATTTAAAAAGTGAAACCACTTTTGCTTTGCCCCTTCATACGTTAATCTGTTCAAATAATCCTCTGGAACCAAGCCGCGATAAGTAGTCCTCCAACTATCTACATAAACTTTTGCAACGGCTTCTATCTCTTCTCCATTTGCTATTCTTATCTTCAAACTAATCACCTCTCATCGGATGCTTTAAGATTATTATAGCATTCACTTAACTCCTTCTATTATCTCGTTCACTAAGTAACAAGATAATAGAATAGTATTTAATTAATCAACATTTTTTATGCAGGACTGTTTTAGTAATTTAATTTTGGTTGGTATCAATCCAGTATACGTTAATTCTCTAGTTGTAATATTTTATAATAGTTTGTTATTTCTTCTTAACCGCTATGTTATCTCAGTGATATTTTTATATGATACATTGTGGTTAGTTAAGAGCAATGAAATATGTCGAATTATGTTTCATTGCTTATTAGTTTAAAAGGAGGAATAATGTTGGTACAGTCCATTCAGACAACAAGAAAATATGTAATTTCTACAGCACTTGTAACATCTCTTGCTCTCACTCCTGTTTTTAGTGGAAGTGTGTTTGCCAATGCTGGTGCAGGATCTTCGGAGGGCGATATAACCATTAGTGAGAGCAATCTGCCTAATGTAACAGAGCAAGAGGAAATATCACAAGATGAGACGGGACTCATTCGAAGTGGAGATGTTGGTGCAGCAGTAGAAGATATACAGGAAGAACTTCAAGCTCAAGGGTATTATACATACACAATTGACGGTATTTTTGGTCCATTAAGTGAACAAGCTGTAAGAGATTATCAAGCAGACCAAAATTTGCAAGTTGATGGTATTGTAGGTCCAAATACATTGGAAAAAATGACACTTTCACCAAGTGATTCTTCTGAAAATAATTTAACTATTACGGAGTCTGGAGACGATGCTTCAAACGTTCCATCTGATATTGTTGCTGCTGCAGAAAGTGTCTTAGGTACACCTTACGTTTGGGGAGGAACAACTCCAGAAGGCATGGATAGTAGTGGTTTTATTAATTATGTGTTTAACCAAGCAGGGATTGACGTTTCACGTACACATAGTGAAATGTGGGAGAACGATGGTTCCCATATAGAATCTCCTGACATCGGGGATGTCGTATTTTTCGAAGGTACTTACGATACAGAAGGTGCCTCTCATAGCGGAGTTTATATCGGTGATAATCAAATGATTCACGCTGGAAATGACGGTATTAGTATAGCAGATATCAGCGTTGATTATTGGCAGGACCATTATATTGGAGCTAAATCTTTTACTGAATGATAAAAATACAAGTGCAAAGACTGCACTTGTATTTTTAATTACCATAAGTTTCGAATGACTGATCAGTTTAAACGCCCCCTTCCCTCTTTTTCCTTGACTACAAATATATTATTTCCCGTATCATCTGCTCTCTCTTTCATTAGGACTTAATATGCTGCAGCCCGGTGCTCGGGTTTTGATATTGAAAAGATAAAAAAGATATTAAATCTCTCCGATTATGTTAAGGTTATAGCAATAGTGTCATTTTGTTATCCTTCTGCAGCATGTCACATATATCACTGTTTTGAATGAAAAAAGACTGCAACGTTTCATAAGCAAATCCCTCTCTAATATTAATTATTCATAAGATCAGGAAGGCGGACTATTACTATGACGGTAGATTCATTATTTCGTAAAAGAATGAGAATACCAGCAAATGAAGATATTACATTTGATAAGCTAGAATATCTACTTGAAAAAACAGCAAAAATTCTTCCATTTGAAAATTTATCAGTTATTGAAAATAGAAATTATGAGATTACGAAGGAAAGTCTTATAAACAAAATATTAGGTAATAATGAAGGTGGTCTATGCTATGAATTAAATCCAATACTTTATTATTTTTTAATAGAAAACGGATTTAATGCCGTATTGGTTAGAGGCAATGTATATAATAATGATAAGGAGACCTTTCAACAATTAGGAAGAACACACGTAACGATTCTTGTGTCCCACCAAGGCAGGATCTATTTAGTGGATACGGGATTTGGTAGTAATTTACCGTTGAAACCAGTTCCTTTGACCGGAAAATCTGTAATATCAAGGAATGGAGAATTTCGAATCAGAGAAATAAATAATGATCATGGAAACTATATGCTCCAGATTAAAATAAAACATAAACATACAGAGTGGAAGAATGGTTATGCCTTTCTTTCTAATAAACCTATCAAGAGTATATCAGAATTAAACGAGGTTCAAACTACCATCTTTAGACACCAAGAGTCACCGTTTAATAAAAGTCCACTATTTTCATTCTTTACAACCAATGGAAGGAAAGTCCTGACCAATACCCATATTACCCAATGGATGAATGGAGTTATGACAAAAGAGAAAACTGAAAACAAGAATTTTAAAGAAGTAGTTAAACAGCACTTTGGAAATTATCGTTAATTATTATTCTCCATTTTCTTTAAACTGTAACAATTACACAGTGGATTGCGACAATTAAAAAGCCCAATAAAAATATAATTTTTACTGAACTTAGCTTAATAACAGGAGCTTATGAAAGTTTAATGCCAATTATTGTTGCAGGGAATTAGTGAACGACTGGAAGACTTGAAACAGATTGCAGCAGCATGAGCGGAAAAACCAAAAGGAGGATTTTGGAGCAGAATGTTTAAGAAATAGCATAATTTCCAGCCACTATCAGAAAGACATTGCATCAGCGAAAGTAGGACTTTTTCAAGATTGTTATAATAAAAAATGCAAATTGTCTAGGATAAATTCCTATTGTAGCTTTTATATGAAATATATATAATGGATTGAACAAAACAATGGGGATGGATTGAGGTATGAGCAAAAGGAAATTAGGGATTACAGTATTAATCATTGTTTTAATAGTGGGTAGTGTCTTTGGATATATTCAATTTAGGAAAATGAGTGTTGAAAATAGTGTTATTGAATATTTGACAGTTGAGGAAAATATACCAGAAAGCGATATTGTTTCTAGTGAGCCTTTTATTGCAAACTTGGAAGGTAGTAAAAATTATATGGTTAGTATAAAATTAAAAGATGATGATAGATCATATTTTTATTACCGAAATGATGATGGCAAAGTAGTATTAGAATCATATGTTGAAGACGGAATGACATATTAGAACTAAGAGTAATTCACTCTTAGTTCTATTTTTATATTTTATTAAGGTCTGAAGATAATCATAAGGTTAGTTATACTTCTGAAAATTTAATCTTGACAACATGCGTTTACTAAGATAATATTGCTAATAATTAAATAATAACAAGCAAAGATTGGAAATAGTAGAAGGTTGATAATCTTTTCAGAGAGCCGATGGTTGGTGAGAATCGGCAGTTATTCCCTTCGAACTCATCCAGGAGCTGCTCCCTGAACTTATATCTGCTGAGTAAGGGAAGTCGGATTTCTTCCGTTATAAAGATAGGTGGTGATGGCCGCCGAAAATGAGTGGGTTATTATGTATGTAGTTAACCAATTAGAGTGGTACCGCGAGCAATGCCTCGTCTCTATATTTTTATATGGAGGCGAGGCTTTTTATATTTTATTTCAAAAGGAGTGGATCACATGTCAAGAAAGTTTTGGGTATTTGATACGACATTAAGAGATGGCGAACAAGTTCCAGGTGCTAAATTAAATCTATATGAAAAATTGGAAGTCGCTAAGCAATTAAAGAAACTACAGGTTGATATGATTGAAGCCGGGTTCCCATCTTCATCAACAGGTGATTTTAATGCTGTTAAAGAAATTGCCAGGAAAGTAGGAAATTCAGATGACTTAATTATTACGGCGTTAGCCAGAGCAGTAAAATCTGATATTGAGGCTGTATACAATAGTGTAAAATATGCAGAAAATCCACTCATCCATATTGTCTTAGGTGCTTCGGATATTCACGCAGAAAAGAAATTTGGAAAATCAAAAAGTCAACTATTGGATATTGGAGTGGATGCCGTGAAGTTTGCGAAAACACTCCTGCCTGAAGTGCAGTATTCGACAGAGGATGCATCACGAGCTGACTTTGAATATTTGTGGCAAACGATAGAGGCGGTTGTTAAAGCAGGAGCTACAATTATTAATGTACCTGATACAGTTGGATTTGCTGAACCAGAAGAGTTCGGCGGACTGATATATAAGATTAATGATCGCTTAAAGAATTTGAATGATAATGTACTTCTAAGTGTTCATTGCCATAATGATTTAGGTATGGCTACAGCTAATACCTTAGCAGCAATTAAAAATGGTGCAGACAAAGTAGAATGCACAATCAATGGAATTGGAGAACGTGCAGGAAATGCTTCATTAGAGGAAGTAGTGATGGCAGTCCATACACGTGCTGAAATATATCAAGCATATACGAATGTGAATACAATGGAAATCATGAATACATCGAGAATGGTAAGTGAATTTATGGGGCTTGATGTACAAGTAAATAAAGCAATTACAGGAGAAAATGCTTTTGCACATTCTTCAGGCATACATCAAGATGGATTAATCAAATCAAGAGATACTTATGAAATCATTAATCCAATCGATATTGGACTTGATGATATGGAACTTGTTTTAACAGCTCGTTCTGGACGTCACGCAGTAAAAACTGCATTTAAACAATTAGGCATGAATCAATTTACAAATACGGAATTTGAAGAAATCTTTACAGACTTCCTTGAATTAGCTGATGCGAAAAAAGAAGTATACAATCATGATTTATATGTGATTATAGAAAACTATTATAAGAAAAAGAATAAAGATAATGAAAATATGAATCATTTCAGCAGTAATTTTTATGAGCTGGTTGATTTACAGGTGATCAGCAATGCAAAATTCCCTTCCGCCAATGTGGAATTAAAGAAAGCTGGTCAAACCTTGACAGGAAGTGCTGTTGGGTCTGGCCCCATTGATGCTTTATATTCCGCAATAATGGATGGATGTGAATTAGATATAAAGTTGATTCAATACGATATAAGGAGTATTTCAAAAGGAAAAGAAGCATTAGGCAAAGTGAAAATACAAGTTGAATATAAAGGGGAAACATATATCGCCAAAGCATCAGATACCGATATCTTAAAGGCAAGTGCAGATGCGTATATTAATGCAATAAATAGCATTGTGATTGATCATTTACTTCCAGTTAGCTAATATATGTTTTAATTGGATGTGAAAAATGAGTAACTCTAAATAAACAATAACTCCTCTATTTAAAATTAAATAAATTAGTGATGTTGCCAGCATGTAACGATAGGAAACAGTGAGTGCAATAGGATGAATCATGAATTATACTTATTATTGCAATTTCAAAAAAGAATCCATTTTAAATTGGAATGAACAATTAAAATGGATTCTTTTTACTGACAATAACTATAAAAGTTGGTTATAAGGCTAATAGATTAAGGATAAAGATTCTTTATCAAACACCACGTTTGTTGCCCCATAAATAAGTGTGAAGCTGTGGCAATACCCGAACATCGTTCAATTCTGCACTATTCATTACAAGATCAACCAACCGTTCGTATTTTTCAAGCAAATATGGCAACAACTTGTCCTGTTCTACTGTTCCCAAATCATCATTACCCACCTGCAGAAACAATTCTACATCAGGATACCTTTTGTGTATGTTAATGGCATATTGCAAATCTTCTTTTCCAAAGATGACCACCTTTAAACTGAAATCCCCCTGTTGATTTTGCTTTAATGAATGGATGATAAAATCCAATGTTTCAAAATTTGTTGTCATCCCAGAGCTTGGTGGCTTTGGAGAAATTGTTAGATCATCTATCTTTGTAAACCATTGCTGCCATCTGCTGCCTTGCGTTTCTAATGCAACCTTCACTTGATTTTCATGAAGTAAATCTACCAATGTATTCAATTGTGCCAATAATCCTGGATTCCCACCAGAGATGGTAACATGCTGAAATCGTCCACCACCCTTTTCAAATAAGGCCTCCACTATTTTCTGCGGTTTCATCATTTGAATCGATTCTTTTTCTGAACCGTCCCAGGTGAATTTCGAGTCACACCAGGAGCAGGAATAATCACAGCCGGCCGTTCTGACAAACATCGTTTTTTGGCCAATGACCATTCCCTCACCTTGAATGGTTGGACCAAATATTTCAAGTACAGGTATTTTTCTCATAATGTTTTCTCCTTTGGTCGGTAAATACAATAGCTCGTGGGCGTTTCCCTTAAATACACCTGAACACATGTTGGCTTATTCGGCAAGGTGTTTAGGAATTCCTGAATGATTTCATATATAGTCCTGGCAACCACTTCTGTTGTCGGAAAATATTCAGCGTCTTGGTCAGAGAATCTATCGTCTTCATTCATCAAACGATGATCAAATCTCTTATGGATTAAATCCTTTATTTCTTTAAAATTAACCAAAAAACCTGTGTGATCAAGTTCGTCTCCTGCAATGGTAACATTTGTAAAATAGGTGTGCCCATGCATATTTTGACATTTCCCAGCATCCTCATGTGGTACATAATGAGCTGCGGCAAATTGAAAATCTTTATTTAGTTCATATGCATAGGGATGTTCTATAACTGGATAAATCTGTTGCATCATGAATCATCACTCCTTCTTTTATTTTGTATCTTTGGGAGCTTGTATCCATCCAATAAAGAAAAGCGTAAGCACCCGTTTAGCGACGTACGGACTGCGCCCCGAAATTTGGGGTGGTTCGACCTGTCGAACATTCCTACGTAGGAGATAAAGGAAACACGACAAACGGAGTGAGTCGATGTTGACTTTCACCACAAGGGTATAAGTGCGACTAGGCCTCTGGCACAGCCAGTCGGCAAGTCTTCTTTATCGTACGGAGGTGAGGGAAGTCTCGCTAGTCGCTGGGCGCTGGAGCTAGACAAAAAAAGACAACACTAAGTAGATGCTGTCCGGCTCCTTAGTTTTTTATAGAGGGATGGAATTTCGAACCTCTCCTGCCAATACGCAGATTCTATTATTCACTTACCATATTACTTTATCATATCTGTTATTTAAGATTAAGGAATATATGTCAATTTTAATTTTACTGTTATAATCTAGCTTTAATTGTATTAATTTATCCGAATAGCCAGCTCTAACTTTTCCTACTAAAAACAATTGGAAGAGAAATTGAGGAAACACTGAACTGCCAAGGATTTGGGCATAAAAAGGACCCAGAAATCGCAAAAGTACTATTTAACGAATCAGGGTCGGGATTAGCAAATGTTTATTTTTGATCTACAATCGTTGTACAACCAAAATAAACATCTCCGAAATCCCCCACCTCAAACCCGCATTCCACCGTTTTCGTTAAAATAAAGTTTACCTAAGAAACCTCCATTTTTAGACTTTTTCGGATCAAAAATGACCGTTTTTCGGGCCATTTTCGGCTGTTTTTTCATGGTTTTTTCGGAGTTGGAATAAAGTTCTCCTAGAATGTTGCATGGTGAAAAGAAGAGAAAACCGAGACAAGACAAGGGTTTAGCATGAAAAAGACCCGGAAATCGGAAATGTTTATTTTCACGAAATCGGGGTCTGAATCGGTAATGTTTATTATGTTTCGGGATTGTTTATTTTAGTTAGACAATCGTTTCTCCAACCAAGTAACTGCCTCCACATGATTCGTGCTAGGAAACATGTCTACTGGTTGTACTTCCTTTGTCACGTATCCGCCATCCTCTAAAATTCGAAGATCTCGTGCTAATGTAGAGGGATTGCAGGATACATATACAATTCGCTTTGGCTCCATATCAATCATTGCCTGTAAGAAATCTACTTCACAGCCTTTACGTGGCGGATCAACTACAATAACGTCTGGCGTAAGGCCTTGTGCTTTCCATTTGGGCATTACCTTTTCAGCCTGTCCTACTGTAAATTCGGCATTAGTAATACCATTTAGGGCTGCATTCTTTTTAGCATCCTCAATTGCATCCGGCACCACTTCAATTCCGTAAACCTTTTTAGCCTTTTGTGCTAAAAATAAAGAAATTGTACCAATGCCACAGTATGCATCAACCACAATATCATCGCTACTGATGTTTGCAAACTCTAACGCTTTATCATACAGCACCTTTGTTTGTATAGGGTTTACCTGATAAAAGGACTTAGCTGAAATCGCAAATGTAATATCGCCGATTTTATCGTAAATATACGTTTCACCCCAAAGCACCTTCGTTTTCTCACCAAGTATGACGTTTGTACGCTTCTCATTAATATTTTGAACAATCGATTTAATGTTCGGGAATTGTCTTGTTAATTCTTCAATCAAGACATCTTTATTCGGGAGCCTATTTGTCCGTGTTACGAGCACAATCATTACTTCATTTGTTGCGTGACCCGTCCGGATCATAATATGTCTGAGTTCACCGCGATGCTGTTCTTCCTGATATGGCTCAATTCCAAGCTGGTTAGCAAGCTGACGAACTACTGGTAAGATCTCATTGATTGCCTCATCTTGAATCCTGCATGTGTCCATGTTTTCCACGATTCGATGGCTTCGTTTTTGGTAATATCCAACAATGAGCTCACCATTTTTTTGTCCAACAGGGATTTGTACTTTATTACGATAATGGTATGGATGTTCCATTCCCATGATTGGATGAATTGGTACGTCTGGGAGGTGCGCAACCTTTTTCATTACGTTCCTCACTTGATTTTGTTTCATATCAAGCTGAAGCTTATAACTCATATGCTGCAGCTGACAACCACCACAATGTACATGACAGGCTGGCTCAACGCGTTCTGGGCTTGTTGTCTTAAGATTGATTAATTTTCCAAAGCCAAAATTTTTATTTGCTTTAACAACCTTTACAATCGCTTCTTCACCTGGCAGTGCATTTGGGACAAACAATGGATAACCATCAATTTTCCCGACCCCATTCCCTTCATGGGTCAAGTCTTCAAAGCGTAATGTGATTGTTTCATTCTTTTTTACTGGAGCGGTTTGTTTTGCCATTTATATCTTCCTTCAATTCCATTATTTATAATTATTTTGTCCTATTTCTTCTGCGGCAAGCAGTAAAATAAGTATCCACCGGCAAAGGACAGATACTTATTTTATTTTCATTTAGTATAGCATTCTTGCAGCATCAAGAAAAACAAAAAGGAAGACTCTAATCCAAGTCTTCCTGCATATCCATGAATTCTTCTGGAACAAAAAATTCAATATGTTCTCGTAGGTTTACAAATTCCCCTGGCAGTAACCCACCATATTCACCATCAATATTTAATTGCATCTTTTCATCGACAGATACTTTTACATGCTTCGCTTGTCTATAAATAATATTTTTACTATCCAAATGTGCTCCTCGTAAAGCAAGGGAGGCAATATGAATAAATTCGGCCAAATTGGTTTTGCGCAAAATCAGCAAATCAAAATATCCATCATTCATTTTCGCGCTTGGGGCCAGTTTTTCAAATCCCCCAACCGAATTGGTATTCGATACAAGAAAGAGCATAATATCATCTTCCAGCACTTCATCATCATATTCAATTTTAACTTTAATCGGTTTCAGCGATGGAAGCATCTCAATTCCCTTGATATAATATGCCAACTGTCCAAGCATTGTCTTCAACTTACTTGGCACATCATAGGTTAATTCAGTTAGCTTGCCACCACCGGCAATATTTATAAAGTAATGTTCATTGACTTTTCCAATATCCAGCAGCATCGATTTATTTGATAAAATAATATCCACTGCTTTATAGATATCTCGTGGGATTCGCAATGCTCGGGCAAAGTCATTCGTTGTACCAGCAGGGATAATTCCAAGCTTTGGCCGGTTATCGAACCCAGCTATTCCATTAATCACTTCATTAATGGTGCCGTCACCACCTGCAGCGACAATTAAATCATAGCCGCGTTCCACTGCTGATTTCGCTGCTGCAATCGCATCATTTTCACCTGTAGTAGCATGGGCGGATGTCTCGAAACCTGCAATCTCAAACTTTTCCAGTATCGTTGGCAATGCTCTTTTGATTGCTTCACGTCCCGAAGTCGGATTATATATAATTCGGGCCTTTTTCATTCTATTTCCTCCCCCAATATGTTCACTCTGAAGGCTTCTTTGTCATTATTACATCTAGAGGTTGTCTCAATCTAATAAATATCATAGCCTTTTTCACATCAATTGAAAAGGATTAAAACATATCGAGACTGCCACTTGCAAGCAAATGACAGTCTTCCATACATAATTATCGTTTACTTAACTCTTCAGAAAGAATCTTGTTAACAAGTGGCGGGTTTGCTTGTCCTTTTGTAGCTTTCATAATTTGACCAACAAGGTAACCATGCGCTTTGCCTTTTCCATTCTTAAAATCAATAATGGATTGTTCATTCTCATCCAACACCTTATTAACAATTTCTTTCAGCTGCTCTGGATCAGATATTTGAACAAGACCTTTATCTTTAACGATCTGCTCTGGATTTCCGCCATTCTCGACGAGCTCAGCAAATACTTTCTTCGCAATTTTGGAGGAAATCGTTCCATCTTCAATCAACTGAATCATTTTAGCCAATGCTTCAGGGGTAATCGCTAGTTCTTGGATTTCTTTATAATGTTTATTCATATATGCAGAAACTTCACCCATTAGCCAGTTCGATACTTGCTTGATATCACCGCCATGTGAGACAGCTTCTTCAAAGAAATCGGACATTTGCTTTGATGCTGTTAATACATTCGCATCGTATTCAGACAAGCCAAGCTCTAAAACATAACGTTTTCTGCGAGCATCTGGCAGCTCAGGTATTTCACTGCGAACGCGCTCTTTCCATGCATCGTCAATATAAAGTGGTACTAAATCCGGCTCAGGGAAGTAACGATAATCATCCGAACCTTCCTTCACACGCATAAGAATCGTTTCTTTTGTTTTTTCATCATAACGGCGTGTTTCCTGAAGAATTTCCCCACCTGACAGAAGAACCTTTTCTTGACGTTTCTCTTCAAATTCAAGACCTTTTTGAACATAAGAGAAGGAGTTCAAGTTCTTAAGCTCTGCTTTTGTACCGAATCTCTCTTGTCCGATTGGTCGTAATGAAATATTTGCATCACATCTTAGTGAACCTTCCTGCATCTTCACATCGGAAACGCCTGTATACTGGATAATATTTTTTAGTTTTTCCAAATATGCGTATGCCTCCTCTGGAGAGCGCATATCTGGTTCTGATACGATTTCAATCAGTGGTGTTCCTTGGCGGTTAAAGTCAATATACGAATAACCATCCTCACCATGTGTCAATTTACCTGCATCCTCTTCCATATGGACACGTGTAATCCCGATACGTTTCTTCTTCCCATTTACTTCAATTTCTATCCAGCCATTCTCACCAATCGGCTGATCAAACTGGGAAATCTGATAGGCTTTCGGGTTATCTGGGTAAAAGTAATTTTTACGGTCAAACTTTGTATGTGTTGCAATTTCACAATTCAGTGCCATTGCAGCTTTCATTGCAAAGTTAACTGCTTCTTCATTTAAAACCGGAAGCGTACCTGGATATCCCAGGTCAATTGGGTTTATATTTGTATTTGGATCAGATCCGAATGCATTAATACTCGGGCTGAATATTTTCGATTTTGTCTTTAATTCAACGTGTACCTCAAGTCCAATAATTGTTTCAAAATTCATTAGTTGGCACCTCCAAGCTGAGGTCGTTTTTTATGATGGTCTGTTGCCTGTTCAAATGCATGTGCTGCACGATATACCGTACTTTCATCAAAGTACTTGCCAATAATCTGCAAGCCGATTGGCATTCCATTTTCAGAGAATCCGCACGGAAGAGAGATTCCTGGCACACCAGCAAGGTTCACTGGAATCGTTAAAATATCATTCGCATACATCGTTAATGGATCATCTATCAATTCGCCTACTTTATAGGCTGTTGTAGGGGTAGTTGGTCCAATAATAACGTCATATTCTTCAAAGATTTTATCAAAATCTTGTTTAATCAATGTACGTACTTTTTGTGCCTTTTTATAATAGGCATCATAATATCCAGAACTTAATGCAAATGTTCCAAGCATAATCCGTTTTTTAACTTCCGGTCCAAAGCCTTCACTTCTGGATTTCTTAAACATATCAATCATATTATCTGCATTCTCACTCCGCACGCCATAACGTACACCATCAAAACGAGCTAAGTTAGCAGATGCTTCAGAGGATGATAGTAAGTAGTATGCTGCAACGGCATATTTAGAGTGTGGTAATGAAACCTCTTCCCATGTTGCACCAAGTGACTCATATACCTTCAATGCTTCAAGAATAGATTCTCTAACTTCTGGTGCTACACCTTCAGCTAAATATTCTTTTGGTACAGCAATCTTCAAACCGCTGATATCCTTTGTTAATGCTTCGGTATATTTCGGTACGTCAATATTCGCACTTGTTGTATCCATCTCGTCATGTCCAGCAATTACTTCCAATACACGCGCATTGTCCTCAACTGTTTTTGTGATTGGTCCAATTTGATCAAGAGAAGATGCAAATGCAACCAGTCCTGAACGAGACACTCGTCCGTACGTTGGTTTCATTCCTACAACACCACAAAACGCAGCTGGCTGACGAATCGAACCACCCGTATCGGAACCTAGTGAAAACAGTACTTCACCAGCTGCAACCGCTGCTGCGGAACCACCACTTGATCCACCTGGAACATAGTCCGTATTCCATGGATTTCTTGTTGGTGTATAGCTGGAATTTTCATTGGTTGATCCCATTGCAAATTCATCCATGTTTAGTTTCCCAACCGAAATAGCTTGTTCATTCTTCAATTTCTGTACAGCTGTAGCATCATACAATGGATCATTAAAGTTATCCAAAAATTGACTCGCACAAGTTGTACGTACGCCTTTTGTTACAATATTGTCTTTGATCCCGCTTGGAATTCCAAATAGACTTGCAGTATTGTCGGCTGCTTGATCAAGTTCTTTTGCTTTAGCCCTAGCGTTTTCTTCATCTAACGTTAAAAAAGCATGAACTTGTCCGTCTACTTCTTTGATTCTGCGATAAGATTCATCAACTAAATCCTGAACCGTAATCTCTTTATTATGTAGCTTCGCTTCTAATTCTTTAATTGTATGGTCAAATAATGACATCTAGGGTTTCCCTCCTTGTTTTAGAAAACTAAAGTATTTGCCTGTCCTCGTGCGGCAAATGCCTTCGTTTACAGATAGAAAAGTTCGATACTTAGCTATCTCCCAAAATCGATGGTACGCGGAAATGACCGTCTTGATGATCAGGAGCATTCTTGAATGCTTCCTCTTGAGTAATCCAGTCTTTTGGTTCATCTTTGCGCATTATATTTTTCAAATCAAGTACATGTGTTGTCGGCTCAATACCGTCTGTATCCAATTCATTCAATTGTTCAGCATAATCGATAATTGCACTCAGTTCATCTGCAAGCTGCTCTACTTCTTCGTCAGTTACAGCAAGTCTTGCTAAGTGTGCGACATGTTTCACTTCTTCTTTTGAAATATCTGCCATGTGATATACCTCCAAATCAATAATTTATATGGTAAAGCTTTATTTTTTTCTCATTGTACTATTATAACACTATTGATAATAGCAAAGATAGGGCTATATAGGCAAATTATGTTGTATAAAAATGTAATGTGACGTATGTTGTAGAAAATTGGAAACAAAAAAAGACCTGAAACAGGTTCCACTCCGTTTCAGGCAAATCCATCATATAGTAATAGGGTAAAAAATTGAAATACTTAAAGTTAAAACTTAGAAAGATATACTTGAACTACTGACGTTTAAAATGCTAGGCTCTTTTTCGCCAGTTGCAAAATCGTCTTGCTGTACACCCTGGGCAAAAAAGAATCCAGTAGCCAGTATTACACCTAATGCAATACCTGAAATCAGCTTTTTCATTTTCTCCCCTCCTTTACAGGCTAATTAAATTATCATAAGTTGAATTTGCAAGCTTATAATACTTTACAGCATCTTTATACTTATATTGCTCTTCAAAGTGTCTGGCCAACATAGTTGAGTAGTATACTAAGTTAGCATGATCACTATGTTTCTTTAAAAATGGTATAAACTTATCTTTAACTAATGATACAAATTGATTATTTTCTCCATTGGTAGCATATTCAAACGTATGAATGATATAGGAGTATATTTTAGAGTAACTATCATCCTTAGCAAGGCCAAGTATGTTCTGGGCTTCCACAATTGCATCTTTCGTTTCTTTTATTTTATCTATATTATAGAACTCTTTAATAATTGAAGTTATTGCAATTAACCGATCTTCTAAATGTACATTTTCATCATTTACAACTTCTTCTAAAAACTTAATCGCTTCCTGTGTCTCACCTAATGCAGAGTGCAAGTAACCTAAGTTTAAATTGGTTAGCTGAATAATTTGCTTATCTTTATTCAATTCTCCTAAGTGCTTAGCCAAATTATAGTTTTTTATTGCTCGTTCATGCATTTTAATCCGTCGATAAGAGATTCCTAAAATAATATGACATTGTGCACATCGCTGGAAATTATACTGTTTCATAAAAATTTCTAACGCTTGATTTGCATAGTCAATCGATTCTAATGTATTTCGCAGCTTACTATGGGTAACTGAAATTGTATATTGAAGATCAGCTACTTGATCTTCAGATAATTCAATTTTATTAATTTTCTCTTCTGCAGTTTTATACATACTTAATGCTTGATTATAGTCTGTATCTTTCAGCGAATAATAATTCCCTTTAAATTTAAACCAATAAAACTGTTGCAAACTATCGAATGTATTGGCAATCTCACTCAATTCATTAATCTTTTTCAACGCTTCATTAAAATTACCCAATATGAGACAGTACCTAACCTTATGAATCTCAAACATTAGCAAGCTATTCGAGAGGTTTTTGTCCAGCATTTCCTGAATTTCTTCGTATGTAGTTATAATTTCTTCTTTATTGTTAACCTCAAACAGCATGCTATACCACTTGTTGCACTTTTCTTTAATCAATTCTTCCTGACTGTTGTCAATCTCAATCCCAAGGCGATTGCATAATAATTGAATAATATCGGGACTTGCCTGGGTTTTCTGATTCTCGATTTTTGATAAATAGGAGACAGAAACGATTCCTTCTGAAAGCTCATTTAAGGTCATTTCCTGTTTCGTACGCTGTAATTTAATAAAGGATCCTATATCTATCAAAATACCCACCCTAACATATTCAGAAATATTTTTATTTACTAGTATTATACCATATTTAGCGAAGTTGCATATTGGGAAAATCGTAGGTAAAAAGGATGTGTAACAACACTTTTGTTTTCTTGATTTTCCTGACAGAGGAAAATTCCCGGGGTTTCTGGCTTTTTTCTAATATTATGACTGAATGTTGAGTATACTTAGTATATAGAGGGTTGAAAAGGAAAAATTAAAGTTATTGGGGAACAGAAATGACTCAATTGGTACCAATTTTCATTCGATTTTTTCTCACTCTAAAAAAAAATTATACCATTTTCAATTCGAATAACTATGAATAATTAGTCTTATTTTAAATCTTAAATTTTGAAAGACTAGGAAGACAGATATAAAAACAGCTCGCCTAAATACAATTTAGACGAGCTGTTTTTATCTTACTAAACCTATAAATGTTTATCTAATGAAAAATATGAACAGTTGGCGATTCATCACCAGCATTGCGATAAATTAAACTTTCATCTTGATTACTGGATGTAATGTTAATTTCCAGATCATAATAGTTTGAGAACATGTCTTGTACAAGACCATAGGCATATTGGGTGAAACCCATTACCTCTGCTTTTCCATAAAACTCAATTGGAACCTCAATGGTTAACTTTTGCAATTCACCATCGATATAAAAGCCTTCTCCAATTAAACCGACATAGTTAGGGAAAAACTCTGCGATTTCATTGCCAAAGCTAGTTACAATTTCATGATCATCGTAATATTTTTCTCTTCCTTCAGCTGAAGGGAATAGAATATTTTCCTCATCAACATCTTCCCAATCATTTATCGAACTGCTTCCACCTTTTACATTTGCTTTAGCAACAAAGTTTCCTGGTACAGGTGATGATTGTTCTGCTTCTTTATACAATGCAACCATGATTGGAATGTCCCCTAGTCCTTCCTCTTGGCGGATTTCCTCTACAACAGCTTCAGCGATCCGATCACCTTGCTCAAGCATATCTTCCTCTGAAATATTTTCATAATAATATGGTCCGCCAATTTCGGTTTGGAAGCGATAAACGGATTTCAAAGCAATTCCGATAGACATTCCTGCGATTTGTACGGTACCATCTTCATTATGTTTTAAATAATTTTGTTCAAGAATATGTGATAAATAACGCGGATTGTCCCGATACGTGTCCTCATCCGATCCAGTTTCCACTTTTGGGTTCAGTCCATCGATCCATTCATAAATTTTATCAGACGTTAAATATTGGCCTTCTTGAAAATAGAAATCATTTGGATCGTAGGCGTCCTTTGATAATCGTTGCAGACCTTGCTCCATTTCATCAATATCTACTCGGTTTGCCAATTGATTGACAATAGCACCTCTAGCCTGGCTCGTTTTGTATGGCAGTATCATTTTATAATTTTCATCCGATAATTGATAGCTTGGAACAATGGACGTTTCTTGTTCTGTATCGTCATTTTGCAGCACTTCTTCTTCCGCCGGTTTTTGTACACAGCCTGTTATAAAAAGGAGTGTACATAGTAAAACAGCACTTATTTTTTTCAAAGTCAAACACTCCTCTTAATCTTCTACAACTTCTTTCAGCTGTTGTTCATTCCATATTTCAATACCGAGCTCCACAGCTTTATCATATTTCGAGCCTGCATCCGCTCCAGCTACAAGAATATCTGTTTTCTTACTCACGCTTCCGGTAACTGTTCCCCCAAGCGATTCGATCAAAGCCTTTGCTTCATTGCGAGAAAATTCTTCCATTTTCCCTGTTAAAACAATTGTTTTTCCGGCGAAAACAGAATCATTCTCTTCCTCCTGTTCTGATTTTTTCGGTCCCTTGTATTCCATGTTAATCCCTAACGCGCGGAGTTCGTCCAGCAATTCAGCTACTTTTTCCTCGGTAAAATATTGCTCAATGGAATCAGCCATCTTATCGCCAATTTCATCAATTGCTACAAGATCCTCAAATGTGGCCTGTTGTAAACGATCCATCGTTTCAAATTCCATGGCAAGTGTTTTTGCTGCTTTTTCTCCAATAAAGCGGATACCCAGACCAAATAGGAGTCTCTCCAATGAATTTTCTTTCGACGCCTCGATTGCTTCCAGCAAATTAGATACGGATTTTTCTCCCATTCTCTCCAGCTTAAGCAATTCTTCTCGCTCCAGTCGATACAAATCTGCCATTGTATGAATGAGCTTGTTTTGGAAAAGCTGCATAATTACTTTTTCTCCAAGCCCATCAATATTCATTGCATTTCTGGATACAAAGTGAATCAGACCTTCCATGAGCTGTGCAGGGCAATTCGGATTAATACAGCGCAGTGCTACTTCTTCTTCCAATCGGACAACTTCACTGCCACATGCAGGACACTCTGATGGCATATGAAATTCCTGCTCTTCTCCAGTCCGCTTTTCTTCTACGACACGCACGACTTTTGGAATGATATCTCCCGCTTTTTTAATTACAACTGTATCGCCAATTCGGATATCTTGTTCACGAATTAAATCTTCATTATGCAATGAAGCACGTTGTACGGTCGAGCCCGCAACCTTTACAGGATCAAGAATTGCAGTTGGGGTAATCACACCGGTTCTGCCAATGCTTAGCTCGATATCTCGAAGCTTAGTGATAGCTTCCTCTGCGGGAAACTTATAAGCGATTGCCCAACGAGGGCTTTTTGCAGTATAGCCGAGGTCCTCTTGCTGATTTAAATCATCGACTTTTATCACAATCCCGTCAATCTCATAAGATAAATTCGGGCGTTCCTTTGTCCAGTAGTTAACAAATTCGATGACCTCATCAATTGTTTCACATTTTCTCCATTCTGGATTTGTCTTAAATCCAAGCTCTTTTAATTTTCCTAGTCGTTCACTATGTGATGTAATAGAGCTGTCATTCCACTCACCAACACCATATAAAAAGATATCCAGATTACGCTGGGCAGCTATTTTAGGGTCAAGCTGTCTTAAAGACCCTGCTGCTGCGTTTCGGGGATTGGCAAATGGCTCTTCCTCATTTTGCTCTCTCGCTTCATTTAATGCAAGGAAAGATTTATGCGGCATAAAAGCCTCACCGCGTACTTCTAATGTTGCTCCTTCTTTAATGGAAAGCGGTATGCTGCGAATCGTTCTTAAGTTTGCAGTAATGTCCTCACCTGTCGTTCCATCACCACGAGTTGCTCCGCGCACAAACTTACCATTTTCATAGGTTAGAGAAATAGCGAGTCCATCAATTTTGAGCTCGCATACAAACGTGATTGGCTCATCCGTTCCATTACTTGCTCGCCTTGCAAAATCTCTAAGATCCTGTTCATTGAATGCATTACCAAGGCTGAGCATCGGCACATTGTGCTGGACTTTTTTAAAAGCGTCCAATGGTTCGCCGCCAACACGCTGTGTCGGGGAATTCTCAGAAATAAGCTCTGGAAATTGCTGTTCAAGCTCTTGCAATTCTCTAAGCTTTTCATCATATTCAGCATCCGGTACACTTGGCTTATCGAGCACATAATATTCGTAGCCGTATTGATTCAGTAATTCGACCAATGCTAGTATTTGGTCCTGTACTTTTTGTTTATCCATTAGCTGACTCCTATTCTTTCGTGATTGGTGCAAATTTGGCAAGCAATCGTTTAATACCTACAGGTGCTGGGAAAGCAACATCCAACTCCATTTTATCTCCATCTCCCTGTACCTTTACAACTGTACCAACGCCCCATTTTTTATGATTCGCTTTATCTCCAGGGAACCAATCCTTATCCTCTGCCCCAGTTGTCGTTTGCATTCGCTCTGCTTTTCGTTTCACAGGAGCTGGGCTTTGTTTATCCTTAGGTTTACTGAATATGCTGCCAAACATCGTATTTCTTGCTTCTTCCATTCCTTCAATCAATTCTCTCGGGATTTCATTGATAAATCGACTGATCGGGTTCATATTCGTTCTACCATATAGGGTGCGCATTTTTGCATGTGTTAAATACAGCTCTTTTTCTGCGCGAGTTATTCCAACATACGCGAGGCGCCGTTCCTCTTGCATTTCCTCTTCATCCATGATCGAACGACTATGTGGAAAAACATTTTCCTCCATACCAATTAGAAAGACGACCGGGAATTCCAATCCTTTTGCAGCATGAAGCGTCATTAACGTAATTTTTTCTTCATTGTCGGGATCTTCTTCATCCACACGATCTATATCTGCAATTAAGGCAAGATCTGTTAAAAATGAAATTAATGTTTTGTCCTCACTTGTTTCTTCAAAATCCTTTGTCACCGTCATAAACTCTTCTAAGTTTTCCAGACGGCTTTGTGCTTCTATTGATTTTTCATTTAAAAGCATTTCTTCATAGCCTGTTCGTTCTAAAACTGCTTGTACCATATCTGTTGCGGTTAAGAAGTCCTGCTGCTGGTTTAGCGTTTTGATTAAATTCCCAAAATCTGCGAGTGCATTTGCTGCTTTACCGGAAACACCAGTAAAATCAACTTCCTTCACTGCTTCATAGAAGGAAATGCCGTGTTCTGCTGCATATGCACGGAGCCTTTCTACAGAGGTTTTTCCAATGCCTCTTTTTGGCTCATTCACAACACGTTCAAAGCTTAGATCATCATCTGGGTTGGTGATTAATCGTAAATAGGCGACCATATCTTTAATTTCCTTCCGATCGTAGAACTTCATGCCCCCAACCATTTGATAGGAAATACCAGATTTTAATAATGTGTCCTCAATTGCACGGGATTGTGCATTAGTACGGTATAAAACAGCCATATCGCTTGGTGAATAGCCTTTATTTCGAGTCAGCTCTTGGATCTTCTCCGTTACAAAAAGGGCTTCTTCCTGTTCTGTTGCCCCTTGGAAATAATTAATTTTTTGTCCTTCCGGGTTTTCTGTCCAAAGGTTTTTTGGTTTACGTCCCGCATTATTTCCAATGACTTTGTTTGCAGCTGCAAGAATTGATTTTGTCGAACGATAATTCTGTTCTAAGAATACCGTTTTCGCACTCGGGTAATCTTTTTCAAATGAAAGGATATTCTTAATATCCGCTCCTCGCCAGCGATAAATCGACTGGTCTGAATCTCCAACCACACAAAGATTTTGATAGCGGCTTGCCAGTTGTTTTACTAAATAGTATTGTGCATGGTTTGTATCCTGATACTCATCAACATGAATATATTGAAAACGTCGTTGATAGTATTCCAATACTTCAGGTACACGTTTAAACAGATGAATTGTTTGCATTATCAAGTCATCAAAATCCAGAGACTGGTTTTTTCGCAGCATTTTTTGATAGCCTTCATAGATTTGTGCTACTTGTCTATCGAAAAAATTACCAGCATGTTTACTGAATTCTTCATCGGTAATTAATTCGTTTTTTGCTGCACTTATTTGACCGAGCATGGCTCGAGGATCAAATTTTTTCGGATCGATATTTAAATTTTTTAACACTTGTTTAATAACCGATATTTGGTCACTGCTATCCAATATGGTAAAGCTGCTGCTATATCCAATCCGATCAATATCACGTCGTAAAATACGTACGCACATTGAGTGGAAAGTAGAGACCCACATTTGCTCACCTTGAGCACCAACAAGCCTGCGTACACGTTCCTTCATTTCTCGTGCAGCCTTATTCGTAAACGTAATCGCCAAAATATTTCTTGGTGAAACTTCTTTCTCATCCATTAAATAGGCAATCCGGTGTGTCAAAACTCTTGTTTTTCCACTTCCCGCTCCCGCCATAATTAATAAGGCCCCTTCTGTATGTCTAACAGCTTCTTGTTGCTCTTTATTTAATCTATTTATCATTTCGTCAAAAGTCTGACTCATGATTTGATCACTCCTTACCCTTTTACCGCTGCTACTGTTTTAAGTGCATTTTTGATATCGGTATAGATACTATTTCCAACTATTATTACATCTGCATGTTCTTTCATTTCCTTTGCCTGCTCAGTATTCTCGATTCCACCACCATAAAAAAGGAGTGTGTTATCAAGCTCTTGCTTCACTTCTTTCACAAGCTCAGGATCTCCATATGTACCACTATACTCTGCATAAAAAATAGGCAAGTGGAAAACATGCTCTGCCATATACGCATAAGCCTTCACATCATCTTTATCCGGTAAATAGCTATTCGTATACGTAAATGCCTTCGCATCTTCATTCAATATACAGTATCCTTCGAAAAATATCTCGCTGTACTCCATCATATCGATATACTCTTTAATCGCTTTATGCTGGATATCCATCATAAACTTTTTCTCCTTGGAATTGAGCACCATTGGGATAAAGTAGTAATCAAATCCAGGAGTGAGTGCTTCTTCATTGGATATCTCCAAAATACATGGAACCGTATGGCTGCGGCGAATCCGTGATAATAAATCAAGAACACCATCCAAAGTTACATCATCCGTTCCGCCAACGATTATTGCATCCGTACCTGATTCGCAAATTAAATCTAAATCTTCGTCCGAAATTTCTTTTGCTGGATCAAGCTTAAATATATGTTTCCATTCATTTATTGTATTCAAAAGTTGATTCCTCCATCATCATTTTCCATTAGTCTATTATACCAAAAATCAAGGTAGGAATTTAGCAATTTGAGGAATGTTTATAAAATCGAAATATAAGAAGAAATACAGTAATAGGATAGATAACTTTGAATAAAATCGCAAGCGTCCGGTTAACGAGGTACGAACTGCGCCCCGAACTTCGCAGTTGTTCGACGGGTCGAACATTCCTACGGAGGGCATAAAGGAAACATGCTCTTTTAAGGGTATGCCGATGTTCGGTGCAGTCTGATTTTAATCGGCCATCATTTTACCTGAAGTCGATGCCCAATTTCACTACAAAGGTATAAGTGCAACTAAGCCTCATGTCTTGCCAGTCGACAAGCCTGTTTTAGATTGTGATGAGGTGAGGGAAGTCTCGCTAGCCGTTGAGCGCTTCGTGGTCATCGCATGAACAAAAGAATAGAAACCGTAGCCCTAGCTGGGACACGGTTTCTATTCTTTTTCCTTGATTCTATCTAAAACCATCATATAACCATCACTGCCATAATTAAGACATCTTCGAACACGGGATATTGTTGCTGTCGATGCTTTTGTTTCATTTTCAATTGCACTGTATGTCTTGCCTTCTGTCAGCATCTTAGCAACTTGCAAGCGCTGGGAAATAGACTGAATCTCTGACATTGTTGCAATATCATCAAAAAAGCGATAGCACTCTTCTATATTTTCCAGTGATAGGATAGCTTCGAATAATTGATTTAACTGTTTTCCACGTAGTTTATCGATTTGCAAGACAAAACCCTCCTGATTATTCTACTCGTTTGATATTGTGACAGACTGCTTGATTCCTGGATCTGTTGGTACAACATTGATCCATGTCTTTCCAGGAACAAGACCAATCGGTTCGCCATCTTTCACAGGGAGGATGCGTCCATCCTTGTTCTCCCATTGAACCTCTTGCACGTGGCCTTTTTGAATCAGGTAACCATCTCCGCCTGATTTCAAGTCAATCGCCCTGCGCCCTGCATCATCAATTACTTCATGGAAGGCTTCTACTATAAAAACATTATCCAATTGGATTGCAGCATCCGTATTTAAATCAACGGACGGCTCCCCATTACTGGAGCGTGCATACTTGCCGCTAGCTTCATCATATGTGTATTCAACACTTTCTGATGTGTTATCACCATACTCAATCTTAACTTGAGCAGCATTGCCGCCACTAAGAGTCTCTGTTTCCTCTGCCGTTAGAAAGTTCAGCGGCTCCTGTGCAGTAGTCGTTTCATATCCTTTCGTTGATGCTGCATCATAAACAGCACCAAGCTGCAGATAAGAATTATGCGGTGCTTCGCGGAAGGACTCTCTCTTAAATAAAACTCCATCATTATCATAGGTAGAACCATTCAAGAAATTAATGCCACGATTTGCGATCATATCATTTACAAATCCAGCAGCGCCGTGGTACACATAAATTGCGCCATAACCAGCTGCAAGCTCAAAATAGTACTCTCTTGCACTCCTCACCGGTCCAACAACCTCTGGAAGTTCACTTTGATATAATGCAAGAAAGCGAGTAATCGTACCTTCTGCTAAAATTTCAAAAACGATATCTGCTTCTGATAACCCAGATTGCGGCCTGGCAGCAGCGTGATTATTTACCATAACAGCGATTGTTCGATTATCCACTGACTCTTCCGTTCCGATACCCGTTAGTGGGAATGCAGCGGCATAACGATTATTATCCTCTGGTTGCTTTTCAGGGGCATTGTCCTTCTCTCTATTATCATCTGCTGCTTGATTATCCGACGAACAAGCAGCAAGTGCCAGAACAAAGACCATTAGTGCTAACAAAAGCATTTTCTTCATTTATGTCCACACTCTCTGTTTTAGTCTATGTTCTATTATATGCTATCGCATCGTTGCTGGGAAGAGAATTGTCCGATTCTTTATGTCCACTAGCCCCTGTTGTGTTATACGTAAGAACGGCAAATGTGTTGCTGATAGAAATAAAAGGCTATAAAATGGATCGCTAAAATTATAGCCAGCTTCTTTTAAGCAATCTTTTAATTTTTCCTCTTGTTTGATTAAATTTCCGATTGACTCCTTCGATATAAATCCATTAAGTACAAGAGGGATTTCGGCTAAAACTTCTCCATCATGAACAATGACAATACCACCGCCTATTTCTTTCAATCGTTGCCAGGAAAGCAAAATATCCTTTTTGTTTTTCCCAATAAACACAATATCACCTGAAGCAGAAAAACTGCTCGCTATTCCCCCTATGTCTGGTGCGAAACCGCGAATCGTCGTATTGACTCGCCATGTACCTTTTCGATCCATTAACAGCAGAAATTGATCGCCACTTGCTCCTAAATCATCTACGTTAATATCCATCTCAATACTGTACGGCTTGACGATTACATTGTTCACCATTTCTAATCCAATCGGAACGGAGAATTGCAGATCCCCTTTATCTAAATCCCAGTCAAAGGTTGCTGGACCTATTCCATACTCATCCCAGTTAATTATTGGCTCTGCTTCTTGCACTTGCTGTTCTCGCAGAATCCATTTCCCTTTTGCCAGAACACTATCAGGGTGTGGATTTGTTTTATCCGTTAATATATTAATGTGAGCGACACGCCCAGGTGCTATACTGCCAATATGCTCATCCAGATGGAAGTGTTTTGCTGCATTATAGCTTGCCATGCGGTATGCTTCCTCCAGCGGAATTCCTTTTTCTATCGCAATTTCAAGACATACATTAATGATGCCTTTTTGCATGAAAGCCGGTGTCGGTCCATCCATCGTTAACATCATATTATCAAAGTTTTTGAGACCTGAATCAAGAATTTCTTCTATAAGGATTGGTAAATCTGGTCTAATGACAGAGTAGCGCAATGCAGCACTATAGCCAAGTCGCAAGCGGCGAATAACTTCCTCACCTGTCATCGCTTCATGATCTGCACTTACACCAAGCAGCTTCATTTTGGTTAAGGTTTTCTCCGAAGCTCCTGGCAAATGCCCTTCCACAGGCTTCCCTAGACGTTTTGCCTCCTGAATCCAATAAAGCAGCCGGTCATTTCCAGCAAGCAAACTTGGCCATGCTGTTAATTCACCACCCTGCACTACATTGGGATGTGATAGCCATGATAGAACATCTGGAGTGTTATAAAATTCATCTTCATCATGTAGAGCTGTCTGCGAATCAAAGCGTGCCCACCAATACATAGAAATCGGTAATTTATTGAATTCCTCTATTATAGAAAACGCTTTCTTTTTGTCTAATGTCAAATTCCACGTCAAGCTGTCATTAACCAATGTTGTTGTGCCAAATCTTGCAGCATGAAAAGCTAATGCTTCCGGATTTGCTAACTGAAATGGATGTGCATGGGGTTCAATATATCCTGGAACCAAGTATTTTCCAGCACAGTCAATCACTTCTGCATCATCGAGCCGCTTTGGTAATTGTTCACCTACATAAATAATACGGTCATTAAAAATCCATATATTTGCTTCCAGCCATTGTTTTGTATATACATTTAAATATGTGGTGTTTTTCAGTACAAGTGTCGGTGCTGCTAAGCCATCAATTACTTTTACATGCTGTCTTAATTCACGGTTACGCCAATTTAGCCCATTGATCATTTCATATCCCAACTCTCTACTCAACCTTTTGCTTTATTTTACCATATTTTCACTTTAAAGGGGTAAATTAATTATAAATTAAAATTAACTTAATAAAATTGAAAATTTGGTCACTTTGGCAAAGGATGTATGAGGTTGGTCGGAGGATTCTTAGCTTTGAGTTGTTCTGGGGTAGTGCTGTTTCTTTTGGGGATGGTGCTGTTTCTCCGGGGCATGGAGCTGTTTCTTACCGAGATGGTGCTGTTTTCTCGGGGCGTGGTGCTGTTTCTTACCGAGATGGTGCTGTTTTCTCGGGGCGTGGTGCTGTTTCTTACGGAGATGGTGCTGTTTCTTACGGAGATGGTGCTGTTTCCTCGGGGCGTGGTGCTGTTATACGGTTCTGTGAGTTAATTTTCCATATAATAATAAACCACTCCCTTTATGGTGGGAGTGGTTATTACTTAATTATTTGCCTATGTCATTTCTAAAGAAAAATGCTGGATGCTCCATATGAGGATGTAGCAATTGGTAGGCATTTTCAGTTGCTGCTTCGAGTGTAGGGGCCTTAGCGCCAACCAAAAGAACACGGCCTCCATCGGATACGATTGTGTCACCTTCAAGCTTTGTTCCTGCATGGATAACAAACGTACTGTCTCTTACCTCAAAAGTTGGGATTGCTGATCCTTTTTGATAAGTATCTGGATAGCCTTTAGATGCTACAACAACACCTGTACATGCTGCAGCCTCCCAATCTAATTCTGGATTTTTGCCATCTAATACGTCGTTGAAAACTTGGAATAGATCGTTTTTTAATAACGGCAAAACAACTTGCGTTTCCGGGTCTCCGAAGCGTGTATTAAACTCGATCACCTTTGGACCATTTGCAGTCATGATTAAACCTGCATATAAAATCCCCGTGAAGGGTCTGCCTTCTTTTATCATGCCGTCAGCTGTTTTTTGTAAAATATGCTTCATTGAGAAATCTAAATGCTCTTTAGTAACATCTGGAACAGGTGCAAATGCGCCCATTCCCCCTGTATTCGGACCCTCATCATAATCATAGGCTCGTTTATGGTCACGTGCTGTCACCATTGGATAAACTTGATTTTCATGAACAAAAGCCATTAATGAAAATTCTTTTCCATCTAAAAACTCTTCAATCACAACAGTAGCACCAGCATTAGCAAAAGCTTTTGAGATGAGCATATCGTCTACAGCCTTTAGTGCTTCGTCTTTTGTTAAGGCAACGATAACTCCTTTTCCTGCTGCTAGCCCATCTGCTTTAATAACGATTGGCGCACCTTTTTCCTCAATATACGCTTTTGCTTTATCTGGTTCTGTAAATACCGCGTAATCTGCTGTTGGAATCTCATATTTTTTCATAAATTCTTTTGCAAAGCTTTTACTTCCTTCAAGCAATGCAGCTTCTTTTGTTGGAGCAAATACTCGAAGTCCTTCCTCTTGAAAACGATTTGCAATCCCGTCGTTTAAAGGGTTTTCCGGGCCAATCACTGTTAGATCAATTGCTTCTTCCTTTGCAAATGATACAAGGCCATCAATATCCATTTCATCGATTCCTACACATACCGCATCACCCTGCATTCCACCATTTCCCGGCGCTGCATAAAGGGTTTGGATTGCCTTGCTTTCAGCAAGCTTCATGACAATGCTATGTTCACGTCCTCCACGTCCAACTACTAACACTTTCAATTGAAACCCTCCTCAGATAAAGTTAAAAAGCCACCACGATCGTGGGTAAGTCTCCACCGATCTGGTGACTTTAATGTTTAATGTTTAAAATGGCGCATTCCTGTATAGACCATTGCAATGCCATGCTCATCACAAACATCGATGGAATCCTGATCACGTTTTGAACCGCCTGGCTGTATGATCGCTGTAATGCCAGCTTTAACTGCTGCTTCTACCGTATCCGGCATTGGAAAGAAGGCATCAGATGCCATCACAGATTCCTGCGCTTTTTCCCCAGCTTGTTCAATTGCAATGTTTGCTGCGCCAATCCGATTCATCTGTCCTGCGCCAACACCAATTGTTTGGTTATTCTTAGCAAGTAAAATCGCATTTGATTTCACATGCTTTACAGCCTTCCAAGCAAACAATAGGTTTTTCAATTCTTCTTCTGTTGGCTTGCGTTTCGTTACAACGTTCAAATCATCAACAGAGACATTTCCGTTATCGCTATTTTGGATTAAGACACCGCCATTAACCGTCGTGAGTTTTTTTGTTGGTATCGTATCATTTGCCAATTCCAGTTCAAGCAAGCGGATGTTTTTCTTTCTTGTCAAAATTTCTAGAGCATCTGCACTAAACCCAGGAGCAATAACAATTTCAAGGAAAATTTCGCTTAGCTTTTCAGCAGTAGCTTGATCGATTTCCCGATTACAAGCAACAATCCCACCGAAAATAGAAATTGGGTCGGCATCATACGCACGGCTGAATGCTCCTTCAATCGTTTCAGATATACCAATTCCGCAAGGGTTCATATGCTTTACTGCAACTGCTGCTGGTTCTTGATATTCTGCTAAAATTTCAAGTGCAGCATTGGCGTCTTGGATATTATTATAGGATAGTTCCTTACCATGCAATTGTTTAGCTGTTGCTAAACTCATCGTTTTATTTATAGGGTTTCGATAAAAAGCTGCCTGCTGATGCGGGTTTTCTCCGTAACGCAAATCTTGAACCTTTTCATATGTAATCGTATAGGTTTCAGGAAATTCCTCATTTGTTTCTGACATAAAATATTGTGCAATCATCGCATCATAATTCGCTGTATGACGGAATACTTTTGCGGCTAGTTGTTTACGAATCCCTGAATCTAGCTGTTCAGCTTGGACTGCTTCCAGCACTTTATTATAATCAGCTGGATCAACAACTACTGCTACATCTTCAAAGTTTTTTGCAGCAGAACGAAGCATGGTTGGCCCGCCAATATCGATATTTTCGATGATTTCCTCATTGGAAACACCTTGCTTCTCTAGGGTTTGCTTGAATGGATACAAATTTACAACAACCATGTCAATTGGTGAAATATTGTTTTCTTTCATTTGCATCATATGGTTTGGGTTGGAACGTTTTCCTAGTAAGCCACCATGAACCAATGGATGCAGTGTTTTGACACGTCCATCCATAATTTCTGGAAAGCCAGTTACATCATCAACAGGCTTTGCCTCAATTCCAGCATCAACTAGGGTACGCAGTGTGCCGCCTGTTGAAATAATTTCATAGCCTTCTTCTACAAGACCTTTCGCGAATTCGGTAAGATTACTTTTATTTGAAACACTGATTAGTGCTCTCTTGCTCATTACGAATACCTCACTTTGTTTGTAAAAGTTGATTAATTACTTTTGGATATAATTGATGTTCTACTTTATGGACACGCTTCGTTAATGATTCCTCTGTATCATCCTGGAGAATTGCCACCTCTTCTTGGGCAATAATTGGCCCTGTGTCAATTCCTTCATCAATAAAATGAACAGTAACTCCAGTTGTTTTCACTCCGGCGCGATATGCTTGACCAATTGCATCCATCCCTGGAAAAGCTGGCAATAGTGACGGATGGATATTGACGATTCGGCCTTCATACCGATTCAGTAATGTTGGTCCTGCAATTCTCATATAGCCCGCAAGAAAAATCCAGGAAACCTCAGATTCTTCCAATCTATCAATAATTGCTTTTTCATAGGCTGTTTTGTCTGGAAATTGTTTTGCATCGAAAACAAATGCAGGAATACCATATTTATCAGCCTTAGCAATAACACCTGCACTGGACTGGTCACAAACGAGTAACGCAATATCACAGGCAAGATGTTCTGTTTCCATGATTGCTTCGAAATTACTTCCCGTACCAGAAGCGAAAATGGCTGCTTTTATCTTGCTCATGATGAAAATTGCACTCCTTCAGTAGTTGTAACACTTCCGATAACAGCGGCTTCCTCACCAGCTTCTTTTAAAATCGTTAATGTCCGGTCAACATCAGCTTCTTCAACAACCAATGCCATTCCAATCCCCATGTTAAAGACACCATACATTTCTTTTTCTGAGATACTTCCTTTTTCTTGGAGGAAGCTGAATATTTCTGGAATGTTCCAGCTGCCCTTATTAATTTCCACACCCAAACCTTTTGGCATCATTCTTGGGAAGTTCTCATAGAAACCTCCACCTGTAATATGGGAGATTCCTTTTACCATAATTTCTTCCAGAACAGCGGCTACAGGTTTAGCATAGATTTTCGTTGGGGTCATTACTGTTTCTCCAAGACTGGCAGATAATCCTGAGTAGGTTTCTTGCAAATCCAGCCCATCAATTACTTTGCGTACAAGTGAATAGCCATTGGAATGAATACCGCTGGAGGCTATGCCGATAACGACATCACCCGCCTTGATTGCTTCCCCTGTAACCAGCTTTGATTTTTCAGCGATTCCAACAACAAATCCTGCAAGGTCGTATTCATTTTCTTCATACATACCAGGCATTTCAGCTGTTTCGCCACCAATAAGTGCAGCTCCTGCATCAACACATCCATTGGAGATTCCAGCAACAATTTGTTCAATCATTGCAGGTTCATTTTTTCCACAAGCAATATAATCAAGAAAAAACAGTGGCTGTGCACCTTGGGCAACAATATCATTGGCACACATTGCAACAAGATCAATTCCAACTGAGTCATGCTTATTTAACTCGAAGGCAAGCTTCAATTTTGTACCAACACCATCTGTACCAGAAACCATCACAGGTTCTTTATACGTAAAACCAGAAAGGTCAAATAGCCCTGCAAACGAGCCAATTCCGCCTAAAACTTCTGGACGTGTCGTTTTTGCAATATGCTTTTTCATTCGTTCCACAGCCTCATAGCCCTTCTCCACGTCTACTCCAGCTTGCTTATATACATCTGACATGAATACACACCCTTTTTACATTTATCATACATTTAAGCGGCAGTTAAAAAAGCCTAGTAAAATGACACATCGAAAAAATAGGAACTTCTACTAATAACACCATGTCCTGTGGACAACGCAGAAGCCAGCAAGCCCCGCAGTACTTAAAGCTTCGTTGCACAGGTCTGGTCACTGTCGGCGCCCGCAAAAGGACGTTGCGAACTAAGCCGCTCCCGGTCCTTTAACTCTTTTTTTAAACAAACATCTATGGAAGAAACTACTCACCCGAAATATTAATGGGATAATTGCCAGTCATACACGCACTGCAAATTCCTTGATGAATAGTCTTATCCCTTACAATCGCCTTTTCCATTCCTTCTACAGAAAGATATGCCAAGCTGTCTGCACCAATCATTTCACATAATGCGTCAAGCGAATAATTTGCAGCAATCAGCTCTTTTTTCGTAGACATGTCGATGCCGTAATAACAAGGATTTTCAATTGGCGGCGAGGCAATTCGAACGTGTACCTCAACTGCTCCTGCTTCCCTTAACAGTCGAACAATTCGTTTGCACGTTGTTCCTCTTACTATTGAATCATCAATCATCACGACTTTTTTCCCTTCTACAATTCCACGAACAGGGGAGAGCTTCATCTTCACACCTTGTTCACGCAATTCCTGAGAAGGCTGAATGAATGTCCGGCCAATATAACGATTTTTAATGATTCCCATTTCATATGGGAGACCACTCTGCTCTGCATAGCCAATAGCTGCGGATATGCTGGAATCTGGCACACCTGTTACAACGTCCGCTTCTACGGGAGATTCCTTTGCTAACTCTTTGCCCATCCTTTTTCTTGATGCATGAACATTGACATGATTTAAATCGCTATCTGGTCTTGATAAATAGACATACTCCATCGCACATAATTTACGTTGTTCTCTCATCGCAAATCGTATTGATTTTAGTCCTTCTTTACTAATAATAATAAGCTCACCAGGAAGTACTTCACGTTCGAAAGTTGCTCCAACAAGGTCAAATGCACTTGTTTCTGAAGCAACAACATAAGACTCCCCTAACTTCCCAATTGATAATGGACGTATACCGTGCGGATCTGTCGTGACATACATTTTGTCTTCTTTTAAAATGATGAAGGTAAAAGCCCCATTTATTTTTTGCAGTGCTTCTACAATTGCTTCTTCGGTAGTTGACTGTTCACTTCGCTTAATCAAATGTGCGAGTATTTCTGTATCTGTAGATGTTTGTAAAATACTGCCTGAATCCTCTAGCTCTCGACGAAGTGTATGTGCATTTATAATGTTTCCACTGTGTGCAAATGCGATACTCGTTGTTTGCGAGCGAAATAATAATGGCTGTACACTATCAACCTCCGTACCTTTATCTCCCTGTGTCGAATAGCGTACATGACCAATTGCTGCATGACCTTGAAGTTCTTTAAAGTTGGCATGCTTAAACACATCGTTCACTAATCCTAAGCCTTTGTGAAGCTTTAATGTTTCACCATCACTTACAACAATACCTGTACCTTCCTGTCCGCGGTGCTGCTGTGCGTGTAACCCGTAATATGTTAGTTCTGCTGCCTTTTCGTGACCCCAAATCCCAAACATTCGTCATTCCTCTTTTAAGCATTTGATTTCAATAAATTAGGAATAGCTTCTTTCCATAATTTATTGAGTTGTTCAACATTTTCATTAATAATCTGCTTACCATCTACAGTTACCGTTAATGTTTCGTCATTTGTCACAACACCAATTTGCGTTGCTTGATCAAATAACTGCTCAAATTGTGCTTTGTTTTCATTTTTTACAGTTACGATAAATCTTGATTGTGCCTCACTAAATAATGCAGTTGTAGGGTCACCTGTTAGTTCCACTTTGGCTCCTAATCCTTTTTCATTAAAAACACTTTCGGCCAGTGCAACACCAAGGCCACCTTCTGACAAATCATGTGCAGATTCAACGAGCCCTTGTCCAATTGCTTCTAACAATTGTTTTTGACGTTTTGCTTCAACCTCTAAATCGATCACTGGTGCTTTTCCAGAGTAGCTGCCTTCGAGAATATTCTGTAATTCACTGCCGCCAAATTCCGAATGCGTTTCACCGATTAAATAAATTGCATCATCAGCTTGCTGGAAGTTGTTTGCTGTAACATCTTTTGTTGTTTCTAAGAGACCTACCATCCCGATAATCGGTGTTGGCATGATTGCTTCTCCTTCTGACTGATTGTACATGGAAACATTTCCGCTAATAACAGGTGTTCCGAGTGCGAGACAAGCCTCGCTGATTCCGTCTATGCTTTTTTCCATTTGCCAGTACACTTCCGGGTTTGTCGGATTACCATAGTTTAAGCCATCTGTTAACGCTAATGGCTTTGCACCCGAACATACGATATTTCGTGTAGCTTCAGCAACGGCTATCTTTCCTCCAACCTCCGGGTCTAAATAAATGTAACGAGAATTACAGTCGGTTGTAATCGCAATTGCTTTATCCGTTCCTTCAATCCGAACAATCGCTGCGTCACTTCCAGGTCCTGCAATGGTATTGGATTGTGCCTCTGTATCAAATTGCTTATATGCCCATTCCTTACTCGCAATTGTAGGCTGCTGCAATAATTTTCTTAGGATTTCTTGATGATCTTCTACTGTTGGCACACTGTTTTCCATTTCTTTAGATTCTTTGAAATATGCAGGTTCTTTTGTTGGCAGGTTATAAACTGGTGCATCTTCTGTCAGCGCATCAACCGGAATCTCTGCCCATATTTGTCCATGCTGTTTAATACGAAATGTCTTTTCTTCAATAACCTCACCAATTGCTACTGCTTCCACATCATGTTTCTTAAAAATATCAAGGATTTCTTGTTCTTGTCCCTTTTTAACAACGAGTAACATTCTTTCTTGAGACTCAGACAGCATAATTTCATATGCATCCATATTGTCTTCACGCTGCGGCACAAGATCAAGGTTCATTTCGATACCTGTTCCTGCTTTACTAGCCATTTCACTTGCAGAGGATGTTAAACCAGCAGCACCCATATCCTGAATACCAACAAGTGCCTCAGAATGAATCACTTCCAGGCAAGCAGCAATTAGTTTCTTTCCAATATGTGGATCACCAATTGCTACTGCTGATGTATTATCTTTGTCTCCTTCAACGACATCTGATGAGAATGTTGCCCCATGAATGCCGTCTCTTCCCGTTGACCCACCAGCATAAATGACAGTATTGCCAACACCAGCTGCAATACCTTTTTGCACATCGTCATGATTTACAAGACCGACAACCATTGCATTGACGAGCGGGTTCTCTTTATAGCTTGCATCAAATTGAACTTCTCCACCAACGGTTGGTACACCAATCACATTTCCGTAGCTGGCAATTCCACGGATAGCTTCTGAAAATAACCATCCTGTACGTTCTGAATTCAGGTTACCGAATCGTAATGAGTTCATTGCAGCAATTGGCTTTGCACCCATGGAAAAAACATCACGAACAATACCGCCTACACCTGTTGCAGAGCCTTCGAATGGTTCTACTGCTGAAGGGCTGTTATGGCTTTCAATCTTAAATACAACTGCTTGGTTATCTCCGATATCTACAACCCCAGCACCCTCACCAGGTCCTTGCAGAACATGTTCTCCCTTTGTCGGGAATTTACGTAATAAGGCTTTGGACGATTTATAACTGCAATGCTCTGACCACATCACCGAAAAAATACTTGTTTCTGTATAGTTTGGATAACGATCCATCTTTTCTTTAATCATTTTGTACTCTTCGTCACTTAACCCTAACTCTTCGTATAATTGCTCTGCTTCAATTTGTTCAGGTTTGATATTTTTAATGTCCATGCTTTGTTCCCTCCGTCTATTTCATTTTCTATGGTTGTAGATTTTTTGGCTATTTTAATTCATCCATTCATGAATGCGCTAAATGCTTCAATTTGCTTTTGGACAGCTTCGCTTTTTTCTGCAATAAATGTTATATGTCCCATTTTTCGTTTTTCTTTCGGCTCGGCTTTTCCATATAAATGGACAAAACCATCTTCTGCCAGTGGCAATGCCTTCAATACACCGTCCAAATTCTCACCTAAAATATTAATCATTACTGCTTCGTTCAGCAATTCAATATCAATTAATGGAAGCCCGCAAATAGCACGAACATGCTGAGAAAATTGCGAAATATTACAAGCTTCAATCGTATAATGTCCAGAATTATGCGGTCTTGGTGCCATTTCATTTAAGAAAATACGTTCACCTTGCACAAACATTTCAATGGCAAATGTTCCAACAATGTTCATTTGGTTGGCAAGGATTTCAGCAGCTTCATATGCTTTATCCTGAATAGCCGGACTAATAGTTGCCGGGACGGTTGTTTGATACAAAATATGATTACGATGCTCGTTCTCAGCTATTGGAAAGAAGGTTATTTTCCCTGTTTGTGACCTTGTAAAAACAACAGAAATTTCTTTATCGAACGTTATCCATTGCTCGATAATGCAATAGCCGTGTTTCTCTGCAAATTGTGCTGCTTCTTCTGTATCTTCAACTGAATTTAATTTAATTTGTCCTTTGCCGTCATAGCCGCCACGGCATGTTTTAATAACTGCTGGAAATGTACATGCATGCAATGCTTCCCTGCATTCCGCTGCATTTGTTACGATTGCGAATTCTGGAATAGGCAGCTTCATTTCCTGCATTAAGCTTTTTTCCTTTTCACGGTTTTGTGTCACTTCAAGTGCATATGCTCCTTGTGGCAGCTTGCCTTGTTTTTCAATATAGGCAGCTGCAGTCAAATCGACATTTTCAAACTCATATGTGATCACATCACTAATTTCTGTTAATTCTTTAATTGCATTCATATCATCGTAAGCAGCAGTAATCTGAATATCAGCTACTTGAGCGGTTGGACAATCTGGTGTTGGATCGAGCACAGCAATTTTATATCCCATGTAGCGAGCTGCGATTGCCATCATCCTGCCCAGTTGTCCACCGCCGATAATTCCAATTGTATGGGGTGGAAGTAAGCTTTTATTTTTTTGCAAGATCTTCCCTCATTTCCGAAACCTTCTTTTTCATTGTTTCACGATAATTTTCTAGATTTTTAGCAATTTCTTCATCAAACGTGCCTATAATTTGTGCAGCGAGGATACCTGCGTTCGTTGCTCCAGCCTTGCCAATCGCAACCGTTGCTGTTGGCACACCACCAGGCATTTGTACGATGGATAACAGAGAATCAAGTCCATTCAATGCTTTGCTTTGAACTGGTACACCAATGACTGGCAAAGTCGTTTGGGATGCAACCATTCCAGGGAGATGTGCAGCACCCCCCGCCCCTGCAATAATTGCTTTTAAGCCACGTTCACGTGCTGTTTTTGCATATGCAAACATATCATCTGGTGTACGATGCGCAGAAATAACATCCTTTTCATATGGGACATTCAGTACTTCAAGAATGTTACAAGCGTGTTCCATCGTGTCCCAATCTGAAATACTACCCATAATTACGCCTACCTGAGCCATCAAATCCCTCTTTCTATCATTAAAGTTATTTCAAACATTCAAACATTATTGAATTTAGTGTAAGAAAGTTTCCATTAGAAAATGCAGTTTATTTTGCTGCATTTCTTTGCAGATCTTAGATTAAACGCTGGTTTTCCTTACTGCCAACTAAAAAAGTCTATTCGTCTCCCTCAAAATGAGAGAAGATGAATAGACTTCCAAACCTTCGATAAAAGTGAAAACATTTCATTGTTTTACACAATGGTTCACCTTCCCTCATAGTCCAGCATTTACGGTGCAGGGTAGAAACTTCTGAGCCATATTCTCAGGAAATATATGAGGAACCCTATTTATTTGTCGAATTAAGCATAACAAAACAAATCTAAAAAATCAACTCATTTTCGTACGATGCTTAATTAAAAGTGATTAACGTCCGGATTTTACTGGGTAAAGCTTTATTTTATATCAATAGTTATTCACGAAAGAATTGTATTTAAATTTGGGCTCGAAAGGTAATTGACAAGTAACAATGTATTAGTGTACTATTTGGATAGTACACTAATACATTGTTATGAGGAGGATGAAAAATGAATGCATGGTTGTCATTAACAAAGAAGGAATTTCAGCTTGGTCTGCCCGCTTTTCTTATTGCTTTACTTTTATATGCAGGTATTTTGAGCGGTGGGTATTTTACTGGTAATTACGTTGGTTACACAGAAGGTTTGCTATCAGTGGCATTTGGTTTTGTTGTAACACTCCATATCTTTTTTCTGCCGTTTTATATGTACTATAGTTTAAGTGCCGAAAGAAAAAGACTTCACTTATGGCTGCACACACCAATGCCGATTGCAGGATTGCTTTCTGCAAAAATAGTTACAGGCATCATTTTTATGATAATGACCTTTGTCATATTCTTTGTCAGCTCAACGCAATTTTTCCTTCATACATTGGATTTTTTCAATCAGGAAACAGTCTTTAATCTGGTAGGGTCCATTACTGTTTTGGTGTTTACTTTTGGACTTTTTATCGCAGCGACCTTTCTGTTTTTCTGGTCTATTTTTCTGACTTTTAGTCAGCTGATGAATGACTTTGTCAGCTTCATACTAACGTTTATTCTCTTTTTATTCCTATCTTGGATCTATGGGACTTTTATGGACCTGTCCTTTATGCAAACATTAACAGACTGGGGAAGTATTCAGGTCAATGATATTATCGTTGGATTTGAGTTTGGTTATGTTGAGAATGCATTTGAAGCACAAGCAATGAGTGAATCATCGATCTTCTATATCGGACATTTTGTTCGGGATATTGTTGTAGCAGTCATTATGTTTATTGCTGCTTGCTGGATTATCGAGAAAAAAGTTGAGGTGTAAGGTATGGCAGACATATTCCATTCATCCCAGCCAATTTACCAGCAGCTTGCGGAACGAATGAAAAAACAAATTATAAGGGGGGAACTGGCCCCGGGTGATAAGCTTCCATCTGTCAGGGAAACAGGAATTAAAGTGAATGTTAATCCCAATACTGTACAGCGCACTTACCGGGAGCTGGAATCGATGCATATCGTAGAATCCAGGCGCGGCCAGGGAACCTTTGTTACAGAGGATAATAAGGTGCTTGAAACCATCCGTGAAGAAATGAAAACAGAATTGATGTCGAGCTTTTTTAAAGGAATGCATGAAATGGGTTATACAAACGAGGAAATCAAGCATGGGCTAATCGATTTTTTAAATGAGAAGGGAGAGCAAGATGCATGATTACATTATCAAATGTCTCGAAAAGATACGGCACTAAAAAAGCATTAGATCATGTTAATTTAGAGCTGACACCAGGAAAATTAATTGGTTTAGTCGGTGAAAACGGCAGCGGGAAATCAACAACACTGAAACTGATTGCTGGACTCAACTACCCGACAAATGGAGAAGTTCAGGTTAATGGCGAAAAAGTTACCCGCAGAATTGCAAATTCCGTATCCTATTTATCGGAGCTTGATGAGTATTATCGTTTTTTCACGGTAAAAAAAGCAATTGAATTCCAAGCGAGTCAGTTTAAGGATTTCGATAAGGAAAAGGCTTATGAAATTTTGAAATTTATGAAGCTGGATCCAAATGATAAATTAAAACATTTATCCAAGGGAAACAGAGGTCGGCTGAAAATCGTACTATCCCTAGCGCGGAATGTACCAGTCATCTTAATGGATGAACCATTTTCCGGACTAGACCCGATGGTTCGCAACTCTATTGTGAAGGGGCTTATTTCCTTCATTGATCTTGAAAAGCAGCTTGTTCTTATTACGACGCATGAAATTAGAGAAGTAGAAAATATTCTCGATGAAGTAGTGGCGATTAAAGCAGGTTCCATTATTGGTCACCATAATGTGGAAGAACTGCGTGAACAAAAGCAAATGGGTATTGTTGATTGGATGACAGAGGTTTATGAATAAGCAGCATATTTGTTTCATTCATCCCCGTAAATCTGCTTTTATTTACGGGGATTTTTTATATGGTTATCGCATCATCCTTCCCCCTTATCAAGCTATTTCTTGTAGTCATTCCTATAAAAAATGAATAGACTTATAAATGTCTACTCATTTTTCTTGATATATTTAATTGGAATCATCTTTTATCAGCGTTTCTTGCTTTTTTGCCGCTTCAGCAGCAGCCTTTTTCTTCGGGGTCATTAACTTTCCTCTTCGAACTTGCTTAACCCAAAATCCACCGTGAATCCGTTTTGGTTCATAGGATATGATAAATGCTTTTGGATCTATTTCCTGGATCAGTTCATATAGCCTTAACTCATATTTTCTCGGAGTGAGAATTGATATCGATAACCGATCTCCGTCCATCCCGTACGATGACCAGCTTGTGACCCCATATCCTTTTTCTCTGATTCGCCTTGTAAACTCCAGATCTGGATTGGTAGAAACAACATTGACCGTTATGTAACCGAGTGCCAGCTTCTCTTCAATAATGGAACCAATAATTAATCCCGTACCAAACCCAAGTGCATAAGCAAGCAAGTTTTGTATTTCATTTAAATTATCCAGTACAAGTCCCAAACCAACAATATATACGGTTATCTCAAACACACTGACAAAAGCAGCAATATATTTGCGCCCCTTAAGTGTCAAAATCATTCGGATAGTCATTAATGATACATAGACAACATTAACAGCAAAAATAATTGCAAGCATAATTAATGCGTTACTTAGCAATGGGATTCCCCCTTTGACATCTTTATTATAAAGGTTATTCAAAAATTAAACATGCACTTTTAGAATACCTCAAATTAAACTTAATTTGTACATTTGCATGAAAAAATTTTTTATGGTTCACTCTGAGCAAAAGACAAATCAAATTGGTGTCCTGCACAAATAAAGCGCAGAGACACCGTTCATGAAAGCTATGCCAGGAACGATTGAATAGCAGTAACAAAACTATATGTTCCAAGACCAAGACAGATGATAACAACAACAGAACCGATTATATTTACCTTTAGAGAATTGCGAAAACCGCCAAGTGTTTTTTTGTTGTTCATAATAATCATTAGCAGGATTGCAATTCCAGGTAAGAGAATACCATTTAATGCTTGTGCAAAGAGAAGTACATCCAATGGTTGGAAATTAAACATAAACGTAATGATTCCAATAAGAATAACGGACACAAAGACAGCTTTAAAACGCCAATTCCTCATCCCATTTTTCCATTTCAGCATGCTGCTGACCGTGACTGCTGCTCCAAGTGCTGATGCAGTAGCAGAGGAGAATCCTGCTGAAAAGATGCCAATAGCAAGAAATGCTTCTGCATAGCTGCCTAATAGCGGCTCTAATTGTACCGCTAAATCAACAACACTTTGAATTTCCATTCCTCTCATTAATGTCCCGGATGTGACTATAATCGCAATTGTAATCAACCCTCCGACACCAATTGATAAATATATATCCCAACGAGACTTTTTTAAATGCTCAGGCCGGTTCCATCTCTCCTGCACAGATGTCGAGTGAATAAATAAGTTATATGGTACAACCGTTGTCCCGATTAACGCAATCACCGTGATAATGGACCCGACCGGAATAGTTGGGATAAACATACCTGTAAGAATCCCACCAATATCCGGCTTTGCTATTAACATGGTTGTAATAAAAATAACACTCATGAGAACAACAAATACAATCATTAATTTCTCAATTAATTTATAGCTTCCTGTTAAACCAAGTATCAGAATGATTACACCGACAATGGGACCAATCATATTAACTGACCCACCTGTTAAGGCAGATATTCCTAATGATGTTCCATTTAAATCACCGCTCATATATGCTGCACAGCCGACCGAAATGGATATAATCACAAACCACATGACACTGTATTTTATAATTGGATTTGCAAACTGATCCCTTATTGCTTCCGCCAATCCTTTTTGGGCGATAATTCCAAGGCGAGCTGACATTTCTTGTAAAACCATTGTAGCAACAATGGAAAATACAACAGCCCAGACAAGTGCGTAACCAAATGATGCACCAGCCTGCGTTGCAGTTGTTATAGTTCCAGGACCGACAAATGACGCTGCAATAATAGCCCCTGGCCCAACGCTCTTTATTTTATCTACGATTGTGTCCTTCCTATCTGCTGACCCCTCGTTTTCTTGCTGGGATAAACCCATTGACTCACCTCTGATTTTTCTATTTTTTAATCCCTATGTTCCAAACTGCGTGTATATGTATGACAATCCGTTAACAAGCAGTATTGCTACATATTTTTTCTACTACCCTTCTTATATGGGTGTAAAACAAAATTTTTAGGTAAATGCTCCAATAGTAAAACGTAAGGAAGTGTGCTGTATTCAGCAGACATAAAAAGAGGAACGGCTATATTATCGCTAGATAACCGTTCCTTGTATACTTCTCAAATAATTTTATAGGGTTTGTTAAAACCCTCGCAATCTCTTTTGCAGTGTACGTCTCCAAATATCCCCCAGAGCATCACATGCATACAAATCATCTGCTGCGCGAAAATCATCCTGATGCAAATACACAACTTCAGTACATGCCGCAATAGACCATTCTGGATATGGGCGCTCAAGCAATTCGAAATCTGTTGCACCTTGTATCAAGCCCTCCTGTATTACGCGAAAATACCAGCCTGTTTGTAATCCATTTTGAAGTTGCTGTCTTGACATTGGACCTGGCTGCGATACTTGAATTACGGCGTCGCCAATTTTAAAGGTATCTCCAATAAAAACCGTAAATTCATCCATTTCCAGTACAGCAAAATGTTCACCGTTCGTTCCGATCTCCTGCAAGTCTGTATAATGTTTAATTGGGTAAGCAAAAATCGCCTTATCCAGCTTGCTTTTCGCGACTTCTCCACTTTCTGTATCTCTTAAAAATCCCGTTTTCTGTAATGAAAAGGGCTTTTGAATTTCCTTATTATTTAAAAATATTTTATGTACGTAAGGTTCTTCCATTATGTCACCCGCTTATTTATGATATAGTATATTTTACTAGATTTTCGTTCTAATTCATACAGGGGGGAATTATCAATGACAATTAAAAAGGCGACATTTGCTGGAGGGTGCTTTTGGTGTATGGTAAAGCCATTTGATCAATGGGATGGTGTACATAGCGTAATCTCCGGTTACATTGGTGGACATGTGGAAAATCCAACATATGAACAAGTGAAAACAGGTACGTCAGGACATTATGAAGCAGTAGAAATCACCTATGATCCGGAGATAATTTCCTACGAGACAATTGTTGATTTATTTTGGAAGCAAATTGATCCAACAGATGATGGTGGACAGTTTGATGATCGTGGCGATCAATACCGTACTGCAATCTTTTATCATGATGAAGAGCAGAAAGAATTAGCTGAGCATGCCAAACAGGAATTAGCTGCTAGTAGCAAATTCTCAAAGCCTATTGTTACAGCAATTCTTCCAGCAAGTCCATTTTATCATGCAGAAGATTATCATCAGGATTTTTACAAAACACATAAAGCGGAATATGAAGAAGACCGCGCGAAGTCTGGAAGAGATGAGTTTATTAATTCTGTTTGGAAATAATGAACAAAAGCGCAAGCGCCCGGTTAGCGACGTACGGACTGCGCCCCGCACTGTGGGGTCGTTCGGCTTGTCGAACATTCTTACGTAGGAGATAAAGGAAACATGCCTCCTCAGGGTATGCCGATGTTAGGCTCAGCTTGATTTTAATTGGCCATCCTTTTTCCCCAGAGTCGATGCCCGATTTCACCGCAAGGGTATAAGTGCGACTAGGCCTCATGTCTTGACAGTCGGCAAGTCTTCTTTAGATTGTCATGAGGTGAGGGAAGTCTCGCTAGTCGTTGGGCGCTGGAGCTTGACGTGGCTCCTCCGGTATCTAAGTTATCCACAGCATTCAAATTTTATAGTTTCCTATACCATCAAGTAAAAGAGCTGCCTGAAAAGACAGCTCTCCTTCTATTTAGAAATACATGCCGTAATAAAACCAGCGTAAATTTTAAGTGATGCTTCATCATTTACTTCTGCCATGCCCTCCGGATGCCATTGTAAACCAAGGGCAAAAGGATGGATTTTACTCTCAATTGCCTCGATTACGCCATCACTTGCAGTCCCACTAACCTGGAACTCTTCCGTAACCATACGATTAGCCTGATGATGATAGCTATTCACACGTAGTTTGTCTTCACCTGTAAGCTTGTGTAATAACGAGTCTTTCTCGACATCAACGAAATGAGAACCATAATCAAAAGGGGCTTCTTGTGAATGCTGAAGCAATTGTTTATCGATTTGTGAATAAATATCCTGATACATATCTCCACCTGCAGCAATGTTTAAAATCTGACTCCCCCTGCAAACACCAAGAATTGGCTTTTTCTTATCCAACATTTTTTGAATCAGGTTAAATTCTGATCGGTCCCGTTCTGGTATAATCAAACCAAGCTTAGGATGTGGTTCTTCTCCAAATAAAATAGGATCAATATCCCCACCTCCTGTGGCATAAAGACCATCCAACCGATTAACAATTTCTGCAACGTCCCCTTCTTCTATTATATATGGTAGAATGACAGGGATTCCACCCGTTCGTATAATCGCTTTCACATTTCGATTGGCTGTGCTGTAGTACGCTCGATCTGTTTCCATCGAGGCTGTTACTCCAATAATTGGTTTCATAACAACTCCTCCTAACTGTTTTGTGCAACCATAGCATTCTGATTAATCTGTTATTTATTTTTTTCTTAACAATTCTATTTAACACTAAAAAATCATGGTATAGTAGTCTAACATATCTATTTTTCCTGCGATTTAAGCATAAACTTCATATAAAAGGAGGTCTAAATACGTTTGTCCGTACAAAAATCACTTATACCTTTAAAAACATTGTTTGTAAGCTTTCATGCCTCCAATACCATTCTTATTAGTTTTTTACCACTCTATTTGTATTATCGTGGATTAAACGGAACTGAAATTGGCTGGGTGCTTGCAGTTGAATCATGTGCTTCTCTTCTTGCACAGCCAATTTGGGGTTATTTGAGCGATAAATTCAAAACAGTACGAAAAATACTGTTCATTTGTGTTATCGGTCTTCTGATTGGAAGTTCCATCTTTTTTCAGATGGATACTCTATCGACCATCTTAATTACTGGTGCTGCCTTTTATTTCTTCGCAACACCAATAGGAGCATTGAGCGATAGCCTCGCCCAAAGACGAGCAGATGAATTAAATGTATCGTTTGGGTCTATTCGTATGTGGGGTTCTGTAGGCTTTGCAATATCAGCATTAATTGTTGGCAAAATTCTTGATCAATTCGGCGTTCAATATATGATTTGGCCCTATTTATTTTTTGGATTCGTTATTTTATTAGTCCTCATCCCAATGCAGGATGTGAAAGTAGAATCAGAGCCTGTAAAATTAAAAGATGTTCGCAGAATTGTTGCAAATAAACCTTTTCTTCTTTTTCTGGCTGTTATTGTCTTTATTACCATAACCCACCGCATGAATGATTATTATATAGCACTTTACATTGCAGAGCTCGGTGGAAGTGAATCTTTAGTTGGGCTTGCATGGTTTATGGGGGTTATTTCAGAAGCTGCAGTTTTTGCACTTGCAGGCTTTTGGTTCAGAAAGTATCGTACATTGATCTTTATTATTTTTGCTGCAATCCTATATACAATCCGCTGGTTCTTATACGCATATGTTGATGATCCGATGCATGTCATCGCCCTTCAATTCATGCACGGTTTAACCTTTGGTGTATTTTACACGGCAGCATTTGAATATGTGACACGATTAATACCAAGTTTTTTACAATCGACCGGGCATCTCATTTTCTTCTCGGTGTACTTTGGTCTTTCCGGGATTATCGGCTCCCTGGCAGGTGGTCCGATTATCGAGGTATTTGGTGGAAGCACGATGTATTTATTTATGGGATCTCTCGCAGCAATCGGAACGGTCTCGCTTATACTTTACCACTTGCTGCCATTTGGAAAAGAGAATACTGTTCGCGAAATGGAATAATGTATTAGGAGCTTCTATTATGTAGCAGCTCCTTTTTATGTCTTCATAATGATCCAAAGGATTACTATTGGTTAAGCCTTGGATATCCGTAAGTTATCGTTAAACTATTTGTGAACATCAGCTTTTTTCTTTAAAACATCAGCCACTTCATTGTGAAGTTCAGCATTTGGACAAAGACATAAAAAAACCAAGAGAAAACAAACATTCTCTTGGTTTTTTTATAGCTAACTTAAGAAAATAAAATAAAGAATAAAGACAATGAATAATCCGTACATAATGGGATGTATTTCTTTTGCCCGCCCTTTTACAATCATTGTTATTGGATAGAATATAAAACCAATCGCAATTCCTGTTGCAATACTATAGGTTAGTGGCATCATGAGTACCGTTAAAAAAGCAGGTACTGCGATCTCAAATTGATCCCATTCGATATGTTTCAGCGCACTTGCCATCATGACACCGACGATAATTAATGCTGGTGCAGTCACTTCTGCTGTTACAACACTTAATAATGGTGAGAAGAACAAGGCCAATAAGAAAAATCCAGCTGTAACAACAGAGGTAAATCCTGAGCGTCCCCCTACAGCAACACCAGACGTTGATTCGACATAAGAAGTTGTTGTAGATGTACCAACAACTGCTCCAACTACAGTTGCAGTCGAATCTGCAAACAATGCTCTTCCTGCACGAGGCAGTTTATTATCCTTCACTAAACCAGCTTGTCTTGCAACTGCTAACAGTGTCCCAGCAGTATCAAAGAAATCAACAAATAAAAACGTTAGAATAACAACGAGCATTTCTAATGTAAAAATTTCACCAAAATGCATAAATGCCTGGCCAAATGTTGGCTCCAGACTTGGAACAGAACTCACGATACTGCCAATTCCAGAAGGTACAGCGATTAATCCGAAGATCATTCCCACAATAGCTGTCAGAATCATTCCGTAAAAAATTCCAGCCTTTAGACCGAGCGTTAGAAGTATAACGGATACGACAACTCCAAAGATAGCCAGTAAAACAGTTGGTGAGGTTAAGTCACCAAGTGAAACTAAAGTGGCTTCATCACTAACAATAATTCCTGAGTTAATAAGCCCAACTAAAGCAATGAACAACCCAATTCCTGCTCCAACAGCCAGTTTCATATTGGATGGAATAGCATTAATAATAATTTCACGTAAGCCTGTTAATGTAAAAATAATAAAGATAATTCCTGATGCTAAAACTCCTGCTAATGCCGTTTGCCAAGGAATCCCATAGCCTAATACAACGGTGTATGCAAAAAAGGCGTTCAATCCCATTCCCGGTGCCAATGCAATTGGATATTTCGCAATCACTCCCATAAATAATGATCCAACAGCAGCAGCTATGGCAGTTGCTGCAAAGACAGCCTGCTCATCCATTCCCGCTTCTGAAAGTATTGATGGGTTAACAAAAAGAATATAAGCCATCGCTAAAAACGTTGTTAAACCAGCCATAAACTCCGTTCTGTAATTCGTCCGCAGTTCATCAAACTGAAAATACTTCTTCATTTACTTTCCTCCTCAACTTTTCATAAATTAGAAAACTTGGTATTGGCTATGCTTTTCAGCGTTCCTGCGCAGCACTTATGCAGACAGAATAGTTTTATAGTTTCAATCTGCAAAAAAAGCTCTTGATATCCTAACCAAGAGCACTACCTGTTTACTATGCAATGAGGAGTAATACAAGAGATTAAAACAATACCTTGATTACTTTCATCTTTGCGTAGTCAGACCGTTTACGGTGGTCTGGTAGAAACTCTGGGCCCTATCCCCGAAATTATACGCTTTTCTTTTAAATCACATCAATAGATTACTAACTTATTTTTAATTTGTCAACAAATCACGAACATTGCAATGTAAAAATATATTAATGTTCGTTAATTTCAATGAAAATAATACAATTATTAATACCACAAAATCTTTCTCATCTAATTTACCTAATCATACCAATTATCATTTATAATGGAGATAGGGATAATTTTGGAAATAAACTTCAGCATCTTTTATTTTATCCCAATAAGAGAAATACATAATACAAGAGGAGCTGTTCTCATGAAACGTCTATTTACCAATTTACTGATTGTGATGCTTGCACTTGTTATCACTGCCTGCCAATCAGAAGAAACTGTTTCTTTTTCCGATGAGCAACTAGAGGAAGGGTTACGTACGGAGATTGAAAAAACAGACGGAGAGTTGTACGAATCAGATTTCGATGAATTAGTGGAACTCGATCTTTCTGGTTTAGGTATTCAGGATCTTACCGGAATAGAGTTTTTGGATGATTTGAAAATTTTATCATTAGAAGATAATGAAATTAATGATTTCTCTCTTTTAAAGGATTTAGAAAATCTCGAAGAAGTTAATGTAAGGAGTAATCCAGTTGATGAAGAGCAACAAGCACTATTAGATGAATTAACCGAACAAGACGTTGTCGTTCATTTCACAGAGGAAACAGAGGTCGTTGGAAGTCCGGACGGTCCGGGTGGCTTTTTGTGGAAAGTAGAAAATGGTGATACAACCGTTTACCTGCAAGGAACCATTCATGCTGGAACGGAAGACTTTTATCCATTAAACGAAAAAATTGAAAATGCATATCGAGAATCAGATGTCGTTGTGCCCGAAATTGATATAACCGATTTAAATGTAATGGAGGTACAGCAATTAACAATGGATCTTGGCGTCTTTCAGGACAGGACTACAATAGAAGATCATATTCCAGAAGATGTGTATTCTGAATTATCTGCAACACTAGATGAACTAGGACTGCCGTTACAGATGGTTGAAAGCTTTAAACCATGGTTCCTATCCTCCACCATTCAACAGCTCATGACAGAACAGCTTGGCTTCATGCACGGAGTAGACCAATACTTTTTAGACAGAGCCGCCCAAGATGACAAAGAAATTATTGCCCTCGAAACCGTTGAAGAACAGCTAGGCATCTTCGCAGATACATCGGATGACTATCAAATTCAAATGTTAGAAGAATCATTAGTTGACATTGATGATTATGAAGAGGATATGCAAGAGCTATTTAGCCTTTATAAAGAAGGAGATGTCGATGAACTATTAGCTGCTTTAACCGAAGAAGAGGCAGAACCATCAGCTGAAGACCAAGCATTTATGGAAGCATTGAATGATGAACGAAACTACGGGATGGCCGATACAATTGGGGAATTTCTTGAGGAAGATAATGGCGATACATACTTTGTTATTGTCGGAAGCTTGCATTTGATTATGGAGCCTCATGTTGTCTCTATTTTGGAAGAAGAGGGGTATGAGGTGGAGCATGTTTATTGATTGTATGGTTCTCGTAATGATGATGATGTAGTTTACGCTACTCAATAGAGGTGCAAAAAAAGCTGTCTCTTGAAATTGAGACAGCTTTTTTCTCAGATTAAATTCCGGTAAGTGCAATTACTTTACTTTTCGTTTTTCTTATCTGTATTTGTTATGAAATCTTATTAATCGTGCGGTTTGTTATAAAGGTGTTGCTGAAAGGTGTTTTCAGCCGACTATTAATATTCGTGTTGAAACGTTACATTTACGCTGTTTGTGGCTATTAAATAAAGTTTTTCAAACTTATGCTTCCTCAATTGTGCTGATGGGACTGAATAATTCATAGGTACGTTGTTCTTTTGGTACGCCCCATCCCTTAAGTGCATCGTTTATGGATTTTAAGAACGGAAGCGGACCGCAAAAATAAAAGTCTTTCTGATTATCAGATAGAACGGTTTTTAGCCAGTCCAAGTCAATGTATCCCTCTTTATCATAACGATTTTCGAATCGATCCTGTTCAGTAGGCTCAGAATAGCATACAAAAGTAGTTATATTCTTGTATGCCTTCGCTAACTTTTCCACATGTTCTCTCATCGCATGAACTTTACTATTCGGAGTTGCATGGATAAATGTGACTTCACGGTCAGGGTGAGTTTCAACCAAAGTATTGAGCATACTCATCATTGGCGTTATCCCTACTCCTCCACTAAGCAAAACAATCGGCTGTTCTTCTGTTGTATACGTAAAATCACCAGCGGGTGCCCTAATTGGCAATGTGTCTCCTGCTGCGACTTCATTATGGAGATAATTCGAAACAATACCGGCCGGTGCACCATTTTGAGAATCTTCACGTTTCACGCTGATCCTGTAATACTCCTTATTAGGAGCATCTGACAAGCTGTAATGTCTCATGTGCAAGTATTTTTCGCCCTTAATTTCCGCCTGTATTGTAAGGTATTGACCAGGCTTATAGGCGGGTATACTTTTTCCATCTTCAGGTTTTAAGTAGAAAGAGGTAATCACTTCACTTTCTTTTACTTTTTGATCTACATAAAAGGAACGATTTCCAATCCATCCACCTGATTTTTGCTCCGTCTGCTGGTAAAGTTTGTCCTCAATAGCAATAAAAATATCTGCAATGGATTGGTAAGCTTTCTCCCATGCCTCAATGACCTCATCTGTTGCTGCATCACCGAGCACATCTTTCACCGCCACGAGTAAGGTTTCACCTACAATAGGATATTGTTCAGCCTGCACACCTAATGCTCGATGTTTTTCAGTCACTCTCCGCACCATTGTTTCGATCGCTTCTAGATTATCAATATTTGCACCAGCTAAATAGACGCCGTAAGCCAATGCTCCCTGCTGAATACCGCGTTTTTGATTTGTCTGATTAAACATGTTGTACAAGTCAGGAACACGTGTGAATAACAATTCATAAAACCTTTCACCAATTTCCTGACTATGCTCCTGCAATACCGGAGCAGTTGATTTAACAATTTTAATCGTATTTTCGTCAAGCATTAAATTACTCCTTCCATACTTAATGTTGCTGCCATTGTTAGTATGTACTTATTCACTTATCTTAATGTTCTAAGAGGGCATGAAGTTTATTTCACAACACTGCAATTCTATATGTATACCACTAAAATGGTGCTAAAAAGTTTGTTCAGAAAAATAAAACATCTTCTAATTGTAAGTATCCAATCATTTAGAAGATGTTTTTAATTTTTGTTTTATTCCCCATCAACAGCTGCTTGCCGATATCCTCACCTGAGATTAATTCTGGAAAAGCATCTGGAATGTTTTTTCTATTTTTAAAGTTTCCAAGAACTGTGATGATGAATTCATTAATATGAATCGAGCCAGTTGTAAAACTTCCAGATAACAATAAAGAAAATAAAGTATCCGAAAAGGGAAAACTCATGCTTCCAGACATTCGAATGAACAAAAAAGCCAAGTTGTTCCATTATTTGTTCCATGATGTATATAAAAAGGCTGCAAATAAATAGAAATACACACCGGGGGATTAATTTTTTAAACCCTTTTAATATAAAAATAATCACACAAGAAGAAACTGGAAGTGCACAAAGAGTAAATAAGATATTAATCGTAAATATTTCAGGAAGAGGACGCTTTGGAAAGAAATAAAGACCAGATCCTACTAACAAAAGATCCAAATAAGTTCCAATAAACGAGCTAAAAATAATGATAAATAAATAGGCTTTGATACTTTGATTTCTATGGTAAGAATGCTTCTTTTGCAAGAATGGCAATTTCGATTCTTTCCAATGTTTTACAGTATTCATTGTAAATGTCTCCATTCGTTAGTTGATCGTCTTTTTTTAAGTAATGAATCACTTGCCAATCCGAATACCAATCTGCAATTTCCGCTTCTGTTTGTTCAACATGATCCCATGCATATTTTAAAATCGGACTATATAATTTAGGGGAATTTGGTTTTATGTGACAGTTCTTTATTCTTCGTTGATAAGGAACTCCAGGTGTCGATTCATTGATATCGTTAAATACATGCGGCCATAAGTCTTTTCTAGAGGCTGTGTGGGGCTTTTGAATAGCCCATTTGTAAATGTATGGATAATTTTCTTCATGAAAAAGGATTTCGTATAAACGTTTACCTAATAAAATACGCTCACGTAAAGAGCCAAATTGCTGTATCGTTTGGCCGATAATTTCCACTTTTATTCCATCGGTATATGGAAAAAGGATTTGATTTAATTCCAATAATTCCTGGAGTTTGAATTCTAATGTTTTAAGTACAGTAGTTTGATAATAAGAATTCTGGATGACTCTTTCTTCTAAATAGTTTTGTTCATTAATAATGAGTGCGATGGCCAGAAGATATTCATCTTTCACTTGATAAAAGTAATTCCAAATTACTTCCATAAAAAAGGAAATATTAAATAATGACAAAAGATAGAATAAGTTGGTGTTCCTTTTTATACTTTCTTCATATAGGAGCAGTTGAGGATAAATATCTTGGAAAATTAACCAATTTCCACGCTCTAAAAAAGAGAAAAATTGTTCTTGTTCCTCTTCCGATAATAACTTGGATAATAAACTTCCTTTCAAATCTGTCATATTCCAACCGCCGTTCCGGGAAACCATGTGACCTAGAAAAGCCCAGTGAATTTCTGGAAACCTTTTATAAAAGTCCAAGTAGGCATTTGTTCTCGTGATATTATTTACATTTTTCCGTTTCGTTTCACTATAAATGAAATCGATTAATTGGCGTTCCCTGTCACTTAGCTGCTTTTCATTTATCGTTTGTCTTGGCCAATTTAATAATTCCTTTTTTATCCTTTTTAATGTGGGAGTCATTTTCTTGCCGTCCCGTTTCTTTTTTAGACATGAAAAGATGGGAAATCACTCGCCTTTTATTAAAATTATTTAGTAATTATTTTATTGATGTGGTTGAAAATAAATGATGAAGTATTTAAAAAAATATGAAACTATATTCTGCCTTTTTATGAATTTTTGCAGGAACGAATGAATAACATTTTATAGTTATGGAGGTGTATAGCATGAGAGGTAAAATTGGGGAGGAAATAAATCGTCTAGTAGGGATATTAAAAAAGGATCAATCTCCTGATGGTTCCTGGCATTACCCCTTTGAAACAGGAATTTCTACGGATGCATATATGATTATTCTACTCCGCACTTTGGAATTAAATGATGAAAATCTGATTCAGTCTTTAGTGGAGAGAATTCTTAGTAAGCAAGAGGAAAATGGTGTTTGGAAACTCTTTTATGATGAGAAAGATGGAAACTTAACAGCAACCATTGAAGCGTATTATGCACTTTTATATTCAGGTTACCAAAACAAGAAAGATAAAAAAATGCTAGCTGCCAAACACCAGATTTTAGCCTTAGGCGGTATAGAGAAAAGTCATATGCTTACGAAAATAATGCTCTCCTTAACTGGTCAATATAAATGGCCCAGCTTTTTTCCAGTTCCGCCTGAATTTGTACTTTTACCATTATCATTCCCCATTAACTTTTTCGACCTCTCTGTTTACGGAAGAGCAAACCTTGCTCCCATTCTAATCCTTGCTGACAATAAATTCTCCACCAAAACAAAAAACAGTCCGGATCTCTCTGATTTATTTTATTCAAGGGAAAAAGCGGAAACAGATGATTTTTTTCTAAATGATCGATCAGAAGAGTGGCGTTCGCTTTGTTCATATATTCAACAGGGAATTAAAAATATTATAGGTTTCCCAGCGTATATAAAATCCATGGCCATCCAGCAACTGAAACAATACATGCTAAATCGAATCGAAGCCGATGGGACATTGTACAGTTACTTTAGTTCAACTTTCCTTATGATCTTTTCTTTGTTATCAATTGGTTACCCAAAAAATGATCCAATTATAACGAAAGCGGTGGAAGGATTAAAATCAATGGCTTGTCAAATTGACGGTCATACCCATATTCAATATACAACGGCAAATGTCTGGAACACATCCCTAATCAGTGATGCACTGCAACAAGCTGGTGTCTCATGGGAAGAACCAGTGATTCAGAGTGCCAATAACTATCTACTTAGGCGCCAGCACTATCGTTATGGTGATTGGATGATTCATAATCCTCACAGTTTACCAGGTGGCTTCGGATTTTCTCATATTAATACCATAAATCCAGATGTGGATGATACCACAGCTTCCTTAAGATCCATTGCCCATTTGACAAGACATAAACCTGAAAATCATCAAGCCTGGGACAGAGGGATAAACTGGTTATTTTCCATGCAGAATGATGATGGAGGATGGGCTGCTTTTGAAGAAAATGTGGATAAAAAAATACTAAATTTCATTCCAGTTGAAGGGGCTAAATATCTATTAACGGATCCCTCTACTGCAGATTTAACAGGCAGAACCTTGGAGTTCTATGGAAATTTTACCAATCTGTCAAAAAATCATTCAGCAATGAAAAGTGCGGTAACTTGGCTAAGACGGCATCAAGAAAAAAATGGTTCCTGGTATGGAAGGTGGGGTATTTGTTATATTTACGGAACTTGGGCTGCCATTACTGGTATGATTTCTGTAGGTGTAGATAAAGGGCATTCTTCGATTCGACAAGCTATAAAATGGCTAAAGGATATACAAAATTCAGACGGAGGATGGGGGGAATCATGTAAAAGTGATATCAATCAAACCTATACGTCATTAGGAATGAGTACGTTAACACATACAGCTTGGGCATTAGATGCATTAATTGCAGCATCAGATAAAAAAACTCCTGAGATAGAGAGGGGAATAATATTTTTATTAAGAAATTGCGATAAAGAGGATTGGACCTCTTCCTATCCAAAAGGACAGGGAATGGCAGGAGCATTTTACATTCATTACCATAGTTACCGGTACATTTTTCCTCTGTTAACCCTGAGCCATTACAAACGAAAGTTTTTGGAATCCTAAAGGATCACTTATTAACTTGACTTTTGCAATTTTGAATTTTACCTAGCGGATGCCAAATTTTCTAACGTTAAAGCCCTTGTCACACACAAGGGCAAATTCATTCAAATCCCCATCTAGTACCTTTATGATTCTTTCCCGATAACTTCCAATTAAATTGTTTTTCTTCGTAAGATAGCATTATTTACATTACCAAGGTTGATAGTTGTTAATCTAATTCTGACAGTGAAATCCTATAAAGCTTGTCATCATTATTCTCTGGAGCACCCCGTCCATCTCCATTATTACTAATAAAATAAAGATAGTTATCCTCAATCCGTACATCGCGGATTCTACCAAGACCGGTTATAACTTCACGGTATTCCCCTGTTTTAAGATCAAATTCCAAAACGGCAGTCCCTCTAAGGGCGGCAACATATAATTTTTCATTATCATATGCCATCCCAGATGGTGCCCAAGTCGATTCATTTCCAGAAGTATATAAAGGCGAAATCATTCCTTCCTGCTCTTCTTCTCCTTCCATAATCGGCCAGCCGTAATTTTGACCTGCTTCAATTAAGTTCACCTCATCATTGGCATTATCACCATGCTCACTGGCATACATCGTGCCCCCCGATGACCAAGTCATCCCTTGTGGATTTCGATGTCCATAACTATAAACATATGAATCTGGAAATGGATTATCATCTGGTATTGATCCATCAAGGTTCATTCTTAAAATTTTACCGCCTAATGAATTAAGATCCTGGGCGATTTCACGATTAGAAGCATCCCCAGCTGTTGCATAAAGGGTTCCGTCTGGTCCTATTTTAAGTCTCCCTCCATGATGGTAATTACCACTGGGAATTTGGTCAAGAAGCAGACTCTCTTCTCTCCATATATTATTTTCCAATCGAAGTGTTACGATACGATTATATTGCCCTTCACTAGCTTCATACGTATAATAGGCATAGGCAAGGTTTGATTCAGAAAAGTCAGGAGCAAGCACAAAACCAAGCAGCCCTGCCTCTGAAGCAGTTGATACCTCTTGCTCGAGTTCTACATTTTGTCGTTCTGCTTCTCCCCCTTCTATTTTGACAATACTACCGGGTCTTTCGGTTAAATAGAATGTATCTTCCAGTTTCTCGATCGACCACGGGACATCCAACTTCTCTGCAATAACTTCTAAACTTTCAATAGGCAATGATAACTCTTCTTGTTGCGTATCATCCAAATTATTGAATGTTTCTTGATCACTAGAAGAATTTTCCTCATCATTTGCAGAACAACTAATAAGGAAAAGAACACCAATTAAATATCCTGATAACATTCTTTTCATTTTCATCACTCCCCGCGTATAAAGAACTATTCCGGTATTATTAGTTGAATTATCGTTCTACAACGATAATTCAACTATTTAACTAGATACCAGTATGAATGATAGTCAAATTAAATTTCCAATTAATCTATCTATTCAATAGTAGTTACTAAATTACAAAACTACATAGTACGAATATCGATTACGAATCGATACCGAACATCAGAAGCCAGGACGCGTTCGTAAGCTTCATCAATTTGATCGGCAGAAATAATTTCAACCTGAGGCACAATGCTGTGTTCAGCACAGAAGTCTAACATTTCTTGTGTTTCACGGATACCACCAATCATGGAACCAGCAAACGAACGACGATGACCGATAAGAGATTGTACATTTAATGACAATGGTTCTCCAGGAGCACCAACATTAACCAATGTGCCATCAAGCGTAAGTAATCCAAAATAGGCATCCATATTAATTTTTGCACTTACTGTATTAATAATTAAATCAAAAGTGCCCGCGAGTTTTTCAAATGTTTCCGGATTACTTGTAGCGTGGTAGTCAACTGCCCCAAATTGCAATCCATCGTCTTTTTTATTCAATGTTTGGGATAGAACAGTTACTTCTGCTCCCATCGCATGCGCAATTTTGACTGCCATATGGCCAAGTCCTCCCATTCCCACAACTGCTACCTTTTTATCTGAACCAGCTTTCCAATGATTTAATGGAGAATAGGTTGTGATACCTGCACAAAGCAACGGTGCTGCAACCGCAAGATCAATACTCTCAGGAATGCGGAGTACAAAGTCTTCCGATACGACAATGTGGGTGGAATAACCGCCTTGCGTATGATCCCCGTATTTATCAACCGCTGCATAGGTATCTATTTTGCCATTGAGGCAGTACTGCTCTTCCCCTTTAAGACAATTCTCACATTCCCCGCAGGAATCAACCATACAGCCGACACCTACTCGATCACCGATTTTATATTTTGTAACCTCAGAACCAATATTCGTTACGATTCCTGCAATCTCGTGTCCAGGAACAAGCGGATAGTGCACTTCTCCCCAATCACCGTGAGCAGTATGAATATCAGAATGACATATACCAGCATATTTGATTTCTATTAGTACATCATTTTTATCCAAGTTACGACGTTTAATTTCAGCTGCTCGAAATGAATGATTTGGTCCATCGACAGCTCGTGCTTTAGCAGTTACCATAAATTAAAACCTCCGATAATATAATTTTAAAATACTGGGCTTGTTGTAAATGCCAATAAATAAGATAACCTAAGATTCAATTTCCTTTAATTCACTTTTAATCCATATATACCATCACTCCTTTTCTAGGGAATCATGTTACCCCATGAAGTTAACTCGAGGGCAAATAATTAGTATCTTTTTTTCAACTTTACATTTCATGATTTATGACACAAACAGCATCTTTTTAAGATATAGTTTTATAAAAAGATACTGCTTTTCTATGTACATAGATTAATTTTGACGCTTCTGAAATACTGTGATAAAATCCCTCCCAAACCTTAAGTTAACTCAAGGTTCATATTTAAAAGGGGTGAAATAAAAATGACCTATTCAATCAGCGATGTTGCCAAAAAACTAAATCTCACGATACACACGATACGTTATTACGACAGAGAGGGATTAATACCCTTTATAGAACGCACCGCTAATGGCACAAGAGTTTTTAAGGAATCGGATGTGGACTTATTAAAAATTATTCAATGCTTGAAATCTAGCGGAATGGCTATTAAGGACATCAAGACATTTATTGAATGGTGTTCTGATGGAGATTCCACATTAAAACAAAGATATGAACTATTTATAGAACAAAAAGCCGTTGTAGAAAGACAAATGGAAGAACTAAAAAAGACCTTAGATGTAATCGAACATAAATGTAACTATTATAAGATTGCACTTGATGCAGGAACAGAGGATGTTCATAAAAACAATAAAATAGGAAACACCGTTTTTGATTGATATAAATCATCTGTATTTCATAATTCTGTATATGAAATACAGATGATTTTATTTGTTTTTCTGTAATTCAATCAAAAACCTACTGATCGCTAAGTCACTAAAAAGACGTACTATGCAGTAATTTTATACAATGAATTTCGAAGCATAATAAAAATAAAACCAATCACCAGCGAAAGCATCCCTACGAATAAAATATATTTCGTTCCAATTTGCGCTATGATAACTCCTGCGATACCTGCTCCAATCGTGGTACCTAAGTCAACAGATGTTAGGAATAATCCATTTGCAAAATCTGGAGCTTTCGGAGCAGATGATGTAATCCAATATTGGTTGATGTTTGCACCAATCCCCCCGAGTATCCCCCAAACTAAAATAATAATTGCGGTAGGTACCGTAAGTTCAGCCACAAAGTAAAAAATTAGATAAACAGCGGTTAATACAATAGGAAAAATAGTTACAGTACGGATAGGATAGTCTGTAAGTAATCTGCCAGCCATCACATTCCCTACAATATTAGCCAATCCATACACAAGCAACATGATACTGATTAAATTAGCCGACATATAATATTGAAAAGCGCAACCAAATAAATTGAAAATTTAAAGTTCAACATAATAGAATCCAGTATATCTTAATTTGGATATACTGGATTCTATACTTATTTCACCATTCTATCGGTTTTATTTTTCTAAAGAGCAGCAGGAAATTCGATATTTTTTTATATGGGGTTGCTCTAAAGTTAACTCTAGGGTGTAAAATGTAAAGATATGCGAAGGAAGAATTGACTACAATATAAATATAATATAGTAATTAAGATTGTTACATGAACAGAATTCTGTTTTTGATAGAACAAAGTACTAGCAAAGGAAAAAGGTTGGGATGAATATTTTAAAGCGACTGTTTTTTATGCTGTTAATCATATTGTTGGCTTTTTGGACAAAACCGTTTTGGAGAGATTCCGTTCGTGAATATATTCCTGAAGCCGTTTATGATACTTATCAATCTGCGAAAGAATTTACCACCCAAGTGATAGATAATGATTTTGACATTAACTTTGATTTTGACAAAGTAAAAGATCAAGCAACATCTTTTTACGCTTCTATTGTCGATTCTGGACAAGAACCAGAGCACGAACAAGTCGAAAAGCCAGAATTAACAACGCCAGATGAGCAATCTTTTTCCGTTGGAAATGTGGGATTGGGTGATACAAAAGACGAGGTTGAAGAAATGTATGGAGAGTCTATGCGTGAAAGTGAGAATGAATATGGTGTAGATTGGTCCACTTACCATGAAAACTACCAGAATTTCATGATGGTTGCTTATGACGAACAAGAGGTTGTTCGTGGTTTGTTCACCAATCAAGATTTGCTTTCTTCACAGTTTGATATAGCCTTAAGAGACTCAAAAACTCTTGTGAACGAAAAGTTGGGAAAACCAGAAAAAGTGATTCGCAATGGCTGGTTTAACTACCAAATTAACAGTGAAGGGGAATACGATGTCTACCAAATAGATGGGAACTATGTAACGATTTTTTACGATATTCATGAGGATGATGAAGTAACAGCTATTCAAATAATTGATCAGGACTTAGAATCTGCGAAAGATACCCTATATACAGCTGGCAGTGAAGCATTAAAAGAGGGATTTGAATATCAATTATTTGACTTAACCAATGCTACTCGTGTAAATCACGATCTTCCTATTTTACAGTGGGACGAAGATGTAAGAGAGACCGCAAGAAAGCACAGTACCGATATGGCAGAAAATCAATATTTCAGTCATACAAATTTACAAGGCCAGTCTCCTTTTGATCGAATGAGAGAAGATGAGATTGCTTTCACAAGTGCTGGAGAAAACCTGGCTTATGGGCAATTTAGCAGTATTTTCGCTCACCAAGGTCTAATGAATTCACTGGGGCATCGTGAGAATATATTGCACAATGGCTTTAATGAGTTAGGAATTGGTGTTGATTTTAATGCCGACAACCAACCATTTTATACGGAGAGTTTTTTTAGTAATCAAGGGTTATAGTAATCTTTGATAGCTAAATGAAGAGGCCTGGACATATCTAGCCTCTTCATTTAGGCATGGGCTCGTTTTATACCGCTAAATTAATTTAATATAAAAGATTAACGATGTTATATATATTTACAAAAATAATAACCAAGATAGAAATATTAAATATTTTTTCAACTTGTGTATTGGACATTTTTATGACGATACTAGACCCAATAAAACCGCCGATTATTCCCCCTATTATCATATAAACCAGCATTGACAAATCATAACTAGAGAAACCGGTAGTAAGTGCAATCAATATCAGAGCGGACAACTGTGAAAAAAAGATGATATAGATTGAATTAATAGCCGCATTCTTCGCATTCATAGAGAAAAGCAATATTAATATCGTTACATTTAAAGGTCCTCCACCTATTCCTAAAAATGCCGAAAGAAAACCCAAAATAAAACCTATTGTTAATATTATAAGTCTATTTTTAAAAACAAAGGATGTAAGCTTATCCTTTTTTATAAAGTAGATAAAAATTAAGGTAAGCAGCAATGCCAGTGTTGCAGATTGGATAAACCCTGTTACAGTTGGCATATTAAGAGAAATCGCAATGATGTTAAATATTACTTTACCTAAAATCCCACCAAATATTGAACCCACCGCAAGAATCGAGCTGACTACTTTATCGGTCTTATGTCCTTTTTTCCTAAATTTAACTAATGACATTGTTGCCATTGCTAACACTGTTGCTGCTGATAATACACCAATTGTAGGTAGATCAAAATGCCCAAATAGATCTAAAACCGGCTTGATGATTATTCCCCCACCTAAACCAGCAACAGCTCCAAGTGTTGACGCAAGCAGTCCAATGACGAAATATATGATAAATATAAAAATCATCTCCATCAATCAAAAAATCAAGATATATAATTATTCTTCAAAGAGTTGATCCTTAGCTTTTAATCTTTGCTCCCAATGAAGATTTTATTATTTCGGCACACTGGCTCATATCTAATGCATTTGTTACAAAAGCGTCCGTATTAAGACATAAGTCGTACTCACTCATTTTTCCGCGTTCAATGTTTGAAAATGATTTATAATAAAGCTCTCTTAGCTTAGATTGTTGATGAATAAAGTCCAACGCATTTTCTTCTGCCACTCCAGAGACACGAATACAGCGTTCTATCTTCTTACTGATATCGGAGGTATATGTGTAAACATTTAAAAAGTCCACTTTTCCTTTTAATACGATGTCCGCACCTCTTTCCATAAGGATGCAAGGTCCTTCTTGAACCGCTTTTAAAATAGAACCGGAATAAGCTTTAAAAATTTTACTGGATAAATCAGCATTGCTGTCATTTGTTGACTGCACGGTGTCATCATCAACCTTCATATTTGCTAATTTCTCATCATAGTCTCTTAAAACATTTTCTTCAATTCCTGATTCTTTTGCTGTCTTGATTAACAAATTTTCCTCACCGTAAAACGGTATTCCTAACTCCTCTGACAAATGTTTCCCTACTAGTCTTGCACCACTGCCAAATTCACTGGTCAAAACAATATATTTTTTAGTCATCATACCAATCCTTTCTTGTCAGGAAAGTATAAAACTTCCCTGATCGATACTTAAACTAAATCTTCTCCGTTTGATTCAATCACTTTTTTGTACCAATAAAAGGAATCTTTTCTAGTCCTTTTATATGTGCCATTTCCGTTATCATCTACATCTACATATATAAAACCATATCTTTTTTTCATTTCACCAGTACTAGCTGAAATAATATCAATCGGCCCCCACATCGTATATCCCATAACTGGTATACCGTCAATATCAATCGCCTTTTTCATTTCTTTTAAATGATCCCTTAAATATTCAATACGATATGAATCATGTATACTGCCATCTGACTCTACTTTGTCAACTGCTCCTAAACCATTCTCTACGATCATCAAAGGCAGTTGATAGCGATCATATAATAGATTCAGTAAATAACGGAGACCTGCTGGATCTATTGCCCATCCCCACTCACTCAAATTAAGATGCGGATTTTTATATCCTGTTTTTACACCATTTAAACCTTTAAAGGTTAACGGTGTTTCTTTTCCAACTACATGCGTCATATAGTAACTGAAAGATATGAAATCAACTGTTCCATTTTTTAGTTCCTGTAAATCTCCTTCCTCAATCGGTAAAACAATTCCTTCTCGTTCAAATTCTTTTAACTTATACGCTGGATAATAGCCTCGACATTGAACATCAGCATAAAATAGCATTTGATGCATAAAATCATTCGTTCTTTGCACATCTTCTGGGTTGCTGCTGGCCGGATAAGCCACATGTCCGTTATACATCATACCTACTTTATTATCAGGGGCAATTTGATGGGCCATTTGTACAGCTTTTGCACTTGCCAAAAATTGATGGTATGCTGCGGTCATACGTATTTGTTCGTCATCCGAATTAATTCCGGCCGCCATCCAAGGCTTTGTGGACATAACATTAATTTCATTAAAAGTAAGCCAGTACTTAACTTTACCTTGATAACGATTAAACAATGTTTCACAGTAGTGCAAATAAAAATCAACGACCTTCCTATTTCCCCATGACCCATATTTCAATAGCCCCAGCGGAGTCTCAAAATGGGATAATGTCACGATTGGCTCTATACCATATTGTTGGCACGTATCAAAAACCTCATCATAATGCTTCAGCCCTGCTTCGTTGGGCAATTCTTCATCTCCATTTGGAAAAATCCTTGACCAAGCAATTGACATACGGTAGGATTTAAATCCCATTTCTGCGAACATTTTTATATCTTCTTTAAAACGATGATAATGATCAACCGCATTGTGACTAGGATAATATTTGCCCTCAATAATTCCGTCTGTAATTTCTCTTGGAGAACTATCAGTGGCTCCGGTCATTATATCTGCAGTGCTTAGTCCTTTACCATCTTCTCTATATGCACCTTCACACTGATTCGCTGCAGTTGCACCGCCCCATAAAAAATCCTTTGGAAAACTCATGATTATAAACATCCTTTCTTAAAAACATAGTTTGCTATTTTATTAATCATTAAGGCAATTTAATCAATGCTTCGCCCACATTCACATTTTTTTCTGTAATACTTAATACATCCGCATAATCATTTGAATTTGTTATTACGATAGGTGTAATTACTTCATATCCCTCTTGCTTAATTGCATTGATATCAAATTCTAATAATAAATCACCTTTTTTTATCGTTTGTCCTTTAGTTACCTTCGGTGCATAATGTTGACCATCTAATTGTACCGTGTCAATTCCAACATGGATCAGAATTTCTGCCCCTCCCGCACTTGTAATACCTATCGCATGATGGGAGTCAAGCAAGGCTGTTACTGTACCATCAATGGGGGCAAATACTTTACCTTCCCCAGGGATAATTGCCACACCTTTTCCTAATACCTCCTGTGAAAACACACCATCATTAACTTCCTTTAGTTCAACTGATTTCCCTTTGATCGGTGCGTAAATTACATTATCATCACTATCTTTTTCTTTTAGTACTGTCTCTGTTTCTTCTTGTATGCTCTCGGATAATTGTTCTGTTTCTTCCTTAATGCCTAAGAAGTATGCAACCACAAATGAAACAACAAATGCTATAACAATCCCTATAATAGCGTAAATGAATACTGAGAATCCGTCCGGTCCAATATAGCTGGGTAATGCGAGGATTCCTGGCGGTACTTGAGCGAACCTTCCAACTCCCATAATTCCTAAGAATAGACCTCCAGCTCCACCACCGATCATCGCTGCAATTAATGGTCGCTTATATCGCAAATTAACACCATATAAAACTGGTTCTGTAATACCTAATAGAGCTGTAATTCCCGCAGAAGAGGCCAATGCTTTAAGTTCTTTATTCTTGGCGCGAAAACCTACAGCAATACCTGCACCACCTTGGGCGATATTTGAAACTAACATGCCTGGTCCTGCAACAGGGTCAAAACCTTTTGTTGCAAGCTCATTGATTCCAATAGAAATTAATCCGTAATGCATACCAACCATGACTAATAATGGAGTGGCAGCGCCTACTAGTGTTGGTACTAGCCAGCTCACTTTTGCATTTAGAAATGTAAAAATTTGCGCAAGACCGATACCTAAATAATTCCCAAGTGGTCCTAATACAATCAATGTTACAATTGCTACGATAAAAATAGTAAATAAAGGTGCTACAATGATTCTTATACTTTTCGGAATAATTTTATTGACAAACGGTTCAACATAGGACATAAACCAAATAGCCAGTATAATTGGTATAACTGTTGATGAATAACTGACTAAACCAATTGGAACCCCCAGAAAGTCAAATCCTTCACCATTGTCTTGTGCTATTTTGACCATTGATATAAAAGATGGATGCAGCAGTATTCCACCAATAACCATTGCAATATATTGATTGACTTGGAATTTCTTTGCTGCTGAAACTGCTAGGATAATCGGTAAGAAATAGAAACCAGCATCACCCATGAAAGTTAAGATTTGTAATATAGTAGATTCTGATGATAACAAACTAAAGCCATTTATAATTGCAACTACCGCTTTTAACATTCCAGCTCCAGCTAACACCGGAATAATTGGAGTAAAAATCCCAGCAATAATATCGATGACCTTTGATATTTTTCCTCTGTTATCTTCTTTTACTTTATTTCCGTCGCTATCATTATCAAAATTACCTAGTTTAGCTAATTCTTTATAAATTGAATCTACATCTGTGCCAACGATAACTTGATATTGACCTCCTTTGTTCGCAACCCCGACAACACCTTCTGTACTTTCTAGCCCATTTGTATCTGCTTTACTATCATCATTTAAATTAAATCTTAGACGTGTATAACAATGTGTGACATACTTTACATTTTCCTTACCGCCAACTTTTTCTAAAATGGCAGAAGCAAGATTTTTAAAATCCATAAATATCTCTCCTGTTAATAGTTTGTGTAATAAAAAATACCCACCGGTTACAAAAGAAATCAAATCGTGATCTCTTCTATAACTGGTGGGTATAGCCTTTCGTAACAATCCCAAACCTATTTAGTTTTACATACTTTCCTCAATAACTCTTCTTATGTGAATTGTAAGATATATAATTTCATCTTCTGATAATTGGCTATCCAATTCTTTATTAACATATTCTTCGATTCGTTGTGCACACTTATATTCTTCAGGGTACTTTGTTTTAATTACATCCAAAAATCCTAAGTCTTCTTTTGTAACCTTTTCACCCTTGGATATTCTTCTTACAAAATACTTTATGTGTGTATAAAATCGATCATAGTGTATGGAGCTTTCATTAAGCTCGATGCCATAATGATACTTTACGATATCTAATATTTTCTTTTGCCTTTTTACAAATTCAATCGTTTCCTGAAGCTTTACAGTGTCATCCATTTGGGCATTCACTAAATGCAATGCGATAAAACCAGCATCAGAATCACTAAGCCTTATACCATGTCTTTTTTCAATAATATTCAAAGCTTCTTTAGCAATTAAATATTCATGGTTATAGAATCTATTGATTTCCCACAACAGCGCATTTCTGATCTTTTTTCCCTTTTTAGCACGATCAATCGCATGGAAAATATGATCTGTTAAGGCTAACCAAATTGTATCATCTAATTTTTTATCTAAGGAGTTCATTGCAAACCTGACGATTTCATTTGTAGTCTGAATATATGAATAAGGAATGTTAGAAAGCAACATTTCAAGATAATTACTGTTCTTCTCTCCTTCATCTATTACATATATTCTTTCTATTAATTTTTCATCAATATTATCATTTTTTTGCTTTTGAAATCCCAGTCCTTTGCCCATCACAAGTACTTCTTTATTGTCCTTAAATGAACGAACTAAATTATTGTTAATAACCTTATCTATTTTCATAAATCAAATCTACTCCCAAGGTTATTCCAAACCAACAATGAAATTATATTAAAATGGTATAGCCTACTTTGTAGTAACTACCCAAATACTTTCATAAATCAGATTGAAGAGAATGGTATAGCCTATATTACAGTAACTATCCAATCAATCTACAGTAATATTATCCTTTTTTGATAACGTTGTCAACAATCCAACAAATCATTTTGTCCCGGGCTTTTAGACACAGGTAACTTGCTGTTAGACTTCTGGATTCAGAAAAATTTTAATTCGAATCATAGCACGGATCTTTCTTTAGAGCAAATACAATAAAAAAAGCCTAATTCTAGTTACCTTTAGTAAAGAATTAGACTTTCCTCAAGACAATCAATCCATTAAATTAAGTACTTATAATGACTAAAAACCTTGAAAGTCCCCAAAAATTGGTGCTAACAGAGCGTTGACAAGAGTAAATTTATCAAAAAACAAAACAACTCCCATTATAATCATAATACTTCCGCCAATTCTCATGAACATCCTACTGTATTTTTTTATCCACGTAAATTTAGCAATAAAAAATGCCATTAAGAAAAACGGAATACTAAAGCCTAATATATAAGAAATCATATACCATAGTCCTTGGGATGGGTTTGCACCAACAAGTGTTAACGTAGCTGCTAATATAGGTCCCATGCAAGGTGTCCAGCCTAATGCAAAAGCTAATCCTATTATGATCGTACCGATGTATCCAGTTGGTTTATTCTGAATGCCAAATTTATAGTCTTTCATCAAAAACTTCGGCTGGAATACTCCAATAGTTACCAAGCCAAAGAATACAATTAAAATCGCTCCTATTTGCCGGATTAAATCACCATATTGCACATACCACGTTCCAATTAAACTTGCACTCCCTGCTGTTCCAAATCCCAGCACTAAATAGATGATTGAAAATCCTAATAAAAAGAAAATGGTATGCATCATTGCTTTTCGTTGCCCGCTCCATTTACCGCTCTGGATATCTGATACACTCATTCCAGTAATATATGATAGAAATGCCGGATATAACGGGAATACACAGGGTGAAACAAAAGATAACACACCTGCACCAAACGCAAGTAAAATGGAAATATCCGCCTGCATGTTAGCCCCCCTATTACCTTTACTTTAGTAACCATTACTTTTTCAGTACCTATTTTACCTTGCCTTACTTTTGTTAAGTTGATGCAATGCCATTAATATTTCTTTTTTAGAGTATATCTCAAATAACGATTTAATTTGATCTCTCTCTTCTTTAGAAAGTGTTTTAGTTGTTTTGAGCTGATACATGTTACGCTTCCCTTTTCAAATGATTGCTTTAATATAAGACCATGCTGTCTATCGATCTAATGATTATTCTTGAAATATAAACTATTAAATATAGCAAGAGTGATTATCCTTCTTTTGTTATCAATCTTCTTTCTCGGTTAACATCATCTGCGGATGTATCACTCCGTTTCTTATTTATCCTACATACGTTAATTGTTTGTTATCACGATATACTTGATTGATCGTCCCTCCTCCAAGGCATTCTTCTCCTTGATAGAAGACAACTGCTTGCCCAGGGGCTATTGCCCGAATCGGCTCATGGAAAATAACTTTAACTTTTGAATCATTCAATCGTTCAACAGTTACTTTATTATCTTGCTGGCGATAACGAAATTTTGCAGTACATTCAAATGTATCTGGGGTATCTTCCTCAGAAATCCAGCTTACATTATCAGATATAATGCTGTCAGAGTATAGCAATTCATGATCAAAGCCTTGTTCAACATATAGAACATTCCTATCCATATCTTTTCCAATTACAAACCAAGGCTCACCATCTCCACCAATGCCTAATCCGCGCCTTTGTCCAATTGTATAATACATTAATCCATCATGCTGTCCAACAATCTTACCATCGAAATTTTCCATATTTCCTTTTTGAGCAGGCAAGTAACCGCTTAGGAACTCCTTAAAATTTCGTTCACCAATGAAGCAAATTCCTGTACTGTCTTTTTTGGACGCAGTTGCCAAATTAGCTTGTGCAGCTAATTCCCTTACTTCTGGTTTTTCCATATCACCAAGCGGGAATAACACTTTACTTAACTGCTGTTCTGTTAATTGGTTAAGGAAATAAGTCTGATCTTTATTTACATCCTTCCCTCTTAACATGTGAACTTCTCCATTTTCTCTGACTACACGTGCATAATGTCCAGTAGCCACATAATCAGCCCCTAGACTTAAGGCATGATCTAAAAATGCTTTGAATTTGATTTCCTTATTACATATCACATCAGGATTTGGCGTTCTCCCTATTTTATATTCATCTAAGAAGTAAGTGAATACCTTATCCCAATATTGTTTTTCAAAATTCACCGCATAATAAGGGATATCTAGTTGATTGCAGACGCGGATAACATCCTCATAGTCTTCCGTTGCTGTACAAACACCAAATTCATCTGTATCGTCCCAATTCTTCATAAATATTCCGATTACGTCATAACCTTGCTCCTTTAGAAGCATTGCAGCAACGGAAGAATCTACTCCACCTGACATGCCCACAACTACACGAGCGCCTTTTGATACTTCCTTCATGTCGATTAATCTCCTATTCTCTTATAAATCCTTTTGACCTTTAACCTTTAAACGATGAACTTTTAAAGGGGTGACATCATTACCCAGTGGATCCAGCACTTTCATTCCTGAAAAAGTGTGGAGCACTTGGCCACGAATGGCACGTAAATAATCTTCTCGAAGGACCTGCTGCTCAACTTTTTCAGCATTGGTCAGTCCTTCTTCACGCTGTTTCTTTGCTAACTCATTAATTCTTGGTAACAAGTCAATCATGCTTTTCACCGACCTAACTAACTAATTTCGTTTCGTGTTTATTCAATAACTTCAGTATGGAAGCAACGCATCATATGGTTTACCATTGTCTCTCCAAGATCCGTAAATGTTGCGATACCCCGTTTATGAATAGCCGTTTTGAACCCTTCTGCATCTGCTCCCGAAACCGTTAAAAAGTCACAGATATCTGTGGTTACTCCAACTGTATGAACTTTTTCTACTCCTGAATTCTTTAAGGTTTCAGCTAAATCTGTTTTAAAGAATGCATTATAGTTTGTTTTTGGGGAATAAATCAGGTTTTTATTATCCTTATTATTTTGAAACCAATCATATAAATCCCCGTATAATTGTTGTCCTTTAGTACCTTCAACATTATGGGACGGCCATAATTCAAAGTGTGGATCATTTGGCTGATGTGCATCCATTGATACAACAACCATTTCCCCACCTTCTAAAAATTTTGTCGCCAGATCCTTAATATAAGGTACTATTTCTTGTGCGGGCTTGCCAACAGTTAATGTTCCATCGTCTGCTACAAAATCATTGCTCATATCTACGATTAACAAAGCTTCTTTAGCCAATTAAAACCAACTCCTACAGTTTTATTTTGAAATAACTTTACAGTTGATACGCATAAAGTGTTCCATGAATGTAGTTGTATGGAGGCAGATAAAGTACGGTATAAGTCTCTATCTGCCTCCATGAATTTTTCCCAACGATCATATCGCTCTCTCTTTTAAAGCGGGTAAATAAGTGATATCCAAATTAAACTAAGCTTAGAAGTCCTTGATTAAATGGCCGATATCGTTTTTAAGTTATGCTTTTTAGCTTGTTCTATATTTTTCATTTTGTTATCCCAACAGGCTTGACTCAAATCGACTGGATATTCTGCCGGGTTTAAAGAGCGCTTGTATTCTTCCCATAAAAGGTCTAATTGTTGCTCGGCATATGATTGAATCTCCTCAACTGGAGGACAATCATATAAAAGCATGCCGCCCTCAAAGATATCTTCGTGCAAGTCTTTGGCTATGAAATTCGTGACAAAACTTCCAATGTACGTATGCACTGGATGGAACATATGCAGTTTAGACTCTTTTTCAGGCTGTTCATAAGCCAAGGCAATATAATCCCCTTCTGATTTACTCGTAAGCTTGTTAATAATACGGTAGACCTTTTTTAATCCTGGTGTTGTAACTTTTTCAGGACTCGAGGAAATTTTGATTCGATCGGTCATCTGTCCAGTATCATCTTCCATCGATACCATCTTATACACAGCACCTAAGGCTGGTTGGTCGAAGGCAGTAATTGCTTTGGTGCCAATTCCCCAGGCATCGATTTTCGCTCCTTGTGCATTTAAATTCATAATGGTATACTCATCAAGATCATTTGAAGCTATAATTTTGGTATCAACAAAACCTGCTTGATCTAATAATTTTCTTGCTTCCTTGGAGAGATAAGCTAAATCTCCACTGTCTAATCGAATACCTTCAAAATTTATGTTATCCAGCTCTTGCGCAACTCTTATTGCATTGGGAACACCAGATTTTAAAGTATCGTAAGTATCCACCAGGAAAACACAGTTTTTATTTCGTTTCGCGTACTTATGAAAAGCGATATATTCATCTTGGTACGCTTGAACATAGGAATGAGCATGTGTCCCGGAAACAGGAATACCAAATCGTTTTCCTGCCCGAACATTGCTTGTGCTAGAGAAACCGCCGATATAAGCTGCTCTCGTCCCCCATAATGCGGCATCGAATTCATGTGCACGTCTCGTACCAAATTCTGAAACAGATTGCTCTCCCGCAATTTGCTTGATGCGAGAGGCTTTTGTAGCAATTAGCGTTTGATAGTTTACTATATTCAACAATGCCGTTTCAATTAGTTGCGCTTCAACTAATGGTGCTTCGATACGCAGCATCGGTTCATTGCCAAATACAATTTCTCCTTCCTTCATAGCACGAACATTTCCTGTAAAACGTACTGTTCGTAAAAAGTCAACAAAATCTTCCGGGTAGCCTAGATCCTCTAAATAGTTTAAATCACTTTCAGAAAAATGGAAGTTCTGGAGATAATCGATGATTCGTTCTAACCCAGCAAATATCGCATACCCATTTCCAAATGGCAGTTTTCGAAAATACAGTTCAAATACAGCTTTTTTGGTATGGATATTATCCTCCCAATATACCTTTGCCATATTAATTTGGTACAGGTCTGTGTGAAGGGCGAAACTGTCATCAACATAGCTGGTCATAACAATTTCCTCCTAAGATTACAAATTATGCTTAGCTTCTAAATAACAAAAAATTTTGATTTCATATCTATTCGTTTATTTCATTACTTTTTTGTAAAAGATCTTTCGCAAAATCAACAAGTTCGTGAGCTTCTTTAGTACGCAGATATTTTACATCTAAACCATCAGGGCCTAAACGGAAACGATCTAGTGCATCGGCATCCTTGAAAATCCGATACAGCAACAGCCCTCGTTCATCAACGTTTGGTGATTTTTCAATTTCTGATATACCTAATGCATCATCTTGGTCATGGTAATAAGTGATATAATAGGTCCGCTCATCATAAGGCAAATCGTTCTCACGGCAATATGCTTTGTAATACTCTGCTGCCCGTTTTCCATGTCCCCTATCAATCCCATCATCCATGCGGCGAGAATCGTGGAAAATAGCGGCCATTCCTAATGCATCCTGTTCCAGCTCACTTAACCCCTTTTTGTGACCGATAAGAAGTGCAAGCATCAACACACGAGCACAGTGTTTTTTCGTATGCAATTCACTTTTTGGCAGCCAAAATTCTACATTTTTCTCCATATACCTAACCATTCGCTCATACTTTTTCTTAATTGGCAGATACTCAGGAGCATCAAGAACATTTGATAAAAACATCTTTCATTCCTCTCCGTTTCCAATTACTTTAACTGTACTAATTGTTGTAATACTTCTGCAGTATCACCATTGATACCAATAGATTTCGCAGCAATTTCTTCAGGAATATAGAGTTCTCCCTTGTTGAGCGTAATGTAGGTAGCATTTTTCTCGGCATTCGTTATATCCATAAATGGCGCTTTAATCAATTGATTTCTTGCACCTACTCCTAATTCCAGCAGAACTAATTTTTTCCCTTGGTTCTTATCAATAAAATCCTGATAAGCTTTGAAGCTTGCTTGCCAAGCCTCTCCTTTTAAAAAGTTTCTGTCTACCTCTAAATGAACTTGCATTGGACCGCCACACTCTGGACACTCAGGAACTAGATCTGAAGGGACTTTTCCATTTTCCTGTTTTCGTGCCATTTCGCTTAATACGTTATCACCTGAGTAAATTTTATCATGACAACCATTTATGCATTGCAGATTCCTGCAATTTCCCTCTATCTCAAAGAGGCGATTTTCTGGAAATCCTGCTTGTCTGAAATGGTCATCTATATTGGAAGTAACTACAAAAAAGTCTTTATCTTCTACAAGTTTATACAGATTTTTCATTACCGAACTTGCTTCCCCAGTGTATAAAAAGTAGTCGTACATCCGACTGAAGAATGCCCACTTTTCTTCCTCGGAAGGAAATGGATAAAAGCAGCCCTGTATAATACTGCGAAAACCATACTTCTCACGGAAATCACCGAAGTTTTCTATGAAATCCTTGTTTTCAGCGAAAATATGAATACCCTCCGAGATTGAAAGACCGTTACTTGCACCGATAACAATCCCGTCAGCCTCTTTGACTTTTGTTATTACTTCTGAATATATATTACTCATATAATTTTACCTCCTACGATACTAAAGTTGCACGCTTAAAGCCTGTCCAAATCAAACGAGCTGATTTGCTTATCGCAATTTATTGGAATGCTGTAGCCTTCTTTATTAAAGTACACCTTGTTTCTTCTCTTTTTTCATTTCAACTAAAACATCCTGCAGCACTTGCGCTATATCTTCATGAATAGCTGTTCCCTTATCATTTAACTCTTTTGGCAGCAATGCATCTTTCGGATTGATGGTAATATAGTATGCATCAGGCCAGCTGTAAGTCATGTTCCAGAAGGGTTCTTGGATGAACATCGGAGTCATTCGTCCAACACCTAACTCCAAAAAAAGTACTTTCTTATTTTGGTTTTCAAGAAGAAATTCACGATATTTTTTATGCTCATCTCTATATTTGGATCCTTCCAAAAATACAAATGATCGCACCCACAGTTCCATAGGTCCACCACATTCCGAGCACTTGGGAATCATGCCAGATGGAACCTTCGTTCCTTCCATGTGGGTACACATTTCTTTTGCCTGTTCCACAAAAGGATAGACTTGGTCGTGACAAGGGCCCGAGCATTGTATCGATGTCCAATTCCCTTGAATGGCACTGACCTTTTCTTCAGGGAAAACTTGTAAAAATTGTGTATCCTGATTTGTCGTAAGAATAAAGTATTCTTTATCTTGCAGGATTTGTTCTAAATCCTTGTATGGCTGTCCGACAGGAACTTCTGCTACAAAGTTAATCAAAGTTGCGAGATATGCCCAGCGTTCTTCCTCCGTACGGAATTTATGGTAAAAGCCTCCAAAGATACTATCGATTCCATACGCTTCAGCAAATGCGTTAAAATACTTTCGAAACATTTCATCGTCTCGATACCAGTTATATCCTGCAGCAGCGGACATACCGGAAGCACCGCCAACTACAATTGCTTCAGCTTCTTGAATTTTTTGTCTTAATGTAGCTATATTGTCTTGATATTGTTGTGAAATCATATTTTACATATCCTCCTAATGGTTTTTATTCGCAGTCGAAAAACATCTAAATTTCCACCACTTTGCTAGTATTTAGATTCAATTAAAAGTATATTTCTCTTTATTGCACTGCGAATCCCCTTTTTTGTTTCTAAATACATTATAATGTTTGTATAAAACAGGAAACAAGTATGCACTTTTTTGACGTATACTATCTAAAAGGATAGTGATATTCGAAAATTTAATGTTTACGCACTAACAGATAATCAGGTTAAAAACATTCCTTTTTTGTTAGACTTTCTCCCTATTTTGATACAAATTATTGTTTTTAATATATTCATAACATTTCTCAGGGAGTAAGTATCGCGGTTCTCCTCCCTGTTGGAATTCATCTCGAATAAAAGTTGAGCTTGTCTCCATAGCCAGTCCTTTGTCGACTAAATGGAAAGTTTGACCATCATCTGCATTGCGCAAAATCGGGGATCTTGCAATCACAGCTAACATATCAATATCATTTCTCGCCATGACAATAAACTTATTCTCATGTACAAGCTCCTTTGTCTTTTTCCACTTTCCCTCTCCGATATCCACTAGTAGATCAGCCCCCATAATGAAAAAGACCTCATCATCGGAATATACTTTTTTAAAATGCTCCAATGTATGGTAGGTAGCAATATCCCAAGCATGCTGATTCATCTCATAATCGTTGGCGACAAACTTATCATTATCGTTAATCGCTAAACGGATTAGTTTCCAACGATGATCATCAGAAATATGGATCCGCTTGTCAGGACGCTGATGGGAACTCGGCAGGAAAATGACAAAATCCAATTTATAACGATGTGCGACTGTACTTGCCGTCCATAAGTGGACATTTGTAATTGGATCGAATGATGATCCAAAGATTCCAACTTTCCCCACAATATTCTCCCCTTGAAACAACCCCCATATCATATAGAACATCGCTATATCATTGGGTTAGTTTTTCTTTTTTTCATGACATCTTGAAGTACACGCGCAATATCTTCATTAATTGCAAGCCCTTTATTCGCTATCTCTTTAGGCACTTCCGCATCAATAGGATTAATACTGATATAGGATGCACCGGGCAGACTAAAAGTCATCTCCCAAAATGGCTCTTTAATAAACATTGGTGTCATTTTTCCTACACCTAATTCCAGGAATAGAACTTTCTTATATTTATTTTTTGTAAGATAAACTTGAAATTTAATTAATTCGTTTCTAAAAGAGCTGCCTTCCAAAAATATCCGAGAACGGACCCATGGCTCCATATCATGGCCACACTGTGGGCATGTTGGAATTAATTCTGTTGGAATTCTAGTTTCCTCCATATTTTGATACATTTTGTCAACTAGCTCTTTATTGAAATAAACCTGATCATGACAACGATTGCTGCATTGAAAATAACGCCAATCCCCTTGAATCACAGACACTTTCTCTTCAGGAAAAACCTTTGAAAACTGCGTATCCTGATTTGTTGTCAAAATGAAATAGTTTTTATTCTGAAGCAGTTGTTCCAAATCAAGATAGGGCTGACCTGGTTCAGCATCGTATACAAACTTGATTAAAGTAGCAATATAAGCCCACCGTTCTTCCCTTGATTCAAAAGGATAGTAAAAGCCGTAAAAAATATTCTCGATCCCGTATTTATCAGCAAATTTTCCAAAGTAATTTAAAAAAATTTCGTCTGTCTGATACCAGTTATATCCCGCCGCAGCGGACATTCCAGCTGCACCCCCAACTACAATCGCCTCAGCTTCTTCCAATTTTTGATGTAATTCTGCTATATGGTCTTGATATTGTTGATCTAACAATATAATCATTCCTCCAATTATGTCTAAAAGCATTTCAGCTTCGTTTTGAAACATCGCTTTACTTGAATCTAAATGTATTATATAGTTGATATAAATTAATTAACAAGTATGCACTTTTTTACCGCATACTATCTTGGAGGATAGTATAAACATGGAAAAGACTAATTTTAATGCTACCGACAACCAGGAACCTTTTTTTGGATACACTCTTTCTATCATAAGCGGAAAATGGAAACTGCAAATTATCTATCATTTATCCAAAAATGGTGCTGTACGCTATAATGAACTTCAGCGTATGCTAGGTAAAATAACCTTCAAAACACTTAGCACTGCACTGAAGGAAATGGTGAATGACGGGATTATTCATCGTAAGGAATATCCGCAAATCCCCCCCAAGGTCGAATATAGCCTTACTGAGAAAGGACAAACTCTATGGCCTATCATTCAGGAAATGTGTCAATGGGGAGAATATAATCAGCCACAAAAATAATTGCAAGAGTACTCCTATAACCTCGCTCAATAAAAGGAAAACAAAAGTAAAAACCCGGGAGAAGATAATCCTCGTCCCGGGTTAAAATATTTGTTTAATTATGTACTGTCTTTTTGTAATTTGGAGACATGCTTTTTTTATGTCAGCTTATTACGTTGCACTCAATGGATTCTGCTGTTTAACTTCTTTTATGGATAAATACAAAGAATAGTTTCCATATTCAAGAATCTGATTAAGAAATTGATTCAATTGTTCTTGAGTACTCACTTTTACTTTCAAATGGTAACACCCTTCTCCTGATACACGATGTGCTTCAACCACTTCTTTCCGTTCTTTAATACATCTCAAAAATGGATCATGGTTTGCTGTTTTCATATAAATTATTACAAATGCAGTAAAGATTAATCCCAGCTTCATTTCATCTGCTATTAAAGAATATGCTTTAATTACACCACTATCTTCAAGCTTTTTAATCCGATTCCCTACAGCTTGTCCTGTCATATGAATTTGTTCGCCCAAGTCTTTCCATTGAACACGTGAATTTTCGGATAGTAGCTGAAGTATTTGAAAATCAATGTTATCAAGTTCCATAATTAATTCCTTTCATCATGAAATGATTTGCTGCAAAAGTGTTTCATCAAAGTATCGATAGAAACCATAGTATCATTTATCATTATATTGTATCAAAAAATTATATGAGGTGATAATAATGAGTACTGCTTTAATTATTGTTGATATTCAAAATGACTATTTTCCAAATGGAAAAATGGAGTTAGTCAATCCTGATAAAGCTGCTGCTAACGCTGCTAAGGTTCTAGAATGGTTTAGACAGCATAATAAAGATAATATTTTTCACGTTCAGCATATCGCAAGTGATTCAGCACTAGGATTCTTTCTTCCAGATACAGAGGGTGCTGAGATAAATGATACTGTTCAACCATTAGAAAACGAAAGCATTATTACGAAACATTTCCCTAATAGCTTTTTAAAAACAGAATTAGAAAGTGAATTAAAAGAAAGGGGAGTAACCAAAGTTGTGGTTGTAGGTATGATGACACATATGTGTATTGATGCAACCGTAAGAGCTGCTGTGGATTTAGGTTATGAAACTACACTTATTGAAGATGCTTGCGCTACAAGAGAATTATCTTATGAAGGTAAAGCAGTTCCAGCTGAACAAGTTCATTATGCATTTGTCGGCGCGCTTGAAAGTATGTATGCGACTGTAACATCAACCGAAGATTTTCTAGCAGAAAAAAAATAATTTCGTTTAACTGAATCATTAGCAGGAGTTATTATGAATTTATAGTTTGTTTCTGTCCATGACGGTCTAGTTTCTTAAGTTTACCGTCATGGACAGTTTTGTTAAGACAGAAACAACGAATAAGTTGTTATTCTAAAAAGTCTTCATTGCTTATTTAGAATTAAGATCTTCAATAGAATCGATATCCATATACTCAGGAACAACAAGCCCGATTTTAGCACCAGTTAGGTTAGGGCCTAAATCCACAATGTTATCCTGATTTGCCTCATAAAAATCTTTATGTGTCAGCGGCAGCCAAGCTCCTAGAGTGGCATCTGCATCTCCTGTAGCAATCGATTCAAACATAATGGCTACGTCTAACTCGGTTACCGTGACGTTAAACCCTTTTTGTTCCATCACTTCTTTTAAAACACCTGAAGATGCACGTTCGGAATCCCACGGTGTTGAAGCAAGTACGATTTCTGTTCCGTCAACATCTTCTACGCCTTCCACCCATTCCGCTACTCTATCTTGGTTATCCTCAACCCATTGTATTGCTACTTTTTCTATATCTGTACCAGATTCTTCAGCTTCATACATAATTGCTTCCATATCTTCTACATTCCATTCGAATTGATCAATTAATTTATAAGCTTCTGGTTTTTCCTCTTTTAGTCCAGTTTTTGCCAGCGAATTAATGGTTTCCTCTCCACCATAAACTCCTTTTGGGTCTTCCAGATATTTCATATCTGGATACTCCGCAAACATCCAATGCGGGTTCCATCCAGTAATTATAATCGGTTCCTCATTCTCAATTGCACCACCAAGTTCAGTCATCATCGCTCCAGTAGAAGATAATTCTACGTTCCAGCCCTGCAAATTATCGTATTCTTCGATTGCCTTCTCCGTTGTAACCGAGATTCCTGCTCCTGGTTCAATCCCAGTGATAGTATAATCCACTTCTTTACTATAATCAGCTTTACCATTATTGTCCGCTGCATTTCCATCTGAACTGCCGCAAGCTGCAAGTAAAAATATAGCCAAGATTCCAAAAATTACCCCTGCAAGTTTTCCATTTTTCAAAACTAACTCCTCCTGTTTGTCTGTGTCTACTCTCTTCTTACAGAAACATCATTAAGCTTTATAAAGCTTTCAATCGCTTTCAACAAATCTTGCCTAAACAATTAAGAAGAGATAAATACAAATTATAATTAAATATGTTACATTTCTTTCTACACATTTTCAAATCGCATATTAATGCAAATAGATGAGTATGACTGGATATAGCCCATTCCGCCTAATAAAATAGTGAAAAATCTTAAGTTTGGTCTTTTTTCCTCTATAATGAGATTGAGAAAGTGAAAACTCCCTCTCTTCCTTTGTTCATTTCAAACAGTATGCTTTGTAAAGTAAGTCGATCGGAAGTGATCAGGAAAAAACTAGCATCAGGACAAAACTCAATTGAGTTTTTTGTCAGCTAAACGAAAAACAAAGATAAGCTGGCTAATAGATTCGTTATATACTTAATAAAATACTATTTTGGTTTACTCAGTTCATTTAATATTGTATTTTAAAGGGGGAATTCCAAATTTTATATAAGTTAGGAATAATCTTTCCAGGAAATGAACCATCGATAATTAAGGAGGTACATAATAATGACTAAACAATTAGCAGGTAAAACGGCCATTGTTACAGGGGCAAGCAGTGGAATCGGAACTGCAATTGCAAAAGAGATTGCTAAGGCAGGTGCTAATGTGGTGCTTGCTGCAAGAAGTCAAGAGAAGCTTGCACAAATAGCAAAAGAGATTAGCCAAAATGAAAAAACGTTATGTGTTAAAGCAGACGTGACGAACCAAAAGGATGTTGACTCCCTTGCAAAGCTAGCAAAACAGGCATTTGGAAATGTAGATATATATATTAATAATGCCGGGAAAATGGGTTCGAGCAGAGTTTTAAAAGGAGATGTGTCTGACTGGGAAGAGATGATTGATATCAATATAAAGGGAGTTCTCTATGGTATTCATTCAGTCTTGCCTGCTATGCTGGAAAAAGGCAGTGGTCATATTGTTAATATCGCTTCTGATTCAGGGTTTGAAGTTACAGAAAGACTTACAGTGTACTGTGCAACAAAATTTGCGGTACGTGCAATCTCCACAGGATTGGAAAAAGAACTTGCCAAAACTGGCGTTCGCGTCACCAATATTTCTCCAGGCATGGTTGAAACGCCATTAAGTTCAAAAAGTCCATTTGACAGCGACAGAAAAAAACTTTTGCCGGAAGACATTGCACGGGCGGTAGTTTATGCAGTTACTCAGCCAGATTACGTAAATGTAAACGAAATTTTGGTTAGACCTATTTAATCTGTTATACAAGAACGCATACCATGAGATTATTAAATGCTGAGACCTAAAAAAAGAGATAAAGACGAGCAATATATTCGGCCTATTGCAAAGATCTATTTTAGAAAACTTTATAGTTAGGGAAATGGCCACCTGGACCAAGCCCCTGACTATAGAAAATATCTTCATCCATTACTCTCTATTGTTCTGGGGACCGAATTTCATAATGTACTCTCTTTTTCATTATTCGAATAAGGGAGAGAACGTTGGTAATGAATCAGTAAAAGAAGAAATGGGTTTTTCCGCTTCTTCTTTCGTTACTGTACAATGATTCAACGATTCTATAAGTTGTTTCTTATCCATGTTTCTGCCTATAAAAACAAGCTCTGTCATTCTGTCTCCTGTCTGTTCATCCCATTCTTCAAATATAGCTGGATCTTGTGCTCTTAATTCTTCCTGTTCTTTTTCTGAATAGCTAGCAAGCCACCTGCCAGCACCTTCCAGGGTTATCAAGGAACCCGCCTGTGACAAGAATCCTGCTATATCATTCCTTGTGACTAACCAAAAGAAGCCTTTTGCCCGGAGTATTTCCTGCGGCCAATTCTCCAGCCATTGCCGAAATCGTTCAGCATGGAATGGTTTTCTGCTTCGATAAACAAATGAACTGATACCATACTCTTCGGTCTCCGGTATATGTTCCTCATTCAATTCTTTTATCCACCCTGCTCCCTGGCTTGCCATTTCAAAGTTAAATTGTCTGGTATGCAGCACTTGTAATGGATCTATTTGGCCAAATTTCGCTGGAATAATTTTCGCTTGCGGATTTAACTTATAGAGCAAATGTTTTAACTCAGCTATATTGTCGCTCGTAATCTTATCTATTTTATTTAAAACAATTACATTGGCAAATTCAATTTGATCAACCAACAAGTCGACAATCCCTCTTTCATCTTCCTCAGAAACATGCAGTTGCCGGTCCGTTAACAAATCTTCCGACCGATAGTCCTCCCAGAACTGGTGCCCATCTATAACTGTTACCATCGTATCAAGCTGGAAAAGTGCATTTAAATCTATTCCTAATTCTTTGTCTGCATATACAAAACTTTGGGCGACCGGAATCGGCTCCGAAACCCCGCTCGATTCAATTAACACATAATCGATGTCCAAATTAGCCAGTTTTTCCAGCTCAACAATTAAATCTTCTCGTAATGTGCAGCAGATGCAGCCATTTGTCATTTCAACCATATTTTCATCTGCTCTGATAAACCCGCCTTCCTTCACAAGTTTAGCATCTACATTAATCTCGCTCATATCGTTCACGATTATTGCTATTTTAAACCCATGCTGTTTTTCAAGCAGATGATTAAGCAGGGATGTTTTTCCCGCTCCTAAAAATCCGCTTAATACTGTTACTGGAACTTTTTTGCTCATTTCCCCACACTTCTTTCTCTATCAATATATATACGACTTGGTGTAGCTCCTTTTTGAAATAAATATTTACCACTATACCCTTCTGTTATCTGGTCTACCTGCGCTATTACCAATTGGCAAATGCGCATACCGACTTGCAACTGTACAGGTACACGATTCGCATTAAACAATTCCAAAGTAATTTGTCCTGAAAATCCCGGATCAATCCACCCCGCATTTTGAATAAAGATGCCAAGTCTACCAACAGAGCTTCTTCCTTCTACAAAAGCTGTTAAATAATCAGGTAAACCTATTTGCTCCAATGTGGTTCCTAACATAAAGGTTTGAGGCGGAATTGTTATCGTATCCTTTTCTGTTACTTCAATTTCCCGATAGCTTGCCGGCTTATCAATGGATAAATAAGAGGTGGACATATCATCAATAATTAAAAATTCCTTACCTAGACACAGATCAACAGAAGCCGGCTGAATACTTAATTCCTTAAAAGGTTTGATAGACATTTGGTTATCGTATACGATTTTTTTAATCGTTTGTCCTGATAAAATCATCTGCTACAGCTCCTTACGATACTCTCCAAGGAAATGGGTTTCTGAATCGGGACCAGTCCTCACCCAGTTCCGACTCACTTAACAGGCAATGTTCCAAATCCTCCGTTATCTGCTCACGATCCAAATCCATTCCAATAAAAACAAGCTTTGTATGACGGTCTCCATATTCCGGACCCCATAAATCTCTAACTTCCGGATTATTTTTTAATATTTCTTTCTGCTGAGCTTCAGGTAACGAATCTACCCAATAAGCTAAAGGTTCTACTTCAACAGAAGGGCCTGCTTGCGAAAGCAATAATGCCATATCATGATGTGTGGCACACCATATTATCCCTTTTATCCGAACAATTTCTTCAGGCAATTCTTGATACCAGCTTACCAGGCGCTCCGTGTGGAAAGGTAGTCTTGATGTATATACGAACGAACCAATCCCATATTCTTCGGTTTCCGGCGTATGATTTTCGATTCCTTCATTCAATTCCTTTAACCAGCCGGCAGATTCACTAGCCTTCTCAAAATCAAATAAATTGGTATTTAATATTTCTTTCGGCTCTATTCTACAATGTTGGGTACGGATAACTTTTGCTTCTGGCTGTAATTTACGGATTACCTGCTCCAGCTTCTGCAAATCCCCTTCTTTTACCAAATCGGTTTTATTCAGGATAAGTACATTACAGAATTCAATCTGATCAATTAGTAAATCAGCAATATTTCGCGTATCCGCATCACTAACTGCCTGCTTTCTGCTGAGCAGTGAGTCCCCAGATCCAAAATCATGCCAGAATCGGTTCGCATCAACAACCGTCACCATCGTATCCAGGCGGCAGTATTTTGTTAAATCAATTCCCATCGTTTCATCAATATAAGAGAATGTCTGGGCAACAGGAACTGGCTCACTAATTCCAGAGGATTCAATCAGAATATAATCAATTTCTTCTTTCTCGACTAGCTTTTCAACCTCTACTAACAAATCCTCCCGCAGCGTGCAGCAGATGCAGCCGTTTGACATTTCAACCAGCTTTTCTTCTGTGCGTGAAAAACCACCTTGTGTTTGGACTAGCTCACTATCTATGTTCACTTCACTCATATCATTAACAATGACCGCCGCCTTTAATCCATCTCTATTATGTAAGATATGATTCAGCAGCGTTGTCTTTCCTGCGCCTAAATAGCCACTTAATACTGTAACAGGAATTTTTTTCATTTATTTTTCCTCCTTTTTCCTATAAAAAGTATAATCCTGAAGCTAGAATTGCTGCGCTCACAACACTTGTCAGCATTTGCTTCCATCCAATTGACAAGGAAGTCTTCCAGCCAAGCTCCCTGCCAATCGTAAATAAGGTTACAAGGCAGGCAGATAACGTTGACGCTAAGTAAACACAAATAAAAATCTGACTGACTGACATGTCCATTAATAAACTTCCCTGCCCCTCATTTAAAACAAGGAGCCCATCCTTCCTGATCAAAGAGAAAACCAATCCTGGTGCTGCATCTGAAGGCAGTGAGAACAGATGCAATAACGGCATGACAAGCCAGCTGAAAATGGCTAATACACCTATGGCTTGGAGCAGAGATGCAATGAGACATATCAATAAAAAGATAGGCATAGCCTGCACTAGAAACTGTTTAACAGCACCGGAAACTTTCCACCGAAATGCACGCCAGTTAATTTTTTGTATATATGGAAGTGAAGGAATGTGTACCAGCTCATTTGCCTCATTTCGGTTCCAAAGTCTTGTATGAATCGCTCCCACTATAAATAAGATGAGTAAATAAGGAATAAATAAAAGCGGAGCGTGAGCTGCATTAAAGATAGACAGCGTGGCACCTATTTGATAACTGCATGCAGAACCGAATGCAATTAATGAAACACAAGATACACGGGTACAGCTGCTGCAGCTTCTGCTTTGAAAGACTGCGACAACATTGCAGCCAAAACCAGTAATCACGGGAAGTAAATCCCTTCCTCTTAAACCAACTTTGCGCAGCCAAGGATCAAGTGCATTCGTTAGATGCTCCTGTATACCAATCTCTTCTGTGAGAGTTGTCATGATACTTATCAAGATAACAACTGGAAAAGCCCACAGAAATGAATAAGAACCTAAGGTAATCAATCCGTAATCGCCTATCAATATATTTGCAAGAACTGGTGGAGCATGATCTATCCATGAAGTTATCGGAACAAGAAGATATCGTTCTGTTGCCGGCTCCAGCCAAGAGGCAAATAAAAAAGCACCAAATACAGGCAAGGCAAACATGGCAAAAATAAATGAACAAGCCAGCATTGGCCCTGCTATCGGTACACGAAATACCGGAATTAATTGATTGACGTCATGTGGGGAAGATGGGAGGAAATGGAGAATACTTTTGGCAGCTCCCCACGCCTGGGCATTCCCGATACATGTGATAACTTCCTCCTGTTTCATTTCAGCCATCTCTCTCGTATTAACCCAGACAACCGGTACCTGTAATAAATCCCTCACTCTATTTTGTTCGGCTTGGGACGGCAGATATTTATCCCGATGCGTTGCAACAATCGCAACTTCCCTTCCTTTCAAATTCAGCTCCGATTGCAGATCCGTCAACTCTTCTTTCAGAGTGGCAGCTTTCACAACCAGCAGCAGTGTCTCCTCTCCCTGTAAATGATCTAAAGTTAGTTGTGTACTCCTGCTATCCGTACCCAATTGAAGTCCCGGCAGATCTGTTAATCGTATATTACGATCTAATCTGCAGGAGGCTTTTAAAGCGGATATAGTTGATCCTTTTATATTGCTGGACAATGCATTTTTTTCACCGGTTAATTTACGAAACAAACCGGATTTACCCACCGATTCATAGCCAATAAGCAGCACTTCCTTCTTAATCGGAGGAGAATCATGAACGTAATCTAGCATTGACACATCTCTCCGCACATGGAAAGATCATTCAAATAAAAATTCTCTTGTTTATACATTTCTAAAATAGATAAATCAGAATTCAATCTCTGGCCAATCGCTTCTGCTACTATCGCAAACCGCTGGCGGAATTTATAAATGTAACAAAAAATATGACTATCATGTCGCAATTCCGAACCAGCTAAAAACAGCCCTGGAGTATCGACCGACTCATCTGTCTCATTAACCAGCACTCCACCATGCTTACCACGTGTGACCAAGTTCTCGATTAAGGTTGTACTTCCTTTAAAACCTGTTGCTAAGATTGGTCTTACAGGCGTAAAGTATACTTCTCCATCATTCGTATACACATCATATCCGGAAGCTTTTTCTTCAATATTGGTTACAGCTGTATTTCCTGCAACTTTTAATAAATCCGAATCAAATAATTGACGGACACGATTATAGGTATAGACGGATAAGGCAATACTCGGATTACTATTATCCAACTCCCATGTATTTGTCCTGGCAATTACAGTAACCTTTTTGCCAAGCTTACCTAATTGGTAAGCAGCATCCATCCCGCTTTCATAGCCTCCGATAATGATAAAATCATCTCCATCCAGCTTCTCCCAAGATGGAACCAAACTATTATGTACGCCAAGGTCAGCCCCTGGAAAAGGAGTTAATTCTGGATATTGGTACTCTCCCCCAGCCCATACAACATAGCGACTTTGATAAAATCCTTTTGACGTATCTATTGAAAAAATAGAATCCTTTTTGTTTATTCGATTTACCTGAACACCTTTTTTAATTGGAATGGCGAAATGGTTTGCAACCACATTCAGATATTCCGTATATGCTTCTCCTGGAGGATGCTCCATATCAAGCGTATAGGCTGGCGAAGTTTTCGGTACAACAGCATTTAAATCTGTCTGACCAAATCCTTGTGCTGGAAAGGAAGGTGTTATAAATTTCATTTCCTTTGGCCAGCGCGAAAAGGTAGCACCTATATCTTCCTTTTCTAAAATAAGATAAGATACTTTCATTTTCTGCAGTATAGCTGCGACACCGATTCCTGAAGGACCCGCCCCTACAATAATGACATCATATATTTTATTCATAGTAACCCTCCCAAATCATAATCATTACGATTTACAGACCGAAAATTAAGCAAGCGAATATTGAATGATCTTCCTTCCAGTTCTTGATGGTTAAGAAGCTATCTCATATATACGACCTCGCTTTTTTATTTTTCAACATCCATTGGCTTACTAACAGCTTTTATTATCATTCCCTAAAAGCAGTCCATGACGCGTTTCCAACTCTTTTCTTCACTATACGTGGGCACCATTTACGGATGTTTTTCTTTGGATAAATTTCTATTACTCGATCATATTATCTTGCCAATTTTTATCTATTAAGTCTCTGAATCACATCACCTCAAAAAGTAGAATGACTATGGATTATTTATAAATTATCTCGATCAATCATTTAATCGAAATCATTACGATTAAGAGCTAAAAAATATATTTATTTATGTAGTTTATATTACTTCATTTTTTAACGTCCCTACTAGATTGTTAAAACAATACATAAATCGTAATGATTACGTATTATACTCATTTATTCATAAGTTTGCAACCTTTATTATTACATTTTATTTTTTATTGAAAATCAGACCAGTGAATCTATTCCAGCCTATGATGCTTTAAATATCTCAGTAATGGTCTTTTATTGCTCCCAACCTACGTTTAAAAGTAATGTCAAAATTATTGGCAACACTTGTTGCATAGGTTCATTCTTTATCATATTATCTTCCACTTGTCTGAAAAGGTTTTTCCCTTTTGCACTGCTAGCACAATATAACGATAAATTTCACAGGGAAAGCAGTAAAAAGTCCGACTAACAGTTAAGTTATCGGACTTAAATAAATGGATTCTATATTAGTGATATAATACGGTTTCTGTTATTTTTCCATTTAAACCATAATAGTATAGGAAGTATAACTAATAGAGTGAATTAGCGTACACTTCGTGTAGCTATTAAAAATAAAATAAAGCACTCTCTACATAACTTCCACATTATTTTTCTCACATATCTCCTTATCATCATTTACTAGTATCAATTAATCGTTATTCAAGAAAATCTTTTAATCGTTTACTTCGGTTTGGATGTCTTAATTTACGTAACGCTTTTGCTTCAATTTGGCGGATACGCTCTCTGGTTACACCGAATACTTTACCGAGTTCTTCTAGCGTTCTTGATCTTCCGTCATTTAATCCGAATCGAAGACGGAGAATATTTTCTTCACGATCGGACAGTGTATCCAATAAATCCTCTATTTGCTCTTTTAACAACTCATGGGCTACATAATCAGGAGGCGACATTACTTCCTCATCCTTAATTAAGTCACTTAAATGCGAATCATTCCCCCAGCCAATCGGCGTTTCCAAGGACACTGGTTCCTCATAGGCAATTTTTAGGATAACCCGTATCTTATCTGGACTTAACTCCATCTCTTCACCAATTTCCTCCGGTGTTGGTTCACGATTTAAATCCTGTAATAAAGAACGCTGAACACGCATTAATTTATTGACTGTTTCGACCATGTGCACTGGAATTCGAATGGTACGGGCCTGATCAGCAATTGCCCGTAAAATTGCTTGTCTGATCCACCAGGTGGCATAGGTACTGAATTTAAATCCCTTTCGATAGTCAAATTTTTCAGCCGCTCTAAATAGTCCCATATTCCCTTCTTGAATTAAATCTAAGAAAACCACACCGCGTTCTGCATAGCGTTTTGCGATACTCACTACAAGACGAAGGTTTGCCTCGACTAATTTTCTTTTTGCTTCAAGATCACCTTCTTCAATAAGAGAAGCTAGTTCAATTTCTTCTGCCGCAGATAATAAATCCACTTTGCCAATTTCCTTTAAATACAAACGAACTGAATCGTCTATTTTAATCCCTAAAGGTGCACTTTGCATGTTTGGATTAGCTTCTTCCTGCACTATCTTCTGTTTTAGAGTCTCTCCAGAATCACCTGTCATATCGACCTTCTGTACTTGCAGATACCCATAAAATTTATCCATTTGTTCGGATTCGTTATTAAAATCAGATAAAAAATTAACTGTTTCTACACCAGCAGGCGCATCGCATTTCCTACCCATTTCAGTTATTTTTTCCAAAGTTATATTTGTTTCTTTTATATGCGAAGATTTTTGTTCAGCCATGGGGCCCCTCCATCTAAATTGCTAAATTTACTTTCATTTTCATGAATCACTTTTTCTTTATTCATTTAAAACCCTATAAATTTACTTATGATGTATCAAGCTATCATAGCTATCTTTCATCAATCAGTTGCTATTGCAACGTATTTAGATGCTTAATATACCTGGTTTTACCATGGTGTATATGGACATAGCTGATCTTTCCATTGAGAATAAACGCAAAAATACCGTTACATTTATCCGTATCCTTCTTATGAAAAAAGAATCCGGGGATATCTTTTCCTCTAAAACGCTTATCACTAAGGAAGTAGAAAGTTTTGTTATCATTTTTCTTTACTAAATATCCTTGCCTTCCATTTTCATATGCCACTTTCCCAATAGGGTTATTTTCATTTCGATTAATCATAACAAGAACGATATTCGGCATATTTTTTATAATATAATTGTATTTCTCGAAAAAAAATCTGCTCCAAAATAGTTTTTTCACACTGTTCTTTGATGATGCTCCTGACATAATAATTTTTTTCACATCATTATTTTTTGCTATCTTTACTAATTCTTGTGCTGTATCCCGATTATTTTCTGTTCGCTTAAGAGCTATATTTAGCAAATGAAACATAGTGTATCTGTTTTCGATAGAGTAGAAAAATACAACTCCAAATTTACAGCCATACTTTTTTGCCAAGAATGCTCCTTTCAAAAGAACTTTACGGCTATAATTCTTTTCTTCTAAACAAATTATTACTGTCATATCGCTTCCTCGCCTCACCTGTTCTGATTTAAAGAACTAGTTTATTCATATTTGATTTTTATCAGGTTGAGGATATACGTGTTTATCCTTCTTTAAAGAGAAACACGTATATCCTCAACCATTCTTCTTATCTGAATTGGAGTCAGGATCTGAGTCTGCCATTTTTCTCACTTCCTTCATAATAAATTTATTAAGTTATTTTACTTTTACTGATTTAAATTCGCTTTTTAATCTGAACGATCGTTCTAAAATAATGAAAAAAATAAATCTGTTTAATAAAATTCATTTTTTCTAAGAGCTTGCATGACCTGGACGGTTACCTTACCAGATTACTCTGAGTTCAAAAGTCGAGATAAAATTCTAGCTTCATTTGAATCAAGCAAAATGGATATAATTTTTTTGTTGCTGTCATAAAAGAAGATTTCACACATTCCATCTAAATATTGAACCAATAAGAAACCATCACCAAAAGTTGTGTTTATCTCGTACATGAGTCCTGACCCCTGTAACTTTGATTTATATGTTATATACATATATCCTCCTAATCATTTAACTGAACGTTCGTCCTAAAATACTATCACATACGTTTTTTTGCAGTCAATAGATTTAGAACAAATAGTCAGTAATCATAGATACATAGTTTAATAAAAGAAAAAGCAGAACCGTATACAGGTATCTTAAATGCAGCGCTATCGAGTGTGCTCAACGAAATGATTTCTCAATTTATTATATATAGCAGTACACTTATATAGCTTTTCCATTATTAATAAGCCGTATATTGGGTTATTAATTTAGACCCGATCTATAATACTCATTCTCCCCTGACGTATGTGGACATACATCACCCTTCCATTACGAAAGAAAGCAAAAAGGCCGTTTCCCTCGTCTTTATCTTTCATCTGAAAGAAGAGACCAGCAATATCTTTTTTATTGAAAGATTTGTCATGAAGGGTATATGGAGCCTTTACATCATTTCCCTTCAGCAGATACCCTTTCCTCCCACTTTTGTATTTTCCTTTCGCAAAAGGATTGCATACACTATGATTTATCAGAACAAGAATGATACCCGGCATATTTTTTAGAATATAATTGACTTTATCAAAGGAAAATACTCTTCTCCAAAATAGACTTCCCGAACTGCTCCTTAGTTGTGCTCCAGACATAACAATCTCTCTTGCTTTATTATCTTTCGCATTAGCCACTAGTGCTTTTACTGCATTCTGCTCACTTTCCATCCTCATTAGGGTAAATTTTATTGCTCCTAATCTTTTACTTAAATTTTTGCTCTCCGCTATACTTAGCAAATTAAATACAGTACACCCGCTACTTGGAAAGTAGAAAAAAAGAACTTCAAAAGTATAATTATTTTTCCTTGCTAGTTCTGCACCTTTTAGAAGTACCCTAGGGTTATAACTTTTGTTTTCTATGCATATTAGTACATGGTTCATTGTCCTTGTTTTCAGTGGCATCTTGGCTCCCACCTTTCACTGCTTGTAATCATCCATAGAATCATTTTATTTATTATTCATTTGAAGTTGTTCCAATAAATGATTCCCCTTTTTATTATTCGACTAAGGATATGCGTTTATTATCAGGAACATAAAAGCATATATCCTTAAGACAGGATTGTGATAGATTCTGAATCAGAAACAGATTCTGAGTCCGGCATTTTCATCACCTCCTCACTAACTTACTAATTTGTAAAACTTTTAGCTGAATAAGCATTATCCATTACATTTGTATTTGCAAATTCCAAAAAACTGAATGGCCGTTCTAAAATAATATCAAAAAAAAAGCACCTTCACTCTTGTAAAGATTGTTTATAAAACTCGAATGAGTATAGTCAATATAGTTTATCTGGGTTTATAAGCTATGATAGAATTCTTGCCTCATTGTTTTCAAGTAAGATAAACACAAGTTTTTTCTGGTTATCATAAAAAAAGAATTCACATCTACCATCTAAGTACCGAACTAATAATAAAGCATCTCCATGGAATGTTTCCAGCTGGTAGCCGGACCCTGCTCCGGACAAATCTGTTTTATAAATGATATACATACACCCTCCTAACTAATAAACTGAACGTTCGTTCCAAAATATTATCACACAGTTTTTTCCGATGTCAATAGTTACCTCCCTATTGATAATTACTTGTTTTAATCCCTATATTATGCTAAATTTAGAACGATTGGTCAGTAATTGTCAATTAATTATTCAGGCACAAGAAGTTGGTTCAATTTACTTCATGAAAGTTTATTACGACCTTAAATATAAACACAAGAAATGAGCAGGAGTGAACTTTTTGAATAAGAAGCAAACAAAAAGTATGTTAACAAAGAAAAGAATTGCCGAAGCTGCGAAGAATCTTTTTATACAGAAAGGTTATGCATCAACATCCATTGAGAATATTTCGGAAGCTACCGGAGTAAGCAAGGGAAATATATACTATCATTTTGACAGTAAAGAAGGACTATTCATCCATGTATTAGATGAATGGGAAAAGGAATGGATGGAGCAATGGGAGGATCAAAAAAAGCAATATTCTACTACAATAGAGCAGCTGTATGGAATTGCAAAACATTTTGTTATCAATGATTATAATCATCCATTGACTAATGTGGCTGATGAATTTTTTAGTCATGAAAAGTCTAATACTTTAGTACAGAATCAACTTTATAAAACGATTAACATTAGAATTTCTTATAGTCAGAAGCTATTATCGGAAGGTATGCAATCAGGAGAATTTAAACAAGATGATTCGCTGTTATTGGCAAAGATTTTTGATAACTTATTATACGGACTAAATGATATTTGCAGAGACTTAAATATGGAAGACACACTCAAACTTTATAAGAAATCCATCGATACTTTTTTATATGGTATTGCTTCCGCTGATTAATCTGATCCAAACAGCAGACATGCTAAAGGCTTAAAAAGTTCTATGTCCTAATTAGCATTCATTCACTTAGGTTCCATTCTACCATATATCCTGACGGTAAAAAGAGCTGTAAAGAGGGGGTAGTATCTTATTTTAGATCATAGTACAGAAAAAGTAACTTTTTGGAAAAACAGGCATTTAGAATCATTAGAGTGTTTGCATGCTACCTATATTCATCATGCCTTCTCTAAACATGCACATAGTGAATTTGCTATCGGAGTGATTGAAGATGGTGTGGAGGGATTTCACTATAAAGGAGAAACAAAATTTGGAATGGAAAATAACCTAGTGATTATTAATCCCGAAGAAATTCACAGCGGTTTTGCCGCCAGCACTAACGGCTACACTTATCGTATGATTTATCCCAACAAGAATTTAATTGAAAAACTGTTAGGGATAGAAAATGCAACAGATAAAAGTCATTTGTTTTTCAAAGAGGTGATTATTAGCAACCCCAGCATAGTACACCTGTTCTTGGATTTGCATTATACATTACAATATTCAGATTCCGAACTAGAACAAAAGGAAAAATTTTTGTTGTTTTTTAATATACTATTAGAAGGATTTGCCGAGAAATCGATGAGACATGTTAAAGAGCATGCTTTACCACAACAACGAATCCTGCGAGTGAAAGATTACATACACGAATGTTATGATGAAAATATCACTTTATCTGTTCTTGCAGGACTTACAGGTTTAAGTGAATATCAATTTGCTCGAACGTTTACAAAGCAATGTGGCATCTCACCCCATGTGTATCTCAGCCAAATTCGGATAGAAAATGCTAAGAGATTACTGGAAAAGGGTAAAAATATTGCAGATGTAGCTATAGATGTTGGTTTTGCGGATCAAAGTCATTTCTCAAGACGTTTTAAAAAATCACTTGGGATTACTCCCGGACAATTTGTATCAGCCAGCAAGAATGTACAATATTAATGAATGTTATTTCCCTATAATCAAAACATATTATCGATTTGTAGGGAGGTAAACAGAATTGCGCAGTAATCGTTCATCTTTTCCAGGTATTATGTTTGGTATGCTTGCCGGAGCAGCATGGGGGCTAGCCTTTCTTATTCCAAGTATGCTTTCTGCATTCTCATCATTAGAAATTACCTTGGGGCGCTATTTTATGTATGGTTTGTATTCCCTTCTGTTATTTATAATATATAAAAAGAATTCCTTTCACGTTCCATTAAGAGTATGGTCCAAAGCATTACTATATGCTTTTACTGGAAATGTAGGTTACTTCTTTTTTCTAGTGTTAGGAATCCAATATGCAGGAGCTACTATTACCACATTGATTATTGGCACGCTACCGATAATCATTAGTTTGACTGGAAACTTCCTGAATAAAGAATTTCCTTTTAAAGTCATGATATTTCCTGCCTGCTCCATATTAATAGGCGTCTTTTTATTGTATAGTGGTGAAGAGGGAACTGCGAGCAGCATAACAAATTCAAACAGTAATCTTTTGTTTGGATTCCTGTGTTGTTTCATTGCATTGGTCTTGTGGACATGGTACGGGATATCAAATGCCAATTTCCTCAAAAGGGAATCTCAAGTTTCTCCAGATCTTTTTTCTACTATTATAGGCATCCAAACACTGACATTAGTTTTAATAGCTTTGCTTATCAGTGGAATGATAAACCAAAATATAATGACTGACCTGCTGGCAAAAGATGACCTGATGTATTATACGCTTGGTGTTATTATTTTGGGGATTGCCGCTTCATGGATAGCGACATGGGCCTGGAATCAAACGTCAATTCGATTATCTGTCTCCATGGCTGGAATGATGATTGTTTTTGAGACATTATTCGGGTTGCTTTATTCTTTTGTTTATCATACTGACTTTCCTTCCATTTTAGAGTGGGCAAGTATTGTTTTCATTCTTCTCGGTGTAGTATTGGGTATATGGAAAATCAATAGAGATAAACAACCCCAACCATAAATAAATATCTAAATAAGTCCATTTTACTGCCGGAAGCTGCACACCTCTCGGCTTTTTTTATCGTATGTTCAGCTTATTTATTTTGGAATGAATCTATGAATCCCCATACAAAAAAGCCAATCCCCAAAACTAAAGCAATAATAGTAGTGATCATTAAACCATCTGGCACATAAGACAAATGTTTGGTGAATTCCTCCTTGCTCCACTCCGTTGCTCCGATTGCCCCCATTGCACCAGAGATATAACGTGCAGCATAAAGAATAGAAGCTATAATTAAAAAGGAAGTTCCTATATGTGTTTTGTTCATAATTTTTGTCCTCCAGTATTACATATATTTAAAGCTTTACTAACCGATCGTTCCACCCATTTTTCTTCTTTTAGCTTAGAATAAACCTCACTCTCAAACAATTTCTTTGCTTCGATGCTCATTATATCTATATTACTATAACTATTCTTAGTCAAAAATTTGGGTTCTGATGATTTGTGTACCATCCTTGAAATATAGGCAAAATTCCATAAATCTGAGATCGTTCCAATATGCAGCATACCTTTACTTCCTGAACAACTTATCATAATTTTATCATGATTACGTTAAACAGCAATCGTACTTAACTTTTCGACTAAATATAAGGTTTTCCTTTAAATACATCTGTCATATCATTGCATTAACAGATTATTTTGGGTGAATGCTGGTTTTACAAATCTGATACTGGAAGATACTCGCAGCTCAGAAATTACTGAATTAGATTATGATAAAATGCTTGCAGGTCTAGACTATCTAAATGCACCCAAGGAAATCTTTTATAAATAAATGTATACGACAACACAACAGCTATTCAGAAAAGATGCTTGACATACCACAATCCATACTGACTGTTCAGATGAGATTGCCGAAGCGATCAGGAATTTAATTGAATACAGATGAAGAATGTACATTTAAATAAAGAAATAGGATGAATCATCCAGGCCATAAAATAATCTGAATGGAAGAAAAGAGGAATAGTATGGATCGTCATTCATTAATTAAAAAATTTGATAAGCAAGCAAAAAAATATAATAAACGGCGAAAAAATAACCATGGTTATAGGTTTCGTCAACGAATTTTCCAAGAAGCTGAAGGGAAAGTATTAGAGGTTGCAATCGGTTCTGGACTTAACTTCCCCTTTTACAACAAATATATTGAATTGACAGCAATCGACTTTAGCCATGAAATGCTGAAAACAGCACAGAATGCTGCAAAAAATTATCCCTTTAAAACAACATTTATACAAGAAGATATTGAATCTGTAGAGCTAAGCACTAACAGCTTTGATACGATCATTTCGTCTGCAAGTTTATGTGCTTACCAAGATCCTATCCATGTTCTAAATAATTTCCAAAAGTGGTGTAAGCCAGAAGGGAAAATACTTTTGTTAGAGCATGGTATTTGTACAAACAAAACTGTGGGACGGTTGCAAATATTATTGAATCCTTTAATGCTAAAGTTTATAGGATGCCACCAGGACAGAGACATTACTGACATCATTAAACAATCTAATTTAACAATCATTCGGGAAGAACGTTACTTTGGAGGTTATTTGTATTTGATATGGGCTAAACCATAACCATTTCTTTAATTCTAAAATACTTTTATAGCATGAATAAACGCTGTTTTATCAGACTAATTTGATTTTAGTCAAAATGAGCATAATAGATAGTCAAATACTTTAAATTCAAGATGCTTCTTTAGTTCTAAAATACAAGGTGTAACGTATACCCTTTATACCCTATAAGCATAACAAGATATGTGATATGGGTATTTGCTAACTCAAGAATTTGATTTTAAGATTTAAATAATGAAGATTAAATATATTAGGAGGGATTTTCAATGATAGTAAAGGATAAGGTAATAATTATTATGGGAGCCTCTAGCGGAATTGGTGAAGCAACAGCAAAATTATTAGCGGCCAAAGGTGCAAAATTAGTTATCGCAGGTCGACGTGAGGAACGATTAAAGGAAATTAAAGATTCAATTCCAGAAGCTGATTTACATTGCAAAACTGCAGATGTTTCAAGCTATGAACAGGTGAAAAGTGTAATTGACTTAGCAATGGAGAAATTCGGTCGTGTAGATGTATTGTTTAATAATGCTGGTATCATGCCGACAGGCCCGCTAATTGAAACCCGTCGTGATGAATGGCAGCAAATGTTGGATATTAATGTGACTGGAGTTCTAAATGGTATTGCAGCAGCCTTGCCGATTATGGTTGAACAAAAAAATGGCCATATTATTTCTACGGATTCTGTAGCAGGTCATGTCGTATATCCTAATTCAGCTGTATATTGTGGAACAAAGTTTGCAGTTCGAGCGATTATGGAAGGTGTACGTCAAGAACATCGTTTGGACAATATTCGTTCAACAATTATTTCCCCCGGCACTGTAGCAACCGAGTTAGCACAATCGATTAAAAAAGATGATCTGCGCGAAGCTGAGTTAGAATATCAAAAATCAATTGACCCTTTGCAATCTGAAGATGTCGCTAAAACGGTAGAATTTGTAATTGAAGCTCCGAAACATGTATCTGTGAGTGAAATGGTTATACGTCCTACTAAACAGCCACTCTAATATATCCTTTATTATTTAATGTACGGACTTACTTATTAAATATAATCCATGCTTAATAAATTGCAAATATACTTGCAAACACTGTAAAAATATTGCACCCTAAGAGTAGTATTTGCAAGTATTCTATATCAAAATTATCGTTTTCTTATACATCAGATTGATTATATGAACCTCCCTCCACTTAAAACCTGAATTTTTTGAAGTGGGGGTTTCCTACTAAATTAATGGAAATGCTCCGCCAAAGAAAATGGGTGACACTCTCTTTTTACGACACGTCGTAGGAGTCGTTTTCATCAACTACAGTAGGCAACAGCTTAACCTAGGATAAGTTGGGTCGGAACTGACCATCTACTACTTCCTGCCATTAGGCAATCCGTAGATACTTTGTAGGTTTTAGGCTAAAATCAAGCACTCTGATCTCGCCGTAAAATGTTTTTGCGAAGAAATTCGATGCACCATGAATATCACGATGATTCGAATAGCCGCAAGTACATGTATAGATTCTCGAAGACTCTTTTCTTCTTCGTGGACAACAAGGACATTGTTGTGTTGTAAAACTTTCATCGTGTTTATCGATTTTCATGCCTTCTGCTTCCATTTTATACTTCAAATAGGCATAGACTTTTCCAAAAGACCAATTGGATAGTTTCCGGTTCGTCGTTCTTCGTCTGACCTTTTTCTTTTTAAGACGGGATGTGTTTCGTTGAACGCCATCCACATCACCGAAAGCAACTTCTATCACTTCGTTTTCAATGCACCAATCAACAAATTGTTTTGTGGTTTTGTGAAGGGCATCTTGGAGTTGTCGGTCGCTTTTTGAGAGCGCATAACGTTTCGCTCAGTTATATCTTTTCCATTGTTTGGAGCCTTTTGTGCACTTGCTCATTTTGCTTTGGAGTTCTGCCACTTTTTTATTACGCAGCCGATTAATGGAGCGAATTTTACGACCTGTGATAACGACATTTTCGCCATTCTCTGCAACTGCGGCAATTGTATGGATTTCTCCAACGTCAATTGCAGAACGGTTTACGGAGGTATTTTCTTTCGCTTCTTGACCATCTTCATAAGCAATGGACAACTGCAGTTGCCGGTCAAAAATCAGTTCGATTTCTTTGATTTGACCTTTTGGCAACGCTTTTATCCAAAGGATTAGCGGCGCTTGTCTTTTGCCTTCAAAGTCACCCATCGATAATTGGATTTTGCCATTTTCAAAGACTTCGAAGCCATTATTTGCCCATTTCGTATTGTAATAGCGTTTCTGTTTGTACGGGTATTTATTTTTATGTCCGGATTTTCTTGCTTTTCGAGCCGCATCACGTGCAAACAAATACTTATGGCAAACTGCTTGAACAGATTGGGAATGAATCGGGAAAATCCTCTTTGTGGCTTTTTGTAACGCACTTTTCTTGATCCACTTTCCCGTTTTCAAATGGGTTTCTTTCGCAAGTTCCAGACAGCGGTTCCAAACTTCCCCTGAAACCCGGTTACATTCGAATAATCGGTCAATTGTTTCCTTGCTTGCCCGAAACGGTGTCTTCATACAACGAATCATTTCCATCCCCCCAATCATGTGGAACTACACTCAATTATACCACAAATAGAAACATTCGTTCGCGAAAAATCAAAAAATAAGGGCAAGCATTCATCTCCTACCTACATCTTTCAGATGTTGAGGAAGGAGACTTCTGCCCTAAGTGGTTAAAAATTTATTCTTTAATTCTTCAAAAAACAAATTAGCTGCATTAGAAAAAATCTGATGTTTTTTCCAAACAATATTCAAACCTGATTCAAGTTTCGGCTCCAATGGTCTGAAACAAAGATTACTATCACTGGAGGTGTTTGCTATTTTATCAAGCGTGACAGCATAGCCAATCCCCTCTTCAACCATAATAGCCGCATTATATACAAGGTTGTATGTAGTCACAACATTTAATTTCTCATAATCTTCACCAAACCACTCAGAAAATTCATTTCTGGACAAGTCCTCCTTCATCGCCTGCCTGGAAAAAAGGAGGGGAACATCTAATAAATCCGATGTTTGAATCGCTTTTTTAACAGCTAGGGGACTGTCTTTTCTCATGACAACACCCCATACATCAGTCGCTGGGAGGTTGATGTAATTGTATTTGGATAAATCTGCTGGCTGAATCAAAATGCCAAAATCGAGCAAACCTTTATCAAGCTGTTCTGTTACATCATCAGAATTCCCACTGAAAAAGTGATATTTAATATTAGGATATTTAGATTGTAATTCATTTACTATTTGTGCAATCAGTTTCATTGCTTTTGTTTCCCCACCACCTATATAGACATCCCCGCTTACAGTATCTTCCATTGAATGGAATTCTTTTTCAACTTTATCAACCATGCCAATGATTTCTTCCGCTCTCTTTTTTAGCAGCATTCCTTCATTTGTCAGAACAATATTGTGACTTTTACGGATAAATAATTTCTTCCCCAAGTGCTCCTCTAATTCTTTTAATTGCCGTGATAAAGTTGGTTGAGTGATGTGCAGAAACTTCGCTGCCCCTGTAATACTGCCTTCTCTCGCGACAGTATGAAAATAACGCAGAACTCTGAATTCCATAATATTTTCCACCTTATATTTTTTTAAAAACGAAATAAAGGAATACCTATTTAGCATATCACGTTATAAGATATAGGTATTTGTAATGAATGATAAGGGATAGTAGTATAAAAAGCAAGAAGGTTTGTTTGAAATGCATATTAGTCAAGGAGGCAGATATGTACAATTATCGAGCCAAATCAGTCACCCATGATTTCCGAACTGGAATCGACAACAAAATTAGAAGAGAGAAGTGGAGTAGTTTCTTATGAAAAGTTCTAAGAGTTTACTTATATATATTTTAGCAGTCGGCGTTTTTGGTATTCTCAATACTGAAATGGGGTATATTGGCATACTTCCAAATTTAGCAGATTACTTTGATATTAGTGTTTCGACTGCTGGCTTGCTAGTGAGTCTCTTTGCATTAGCAATCGCTATTGCCGGACCAACCCTTCCATTGGTGTTTTCCGGTATAAATCGAAAGAAAGTCATGATAATGGTATTGACGATTTTTGTTATCGGTAACATTATTTCTATTTTTACAACCAATTTCACTGTAGCTCTTATCGCCCGTGTTATACCAGCTTTCTTCCACCCAGTTTACGTTTCGCTGGCTATGACAGTTGCCGGTGCATCCGTGAGTCAAAAAGAAGTGCCAAAAGCGATTGCAAAAGTATTTATTGGCGTTTCTGCAGGTATGGTCTTAGGTGTTCCGATAGTAAGTTTTATTGCGGATACATTCTCTATTCAAGCTGCACTGTCTTTTTTTGCAATCGTGAATATATTTACATTGCTAGCAACAATCCTATTCGTACCTTCTATGCCTGTTAAAGAAAGACTTTCTTATGGCTCCCAGTTGAAAATTTTAACAAAAGGAATTACATGGCTTTCCATTTTTGCAGTCCTTTTTATAAATGCAGCTATTTTTGGCGTTTACAGTTATCTTGCTGAATATTTAAGTTCGGTAACAGACATGCCAGCTAATTTGGTCAGTATCATGTTATTCGTGTATGGTTTAGCTAATATTATAGGGAATGTTATTGCAGGCAAACTCCTTTCAGAGAGTCCGATTCGTACGGTAACTATTTTTCCTATTGCATTAATAGCACTGTATTTAATCTTTTATCCTGTGGCTGATCTTACAGTCCCTACCGCTATCATTATTTTATTGTGGGGAATATTAGGAGGGCTCGGTGCAAACATTACGCAATACTGGGTGATGTCAGCCGCTCCAAAAGCTCCGGATTTTGCCAATGGTGTATACCTATCATCCGTTAACTTAGGTACTACAGTTGGAACGATGATAGCAGGCATGATTATAGCACAAATTGGAACGAGAGAGATTCTTTTCATAGGTGTTGCTGCATTAGTTGTAAGTTTTATATTTATTGCACTTAGAAATTTATTATATAAAACTGTTTAATACTTCTTTTTCACTGAACCCGTATCTTAAACAAATGGTTTTCCCTTAACATTATCCAAAGTCTTTTAGAACGCGAAAAAGCAAGGCAACACAAATTTACGCTCTATTAAGTGGATGTCTTCGTTAAGAGGTTTATAAAAAATATTTTTAATTGCGGAGAGCAACGCTAATTTACGTTGCTCTTTATAATTAATACACCATATGTTTAAAAGTTCCACACAACGACCTAAATATTTTATATCTGTATCAGGAATCATGCATTTAATCTTCCTTGGTTTTATTATTTTCGTTTTTTCATATAAATGTGCCCATTCCTTTTTACAAGCTTTCCGATTCCTTGAGAATCACCTGTTTGGATCCTCCCTGCAATCTTAGAAAATAAAATATCCCTACAATAATAAGTATACCGCCGACCATTTCCACAGGAGTGAGCATCTCATTTAAAAGGATAATCGCTAAAATAGAAGCTCCAATCGGTTCCCCTAACGTACTCATGGAGACTGTTGTTGTATTAACATAATTTAATAGCATATTGAAGATAATATGTGCACCTGTTGGAAAAATGGCGAGCATGATAAAGACGAACCAGTCGTTTGTACTATAACCAGTAAAGGATATTCCACCGATCAAATTAAAGATAGCAACAGTTACCCCAGAAATAAAGAAGACTAAAAAGCTGTATACCCAATGATTAATTGATTTTACATTTCGTTGACCGATCATTAAATATAGAACAACAGAAATGACAGCAAAGAAAGATAGAATATTTCCTAATAATACCCCACTTCCGCCTCCTAAATTTCCTCCTCCAACAATGGCAACACCGATAAAAGCAATTCCCATCGCAAATAAGGTACGGATATCTACCTTTTCTCTAAAGAAGAGGAGTCCCCCGACTAATGCAATCGCAGGCTGTAATGCCAGAATTAAAGTAGAACTTGCCACTGTCGTATGGTTTAATGATTCAAACCATAATCCAAAATGGCCGGCTAAAAAGATACCAGCAAATACAATAGCTATCCATTCTCTCATCTTTATCTCCAGAAATGCCTTACGGTGTTTAAAAATCATAGGTGAAATTAATAAACACGCCAAAAACATCCGATACATAACCATAACTGTAGAAGGGGCATCCGATAATTTCACAAATATTGCAGATAAGGAGATGCAGATAATTGTAATTACTAATAGAATGTTAATGGTTCTCTGCTTCAATACTGTCCCTCCATAAGTTTTTATATTTTCTAAACAACCTAATAAAAGTCAAGCAGTGTTTTATTTAACTTACTTGATTTTACTCCGTATCGTTATTCGTCCAGTCGGCTTCTAATACGAAATCGTTACATAGTTTTCTTGCAGTATCTTTTCTAATTTATTGAGTTTCTCAATAGAGTCACCAGAAAAACGTTTTCCAAATTCAATTATCATCGCTTCTACTAGAGCAATTGTTGGGATAATAGAGAATTTATCCTCGCTCACTTCGATTTTCAGTATTGTAGTTGCATATTTAATAATTGGACAAGATATATAATCGGTGATTAAAATAATTGGAATATCTAATTCATATGCTACTTTAGCAGCACGAATAATACGTTCGGTATATGGTTCAAAAGCAAAAATTAATAAAACCTCGTCCTTTTCTATTTGCAGCACCTTATCAAAAACAATTTCAGAATCGTGACTTAACTGCCTTACCTTTGGATAAAACTCTCCAATTAGCTGTTCAAAATATAGAGCGACCGGCTTATAAGGTCTTGTGCCATAAATATTAATACATTTAGCTTGAACCAGCATATCAATCGCCTTATCAAAGCTCTCTAACAAATCCTCATTTAATGATTTATCCAGCAGACTTACAGACTCTTTATACATCCTAACCAATGTATGCTCGTATCCTTGATCCACAACATTCTCAAGAGATGTTCTTAACTTCCATTGTGAATTCATATTTTCAGTCAAAGATTCATCATAAATATCTTTCCTGAAATCATTAAAATTACTATATCCCAATGAATGAATGGTCCGCATAACCGTTGACACACCGACATTGGATTCGCGAGAGAGCTCCTGAATAGTAACTAAACCTAAAGATTGAAAATTTTTTAATACATAATCACATAAATGTCTTTGTCTTTTAGGTAAACTATCCTTCATATTGATCATATTCTTTAACAAGGAGTGATTATTTTCTGTCATTACATGTTCCTCCTTAAAATCATCCACTTTATATAATGCCTTGCTTCCTGTTGTTACAGAGATATTCATCTATTCTGTACATATAGGACATTATATCTTATCATGTGGCAAACGTCATGATTCAATTTTGGGAGCTCTCCAGCTAATAAAATAGATGCCTATTTACTTTGCTATTTTCCAATCTTCCTTTACTGGGATTGCTTTTTTAGGTTTTAGCCGAAATGCTCCAACTACTAAGGTAACCATAAAAATGTATCCCAAGTATCCAATAATAGGAAATACAATGGAAACTAAATCGGAAAAACCATAAAAGCTTAAGCCACAGGCCACGATTACACTAAGTACACTAAATAGGTTAAAGCCTTTCGTTTTTGGTTCAAAAAAGCGGGAACTAAAAGAGAAAAACATACTTACTGCTGTTCCATAAATCATTCCAAATAGAGTTATAGAGAATACCATCCCTAAAAGCGGAGATATTTCGCTTGCCAAGCCTAAAGTAGGCATTTGTAGAGTTGCAACAATATCTATGTTCTGGTAAATGGCAATATTACTGACGAGAACTAAGAGTCCGCAAAATAAGCCACCAAGGAAACCACCGATTGCAGCATGTTTGCCATTTGACTCATTTCCGCCCATAATAAAGAGCATGGCTGCGTTTGTAAGTGTAACTAATGACACATAATTAAATGCTGCGGAAAACCAATGTTTGGATACAGAATGCTGCTGTACTGCAATTGCTTCCATATCTCCATTTGAACCGCCACTGGTTACCATACTATAAATATTTACAAAGACGATGACGAGTAAAAATACCGGTGTTACAAGTGCAAGCACTTGGATTACTTTCTTTACCCCCGCCATGATTGTTATTAGAACGAGTGCTGACATGAGTATCGTACCTACATATGTCGGTATATTAAATTGCTGATTAAAAATAGGACCAGATCCTGCCAGCATTACTACCCCAATTCCAAAAAGGGTAAATATAAGAACGATGTCATACCCCATCCCTAAATAACGTCCACTTATTTTGCGAATGACTTCCATATGAGAGACAGCTTTTAATCGATAGCCGATGCTCACTAATAACATGCCAGTAATACCAAATAGTACTGCAACAACTACCGAACCGAATATTCCTATCTGACCGAAGCTTGTAAAATACTGCATAATCTCTTGTCCCGAGGCAAATCCAGCGCCTAAAACTGCTCCGATAAAAGCACTGCTAATTTTTAATACGTTCTTCATATGCTCCCCTTCCTAACTTGAGTAAATTACATTAAAAGTATTTGCAAACCAATTAAGTAAGCGATTACATACAATAAGAAACGTATGCATTAAAAATGAATTGTAATGCGTGGGTTTTCTCACCGAAATTAGATCATGCATTACAAATAATCAGCGTTCAATTAATCAGTGCTTTATCATGATTCATTATTCCATGCAGACTCGGTTGTATATGAGCAGCTGCAGCTAAATATTCATTCGTATCCGCACCCAGCAGGCTGTTAATTTCCTGCCCAGCAGTGAACCCTGACTGAATAGCTGTCTCCGTATAAGTTGATCCTAAATAATCTCCTGCTAAGAATAAACGACCATCTGGTTTCGTTAAAATTGGCTGTATCTTTGCCCGTCCTGGGAAAATATAGGCTGATCCAAATGGATATTTATTTACCCGTGCCTCAACAACGTTATCACTAAAACCAGGGAAGATGTCATCTAAATCATTCAATATGATTTCAATAATTTCTTCTTCAGGTTTATCAATTAATCGACTCCCACTTTCCCCAGGTGAAAAGGTCATAATACTACTGCCTGGTTGTCTTTTTGTTTCTCTTGATCGTATGAGATTCGTTTGGTTAAGAATAATATCAAAGGCTCTTTTAGGCGTCGCAAAAGAATAAATATTATCCCACACTTGCGGTTCCGTTTCATTGGTTAGAAATGCTGCACTTACATGCGGACCATACGTAACTTTATCGAGCGCTTCACCAAGTTCTGAATCAATATTTGCTGCTATTTTCCTTGTTATTGTAGCTGGGGTAGCAAGTACTGCGTAACGAGATTCTTCCACATGTTCGATACCATTTTGGATATAACGTACGACGACAGATTCTTTTTTCTGAAGCACTTCAACTACTTTCGCATTCAGTTGGATGCTTTTCTTTAAAGCTTTTGCAATTGTGTCGGTAAGTGTGGATGGTCCCCCATCAATATTTCTTCCAAGTCCATCACTTTTATTCCATACCGTGTGGAAATATCCTACTCCTGATCCTGCTGTAATTGTTTCCGGGCTGCCCGTTGAACGACTAACAGTAGGTCTGAAAATAGAGTCTGCATCTGTCGGTAGCTTCCCCGTAAAATCGGTGAACGTTTGATCTCCCATAAATTCTAAAATGCGTTGTTGCTGGACCCGATAATCTTCTCCAGGTCTTCTTTTTGCCATTTTTCCGTAGCTAATAACAGCTGCCCGTACTTTTGCACCCGCACGTATCAAAGCAAAGCGAGATCTCCATGACATTGGAACTCTAAAGGGATATAGTTCAACAGCACCTTTTAAAAGTAGCCGTCCGTTTAAAGACATTGCTGTTAACTTACCAGGTACAGGTGATGCCGTCACTCCCACAGATTTTAGTAATTCGTCTGTAGCTGATCCAGGTCCGGCATATAGATGGCCGCCCCAATTCAGCCAATAGTCTCCACGTCGTTCAGAATGAACACGACCACCGATCCGATTTTCAGACTCTAACACTAATATATTATGATGTTTCAGACGCCAGGCTGCTGAGAGCCCGGCAAGTCCTCCACCAATTATGACAACATCTTTCATTTCGCTTCCTCCGTTTTTAATACACCGACATCAGATAATAATTCCTTAATCTTTTCTTTATATTCTGCTGATGCAGGTATTAAAGGCAATCTGCTGGCTCCACCAGGTAATCCTAATGCTTCTAAACCAGCTTTCACCGTACCTGGTATGACTTCTTCTTCAATGACGTCGTAGAGTGGCATTAATTTCTGGTTTAATTCAACTGCTTCTTTAATATTATTTTCATTGACAACTAGATTATATAAACGAACCAATTCAGCTGGAACTAGATTATGCACAACACCAATTGCTCCATGCCCTCCTACTGCCAATGTCGGTAAAATCAAATGTTCGAATCCAGTTAGCAGAGAAAAGTCTTCATTGTCCTTTGTTAACGCTAACAATTTATTCGTATGCAGTTGATCTGCTGTGTTTTTTATCCCAACAATACCATCAATTTGGCTAATCTCATGGATTAATTCTGGGCTTAATTCCACATTTGTTACATCAGGATAATGATAAATAAGAATTCCGATATCAGAGTTCTGTGCAACCGCTTTATAAAAATCAATAATTCCTTGTTCGCTTGTATGCATATAATAAGGGTTAATAACCAATGCCCAATCTGCACCTGCATCTGATGCAAATTTAGTCAAAGCTATCGTATCTTCTGTCCGGTGACATCCTGTTCCCGCCATTACTTTCGCTTTTCCTTTCACTTTGTCACAAACATATTGAATAACTTCTTTTCTTTCCTCCAGACTCATGAGAGAATATTCCCCGTTACTCCCCCCAACTAGTACGGTTTCAATTCCATTATCAATTAAGTGATCTAAAACTTTTCCAATTCCATCAAAATTAATTGTATGATCCTCATTCATCGGTGTCGGTATAGCTGGAATCATTCCTACTGGTCTTGTCATTTTAAAAAACCTCCCCATATTTTTAATGTATTATTCTTCATCTTGTGCCATATTTACATAAATACTTTTAACTTCAGTGTAATTCGCTAAGCCGTATTCTCCGCCCATTTCCCGTCCAATTCCAGATTGTTTATAGCCTCCAAATGGCATTGTTTCCCATTCTTGACCAACATCATTTAACCATACGGTTCCTGCTTGTAGCTTGCCGGCAATGTAGTGACCTTTTTTCATATTTTCTGTCCAGACACTTGCTGCAAGGCCATAGATACTATCATTTGCTCTCTGGATAACTTCTTCTACCGTATCGAATACATGAACAGTCATTACAGGGCCAAAGATTTCTTCTCGTGAAACCGTCATATCATCATCCACATCTGCAAAAATAACAGGCTTCACAAAAAATCCTTTACCCGATGCAGGAGTATCATCTCCAATTAGCTTTGCACCTTCTTCTACACCTTTATCGATATAATCAAGTACCGTTTGCTGCTGTTTTTTCGATACAAGCGGTCCCATATCTGTTTCTGGATCCATCCCGTGTCCTAATTTGATTTGCTCTAATTTGTCTGAAAGCCCTCGCAAAACTTGGTCATATAATTTTCTCTGTACGTATATCCTTGTAGTCGCACTGCAGTTTTGACCATGGTTATACATCGTTCCAGAGAAAGCACCCTCTATCGCTTTTTCGACGTTTGCATCTTCCAGAATAATACTAGGTGATTTGCCTCCTAATTCTAGCGTAACGTCTTTCAGTTGATCCGCAGCTTTCCTCATCACATCTTTACCTACATTGGTTGAACCAGTGAACGCTACTTTATCAACTAGCGGATGTGTAGTAATTGCCTCACCAGCTCCTCTTCCAGAACCAGGGACGATATTGACAACCCCATCCGGGAATCCAGCTTCTTTAAACAACTTTGCAATATATAGTAAAGATAACGGCGTCTCGCTAGCTGGCTTAATCACGACTGTGCAACCAACTGCCAAAGCCGATCCCAACTTCCACGCAGCCATTAATAATGGAAAGTTCCATGGAATGATTTGCCCAACGACCCCTACAGGTTCATGCAGCGTATAATTGATATAATCTGGAGAAACATTCGTTGACTTTCCTTGGATTTTTGTAGCAAAGCCAGCATAATATCTAAAATGCTCAATCGTGCCATCCACATCATCTGTCAAAGCCACTTTATATGGTTTACCATTATCTAGTGATTCTAATTGAGCTAGCTCTTCACGATTTCCCTCTAGAAGGTCTGCAAATTTATAAATAATTCGCGAACGGGAAGACGCTTTCATTTTTGTCCAATCACCTTCATCAAAAGCTGTTCTAGCTGCTTTAACAGCTTTATCAATATCCTCTTTATCTCCCATATCAACTTGAGCGATGACTTCTTCTGTAGCTGGATCTAAAACATCCAATTTATTGCCAGATAACGCGTTGACATATTCTCCATTAATATAAAGTCCTATATTCCCCTCAAGAAACTCTTTTACTTTTGGCTTCCATTCAAACTGAACTGTCTGCAAATTAATCCTCCTCTAAAAACATAATTTTTTGAATTGACTTTACTCTATCACGCTAACGAACAAATTTCAACCCTTTTATTAAAAAAGGAATTTTTTTATTCAAATTGTTGTTTATTGTTTATATTTGTTGAATGAAAGGTAAGTTCACTGGCACAATGAAAGTAATTTGCATGCAGATTGCAGGTGAAGGAATTGAGGAGAGTTTGGCTTGATATCCCTACTCTATTTTAGAGTTTGAATTGCCCATCAATTTGATAATCAGAAAGGATAGAACTCATGTTGGAGTATGAGTGGGAAGAGTTAGGACTTTCTATTAAACTTGTAGAAAGACTGCTGAAGGAAGCTTTAGGCTAAGAGACTTTTTACCCAGATTGAAAGAAATGAAGACACTTGAAAGTATGTGTAAAACAATTTGAAAACTTATCGCTTTCTATCGAAAAATCAAATAAAAAAGCTCATAAACCCTTTTATACAAGGATTACGAGCTTTATCGCAACTAAAATTAAAGATACCTAGATCTTGGGTCTTACTCTAATTTAAGAGGAACCTTCCTTCCCTGTACCGTTTAATTAGGCAGGTTTTTTTGCTCATACCGTCCAGGGCAATTGCCCACGCAGCGGTCAGCATATCCTTCATTTACAATGATTCTCTTGCTTTATCTGGGATTTCATTCAAACTCACTTCATCATAAGATGTAACTTCATTTCCACCTTTTACATACAGTTTCAAGTAAGCACCTTGTCTTAATTCCTTTTGTGCAGAAAACACTACTTTCACCGCGCTACCATTTTCATTATATGCAGGAAGTTCATACCAATAGCTTGTCATAATTTCTCCCGAGTCAAGCTGATCTTCATCCGTGTAAGAAGGGTTTCCAACCTGTACATAAACATTTTCTTTTCCAAAGCGATTAAAATCAACCGTGGCCAGTATCACTACTGCAGCCACCAATAGAATAGAAGTTATACCAATTAGTTTTTTCATTTAATTTCCCTCCTGAATTGTATTCAAAATTGTCTTATGAAACCCCCGTATGGTAATAAAATAATAAGTAATATAAATTAATACATACGCCGACATCCAAATTATGATTGGTGCCAATAGGTCCATTTGAAATAAATTAGAAAAAGCAATCAAAGCAACTGTACCATGCAGTAATCCAAGTATGAGCGGTGCTATAAATATGAACCCTACTTGATAACGAATGGTACGCTTCATCTCTTTTTTAGGGACACCAATTTTATATAAAATGGAATACTTATCTTTATCATCTTCAGCCTCTGTCATCATTTTAAAGAAGATAATACTGCCAGTGGCAACAAGAAAGACGAGACCTAAGAAACTTCCAACAAATAACATGATTCCTGTTCCCTCTAAAGAATTTTGATAATCTTGTGCGGCACTGGAAAAGTTTACTGTTGATGACTTCGCTTCTAACTCCTGGGACAAGTCTAAGTGCTCCTTATAATTTTCTACTTGCACAGCTTGAAAAGTCGTTTCCTCTGCATTCAAATCATTGTAAGCCTCATCATGAGCAACGATTACCGTACCAGGAACCGTAGAAATATTGAAGATAGATTCTCCATAAATTTGTACAACTTCATGATCTGCATTATTAAAAGAAACTTCCTTTACATCTTCCGTCCACTGTTCATTATAAAACGGTTCTATCATGGCCACTTCGTCCTCGGTTATGTTTAAGGAATCAACATCCCATTCAACCGCTTCCGCCAATTTCTCAAATGCAGAATGGTCAATAACTGTATACGCTCTCTCCATTTGTTCACTGTTAATACGAATATTTTTCGTATCTACACGAATCGATTCTTTTACAATAGAAGCATCGATATCTTCCTCTTGCCCTTCCCACATAAATGAGAATGGTGTATATTGTTCTACGTTTTTCTCCGTGTTATAATACATTCCAAACACTGCACCGCCTGCTGTAATCGTTGTTGCACTTAACACAGCTATAATGGTTAATGTTTTTGCATTTCCACGAATTCGATACAATAATTGGGAAGCAGTCATTAAATTGAGACCTTTCCATGCCCAAAACTTCTTTTTTTTCAACATTTGAAGTACGTAAACCAGCACACTGTTAAATAGGAGATACGTACCTAATACGGTTAAGGAAATAATGACGATTGGCATTGATACGCCTAGGATCCTCCACGCTTCTGAAGTTAAATCTTGTAATGCTAACCAATAAGCTGTCACCAATGCAGCTAGCCCAACAATTACTGAAACAAGCTTAGCCTTTGGCAATTCTTCTCCTTTTTTCGATGCATGAAATAAATCAATCAGCTTAAATCGATAAATAACCCGATAACCTTGCAACGACGTGATAAGGAATATAATCAAAAATACGACAATTGTCTCGACAACAGCATTGGGTGAGAATGCAATGCCAACGTCGATATTCAACTCCATTAACCTAAGAAGAAGAGATAATAGTAATTGAGATAGGAAGAAACCTAATACAACTCCAACGATTAAAGAAACTAACCCTATTACCATATTTTCAAAGAACAATAGAAAGCCTATTATTCTTTTTCGTACACCCATTAATGAGTATAATGCTACTTCCTTCTTTCTTTTCCTCATAAAAAAGGAATTTGAATACAGAATAAAGATAGCAACAAAAATGATAAGCACAAACGCGGAAGCACTCATTATACCGCTGATTTGTTTTGATTTTTCTGCCAACCCACTTATATCATCACTATGTTTTAACGTTGCAAACGTAAAAAATATAATGATGGAAAAAATGGTTGAGCCAATATAAAGTCCATAACTTTTCATATTTCGACGGATATTTTTCAGCGCTAAATCAAACAACATCATGCCCGTCACCACCTAGTTGTGCCAGTTCATCTAAAATCATTTGGTGAAACACTTTTCGTGAGTGTGTACCACGAATCATTTCTCTGGATAAACGTCCATCACTGATAAATAGAATTCGTCTACAAAAGCTCGCTGCATATGGATCATGCGTCACCATCATTATGGTTGTTTCTTGATTTTCATTTAATGAGCTCAGGCTTTTTAATAAATCTGTTGCTGACTTGGAATCAAGTGCCCCAGTAGGTTCGTCTGCAAAAATCAGTTTTGGATTAGAAACGAGAGCTCGGCAAGATGCAGTACGTTGTTTTTGACCACCAGAAATTTGATATGGGTATTTATCGAGTATCGCTTCAATTCCGAATGCTTTCGCCATCGAAACTACTTTCGCATCAATTTCTTTTATGTGAATTTTTGCAATCGCAAGTGGTAATACGATATTTTCACGTACTGTTAGCGAATCGAGTAAGTTGTAATCTTGAAATATAAATCCGAGATGGTCCCTGCGAAAATCAGCAAGCTGATCCTCTTTCATTTTTGCAATATTATCATTCTCTATATAAATATCACCCTTAGAAGGAGAGTCAATTGTCGCTAATACATGAAGCAATGTTGACTTTCCAGCACCGGATGATCCCATAATTCCTACAAATTCACCATGATCTATTGTAAATGAAATGTCCTCCAAAGCTTTAAACGTATTCGCACCTTTTCCAAATACTTTCTCAACATTTTTTACCTGTAATAAAGATTCCATTTTACCTTCACCTCTTTCGTATGTCTTTACTATATCCCTCCATCCTTAAACTAAAATCACGTTTACCTTACAAAATCCTTAAATACGTTCCATCGCATAAAATTCCTGTTAAGATAGAATGAATAGAAGGATAATAATAAGTATAAAAAGGGTGGTAAATATGGAAAGACCACGCATTCTCATCGTTGACGATGAACAAGACTTATGCAAGTTAATGAAAACAACCTTAACAAAGGAAGGTTTTTCTGAAATCAAAATAGCAGGTAGCATAAAAGAAGGATGGCAAAAATTTCAGGATTTTGAGCCAAACCTAGTGATATTAGATGTTATGCTTCCTGATGGGGAAGGTTATGATTTATGTAAAAGTATAAGAGGGGTTTCACGTATCCCAATTCTCTTCTTATCAGCTAAGTCCGATGAAGTGGATAAAATATTAGGACTGGCAATCGGTGGAGATGATTATATTACGAAGCCTTTTAGTCCCAAAGAAATGGCCTATCGTGTAAAGGCACAACTTAGGCGCGCCGGTGTGTATACTATAGAGGCAACTGCAAAGGCAAAAGCAGCTAAGGCGACAAGCGTCGGACCTTTTGAAATCAATTCAGATGAAACAGAAGTTAAAAAGGACGGTCATTTGCTTGAGTTAACCGCTAAAGAAGTTGGATTAATGGCATCATTTATGCGGAATCCAAACCAAATCCTCAGCAAAGAATCTTTATTTCGAAATGTATGGGGACAAGACTTTTATGGTGCTGATAATACATTAATGGTACATATTCGCAGGCTTCGGGAAAAGATTGAAGAAAATCCGTCTAACCCTTCCTATATTTTAACTGTGAAAGGATTAGGCTATCGATTCATGCCAAATAATAAGAATTGAGTTATCGATTTGTAGTAGTTATTTTGAATAAATATAGACTTTTCTTTTTAGCAGTTAAGAAAGTATAACTACTTTCTTACTGCATAAGTGCAACTAAGGCTGTCACCTAAAAGCTTGGTGACAACCAAGTTTTCTAAGAATAGGTGATGGAAAATGAAATGGAAACTAACCGCTCGTTATTTACTATCCATTTTAAGCATCGTATTTATTGTAATAATTGTAAACACTATAATTTTAGTTGGATTGCTTTTTTATCAAGCTTCCCAAAATGCAGATGGTTTCGAAAATAGCTCTGGTGAAGATTTCACACGGTCATTCAGCCAATACCTCTCAATAGAGGATGATCAACCCCTTGTTACAGAAGAAGGTGAGGTTGCCTTAGAAGAATTTGATGCTTGGCTGCAAATCTTAGACAACAGTGGAAATGTGATTTCGTCATATCGAACACCAGATAATGTCTCGACGAATTATACCCCCATTGATCTTGTACACAAATATAAATATATGGATGATGATTTTAATACGTATTTTATAGGCGAATTTGAAGGGTATAGTTATTTAATTGGTGTGCCTGATTCCAGTGAAAAACGTGAAGTGTTTATGATAAATCCAAACACATTCATAACATATGCTTCTCGGTTTCTAGGAGTCATTATCATTGTAGATTTAATTATTTCGGCAGTTGTTGGTTTCTTGTTCAGTACTATTTTGACAAAACCTGTGAACCGCATTATTGAACGTATTAGTGAACTAAAGGAACGAAAATTCCGCACAAAAAAACCAAAGCGTCCCGGTATATACAAACCAGTTTTTGCAAATCTAAATAATGTTTCGAAGACATTGCAAGCACACGATGAGGAACGCAATAAATTAGAAAAAATGCGAAATGAATGGATTAGTAATGTCTCGCATGACATCAAAACTCCACTCGCTTCCATACGTGGTTATGCCGAACTTTTACGTAACGATAATGTCTCATCAAATGAACGCTTAGAGTATGCAGAGGTAATCGAACGACAGTCCCTTTATATGAAGGAGCTAGTAGATGACTTCAATCTAACAATGCGACTTCGAAACCAAGAAATGCCGCTTCAACGACAGGAAACAAATATGGAAGGCTTTGTTCGGGAAATGATCATTGATTTACTAAATGATCCCCAATTTAGCTCATCGCAAATTCATTTCTATAGTGAAAATAGCGAACTAAGCTGGAAAATAGACCAGCACTTAATGAAACGCGCTTTGCTCAACTTTATATATAATGCATTAATTCATAATGATGAAAATGTAGAGGTTTTTGTAAATGTTACGGGAGACGCTATTATCATAAAAGACAATGGAAAAGGTATTTCCCCTGAAGAGCAGACCCAAGTTTTTGACCGCTATTATCGTGGTACAAATACTGGAAATATACGAGGTACCGGCCTTGGAATGGCAATTGCTCGGGATATTATAGTAGCTCATGGTGGAGAAGTTGAGCTTACGAGCCAAGTTGGAAAAGGGATAACTATCAAGATATCGTTAAACGTTCTTCAAAGCAACATTTGCCATGGTGTAATTCCAAAATCTTTCGATAATGAATCAAAAAAAAACCTCCTATATAAAAGTTTCACACCACTAATAGGTGTGCCTTCTGATTATATAAGAGGTTTTAACTGGTAAAAAGTTTGGCAATCGGTGGCAACTTTCAGTGGCTGTACTCAATTTCCAGAAAACCCAAAAAAGTATCTATTGATTTCAACGAATTTTGAATGTATAATTTGAAAAAATATTCCCTACCAAAATTCAACGAAAAAACAAAATTCCCTACCAAAATTTTTTATTGGTAGGGTTTTTGGCAGGGAACTATATCATTTTTAACTTAATTTCTCCATATTAGACTAGAATAAATGCCGATATATAGGCGTTCTCTCTCCAAGTTAAGTTGTACTTTTACTCCCACTTGTACAAATTCAGTAATGCTTTTTCTCAATTCTTCACTCTTTTTAAATTTGTTGTTGACAAAAGATAAAGTGATCATCAGGATTCCATACGTGCAAATCATCGGCAATGTACGCACGAAGCCATAAAACGCCATTAATTTTCCTAAGGTAAAAACCTTTCGGAAAATAATCGTCTTCACTTACTATCTCCGATGCTATTGTAATGGAGCCAGAAGGAGCTTTATGTTTTTGTGAAGGATTCCCCTTGTTACCTTCAGGCTGATTAAGATACTCTAGTCTTAGGTGAGGTCCCAGCTCAAGTGGACACAATTCTAATCCAAGTTCGCTCGCTCTTTTGAAAATTTGAGGCATAGTAGATCCATTAGGAAAACCAAGGTTCTCAACGGTTAATTCAACGATCTTCAAGCTATACTTTGTATCCGAAGTAGTAAATTTATCATCAGATAATAGTCTTTTTGCATATTCATTCATCAAGATAGAGCGTTGTTTCAATTTCTGAATGAGCTGCGATTTCGTAAGCTCACCAACCTTTATTGTCCTAGTAATAAATTGGCAATCAGTGTATATTCTCATTCTTGATCACTCCTTACAAATCGCATTCAGGGATTTATTCGCTTAAATAACCTTCTAATATAATTGGAAATAGTTACAATTATTTTTTAGAAACGCACCCCTTAATACAATAAAAAAAACATAACCTTATTAATTTTAATCTATCTTTGCAAAAGAAACTAAGTCTCCATTATCACAAGAATTAAAGCCGTTCTTTTCGTAAAAAGCACGTACATTAGCTGCATCATTTGTAAGTAAAACCTTTTGGCGAACATCTTGATATTTATAAAGAATTCTCTTCATTAATTCAGAACCGATGCCTTCGTTTTGGTAATTTTGTAAGACTAAAATATCTTGGATATAAATAATTGTTAAACCGTCACCAACCACTCTAATTAGACCTACTAAATTTTCATTATCCCACGCTGTTATTACTGCTAAAGAGTTTTTAATCGCACTTAACAATCTTGGCATATCCTTAGTATACGCTGTCCATTTAACATCATCATATAGTGTTTTTATTTCATATTCCTTAAATGAATTATTTTCTATATATTGGATATTCATAATTAGCCTCCTTAATTTCATATTTTTTTAGCGGAGACAAATACATGGTGATTCAACATAATATTCCTAACATTATTATAAAAAGAAAGAGCAATCAAATTCTGATTGCACTCTTTAGTAAAAAAGCGACTTCAACACTATAGGCTAAAAATTACATTCCCTCAATAATATCGTCAATGTTATTCCATTCATAAATTAATTCATTTAATATTTGTCCACCAATTTTAATTTGAACTGTTTTGACTAACTTTGCACCATAATATTCATAAAAGTAACGAGTTTTATTATCTTCAAGAACTTCAACAAATATCTTTTCACAACCCAATTGTTTAAAATGCTTAAATAGTTCTTTAAGCAGCTTCTTTCCTATTCCCTCTCCTTGATATTCTTCAAGTAGGTAAATAGACGTTAGATCTCCTGTATTATTTTCATTATTTTTTTGTCTTTTCCCTGCAGTTCCAAAACCGATTATTTGGTCTATTTCATTCAAAGCAACTACAATATAATTTGCTTCCTCCGAAATATTACGTTTCCATAATTCTGTTCGTTTTACATAAGATAAATTGTTTAAAAAGTCATTTGGGATAATACCTTTATAAGTCGTTCTCCAACTATCCACGTGAACCTTTGCAATGCCTGTTGCATCATCTAATTTTGCTCTTCGTATTATCATATTCACACCCCGTTAATATAGTAATTTCGACAAAAAGAGGTGCTTCTCCTTCTTTCTGGATTGCACCATATAGTTGAACAAGGACAAAAAAATAAACCGCCAAAGACGGTTGTATTAGTTTAAAACAGGTACCAATTTTAAAAATTTACGGTAACAGAAGAGAGCAGCTGATATAGGAATTACAGATAAAATCAAAAGGGTAGATCCGTATTGGGATATATTTTGTGATGTAACCCCTTCTGCGAATTTAACACCTAAAAAATGAAGACTTATTTCGCCACTTACTTGACCATTATATAGTGCTACTCCTTGACCCAGCAGTAGAATTGAAACAATAAGTAAGCCACCGGCAATCGATAAAAAAATCCATCCTTTTTTATGCATTTCATTTCTCCTTTTTATTTAACGTTACTTACATTAATATTCTATAAAAATTTAAACATTCCTTCTTAATGCTGGAGCGAAAATCAAACCTTTTCTTAACACTTTGCACCCGTTTATTTAATAGAGGTTATTTCTTCCCTAAAGAAAAACCTTCAAATAATCGCCCTCCATAGGGATGTAATATTTCATCAACTAACTTGATAACTTCATTTTTGGAACCACTTCTATAAAATATATCAAAAGTTTCAACGAATTGTTCCGCAAAGTTTATATCGTAATCCCTTAATGAACGTATTATCCATTTAGAAGCACCAATCCACCTATTATTAGTTCTTAATACAAATTCACTGACAAGTTCAGCAAGCGTATTAGCAATGAAAATTCCTTCTGCTCTATTATTACAACCAATAAAATCATCAAGGGTATCCTTAATAAAGTATCGCTTGGTATTTATTATCTCATTTGACCATTTTTCTGGACCTTTAGATAATAATTCTTTTGCTTCACATTTGATAGAATCAATTACTCCATTATCTTTTAGAATTATACCTTCTGATACCATTCGAGGCAGTGACGGTCTAGCCCTTTTATAATCACTTTCAAAATAGGCTTGATAAGAATTCAGGCTATGTGCAAATACTTCTATTTGCCAATCATACTCAATTACTAATTCCCTATAAGAAGATTTATATGTTTTATCAAATATTATTATATCGAGGTCAGTTGTTTTTGTCGCTTCACCACGAACAACACTTCCTGCTAATAAAGTCCATCACAATATGGAAAAAAATTATTGATAAATTTCTGTGCTGCTTTTACTGGTTCTAACTTTTTTATATTACCCATTAACATCCCTCATTTTTATAATTATCTTATTCCACTAAACTGCCCCGTTCATATTATAAGGTTAGCCAGAATGCTAAATTTTTCTGGTTGACCATTTTTTATATGGTTTTATTATAACAGTAGCCAGGGTAGAACGTAACTGCCCATGGGGCTTTGATCCCGTCAACTAAACCGTTCGCCCCCTACTTGTAGAAACATGATTGAGGCTGGTTGGGACTTAGATCTCGAATAACAAGCGAAGCTGTGACACTGCATGTAGGATTAGGGGTTACTGGCAAATTTAATAGTTTAGGACGAGATTAACAATGAATCCGGTCGTTGGTCTGGATGTATCTAAAGGAGAAAGTCAGGTTCAAGCATTTTTAGATAAAGGCAAACCCTATCGTAAGAGTTTTAAAGTTTCTCATACTGTTGAGGACCTTAGATCACTCGTTGTATTTCTTGAGGAAGTAAAAAAGGAATCTGGTAAGAAGCCCCCAATAATTTTAGAAGCTACCGGTCATTATCAAGCCCCTGTTGTTCATTATCTGGAGGAACGAGGATATTTACTGATTATCATCAATCCATTGATTTCATATAAGGCAAGGGGATCGAGTTAAAGAAAAGTAAAAACAGATGCCATTGACGCTTATCTTCTTTGTGAATTGTTCTATAAGGAGGAGTTAGAGCCGTATAAAAAGCGTGGAGTCCAATTGCTAAACCTTTGAAATCTCACAAGACAGCATGAAAATATAACGGGCGTTATGATTCAAACCAAGCTGCAATTTCAGGCAGTGCTTGAACAAGTATTTCCTGAATATAAAGGGGTTTTTGGAGATTTATATTCTGTGGTTTCACTTTTAACTCTTTCAGAGATCCCTTCTTCTGATATTTTTAATGCAAGTGAAGAAGTAATTACAGACAAGATAAACAGTCTTTGTAAGAGTCGATCAAGCAGATGGGCAAAGGAAAAAGCGATTCAACTAAAAGCTGCGGCTTCACGTAATCCTTTTGAAAAGACAGTTTATCGAAGTCATATTTTAAGCCTTGAAATGTATATTAGGATGATTCTTCAATACAAAGAGCATCTAGCAAAGTTAGAGTTAGAGATAGATGCCCTCGCTAAAGATATTGAAGAATATAATATCATCAAATCTATCCCAGGTATCGGAGAAAAAATCGCCGCCACGATTATTTCAGAGATTGGGAGATAGATCGATTTAATGCTCCTAAAAAGTTAGTAGCTTTCGCTGGAGTTGATCCTAGTGTATTTGAATCAGGCAAATTTTCAGCAACCAAAAATCGGATTACAAAAAGAGGCTCTAGTAGGCTTCGTCACGCATTATTTATGGCAGTTCGTTGTGCCATACGAGATAGTCGCAAGAAGAAATCGACCGATGAAATTATCCCTCGAAACAAAAGAATGCGAGAATTTTATGATAAGAAACGTGAAGAAGGAAAGCCATTTAAAGTAGCTGTTATTGCTTGTGTAAATAAACTCTTACATTGGATTTATGCTTTATTAAAAAATAAAGCAACCTTCCAAGATATAGTATAAAAACTATATCTAGCTAAGTAAACCAAAACCTTCCAAAAAGGGATTATTGGAGGGTTATTTGGCGTGCTCATTTTAGTATAACATGACTAATTTAAACTTTTCATTGAAAAATATTGACAAACTATTAGCTGGTTTAGTTTAAGTACAATATTTCACAGATTAATATTATCATAAATCAGCTTTTTAAAAATTCTAACGAAACCATTTTTATATTATCTAAAAAAATTTCCCTGCCATTTTGGCAGGGAATTAGTAATTTAATAGTAACTTTTTCAGAAGAGGAAATTTCCCAAATCACACTTTTGCTACTTATTTCGTGAACGTACAAATAACAAAGCTAAAACAGCTCCTATAAACGCCACAATTCCTGACCAGAAGAACGCCTGCTGGAATCCTTCATTTAAAGCAGTAACTGCATTTACAGCATGACTGGATTTTGTAGTTGCGCCAGCAATGGCCACCATGATAGCTAGACCAATTGCAGAACCAACTTGGAAATTAGTATTGTATAAACCAGAAGCAAGACCTGACTTTTCTATTTCTACTTCTGATACAGAGGCTGTTGTAGCTGATAGATATGCAAGTGCATTACCTAGCGAAGCGACAAATGAAGGTAATAATACACTTATCCAATAGCTCCCATCTACTGTAGCTACTTGTGAGAATAAAACATTTCCAGCTCCAAGAATAATAAACCCAATTATCATCGTCCGTTTAAGACCGAGTTTCGCTAATACTTTTTCGGCTACTGCCACCATGAAAAATGCCATAAATATAGGTACAGGAAGTACTGCCATCGCTCCAACGGATGGGGAAAACTGTAAAACCTGCTGTAAATATAGAATAACCATATACATCAATGGGAACCATGCTGCTTGTACTAAAAAGACAGCTATATTTCCGATGCCTAAATTTGGAGTTTTAAAAATATCCAGCGGTAATAAAGCTTCCTTGACCTTAGATTCTACTAAAAGGAAAACTAAAAACAAAACTACACCAACAATTAGAGAAATAATTGTATTAGATGACTGCCAGCCGCTATGCTCTGCTGTTACAATACCATAGACAATCAACATAAGAGAAGCAGTTACTAAAATGGCACCTATATAATCAATACGTCCAGTTGATTTTTGACTAGACTTTTGTAAAAGCATTAGACTTATAACAAGGACAAGAATACTAAGTGGAACGTAGATAAGCAGTGGCCAGCGCCAACTAAAGAAGCCTGTAAGTACTCCCCCTAAAACAATTCCAAATGCTCCACCTGCCGCACCGGATAATCCCCAAAAAGCAAGTGCTTTTCCTTTTTCCTTATTACTAAAAGAAAACAGTTGCATAACCATAGATAGAGCTGCTGGTGCAATTAATGCAGATCCAACTCCTTGAACAGCTCGAGATACATTCAGACTCATCTCACTCCAGGCTAAACCTGCAAACAGAGATGAAATAGCTAAAATTAAAACTCCTAAATTAAATATGCGTCTATTACCAAATAAATCTGCTAATCTTCCTCCTAATAAAAGGAATCCTCCAAAGAAAAGAAGAAAAGCACTCATCACCCATTGTAAACTTTCTTGTGTATAACCAAGTGCTTCCTTGATAGAAGGTAGTGCTATCTGAATAATGGACGCATCCATGATTACTAGGAAGTTGGCAAAACACAACAGAAACAGTGCCTTCCATCGTTTAGGATCTGGTTGTGAGATTGTGTTTGTATGTGTAGACATAGTTGTATTACCCCCAATATTAGTTATATTAGACTCATAAAGAAATAAAATATTCATCAAATTTCTTTTATGGAATCTGTTTATTCCTATTGACTAACTTCTAATAGCTTTTTTAATTTCTATTTTATTTTGCGTAAATCCAGTCATATTTTTTAGCTTTTCCACTTAAACCTAACAAAGAAGATTTTAAAAACGGCACAGGTAATTATTCGGGTTTCTTTTTCAACTCTTTCTCTTCTTTAGACAGCTTTGTTAAGATGCTTTTTAAGAAGCTTAAGTCTTGGCAATGGGAGCAATTCAGTACTTATATAGATTCCACAGATGATATTTAGCCAACTGCCATCTTCTCTCTCATGCCTTTACTCATTCAGTCACTTCTATAACAAATGGGTAGGTGTATACCTCATCCCCGAACTTAAACTCAGCCCATATTTTATACATACCTGGGTTTGGAAAATGGGCATGAAAGCTAGTTGTATTTTCTGAATCCGGATGAACATGAATATACTGCTCGGCTTCTTCATTAACAATTACTACATGACCTAAAGCTCCAAGGTGGTGTTCAGGTTTTTCTCCATGCATGTCAAAGTCTAGAGGAACTGCCTCACTAGCTTTTGCTTTAACATCTTCTAAAGTGACTTTTTTCCCACCAATTTCCTTCGTCCAATTATCTTCTCTTTCCAAGCTCGTTTTATTTGTCTTACCTGTTCCAACTTGTACTGTATTAGGAGCAGGTTGATATGCCTTTCCTTCTGGCACAATATCAACAAAAGCTTGATAGGTACCATCACTTAAAGGTTGATTAATGGTATAGAGACCATCTTGTACCTTTTCAGGATGTAGGTGGTAATATTCCTCTAAATCATTAGAAACCAAAATAAAATGCATTTCTTTCTCATGTTCTACTGCCAATTCAGGTGTTGCACCCTCATGATCTTCCAATTTAATTGAAATTTTTTCATTATCATACGTTACATTTGTTTTTACTTCTGATTCTCCTTGGTGATTATGATGATTGTGCTTACTATGATCCATATCTTTTTCCTCCTTTTGATTACCTTCCATATTGCGTACCGCTGTACTTTCATGGAGAGATTTTTCACTAGTGTTCCCATCGTATCCCAATATACATATACAGGGTATTTTTATTATCAAAAGAGAGATCGTGCTACTGAATCACGATCTCTCATTTTAATTTTAAGCAACATCATAACCTTGTTCTTCAATCACTTCTGTAATTTCTTTTAAATCCACTTTTTCTGAATTGAAGGTTACGTCTACTTTTTCATCTTCTAAATGTACTTTGACGGATTCAACTCCATCCAATTCTCCTACGTTGCCCTCGATTGAATTAACGCAATGACCACAAGACATTCCTCGTACATTAAGTGTTATATTTTCCATGTAAATTACCTCCTTATTTCTGATTTGTTTTTATCTTACCATACCCCAGAAGGGTATTGTCAAGAAAAATTTGTTTTAGTGGTTTTGAGGATGATTGAATCGCTAACATTTATACTATACCCCTATACGGTTATTATTCGTAAAAACTAGGTTTAAATTTAACACCACCCATATAGTCTGTGTAAAATTCTATTCATTTATAATATCTAAAAAAAATTCAGCAATATTTCAATGAAATTTTGGATTTTTAGTTTTCCATTCTATAATAAAAGTCTGTTATATATTCTTTTAAATCTTCAATTAAAGTACCCATTAATAAGTAAATTCAGTCCAAAACTACGATTTATTAATAACAATTAATAATTTATTTGCCCAATTCCTTCATCGTAATTCGACTAGTCCGATTAGTTCATTTAAGATGAGCATATCTGTTTTATCTAACATTTATCTAACTACTTTCATTAATCAAGTCAAACGAGGAAAAAACTTTCATTAATTAAGTCAAACGGTGAAAAGACTTTATTTAACCTATGTATTCCTGTTCGATCATAGTATATACTATGCGTAGTTCAAAGAAGAGGAGTTAATTAATCATGAATATACAACACATTCGTAATGCAACATTAGTTGTCGAATATGCAGGTAAAAGGTTTTTAATAGATCCAATGTTAGCAGATAAAGGAGTTTATCCACCTTTTGGACCTAAGGTAGGTTTTCCAGATGCACCAAGACAAGATCAAAGTAATCCTGTATCGAGCTTACCAACTTCAATTGAAAATATTGTATCTAATATTGATGCTGTCATTGTTACACATCTGCATTTAGACCACTGGGATGATGCTGCTAAAGATGCATTGCCAAAACAAATTAAAATATTTGCCCAAAATGAGGAGGATGCCTTAGAGATTCGAAACGATGGATTCCAAAATGTAGAGGTTTTACAAGATAGTACAGTCTTTGAAGGTATTCAATTGATTAAAACTAAAGGCGAACATGGAAGAGGGGAATTAGTAAAACTTGCCGGTCAAGTGTGCGGTGTTGTTTTCAAACATACAAATGAAAAAACTTTGTATATTGCTGGAGATACGGTATGGTATGATGCAGTTCAGGAAGTAATCGAGACACATAAGCCAGAAATTATTGTTGTAAATGGTGGAGATAACCAATTCCTTGAAGGCGGCTCTCTTGTAATGGGGAAAAATGATATTTATGAAGTGTATAAAGCTGCCCCTAACGCAAAAATTATTTCTGTCCATATGGAAGCAGTAAATCATTGGACATTATCAAGGGAAGAATTAAAAAGCTTTATTAATGATAAAGGAATCTCCTCTAATGTTTTAGTACCAGATGACGGAGAAACATATTCATTATAAGAACAAAACAGGCAGAGGAAATTTATCTGTCTGTTTTTTATTCAACCAACTAACCAGCACCATTAGTTGAACAAGCTTTGAGATGTTCATTTAATAAAAAACCTAAATATGCTATATATCCATATTTTAATTATACAATAGTTCTAATAATCATACTGCCAAAACCTACATTTATTAAAAGTCGTATGCAATATATAATTTGAAAAAATAATCCCTACCAAAATTTATTCTTGGTAGGGTTTTTGGCAGGGAACTATATCATTTTTAACTTATTTTCTCCATATTAGACTAGGATAAATGCCGATATATAGGCGTTCCCTCTTCAAGTTAAGTTGTACTTTTACTCCCACTCTACTTTCAAGGTGCCAGGTATAGAGCAATATCATTGATTTTAAAGGGTTTTTAGGAAGTATCAATGCTTGTAATATGATATAAAAAATTAAAATAATGCAATTTTAATGCAATAAATGCAAATCACTGTTTGGAGTTATCACTATAAATATTTGATATCTTAAACAAGAGACGTTTCAATTGAAGCGTCGTTTTTTATGGAAAAATCGAGTGATAAAAGTATACACCTTCAATTTATACTATGCATTCTTATGATAAGTAAATAAATCTTAATTGTCATTTAAACGGTAAACGTTGACAAATGACATTTTTTTATTGTGCAAATTTGAGGTGATAAAAATGAAATATAACATTATCTACGCTGATCCGCCGTGGCAATACCGACAAAGAAAAGGAAATGGAGTGGCAGAAAACCATTATCAAACAATGAATTTAAAAGATATTTGTAATTTACCTATTGATACTATCTCTCACAAAGATAGTGTTTTATTTTTATGGACGACCTTCCCTATGCTACAAGAAGCATTACAAGTGATAATTGCGTGGGGATATACATTTAAAACGGTTGCCTTTGTCTGGGTGAAACAAAACAAGTCAGAAAATGGCTTTTTCTTTGGTTTGGGTCACTGGACACGCTCAAACGCTGAAATTTGTTTATTAGCTGTAAAAGGACGTCCCAAAAGAATATCGAAGAAGGTTCATCAGTTAATTGTTAGTCCTGTGGAAGGACACAGTAAAAAGCCTGACATTGCAAGAGATAAGATAGTTGAGCTAATGGGCGATTTACCACGAGTTGAATTATTCGCTAGGCAATCACCTGTTGATTGGGATGTTTGGGGAAATGAAGTGGAAAGTAGTATTTCTTTAGAAACTAAAAAGCAAGATCCTACATTAAAGATTGATTGCTTATGACAGGTCTTACATTAGGTAGTCTTTTTGACGGAATTGGTGTCTTCCCTTTAGCTGCTTCTCTTGCTAATATTACCCCAATTTGGGCAAGTGAGATTGAGAAAGCACCTATATCCATTACAAAAAGACACTTTCCAATGATGGTTCATATTGGAGACATTACAAAACTTCATGGTGGGGCTATCCCTCCCGTAGATATTATTACGTTTGGATCGCCTTGTCAAAATCTATCTAATAACGGAAATCGAGAAGGATTGGCAGGAAGTCAATCAAGTTTATTTTATCATGCGATACGAATTATTGAAGAAATGAGGTGTGCAACGGATGGAGAATATCCAGTTATCGCTGTTTGGGAAAACGTCATTGGAGCATTTTCATCAAATAACCGGTTGGATTTTAAAGCCGTGTTGGAGTCGTTCACAAAAACCGATATTCCAATGCCTGCTTCTGGAGAATGGGCCAAGGCTGGAATGGTGCGAGGGAGAAACGTTGAAGTCTGTTGGCGACTCTTGGATGCCCGATATTGGGGAAAGCCCACGCTACCTCAAAGACGAAGACGTATCTTCCTCGTGGCAGATTTTAGAGGAACACGTGCCAGAGAAATATTATTTAAAGCCCGCAATTTGCAATCGTTTCCTACGTCTTGCGGAAAAGACAGGCTGTCCTCCACCAGCACCAGTCGAATATCTGCTCAAAAAACAAGGGGGAAAATACCCATCGTCCGCCCCTTTCAAGAAAGACGTATGCGAAGTACCGCAAAAGACAAAAACAAAACAGGATTCATTGGAAGTTTTGGGCGGACACATGACCCTTTTCCAACTTTGCTTGCAAGTTCCGTAAATTATTTTTCATTTTGGTATGAAGGAAAAGAAAAAGAAGGTTATATACGACAACTCACCCCATTAGAATGTGAACGTTTGATGGGATTACCAGAGGGCTGGACAGCTTTAGGACACAAAGATGAAGCAATTAGTGATCATGCAAGATATAAAGCGCTTGGAAATGGGATCGCTGTACCATGTGCAGCATATATCATGGCTGGCATTGCAGAAGCAATATAGATATAACACATTCACGTATGACAAATCTCCTGTCATGCTTTTTTTATTGTTTCATCTATGAAGGAGTGTGGTTTCTTTGGAAGATAACGAAACAAAGGTAATGGAATGGATCGATGATCATTTTGTTATGAATGAAATTGAGGTGGAGAACTTTCCGTTTTTTCCTTGTGGGAAGTTAATACGTGATAAAAATGGAGAAACGATGGTTGTATTTTGGTGCATTATTTATGATCGGGTGGATTATCGTTTTCAAGAAGCATAAGGAGTGATTCATTCATGAAGATGTATTTTTCTCGTTCTCCTCCCTTCTGCCCATGCTCTCCATATGAATAAATAATCAAAAATTAATACAAGAAAAGAGGGCTACATGATGGAATTAAAATATGTGATTCCGAACATGGAAAAAACGTTTGGAAATTTAGAATATGCAGGAGAAGGAAAGGTCGAACAGCGCCGAATTAATGGACGGATGACAACACTATCTCGAAGCTATAATCTGTATTCCGATATTCAACGCGCAGATGATATTGAGGTCGTTCTGCCACAAGAAGCAGGAGAAAAATTCTTTGAACATGAAGAAAAAGTGCAATTAGTGAATGCAAGAATCACCGCAGAAGGTTATAAGATTGGGGAACGTGGTTTCACAAATTATATTTTACACGCTGACGATATGGTCAAAGCATAAGGAGGAAAAAAGATGAGATTAGCACAAGGTATTGTCATTGATAAAGAAAAGACATTTGGATTATTAAAATTCTCTGCATTACGTCGTGAAGTGTTTCTTCAAAACGAAGATGGAACGGTATCAACAGAAGTTAAGGAACGCACCTATGACTTAAAGTCTCGTGAACAAGGGCGCATGATTCAAGTAAGTATTCCTGCTTCCGTTCCCTTAAAGGAATTTGATTATAATGCGGAAGTAGAAATTATAAACCCTGTCGCAGATACAGTCGCAAATGCAACATTTCGTGGGGCAGATGTTGATTGGTACATTAAAGCAGAAGACTTAGTCTTAAAAGAAAAAGCGACAACATCGGCTAGTAACGTCCCAAAATCTAACTCTAGTAAGGAAAAATGATGAAGATTTTTAGAAGACGAGGGAAACGCATTCGAGCTAGTGATGCTACCCTCCTCTTTCAATTTTTGTTCAATCGGTTATTTGTCGCATGGCTTATCCCTTTTACACTTTTTCATCTGTCATTTTTATTATCAACGGAATGGAAACTATCATTATTTCAAGAGCATTTTATCAGTCCTTATGGATTGATGACATTCATAATCAGTTTTGTTATGACAGGTGTATGTGCTTTTCTGTATTATCGTTATCGATATGACTATATTAGACAAGTCATTCATCGTCAAAAACTCGCAAAAATGATCTTGGAAAACGGTTGGTATGAAACAAAACAAGTACAGTCAAGTAGCTTCTTTGAAGACATACCAAATGGAAAAGCAAAAGATAAAATTAGTTACTTTCCTAAAATGTACTATAGTCTTGAAAAAGGATTGCTCTATATTCAAGTGGAAATCACACTAGGAAAGTATCAAGACCAGTTACTTAATTTAGAAAACAAGCTAGAAAGTGGTCTGTACTGTGAGCTAGTTTCAAAAGAGTTACATGATTCTTTTGTAGAATATATTTTGCTCTATGACACAATTAATAGTCGTATTTCTATTGACGAAGTCATTGCACAAAATGGCAGCTTAAAGCTCATGGATGCTATGTATTGGGAATACGATAAGTTGCCACATATGTTGATTGCTGGCGGGACTGGCGGTGGAAAGACGTACTTTATTCTTACACTGATTGAAGCTTTATTAAAAACAGATGCAAAATTGTATATCCTAGATCCGAAAAATGCCGATTTAGCAGATTTGGCCACTGTTATGCCTGATGTGTATTATAAAAAGGAAGATATGATGGCATGTATTGACCAATTTTATGAAGATATGATGACTCGTAGTGAAGAAATGAAAAAGATGCCTAACTATAAGACTGGAGAAAACTATGCTTATTTAGGTTTATCCCCTCACTTTTTAATTTTTGACGAGTACGTCGCATTTATGGAAATGCTTGCCTCTAAGGAAAGTACAGCCGTATTAACTAAATTAAAACAGATTGTTATGTTAGGACGACAAGCTGGCTTCTTTCTTATCCTCGCCTGTCAGCGACCAGACGCAAAATACCTTGGGGACGGCATTCGAGATCAATTTAATTTTCGGGTTGCTTTAGGTCGTATGAGTGAGCTCGGGTATGGAATGATGTTTGGAAGAGACGTACAAAAACAATTTTTCTTAAAACAGATTAAAGGCCGGGGGTATGTCGATAAAGGGGATAATGTCATTTCTGAATTTTATACACCCCTTGTCCCCAAAGGTCACGATTTTCTAAAAGAAATTGCTAAACTAGCCCAATAAAGGCTGCCCAGTGCGGCGGCGTGCGAAGCGAAAGCCGACGTGCTGGGCGAAGCCTGCGTGGCGACAGCCACGCCTTAGCCCCCCATTTCTAACAGGGGGGTAGAAAAGCAATAGGAAATTATTCCAAAAGCCTACAAAGCCTGATGGCACAACGGTTTGAAGCATCATACAAAGATGTCAACTTTTTATCTCTAGTTGACATCTTTTTTAGTTGGGAGGAATGCACATGAAACAAGTACCTTGGTATCGACAATTAAAAGAAAAACGCTTGGAATACGGTGTATCACAAAATAAACTAGCTGTTCATATGGGAATTTCACGACAATATATTAGTGAAATGGAAACAGGAAAAGTAACTCCCTCCAGTTCCCTGCAAGCTGCTTTATTTGACGTACTGGAACAATTTAATCCAGATGCTCCTTTGGAAATCTTGTTTGATTATGTGCGAATTCGTTTTTTAACGACCAATCCAAAGCCTGTCATTGAAGATATTTTGAAACTCAAAATGGAGTATATGTTACATGAGGATTTTGCGTTTTATTCCTATATGGAACAATACGTTTTTGGTGATATTGTCGTTATGGTTTCCCCTGATGAGGATAAAGGGTGTTTACTTGAACTCAAAGGAAAAGGCTGCCGTCAATTTGAAAACTTTCTACTAGCCCAACAGCGAACATGGTTTGATTTTTTTATGGATGTGTTTCGTGTTGGTGGTGTATTTAAACGAATGGACCTTGCGATAAATGATAAGACAGGCATATTGGATATTCCGTTTCTGACAAATAAATGCCGAAATGAAGAATGTATCTCTGTTTTTCGTAGTTTTAAAAGCTATCGTTCTGGCGAACTCGTTCATGGAGAAGAAAAGCGAGATATGGGAAATACGCTGTATATTGGTTCCTTAAAAAGTGATGTGTATTTTTGTACGTATGAGAAAGATTACGAACAATACGTGAAACATGGTACATCACTTGAAGATACAGACATCAAGAATCGTTTTGAAATTCGCTTAAAAAATGATCGTGCTTACCACGCAATCGTCGATTTAATGACATATGAAGATGCTGGACGAACTGCTTTCTCTATCATTAATCGGTATATTCGTTTTGTCGATAAAGACGAAGAAAAACGTCGCAGCAGTTGGAAAATCAATAAAGAATGGCAGCGTTTTTTGGATTTAGGTATTAATAGAAAAATCTATTTAACAACAAAGCCTGAACCTTATACGTTTGATAAGACGTTAAGATGGCTGGCTCGACAAGTCGCCCCTACTTGGAAACTAGCAACTAAGCTAGATGAAATCAATCAAACGACTGTCATCAAAGATATGTTAGATCAAGCAACATTAACAAAGCGTCATCAAAAATTATTGATGCAACAGGCACTTGCGACAGAAGAAGTCATTAAACAATAGGTGGAGGAGATTTGATGAATCTATTGAAATGGATGTTGTTTACCGTCATTGGTGGTGTGTTTCTATGGTTTATTGAATGTATGCGTCAAGTAACAAAGTATTAAAGGATGAAAGGGGAAATGGAAGATGAATTTCGGCCAAAATCTCTATAACTGGTTTTTAAGTAATGCACAATCTTTAGTGTTAATGGCAATTGTTGTAATTGGAATTTATTTAGGATTTAAACGAGAGTTTTCTAAACTAATCGGCTTTCTAGTTATTGCTTTAGTTGCGGTGGGATTAGTCTTTAATGCGGCTGGAGTGAAAGATGTGTTATTAAACCTATTTAATCGAATCATAGGGGCTTAATTGTAACGTTTGTTTGTGGAAGATAAGTGGTCTTCTTATGTTCTACAAACAAATGTTGATCCAAACGGTAGTGCGGAAGGGAGTAACAAGCTTATTTTTATGCACCAGTCAATTAAACGTAGGTGCTCTTTTTCTTGTGCTTATCTTTTCCGAATTTCATTTCTTTACTTGGAGGTGTGTTCATTGCATACGATTGTAACTGTTGAAAATAGAGATGAGTTAGATAAAGCATTATTGGAAGTTGGTATGGCTATTCAAACAGGAGATGAAATATGCGACAAGGCAATGGAAGAAGCAAATGATAGGAATGTGAATGACTCGGAGCTGATAGTTATTAAACTAGAAAATGACCCGGCAGATTTATCTACAACCGTATTTGAAGTAATAAAGGATGAGGATAATCCTGCAATCAAAAAGCTTTCCTTTAGAGAATTTCATTATTTTTAATCACTTTATTAACTTTTTGCAAAGGGATGTGAATTTCTATGGAAATGCAAGTTTTTATAACGAATCTCGGTAAATATAACGAAGGAGAAGTTAATGGTGCATGGTTTTCACCACCTATTGATTTTGAGGAAGTAAAAGAACGCATCGGTTTGAATGGAGAGTATGAAGAATATGCCATCTTTGATTACGAACTCCCTTTTGAAATTGGTGAATATACACCTATTTCAGAAGTAAACCGATTATGTGCCATGGTGGCAGAAATTGAAGGTACACCACTTTATGATTCTCTTTCCGAAGTTCAAAGCTATTGGTTTAACAATATAGAAGAGTTACTGGAACACCAAGATGATATTATGTATTATCCTGATTGTGAGAATATGGCAGATGTCGCAAGGGTATTGGTCGAAGAAACGGGAATGTTAGGGGAAGTCCCCTCTAATTTACAAAACTATTTTGATTATGAAGCTTTTGGACGTGATTTAGAAATTGAGGGTAGTTTTCTAATTACGTCAAATGGTGTATTTGAATATACGCAGTAATGGACAAGCAGCTTGTTATCGTACAGGCTGCTTTTTCTATGTATGAAAGGATGATTATATTTGAAAAAACTGAAAAGCTATACCCGAATTTGGTCTGTAGAAAAAGTGATCTATGCCATTAATGACTTTCGTCTTCCCTTTCCATTGACCTTTAATCAAATGTCATGGTTTGTTCTTTCATTTTTGATGGTGATGTTACTTGGGAATCTTCCCCCACTCTCTTTGATCGATGGAGCGTTACTAAAATATGTCGGCATTCCAGTTGGTTTGACATGGTTTATGAGTCAGAAAACATTTGATGGCAAAAAACCGTATCGTTTTCTCAAGTCCGCATTGACTTATTGGTTTCGACCTAAAGTTACGTATGCAGGAAAGACAGTTAAACTTCAACAAATGAAAGTGAATGAATCCATTACTGCCGTTAGGAGTGAAGTCCATGCGTTATCCGATTAAATATATGGAAAATAATCTCGTTTTCAACCATGATGGCGAATGTTTTGCGTATTATGAACTGTTGCCATATAACTATTCGTTCCTTTCACCAGAGGAAAAAATGCAAGTACATGATCATTTCCGTCAATTGATTGCCCAAAATCAAGACGGGAAAATTCATGCTTTACAGATTAGTACCGCAAGCAGTATTCGCTCGGTACAAGAACGAAGTAAAGAGTTAGTGTCGGGGAGATTACAAGATGTTGCCTATGAACGGATTGACGACCAAACAGAAGCCCTAGTTTCTATGATTGGGGAACATCAAGTAGACTATCGTTTCTTTATCGGGTTTAAGTTGTTGCTGAATGAAGAAGAAGTCAGCATAAAATCAATGGGGAAAAACATTAAAAACTCACTTTCTTCATTTGTCCGTGATGTAAACCATCATTTAATGGGTGATTTTGTTTCCATGCCCCATGATGAAATGAGACGTTTCTCTAAAATGGAATCTTTATTACAAAATAAAATAATGAGACGTTTTAAAGTACGTCCTTTAGATAAAAATGACTTTGGCTATCTGATGGAACACCTTCATGGTCAATCAGATATTGCCTATGAGGAATATGATTATGTACTTCCACTAAAAAGGTTAAAGAATGAAGCTTTAGTGAAACGGTATGACCTGATTAAACCGACTCGTTGCTTGATTGAGGAAAACCAACGATATTTAAAAATTGAACAGGAAGAACAAACAACGTATGTCGCTTATTTTACGATTAATTCGATTGTTGATGATTTGGAATTTCCATCGGATGAAATCTTTTATTATCAACAACAACAATTCACTTTCCCGATCGATACGTCCATGAATGTGGAAATTGTGACGAATAAAAAGGCGTTGTCTACGGTACGAAACAAGAAAAAAGAATTAAAGGATTTAGATAACCATGCTTGGGAATCCTATAACGAAACAGGCAGTAATGTTATCGACGCATTGGAACAGGTCAACGAACTAGAAGATGTACTTGACCAAAGTAAAGAGTCCATGTACAAGTTAAGCTATGTTATTCGGGTATCTGCCCCTAGTTTAGACAAACTCAAACAGCGTTGTAATGAGGTCAAAGATTTTTATGATGATTTGAATGTAAAACTTGTTCGGCCGTTTGGAGACATGATTGGTTTGCACAGTGAGTTTATCCCTTCTAGTAAACGCTATATGAATGATTATATTCAATATGTCACGTCTGATTTTCTTGCAGGGCTTGGATTTGGAGCAACGCAAATGTTAGGAGAAACAGAAGGTATTTATTTTGGCTATAACTTAGATACAGGCAGAAATGTGTATCTCAACCCAAGCCTAGCCAGTCAAGGTGTGAAAGGGTCGGTTACCAATGCGTTAGCTTCTGCTTTCTTAGGCTCACTAGGTGGCGGAAAATCTTTTAGTAACAATCTACTTGTCTATTATGCCGTTCTGTTTGGCGGACAAGCCCTGATTGTTGATCCAAAAGCGGAACGAGGAAACTGGAAAGAAACGTTGCCTGAAATTGCTCATGAAATAAATATTGTTAATTTAACAAGTGATAATTCCAACAAAGGATTACTTGATCCTTTTGTCATTATGAAAAAGAAAAAGGATTCGGAAAGCCTTGCGATTGATATTCTCACTTTTCTTACTGGTATTTCTAGTCGGGATGGAGATAAATTCCCTGTATTACGAAAAGCGATCCGAGCAGTTGGTCAACAGGAAGAACGTGGACTCCTTCTTGTGATTCATGAATTAAGGAGTGATCCCAATCCATTAGCTGGTCCGATTGCTGACCATATCGAAAGTTTTACCGATTATGACTTCGCTCACCTCCTCTTTTCCGATGGAACAGTGAAAAGCTCGATTAGTTTAGAAAAACAGTTAAACATTATTCAAGTGGCCGATTTAGTATTACCAGATGCAGAAACAAGTTTTGAAGAATATACAACGATGGAACTGCTTAGTGTTGCCATGTTGATTGTCATTTCTACCTTTGCATTAGACTTCATTCATTCTGACCGCAGTGTATTTAAAATCGTGGACTTAGACGAAGCTTGGTCCTTCCTACAAGTCGCACAAGGAAAAACACTATCTAATAAGTTAGTACGTGCAGGTCGGGCCATGCATGCTGGAGTCTACTTTGTTACTCAGAATGCAGCGGATTTAACGGATGAAAAATTAAAAAATAACATCGGTGTGAAGTTTGCTTTTCGCTCTAGAGATATAAATGAGATTAAAAAGACACTTGAATTCTTTGGAGTGGATAAAGAAGATGAAGAAAATCAAAGGAGACTTCGAGAACTCGAAAATGGTCAATGCTTAATTCAAGACTTATATGGGCGTGTGGGAATTATTCAAGTCCACCCTGTCTTTGAAGATTTATTTCATGCTTTTGATACTCGACCACCTATCAAGGAAAAAGAAAGGCGGTGACAATGTGCACAAACAAAAACTAAAAAAGATAGTGATAACGGTAGTGCTGATTAGTGCTACTGTTTTTTTATTGCTTTTTTTACTTGGTACATTCGCACAAGCTGCTGGACTAGTTGATGATACGGTGTCAGAAGATAATCTCTATTCCTTGTACCCATTGGACCATTATCAATTAGATTTCTATGTGGATTCGGGTTGGGATTGGTTGCCGTGGAATTGGGATGATGGCATTGGAAAGCAAGTGATGTATGCGCTCTACACGATTACGAATTTCATATGGATTATTAGTCTGTATTTGTCTAATGCGACAGGTTATTTAATTCAACAAGCCTACTCGCTCGATTTCATTTCACAAACGGCAGACGCTATCGGGAAAAATATGCAAACATTGGCTGGAATTACCGCTAGTGGTTTCAGTAGTTCGGGATTTTATGTAGGTTTCTTGCTTCTCTTTATTTTAGTGATTGGGATTTATGTGGCATATACAGGTTTAATGAAACGGGAAACGACAAAAGCCATTCGAGCGATTTTAAATTTTTTAGTTGTGTTTATTTTGTCCGCTTCTTTTATTGCCTATGCCCCAACGTATATCGCTAAAATTAATGACTTTTCAGCAGATATTAGTCAAGCAAGTTTAGATTTAGGAACAAAAATCTTGATGCCTAGCTCTACTAGTCAGGGAAAAGATAGTGTGGATATGATACGAAATAACCTTTTTTCTATTCAAGTAGAACAGCCATGGATGTTATTACAATTTGATGATTCGGATAAAGAAGCGATTGGCGAAGAACGTGTTGAAAGCTTAGTTTCGATCAATCCTGATACGAATAACGGAAAAGATCGTGAAGATGCTGTTAAAGCAGAAATTGAAGATCATGACAATAAAAATTTAACGATTACGAAAACGACCACTCGCTTAGGAATGGTCTTCTTTTTATTTCTGTTTAATATCGGTATCTCCATTTTCGTGTTCCTTTTATCGGGCGTTATGATTTTCTCGCAAATTCTGTTTATTATCTATGCCATGTTTTTACCCATTAGTTTCTTGTTATCCATGATACCTAGCTTTGAAGGCATGGGAAAACAGGCAATTATGAAACTGTTTAATGTGATTATGCTTCGGGCTGGAATTACGCTCATTATTACAATTGCCTTTAGCATTTCCTCCATGCTTTACAGCTTAACGTCAAGCTATCCGTTTTTCTTGATTGCCTTCTTGCAGATTGTGACGTTTGCGGGCATTTATATGAAACTCGGTGACATTATGAGTATGTTTAAACTGCAAAGTAGTGATTCACAACAAGTCGGTCGTCAAGTGATGCGTCGTCCTTACCGCATGTTCAATCGTGGCAGTCGCAGGTTACAGCGAACCATCGGACGTACGCTTGCAGGAGCGACGGCTGGAGCAACAGTCGGGGCAATGGTTGGAAAATCAAAGCAAACAAAAGGTTCCTTCTCCCCTATTCGACCATTACAGCGGCTGACATCAACTGCAAAGAACAATAAAGAACGCTCAAATGGCAATACAAAGCAAACAACTTTGAGCCAGAAAGTAGGTCAAGTCACAGGAAAAGTGTTTGGTGCGAAAAATCAGTTCCGTGCGAATATAGATCACCGCAAAGAACAACTGCATGATTTACCTACTACTGCTCAATATGCGGTGATGCAAGGAAAAGAACAGCTTACAAAGCCTGCCCGTGATTTTAAAGAAGGCATGAAGCACGCAAAGGAAAAGAGACAAAAAACACATGCAGACCGTCAAGCAAAACATCGTCAAACCATTGCAGATAGACGACAAGTATTGGATAAAAAACGTACCCCTTCTCGGGATATTTCCAGTCGTGAACGCCCTGTCACACATGGCGTCCATAAGCCTTTAAATCAAGAACAATTAAAGAACCCAACTGTTCAACAAAAACAAAAGACAAGACCTGTCACAAAAAACGAGCATACGAAGCAATACCAATTACAACGACAGTTATCAAGTCCAGACAGAAAAGAACATCTTACTGATCATCCCAAACAATCGGTTAAAAAGGAAAAGCGACCCTACAATGAAGAACATTCTCAAGCAAAAAATAGTCGGACAACTATCAAGCGACCTTCTAAACCGTTGAAACGTACAAACCAGAAACAAATCACGAAGCGTCCAATCCATGCGGTTAGGAGGAAACGCCAATGAAGGTTATGAGAATAAAAATCATGTTAATTGCTGGGGGATTAGGCTTTCTTGCTTTTTTAGGGCTATTAGCATTTGTAGCTATTTTTATATCGAATGAAGAACATTCATCAGAGCGTGGTGATTCCATTCACGATATAGGCAGCATATCAGTAACCGAAGATGTGTTAAAACATCAGCCAATGGTAGAGAAATATGCAAAGGAATATGGCATTAGTGAGTATGTCTATACCTTGCTCGCTATTATTCAAGTAGAGAGTGGCGGAAAACTTTCAGATGTGATGCAATCTAGTGAATCATTAGGACTTCCGCCGAACTCTTTAGATACCGAAGCTTCGATTCAACAAGGAACAAAATACTTTGCAGATTTATTACGCTCCGCAGAACGAAGTGGTGTTGATGGCAATGCAGTTATTCAGGCTTACAACTATGGCGGTGCTTTTATTGATTATGTTGCGAAACGTGGAAACTCTTACTCTTTTGAAATAGCTGAAAGCTTTGCGAAAGAACGATCAGGCGGCAGCAAAGTCACTTACTCGAATCCGATAGCCATAAAGAAAAATGGTGGTTGGCGTTATCGCTATGGCAATATGTTTTATCTCGATTTAGTGAGTCAGTATTTTATGTCACCTCAATTTGATAGTGAAATGGTTCAGTTGGTTATGAATGAAGCATTAAAGTATGAGGGTTTCCCGTATGTTTTTGGCGGCTCGAATCCAAATACCTCTTTTGATTGTAGTGGGCTGACACAATGGAGTTATCGGAAAGCTGGTATCAATTTACCACGTACAGCACAGCAGCAATATGATGCAACCGAGCATATACCTTTATCAGAAGCAAAGCCAGGTGATTTAGTGTTTTTTCATTCCACGTATAATGCAGGAACGTATGTCACCCATGTAGGAATCTACGTTGGAAATAACCAAATGTATAATGCCGGCGATCCAATTGGTTATGCGGATTTGACATCTTCTTATTGGCAAAAGCACTTAATTGGAGCTGGGCGGATAAAACAATAGAGAGGGTTGGAATAGATGAAAAACTTTTTTAAGAAAACAGAAAAACAAACGCTGAATACAAAACCTAAGAAAATGAAAGTACGGACTGTTGGTACACGTAATAAAACAGTCACTTTTTTATGGATACTCTTAATTGGAAGTCTTGCCTTTGGCATTTATAAAAACTTTACAGCAATTGATCAACATACGGTTCATGAAAGAGAAATCATTGAAACTCAAATGATAGATACAAATGCAATAGAGAGCTTTACGAAAAACTTTGTGAAAGACTATTACACATGGCAAAACAAAAAAGATTCTATTGAACAACGAGCAGAAAAGATCAATAACTATTTGACAGAGGATTTACAAGCTTTAAATACCGATACCGTAAGAGACGATATTCCTACTAGTTCCAGCGTGAGTGGTATTGATATCTGGTCGGTGACACCAGAAAATGATAATACCTATGCGGTTGTTTATTCGGTAGATCAAAAAATTATGGAAGATAAAAATAGCGAAATGGTCCGATCCACCTATCGAATCTTATTACATCAAGATAATGTAGGAAACTTGGTAATTATACAAAACCCTACCTTATGGAGCATGCCGAATAAATCAGACTATGAGCCACAACAACCTGAAAGTAATGGTACAGTTGACTCTGATATAGTGCAGGAAGTGACAGAGTTTTTGGAGACGTTCTTTACATTTTATCCGACTGCAACAGAACAGGAACTTGATTATTATGTGAAAAATAATGCTTTACCACCGATTGGTAAGGATTATCTATTTTCAGAGCTAGTCAATCCAGTCTTCCAGACAATAGATAATCAAATAAAAGTACGGGTTACTGTTAAATATATTGACGAAGCAACAAAAGCAGCACATTTTTCACAATATATACTCACGTTAGAAAAAGATACAAATTGGATGATTGTCGAGTAAAAATGATTTAGTTTATTTACTGTAGCTTTAGAATAAAGGTTTGATCAATTGCTCCGGTAGACATTCCAGCTTCAGATGCAATTCTTCGGATAGATGCTTTTTCAATGCCTTCCGTTTCAATAATTTTCCAAGCTGTTTCAGCGGTCATTTTTCTTTTGTGATCATGATCAACTATTTTCGGCACTCAAATCACCTCTTGCTTTTATTTAACACACTGTGTTATTATCATTTCATCACAGTGTGTTAAATAAATAAGGGGGGATGTTTAAATTCTTGAAATCACTTATTGGAACATTAAAGAGGATGGGTATTATAAAAGTGGTGAAATAGGACCTTCTTGAGCAATTAAATCATTTGTAATGGTACATTAAACTTCCATTTTAACCGAACAAGTTTATTAAATGGTTTTGTGAACAGTTTGGGAGATAAGAAAAGGAATCTTAGAAATGAAACGAAGATAGTCATGGACAATGCCTACTTTTTTCAGGGAAAGGAGATTGAAATAGATGGATCTTCATTACGAAATTAAAGGAAGAGGAAAGCCAGTTATACTACTTCATAGTGGAGCTATGGATTCACGTGACTGGGAATTCATCACACCATATCTTTCAAAGTCGTTCAAAGTAATCACTCTTGATGTCCGGGGTGCAGGGAAGTCACCTGTTCCGAATGAACCCATTGATTATGTTAAGGATCTTAGAAAACTCTTGGATCATCTTAAAATTAAGAAAGGTGCCCTCGTTGGACATTCACTAGGTGGACAAATTGCAACTGATTTTACTCTGACCTATCCAAAAAGGGTGTCTCAACTGGTATTGGTCGCTCCAGGCCTGTCGGGGTTTAAATTTTCTTCCGAACATGCGGAATTAGAGAGCCGAGTTTCTAAAGCTGCACCAGATGTCGAAAAAATGACTAATATAATATTAAGCGAGCCTTCCTGGAGCGTTTCTTTTGGAAAAGCATACAATTTATTGCGCGAAATGATGATACACAATATTCAAAAAAGTTTTGATTGGAAAACATTCGAAACTGTTTCCTCCAATTCAGCGATGGAAAGATTGGGAGAAATTAAAACGAAGACACTTTTTATCATAGGCGAGAAGGACTCAGGAGATCTCTTTAAAATCGCACAATTATATAAGGAAGTTCCCAATATTAACTTTGTGCGTATACCTGGTGCTAATCACATCATCACTTTGACCCATCCTAAGGACGTTTCCGACCATATCAGTCTTTTTTTGAGCTTACCAGAATGGTAATCAGAAATGTCATCTTATCACCATAGACAAATAATTCTAAACTACTTGCGCCAAAACTAGCAAAATCTAAGGTTTTCCATTCACCTGATTCTGTATTTTTATTAAGTATATCTATGATTTTTATATTTTCTTCATTGAAGTTTTTAAAATTTTTATCATACTCAATAAAATAGAGTGCCATGTTACCCCTGTTCCAGTCAATGAATCCATGGGGCTGTCTCCACCTAAAGAATATTGATAACTTATGACACCTTCACGTCTTTATATCAGTTGGTGAGAAATTAAATGACAAAAGTAATGGCTATTCTCAAACAGCATGACTAGAGCCAATGGTACCACTGTTTCTTTTTTATACATTAAAAGAGATTAAAGGATTTCCTATTAATAAGGAGTGTTTATGAATGCTCGAAACTATCACGGTTTTCGTGCTGTTGGAATAAAGAAAATTATTGAGGAAGCAAATGTAGCTACTATGACGTTATACAAAACCACTTTACATCGAAGGAACAACTAATCGAAGAGGTTCTTATGCAATGTGAAGACATTGCTTTCCAAATGATGCTTTTATTAGAAGGGCAACTTCGATGGCAGAAACCGTTGGACCCTAAAAAGCAGAAACATGCCATTCATATGTTGAAATCACTTTTAAAAACATGGGACAAGTAGGTGCAGGTCTATGTAAATATCATATCTTACCAGAAAAGTCAGTCAATTATTAAGGAGGTGAAAATTAAGTCATATTATTACAAAAAGGAAGGTGAGGTTCAAGCGGAAAAAGTTAAAGAATATCGTGTTGTGGATTTAAAATAAAGTTTAACCGTTTTGAAAAAAGTTGCACTACAATAGATTGACTTTTAATTTAAGAGGAGGAACTTTGATGAAAAGAAAAATGATACGTAATCTGTCTTTAGCTTTAATAGCCCTAGTAGGAGTTTTCTCTTTAGTTAGTTTTGAAGGTAGAACAAATGCAGCTAGTTTAACATCGAATCCAGATCAGGATCTAAAAGTTGACACAGTAGATGGAATAAAATATGCACCAGGTAAACATAAAAAAATTGTTGGAATGGTAGTTGAAGCAACTGATCAAGGAGAAAAGGTACATGGCTTCTCAACTCCAGAAAAATATGAAGCATATCATCAAAAAGTTACAGAGCGATTATCTAGTCAGTCAATAAGTATAATGGCAAGACCAACTTATTTATATGAACATACTTCGGGTCATGGATATGGAAGATCATTAATTGCGTATCCTGGAACTCAGGTCACTTCTCTGAGTACTGCATGGGATAACAGAATATCTGCTGTATCTGTAGCTCCTGGTTCTTGGATCAGGCTCTATCAAAATCGTTATTATGGTGGTCGTTATTTAACTCTTGTAGGTTATCCAAACAAATACTTTACCACCAATTTAACTTCTTGGGGAATGTCTGGTACTACTTCTTGGAACGACCAAGTCTCATCTTATCGAGTTAGATGAGAAAAACGGTAATGTCCACGAAAAAAAGGGAATCTTAAAACAACCATTCAACATTTCTGTGTTTGGATGGTATCATAAACTCACAGTCCTAATTATTGATCTTAGTTCAACAAACAGGCTACTTTGTGAATAATCAGTCACCTAAAACTTCTAGAGTAAATTATTATTTGTTTATTTAACCAGAGCAAAGAGGAATATGAAGTTTAGAAAAACCTGGGACATTATGCATCATGATCGAAAGGGTTTAATGTCCTTCTATGAGCCTAATTTCTCAATTTTAATGTTGAGAAATTAGGCTTTTATATTTACTTAATGCAAAATAGCGTTTAAATGGTGTGCAATATATCTCCTAAAGTGGCATTCTAATGTTCCTGGTCCACCTGGTAAAGCGACAAAGCCATCTGCAAGCTCTGCCATTTTAGCCTTTCTCTCATGCATAGATTCGACAACTATCAGCTTGGGTAATCTTTTATGCGATATTTCTCTCTGCTCTAAAAAACTAGGCATAATTCCAATAACTTGTCTACCTTCATCTAAGACAGCATCCGCAACTGCTCCCATAACACCAACACTTGCTCCACAGTGTTCGCATGATGTGGCTAGTGCAGGGTTACGAACTAAGCTATCGCACGATTAATCGCTTTCGTTCCGATCCCCTCATTGAGAATATCCTACAGGAAAGTTTTGTAAGAATGATGAGAAAATTGACATTTACGCGATATTAAAGAGAGTTTTATTTATACCGGAAAAACTTATCATAATCATCAATTTGATCCGGACTTATTCCAGTTTTATTAATAGCTTCTTGTTGAAATGAATTATTGCAACTTTTACATATATAGTATTTTTTTTCTCCTTTTTTGATTTTATAATATTGTGAATCAGAATGATTAATCGTAAATTTATTTTTGCAGAAAAAACATATAGTATCCAACATATTTTCACACTTCCTATCAGATTTTTATTGAAAAGTAACTATTTTTTAAACCTATGATTCAAAATGTGAATTTTTCATCTAATTTACTGCCATTCTAAAATAATTTATTTTTAACTTCAACAATTAGTTACAAGCTTATCCGTGAACTGTATTTTTACTAAAAATATGACGGCTATGCCTGTAATGGAAGGAAAAGCTGTAATATAATAAAGCCTACTTCATGCAACTGTTCAACAAAATGCCCCTTTGAAGTGCATCTCGTTATAACACAAACGGACTATAACTTCAAGGCATATTCAATGTATTTCATCTACCTCAAGCCATTTAGGAGTCTCAAACTTAAATGATAAGTAGTCTTTAAAGACTTTCTGACGGTAACCACATTCAGGATAACGTTATGGTGGGTCGATTGAATGTATTCCAATTGTTTCTTATCATTAATCTATCAATGGTTATAAGGCGTTTCCATAAGGAATTTGTAAGTTTCCCCCCTTCTTCTCATCGACTGCGTTTGCCCTCTCCATAATTTCCTGTACTATTGAAGCTTTTGCATCCGCATAGTCTTGGACGTGTTTCCATTTACGGTGAGCTAAGTTACACTTTACGCTTGCATACTTATCTCGATCGGAATGGTTAATTCTTAGCCAATTACGAAATCGCAACATTCGGTCGATTTCAGATGAGCCTTTACTAAATACGTGTAAATTAATATCTGTATCGGGGCCTTTAAAAAGTCGGTGTTGAAACCAATCTGGTTCTCGAATACGTAAAGTGTAGCCAGCTTCCTCCAAATCAGGAACATAAGCACTTTCGTCAGTAGAATCCTTCACAACCAATAGAATATCAATAATTGGCTTAGCACATAAACCTGGCACTGAAGTTGATCCAACGTGCTCCAACTGAAGTACCTTTTTACCAAGTATGGAATAAATTCTTTTAGCCTCTCGGTCAAATAACTTCGGCCATTTCGGATCATAGTCAAGGAGTGTAATTTGTGCATTGTGAGGTTTTAGCTCTCCAACCATTACTTCTTGAAGTTTTTCTTCATTTTTAGATTTTAAATTATCGTGCATCAAAGTCAATTAAATCTCCCTCCATTTCGATTCAACCGAAGCTCCCTTTTCAATTGCATTCTTTTCACCCGCAGCATACACATCGTTTACCGTCATGTCCCATTTTGTTAGAACTCTAACTTTTTCTGCAACAGGGATAGGATTAACAATTTTAAATGTTTTATTAGTAGTAACTTCTCTATTCTTTTTCAAAATATAAGGAGTTTCCCAATTGTAATCGCAAGCATCACAGAATAATTTTTTTGTTAGAGCATATCCTTCTTTTGTAAAGTTGGAAGGATGCTGTAACATGTATCTTGAAACTGTCCAGAAATGAAGAGCATAAAGTTTAGGATTGTTCTGTTCCCAAGCCAGAAGATACCCAAGTTGCTCCCTACAAGATAAACCATCCTCTTCTTTCGCTCCACACTCTATACAAAAGCCATCCTTCATGATTGTATCAATCAAGGGAATCCTTCTTTCTTTGGCTTTGTTCTGTTACCAATTTTTTTACGTTGCTTATTCGTATTTATTTAACCTATTAAAGAATACTCCCCTTTAATTTAGTAAACATCAATCAACATACATTTATTCCACACTATTTTCCGATTACCCTTTTTTCTAAAAACAAAATCTACAAACTCATTGCATAATATTGATACATGATCAATTAACTCAATTGACTTTCATTGCAGAGTGTTTCTAAATGATAACGGATTACTTCCTTCACCTTTTCTGGAGAGTAGACATCAGGTCTTAACAGAGCATGAATGGACAATCCATCAATTAATGCCGCTAGCCTACTTTTTTCTAATTTTACATTAGTTGAATCAGATAAAATCCCTTGTAGGACTAATATCTCAATCATTGAATTTGCTAATTCATACATACCGTTAGTCATTTCATCTTTTTTTTCTTTTAATGTATTACTTGTAAGTGACTGAAGTGCAAGGATCCACCAAACGCTCGTTTCGATTTTCTTTTCTTCATCAATTGGTACAAGCTCCAATAAAACTTCTGCGACTGCCTGCAATGGATTGTCTGACCAACTTTTACTTTGAGAACGTTTTTTCCCTTCTTCCAGGTAATAATCCATGATAAATAATAACATTTCATCCTTAGTTGAAAAATAATGTCTTAACGCTCCAGCAGACATGCCTGCTTCAATAGCAACTCTTCTTATAGATGCCTTTTCGATTCCCTCTTCCTTAATAATACTCCAAGCGGCCTCAGCAATTGACTTCCTCTTTTTTTCATGATTAACAATCCTCGGCATAAAAAATCACTTCCCTTTTTTAGCACAGTGTGTTATTATGTTTTCAACACACTGTGTTATTTAAATTATAACATATAAAAAGGAGGGACTCTATATTTGATCGAAAGTATTGAAGCATTAATGCCTTCTTCATCAATAGACACATCAATAGCTTTGCTAATTATTTCTATTTGCGCATTAGTTGATATATTAAGTCCTGGTGTACTTGCTGTAACAGCCTATTTATTATTGACACAGCCTAATCAATTATCTTCTCGCTTGCTTGTTTTTTTGTTTATTACGCAGTTTGGCTACTTCATCATGGGCTTATTACTATACTTTGGTGGAGATTCACTATTGAAAGGAATTGGAAAATTATCTGAATTTGACTTTATCAATTGGTTTTATATCCTTTTTGGAGCAGCTATTGTTCTAATTAGCTTCAGTAAACCAAATGATACTACAAAAAAACGTTTAATTTCATTTATACCCCAAAAAACAACGATGAAAGGGATGATCATATTAGGTATCATTGTTTTTCTAATTGAATTTGTAACTGCGTTGCCTTACTTTTATTCAATTTTGTTAATGAATCACCTAACAATTGAGCCTTCCTCTTCTATCTTTATTATAATTGGCTACAATCTTGTAATGGTGCTTCCTTCTCTTCTTTTGTTAGGGGTTAATATTATGTTTAAAGAGAGACTGCAACAATTTCTAAATAAAATTAGATCAAAATTAAATGAAGCACCGATTTCCTCACTCTTGGTAGCGATAGGAGTAGTAGGTGCGGTTTTTTTCAACATCGGTCTTAGAGGCATATTAAATTAAAAAATTATTAATGAGGTGTTCATCATGAAAGAAATTATCAGTGGACTTGGTCTACTTTTCGTTATACAGGGAGTAGGCGGATTAATCAATCATTTGACTAATGGGGGAAAAAGTTGGTTTTTGGTAAATTATATTGATGCGTTTCAGGGATTTGAAATTGTTATGGACATTATATTTATTGTAGTTGGCGGGATCATAGGTTTAGCCTCTTGGAAAATAGGCGGATCAACTAAAAGTGAAAATTAAAATATAGAGCAAATAGGACGGCTTATACATAGCCGTCCAGCTTGGCGGATGCTCCGTTGAGATATATTTTTAAATATTAATAGGGGGAACATAAGAATTATTATGAATTCAAGACATATAGGGAGCTCGTCTCTCCAAAAGGAAGGTCGGTTATACTTTATTGATAACCTAAGGGCAGCTCTTACAATGTTAGTAGTGCTACATCATTTAGTGTATTTTTCCATCTATAACGAGGTATTATCACAAGGGTCTATTGGGGTTGTTATGGGCCTTCTATTCCTTGCTTTTAATCAGACTTTTTTCATGGGGACGTTTTTTCTTATTTCCGGATATTTTGTTCCTTCATCTTTTGAACGTAATGGAGCGACCCGATTTATCAAAGATAGATTCATCCGGTTCCTAGTCCCGTTTATCTTCTACGTTCTCATTCTTAGCCAAGTTCAATCAATTGAAGTCTATATGCTTAACCAGGAGCCATTTACATGGCAAACCTATTTTTCACATTTAACCTATGGCCCGATGTGGTACGTCGAGTTACTTTTCGTATTCGTTTGTTTATACGCAGTCTGGGCGAAGTTTATGAGTAAAAATAAGCTATCAGTAGTTCGTCAGAGTACGCCACCCACCTACATGATGTTTACAGTCTTTGTCATGATATTAGCGGTAGGATACTTCATCATAAGACTGTGGGTCCCTGCTCTTGATTTACCCGGTGGATCTCCCAGGGTTCAATCATTCGTTGGACTTTTTACAGCAAGCGGCTATGATCTCCCACAATATGTCGGGCTATTCATTTTGGGCATCATCGCTTACCAACGCAATTGGTTTCGAAATATTCCTGATTCTATGGGTAGGGCGGGTTTTGGAATTGCAATTGGAGCATCGATTCTTCTCCTTCCCTTAGTCTTGATATTTGGATTAGACGGATTACAGTTTTCTGGCGGCTGGAACTGGACATCTTTGGTTTATTCTCTTTGGGAAGCTCTATTTTGTGTTGGCATCATTCTCGGATTAATCATATTCTTTCGCAAAAGAGTTTTTCATCAAGGAAAAGGTTGGAGCTTCTTGTCAGCCCATTCTTTCGTGATTTACATCATTCATATACCGATTATCGCTATTGTTATTGCTGGATTGAAGGTCATCCACTTTCCACCATCCTTCATGTTTCTAGCTATGATTCTGATCACGATACCACTTTGCTTCTTGTTAAGTTATATAATTAAGCAGATTCCCTTTGTGTCAAAGATTCTTTAGGATGGTGAATATTAAAGAAGAAAAGAGGATACGACGATAACCATATCTGCCCTTATGCTTCTCAAAAATAGAACTAATGAGCCTTTTCTACTTTGGATTTTTATCTGAGTGCTTAAAAGTATTAATTTTATAATAATAAGTGTTACGTGGAATACCGGCAATTTTGAGTAATGCCTTCACAGGATAATCGTGCCTTAGCTCATATACTACTTTTACTTTTTGTTTTGTCGTAATTTGTTTTCTTCTTGAACTAAGGCTTTCAACTTTTTTAAATAGAATTTTCCATTTAATAATATGTATAAATTTTTACTCCCACCTGGCTTATGTTCAGTTGGGCTTTTTTGTATTTAATGAATATTTTTTTAAAAATATTGCTTTTATTTTTGGCATTTCATAAAAAATCTTGTTGAAGGTTATGAAAGGGGAAATCATCACCCACCTTTGCAGTTGCGAAGGGAGAGGAAATGCATGATAGAACCAGATCGTACCGAGTGGCAAGTTCGCTGTGCATTTAATGCTTTTTGTAAACGTGTATTGAAGAATGAAGCAATTAATATTTTCAACGAAAGACAACAACGACAAGCAAAGGAGATGACATTTTCTGATCTCACACCACAAGAAGAAAATCAACTCTATACCTTAGATAAGCAATATGAAGGAGAAGAAGGACAAAGTTTTCAAGTGGCTGGAAAGAAAATAACTCCGAAATTACTCGCTGAAGCGTTGCGTACTTTGCCAAAAGAAAAGCGTAAGACTGTCCTTTTATACTACTTTTTTGACAAATCAGATGTAGAAATAGCTGAACTACTCGATATTCCACGTAGTACCGTTCAGTATAGGAGGACAAGCTCTTTCAAAAGGTTAAGACGATTTTTGGAGGAACATGCAGATGAATGGAGTGATTAATTCTAATGTTGGAAACAACGAGCGTGGTTTATTGCCGTACCCAATTATTTTAGCTGCAAATAAGGGTGAGCCAGAAGCAATGAAAGTAGTTGTTCTACATTATGGAAGCTATATGACAAGCCTATCCATGCGTAAGCTCCGTAATGAACAAGGAAACACTTATTGGGGCATCGATGAAGATACACGTGAACGCTTACGAGCGAAGCTTATGCAATCTGTTTTAGCTTTCAAAATTTGAATACAGAATGGTTAGGTTTTCCCTTTCATTAATCATATATTTGTTCTTTGACAAAGAAAGCACGGAAGATAACGCTGTGCAGTATAAACACAAAATCAGATACATTCTACTGATGACGAGCCACTTGATTCATACGCCATGACTTTCGTTAGAAACGAGCGATAATCTATGAATCTAATGCAATCGTGGTGGATTGCTGGCGATAACCCATCAGCTAGGATAATGATACTCCCCTACCGTCATGGTTCGAGCGTTTGAAGCGTCGCAAGCTATGAGTAGAGCTGGAAGGAATACTTGCAGGGGTGAAATTCCCGTGGAGCTGTACCAACAGCCGTCTGATTTTAATTGATTAATTATAAGGGGACGTGTTTTTTGAAACAGAATTTGATTCTATATAGTATGCAAATTGCTATGTTAAAACAACTGCTAACCCGTAAATTGATTACCAAGAAAGAATATGGCATCATTTCTGATATTACAGACTGAATTGTGTTTCTATTGGCGATACATTTTGTATAGGAGTTATCATATTTCCAATCATTCGATTTTTTGTTGTTAGAAGATTTAAGGATGTTCAATTTGATCTTCAATAATATAATCGGTCTAGATTCCAGAGTAATGAGGATTTTTTTAACAAAGGAATACATGAAAAAAACACCTCCCGAACCGAACATTCGAGAGATGTTTCGCTCTTATTTGTTTACAATGCGATTGTACGTATTAACAGTTAATACGTAATAGACTGCATAGATGATAACAAAGAAGACTATAGCCATTAGAATAGGGAAGATAAGATTGATTCCAATGAGATTAGAAATAAAGTTGCTAGTAAAGTACAATGCCACACAACTGTGCAATATTCCTACGGTTAGTGGCAATCCAAACACAAATAATGACTGCCTTTTGATTGATTTACGTATATCCTTTTTATTGACACCGATTTTTCTAAGGATTTCATAGTGTCCTTTCGCCTCATTCGCTTCTGTTAACTGTTTGAAATAAATGATACTTCCACTTGCCGCTAAAAATACAAGCCCCAAAAATCCAAAAATAAAGAGAGTAATTGCGTTTCCTTCTTTACCTTGCTTATACTCCGTATAAAATGATGAAGAAACTTGAAAATCGTTTCCAACCAGTTTATTTACTTTCTTTGATGTGGCTTGTGCCGTTACTTCATTTTCCACTTCATACACTTTATAAGTTAATGGAGCCTCTTTTTTGGCTATCTCAGCAAACATTTCGTTACTGACTACGAGAAAGAAATCGGGATAATCGAAAGGTAGCACATTACTTTCAACCATATGAACAAATGGCAGTTCGCTGCTTCCTTGAGGCAATTGAATCGTTATATTTTCTCCTTTAAAAACCGACTTCGTATATTCAGTAAACCTTGGCTGGATTACTGCTGCTTGATTTCTTGATAGTAAGACTGTTTCATCCTTATTTAAAGCATTCGCTGCTTTATTAAATGTACTTTCTGAGATTAATTGCACAGGATTTATGTCATAATCCAGTTGAAATGAGAGTATTCCTTTTACCTGAATGACGGGTATGTCTAGTTGGGCTTTTATTGGATGTCGATGATCTGCTTTTATTATGCTCTCCACCTGCGAATCAAATTCTGGACCTTTTGACAAATGCGAATAGCTGAACGGAACAACTTCCTCAGCTCTTTTTTCGTTGCTGTAATACCCACTGTAAGTTGCACCTAAGAAACAGATCGTTGCAGAACTCAACAATGCAATGACTGTAAAGGTACGTGCATTCCCTCTAATACGAAACAGTAAGCGAGATATTTCAATTATTCTAGTTCCTCTGTAATAACGCGACTTATTTTTTTGTGATAATCTTAATAAATAGACCGTTACAGATCGAAAAAATAAATGGGTGCCAATGACGAGAGCAACAAAAGCAATACCATAATTTTTCATTAAATATTCCGTAGTAAATTCGTCAGGAAATGGTTTTAATATCAGCCAGTAACTAACGACAAGCAATATAACTCCGATAATAGCCGATATAAGTGAAACCTTTGGAATTTGTTCTCCTTTTTTCTCATCATAGAATAATTCGATTAATGTAAAACGATAAATCAAACGGTAACCTTGAACGGAAGTGAATAAAATAATGACCATAAAGACTATGACTGTTTGGGTAATCGCTAGAATGGAAATACCGAAGTCCACCTCGGCAATTGAACCCATAAGTTTTATTAAAATCATTGCAAATAATTTGGAAAGTAAGGTTCCAAGAATAATTCCAATAACTATTGCAATGATTCCCATAATCAAATTTTCATAAAATAACATTTTTGCAATGGTTTTCTTGCGTAAACCAAGTATGGCGTACAATCCGACTTCTTTCTTCCTTTTTCTTGTGAAGAATGAATTGGAGTACAAAATAAAGATTGCTACGAATAAAATTAAGATAATTGATGATACCCCAAACATGAAACTCATTGTATCCGACAATTCAATGCTTTCCTGAATTTTTTCGCTATATTGCAAGGAAGTGAACGTATAATAAATAACCATGCTGAAGACGAGCGTAACAAAATAGACAAAATAATTATTGAAGTTACCTTTAATATTTTTCCTTGCTAAACTAAATAACGTCATTTGCTCCACCCCCCAGTGCGGATAGAACATCCAACACCTTGTTGAAAAATTCTTTGCGGGATCTTTTCCCTTTCACAAGTTCTGTGAAGATTTTACCGTCTTTAATAAATAGGACGCGATTACAATAACTTGCCGCATAAGCATCATGGGTAACCATTAAAATTGTTGCCTTGTCTTGTTCATTAAGATCCTCTAAACTTTCTAATAAGTCTGTTGCTGATTTCGAATCCAACGCACCTGTTGGTTCATCTGCCAATATTAGGTTTGGCTTTGAAATAATCGCGCGTGATGCTGCCGTGCGTTGCTTTTGTCCCCCAGAAATTTGATACGGGTACTTATTTAAAATGTCGCGAATGCCAAACTTATCTGCCACTTCATCTGCTCTTCGTTCCAATTCCTTAACGTTCAATTTTGCCAAGGCTAACGGCAAGATAATATTTTCTTTCACAGTTAGAGTATCTAATAAATTATAGTCTTGGAAAAGGAAACCAAGTTTGTCACGGCGAAAGGCAGATAATTGCTCTTCATTCATCTTTGTCAAATTGATTCCGTCAACCACGATGTCACCAGCAGTCGGCTCGTCAATTGTTGCCAATATATTTAGTAAAGTTGATTTACCAGCACCCGAGGGACCCATAATACCGACGAATTCACCTTCCATGACGGTTAAGTCTATATCCTCCAAAGCTGAAAATACATTTCCCTTTGCACCATAGACTTTTTTTATTTGTTTTGCTTCGACAATAGTTTTCATATTTAAATCCTCCATTCAGAGTTGTTTTGTTTTACGTTTTTATTTTACAATAGGTGCCCTTTATATAAACTTACAGCTTGATCTCGTAACCTTACATTTTCGTCACATTGATAAAAAATATCTTTAAACACGATATTTTCTTTGTATGTTGGTCGATATTCAATTAATATGATGTTAAAGAAGGATGATTGTTTGGAGGGAAGAGGAATGAAAATCATGATTGTGGAAGATGATTTGACCATTCGTGATATGGTAGGGGAAACATTAGAAAAGTGGGGTTTTGAAACCGTTAAGATCGAAGACTTTGACCAAATCATGCAGGTATTTCTTAATCATGATCCTCACCTAGTCATCATGGATATCAATTTGCCATCGTTTGACGGATTTTACTGGTGTAATAAAATCAGAGAAATTTCAAAGGTCCCTATGATCTTTCTCTCTTCCCGTGATACACCAATGGATATAGTGATGTCGATAAACATGGGAGGAGATGATTATATTCAAAAACCTTTCCATATGGATGTATTGATTGCAAAAATTAATGCACTCCTCCGCAGAACGTATTCCTACATGGAAACACAGTCTAAGACAATCGAACATGATGGAATTATATTAAACCTTGAGAACGGAGAGGCCTTACATGGAGATCGAAAGTCGGAACTCACGAAAACAGAATTTCTTATTTTGAAAATCCTGATGAAAAATAAAGGAACCATCGTCAGTCGTACGAAAATGATGCGTAGCCTTTGGAAGAATGAAAATTTCGTAGACGAAAATACATTGACGGTTAATATTGCTCGTCTGCGTAAAAAGCTTGCTGAACTTGGAAAAGAACACTTCATTATGACTAAGAAAGGACAAGGTTATATTATCCAATGAGTTTCTTTCAATATCTAAAAGATAAACGGAATTTCTTTATATTAAACGTGATCATTATGTTCTTTGTTTCTTTGATGATGATTGTGAGCACAGATTCCAGAAACACTGTAAGTAATATCGTATATACCAATGTGGTTATCTTTTTTATTGTAGCTATATACGTAATCATCGAATACTATTACAATAGAGAATTTTATCGGGAATTAAATGATTTGGTTGAAAGTAATCATGAAGAATTTCTCGCAACTCTGCCTAAACCGCGAAACGATGAACAACTGTTATATCTTGAGTTATTAAAAAAAGTAAATAGTGTGCATGGCGATCAATTACAAAAGTTGTATAACGAAAAAATGGATCATCAAGACTTTATTACATCTTGGATTCATGAAGTCAAGGTTCCGATTGCGGCAGGTCGCTTGCTTATGGAAAACAGTAATGGAAGAACTGTTGAATACCTTGTGGACAAGTTTGAAGATGAGTTGGATAGAATCGAAAATTACGTGGAGCAGGCTCTTTATTATTCTCGCATTGATTCTTTTTCCAAAGATTATTTTATTTCCGAGGTAGTGTTGGATCAAGTCGCTAAAAACAGTGTAAAGAAATTTGCCAAATCTTTTATTAACAAGCAAATTCGCTTTCATATGGACAATATTGAACAGGTTGTCCATACCGACAGTAAATGGCTTGGTTTTATTATGGATCAAGTTTTTTCAAATTCTTTAAAATATACAGGTGAAGGCGGGGAAATCTCCGTACAATTTGAGGAAGATCGAAAAGAAAAGCGGCTACAGATTCAAGATACAGGCATTGGAATTAAGCCAGAGGATATCAGCCGCGTATTTGAAAAAGGATTTACAGGATCTATTGGGAGAAGTCATGCCAAATCTACCGGTTTAGGTCTCTACCTTGCAAAAGAAATGGCTCTTAAATTAGGACATGACCTTTCCATTCATTCAGAAGATGGGAAATATACGAAGGTCATCATCCACTTTCCAAAAATCAGAAATTATTATCATCTATAAGTATAATGGTGGGGTTAAAGAAATTGGTTAATCGGAAAATAGTATCAAATTAAAGGTGTTCAAGTAGAATAATGTTTATCGTAAGGCTTAAGAAATATTAAATAATATAGCCAATAGTAAGTGAATTAATTGATAAAAAAATGAGTAATTGAAAATAGCTATAACCAGGTTTTTATTATATTTTGATCGAACTTTTCAAAAATGGTTCTATTAATACCACGATAAATCAAAGTTATATGTCCTCTTTTTATCTCCAGTTCCAAGTATGGGAAATATTATCCATGGTTCCAACATGCATATGCAATGACTTTTGAAAATCAACTGAGGCTCAAACACTTTATTTAAGATTTTTATTTGGTTATATTTTTATGTTCTTACTATTTTATTTAGCTGGACCTTTCAAGTTTCATTACGTTTAACAGATAAGAAATGATTTTAAAAAACTATATTTTTGTATTATTCATTATTATGTTCGATCAGTTTTTATCAGTTTTTATGTGAATTGTAATAAAATAGAGTTTGACATTTAAAGTATTTCTTGTTTTGGTCCTTAATATTAAATATTAAAAATCATTCTACCTAACTGTTAATATTCAGTTGGGTTATTGTTTTTTAAAAACTTTTTCTCTGATTTTTGGCATTTTACAAAAAAACTTGTTGAAGGTAATGAAAGGGGAAATCATCACCCATCTTTGCAGTTTCGAAGAGAGTTGAGTGTATGGAACCTTCTCGTACCGAACGGCAGGTGCGTTGTGCATTTAACGCTTTTTGTAAGCGAGTACTGAAAAATGAAGCAATCAACATATACAAAGAAAGACAGAAACAGCTATCTAAGGAGATAACATTTTCAAATTTAACACCGCAAGAAGAAAAACAGCTCTATACCTTAGACAAACACTAAAAGGGAGAAGAAATAGAAGGACTTCAAGTAGCTGGTAAGAAAATTACTCCTACACTTCTTGCAAAAGCGATGCATAGCTTGCCAGTTGAGAAGCGTACTATCATCCTACTATACTACTTTTTTAATCTTTCTGATGTAAAAATTGGTCAATTGTTCAACATTCCACGTTAGTACTGTACAGTATAGGCGAACGAGTTCTTTTAAACCGTTAAGACGTTTTTTGGAGGAGCTGCAGATGAATGGGATGATTAATACTAATACGGAAAGCAATGAGCGTGGCTTGTTGCCGTATCCAATCATTTTAGCTGCAAATAAGGGTGAGCCAGAAACAATGAAAGTAGTTGTTCTACATTATGGAAGCTATATGACAAGCCTATCCATGCGTAAGCTCCGTGATGAACAAGGAAACACTTATTGGGGTATCGATGAAGATACACGTGAACGCTTACGAGCGAAGCTTATGCAATCTGTTTTAGCTTTCAAAATTTGAATACAGAATGGTTAGGTTTTCCCTTTCATTAATCATATATTTGTTCTTTGACAAAGAAAGCACGGAAGATAACGCTGTGCAGTATAAACACAAAATCAGATACATTCTACTGATGACGAGCCACTTGATTCATACGCCATGACTTTTTTAGAAACGAGCGATAATCTATGAGTCTAATGCAATCGTGGTGGATTGTTGGCGATAACCCATCAGTTAGGATAATGATACTCCCCTATCGTCATGGTTCGAGCGTTTGAAGCGTCGCAAGCTATGAGTAGGGCTGGAAGAAATACTTGCAGGGGTGAAATTCCCGTGGAGCTGCACCAGCAGCCGTCTGATTTTTGATATTCAATTTAACAAGAAAAGTTACAGTAACCATCAAATTATGACAATAGAACCTTTTTATTTTAGTGCAAGAGCCAAATTCACGTAACGTATTAGAATTAGTTTTACAGACGCGATATAATAATAGACAGATATCAAATAGCATATCCTAGTCTATGGAAAGGAGTTTATATGGTCACAGTCACTAAAAAAGACTTGATAGCACTAGGTTATGGTCCCTCTTTTTCAGCTGATATCATTAGAGAGTGTAAAAAACTAATGATTTCAAAGGGACACACGTATTATCAATCTAAAAAGTTAGATCGTGTTCCTAAAGAAGCTGTAGAAGAAGTATTAGGGATAACTTTAGATGTGTGATTTGTACTTCTTGCACTAATTGCGTAAGGAGTGAAATCATGACTAAAGATATCGTCAAAAAGGCAAAGAACGGAACTTATTATTTTAGGGCAAATTTAGGATATCACCCCATCACTGGGAAGCAAATTCAGAAGTACCGCAGTGGTTTTAAGACTAAAAAAGAAGCAAGGGAAGAATATTCGAGGTTACTGCTTACAAAGTCAGACGCATTAGAAGAAAAGCAAGATGACATTTTATTTCAACAGTTTATTGAAGATATTTTCTTACCCTGGTATAAAACACAAGTAAAAGGAAGAACGTACGATAATCGATTACCGACTGTAAGAAAACATTTCACTTTTTTTAATAATTTAATCACAACGGAAATTACTCCAATCCATGTTCAAAAATGGCAATTAACGTTATCTAAAAAGAAGTATCGTTCTTCTTATATTAGAAATGTTCAAGGTTTGTTTTCCATGGCAATGGATCGAGCGGTTGTTTTAGGATTAGCTGAAAGTAATCCATCGAAAATTGTTGGAAATGTAAAAAAAACAAAGACAAAAATAGATTTTTGGACAAAAGAAGAATTTGAAAAAGTCATCTCTCTCTTTTATAAGGAAGACTACTATCAACATTTTTTATTTATCTCGTTATGGTTTTTATTTATGACAGGTATGCGGATTGGAGAAGCCACTGCAATTCAATGGGAAGATATTGACTTTGATGCTGGTGTGTTATCTATTGATAAAACACTCTATTACAAGAATTTAAATAACTATTCTTTTGTAGAACCGAAAACAAAAGCAAGCGTTCGTCATATTGCATTAGATGAGGATACATTAACGTTACTTCACGAATGGAAGAACGTGCAGCAGTCTGTCGTGCAAACCAATTTTGTGATGAGCTATAATGGTATCCCCACACAAAAGCATACATTAGCGAATGCCATTACACGTTATTCTGAAAAAGCTAAGGTGCATCGGATCAGGTTACATGCATTAAGACATTCTCATGCTTCCCTGCTCATCAGTATGGGTGAAAATCCATTAATCATAAAAGACCGCTTAGGGCATGAAGATATTGAAACAACATTAGGTACTTATGGGCATCTGTATCCTAATAGTAATTTTGAAGTCGCTCATAAACTAAAAGGTATATTGTCTTATCAAACTTCAACTGAAAATAAAGATACTTCACCTAAAAATCAATTCACTGCTCATTACCTGCGTAAAGATTTAAAAGCAAATAATGCAATAACAATGCAATGAAAATAGAGTAAAGAGCCGAAACCCTTATAAACAAAGGGGTTTCAGCTCTCCTTCTACTATTCCCACTCAATCGTAGCAAGTCATTAAGAATCATTGCTATTACAGCTTTCATTTAGGTTATTTTCACTTTTGGCAGGGTTTTGGTAGGGAATCAAATCCCCTTTAACATTTTGATTACCATTAAAATTAATCATAGTTTTTTTGGCAGGGACAAATTTAACATTCCCTGTCATTTGTTTAGCAATCGGTTCATCGTTCCTACTCCACAAATGTGCATAATGTTTCAATGTTATTTCAGGTGAACTATGTCCTAACCTTTTTGAAACAACAAGAATATCGGCATTAAACTCATTAATTAAGTAACTAACGTGAGAATGTCTTAAACCCTTGGCTTGTATCTTTGGAACCTTTGCAACTTTAGCATATCTTGCTATAATTCTTGGAATCGTTGACCTGTAAACGGGTAAACCTGTATAACTTAATATAAAATCTTCTATTCCATGATCAGATTGAACCCGTTTCCATTTTTTTAATATACTCAAACTATCATCATCTAAAGTTATTGTTCGCATTCCATCTTCTGTTTTAGTATATGGCTTTCTCTTATAGTCTTTTTGTGATTTCATTTGTAAAGTATGATGAACTCGTAACTTCTTTTTTTTGAAATCAACATCATTCCAATAGAGAGCTAGCCCTTCACTTACACGAACTCCTGTCATATAATATAGCCAAATAGCGACAAAACACATATGCTCATAAAAATTATGCGTATAAATTACCGAAATAACTTTTTCGAATTCCTCTTTTGTCCAATAAGCAACAAGACTTTTACCTTTAGGGATTGATTTTGTTTTCTTTGAAATGTTTTTATCTAAAAATTGCAAATTTACAGCATAATCCATAGCTTGTCTAAAAGCTCCATAGACCAATGCAGCATAATTTTGTGAGTACCCACTTTCTTTTAAAAGCCAAGTTCTATAGAATTCGCATTCTAATATATCAAACTCCCTAAGTTCTTTATCGAAAAATCTATCTCGAATTTCCGATAAAACATGTCTTCTAGTTTCCCATGTACTTTCTTCTACATTAGATTGATAGTATGGCAAATAATATGAGTTCATAAACTCGCCAAAGGTAAGTCTATAATTAGCATAACCATTCTGCATATGGTATTCATTTTTTATTCTAGTCGCTTCCTTATTAGCCTCTCTTGCTGAAGTAAACCTTTTACCATTGCTGTCTTTTCTACTTTTCTTTTGAATCCTTTTACCAGTAACCTTATCAACACCAAGTTCAATATTGTAAAAGAATCCTCCCTTTCCATCTTGATATACTCCTGAATATTTTGTTTTAGCCATTCATACCGCCTTCAAACGAAACGCCAATAATATTTTCAACAGCATGACATGGTACTCTTCCCAACCTTTTATTATTATAATATGGATAACCTTGTTGAACCATATGATACTTAGCTTGTCTAATAATATCAACTGCTTGGTATGGTAGAAAACCCATGTCTTGCAACTCTTTCTTTGAAATGGTTTTATTCATTTGTTATCCTCCTCATTTTTAAAAATAATCATAAAAAAAGAGCAGACAATTTTTCATCTGCTCTTTCACCAAATCAAATATTTCATTTAAAGCATTGCTTTTTTATTTTTTTAAGAAACAACTTCAATATAAGATTCATCTCACCTACAATTTCTATATATTTTCTTAATATTAAATATACAATCACTCTTTAATAATTTCACCTTTTTCTTCTATATAATCGGGTTCTTGTTCCTCTAAAGAATCAAAATCAATATCTGGATGACCGTTTACATTCACAAGTTCATCATCTTTTAATCTAAAATAGGTTGTTTCTTTTTTATTTTCTTCTTTATCATGAACAACAAATTTTACATATTTTCCATTTTCCCACATTGTTATATCTGAACCACTTCTTAAATCACTTCCATAATCTATATCATAAGGTTCATAGTCTAACTCACCTAACTTAGGCAACTCTGATTCAAACTTTTCAATAGTCATATCTGCTATATCTTCATAGGTTAAATTTGTTTTGGCTTCTGAATTTCCGCACGCTACTAGGCTGATAGAAAAAATCATCAATACCATTATTTCCAACACATGTTTATGCAAGAAAATAACCTCCAATTGGAATAATTTTCATTTAACCATATGTTAACATAGAATCAATACTGAAAAAAATTAAAATCAACAATCCGCCAAACGTTGTCTATATTTTCCAAATCCATCTCAATGAATGAATCTACTAAACTTACCGCACCATCCATTTCAATCTCATTTATGAAAACCCCTAAAACTTTTTGTCTACCGTCTGTTGATTTTCCTAAATAAACATCTAAATCATTCACAGTAGATTTCACTTCAACCAATTTTTCATCATATTCTTCATTCGTTTCAAAATTTAATTCTTTTAATTTTTTCTCTGATACATACATTTCTACATCTTCCCTTACTGGTTTTCCTTGAAAATTAAAATAACCCTTAATGAATTTTTCTGCTATATCACCAGCTTCTAAATAAATAACTTCTTCCGAACTCTCAAATTGACTTATTTCATTTCTTGCTTGTTTTAATTCATTTCTATAATTATCATTCTTTACAAATAAGAAAACAATGACTAAAACGCCAACAATAATTAATGGTAAATACTTTTTCATCCTATCACCTCTAAAATCGGACATTCTTTAATCAATCTAATCCTAATGTTTTTAGTGGATCAATTTTATCTTGGTGTGCTTGACCTAGTTCAGTCAAATGCTCTAAATGCAAATGATTTCCTGTACTAGAACCCGTCGTTCCACATTTCCCAACAGCTTGACCTTGACTAACATTATCACCAAGTGAAACATTTAATAATGACATATGAGCATATCGACTAAATTCATTATTTGCATGTTGCAAAGTAACATAGTTCCCATAGCCAGTGTTGCCATGAATTGCTTCTACTACTTTTCCATCCTTAACTGCCATGATATTATCTCTAGGCGTACACCCAAAATCTAAACCACCATGAAAACTCTCTAACTCACCAGTAATTGGATGTGTGCGTGGTCCAAATTTACTTGTAATTCTAATTTCATTTAATGGCAACGCCCAGTCACCACGAGCATTTATAGGAACAGAATTATCTTCTTCAAGATAACGCATAACATTATCTACATAATTAACATCACCATAACGAGACCAACCCATTTTTTTAGCCATCATATTACTGAAATCAATAGCAACCTTTTTAGAATAACCCCCTCTTTCATTCGCATAACTTATAAATCCCGAACCAAAATTATAAGATTGCAAGGAAAGCTTCACTCCTCCCTCTGCATTTTTCATAACCTGTGCAAAATATTTCGTTCCAACGTCAATAGAAACTTCTGGGTCTGTAATTGAATTGGGAGGAAGTCCTATCGATTCAGAACTTTGCATTACATCTAATACCCTACCTCCACTTTCTTGCATAGTCATAGCCATCAATACATCTACATGTTGTGATATGAAATACTTTTTTGCATATTTTTCAAAATAAGGTTTATACCTCAACACTTCGGGTGCAATGCCGTTACTAATATAAAAATCCGTATATTCTTCATTTTCTTCTTCTCTTAAATGATGCATTCCATCACTACTCGTATCTACTGAATTAACAACAAAAAGAACAACTACCCCAATAATAAAAAAGAAGAAAAACAAAAAAATTATTAAATAGATTTTGATTTTCAACTTAGCCACTTTTAACCCAGGTATTTTATCTGTATTCAATTTTAAAACACCTCCACAAAAAGCAAAAAGAGAATTGCCTATTATAGCAATCCTCAATTCTTATCTCTTTCTCTTTTCCTTTCTTCCACAGATGATAATTCTCTCTTTCGTTTTGCTTCTAAACCTGTATCATGATGAATTTCTGTATGACTGCGATTTTCTTTCTTCACACTGTTTACATCTCTTTCACTCGTGTTTTCTGGCTGGTTAGTTCGCTCTACAGCACGATCTTTATCATGATAAGATTCTGTATGATCACGGTTTTCTTCATTCACACTATCTATATTTCTTTCATTCATGTTTACTGGCTGGTTAGTTCGCTCTACAGCACGATCTTTATTATGATGAGATTCTGTATGACCACGGTTTTCTTCATTCACACCATTTATATCTCTTTCTTTCGTGTTTTCTGGCTGCTTAGTTCGTTCTGCAGCACGATCTTTATTATGATGAGATCCTGTATGACCACGGTTTTCTTCATTCACACCATCTATAGCTTTTTCATTCGTGTTTTCTGCCTGTTTAGTTCGTTCTTTTGACGGATTATCTGTTTCTAATGGTACAGGAACTACTTTTTCCTTATCATCCTCTTTCTTTCGTTGTGGAGTACGTTTGGTATCAATATCTTTACCATTTTCAATACCTTTTCTTTCTTCCTTCATACTTGTTCGATTCGTTTTTGCATTTTGTTTCGTATCACTTTCTTTATCTCCATAATCCATTGGAGATACTCTCTTTTGAGAACGTCTTTGCTCTATTCTCTTTTTCGCATTAGAAAACTGGTTACTATAATATTGATTCATATTTGGCATAATGTTTCCATCAACCGTTTGAACACGTCCTGCCGTAATAAAGCTAACGATTTTATTTCTCTTTACTATGATAAAGAAAAACAATACAATCAACAGCACTACATGTAATAAATATGTTCCTGTATCATCTGGTTTAACAAATAGATACATAGAATACGTTAATAGATACACCACAAATAAAAATATTCCTAACAAGCCCTTCGTTAGAAAGATTGTCACTATATTACCTAATGTCTTAAAACCAGTCATTGCAAAATGCGGAATAAAACTTATAACAAACGCAAAAGGTAAAACTAAAGCAATTAATACCGCTAACAATTGTAATGCGAAATTGATTAAACCTAATAATAAAAATGGAATAGACAAACCAATCACGATGAAAAGGGTCAAAAATACTAGACCCGATTGTTTAAAAGCTGAACCCGAAGCTACGTTCGTATTTTCGTTTTTAGTTACTTCAAGGTAAGCATGACCGATTCTATACGCTGAACCTTTCGAGTTTAATTTAAAAGCGAGCATTCTTTCCGCTCGTGGGTATGCTTGAAATCCAAATCCTAAATCCTTAATCTCATCTTTCTTATTAATTATTTCCTCATCTGTTGTACCATAATTAATTAAAAGATATGGTCGCTTTAATGCTAAATCAAAATAAATATTACGAACAACTGCAATCGTACCTTCTATCTTTTCATTTTCATCAATATCATTAATCCCTGCATAAACACCTTCTCTCTCATTATCTAGAATCCCTAAAATACCGTTTCCAGCATCCACTAGGGTTCCTTGCAATTCACCCGATAGAGCATTCATACTTTTCATTAAATAACTAGCATTAGAAACCCAATAACCAGCAACAATTAAAACGACAACAAACAACATGAATTTTCTAAAAGATTCTCTGGCATTTCCTTTTGTAAAAAATATAAAAACAAGATAAGCACATAAAAATGCAAACAATATTTCTGCAAAGTTCTCCTTTAAAACCTCATATATACTACCCGAAATACTTTCTATATCGTCCGCAAATCTATCCAACCTATCTAATGTAAATAATTGTAAAGCACTATCCGTAACACGAACCACATTCTGGATAATACCCATAAAAAAGTTATTGATTGCATACAAATTAAAACCAAAAATTCCACTTGTATCTTCATTATTCACCATATAGCGTTCCACTGGATACTTCTCTATTTCTAATTGAACACCACCCTCCTCTTTTTCCTTTGCCTTATCCATATACTCATACGGCTCATATTCCAGATTAAATATTTTTCCAAAAAGGTTGAGAATAAACTCTCCAACTGGATAATCCTCATCAATCAAATCGGAAAGATTTCCACTCGTATCAACTTCTTCTTCATCTTCCGCAAAAACAGATGTTGATGTCATAAAACATAAAAATAATGCAGTAAGTAAAACTAACAACCATTTTCTATTTTTCATTGGTATTCAAATCCTTTACAAAACCTAGTAATCTTTCACAAACATTAATTCCACCTCTACAATAAGCTAAAAACTCTGTATCCACTTTCCCTCTTTCCCTGCCTTCCTCAAGTTCTTTCAACTTTTGGAAATTTGTTTTAACTCCACTAATATAAGACCTAAAAAAAATTTCATTGTCCATTTCTTCTCACCCACCTTTCAAATATAAAAAAGTGACTACCTATTGATAGCCACCCTTGATTTATTTAAAATTCTACTTAGTCCTCAATACAAGTTTCATAATAAAGGTATCTGTCATCCTTTTCTTCTACCACAAATAATTGAAAAACGAAATCATAGCTAATATCTTTTTGCGAATGACGTCTTGTAATTGTAAAAGTTGCATTTCCATCTTCCCTCAAATTATCATTCGAATAATCAATAGCTTCTCTGATTATTTTTTCATGTTCATTAGACATATCCAATTCCACCAATTTTTCTTCCAACTCTACATAATTTTCTACATTTGCAATATAATTACTCATTCTTACAACTCCTTTTTATATTAAAGAATGGCTACCAATTATGGATAGCCATTTCTTTTTACAAATATTTTTCTTCCGCATATGCTACAGCCGATTTATTAATTGTTTTCAATGCTCCTTCCCATTCTTCAAAGAGACATTCGACCGTAATTTTTGAAGTTCTGCCGAACATATCTTTCATCAAACATTGACCCTGTAACATGTTATCTAACATTTCTATATTTTCCTCACTCGATTCCATGTTCATCCACTTTAAAATATCGGGACGTTCATTCTCTTCATCAAATGCAAAAGCTACACCAAAGTTCCCTGTTTCATTTTCTTTTTCTCGTAAAGCATCTTTGGTAGATTGTGAGATAAAATATAAAGCATTATTATAACTACGCCCAACACGTTTCATTTGCTTTTCGACTTTTTTACCTTGCCGTGACGAAATAATAACCCACGCTTCATCAATAAATTCTATCGTTTGTTCATCCTTATCTTGTTTTCCAAAGAGTTCACAGAATTTACCCAAAGCCAACATAATAGCATTTGATTTTCGTTGACTATTTGTATAAGAATCTATACTTGCAGTTGCTTCTGGTAAATCAATATTTTCAATTTCAATAATAGAAATACGGTCATTTAACGATAAGGCAGGATTAGAGCCATCATGTATACATAATTTCAAAATACTATCAGAAACAACCTCATATAAAAAATCTCCTGCCTTAGAAACAGAAGATTCTTCACTATTCCTCATAAAATCTATTATATGAATAGAGCCAACCTGCTCACCTTGTTGCCTTCTTTCTAAAACTTCTGCAACGGCTCTTAAAAATGCAGTATGAATTTCATCTTTTCCTTTAAAATCATAGACTTCTGAAAAAATATCTTGAATCAATTCCTTTGCTTGAGACGAAGGAAGAAACGCTACTGGGTCTAATACGCCCCAATTATCCTTACCTTCAAAATCTAATGTTATAAATTTATACTTTTCCAAGTGTTCAACAAAAAATGGAAAATCACGTCTAACGGTGCTATCATTAATAACTTTATTTATCCATTTCCTTATTTCTTTTTTAGGGTCAATATAAAGAGTTTTTATATAGAGTAGTGTCACATAGATAAATAGCAATTTTGCAAGATATGATTTTCCACTACCTGTATCTCCTGTAATCAATACATGCGGACTTCGATATTTACTACCTTTAATATTTTGGTTTGCAAGCATTGGATGAAAGAATACAGGATCACGACTTGATAATTTGGCACTTTCTAAGTCCCTATGTTTATGAAACCTGTCAACCCAGCCAATAAAGAAACCAATCTTATTTCCGATTTCGGAATTTACACCAAACAGACTCTCTCCCAAACCATCTTGTGTGGTTGACTGTAACCAATTTCTATTCGTTGCTTCTAATTTTTCACCAGGCAATGTTCTATAGAATAAACTTAATTGGTCAGCCGTTGGAATACGACAAATGATATTTAATTGTTTGAAATAACGTACAACCTGTTTAGCACGCAATAAACATTCTTTTTTCGTCTTACCCGTTACAGCTATTGTTGCAAGCCAGTTCATTACGGATACATCATGACTTTTTATTTCCTGTTGTAAATTTCTCATTAAAAAATGACTATCTACGACAGAATCGTCTACGGAATCACCTATTTTAGCTTGTTCATTTGCTGATTCTTTTAACTCCTTTCCTTTTAAATTAACCTTTAATTTTGATTTTCCTTTTCCTTCTGATCGAATTTTAAAATCTATAGATACCTCAAATGGTAAGGATTGGGCTTCATAAAAGATATCACTCTCTGCCATATTATCTGGAAATTCATCAATCACGACAAAACTTAAATAGCCTTCATCCTGTTCACTACTTAATTTCAAACATGATGACTCCGTGGGGTCAATAATCGTATTTGTAATTGCCTTTATATTTCCGTTTTCTTCTTCTTCACTAACATCATGATTTAAACCAGAAATAAAATCATAACGATTTACATAAATTAATTCATTTTCTTGTAATCTTGACCCATTCACACCGGAAACCATCTTATAAATAGTATCTTCCAATTCCTCAAACTGATTGAAAAAAGAAGTGGGAACATTTTGTTCCCAACCTAAATAATTTACAAACTTATCTGTTACATTAGATAAAACAGAATAGACATTATCTTTTAATCTACCATCTACATTTACAAATGCATTCTTTAACTTAATGCCAATAATAAAATCATTTTTTGTCATATTTCCTAAACGAGAACTTAAAATATTTCCTGTTTCATCTAAATAATACCGTCCAACATTTTCGCTATCCTTTGACAAACCTAAACTTAAATCTTCAAATCTTTCTTTAAGGCGAAACTCTTGAGGATACATTCTCAAATGAAAATCTTCATAATCTGTGATTTCCTCAAAAAACATTTTCCAATTTCTTTTATAATTGGCTACCACTTTTTGATTTTGAATAGGAATCGATTCACTTTTTATACGATAATATGCGAACACGTCTCCCATTCTCGTTAACAGCATATTGTTTTTTATTGTTTTCAACGCTGGTTTCAGTTTTACCATTCTTTTTATCCACCACCCAGACACATTCTTTAAAAGTTATTTTTTTCTTATTCATCCATTCTACTTCTTTCCCATTACAATACTTTTTCTTAGGAATTTTTATTGCGAATAAATATTTCACATAATCATACATGAACCTATAAATATTTTTACCTTCTGGCTTTATTTTAGTTACGAGCCATGTAAATAATAAGGGAACACAAACTAAAAATATAAACCACGTATTTGAAAACGCATAAGGATAAAATTTTCTTATTATCCACCCTGCCAAAAACGTCATGATTAGAAAGATCACAAAATTAAATGCAGGAATTAATTCAATTGTAAACGGCAGATAATAATTATCTGTTATCTGCCTAATTTTCTTTGGTTCCCTTAAAGCCCTTCTATAATTAAATACCACTCTACTTTCTTTTCTATCTGCCATACTATCACTCTCTTATAATGTATTCATAAAGGCTTCAATCCAACCAGCAACTGTATCCCAATTTCGAACTACAAAATAAACAATTCCTCCAACGATACAGGACACAATAATCGCACCAAATTTAAATTTAGCTAGATGCTTTGTGACTAGGAAAATTATAATGATTACAATCGCTTGCTGAACAATCTCCAATGCCCATCTTTCAATACCTCCAAAAGTAGGCAAATCAGCCTGAGCTAAAACTAAGTGATTAAAAAATTCCATTTTTCATTCCTCCTAATTATAAATAAAATTTTCCACATAAAAATTTCTTCCATTCTTAGAAATTGTCATTTCTACTGGATTCACTTGCTCGATATTGGTCAATTCATCTCTAAACACCACCTCCATTAATGCTTTGTAATGGTCACCATCTACATAGATTTTTAAATTTCTTATATCTTCAAATAAAAAAGAACCATTTAACGTTTGTGGGTCATCCATAAGATAAGCCATTTCGTCAACTGGTTCTGTAGCATACTTTTCAAAAAAAGTAATTAGAAATTCATTGATATTTTCTATTTCATTTCCGTTATATTCTTCTAATTCAATCGCTGGCATTTCATATTCTATATTTCCAACCAATGAAGGTATTTGCGTAAAATATGGAACGGATTGTACACTGAACAAACCATTCTCATAAACAATAGGAATATTTAACAACAAAGATGTTTTTTTCTCCTCTGTTTCAGTCTCAACTTCAATTTCCTTCTTTTTCTCTTTACCCTTTCCTTTAGTCACTTCTTTTTCTGTCTCTGTCTTTAATTCATTTTTAAATGTTACTTTATATTGAAAGAGATTTCGATTTCCTTCATCTTCTATATGAAAAAGATTAAAGGATTCTAACTGTCTTGTACCTTTTACTTCTTCTAAGTTGTATAAAGGATTTTTTTCATTATTAAATGTGTCATTAAAAACCATGTATTCTTTTAGTTTATTTGCTCTTCCTTGTAAAGCTTCACTTTCATTAGGAACATTAATATATTCCTTTATAAAATTGGATAGAAATTCATGCGCTGATTCTACAGGAATTTCTTCTATCACTTCCTCGTTTTCATTCGCTTCTACCAATCTATTTGTTTCATTCAAAGTAGAACGAGTGTTAATAGACAACAAGACTGACACTATAGCTAAAAAAAGCATTCCTAAAATTAATGACCATATAAATAAAGCTGTTCTCTTAGATGTATCTTTTCTTACATGGCTTTTCTCTTTTTTCGGCCTCTCAATTTGTTCTATCTTCCCAATAACTTTATTCTTTTTTAATTTATCTTTAATACTCATTATGAACCCCTTTCAATATAATTTATAAAAGATCTTACTCTTTGCAACACTTGGAATGGTGAAGCATTTTCCAAATACACTTTTTCATTTATTTTCCTACCTTTATCAACATAGGTAGCTTTATAAAAAGAAAAACGATAAGTTGAATATCCCATCTTTCTATATCCTTCAACAATCAAAGACGTATTTTCAGTCAAATCCTTAACAAAGACTCGATAAAAATAATGCTTTTCACCTTCCCTATATCTAGGAATATCTGAAATAAAACCTAAGTCTTTAAAGCATTCCGCTAACGACTTCATTACTCATGAACCTCCAATGCAAGAAATTCTACTGTTATAATCGCACTTTTAGGATTTCCCGTTACTTTATTCTGCTTATGAGGAACATTCGCAAATATAAAATGAAATGTTTTATCTTCATCCTGTTCATTTTCAACATAAAAATATACGCTCATTTCAATATAAAGAGAATTATCAATACCCTGTAATTCTTCTCTCAACATTTCTAAAATGACGTACTTATGATTAATCATTTTTTCTTTTTCCAAGGCTCCTATCAATTCAGCTTGATTCAAAACGAGTGGAACCATTTTTTCACTTCCTTTCAATTATCCCAAAACAAATTCTAGTTTTGTTTTCTTTTCATCATAATAATAAAGTTCCAAAGCTGATCCACTTCCCTCACCTCCTAATATAGTCACTAATCTACAAGCAAGGTCCAGGTAGTATTTTTCAAAACACTTCGCTGAAAAATCTCCACCTTTTCCCCCTTGCTTTCCGATTTTTTGCAGGCTTATAAGGCTTCGCCGAACGACCGATATACTAATTAGACACATAAATAAATGGTCGTTCGCTTTTCTAGTGTAGCCTGCAAAATCGTTAGTGCTACCGTTCAATGTAATATTCTTTTCCGATATGAATATACGCTATGCGGGGGCTAGCCCCCACACCCCCAGCCTTCACTTCCCTCAACCTAATTAGAAGGGTAAAGACCAAAACATTAAATAATCATTTCTTCTGGTCTTGCAAGATAAACCATCATCATGTGTTCTTGCTTTTCATTCAGTTCTATTTCATCCTCAAAATTTTCTAAATCAGAAATACCTTTTGTATCTTCCACTAGCTTTATCATTTTTCTTGTTCTTGCCGCTTGATTCATATACCACCTCTTTGACTTATCATAAAAATCTTCTTGTGGCTTCGTAAAAATCTGTAATCTTTCCACATCATTTAAAAAAACCTCCCAAAAATGAGAAGTTTTCCAACGCGCTCTATTTAAGTCATCTTCCTTTTCCACAAAGCGCAAATAGTTCTTAATTATCCCTTTACCGACATGCAGCAAATTACCAGTCGACATTATCTCTGAAACAACACTATTCGCTCTATCATTTTTAAATCGCAATTCATATCTATTCCAATTTCCAAATTCCTCTACAGGCTTATTGTGTTTATCAGCCTGTTCATAGTTTTTTTGATAAAAACAAAAATAAACTTCTGAATGTTTTTTTGAGCCAAAATAAAGTGTCGTGCCACCCTGTTCACCATCCTCCATTGATAACGAACCATTATAATCCGTTTTTTTAAATCGGGAAATCGCTTCGCCATTTCTTATCTTGTCAAAAAGAAAAGGTATTTCAAAATAAGTTTTTTTATCATCAATTGAAATATCTAATCTCGGAAATTTACCACCATTTTTCTTACAATCTCCAAAAAAGTCCATCCAGGTAATTTTCCTAGCTTTTAAAAAAGTTTCAAATTGACGGCAACCCCCTCCACTTAATTCAATAAGCGTTCCTCGAACATCTAAATCATGCGAATAAAAAACTTTAATATTATCTAATTGATATGTGCCTATATAGCCATAAAAGCCACTTTCTTTATGCTCCATATATTCTTTTTTTAAATGAAGCACATTATTTAATATCAAATCGACATCATGAGTTTTAAAGGATACTCTTAAATAGTCAACCATTGCTATTAAAGGGTTTTCGGTCTCTTTTGTATTTTGTACCCCCCTGTTAGAGTAGGGGGGGTTTTTGGTCGTCATTCGCTACGCTCACTCCTCCCGAGTGCTTTTCGCTGTCGCTAGCGACTGTCGTCGCTTCCGCACTCTCCACTATCGGTGTTACTTTTCCTATTTCTTCTAAAAAGTCATACCCTTTAGGGACAAGAGGTGTGTAAAATTCCGTGATAACAGAAGCGCCATAATCCGCATAGCCACGCCCTTTTATACGCTTATTCACAAAAGTATTATCTACATCACCAAACATCATTCCATAGCCAGTTTCGCTATTACGTCCTAATGCTACACGGAAATTAAATTGGTCTCTTATCCCATCAGCTAAATACTTGGCGTCTGGACGTTGATTAGCCAAAATAAGAAACACACCTGCTTGTCGCCCTAACATAGTTAATTGTTTCATGTCTTCTAAAACTTCGATTTTTTCCTTATGATCTAGCATTTCCATAAACGCTACATATTCATCAAAAATAACAAAATATGGTGCTAAACCTACGCTTGCATAATTTCCGCCTGTTTTATAATTAGGCATAGTTTTCATCTTTTCAGAACGATCATGCATTTCTTCTCTTGCTTTTTTCAAAGTCATTTTAATTCCATTCTTCCTACTAAAAACAGTTTTTCCAGGCATTACAGATTCTAGGTCTGCAAGGTCTGCATTTTTGGGGTCTAATATCCGCAATTCCGCACCCGATTTTAATAATGCTTCAATCATTGTTAAAATGAAATACGTTTTCCCTCCACCAGTCCCGCCAGCAATCAACATATGAGGTAATTCATCAAATTTCCAATCAATATGCTTCATAAGCTTCATCGCACCATTTTTCACCGTTACATCACTAATAGGAATACGATTTTGTTGAACATCATACATCAATTTATAACACACAAAGTTTTCCTCTAATTCTCTATCGACTAAAGCACAATACAGACCGTTTTCTAATTGGTCTCCTAATTTAAGAAACCTATCTTGAAATCGGCTCATATCCATGGCTACTCGAAATTCAATATAGCCCTTTTTTATTTTGTAATATGCTTTGGGAAAATAGGATATTTTAGATTTCGTAACAGTCTTATCTGACAAACTCCATTTAGATTCTGTTGAATAGCTTTCTTTTTCCATGAAGCGATTTGATATAAACATTCTTGCTAATTTTTGCATATGCCAAATACGTCTATATTTTTCAAAAAAGATAAAATATGCAAATCCAACTACAGCAACACCTACTAAGCTAGCTATAAGCAATCCTTTCCCTATATAAATCCAATTCCAACCTGCTAAATCTTTTAGATAATCCCAAGTAAACCATTGACTGACATTACTAATTCCATTTTTATAAAAAATAATAAGGCTCAATATAAAAACAGGTATAAATATTGATAAACCTGCTCTTAATACACCATGCTCCATTTTAGGCGTTATTCGTATACCACGATATTTCCAAAGACGTTTCTTCAAAAAACTCAATCTTTATCACCTTCTTTTACAGTGAAATTCAGTTGTCTCTAAATAATTGAACAAAAAAAGCGTGCCAATTAATTTATAACTAGCACGCTACTAATCTATTATTTCTTTTCTCCACCTACTCCTACTGGTTCTTTGCTAGGTTCATTCTTTTTTATACCACCAGAACTTCCGCCCTCAATAATATCTTCTGCTTCAACTGTCCAGATAACATTAGCAAAGTTTCCATTTGCTTGCGCTCTTGCTTTAATGACAGGATTTTTTAATTTTACCTGCTTATTAAATTCAATTTCTTTCAAATCTATATATTCCGGTATTGTGACCTCAATCTGTTCTTTTTGAGTTGAGGAAGAAAGGTTATAGATACGAGATTCCAACTTATCCGTACGTTCATTCTTATCACGGTCATAAAACATTCTTTCACGTTTTAATCCCATAAAATATAAATCACCAAAAGTTAGTTCATTAGGTATAATTCCTGTTTTAAATTCCATTTAAAATCTCTCCCTTAATTGTTTTTTTATACTTTCATTTTCCATCTTTATTTTTTTGTATTCAGACATTAAAGCAACTAAGTGCTTTCTTTCTACAGAAACAATCATTTGCTCATCACTAAAAAAATCTAATGTTTCTATTAATGATTCGTAAGCGCTCATTTTAGCACCTCATTATTTTTTTCTAAAGTAATCCTATATTTCAGGGAATTTAATTAATATATTCAAATATGCCATGCGAAGTCACAAGAAAGTTTCCTTCTATTTCCATGTCACGCCCAAGTGCATGGTAATCAATATAATTTTGCAAATTAGTAGGAACTTCTCCAAGCATCCCTGTTTCTTCCACATAGTAACGTGCAACATCTTCCATAGAATCACAATCAGAATAACAAACAATATCTTCTACATTTTCCAACAATTCTTCAAGACTACCAAACCACATACCTAATATCGCTGATAATTCATGATAAATAGGAGTACCTTCAATTTCTTCTACCATTGCGCACAAACGATTTATTTCATTAATAGATGTATATTCACTTATTTCAAATGGTAATTCGTAATCATGAATAGCAATTTCTTCATAATCACCATTTAATCCAATGGACTCTTTTACTTCTTCCATATTAATCGGAGGTGTAAACCAATCACCTGCAAGTTCACCCTCATTATATTTTCCGAGATTAGATATATAGACACGCATTTCCATCACTTATCACCTCTCTGCAATTCATTCGATCATTTCTAACATAATCGGATTTTCGGAAATTTGAATACGTTCCTTTAATTCTTTTCCCATCAAATCACCATCTTTTGCATTATCAAAGCCTTTTATCGTAACCGCTGTATATAAATCACATTCTATTATTAAATGATGAGGTAATGTACCATAAACATGTTTTCCTTTAATATCCTCTGCTTCAACACGTTCAAATACTGGTACATTCTGCAAAAACGGAAATTCATTTTTTAATATTTCAACAGTTCCCATATGACGACTTGTAATTACAAAGTCATTTTTCATTTCCCATGGATAAATTTCTAAAGCAGTCAAACGATATTTAACTACGTTTATATCAGCCTTGATAATATCTAACCCAGTATTAAATGTTTTATCTCTTGGCAATTCCAATCCATAATATTCATTTACTCCATAACCAACTAAAAGGCTAGGTGCAAGTGTAGAAATAATAATGATGTTATCTGATTCTTTATTATCATATCGAACCAATTCCCTAACTGCTGGAAACCCAAATGCTACTATTTTATTTTCTTTCAAAAGGTCATTTAATTTCATAATTGCTTTTATTCACCTGCTTTCTAAATTCCATTATTCATTTGAATATATTTTTTTGAAAAAAAGAAATTTACTTCGCTAGGCTCAAAATAATTTTTAAGAACCATTACGGCGCTTATCAGTCGCTCACTTCATAAGGTCATGGCGACATTTAGTAGGTTAAGTTTATAACCATTAGCACCCTCATTATGGACTGCTATAGCCTTTTCAAAAGTGTTAGCTATTATCACTTAGATTACGTAAATGACAAATCTGGCAAAACGCGTTACAATAAAAGTGTCTAGGTTTTATTGTGGGCGTGTATGATAAGTTGCGATTTATCATATGCGCTCTCTTTCTATATGAAGTTTTCAAAGAACATCATTCCCTTTCATACATTCTCCAACATTTCTTTAAGTGGTATAAACTCACACTCGTTACATGTTCTCAAATGCTGAAATTTCTTTTCTTGACATATCATAATTTTTACAAATTCTACGATATGAAACATTGTGCAATAAAAGCTTTTGTATAATTTCCTTTGAAATTGGCTGTTGCATATAATAATCCGCTTTTACAATTCGAACAGATAACTTCATCCTAGCCTGCCAGTCACCTTCCATTTCTTTCGCCAAAGGAACCGCCTTCTTCATTAAATTTTGCATTTTTTTAAAATTCATTTGAATTTCACCTCCTAAAAGTAATATAATTCAATTACTATACTTATTTAATTACTCTTAGAGATGCAACGATTCGTGGCATTTATTTGTAAAAAAAAGGTCTGGAAACAACTTCTTTTCGCTTACGCCGAAATAATTTGACATTTTTACCATAAGTTTAACAGTTGGATTTCGAGTACCTTTTTCAATCGCACTTAAGTATTGCCTTGATATACCAAGATCACTTGCCACAATTTGCTGAGAACCAATTGATTTCCTAAAACCTATTAAAACATGCCTTATTTGTGTAGTCACAATTCAAATCACCTCCGCTCATTTGCGTCAATTTGTAACATCGATTAATTAAATTATAATGCAACAATTAGTGTCTGTCAATACCCTTTGTGACATTTTGTTGCTAAACTTTATTTGCTACATTATGTGTCGTATAATTGTTATTGTATCAATACGTCTCAATAAGGATTGGAGATTAAAATGTTAGGTGAACGTTTAACAAAATTACGTAAAAATAAAAAGTTGACACAGCAAGAACTAGCAAAAGAATTACAAATTAGTCGTTCTTCCTTATCCCAATATGAAATAAACAAGAGACAACCTGATTACGAAACTTTAAAATTAATTGCTAATTACTTTCATGTATCTATCGACTACCTCATTACAGGTAATGTGTATAGCGAATCTCCAGATGAAATGTGGAAAGAATTATTAGACCCGAAAACACAAATATTCTTTAAAGATTTACAAAACGCCCCAGAAGAAAAAATTGATGAATTAATACGTTTTTGGGAATTTATTCAAGAAAGAGATAAAAAGAAATAGAGCTCTAATATTAGGGCTTTTATTTATAATAAAAAACAGAACATATATTCCCTGAGGAAGGAGATAACTAATGAACCATTTAAATTACCACACAACATTACTAGAAGATTCTGTAAAGCACCTTTATTATAATTTAGGTATTTATTGCCCACATCAACTAGATATGATGGAAATAGCTGACTACCTAGGAATTAAAGTCTGTTTTTGGGATATATCAAGTCGTGTTTATAAAAAAGAAATTATAATTGATTCTAGGTTATCCCCCGAACAACAATGGGAGGATTTTGGACATGAACTTTGTCATTTATTATTACAGTACGGAAATCAAATATTGTACTTAAATAATCTTTTTCTAAAATACCAAGAACGCAAGGCAAATAATTTTGCATTACATTTTTGTGTACCAACATTTATATTACTTAAATATGAAATCGCTAGCATATCCGAAGGTATACCTTTTATAACAAAGACATTCAACGTAACACAGAAATTTGCACAAAAAAGACTTATCCATTTTAGAAATCAGCTACAAGTATCAAAATCACACCAATAACAAATGAGTAATTTCAAAACAAATTTCATATATAAATGTAGATTTGGAATAAAGTTTGATTAAAAGTCCTCACAAAGTCACATTTTTGAGCAAAATAAAAAGAATCCGTTTTGATAAAAGATTGATCAAAACGGATTCTTTTCTTGTTAATGGGTATGAAGTTTTTATAAAAAAGTTTGATCATTTTCTACTTGTATTGCTCAACAGTCGCTCCCGATTGCAGAAATCTTAAAATAAAGAATCAATACTTCATCAACCCCTTATTGACAGAGCACAGTCTATTATTGGATAACAATAAACGGTCGCATCATTTCATAATCCTCATGTTCCAATATATGACAGTGCCATACATACAACCCTGTAAAAGGACCAAATTTCATGATAATTCGGGTTACCTGTTTTGGGTTAGCTCTTACTGTATCCTTTCCTCCTCGTTCTTGAGGTTCGGGAGGCGTCGCCGGGCTCGTATAATGGATAATTCCCTCCTTATTGTACTTATCTACATCAAAATCTCTCCGATCTAATATTTGAAAATCAATTAAGTGAATGTGAATAGGATGTGAATCGTCCGTTAAGTTAATAAGACACCATATTTCGGTTGATCCCAATTTTGGATTTTCTGTTATGGGGGCATCCCACTGTTTATTATCCAATAGCATGAATTCACGACCGTATTTATCCATATTGTCATTTAAAGTTAGGTATCTTACCCTTGAAGCCGACTGTTCATTTAGTTGGGGTAAGGACATCATATTAGCCGGGATAACACTCGTATCCACACTAGACAAGGGAAGAGTTACACTAAACTGCATCACTGTACCTGTATTTTCATCTACTGGATCTCCGGTTGGAAAGGGAGCGGGCGCATCGTTTGTCATAATAATAGATTTACCCTCAAGATTGGTAAAATCAATAATTACATCTGCTCGTTCTGCTGGAGATAACATGATTTCTTTTACACCTATCGGGTACTGCATTAATCCTCCATCCGTCGCAATTTGATACATAAGTTGACCTGAATCAAGCTTCATCCTAAAGAAACGCGTGTTGGATGCGTTTAGCAGCCTAAATCGATATTTGCGTGGTTCCACTTTTAAATAGGGGTGTACTTTGCCATTCACCAAAATGGTATCCCCGACAAATTCGGGAATGATCGACGTTTCTAATTCCGGGATTGGTTGATCTGGCTGCTTCGGGTAATAGAGAGAACCATCCTTATTAAAAGTCTTGTCTTGTAGCATAAGAGGGATATCATATTTCCCACTTGGTAAATTCAGGTATCGCTCCTGTTGATCTCTGATTAGATAGAAACCTGCCAATCCAGCATAAATATTAAGCCTAGTGATACCAAGCGCATGGTCATGATACCAGAGGGTGCAAGCATGATTGCAATTATCATATCGATATACTTGCTTTCTAAAATAACTGCCGACTTGTTTAAATCCGTTTGTAAACCAAGCCTCTGGGTAACCATCGCTTTCTGATTCAACACACGCACCGTGGACATGTACCACTGTTCTTACATCAGGAACGTCCCGATAGGCGCCATGAACCGTATAATCGATTGGAAAAAGATGCTTATCCGGAAGATTGTTGATCCATTTAATAAACACGATTTCTCCGCTTTCTACTTCAATGGTAGGTCCCGGATAGCTTCCTTCGTACCCCCAAACCGTTGTATCATTTAACTCACTATGGAGTGATTGCTTGAATTCAGTCATATTTACTTCATAATAAGTATAAAACTGATCTTTCCATAGAGGTTTTAAAACAGGTGGAATGGGAAGTTCATCTACAAATTTAGTGAGGTTGATTTTTTGGGGATTTGTTTCATTACAGCCACATTGGTTGTTAGGTGTGCATTTACATTGATCCCCACATTTACAATTTGGATTATTACAGTATGGGTTGGTACAGGGTTTGGAACCGTTATGCATATTATGTGAATTTGCTTCCGTACTGTCACATTTGTTTTCAGAAGTGCATTTACACTGATCTCCACATTTACAATTTGGATTATTACAGTGTGGGTTGGTACAGGGTTTGGAAAAGTTGTGCGAATTATGTGAAATACCATCATTAATATTCATTCAGATTCCCCCATTTTCTTAATTTGCCGATTAAGAACTAAGCACTTTAGATCACATAGATTAATAAAGTGGCGACCAAAAAGCAAGATTTTTATCACTCACTTATCAAGTAATTAAAGAAGCAGATATTCATTAACAAATGCAACATTAATATATGGACCTTCGAAGCAATCTTAACTGACCCTTTGTTCTATAAATGATATGTATAAATATAAATATAATTCCCTTTTCCATTTTCCAAATACAGTTGTAAACTTCTGAATTAAATGAAATAAAAAAAGACCGATTTAGGTGTCGATCTCTTTGTAGCAACAGTTAATTTAAGAAGAATGTATTTTCAATTTCTCATAAAACTTTTTAGGGTTATCGATATTGTTTTCATAATATTTCGCTTGTTACTTAAACATATTAGTGATTATTGATATTTCATAGTCGATATAGTGCAACATAAATAGTGAAGTAGCCCAAATTACAAGGGGGGGCTCCAAGATATTTATTCAGAATTCAATCCCGATTTAAGCGAACTTGGCAAATTTATTTTTGAAATTACTCGTATTCCTATACATCTCCAGCTTATGCTTTAAATCTGGATAAGGAAGAGTGTGTAACGTTTAGACTTTTTATATTTATTTGTCGTCAGGTAATTCAACACGTCATTTAAAAATAAATAATGCATAAAATAATATGAACATTATTTTGCATAGGAGGCTAGAATTTTGAAATTAAATGATAAAAATTTGGAACATAATGATTCAAATCACGAAACCGATGCTCAATTAGATGAGCTTATTGAAATTGGTAAGAATATGATTTCTATTTCCGCGGATGTATTATTGCATTCTCTTGAAGAGTCTCAAAAAAGAAATGAAATAAACAAGATGCAGAAACAGATTAACTATTTAAAGACTGAACTTGAAAAATTAAGAAAAAAGAATTAGAGAATTATTATTTTACCTAGGATAAGCTATTTTTCTTTACGCTTAGCATCTTTTTAGGTGCATTACGACAACCATGGGTATACAATACAAGAATTTAATCCCTATTACCATCACCATAATTATTAAATTTGATAGAGCATCGTTATGACGTGGGTTACTTCCCACGTCTCTTTTTATACAGTTTGTGTCAAATGCGACATAAAAACTCCCATTTTTTAGGAACTTTCTAGCCTTTACCAGAGAGATGTAGCCACCCTCCATTTAAGCTAGAAACATTTCACACAACTAAACTGCCATTTAGTTTAAGTACAATGTTTCACAAATTAATATTACCATTAACTATTTTAAAAATTTTTAACGAAATGTTCTTCATCTTATCTAAAAAAATATCCCTACCAAATTATTTTTGGCAGGGATTTTGGCAGGGAACTATATTATTTTATACCAATTTGTCAATTTAAGATTAAGATAAACACTGTTAAATAGGCGTTCTCTCTTCAAATCAAGTTAGCTTTTTACTCCCACTCAATCGTAGCAGGTGGCTTGCTCGTAACATCGTACACAACTCGATTTATATGCTGTACATCATTCACAATACGAGTTGAAATTTTCTCAAGAACATCCCATGGGATACGTGCCCAGTCAGATGTCATTCCATCGATTGATGTAACGGCACGAATTCCGATTGTGTAGTCATATGTCCGTGCATCACCCATGACACCAACACTTCGGATGTTCGGTAATACTGTGAAATACTGCCAGATATCGCGATCTAATCCTGCGTTTGCAATTTCTTCACGTAAAATGGCATCAGATTCACGCACGATTTCCAGCTTTTCTTCGGTTACTTCACCTAATACACGAATTGCCAGTCCTGGACCTGGGAATGGTTGACGCCATACGATATGATCTGGAATACCGAGCTGTGTACCTAATTCACGTACTTCATCTTTGAACAATGTGTTTAGTGGTTCAATTAATTCAAATTGCATGTCCTCAGGCAGTCCGCCAACATTATGGTGTGACTTAATGGTTTGTGCTGTTTCAGTACCACTTTCAATCACGTCCGTATATAGAGTACCTTGTGCAAGGTAATCCATATCCTTTAATTTTGCCGCTTCATCGTCGAATACATAGATGAATTCATTCCCGATGATTTTACGTTTTTTCTCTGGATCATCGACACCAGCTAATTTAGATAGGAAGCGATCTTTTGCATCTACTTTTATGATGTTCATATGGAAATCGTCAGCAAAGACCTTCATCACGTCATCTGCCTCATTTTTCCTTAATAATCCGTGATCAACGAAAATACAAGTTAATTGATCCCCAATAGCCTTATGAATTAACGCTGCAACTACAGATGAATCAACCCCGCCACTTAATGCACATAGCACGTTGCGGTCGCCAACCTTTTTCTGGATTGCTTCCACTTCCATGTCAATAAAGTTTTCGATTGTCCAATCACCCTTAGATTTGCACACATCAAATACAAATTGATTTAACAAATCGTTTCCATACTCTGAATGACGAACCTCTGGATGGAACTGTACGCCGTATAATCTGTTTTCGGGATCACTCATTGCTGCAATTGGCGTTGATGGGCTTGTTGCATCAATTTGGAATGTAGGGGGAACCTCTGTTACCTTGTCTCCATGACTCATCCACACCGTTTGCTTTGTTGGTGTATCTTTGAAAAGAATTGGATCATGGTTAAGATCGATAAGTGCTTTTCCATACTCACGTTTTTTGGATTTCTCCACTTTTCCATTATAATGCAGCGCCATAAGCTGCATGCCATAGCAAATTCCTAATATTGGGATGTCTAAGTCGAATATTGCTTCATCGCAACGGAAGCTATTTTCATCATAAACACTGTGTGGTCCACCAGATAAAATGATTCCCTTTGGATTGATTGCTTTAATTTCTTCTGCTGTCAGCTTATGTGAATGCAGTTCACTATACACCCCGAACTCTCTGATTCGACGTGTAATCAGCTGATTGTATTGACTTCCAAAGTCAAGTACAAGTATCATTTCGTTGTTTTCCATTGATTCCGCTCCTATCTGCTGTAAGGTGTCTCCATTGAAATGATGTAACCATTAGGTTTTAAGTAAGTGATGTACAATGACTCATAAAACTATGCTGATTCGCGATAAACCAGACATGTCCACTGCAACACTTACATCTTTCCTGCTAAAAAAACCTGCATTTCTACTTTTCGCAACGCTATATAAACACTCATATAGCTACAAAAAGACAGAAATCCAGGTTCATGATATAAACTACATCATCTAGATTCTGCCTTCATAGTCAGAGCATTTACGGTGCCCCGGTAGAAACTTTTGACCCATATTGTCAAGGATATACGAACGCATTTATATTTCAATTTTTAAAGGTTGTTCAAATAGTCCGGTAAAAATGACGCTTCGAATTTCTTTGTTGGCTTGCTTTTCCGTTCCTCACGTATCAACTGCATACGTTCTGGTACTCAAAGCTGCGCCGCCTCGAACTTCTCGGTCCTTTTTATCCTCCTCTTGAACTCGTACTTTTAGAGGTTGTCCTATCGACCACTCTTTTGCATGTATTTATTCTACTAATCAAGCTGCACTAGGTCAACCCATTATCCGTTTAATTAAATTTTTCCATAATTGAGTCAGTTCGTTTAGCTGTGATTCATTTATCTCATTTCGATAAAGCAGTCGCTCATAATGTCTTGTTAGCTGCCCCATCTCATCCGTTGCATAGTGCATATCAATACGATTTGCAAATTCACGTAGTGTCTGGTCTGGATCTTTTGCATACCCATAATGCTGCAGTAATTTCATCAAATGATGATAAGCTTCCTGGAATGATTTAGCATCTTGTCCATTTTTCATTTTCACTGCAAGCGCCTTTGTTTGCCAACGAAATCTTGTTTTATAAATAGCAATTCCGATAATAAGGGTTATGGCAGCCAATATTGCTGCATACCACCAGTTAAACGTAAAGCGAGCTGCATCGTTTTGGACAGATTCTTGCTCAGCAGTTTCTTCTGTTTGTACATCTGATTCCGGCTGCTCCGGGAGATCATTGCCTTCTGGAGCTTCCAATACGTCATCTTCTGTTTGCGGTAAGGCCGTATTATTAGCATTATCAACATCCACATGAAAATCAGATAAATTAGAGAAGCCTTGTGTCGGCTCAAATGGTACCCAGCCAGTTTCCGGGAAATAAACTTCTACCCAAGAATGCGCATTTCCATTCGTTACCTCATACAGCTCCGCTTCATTTTCTCCTCCAATTAATTGTCCGCTAGTAAATCCCTTTACCCATCTTGCTGGTATATCAATAGCACGAAGCAAAACAACCATCGATGTTGAGAAGTTATCACAATAACCTATTCTGGAATCAAATAAAAACTGATCCACATAATCCTCATTTCCTGTCGGTACAGGAATATCGGTTGTACGATATTCAAAATCATTGCTGGCGAAATATCGTTCGACTGCTTTTACCTTTTCATATCTTGATTCATATGGCTTGGTAATTTCCTCAGCTAAATCAACTACCCGTTCAGGTAATGTATCAGGCAATTGCGTATAGTGTTCTAGCAGTTCTTCTCCGTATCGTTCATTGCTTTCACGCAGCACATTTAGCTCATAGGATGGATGTTCATACGATAATTGATAAGTATTTAAGTTAGCAACCTCTCCATTCCTTCTAGCCTCGATTGCGTCTGATTCCAGGTCGAGAAATACTGCTTCTTCTCCTGCAAGCCTTTCTACTTGTCTGACTCCGTATGGATAAACAAGCTTATTAATCGATTCATTTTCTTGAAACTCAACCAAGGCATCTTGGCTCTCTGTCTCTACACTTGAAGAAAATGTCTCTAAATCGATCGAGCCATTTGGCTGTAATTCATACTCTGAATCAGAGGAAAGCACCCAGCCTTTCCCAGTATATTCATCTTTCGTTTCAATTCGCCAATAATGCCTCTCCGGAGTCCTCGCATAAAACACTGGTGTATCATCTTGAATAAATGAACCACCTAATCTTGAGTCATCCTCCCCATAGCCAACCTTTTGTACCGGGCCACCGCCATTACCACCCACGTTTTCAGCAGCACTTTGAATAAATGGCACAGGATCTGGCCAAATAGGTTCTACTTTCGGTGCTGCAAAACCAATCATGGTGGAGATAAACACAACGACAATTAATGGCATAAGCCATACTGGTGATTTTTTTAACCAGCCAAAATGAATCGACTCTTGACTCAATTCTTTCATTAGATTCGCTATACCAAGTGCAATAAACGAAATAATAAAGGTTCTTACAATTGACATAGTTCCGTCGTATACCGTAAATGTATCAAGAATTGTGATATAAACAAATGTAAGCAGCACAAACAGAAAAATCCGTTTCATTTGGACGAACCAGTAATGCAATAGATAGCTCATTAACCAAATTAATAATAAAAACAGGAAGCTGCGGAACAACGGTGTTAAATAGTACCACTGCTGTGAGAACAATGCTTGTATGTTGAAGGTAAATTCGTCCTGTGCCTGTCCAAGCCACAACGCGCTTACAATCGGCACATTAAAATAGAGACCATTAAGAATGAAAAACAGACCAAATCCTTTTAATAAAAGACTAAGCCACCATTTCAGCTGCAATGCTGAAATGAAAAAACAAAACATCGTATAAATAATAAAAATCATAATATTATTCGTGTCCGATATATCTTTTAATGGATAAAGCCATTCTAGAAACAAAAAGAATCCGCAAAAATAAAGAATCGTGGCATATAAGATTGCTGCTTTATTTTGCTGTTTCTTCATCTTATATTCACCTCAATCCGTTTCGAAGCTAATTGCTGTTCGGTCAAAATCTGCACATCAACATCTGCATAACGGAGCTGCTGGACAACATGGTACTCTGTATCTGTAATTAAATTAGCTGCTTGAATAAATATTATTGCAACACGCTTCGCTCGCCGCTTCACTTGTAATATTGATTGTTTAAAAAGCTCATCGATTATAGTTGTGATAACAATTGCCATTTTTCCTGCTTGAACCAGCTTCATCTCTTCCTTCAAAATTGCAGAAAACGAGCGATCACCACTCGGCTGGACCCTTGCTAAAAACTGGTGGATACGTGCCTGGCTTATCGCGTTTTGCTCAGATGGAAAATAGACAGATTCAGCTCCAATCGTAAGTAAACCTGCTTGATTATCCTGCTTTTTAAAAGCTTCCATTAAAGAAAGACCAATCTCTACAGCTGCTTCAAATGCTAAAGCATTCATATCTTGATCATGACAGCTATTTAAAATAAGCAGAATATCCGTACTTTTTTCTTGTTCAAATTCCTTCGTCATCACGTTATTTCGTCTAGCTGTTTGCTTCCAGTCAATTCGTGAAAAACGATCTCCTGGCACATATTCACGGACACCAATTGCAACATTGGTATTCATTAAATGATGTGTGCTTGAAGAAATAGAACCCTGTTCAAAATTCTGATATTGCTCTTGCAACAAGATAGGACGAATGGTCGGATAAGCGATTAGTTCATTCGCTGCATTGAAGACATGCTCTCGTTTCACAAAGCCGAATATATCACTAAGCTTCACACGAATCTGATTTAACTGATGCTCTCCACGCGGGATTTGCTCAATTGTATAGGGTAATGCAAAGCTGCGTTTAAATCCGGGAAAAACAACCTTTTTAATTTTCCGTTCTACATATCGTTTTTCAGGGTGATCCATATCAAGATACTTTTCATTCCGACTATCAGCTTTCATTAAACTTTTGGGGAAAACTTCCTCTACAATACAATAGTAGATTGGAAAAGGGATATTTCTTTCTATCCTGATCATGACAGCAGCTTTATCGCCTGCTTGAAGGATAGGTCGGAAAACTTCCCTTGTAACGTTCCAATTTTTTATCGGGTAAAATGAGAACATAAGGAGATAAACAAATATTGGAAGAAAGCTATAAAAAAGAAACCAACTGACAAATCCTCCCTGAAACATCGCATAGGAGAATAGTATGAAAAAAAGCGCAACAATTATTACAGTATTACCAAATACTTTGATCCGGCCTTTCATTAACTAAATTCCTTTCGAATTGGAATGTGCGTTGTTTTTACAACCGCATCGATTGTACCTTCATTAGTAGCCCCCTCATATCTTGCCTCCGAAGTTAATATAATCCGATGGGACAGAACAAATGGTGCAAGATACTTTACATCATCTGGCAATACATAATCTCTTCCATATATAAATGCATAAGCTTTCGCTGCTTTCATTAAGGCAATAGATCCCCTTGGGCTTACTCCAAGATAAATTGCATCATTTTCTCTTGTCCGTGTTACAAGATTAATAATGTACTGCTGTACATTGCGATCAATATAGACATCCTTTACTTCCTCTTGAAGTTCTACTAATTGGTCTCTATCGATTACTGCTTCTATTGATTCAATTGGATGATTACTAGATGTCCGCTCAAGCATTTCTAGTTCTTCATGAAAGGTAGGATAGCCCATTTTCAATTTCAAGATAAAGCGATCAAGCTGTGCTTCCGGTAATGGGTAGGTGCCTTCATATTCAATGGGGTTTTGAGTTGCCATAACAAAGAAAGGTGCTCTTAGAGGTTTCGTTACTCCATCAATGGTCACATTTTGTTCTTCCATTGCTTCAAGAAGTGATGATTGTGTCTTTGGTGAGGTACGATTGATTTCATCTGCAAGAATAACATTTCCAAAGATTGGTCCACCGCGAAATTCAAATTCCAGTTCCTTTGGATTATAAATCGAAACACCAGTTACATCTGATGGCAATAAATCCGGAGTAAATTGAATTCGTTTGAAGTCACAATCCAATGACTTTGCAAGTGTCCGAACAAGCATTGTCTTTCCAACACCAGGAACATCCTCTAATAACACATGCCCCTGCGCTAATAAAGCAACTAAGCTTAAAGTTGCAACATCTTCTTTTCCAATCATTACTTTATTTATGTTATTAATCACACGTTCAATCTTTTCATTATAAATACTCGTTCCATGTATCAAGCTATATTCCCTCCTTTTAGTAAAAACTGTTTAAATACTTTGTTTACTTCAACTATATCAAGAAAAGAAGTTGAAGTAAAAGTAGAACTTTTATAGTATATGAACCACTTCTATAACTAACATTAACAGAAAAAGTTGTTTATATACTAGATTTATTCAAAACAAATAAGTATACGAAAAGAGACTGGAACAAAAGTGTTTTAACATAGTAAAAACGGAATGAACCGCTTCAGAAATATACTTAGCGCATTCGTAGGTGGCCGGAGAGCCCCTTGTGCTATCGCACTACGGTGTCTCATCTATGCCTTTCCTCTCACTGGTGACTATGTAATATTTCCTACTGTTTTTAACACTTTATTTAAGTTCTGAGCCTCTCTAGTTCTTCTGACTTTTTACTCTATAAAGATTTGAAACTAGCTCTGATTAAGCTTTTTCGAAATAGGAATTTCCTTTCATCCCTACCCAAAGGTCCGACTGTTCCAGTTGCACTGCCAGCTGCAACAAGCGATGTTCTTCACCCTTTGGTGCCATTACTTGCACTCCCAATGGAAGACCCTCACTTGAAAGATGCACGGGAACAGACATTGCTGGCTGACCAGTTAAATTAGCCAGCTGGGTAAATGGCGTATACGTTAAACTAGGTAAAAACATCTCATAAATAAGTTCTTGTTGTTTAACTTTGTCTGCTTCCCTTACCTGCATCCGCAGCTTTTCCTGACTTGCTTTCGAATGGGTCAGCTCGCCGATCGTAGGGGCAGTGCCCGCTGTAGCTGGAGTAATATAAAAATCATATATCTGATGAAAGGATGCCATCTGTGCAGCAGCTGTATCCCATGATGCAAGGCTTGCCGAGAAATCGGCTGCTGAGAGGGACTTCCCTGCTTCGCTAAGCACCCATGTTTCGATTTCTACATCATCAGCGGTAATTGCACGATTAATTGCCTTTTCTAATTCTTGAACAGTTAAGCTCATTTCGCCACTATTCATCATGAAATAATCCTTCATTAATTGGACACCATCCACACCATTTTCTTTCTCTTCTACATGATGTCCCTGTGCTTCCAGCCATTTTACTGTGTTTTCCACCGCAAGCATTGCCTCCGCACTTACTGGAGTACCAACAGGGGATTTTGTTGTGTAAGCAATTCTTAGTGGCCTATCAAAGTCTTCCAGCATTTTCTTGTGATAGCTTCCTGGGTATAATGGTGTCTGGAATGCTGCCTCTTGTTGTACAACTTGAAGTAAATCCAACATGCTTGCACTATCCCGGACACTTCTGCTTAAAACAAAATCAATTGATGCACCATGCCATTGTCTGCCAACTCCTGGTCCAACTGGAGTTCTTCCTCGTGTAGGCTTTAATCCAAATAGCCCGGTAAACGAAGCTGGAATTCGTATGGATCCACCCCCATCACTCGCACCTGCAAGTGGTACAATTCCAGAAGCAATCGCTGCTGCCGCTCCCCCACTGGAGCCACCTGGCGAATAATCTGTATTCCAGGGATTTCGAGTTGGCCCATAAATTTTAGGTTCTGTAATGTTTTTTAATCCGAACTCTGGTGTATTTGTATGTCCCATAAAATGAAATCCAGCCTCGCGAAGCTTTTTCACAAAATAAGAATCATGTTTCGAACGATTCCCCTCAAGCAGCTTATTACCCGCTGTCATTAGCTCCCCTTCTAAGCTTTGAGAGATATTTTTTAACAGAACAGGAACACCGTTAAACGGAGCATCCTCTATTGATATGCGTTCTGCTTCATCAAGTGCCTGCTCCATTCTTGAATGTGTTACAACATTCAAGGTTGGTTGAACTTCGTTTAATCGTTCGAAGGCAATTGTCATAAGTTCCTTTGCGGAGATCTCTTTCCTTTGAATCAACTGCGCCATTTCCACGGCATCTAATTTTAAGTATGTTCCCAAATTCATATGTACACTCCTCACAGAAGCATTTTACCCTAGTCTACCATACCTGCTGATTGGTTCCAGTACTATGATTCGGAAGCATTTTTTTGTTTATTCGATTCCTTTGCTTGATTCTTCTCTTGCCATGGTTCAAATGAAAAAGGAATACCTAGCATCTCACTCGTTAATTTGTCATAAGATACAAGGTCTTTTAACGTCATTTCCTTTAACGAACGTTTCCCCATTGCTCTTAGACCTACCTTCATCTCTTCTATGCTTGCCGTTAAAAATTTAGCTGCTGATTGTGCGCCATCTTCTCTATTAAATTTATTTTTAAATTTCCCTTCATTCCATACAACCTGTGTAGGCGGTTCAAATGGAATAGCGTCGAGCGTTTGGCTGTGTGCCACTGCAAAAAGAATCGCCGATCCTAAATAAACGGCATCTGCTCCTAATGCGATAGCTTTTAAAAATTCCGATGGTGTAAATAGACCGCCGGATATAATGAGGCTAACCTCTTTTCTCTTATTGCGTTTTTTTAAGTGATTGTCCGCACGTATAACGGCATGCAAGGTCGGTATCCCAAAATCATCTGATAATACAGGAGGCGCTCCATGTGTTGCAGCTTGTCCTCCATCTACTGCGATATAATCAACCCCGATTTTCAGTAACTGGTCAATATCCTGTTCTAATTTGCCCCCGGCTCCCAGCTTGGCTCCGATTGGAACTCCACCCGTTAGTTTCCTTAACTCCTCGACTAATTCTTTTATATCTTTTATTGTTTGATTATCAAAGAAATGCTCATAGATTACTGCTACTTCGTCTTCCTTTAATCCCATTACCTTCCGTGCTCTTCCTGTTAGATTCTCTGGCGAAATTCTCCCCCCGACTCCAACAAGCGCACCTTGACCGAACTTAATTTCTATCATATCTGCACGTTTTAATAAGTTCTCATCCTTTGACCACTCTGTTTTGGAAAACTGTAAAATATATTTATTAGCTGCATCTAATTCCTCTGGCAAAACCCCACCTTCACCAGAATTGATTGCCGTACCTGTCTCTTTTGCCGCATCCGCTAATGCCAGTCGAACTTCTTCGCTTAAAGCAATACCATAGGCCATGCCACTAATAAGTAATGGAATTTCAATTTCGAGCGGCTTTTTTGCCTTTGGCCCGATGGTAACTTTTACATCAACATCTTCATCACCATCAATTGGAAATGAAGCTACCTGTGCTGGTATAAATGTTACTGTATCCATATGTGGCCAGTTTTTAGAAGATCCTAAGGGACGGTGCAGAACATCTCCTGTTTCTGCACGTAAATTGTTCTCAAGGACATTTTGGATTCCCATATGCCTAATACCTGGGATCAATTCGATTAAATTTTCTTGATAGCTGTCTGTAAAGATAATCTTACCCATCTTTTTCGTCATGCGCTTTAGCATCCATCTCCAGCCAAACAGAAACACAAATAAGATACTAAGCAGTAAAACAAGCAATATAAGATTAATTAAAGAAATAATCATCATTATCACTCACTACCTTACGTTATTTTCCAAGCATTTGCGTGCTTTGGTTTGATTCCTTACTTGTCTTCTGAATCCCTGTTTTTCCAGGATGGGTCCATTTCCTGGTGCAGCTTTCGATTGATGTTATAAACGAGAAAAGGCACGAAAAAGGCTAAAAAGGTACAAAGTATTTCCATCCCTGTTGGAAGCCTGTCTACTAATGTTTCCCACATCCCTATTCCTCATTTCCTTTTCGCTTAATTTGAATAATGCTGCCAGGTTCCACTAGAACCGAATTAACATCAACGGTTACATCGCTATTAGCAAAATAATTTTCTCCATGATCCCAATTATCCTTAACTTGCTTCCATACATCATAATGGAACATTCGGAGATGATTATCCAATTTCATTACATCTACTTGTAAATCATCCTTCAGTTTTCTGATCGTACGCTCTGTCATCGACTTAATTTTTTGATCTAACACTTCTTCAAATTGTTTGGCTCCTTCTTTCGTATAATAATCTTTATAACCATGGTACTCTTCAACCTGGGCTTCCACATTCATTTCTATATGAAAAGCTAATGCATCTTTATTGCTGTTTATAAGCTTTATTTTACTGTTCCCTTGTTTGATGGAAAAAGCAATCTGTTCTCCTTCCACTTCCGTACTGACACTTCCTACTTGATTCCTTCCAAGGATAAAATTTAACCCCATCGCATCTTCACCTGAGATTGTATCCACTAAGCGACTGGAATTTCCGTCAAATATAGCTACGCTCTCATAGTTTGCCGTACTAGCTGAATGCTTAGTGAGCAGTGGAACTGTAAAGCTGCTTTTATTCAGTAATAGTTCTTGCAGTTCTCCAATCCGGAGTGGTTCCATTGTCTCTGGTGTTACTTCATTTTCCAATAATTCATTGAGATATTGTGATGGAATATAAGCATGCTCTGGATCAATATTTAAAATTTCCTTCGCAGGTGATTCACCATCTACAATCGCTACCTTAATCCCCCTTCTGAATCCTTGCACGCGGATAAAAACATCAATAACATTCGTAAATAAACCTGGTTCTTCAGCCAATTCCTTTGATACGAGTATCAGCTTCAAGTGCTCCGTGTTAATCATGTTATTTGTTTGCTTTGAGATTTTGGCATTGATCTGGTTTAACGTTTTTCCTGTTTGGCTTAAATTTAAATATGCCTTCCCTGAGCCACTATCTGTTGCTGTCGCTAAACCGGCAGGGACTGCAGATTGCTGTGTCATTTCAAACATTTTATCTCCATCATCAGCATCTCCTACTAAATCAATCGCCACTCCTACAATGAATTCACGGTCTTCTAATTCTGCGTCGTCCCAGCAAGCAGATAACGTAATGAAAACGAAGCTAAATACAATTACAAGAAGCATTTTTTTATTTCTCATTTTGCTTCGCTCCTTTTACTTTATACATTACCCCTAATATCGTCGTAATGATGACAATTAAAATCCAACTTGAGTAACTCATATAGTTTCCGAAGTTTTCCATTTCAATAAAATCCCTTGGTATCATTGCAACCGCGAAAATAAGCGGGGTTAGAACAAAGAGCAGATGTATTTTTTTCACCTTAGGTATAATAGAACTCAATGCTAGAACCCCTACATCAAAGGCCATTGCGGTTGTAGTAAAAATCGCCATAATCCATATCACAAAAAAAATTGACTCGATTCGTTCAAAGAAACCACCGGGAATTTCAATCGACTTTGCGAGCTCAATCAATGGAAAACGAATATTAGCGGTTGTTAATTCACCAAACACTGCTATGCATGTGACAAAGATAAAAACATACAATATAATCGCCCATGACATTCCGATAACAGTATACTTTGCCACATGTTTTGGTTCTTTTACCAATGATATATAAAAAAACAAAATACCAACTCCGGTATAGGACAAAGTTGTTTTTAAAGAGCCTTGCAAGTAGCCTTGCAGATCGGTTTTAAACATAGGCAGCACATTATGCCATCCCATAAATGGAACGGAAAAAAGCACTAATAGCCCTGTCGTGATAAAGATAATTGGCAAAAACATTGCATTCAGCCGGAAGATCCCCCCGCGAGTATTCGCTACTGCATATACAACAACAAGCAAAAACGTCAGGGCAACAACCTCCATTGGTGTACGGTTAAATAAATACTGATGCGAGATTTCCGCTATGGCACGGACTTCAAAGGCAGTTAAAGCAACACCTTGAACAGTAAATAAAAAAGTAAAAAAGACAGCAACGGGTTTGGTTACCAGCGAAGAAGAATAATCGAGAAAGGATTGATTCGGAAAATTGGCAGCCAGCTTTGCAACACACCATGCAATAGCTGTTACAATAGCCCCCGAAAATAATATAACGATCCAGCCATCTGAAAATCTTGTATCCTCAGCAAGTATTCTTGGAAATGGAAGAATCCCTACCCCGATTAACATGGAGGGCAGTGCAATCATAATGTCTCGATTTTGTATTTTATCATCACCATATTTAAAATTACGCATGGATTATTCCTTTCCTTGTTTCCCATCATTTTCAGCCGATTCGTTATTTACCGTTTTCAAATATTTAGGGTTCTTCTTTAAAATTGTGAACGGAGCACGCAAGACCAAATCCCTCCAATCACTAACAAATGTCGGTGCAAAAGGAGTCGAGTATGGTATCCCAATACTCTTCAAATTGACGATATGGATATTCACCATAATATATACAAGAATAACGCCATACAATCCCAGTAAGGAAGCTGCAATCATACAAGCAAAACGCAATACTCGAAATGTGACTGCTACACTATAAGCCGGAATACTAAAGGATGCAATGGCTGTCAGTGCAGTCACAACTACCATGATTGGGCTAACTATTCCTGCACTTACTGCTGCCTCTCCAATAACTAATCCACCGACAATACCAATTGTTTGTCCGATAACCTTTGGCAGCCTTACCCCAGCTTCGTGCAGAATCTCAAATGTTAATGCCATTAAAAATGCCTCAATTGCACTTGGAAATGGTACACCTTCCCTCGAACCTGCGATGGAATACGTTAACGTACTCGGAATCATGCCTGGATGATAAGAGACCAAGGCAATATAAAGCGCTGGTAAAAACATTGCAAAGAAAGCAGTAAGGTAACGAAGGGCACGTAATAAAGTAGCAGATACCCAGCGCTGTGAATAATCTTCCATTGAATGCAGTGCATCCCCTATCGTAATTGGCGCGATTAATGCAAATGGCGAACCATTCAGTAAAATCACAACTTTCCCTTTTATAACGTTAGATGAAACCCGATCGGGCCTCTCTGTATCTAATAGTTGTGGAAATGGAGATAAAAAGCTATCCTCTATCCACTGCTCGACATGAGAGGAATCGGAAACATAATCCGTATCAATTGATTTCAGCCTTCGATCAACTTCCTGCACAATCTCTGGATTAACAATCCCCTCCATATATACCATCACTAGCTTTTGCTTCGTGCGTTTCCCAATTTCATATCCTTTAAAGCGCAGGTTAGTATCTTTAATATCGCGGCGAATTAATGCCAAATTTGTATCAATGCTTTCCACAAATCCATCTCTTGGACCACGCACTAATGTTTCAGAATCAGGCTCTTCTATCGAACGTCTTTCTCCACCAGCTGTTTCCATGATTAGAACGGTATCTGAACCATCTATATAAAACGCAGTACTTCCATTTAAAATTGCGAGAGAAACCTCATCCATTGATTGCGTTTTTTTAATAGCTGTAATCGCAACTACTTCTTCATATATGTCTTCAAGTATGTTCGTCTTAAAGTCCTTCATATTTAATTGAATCGTTTTTAATATATTATTATTAATCAAATCTTCATCGGTTAATCCACTAATATAAACAATTGCTGATCTCTTTTCTATACTGCCAATCATTAATTCACGGATAACTAAATCATCCGGATTACCAAATATCTCCTTAGAATTCTTTACATTGCAATCAAGATCCTTTGTAATTTCAACCTGAAGGTTTACCTGCTGTGGCGCTTTATCTCTAGCTTTATCGTTATTTTGTTGCTTTCTATTTTTAATCCGATTAATCAGGGTGCTTCTAGCCATGTTATCGCCTCAATCAAGTAAAATAGATTCCCTCTTGTCTTTCCCATCATCAGGCTATTTTATTCTAACCATACAGTTGGGCTATTCGAACTTTGCCGAAAACGATGCATAATAAAGCAGTTTTTAGGGTAGAGCCTTATAGAATAAAGAAAGAGGAGTGTTTGTCATGGGTAATTTAAAAGCATTACTATTGAATTGTTCATTAAAAACATCTGATGAAACATCAAATACTGATGCGCTGCTACAGGAATTCATCGATGTCTTTCAACAAAAGCAAGTGGAAACCGAAACAATTCGAGTGGTTGATTACAACATAGCGTTTGGTGTTGAAGGAGATATGGGTGACGGTGATGAGTGGCCAGTAATAGCAGATAAAATAAAAAAGGCAGATATTTTGCTCGTCGGTACACCTTTATGGATTGGTGAAAAGAGCAGTGTTGCTAAAATGGTCATGGAACGAATTAGTGGTTCCGGCTCGGAAACGAATGAGAAAGGCCAGCCTATTTATTACAATAAAGTAGCTGGAACAGTCGTAACAGGGAATGAAGATGGTGCCAAACATGCAGCCAGAGACATTCTCTTCAGCTTAGGACACTTTGGTTTCTCCTTGCCGCCAAACCCCCTTTCTTATTGGGTTGGTGAAGCAGGTCCAGGTGCTTCCTATATTGAAGCAAATGGAAAAGAAAATGAATTTACTCAAAAAAATGCACAAATTGCAAGCCATAACCTTGTCCACCTAGCAAGAATTCTAGCCGAAAATCCAATTCCTACAGAAGGGAATGTCAGCGAATAAGACTGACAATAAATTCGCTAAACTGGAAGCGACTGAATCGCTTCACATAATATTTTATTTTAAGGAAGGCATCCGCGAAAAGATTGGCGGATGCCTTCACTATGCATTGGAGGTTTATTTTTTCCTTACAACTATATTTTTACTCCCAGAATATAGTCCACTTGCAGAAAGCCCCAATATTAGTCCGATTATTATACCGCTTTTCAGATCGCCAGGACTTACATAAAAGATACCTCCAGCTAAGCCAAATATGACAGAAGCAACAGGCAGCCATCTCTTAGGTAGTCCAGCAGTCTTCAAAATCTCCACCAGACCAACGATAAGAGCGATCAAAGCAACATCATAGACTTCAAACATCGGTAACACCTCCTCACCATAGCATATGAATGCCTTGTCCTCCCAGTAACGGCAGGAAAGCCAATTTTTAATGGAAAGGCCAGAGGAATCTATCTTGAAATAAGTAAAAACCCTACCAAATTAGGTAGGGCTGCAATTCATTTTAATTGTACGGCTTAATGATAAATGCATTTTGTGTCACTTCTGCATATATACAAAGCTCTGTGTCTGTATCAATTTCTAATATTCTTCTAAATTCAGCAGGTATATTAACCATTCCTCTTGAGGATATAAATCGCTGGTTCTCGTAATTTTCATTCGTTCCATGAATAATCCATATTTCGTTTCTTCTCATTCGTATTTCTACGCGCTCTCCATCCTGAAACCCTAATGCAGCACGCCATTTTTTTGGCAGATTTATCATCCCTAATTTATTAATAGATTTATAATTTACAAGGAAATACATGTCAATCTCCTCCTAAATATGTATTCCTATTTAGATTCATCGAATAAAATTTTTATTTACACAAGCTAAAAACATATTTTTCATATTTAAATACTGCTTAGACAACTGAGCCATCGATTATGAAAAATCGACAGCCTTTAATAGTACCAGCCTAACAAAATTGCCTTTTCTCATTAAATCTGAATGAAGAACCTTTACCTTCACATAATAAACATAAAATAAAAGGATTAGGTGACGGAATTGAATAGGCATATTTTCACAAGTACACAGCATCGGGAATTACCGCTCCCAAATAAACTTTGGATTTTTACACAGCAGTGGCATCATTTGCTATTCATCCACATGCCATTCCCTGAGCAAATAATCAAAGCCCACCTTCCAGAAGGATTAGAATTAGATACATACGACGGAAGGGCATGGATTAGTATTATTCCATTCAAGGTAACTGGAATGCGTCTGCGCACTATGCCAGCTCTCCCATTTTTAAGTACCTATTTAGAAGTAAATGTTCGAACATATGTAAAACGCCAAGGAATACCAGGAGTTTACTTTTTTAGCATGGATGCCGATAAATTGCTCTCCGTTCTTGGTGCCAGAGTTATTACATTACCGTATTTTCATGCCAGGATGAAAATGAAAAGGCAGAAAGATTTTCTTTATTTTGAGTCCAATCGAAAAAGTCATAGGGAAGCTGCTTTCAAGGGACGTTACAAGCCAATATCCAAGCCCTATTACCCGGAAATACAAAGTCTTAGCTACTGGCTGCTTGAACGCTATGTCCTATGGACTTATAAACATGGAGCGCTTTACAGGGGGGATATTCATCATACGCCTTGGAAAATCCAAGATGCAGAAGTTTTCATTGAAAAAGAAAATATGCTGCCCTTCTCTTCTAATAAGAATAATAAAATGCTCCTCTTTCAATATACTTCGTACAAATGCGTTTTTATTTGGCCCATTCGGAAGGTAGATTAAAGTTAGCTTTTGCTGTAACTCCGAGGGAATTCTATGTACGATATCGCTTTTTGAAGTGGTAAAAGGTTGAATAGTGTGGTATCGTATCTTCCCACTCTTAAAAGTCCTTCGGCTAAATCCATAAATAAGGAAACGGTTTAGCTATTGCAAACACTTAATTACACCTAACTAATACCTCCCCCTTCATCTACCTTCTATTAATAAAGTTTATGTATATAATAAATGCATAACGAAGGATTTTTTTACACATTATATGATAAGTACACCATTCCGCGGAGGTATCATGAAAAATCCTATTAGCGTTTCCCAGTTCTTTTTTATTTTCCTAATCAGTACTGGTCTGAGCAATCATGTACTAGTCATCCCTTTACTAATCGATGCTGCTGGACGTGATGCTTGGATCAGTGTTTTCATTGGATTTTTTATTAGTATCCCAATCCTTCTCTTAATGGTATATGTTACAAAACACTTCAAAAGCATATCCATTTTTGAATGGCTTGAAACAAATTATAATAAAGCTTTTCGTCGTATAATTGCCGTTCTAATTAGTATTTTTTTATTTATCACTGGGTTTATTACATTAAAGGAAACCGTTACCTGGACGCATGAGACCTATTTGCAAGATACTCCCATGCTTGTCGTGGGGATTTCCATTCTTGCAACCTCACTATATATTTCTTATGGAAAATTAAATGTTATTGCCATATGTGCTGGTGTCCTACTTCCGTTTGTCGTTTTATTTGGTTTGCTTGTCGCGATTGGTACGATTCCGAATAAAAATTACTCACTCATTACACCTGTACTTGTTGAAAATGGCTGGGTCGATGTTATAAACGGTTCCATATTTGTTTTTGGTTCCTTACTAGAGATATTTCTGCTAATTATGATTCAGCATGAAATCACAAAAAGGGTAACATTCAAGCACATATTACTGCTTTCCTTTTTTCTATTCATTCTAACATTAGGACCACTAATAGGTAGTATTTCTGTTTTCGGAGCAGATGAGGCTGGAAGACTTCGCTACCCAGCATTTTTACAATGGCGAATCCTTAGTATTGGTCAGTACTTTAATCATGTCGACTTTTTATCTATTTATCAATGGCTGTCTGGATCATTTATTCGTTTAGCTCTTATTTTGTATTTAATCACGCGAGCCTTACAATACAAAAAAAAGAGTCAGCGAATTATCGCGCAAGCTGTCATTTGTATCCTTTATTTAATGCTAGTTTTAGCTCCTATATCAGATGAGCTTTTTTCCGTATTTTTAAAAAATTATTTTTATCCAGGAACTGGCGTTTTTGCAGTAGTCATGATTCTATTTTTAACACTGCTTATCAAAACCTCAAAGAATGGAATGGAAACAGATGAAAAATAATAATGCAGCATTAAAAGAAACGTATTTTAAACATCTATTTCAACACTCTTCTGATATAAAAGTTCAAAGATATCCGTTAACTCGTGAAAAAAAAGATAAAGAAATAGTCATTACCTATTGCGAAGGCCTAATTAATAGTGATTTATTAGTAGATAGCATCCTTCCTGAAATTCGAAAATGCCATCATACTAATGACCTTAATGAATTAAGTGATTCAATTTCACTCCCTTGGAATCCGGACAATCCTTCCTTTAGGGAATCTATAAAAGATAAGATTTTTGATGGTTACACAGCCATTGTAATAGCAAAAACGGTATACTTTTTTAATACATCAAATCCTCCAAAAAGGTCTCCTGAAGAATCGACTACGGAAGTCTCCGTGAAGGGACCTCGCGATGCTTTTATCGAGGATATTAGCTCCAATATCGCATTAGTTCGTAAACGGCTGAAAACAGATTCCTTCGTTACAAAGTCATTTACAATTGGAAAACGCAGTAATACAAAGGTTAGTCTCGTTTATATGACGGATATCCAAAATAAAGAGATAATTAATGAGGTAACTGCACGATTAAATAATATTGATTTAGACGCTTTAAACAGTGACAATCAATTATCAGAGCTATTAACAGATTCCCGTTATTCCATATTTCCATTATTAAAAAGTGTTTCTCGTCCTGATGGTGTTGTTAGTGGTTTGGTACGTGGACGATTTGCAATATTTATCGATAATGTCCCTAACGTCATTGTGGGACCTGCTAATTTAGGGTATCTATTAAAGTCGTCAGAGGATACACATATGCCATTTTATTATGCTTCATTTGAAATTCTTCTTCGGGTGATCGGATTGGGAATATCTATTTTCCTCCCAGCATTTTGGGTTGCCTTATCTGCATATAATGTAGATCAAATCCCTTTTTCACTACTTGCAACAATCGGAGCTTCACGCTTAGGAATCCCGTTTAACACTACTGTTGAATTATTACTAATGATTGGTCTTTTTGAGCTCTTTCGTGAGGCTGGTGTCCGGTTGCCTAAAGCTGTCGGACAGACTGTTGCCGTAGTAGGTGGATTAATCGTAGGTGATGCTGCTATTCGAGCTGGTTTGACTTCACCTACGATGCTAGTGATCTCTTCCATTACCGCCGTTGCAACGTTTACCTTAGGTAATCAATCATTATTTGGAACGGTAACGATTTTACGGGTTTTTTCTATCCTGTGTGCGGGCGTATTAGGCATGTATGGATTTTTCCTTAGCTTATTTTTAATCGTAGGTTATTTAGCAAAGCTTGAGTCATTTGGAATTCCATTTTTAAGTCCTGTCTCTCCTTTTATTAAAAGAGATTTTGCTAAATCACTCTTAAAAATTCCTGTAGTCCAGCAAGATGAACGTGCTAAAATTCTCAAAACAGAGGACCATGATAGGCAGGAGGACAAATAAATTGAAGGTATGTCATGCTTTATCAATAGGGATTATTCTATTACTCCTATTAAGCGGGTGCTGGGATGAAAAGGAAATTGGGGAGGTTAATTTCGCTACAGCTATTGGAATCGATTTTGTTGATGGAAACTACGTACTTTATGTGCAAATGATGGACTTTTCCAATGTAGCCAAACAAGAGGGAGCGAAACAATCTGCAGATGCACCATTGTTTGTCGGACAAAGTTCAGGAAAAACCTTTAATGAAGCAATGAATAATTTATATAAAACTGCTCAAGCACCGATTAATTGGGGACAGGTTGGATCTATTATTTATTCGGAATCAGTCCTAGAACAAGGTATCGAAAAGGTCGATCAAGCAATCCGCAGAAACGGAGAGTTTCGATACACACCATGGGTATACGGAACAAAGGAATCCATTAAGAAAATATTTAGCGTTACTGGCTTCTTTCATTTACCACCAATCTACACAATTTTATTTCAGCCCGAGCAAATTTACAACGTATATTCCTATATTGAACCTTTGCGGATGCATCGGTTTATTTCAATATACAATGAACCCGCTGGTACAGCTTTTCTCCCTTCTATATCGATTGACACGAATGCTTGGCAGGAGCTGGCTGCAAAAGAGGATCCAAAAGAAACGTTAAGGATAAATGGGAGTTTCCCAATAGATCAAGGGAAACTTACAGAATGGATGTCCTATGAAGAACTAATAGGTCTAAGATGGATGGACGCTAAAGTCAAAAATACACCGGTTGATATTATCGTGGATGGTGAGCACATAGGAGTAGTGCAAATTACAAGTCCAAAGGCAACCATAAAACAAGTAAATGACGGGGAAGAGGCAACGTTTCAATTCCAGTTAAAAATGAGAGGACATGTTGCAGATCTCGAGGAAAAGATGTCTTCAGAACAAATAGAAAAAATAATCTCGCAGCAAGTTAAAGATGATATTATGCAGACATTTCAAGCTAGTGTAGATAAGGATATTGATGTATATAATTTAAAGCATTGGTTATTTCGTAACGGGATGACTCTTGAAGAAGTCAACAATTATCAACTTTCAATGGATAGTCTTAACGAGATTTCAGTTACAGTTCATGTGGAAAGTAAGGGCGTATATGATTGAAAAGTTTGATACAAACGAAATTCAAAAGAAGCAAGAGAATGTCCCTTGCTTCTAATTTTAGATAAACTTATGCCCACAGTTCGGACAGAAGTTTGTTCCAGTTGTTTTTTGTCCGCAATTCGGACAGAAATTAGGTATTTGCTTATTGCTGGAGTCTTGTTGATTAGATGAATTTGATTGGTTATTCTGATTGAAATTGTTGCTTTGATTTGGCTGTTGCTGCTGCCCGGACTGCTGCCCTGTATTCTGATTCATGTTTTGCATCATTTGATTTGCCATATTCATTCCCATCATCATCCCAGCCATATCAGAGGCTGTACCAGATCCAGAAACCTTACCAGAAGCCATTCCATCTGTCATTTTTATTTGCTGATACTTCGCTACATCGCCAACCATTCCGTGAGAGGCGCTTTTCGTAACCATGTCCTGCACTTCTTTCGGATAATTAAAGCTCATAATATTGAATCCGGTAATTCTCATGCCGTTATCCATAATCTGCATGTCAAGGTCTTCTTTGATTCCTTGTGAAATCTCAAATGCATTCGCCTGCAGGTTGAAGATATCCTTTCCTTCTCGCGTTATCCATTTCATCAGAAGCTGATCAAGGATTGCCGTAATTCGTATTTTTATATCTTCAACCAGATAGCTTTGCTTCACACCAGCAATCTTATCAATCAATGCCATGTAGTCATTTACTTTAAAGTTAAATGTTCCATTGGCACGGATCGGTAGTCCTCCTGGAAGTGTTGGGGTCGGAATGTTAATCGCATTCTTCGTTCCCCATTTAACGGTGAACTCTTTCGTATTGACGAATAGTACTTCTACACGCATACCACTATTAAAACCAAATTTAAATCCTTTTAAGGTTGATAGAAAAGGAATAATTTGGGATTCAATATCATAGTCCCCATCATCTTGAAAAATCCCTTCAATTCGACCACTATTTAAAAAGACAGCATCCTGACCAGGGCGAATAATAAGCTTACTGCCCTTTTTTATTTCACGATTGCTCCATTTCCAAAAAATCATATCATCTCGAAACTCTTCCCACTCCACTACATCTGAGAGCTGGCTTCTAAAAAAAGACATTTAATCATTCCTTTCCTTATATCAATGGTGATATAAAATGGGTGCGCTAGAACTTCCCTCTGCTGCTGCTAAATGAGCGTCCACCGCCAGTAAAGCCGCCGCCACCTCCGCGGCCACCGCCACCCTTATTATTATTTGAAGGCTTTCTCCGTTTGCTAACGGTTTTATTAATAAAAATATCACGTTTACTATTCATGCGTGTATTGTTATCATCAAAATAAGTTCGACTGTTCGTAGTGACCTTGTCACCTGAATTATAGACCATTGATCCTACAATTAGCCCCGCAACAATTACCGCTGCTCCTAATTGAATCCACCATTTAAATAACGGATTTTCAGGATTGACACCGGGTCTAAATTCCATATACCTTGAAGACGTTTCAATAAATGATACAAATGCATCATAGTAATTTTTACTTGATAGATCTGGAGTTATTTTATTTCGCACTAAATCCAGTCTCTCTGCATCTAAATATTCCTCTGCCTTACCGAATCCCATCAACATAACGTCTCTTTCTTTCATATCAAGAGCTAATATTGCAGTATTGCCATGTTGCTGATTATAACCAAACCCATGCTCGTCGTAGAAATCTCCCATATATTTTTCTATATCTTTTCCGTCTGCATCTTCAATTGATAAAATAATAAAATCAGTTTCTTGTTTATCACTATATTCTTGTGCTAATTCTTCAAGTTTCGTCACTTCAGCTTCACTCAATAGATTAGCATCATCATAGATTCGTTGCTTGGATTCCGATGCAACGACTGTCCCCATTGTAACGAAACAGAATACAAATGTCATTATCAAAATAATAAGCTTTGAATAGCGTCTGCTCACCAAAGAACACCTCCAACAGCATAGGAGATAATTTTCAAGGTGACGAATGCAGCTGCAGCAATTCCACCAAACCAGCTAGCTACCTTCCCTAGACTAATTGGTGGTTTCCCAACTATCTTTCCTGTCTGACCGTTCATCGCAAAGGTATGCTCTTGCTTATCAAAATCATAATAAACCATCCAAACAGGTAAAAGAACATAATGTGCTTTTGTTTTTTTCGTACGGATATTTTTACTTTTATAATTTACCGAAGAATATCCACTGATGGTTGAACGAATATAGGAGTCTATGTAGGGCTGTACTTTTGTTTTTACCCGAGAAAACAATTCTTCATCACTAAAATTATATTTTTCTGCAATGTACCCAGCAAGATATGGGGTTTTAAAATCTTTAAACTTCTGATAATTATATGGTTCTAATTTATCCATTAACGTATCATCCAGCTTTTCGGACGCGTCTACAGGAACTTTTACATAGCTTAAATCAATATCACGGTACACATCATAAAATTTCTTTTCCGTATAGATGTAATTTCCCCGCGTATACGTTCTCACTCTCGTTCCAACAGCTTTTACATCTGCTTTACTATCTAAATCATACAACCAAAACGGGACATATAATCCGGTGATTCCCTTTACTCGATCCGCAGTCATAAATCCTTTAGGTGTTAAACGACCATTACGGCACCATTTACGGAAGGCAGCCATTGCTTCTTCCTTACTGATTGTGAAAGGGATAACCTTCGCTGGAGCTAAATCACCTGATAACCGATCTCCCAGTACTACTCCCGCTCCACAGAAGCTGCAATGTGTTGCCGTTGTGTCTGCTTCCGTAATGATAACTGCTCCACAGTTATCACAGTTGTACTGCTTTGCTTCATCTTCAGAAAATGTTGTGGTGATAAATTCTTCAGAGAAGTCTTCAATATTATCTTTTCTTCCACAGCTACCACAGGATAACATCCCCGATACAGCGTCAAATTCCATATCAGATCCGCAGTTTGGACATTTATAATGAATAACCAATGCTATCCCTCCTTCCGATGTATAGGCAGGCTACAGTTTGTACTGTAGCCTGCAAATTATTGTTCTTCAGTTTTTGCTTGGTCCTTCTCGCTTTGCAGCTGCTCTTCACTTTGTATTGGCTCTTCTTCAGTTTGTAATTGTGCTTTCAATGCTTCCAGTTCATCATCAACATTCAGCTGTGCTTTTAATGCAGAGAGTTCACTCTCAACTTGAGCATCTGAATCATATTTAGCAGTTAAATCATTGATATCTTCACCGGCACCTTTATTCAGCTCTGCCATTGCATTTGCCTCATCAAGTGACTGATTGATTTTTGCTTCCATTCGGTCAAAGGCTGACATCGAGCGATTTGCTCCACCCATCGAAGAAGCAAATTCATTTACTTTCTTTTGCGATCTGGCAACAGCAGCTTTTCCTTTTAAAATATTCTTTCTCGCTTCAAGTTCGCCAATATCCGACACAAGCTTGTCATGCATTTGTCTCATCTGCTGAGCATTTGTAGAAGCTAGCTCATGGGAAGTGCTCAAATCCGCTTCTTTTGCTGTGAGCTCTGCTTTCTTTCCAAGGAATTTTCTTGCATCATCTTCATTTCCAGCTTCTAATGCCTTTACAGCGTATTTCTGCATATTTATGATATCTGACTGACACTCTTCAAGCTCACGTTGCGCCCGCTTTTCAGCTGCCATAATGGATGCCGTTTCAGATTTTACTTTTCCTAAATCTTGATTCAAATCTCGTAAGTACTGGTCGATCATCTTCTCCGGATTTTCGGCCTTATCCAACAATGCATTGATGTTACTTGACATAATATCCCTGAATCTTCTTAAAATCTCCATTCCACATTCTCCTCCATTTTTTATGTTAATTTTATTATCTAACAATCTTTCAGACTTATAAAGCGATATCTCGAAAATTAAACGCTTTATTAATATACGAGTGACTTGGATAAAAGTTTCATGTTCGGGGAAAATTTTTGGAAAACTTGGCATTCGTTAAAGAGATTCTTACTAAAGCATACTTTGCTCTATTAGAAGCCCCTCTACTATAGAGTGCAAGTCTTTAGGCGAATGCCTTAATTGCGCTTATACAAATTGGTAAGTTTTATACTTTCTTATTTGCCGAGAAAAACAATGGACTGGATTTAATCATAAATAAAGCTAGTTCAATCAAATTTGAACTAGCTCAGAAGCCAAGGGTAGAAAATTTCTACTGAAACACCGGAAGGGTAACAGCCATAGCCAATAAGAAAATAATCATTAAATAGTTAACCGAAAAGAGAAAGTTCCATTGTGCCCATTTCAAATCATCTTTCACAAAAAATCCGGCGATAGCCAGCACTAACCAACCGATATTAAGAAGCATTGCAATCACAACAAACACCGTTCCTAAAGTTGTTAAAAAAAGTGGAAGCGGTAATAATGCAGCAATATAAATGAACATCTGCCGCTTTGTCATATTAAACCCATAAACAACTGGCAGCATAGGAACTCCAGCGGCACGGTATTCTTCACATTTCTTCATGGCAATCGCAAATGTATGCGGTATTTGCCAAATGAATAGCAGAAGAAACAACGTTAAAGGAACGATATGTACTGCATTATCGACCGCAGACCAGCCAATCAATGGTGTTACCGCACCTGAAACACTGCCGATTACCGTATTTAAGGTGTACCTGCGTTTAGACCACATTGTATATAAAAATACATACGTAAACCAACCAATAAAGGCATACAGCGTTGTTTCCAGATTGATAAAAACGAGCATGATAAATCCGAATACAGTCGTTACAATCCCTGTTGTGAACACTTGTCTCATTGTAAAACTTCCCGTAACGGTAGGTCTTTTTTTCGTTCGATCCATAACAGAGTCAATGTCCACATCATACCAATTATTTAATATTAAGGCGCCTGCCATAACAAGTGTTGAGCCGAAACTTACAAACACGAAATCCAGCAACTGAAAATCCCGCCCCGTAAAATGCAATGCTAAAATATAGCCTGCAAGAACAGGCAAGTAGTTTGCAACTAACACAGTAAATTTAACTAATAATTTCAGATCCTCTAAAAGGGAACTTTTAACAGCATGCGACTCTAACTTTTCCTTCATCAAATCACCTCTTACCATATTGCCACTTTTTAGGTTTTGCTGTTCATTGAATTTACTGCATACTTCCTTTAAACTGATTACAGCGGAAGACTTATTAGATTGATATCACTATCTATCATATAACAACTAATTTCATGTGAACAGCGTTAAAAATATCCTAAAGTCAGGTGACTAAAATGACAAACTTTACACATTTTAATGAACATGGACGAGCAAAAATGGTAGATATCTCTGCCAAAAACGAATCTGCTCGTAAAGCAATTGCACGATCCAGTGTGCAGATGAAACAAGAAGTTTATGAGAATATTACCGAGCAAAAGAATAAAAAAGGGGATGTCCTATCGGTTGCGCAAGTCGCTGGTATTATGGCTGCCAAACAAACAGCCACCCTCATACCAATGTGCCATCCAATTCCAATCAGTGGTGTTGATTTATCCTTTGAATGGAATTCACTTGAAAACAATATGTATGAACTTATTATTGATGCAGAAGTAAAAACGGTTGGCTCTACAGGAGTAGAGATGGAAGCATTAACTGCAGCATCCGTAACTGCACTAACTGTCTATGATATGTGTAAAGCAGTTGATAAGGGTATGATTATCGGACAAACCTATTTACTAGAAAAAAGTGGTGGAAAAAGCGGAGATTTTAAAAGGGCTGAGTCTTAGAATCGGTATCACTACCGATTCTCCCCTATTAAGGCTTCGTTTTATACATCCTTACGCATACGATTAATTACTAATAATAAGACAAAGGAAAAACCAATACTTATTAATACATAATACCAAGCAATCGTTGTAGCATCTGTTTCAATTGCCAAATAAATTGCCGTTGGAATCGTTTGTGTCTTCCCTGGAATATTTCCAGCAAACATAAGCGTTGCACCGAATTCACCCAATCCTCGGGTAAATCCTAGAACAACCCCTGTTAATATCGAACGGATACTTAAGGGAATGATTACCTTTAATAGGGCCATCCACTCCGTTGCACCATCAACCTGTGCTGCCCCAATAATATTCGTGTCAACAGAAAGAAAACCCGTTTTAATGGATTGATACATTAATGGAAACGCAACAGTCATTGCTGCAATAATTGCAGCAGTTGACGTAAATAAAATACTATTTCCAGTTATAATTTCTACCGCTTGTCCAATCCAGCTGTTTTTTCCAAAAATAATAATAAGCAGAAATCCAATCACGGTTGGCGGAAGAACTAACGGCAAAAAGAAAATGGTTTCCAGCACTGCATTTATTTTTCGATCTTTACGAACCACCCAATATGCTAAAACAACTGCCAATAAAAAGGTAAAGACCGTTGCAATGGTGGAAACATAAAAAGATAATTGAACCGGATGCCATGACCATTCCATTTGAATTCACCTACTCCATGATTAGAAAGCCGTATTTACGGAAAATATCTTTTGCCTCGTCCTCTAACACATACTGATAAAAGGCTTCGTGTGCCTGCATTGCTTCAGATTGTTGTTCTTCACTTTCGATGATTGCTGCATAATATTCAATTGTAGCGTGAAGACTCGGGTCAAACCTATCAATTACTGTCATATCATCCCGAGCAATTACATCACTGGCATAAACAATACCAGCGTCAACCGCTCCTTGGCTCACTAATGTAACAACTTGACTGACATCTTTTGTAAATACAAGCATTTGTCTGTCTTGCAGCTCTTTCCAAACACCTATATTTTCCAATACCTCTTTTGCATATGTACCCGCTGGAACTGCATCAGGTGTGCCAACTGCTATACTTCCACCTTGCTGCATTAAATCATCTATAGAATTTAAATTTGCTTGATTCGATTTGATAAGCACAAGCTCATTTTGAAAGATAGCAGTCCCTTCTTGTACCATATCCTGCTCCACTAGTTTATCATAATCTGTTTTCGAAGCAGAAAAAAATAGATCAATTGGTGCCCCCTGTTCGATTTGCTTTCTTAGTGCTCCAGATCCTCCAAAATTATAAGAAATCTTAATTGCAGGATTCTCTTTTTCAAAGGCTTCCTTAACTTCCAATAAACTATCGGTCATGCTAGCTGCAGCAGAAACCGTTAATTCTGCAGTCTTTTCAGATTCTGAATCATTGGCACAACCAGCTAACACTAACAGGAATAATAAAGTCAATATAATAGTCATTTTTTTCATCTGTCATCATCCTAAATCTTTCTTAATTTCCTTCACCATATGTCCGATTTCAGGCAAAATCAAGCGCTCCATTGCTAATGTTACAGCACCTGTTGAACCAGGAATGGAAAAAATCAAGCAATGATTGGCAACACCACAGGTTGCTCGGGATAAAATACTGGCAGTACCAATATCATATTGATAACTGAAATGACGAAAAAGCTCTCCAAATCCTGGGAGATGCTTGTCAAATAAAGGTTCTATTGACTCAATCGTGACATCACGATAGGATATACCAGTTCCGCCATTTACAATTACAGCATCAATTTTATTACTATAAATAGCCTTTTCAACTGTCATCCGAATTTCCTCCCGCTCATCCAGGATGATTTTATATAAAGCAACTTGATGGTTTGCTTCCTTTAACAGTTCCATAATCTTTTTGCCGCTTTTATCCGTATCCTCTGTTCGTGTATCACTGACTGTAACAACTGCAATCGAAATATTTCGTGCCGCGCCTTTTCTATGATTCGTTAGCAACGTGCTCACTCCTCCATTCAATTATCCTCTTGCTTGTTTATCCATTTTTGATAGTCTGTTTGGCGATTAATATTTATAAAAGACTGTTCTTCTTCCATGTTTACATACATTACCATACATTTATCCAAAAGCTTTCTTAATGAGCGATGCTGGTGATCTAATTGATGTTTGATTAACCCCTTGACTGAAGCACGATAAATTGCAATCAGGGGTTGGAGTTTTCCTTTAGCGATTGGGATAATAGCGTCAACGTCTTGATCGATATGCTTCATTAGTGTTCTAAATATAGATTGATTCATAAACGGAACATCAATCGGAATAACAAGATACCATTCGGCTTTCATTTGTTCCATAGCAGTCAAAATACCAGCTAATGGTCCATGTCCCTGATATTCCTCCCTATCCTGAATTATCGTCATTTTTGTTTCACTGGACTGGAAACGATGCTTCAGTTCAGAATTTGTCACCATAACCATTTTTTCAACAATTGGGGTTAAAGCATCCAAGGAATGTTGATAGAATGCTTTTCCATCCTTTTGTGCAAATGCTTTTGGTTCCCCAAATCTTGTTGACTTTCCACCTGCTAATATAATGCCTGCTATTTTTTCATTCACCTTAAAAAAACTCCTTTGCAGTAGAGTTTGTACAAATTTCACAATGTTGTAACCACGCCTCCACCACATCTAATGATAAAATAGATATGATATGGTTTGCATTCAACAAGGAGGCTACTGATATGCGAACAAGTTTATTATTAAATGCACGTCAGAACGAAGATACGATTTCTCCTGAACTGAGAACACTGATGGATTCAATTAGTACGCTTAAAGAAATGAATCAAGATACCTTCCTATTTCACGAAGGTGCAGATGCACATGATATTTATATTATTAAATCAGGACTTGTACAAGTTTCTAAATTAACAGCAGATGGAAAAGAAATGATTCTAAGAATTTGTAAAGACAAAGATATCATTGGTGAATTAACACTGTTTAGTGATCATCCTAAATATTTACTAAGCGCTAAAGTATTACAAGCTGGAGAAGTATTTGTTATTAATAAAAATCAGTTGGAAAAAGCATTAATGACGAATAGTCAATTAACCTTTGAATTTATGAAATGGACGAGTAACCATATGCGTAAATTTCAGTCAAAGATAAGAGATTTATTACTAAATGGAAAAAAGGGTGCTCTCTACTCCACACTCATCCGTTTATCCAATAGCTATGGAACGAAGCAGGTTGATGGCATTTTAATAAATCTGACCTTAACAAATCAAGAATTGGCTAAGTTTATTGCTGCCACCAGAGAAAGTGTCAATCGTATGCTTGTAGAGCTTAGAAAGCTCAACGTAATTTCCATTGATAAATCTGGTAAAATACTCATTAAGGATATTGACTATTTACGTGAACAAATTGGGTGTGAAAATTGTCCGGTTGATATATGCAATATTAATTAATTGAAAAATGCAAGTAAATCTTGCTCTTATTAAGTTTATGATGCTCTTGCTCTTAGTCCTTCGTCTTGTATATGAGGGACTTTTTATCTAAAATGACGATTCTTTTTCATAGCCCTTTTCTTCCCTATCCTAGTAAGCTTTCTCGGCTGATTGCTGAGTTTCTGTGAAACTCTGGTCCTTGAAAACGATCTAGAACACAAAAAGTTAGATATCCTTATCTTGTCTTTTTTTAAAATCCCATTTCATCCATTCATAAAATTCATCTATCTTCGACGTTTTAAAAACAGGATACATCAGCGGTTTATCGAATGGTAAAGAGGTGATTACTGCTTGTATATTTATTACTTGTTCTAATAGCGAAAAATCTTCTTCACGATTAATGAGAACCACTTTCGGAAAAGGTTCTTTTTTAAAGCCTTCGATAACGAGTACTTCAACGCCCATAAGTTGATAAATAGCAATTAGTTGTTCAACATCCCAGGATGCAGCTGAAAGCTGTAAGATTCCTCCTCCTTCAACCCCAGAGATGAGGGCACCTGCTTGCTTGTGTTTTTCGCTATCCGTATTTTCTAATCCAATCGGGGCACCACCATGACCATGGTGTTTAAGCGATGCCACAGTATGCCCCGATTCACTTAACATTGCTATCATTTCGGAAGCAAGTGTCGTCTTCCCGCTATTTTTAAAGCCAACGATTTGAATGATTTCCATTCAGCTTCTCCTTCGCCGTTTATGCTGTATTCTCTATTACCCACCACTTACTGGTGGAATAAATGCAACCGTATCACCAGCTTTAACAATTTCATCGTCCATTACATATTCTTCATTTACTGCTGTCATTACTTGATCTAATTCAATAAGCTGGTACGTTACTTTAAGGTTATTTTTCAAATCACGAATTGTTGTTTGTTCCTGGTCTACCGTTAATTGATCACTTCCTGCCTTTTCTTGTAAATGGGCAAATAATAATATCTTAATCATGCTTCTCATCCTTTACATCTGGTTTTCCATTGGGATAAGGAACCTTTTCCAATTGGTCACCAATCCAGGTCTCGCCATCTTCCCAATGTTCTTTTTTCCAAATTGGAACGATCTGTTTAATTCTTTCAATTGCATATTCATTCGCCTCATAAGCAGCTTTGCGATGTGGTGAGGAAACAGCGATAACAACCGCGATATCCGAAATATCTAAATGCCCAATTCGGTGTGTAATAGCTACTTTTGTATTTGGCCACTTCTCATTTATTTCTTCTCCAATTTTAGCAAGCATTTTTACCGCCATTGGAACGTAGGCCTGATACTTCAAATAAACCGTTCTTCTTCCTTTTGTCCATTCTCTGACAGCTCCGATAAACGTTGTGATAGCCCCTGCTTCTCTTCGTTCTACTTTTTTTATTACAGCTTCTACTTGAATAGGTTCTTCAACAATCTCAAATAATTCATTCATAGGTGCGCTGTCTCCTTCTTGAATTCACATCTGCTGTAGTAAAACTTTCAAACGTTGTACCTTCTTGATCTTCCAGGAGAATAATAGAAACCTCCATACCCGTTTCATACCCTCTTGTGCCTCCAGGCAATACAATAAGAATATTTGCTTCAGCTAGGGAAGTAACAACATTTGATTTATCTAAGCCAACCGGGGTAGCTACTAATCTCCCAGTTTCATAGGATAAGCGTCCACGAACAAAACGGTCAAACGGGTTCGGTTTTGGAAAGTCTGCTCCAAGGATGGCAACTTCTTTCTTTAAATAAGCTGCTTTTGTCTTTAAAAATGTACGAATAACAGGTCTTGTGTAAAGCTCAAACCCAACATAGCATGCAGAAGGATTTCCGGATAAACCAAACAACAGTTTCCCGTCAATCTCCGCAACTGTTGTCACACTCCCTGGCCTCATACCAATCTTATTAAATAAAACAGAAGCACCTAACTTTTCGTAAATCGCTGGCAAAAAATCGAAGTCTCCAACAGATACTCCACCTGTTGTAATAAGGAAATCTACCTTTTCCAAGCTATCCTTCACTTTTTGATAGCAGGTTTCAAAATCATCATTAAATTGGCCGAAATAAATTGGCTCGCCACCTGCTCTGATAACCTGAGCGTATACCATATAAGCATTACTATTTCTGATTTTGCCAGGTTTTAACGATTCATCAACATCTAATAATTCACTGCCTGTAGCAATAATACCAATTTTAGGTTTTACACTAACCGGAACTTCCTTATAGCCAAAGGTCGCCAAGACGGCAATAATTCCCGGGGTAATATAGGTACCTTTGGAGACAAGCACTGTTCCTTTTGTTGTATCCTCACCAGCAAAGGATATATTATCCCCCGGCTGCAATTTTCGCTTTAACTGGAAATAATCCTTTCCATCCTGTACATATTCCTTCACGGACTCAAACATGATTACTGCATCACAATCGTTTGGAATTTGAGCACCTGTCATGATTCGAACCGCTTCATTGTCACCAACCTGCTCGTTAAATACACTGCCTGCTCCTATTTCACCAATGACTTCAAATGATATAGCATTTTTACTGGAAGCCATTTTAGTGTCTGCTGATTTTACAGCAAACCCATCATATGGAGACCTGTCAAATGGAGGTACGTGATGATCAGCCAGAATAGCATCACCAAGAAAACGACCATAGCTTTCTTCTATCGGTACGTATTCGACCTTGCCGCTTTTTGTAAAATTCATCACTCTAGCCATTGCTTCATTTACTTTAATCGGTTTCCGTCTTTCTACCATGCGTCATCACCTTTATCCTGCTAATTGATTGTAAATTGTTTTCGCTTTTTCAATTGAATCAGTGCCATGTATTAATGTTCTGCCATCCCGAAAGAACACGAGACGATATGATTCGTATTCCAATGACAATAAAAATTGATTATGTTTGACCGGGGCAATTTTCTGTAATCGATGCGCTAGTTCATCGAGGTTTAATTTCTGAGGCGTTCGTATTTGTACCGTATTTCTTCCACAAAGCACCTCCGATTTTGTGCGTGATTCATAGTTTAAATGCGGATAGCTTGGATTTTCACCACATGTCGGACAATCTGCTTTTTTAGCACGATCTACTTTCATCATATGATAATGATTATTCCATAAATCAAATGTCACCAGCTTTGTTCGGCAGGCTTTGTTGTCACCAACAAGCAGTTTTAAGGCTTCTGCCGTTTGATGGGCAACAACCATTTGGACTGCTGGTGAAATAATTCCAACAGAGTCACAAGTGGCTCCGGAGACTGGCATCGTATCCATTAAGCAACCGAGACAAGGGGTCTCATCTGGTAAAATCGTAAAACTCATGCCTGTACTTCCAACACAAGATCCATAAATCCACGGTATTTGCTCTTTATGTGCTAAGTCGTTCAGGATAAATCGCGTTTCAAAATTATCCGTTGCATCGATTAGGATATCCACATTTTTTAATAAAGGAAGAAGTGTCACTGGTGTGGCGTCCATAACATAAGCATCGATAACAACCGAAGAATTAATTTGCTGCAGGCGCTGTTTAGCCGCCATTGCTTTTGGAAGTTGCTCTGTGACCTCCCTTTCGGTATACAATTGCTGCCTTTGTAAATTACTTAATTCGACATAATCCCGATCAATAATCGTCAGCTTTCCTATTCCAGCACGGACAAGGTTTTCCGCATTAGCAGATCCCAATGCACCACAGCCTAAAATGAGTACATGCTTGTTTTGTATCTTCTCTTGCCCAGCTTCACCAATCGGTTTAAAAAGCATTTGTCGTGAATATCGATTTCCCATCATTTTTTCTCCTACCCACCTATATAAGACATCTCAATTTTCTTCTTATGTTTAGCTGATTCTGCTGTCCGCTCATCTGAATATCGATCGGTCCGGCTACTCCATATGTTCCTAATTTCTTCTTTTATTTCTTCATCTGTTTTCTCAGAACGTAACAGTTCACGGAAATCAAAACCATTCCCTGCAAACAGACAGGTGTACATTTTTCCATCTGCAGCAATCCGTGCTCTTGTGCAACTGGAACAGAAGGATTCGGATACAGATGTGATAAACCCAACTTCTGTATTCGTACCACTATAGCGATAACGTTTTGCTACCTCACCTACGTATGCAGGATCAACAGCTTCCATTTTGAAATGTTTGGAAAGCTCTTCGAAAATTTCCTTTTTCGTTATCACTTTACTGAAGTTCCAGCCATTTGACTGTCCAACATCCATAAATTCAATATATCTTAACTGAATTCCTTGTTCCTTAAAATATGCTGCCATTGGAACAATTTCTCCATCATTCATTCCTTTTTTTACGACCATGTTGACTTTTACTTCCAAGCCTACTTCTTTCGCTTTTTGGATACCCTTCAACACACGTTCTGGGCCCACACCACTATCATTAATGGATTTAAATAATGCCTCATCCAATGCATCTAAACTTACATTGACACGTTTTAGACCTGCATCCTTTAGTTTTTCTGCCATGTGAGAAAGCAAGGATCCATTTGTTGTCAGCCCGATATCTTCTAACCCTTCGATGCGCGTCAGCTTTTCAATTAATACAGGCAAGTCTCTCCTCAGTAAAGGTTCCCCACCAGTTAATCGGATTTTTTTTACGCCTAATGCTACAAATAGCGTTGCAATACGTTCTATTTCTTCAAAGCTTAATAGTTGCTCTCTAGGCATGAACGCAAAGTCTCTGCCAAAGATTTCTTTTGGCATACAATACGTACACCTGAAATTACAACGATCGATGACAGAGATACGAAGATCCTTCAATGGCCGACCAAATTTATCTGTTAATACTGTCATTCGGATCATCTCTCCTTCTAAGAACATTATATCTACTATTTATAGTGCGGGTCTGTAACAAATATCACTTTCTTTGAAAAGAATTTACGGAGTTAAAACGTTGCTTTCCTCGTTTGCAGCTTCACGAATTTATCCTCATAAATTCTTAGTTTGTGCGGATTATGATTCCTTGTAAAGAATTCTATGATGCCTGCCAAAGCTTCTTCAAATAACTCCGGCTGATGGACTTTTCCAATGATTTTAAACCCTTTCTCATAACAGCTTTCTGCTTTATTCACATTTTTTTCTTCTTTATTTTCATAACAATATGCTAAGCGAATCAGGGTGAGTCCCTTTTCTTCCTTGCAGTTTGGCAGCGTTTCATAGATTGCTAGTGCTTCGTTATAATAAGAAAAAGCATCTTCTATTTTTTCTTGCTGCAAATAATTAAAAGCGATAGCCTGTAATGTATTCCCATAAGCAATGGATTTTTTCCGTCCCTCTTGTTCCAGTCGTTCCAGAAACTCCTTGAACATCTTAAATGCTTTGTCATAGCTTTTTTCATCGGAATAAATCTTCCCAAGTGCATACAGATATTGCTGCCTGATTCTAGGAAAGGCAGTGGCTAATTTCAATCCCTTCTCTAAATATTTCTTCGCCTCGTTTAATTTAAATATTTTCATCGAAATCGTGCCTATTTTAGAGTAGATATAAACAATCATAAAATGAGTATCATCATAGAAAGTCGTTAATTGTCCTAATGCTTGTTTATAATAATTGATAGCACGAGGGAAACTCCCCATATTTTCATCTATTTCTGCTAGCATCAAAATAGCTTTAGCAATGTCTAAATGATTTCCCTTATATAATTCATCCATGTGCTTGATTGCCTGTGTAAGCGTTTTTCGAGCTTGTTTTAAATCCATGTAAAATTGGATTTCACCAATTTTTAGTAATGTTCGTGCTTCTGCTTCTTTATCTTTTTCCTCTTGGTATGCTTTTAACAATTGCTGATGACATTCCAGCGCTTTCGTGTAATTTTCCATATTGATATATGCATCGGACAATATATCAATAGTTTGAGCAATAATGGGATGTGTAAATGGAACTGCCTTATGAAAATAGCTTAATGCTTTCTCGAGCTGAGTTAAGCCACTTTCCATATTTTCTTCAGCAAGAGCAACTTTGCCCAAACGGCTAAAAATAGCTCCATATGCATAGGCATCCTGATAATTCTTAGAATCTAACAATGCCAATAATTTAGCTAACTCTATTCGAGCATTGGATAGCTGTCCGTAATCACTCTCTAGTGCAGCATAATCAAGGTAAGTGTCAATCACCAATTCAATATAATTGTCCTCGATTTCCTTCGATAATCGAATAGCTTGCCGACTATAATTGCCGCCTTTATCGTAGTTACTTGCTTTTCTGTAATACTTTGCCATAGTGCTTAACATAAAAAATCTCTCTCTGGTGCTATATTCGCCTTTAGATTCCAAAAGTCCTTCCATTTCCTTAATTTTCTCTTTTATTCCACTCGTTGAATCCTTTATTATTTGTTCTCTCACTTTCATACAAAGCGAAAGCATTCCATCTGTTTGTTGTCTGTCCAACTCTAGATTCGTTATCAAATCCTCTACATCCTTTCTCTTTAGCACGAATTATAAAAGTAAATGGATTGCAATCAGGAAAAACAATGCTATCCCTAATCGCAAATGGGTCCTTCTCAATTTCCCTGTTGGCTTTATCAATCTCCACCACCCTGTTACCACCATGAGGATTAAATTAATGAGGGCAAGCAGGCCTACTACCATCTTGCTGTTGTGAAAGGAAAACCCATACCAATGAAGAATCGAAATAGCATGCAATAAAATAAAAACCAGTGCTAAAGTACCTGTCCAGCGGTGAAAGGGCATTACTCTTTTCGATATGTTCACGAATTTAATTTTCATTTTTCGATCAGGTGTGTTGCGAATAGTAGAAAATACAGCGTTCCTTGTCCAATTAAACAAAAATAATAAAAAGCCAATAAGCCCAAATAAAATAGGGGTGCTTAAAGCTGGAAAAGAAAAGTGATTTACAACTTGCCAAACTGAAAGTATTAATAGGATGATATTGAAATAAAACCATTTACTCATCATGACTCTCCTCATATAAATGAAGAGAGCCAGTGTTTAAAAGCTACTCTCTTCTGTTGGTTTACCTTGCAGCCCTGCGTTTATAGATCACATAGCTCCTGCTTAGGTATCTAATCGGGAAACTAAACGCATGGACCAATCTTGTAAATGGCCAAACGGCATATAAAGAGAATGTGCAATAAATATGGATTTTAAACCAGATTGGAACGCTTGCCATTAACTCTGGCTGGACATTGAAAATAAACAGTCCCCGCAGCCATGGCGCGATAGTTGTCCGGTAATCAAAACCCTGCGCATCCACATTAAAAGAAGTCGCAAGTAATCCTGAACCAATGGCAAGGATGATGAAAATTAAGGAAACCCAGTCACTTGCAGATGTTGTAGCCATAATCCGTTTGACACTTATTCGGCGGTAGGTTAATAAGATAATCCCAATAAATGCAGCAATCCCCGCAGGAATTCCAAAAGCAATTGCTACAATGTGATACGTATGCTCAGTTACTCCAAGTGCATTATAAAGCTCGACTGGAATAATCAAGCCTAATACATGACCACCGAATACAAATATAATTCCCCAATGGAATAAAAGCGAACCGATTCTTAACTGTCTTTTTTCAAGAAATTCACTGGATTTAGTCGTCCAGCCAAATTGGTCTTTTTGATAACGATAAATAAGACCGCCAATAAATATAGTTAACACAATATAGGGAAAGATCCCCCACAGTAATAGATCCATTACGCTCCCCCCTAGGCTTCTTTAAGAGCCACAGATGTTACCCCGTTTTCTTCCATATAAAGAAAGAGTGCATCAAATAATAATCGGTAATAGCTATTATTTTCGACTAATCTTGCCTGAATTTCGCCGATTGCCTGATGGTGCATAGCAAGTAATTCATTACTTACTTCAACTGGGACATTAGCACAGAACTCTAACATAACTGGAAGATAGTCTGGTAATTCCTTGTCGGTTACTTCAAACCCATGTGCCTCATAATATTTCTTAAGCTTAAGTAATTCCAAGCCACGTTCGCGCTGTTCGCCTAGTTTCAAATAGGTTACATAGAGATTCGTTAATTTTCCAAAGTCAAAATGCTCGATATAGTGCGTGATCCAGTCGTCTAGTGACATCTCTTTTGATTGTTGAATAAACTGCTTGATATTTACTTTGATTTGACTGTTCGATTGTTCTTCTATTTCCATTTCTATTTCTGGTAAGATGTCTATCATTTCTTCCGTTGGATAGTTAAGGAGAAACGATATTAACTGATAGATATGTTGATTCATTATCAGAGCCTCCTATGATCTAAATAATTTTTTTACTACTGGTGAAATTTGTGCAATAATTGCCGTCCGGGGTCGCTTCGGGCGGATGCTTTCCGCGGGCACGGCTTCAGCCTCTCCGGAAGAAGAACACTTCCTACGAGTCTTCAGACACGTGCTATTCCCACAGGAGTCACCGCCCTACGCTCACCCGGACTGGTTAGAGCACCGACCTTGTAATCTACTATTAATAGGCAATGAGCCAGTTCTAGCGGTGTAAACACACGGAGACTCCTGTGCGATACGAGGGGCAGAGTGAGACCCCATAGAACGGAGTTTGAGGTGCGTCGGGTCACCCAGTGTGTTTCCGTAGCGGGTATATGCTCCAACCACCATTGCACATTACGTCGCAGTTTATATGTTTTCAGTATAACGAGAGTACATTTCCAAATCGGTTTCAGTCCTTAGGAAAGCACACCGCAGCTTCCTGGGCCTCCTGCGAAGTCTAGGCCGCATGCTCCTTGTTCTTTATATAGATCAGCTACTTCTTCTTTGTGACTATGTGGTATAACGAATCTGTCTTCATACTTAGCAATCGCTAACAGACGGTACATTTCTTTGATTGCTTTTTCAGTTAAACCGAGATCGGATAGGATGTCAGCATCAAATTCTTTTCCAGTTTGTTCAGCTCGCATAAAGTTACGCATGACTGCCATTTTCTTTAGAACCGTACGGATATGCCCGGTATCTCCAGCAGTTAATAGATTTGCAAGGTATTCAATTGGAATGCGCATGTTATCAATTGCTGGGAAAATGTCTTCTGTGTCTGCTGTGCTGCCTTTGCCTTCAATCATGTTCATAACTGGGCTTAATGGCGGGATATACCATACCATTGGCATTGTTCTGTATTCCGGATGTAATGGCAGGGCAATCTTCCAATCTATAATCATTTTATAAAGTGGTGATTGTTGAGCCGCTTCAATCCAGTCCATTGGAATTCCATCTTTTTTGGCTTGCTTGATAACTTCTGGATCGTTTGGATCAAGGAAAATACCGAGCTGTGCATGATATAATTCCTTTTCATCCTCTACAGATGCTGCTTCTAAGACGCGGTCTGCATCATACAGCATGATACCGATATAGCGAATCCGTCCAACACATGTTTCTGCACAAATCGTTGGCTGGCCATTTTCGATTCTTGGGAAACACATCGTACATTTTTCAGCTTTATTTGTTTTCCAATTGAAGTACACTTTTTTATACGGACAAGAAGTTACACAATGTCTCCATGCACGACATGCATTTTGATCCACTAGCACGATTCCATCTTCATCACGCTTATACATTGCTCCCGATGGGCAAGAGGATACACATGGTGCGTTAATACAATGCTCACAAATACGCGGCAGATACATCATGAACACATCTTCGAATTCGGTTTTAATGGATTCTTCCATCTGTACGACGTTTGGATCACGAAGTCCTGTAATATGGCCACCAGCTAAGTCATCTTCCCAGTTCGGTCCCCATTCCAAATCCATGAACTCTCCTGTCACCGCAGATTTCGCCCTGGCAACTGGCTGATGTTTCCGTTCTTTACTAGTTGTTAATGTTTCATAATCGTAGTTCCATGGTTCAAAATAATCGTCCATTTCTGGTTGGTTTGGGTTATAAAACAAGTTTAGTAGCCGATTCGTTTTCGAGCCTGATTTTAACCTTAACTCGTCGTTGTGAAGCTCCCAGCCACCTTTATATTTATCTTGATCTTCCCACTGTTTTGGATAGCCAATTCCAGGCTTTGTTTCTACATTATTAAAGTACATGTATTCGGCACCTGGGCGGTTTGTCCACGTGTTCTTACATGTCACGCTACATGTATGACAGCCGATACACTTATCGAGGTTCATTACCATCCCGACCTGTGCTTTAATTTTCAAGCCAATCTACCTCCTTCATTTTCCGAATAACAACATTCAAGTCACGCTGGTTTCCTGTTGGGCCATAGTAATTAAATCCATAGCTTAATTGGGCATATCCACCAATCATATGTGTTGGTTTTACATGAATTCTCGTTGGACTATTATGCGTGCCACCACGATTTTTCGTTAGACTTGTTCCAGGTGTATGGATATGACGATCTTGAGCATGATGCATAAATGCCATTGTTCTAGGGATACGATGGGAAACAACCGCCCTTGCTACTACGACTCCATTGCGGTTGAAGCATTCAATCCAATCATTATCCTCAACATCAATTTCCGCTGCATCATCTTTATTTAGCCACACCGTTGGACCACCTCGGAAAAGAGTTAACATTGGCTGCGCATCAAAGTACATGCTATGAATCGACCATTTATTATGTGGTGTCAGATAGTTCAACGTGATTTCTTTTCCTTCCACTTCCGGCCGTTTGGAACGGAATGGCTTATGGTTCAAAATTGGTTTGAATACGGCAAATGATTCCCCGAATTCCTTCATCATTTCATGATCCAGGAAGTAGGATTGCCTTCCTGTAATGGTTCGAAATGGAATCAAACGTTCAATATTTGTTGTAAAAGGGGAATACCTTCTGCCACCTTTTTCTGAGCCGCTAAAAGCTGGTGACGTAATAACCGTCATTGGCTGCGCCGTTATTTTTTCAAATGTAAATAATTCTTCTTCTCTTTCCTCTGCTAAATCTTTTAACTCGAGATCTGTTACTTCTTCTAAAGCTTCCCACGCTTTTACAGCTACTTTTCCATTCGTTGTAGATGAAAGCATTAAAATTGCTTCACATGCATCTTTGGCGTGCGTAATATCTGGACAGCCATCAGCAATCGTTCCATTATCCACCGTTCCAAGTGTGTGTTTCACCTGTTCATACTCTTTTTCCATCGACCAGTTGATACCTTTTCCACCATAAGGCTGGGTTGCAACATTTGGTCCAAGTGCTGTCATCTTGTTATAAATTTGTTTGTAATCACGTTCTACTACATGAATTTGTGGCATCGTTTTACCTGGAATCGGTTCACACTCACCTTTGGACCAGTCTTTAATCTTTCCTAATGGCTGGGCCATTTCTGCTTTTGTATCATGAAGCAGTGGTGTTGCGACGATTTCCTTGATTGTCTCCATATCAATTTCCTCAGCTAAATCCGAAACTCCTTTTGCCAAGGCTTTAAAGATATCCCAGTCAGATTTCGCTTCCCATGGTGACGTAATCGCTGGATTAAATGGATGTACGAATGGATGCATATCCGTACTGGATAAGTCGTGCTTTTCATACCAAGTCGATGCAGGCAAGATGACATCTGAGTATAGTGCCGTTCCAGCCATACGGAAATCAAGGTTAATTAATAAATCAAGTTTTCCTTCTGGTGCTTCTTCCCGCCATTTAATTTCCTCAGGGCGAATACTCTCTTCATCATCGTTTAACAGTCCATGGGAAGTTCCTAGTAAATGTTTAAGAAAATACTCATGTCCTTTTCCTGAACTGGAGATTAAGTTTGCACGCCACACAAATAAGTTTCTTGGGAAATTGACCGGGTTATCTGGATCTTCAATTGCAAATTGCAGTTCTTTTTCTTTTAATTGCTTCGCCACATAGTTTCCGATATCTTCCGTTGTTTCATAGCCATTTGCTACTGCTTCCTTATAGAGATCAATTCCGTTTTTATTGAATGTTGGATAAGATGGAAGCCAGCCAAGGCGAGCTGCCAACACATTGTAATCCCCATGATGTTCGTATCTTGCTTTTTCATTTGCAGCGGTAAGGTCACTAACAGGTGTTTCCTCAAAGCGCCATTGATCGGTTGCAAAGTAGAAAAAGGATGTTCCATTTTGCAGTTTAGCTGGACCGCCCCAGTCTTTAGCAGTTGCGATCGTGCTCCATCCTTCTGCAGGCCGTAATTTTTCTTGTCCAACATAATGGGCCCAGCCTCCGCCATTTACACCTTGTGCACCTACCATTAGGACAAGGTTAACAACAGCACGATAAATCGTGTCTGAGTTAAACCAATGGTTAATTCCTGCTCCAACGATAATCATTGAACGGCCTTTTGTATCCACTGCATTTTGTGCAAACTCACGAGCAATCTTTATGACGAGATTGCGATCCACACCTGTAATTTCTTCTTGCCATGCTGGTGAGAATGGTGCGATGTCATCATAAGAACTTGCCACTTCTCCGCCAAGACCACGGTCAATACCATAGTTAGCAAGCATTAAATCATAAACCGTTGCAATATATTCTGTCTTGCCATTCAGTTCTACTTTTTTCACCGGAACTGCACGTGACAGTACTTTTCTCGTTTCCGCATCAAAGTATGGCATATTGACATACACCACTTCGTCTTCCATTCCAAGAAAACTTAGTACAGGTTCAATTTTTTCATTGGTATTTTCATCAATGAGCTTCAAGTTCCAGTTTCCTTTATCATCCCAGCGAGAACCCATCGTTCCATGCGGAATAGAGAATTTACCTGTTGCTTGATTATACATAGCAGGCTTCCATTCATTATTCTCTGAAGTAGTGCCAAGATCAGCTTCATTTAGGAATCTGTCTGCCACAAACATTCCATTATCTTCTTTTAAACGAACAGAGAATGGAAAATCGGTATATTGCTTTGCATAGTCCTCAAAGTATGGTGTCATATTTTTATCATAAAATTCATTTAAGATAACATGTCCCATGGCCATTGCAACTGCACCATCTGTTCCTTGTCTAACGGATAGCCAGTCATCGGAGAAAGTCGTTGATTCTGCGTAGTCCGGGCTAACGGATACAACTTTCGTTCCTTTATAACGAGCTTCAACTAAAAAGTGAGCGTCTGGTGTACGTGTCATCGGCACATTCGAACCCCATGTGATTATATAGCTCGAATTAAACCAGTCTGAGCTCTCTGGTACATCCGTTTGATCTCCCCAAATTTGCGGGGATGCTGGTGGCAAGTCGGCATACCAATCATAGAAGCTGAGCATTGGTCCGCCCATTAATTGCATAAAACGGCTTCCTGCCGCATGGCTGATCATGGACATGGCTGGAATTGGTGAAAAACCAACATTTCGATCTGGACCATATTTCACAATCGTATATAAAGTAGATGCGGCAATAAGCTTTGCTACTTCTTCCCAGTCCGCTCGAACAAGTCCACCCTTTCCTCTTGCTCGTTTATAGGAATTTGCCTTTTCTTTGTCCTCTACAATGCTCTTCCACGCTTCCAATGGATTATCATAAGCTGCTAATGCTTCTTTCCATAAAACTAGTAATTTTTTACGTATATATGGATATTTCACACGTAGTGGGCTATAAATATACCAGGAAAAACTAGCTCCTCTTGGACAGCCCCGAGGTTCAAATTCCGGCATGTCTGGACCTGTTGTCGGATAGTCCAATTGCTGTCCTTCCCATGTGACAATCCCGTCTTTCACATAAATATTCCAGCTGCATGATCCGGTACAGTTGACTCCATGTGTGGAGCGAATAACCTTATCATGCTGCCATCTTCTCCGGTATACATTTTCCCAGTCACGATTACCTTCTTGTAATTGACTATGATTATTGGAATATGTTTCTTTTGGTTTTAAATAGTTCAATCGCTGCCAAAGTGGAGATGGTTTCTTCTTCATCATTGTCCCTCCATGTAAATTGCTTTGTTCTACCATCAATATTAAACATCCCACCAACAGACACGTTGTGAAATACATCACACCTATTTAAGATGTCAAACTTTAGACAAAAATTATTAATCAATTCATTGTAAAGGATTTGATTCAAAAATCTGTCACAGGTTATGTGATGTTTTTCACTACTATAACGAACAAGCATCGTTAAACTTATAACCAATTAAATACAAAACTAAATTTTTATAAAGAAAGGTACGATTTATTATGAAGAAACCGGGTTTACAGCTATCCTTACAAACATCGAGTTTAGTCGTTGGATTTATGGTATGGGTGCTCATTTCGTCGCTAATGCCATATATCACAGCAGATATTCCAATGACTTCTGGGCAAGCTTCGATCGTAACTGCTATTCCAGTTATTTTGGGCTCCCTCTTGCGTATACCAATTGGTTTTTATGCAGATCGATTCGGTGCCAGAATTATTTTCTTAATTAGTTTTCTCGTTCTTTTATTTCCGGTATTTTACTTAAGTGTAGCGAGTTCCTTTGTCGATCTTGTCATTGGTGGACTAATACTTGGTATTGGTGGAGCAACCTTTTCCATCGGGGTTACATCATTGCCGAAGTATTACCCAAAGGAAAAGCATGGTTTTATTAATGGAATATATGGTGTCGGTAATATTGGAACTGCGATTACAACTTTCGGAGCTCCAATCCTTGCTGAATCCATTGGTTGGCAAGGAACTGTTCGCGTATTTTTGATTATTGTCGTAGTGTACTCCGCATTGATTTTTATCTTTGGAGATCGTAAAGAAGCAAAAGTAAAGAAATCCATGGTTGAACAAATTCGAGGTGTCTATAAAAATTCGACATTGTGGTTCCTAAGCTTATTTTATTTCATTACATTCGGAGCTTTTGTTGCGTTCACGATGTTCTTACCAAGTTTCCTAGTTGATAATTTTGGTTTAGCGCCTGTGGATGCAGGAATTAGGACAGCAATATTCATTTTAATTGCAACATTACTTCGACCGGTTGGTGGTATGCTTGCAGATAAATATAATCCATTTATCATTTTAATGTTTGTTTTTATTGGCGTTGCCTGTTCCGGAATCTTATTATCCTTCTCACCTGATATTATTTGGTATACCGTTGGAGCTTTAGCAGTTGGGATTACCGTGGGGGTCGGAAATGGTACAGTCTTTAAATTAGTGCCTTTGTATTTTTCCAAACAAGCAGGCATTGTGAATGGGATTGTTTCCGCTATGGGTGGACTAGGTGGTTTCTTCCCACCTTTGCTTCTGACCGCTGTTGCTAATATTACGGGACAGCATGCGATTGCTTTCATGTTAATGTCAGAATTCGCCTTCGTAAGTTTCGTTATTGTTATTTTTATGTATTACCAGGAACGAGTCAGTGTTGAAGGTAAAATTATCGAAAGTGCTGCAGAAGGAATCATGGTAACGAATAAAAAACGTATTATCCAAAATGTTAATCCAGCTTTTGAACGAATCACCGGTTATACAAAAGAGGAAGTACTTGGAAAGACACCAGCAATTCTAAAATCTGGAAAACAAGACAAAGCATTTTATGATGGAATGTGGAATTCGATTAATAAAAACGGCTTCTGGGAAGGTGAAATTTGGAACAAACGAAAAAATGGAGAGATGTATCCAGAGCTGCTTACCATAAGTCCAGTTAAGAATAATGTTGGCGAGATTAAGTACTACGTTGGTGTTTTCAATGATATAACACATTAACAAATGCGGAAGCGCCCGGTTAGCGACGTACGGACTGGACTGAACCGAAAGAGATAAAGGAAACACGGCGACCGTAGGGAGTCGATGTTGACTTATCGTACGGAGGTGAGGGAAGTCTCGCTGCCGCTTCAGCGCTTCGTGGACGTGGCTACTTAGGTAACTAAGTTATATACATCATTCAAAATTTTATAGTTTTCAAGTTGAAAAAATCCTGAGTTGATATTACTCAGGATTTTTTACTCTTTTTGCGCATTGCTCTTGGAATATAAACACAATATGGTTCACTTTCCATATAATCTCCTGTTACATTATATGCGCGTGATCTTGATCCTCCGCAAACATGGCGAAATTCACATACCCCGCATTTTCCTTTGTATTTATCCGGATTACGCAAATTTTGAAAGACCTCTGATTCTCTGTAGATTTCTGCAAGTGGCGTGCGTCTGATATTTCCAGCACGAATTGGCAGTAATCCGCTTGGATACACATCTCCTGTATGGGAAATGAACACAAAGCCATTTCCATCATTAACACCTTTTGGTGCACGTCCAAGTCCATCAATCTGTCCTGTTTTTCCTTGGTTCATCGCATCTTCATAGAAAATTTGGTCTTTGTCACTCATACCTGTATGTTCTCGCATTTTTTGCTGAATAACGACACGTCGATAATGCTGGCCAGCGGTTGTCTTAATATCAAATGGAACTCGTTTGGATAATTTGTACAACCATCGGAATACCTTTTCATGTTCAGCAGGTGTAATCATGTCTGATTCTTTCCCTCGTCCTGTCGGCACAAGGAAAAACACACTCCATAATACACAGTTCAGGTTTTCAACCATCTCTGCCATTTCATCTAAGTATTCATAATTATATCGGGATATTACGGTATTAATTTGCAGCGGCATATCCAATTCATGTAAATACTTAATCGCATTCATCGTTAAGTCAAAAGAGCCTTCTGTTCCTCGAAAATGGTCATGCACTTCCTTACAATGTCCATCAATACTAAATGCCCATCTCGCAAGTCCAATATCTTTCGCTTTTTGCATTGCCTCTTTTGTTACATTTGGTGTGGCAGATGGAGTCATGGACACACGCACACCTTTTTGAATAGCGTATTCAGCAATATCAAAAACATCTGGTCGTTCTAATGGATCTCCACCTGTAAACACAAGCATGGGATTATCCATCTCATATATGTCATCGATTAATTTCTTTCCTTCATCAAACGTTATTTCTAATGGATGTCTATGATACTGAGCTTCTGCACGGCAATGCAGACAATGCAGCTGACAAGCACGGGTTAGCTCCCATATAACAATAAACGGGCTTTCGTTATAATCTCTATTAAACATCACTCTCGTCCCTTTCAGGTAGTTTAGCTTCAGTGTAGACTAATTCGGAAAATGTTTATGTGAGGTTTATCACTTATTAAATAAATTAGGAAACCCCTGATCACAATGAACAGGGGATACGATAAATTATTATCTCTTTTCAATCTCTACTCTCCAAAGCTCTGGACCTTCTTCTACGTATTCCCAATGGAAAGAACCTTCCCTTTCAATTAAAAATTGATAGTATAAAAGTTTTGGATCATGCGTATTCGAAAGATGCATCACTTCTCCAGATTTTAAACGATCAAATGTTTCTAAAATCCTTACATGACGAATCTTTGGTCTAATATCTGGTGCATGTAAGGTTACAGCATATTGTTTCTCGTTCATTTAATGACCCCCAAAAAACCTTATAGTTGAACATCCTTTTATAGAACAACTAATGTTGCAACCATTTCTGCGTGACCTTCCCCACAGAAAATATTACAGTAGATTTCATATTCACCTGGCTCCTCCGGAATGATAACAGCTTCTCCATCCCCCTCAATTTTAACGCCAAGTTCATTAATCGCAATTCCATGGTGTCCTTCTTCATTTGTTAATGTAATCGTTGCTTCCTCTCCGGATTGAACGACAAATTTATCCTGGTTAAAGTCAAAGTCCGTTGCAACGATATTGACTTCATTTGTTACTTCCTCCGATTCCTCAGAAGCACTGGATTCATTAGACTGTTCTGTTACCGTTTCTTCCCTTTTGTCAGCTTCTTCATTTGCAGAACTACTTTCATCCCCTCCACAAGCAACGAGCGAAAATATTAATCCGATAAATAGGATAGCTAATAAACCCTTTTTCATGATGACGCCTCCTCTATTTTTTATTACATGTATAGTATACTCCCACTGCATGAACTAAACTGTGAGGTACAGCACTTGTTTTCTGTGATTCTAATCACATTCAACTGATATGCAGTGACATTTTTCACATGAATATTGAAAAAGAATGATATGCTATACATAAGTGATTTGGAGGAGGTATAGTGATGTATCCAGATTCAGTGAAAAAGCTTTTACAGCGTTTTCCGCTTTTCAAAAGTTTAACAAATTATGAAATTACTCCGATTTTAAATATTGCCCAAAATCGAACATACAGACAGGGATCCCATGTTTTTATGCAAGATGAACCACTGACCAATGTGTATTTTATCCATCAAGGAAAAATTAAAATATATAGAACGGATATCCATGGCAAAGAACAAATCATTAATGTTTTGAATGATGGGGATATGTTTCCGCATCAAGGTTTTTTCCGCAACGATAATTACCCAGCACATGCCGAAATAATGGAGGAAGCCGTGCTTACTTATATTCCGACTCCATTGTTTGAGGACTTTTTAATCAACAACCCAGAGGTAAGCATTAAAATTTTCCGGGTTCTAGGAGACAAAATTGTTGACTTGCAAAACCGTCTTGAGGAAAAAATTCTGCGTAACACCTATGAACAGATTATTCTATTATTACTTCGACTTGGAAAAAAATATGGAATTGAAACCGCGGCAGAACAGCTTACTCTAACAACGCATTTTACCAATAAGGATTTAGCAAACATGATTGGATCAAGCAGGGAAACCGTTAGCAGAACGCTCACCCAATTAAAGAAAAAACAACTTGTATTAACAGATAGTGACGGGAACATGGTATTAGATACAAAACAATTAAAAGAAGAGTTATTTTAGAAAACTACAGTGCCTTCCCCCCCCTGCCTGTACAGGAAGGCACTGTATTATTATTCTCCAGAAACTTTAATCACGCTAAGCTGACTTTGATTAAGGAAACGGATTGGCGCAACACTTGTCCCAACACCACTATCAATATAAAGAAACTGATTTGTGCCAAATTCATATGTCCCTTTTTCCAGCTTAGGGAAGAATCCTTGGTCTGGAGCAACTAAAGCACCAATTAACGGGACTCGCACTTGTCCTCCATGCGTATGACCGCTCAAAATTAAATCCGTTGGAATATCATTATACTTATCCAGAATACTAGGCGTATGCGATAGTAAAACCGTATAGCTTTCGGAATCCACATTCATAAACGCCCTATCGAGATCTTCATGATTGGTTGAAGCATCATCAATTCCTACTAGATTAAGCTTCACATTATTTATTGCAAGCTCAGTTTGTTGATTGTTTAAAATGGTTATATCCCTTTTTTCAAGACCATCTAATAGAGACTTTCTATTTGGATTGTCCCATTCATGGTTACCGGAGACAAAATAGACATGCTGATTTAAAGCTTTCAGTCTCTCAACCAATGAAAAGACATGATCGAAATTATCTGTACGCCTATCTACAAGATCACCCGTCAATACGATAATGTCAGCATCTATTTCTTCCACGGTATCTAGCAGCTTTTCATTGTTATCACCAAAAACTTTATTATGTACATCACTAATTTGGAGAATCGTGAAGTCGGAGCCAGGTGGTATTTTATTCGTCTGAAATTGGACGCGATTCACTTTAAAAATGTTGGTATCCATATATGCTTTTATTGAAAATATAAGAATACATAAAGCCACAATAATGAGAGCTAATCTTTTTCGCTTCTTGCGATTTTTTACTTTAGCAGTTTTTCCTTCCTGTTGAATCATTTGCTTTGACATATACTATTTCAATCCCCTCAGGTAATGATTCTATCTTTTAGTTTAATTGAAATGCCAGGCAATAACACGAAAAAAGAACGCATTTCTATTTTAAAAATGCGTTCTTTTCCTAGCATCATGTTTCACTATATTCTTCTTTATCAATAAACAACGTTTGAACAAAATAAATCACGATACATAACCCGGTTAATAAAAATGTCCAACCAAGTGCTTTTTGTTCTTTTATCAGATAGCTGTTACAAATTTGATTTGGGGAAAAAATATAAATCCAAGCCATGATTCCAAAAATAATACTAATAAGAATGAAAATACTATTTTTCCCTTTCGCAGACAATTTACTCCAACTATTACGCAGCGGGACTCCAGCAAGGAATGGCAGACTAATAAACTTGAAAACTTCTACAGCAGAAACGGTTAATGCTTCATCCATCGTACGTGGGATCATCCAGTAGCTTATAATAATCATAAAAAGCACAATTCCAGGTAAACCATTTTGATTCCATTTTTCAAAAAAGCTTGGGAAGGTTTGTTGGAGGTATGGGGTTAACAGCATCCCTACAATAACGAGTAATGGCATTTGCATATGCATATGAACAACCATTATCGATTCCAATAGTGTAATCACAGGTGGGAGCATCAAAAACAAATAGATTCCTAATCCATAGGTTGCTTGCTTCATGATTTATCCCCGACTTCTGTTTGCAGGATGGCATTAACTTTACTTGCTGCTTCATCAATTCTTTCATAATCCATCACATCTATTAGCTTTCCTTCCGGGTTGACCAAATAAAACGCGGAATTATGTGCGAAATGTCCATTATTATCTGGAATTACGATGACACCAAAGCTAGCTAGCAGCTCATCGAGCTCATGTTGATCAGGGATTCTCGCCATCCGCCATGTTTCTCCATCACTATTAAAATAGTTGCGATAATGTTCTAATGTAGCTGGATCATCATTTTCAGGATCAAAGCTAATACTCATAAATACAATATCCTCACCGATATATTGTTCTGGTATTTGGTTATAAACTTGTGCGAGATTCATTTCAAGCAGCAAGCAAACATCCGTACATGCTGTATAAATAAAGGTTAGCAACACGTATTTTCCTTGAAACTCGGAAAGAGAGTATACTCTTTCCTTGCTGTCCTCTATTGTTACCTCAGGAAACTGCGGCTTTTCTTCAATCAGATTCATTGTTCTTGCCTGTTCAGCTGTATAGGCTGTGAATCCGTCTGTACCTATAAAAAACAGCCCAAAGCCAAACACAATAACAATGATGAGCGCTGATGTATTCCGCTCTTTGATCATACGATCACGTCCTACAATGATTTTTTAATCATAGAGATAGCCATTCGACTATCTCTATTCGATTTTAAATGAATCACCACGTTCTAAACGGCGGGGATCCTGGTACACCGAGTAGCTCAAAGATTGGGACGACATATCCCATGGCGACAATTGCAATTAGCAATACAATTATGAGTCCCCACCTTTCCGTCCATTTTGGTGCAGGGAAAGCATCAGCTTCTTGCTCTGCTATTGGAAATTCAGTTTTTCCTTTTGGTGCAAAGAACATCAGATAAACTGCGATGTAGACCATGAGCAATACTGCGACAATCAGAAGTGTCCCTCCAATCGCAAGGAAAATCAAATATGGATCCCAGCCTAAGGCTGTCTGATGGCCCCCGTAAGTTGTATAGGACGTTCGGCGTGGTGAGCCTAAGAGCCCAACTGCATGCATGGACCCAGACATAAACAACATACCAACTGTCCATAAAATCGTTTGGATAATACCTAAGCGATTAATCTGTGGTGTGAATTCACGTTTTGATAAATATGGAATTAGCCAATATGCAATCCCAAAAAATGTTAATGCAACGGTAACCCCCACTGTTAAATGGAAATGTCCCACAACCCATAATGAATTATGAACGACTTGGTTTAACTGATTATTTGTTTGTGCAATGCCACCTGCACCACCAGGGATAAAGGCAGCCATCGCAATAAATGGTGCCAGGAAACGAACGTCTCCCCATGGTAATTTTTTAAACCATCCTAATAAACCTTTTCCGCCTTTTCTTCTGCCAGTACGTTCAAATACGGCAAACATTGCAAATGCTGTCATGAGTGATGGAAAACCAATGGATAAACTCATAAATACATGGATGAATTTCCAGCTTTCAGTAATTCCTGGATCGACAATTTGGTGATGGAATCCTCCTGGAATATTCAAAATAACTAATAGAATAACGACTAAACGTGTTAATCCATCACTAAACCCTTTTCCCCCAATAATTTTCGGCACGGCTACATACCATGCAGAAATTGCTGTTAAATACCAAATGTTTACCAGCGTGTGACCAAAGCTCCAGAACAATGTCCGGCTAAGCATGACATTAATGGTTTCTTTCCAGCCAAAAGCCCATGGGATCAACGTTAATACTTCAACAGCAACCCCAATACTTCCAAACACAAGCATGACGAACACACCAGTTGCGAAGAAAGCTAGCAATGGGATATGCTGTCCTTTATGATTTTTCCTCCAATGCGCAACATTGATAAATGCTCCAAATGCAGCAATCCAAATTCCTACTACTAAAAATACTAATCCAATATAAAACCATGGAGATGCTTGCATTGGTGGGTAAAAAGTAAACATAACTGAAGCTTCACCCGCAATAATAGTTGTTGCAACGAAGACAACACCAACTACCATAGAGCCAAAAGCAATCCAGCCCATTTTTCTTACTTTAGGAAGAAGTCCCCCGAGTGTATGGGATAGGGCCGCGTAAAAATAACCAACAGCAAATGTAGTCGTAAATACAAGCAGCAATAAAATACCGTGTGCTGTAAGCGTCTGATAATAATCAAACCATGCTGGCAATTCGAATAATCCAGCCCGGTTTAGCCCTTGCAGCAACCCTAAAATTCCACCAATTAATAGTGCTGTAAAAGAAACGACTAAAAAAGTTATTGATAACTTTGCATCCTTTGCATTCACTCCTAATACCTCCGTAACTTTATGATGAAACACGCTTTTTTCAGCTAGCTCCATTTTTCTTCCCTCCTTTATTTCACAATAATTGTCATTGCCATCATTTGATGCCCAACACCACAGTACTCATTACAAATGACCAAATATTCACCAGGTGTATCAAATGTTTGCGAAATTCGCTGAACATGTCCAGGCGTTACCATCGCATTAATGTTTGTACCAATAACCTGGATACCATGCACAACGTCCTTTGATGTCATTGTAAAATGCACTTCTGATCCTGCTGGTATTTCAATTTCATTTGGATTAAAACGAAACGCTTCCAGTGTCATAACAACTTCGTACGCATTCTCTCCAATCTCAAAAATGCCAGGATTATCAAATGGTGCCGTTTCATCCACTTTCTGAGGATCCAGCGTTTCCATCCCACTTGGTGGTGCCATTCCATGCGCAAAAGCCTGGTAACCAGTAAAAACCATAGCTAAAATAATAATTCCAACACCGACAACTAACCAAATCTCTTCAGCACGATGTAATTTCATCCTTTATCCCTCCCTTGTTAAATTCTGATCATATAAAATACAATGAGTAATAATGTAAAAGCGACGATAGATCCTCCAACAAAAACAACAGAAGAAAATAATGCTCCTTTAAAGGAATGTTCCTCATCCGTAACATGCACTTTTTCTTTCATATCTTTGTTTATTTCCATTCATGACGCCTCCCTTATCCTTCTTAAGTTCATTTTAAGATGGATAAGCGATGTCTTAAGTGAAGCACATCACACTTAGGGAGTGATTTAGAGCACAGAATCGTGTCTTCGTGACAGCTTTTTGAACAATCGATTATTTGAGCTGAAATAAATAAATTGGCATCATCCAAAGTAAGGAAGCAATCGGGCTTAATGGTAGCCCAGCTCTATACTAGAAAAAATAAAATGGCGCAGGAGAGACCTCAAAGCCCTATAATTGTTACAAATATTGTGTATAATTCAAAAGAGGGGGAATAAATATGGTCCATTTAGAAACGATTACGAAAAACAATTGGCTGGATGCTATTTCACTGCGTGTACGGGAAGACCAAGCGGGATTTGTAGCATCAAATGCGATATCACTTGCTCAATTAAATTTCCTCGAAAAATTCCATGCAAAAGGAATTTTTCTTCATGGGGAAATGATTGGATTTACACTCTATGGAGTGGACGAAGAGGATAATGAGTACTGGATTTATCGAATGATGATTGATCAAAAGCATCAAGGAAAAGGTTATGGAGTAAAATCGATTCAACTTATCATCGATGATATTAAGATGATAAAAGAAGAGCACCATCACACAATCACCCTGTCTTATGAACCAGAAAATCAACATGCAAAACATGTATACGAAAAATTAGGTTTCCAAGATGTAGAAGGGCTAATTAATGAAGGCGAACAAGTTATGCGCTTTACGTTTTAATGAAAAAAAAATGACGGGACATTTAGTCAAGTCAGCTTTTTTAATAGGTTTAACGATACCTTCTAAATGTGATAGTCGCAAGCGATTTACATGTTATCTTTTTCTGAAAGGTATTTTAAGCTTAAATCAAAAGGATGCTTTTCATGTATGGCGAGAAGGTGAATGCTTTGATTTAAGTTCGGATAATGAGCAATCGGATCTGGATAATAAATTTGTCCCAACATGTCCTGTGGAATATGTTTCAGTATATTTTTAGCTGTTCTGTCTCATATTACAAAAACCATTCAATTTCAGTAACATTCCATTTATTCTCCAGACCAGAAGGCCGCATAATTAGCGATGGTGCACGCATTGGTCTTTTCTTTTTGCCTCTATATTCTTCATAAATATTATGTATTTCTGTTTTATAGGGTTGTTGCTTTCGAACATAGGCAAGCGGCAGCATGACGGGAATATAGTAATTCGAAAACCGCCTAAATAACCTTATCATTAAGTACAAATGATATAACGTTTCACCTATTGACCACTTGTCAGGAAAAGGTCTATTCCACTCCTGCTCAAAGTCCAACTTTGTATTCTGATAAAAAGCTTCACGCTGTTTGGTTAACGTGTGAAATTGCTTTTCCACCTCATTACTTTTCAATTGCTTCAACTCCTATATGAATATGATCCCTTTGTAATAATTCGAGATAAAAACTAGTAATCCTTTACGAAATAAACTTCAAATAAACAAAATATTATGTAATTTAAACCTACCCTTGACTTACATAAGTTATTATTATATATCCACTTATATAAAGTAACTTAGTAATAAATTAAACAGGAGGTAAAGTTACATGACTAAAAATGAAGCAGGTTCCGTTATCTTAAGAATTGTTTTAGGGATAACTTTTTTCATACATGGTTTGGATAAGTTTCAAGCTGGAATTGGCAACATAGCAGGCTATTTTGAAAGTCTTGGAATCCCAGGATTTTTAGCATACATTGTCGCATTTATCGAATTAATTGGTGGTATTGCTCTAATTCTTGGTATTGGAACGAAAATTGTTTCTGTCTTAATCGCTATTATCATGCTAGGAGCTATCTTTACAGCGAAACTTTCCTTAGGATTTCTCGATGGATATGAATTAGACATAGCGCTGCTTGCCATTTCTATTTATCTAATTCTAGCAGACCGCACACCATTTTCACTGGATTACCAAATAGCAGTAAGTAAGAAATAAATAATAAACAACGAGGTTATCTAAGCACATTGCATGGATAACCTCATTGTTATTTACAACATAAATTCGCAATAAGGACAGTGCTGCCGATGCCTTTTTCACATCTTACATCTTTTAGGAATAAGATGTGTTAAAAAAGGATGAGAAAAATGCCTATCTCTCTCCCAACAGAGATACAAACATTTCAGATAAGTGATGGAGCGAATAAGACTGTTTATTATCCACGAGTTTTCCTTACGCATAATCATGAGCTTGAGCAAGCAATCAACCGAAGCATTGTGCTAAAAACACAACAGCTGATTGATCAGCAAGTTGGAGATTCACCGACAACACTTGAAGAAATGCTAGGTTATTTTGAAATTAAAAATAACCAGCGTGATGTTCTAAGCTTTACCTTTACGAATTATGCTTACCGTTATCACGCTGCCCATGGAATGACCTTTATTAATTCCTTAACCTACGACCTTAAAAAGCAACAGCCTTGCGAACTCAAAGATTTATTTAAACCAGGCAGCAATTATGTCGAACGGCTCTCCCAATTAATTCAAGAACAAATTAAGCAACGTGATATCCCATTAATTAATGAATTTAAGGAAATCGCTCCGAATCAAGACTACTATATTGCAGACAAAACCATCGTTATTTATTTTCAATTATATGATTTAACACCATATGTGTTCGGCTTCCCAATGTTTCCAATATCTGTTTATGACATTCAGGATATTATTAATGAAGATGGACCACTTGGCAGAATGGCAGAAAATAATTAATAGTCGACTAAAAACTACCAGCTAGAAAAGAATGATGCTTTTCTAGCTGGCTATAAATAAAATTGGGTCTCCATTATTCTTCATTTTCTTGTTTTTTTTCAAATAAAACCTCTGGGATTACCTCAAATCCTTCAATGACCGTATTTTCTTCTACTTCAATCATTAAGCTGAGCTTGCCATCAAATTGAATTTGACGGACATACCTTAAATCTTGTGGACTAATCGATATATCCGCTATTTTTGTCTTTATTTTAATTGACTTTGAATTATATTTCGGCATGATACTGCTCGCTTTTAATTCATAGGATTCATCATCGATCACTCGTTTAAACGCTGTTTCGACCTTTTCTGTATCGACATCCTCTATACCACTGTTTTTCAGTACCTTCTCTACATCCTTATAATCTAGTTTTGGCACGTCTTCTTCTTCGTTTTCCTCTACGACTCTATTGATTTCCTCATATACATTCGAGAGCGTAGCTGTATCGATTTGATCGCCTACAACCTTTTTCACAATTTCCTCAAAGACAATTTTATCCTCTCCGGCAGTCATAGCCTCTTCAGCATTTAATACTTCTTCAATAAAATGATAGTTTAACTCATTCGCTTTCCCAGCTGAATAGAGAATATGATTTACATCTGCCGCATTTTCTGTAAAGCAAGGGAATAAAAATCCAGATATCGGTGCGTTCAGATTAATAATTGGGTCCACAACAAAGTTATATTTAAATTCCTTTTCCACATAATCAAACAATAATTCCTTTTTCGGATCTAGTGTCTTATTCATACTGCATAGAATAAAGGGATGGGAGTATACGGTGTTTTTCTCGCTTTCTTCCCCTTCTTCACTCTGGCGCTTCATCGGCTTTCTATATTCTCCACGGATGAACGTTACGACAATATCCATTTCATATTGCTTATCCTTCAGCATTTTCTCAACAAGCTTGAGCATTTGTTCCTTCCAGTCCTCTGTTTCTGGACTAAGCAGACCTTGGTGCAGAATAAGCTGACTGCTATTTTCCACATCACGCTGGAATTTGAGTTCAAATACTTTTTCATCCAATTGACCCGTTAGTACTTTTTTAAAATTAGCCATGAATAGTTCCTGCTGTTCAACTTCGAGCATCTCAAATGGTGTACTTTGATGATGGTAAATATCACTCGATTCTTTCATGATGTATACATTAAAGATTTCATTAAGTTTTAATAAATCATTATTTACTTTGAACTGCTTGCGAATATTTGCTATATCTTTTTTATTCAACCTGTTCCACTCCTATGTTAAAATCGCTTTTTATCATTAGAAATTCTGTCAAAATAAAAGTGGAGAGTAAACCCTGTATCATTGATTTACTCTCCATTTTCTTTATTCATTTTAACACATAACTTCTTTATTTTGTCACTAACCAAAATTAGATATTTCAACAATTTTTAAGAGTAGAATTACTTGCTCACTAGGTTTAGCCTGACTTGGTGTAAAAAGCATTTAAGAAACACTTTCTGAAACCAATAAGTTACTCTACGATTGTGGAGCAGATGGTGTGGAAATGCTGGCAAGCGCCTGTTCAGCTTCATTAGCATATTGATTTTGAACAGCTAAGTCTCCCAATGCCACCATTCCAATCAGGTTACCGTTTTCTACAACAGGCAATCGGCGAATTTGCTGATCAGCCATTAATTGTGCAGCCTCGTGCACACCCATATCCGGAGTTCCTTGTACCATTTGCTGGGCTGTCATTACTTGGGATACTGGCGTTTGGGCATTTTGACCTTGTGCAGTTGTACGCAATGTGATGTCGCGGTCTGTTATAATCCCAACCATTTGCCCACTGTTGTTCACAACTGGTATAGCCCCAACATTATACTGGCTCATAATAGCCGCTGCTTCTTGTACAGATTGTGTCTCATTGATTGTCATAACATTAGATGTCATGATGTCTCTTATATACTGTGGCATAAAATATTCCTCCCTATTGTTCATTCATTTTAGGTTGGTTTATTTTTTTAATCTTATACACGCACTGCAAAATAGCCTATAATAAATTTACGAAGTTTTTGGGAAAAGTAATAATACATCACGTGTTTCATGAAATCACAAAAAAAATCTCCTATAGGGACATGTAAATGTATACTTACTGGATCTATTACTAACATATTGAATCGCTTTTTATGGATCTTATTTGGAAAGGTTTGAAACTGACTTTGCGTATAATTCGAAAAATTCATCAGCTTTTTGTAGATAAGCCTATAAAAAATGGAGTAATGTTAAACAATCGTTATAAGGTATTACGTGTTACAGGAATTGGAAGCTTTGGTATCGTTTATCTGTGCAGAGATTTAAAAGTAAACGAGAAAAGAGTAGTCAAACAGCTTCGGCCAAGTAAGTACCGTAACAATAATGAAGTTGAGTTGTTTGAAAATGAAATCTTTGTTTTGCGTACGCTGAGCCACAAACAAATTCCGACGTTCATTGAATCCTTTTCAACGAACGGAAACTTATTTTATGTCATGAAGTTCATGGAGGGAGATAATCTGGAAAACCAAATTTTCCCACACAAAAAAACTTTTAATGAGAAAGAGTCACTACTAATTCTCACTCAACTGCTTGAATTAGTTGATTACATTCACAGCAAAGGCATTTACCATCAGGATTTACGTATCCCCAACATTTTACTGAATAAAAAGGACTTATTTTTGATCGACTTTGGCTTGGCAAAGCATAGCACTGCAGTTGATTCCCATCACTCACTTAAAGATGTTCTGGAGTGGAAGCAACAGGATTATTATGATTTAGGAGAAATACTTTTATTTTTGCTTTATACAACGTACTCTTCTAAAAATAAAAAAGCTCTTCCTTGGACAGAAGAACTTTCTTTAGAAAAGGAAACCGCTTATTTATTGAAAAGGTTATTGCAAATTAATGAACCATACTTAAATGCGAATGAAATTTCAGTTGATCTTCAAAACGCACTTAAAATACAACAGGGTTAAAGAAAAGGATTAGCTGCTGCTTCTTCCTCTCCGTTTGTAGTAGCTGCTTCCACTCATTGGTGATCGTTTATACCGCCGATTGCTGCTACTGCTTCCCCGGTGATAATAACGTTTTTTCCGATCACTGCTGCTGCCTCGTCGATAACGGCTATGTCTGCGTTCACTGCTGCCTTGTGAAAGATTCTTAATTTGTTTCATTATTTTTTTAAACATGGTTTACCCCTTTTCATATTTTGGGCTTGTTTTACTTTTTTAGTCTACCATAATTTAAAAATAAATTTAATAATGAACTTAAATGGTTGCCAACAGCTTACAGAACCCTAGTTAGCTGAATTTTACACATTTGATCAATAGACATAGCCCTTTGCATTACTCAGATAGACTAATTGTAAAGGTTCACCGAATTTTTAGGCTTCCTTTTTAAGCCTTTGTTTGACCGCGGGCTGTTCCTTCGAACGTTTATCAGTTATTCCATACCAATAGGCAGCTCCGATGAATAGAGCACCTCCAACTATATTACCAACTGATACTGGGATTAAATTCGCGACAAGACCTGCAAGTGAAACAGTTTCCGGATGCGGGACCATTAAGGAAAGTGATAGTAATGTCATATTCGCAACACTATGTTCAAAGCCAGATGTAATGAAAGCAAATAAACACCAGAATATCATGATTAATTTAGCTGTTTCATCCTTCAGCTTGACCGAGCACCAAACTGCCAAGCAAACGAGTATATTACAAAGTATTCCACGAACAAACAATTCCATAAATGGTGCATTCATTTTCACACTTGCTGCGGAAGTAATGTAGGTGGCTGTGTCACCCGATGCTAGCCCTGAATAAAAGAAAAGTGCGGCAACTAGAATGGACCCGGCAAAATTACCAAAATAACTGTACACCCAAATTCGGCCTGCATCTAGGGCAGTTGTTTTTTTCATTAAGAGTCCAATGGTCATAATCATATTATTCCCTGTGAACAGATCTGCTCCAGCCATGATGACTAAACTCAAAGCAATGCCAAAGGAAATACCCATAATAATTTTAGTGCCTGGAGTATTAGAAGCATCAAGCTGTCCACCGATTGTAAAAATCAGAATGATTCCAAGTCCGACGAAAAGTCCAGCTAGCATCGCCATCAGAAAATACTTGCTTTTACTATTCTTTAATTGGTTCACTTTTAATACGGCTGTATTACTAAACGCAGTTATTGTCTCCATCATTTTTTATTTCTCCTTTTCTCGTAAGCATTTACTAATTCCCCCATCTGATCATCGTAGCGTTCCTCTAGCTCTTGTTTCAGTTTTTTCGCTAATATTGGACTTGCTCCTGATGTTGATATTGTCAAAATAAACTTCTCTCTTCGAACGATTGCTGGCGTGATAAAGCTAGAGTTTTCACTATCGCTTATATCATTGACCCATTGAAAATCAACGGCGCACGCGCAAACATTTTTATTAATTGATTTGTTATTCGTAGCTGCAAAAATCAGATGTGCTCCTTCGATATCTTTCTCTTCAAATTCCTTCTGCTTCCACGTAACATCATGTAATTGCTTCAGCTCCTCGAGGATACGTGGGCTAACCACCGTAATTGCTGCACCTGTTCCTTCAAGCCCTTTTGCTTTACGCAGAGCTATTTGACCTCCACCAACTATGACAACTTTCTTGCCATGCAGTTTCATCATCATTGGATACAACTGCTCCATGAAATGCCTCCTCGATTCGCTCGATTAATGTTTGCTTCATCAACACATCGAACTCCAGATTTTTACATAGATGAAAATAGTCTTGAGATGGGCCGATAGTCTGTTCTATCCGCTTCAGCAATAATCCCGTAAATAATAAATAGGGCATGACATAGACTTTCTCATATTGATTTTGCAGCTTTGCTATCACTGTATCGAAGCTTGGAACAGCAGCTGTCAGAAAAGCTTCGTATACTGGTTTATCCAGTCTTTGTTCAACAGCTCGACCGATTTGCTGTAATCCCATAATCGGGTTAGTGTCACTGCTACCTCTACCTACAAGCAAAACTGCTGCGTCCTTTTCATTTATTTCAGCTTCAATCCGTTTAACTACAAGCTTAATCATATTCGAATGAACACCAAATGGATCTGTTATTAGAAAAGATATGTGCTCGTGCTTAGAACGAATTGCTTGCAATGCTTCTGGAATATCCTGTTTGTGATGGACAGCTGAAAATAGAAGAACAGGAACGATAAGAAATCGTTCGGCACCCTTTTCAATTAACATTTCAATTGTTTCAGCAATGGTTGGATTCGCTAATTCCAAGAATGCTATTTCTTGATTCGGTAAGGGAACATCCGTCTTAACCGATTCAATAAATGTTATAAATTGCTCGTTCCCTTCATCACGTCGGCTGCCGTGTCCAATATACACAACAGCATCAATCATTCTCCACACCTCCATTCCATTCCATCCGCTCCAATTCAGTCTGGATTGATTCATCAACTGTATTAAAACCTAATCCAAAAGCATATTCCTTTACGGTTTCTCCAATATAGGCAAATTGAATAGCATCAAGGTGGTGAATATCAAGCTTCTCTAATTCTTCTACATAGCACTTCACAGCAGCTTTATTTGGAAAAATAACGGTCTCCCATTTGTCTTCCATCAGCAGTCGCTTATTAATTGCATCAAAACGTGAATCGACAAGCCACTCATGAGAATAATATACCTTCGCTTCCTTATTTTTATAACCTTCGGGGCCAATTATGATTGCACCCTCATTACTTCCCTGTGCTTTTGCCGCCATAATTCCTTTCGCAGCTAATGCTTGTTTTGCCTTCTCTGTTTGGTACTCAATGTTACGAGGCAAGTCGCGAATATCAAAATTCGCCTTTGCTAATTCGTAAAACAGCAGTTCCACACTTTCTGGAGCGGCGAAGATTAGTTTTTCCGCATTCATTATTGCTTCTAATTCATTTTGGGTAAATTGGTTGCTTTGCTTCTTAAAGAGTGGAAATGAATATGCTTCTGCTCCCAGCTCTGCAAAATAACGTTCCAGACCAAACGTACTTGCCGTTGCTTTTGCAATGATCACTCTTTTTCCGCTAAATCTTTTCTTTTCAAACCAAGCAAGTGATTCGCTAAGCGCAACGACGTCACCAACAATCATCATAGCGGGATTTCCAATATTCTCTTTCTCAATAATGTCTTTAATCGTTTCTAGCGTTCCTTTTACCACTTTTTGTTTTCCTAAAGTTCCCCATTGAATAATAGCTACTTTTGTATCAAGCGGTTTTCCTTGGTTAATCAGATCATCGCAATTCTCAACCAGTTTCTTCATTCCCATGTAGTAAGCGATTGTATCGCCTGTATGATTTTTGTCCTCATTCATTTGTTCATTATTTACACAAGCATGACCGGTTCTAAGTGTAAAACTATTGCTGTAACGACGATGTGTAACAGGAATTCCCGCATAAGCAGCCGCTGCAATACTAGAGGTGATTCCTGGGACAATTTCATAAGGTATATCAGATACAACAAGCTCCTCTGCTTCTTCACCGACCCTTCCGAATACGGAAGGGTCTCCACCTTTTAAACGAACAACGTATTTTCCTTGTTTTGCAAACTGAACGAGTGATTGATTGATATTCTCTTGTCGCATGATATGTCGATTCGGCAGCTTCCCGCAATAGATAAATGCACAAGATTGTTTTGCAAAACGTAATAACCTTGGATTAGCAAGACGATCGTATAAAATGACATCTGCCTGTTTTAAGCATTCCAAGCCTTTTGTTGTAATTAATTCGATATCTCCAGGACCTGCACCGACAAATGAGACAAAACCTTTTTTATTTTCCATCGTCTACACCGCTATATATACATAGCCATCAATGATTTTTGTTTCATACGTTGGTACAGTACCATCATCCGGTTTTTGAACCTCACCTGTGATGAGTGAGACTTTCCAGTTTTGTAGGGGACAAAATACAAACTCTCCGGAAACGATTCCTTCTGCTAAAGGTCCGTTTGTATGCGGGCATCTGCTCCCTATTGCCCGGACATCCCCATTGCTCAAATGAAACAGAGCAATGGATTCCCCGCCTACATGAACTTCTTTTCCTATTTGTTTCGGCAGACTTTCAAGTTTCATGATTTTAACTATTTCTTTTGTTTTCATCAGTAGATGACCTCCTATTTTTCAGCAACGGACTATTTATCATTTGCTCATATTTTCACAATTTCAAACATCTCTTTTTTCTTCATGTTAAGAAGTGTGCTTGACCAAGCTTCTTCGTACGTATTTTTTGCCTGGTTGAATCGTTCAACCAATTCAGCATTCCGGTTTTCGTTTGATAGAATAAGCTTGATATTTTCCGCTCCAATTCTCTCTACCCATGGAGCTGTTCTTTCATTATAAATACCTGTTTCACGGTAATATTGCGTATATGCCTTTGCTATTTTAATAACTTCATCTTCTGTTTTTACTGTTATAAAGGAATCACATTCCCGTACTTCTGTACCACCATTACCTCCGAAATAGAGCTGGTAGCCATTTTCAACACAGACAACTCCAAAGTCTTTCGTTAATACCTCTGCACAGTTACGAGGACATCCTGACACACCCATTTTCATCTTATGTGGCGTATCTACCATTTCTATCTCTTTCTCCAGCCTGATTCCTAACCCCAGGGAATCCTGTGTACCAAAGCGACAGAATCGTGACCCTACACAGGATTTCACATTCCGTAATGACTTTGAATAGGCATATCCTGAACGCATACCTAGATCTTCCCATACATGTGGAACATCTTCCTTTTTTACTCCATATAACCCGACTCGGCTTGCACCTGTAATTTTTACTAATGGCACGTCATATTTATTGGCAACCTCTCCAAGTCGAATTAATTCATCACCTGTTGTTGTACCGCCATACATCCGAGGTACAACAGAAAAAGTACCGTTATTTTGGATATTTCCATCCATCCGTTCATTTACAAACCGGGAAGCTTTATCATCCTCATATTCCTCTGGCCAAACCATTCTCATATAGTAATTGAGTGCTGGTCGGCAAGCGGGACAGCCTTCTTCATTCGTAAACTTGAGCACATTACGAACTTCTTTCGGTGATTGCAATCCTTTTTCTTTAATTTCTGCAACTACTTCATCACGTGTCAGTGACGTACATGCACACATGCCTGTTTTCTCTGCTGCCGGATCAAAGCTGTCCCCTAGTGTATGAGAGAGAATCCCTTCAACAACGCCTCGACATTTTCCACAAGACGCACCAGCCTTTGTACAAGTTTTCACTTCTTCAAATGACTTCAAATCCTGCTCTAAAATTGCTTGGACAATTGTGCCTTTCGTTACACCGTTACAGCCACAGACTGTTTCGTCTGCGCTCATATCTGCAATCATTTCATCGACAGCATCTTCTCCCGCCTTTTGGAGAACAGCAGCACTTGTAAACTCACTTATATCTGTTTCTTTCTTCAGCATTGTAAATAATCTTGTTCCATCTGATGCATCTCCATAAAGGACAACACCAACAACCTTGTTATTTGCTACTAGCACTTTTTTATAAACGCCGGCAAACTGATCATGCACGATAATAGCGTCTGTTTCATCATCTTCAGCAATTTTCCCACCTGAGAATAAATCACAGCCAGCAACTTTTAATTGTGTTGATAAGATACTCCCTTGATAGCCAGTTGTTTTTGCTCCTGTTAGATATTCAGCAAGCGCTGTTCCTTGCTCATAAAGCGGTGCAACCAAGCCATAGGTAATGCCATTATGTTCCGCACACTCTCCGACTGCATAAATAGAAGGAATTGACGTTTGCATATGGTCATCCACAATGATACCTCTATTTACATCTAAACCTGCATGCTTTGCTAATTGTATATTCGGTCGTATTCCTACCGCCATCACGACAAGGTCACATTCAACGGAAGTACCATCTGAAAATTTAATCCCTTCCACTCGCTCATTTCCATATATTTCAGTTGTTTGCTTTTCCATTAAAAATTTCATGCCCTGGGCTTCTAAGTCTTTTTTCAACATTTTTGCTGCTGGTGCATCTAATTGTTGTTCCATTAGACTTGGCATTAAGTGTACGACTTCCACTTCCATCCCACGGTCCATTAATCCCCTCGCTGCTTCTAAGCCGAGAAGTCCACCACCAATCACAACCGCTTTTTTAAAACGACTTGCTGTCTCGATCATAAATTCCGTATCTTGAACAGTCCTAAAACCTATTACCCCTTCAAGCTGACTCCCATTAACAGGTAAAATAAAAGCACTGGAACCTGTTGCTATAATTAATTCATCATAAGAAATTGTTCTGCCTAGATCTGTTTTAATTTCTTTTTCTTCATGGACAATCTCGGTTACCTTTTCACCTGTAAATAATGTAATATTGTTATCCTCATACCATTTCCAGCCATTAATATTTATTTCATTAATCCCGGTTTTCCCTTGTAAAACATGTGATAGCATAATTCTATTGTAATTAGGGTGAGGTTCATCACCAACAATTGTTATATTAAACGCTTCACGATTCCTTTTTAAAATTTCTTCTATACTCCTAACTCCAGCCATTCCATTTCCAATCATCACTAACTTGCGTTTCATCATATATCCCTCCACTTTATTGTGAAGTAATTCACAAATATACATGTGAATTACTTCACAAATATGAATAAAAATATATAATTACATCACGTTAGGTTTACTTTTATGTTTCTCAAATGGATGTAACTATATCTACCGTTAGTATAGCATGGAATTATTTTAATACTAAGGAAATTTATGAACATATTGAGACAATTATTTGACCGATTTTAAAATTCCTTTATTTCGTACTTTTTTATTGGAACGACTTCAAACCCATTTTAACTTTACTACTGGCTGGAGATAAGCAAAAAAATTATTAATATAAGAGAGTTAGCCAGATTTTTTATAGAGACTCTAGCTAACTTCCAATTTTTTAATAAATATCCCTGTACCGTACACTAAAAATATAGTATTCTACTGTCAAATGAGTTCTTCCGCAGTTGGTTTCAATAGCTGCAGCTGTATGGGTTATCCACTTCCCAATTAGCAACAAAATGGTTCCAATCCCAATCCAACTCTTCTCCATCTGAATAATCAAGTACCTTCAAAAATTTATTTAATTCATTGTGAATATCTGCTTCATTTTCGATACGACCACTCGCACAATTTTTAAGTTCAAATGGTTGTTGGTTCCTAAATCCATAGTAACCATCAATTTGGCCTAAGATGCTTCTTAAACTAGACAAAGTAAATTCCAATGACCGTAAAACTTCCATTTCTTCAGGCTCTTTATCCAAGGTGTGTTCAAGAGTTTGGATCGCTTTTAGGACAACCTCTATATCGGTATACGCTTGAGCGTGTACCGACTTTTCAGCCGCTGGTTTATTTGATGCAATTCTAGTCATCAACGATTCAATACTATTTTTCTCCTGCTCTATATAGAATAATACATCACTTTCCGCGTGGGACTTAATTCTCTTATTGCTTTCGCTTGCTTTATTGTATTGAACGTAAAAGTATACAGTTGTTGAGAGCAACAAAAGAATAATGAATACTGCGACAACAAACACTTTCTTACTTTTTGGCAAATCCGTTTTATTTTCCATTTGCTTTAAAACCACCCGAATTTTTATTTGATGCTACGAATGATTACCAGTAATCAATAATTCCCCATCCTTAATATTCATTTCTTTAGTATGTAATTCGTTAACAAGGTCATAATTTGAAAAAAACCGGCATATTTCTCCTCACTAAATAGTTGTGCCGTTTCGGCGTGAACTGTGGGTTAGACAAACCGAAAACAGCCAAAATAGTAATCGTATTCAAAAGTAAATACTTATGAATTTTTTTGTAATCCACCGATTTAATCTCCATTGAAATTGCGTTTTTAACTTAGTTTTAATAATATAGATTATTTTCTAACGATTCAATAGTTTTTTATTTCTCTATCTCTTTCTTTTTTAATTATACTTTTCGTTTCAGTTGCAATATGTAAAGAGATTCAAAAAAAACAAGCTCTATTCTCAAAGGAAATGGCTTGTTTACGTTTTATCTATATTTAATGCAATGTTTATAACAACTTACTTAAGTCAAACCATTTGAGAATCCTATCGTTAAGGGTTGGGGTTCCTCCCCCTCTCATAAATTAATAATTAGGACTTCTTAAAAAACCCGAGTATCTCCTCCGTAACAGCTTCAGACTTCTCTTCCGTAATTAAATGGCCAGTCTTTTCATAAGCAATTAATTCGGCATTTGGTAGGTCACCATTTAATTTCGTCCCAATATGAAAGGGCACTACTTTATCTTCCCTTCCCCAAATTAATAAGACGGGCTTATTTATATTCTTAAGCTGTTCACTCGTTAAGTCACCTTCTCGGTAGCGCAATAAACGCATCATCGATTTATTAAAATTTTTCTCTTTTAATGGACGGCCAAATTCTTCAATGAGCTCCTTAGTGATTAGGGTCTGATCATACAACACATTTTTTAAATTATCTGGAACAGATTTTTTGTTCAGCACATAGTTGACTGCAATTTCACAAAAAGGCAGATAAGAACAGTAGCGTTGCCATCGTTTTGCTTTCTCTAGATAGCCTGAGCTTGATAAAAGTACAAGTTTATCTATTCTTTCCGGTATTATCTTGGTTGTATATAATGCAATTTGGCCACCCATGGAATGGCCAACTAAAAAAACCTTGTCCAGTTGAAAATGTTCAATACAAGCGGCAATCAATCTTCCATAATTCTCATAGGTATAAATGAATGATGTTGATTTTTCACTTCTGCCGAACCCTGGCAGATCAATTGCTATGATTGAAAAATGTTCTGAGAGAAGAGGAATGATTCTGCGAAAAGTGTAAACCGATGATACAAAGCCATGAATAAAAATAATTGGCGGCTTATGATTAAGTTCATATTCACAATAAATATTCATATTTAATAAGCTTATTATTTCTTTATTGTACGTAGAAGTTTTCAAATTTTCCTCACCAACCGTATTTAGTCTCCAGGTTAGTATTAGAAAAATGTCATATAAACATGTACTGGAGGTGAGGTGTTTTCCTAATTTAAACGTATGTATACTTTTTTATTTCGTATAGCGGTTCGCATAGGAACTTGCAACATAAGATTCCGGCTTGATTTTCGGTTCTATTCCCAACGACTCCATTCTTGAAACCATTTCATTAACAAATATTTTTGTTTTATTTTTCCGATCGGAACCGATGTCAATATGACCTTCAATTGTAAATGAAGCGCCCTTATAAATGTTTGGCAAAATGATATCAATTAGCTGCTCTTTCTTTTCCTCACTGAACATCGATACCACTTCTTCGGTTAACGTTGTTTCATAGGAAATACGTTCATGTAAATTCATCATTTTCCTTGGAATAATAACCTTTCGGATACACGCCCAAGCACCCTTTGTTTCACAGTGAATCACAATTCCTGTAATAAATCGTGTATAGCTGGAATGCACTTGCGAATCTGTTCCAAACATTAATTTATAGTTGCCATTTCGTTCCTTTTCCATAAATCGTTTAATATGCTGAAACACTTGATGGAAAGTCATATTTCTTTGGCTTAGATTCTGAAATGAAAAATCATATACATGTAATTTTGCCATATGATTAACGATTCCTCCTTTAGGATTGAAGCGTTTCCTTTTGCAAGACATGTCAATAATTTTTACAATATCTATTACTAAATAAATGCAGGTTCCTCCGCTTATATTCTAATTATAACCAACAGGTTTTGTAAAAAGTCTAAAGAAAATGTAAAGATTTATCATAGATGGAATTGGAATTAAGATCCACCTTCAAAACTATAGGGAAAACTTTGGAGCATAAAAAAGTGCCATTTTCTCGATGCTTTTGAAAGACTACTGGAGAATGGCACTTTTGAGGAGATATAGATTTTTTTAATTACTATTTTCCGCGATCAATCGCGTTACTTCAAGGAATTTATCAATATCACCAGGTGTATGACAGTGAATAGGTGATACACGAACAATAGCATCTAGTTTTACAGCTCCCAGTATTCTTTTCGAATAATGGCTGCTAGATTCCCTTGCATATACTAAAATATTATTTTCTCCATATTTTTGGACAGCATCTGGACAAGAAATATTATCAAAAGTTAATGCTAATATTAAGTCTTGAGTTTTACCATTAGCTTTTTCAAAATGAACCGTGACATTTGGAATATCTTTTATACCAATTACTTGAGAAGTCCCATTAATCAACCGGTTTAGAATTGCTTGTTCTTGTAAATGGATTCGATTCATTCCTTCAACGATTAATGTCCTCCGGTCATCAGATGAATTGAAGTAACGGCCAATTTCGCAAATATAGTTGATTATTTTTGTAAAACTAGCGAAATTGGATGGTGTTGTACTACCTACATTCCAATTATCTTGATCTGTAGCCAATAAACGATGATGCGGAAAGGAAGCAATACGATCTGAAAGGTACGCAAATCCAACGCCACGATTGCCAAACATTTTATAAGGTGCAATATTAAGTGCGTCTATTTCCCAATCCTCAACATCTATTACCCCATGAGGAGCTCCTTGTACACCATCAACAACAATAATTGTCTGCGGATTTTTTTCTTTTATTTCTGCTGCATATTTTTTAATATTATGCATCGCCCCTGTAATATTTGAAGTTAAGATAACAGAAACTAATACGGTTTGATCATCGACTAAATCTACTATATTACGAATTGGTATACTTCCTGATACTGGATCTGCATTTGCAACACGTAGTTCATGATTGTATTGTTCAGCTGCGAATTGACAAGCATCATAGGAGGAAGGATGTTCAATTGCGGTTGTTACAATATTTCCTTGTTTAGAAGCAGCTGCAACGACACTTATTATTTCAAAGATTAATTTTGAGGCTGTTAATGATGTAGCAATGGATCCATCTTTCGCATTCAGGAAGAGCCTAATGTCTTGTATACCTTGGTCAATTATTTTCCGAATATCGAGTGCTGTATCATGTGTGCGCTCTGGGCAATCTGGTAATGCAGTCAAGCGAGCTTGAGCATCCACGACAGATTCTAAACGAAGTGAACCACCAGCATTTTCAAAGAACAGACGATTATTTTCATATGAATCCTGATTCAAATATAAAAAACGTGATGCAACAATTTTTTGTAATTGCTTTGGAAAGAATTCTGTGTTACGTTCTGACATAAAAACACGACCTTTTCTAAAATTAGATTAAATAACATTTTTTATATCTGTGTTTAATTTATTATTCTTCGCATTGAAGACATCTTCATTTAAATCATTTGTTTTCTTTGCAATAATGGTTGTACCATTTAGATCTCCTGCAATATTTAAAGTTGTATGGCCTGTATCAATTACTGGCCAAATTGCTGCTAATATTGGGATAATTAGCAAAGGCATTCCCAAAGCCTCTAAAAGTACAATCGACATAACAATCCCGGCCCCTCGCACCCCTGCAGCTCCAATGGATAACACTAAACCCAATAAAACAAATTGTAATATTAATCCTAAACTAATTTCCATGCCATATAGATTTGCTGCGAAAACAGAAATCACACCAATTGCTACGGCAAAACCATCCATATTAACTGTTGCGCCAAACGGGATCGTGAACCCTGCAGTTTTCTCAGATATACCCAAGTTCTTTTTAGTAACTTGAAGAGATATTGGAATTGTTGCTGAACTAGTTGATGTAGTAAATGCAAAGAGCATCGATGGATAAATATTTTTGTAAAATTGGATTGGGTTTAATCCTGTAGTAAGCTTTAATAGGATAGGATAAACCACAAGCAGTATAATTCCTAATGCGATAAAATCAGCAACTACAAACTTGATAACCGCGGTTAACATGTCTGATCCAAAAGTACCAACTAGGTTTGCAAGTAATGCAAGAATTCCATACGGCGCTAATTTAATAATATACTCTGTTAACTTCAACATAATATTGGAGACTTCATTAATAACTTTTGTTGTCATTGGAACCTTGTCCCTTCCAAGGGATACCATTACAAGACCAATAAATACAGTAAAAACAATAATTGGCAGCATATCCATCTCGCCTAAGGATTGAAATATATTACTAGGTACCCATGAGAGAAAATGATCCATAAAGTTAAAATCACTGGATTCAACTTGTTCACCGTGGTCTAAAATGGATTGCATACCTTTACCAGGCTGCAGAATAAGTGCGATGATTACACCGATAGATGTTGCAATTAGGCTAGTAATAACAAGATATAATAAAAATCCACCCCCAACTTTACCAACAGATTTGGCGTCCTTCATTTTTAATATACCAGCCAAAATAGAAGTAATTACTAATGGAATAATTAACATTTGCAATAAACGAATGAATAATGTTCCAAATGGTTCGAGATATTTTACATTATCTCTTAAAATAATACCTAAAATAATACCTAAAAATCCGCCTATCGCAATTTGTGTGTATAACGGCATTTTTAACCAACGTTTCATTGCATCTTCTCCTCCTTTTGTGAAAGCCCTTTCAATATTGAAAATTGTAACAAATAATTAAATTATAGTAAAATTAAATTTATAACTATCAATTATTTAAAAAATAGATATTTAAGGGGGGATTTTATGAATCTAAATCAAATAGAAGCTTTTTTGACTACTATTAGACTTGGAAGTCTTTCAAAAGCAGCGAATTCCTTATATGTATCTCAATCTACTATTAGCCAGCGCCTGCACTCTATAGAAAAGGAATATGGAATAGTATTACTTAATCGGGATAGAGGAGTAAAAGGTATTTCTTTAACTAATGAGGGAGAGAGATTCTATCAAATTGCATTAGAATATGAATCATTACTATCTGAAGCAAAAAACGTAAAAATGAGAACTGATGAGATGACGATTACTATTGGGGCTGTTGACAGTGTACATAATTACATTTTTAAAGACATGTACAAAACAATTACTAAAGAAGCTTCAACTGTTCGATTGGCCATTCGCACATATCAGTCAAATGAAATTTATTCTTTAATAGAACAAAGGAAAGTTGATATTGGATTATCACTGCAAGAACGGATATTGCGTAATATTCGTGTAAAACAATTGTTTACAGAACAGATGGTCCTTATTCAACATAAAAAAAGGACACCGCAGAATAGGATGATTGCAAATGATAGTTTGCTTGCAGAAAATCAGCTATACATTAACTGGGGAATAAACTATCAAATATGGCATGAAAAACATTGGGGCTCAGCTTCAAATACCTATATTCAGATTGATACCGCAAAAATGCTGCAGGATCTTTTAATAGAATCCGACCTATGGGCAATTGTTCCAGTTTCAATTGCTAGAGATTTTTATAAAAGAGGATTAGTCGATGTATTCTTGCTAGAGGACCCACCACCAAATAGAGTATGTTATCTTGTTGAAAGAGAAGGTGCTAATAAATATTCACAGCAGGTAAGTAATATTATTTTTCGTTCCATGCCAAAAACAGAAAGAATTGTTCATCCCTGGAATGATTAACAATAAAGAACCTTGGCAGCCGGAAGATTTTAGTCATTCCCCCTATGTGCTGTGAGACTAATGTACTCGGGAATTAGTATAAAAGTTTAATTAGCAAGGAGAGAGATTCCATTGAGATGCGGAGAAAAATGCTTTCACGTAAAAATAGAGCAGGATGGAAAACAACTCATTAAATCTATTAATGCCCGTACACCTGCAGAAGCTAGAAAAACAATTCGGCAAGAATACGGTTTAAGTGCATCTGTTATATCTGTCCGAAAATGGAAAAATAACCGCTGAATTATCGTTGGTAGTAATCTATAGAGCATTAGCTCAGTATTATAACAAAATAATAAGATCATGCTTGTCTCTTCAAATGGAAATTCTAAATGACTTAAGAAGAAGCTCCTTCATAGAAAATGTAGTCTGAAAATGTTTTAATCCTCCCCAATCGGGAACCGAACAATAACATTGGCTAACACTTTTAGCCTGTTTTTTCATAGCATGTCACTATTTCAAACAAGGAGGAGTTTTGATGTCAACACTTCAAGAAATAATGACGGAAGATGTCGTAACTGCTAAGCCAAATGATGATCTGCTAACATTGGCAAAGGAAATGGAAAGAAACGATGTAGGTTTTCTGCCGATTCTAGATGACAAATTTCTAGGTGTAGTTACGGACAGGGATATTGTAGTTAAAGGTCTAGCAAAGGATTCTGATTACAGTAATGTGGAAGCACAGCAAATTATGACAGAGAAGGTTGTTACGGGCTATTCAAATATGGAGGTGGAGGAAGCATCCCGACTTATGCAAAGTCATCAAATTTCCCGTCTGATGGTAGTGGATAATGACCAACTAAAAGGTATCGTTTCATTAGGTGATATGGCCATAACTGGTAAAGACCGTACCGAAAAGGCTGCAGAAGATGCATTAAATAAAATTAAGAAGCCCAGCCATTAATGAAATAGCAAGATGGAAAAGTTAACTCGTAATTTAAAGGAAGCCTCTTATCATTCAGAACGAATGATAAGAGGCTTCCTTTTTACTTTCGTTTTATTTATCTCGATAACATTCAGCTAATGTTTGAAACAAATATGGAATAACTGATAGCAATTACCCGGCCTTTACAGAACAAGCAAATAGTTCACATAATGATTATTCATATGCCTGAAATCATCGTTAAGTTTCTGGATTATCATCCAAAGACAGAATAAAATCCACCAGCACATCCTGATATTCTTTTACCGAATTGACATAGACCATTTCATTCTCTCCATGCCAGTCACTGCCAACAGGGCCAAATTCTACTGCTGAACCTCCGTACAAGGTGAAAAACTGACCATCGTTGGAACCATGCTGACCGAAAATGGATACTTTTTCTAGTTCAGTGATTCGTTTAATGGACTCTTCCAATGCTTCCACATAAGGATTTTCTGCTTTTGTTTTGACCGGATTATTGCTGTTATGGGTTGTTATAGTGCCATCTGTTATTGTCTGAATCTGATGAACGATTTCCTCGGGAGATTGGTCTGGCAGATATCGGATATCAAGAGACATTTTACATAGATCTGGTACTTTATTATAGACGGTTCCTCCTTGCACCTTCGCGAGATTGATAGAAGGCTGCGTAAACATTGGGGAACTTTCTTGTGCAAAAGGAAGCTCTAAAATTTCTTCATAAAGACTAATTGCTTTGGTTATTGCGTTCATGCCTTCCCATGGACGACTTCCGTGGGCTGATTTCCCCTTGACGTTGATATCAAGCTGAAGTACTCCTTTGGATTGGATAGCAATCCCCATATTTGTTGGTTCACCACAAATAATAAAATCTCCCAAATAGCCTTTGTCTGTTAAATATTTGGTTCCGTTGATGCCACCGGTCTCTTCGTCTGGAACGATTTGAAGCATAATCCTGGATGTTAAGTCCGTGTCTTTTAATTGTGCTACTGCCGCCATGGAGGATGCCACTCCTGCTTTCATATCGACTGCCCCGCGGCCATACATTTTTCCGTCCTTAATATAGGGTTGGAACTGTCTTTCCTCTGCTTCAATGACATCGATATGTCCGTTTAATACGATCGTATCATTACCTTGGCCAATTTCGCAAACCAGCATGTGAAACCCGTTATTTTCTAAATTTTTCACGGTGAGACCTTGTTCTGTTAACCATTTTTCACAATAAGCAATCGCTTCATTCGCCCCTGATTTTGTAGAGCTGTCTATTTTTATAAGTTCTTCTAATAAGGGGGTTGGATCGCCCATTTTATCCCTCCTGCATTTTTTAAGTTTGATTAAATGTTTTACTTTCAATGTTATTTTTCAAGTACCTGCATCATCTTTTGTTTATTTATCGAAACAACCGTGTCATGTCGCGCTAGCTCAATATCAGATTTTTGATGCAGCCAGTCCTCTTGTACCTCTTTACCGGCGGTCAGTGCAATGATTGCAGCTGGAATATCTGCTCCTGCTAAATGGGTAAATGCATAACCGCCGCCAAATCGGGGATTGATATCAATAACGTAATAAGCGGTACCATTGAAATAGATATCCGTGTTCATATAGCCTGCATGGCCAAATCTTTTACCTAATTGCTCTGCGATGTCTGTTAATTCCGGGATATTTACTGTAATGCACCGGTCAATATCTCCGCCTCTCATATCTAATTGCTTTCGAGCGAACGAAGTTAGAAAGCGGCCATTTAAATCGTTAAACATATCTACGCTAAATTTATCACCTTCAATCACTTCCTGAATAATGATATTGTCCTCAGGCTCTTTCGATGTCGCGCCATCCAACTGACTTTCTTTAATTTTTCGAACGGCATGCTGATAGGCAAATACCATATCCTCTACATTATCGATAATTTCAATACCTATTGAGGCTGATCCATTACGTGGCTTCACGATTAACGGAAAAGATACCTCTTTTTTTTCCAATGCCTTCTTAGCAGATTCAACATTTAAATAGGAGAGCGGAGTTTTAACGTCCAACGGTTCCAGCAGATCCCAGTATTTCCCCTTGTCTCGTACCTTTTCAACAATATTTGAATCCGGCGCAAATACGGATACGCCTAACTTATCCAGTTCTTCTTTTTGTGCAGATATTTTAGGCACTTCCCAATCATTTAATGGAACAAGACAGTTCACATGATGTTTTTTGCAAATCTCAATTATTGCATCCATATAGTTTGTATCAGTTTGCTCTGGAATTACGTAGTTTTCGTCCCCAGCTTGGAGTGAAGGGGCATTGTATTCAGGATCAGCGGTAATTATTTTACCGTCGATACCAGCATTTTTTAAAGCATCCTGAAAAAATTCTACAAAGTCTATTCTTCTTGCTGTTGATGTCAATAAGATGTTCAATTTGGTCAGCTCCTCGGTTAAATCAGTTGTTAGAATCAAGTTACTAGTATTTACCCGTCCTGTTAAACTTTAACCTTCCTTTCTAATTCTAATTAGAGGATGCATGTAAACCTAAAACACCAATGGATGGAAGAATAGTTGAAAGTTAAGTAAACAAAATCTGTCTCAAAAGCCATACAATAATGAAATCCCTCGTACTATAAACAGATTTTGTATTTGCATTTGTTAATGAGGAGTTGAAAAAAGAGGCCTCCCAAAAGTTTAATGAACTCATGGAAAACCTCTATTTTATATCAACTAAACTAACTTTCAATTTTCAACCTTATTTTGCCATCCAAGAACCATCTCTATTCGGATCACTGAACCCATGAATTTTATTGTTTTCATCAATGACCAATCCTTGAATGCTTCCGAAATAAGATGTGTCATCCGTATATTGAACATCAATACCAAGCTCTTCAGGATTCTTTAAAAATGGATAATCTTGCTCTGCTTGTAAAACGTTCTCGTTAAATTCCAGAAACGTTCTCGGATCGTTTACAGATTCTTGAATGGGTTCATTAAACTTAATCGTTTTTACTAATTGTTGCGAAACCATTGACGTAATTCTTCTTCCACCAGAGCTTCCAATACCTATTACAGGGGCTCCGTTCTTCGTTAATATCGTCGGTGTTGTATAACTAAATGGACGTTTGCCGGCCTCAGGACGATTTGGTGAATTTTCACGAGTACTAAAGTTTTTTAATTGATCATTTAAGAAAAAGCCATTCACATATTCTCCTGATCCAAAAAAGTTGCTTAGCGTATTCGTTACGGAGACCATCATACCATTCTTGTCCACCACCACAAAGTGTGTCGTGTTTCCATGATCCTCTCTATCAGCATCCGATTCCAAATTCCTGCGATATTCTTCAGACATTTCAAGCCCATCTACTTCGGATACGAGATCATTAATATGATCCTGAGAAATCATTTCATTTATTGGAACATCTGTATAGTTAGGATCCCCCACATTTTCTAAACGATCACTATAGCTTATTCTATTGATGATCCCCATCAATAGCGAAAAAGCTAAAGGTTTATCTTTCGTATCTTCAATTTGCAGTGACTCAGCCATTTCTAAAGCTTGAATTAACATAATTCCCCCAGAAGGCGGTGGCGGGGCTAATACCTCATAGTCGCCGAACTCGCCTTGTAAGGGTTCCTTGATTTCAACCTCATATGATTCCAGATCTTTCTCATCTATTTTCTCTTCCTCATCGCTAATTTCACTTGCAATGTTTCCTTTATAGAAAGCATCTGGTCCTCCCGCCTTGATTTCTTCTAACGTCTCTGCCAGTTGGGCTTGTACCAATAGTTCTCCTTCTTCAATAGGCTCCCCTTCAGGAAAGAAATGATCTAATCCAGGGAGGTGATCAGCCTCATTTTTCAATGCATCGTGCATAGTTTCAGAAACCGTCACACCATTTGCAGCAAAATTGATGGAAGGGTCAATTAAGTCATCCATATTCATTGTTCCAAAATCTCCATGAACCTTGTACATCCCTTTAATAAAACCTGGCACACCTATGTCACTTGAAGGTAATGTATCATCAGGTGCTGTTTCACGATAATCATAGACGACTGGTGTTTCACCTTTACCAGGGTGAATTAGCATGGTTCCTCCGCCGCCAATTCCTGATCCATGCGGTTCCGCAACACCTAATACAAAACTTACTGCTATGGCAGCGTCAACAGCATTACCGCCTTGTTCTAATATTTTCATACCTACTTCAGTGGCAATTGAACTATCCGTTGACACACCATACGAACCCTCATCCTCGCTTGTTGTATCATTAAGGGTGAAGTCAGCATTCTGATCTGTTGATTGGGGTTCATCAAAAATTCCACTATCTCTTACGAGTATTATTATGAATAATACTGCAATCAAACTTATAATAATAATGTAAAAACGATTGTTGTTGAGCATGTTTAGAAGATCACACTAACGTTATTAAAAAGACAATAGCAGTAATGATTAACCCCATCATGGAATCCATACTTGTCCGTTTCTTTTGTGTTTTGACCGATTTTAAAACCCATTGCTTAAAAGTCAGTTTCGATTGTGCTTTTTTTGCCTTTTGCTTTTTTTGATAGTCTAATATAGCTTCCATTTAAATTCCTCCTCAAATATAGTTGGATACAAAAACTGTGCCAAAAGTTAATCCACTGAGCAATAATGTACTAGCAACTGTAGGTAAAACCCCTTGTTTTTGAATGGTATTTGCAATCAATCCAGGAACGATGATTCCTATAGCCACTAATCCACCAACGGCTTCAGGAATGGAATATTCAGCAAATGCAAAGTCAAAAATTGCTTTCATAATAATCCCGGTAGTTATCATAGCCGTAAATTTTCTTCTTCCGTATAGGATGGTAAATTTTGAAATAACCTTCATAACAATTAAATATGTTAAAAAACTAACCAGAAACGTAACAACAATACTTGCTGGTGTGGTAAACATCATAGCAATATATCCCGGTACGACTAATCCAGCTGGAATAACTCCTGTAAATTCTGTATAAAATAAGCTGAGAATAACCCCGGCAGTTATAGCCAAATAAATATCTCCTGTGTCAAATACAAACATTTTTCAATTCCCTTCTCTCTAAGCAGTTTCTTTTGTTATTTTCATTTGCTCAAGTCGAGTTACCAGTTCATCCGCGCCTCCATGAATATTTCCAACCCCGTAAATGGTTTTACCGGATAAGAATGGCTGGAGTACACGCACAATTTCATCGGTGCTGGCATTTTCCAGGTCTAAAAGGTTCCGAACCGGAAATTCTCCTCTTTTATACGCCTTCACGATGAGGCTTGTATTATCCCCCATCACCACTAGTGTTTCTGCTTGTATATTTGGCAGAACTTGCTGGATAAATTGTTCCGTACGATCCACTCGATCCGAACGGGTATTCATAATAACAACCGGCTGCTCTGTAGGATAACTCAGCTGTTTCACGCGCTCCCAAATATTGATAGTGGACATAGGGTCGTTAGCAGCAAATCCATTAACTAAAAAGCTAGGATTATTCGCATCGCCAATTGGAAGTATCTGCATGGCACCCGGATCTGGCCAGGCTTTTAACATGCCTCGCTTTGCGGTTTCATGATCAATACCCAGAACATCGGCAACAGAAAGCGCTAATGCTGCATTTTCCGGAAATACCATGTACTCGAATTTTTTAAGAAATTCTTCGGAAATTGCAGACGTGTCACATACGTGTGCCTTCGTATTCCGCTGCTTAGCCATTTGCTTAAAGTAAGGAACATAGGGACTGTCATTAATAATCAAATCACCATTATAGGGAATTGCTTCTGAAAATGAATCTGCCACCTCTTCTAATGTAGGCCCTAAAACATCCATATGATCCTCTAAAACATTAACAATTAATCCAATATTCGCCTTTAATAACTCTTCCTGGAAAACCACTTGATAATCTGGTTTAACAGCCATACACTCACTCACAAGAGCATCAGCTTTTAACTCAGAAGCCTGCGTTAACACCCTTCTTTGTTCCCCAATATTCGGTCCTTCCAGTCTTCTCTTAATAGGAGCTTCTTGAGAATCAAACCAGTAGAGCATTCTAGCATCGGTACCAGTCGTTTTTCCAACTGTGTGGTACCCCGCTTCTTGTAAAACACCTGTTATTAATCTAGTAACTGTTGATTTGCCTCTAATTCCATTAACATTTACACGGACTGGAATACTTGAAATATTTTTGTCATTTTTCATTTTGTCCTTAACCCCGAAGAACATAGCTATTGAAGCTAATAACAGAATGAGCAAAAATTCGTCTAACATTTTTTCACCTCGATATCACATATTTTAAATTCAGTAATTTCGTGACTATCCCCCTTTTCGGAGTTTTAAATAAATCCAAAAGCAAATCGACAAAATGTCACGATAATGATTCAGCCTCTTAGTTTGTTGCTTGACCTTCTAATTCATTAAACCTTCATGCATTGGGCTGCCGATTCATAATCCAAGAATTTTCCACAATAATCCTGAAATACTACTTACTTCTTCCTTATCATAAATTTATTGGAAATAAATGTAAATATTTCCTCGTAACCTACTATACTAAAACTATATTAATATAACATTAAGCTGATATGACAATTCTGTTAATTTACGTTATTGCATAATAGACCTGAAAAATAAGCCCGTATGAATGCAGGACGGACTTACTTGTAGAATTCAATTTGGATTAAAATAGATGGAAATTAAAATTTGTAAAACCATCTTCTACTTCAAGCCCCTTTCGCGTTTCAGGTATTGTGTCATATTCTACTCTTTTAAATAGAATCTCTTCCTATTAAGTCACTTAAAAGCGTCCTATCATCCAATTGAATTGTAAATGTATATATGTAATATCAATTAATACTTTCAAACATGATTTATACGTCTAGTCATCATCCTTTCAACAAATATAGATAAATACAATGCTGCAGATTGTGTTGACTTACAAACATTCTTGCATGCCTATTTTTCATCTGAAATCTTGGGCCCATTAAACCTAATAAGCAGACAACTTTACTTTACAGCTTTACTATAACTGACATTTTACGATACTAAAATAGTATTTGCGACGCATTTTTTCTACTGTTCAAAATAGCATTATATATTTATTGGCTCTATAAACTTGTGGTAATTAAGTGACATTGGATAAATAATTTGTAACTATTTGCCTCCTCCTTATTAAGCCTATTTAATTAGATTTATAACAATATTCAGTACTCCCATGTACAATTTTGACATGTTTCCTTAACTGCTATAGAGTGAACGAAGCCAATTCTAAACAGGTAGAGGAAGAAGTAGTCCAAAAGTATATGGCGGGATAAGAACCAGCCTTTCAAATATTTCGACATAGATAGAACTAGATTACTTGATGTTGCTCATTCTGCCCTACACAGGAATCAAGTTTGAATAAATAGTAGCCCTCAAATGAGAAAATGTAGACATTATTAACCATACGATCAGTATTTTCAACCCAAGTAATTATGTTGTAGAATATATCAGTTGCACTGCACACCTGTGTCCATACCCCACGGTTGGCAAAGGTTAGCTTGCTATTTGAAAACCAGATGTTGCGGAATAATTTTTTATAAACTAGGCACAACGAACAAAATGATATTGAAATAGTTGAACATGCTTTGTAGTAGTAATTCCCTGTCGTTATAAAAATACTATTAATGAATAGTGATTCTAATTGTAGGTCGTAAGCCTTTTTAATAGATCGATATAGAAAACCCATGGCTAATAATATATTAATCTAGAGTATCGCCATGGGTGTCTATTACACTTCATAACCTAGATTTCATAAGTAGTGACCATATCCATATTATTCAGCAGGGTCCTTAACTTTAATGTCATAAGTTGCTGTTGTTCCATCTTCTGCTGTTACAGTTAGCTGATCTCCTGTTGCTAATTCTCTTTTGCCTTTTTTCACTTTACCATCTTCATCTGTTACTTTATACGTTTGGTCGGAACCATCGGTTGCTGCAATTGCTCTTAGCATTTCTTTTACTGTTGCATCATTTGCTACAGTGATTTCTCCTGCTTCTTCATCCGTTGGTTCTTCAATTTTCTTTACTATCTCTAATTCTTCTGGTGCTTTATTCGGTGCATCAATCTCGATTTCACTGCTTTCTTTTTCATAAACCTCATAAGTTGCTGTCGTTCCATCTTCTGCTGTTACAGTGAGCTGATCTCCTGTTGTCAATTCACTTTTGCCTTTTTTCTTTTCTCCATTTTCATCTGTTACTTTATATGTTTGATCGGAACCATCAGGAGCTGCGATTGCTCTTAGCATTTCCTTTACTGTTGCACCATTTGCTACAGTGATTTCTCCTGCTTCTTCATCCGTTGGTTCTTCAATTTTCTTTACTATCTCTAATTCTTCTGGTGCTTTATTCGGTGCATCAATCTCGATTTCACTGCTTTCTTTTTCATAAACCTCATAAGTTGCTGTCGTTCCATCTTCTGCTGTTACAGTGAGCTGATCTCCTGTTGTCAATTCACTTTTGCCTTTTTTCTTTTCTCCATCTTCATCTGTTACTTTATATGTTTGATCGGAACCATCAGGAGCTGCAATCGCTCTTAGCATTTCCTTTACTGTTGCACCATTTGCTACAGTGATTGCTCCTGCTTCTTCATCCGTTGGTTCATCAATTTTCCATATAACCTTTAATTCAGCTGGTGCTTTATTCGGTGCATGAATTTCGATTTCACTGCTTTCTTTTTCATAGATTTCATAAGTTGCTGTCGTTCCATCTTCTGCTGTTACAGTGAGCTGATCTCCTGTTGTCAATTCACTTTTGCCTTTTTTCTTTTCTCCATCTTCATCTGTTACTTTATATGTTTGATCGGAACCATCAGGCGCTGCAATTGCTCTTAGCATTTCCTTTACTGTTGCACCATTTGCTACAGTGATTGCTCCCGCTTCCTCATCAGTTGGATCTTCAATTTTCTTTACTATCTCTAATTCCTCTGGTGCTTTATTTGGTGCATCAATTTCGATTTCACTGCTTTCTTCTTCAGAGTTAATTTCTTGAGATGTTGCTTCTTGTGCAAACGTAGGCGTTACAAATGCCGATACCGCAATGAGTGCTGATAATGCAGAGACTGGCAATATCTTGTAAGATTTTTTCATGATTACTCCTCCTCAAATTAATACATCATTAATTTTTTGTTAACACGATTCACAAATCACCATTTTACATTAAATTGGGATAACCACAGTACACACTACGGGATACAGGAGTTACCTGGGACTTACCATTTTACTAATTCAATTTCTTCATCTCTTTTGTTCTTCTACCTTTTTGTCATCTGCCTATACAAGGAAGGCGCGTCCAGTTAAGTTCAACAAAACACTACGTTTTCTGCCAATCTTCATCAGTAAAATCATTTTAGTGACAGTTGCTCAAGTCACATCAACACTTTCTAGTCTAGTAGAATAGAGATTTCAAGAAACGGGGATCTGCCCTCATAATATCTTAAGTACAGTCACCTCCTTTAAGCTGATAAATCCCATATAGAAGCTATAGATTGATCTACGCTTATTTGAATGCCTTATTTCTATCGTTTTCTTAAGCGATGAGCACTATAGCTACATTGCTTTCATCATATAATACGTAATAATCAAAAACTATATCAGTCATATATCAATCAAATAACAATCGTGTAAAGATTTGGTGAATTTGGTTTATTTATCTACATTTTTTGAAACCTTTGTATCAGATAAGTAATCCCCGCCTTTTTCAGGTGGGGATTTAGTACACTTTATTAAGATGGATATTCTGGAAGTGTCGATAATCTAAGGTAGAAATTGATAAATATTTGTTATATTTTCTTGGTACACCCTTTAAATAGATAGCTGCATTAAATAGATTTAATAGATCCGTTCAACGCCCATCTTAAAGGTTCTTTCATCGGTTATTTGCAGTCTCAGCAGTTGAAATGGTACGCCCTTCAATCAATCGGTTTATCCAATACACTTCATTATTGATTTTTCGGGACACGATTTCCCCATCAATCACCGTAATAAATGCGCCCTCTCCTACGTAAATACCGACCATGACAGGATCAGTTCCATGTTCTGTATCAGAGAAAAACATGAGATCTCCCGACTGAAGCTCTTCAATATGAAGTTTATTTCCATATTCGCGCAATTCCTCCAGATTGGATGGAAGATCAATGCCAGCTGCTTCCGCATATATCTGCTTCATAAACATCGTTGAAGTCTCGCTAAACGAGTCGCCGACATATTGCTTAGCCAGCTGTGCTGCTTCACTCTCTTCGACTTTCGTGTCATATGTTCTTGCGCCCATATAACGAGAAGGCCAATAATCACTTGTTGTTAAGTTAATAACCGTAACACCTTTGGAAGCTGTTGCTACAATCATTTGATCATTTCCAATATAAATGGCTGGAATGATACTTGACCCTTGGAAAAATAAAATATCTCCTGGCTCAGCCTTTTCCATTGGGATTTCTGTCCCCTCCTGCCATTGCTGTTTTCCATACCGCGGCAGGTCATACTGCCAAGCTTGATTGTATACGTATTGGACAAAGCCACCTGTATCAAATCCCTCATCAGGTGTCGTTCCCCCAGGCGTGTACTCGGTTCCCACCAGTTGATGAGCTTCAAAAACTGCATCATTATCATATTGAATAGTAAGATCATCAAAACGCTTTGCACCAGTAAAGTGAACCCGCCAGTATTCGCTCATATACGAAATCGTCGTCTGTCCCTCTTCTCCTGTTGCATGAACAATATAATCATCCCCTAAATAAATCGCAGTATGAGAAATTCCTTCCTGCCATGTCCCTGAGAAATAAAGGACATCTCCTGGCTGAAGTTCTTCATCCAGATCAATTGCATTGATATCTGTTCCCTCTGGAAGTATCGTCTCACCAACTTCCCATTGCCTATAACTAATTCGGGGCAAATAGACATCCTCTGCTTCTCGAAAGACAGTTTGGACGAAAAATGAACAATCAAAAGCGTCCAACGTACTGCCCGTCATTAAATAAGGCGTTCCAATATAATTCATTGCTTCCCTTATAATCGGGTTATTATGATTCTTATATATTTCCGGATTTGATTTTTTCAATATCTCCTCTGTATAATGAGCTCCCCCTACAAAGCGTTCTGCATAGTAAGTATGATAATCTAAATGCCTTTCCTCTACGCCGGAGGAAGTAGCAATCACAAATTGGCCATCTCCAGAATAAATACCTGAAATCAATTCCTGTGCGTCATTTTCAAAAAAGACAAGGTCCCCAGGCTGCAATTCATCTCTGCCGATACTCTTACCTGCTTCTAGCTGCGGGGCTGCCTGTCTCGAGAGCCAACTGCCTGTCACCTCTTTATATACATAGTAAACGAGAGAGCCTGTGTTAAATCCTTCTTCTGGACTGCTTCCTGATTGGTTATACGGAGACCCAATTAATTCCCGAGCAAGCTCGACAATTTCATTCTCTGAAGAAGAAGGTGTATTTTCTTCACTGTAACGTTTAGCACCCTGATAAATACCTGACCAATATTCACTTGTCTCCATATTCCGCTCGGAAATTCCTTCGCTCGTAACAATAACGAAACGGCCGTTATTTATATAAATCCCTGACATCAAATGGGTTCCCTGAAAAAAAACAACATCACCTGCCTGAAGCTCACTGGCATCCTCTCCCTGGATCCATTGATCAGCAGCTGATTGGGGAAGGGAAATGCTTTTAGCTTCTTCATAGACATACCGGACAAATTCTGCAGTTGTCCACTCTTCTTGATTTTCCCCTATTTTATCCAAGGCCAATTCAGCAGCCGAATCATCAATATTTTCTTCAGTAAATCGGGCAGCTCCGGCGTATGCACTCGACCAATATTCACTCGTTTCCATATTTCGTTCAGAAATTCCGTCACTCGTTACGATGACGAAACGGTCTTCGTCAATATAGATCCCCGACATCAAACCGCTTCCCTGAAAAAAAACAACATCCCCTGGCTGTAGCTCACTCCGCTCTATTTCCTCACCTATCTGCTGCTGATCCTTTGCATATTTCGGCAGGGTAATGGACTTTGACTCCTCATAAACATACTGGACAAATTCAGATGTTAAAAAACCTTGTTCATTACTGCCAACCATATCCAATGCAATTTCTGCAGCCGGGTCATTCCATTCTTCAGCTACGGCAAATCCAGGGGCCAATACAAAAAATAACAATAAATTAAAGAAAACTAGCAAAACAGAACGCTGCATACGTATCTCCTCCATCCTTAATTGAAAGTTTTTTCACATGTCAGAGTACCAAAATAAAACCATCCATGGAATGCCATCCTTGAAGAGTTAATATCAACTACCTTTTGGCATCAATGCTGTATGATTAGTATCATCAAAAAACGAGTTTGGTGAGCATTTAATAAATTTGTTCTCCCCCCTTAAACATCATAATCATCACTTCACAAACCATTTCAAAAAATAATCGGTTTATGATTTATTTTCTCCATCCAACGATACCTACTATATCTAACATTATCCCAAAAATAAATATAAGAAATTTCTGTAACGTCTATGATCACATGATGGAGTTAACATACTATCTTCTTATATGTTTTACCCTTTTATTTTGTATAATAACTTAGAAGTGTATGTTTTCATCTACGTTATTAAAAAACGGAAGCTGCCTCAATTTTCATTTGAGACAGCTTCCGTTTTTATGAATAGGATATGCGGTTTCGCATACACCATCGACAAATAACTTGTATTTACAAACAAATGCCTGTTATGCTTTTGGAGGTGTTCCTTCAGCGTTTGCTACAATGGCATCGATTTGGACTAAAGCATCTTTAGGTAAAGCTGATACTCCAACTGTTCTTCTTGCAGGAACACCACCTGGGAAGAATGTTTTGTAAGCTTCGTCCACAGTATCAATATCTTCAATGTTTTTAAGGTAGATATTTACTTTAACTACATCATCCATAACGTGGTCGATACTTTCTACAATTGCCTTGATATTTGTCAAGCACTGTTCAGTCTGCTCTTTTACATCCCCAGCTACCAATTCACCAGTTTTTGGATCGATAGGTAATTGAGCTGAAAGGTGATTGTAATGAGAAAACGCTACAGTTTGTGTAGATAGAGAACTCTTTGGTGCATTTTCAGTGTTGTTTGCCCATATAACGATTCCATGCCTGTCTTCAACAGCCTGTGGAGGTGTACCATCTCCGTGTGACACTACTGCTTCAATTTGCACCAAAGCATCCATAGGTAAAGCTGAAGCTTCAACTATTGTCCGCGCAGGGACATAGCCTACGGTTCTTGCGATAGCCGAGTCAGGGAAAAATGTTGTATATACTTCATTTACGGCCTCGGTATCCGAGAGGTCTTTAAGGAAGATATTAATTTTAACAATGTCGTCAAAAGGAACGTCGATACTTTCTAAAATTGACTTGATATTTTTTAATGCCTGTCCAGTCTGCTCTTTTACACCGCCAGCTACCAATCTTCCAGTTTTTGGATCAATAGGTAATTGAGCCGAAAGATTATTGTAATGTGAGAAAGACACAGTTTGTGTAGATAGACTACTTGTTGGTGCATTTGCCGTGTTATTTGTAAGTTTGATGAGGTCACCTGCTTGTGGTGCGTTTGGAATTGTACCTTCACCATGTGAAACAAGTGCTTCAATTTGAACCAGGGCATCCATAGGCAAAGCTGCAACTGCAACTGTTGTCCGCGAAGGAACATAGGTTGGGAAGAATGTTTTATAAACTTCGTCTACAGCGTCAACATCTTTGATATCCTTAACGAATACAGTGATTCTAACAACATCGCTCATAACATGATCGATGCTTTCAACAATTGCCTTGATATTTTTAAAGCACTGTTCAGCCTGTTCTTTAATACCACCAGCTACCAATTTACCAGTTTGGGGTTCGATAGGTAATTGAGCTGAAAGATTATTGTAATGAGAGAAAGCTACAGTTTGTGAATATAGACCGTTACCGTTTGGAGCATTTTCCGTATTTCTTGCTAGTACTGTGTTATAGTTGCTCATGATGTATTCTCCTTTTTGATAAATTTATTAATAGATCTATTTATTAATCAAGTTTTGCACCGAAAAAACAGTCTAAATCATGGTTCCGTGATTGCAAAGGCGAAAACGGATTCACAGTGAGAATTGCACTAGTACAAAAATGCACATATGCTTTGACTCAACCAATGTAAATTTTCGCACATTTTTTTAAAAGACCTCACTAGACACAAACTGCGTTTTTGAGCAAGTCCGTTTTGGTTTAACTTGCAACCTAGTTAGGCTTTAATGTCTGTTTTTTGCTGCTAGACTTGAATTAGTAACCCCTCGAGTGGTTACTAAGATTGCTATTATAGCAGTTTTTCTTTATATTTACTACTACATTTTGCTTTCTTTCTTCGATCGTTTAACCTTTTAGAGGATACGTTGAAAAGCATCTAACATTTTTTGACAGAAAGGCAGGGTTTATGACGCCCTTTTTAAAATATTATTAGATAATGAATACCCCTAAATAACTAAGTAATTCATAGGTGTTCACATTATTAATTGCAAATATTCCCTTCTTATCCGCAGCCAGCTTAAACCGGGTTTATGCTACTGATCAGATTTAAAGCTGTTCTTTGTAAATATCACTTGCTTCCTTTAGGCCATCAATCAACTCATCGTATATATCCGTTGTATTTTGTCGATTTTCTCGTGACCAATCGCGGTTTTTAAAGAAAGATTTACGTAATTCTGCTGTAAGTTCTAACTGTACACCCGCTCGAAGCTGATTATCATTGACAATATTTTCTTCACTCACTCCTGATATATGGTCAGGAGCATCTTCAACTTGGAATCCTCGGTTCTGAAGATAATCGCGTACCAATTCCTTATATTCTTCGTTTCTTCCACCTAGGTATATAATAGGTTCCTCTCCTTGATACCCATGAATAGATAAAGCGCTTACAGAATTTTGCGCTATCCTTCGTCCAGTCGGTTCGTCAAAACGCTTAGAGGTTAGATGTAAAATCTCGTTGTTCGTTGACTTTATACCTGTAAAAAGGTAATAAGAAATATTCATCTGATTTGCCAGACCTTTTGCTACCTCCGAGGTCCCTGGTTCAATTCCTCCGCCGTGGATAGCGATGACGGTAATATCACTGTCACGTTGTTTATAGTTAATTTCGTAATCTTCATTCAGTACTTCATGTTCCTTTAAATCTTCATAGGAATCATAATACCCTGCTGCACTTACAGTAGTTAAAAAGCTGAGTGGTAATAAGAATGAGCTGGAGAGGAAAAGTGCATGGCAATATTTATTAAATTTATTCATGTCAAACATCCTTTTTCGTAGAATATGATGTTTGACATTAATTGTGTATATGTTGTGTAAAAATAACTGTTAAAACCTTTAAGTAGCTGTTTTTCGTAAGTTGAGGAAAACATATTTATAGGTAACTAGGAGAAGAGGCTTCCCAAAAGTTCAATGAACTAAAGGTATTGTGAAAGGCCTTGAAATACCAACAGGGAGCTCCGGGAGTAAAGTCCTGAATATTTAAAGTCTTGATATCAAGTAGAAAGATAGTAAAATTTTGGATATTTAACTAGATATATCTCATGTAATATTAATCTTTTAAATCCAAAATTTTCGACGACCTCAAAGGTTCAAGATCAAGTCATTGACCAATTAGAGGAATGCTTACTATAACAACGACTTCATCTTTGCAAAAATCCTATCGTCACTAAGAATGTTCACATGGTGCCTCCCCAAAAAAAATTAGAGGGTAAAAATCTAATTTTCGGGGGATTTTTCTGGCTAAATATAGTGAGGGATTTAAAATAAAGCTTGTTACAAAGTATTTATACGGCAACCTAGGATATAAATCATTGACCAAAAATATAATATGGGTAGCGAAACATCAATATTGAATGGATTAAAAAGAAGAACTATCTTCACATAAAAATGGGAAAAATGAAAAAGGACGCTTCCGCAAAAGTGAGAACTTTATACGAAAACGCCCTTTTAAACTTAAATTTATAATAAATGTTACCTTTATGTTACCTTTTAGTTTGACGGGGTTCGCAACAGCATCCCAAACGTTGATAAATCAACAATTAGGGGTGGCTTATTACATCATGCCGCCCATTCCACCCATGCCGCCCATGTCAGGCATTGCAGGTGCACCGCCTTCTTCAGGCTTATCAGCTACAACAGCTTCAGTTGTTAATAGCATAGCCGCTACAGATGCTGCGTTTTGTAGTGCAGAACGTGTTACTTTTGTTGGGTCAACGATTCCAGCTTCAACCATGTTTACCCACTCGTTCGTTGCTGCGTTGTATCCTACGCCAACTTTTTCGTTTTTCAAACGTTCTACGATGATAGAACCTTCTAAACCAGCGTTTTGAGCAATTTGACGAACTGGCTCTTCAATTGCGCGAAGCACGATTTTCACACCAGTTGCTTCATCGCCTTCCAGGTTTAGTTCACTTACTTTGTTGTATACATTGATTAGGGCAGTACCACCACCGGATACGAAGCCTTCTTCAACTGCAGCACGCGTTGAGTTCAATGCATCTTCAATACGTAGTTTGCGCTCTTTTAATTCCGTTTCTGTTGCAGCACCAACTTTAACTACTGCTACACCACCAGATAATTTAGCTAGGCGCTCTTGTAATTTTTCTTTATCAAATTCAGAAGTTGTTTCTTCTGCTTGTGCACGGATTTGAGCAACACGACCAGAGATTGCTTCTGGGTTACCAGCACCCTCAACAACTGTTGTGTTTTCTTTTGTTACAACAACTTTTGAAGCACGTCCAAGTTGTTCAATTGTAGCGCTCTTCAAGTCTAATCCAAGGTCTTCTGTAATCACTTCTCCACCAGTCAGGATAGCAATATCTTCAAGCATTGCTTTACGACGGTCACCGAATCCTGGAGCTTTAACAGCTACAGCGTTGAATGTTCCACGAAGTTTGTTTACTACTAATGTTGCAAGTGCTTCGCCTTCAACATCTTCAGCGATTAATAATAGTGGTTTACCTTGTTGAACTACTTGCTCAAGTACTGGTAATACTTCTTGGATGTTACCGATTTTCTTATCTGTAATAAGAATATATGGATCTTCTAATACTGCTTCCATTTTATCTTGGTCAGTAACCATGTATGGTGAAGAGTATCCACGGTCAAATTGCATACCTTCAACAACCTCTAGCTCTGTGTTGAAGCCTTTTGATTCTTCAATTGTAATAACACCGTCATTACCAACACGTTCCATCGCCTCAGCAATTAAGTTACCAACTTCATCATCAGATGCAGAGATAGCTGCGATTTGTGCGATAGATTCTTTGCTCTCAACTGGTTGTGAAATTGCTTTTAACTCTTCAACAGCACTTGCTACAGCTTTCTCAATACCACGGCGAATACCTACAGGGTTTGCACCAGCTGTAACGTTTTTCAATCCTTCGTGAATCATTGCTTGTGCAAGAACAGTTGCAGTAGTCGTACCATCACCAGCTACATCATTTGTTTTAGATGCAACTTCAGATACAAGCTGTGCACCCATGTTTTCAAAAGCATCTTCCAATTCGATTTCTTTAGCAATGGTTACCCCATCATTAGTAATTAGAGGTGAGCCGAATTTTTTATCTAAAACAACGTTACGTCCTTTTGGTCCTAACGTTACTTTTACAGCGTTTGCTAATGTATCTACACCGCGCAGCATTGCTCCACGTGCGTCTTCATTGAACTTAATATCTTTAGCCACTTAAAATTCCTCCCTTAAAATAATCATTCAAAAGTTTATTTGTCGTCGTTCATGTATGTGTTGTGTTAAGGTTAGCTTACTACAGCTAAAATGTCATTTTCACGAAGAATTAAGTATTCTGTACCTTCGTACTTCACTTCAGTACCAGCAAATTTAGAGAAAATAATGCGGTCTCCTTCAGCAACTTCAAGTGCCACTTTTTCTCCATTTTCAGTTACACGGCCAGATCCTACTGCTACTACGCGACCTTCCTGTGGTTTTTCCTTTGCAGAGTCCGGTAGTACGATACCGCTTGCAGTTGTTTCTTCTTGTTCAACAAGTTCGATAACAACACGATCTCCTAGTGGTTTAATCATGTAGAATGCCTCCTCAATTCTATATCGTATTTAGATGTATTAGCACTCTCATTCAGTGAGTGCTAATTTCTATATTCATAATAATTAATCCTATAAAAAAATGCAAGCAATGTGTCTATTATTTTTTTGCTTCTAACAATTTTTTTCTAAGTAGGGCTTATAATATTAACAGACAAGAGAATATGTTAAAATACCAACTATGATAATCAATAAATGAACCTTGTCATACATATACTAAAAACTACATCAAGCAAAAGGAGTCGTTTTACTTGGCACGAAGATATTGGTATGTCATTTTAACTTATATACTTATGCAGCTTTCTGCGTTTCCCGTTAGTCTGCTTGCAAAACATCACTATATCCCTGTACAAGCTGTCGTTTATTGGTCCATTTTCAGCTTTATTTTTGGTCTTCTCATTATATTGTGGATCTTGAAGCCTGACATGCAGATGAGACATGCACGGGATGCTGCACCAATGAGTTCGATGGTACTATGGTCAATACTCGGTGTATTTATGGCTTTCTTCGCTCAAGGGATTGCTACAGCGATTGAAATTTATGTCTTAGGAATTTCACCAGGATCAGAAAACACACAAGGTATTATGAATATAGCCCGTGCAGCACCGTTATTTATTATTATCCCAGCTATAATCGCACCGATACTGGAGGAAATTATTTTCCGAAAAATTATCTTCGGCAGTCTCTATAAGCGTATGAATTTCTTCTTCGCTGGCTTGATATCCGCCCTCATCTTTGGATTTATACATGAAGGGTTGGAACACATACTAATTTACGCATCGATGGGATTTGTATTTGCATTTCTTTACGTCAAAACAAAACGAATTCTCGTTCCGATTATTGTTCACGCTGCAATGAATACATTAGTTGTCGTTGGGCAATATTCTATGGATCCGGAAGAAATGCAGCGCCAGCTTGAACAAATGCAGCGTCAGGTTGAGCAATTGCAAATGATTCTCATTGGAGGTTAACGAATGATTAATTCTCTTATCGTTAAAGCGATTATTTATCTCATAATGGCAATCATTTTTATTTACGTTGCAGTCCAAAGCAAAGGGGAAACAATTTGGAATCCCAATACACTTATTTTTGCTGCTGTAGCAACACTTGCCTTTGGGGTTGCACTCCGATTGCTTGGCAAGTACCTTCGGATAAAGAAAAAGAAATAACAATCAAAAAGAAGGCTGTTTCTCTTTTAAAACAGCCTTCTTTCTTATTATTGAATAGACTTTAATTTATCTGTCCATTCATCCTTATTCTCAATTATTTTTTCAAACGTAGTATAGCGGATAACATATAAATCATTATCTTTAGCAAATACTCTTGCTACTTCTTCCTGATCGAGCTGAATATCATCTTCCGTTAATGAAAAGTCAAAAAAACCTTCTTCTGCAGAATTAAATTCAAGCTCACCTGTAGTCATTTCTGTTAAATTCACTTCCATCATCTCGATAAAACCTTCAACACCTAACAACTCATCACCATCTGGATAATAATGAATCGTAAACAGCTCTGTAAAATTCGTTTGATCCTCATCAACTAAAAGAAATTCAGCAGTTGCTTCACCTTCTGCTTCCTCATAGTTTTCAAGCTCCCATTTTCCTTCATCAAACGGAATTTCTAAGCTCGTAATTGTGTCGATGTAAACACCTTCTGCTGCTATATCATCAGCCGTCTCCTCGATAACTTCCCCATTCTCATCAAGCATAATTATCTCACTCGGTTCTTCTGAACTATAAATTTTCCAAGTGCCATCATCCGGACGCAAAACATGAACCCCATGTGTCTCATTGTTCGCAAAGTCAGGACCATCGACCTTCATTGTAGTCTGTTTATATGAGATTGTTGCTTCCTCTTCTGACTTTTCCTCCACCACTAAATCAAATAATTCCATATCTAAAGTATATACCGATAATTGCTCAATTGTCGTACGTGTTGTGTCATATAACGGAGATTCACTATGTACGGTGTCCATATATGCTTCCAGATCATTTTCTGTTAATGCTTCCAGGTTTGCTTCAAGAACTGCAAATAATTCTTCATCCTCTGGAACAGCTTTTTCTTCTTCTGATGCTTCAGCCTCATCTTTCTCATTTTCCTCTGCATCATTCACTTCTTTACTTGCTTCAGCATCGTCGGTCTTTTGATTCGCATTATCACTGTCGTTCGAACATGCAGCAATAAATAAACTAATAAATAATACAAACATAATACCTAAAACCTTTTTCATACCCACGAATAAATTCCTCCTCTATCTTCGTATATTCCCAATACAGATTAACGCAATAATCAGTAAATAGATAGATGTCTTAAGGACCAATAATTTTCAGAAAAATAATAGTTCGATTTATCTAGTAATTATTTATCAGCTTGTTTCCAACCGCTGTATAAAACAGCATTTTTATGGACCTGATGCACATAGTTTATTGTATTTAACAGATATAAGCACATCCAAATCTTGCCATAAAAAAACAAGGCTTTTGACCTAAATTCAATAGCCTTGTAATAAAATAGAATTTCACAATGAATAATTTATTCTGGGTTATCTAACGAGTAATGCTTAAGGAAATAAACCAGGGCCTGTAATTCAACTGCAAGATCAATATGGTGCACCCGAATATGCTTCGGTACGGTAATCCTGGCAGGGGTAAAGTTAAGAATCCCTGAAATCCCCTTTTCCACCAGCTTATCGGTTATCACCTGTGCTTCAATTGCTGGAACGGTTAAGATAACGACTTTAATATCATCTAACTTTTCCTCTAAATCATTAATATGATAAACAGGAACCCCTCCAATATCCGTGCCAACCTTATCTATATCTGCATCAAATGCTGTGGTAATCCGGATATTATTGTTCTTCATAAAGTTATAATGGAGGAAGGCTGTACCTAAGTTTCCCACACCAATTAAAGCAACCTCTGTAACCTCATGCTGGTCCAGGGTACTTCGGAAAAACCCTAATAAATACTCTACATTATAGCCGTATCCCTTTTTTCCCAATGCGCCAAAGTAAGAAAAGTCTCTTCGAATTGTTGCAGAATCCACTTTTACTGCATCACTCAGCTCCTTTGAGGATACTCGCTTCTTCCCCTGCTGATTTAAGTTGTTAAGAAAACGATAATATAAAGGCAGCCGCTTGGCAGTAGCTTGTGGAATTTTGTTCTGATCCATCAATCTTCCTCTTTTCAATCCAATAGTTGTATATAATAAGTTCTTTCCTCTATTTTAACAGAAAACGTCAAATAAGTCGTGATATTTTTCACAATTCAGTTGCTTCGTCAAATAACTATCATATACACTGTAAATGGTGGGGTGAAAAAATGATATTAATGCAATTAAACGGAATTTCAAAATCCTTCGGTGCGGAAGAGATTTTATCAAATATTAAAATAGAAATTAAAGATAAAGATCGTATTGCTATTGTTGGCAGAAATGGTGCAGGTAAGTCAACATTACTTAAAATTATGGCACAAGAATTATCGTATGATGAAGGGGAATTTTTCCAACCGAAGGATCTTACATTCGGTTATTTATCTCAGCATATGACGTTAGAGTCAGGAAAAACCATTTGGGATGAGATGCTGGATGTGTTCTCCCATTTAAAATCTTTGGAAAAACAGCTTCGAACCTTGGAAAAGGAAATGGAGAAAGCCAACGAATTAACTGGGGAAGAATATGACAAAGTACTTAAAGAATACGACAAGCTTCAGCTGGCATATCAGACTAATGGAGGCTATACGTATGAATCAGACATTAGGGCTGTACTTAGTGGGTTAAATTTTGAGTCCTTTGATTATGGTACACCAATTGCAGAACTTAGTGGTGGACAAAAAACACGTCTTGCCCTAGGAAAATTACTGCTTCAAAAACCACAGCTGCTTATTCTCGATGAGCCGACCAACCATCTGGATATTGATACATTGTCATGGTTGGAAAACTATCTCGTTAATTATCCTGGCGCCATTGTCATCGTTTCACACGATCGGTACTTTCTTGATAAAACAGTTTCCATCGTGTATGAAATATCACGACATAAAACGCGAAAATACCATGGGACATACAGCAAGTACTTGGAGCAAAAAGCGCTGAATTATGAACAGGAATTAAAGGAATTTGAAAAGCAGCAAACTGAAATTAAAAAAATGGAAGACTTTATCCAGCGGAATATTGTACGTGCTTCGACTACAAAACGAGCACAAAGCAGGCGGAAGCAGCTTGAAAAAATAGAGCGCCTTGATCGGCCACTAGGTGATGAGTCATCCGCTTCCTTCTCCTTTCAAATTAATCGTAGAAGTGGAAATGATGTATTAAAAGTTGAAGAGCTTAGCTTACGTTATGAAAAAGAAGTGAACCCTATTTTTTCCAACATACGACTGGATATAAATCGCGGTGACCGTATCGCACTTGTTGGTCCGAATGGTGTAGGGAAAACTACATTACTTAAGGCCATCTTAGGTAGACTGCAAACTGAAAAAGGAAACATCCAGCTTGGTACGAATGTGCAAATTGGCTACTATGACCAGGAGCAGGCTGATCTTAATTCCACTAAAACAATTCTCCAGGAATTATGGGATGATTATCCTGCCATAAATGAAAAAGATATCCGCACGGTCTTGGGAAACTTCCTTTTTTCCGGTGATGATGTACTGAAACCGGTTCACACATTAAGTGGTGGTGAGAAAGCAAGACTTGCCCTTGCTAAGCTTAAAATGCAGCAAGCAAATTTCCTTATTATGGATGAGCCTACAAACCATTTGGATATTGATAGTAAAGAAGTGCTGGAAGCAGCATTAATTGATTTTCCTGGAACGATACTTTTCGTGTCACATGACCGCTATTTTATTAATAAAATAGCTGATCAGGTTGCTGAAATGCAGCGCGATGGGATTACGATATATCTTGGTGACTATGATTATTATTTGGAAAAGAAAGAAGAAGAAGCAGAAATTGAAAGACTGCAACAGGAAAAGAAGGCAACTGTCACATCAGAGACAAAGAAGCTCAGCTATAAAGAAGGCAAGCAATTACAAAGTGAAAAACGGAAAATCCAGCGTAGGATTACAGAACTGGAAGAAATGATTGAACATAAGGAACTGGAAATTTCACAGTTTGAAGAAGAAATGACCAAACCAGAGGTATATCAAGATCATGAGAAGTCATTGGAACTTACTGTAACTGTGAGCAAAATAAAGCAAGAGGTTGAACAACTTATGGAGGAATGGACTATGCTTCAGGAGGAGAATAGTTGAACGTTGAAATATAGTCCATTATAATTAAAAATAGGCAGCTAAACAGCTGCCTATTTTGTATCATTTTATGAATGTTATGGAGTGTTTCGAGTGTAAAATCAAACATTGTTGGGAATCAAATATTTAATGATGGCTTCATAATTTAAATTTAGTTGGAGGTTACACAAATTGACGATTGCTATCGTTACACTCATTGTGCTTATTTTTCTAAATGCATTTTTTGCTGCGACTGAAATCGCATTAATTGGATTAAATAGCAATAAAGTAAAACGAAAAGCAGATGAAGGCGACAAAAAGGCTTACATGCTGTATAACCTAATTGCCGAGCCCAGCCGCTTTTTAAGTACGATTCAAATTGGAATTACCCTTGCAGGATTCCTAGCCAGCGCATTTGCTGCCGATTTCTTTGCAGGTCCATTAGCTCAAACCTTATATGAATTGGGAGTTCCAGTAGCCCTCCCTGTTTTGCAAACAATATCAGTGGTTGTTATAACCATTATTCTCTCCTATTTTACGCTTGTATTCGGAGAACTCGTTCCGAAGCAGCTTGCACTGCAAAAATCTGAAGCCATTTCAAATTTCGCTGCAAAACCAATTACCTGGCTATTAAGGATTAACTACCCTGTGGTAAAATTACTCACATTCTCTACAAACACCGTTGTACGTATTTTTGGTGTTGATCCGAATGCAACAAGCGATGAAGCGACAGAGGAAGAAATTCGCATGATGGTTGATATTGGGGGTGATACAGGAACAATTCAAAAGGCAGAAAAGGTTATGATTCATAATGTCTTTGAGTTTAATGATCGCCAGGTTTCAGACATTATTACACACCGAACAGATATGTCTGCCCTTCCAATTGATGCAAGCTTGCAAGAGACTATTGAGCTCATAAATGAAAAAAGATACACGCGATTCCCTGTCTATGAAGAAGATATTGACCGAATTGTTGGTATCCTTCATGTTAAAGATTTGTTTCACTTTATGACGACGGAAAAATCATTTCATTTAAGCGAGATTATTCGAAAGCCTCATTTTGTTTTAGAGACGCATCGGGTAGATACGCTTTTTGCAGAGATGCAAAAAAGTAACTCCCATATTGCTATCGTATTGGATGAATATGGGGGAACTGAAGGTCTAATTACGATAGAGGATATAATTGAAGAAATTGTCGGAGATATTCTTAGTGAGAGTGATGCAGCCGCACCAGAGCAGGAAATTAAGCAGATTGAATCGAATAAGTACATGATTGACGGAATTACCCATTTATATTTATTAGAGAAGTTTCTCCTAGTAGATCTACCTACCGAGGAATTTGATACGCTAAACGGATTTCTGATTGGAGAGATTGGCTATATTCCATCAATCAAAGAAAAACCTGTTATCTCATATAAAAATATTGTCTTTGAAGTAACGGAGGTTGCAGATAATCGTATTAAGAAGGTAATTGCAACGATTCATGAAGAAGATATGGACGAAAAAATAGATGAAGAGAGCTAACAGTAAAAAAAGCAGTATCGTTATAGCGATACTGCTTTTTTGCCTTTTAAGCGAGTGCTCAAGATTATTTAAATAAATAATCATTTTGAATACTATATTCCACTGCAACACGATAGATTACCCCTAAACCAAGCATCGTCGACATAACCGAGCTCCCTCCATAACTAACAAGCAGTAGTGGGATACCAGTTATCGGCATAATTCCAAGCGTCATTCCGATATTTTGAAATACGTGAATCAATAACAGACTTAAGAAGCCATAGCAGAAAAACGTTCCAAACGGAGAGTGCTTATAAATACTCAATCCTAGTGTAACTAATTTATAGAGCAGCATAAAATACAAAAATATAACAAGCGCACTTCCAATGAAACCGAAGCTCTCCCCGATTACCGAAAAGATAAAATCGGTATGTGCTTCCGGATAATTCACCTCTAAGCTTCCCATGCCTTTTCCAAATAATTGTCCAGATCCTAAAGCCATGTAAGCACGATCAAAGTGAAAGGTTGCATCACTAGACTGCTGAGATGGATCAAACCACGTAAGAATACGGTCTACTTGATACGGCTTAATCCCAATTAACTCCTGTGCTAATGCAGGAAATTTAATAATAAACCCAATAACAGCTGCTCCTGCAGCAGAGATAATAACTATTAAACTCATAATAATTTTCCAGTTGATTCCTGATAATATAATTAACATACCAGAGATAAATAAGTAAACCATCGCTGTTCCAAAGTCAGGCTGCAGTAAAATTAATCCGACTGGAATACCTGTGAATAATAAGATTTTCGCTAATAAGAAGGTATCACTTTTTAAGGTGCTTGCTTCATATTTAGACTTATGCTTACTAATCACCGCAGATAGAAAAAGGATGGTTGTTACTTTCGTAAATTCTGCCGGCTGAAGCGATAATCCTGGTAATGTAAACCAGCTTTTTGCCCCATTTATCGTTCGAGCAATTGAATCAGGACTTATTAACAGCAAAATAAGTACGAATATGCTAATTCCATATATATAAATACTCGCTTTCTGCAGCTGTTCCAAATCAAGAAACTGAATTGCAGCAACGATACATACTCCAATCGTAAACCAAACAATCTGCTTCAGCACAAAGTTTTCACCTTCATATTGCTCTAGTTGCTGTGCATTGTATACAGAAAGTAAACTGACACATACGAACAGAACAAATAAAGTGACTATATCCGTTTGCATATAATACGATTGCTTTTTATTCATTATAGCATCACCAAATTTCTTCCCCGCTTATTTCAAACCTTTAGATATCTCTAAGTTATCCACATGATAAACAAGAGATAAAAGCTCAAAACAAGGTTATTAACAAAGTTATACACATTATCCACAAAAACATCACTTTTTTATTAACAGTCTTCTCCACAATTAAACTGTAAGTTTTTAGTGCTAATACACTAAATTATCCACAACCATGTGAATAACCTGTGTTTATTTCAATAACAGCGATGCATTTGCATTTAAGTCAAGTCCAGAACGTCTTCCTTGTTCAAAAGCAATCGTTCCTGCAGCAGCTATCATTGCAGCATTATCTGTACATAATTTAATATCAGGAATGAGTAGTGGGATATCTGTTTCGGAAAAAGCGACTTCCAGCTCTTTTCTCAATCCTTTATTTGCAGCGACACCACCAGCAACAATTACCTGGTTAACATTATACTCTTTAGCAGCTCTCAATGTCTTTGTTGTCAGCACTTCAACAATACTAGCCTGAAAGCTTGCAGCAATATCTTCATTTTTCAACGTTTCGCCACGCTGCTTGGCATTATGAATTTTATTTATAACTGCAGATTTCAATCCGCTAAAACTAAAATCGTAGCTTCCTTCTTCTAACCACGCTCTTGGAAAGTCAATTGTCTCCTCCCCAATTGCAGCTAATTGGTCGATATGCGGTCCACCTGGATATGGCAAATTAAGCATGCGTGCTACTTTGTCATAGGCTTCACCTGCCGCATCGTCTCGGGTCTCTCCAATTAATTCATAGGATCCATGCTCTCGCATCAAGACAAGCTCTGTGTGCCCCCCAGAAACAATCAATGCTAATAATGGAAACTCAAAATCCTTTTCCAATCGATTTGCATAAATATGTCCAGCAATATGATGAACACCAACTAACGGCTTTTGTTTTGCAAAGGACAGTGCCTTCGCTGAATTTACACCAACTAGTAATGCACCTACAAGCCCTGGTCCTTCTGTAACAGCAATTGCATCAATATTGTCCCAGGTTATATCGGTATTTTCAAATGCTTCTTCCAGAACGACTGTCATTTGCTCTACATGATGTCTTGAAGCAATTTCAGGAACGACTCCGCCAAATCGCTTATGACTCTCAATTTGTGAGGCGACTACATTTGTCATTATTTCTGTACCATTTCTTACAATCGCTACTGCTGTTTCATCACAGCTTGTTTCGATTCCAAGTATAATTGTATCTTTTTTCATTTTAAATTCACCCACATAACGATAGCATCTTCTTGATTATCTGTATAGTAATTTTTTCGTATCCCACCTGGCACAAGTCCAAACTTCCGATATAGACGTTGAGCTGGAATATTGGATTGCCTTACTTCTAATGATAAACGTTCTACACCTAATTGCAATGCATATTGGATGGTATATCCAAAAAGCTTCTCTCCAAGCTTATGCCCTCTAAATTGAGGCATAATAGCGATGTTCGTAATTTGCGCATCATCGATAACAATCCATGTTCCAATATAACCGATAACCTCACCATTTAATTGTAAAACAAAATAATGTGCATGTTTGTTATCAAGGAGCTCCTGGTAGAATATATCTGTTGTCCATGGTGTTGTAAAAGACGCACGCTCTACCTCCATTACTTGATCTACATCAGAGACCTCCATTTTCCGTATCACACATTTAGCCATGGTTTTCATTTTCCTTCTGTGCCTTTAACCAATTCGCTTCTGCTTCTGCTAAACGTAAATAATTAGGTGTTAATGTATGTGCTGGTTCTGAATTCTTTGTTAAACCTGCAAGCCCTAAATGTCCTGCCTGCGGAATATGGTATGGTCCCTCTGGAATAATTGCTCTTTCACCTAATGTCTGTTTAATCATTTCTTTATAAACGGCAATATCTGGACTTAAAAAAAGAACGTCTGTCTTTTGTTCCTGTAATGTATGAAGAACATTTTCCATTAATAAATTTTTTTCTTCAGAAACCAGCTCTAACTGATTATTTTTCCATTGGTATAAGCCGGTAAACACTAATCCACGTCTAGCATCAAAAAAAGGACAGATTACTCCATCAAAGAACCTTCCTTGATAGGAAAGAACCTCTAAGCTTGAAACACCTACTATAGGTATGTTTAGAGCCCATGCCATTGTTTTCGCTGTCGAGACTCCAATTCGGACACCAGTATAGGATCCGGGCCCTTTTGCAACAACAATTTTACCTAAGTCCTCCGGCTTCAACGATACTTCCTTTATTAACTTCTCTATCGCTGGCATTAAACGAACCGAATGGTTTTTAGAAAGATTCGTCGTCATTTCTCCAATAATCTGATCGTCCTTTAGTAAGGATACACCAAGAACTTGATTGGAAGTATCTATTGCAAGTATATTCATTCCCGTAACTCCTAACTTATCAATTCATTCATAATCTCTTCAAAATGCGCACTTGAAGGTGTAAATTCAAGTATTCTTTTGTCCTCATCTATATAGCCAATTCTAATTGCTAAACGCTCGTTTGGCAAAAACTCCTCAATGAATTGGGCCCACTCAACAACTGTTATTCCATCACCATGAAAATATTCTTCAAATCCAATATCTTCATCAGAATGTTCAAGTCGGTATACATCCATATGATATAAAGGAAGTACTCCCTCATATTCTTTTATAATCGTAAATGTAGGACTGCTGATATTACGCTTAATCCCAAGTCCTTTCGCCAATCCTTTTGTGAAGGTTGTTTTACCAGCGCCCAATTCACCTTCCAATGTTATAACATCTCCAGGACCGAGCAATGCTGCAAGCTTTTCTGCAATTAGCTGTGTCTCTTCTACTGTATTTGTCTGAATTTGTCCCATTTACTCACCTACTTTAAATGTGTATAACCCTTTTTTTCTAATAGGATAGACTTATCTTGCTGCTTTAAAATAACCTTGCCGTACTGGCCAGTTTCCGCAACCTTACCGATTTTAGTAACCCTTGTATTCGTCAATTCTCCAATTCGCTGAACCTCTTTCCACTCTTTTGCAGGTATAGTACCTAACAGTTCAAAATCTTCTCCACCAAACAGCTTCCATTTTTCTTGCATTTTCAATGGAAACTGAATAAATGAGTCCCTTGTTGGAATCTCGGGTTCATTCAATAGAAGGGTAGCTTTTGATGCCTCGGCAATTTCATTTGCCTCACTCGCTATTCCATCACTAATATCATTTAAAGTTACGCGAACTAAGTGATCTAAACTGGCTGCAAAAGAAACACGAGGAGTTGGCATTCTATGTCTATTTATATAATAGGAAGCTTCCTTATAATTATCAGAATGGGTTAAAATATGTAGCCCTGCTCCTGAATCACCTAATGTTCCAGTTACAAAAACAATATCACCTGACTGTGCTGTATTTCGATATCGAGCCTTATCTTTCATCGTAAAACCTATTACTGTAATGGAAATACAAAGTTCCTTGCCAGATACCGTATCTCCACCTATTAGATCCATGTTGTAATTTTGCGCTATGTGACGCATTCCATTAAAAATTTGTAATAGTTCTTCCTGCGCCCAGCCTTTTGGAATTACAATTGATACAAGGTAAAAGGCAGGTGCAGCTCCCATTGCTGCCAAGTCACTGATGTTTGCAGCAAGCGCACGATAGCCTGCATGAAAAAGTGACATTGTCTCTTTTGAAAAATGTACACCCTCGACAAATGTATCTACAGCAGAAACAATATTTTGTGATAATGAACTAAAAACAGCTGCATCATCACCAATTCCTTTAATTAAGGATGATTGCTTATACGTATGTTGCTTTATTGAATCTATAAAAGAGAATTCGTCCATATCTATCACCATTCTTTTATCAACTATAACTATGATAGCAAAAAGATTTGAACTACTCCACCTTAATTCCTTACAAAATTTAAAGAGAGAGATTCCTATGTAAAGAAACTTAATTTCTTCTCATTTTATTAGGGTATCCCATATTTGAAAACAGTTTGTCTTCAAACTTAATTAAGATAGAAAAAGGATAACTATTGTGGATAATAGGGAAGATTTATATATTGTAATTGAGCTTCTCGAGAGATAACTTATAGTATTGTTAAATAACTGCCAGAAATTAAAAAAACATGATTCATTTTCTGGAATCATGTGTGCAATAAATTTATATAATTTGTAAATGGCGGTCCGGACGGGACTCGAACCCGCGACCTCCTGCGTGACAGGCAGGCATTCTAACCAACTGAACTACCGGACCAAACATATATGTTGAAAGTCTAATGTGTACATTAATCCAGTACTTCTAGGTTCAACTTATTATAAGCTAAAATGAGTTAATTAATTTTGGTTGCGGGGGCAGGATTTGAACCTACGACCTTTGGGTTATGAGCCCAACGAGCTACCAGACTGCTCCACCCCGCGATATGATACACTTTCTATTATATGAAAGTGAATATAATTGTCTGCCTGGCGGCGTCCTACTCTTGCAGGGACAAAGTCCCAACTACCATCGGCGCTGAAGAGCTTAACTTCTGTGTTCGGTATGGGAACAGGTGTGGCCTCCTCGCTATTGCTACCAGACAATCCTAAAAAATAAGGACAAGTTTTATTATATGCATTTCGAAATAGAAATGCAAGGTCTTTTTTAATTTATACCTTAAAAACTAAATAAGAGTAAACCAGACATCAAATAAAGAAGTTAGTTAAGTCCTCGATCGATTAGTATCCGTAAGCTCCACGTGTCGCCACGCTTCCACACCGAACCTATCAACCTCATCGTCTCTGAGGGATCTTACTCACTCGAAGTGATGGGAAGTCTCATCTTGAGGGGGGCTTCATGCTTAGATGCTTTCAGCACTTATCCTTTCCACACGTAGCTACCCAGCAATGCTCCTGGCGGAACAACTGGTACACCAGCGGTGTGTCCATCCCGGTCCTCTCGTACTAAGGACAGCTCCTCTCAAACTTCCAACGCCCACGACGGATAGGGACCGAACTGTCTCACGACGTTCTGAACCCAGCTCGCGTACCGCTTTAATGGGCGAACAGCCCAACCCTTGGGACCGACTACAGCCCCAGGATGCGATGAGCCGACATCGAGGTGCCAAACCTCCCCGTCGATGTGAACTCTTGGGGGAGATAAGCCTGTTATCCCCGGGGTAGCTTTTATCCGTTGAGCGATGGCCCTTCCATGCGGAACCACCGGATCACTAAGCCCGACTTTCGTCCCTGCTCGACTTGTAGGTCTCGCAGTCAAGCTCCCTTCTGCCTTTACACTCTTCGAATGATTTCCAACCATTCTGAGGGAACCTTTGGGCGCCTCCGTTACCTTTTGGGAGGCGACCGCCCCAGTCAAACTGCCCGCCTGACACTGTCTCCGAACCGGATCACGGTCCTGGGTTAGAATGTCCATACAGCCAGGGTGGTATCCCACGGATGCCTCACCGTAAGCTAGCGCTCACGAGTCCAAGGCTCCCACCTATCCTGTACAAGCTGCACAGACATTCAATATCAGGCTACAGTAAAGCTCCACGGGGTCTTTCCGTCCTGTCGCGGGTAATGCGCATCTTCACGCATAGTATAATTTCACCGGGTCTCTCGTTGAGACAGTGCCCAAGTCGTTGCACCTTTCGTGCGGGTCGGAACTTACCCGACAAGGAATTTCGCTACCTTAGGACCGTTATAGTTACGGCCGCCGTTTACTGGGGCTTCGGTTCAAAGCTTCGGGCTAAAAGCCCTAACCCTTCCCCTTAACCTTCCAGCACCGGGCAGGTGTCAGCCCCTATACTTCGCCTTTCGGCTTCGCAGAGACCTGTGTTTTTGCTAAACAGTCGCTTGGGCCTATTCACTGCGGCTCCTCCATAAAGGAGCACCCCTTCTCCCGAAGTTACGGGGTCATTTTGCCGAGTTCCTTAACGAGAGTTCTCCCGCTCACCTTAGGATTCTCTCCTCGCCTACCTGTGTCGGTTTGCGGTACGGGCACCTATGATCTAACTAGAGGCTTTTCTTGGCAGTGTGAAATCAGGAACTTCGGTACTAGAGTTTCCCTCCCCATCACAGCTTGAAATTGCCAGACGGATTTGCCTATCTGACTTTCTCACTGCTTGGGCGCACCTATCCATCAGTGCGCATTCCTTATCCTTCTGCGTCCCCCCATCGCTCAAACAATCATGAGGTGGTACAGGAATATCTACCTGTTGTCCATCGCCTACGCCTTTCGGCCTCGGCTTAGGTCCCGACTAACCCTGAGAGGACGAGCCTTCCTCAGGAAACCTTAGGCATTCGGTGAAAGAGATTCTCACTCTTTTTTCGCTACTCATACCGGCATTCTCACTTCTAAGCGCTCCACCAGTCCTCACGGTCTGACTTCACAGCACTTAGAACGCTCTCCTACCATTGTTCGTAAGAACAATCCGCAGCTTCGGTGATACGTTTAGCCCCGGTACATTTTCGGCGCAGAGTCACTCGACCAGTGAGCTATTACGCACTCTTTAAATGATGGCTGCTTCTAAGCCAACATCCTGGTTGTCTGGGCAACTCCACATCCTTTTCCACTTAACGTATACTTTGGGACCTTAGCTGGCGGTCTGGGCTGTTTCCCTTTCGACTATGAACCTTATCACCCATAGTCTGACTCCCAAGTAAAAGTAACTGGCATTCGGAGTTTGACTGAATTCGGTAACCCGGTGAGGGCCCCTAGTCCAATCAGTGCTCTACCTCCAGTACTCTATTTCTTGAGGCTAGCCCTAAAGCTATTTCGGAGAGAACCAGCTATCTCCGTGTTCGATTGGCATTTCACCCCTACCCACACCTCATCCCCGCATTTTTCAACATACGTGGGTTCGGGCCTCCAGTCAGTGTTACCTGACCTTCACCCTGGACATGGGTAGATCACACGGTTTCGGGTCTACGACCGCATACTCATTCGCCCTATTCAGACTCGCTTTCGCTGCGGCTCCGTGTCTTCCACTTAACCTTGCATACGATCGTAACTCGCCGGTCCATTCTACAAAAGGTACGCCGTTACCCATTAACGGGCTTCGACTACTTGTAGGCACACGGTTTCAGGTTCTATTTCACTCCCCTCCCGGGGTGCTTTTCACCTTTCCCTCACGGTACTGGTTCACTATCGGTCACTAGGGAGTATTTAGCCTTGGGAGATGGTCCTCCCGGATTCCGACGGAATTTCACGTGTTCCGCCGTACTCAGGATACACTCCGGAGAGAATTCTTTTTCAATTACAGGGCTCTTACCTTCTTTGGCTGACCGTTCCAGGTCGATTCGTTTAAAGAATTCCTTGGTAACTCCAATGGAATGTCCTACAACCCCAGAAAGCAAGCTTTCTGGTTTGGGCTCTTTCCGTTTCGCTCGCCGCTACTCAGGAAATCGATTTTTCTTTCTCTTCCTCCGGGTACTGAGATGTTTCAGTTCCCCGGGTCTACCTCATGCACCCTATGTATTCAGATGCATGTACTGTTCCATTACGAACAGTGGGTTCCCCCATTCGGAAATCCCCGGATCAAAGTTTACTTACAACTCCCCGAGGCATATCGGTGTTAGTCCCGTCCTTCATCGGCTCCTAGTGCCAAGGCATCCACCGTGCGCCCTTATTCACTTAACTAAGTTACAGTAAATAAGCGTACTAATTATTAGCCTTGCTTTTATTTAATCCAGCTTCAGCTCCTAGAAACTACCGTCATAAGCAATTGACATTCCAAACGCTAAAAACCAAGCGTTTTCCAGTCTCTTGCTTATGCGTCCGTTTCTGAACAGTCGCTTCAGCCTTTTACATTAATATTGATGTCGTTGTTACTCTTATTTAGTTTTCAAGGTACAAATAGAGAGATTTGCTCTCTCAAAACTGAACCAAACAACACAGTATGTCGGGCCTACAGGATGTAGGTCATGCCGATGTTGCCACAGGACGTGGCGATCTTAATCGGCCTTCCTTAACCCGTAGGGTTCCGTAATAATCCTTAGAAAGGAGGTGATCCAGCCGCACCTTCCGATACGGCTACCTTGTTACGACTTCACCCCAATCATTAGTCCCACCTTCGGCGGCTGGCTCCAAAAGGTTACCTCACCGACTTCGGGTGTTACCAACTCTCGTGGTGTGACGGGCGGTGTGTACAAGGCCCGGGAACGTATTCACCGCGGCATGCTGATCCGCGATTACTAGCGATTCCGGCTTCATGTAGGCGAGTTGCAGCCTACAATCCGAACTGAGAATGGTTTTATGGGATTGGCTTGACCTCGCGGGTTCGCTTCCCTTTGTTCCATCCATTGTAGCACGTGTGTAGCCCAGGTCATAAGGGGCATGATGATTTGACGTCATCCCCACCTTCCTCCGGTTTGTCACCGGCAGTCACCTTAGAGTGCCCAACTAAATGCTGGCAACTAAGATCAAGGGTTGCGCTCGTTGCGGGACTTAACCCAACATCTCACGACACGAGCTGACGACAACCATGCACCACCTGTCACTCTGTCCCCGAAGGGAAAGCTCTATCTCTAGAGTTGTCAGAGGATGTCAAGACCTGGTAAGGTTCTTCGCGTTGCTTCGAATTAAACCACATGCTCCACCGCTTGTGCGGGCCCCCGTCAATTCTTTTGAGTTTCAGCCTTGCGGCCGTACTCCCCAGGCGGAGTGCTTAATGCGTTAACTTCAGCACTAAGGGGCGGAAACCCCCTAACACCTAGCACTCATCGTTTACGGCGTGGACTACCAGGGTATCTAATCCTGTTCGCTACCCACGCTTTCGCTCCTCAGCGTCAGTTACAGACCAGAGAGTCGCCTTCGCCACTGGTGTTCCTCCACATCTCTACGCATTTCACCGCTACACGTGGAATTCCACTCTCCTCTTCTGTACTCAAGTCCTCCAGTTTCCAATGACCCTCCACGGTTAAGCCGTGGGCTTTCACATCAGACTTAAAAGACCGCCTGCGAGCGCTTTACGCCCAATAATTCCGGACAACGCTTGCCACCTACGTATTACCGCGGCTGCTGGCACGTAGTTAGCCGTGGCTTTCTGGTTAGGTACCGTCAAGGCTGGGTCAGTTACTACCCAACTTGTTCTTCCCTAACAACAGAGTTTTACGATCCGAAAACCTTCATCACTCACGCGGCGTTGCTCCGTCAGACTTTCGTCCATTGCGGAAGATTCCCTACTGCTGCCTCCCGTAGGAGTCTGGGCCGTGTCTCAGTCCCAGTGTGGCCGATCACCCTCTCAGGTCGGCTACGCATCGTCGCCTTGGTGAGCCGTTACCCCACCAACTAGCTAATGCGCCGCGGGCCCATCTGTAAGTGACAGCCGAAACCGTCTTTTATCTTCTCACCATGAGATGAAAAGTATTATCCGGTATTAGCTCACGTTTCCGCGAGTTATCCCGATCTTACAGGCAGGTTGCCCACGTGTTACTCACCCGTCCGCCGCTCATTCCACAAACATCACCTCAGATGAGGGTCAGTTTGCTTCCTGCGCTCGACTTGCATGTATTAGGCACGCCGCCAGCGTTCGTCCTGAGCCAAGATCAAACTCTCCAAAAAAGTTTGTAATACTTAGCTGTTGTAGAAGCTGACTTCTACTTGTTTTAAAAAGAAAAACGAGTTTCCTTTTTCTTGACATACTGGTTGTTTTGTTCAGTTTTCAAAGAGCAAATTTGTTGGTTGCTTTCCTTAAAAAGCGACTTTATTAATATATCATATCTATTAATTTGTTGTCAATAACTTTTTTAAAATATTTTTTTGAAACATTTAGTTTGTTTTCGACAACTTTTATACTATATCATCTTCCAAAAAGGAAGTCAACATCTTTTTTCAAAAAAAGATGAATGGGCCTGAGTGGACTCGAACCACCGACCTCACGCTTATCAGGCGTGCGCTCTAACCAGCTGAGCTACAGGCCCATATATGGTAATTTGGAGCGGGTGAAGGGAATCGAACCCTCATCATCAGCTTGGAAGGCTGAGGTTTTACCACTAAACTACACCCGCAAAATAAATTTAATCTTTATATCACACTGGTCGGGAAGACAGGATTCGAACCTGCGACCCCTTGGTCCCAAACCAAGTGCTCTACCAAGCTGAGCTACTTCCCGTAATGGCGCGCCCGAGAGGAGTCGAACCCCTAACCTCTTGATCCGTAGTCAAACGCTCTATCCAATTGAGCTACGGGCGCACATCATATATTAGATAAATAGTTTTTTATTTCTTTTTAGAGTAAAAAATATAAAACAGAAACCGTACGTAAGAACAACAAGTATTTTTATCGTACGGTTTAAAATAATACCATGATTATTTTTACAAGTCAACACCTTTTTAACAGAAACATTATAAATGTATATTTTAATGTTTGGTCATTCCCCACCTGTATTATTTACACTATAAAGCCTGATTGTCACACAGCCAAACATGAAAATACTACACCGAATAAATATCAGGAGGGCTTTCCCAAATCTGAGAAAGCCCTCCTAAAACAAAAGTTTATTTTGCTTCTTTCAAATTTACGTGATTCACAGTTTGATCAGGTCCCTCCATAATCGGATTATCACCAATTATAAAATGAATCTCGTATTTACCTGTTTCATAAACATAATCTGTTTCATCTGTTCTAGGTACATTTAGAATCTTATCAGCACTCCCCAATTGATTTCCTAACAGATCAGGTGTTATGTCCCCAAGATTTGTTTGCCTTTCCACAGCTGTACCGAAGTTTCGTATTTCAGATATAGAATTATCTTTGTTATAAGCGAATCCGTATCCTGGATTACCCATATCCCAGCTGTACAAATCAAATTGACCATCAACTTTTACAGGTTTGCCTAATTTGTTATGAACATCTTGTTTATTACTTTCATTAATTTGGAGACCTTGAACATTCCCAGGCATTTCTCCTGAGAAAGCATGTATATAGAAGTCATTTAAAGTATCCACTGCTTGCTGGTTCGAAGCGGCAGAAAAAATCGGAGTCCCAGTTGCTTCATGCGCTAGCCCATTATAAGAAGAAATCCCCGTCCCGAAAAATAATCCAGTAAACAATAAAGCGGCAATTATTTTAGGTGCTGACTTTTTAAATGCCATAACTTAGCCCTCCCTGCCTGATTCTTTCAAAAGAGCTGTTTTATAAAAACAGCTAACTTCTATCTCGGTTCTGATTCCACGACTTCTCCATTTTGATACACATCATAGAATCCAACCGTGCCAGTTCCTCCATTATCAATATAATCCTGACTTCGTGCTTTTAATGAATAAAATACTCTTCCTTCTGAGTCCTCATAAAGTACACCATTGCTGCTAAACACTAGATCATCATTATCAAGAGCAGCCTCTGCATAGGCAACCGCCGATTCTACTGTAAACAACCCTGCTTCATATTCGTCAAGTAATAGAGTCCATGTATCCAAACCGACTATTCCGTCCGGTACTAAACCATGAACAGCTTGTAATTGACGAACCTTTTCGTTAGTATGTGGACCAAAAACTCCATCAACTTCTGTTTCAAGTCCAAAGTGATTTAACATCACTTGAATAAATTCGGCTTCAAAACTTTGGCTCCCTTGTTTAACAATCGGTTGCTCTTCAGGTGGCCAATTTAATATCGCTTCATAGCCTGGAGGTATTTCTGATTTCGATAGTTGACTCGATTCATCTTCTGAGTTGACAGTTGCTTCCTGTGTTTCTGTTTGCTCCTGAACGGAAGTCGAAGACTCCTCAGGGCTATTTTCTATTACTTTTGATTGTTCTGCTGCTGAAACTTGCCCAGTAAACGCTACTATTGACAAAAATGCAACTGTTCCTATTACTACCTTTTTCACTTCTCCTCATCCTTTCACATTCAATATATGACCTAGTTTCAAACGAGACCTTCCTATTAGTATAAAGCCAAATCCCTCAACTTTTAACACTGAGGAATTTGGCTTCTTAATATTGAAAACCCGTATTTTCCTGACTCACTCCGTCCATCAACTCGATTTATATTAAGGTCTATGAAAATTGACCGTTTTCTGGTCATCTCCTGTCCGTTCAAACCATCCTCTGAAGGCCCAATTATCATATCCTCCATCACCTTCGTTAACAAATGTCCCTTCTTCAAACACCCAGACTCCGAATGTAATGCCATCATAATCTACCGTATCAAAGTATTGCACGCCTTGCAGTTGATTGGAATTATAACCTTGACTCAAATTCATCACCATAACATTATATTGCTGACCCGCTTCAAAGAATGCTTTCTCCATCGCTCCCTTGACAAAACCGCTCCGATTATCGGCAGTTTTCTTAGCATCGGCAATAGCTTCTCCGATAGCAACAGGGTCAACAGTTACTTCTCCACTAACCTCTGCTGCCTCTGCAGAATCAGTAACCCCTAAAGTCGGTAGAGTAAGTGGCGTCGCTAACACAGCTAACCCTAATGCAGAAGTTACAACAGCTTGTTTCACTTTTCTCATTAGATCTCCTCCTTCATTTTGTGTGATTCAAGTTTTCAATCACATCGTCTCATCATCTATTTATAAGTTCAATGAATTTATTCAAAATTTAAGAAAATGATAAATTTGATAATCTATTTTAAATTTTGATATATTTTTGACTTAGTTTTGAAATAAAGTTTGATAAATTCATATTAGAACTCTTAATCATTAACATTCAACAACCTAGTATGACATCTTTTAAATTACTTCCATCTATTATATAGAGCAAGGACATTCAAAAAGCATCATACCTATTAGAAATGATTACATAAAAAAATACCAATAGGCTTGGACCCTTGGTATTCATACTTTAAAATAAAGTGTTGAACTCTTTATCTAAAACTTTTGGCAAACCATTTGAGTAATTGATAAAGTCTAGTAATTAGTCTTGAACCCTTCAATGGTAAAATCAATCATTTTTGAGGCAATAAAATATGTTATTAACGAATACATTGCCCTATCCCAACCGAAAACAAAACCTGCACTGAAAAAAATAAAAATATTTATAAACATAACAACATTACCAACAGATATGGGTGTCTTTCGGTTAAGCAGAATCCCTAGAATTTCTGTACCATCTAGAGAGCCACCGTACCTGATTACCATTCCGACACCAATCCCTAAAAAGGCTCCACCAAAAACGGATGCCAGTAATGGATTTTCAGTCGGAGCTGATACATTATTAAGAAAACCTGTTCCTAGTGATAATACGCTTAATCCAAACAAGGTAGTTACCACAAACTTTTTACCAATTTGCCTATAACCTAAATACAGAAAGGGAACGTTTAATATCAGTAAAAATAACTCTAATTTTATACCTGTTAAATAGGACATTATAATTGAAATTCCGACGACTCCACCATCAATGATATTATTCGGAACTAAAAAAATCTCCAACCCGAGAGAAACTAAGAGAGCACCTAAAGTAACTAAAAGGGAACGTAATATTAGTTTGAATACCGGAAAAAAGTTTCGATCCATCCTGATATGTTCTGAGGGGAGAAACTTGATTATGAAAAATGCCGGCAGCAAAAAACCAACTGTTTCTTCAAGATGCGCAACAATCCTAGACCAACCATTAGGAACAATGTAACCATAGCCATCGAAAAATAACGTTCTTGCGCTTAGGTATAGTGAATTCAATAACTTTTGTGAGAATAAGCTCTGTGATTCATTAAATGAAAAGGAATTAACTAAGGGTCCAACATTCAAAATATCTAATAGAAGATATATAAAACTAAATATGACAAAAACATTTATGTAAAGAAATAAAAAAAACAGTAATACGTATACTTTTCCTTCTCTTATTAAAGAAAACATTTAATTGCTTTCCTTTCTTAATTGTTGGGAAAGGCCAGTTAAATACTATAATATAAATTCTATTCTTAATACTTGGTTTTGAGAAGCAAACTCCGGAAAAAATTGCTCCTCTACGAAATATTTCGATTGAAATAGAAAGGAATTTAATTACCTTTTTTAATTAAATTTTAAAAATCCGTTTTGAGATAATCAAAATAAGCTTCAATACTTTCAACCAAGCTACAAGGTAGGAAGGCAATAAAAAACTATAAACCTATTCCAGGTTAATCTCCAAAAACAGTGTTTCACCTCGCTGAAAAATTATGAATTTTTCCTGCCATTAGGAATTTCCCGCCTACCCGACTATTTAATAAACTGGCCAAATATTCCCGGAAATTTTATTAACCACAGCAGTTAGTTTCAAATCATTTTGTCTATATTTGTCCCACTTTGTATTATTGGGGAGATTCTACTTCCGATTATTCAAAATGAAAGAGTTTCGAAAAAAATGCAAACGTGGGAGGAAGATATGAATAGTCTAAGGCACTTGTCAGACGAACTATTAAAGGAGTCTCTGAAAAAGGCAATCGAATTAAAGTTGGATCAGGATTTTTGCGCAACATTAAAAAATGAAATAAAAAAACGGAAAGAGAGGGGGAGAAAACCTACGAATACTAAAACGATGAACGTGACAAGTATTCATAAAAGGTAGGGGAAAAGACACTTATAGCTTCATCGCCCCATAATCAATAATATGCAGAATATCGGAAGTAGAATCCTTCCAGCCTTAGTCTAGGCTGAAAAAAGGTAGCGTTCGTACTTGTTTGTGCGCAACGCTACCACTAATGCTAAAGTCATAAGAGAACACAGACTAATATGCGCTAAAAAAAAACGATTGAGCAACATCTCCAATACAATTCCACATGCTGCAAACACTGTTAATAAAGGCATCAAACTCATTTTTAACATGTGGTTATAAAATCACCGCCATTAAAATAATAATTAGTTAAAAACACCAAGAGAATTCCTACTATAAACTCTTGGTGCTTTTTGTTACTCTCCTGTTTCAGCAAAACGTTTGATTCGATCACCAATTTCATCACGAACACGCTGGAAAACCGCCCATTTCTCTTCTTCAGTTCCTTCAGCTCTTGCGGGATCATCAAACCCCCATTGTTCTCGTTTAACTTTAGGCGGTGAGACTGGACATTTATCTTTTGCATCGCCACATAGGGTAACAGCTAAGTCTGCGTTATTTAGGATTTTAGGGTCGATGATATCAGATGTTTGATTAGTAATATCAATATCGGCTTCTTTCATAGCCTTTACAGCATTTGGGTTTAAGCCATGTGCTTCGATACCTGCGCTGTGCACGTTCCACTCATCACCTAGATATTTCTTTGCCCATCCTTCAGCCATTTTACTTCTACAAGAATTTCGTTGGCCCCAACAATGTAAAAATCTTTTTCTGGTTGCCGTAATTCTTTTTCTCGATGGGGACGCACCGTTCCTCAACTGTAAATATTAGGATCAATTAATGAGGAAAGAGCACCACTAACGTAAAATAATGTAATTAGTGACAACACCCTATCATAAGTACATCTCATTATGTCATTTTTATAGTTTTTTGAACCCTTTCGGAGTAAGAATATAAAAAACCGCACGTAAGAACAATAAGTGTTTTTATAGCACGTTTTACAATGTTACCGTGATTTTTTTCAAGTCAACACTTTTTCAAAAAACATAATAAAGAAATCATTATCCGGGTATCCTTTATATATAAGTATATATTACGAAAACTGTCTTACAGAAACCCATTTTTTTGAAAATCCTGGGTTAACTTTAACCATATTGTTACAGGTACAAGGAAGGTGTATTAACTATTGCTAAAACGATTAAGAAAGAAATCATCTAAGACTAAGCATTCCGATTCTACATTCGATATAAAAGCACTAATTAATACTTTAAAACCTTCACAGGATTTTCAAAGATTTGTGTTAGAATCAAAAAACGGACAATGTTGGGTAAATTACATAAAAACTATGGTAAATCCCGATTATATTCATCGTGATGTATTCCCATATCTAACAGAACATTCCTTTGATAGCCTTGAAGAAATTAAAAAGTTACTTCCCATCGAAAATATCCAAATTACAGATGATGTGAGAGAAATTCAAACAAAGCTAATGAATGGTTCCGTCATCATTCAGATGAAAGAGCATGATTCTAAGTGCCTTATCCTTTCTGCAGTTACAGTTGAAACACGAAAGGTTGGTATGCCGGAAGTAGAATTTACAGTGGTGGGGCCGAAAGAAGCATTTGTGGAATCACTTGACACAAACATCAATCTAATCAGAAAAAGACTCCCGCTTCCACAACTGCAAGTACGTGAAATTGAGTCAGGTAAAATTTCAAAAACAAGAATTGCTATCTTGTACATTGATGGAATTGCAAATCAGGAAAATATTAATACTATGTTACAACGTATTTCCGACATTGAATATGACAATATTATTGACAGTTCCTATCTCACGCAAATGATATCCGATAATAAGAATTCTCCATTTCCACAAATGATTGATACAGAACGACCTGACCGTGTAAGTGCAGTATTAACAGAAGGGAAAATTGCGATTATTGTGGATGGTTCACCGCATGCATTGTATGCGCCTATTACTATTGTTGAATTCTTTTCTGCATTTGAAGATTATTTTCAAATCTGGCATACAGCTTCATTCTTTCGTTTGACCCGTTTGTTTGCTGTTGCATTTTCTGTCTTCTCAACCCCACTTTACGTAGCAATCCTGACTTACCATTATGAAATGATTCCGATGGATTTAATGGCAACAATTATTTCCTCAAGATCGGATGTCCCTTTCCCGCCTATATTAGAAGTACTTATTTTGGAAGTGGTTATTGAATTGTTGCGTGAAGCTGGGGCAAGACTGCCGGTCAAAGTCGGGCAGACCATTGGTATTGTTGGCGGTATTGTTATTGGTACTGCGTCGGTTGATGCGGGATTAACGAGCAGTGTATTACTAATTATTGTAGCATTAGCAGCTCTCGCCTCATTTACAACACCGGTCTACCAAATGAGCAATTCAATCCGTTTGATTCGTTTTCCATTTCTACTGTTTGCACAATTATGGGGGCTAATTGGAATCGCAATAATATTTGCATTAATGGTTGGTCATCTATTAAATTTGACGTCATTAGGGAGACCATTTATTGAACCGATTTTCCCGCCTCGTTTACAGGATTTAAAAGATTCCTTTTTTCGGATGCCTTTCAACCGTCAGGCTAAACGACCAATTTATCAGAGAACGGAAGATTCTATGCGGGTAAATCCAAAACGAATCAATGAAAAAAACGATATTAAAAAATGACTACAAAGGGGCTCGGTCACCATGAATGACAATAACGGGCTAGTATTTAAAGGAATACGGTGAGGATATGCGAAATATCTTAAAGGAAAATTTTCTAGTTTCGACTTTTCTCGTTTTTTATCTTATTCATTCCATGCAAATAGGGATAGGGGTTCTTGACTTTCGATCAATTAGTCAACATGCTGGACAAGATGCTTGGATTTCTATTATTATTTCTGGTTTAAGTATCCATATCATTCTATGGCTCCTATATCAAATCCTTAATAATGGCAAGGGAGATTTAATTGCGATACACAAGGAACTGTTTGGTAAATGGATTGGAGGATTATTTAGTTTCTTGTTTGTTATCTATTTATTAATCCTTGGATTCACTGTTTTGCGTGTGTATGTTGAAATCATTCAGTTATGGGTATTCCCACAGTTATCCGTATGGTTTTTTAGCTTCGTTCTTTTACTCACTGTAAGTTATTTTGTTATTAAGGGATTCAGGGTGGTTACTGGTATATGTTTTTTAAGTACACTTTATCTGGTACCAATACTACTAACATTTTTATTTCCACTAAAATTTGCTCACTACAGCAATCTTTTACCTATCATGGACCATAGCATGACAGATATTCTGGGATCGGCAAGAAATGCGACTCTGACCATGAGCGGATTTGAATTAATATTCATTTTCTACCCATTTATAAAAAGACCAGATAAATCTGCAAAATGGGCGCACCTTGCTATCCTATCCACTACCCTTATTTATGTAGTCTTAGCTCTTATTACTTTTGTTTTTTATAATCAAGATCAACTTCAGCATATGCTATGGAGCACGGTTATGTTTTGGAAAATAATTGAGCTTCCAGCTATCGAACGACTTGAACATTTAGGAATTGCTATCTGGTTATTTATCGTTTTGCCAAATATTTGCCTAACATTATGGGGTGCCCACCGTGGACTAGGTCAATTAATTCCAATTAACAAAAGGGTTCTTATTATTATATTAATCTCAGCTTTGGTAGCTGTTTCCGCCTTATTTGAAACACGCTCGATGATCGATCAGCTGCGAGCTTTTACTGGAGAAATTAGTTTCTATTTTATTTATGGGTACATTCCTTTTTTGTTCATTTTGCAAAAAATTATTTATAAAATTCGAGGGAATAATTAAGATATATTCCCTCTTGAATTTTTAATTAATAATTCCTGTTTCTAATATATCTACTTTAGTCTTAATATCCACAGTAGCATTAGGGTATAAATTCGACCATTTGCTTGATTCCCATCCCCTCGTTTGACTTCTGACTTTATCTCCAATTCCAAGTGGATCCAGCTCTTTCTCTTGAAATTGCTTTATCAATTTTAACCCATTCTCTTTTAAATCCTCTTCAATCAGCTTCTCCAGATTTTCCTCATCTTCTTTATTTTTTAACTCAACATTTGAGTTCACTTCATTAAGAAAAGCTTTAATTTCAACATTTATGTCAACCTTTGGATTACTTATTCCTTGTGATACTGTATAATTTACATTACTTTCTACAGATTCAATAGCGGCATATTTATCCTGTTCAGAAATAGAAGCCTCATAAGTCCCCCCTTTCATACTCTCATATAACATTTTAAATATGAAAAGCTGATTGGCATTAATTTTATCTACATATTTATCTTCTTTGAATAGGGCAAGCCCTGTTAATTTGATTTGATCCCCCTCTTTTTGTATGAGTGGCATAAAAGGTGTTTGGCCTTTGGAATAAAAGCCGTACATGAACGCATGAAAATTCGTTATAGGGAGATTCATTTTTTTATTTTGCTCAAGAAGTGACTTTAAATATCTGGAAACCGTTTGACCAAATGCGTATTCCCCTTCTAATAGTTCCTTGGCCTCCCCTTCAATGACACAAAAATCAACCAAGCCTCCAATCGTTGGATGTCTTTCGATTCCATCGATAACATCATTGATTCCTTCTTTAGCTAATTCTTCTCCAAACAAAGTAACCAACGTTTTTCCTGTTGGCATAGTTTTTGGCGATTTTCTTCCGGCACTCCAGGCAGCACCATATCCTGTATAGTTTTCATCGCTAATTGTTTCACCTTTAATGGCGGCGTTCTCACTTGGACTAAACATGGTTACTGCAAGAGTGAGTTGATATTTCTTCCTGTCTGCTATGTCATATCCGAAGCTTTCTACAATCTGAAGATTTTCAATTGCTTCACCCTGCACACAACCGGCCAACAGTAAAAAACAGCAGCTAATCAAAATGCTTCTTTTCTTTATCACCATTGTTTCTCCCCTTGTCATGGATAGTAAAAATATGATTATTTCTTCCATCTACATATAGATTGATTTCACAAAAGAAATCAATTATTATCAGTTTTTCTCACTTTGCAGGGAAATAATCAAATTTAATAGTATTTTCTTTCGTGCGGGAAGTACTATCGGTCACATTCTGCAACCAATCATCTCATTCTTGGGTAATCATTACGAATGGAATAAAACGGTATAACTTTATAAACGGTACATCTTTCTTATAAACGTCATTACTTTATTTTAAATCCACATTATGTAGAATTAGTCGAAAGAAATTGGACAGTAATAAAAAAGGAAATAATAATTTTACTTAAACGAGGTGAATACGATGGATTTTAAGAAATTAGCATTAGGTATGTTTACAGTAATCCTCTCTACCGGGGTGTTGTTTGGATGTGGGACACCAAATGATGAACAGGAACCAGATCCAACTGAAGAGCCTTCCGAGCAACATGATCAAGGAGAAATGAACTAGAAGAAGATCAAAATCAATAATAATCATTTCATGAGCCTTTTTTAAAAAATGAAGGCTTCATGAATGATTATTTTTTAACTGAAGTGCATATAAAAATCACAACACTTAAAAGAAAAAAATAGCAACAATTATCATTCAGTATATCCTTCACACAGCTGAGTTTTAGTGAATGTTTTCTTTTTCTCAAAAATAGGGTATAGTATTCATAAGATATTAAAAACCGCTTGGTGCTCTAACACCAAACGGTTTGTACAATAGCCCTTCAAGGGGACAACTCACTAATTCCAGTGATAAAAACAACCACCTCAAATTAGCTTGCCAGGCTAGGTTGGTTATTTTTTATTGTAAAATGACAGAATCGCTATAATTAACGTCCCAAAGGACATCATGAGAACTTTTTATAACTTCCCCTTGTTTTTTGATATAACCTGGTTCTTTAAGTTCTAAGAGTCAAAATCAATATTGGGATGACCATTTACCTTCCAAAGTCCATCATCACGTAATTCATAATATCATGTACGTGTAGAATCTTCACTTTAGTCATAAACAACTAATTTTACATATTTTTCATTTTCCCAAATTATTATATCAGAATTACTTCTCGAATCATCTCCATAATTTATTTTATAAAATTCATAGTCCGAATCACCAAATTCAGGCATATCCAATTCAATTTCCTCAATAGTTAAACATATGGCAAATTATTATCTTTTCCATCTACCACATCCCGAACAGTCTTTTAAGAGATTTTAACATAATATTCTTAGTTATTAACAAAATAATGGCAATCAAATCCTGATTGCCTCTTCATCTCTAATACCCAATGGTTTAAGTAAATCTATTCACAAACTTTATTCTTTTTATTTATTTTCAACAACGGTTATTTAGGGTTATTACTATGGTACCTTGGCGAAAATGCGTTTTTTAATGCACTAATTATTCCAGGCACAAGAAAGAAAACTACAAAAAAGAAGGTAAGTAAATTTAATTGCGGCGTCTCATAAAAAGTAAACCATTCTGTAAATATTGCAGATTCCGTGATTTTCCCAAATAAAGTTCCATCAATCTCTCTATAATTAGGTAACCATCCCGTTGCTTCAAATGTAATAAAAATTATCTGTGACAATAAAAATACACCAATAGCAGATACCCAATATTTTCTCAAAAATGGAACACGCCTTTGTTTATCAAACAAGCAAAATCCCTCCTTACATAAATTACTATCTATGAAGGAATACGAATAATTAAGTAATAAGTTTCATTAAAAATTTATTCTTATTTAACTCTTCTGCTCCGTTAGCATTTAATAGTAAATTGAATCTATCTGAGGGAGTTTAAGTACAATATTTCACAGATTAATATTATAAATTAACCTGTTAAAAATTTTAAGGAAATAATCTTTATTTTATCTTAAAAAATATCCCTGCCATTTTGGCAGGGAATTAGCAAAAATAAGGCTGTTATTGTTGGGAAGCCGGAATTTCTTTTTGCTGAAACAAGCGGGATATCTCCCTTATTACACATGCTCATATTATTTTATTTAATAGTAACTTTTTCAGAAAAGGAAATTTCCTACATCTCACTTCCGCTAATTATTTCCGTGTACGAACAAATAACAAAGCTAAAACAGATCCTATAAACGCAACAATTCCTGACCAGAAGAATGCCTGCTGGAAACCTTCATTTAAAGCAGTAACTGCATTTACAGCATGACTGGATTTTGTAGCTGCGCCAGCAATAGCCACCATGATAGCTAGGGATATTCGGGCTATCGTGAACTGCAGAACAAGATGCAGAACTCTGTTCAAATGCAGTTGACGACAAAAGAAAGGCTAAAAATGTCATCGCAAGTTTATGATGATTCAAATCAGGCCATCTACGATATTTTTAAAGATGATATGGCGAATATTAAAACAACGATGGAAAATTTAGATTCGAAAGCATTTTTAGATGCGGTACACCTTCTGCTAAATGGAAAAGAAATCTATATATCTGCGAACCGGAGTGCCATATCCCTTGGGCTGTTTCTACAATACTACATGGATATTATCTTGGGAAATGCTCATTTACTAGGTCCCATTGAAAACAAACCTGAACAGTTATTTCGATTGAATGCAGAAGATGTCGTAGTGGGTATTAGTTTCTCACGTTATTCAACAAGTACTGTCAATACGATGGCTTTTGCCAAAGAAAGAGGTGCAACCACTATCGTCATTACCGACAATCTTCTTTCTCCGCTTGTCCCTCATGGAGATGTCGTACTAACTGCTTCAAGTCAATTACCAACTTTTTTTGATTCATTTGTTGCTTCGCTAAGTCTTATTAATACACTCATAGCGTTTGTTGAAAAAAAAGAATGGATAACTCTGAAGACCGTCTTGAAAAACTAGAGGAAATTTGGGAACGATTTGGCACGTTTTATTCTAACAAACGGAACTAAATAAAATAGGCTGCTGATCTAAACGGATTCTGTCAGATCAAGAAAGGTTCCAACAGCAGTTAGGTTGAGGTCTCAAGGTATATTTATTCATTAATAAACTGCACCTGTATATTTTTAATTGGGTCTAACAATTTGGGTGCAGTTCATTCGAAGATGATTTTTATTTTATTATTGAAATTTACTAGACAGCCTTTTCCTAAATAAAGAATGACTGCTTTATTTTATAGGCGTCCTCTCTTCAAATCAAGTTAACTCTTTTCTGCCACTCAATCGTAGACACTGGTTTATCCCCCCAATAACTTCAATACATTTCCCTCGAAGTCAGCGATTGCACAACTCTTTTATAACTTCCCTTGTTTTTCAATATAATCACGATAGAAATCTTCAGAAACGGAGAAAGACCTTCGAAAAATAACACTCATCAATTAAAGATTTAAGGCGCTCTCAAGCCGTTTTATTAATACATGATAGTGTTTTACGTATGGGTCCATTAATAAATTGCTAAGATAAAGCTCTATTGAGACGATAATCGATGTGTATGGTCACTTGTTACCTAACAAACAAATTTCACATAAACATGCCGATTTATTTAGAACCCGAACATTATAGAGCAATTAAATTTTCCCCATTTATTTACATGGAGTAAAACTGAAGTAACAGCAATCCAAAAAAAACACCCATTCTCATTAGAAATGAACGCATAAAAAAATACCAACGGACTTAATCCATTGGTATTACTAGTTTTACATTATGATGCGGTCGAGAGGACTTGAACCTCCACGGGTTATCCACCCACTAGGCCCTCAATAACGTGAAGTGATGTTATATGTCACAACATCTTATCATAAGTACATCTCATTTTACCATTTTTATATTTTTATAGTTTCTTTGATTCCCTTTGGAGTAAAAAAGGAGTAAAAATATAAAACAGAAACCGTACGTAAGAACAACAAGTGTTTTTATAGTACGGTTTTAAATATTACCACGATTATTTTTACAAGTCAACACATTTTTTAAACATTAAAACTGTAGCTTTTGATTTTTGGCCATTTTCTACCAATATTGTTTAGCAACCGCGCCCTTCGTTGAATAATGATTTTCTTTTGCACTAGGCTTCTGTCCTCTTCCCTAGCGTGTGTGCTGATCTATTAGATGATTTGTATTAATTACTTATCTACCCTGTACAATTCAGATTTGCCAAGGTAATTGATTCCATTCTGTTCACAAACTATATTAATGTTCCATTAAACCACGCATATGGTAGGGATTAAATGTAATTAATCATTTCATTGTGGTGTAATTTATCAAACGTCTCTATTTGTCATGGATTGTTAAGATGAATAAATTCATCTTGGTAGGTTAGGCTAATTCCTAAATGAAAAAAGGGGGATGACCCAAATGGAAAGTTTTTTTTCAATGTTTTATGATACAGTTTTCGGTTTTGTTGCATTATTTATTTTGACAAAAGTATTGGGAAAAACTCAAATCACTCAGTTGACAGCATTCGATTTTATCTCTGCAGTGATTTTAGGTGAGCTTGTCGGTAATGCACTTTTTGATGAAAAAGCAGGCATTCCTGAGATAGCATTTGTGGTTATTTTATGGGGAGTTTTATTGTATTCAACCGAAATCATTTCACAAAAATTTAAATCAACACGCAGACTTATTGAAGGTGAACCTGCTATCATTATCTACAATGGGAAATTAATTCGGGATACGATGAAAAAAAACAAACTGGATATCAATCAACTACAAAATTTGTTAAGGGCAAAAAATGTATTTTCAATTAGTGAGGTTGAATATGCCTTACTCGAGACAAATGGAACAGTTTCGGTATTGAAGAAATCAGCTTATCAATCACCTACGAAAAGTGACATGAAAATTGCACCGCAGGAAGTCAATCTAACTACAACCCTTATAAATGATGGAGAAATAATCTACGATAACCTTAAGGAGAAAAACCTTACAGAAGAATGGCTCCTAGAGCAGCTGGAAGAACAGAACTTTCAACGTGTTGAAGATGTCTTTTATGCAGAATATATTAAAGGAAAAGAATTGCTCCTACTTCCGTATGAAAACAGAGAGCATAAAAAATGGGATGATTAACTCACAAGCATTTCCTGAAGTATTAGCGCGATATTTCCTTAATGCACAACATCCTTAAAATTGAAGGGCGCAAATCATGTAATACAGATTGCGCCCTCTAATAATGACATAATAATTACAGCTATAATGAATATATATCTTCAAGAAGTGATTTAGTCGTAGCTATTTCCATTCTTGTACTTAACGTATCCTTTTCTTTAACTGTTGCAATTAAGTTATTTATACTTTCATATAAATCTTCATATTCTCCCTCATCCCCAATTAGTTGTAATTTCCACTTATCCTTCTTATATATTTTCTTCAATTCATTTGCTTGAATTGACAGTTCTTCCCAATTTGGTTGGTCTAATCCTTTTTCAAGTTCATTAATATGATTAAAGAATTCTTTACCTCCAACTTGGTTTGTACAAGCAGATAAAATAAGAAGAAGACATAATAAAACTATTACTTTTTTCATTTTTTCCCTCCTAATTATGAATTTATATGACTATTTTGTCCCATAATAATATAAATACTATTTGTAAAAGGTGGAAAGACATTATGACTGAACTTATTTTGATATTAATACGTTCTACAGTTGCTTTCTTCTTATTATTTATATTGACCAGAATAATGGGAAAGAAACAAATTTCACAACTTACTTTTTTCGATTATTGTGTAGGCATTACTATTGGTTCCATTGCTGCAACGATGTCTGTTGATCAAAATGTAAAAGCTTTAAACGGAATTATGTCTTTAATTGTTTGGGGAATATTTCCTATACTACTGGCCTACTTTGGTATGAAATCAAATACTTTTTCTAATCTAACAGATGGAAAACCGACCATTTTGATAAAAAATGGTGAAATATTAGAGGGTAGTATGAAGAAAAACCTTATGAATTTAAATGAATTAATGCTCCTATTAAGAGAAAAGAACGTCTTTACAGTATCTGACGTAGAAATGGCTGTTCTTGAAACGAATGGAGATTTAAGTGTGATGCTAAAAACAGACAAACAACCCGTTACTTCAAAAATGTTAGGAATTCCAGTTGAACATGAACATGGTCCAAACATTTTGATTATGGATGGTAACATCATGAAAAAGAGCATGCAAAAACTAGGATATACAGTCGAATGGTTGTTAGGTGAAATCCAAAAACAGGGTGCTAATGAAATTAACGATGTCTTTTTGGCACAAATTGATTCCCGTGGACAATTATACGTCGATTTATATGAAGATAAAAATAAATCAATAACCATTGAGGAAAAACCTTTACTTGGAGCTAGTTTAAAAAAGATACAAGCTGACTTAGAATCCTTCGCTTTAGAAACTGAAGATCAGAAAGCCAAAAAAATGTATACAGAGCAGGCAAATAATTTAAAAAAACTTTTAGATTCTGTCTTGCCATATTTAAAATGAAATTTTTATCCTCACCTATAGTTTTGCTTTTCTCCAATTAGGTAACCTTCCTATATGTTCAGCATACAATGGATTCTGAATATTATTATGAAGGGAATGAAGAAAATGTATTGGGTTTGCCCTCCACACTACTATTATCCCTCCCCCCCATATCACTTCAATAGGAATATACTGGGTAATGGTGATATTAGGAATATGGTCCAATTGGAGCCTTTTCAGCAAAATGGAAACATCGATGAGTTCAGAATAAGGGATTATGGACCACAACCATTTGTTTTAAATATTAATGAAGCAGCAAAAATAAATAATACGTATCGTACTGCTATATGGACGGGAAAACACCTACAAGTTACATTGATGAGTATTAATATTGGTGATGACATTGGCACAGAAATACACCCTGATACTGATCAATTCTTACGAATTGAACAAGGACAGGGAATCGTAAGAATGGGGCAAAATAGTAACAACTTAAATTTTGAAAGAAGGCTATCTGATAATTCGGCAATTATGGTTCCCGCTGGTACATGGCATAACGTAATAAACACAGGTAATATTCCATTAAAACTTTATTCAATATATGCGCCTCCTCATCATCCGCACGGTACAGTAGAGGTAACAAAAGCCGATGCTATGATAGAAGAATAGATAGTAAGATCAATAAATCCGGGAGTACTCTTTGCTTTTTAAAATAATTTTTCTCTTCAACTCCATACAAATCCAAACATACACTAATGTTGCTAACTCATCATAAAATCATAACTCAATCAGACCTGCATCTCTAAAAATCATTATCACCATATCAAATAAATTTCAAAAGAGAAAGTGCCTATTTATATTACATCTAATTTAAGATGTATAATTTGGTGATAGTAAACCCTACCAAATTTTATTTTTGGTAGGGTACTATTTCATTTTTAACTTTTTTCACCATATTAAACTAGGATAAATGCCGATATATTGGCGTTATCTCTTTAAATTAAATTAGCTATTTACTTCCACTCAATCGTAGACGCGGGCTTAATTCCCCAATAACGTCAATACACTTCCCTCGAATTCAGTCATTGTATCAATCTTTTATAACTTCCCCTTGCTTTTCGATATAATCGGGTTCCTTTTCTTCTAAAGAATCAAAATCGATATCGGGGTGCCCATCTACACTCCAAAGTCCATCATCACGTAGTTCATAATATCGTGTACGAGTAGAATCTTCACTTTGGTCATAAACAACTATTTTTATATATTTTTCATCAGCCCAAATTGTTATATCAGAATTACTTCTCAAATCGTCTCCATAATCAATATTATAAAATTCATAATCCGAATCGCCAAATTCAGGCATATCTGATTCAAATTCTTCAATAGTTAAATTAACTAATTTTTCATAGGTTAAACCATCATCTTTTCCATCTACAATTCCACATCCTACAAACACTGTTAATAAAGTTATCAACAAACTCATTTTTAACATGTGTTTATACAATAAAATCACCACCATTAGAATTATAATTAGTTAACCTATGATATCACAGAACTAATATTGAAAAAAGTTGAAATCTACAATAAGCCACTCCCCACCTATATTCTCTAAGTCCAATTCAATAAATGAATTAACTATACTTTCTGTATTATCCAGATCAATTTGATTATCAAAAACACCCAGCACCTTTTGTTTTTCTTCTACAGATTTACCTAAATATATATCTAAGTTACTTACATAAGAGTTTAATTCACTTATAGACTCATCATATTCCTCGTTAGGTGCAAAATTTAATTCTTTTAGAACATCTTTAGTTACATACCTTTCAATATTCTTTTCTAATGGCCTTCCTTGAAAATTAAAGTAAGCTAATATAAATTTTTCTGCCACTCCACCAGCTTCAATGTGAAAATCTTCTTCTGATGATTCTAATTGAGAAATTTTATTTTCCGTTTCTTTTAACTCATTTCTATAATTGTCATTCTTTATAAATAAATATCCGATAAATAAAACAGCAACCGCAAGTAATAACCAGTATTTTTTCATTTAATCATTCCAATCCTAAAGCTTTTTTAGGGTCTACCTTTTCTGAATGTGATTGACCTAATTTGGTCAAATGCTCTAAATGCAGATGATTCCCTGTACTGCTTCCCGTTGTACCGCATTTTCCTAATGACTGACCTTGTGACACTTTATCACCAACTGAAACAAATAATGATGTCATATGTGCATACCTGCTAAATTCACCTTCTACATGTTTTACTGTTACATAATTTCCATATCCAACATTTTTATGAATCGCTTCTACCACATCACCATTAGCTACAGCTAATATGTCATCTTGAGGTGAACAGCCAAAGTCTAATCCACCATGAAAGCTATTAATCTCCCCTGTAATTGGATGAATTCTTTCTCCAAACTCACTAGTTACCATTATCTCTCTTAATGGAAAAGACCAGTCACCATTGGACACAGCGATACTCTCACCTTGTTCTAAATAACGCATAACATTCTGGACATAATGTGGGTCACCATACCTTGACCAACCCATCTTTCGAGCCATATAATTACTAAAATCTAAAGCTAATTCCATGGAATACTTACCGTTATTATGTTTTTTAGCATAGTCTATAAAACCATGCCCCATATTGTAAGCCTGCAATGCTAATTCCACATCACCGCCAGCCTGCTCAAACACTTTGGAAAAGTATTTTACACCTTGATCAATCGACTTTTTGGGGTCTGCTAAGGTATTACGTGCCAATCCAAGAGATTCAGAAGACTGCATAACATCTAAATACCTTCCTCCCGATTCTTGCATTGCCATTGCCATCACAACATCTGTATGTTCTTCAACGCCATATTCTTTAGCATACTTTTTAAAGTAATTTTCATATCTTGTCACCTCGGGAGCAATTCCACTACTAATATACATATCTGTAGTTTCTTGATTTTCCTCTTGCTCTAAATGTTCACCTATCATGTCATCACTTGTACTAGACATAATTATAAAAAGAATAACCATACCAAATAACAAAAAGACAACCAATAAAAAGATAGCTATATAGATTTTCATTTTCCATTTGCCCAATTTTACAGCAGGTATTTTTTCTAATTTCAAAGTCATACTTTACCTCCATAAAAATAAAAAAGAGAAATGCCCTCTACGACATTCCTCTATCCATATCTCTTTCCTTTTTTCTTTCTTCTATAGAAGAAAGATTTTTATTTCGTTTCACACCTTTTTTATTAAAGCTTTCTATTGTTGCTTTATTGAAATTTAAATTCTGCTTATCACGAGTTGACTTTAACTTCTCTTTTGGTTCAATATCCTTTCCATTTCCAACGTTATACGAAGCATAAGGAAGCATCTCATTTCTTTCCTTTTTGCGCGCACCATTCAAATTAAAGTTCTGACCATTTCTAGACGTTTCACCTTGCCTAATTAGTTCCTTTGCTTCTTTATTTAATTTAATATTTTTTATACGATCATTTTGACCAGTTGGTTCATATAGCGTATACTCTTTATCTCTATCTTCTCCTTCCTCTAACTTATTTTCTGTAGCCACCTTTTTATCTAGACTTTGTTTTCTACGTTTTATTGGATCAGTATTGTTTAAGGGAACAACACGTTTAGATTCTTTAAAATTCTCTTCTTTACTTGTTTGTGGAGTACGTGGAACATTCCTTTCACCATTCAAAGAACTATTCCTTTCTTCCTTCATACTGGTTCGATTCTTTGAATTTTTCTCTGGCTCATCACCATTACGCATTGGTGATTGTCGTTTTCTACTACGTCTCTTATTTATTCTTTCTCGTGCATCATCGAATCGCTTACTATAATATTGATTCATATTTGGCATGATAGTTTTATCTATCGATTGAACACGCCCTGCTGTCACAAAATGAATAATGGAATTTCTTTTCACAATGATATAAAAGAACAGCACAGTTAACAGAAAGACATGTAAGAGATACATTCCTGTATCTTCTGGTGGTACTAATCTAAACAAGGTATACGTCAATAAATAGGAAATGAATATAAATATTCCTAGCAACGCTTTTATTAAAAACGTCGTGACTAGCTTCCCTAAGGTATTAAATCCACTCATTACAAATTGCGGAATGAAACTAAAGACAAACGCAAAAGGCAACGCTAATGCAATCAAAATTGCTAACAGTTGCAATGCAAAATTTAATAAACCTAACAAAAGAAATGGAATAGACAACGCAATAACAATAATAAATGTCAAAAAGACTAGCCCTGATTGTTTAAACGCCCCACCCGATGCCATAGCTGAATTATTATTCTTATTCACTTCAATATAAGCATGGGTAATTCGATATGCTGAACCTGTTGAACTTAAATTAAATGCTAACATTCTATCCACACGATTATATTGATCAAAACCGAAACCTAAATCCTTAACTTTATCATTATTATTAATATCATTTTCCTCTGTAGTACCATAATTGATTAAGAGATATGGTCGTTTTAGTGCTAAATCAAAATAGACATTGCGCATAACAGACATAGCACCGTTTAATTTGTCATCTTCATCAATATCGTTGATAGCTGAATAAACACCTTCCCTATCGTTTTCAAATATTTCCAACAAACCGTTACCAGCATTCACTAGGTAGCCTTGTGTTTCATTCGATATTGCATTCATTGATTTTATTAGAAAACTAGCATTCGCTATCCAATACCCAGCAACAACCAAAACAATAATGAATAAGAGGAATTTTCTTATAGATTCTTTTGCATTGCCCTTTGCAAAAAATAAAAAGACAAGGTAGCCACATAAAAATGCAAACAACAATTCTGCAAAGTAATCTTTTAACGTTTCATAAATATCATCTGAAATTCTTTGCAAATCAACTGCAAACTCATCTAATATCTGTAATGAAAATAGCTTTTCTAAACTTGAATCTGTGACTATAACCACATGCTGAATAATCCCCATTAAAAAGTTATTGATGCCATACAAATTAAACCCAAATATCCCATTGGTATCTTCATTATTTACCATATAGCGCTCAACAGGGTATTTTTTAATTTCTAACTCTACCCCCCCCTCCTTAATATCCTCCCCGTTTTTTGCCTCATCCATATATTCATGTGGGTTGTATTTTTCACTTAACATATCCCCGAATATATCTATTAACATTTTACCTATTGGATTATCTACCTCTATAAGATCAGATATATCCCCCCCATTATCTTCTTCAGCAAAAACAGTGGTGGCTGATAAAAAGATACACAAAATTAAACTACCAAAAACAGCCATAAATAATTTTCTACTTTTCAACATTTCCATGTTCCTTTAAAAAAGCCAGTATGGTTTCACATGCATTTATTACACCGTTACAATAGGATATATACTCAACATCCAAATCCTTTCGAACCCCTTCTTCCTCATGTTTCCTTACTAAATCCCTTTCTAAGTGACATGTAAACTTATAATGCTCTTTAATCCCATTTAATAAATTAGTTAAAATATCAAAACTAATCACTTACATCACCAACCTTCTTAGAAAGATTAAAAGTGACTACCAACTGATAGCCACTCTTTTATAGGCATTACATCTCAAAGCAGAAACAATAGTATAGCTTTTTTTCTTCCTCTCCATCTTCACCTATTTCCACACTGAAAATAAACTTATAACTTTCATCCTCTCTAGCATGAGAAACAATTTCAAACGTTCCGAGTTCTCCTTCTCCCATGTCATTCGCAATTTGAATTGCTTGAATACGGATTTCCTCGTTATTACGAAACATTTCTAATTCGACCAATTCTTCCTCAAATCTAATCCAATTTTCAACATCTACTACATAAGTCATTCATAGATACTCCCTCTCCTTTTATATTAAAAAAATGGCTACCAATTTTTGATAGCCATTCCTTTTTATAAATATTTTTCTTCTGCATATGCGACCGCAGATTTATTCACCGTTTCTAAAGCCCCTTCCCATTCTTCAAAGAGACATTCCACCGTTATTTTTGACGTTCTACCGAACACATCTTTCATTAAACATTGCCCTTGTAACATGTTATCCAACATTTCTATATTTTCTTCACTTGGTTCCATATTCATCCACTTTAGTATATCGGGTCGCTCATTTTCTTCATCAAAAGCAAACGCTACCCCGAAATTCCCTGTTTCATTTTCCTTCTCTCGTAAAGCATCTTTCGTACTTTGAGAAATAAAATATAACGCATTGTTATAACTTCTCCCCACACGTTTCATGCTCTTTTCTACTTTCTTACCTTGACGTGAAGAAACAATAACCCATGCTTCATCAATAAATTCGGCTGTTTTTTCATCTTTATCCTGTTTTCCAAACAGTTCACAATACTTTCCTAGCGCTAACATAATCGCATTTGATTTCATTTGACTATTCGTATACGTATCTACACTTGCTGTTGCTTCTGGCAAATCAATATTTTCAATTTCAATGATACTTATACGGTCATTTAAAGAAAGCGCAGCATTCGAACCATCATGTATGCACAGTTTCAAAATACTATCAGAAACAACCTCATATAAAAAATCACCTGCTTTTGCTACAGATGATTCTTTACTGTCTTTCATAATATCGATAATATGCATAGAACCAACTTGTTCCCCTTTTTCCTTCCTCTCTAACACTTCTGAAATAGCTCTTAAAAAAGCTGTGTGAATTTCATCTTTCCCTTTAAAATCATAGACTTCTGAAAAGATATCTTGAATCAATTCTTTTGCTTGGTGTGACGGAAGAAATGCAACAGGATCTAATGCTCCCCAGTTATCCTTCTCTTCAAAGTCCAATGTGATAAACTTAAACTTTTCCAAATGCTCTACGAACATAGGAAAATCACGCTTAATAATACTATCGTGTATGATTTTATCTATCCATTTTCTAAACTCTTTCTTTGGATCAATATATAATGCTTTTATATATAGTAGTGTTACATAGATAAATAATAACTTTGCAAGATACGATTTCCCACCACCAGTATCACCAGTGATTAATACATGTGGTGAACGATATTTGCTTCCTTTAATATTTTGATTCGCTAACATAGGATGGAAGAAAACAGGGTCACGACTTGATAACTTTGCACTTTCTAAATCCTTATGCTTATTAAATCTATCCACCCATCCAATAAAAAAGCCTATTTTTGAACCAATATCGGAATTTACACCAAATAAACTTTCTCCTAATCCATTTTGTGTGGTTGGTTGCAACCAATTTCTATCTGTTGCTTCCAATTTTTCACCCGGTAGCATTCGATAAAACAAACTTAATTGGTCGGCAGTCGGAACACGACAGATAATATTCAACTGTTTAAAATATCGTACTACTTGTTTAGCACGTGTTAAACATTCTTTTTTATCTCTTCCAGTAACCGCAATCGTTGCAATCCAGTTCATCATAGAAACATCATGACTTTTTATCTTATCTTGTAGGTCTCTAATCAAATAATGACTATCTACTACAGATGAATCAATTGAATCTCCTGTCATTGCCTGCTCATTAGCTGATTCTTTTAATTCCTTCCCTTTTAGATTTAACTTTAATTTCGTTTTACTTTTTCCTTCAGCTTGAATTTTATAATCTATTCCTACTTCAAACGGCAATGATTGTGCTTCATAAAAAATATCACTTTCAGCCATATTATCGGGAAACTCATCAATCACAACAAAAGTTAAGTAACCTTCATCCTGTTCACTACTCAACTTCAAGCATGATGATTCTCCTGGATCAATAATGGTGTTTGTTATTGCTTTGAAACTTCCATTTTCCATCTCTTCTGCTACATCATGATTCAGCCCTCGTATAAAATCGTAACGGTTAACGTAGATCAATTCTTCTTCATCTAAACGTAAACCATTAACTCCTGCCACCACTTTATAAACCGTATCTTCCATTTCCTCAAATTGTTCAAAAAAGAAGGCAGGAACATTTTGTTCCCACCCAATCAAATTAACAAACGCATCTGTCACATTGGAAAAAATAGAGAAAGCATTCTCTTTTAGACTTTCATCTAGCTTTACAAATGCATTTTTTAATTTAATCCCTATAATAAAATCATTCTTTGTCATATTCCCCAGTCGAGAAGTTAGGATATTTTCCGTTTCTCCTAAATAATATAATCCAACATCCTCACTATCTTTCGATAAATCTAAACTTAAGTCATTAAAACGTTCCCTTAAACGAAATTCTTGAGGATACATCTTTAAATGAAAATCCTCATATTCCGTTACTTCTTCAAAGAACCTCCTCCATTTACGCTTATAGTTTTCCACCACCTTCTTATTTTGTATCGGAATAGATTCACTCTTTATCCGATAATATGCCAACACGTCTCCCGTTCTCGTTAAAAGCATATTGTTTCTGATCGTTTTTATTGCTGGTTTCAGTTTTACCATTCTTTTTCTCCACCACCCATACACATTGCTTAAATGTTATTTTTCTATCATTCATCCAAACTACTTCCTCCCCATTGCAAAACTTTCTTCTCGGTATTTTTATCGCTACTAGATATTTAACATAATCGTACATATACACATAAATATTTTTGCCTTCGGGTTTGATTTTTGTAACGAACCACGTTAGTAATAATGGAATACCCATTAGAAAAATAAACCATGTATCAGAAAATGCATACGGGTATACCCTACGTATCATCCAGCCTATAAAAAAAGTTATTCCAAGAAAAAGTAAGAAATTAACGGCTGGTATTAATTCAATCGTAAATGGCAAATAATAATAATCTGTTATTTGTCTAATTTTTTTTGGTTCTCTTAATGCTCTACGATAATTGAAAACCTCTCTCATATTTATCCCTCTTTTAAAGCGTATTAATAAAGGCTTCCACCCACCCACTAACCGTGCTCCAGTTACGAACAACAAAGTAAACTGCTCCACCTACTACACAAGAAATAATAATAGCCCCGACTTTAAATTTCGCTAAATGCTTTGTTACGAGGAAGACAACAATTAATAGAATAGCTTGTTGTATTACTTGCAAACCCCAGTTTTCTATACCATCCAACGTAGGTAAACTTGCATTTGCTAAAACAATTGCATTCATAAATTCCATTCTCCATTTCCTCCTAATTAAATATAATTTAATTTTTCCACGTAAAAGTTATTTCCATTTTTTGAAATAGTCATTTCCACTTGATTGACTTGTTGAATATTAGTCATTTCATCTCTAAACATTACCTGCAAAAAAACCTTATAATTTTCACCATCTACATAAATCAACAGATCGCTTATTTCCTCAAACAAAAAAGAACCGTTTAACGTTTGCGGTTCTTCCATCAGGTACGCCATTTCTTCTATAGATTCAGTAGAATACTTTTCAAAAAAAGTGTTCATGAATACGGCAATATTTTCTTTTTCACTTCCGTTATACTCCTCCAATCCTATTGTTTCCTTTTCATATTCTATATTTCCCGCCAATGAAGGAACTTCTGTAAAGTAGGGTATTGCAGAAACACTAAATAACCCACTTTCATAGATAATCGGAATATTTAATAACAATGTATTCTCTTCTTCCTCTGTTTCCGTTTTTACTTCGATCTCCTTCTTCTTTCCTTTTTTAATCTCTTTTTCAACTTCCCGTTCCACTTGATTTTTGAACGTTACTTTATACTGATAAAGAAACGTATCACCTTTATCCTCCATGTTAAAAAGATTAAAAGTTTCTAACGTTCTAGTTCCACTCACTCCCTCTAAGTTATACAAAGGATTTCTATCATCATTAAATGCCTCATTAAAAACCATGTATTCTTTTAATTTCTTTGCTCTTTCATCTAAAGCTGCACTTTCATTTGGAACATTTATATACTCTTGAACAAAAGTTGATAAAAATTCATTTGCCGAAGCATGGGGTATTTCCTCTTTCACTTCTTCATTTTCTCTTGCTACTATCGATTGATTTGTATCATTCAATGTTGAACGTGTATTTATTGATAATAATATCGATGCCGTCGCAATAAACAACATACTAATTATTAATAACCAAACAAAAAAAGCAGTGCGCTTTGAATGATCTTTGCGTACACTACTTCGTTCTTTGTCTGGCTTTTTTATTTGCCTAAACTTTCCCTTAAATCGACTCTTCATGGAATCATTTTTTTCAGCCATAATTATCCCCTTTCTATATAACTTAAAAAAGATGTTACTTTTCGTAACACCTCCAGTGGTGAAGCATCTTCAACATAAACCTTTTCATTTATTTTCTGACCATCTTTAATATATGTTGCCTTATAAAAAGTATAGCGATAAGTTGAATAGCCTTTTTTCTGAGATCCTTCAATAATTAAAGATGTATGTTTAGTTAAATCTTTTACATACACCTGTTGGAGTTTTGTAAATCTTCCCTCCCTCAACTCTGGAACACCGACAATAAAACCGAGTCTTTTAAAACGTTCAGTAAGACTAAACATCTACTAATATTCACTCCTCTTTTTAGGCACTAAACTACAATCAAGGTTCAGGTAGTATTTTTTGAGAAGACCACCCAAAAAATCTCCACCTTTTCCCCCTTGATTTCCGTTTTTTTGTCGGTGTTTGACAGATGCCAAGTCAACTATACTCAAAAGGAAATAAAATATTATTGACTTGCCTTTACCAAGTGTACCGACAAAAACGTTTGAGTTATCGTTTGAAAATAAATGCCTATCAATAATAAGCTACGTTTAAGTTCGTGGTGTTTGGCCACCACACTGCCAGCCAATATCACTACCTCAAAAGGGGGAAAGTCAAACAACCATATCCATAACCTTTGCCATATAAACTTTCATCATATGTTCTTGTTTTGGATTTAGTTCTGTTTCTTCTTCGACATCCTGTAAATCAGTTGTACCCAAAGTGTCCTCAACTATCTTTACCATCTTCATCGTTCTAACACCGTATTTCATAAACCAATTTTTTGATTTCTCATAGAACTTGTCATCTGGCTTTGTGAATAACCTTAATTTTTCTACATCAGAAAGGAATTCTTCCCAAAAAGATGAAGTTACCCAAGATTGACGACTTTCACTATTTCCCCTTTCAACAAATCTCAAATAGTTTTTTATAATACCTTTAGCCACATGCAACAAATTGCCATATTCTAATATCCCTAAAATAGCATTGTGTGCTCTATCATTTTTTAATCTTAATTCATATCTGTTCCAATCTCCGAATTCCTCAACTGGTACATTAAACTTATTAGCTTGCTCATAATTTTTTTGATAAAAGCATAAATAAACCTCAGACTGCTTCGACCCAAAATATATCGTTGTACCTCTATAATCACCATCTTCGATATTCAAAGAACCATTGTAATCACTTTTTCTAAATTGGGATATGGCTTCGCCATGCTTTATTTTTTCCAAAATCATAGGTATTTCAAAATAGGTTTTTTTATCATCAATCGCAATATCCAACCTCGGAAACTTACCGTTATTTTCTAAGCAATCACGAAAGAAATCGAACCACGTTTTCTTTCTAGCTTTCAAAAAGGATTCAAATTGTCGGCAACCCTTTCCCGACATTTCAACTAGAATTCCCCTTTCATCTAAACTATGAGAATAGAAAACTTTTACATTATCTAATTGGTAAGTTCCAATATATCCATAGAAGCCACTTTCTTTATGTTCCATATAGTCTTTTTTTAAATGCACAACTTTTTCCAATATCAAATCAATATCATGAGTTTTGAATGATATCCTTAAATAGTCAATCATTGCTGTTAAAGGGTTTTCATCGTTTTTTATTATCTCTACCCCCCTGTTAGAGTAGGGGGGGTTTTTGGTCGTCATTCGCTTCGCTCACTCCTCCGGGCATTCCACTTGTGACGCTCGCTAATCACTGCCGTTGGCGACTGCCGTCGCCCCGCTCACTCGCCCCTGCGCTACATGCCCTATTTGCTTTATAAAATCATAACCTTTCGGTACTAAGGGTGTATAAAACTCCGATATTACAGATGTTCCTGTATCAGCATATCCACGCCCTTTAATTGATTTATGCACAAAAGTTTTATCTGTATCACCAAACATCATCCCATATCCTGTTTCACTATTTTTTCCTAAAGCTACTCTAAAATTAAATTGGTCTCTGATGCCATCCGCAAGGTATTTCGCATCTGGTCGCTGCGAAGCTAAAATTATAAAATATCCAGCTTGCCGACCAAGCATAACCAACTGTTTCATATACTCTAATGCCTGTATTTTTTCCTTATGGTCAAGCATTTCCATAAAAGCCACATATTCATCAAACACAATAAAAACAGGGGATAACCCTACATAAGCATAGTTTTCCCCTGTTTTATAATTAGGCATTTGTTTCATTTCCTCTGAACGTTTTAACATGCCTTCAACCGATTTCCTTAATGTCATCATGATTCCATCCTTTTTGCTAAATACGGTTCTTTCGGGCATTACTGTCTCCAAGTCAGCTAAGTCTGCATTTTTCGGATCTAAAATTCTTAAATCTGCACCAGACTTTAACAATGCATCTATCATTGTTAATATGAAATAAGTTTTTCCTCCACCAGTTCCACCAGAAATAAGCATGTGTGGTAAATTATCAAACTTCCAATTGATATGTTTCATTAACTTTATAGAACCATTTTTTACTACAACATCATTTATAGAAATTCGATTCTTTCGCACATCGTAGAGAAATTTAAAGCATATAAAGTTTTCCTCTATCTCTCTTTCCACCAAATCACAAAATAGTCCATTTTCCAATTCCTCACCAAGTTCTAGAAACCTTTTCTGAAATCGACTCATATCTAATGCAATTCGTATATAAATAAAACCCTTTTTAATTTGATAATAAGCACGTGGAAAATAGGTAATCTTTGTTTTGGTAACTACCTTATCAGATAATCCCCATGAGGATTCCGTTTTATAACTCTCCTTTTCTATAAATCTATTAGATATAAACATTCTCGCTATCTTTTGCCTATGCCAAATACGTTTAAATTGCTCATAAAACAAAAAATAGACCATTGCAACAGCAACAGTCCCAACAATTAAAGCTATTAAAATCCCTTTTCCTATATAACCCCAGTTCCACATGTCAATAGACTTCAATACATCCCTTTGAAACCATTGTTTCACTTGAAACAGACCGTCTTTCCAATAAAGGAAAAGAGTCACAAGGAAAATAGAGATAAATATGGATAGACCTGCTCTTAATACACCATGTTGCATACTAGGCTCTATCCTAATTCCTCTATATTTCCAAAGACGTTTTTTTAGAAATTCAATTTTTATCACCTACTACCTAAAAATCTATGCGAGAGTAAAAATTTGATATTATTTATTCCCAAAAATATAATAGCGTGCTAATTAATAATTAATTAACACGCTATCAATCTATTTTTTATCCGCACCTGCACCTACAGGCTCTTTATTCTGTTTCGAGCTAGCACCCAGTTCCAAAATATCTTCTGCTTCCACTGTCCAGACGACATTAGCAAAGTTTCCATTAGCTTGCGCCCTAGCTTTGATAACAGGATTTTTTAATTTCACTTGCTTATTAAATTCAATTTCTTTCAAATCTATATATTCCGGTAACGTAACTTCAATCTGTTCTTTTTGAGTTGCGGAAGAAAGATTATAAACACGAGCTTCTAATATATCAGTACGTTGATTCTTATCACGATCAAAAAACATTCTTTCACGTTTTAATCCCATAAAAAATAAATCGCCAAAAGTTAATTCATCAGGTATAATTCCAGTTTTAAATTCCATTATAAAATCTCTCCTTTAATAGTTTTAAATTTTAATTCATATATTTATCGATCTTCGATCATTATCAAATATTCGCTAGGCTCTGTACCCATCACGGCGCTTATCAGTCGCTAACTTTTAAGAAGGTCATGGCAACCTAGTAGGTTATCATTATAACCATTAGCACGCTTTTTCTAGCCTGCTACAACTGTTTTAAAAGTGTAAAGTTGTATCCACTTAATACTTAAGAATCCATGACACAAATTCCAAACTATGTTATAATAAAAGTGTCTAATTTTTATTGGGTGTTTGGTAATGTATCATTATCAGATACCCTTTCTTTCTATATTCAGTTTTCAATGTACAACCATCCTTTACTTTATAAATAATGATTCTTTTCAAAACTAACTCGTTTTCGATGAATCACCTCCTAAAAGAATTTCACAACTAAAAATTGCTAATATTATTATAGACAAACCTTTCTTCAAATTTTTCTTTATTAACTCTTCCTGGTAATACATAATAACCATCATTTTTAAGTTCATTATTTAAAGCTCTAATAATTTGATATGCTTTTGCTTCCTTAACTTTTAATATTTTTTGTACATCTTTAACTGTTAAAAATTCAAATGTGGTAGCTTCCATAAGTAATTCGCCTCCTTTTTTAAAAAACATATCTTTAACTATATTTACATTATAATTGTACTTAGAGTAAATGTCAATTACTAAATTTAGTTTTTGTTTAAATAATATACAGATAGTAAATAAATATTATTTTTAACAGATTGTATAAATATATGTAGAATATGTACAATCTGATATAATATAAACACGAAATAAAAATCACAAAATATACAATTAAAATATAGAATTAAAATATAGAATGGAGAAATATAAAAATGACTTTAGGAGAGAAATTAAGGATAGCAAGAATGAGAAAAAAGCTAACTCAAATGGAAGTCGCAGAAAAATTAAATATATCCAACATCTCATTATCCGCATATGAGAGAGATAAACGTGACCCAGATACAGAAACTTTGAAAAAAATGAGTGAATTATATGATGTATCAACCGACTATTTATTAGGATTAACTGATTACGAAAACAAAGAAGCTTATGCAAAAAAATCTAAACTAGAAAGTATTTTTAGCGAAGTTGTTATGGAAGTTCAAAACGATAACGATCCAACCATATACCTCGATGAAGCTAATCTAGATGAAGAAACTATTCGTTTAATAAAAAAGGCATTAAAAAATGGGATGAAATTTGTAGACGAAATGAAACGTGATGGAAAATAATGTTATAATTTGAAACCTTTTCAAAAATTAACCGTATATAATAAACAAAGTCACATTATATAGACAATTCAATAATTGTTTTATATAATGTGATATCAAAATGATAAGGATAAAATTACAAATATTTCTAGGAGTGATACTATCTTTTCCAAGGAAAATATAAGAGAAGAAGCACAAAGTATAAAACAACACTACCAAACAAATGACATTTACAAATTATGCAAGCGTTTAAAATTAAAAATTTTTTCAAATGAACTCGGTAATGTTAAAGGTATTCTTCAATTTCATAAAGGTAAAGTAATTGTCCATATTAATACAAATATGGAATATAAAGAAATATTACTTTCATATATTCTTGGATATTTTTTGTTTCAGGAACGAGCCAACCAAACTATTATTTTCAAGGAGGTAACCTATAATGAAGCTCTAATTTTTAGTTCCGAATTCCTTAACCAACCAATAGCTAAAGTAACAACAAAAATAAACCGATTATCTAGTAGTCCGTTTTTTTTTACAACCAAAACAGAACATGAGTTCCCGAAGGAGTGATTATACTATGCCTATTAAAAAGAACAAATACGGGAGTTATAATGTTGACATTAGTATAGGTACTGACCCAATAACAGGTAAACGTAGGCGTTTAACGAGAACTGTTGAAACTAAAAAAGAAGCCGAAGATCTTTATTATCAATTATCTCAAAAGTACAATCGTGGTAAAGATATTGGTACAAGGAATCTTAGTTTTAAAACGGTAACTGATATTTACCTTGAAGAATGTAAATTACACGCTAAACCTAACTATTACCAAAATCAACGTTATCTTATTCAGAAACATTTACAAGAACAGTTTAAAAACAGCAATTTGAAAAAAGTTACCAAAGATGACATTAAAGACTATCAACAAAAACTTATTAACTCTGGGCTTGGAAATAAATCAATCAACAACATTATGATTACTTTAAAACGCGTATTTGAAACAGCTTTAGAGGGAAATGTTATCCATGCCAACCCATGCAACGGAGTCAAGAATCTAAATTTAAATAAAGAACAAATGAAATTTTGGACACCAGACCAATTCAAGGAATTTATCTCTTTAATTGATGAAGAAAAAGAATTTCTTTTTAAAACTTATTATACTGTCGCCTATCTTACCGGCATGCGTTGTGGCGAATTATTAGCTTTAAATTGGAATGATATTGACAGCTTCCGACGTGAAATAAATGTATATAAATCACTTACTTTTATTAATAAAAAGGTTATTATAACGGAGCCTAAAACAAGAAATTCCATTAGACGAATTAGTATCAACTCAAAGCTTTTAAAATTACTTAATACATGGAAAGAAATACAAAAAATTATATTTGAAAAATACTCAATCGAACATTCCAATAATGTTCATGTTTTTCAATATCGAGAAAAAGCACCCACAAAAGACATTTTTAGCCGACGCATCAAAACAATTTGCGAGCGTGGAGAACTTAAACCAATTCGTCAACACGATTTAAGACACTCTCATGTGGCTTTATTGATACACCAGAGGGAAGATTATACAACTATCAAAGAAAGGCTAGGACATGCCTCTATTAAGACAACAATTGATGTATACGGTCATTTGTTTCCCAATAAGCAAAAAGAGACTGCGGATAGACTTGACGATTTATTTTAAAACACGAACATTTAAAAACTTTAGATTCTCTATTTAAAGTTTAGTTAAAAATACCTTATAAACTCAAGTTTTACGATAAACAAAAAGAATCCGTTTTGAGTCCAAAATGGATTCTTTTCAGCAGAATTAAGTTTTGATTTTATAAAAAAGTTGGATCATTTCAGTAATTATTATTCTACTAAAGCACCAGAAAGTATTGCTTAATTAAATGCTGTAATCGATATTTAAATACCTTATCTGAATAATTATTAATTTCTTGTTTAAAGTATTCACGTGCATCCTCGATTAAGGGTCTTTCTACCCAATTATCTATCTCTACAATACATTTAAATACTTCATGACAATAAGTCCAATGAGAATGCGATATTTCTCCTAGAGGTAAAGGTAGAAACCATTTATTACTTTTCATTGTTATTATTACTTTCTTTATCTGTTCATCTTCATTCTCATCATTTTTCAATCTAGGGATAAACCTTCTAAATTCAGCTATTTTATCTAATTCATTTTGGGTAAAACTTTGTTTTTGTATATTTTCGGACATTACTCTTAAAAGATTATCTATTTCATGATTCTTTACTGTAATTTGCAACGTTGATATAACTTCTTTTACAAAACTAGATTCTCTTTTTATAAAAGTATCAAAATAAGTATCATCATAATTATTACCAAAATCATTATTTTTCATTATCCAGTCAACAACTTCATCAACTGTATATTTAAAATCAAAATTTAATTTTTCAGCTATATGTGCTAATTCACCCAAACGTTGTAGATAACCATTTATATGTGTAGTTTCATCTACATTTTCAATAAATGATGAAAAATCATCAATCTCTTTTATTATTTGTTCATCAGACATAAATAAAGGAGTTAATAAAGGAGTTGTTGATTCTAAATATGCATTAACCTGTTTAGCTATTTCTTTAAATTGACCTTTGGAAAAATCACCTGTTAAAAACCACTCTAAAATAATTGGTATTAAATTTTGCATCATACTATTATTTAAATTTCTTTTTAATATATAATGCCATATATAATTCGGATAATTCTTTTTTGAATTATATGCCTCATAAAATGTATCAAGATTTCCTTCCTTATTTTCTGGCAATAATTTCATTTTACTTTTATGCTCCACTACAAATAAAACAACAGAAAAGCAAATCTTGTAAATATCTTCCTTATTAAATCTATCGGTAAATACATCATAATGTTTTATTTCATTGATCACTTCTTTTATAAATAAATCTGTTTTTTCTAAAGTACGTAAATTCCTAAACTTATTATCTAGATAAATCCCACTAATTTCTGACCAAATAGTATCTCCCATTATTTTTTGGGGTGCATCTCCTGAATAAGTAGTGATTTTGTAGATACGGTCTATAGATTTTTCGGCATATTCCTCGTATATTCTCTTAGCCTTATCTGAAAAATTATCCGACGAGGCTACTAAAACAATTTTAATTCCATTATTCTTTGTAATAGAATCTACAAAACCAAATATTTCTTTAATATCAAAATCGTCACTCTTCCTTTCTAAATCATCAATAATAATAGTTATATTTGATTTAGTCTTCAACTTTCTTTGAATATCTTTAAATATATCGGAGATCAACGGTATTGAAATATTAAATCCAAATTGAGATACATTTATTTTCCCCATATTATTTAATATTTTTTTAAATTTAAATTCATGTTTGGATAATAAGAGATAATATAACTCCTGATAAAAAGCATTGATATCTCTTTTTCCAAACAATGATATATAGTGAATATTATTTTTGTTTTCTATAGATTCAATTATATGTTTTGTTTTCCCAACACCCCATGTACCGTCAAACAGTATCTTTTGATAGGGCAAATCATCAAGTTTATCCATAACTCCAATAATTTTTGTGGCTTCTATTTTTAACACCTTCTTCTAAAAATTTATATTTTTTGTTTCATAGTACAACAAAACTTATATTATTGTTAGTATCCAAGACAGACAAATAGCATACAATTTATTTCACTAAACCCGTTTATCACAATAATTTTAACGAACAATATTCCATTGTATATAATTCCAAGTTATTTACAAACTAATTAAATAAGGGAGGTGAAAAAAATATGAAATTTATTAAGGTATTTATTCTCACCACAATTTTATCATTTCTTTTATTTCCCACCAATGGAATGGCATCAACACTTGAGATATTACCATCATCAGAAAAATCAAACGAATGGGAAATAGTTATTGATAAACCTAAAAATAATGAAGTCAAATCAAAACCTGATGTCTATAATATATATAGTATGGCTATTAAGTATATTGGTAATGAAGACATTAAAATTGAAAGAGTGGAAATGTACAGAAATGACCCAAGTTCTTCGTATGATTTTGAATTACTTACTGCTTCTGGTGATGATTTAGAGTTAGAGGTATTAGAAAAGAATAGTGATCACCCAGTTATTAGCCATCAGAATTTTTTAATTTCTACTGAGGCAACGAATTTGAAAGTTATTGTTACTTGGAAAAAGGAAGGCAAAGAATCCCGTAAGTACAGAGAAGAATTTAATTTTAAACAATAAATAGTGGGGAGAGAGGAGAAAACTCCCTCTCCTTTTTGCTTTTAATATCAGTATCTTTATTATAGAAACGCACCAGGTAGTTTAAGTGTAATCTTTCACAAAGTTAGCACAAATAGATGTTGTTTAATATACAGTATCCTTGTACTGCGTAGCAACGTTTTTTGACAGGATCTAAATCTCAAAATGATATTCTAGTTAAATTTAGAAATAAAACAAAATGAACTAGTGTTCAAGTTAAATAATTCTCTTTTTGATTTAGAAAAATATCCGAATATATGTAGTGTTAAGATAATAAAATTTAATTATAAATTAATGGGTTACCTGTAATTCATCTGATTTGTACCCTATATCTACTTCCATATTAATCGTTTCAAACCATCTTTTTTCAAAATCAAAAAACACATAATTTGTTGCATTACTTTCAGCAATACTTTTGTATCTTATCCCTGTTATGCCATGGAATTTAACACATTGTGATAAAAAATTAGGGATTAGATATTCTTGTTTATTGCTAGTGGACATCTCAAAGCTAGTATACTGTACTAATGGAGAATCATAACCGGATAAATCAAGTAAACGGACAGGCTGTATAAGTTTCCATTCTATAATATCATATCTTAAATCTGAGCTTTCTATGGCTATTTCTTTCAAAGCCACGTTTCTACTCGAACAAGTATAAAGCTCCCCTTGGCCAATAACATTAAATCTTCCATGACCAGCAACTCCGTGCGGTGCTTCAAACATTTCTAAATCAGTATAAGGAAGCGCCCTCTCATTTAAATTTCTACCCCTAACACGATATAATTCTATTTGTTCAAAAGTTTGAAGAATAACTTTGTTTATTTCATTGAAAATCCTTTCTCCGACTGGATGTTGTACACCTAGCATCGGAAATTTCACTAAATGCCTATAAAATTCAAAAACATCTTCTATTGTTAGACTTTCTAAAATATCAATAATTGCTAAGGTGCTTGGAATATCTTTTAATGGAATTGACTCTTTGTTTTCTTTGTTTTCTAAAACAAATTCCAAGGTATTACTTTCATTATTATAGCTTTGATTAAGGCTATATTCTTCTCTCGGGATTCTACTGAATATTTTGTTTGCATCTAGATTTTCATTAAATAAAGACATTTCTTTAATAACCGGACTTGTAAGAACCCAATTAGAACTAAGAGGTTTTAGTTGGATCTCGGTAGCAATATTACTCATGGCTTCTAGCGTACTGTCTGGCATCTTTATTTGTGATCCTATACCACCCAATGCTTTTAGCGTACTGTCTGGCATCTTTATTTGCGATCCTATACCACCCAATGCTTTTAGCGTACTGTCTGGCATCTTTATTTGCGATTCTATACTACTCAATGCTTTTAGCGTACTGTCTGGTTTCTTTATTTGCGATTCTATACTACTCAATGCTTTTACAGGTGCTTGAAATTCTTTATTTATATATTTATCTGAATTTTCTTTTTTAAATGTCAACAGATTATCCTCCTTTACTCAAACCCCCAGTTTTTACTGCACTGGTTTTATCAGTAATAATCGATATTTTTTTCAAATAATTGGGACAATCCTGGAATTGGAGCTTACTTTCAGAAAGGTCTCAAGGTACACAAAAGGTATAAAATTATAGTATTTTCTCTATTTCATAATTGAGTATTACAAGGTGCTTATAAAATTCACTTATAAATTGATAATTTAAATACTGTTTATTTCTTTCATTTCCTTCAATAGCGATAGCCAAATTATCCAAGTCACCCAGTGCAGCTTCCAAAGCCCTATGAAGCGTTTTACACTCATAAGGTGGAAGGCAATCACTTAACAAAATATAGTTACTGCTATATTCTCCTCGCTTTCCAATTATGTAGTTATAAAAGTTACTAATATCTTCCTCAGCAAATAATTTCTGAAGTAATTCAAGTTCACTTTTTGCAAATAATAGAGCTTCTCTTACACCTTCTAAATAATAAGTTTTTGAGGTTGAGTTTAACAAAAGGTAATCTTGCAATGGTCTGTTATATTCCCACTTTACTCTTATATTGTCTTCACCAATTAGCTGGTCGTAATCCTTTATAAATAATGAAGGGCTGTTTTTCCTATTAATCCATTCAGTTCTACAAAATGGGAGTCCATATTCAAATTGAATCAAATCATCATAGAAAGATAACCAAACATAGTCTGGTTCTGACTTAACACTTCTTCCTTCTAATATTCGCTTATTATATCTATTGTTTTTAATCTTCGCGTTAATCTTTTTTATCAACTCAATAGTTGAATCCCTTGACGTGGCAAACGAACGTTCTAAGTAAATTTTGGCACTAATTCTTCTGTTGTTAAAATTAGAATCATCTTTCTCCTCTAATATGGTAAAATAATGTTCACTAGTATCTTGTTTTCTCCACTGTTGAATTTCATTTATTCCATTAATCGATATGCCTTTTATTTCGTCATAAAAACAACTTTCTTCTGATACTTCATTTTCAATTGGTATCTTAATGGTCACTGATGAGGTGTTATTTCTCCAATTTCCATTATTTTTTTCTAATACTTTGAATATATATTGCTGAGTCCATAACCAATATGCTCTCTTCTCTTCAACATCATAGAGAACTATGATAACTGGAATATCACACACATCACAAAAGTTTAAAAATTTTACTGGACAGTCAAAAGTAATCAGTTCCTTACCCTTTTTTACTGAAGTTGTTGATTTCAACTGTACTTTAACAATTTTGGCAGTGGTTTCGCCTACCATAGAAAAAACCTCTATCTCTCCATCAATATCATTGTCTTTGTCTTGTACTCTGTATTTCCATCCATTCTCCTCAATTACACCTTCGAAAAACCTTCTTGACTTACCCTCATTGATACTTTTTTCATCATATTGAGACCTATTCAAATATAAAACAGCCTTTCCTTTTTTGTTCATGTATAAATTATAACATCCAAAAAGTAATAACTTACTAATGATTTTTTCAAGCCAGTTGCTCCCAGGAAATACCCCTAAAATGTTCCCAAAAAGTAAGATTCGAAGCTTGAACCAAATAATGGGACGATGATTAATTCCTAAATTCAAAAAGCTTTATGTATAAAATTACATAATTTGAAAAAGAAGGTTCCTCAGATTGTTGAAAACCAAATCTTTAATTAAAAGTCTTTACTTTAAATCATTGTTTTAACTAAAGAATGCTTTTATAGCACAGTAAGCGTCTATTACGTAATATTGGAGTTACTCCATCCTTGCATGTTTGGTTTGCTCAACAAATATCAAAATAGTAGTACCAGATACTGCTATTTAAACTTCCTTAATCTTATTACGCTATCCAGCCACGTTAGTTTAAGTGCACCCCTTCACAATCTTCATATATCATTTCAATCATTACTATAAATTCAGTTTACACTAAAATTGCTTATTTAAGAAAATTCTTTCAAAAATTTACTAACCGATCGTTCTTCTAAAAAAAAGTTCTATTATAAGAATAGGATAATTTTCACAATTTTTTTATAACACTGAACTTAAATCTGCTGAAAAAAATATAACTCAGGAATCCATATAATCTTAAAGACATGAGGAAATTACTTAACTCGTCCAATTACACAATTTAAGGTACTCTAAAGCGTCTTTATCAATACATTAAGGTAAATTGCTATAGAACCATCAAAAAAAGCTAGGACATGCCTCTATTAAGACTAAAATTAATGTATATGGTCATCTGTTCCCTAATAAACAAAAAGATACTTTAGATAAACTTGCCGATTTGTTTAAAACACGAACATTATAAAATAAATAGAATACTTCCATTTACTTAAACGGAGTAAAACTGGAGTAACAGCAATAAAAAAAGCACCCATTCCCTTAAGAAATGAGTGAATAAAAAAATACCAATAGGCTTAAACCCCTTGGTATTACTGCATTTACAATTTGATGCGGTCGAGAGGACTTGAACCTCCACGGGTTATTCACCCACTAGGCCCTCAACCTAGCGCGTCTGCCATTCCGCCACGACCGCAGAATATAGTAATTATTGAATCAAAATTAATTGGTGAGCCATGAAGGATTCGAACCTTCGACCCTTTGATTAAAAGTCAAATGCTCTACCGACTGAGCTAATGGCTCATAGTTAAGTTCCCCTCATCCATTTCATAGATAATAATACACTTATTACTATATGACAGGAATAAAAAAAATACTATTTAAGTAAATAGTATTAACTTCTTCTTTTATAAATAAAATTGGCTGGGCCACTAGGATTCGAACCTAGGATACACGGGATCAAAACCCGATGCCTTACCGCTTGGCTATGGCCCAACTTATGGCGGTCCGGACGGGACTCGAACCCGCGACCTCCTGCGTGACAGGCAGGCATTCTAACCAACTGAACTACCGGACCCAATATTTTATTTTAAAGAAATGATGACCCGTACGGGATTCGAACCCGTGTTACCGCCGTGAAAGGGCGGTGTCTTAACCGCTTGACCAACGGGCCATTTTGCAATGGCGGAGAAGGAGGGATTTGAACCCTCGCGCCGCTTACACGACCTACACCCTTAGCAGGGGCGCCTCTTCAGCCACTTGAGTACTTCTCCGGATGGCTCCACAGGTAGGATTCGAACCTACGACCGATCGGTTAACAGCCGATTGCTCTACCACTGAGCTACTGTGGAATAATAATTCTTTATGTATCTCAATCGCTGGGTTTGAACTCTTTTTCCTCTTTTCAGCAAAGGGTTATTCCTTCTCAGATAAGAAGTATTGAATAATTACAGCAACGTTGAATATCATACTATAAATTTTTTAAGTTGTCAAGGATTTTTGAAAAAGTTTTTTAAACAAAAAGCTGACTTATTAGCTTATTTAATTTAACACGGATGACATATTTCGTCAATGGTTTAACTAATTTTTTCGCAAAAACAAACAAATATCTTTTTGGATAAAAGGCAGCAAACTTTACGATCTACATAAATACGGTAATTGCATTTATAAAAAGGAACTACATACGCCACCTTCTTTTTAATCTATAGAAACATATTTTAGAGCACCTTTACACTTCCCGCATCTATATTTTTGTATATTGATACGTCTTTTTCTTTCATAAACCTGATCGCATTTTTTACATCTATATACATGTTTGTAGTTTTTTTCTTCTGAGGGTAGTGGGCTGCAAAATCTTGGAGAACCGGTTCGCTTCAATAATTCCCTGAAATCCTTATCTCGATGCCGATAACCTTTTCCTTCTATATGAAGGTGATAATGACATAGTTCATGTTTTATGATGCCTATAAATTCATTTTGTCCCATTTCCATCGCGTATTTGGGGTTTAGTTCAATCAGTCTTTTCACTGGGATATATCTGCCCCCTGTTGTTCTTAGCCGATGATTGAATCGTACATCATCAATGAAGGGTTTTTGAAAATAAGTAACTGAGATTTTGTTAACTAATTCATATAGTTCCTTTTCATTTATTAAATCCATTTGCATAACTACTTTCTTTTTTATGGGTAGGTCACGTTAGCCTTTTTTTAATTCTAGCATAAAAATAATGTTTCAGCTTTTTATGTGATAGCAATCTATATACGCAGTATTTTTAATTTTCTATATTATAACTTAGATTGTCTTTTGTTTACATTGCCTTTCTTAAGCCAATATCTGCATTCTTTTCTCAATTAGTTACTATAAATGATAATACTCACAAAAAATAAAGATTGATTACCATTCTAAAATTAAGTTTTTAATATGCTCATCCGAATAAATAATATTTTTGATCAATCTCCAATTTATTAAGGATTTAACCTTATTCACCACGTATAAACAGTGTTAAAATAATAAACTATATTTATAGTAATCTGGTAATGATTGTGATATTATAATAATTGTATTTAAACAATCAGGAGGGATATTTGTTATGAGTGAGGAAAATCAAAATAAAAAGAGATTGACAACCGCTTTCGGTGCTCCAGTACCCAATGATGATGACGTAAAAACTGCCGGTCCTAGAGGTCCACTTTTAATGGAAGACTTTTGGTTCCTTGAAAAACTAGCACATTTTGATAGAGAAGTAATACCTGAACGTCGTATGCACGCTAAAGGTGCTGGTGCTTATGGTACATTGACAATCACAAATGATATTACGAAGTACACAAAAGCAAAAGTTTTCTCAGAAGTCGGCAAAAAGACTGACATGTTCCTACGCTTTTCAACAGTAGCTGGCGAGCGTGGTGCAGGGGATGCGGACCGCGATATTCGCGGAACAGCTATGAAATTCTATACAGAAGAAGGTAACTGGGACCTTGTAGGAAACAACACACCTGTATTCTTCTTTAGAGATCCTAAGCGTTTCCCTGATTTAAATCACGTTGTAAAGAAAGATCCTGTAACAAATATGCATAATCCCCAAGCGAACTGGGATTTCTGGTCAAGCCTGCCAGAAGCGCTGCATCAAGTTACAATCATTATGTCTGATCGTGGTATTCCTAAAACACTTCGACATATGAATTTATTTGGAAGTCATACTTATAGTATGTTTAATGCAAACAATGAACGTCATTGGGTGAAATTCCACTTCTATACAGAGCAAGGAATTGAAAACTTAAATGACGAAGAAGCTGGAGCAATCCATAGCAGTGACCTTGACAGTCATACTAGAGATTTACGCGAAGCAATTGAGCGTGGCGAAAATCCAAAATGGAAAATGTATATCCAGGTTATGACCGATGAGCAAGCTAAAAACATGCCTTATAACCCATTTGATTTAACAAAAGTTTGGTATAAAGGTGACTTCCCGCTTATTGAAGTTGGAGAGTTAGAGCTTAACCGTAACCCACAAAACTACTTTGAAGAAGTTGAACAAGCAGCATTTGCTCCAACGAACATTGTACCTGGTATTGGATTCTCACCAGATAAAATGTTACAAGGTAGATTATTCTCTTACGGTGATGCACAGCGTTATCGTCTTGGTGTAAACCACTGGCAAATCCCTGTTAACTTCCCTAAAAATGCAAAGGACTTCCATCCGTACCACCGCGATGGAGCAATGCGGATCCATCCATACCAGGGCGGACATGTAGCATACAGCCCTAACAGCTATGGTCAATGGGAAGACACTAAGGAACATCAAGAGCCTGCACTAGAATTAGGTGGAGACGCAAACTACTGGGACTTCGATGAAGATGACAGCCTATACTATGAACAACCAGGTAAGCTATTCCGTCTTCAATCACCTGAAGCACAACAAAGACTTTTTGAAAATACCGCTAGAAACATGCAAGGTACTAGTAAAGAAGTTCAATTACGCCATATCAACAACTGCTACAAAGCTGACCCAGCATATGGTGAAGGTGTAGCTAATGCACTTGGCATCTCCTTAAGTGAAGTAGAAGCAGCAAGTGAACTAGAATAATAGAACAAAAGCGCAAGCGCCCGGTTAGCGACGTACGGACTGCGCCCCGAACTTTGGGGTGGTTCGACCTGTCGAACATTCTTACGAAGAAGATAAAGGAAACATGCCCCTTAGGGGTATACTGATGTTAGGCGCAGCCTGATTTTAATCGGCCATCCTTTTCCCCAGAGTCGATGCCCGATTTCACCTCAAGGGTATAAGTGCGACTAGGCCTCTGGAAAAGCCAGTTGGGAAGTCTCGCTGGGGGCTGAAGCTGGACGTGGTCGTTCCAGCACCTAATTAAACCTTAGTATTCGAATTTTATAAGCAAAAAACGTTCCTAAACAAATTTAGGAACGTTTTTTATTATTTATCACTCTTTACCATCGTTAAAGCGATTCTTCCTTTATTCACATCAACTTGCTCCACCCAGACAGTTACGACATCTCCTACTGATGCAATATCCATTGGATGCTTCACAAACTTATTTGCCATTTTGGAAATATGAACAAGGCCATCTTGTTTAACACCGATATCTACAAACACACCGAAATCAACTACATTTCTTACAGTTCCTTGCATTTCCATACCGGGTTTCAAGTCTTCAAGAGCAATGACATTTTGCTTGAGCAACGGCTGCGGAAAATCGTCACGTGGATCCCGCTCCGGTCTGCTTAAGGCATCCATCATATCAATCAATGTAGGAATACCAATTTCTAAGCTCTCCGCAGTTTTTGCTTTATCCAATTCATTAAGCTTTGACCGAAGTTTATCTGTACCAATATCTGCAAGCTCATAACCAATCATTTTTAGAAGCTTCTTTGTATGTGCATATACTTCTGGATGAATTGGCGTTCGATCTAATGGGTTATCCCCGTCGATGATTCGCAGGAAACCAATTCCCTGTTCGTATGTTTTTGCTCCTAGTCTAGGGATTTTTTTCAATTGCTTGCGATCGGTAAATTTACCTTCTTCGTTCCGTTTTTTCACGATATTCAAAGCGACTGTTTTGCTTAAACCTGCTACATATTGAAGCAAAGATGCAGATGCAGTATTTACATTAACACCAACCTGGTTAACAGCTGTTTCAACAACAAATCCAAGTGATTCATTGAGAGACTTTTGACTAACATCATGCTGATATTGCCCAACACCAATCGATTTCGGATCTATTTTTACCAGCTCTGCAAGTGGATCCTGAACACGACGTGCGATGGATACCGCACTTCTTTCCTCTACTTGGAGGTCAGGGAATTCCTCACGAGCTAATGGAGATGCAGAGTAAACACTTGCTCCAGCTTCATTTACAATAATATAAGGAATGTTTAAGCTGTTATTCGCAATGACATCGGAAATAAATTGCTCTGTCTCTCGCGATGCGGTTCCATTGCCAATTGCGATAAGCTCTACATCATATTTACGAATAATGCTCATAACGATTTTTTCTGCCCCTGCAACATCATTCCTGGGAGCGGTCGGATACATAACCCCAACTTCATGAACCTTTCCAGTCTCGTCAACAACTGCTAGCTTACAGCCAGTTCGAAATGCCGGGTCAACACCAAGCACAGTTCTGCCTTTTAGCGGCGGCTGTAACAATAAGTTCTTGAGATTCACGGAAAATACTTCAATTGCTTGATTCTCCGCTTTTTCTGTTAAGCTATTTCGGATTTCTCTTTCAATCGACGGCTGAATCAAACGTTTATAGCTATCTTCAATAGCAGTCTGAAGTACAGCTCTTAACTCCGTGTCAGTTTTACGGCTTATTACCTTATTTTGCAAAAATTGGGTGATTCGCTCTACTGGTGCTTCAATCACTACTTTTAAAACGTCCTCTTTCTCGCCACGGTTCAATGCTAGGATACGATGTGATACAAGTGAACGAACTGCTTCACTGTATACATAATACATTTCATAAACACCTTTTTCATCCTTCTCAGCATGCTTTACCTCGGACTGGATTGTGCCCCGTTTAAACGTTTCTTCACGAATGTAGTCACGGTAAGCCGCATCATCTGAAATCCATTCTGCAATAATATCATTAACTCCAGCTAATACATCCTCTTGAGTATGTAATTCCTGCTCCTCTGACAGATATTTTGCTGCTTCTTGCTCCAGATGGAATGGTTCTTGCTTCCAAACCAGCTCTGCTAACGGTTCTAAGCCCTTTTCCTTCGCAATAGTAGCCTTCGTCCGACGTTTTTGTTTATATGGACGATATAAATCTTCTACCCGCTGTAATTGAGTAGCTTGCTTGATCTCTTTTTCCAGCTCTTCTGTTAATTTCCCTTGCTCCTCAATAATTCGAAGAACCTCTTGTTTTCTTTCGGAAAGATTAACAGCATAATGCCATTTATCCTGTACGGCTTTAATCTGAACCTCATCTAGTCCACCCGTTACTTCTTTACGATACCTCGCAATAAAAGGAACTGTATTGCCTTCATCTAATAGTTCAATTACTTTTTTTATTGTTGTTGTATTTACTTCTGTTTCTTTAGAAACCCACTTTATAAGATTGCTGTCAAGCTGATCTGTCACAATCGTTCCTCCTTTATATACCATTTTATTTTATCAAAAAAAGAGTGGAATTCCCAATCTACTATTTATTAGGAACAAAAAAGCTGACTCTATTTATCAGTCAGCTGAAAATGGTTTCTTTGGTATATATCTCACTGCAATCAGCGTTGTATCATCCATTCTGATTTTATCACTTGTCTGTTCATATGCTTTCGTAATGCACCGAACATCCTTATTTTCAAAAAAGCGCTGGGATAATTCTCTATCCAAAACACCATCAGAAAAAATAATGAATGTCATCTCAGGTTCAAGCCGTTGTGTCATCACTTTAAACGGGCGGTGATAACCAGCCAAGTACCCCGCATTTGGAATGTTTCGCTTCTTTTTTTTATCTTTTGTAATGGACATAATGCCTATGTTTCCGATGGAGGAAAATCCGGATATTTGTGTACGATAATCCATCCTTAGAATTCCCAGCACTACACCACGTTTCCCCATTAACTTAGCATTACATATTTTAACTAATTCCTCTACAGTTGCTCCAATATTATTTCGAATAATATCGATAACAATCTGGGAAGATTCCTTGGCAAATTCGCCACTGCCCAAACCATCTGCTAACGCGCAAACAAATTCATTTTCCGTTTCTATATAAAAATAACTATCGCCACAAAGGTAATTACCTTTTTTCGCCTTTTGAAAAACAGACACTTCCACTTTACTGCTCACATTCAATCGAAAACCTCCGTTTTATCGGACTGTATTGCTTCACGAAGCTTTCTCAAAGAACGTCTTTGAAGTCTGGAAACATGCATTTGGGATATTCCCAACAGCTCGCCTGTTTCTTTCTGGCTCATATTTTTAAAATACGTACATTCCAGTATCTGTTGTTCACGTTCTGACAAGATTGGGAAAATTTTATCAATCAGCATTTTTTGATCAATATTGTTGTATCCTGCTTCGTCATTTCCTACTAAATCTAATATGGCGACAGAGCTACCATCTGAATCTGCTTCTATCTTGCGATCAACGGATAGTGCTTTATAACTTTTACTCATTTCCATCGTTTCCAGTATTTCCTCTTCAGATGCATCCAAGTATTCCGCGATTTCATCTACAGTTGGAGACTTCTGATTCATGGTTGTTAATTCATCTACTGCTTTTTTTATTTTAGGTCCTAATTCTTTTATACGACGAGGTACATGAACGCTCCATGTCTTATCACGAATAAATCGTTTAATTTCGCCAATGATTGTCGGAATTGCAAAGGATTCGAATGATTTACCAAACGTTGGATCATATCTTCTGACAGCAGCCAGCAATCCGATCATCCCTACTTGCACCAAATCTTCATGTATTGCACTATTTTTTGAATACTTCCTGGCAATAGAGCTTACTAAATCCTTATAAGTTAGCACAATTTTTTCTTGAACTTCCTCATCTTTTGGCTCTTTTTGGAGATGCTCAATCCATTGGTATACCTCGTCTCCTCCTCTATTGTGTGGTTGAGACTTGGTCGCCATCAAAATCCACCTCTTTTTCGCTAAGGTACTTTTTCATTAGTACAATGACACCGTAGTTATTGTTGATCTGCACCTCGTCCATTAAAGCCTCAATTAAAAATAATCCGAATCCTCCTTCTCTAAGGTTCTCAATGGGCTCATCCTGTTCATATGGCCCTATTTCCTCTCTTACCTTCTGCATATTGAAGCTGCTTCCATTGTCAGCTATCATAATTTCCAGACAGTCTTCATAGATTCCAAAACCTATTGTAATCTCGCCCTGACCTGTTTCGTTATATGCATGTGTTACTGAATTCGTTATTGCCTCTGAAACTGCAACTTTTAAATCTTCAATATCCTCATAGGAAAAACCCATTCTATTTGCAATTCCAGACATGGTTAAACGAACAACTCCTACATATTCTGCCTCTGCTGGAATCTTTAACTCAACAAAATCGAAACTTTCCATCACTCATTGCCACCTCGAATCGCTGCTCTAATCGTTATAACTTCATCCAATCCTGTAATCTTAAAAATACGAAGTACACGATCCTGAAGATTTAATAATGTTAATGTGCTATTGTTTTCCTTGGTAGATTTTAAAGCACTAACAAATACACCAAGTCCTGTACTATCCATATACGTAACATTTTCCAAATTAACTTCTACTTTATTATTTTCCTTTTTCGTTAAAGGGAGTAGAGATTCTTTTAATTTTGGAGCTGTATAAGCATCTATTTCACCCGAGACATTCAGCACTGACTTTTCACTTTCCTCAATTACATCAACTGTTAAATTCATGGTTTACCTCCCATATATCTATCCTATGTAATACATTTCATGCCTCTAGCAGATATTGTACTACCTTTTTCCTTCATGACTTTTGTATTACCCGTTATTTTAAAAAGCTAAACCTTTTTTCGTAGAATAAGTAAAGTAAAATCATCTCGCAATTGAAAATCCTGTAACCGTTCAAAATGTTTATATACATGATCCACCATTTCTTGAGCTGGTAAATATGCATATTTTCTAATGATGCTAAGTACTTCCCGACTTTCAATAAAACGATCTCCATCTCGGCATTCTGTTACACCATCGGTCAATAGAATAATCATATCATTTTTTTCAATCACTAATTCGTACTCACTGTATTCTGAATCGGGAGATACGCCTAAAACAAGTCCTTTTGCATCTATTTCTTTAAACGTATCATTTTTTGCATTATAATAATAGCCCGGCTCATGCCCGGCTGAGGAATAACGAAGCTTTTGTTCTGAAGGCAAGTATTGAGCGTAGCACATCGTAATAAACATGCTTGGGTCAACATTTCTTTCCACGACGCGGTTCAAGTTTTTTAAAATCGATTTAGGACTCATGGATTCCTCTGGATAACTATCCATCGCATATTTAATCATGGACATACAAAGGGCTGCTGGGATGCCTTTCCCAATGACATCCGCAATTGCGATTCCTAATGAACCATCTGTACCTTTTACGAAATGGTGATAATCACCATTCATTTGATGGGCCGGAACACTGATTATTCCAATATCCAGTCCCTCAATAGATGGCTTTTTCGTTCCTAAAAGTGTTTCCTGCATACTTGCTGCAACGGAAATTTCTGATTCCAGTACATGCTTTTCTTCTCGCAGCATTTGTATTTCCTGCATTGCAAGTCCGTAAGAAATCATTGCTTCCAGCAGAAAATTCATCGAATGTTTATAATCCTTATTCACATTTGACGATACTTCTTCCATTGCATTAATATGAAGGTTTACAATCTCTTCTGGTAATATATTTTCTTTAATAAAAGCTTTACTGACCTTCTCGACTCCATATAAAGCTCTTTCATCTTGTGTATCCATATAGTTTCTTAATAATTCTTTATAGGTTGCAGCATGTAGTTTAATAAGCTCTTCCATCTCTATCCCCCTAAAAGCCATAACAGGATCATTTCTATATTTATAATAAAGGTGCTTATTAGCCAAGCTAACAAACACCGCTTCCTTACTTTTAACGAATCCATTTTGTCGCTTTTATTTTTGTTCCCTCTCCTAATTCTGAACGAATATCAAATTCATCCATTAGCCGCTTAACACCTGGAAGTCCTGCGCCAAGCCCCCCGGAAGTTGTAAAACCATCTTGCATAACCTGACCAATATCAGCGATACCAGGGCCTGAGTCAATTGCCATCATGCATAAACCTCGTCGCTCGATTGTGTCGATTATTTCAATGCAAATTTGCCCTTGTTCGGCATATAAGTATATATTGCGAGCTAATTCTGATACCGCGGTTGCAATTCTTGCCTGATCAACTGTACCAAATCCAAGATTCTTGGCCATTTCACGACCAAGCTGTCTCGCACCAACGATATCCCACTCTTTATGAATGTTAACACAGGACCTTGGTTCCATGATTATACCTCCAGTTCCTGCTGCAGCTTAATGAGTCCCTGTTCAAGATCCAATGCTGTAGGAACATTTTTTAAATGAATACCTAAATCAATTAATGTCATTGCTACAGCAGGTTGAATACCAGTCAAAACTACTTTTGCCCCCATTAAATCTGACATCGATACTACGTCACCTAGCACTTTTGCAATAAATGAGTCAATGATTTCAACAGATGTTAAATCGATAACAACTCCTGATGCACCGCTTTTATGAATTTTATCTAATAAATCCTCTTGAAATTGTATTGCTGTTTGATCATCTATTTCCGTCTGAATCGAAATTAGTAAATAATTGTGCAGTTTCAGAATAGGAATTCGCATTCATCTCACTCTCCTCGTAAAGAATCCATCATTTTCTCAATGTTTTTTTCTTTTACATTGAGATCGGTCACATGCCTGCCAGTAATCTCTAACGCTGAAGAGAATCCTTTCTTTAAGGAACTTTTCGTTGGAAAATTACTTAAATCGATCCCTAAGTTTACAATAGTTTGCGCTATTTCTGGACGAATCCCAACAAGTATGCATGTTGATCCAATCAATCTTACTGCTTCAGCAGCTTGTATAATATGATGAGCTACCATTGTATCTACAACTGGCACGCCTGTAATATCAATTAAAACAACCTCTGAATTATGCTTAATAGCCCCTTCCAGCAGATTCTCCATTATTAATTTTGCACGCTCAGTATCAATTGTGCCAATTAACGGCATAATCGTAATACCTTCCATAACAGGAATCAGCGGAGCAGATAGCTCTTGCAAGGCAACTCGCTGTAAAGAAACAATATGTTCCCAGCTACCTGAGTATTCATTGACTAATTCACGTATCAATGGTTCCACCCAATCATTAACACTTGTAGATAGGTTCATGAAAAAGGCAGAATCTACTTTATCCGATTGCGTCAGCAAGTATTCGGTAGACACCCTTCTAAATATTTGCAAACCGTCAGTAATATAGCTTAATGGCCAACCAAGGTTAATAATTTTTTCAGAGAAATCCTCTACCACTTTCGTAGAGCCTTCGTTTTGAATACTAGTAAAAATAACATTAACAAACTCACGGTTCGTGCTTTCATATAATTCATCTGATATTGTCGCAGTATAATTGCTGTCTTTCAGTGAATCAATTTCTTCCATCCATTTTTGTACAATTGAATCACTGTTATTAATGACTAACTGTTTGAAGTCCATTCTCTTCCCCCCACAATTGGCTGATATATGTTACGAATATTGTTACATGTTAATTATAATTGTGCAAATACAAACAGAACGAATATATCTATAAACTATCAACTATTGTAACATACAAATAATCCGCCAAAAAGTTTTTCACGGATGCCTTTGCCCTCACCTATCACGCTTTCCAATGTTTTGGTTTAAAATACCTATAATATTTTAGTAACAAATCCCCATTTAACAGACCAGCTTCTGGAAACACAAAAAATACCCTTTCTCACGTCGAGAAGGGCATCACTAGTTATTACTATAAATGTCTTTCAGTCCAAGACTAATTTCTAAAGCTTGGTTTATTTTGGTCATCATCTCATTATCCAATTTTGTTATTTTATCCGTTAAGCGCTGCTTATCCAATGTTCTGATCTGTTCTAGGAGTATCACCGAGTTGCGGTCAAATCCATACCGCTTTGCATCGATTTCTACATGCGTAGGCAACTTCGCCTTTTGAATTTGTGCAGTAATTGCTGCGACAATCACCGTAGGACTGAAACGGTTTCCAATATCATTTTGAAGGATCAATACAGGGCGCACACCTCCCTGTTCTGATCCTACTACAGGGGATAAGTCAGCGAAATATACCTCGCCTCTTTGAACGATCAAATTATTACACCCCGATCACAGAGCGTTCAAGGGTGTTTTCAGCCTCCTCTTCGGCTTGAAAGGCTTCTGAAGCTATTGTTAAATTAATTCGACCCATTTCTTCATATCCACGTTGCATGTTTTCGTGAAATCGCTGAATATGCTCCTCTTTCTTGTGGTTTAGATAATTTTGCGTTGCTTTACATATAAAATCGCTTAAATCGCTATTTTCATATTTCATTAATCCATCCACCTCATTCAATAGGTTCTTTGGTAACTTAACTAATATCTCCTGCAAGCTTTCCGACAAAACCATACACCTCCGACAACTGATAAACGATCGATAAAATTCTATTTAATAATAGCATTGAATTTGGCTGATTGCAAAGGGTTCTGGAGATTTTCTAAAAAAAAGCCGTATATTTGTCGTTTAATATCTGTTTAGCCGGGAATATGATAATGTTGTTTCACCTTGATACGTTAACCGCTTCAGGCACACTTCTAATATATATGCGACTGATCGTACAACATGCCTGCAATTTTTGGCTATCTGTTGTAGAGCCGATCAGGAATAAAGAAACAAAAAAGCAGACCCCCCTCTCTTCTGAGCCTGCCAAATGACTGTCATGCTGTTATTTTGCCTCTTGCCCCTGAACAGATTGAGCTACTTGAATCATTTCCTCTTGTGTTAATTCATCACTGGCCAATTTAAATTCAACACCATTATAACTCCACTCAATAGTATTTGAAGAGAGGGCAGCAATCGTATGACCTAAGTTCACAATTTCTCCCTGTACCTCTTGTGGGGTTGATAAAGCAGGAGCTGTATTATTTCGCTCCTCCACTAAGGTAAAGTTTTTTTCTCCGTCATAGGTCAAAATGACTCTTTTTCCATTATCCAATGTAACTTCCTTTTTTTCCAAAACATCTGAACCAGCTGTAAATAAAGGGTAGTATACAGCTAACTCATCTGTTTCGGCATCTTCCCCTTCGACTTCTGCTGATGTAGCAGCATCTGCATCCTTGCTAGCCATGTTTTTTTCCATTGAAAAATCGTCATCTTCAAATGCAGGGTCCATATCAAAGTTCGAAAAGCTCACCTCAACCAGAGCGTTGTTATCTTTGTCTAAAACCCTGACCATCGTAGGAACATAGGATTTTTTATCAAAATATATTTCTTGGAAAGGTAAGTTACTATTGCTTTGATAGTTTGTTTTTGTGCGGAAAACATAATGAGTATCCGTTGACTCAAACGCTGCTTCAGGATCTTTTATTACATCATTTACAAGCGATTGATAAAGATACGGTTGACTGCTGCTTTCTGGCCATTCTGTTTGGAATTTAAAGCTTTTATCAAGTGCCGGTGTCAATACAAATACTCCATCATCATTTTTAAGGATAATTTGGCTCTCATTTCGTTCTCCATTGTTTTCCAAAGCTACTCGGTAATAATCATCTTTTTTATGCCATACGTCTATATTAAATTTCTGCTCTTCTTGTCCAGTATTCATCGACATTTCTGCTACTGCTTTATATCCTGACATATCCTCTACATTCTTTTGCAACTGTCCAACAACATCTTCTTGCGATTTCTCTCCACAAGCAGCTAATACAATTATTAATAAGGCTAAAACCAAAGCCATTCGATACTTAAATATCTTTTTCATGAACATATCTCCCTTGTCTCAATTAACAAAGGGAACAACGTCACGCACGATTACAAGGAAATGTACGATATACATTCGAAATGCCATCAATAACATCTGTTGCCATTAAATCATAGTACGTTTGGTTCACTTCCACTTGAATATCTGCAGCCTTTCCATGAATAAAACAGGCATTGCATAATGCTTCAAACAGTTCCTGATCCTGCATAATCATGGCAAGTGCGATTCCAGTTAACACATCACCAGTCCCTCCTTTTGCAAGTCCCGGGTTACCACTAGATTCCACAGCCTGTCTGCCTTTTGGCGATGTAATAATGGTATGCTTTCCTTTCAAAATAATATAAACGCCGTAGTCTTTTGCAAACTTACGCGTATAATGAAAAGGTGCTGATAAAAGATCAGAAATGGACAAATCCAAGAGCATTGCCATTTCTCCAGGATGCGGTGTTATAATTACTGGCTCGCTTCGCTGCTTCAATATCGAAAGCTTGGATTTTAGATGATAAATTCCATCTGCATCAATAACAAGTGGGCAGGATGCATTATACAGAAGCTCTGAAACTACATTCCCGGTATCCTCATTTCTCCCTAATCCAATCCCTACTGCAATTGCTTCATAGCTGCTCAATGGTAATACAGTACCGCTTGAAATATAGCCATCCTTCTCTGGCAGTCTTATATACGTAGCTTCCGGGCATGATGCAGCAATCATGGAAATGACTTTTTCTATTGTTCCAGCCGTTACCAGACCAGCACCAGTTTTTAAAGCGGCCTTTGCAGACATCGCAAGTGAACCTGGCATTTCTAAACAGCCTCCAATAATCAATCCTTTACCATGAGTTCCTTTATGTGCATGTACACTACGGGAAGGGATTGTTTTTCGGAAATCTGCCGCTGCCCATTGTCTCTTTGCAGAATTATTTTGTAAAACGAGATTTGGGATACCAATCGGTACAATTTCCCACTGCCCATAATGTTCTGCAGTTTCTACCAGGAAGGTGCTTTCTTTCGCTGCACCGATTACAAATGTATAATCCGCATAAATGGAAGTATATTCTGCCATCCCTTCATCAGCTGGTAAGCCAGATGGAATGTCAACTGATATAACACAAGCTTTTGATTGATTGATAATACGAACAATCTCTTGGATTGGCTTCCTCAACATTCCTTTAACTCCAATACCAATAATTGCATCAATCACAAAATGCACGCGTTCCACCATTTCCCATATCGAATCGGGGTCTGTGAGATAGCTGACCTCTCCCCCGCATTGGATAAATATATGCTTATGAAAGAGCGCATCCCCAGTAATTTTTTCATCTGGAACGACTTGCACAACTTGAACAAGATAACCTTTATCAAGCAATACCCTCGCAATAACAAAGCCATCTCCGCCATTATTACCTGCACCAATAAAAACACAAACAGGCTCCGTTTCTCTTATCAGCTTTATAATCTTTTCACTTAATGCTCTGCCTGCATTCTCCATTAGCAATTTTCCTTCAAGTCCAATTCCGTTTATCGTGTAATCGTCAATATCGTACATTTCCTTTGCGGTGACAATATACAATTCGTTCCCTCCTACCCGCAGTAAAATATATGAGACAACCCTGCTAATTATGCAATGTATCCGAAGTTCATTTCTCTTCCAGTACTACTTGAGCTGCGGCATAATCCCTGCTATGCGTGATTGTAAGAAATATTGTTAGATGATCGTAACCCTTCACAACAATAAATGGAGCACCATAATCATCGGCCCTTACATCTATATCCTGAAAGCTTAATTGTCCAATTCCGGTCCCAACTGCTTTAGCAAAAGCTTCCTTTGCAGCAAACCTCCCTGCGATGTATTCCAGTTTCCGCTTTGAAGATGTAAGTAATAAATATGTCTGTTTTTCTTTTTCCGTTAATATTCGGTCGATAAACCTCTTGTTTCTATCTATACTCGCTTGAATCCTATCCAATTCAATTAAATCCATTCCGATTCCTTTTATCATTTCAATCGTACCCTTCATTCATTTATATCCACAGCTTTTTCACATGTTAGATTGGTCATATTAGCTGAATTTCAGTATTATAGTTATAGTAACGTACTTAATCAACTTTCGCATTAATAAGACTGGTCAATGCAATTAGACTGGTATTGACTTTCTAACTATTATTAACATAATTGTTTGAGACAGAATGATTGCTATAATTAATCCAGTTTAGGGAAGAGCGGTGACTTCTCGAAAATAAAAGTCAATTTTCTTCGTTCGATAAGAAAGCCTTAAGAAACATTTCTCTTTCTGCGGGAAAAACGCGTGTCCAGACGTGAGCAAAGTGGTCTTCTCGAGGAGGCTGAGGCCATCCCCTAAGATGCGCATCTGCCCGCAGCAATCCCGGACGGCGATTATAGCACATTACGGCGCATTTTCTTTCAAAAGCAATGACACAAAAAATAAAACGATATGCAGGGGGACCTACATTGTTTATTCGTAATGAAAGAAGCTTAAAGGAGTTTATTCAGCTTTATCCAGTCATTTCAACATTAATAATAACCCATCTCGTTCTTTGGCTTATTATTAATTTCCTTCAGCTGCCTTTTGGCAGTGAGATTTATCAATGGGGCGTCGGAAGTAATTTCATGATTTACCTTGGCGATTATTGGAGGTTCGTTACACCGATCTTTTTACACGGGGATTTGATGCATGCGCTATTTAATTCCTTTTCACTTGCATTATTTGGGCCTGCTCTGGAGCAAATGCTCGGTAAGGTTAAATTTCTTTTGGCTTATCTCGGTGCTGGCATTATCGGTAACATAGCCACTTATATGTTCGAAGATCTAAATTATTTCCATCTTGGTGCTTCTGGAGCTGTGTTTGGTTTATTTGGAATATATGCTTTCATGGTTTCGTTTAGAAAGCATCTTATCGATCAAGGAAGTTCTCAAATCGTGATGACGATTTTAATTATCGGATTAGTGATGACCTTCCTGAGGGGCAATATCAATATCTATGCTCATATTTTTGGATTCGTTGGTGGTTTTGCAATCGCCCCGCTCGTCTTAATAAATGTCCAAAGCTATTCACCTTGGAGGCGAAGAAGATACCGCAATGATGAAGATGATTCCATTCAGTTTGATCCAAACAGGTGGAATAGGAAAAGAAGAATTCCCCAGCAATTAAAGAAAAATATCATTTGGATTATTTTAGGGATTCTAGTGTTACTCGGATTATTTAGCAGGCTTTAAAATACAAATTAAAGTCGGCCAGGGAAGATGTCCTCCTGGCCGACTTTTTAATTGCTTTGGAACCAATGAAATTTTGTATGCTGCGGGTAACTTAGTTCCCTAAACAGCCACTGCGACGAAGCGCTTAACTTCTGTATTCCTATAAACCGGGCGCTTACGCTTTTGTTTTTAACATGACTGCTATTCTCGATACGAATACCAGTCACCTAATCGATCTGCATCTGCCTCTTTTAGCTCTTTAAGTCTATAATGCTTGCCAGTTCCGCTTTTTCCAAGAATCGATAATTTCACCGTTGCAAGGCCCTCTCTTTTTTGTAATGGATGCCGCTTTTTCTCAAATGCCTGAACACGTTTATGCTGCAGGAACATGGTTTTTTTACTGAGTCCGCGAAATTGAATAACAACCCGTTCTTCCTCTAAAAAAAATCCTCCATCACGATAGCGCATAAAACCAAGCAAGAAAGCGATAAATAAGACTATTACTGCAAGCCAGCTAAATTGAGGGAAAAAGTAGATTGCTGCACCTCCTAATAGCAGTATAGGTAAGCATGCCCGGATCAGATAGAATTTTAATGCTTGCTTAGGCAATGGCTCGAAGCACACTGATTCTATTGAATAGTTCGGCAAAAACTCATGCAAAAATGGTTCAATCTCATCCTTTTTCATAATTGGAAATAAAACCGTAGAGAAGTCTTCACCTCTATCTAACGATCCTCCCGCAACCTCAACAAAAACAGTTACAAATCCAAATGGCTGTCTAATGACACTTTCCGCTATCCCAATTGCTTGAATTCGTTTAAGGGGAATAGTTATTTGCTTTTTCTCCAGCAGTCCTCTTGTAATGAATAACTCATCACCTATTTTTGTAATTGTAAATTTCCCATACTTTATCATTGTCCCTGCAATGCCTAACAGCCAAAATATAAATAATATGATAATCGCTAGTCCTATGATTAAGACAATCCCCAACTCGATTATCCACTGATATGTCCAATCATAAAAGTGATCAGGGATAAATTGCTCCAGCTCAGAAAAAGCTATTGCTGCAAATGCTATCATGATACCAGCACTACCTGAGGTTACACCGGCCAGCAATAGACGCTTCGGCGTAATTTCACGAGATGGATGGATTGAGTTCTCTTGTCTATCTAATTCTTTACGCTGATGCGATTCCTTGCTGCCCTTCAAAGCATTGCGAAGCTTCATAGCATCGGTGAGCTTTACAGCATTCAGTGAGGCTTCTGCACCTTTCCCGCTTCCAGCTGTTTCTATTTGCAGCTTAACCAATTTAAACATTCGGTGAATAACACCTGCTGTTAAGTCAATGGATTGGATTCGATTTATTGAAATATAGCGTTGTTTGCGAACGAAAACACCATATTCCATTCTTAACTCTCCGGCTTCCAGCCGATACGTGAATCGATACCATGATAAAACACTTAAAAGTAACCCTAATAATACAAAAACAGCTAGTAGTAGAATAAAGTAGAACCTATCGAACGTAATCAAACCAAATACAATTAAAAAAATACCTTCTCGTGCCGTCCTGATTATATTAAAAAGGATTGTTACTGGATGAAGCCGGTACGACTGTACATTAGACATCATCTTCTTCCACCCTTGCTAATGCTGAGATTCGATCACGAAGTGCTGACGCGTCTTCTTCACGCAAAGCCGGTATTTCATGTGTTGTTGCTGCTGTTGAAATCGTTACACTTGCAAGCTGATATTTTTTTAGAAATGGTCCTTGCTTTGTATCAACATGCTGCACGCGAATCATAGGCACCAGCGTGCGTGACATAATCAAAATACCGTGCTGTATGTATATTTCTTGCTCAAACAATTCATAGCGCCATTTTCTAAATCGTAATTTAGGGAGCATAAAGATAGTTAAAATAGTGGATAAAATACTAATAATGAAAAGTGCAATTCCAATCCAATACGGCCAATCAAAAATATAGCTAACAACAGCGACTGCGATTGTAATTAACCAAAGCACGCTTTCATAAAAGGCTCCTGTTAATTTCCAGGCATTAATAGATTCAGGTGCAAGCGTATTTACTGGTGGCTGTCTCATTCACTCTCATTCCCCTTTCTTTTCTGTTTTATGTTCTTACGTTTTAAAAAGAGCAAAGTTTCACTATTGCAAGCAGATACTCAATTATTTAAATGCTTGCCCATATAAGTTAAACATAAAAAAACTGCACCTCCAATTGTTAGAATGTCTCTAACAATTGGGTTGCAGTTCAAGTTTACAGCTTTTCCTTAATTATTTATCACGGTTTCGACGTTGAAAATTCCCTTTTCGACCTCTTCCACCTTGGTTACGTCCACCGCCATCACGACGCTGACCGTAGAAACGCTTGTTATTGGAACGACGGTTATTGTCTTTTGTGCGCTGTGCTTTTTTCACACTGATAGGTGCAACAGATGAAATTTTAACAGGTGCATCTCTGCGCTCTTTTGTTAATAAGCTTAATGCTGCTGCAATTACAGTGATAGAATCATGATCTTCTAATAAGTCATTCGCTGCAGCATGATAGGATGTTAAATCCTTTTTCCCAATTGCTTTTACGATCTTATCGATTGTTACTTGCTGCTGACCGCGTAATGCATCTTGATTTGTCGGTGGTGCAAGACGTTTCATTTTACTCTTAGTTGTTTTTTCAATTAATTGTAAATGTGCCATTTCGCGTGGGGTAATGAACGAAATTGCTTCACCAGTGCGACCAGCTCTGCCTGTACGTCCAATACGGTGTACATAGCTTTCTGGATCTTGCGGAATATCAAAGTTGTATACGTGTGTAACCCCAGAAATATCAAGCCCGCGTGCCGCTACATCTGTAGCAACAAGTACATCCACACGACCGCCTTTAAATTTATTTAAGACAGACATACGTTTCCCTTGTGTTAAGTCTCCATGAATACCCTCTGCACGGTAACCTCTTGCTTGTAAACCTTCTGTGATCTCATCCACACGTTTTTTCGTTCTGCCGAAAACAATCGCAAGTTCTGGAGAATGGATATCCAGATGATTGTTCAGTGTATCGAATTTATATTTCTCAGGAATTTCAATGAAATACTGTTCAATGTTTTCAACTGTCATTTCCTTCGCTTTTACTTTCACCTCTTTTGGCGATTTCATTAGCGTGGTAGCGATATTGCGAATTTCTTTTGGCATTGTTGCTGAGAATAGCAATGTTTGACGATCTTCAGGGATACTCTTTAAAATTTCGCGAATATCGTCAATGAATCCCATGTTCAGCATTTCATCTGCTTCATCCAATACAGCTGTCTGTACAGCATCCGTACGAATTGTTCTTCTGCGCATATGATCCATTAATCTTCCTGGTGTTGCTACAACAATTTGTGGACCATCTTTTAAAGCACGAATTTGTCGATCCATATGCTGCCCACCGAAGATTGCAAGTGCACGAATACCTGTAAACTTCGCTAAACGATTTAATTCTTCTGCAACTTGAATAGCAAGCTCTCTTGTTGGTGCAACAACCAAAGCTTGAACCTTTCTTAGTTTTGAATCAATTTTATCAATCATTGGAATACCGAATGCAGCTGTTTTACCTGTACCTGTCTGTGCTTGTCCGATTACATCGTTACCTTCCAATGCAAACGGAATTGTCTCTGCTTGAATTGGTGTAGCTTCCTCAAACCCCATTTTTTCCAATGCTTTCATAATTGAGGCTGATACACCTAGTTCATTAAATTTTGTCACCTAATAGTCGACTCCTTTTTTTGTGAAAATTTATTCGCAAAAGAGGCCCTGAATTTTTCTCATACTTTATTCTTTAAATAATCTTCCCGCCTGACATGCAGATAAATCATTTCTGACGTAACAATCATCACATTTTCATTCTGGTCTGCGTACAAGAATGAAAAGCGGATGCTGAATCGCAAGTAAAAAACTATACCAGCTATTTATAGGGAATATAAGACCTGAACTCGTATCATTATATTTTATTCATATTAAAGTACAAAAAAGGCTTCACCTAACATGGTAAGAGGCCTCGAAACTAATGCTTCAACTATCATACCACATATGATGCATTTATATCTACTTCGCACCAAATGATTTTTTCCATTCGACATGTTAAAATTAACTATACGGCTTTATTTCGTACAATGTTAAAATTCAGCTGTTTATATAAAATGGGATATTTTGTGATATAGAATGAAGTAATGACGCATTCTGTGTTTTCCTTGCTTACCTATAAATGGTTCAATTAACATATAGCCTTTTTAAATAAAAACTAAAAGATCAACTCAAAAAGATTGACCAAATGAAATTACAAAGGATGTTTATGATGCGACTTCCTCCATTCAATCCATATGCAGCAGTTGCTATCGGCGTACTGGCTGTCTCTACGTCAGCTGTTTTCGTAAAGCTTGCAAATAGCGCTCCTGCTGGTATTATCGCAAATTATAGATTACTGTTTGCTGTACTGATTATGCTACCAATTGTTTTATTGAAATATAGACATGAATTTCGGTTTATATCTAAGAAAAACTGGTTCTTTTCCATTTTAGCGGGAATATTTTTAGCGCTCCATTTTATTCTTTGGTTTGAATCGCTGAATTATACTTCTGTAGCAAGCTCAGTTGTTCTTGTAACAATGCAGCCGCTTTTCGCATTTATTGGTACCTTTTTACTTTTCCAAGAAAGATTTTCCTATGGTGCGGTCATAAGCATGATTATCGCTATCTTTGGCAGTTTCATTATTGGATGGGGAGATTTTCAAATAGGCGGTATGGCACTGTTTGGAGATATCCTTGCACTCTTAGGCGCAATTGCAGTAACTGTCTATTTTCTATTTGGACAAAGTTCAAGACAGCATCTGTCACTAATCCCCTATACCTTTATTGTTTATGCCGTTAGCTCCATCACCTTGATATTGTATAATATCGTACTTGGTAATTCCTTCTTTGGTTATCCTCAAGAACACTGGTGGGCATTCATTGCTCTAGCAATTATCCCAACATTTCTTGGGCATAGCTTATTCAATTGGGCTTTAAAATGGGTAAGTACGTCTACCATTTCGATGGGAATTGTGCTTGAACCTATTGGTGCGACTATTCTTGCATATCTAATCTTAAATGAGACAATTACATGGTCACAATTTCTTGGTGGCACTATTGTTTTAGTAGGATTATTCCTATTTATCGTAAGCACATCCAGAAAAACAAAGGTTACGATAGCAATGAAAAGCAATCAAAGCAATAAAAATAGTGGAAATGTTGATTAGAATTCGAAATTCAATTATAACTATTCCTTGAAATGCTGATATACTAAAATTTATTAATGATAAAGCGAGTGAGTTTATGACAATTCAACTAATGATAGATGGCGGTGCTGATATTCCCGGGCGCTTAAACGAATCTTTAAATATTAAAGTTGTTCCATTGTACTTGCACTTTAGTGATGGCCACTATAAAAGCGGGATAACATTAGATATAGCAGGCTACTACCAAAAGATTAAAACGTTAAATGAACTTCCCCGCTCTGCCGCTCCAAGCCCTCACGACTTTTATGAAGCATATAAAGCAGTGGATCGGGCGAAGCCAATTATTATGCTAAGTCTCTCTAAGGAACTTAGCAGTACGTACGATCATGCTTTGCTTGGAAGGAAAATGCTTCTTGAAGAGGAGCCGGAAAGAAGAATAGAAGTAATCAATACTAAAACTGCTTCTTGTGGTATTGCCCTTTTACTTCATGCAGCAAAGGTTAAATTAAACGAGGGCTACTCTTATGAACAACTAATAGAGCATCTTCATGAACGTGTCGAGCAAACGACAACTTTATTTATTTTAAAAACACTGGAAAACCTTGTGTTAGGCGGTCGTCTCGATAAAGTAAAGGGGAAAATTGCAAAGACATTGAACATTAAATTACTAATGCGCGGAAGCAGTGAAGGTTCGATTGAAGTAACCGATAAAATTCGCGGCGATAAGAAATCAATCCGGCGATTTGTTGATCAAATCGGAGAATATACAAAGCATGTAGAAGACAAGATTATTGCAATGACACATTGCAATGACATCGAACGAGCTACAAAAGTATTAGCAGACATACGCAGCAAATATAATTTCAAGGATGCCCTTTTAACAGAAACCGGACCGTTAATTTCAACATACGGTGGAGAAGGTGCACTGGTAATTGCCTTTTTTAAAGATCGGAATTAATAAAAGACCCGCTCTCAAATATTAGAGAGCAGGCCTTTAATTTGTCTTTTCAACCAGAAAGTCATAAACCATCCCATTTAGCGTATCCTTATCATCACCAAGACAAATCAAATGCCTGGAGCGTTCAAAAAACACAACTTCCTTTTCTTCCGAGTGAATTTCTTTATCCAAATAATAACCTGTTTTATAAGGCACCATTCCGTCCTGCTGTCCATGCGCAATAAGTACTGGGGAATCAATCTTACCTAAATAGCGGCGTGTAAATCGAACAAGCTTCATAAATTCAAGATTGGCTTTAATAGGAACCGTGCCTATTTTTTTCTTGTAATGCTGATAAAGTTTGTTTTCCCCAAGAGTTCCTTTAACTCCATCAACAATTACTTCTCCTATGTCTAATCCGATTTGTATGAAGTTCAGATATTTGCCAGATGTTGCTAACAGTACGAGCTTGTCGATTTTATATTTAGCTGCCAAGTAAGCTGCAATCATCCCCCCCATGGAAAAACCAATTACATAAATTTCTTCATACTTACTTTGCAGTTTCTCCAACTCTCTTTCCGCAGCCGCTATCCATTTTTTATAGGAAACATCTTCTAAGTGCAGTTCTTTTCCATGACCTGGTAATGTTGGAACCTCAATATGCCAATCTGTATTATCTTTTAAAAAATCAGCCAAGGGATCAACTTCATAAGGACCCCCAGTATATCCGTGTATTACTAAACATCCAATCATACGCTGCTCTCCTTTGCTCACTCCTCCACTCTTATTTATAGCTTCTGCTATTTTTACATATTCTATTTGGTTTTACTTACTTCTTGCTCAGATTTCATTTCCTGCTGCTCCATAAAAACCCACTTATCTAATATTCTTGATTAAAGAGCTGAATTGCTGAACAATTGGGGAAACCTGATGATACGTACTCGCAATTTGCCCAACAGTAGATATAATTTTGTCAAAATCAAGCTGCCCATTTCCATTTTGAAAATAGGACATTGGACCAGCTGCCTGCTGTCCTTGATTAGCGTTCATATTGGGATTAAAATTGGGCTCTGGATCCCCGGGATTCCCATTTGGATTTAAATTCGGATTACTTGCAGATTCTGCAAAATCCATATTTGCGTGGTCTTGGTTAGACCATTGACTCGGCAATTCAGGTTTTGCAAAAAGGTCATAAGGAGTTTGATGCAATTCCGCTCCATTCCAGTTCTGATGCGAATAGGATGTGTGATATGGGTATAGATTATGATTAACTGGAGGAGAATATTGTGGTTGATTATAAGGTCGATAACGCATCCGTACACACCTCTTTTTTGATTTTCTATTTACAATAAATTATGCTCCATTGTTAAAAAGTGTGTAGATGGCATGACCAGCTCTTCCCTAAAACCATTTGATTTTGGATTCAGATTCTGGGTCATCATCTTTAATACCCAACGCCCATTTGATTTTACTTTTCTGATATCCGAGGATCGGTTCATTTTCATCGATAAATGTAGCTGGAGTACCGTAAATATTTAATTCTTGCAGCTCTTCCATAAACGATTGATTTGCTGTTACATTTTTCTTTTTATAGGAAATATTATATTTATCTAATAATGATAAGACCTGATTGCACTTTAAACTATTATCACTAACATATACCGTAACTTCTGAATAATGCATTGATGACTCCTCCCGAAGTATTTACCTAAAACAAGTATTTATCATACTTGTTTATACCCTATCGAAGAAATCCGTAAACCAAATAATTTGAGAAAATTAACATTCATTTGCTTAAAAAAATTAAGTATCTCACCAAACCTTCTGTCTGCATACAGTAATTACATTTGATAGCCTGTATTTAAAACAAAAAAAGAATCCCCTAATCAAATGACTAAATGAGATTCATTGGACAAATCCAGTATCAAATTTTTTTAATCGTCGTTCCCAGCTTCTTTAATAGTTCAATTGCAGTCTCTTTTTCTTCATCGCTTAAACCATTCATAATCATTTTTATGTTATCCCAATGTGTTGGGAAGATCGTGCTTAATAATTCTCTTCCTTGATTGCTTATCCTTGCATATGTGACACGTCCATCATCGGGACTGGCTTCACGAATAAGATATCCTTTTTTTTCAAGCTTATTGACGATATATGTTATACTGCCGCTTGTCATTAGAATCTTATCGCCTATTTTTTGGAGCGGCTGTTTTCCGCGATGAAAAAGCAGCTCTAATACTGCAAAATCTGTTAAGTTCAATCCTTTTGATTTAATATCCATTTCGGCTTGTTCCATAATAGCTCGATAAGCCTTTGCCAACACAACAAAAAGCTTCAGTGATGAATCTTGTTTCTTTGCAATTAATGTTTCCTCAGTCAAAATATTCCCTTCTCTCATTATATTAATTATCTTCTCTAAGTGCATGCCTGCATCTAGCTTTTTCATTTGATTAAAGCCTCTATTTCTTATCGGCTCTATTCATACGAACTTTAATCAATTAATGTTTCAAAATAAATAATAAAAATCTGAACTTTCCATATTAATTCACATGCTTATATGAATTAATATTTTGACAATATAGGTCTAAAGATTTGTAAATAATGTGTAAAATTCCAAATTCTGACTAGCTTTTTATATTAGATTATTATTTAATAGAAATGTAACAAAATTTTTACGATACATAGGAGGGTCTACATGAAAAAACTTTATAGCTTGTTGCTTGTTCTTGCATTAGCATTAGTTCTGGCAGCTTGCGGAAGCTCAAATGATTCAAATACAGATACAGAATCAGGCAGCAATGGTGATGATTCAGCAAGCGGAGAAGGCATGATTCCAGATACTTTGGTAATGGGATTTGTTCCATCCCAGGATTCGGATACAATTGCTAATACCATTGAACCATTAGCAGAGCGTTTAGGTGAAGAGTTAGGGATCGAAGTCAAAGGTGAAGTGATGACGAACTATAATGCTTTAGTTGAAGCAATGGGAGCAAACCAGGTACATATCGGTTTTATTCCTGCATTCGGTTATGTTTTAGCTAACGAGCAATATGATGTTGAAGTTATTTTAAAATCTATTCGCTATGGATCAGGCACGTATAAAGCACAATATGTAGTCCATAAAGATTCGGGCATTGAAAGTCTTAAGGATTTAGAAGGAAAAGTCTGGGCATATGCTGACCAAGGATCCACATCTGGATACCTGTTCCCAGCAAATCAATTAATGGAAGAATTCGGCTATGATACCGCAGCTGAATTAGAAAGTGATTTCTTCAGCGGCACCGTTCAAAGCGGCGGACATGATAATGCGGCAATTGCAGTGCTAGAAGGGGACGCAGATGTTGCAACTACCTTTGATGATGTACGTACAGAGCTTGAAGAAGAATATCCAACTGTAATGGATGATCTTAAAGTTCTTGGCTATACAGAGGAAATTCCAAATGATACGATTTCCGTGACTAAAGAGTTAGACCCAGAATTTGTTCAGAAAATTAAAGATACCTTCTTATCCTTTAACGAGGACCCAGAAATGATTGAAATTATGAATGAAGTATATAACTGGGATGAAATCGACGAAGCAACAGACGAAGAATATCAAGTTGTAAAAGATACGTACCAAAAGTTCAAAGATAATATCGAGCTTTAAGAATAATTTGTTTAAAGGAGAGTGGACAACTCTCCTTTTTTCCACATTTCTTAATACTTTTATTTTAAAATCTAGTATACTGGCAATAAGCTTGTATATGAAATCAAGCTTCACTTTAATTATATTGGGGGAAATACATACGATGATCGAATTTAAAGACGTTAGCCTTGTGTACCCAAACGGCACAGAAGGATTAAAAAAGATTAACGTTACTATTAACGACGGCGAATTTGTTGTTATTGTAGGGTTATCCGGCGCTGGAAAATCCACTTTTATCCGCAGTATTAACCGTTTAGTTACACCAACTTCCGGTTCTCTTCTCGTTGATAACGAGGACATTCTGAAATATCGTGGTTCTGATATGAGAAAACTCCGCACAAAAACAGGAATGATTTTCCAAAATTACAATTTAGTAAAGCGTTCAAATGTGCTTAAAAATGTGTTAGCAGGCCGTCTTGGGCATACAGGTACATTGCGATCCATTTTTAATTTGTATAAAAAAGAAGATGTTGGATTAGCATACGAAAGCCTTCAGCGTGTAAATATCGCGGAGAAAATTTACAGTCGTGCAGATGAGTTAAGCGGTGGCCAACAACAGCGTGTCAGCATTGCCAGAGTACTTACCCAACAGCCAAAGTACATTTTAGCAGACGAGCCTGTAGCATCACTTGATCCACCAACTTCCCATCAAGTCATGACCTATTTAAAGAAAATCAACAAAGAGGATAATATTACAACCATCGTTAACCTCCATTTTATTGATATGGCAATGGAATATGCTGATCGCATTATTGGAATGCGGGCTGGAGAGGTCGTGTTTGATGGACCTGTTTCTGAGGTTTCAGAAAGCACATTTGAAGAAATTTACGGGCGTTCGATACGTGAGGATGACTTGCGTGGGGGGGCGGGCGAATCGTGACAAACGAAAACAATTCAGTAACTAGTAAAAAAATACCGTCCATCTATCCAGCAAAAACAAAAATGCAAGTAACGCTTATCTTTTTCATTGTGCTTGGTTTCTATTTGTTTAGTATGTCTTGGACACAGCAGCAAATGGTCGGTGGATTTAGCGGTGCATTTCGTAATGTATTTCAAGTTGTGGAGAAGTTCTTTCCTCCAAATACAGCCGTCATTTCAGCTATTTGGGGACCAATGGTAGAAACAATTCAAATGGCAATAATTGCTACAACAATCGCTGCCATACTTACAGTTCCGCTCGCTCTATTAGCAGCACAAAATGTAACAACATTTAAGCCATTATATTATGTTACACGTACATTTTTAAACATATTGCGTACAATACCTGATTTAGTTTTAGCAGTTATCTTTGTTGGTCTATTTGGAATTGGATTATTCCCTGGTATTTTAGCTCTTATTATTTTTTCATTAGGTATTTTAGCTAAGTTAATTAGTGAAACGATTGAATCGGTCGACATGAATCCATTGGAAGCAATGCGAGCATCTGGCGGGAATGTATTTCAAGTTATTTGGTATGCTTTAATTCCGCAAGTGCTGCCACAGTATACGTCACTGGTTCTGTATGTATTTGAAATTAATATTCGTGCCTCCGTTGTATTGGGATTGGTGGGCGCAGGCGGAATTGGTTTAATTTTAAACCAGCAGCTGGGCTTCTACAATTACCCAAATGCGATGATGATTATTATTCTTATTTTTGTCGTCGTTATCGTTATTGAATATATTAGTACGAAAATAAGGGAGGCATTGTTATAATGAAACATTATTCCTTACCTCCAAAACCAAAAAACTCCGTCTTTAAAAAGGTTCGGATTATTGGTATCACGATTCTAGTCATCGCTATGTATGTATGGACATTTGCCAGTATTGATATTGAATGGGGAAGAGCAATTGAACGAGCTGCAAATAATTTCTCCCGAGTGATCCCAAGGTTATTCAGTCCTGATTGGTCTGCTACTGGCGATGTAGCAATGAGTATGCTTGAAACCGTATTGATTGCATTTGCTGGTTCCTTAATGGCAGCTGTTATTGCTGTTCCATTGGCATTTTTAGCAGCACGGAATATGATGGGCGGAGTGATTGCTTCAACGATTGGAAAATGGATATTATCTGCAGTACGTGCATTTCCCGATATTATCTTAGCCATTCTATTTGTTGTAGCAGTAGGACCAAATGCATTTGCAGGGGTTCTCGCCATTGCAATCGGCTCAACCGGGATGCTTGGAAAGATGTTCTCTGAAATTATTGAATCCATTGATATGAATGTTGTTGAGGCAATGGAAGCAAGTGGTGCAAACAAGCTGCAGATTCTATTTTATGGCGTGCTTCCGCAGATTACACCAGAGTTCATATCCTATGCAATCTATCGATTCGAGGTAGACATTCGTGCCTCATCAATTCTCGGTATCGTTGGTGCGGGTGGTATTGGTACCATGATTATCTTTGCATCCAGCAATCGAAACTGGAATGAGATGGGAACCATTTTACTTGCAATTATTATCGTCGTAACAATCATCGACTTTGTTTCAGCCAAAATTAGACGTAAAATTGTTTAACACGTTATAATTATCATGATGTCCCTAAGGGTTCCTTTGGGACATCTTTACTGTAGGAAGGATGTTTTATTTTGCATACGCAATCATCAATCACGTTGCTCTACACAAGTGATATTCACGGAAACGCAATGCCAATTTTATACGGAACAAACGAGGAAGCTCCAATTGGTCTAGCTAAATATGCTGCCATTGTGAAACAAATTCGCCAGCAAGAAGAAAACTTAATCGTAATTGATAATGGTGATCTTATTCAGGGCACACCTTTAATGACCCATCATGTAAAAGAACATCACCATAAGGAAAATCCGATGATTGGAATTATGAATCGAATTGGTATTGATGCTTCTGTGATTGGTAACCATGAATTTAATTTTGGTGAGAAAATACTGACAGACGCAGTCAATCAATCTAGTTTTCCATGGCTTTCCGCAAACATTTTAAATAAAAGTACAGGAGAAACACAGTTTGGTCCACCATACATTATAAAAAACATGAAAGATGGCATTAAAGTTGCAATTGTTGGTGTAACAACACATTATATCCCAAACTGGGAAGCTCCTGCACATATTCGCGGGCTTCAATTTGAGGATGCATTTACCACATTACAAAGCTGGGTTAAAAAGATTCGAGAAATTGAAAAACCAGATGTACTCATCGCTTCTTACCATGGAGGATTTGAACGAGATCTTGAAACGGGTGAGCCAACAGAGCCTTTCACAGGTGAAAATCAAGCTTACCAAATGTGCGAGCAAATTAAAGGGATTGATGTTCTCTTAACTGGGCATCAGCATCGCCAGCTTCATGATACGCTTCATGATGTACTTATTCTCCAGCCAGGAAAAAATGGACAAGCCTATGGGAAAGTTCACCTCGCCCTAGAAAAAAAGAATGGAGAATGGGATATTACTGAAAAGCGAGGTGCACTTCATACATTTGAAAATACAGAATCAGACAAAGAAATAATCGATTATATGCTGGATATGGAATCATCAACACAGCAGTGGCTCGATCAGCCGATTGGATTTATTGAAGGGGATATGACAATCAAGTCTCCATTTGAAGCGCGTGTTAAAAAGCATCCATTTATCCAATTTATCCAGAATGTACAAATCGTAGAAAGTGGTGTTGATATTTCGGTTACGTCACTTCTTAATAATGCATCTACCGGGTTTGGCTCTGTTGTTACAATGCGAGATATCGTATCAAACTATATGTATCCGAATACACTTGCCGTTCTTGAATTAACTGGAGAAGCGATTAAAGCCGCATTGGAAAAAAGCGCAGAATACTTCACCGTAGTTAACAATAAGCTAGTCGTTAATCCAAGCTATATTGCTCCGAAGCCACAGCATTACAACTATGATATGTGGGAGGGCATAGAATACACTATCCACGCCTCTAATCCAGTCGGGTCACGTGTAACTGCTATTACTTATCACGGTGAACCACTGGATTACCATAGAACGTATCAAGTTGTATTAAATAATTACCGTGCTTCTGGTGGTGGTAATTACGACATGCTTAAAAATAAACCCATCATTCAAGAAATCCAAAAGGATACCGTCGAGTTGATCCGAGCGTATTTTGAAAAGCATAAAACCGTTAAAGCAAACGTGAAGGATAACTTTCGTGTGCTTGTATAACTAACTACTCTCTTAAGGAAAATGGAGTGTATAGGGGTAGTGCTTATCATTCACCGTTTGGTGCTATTTCGGTTGGGGATGGTGCTGTTTTTCGCAGTGATAGTGCTATTTCGGAAGGGGATGGTGTTATTTTTCATCGATTTGGTGCTATTTCACGCGGGGATGATGCTATTTCGGCATGGAATGGTGTTATTTTTAGCTTGTACAATCCAATGCAAAGCACCTGTGCTAAGACAGGCGTTTTGCATCAATCATCAATTTCCAAGTCCATGAATAGAATTTCTCCTGTATAGGCATCGATCTCTATCTCTGCTTCATTTTCCCCATCTTCTATTTCAATCTCATAGATAAGACGATCATCATCATCGTCCAGTTCAATTCCTTCTATCGTTCCTGAAAACTCAGCTAAGGCAATACTCCGTGCTTTATCCATTCCAATTACTGCTTTTTTTCCCTGCTGTTGCTTTGATTCAGGCTCAGATTCATTAGTTGCATCAGTTGACTTTACAACTGCTTTTTCGGAATCTGGTTTTGAATCTTCGCCCGTGTCGCTGTTCTGTTGATTTACCGATTGTTTTTCTTTTTCTTTTATAGTAATTTCATTTTTATCTTGCTTTTTCTGCTTATTTGCGGTTGATTTAACATCCCTATCAGCCTCTTGCTTATTTGCCTCCGACTTTTCAGTTAAATCCAATACCTCTCCCGTATTACCATCAATTAACAGATCATATTTCTGACTATCTATTTCTAGCTTTACTTCATAAACTGGACTTTTTGATTCGTCATCCAAGCCTACTTCTGTAATTTTTCCTGGGTATTGACCTTCCACCTGTGTCATAACATCTTTTCTGGTAAGGTTAGGCTCAGCTTTTACAATAAGTGAATGCGAAATGCCAAGCCCCAGGATTGTAACCGTGATAATCGCACTTAGCAGAATAGTAAGCTTTTTCCTCATTGCACTCTCCCCCCTTTTTTAGACCTGCTTTATCAATCATCCTCTGTATCAATTTCCATTTCTAAAATCTCTCCGGTTAATGCATCAATTTCAAATTCAGCCTCTTTGTCGCCATTTCTTATTTCCATTTCATATACGAAACGTCCGTCATCCTCATCTAGCTCAAACTCTTTGATTGTTCCATCGAATTCTTTCAATGCAATTTCTCTTGCTTGTTGATCTCCAATTAAATTCTCAACGGATTTATCCTGTACTGCTGTACTTTCACTTTCATTCTTTTTGTTAACATTTGTCTCTTTTTGCTTCTCGTTTAAAACTTCACCTGTATCGCCGTCTAATTTCAATTCATATTCTACACCATCACTTTGAATCTCAACTTCATATACAGCTTTATTACCTTTCTTATCAACTTCCAACTCTGTTACCGTTCCTGGATATTGATTTTGAATCAAATCACTGATTTCTTCTGAAGATAGCGTTGGGTTTGCTTGTGCTGCATCTGAATGGTAAACACCCATCCCGATAACTGCTGCCGCTGTAACAGTACCAATTGCAATACCTAATTTCTTTTTCATTTGTAATTCCTCCTTGTTTTCTTGTTACCTTTATCTTAAACAGGTGGAATGAAAGTGGGCTGTGAATAAGATTAGAATTTGATGAGAAAAAATAAAGTTTTTATCAGAGGATGTTCCTACTAAAAAAGACTGGCAGCTTTCAATTGCTGCCAGTCGTCTAATCATCAATATCAATGTCTAAGACTAAAATTTCCCCTGTGTAGGCATCGATTTCAACCGTTGCCTCATCGTCACCGTTCTCGATTTCTATTTCATAAATTTTTCTTCCATCATCCTCATCTAACTCTAGATCTACGACGGTTCCAGCAAATTCTTTAAGCGCAATTTCTTTAGCTGCATCTTGAGTTAGCATTGCATTGGATGCATCGTTTTCCTTATTCTCTTCCGTTTGTTCAGGTTCATCCGTGTTAGGTTCTTTATTTGAATCGTTCTCTTCTGCTTGATTATTATTGGATTGTTCGCTGTTTTCAGTTGCTGCTTCACCTCGTATTTCTAAGTCAATCACTTCACCAGTATCCCCATCTAGTGTAACAGTATAGTTGCTGTCTTTATTTTCAATTCCCACTTTATAAATTGCACCGGCTTCATTCTTTTCTAGATCAGTTGTTGTTATTGTTCCTGGATATTGCTCTTGAACAAGTTTTTCAACTTGTTCCTTCGACAATTCCGGCTCGGAGGATGATGCCCCAGATTGATAAATTCCAAATCCTAAAGCAAGTACTCCAACTAGACATGCTCCAGCAATAATTAGCTTTTTCTTCACAAATTCACTTCTCCTTCTCGTTACATTATCAATTTCAATATTATGGAGTGATGAGATTTAACTAAGCTACTCCATATACGGCAAAGAGAGCGTAAAGGTCGAACCTTCTCCAATTTTACTGGATACAGAAATTTCTCCATGATGTTCTTCTGTAATTACCTTCGCAATCGCTAAACCGAGACCAGTGCCACCCGTTTCCCTGCTCCTTGCCTTATCGACCCGGTAGAACCGGTCAAATATCCGCTTTTGCTCATCCTCATCTATCCCTTGACCATAATCCTTTACTTGGATAATCACATCATCATTTAATTTTGAAGCACTGACATTTATTTTATCGTTACTGTATTTTATTGCATTTTCGATGAGTATATAAATAACCTGTTCCAGCTGATCCCGGTTACCATAAACCATTAAGTCGGCTGCATTTTGCTGAAAATTAATTTTACGTGTATAAGCCTTCTCGAATGTTGCTACCGTTTCCTCGGTAAGCTCTCCTAGATCAACACGGTTCATTTCTTGTGCTTGGCGATTTTTAGCAAGCGATAAAAGCTGTTCCACAAGCTTTTTCATTCGATCTGCTTCAGAATCAATTGCTTCAATTGACTCCTGCAGCAGCTCTGGATTTTCTCTGCCACGCCGTTCTAACAGCTGTGCATAGCTTTTAACAATCTGAATTGGTGTCTTCAATTCATGTGAGGCATTCGAAACAAAGATTTCCTGTTTCTCAAAGTTATCTCTTAAATAATCAATCATCTCATTGAACGTCTTTTCCATCTCGTATAGTTCATCCTTGGAACGGTTGTCTAAATTGATTTTTTGCCACTTGGCATGCTTCGTATTATCTTTCATGGTTTGGATTAATTTCTGAATCGGATTTAATAAAAATCGCCCTAATAGTGTGCCTGCTATGATAGAAGGTATCAGCATAATCGCACCTGCTACGATGAGTACATAGAATAGCGTCTTCATCGTTTCTTCCAAATAATTGAGGTGGTTGGATAGCTGTACGGTCACAATCTCTCCGTTATTCCATATAACTGGTCTTGTAATAATAGCGATATCTGGACCATTAATTTGGGAGTCAATTGTTTTCTCTTCTGCTGTCACATACTTCCACGGCAAAGTTTCATATGATCTGTCTTTGTGTTGTAAAATAATCTGTTTCTCATTCTCATCGATTACTCTAATCATCCCATTTGTGGGAAGGTAAGCTTTGATCATATCCTTCGCTTCCTCATTGGATATATCCGGATTATCCGCTAATGCTTCGGTAAGTGCATCCATTTGAACGACTATTTGCTCAAGCTCGCTATCTGCTGCTATTTTATAAAACAAAAAGTAAATCGATGTATTTACCAGTAAGACAAGAACAAGTATAAACAAGCTTGAGAAAAGCTGTATTTTTGTCCGTAATTTCATGTTTCATTATCCTTTATCGTATATCCGACACCTCTAACAGTGAGAATATACGCTTCATCATAGCCTTTATCAATCTTTTGTCTTAAATAACGTATATATACATCTACTACATTCGTATCGCCAAAATAGTCAAATCCCCATACTTGCTCAATCAACTGTTCTCTCGTTAATACGATATTTTTATTTTTCAGCAAGCAGACAAGCAAATCGAATTCACGAGGTGTTAGTTCAATTAATTTACCCGCTCGTTTAACTTCATGACCATTCAAGTTTACAGCTAGATCTCCAACCGATAACAGCTCACCAGTAGCGTCTTTTTGAACTGGCTTTCTTAAATGCACTCGGATGCGCGCAAGCAATTCCTCAATTTGGAATGGCTTCGTAATATAATCATTAGCACCAAGGTCTAATCCACTCACTTTATCGTGGACCTCATCCCTTGCTGTCAATAAGATAATGGGGGTCGTTTCATCTTTTCTTCTTGCTCTTCGAAGCACCTCTAACCCACTTAATTCTGGAATCATAATATCTAATAATACAAGATCCCATGCTTTTTCTTCCATTAATCGAAGTGCCTCTTTCCCATTTGCAGCAATTTCAGTTTGATAGTTTTCATATTCCAGTTCCAGTTGCAGAACACGGCTAATTTTCTGCTCGTCCTCCACAATCAGTATTTTTGTTTCACTCAAATTTGCCACCAGCTTTCATTTTTGCTTCTTATACTTTTTAAATTTTGTAATTTTATTTGTTATCATTATACTATATGTATCATTGATTTTACGAATAGTCTTCTTTATCGATATCGATAATCTTCTAGAAAGGAGCTTTCACTATGTTAGCATTTGATCATCTCATTATCGCTACAAACACCCCAGAAAATACAGCACAGCAATTCGCAAAAAAATATGGAGTTAAAGTTATCCAGGGAGGAAAGCATCACAATTGGGGAACGCATAATTACCTGGCCTATTTTAAAAATGATTGTTATATCGAATGGCTTGGTATTTTTGATGAAGCCTTAGCGAGAAAATCTGGAAATCTGCTGATTCAGCAACTTGTCGAAGCTTTGGCTGTCCATGTGGAGGCGCCAATTCAATACGCTCTTCGCACCAATCAAATGGATGAATACCTAGCGTATTTTGATGCTGAAGATATAAGCTATACCGGTCCAGTTCCCGGCAGCAGAAAAAAGCCTGATGGTTCTACATTAAAATGGCGCATGCTATTTCCTATCTCGCAAGTTACACCTCTCCCTTTTTTAATCGAATGGGATGCTGGAAAAAATGTGCCTCGTGACAGTGATTTAATCAATGAACAAAAGCTTGATACCGTTATGACTCCCTATGATATTTATGAATTTTCGCTATACGAGAAAAATGGAGTAATAAATTTAGCAAATGCTTCATTACTCATAAAACAAAATGAACGGTTAACATTTACCTTTGCTTAAATTAAATCAATCCATAAAAAACCATACAAAAAATACCCGATCGTAGTGATCGGGTATTTTCATTAGCCTAATTGCTGCTGTAAAAATTCTGATACAGACTCAGGCGACTTTGTATAAGCACTATGCTGATGGGCAAGCTTCTCCCCATTTTGGAAAATCAAAATACTGGGTATCCCCATTACTTGATGCTTCTCCGCTACGCCTTCTACTTCATCGCTGTTCACTTCATACCATTTATAGTTATTAAATTCTTTAATAACGTCTCCAATAAACATGTTCAGCACTTTACAATCAGGACACCAGTCTGCATAAAATTTAACAATTACTGGTTCATCACTTTGAATTACTTCATTAAACTGCTCAACCGTTTGAATAGCTTCCATCATTACTCACTCCTTTTTTCTTTTAACAATGATTATACCCTTCTTTCGTTTCTATTTCACGTTACTTGTACTCGATCCTGCCAAGCATAATAGCAGCGAGAAGACCTGCTATAAAAGTTGCCGCACTAACGAATAGCATTTCCGCACTCTCTGGCCATCCAGGGAAGACAGCAAAGCTTGAGCCTATAACCAATCCAATAATTGCAGCAAACGTACCGGTATAATAATGATTCAGGAAAAATGCTACGACCTTGCTCATCACAATAAATCCTACCGCAATCCCTAATCCAGTAACGATAATAATGTCGAAATAAAGATTACTAATTGCTGAAATGATAGTGGCGTACACGCCAATAAGCAATAGCATAAACGACCCGCTAATACCCGGAATAATCATCGCACTGCTTCCGATAAACCCGGAAAAGAAAAGCAAGATATAAGTAGAGGCTGTAACATTTTCAATTACTGCTCCTTCATTCGGATTTAGAAAAGCCATCATCGCAACAATAATTACCCCAATCCCCAACACCACATAATGATTCGATTTAAATTTCCGCTTAGCTTCCGCTTTATAAAATAAATACGGAAGCACACCAAGAATTAAGCCTAGAAAAAAGAACTGTGTTGGTCCCGGATAATGCTCAAACAGCCATTCAATCAAACTTGCCAGCAAAAAGATGGCAATTACTATTCCCATACCTAGGGGAATTAAAAAACTAAGATGTTTTTTCCATTCCTTGCTGAATAGGCCGCTGATTGCGGCAATCAATCTATCGTATATTCCTAATAATACGGCAATCGTTCCACCACTAATACCAGGAACCAAGTCTGTAGCTCCCATTAACAGACCGCGATATATATTTCTCCACTCCATTAGTTAACGATCTCCTTTATGTACAATCTATAAGAACTGCAATGTTTATCATACCAAAAAACATCTGTAAGATATAGATAAATCTATATCTGAAAAAGACTGGAAAATAGTGTTTTAATATGGGAAAAACCTGAAACACTTTAGTTATATCCAGATTCTTTCACTATGGTTCCATAAACTCCAGCTCTGGCATCCATTGTGACAGATGCGCTTTTATTTCCTTATAGTGTTCATTTGCTCCTTGAAGCTCACCGCTTGTCAGAGTGTACATCGGTTTTACTTCATAATCTGTAAAATCCTCATTAAATGTGACATAGGTTGGCATGAACTTCGGTGAATGAACTTCCAGCTCTTCCTCATCACCTTTAACTGTTTTCTTAATGGAAAGGGTTAATATACCTCCAATTCGCTGATACAAATCTTGCTGATTCGAAAGGAAATTTCCTAATGAATACATTACAAACGTTTCATGACCATCTTTACCTGTTACCCACTCCATCGGCTGCAGTACATGCGGATGATGTCCTATTACAATATCAACACCTTGATCAGCTGCAAACTGAACGAGCTCCTTTTGCTCCTCATTCGGCATTCGCTCATTTTCATTTCCAAAATGGAGGCTTAATATAACAACTTCTGCTTCTTCCTTTGCTAGCTCTACCTCTTTCGCAATACGATCTCTATCAATCAAATTCACTAAATAATCTTTTCCTTCTGGCACAGGAATTCCATTTGTTCCATACGTATAAGAGAGAAACGCAATGGAAATGTCTTCTTCAGTTTCATAGATTCGCAGATTTTCGCGATCCAGCTGATTTTTATATGCACCTGTGTACATCATATCAATCGTTTCCCATTGCTCGATTGCATTTTGGATCGCATCTTCACCACGATCTAGTGTATGGTTATTTGCAAGTGTAACAACATTGACGCCCACGGCTTTCAATGCCTCGCCAACTTCAAAAGGGCTATTAAAAGAAGGGTATGAGGATAATCCAAGCTCTTCCCCACCGATCATTGTCTCTTGGTTTGCTACTGTTATAGTGGAAGCCTCTAATGTATCTTTAACCCTTTCAAACATAGGAAGAAAATCATATCCTCCTTCTTTTTCTGCATCCATATAGACGGGACTATGGATAAGAATATCACCAATCGCTGAGATTGTAATTTCTTGACTATAGCTCGGTAATTCTTTAGAAGCAACTGCTGAACTTCTGACTGCATTATCTTTACTATCCATTACAGCTATTTTATCCGCACATCCAAATAAAATAAAAGCAATCATAAATAATAACGCAGGCAAAATAGCTTTCCGCTTTTTCATATGTAAATCTCCTTTACCTGAGTTTTTCTCTATTCTACCATCGTTATGACAAATTGTGATTAGAATATCCAAAATTCGATAGAATGGGATTTTTTATAACTGTTTTTTCCTTTCCTATACGAAGACAAGTAACTGCGTATGTCACTTTTTATCAATCTTATAGAAAAGATGACGAACATAAGTATAATTTTCTTTTGTACGCAGAAAGTAAGTCGTGTGTATTTCATTTCAGCTTTTGCTATAATATTGGTAATAAGAAGAAATTCCTATATTAACAATCCCAATTCATACATATAATTACTGAGGTGTTGCGTGTGAAACGATATCTTACATCCATTTTCATTGCTTTAAGCGGGATTATTATTCTCATTGGGGTTATGTCTGACATATACTGGGGTGGTATTGCAGCTTGGGGATTAGCTATAATTTGCTTATTAACTGCAGCGTATTATACAAAATATATCCCAAATGAAAAGAAAAGTAAGAAATCCAAATAATGAACAGCTGCATTATTTCAATAAACAATAGCATTTAATAACTGCTACTGAACCAATCCAATTATCTAATGCATACATATACGAGGGAAATGATCGACTAATGATCGGGGGAGAATGAAATGAATATAGACACAACGAACAGGGATGCTGTTAACTGTCATAATGAATATGACCCATTGAAAAAGGTAATTACTGTTTCTCCACGCTATATGCAAATCAATGAAGTGATCAATCAAACTCAAGAATACTATGTAAACGATAATATTGATCAAACAAAAGCAATAAAACAACATGCTAACTTCATCAGTCAATTGGAGAAAGCTGGTGTTGAAGTTATCGAACTAAGCGAATTAGAGCACTTGAATGAGCAAGTGTTCACCCGTGATATTGGTTTTACGATTGGAAATACGTTTTTTGTTTCCTCCATGAAAGAAGCTATTCGCAAAAATGAGCAGGACGTATTATTAGAATGGCTTCAGCAAAATAAAGTTGCTTACTATCCTTTCAAAACTGGATCCATTGAAGGCGGGGATGTTATTATTGATCATTCCAAAGTCTGGGCCGGGATCAGTGACCGTACTTCTAAAGAGGCAGTAGCTGTTTTGCAAAGCCAGCTGCCAAATCATGAAGTAATTCCTATTAAATTACGCAAGGATATTCTTCATTTAGATTGTATTTTCAATATTATTGATGATCAAACTGCATTAATCTATCCACCAGCAATGGACTCAGATGCTTATCTGCTATTAAAGGAAATGTATACACTCATTGAGGTGACAGAAGAAGAACAATTCCACTTAGGTCCTAATGTACTATCTCTTGGGAATAGGCAAATTATTAGTTTGCCTGAAAATAAACGCATGAATCAAAAATTGACTGAAATGGGCTTTCAAATTATCGAAACACCTTTTTCCGAAATCATTAAATCGGGCGGGTCCTTCCGCTGCTGTACTTTGCCACTAATTCGCACATCTTTATAAAACAAAATACCAGCCTTTTAATAAAGGCTGGTATTTTTTAATTACACCAATAAACGAAGCAGCTTTTTTCAGATAAACGCACTACCACGTATTATCGAACAAATCTAATATAAACTGCTGCTTAATTCTTCACTCTTCTTGCAAAGTCAACAAAGCGAAATTTGTCAGGCCGATGCCTGGACTCTGTGTATTGAAATAAATTAGCATCCTGTAAATAAATACGACTTCTGATAACGACAATATTTGAGAACCCTTCTAAGTCCAGTAATTTTCGATCCTCTTCTGTCGGCTCCTCCACAACAATTTCTTTCTGCGCAAAACCGATCTCCAGTCCAAGATTATTCTCGATGTGATGGTAGATTGACTTCTCACATATCTCCAGGGAAAGCAGTGGAACATAGCGTTCCGTAAAATAATCTTTATCTAAAATAATTTTCTCCCCAGAAATCACTCTTACTCGCACAACATTCCACGTGTGCTCAGCAGGAGTCAACGCCAGCATTTTAGCTATTTCATGATCTGCTTCCAGGTATCCTAATTGATGTACGACAGTATTACTTTTCAGCTGTAGCTTTTCTGCTAGTTCTGTATAGCTTTCGATACCAGAAACAGGGAAAGAAAACTTATGAATATCAATTACAACCGATCCCTTTCCCCGGACCTTCTGAATGTAACCATTTTGCGATAAAAGGTTCAGCGCCTTACGGATAGTTTCTCGTGATGTGTCATATTGAATCGATAATTCATTTTCAGAAGGCAGCAGCGTCGATACAGGCCATGTATTCGCTTGTATTTTGTTTACTAAATCATCGTAGATTGTCAGATACTTCTTTTGCATGTCCTAAACCAACCTCATCACGTTGCATAATAAAGAAAATATATTCCAGCGGGAGTTCCATTATCCCGCTGAATCTTAGCGCTATTCTTCTCTCACAGCCAAAATATTTCTATTACATATCTGTTAATACATGATAAACAATCGATTCATAAGGTCTTAAACTTAATTGTTCCAGCGATTGTGGTGAATCAGCGTAATTGGATAACAAAATTTCTGGATTTGCTATTTTCTTGTCCAGCTGTAAATCGACTGTTGCATGATCTTCAGAAAAATTACTTATAACGATCAGCTTTTCGCCATTCCAGTTTCTTGTATATGCAAATATTTTGGGATCATCTTCAAATAGCAGTTGATAGTCCCCATACGTAATAATATCATATTTCTTCCGCAATTGAATCAACTGCTGATGGTGATAAAAGATAGAATCTTTATCTTCTAAAGCTTGACTAACATTGATTTCAAGATAATTAGCTGCAACATTGATCCATGGTGTTCCAGATGTAAAGCCTGCATGCTTTTCATTAGACCATTGCATTGGTGTGCGCCCATTGTCACGTGATTTTTGCTGTAAAACCGCTATTGTTCCCTCTTCTGATTTACCACTGTCTCGTAATGTTTTGTAAGCATTTAATGACTCTACATCACGGTATTGATCAATGGAAGTGAAATTAGGATTTGTCATCCCGATCTCCTCACCTTGATAAATATATGGTGTACCTTTCATCATATGAAGTGTGGTGGCAAGCATTTTTGCTGATTCACGGTGCAGCTTTGTATCATTACCAAATCGCGATACAGCACGCGGCTGATCATGGTTACACCAGAATAAAGCATTCCATCCGTTTTCTTCGTGCATCCCAACCTGCCAATCAGAAAGGATTTTCTTCAGCTTTAAGAAATCAAATGGAGCCTTTGTCCACTTTTCTCCATTTCGATAATCCACTTTCAAATGATGAAATTGAAATGTCATCGAAAGCTCTTGTCGCTCAGGCTGAGTATAAAGTACACATGCTTCAAGTGATGTTGAAGACATTTCACCGACCGTCAGCATACTGTATTTTGAGAATACTTCCTGATTCATTTCATTTAAATATTCATGGATGCGGGGTCCATCTGTATAAAATCTGCGACCATCCCCAATGTCATCATTAGGAAAGGCTTGATCTTTTGAAATTAAATTAATGACATCAAGTCGGAATCCATCAATCCCTTTTTCCGCCCAAAAGCGCATCATATCAAAAAGCTTTTCACGCAGCTTTTCATTTTCCCAATTCAAATCAGCTTGTGTGCGATCAAATAAATGCAAGTAATACTGTTCTGTTTGCTCATCATATTGCCATGCAGAGCCACCAAATTTGGATTGCCAATTGTTTGGCTCTTCCCCATCAACCGGATCCTTCCAAATATAGAAGTCACGGTATGGATTATCCTTTGATTTCTTTGCTTCTTGGAACCATTCATGCTCAGTTGATGTGTGATTAATAACAAGATCCATTATCAGCTTCATGTCACGCCGGTGTGTTTCTTGCAACAGCTCTTCAAAATCTCCCATGGTTCCATAGCTCGGTTCAATGGAATAATAATCACTAATATCATATCCATTATCATTTTGTGGTGATTTATAAACCGGTGTTAACCAAATAACATCGACACCCAGCTTTTTCAGGTAGTCTAATTTCGAGATAATACCTTGAATATCTCCTGTTCCATTTCCTGTTGTATCGTGAAAACTTTTTGGATAGATTTGATAAACGACTGACTTCTTCCACCATGTTTCACTCATATTTTCACTCCTAATCTAGTTGAATTAATGTGTATTTAATTTGCGTTTTGCAATAACGTACGTAATGACAAAAGGTAAAATAATTACAATTGCCATTCCGATGCCAAATGAGATCCATCCTGATGGAACTATGGAAAGAATCCCTGGTACTCCACCGACACCAATGGAGGTTGCAAGCACATCTTGCATTGTAATAAAGGCACCAGCAATAGCTGATCCTATAATTGCTGCATAGAAAGGATACTTATATTGCAAATTAACCCCAAACATGGCTGGCTCTGTAATACCTAACCAAGCCGAAATTCCAGACGTACCTGCAAGTCCTTTTAATCTCTCCTCTTTCGCAACTGCCATTATCGCAAATGCTGCAGCACCTTGCGCGATATTTGATAGTGCAAGAATCGGCCATAAGAAGGTAGTTTCTGTACTGCCAATCAGCTGTAAATCTACTGCTAAGAAGGTATGATGCATTCCTGTGATAACCAATGGCCCATAAATTGCTCCATATACGAGTCCTCCAATAATTGGCGCTGCTTCAAAGATAGCGATCAAGCCGTCTGTAATCCAGCTGCCTACTGTAAACGTAACTGGTCCTATAATAATGAAGGTTAAAAAGCCTGTAACGAGCAATGCAACTGGAGCTACGATTAATAATTGCAATGAATCAATAACACGTTTTCTCATAAATATTTCTATCCTTGCTAATACCCATGATGCAAATAATACTGGTAATACTTGACCCTGATAACCAATCGCCTCAATTTCCAGTCCAAATAAATTCCATGTTGGTACTGTACCAGCATCAAGTGCTTCCCCATAAGCCCAAGCGTTTAATAAGTCTGGATGAACCATAATTAAACCAAGTACAACACCTAACAGTTCACTTCCGCCAAATCGCTTCACTGCAGACCAGCCAATCAAGGCAGGCAAGAAGGTAAATGCGGTATTGGCGATAATATTAATCATGCTCGCCAGTCCATCCCACTGTGGATACATCTCGATAACGGATGGTGCTCCCCTGCCAAAAATACCAGGATTAGCTAAGATATTATTAATTCCCATTAAGAGTCCTGCTGTAATTATTGCTGGAAGAATCGGAATAAAGATATCTGCTAAAACTTTAATTCCTCGCTGTAATGCATTTTGCTTTTTGCCGCCAGCAGCTTTCACATCTTCTTTCGATGCTTCGTTTATTCCCGTCTCATTGACCATTGCTCGGTATACCTTGTCCACTGTTCCTTGTCCAATAATCACCTGGAACTGACCATTTGCAGAGAAGGTTCCTTTTACAATATCCATCTTTTCAAGCGCAGCTTTATCAACCTGTTTGTCATCCGCCAAAGCAAATCGAAGTCTTGTAACGCAATGTGTGGCAGCTTCAACATTGTCTAATCCACCAACTGCTGAAACAATTGCTTTTGCCTCATCACTATACCGTGTTCCCTTTTTCATAAGAGTTGAACGTTCTTCTTTCATTTCTTTTTTTACACTTACATGCAAAATCGGGCTCTCTCCTGCTATTACATTTGCTTCACCGGTTATTTCCAGGTTCTCCACTTTGTCTTCATTTGTAATAATAATTGGAGTAATCGTACTTGCTGCTTTTCGCTGGATTAATTCCAAATCAAAGGTTACGAGCGGATCTCCTATATTTACTTGATCACCTTCATTCACATGAACCTCAAAGCCCTCTCCATCAAGATTAACGGTTTCTAATCCAATATGAATAAGGACCTCAATACCTGATTTGCTTTTTAATCCAATTGCATGCTTCGTTGGAAACGTAAGTGTTACTTCACCATCAATTGGGGCAACTACTTTTCCATCCATCGGCTCAATTGCAAGTCCGTCACCCATCATTTTTTTTGAAAAGGTTGGATCTGGCACTTCTTCCAACGGTATGCGCATACCAGTAAGCGGTGCATATATTGATTCTATTGTTCGTGTTTTCTCCCCGTTCACCATGATAAACCTCCTATTTGCTTTTTTTATATCACAACTTAACTTGTATATACATGTTATATTAAATAGTGTAACTTGTATATACAAGATTTGCAAGTGCTTACATAGTGGATGATTTTGGATATGGCATATCATGTATACCTTTCCCTATCTAACGCGTAACTAAAACCAAACATTTTTCAAGCTAAAGCGGAAGCATCCGGTTAGCGACGTACGAAATGCGCCTCATACAGGGGGTAGTGGTTAGGCTTGTCGAACATCACTAACAATATAAAAAAACCTTTCATCCGTAAGCCGAACAAAAGGTCATTATAATAATGTATTTGATTTTATAGAATAGTTATAAACAGCGGACAATCATCATGTTTGGCTGGATCGTCTCTACCATTGGTATTATTTAAGATGATGTATCACGCACTATTCCTGTGTATCAGGCAATTATTTTGAGGAACTATGTTTGAAATCAGTAACTGCACTCACGTATTACCTTTTTATTTGAAATAATTAAAAAACAAACTACCTATTATGATGACTAAAACAACTATTATCATAAAACCAGGACTTCCAATAAACGTTCTGTCAAATGTATCTCTATGATCTTTTTTATCCCTATCCATAAAGCCAACTCCCTATCTAATATTTTAGCTACTTTCATTTTAACGAATTAATCGCCGTTATAAAACCATTTAGAAGTGATTATTATGAAATATCGGACAACAATGAAAGAAATGTGTACGGCACAAAAATAAACAGCAATGGTAATTTACTCACCATTGCTGTTTCTGTTTATTATTTACTTTTCTTCGCTGCTTTTTCACGTTCGTTTTTATTTAAAATCTTCTTACGCAAGCGAATTGATTCTGGTGTTACTTCACAATACTCATCTTCATTTAAATACTCCAAAGCTTCTTCTAGCGACATATCACGCGTTTTACGAATCGTTGATGTTTGATCCTTGTTAGCAGAACGCACATTTGTTAAATGTTTTTCTTTCGTAACATTAACCGTTAGATCATTTTCACGGTTATGCTCGCCTACAATCATTCCAGCATAGACTTCTGTACCTGGGTTAACAAAGATGACACCACGGTCTTCTAATCCCATAATTCCGTAAGTCGAAGCTTTTCCGTTTTCCAATGCAACAAGTACACCTTCACGTCTGCCGCCAACTTGCCCTTTGATTACTGGCTCGTATGCATCAAACGTATGGTTTAAAATACCATAACCACGAGTTTGTGACATAAATTCTGTAGAATAGCCAAGCAATCCACGAGATGGAACTTTAAATTCAAGACGAACTTGTCCATTTCCATGGTTTACCATATCAAGCATTTCACCCTTACGTGCACCAAGCGACTCCATAACTGCTCCAGTATATTCCTCTGGTACATCAACTTGCACACGCTCTACAGGCTCTGATTTCACACCATCAATTTCCTTGATGATTACTTGCGGCTTAGAAAGCTGCAGCTCGTAGCCTTCACGGCGCATGTTTTCAATTAGAATTGACAAATGAAGTTCGCCTCGTCCAGATACAATCCATGCATCTGGTGATTCTGTCGGATCAACCCGCAGACTTACATCTGTCTCTAATTGCTTCAGCAACCGCTCTTCGATTTTACGAGAAGTAATATATTTCCCTTCGCGACCAGCAAATGGACTGTTATTAACAAGGAAGGTCATTTGCAATGTCGGTTCATCTATACGCAGACGTGGAAGTTCGTCGGGGTGGTCTGCAGGACAAATTGTATCCCCTACATTCAGATCCTCCATACCAGAAACAGCGACAATATCCCCAGCTTTCGCTTCCTCAATTTCAATCCGCTTTAAACCAATGAAACCAAATAGTTTCGTCACACGGAAGGATTTATTCGTTCCATCCTCTTTCAGTACAACAACCTGCTGGCCCACTTTGATTGTTCCACGAACAATACGCCCAATACCTATTCGTCCAACATAATCATTATAATCAAGCAATGTCACCTGGAACTGTAATGGATCGTCACTATTATCAGCTGGTGCTGGGATATGCTCCATAATGGTAGTGAAAATCGGGTCCATTGTTTCCTGCTGATCATCTGGTTCAAATCCTGAAGTTCCATTTAATGCAGATGCATAAACAACAGGGAATTCAAGCTGGTCATCATCTGCTCCTAGTTCGATGAAGAGGTCAAGCACTTCATCAATAACTTCATTTGGTCTTGCATTTGGTCGATCTATTTTATTTAAAACAACAATTGGTGTTAATTTCTGTTCTAATGCTTTCTTCAATACAAAACGTGTTTGTGGCATTGTACCCTCGTAAGCATCGACGACTAATGCTACACCATCAACCATTTTCATGATACGCTCTACTTCGCCACCGAAATCAGCGTGTCCTGGTGTATCTAAAATGTTTATTGTCGTATTTTCTTGATACTTTACTGCAGTGTTCTTCGCTAAAATAGTTATTCCACGCTCACGCTCAATATCACCTGAGTCCATTGCACGTTCGTCAACTTGTTCATTTTCACGGAAAGTTCCGGAATATTTCAATAGCTGATCTACTAATGTCGTTTTACCATGGTCAACGTGGGCAATAATTGCGATATTACGAATATCTTCTCTTAATTGCATAAAAAGTACGCCCCTCTATTATTCACAGGATGTTCAACTAGAAAATTATATCATATTATTTTCATTTGAACAGCTTTTTTTACAATTTCTTTAAAAACTGTTCTCTATTAATGTCAATTTTTGCAAGCATTAGCCTTTATCCATGCCTTTCCTTTCTTGAAATAGACGAATCTCAAACTTCGCACCACCAAGTTCTGATTTTCCTGCTGCAATTTTTCCGTTTGACTGCTCCACAATTGCACGAGCAATTGCTAATCCTAAACCAGTTTCCCCATCTTTTCCTTTAACAAACCGGTGAAAGATTTGTTCTGCTTGCTCTTCCTCAATTCCGTCTCCATCATCTTCAATTAAAATTGCAACCTGATGTTTTTTCTGAACAACTCGTATCGACACTTCTGACCTCGCATGACGTATCCCGTTAAAGACGATATTCAGTAGAGCTCTCAATAATTTTTCCTCATCGGCAACAATTTCAATATTTTCATCCACATGATAGTGCAAATGTATTCCTTTTTCATTGATCAAAGGAATAACACGATCAACAACTTGCGCTATTAATAATTCTGCTTCTATGGTAACTGGATTATAAGAGGATGGTTCACTGTCCAGCTTCGCTAATAAAATCATTTCATTAATAATTTCTTTTAAGCGTTTAACCTCCGTGACCATAACCTCCAGCCCTTTTTCCTGATCTTTATCCTTAAAGATTCCATCCTTAATCCCTTCCGCATAGCCTTGGATTGTCATCAGCGGTGTCTTCAATTCATGGCTGGCATTTTGAAAAAAGGTTTGCTGTGAATTCATATATCTCTCCAGTTCTCTGGCCATATCATACACACTTTGCTCTACTTCCTTAATTTCCCCAGTTGCCTTCACACGATTCATCTCATTAAACTGACGCTTTTCGATTTTCTTCAACTCGCCTTTTAATTGAGTAAGTGGAGTTACAAGCTTATTTGTCATAAAATAACTAAGTAAAACAGCAGCCGCAGCTCCAATTAAGAAAACGAGAAATAAGCGAATAAAAAAGCTTTGCTGTACAACTGTCAGATCGTCCATCGGTGTAAGCAAAATTAATTCCAGTCCCGAAATCTCAGGATAAAATAAAATTCTTGATGTGACAAATCGCTCATTTCCATACTCCCACAGCGTTTGGTTGGCAGCTGAGAAGTTATTCGCTTCAAAAAAATCACTGACAACCGATGCCGACATGGTGGACATTAGAACAGCATCTTGATTTCGGTCATATAGAAAAAGCTGCAAATCCTGCTCCTGCAAAAATTCATTAAACTGCCTGTAATCACCAACTGTTTCAAACTGTTCGTTAAGAAAGCTGACTAAAAGCTCTCCCGTTTCCTTTAATTGCCTTTGCTCATCTTGGATTAGCAAATCAAGAATCAGTGAGTAGATTACATAGCTGGCAGCTGTCATAATAACAAGCAGCAACGTTGTAAAAGCCACATTTAGCTGTGATTGAAGTTTCATCATTACTCCTCTTCTTTACGCAGACGATATCCATAACCCCACACTGTTTCTAATGGGATATTGTCCATTTTTTTACGAATTCTTTTCACTAAATCATCTACAGCACGATCGCTGCCGAAATAATCGTTTCCCCAAATCTTTAGTAATAATTCTTCCCTGGAAAATGCCCGGTTCGGATTTTCAGCAAATAGTAGCAGCATATCGTATTCTTTGGATGTTACTTCATATTCCTCTCCTTGGAAGAAGATTCGGCGATCTTCTCTGTAAATTAAAAGATGATCGACCTTCAAGCGATCTGTTTCCTCTTCTTGGAGATTCTGCTTTGGCAGTGTTCTGCGGAAAAGCCGCTTTACTCTTGCAACAAGCTCTCTGGGACTGAAAGGTTTGGTTAAATAATCATCACCACCGAGCTCAAGTCCAAGAATTTTATCGATTTCATCATCTTTTGCGGAAATGATGATAATTGGCACATCACTTTTCGTACGAAGTTTTTTACAGAATTCATAACCATCCATTCCTGGCAGCATAATATCGAGAATCCACATATCTGGGGGATCATTTTCCCACAGCTCCCAGCCCTTTTCTGCAGAATCCATAATCGTTACTTCATAGCCTTCTTTCTTCAAATAGGCCGATACAATATTTTGGATGTTCGCATCATCTTCAACAAGTCCAATATGATAGTTCATCGTTATGTCACCTTTTTCGATTAATAATAGGTTGTTCAAAAAACAGGTAAATAGCAACTTATTCTAGTTCTATTTTTACATAAACCGTCCATTCTTTACACCAATATGTGTCATTACACAATTTTTCCACAATTATCCCAAATAGTTCCCAACTTGAATCTATATAATAAAACTATATACAAAAAGTATAACAAGCAAAGGAGGACATAAAATGGATAATAATAATAATGATTTTTACGATAAAGACGAACATGATTCCAATACCTTTGATCATACAGATGTGCAAAAGGAGCAGACAGAAGAAACAAATGAAAATGAGCACACATACAAGTCCGAAAAAAAAGAACCGACCTCCAATAAAAAGAGAATCTTTAGCGGACTAGGCAGTGGACTCGTCGGTGGAATTGTTTCAGCAGCTATTGTTGCTCTCTTGTTTACAAATAATATGATTCCAATAAACCAAGCTGAAACGGATAACACTGAAACAGCTGAAGAGGTTTCAACACCGAACATTGTCGAAACACTGTCTTCAGAGGAGGCAGATGTCTCGACAAATATAAGCGAGGTCTCTGAAGCAGTAGTCGGTGTCGTTAACATGCAGCAGGGAAATGTTTGGGAAGGTAGTCAGGAGGCTGGGACTGGATCTGGAATTATTTATAAAAAGGAAAATGGAAAAGCATACATCGTAACAAACCAGCATGTTGTAGCAAATGCTAAAGAGGTTGAAATTGTATTAAATGATGATAAGCGAATACCAGCAACTGTACTTGGCGGTGATACGCTAACCGACTTAGCAGTATTAGAAGTTGATGGCGCATCGATTGACAAGGTCGCAAACTTCGGCACATCCGAAGATTTGGCAGTGGGAGAAACAGTGCTCGCAATCGGAAACCCATTAGGTCTTGACTTTGCAAACACTGTTACAAAAGGAATTATTAGCGGGTTAAATCGTACTGTCGAGGTTGATACAAACAGTGACGGCCAAGCAGATTGGGTAACGGAAGTACTGCAAACAGATGCAGCAATTAATCCTGGTAATAGTGGTGGGGCGCTAGTGAACTCGGATGGCGAAGTTATTGGGATCAACTCCATGAAAATCGCCCAAAGCTCGGTAGAAGGGATTGGTTTTGCCATCCCAGTTAATGCCGCACTTCCTATCATGGAACAGCTTGAAACAGATGGAGAAATATCACGTCCGTTAATCGGGATAAGTACTGCATCACTGAATCAGGTACCACCGCAATATCGATATGAGATCAACCTTCCAGAAGATGTTGAGGGTGGTATGGTTGTCGCTGATGTACAAAACGGTTCTCCAGCAGACACAGCTGGTTTACAGCAGTTTGATGTGATAACAAAGATTAATGGTCAGGAAGTAACCTCCATTCTTGAATTACGTAAATACTTATACTCTGAAACGAATGTCGGCGATGATATAAAAATTGAATATATTCGTGACGGAGAACATCAAACAACAAATCTTAAGCTAGTTGAACAAACTCAAAAAAGTGAATAAGTATTATCATGAGCCTGCCTTAAACACATCAATTTAGGGCAGGCTCATATTTTATTTATTAGCAGCCAGTCAAATAAATCACGGCTAATGAAACCAAAGTCGCCCTCTTTTCGTACATATATCATAATCCGTTGAATAGGAATCATATAGTTGCTTTTGATTTCATTCTTACGTAAACTCATTCTGAACAAGGAATTTAGCAGAATGATGTCGAAAGTAGATTGTATAACTAATCTGCCAACCAAATTTAGAAAGGAAGTGTATTAATGGTCTGTCCATCTTGTAAAGAGGAAACAGAATCAGGGAAATTTTGTACGAACTGTGGCGCATCATTAGCAAATGAGGAGGTTGCGGCAACTTCAGATTCTAACCCAAACCTTACAGCGGAAGTAATAGCTGCTGAAACAAAACAGCCTGCCACAACGGAAAACCAATCGACCAACGAAGCATTGGAAAAAGGAAAGCAAGTAGCGGGGAACTTCGGAAACTTCTTCATGACATTATTAAAAAATCCTAGCCATGCAAAGAAAATTGATGGTAAGGAATGGATTTCTGGAACTATCACAATTGCACTTTTTATTTTACTATTCTCTATTAGCACCTTTATCACATTAAATAACAGTTATTTTGGCACGACGTTTGTAGAAGGTTTCCTAGCGCCATTTTTAAGATTATTAATTTTATTCGCAGTTATTATTGCTTTGACTTTTGGTGGTTTAAAGCTAGCTGCTCTCAAAGCAACAATTACAACTACTGTCGCTAAAGCGGGTGCTTATCTTGTTCCTTTCCTAACCATTGCTGTATTAGGTGTATTACTTGCCTTTATCGAGCTTCCATTTGCTGGAACTCTGATTTTAATCAGTTTAATCGCTCCAATTTTGCTTATTCCAACATTTATTATACTTGAACAGCCTGTTAACGGTTTTGATTCTATTTATGTATTAATTGGAATTTATATTGTTGGTATGCTTATCGCTGGTTATCTTGTTCAACAAATGATTTTCGCATTTGTAGGTAATATAACGGACTTGTTCTAAATTACAATTGATTGAAGGGAAGACTCCTGGCCCATATACAGGAGTCTTTTATTTATTCCTCATGTTTGTTATGATTTGGTGCGACACCAGTATATTTCCCATGAATATCTGCTGCAATGTAATTTTCTAAGTCTTCAACATATCCTACGTTTTCATCACTGTTTGGAAACATATCATTATAATGCTCTTTATCACCATAGAAATCAGATGGTGATTCGGATGTTCCATAGCGGCTAACCTCCTGCCATGCATCTTCTGCATCATAGCCAACCTGCTCCTCATCTGTTACTTCGTCCGGATTTATATTTGGACTGAATACTTCTTCTTCAACTGGACGTCCACGATTAAACACTTTGGATTTTGCATGTTCTATACATGTATCTGTTGTTGGGACTGCAGCTAAACGCTCGTAAGGAATATCTGCACCGCATATTTTGCATATGCCGTATGTCCCTTCTTCTAACGCGTGTAATGCTTCATTAATTTCTTCTAATTCTTTTTCAGCATGTTCATTGAGTGCTAAATCCTTCCCACGTTCAAATAGTTCAGTTCCTGTATCACCTGGATGATTATCATAATTCGACAATTCACCAGATGCTTCTTGGGCAAATTCATATTTCATCCCAAAATGGTCCTGGACTTGTTTGATCAGCTCCGATTGCCGGGTTGTTAATGCTTCTTTGAATTTGGATAGTTGCTCTTTACGGCTCATTGCTATCCCCCTCCATCAATATGTTTATTGCTAACTATACTATGTGTAAATGAAGCATATTGATTCTTTAATAGCGCTCCCAAATCATGTCAATCCCGGGAATCTCCTCCTTCACAATGTTTTTTATTTGTTGTTTATAATTTCCATCCAGTGAAAAAGGATTCAAGCAAGAATTGTCGAATACTTATAAATAGAATGGATTATAAGGAGAGACTAGTTATGCTGACTAAAGAGAAGACGATAGGGTTCATCGGAACTGGTGTTATGGGAAAAAGCATGGCAAGAAACCTGCATCAGGATGGATATAAAATTAACGTCTACACACGTACAAAGAAAAAGGCGAATGATTTATTGGAGCTTGGCGCTTCCTGGAAAAGCTCCACAGCAGAGCTTGCTGCAGCATCGGATGTCATTATTACAATGGTTGGGTATCCAATTGATGTAGAAGAGGTATATTTTGGCGAAGCTGGTATTTTGGAAAATGCTAAAGCTGGAAGCTTTGTAATCGATATGACAACCTCCAAACCATCATTAGCGAAAACCATTTATCAAAAGGCAAAAGAAAGGAACATACATGCATTAGATGCCCCTGTTTCTGGTGGAGATGTGGGCGCGAGAAATGGCAGGTTATCTATTATGGTTGGCGGAGAGGAAGAGGCCTTTTCAGCACTCCTTCCATTATTTGACGTAATTGGTAAGAATATTATGCGACAAGGTGAAGCAGGAGCTGGCCAGTATACGAAGATGGTGAATCAAATAACGATTGCCAGTACAATGATCGGTGTTTGCGAAGCCATTGTATATGCAAAAAAGGCAGGACTTGATCCGGAGCGTGTATTGGAGAATATCTCATCTGGTGCTGCAGGAAGTTTTTCACTTTCCGTACTTGGCCCACGTATGCTCGCAGGCGACTTTTCCCCCGGATTTTACATTAAGCATTTCATTAAAGATATGACGATTGCACTTGAATCTGCAGAAGAACTTGGACTAGAGACTCCAGGATTATCCTTAGCATTGAAGCTATACAAGGAGCTTGCAGTAAACGGCGAGGAAGATAGCGGAACACAGGCATTGATTAAATGGTTTGAAGCACAGTGATAAGATTCAATTCTTAAAGACAGATATCACAAAAGCGTTATTTCAGGGAATTTGACTCACACACTTGCTGGATGAAAAGCGGGAATTAATCAGTTATCCCGCTTTTCAATTTGTTCTTGTACTATAAAAGCTAAATCATCATTTCCAAATAACTGAAGCACATCTAATACGGTTTGATCCGTAATTTCAGCTGATTCTTCGGCTGTAACTGTCCCCTCTATGACCTCTAATAAAGCGTTGTTTTTCAGCTGGCCTGGGTATGCCTTTTCATAGAGCTTAACTGGGTCCAGTTCATTATTAATACACCACTGCGCATAAATCAATATCATCATTTTTTCATCGCTTTGATAGTTCTCAATAACTTGTTTATCTTTTTCATTCATTTTACACACCTGCATTTCTCAACATAAAAATCCACATAAAAGAAAGTGATTGCTTTAATTTTAACGGAAGATCATAATAATGTCGTTCCTCAACCCCCGCTTTATAAACACCATAGCTGTCAACATCTTCGAATGACAGTTCGGAAGCAAGCTTGCTAAATTCCCATGGCATCATCGTGTTGCAAATTGCCTTTTGCCCAAGCAAACGTGGATAACTATTTGCTCGCGGGCCAGCTGTCGGACCAAGAATACCAACACAGATTATCCCATTTTTGTTTACAACGCGCTTCATTTCCCGTAAAGCATGAAAAGGATCTTGGACCCATTCCAGTACATTGATCGCCAATACTCCATCAAAATGCTCTTCTGCAAATGGAAGCTTGTTTACATCACCTTGCAAAAAGCAGATATCGTCCTCCCTGGATTTTGCAAGCCGAATCATTTCCGGTGATAAATCTACACCAGTTACTTCATAGCCGCTCTTGGATAGTTTAAATGATCCATACCCATCCCCACAGCCAATATCAAGCAGCTTACTGCTTTCATTTAAATAATTTTTCATAAATGGAAGTATATCTTTTCTGCTTCCAGTATCCCACATATTACGGCTTCGTTTATTCCAGAAAACAGCTCGTTTATCCCACTCGGTTTCCGCTTCGGATTTCCAATTAAATGTTGCCATCTTAATCTCCTTCCAATATTATATAGGTAATACGGTAACCAAAAAAAGACTTATCCCTTAAAAGAGACAAGTCTTTATTATAATTATATTGATTATAGACGAGTAACGTTAGCAGCCTGAGGTCCGCGGTTACCTTCTACGATTTCAAACTCAACTTCCTGACCTTCTTCAAGCGTTTTGAATCCTTCAGCTTGAATAGCTGAGAAATGTACGAATACATCGTCCCCATCTTCACGCTCGATAAAACCAAAACCTTTTTCAGCATTAAACCATTTTACTTTACCAGTCATTTGATTGACCTCCCTATACAATATCGTGCAAAGTAATTGAATCATAAATACTTTTACACCATCTTGAATAAGAGATCGTAAAGTATTATTCAAACTCCAATTTCCTTTTGCTATCTTAACTTTAACCTCTTTCCAGTAAAAATGCAAGCGTTTTTAAATTAATTTATGACTAAAACTAATTGAATTTTTAAAACACCATTTAAAAGTGTTTAAATTGAAGGTCCTTTAAAAGCAGATAGAAAAGGGAGAAAATCTGCTATATATAATTTATAAATCCTCTTAAATAGACAGGCCAAGGATTCATCCATATGATTAGAGACCTAAACAAAAAACGGCAAAACAAAGCGGGAGAGAATTTGTCCGCGAACGGAAATCTATTCCTCCCTAACAACTCTGTTTATGCACTAGAGGGACTCAAGCGATCTTTCTAAAGTATATCTAAGCTTATAACGATAGCAATAAGGATCTGTAACAATAGTTGAATATTAATTGTTATATCGATGTCTGTTGTAGTAATCTGGACATGTTTTGAACAATCTACCACTGTTTTTTGGCGATTGCTCTGTCTCGTTCTAGAAACCTGTCTGAAGTCTTGCAAGACATCCTTCGCCCGTTCTGAATCCCCAATTGTTATACTAAGGACTACTGCGATTGCTGCCTGTATACCAAGTTGCAGGGAAACCGCAGCTTGCGTATCTGTTGTCGTAACATGAACATCCTCAGAGTTTTTAATAATGATCCATTCATCTGAAACTTGCTTTACTGTATCATGCTGTACAGCTTCTTGTTCAACGTCTGCATTATTATTGTTATGATTATCACAGTGATCTAAAGCTCGCCATTCTTTATGCCTTGTCATTCTATACACCTCTTTTCATTCCTGTTTTATTTAGAAAATATCTACAATAACTACCAGAGCTAACAGTAATTGCAGCAATAACTGTATATTAATTGCTAGATCTGTGTCCGTCGTTGTAACCGTTGCATCTTTTGTATTATAAATATAGATTTTTTGCCGATTGGATTGAGTCATATCAAACTGCTGCATTAGCTCTTGAGATATTCCTTCACTTCGATCAGAGTCCCCGATTGTAATTCTAAGCACTAAAGCGATTGCTAGTTGTAGTCCAGCTTGCAAAGAGACCCCCGCCTGGGTATCTGTGGTATTAATCTCGATATTACAGGATTCTTTTACCCAAATAAGCTCGGCTGACTCCTGTTCCATAAATGCAAATTCGCCACCGTCTTGGGAAACCGTTGCATCGTCATTATTAAAAAAGTTGTCATCAAATCTTGATTCATTTCTGGACTCATTTCTGCATCTGCCGTTACAATTATTTTCACATCCACAGTTGCGATGTTCTTCAGCTTCTGCATAAAAATGATGTTGGCCGTTATTACTATAGTCTTCAGTATCTCTTGACCTTCTATAAACTGCCATTTTGACACTCCTTTCTTCTGGTTATAAGATAATTTATGGTTTTTACAACTAGAAGATTGTATAGATGTACTAGTATCCTTATAAATAAAGAAAACACCTATATATAGGTGTTTTCTTCAAAATTACTCATCTGTTTGCTGCGTATTTTTTTTATTGAATTGATCTACTTGTGTTTTTAAATCTTCTACCATTTCTTTTAACATTTGCTTCTGCTCATCCGATAAGTTTTTCTTTAATTCTTCTGGTTTAATGCCATTTTTCCTGAAAATACTATCGACCATTAGATCAACCACTTTTTCCGGTATTCTTCTCTTCGATTCATCACTCACTAACTTCACCCTCTTCCATTCAAATATATTTTATAGTATGGAATTTAACTAAGTATTGACTATGCTGTTGTCTATGGCAGGCTGTGAGTGTTCTGACAGAAGGGTACATTGGGTATTACAATGTTATATAAAGAGGCATTATTGAAAAACTGTTTTACTCATGATAAAATAATTCCTTGCAAGATAAAAAGAGAATATCGACTACCAACCATTTATATCTTGCAAATATGAATGAACAGGTGGTAATGAAATGGAAAGCAATCAAAATTATCGGGTTTTATTGTACTATAACTATGTGCATATCGACGATCCAGAAAGCTTTGCAGCTGAACATCTCAAGTTTTGTAAAGAACTTGAATTAAAAGGCCGCATCTTAGTAGCTAAGGAAGGTATCAATGGTACCGTTTCTGGAACAGTTGAACAAACAAACAAATACATGGAAGCAATGCAACATGACCCACGCTTTGCAGACATGGTATTTAAAATTGATGCACATGATGGACATGCGTTTAAGAAGATGCATGTACGTCCACGTAAAGAATTAGTTACACTTCGTTTAGAAGATGATATTAATCCACTTAAAACAACAGGAAAATATTTAAGTCCAAAAGAGTTTAAACAAGCTTTATTGGATGAAGATACTGTTGTGTTGGATGCACGTAATGACTATGAATTCGATCTTGGTCATTTTCGCGGTGCAATTCGTCCAGACATTAAAACATTCCGCGACCTGCCAAAATGGGTACGTGAAAATAAAGACATGCTAGAGGGCAAAAAGGTTTTAACATACTGCACAGGTGGTATTCGCTGTGAGAAATTCTCCGGCTGGCTTGTTGAAGAAGGCTTTGAAGATGTTGGTCAATTACACGGCGGAATTGTTACCTATGGGAAAGATCCAGAAGTACAAGGGGATCTATGGGATGGACAATTATACGTATTTGACGAGCGTATCTCTGTACCTGTAAATCGAAAAGAACACGTTGTAGTCGGCGTTGATTATTTCGATGGTGAACCATGCGAACGTTATGTAAACTGTGCAAATCCTGAATGCAATAAACAAATCCTTTGCTCTGAAGAGAATGAACATAAACATTTACGCGGATGCTCCCACACTTGTCGTGTAACCTCACGTAATCTTTACGTGAAGGAACACAATCTTTCTGTAGAAGAAGTGGAAGCACGTTTAGCACTTCTTGGTGAAAGTTTGAAGCAAGAAGCGTAATTATTATAATTGAAAAGGCTGTTTCACTAAATATTTTAGTTCGACAGCCTTTTTTAAACCCTATTTTTTCACTTAATCATGTACTGTTTTTTCAAATCTTACATAGACCTTATTTTCTGCTTCCCTTATCGATACCCCATAATAGCCTGATTTTAATACTTCCTGCTGTTTTGCAATGTTATCCATCGTTACCTCTACATATTCCTCTGATTGATGTTCTGTCTCCTTTGATGCTAAGTCTTTCATAAATACATAACGAAGCTTGCCATTGTATTTCTCTTTAAGAACAGCAATTTTCATTCCTAAAGCAAATTTATCCTTTAAGCTAGGAAAATTAAAAGGTGCAACTGTTGATAATAGATAGCGATAATGATTTTGGTCAACATTACGCAGTAGCAGCTTGCCCATATATGTCTGCAGCCCATTTCCTCGAAACGCAGGATCAACATTTGAGATTTCGGAATACATAATGCGCTGAAAATCTTCTTGTCTGAGACCGACATCCGCACCTAATCCCTCATCATCATTTTCAGGGGCAAGCATCGCACGAAATGCTATTAGGTTATTCTCTACAAAAACACCGATCATCATTTGCTTATCCTCTAGAATATTCGTAAATTCATCCGTGGTAAGCGGTTCTAACACATCAGAGTGTGGGAGAGTTTTTACGACTTTCTTTTGTAATTCCATGATTATCGGTAAATCTCCAACACGTAAATACCTGGCATAAAAATTTCCTCCATTTCGGAGTTCCCCTGTTGCTATTCGTTCACTCATCGACTAATCCTTTCTGAATGTATGGTTAACTCTTGTAAAATTGCTTCGTCTATATCAATTCCAAGTCCTGGTTTTTCATTTAATTGGATAAACGGTACCTCGTACTTCAAATTACCGACATCTTTTGCAAATTTTAAAGGACCTGTTAATTCAACACTCGTTATTATTTTTTTCGAAAAGGCTACATGAAATCCAGCCGCTGATCCGACAGATGACTCGACCATTGAACCAACCTGACACGTTATTCCTGCCATTTCAGCCATATGTGCCAGTTTATTCGCTGGGTAGATACCGCCACATTTCATGAGTTTAATGTTTACTTTATCTGCTGCACGCTTTGCGATAATATCTCGCATATCTTTCATACCTTGTAAGCCTTCATCAATCATCATTGGAATCGATGACTTTGTTTTTACTTCTTTCATTGCATCGATATCATCTCCAAGCACTGGTTGCTCTAGCCAGTCAATCGATAAATCCTTTAGCTTTTCCAACGCTTGTAATGTTTGAGAGCTTGTTTGCCAACCTTGATTGACATCAACACGAAGGGCAATATCCTCACCTACACGATCACGAATACTGCGAATTCGCTTCACATCCTCAGCTACTTCTGTACCAACTTTAATTTTAAAGGAACGATAGCCTTGTTCAACTCGTTCAGCCGCTTCTTCCGCCATTTCTTCCGGAGTGCCAATACTTAGCACATGGGTAATTGGGAATTTATCATGGTAACGCCCACCTAAAAGTGTATAAACCGGAACACCTAACGATTTTGCAGCAGCATCATGACAAGCGATATCAATTGCAGCTTTTGCTGTTGGAACTCCTTTAACTAATTTGTCCATCTTATCATGGATTCGTTCCATATGTAATGGATTTTCCCCGATAACTGCTGGAGCTAATTTTGTTCGCAGCAACGCATACGTACTATCCCATGTTTCTCCAGTAATATGCTCATCAAACACACTTTCTCCGTAACCGACGATTCCAGTATCTGTCGTTAGCTTCACAATAATAGAAGGCATGGAGTCATACCTTTCATAGCTAATAATAAACGGCTGGATAAGTGGGAGCTGAATCGCAAAGATTTCAATTTCAGTGATTTTCATTGTACGCTTCCTTTCTATTTTTAGTAGTTTAGTTTATTGACTAATAGCTGCCTACTTGCTATTCTTCTTAGCAAAGGGAGGCTTTTGATATGACTGTTTTCAATTATAATGCAAAAACAATCCAAGGTGATGAGAAATCACTTGCTGAATATAGCGGGAATGTATTACTTATCGTTAATACCGCAAGCGAGTGTGGCTTCACGCCTCAATTTCAGGAGCTGCAAGAGTTATATGAAAAATACAATACAAAAGGGGTCGAAATTCTTGGTTTCCCCTGTAATCAATTCGGTGAACAAGATCCTGGTACAGATACAGAAATTGCCCAATTTTGCGAGAAAAACTATGGTGTTACTTTCCCAATGTTTAGCAAGGTCGATGTAAAAGGGGAAAACGCTCACCCGCTATTTTCTTATCTTACTTCGGAAAAAAAAGGCCTCTTAACAGAACAAATCAAATGGAATTTCACTAAATTTCTCATCGATAAGGATGGGCAAGTCGTTGATCGATTTGCTCCACAGAAAAAACCAGCAGCATTGGAAAAGCAAATCGAAGCGTTGCTGTAAGATTACAAACAAAAGCTCCCTCCGACAGAATACGAAGGGGGCTTCCTATCTTTTTTATAATACTTTGTCTAAAAAATCCTTTGCACGGTTTGTTTTCGGGTTTGTGAAGAATTCCTTTGGGTCTCCTTCTTCCATCAAAACACCGCCATCAAGAAACAATACTTTGTCCGCGACTTCCTTCGCAAAGTTCATCTCATGTGTAACAATGACCATTGTCATCCCAGTTGTAGCCAAATCCTTCATAACATCAAGCACTTCTTTTACCATTTCCGGGTCAAGTGCAGATGTCGGCTCATCAAAAAGCATAATTTCTGGTTCCATCGCAAGTGCTCTCGCAATCGCAACCCGCTGCTTTTGTCCGCCTGATAAACGATTAGGGTAGGCGTCTTCCTTATCCGTTAATCCAACTTTTGCAAGTAACTCTTTTCCGAGTCTTTTTGCTTCTTGTTTTGAGAGGTTTTTTACTTTTTGCGGTGCATACGTCACATTTTCCAAAACCGTCATATGCGGAAACAAATGAAAGTGCTGAAACACCATCCCAATATTTTTTCGTATTTTTAATTTATCCACTTTACCCGCTGTAATATTTAAGTCATTTATATGAATTTCACCTGATGTTGGCTGCTCCAAAAGATTCAAACATCGTAAAAACGTAGATTTACCAGACCCGGATGGTCCAATAACAGCAACAACTTCACCATGCTTTATCGTTGTAGAGATACCTTTTAGAACTTCATTTTTTCCAAATGTTTTAGATAAATTCGATGTATTAATCACTCTGTCTCATCCTCCGTTCTACAAGTCCACCAATTTTCGTGAGAATGAATACCATTACCCAATAAATTAGTCCAGCAAATAAAAGCGGCTCAAAATTACGATAAATATCTGCACCGACAATTTGTGCTCGGCGCATTAAATCTAAATAACCAATTGTAGAAACGATAGCTGATTCCTTTGTTAATGTAATAAACTCATTCATCAATGCAGGAAGAATATTTTTAAAAGCCTGTGGCAGGATAATATTCAGCATCATGGATTTATATGGAACCCCAAGCGCTTCTGCCGCTTCTGTTTGCCCCTTATCAACCGCCATAATTCCAGCACGAATAATTTCAGATACATATGCAGCTGAGTTCAGACCAAATGCAAGCACCGCTGAAACAAATGCCGTTATATCAATTCCTGTCAGCTGTGGCACTGCAAAATAGATAATCATTAATTGCAAAATAAGCGGTGTCCCTCTAAAAATAGACGTATACGCATCTGCAATCCATTTTAATACAGGTACCTTTGTAATTTTGCAGATTGCTAATAATGTACCAAGAATAAATCCTACAATAATCGATATACTTACAAACTGTAATGTTGCCCCTATTCCTTTCATTATAAAAGGAATATAAGGCACGATTTGGTTAAAGTCCAAATTCATGCCTACCACCTCAATTCCCTGCTATTCTGATTCTGTTAACCATTTTTCCTGTAATTCTTCAATTTTCCCATTGGACTGAAGTTCTTCCAGTACCGTATTAACTTCTTCCACTAATTCGCTATCTTTCGGGAATGCAATTGCCATTCCAGGAGATACGGTTGTTGGATCATCAAAGCCAACAAATCCTTGTGATTCAATATAACCTGTCGCTACTTCTTTATCCATATACATTACATCAAGACGATTCGAATTCATTTCTTGCACTAAGATCCCTGCTGTATCCACTTTTTTCACTTCAAAGCCATATTCTTTACTCAATTCATCGGCACCCTCTTCTTGAATGGTTCCAAGCTGAACGCCTACCGTTTTCCCTTTTAAATCTTCCAAGCTTTCTACTGGTGCATCTTTCTTCGTTACAAACATTTCGCCAGAACGATTATATTCGGTAGAAAAATCAACATTTTTTCTTCTATCCTCTGTTGCACTCATTCCCGCCATAACCATATCCACACGTCCAGCTTGCAGAGCACCAACCAGACCATCAAAATTCATATCTTCAATCTTTAGCTCATAGCCTAATTCATCGGCAATTAATTGTGCTAGTTCAATATCAAATCCAATAAAATTACCTTCTGTATCATAGGATTCAAATGGCGGGAAGTCTGCTGATGTTGCCATCGTTAGTACTTCCTTATTTCCTGTATCGTCTGAACCTGTATTATTTTCATTTCCATTTTCTGTTTCACTTGTTCCACATGCCGCCAATAGAGCAATAATTGCTGCTGCCAAGAATAGCTTTAATGAAAATTTCATGTGATTACCCCTTTATTATTTTTTATTTTTTGTTTTTTTAAATTCCTTTTGTATTGCTTCCAGTAATTCACAATCTGTTAATACATCATAGCCTGTCATTGCTAATGATAGTGCGCCATCACGAAGGGCTTGATGTCCAGCTTCTGTTATAGTGGTATCAGCAAACTCCTTTGTATGCGGAACGAGTTCTGATGCATTCATGCCAATATAAGGATGGATTGCTGGAACAACCTGGCTTACATTCCCCATATCAATCGAACCATATGTCTCCTTTGGTGGAAAAACAGTTTGATTACTCGTTTGCTTCAAGTTTTTCGTGTATGTGTCAGATAGTGCCTGATTTGTGATCATATTGTCATAGCTTAATTCATAGTTAGATATTTCGACTGAAGCACCCGTCATACTTGCTGCACCCTCTGCAATATGTTTTACCTTTTCAACAACTTCATTCAAATAATCACGGCTTTTTGCTCGGACATAAAACTGCGCTGTCGCTTTGTCCGGAACAACGTTTGCCGCCAGGCCACCTTCTGAAATAATTCCATGAATTCGTACATCTGAAGTGACATGCTGGCGAAGTGCGTTTATCCCATTAAATAATTGAATCACACTATCCAGTGCATTAATCCCCTGCTCTGGAGAAGCTGCTGCATGTGATGATTTTCCAAAATATCTGAATTGGATGGCATCCATTGCGAGTGATTCTCCACTCTCATGAGAGGTCCCTCCAGGGTGAACAATCATCGCTGCATCAATATCATCAAATGTACCTTGCTCACTCATAGGTACTTTGGCTCCGTTTGTTTCTTCTGCCGGTGTCCCAAGCACAACTACACTTCCACCTGTCTCATGGATAAGTTTACTTAGTGCAGCTGCAGCACCAGCGCTCATCGTTCCGATTAAATTATGACCACAGCCATGACCAACACCGGGTAATGCATCATATTCTGCTAAATATGCAATTTTGGGGCCTGGTTTTCCACTATTAAATTCTGCTTTAAATGCTGTCTCTCTTCCCGCTATATTTGTTTTTATTTCAAATTGATGTTCTTTTAAAAATGCAACTAGCTTTTGCATCGACTGATATTCTTGGTCTCCAAGCTCTGGATGTTCATATAAATAATCACTGATATCACATAGCTGCTGTTTAATTCCTTCTATTTCTTTCGTTAATTGCTGCTTCATTATTTCCTCCACGAAATGTATATTTATTAGTTTATATGTATATTTATAGCATAAATATACTAGATTGCCAATAGCTTATTATAAAAATAAATAGAGGCAGTATTTTCAAATTAATCGATTAATTCATTTGTTAAAGCGGGTTGCTGATAGATTTGAGAAATGGATTACTAAGGATAAGATTTCTTGTATTTGTGATTATCTCATATGGAGTGGCGTGCGAGATGTATGAATATGCGATTTTGCGAGCAGGGATTATGTAAATGTGTGCATCTAGCTTGTTTATGCCATATTCACAGATTCACGATATAAATTATCGAATCTGTGATTCATAACTTTAGCATGCTGGGCTTTTCCTCGTTTATGCTCACTTTTTTGATTATGCTTTTTATCTAAAAAAGCGAGCATTGATTTTAAACAATGCTCGCTTCTTAAGATTTATTAATATGCTTTAGCCCAAATAACTAATTCCTTGGCTTCTTCGCCACAGCATACACATGTGTCTGCAACCTTTTCTTGCTCGAATGGAATACAGCGTGATGTTGCTGTTGTATCTTCTTTGATTTTTTCTTCACATTTAACATCGCCACACCACATCGCTTTAATGAATCCGCCTTTTTCTTCCAATGTTTGCTTAAAGCTATCCATATCTGTTGCAATGGTAGTCATTTCATTGCGATGGGCTAATGCTTTGTCATATAAATTTTGTTGTACTTCTTCCAATAACGCTGGTAAACGGTCTTCCAGCTCAGTTAGTGCTACAAACTCTTTCTCACCTGTATCACGGCGTGCAAGCACAACTTGATCTTTTTCAATATCTTTTGGTCCCATTTCAATACGAACAGGGATACCTTTCATTTCATATTCATTGAATTTCCAGCCTGGCATTTTGTCGCTCGCATCAATATCGACACGCACAATATCTTTTAATTGATCACGTAATGCGTATGCTTTTTCCAACACGCCTTCTTTATGCTGTGCGATTGGCACAATCATTGCTTGTGTTGGTGCAATACGTGGTGGTACGACTAAACCTCGATTATCACCGTGCACCATAATTAATGCACCCATGATTCGTGTTGAAAGTCCCCAAGATGTTTGGTGAACAAACTGGCTTTCTCCATTTTCATCTAGATACGTAATATCAAATGCTTCAGCAAATCCGGAACCAAAGTGATGAGAGGTTGCAGATTGTAATGCTTTCCCATCATGCATTAAACTTTCAATTGTTAATGTATATTTTGCCCCTGCAAATTTTTCCTTATCTGTTTTGCGTCCTTTGAGAACTGGGATTGCTAAATACTTTTCCACAAGCGATGCATAGACCTCTAACATGCGATTCGTTTCTTCTGATGCTTCTTCGTCTGTAGCATGCGCGGTATGACCTTCCTGCCAATGGAATTCAGATGAACGCAAGAATGGACGTGTTGTTTTTTCCCAGCGCACCACATTTGCCCATTGATTATAAAGCTTCGGCAGGTCACGGTATGAATGAATATTTTTAGAATAATAGTCACAGAACAGCACTTCTGATGTCGGGCGCACAGCAATTCGTTCCGTTAATTCATCGTCTCCGCCATGTGTTACCCAAGCAACTTCCGGTGCAAAACCTTCCACATGATCTTTCTCCTTTTGCAAAAGACTCTCAGGAATGAATAATGGAAAAGCAACATTTGAATGTCCGGTTTCTTTAAACTTACGGTCTAATTCATCTTTAATATTCTCCCAAATTGCATAGCCATATGGCTTAATAATCATCGTTCCACGCACTTGCCCATAATCAACTAATTCCGCTTGTTTTACAACATCGGTATACCATTGCGCGAAATCGTCTTCCATTGCAGTTACTTTCTCAACAAACTGCTTATTTTTTTTACCCAAACGTAACACCTCATTATGATAAATATTTTATAAGGTTATAGCCTCTTAAATACAAAAATTCCTCCATCCGAAAAAAGGGACCGAGGTTTGGTGGTACCACCCTTGTTTGCATGGGAAATCCCCTTGCACACTTCACTTGATAACGGTTATAAACCGCGCGCATCTTCTTGGCTATGCCTTTTTGACGGCGAACTCTGAGGCAGGTTCTAATTCTAGTCTAACGGAAATTCACACCAATCATTTCCTCTCTTAGAAAGACAAACAAATTATACTAGTCCTCATCAATGTTTCATGTATTTCATATTTAATATATAGGTATGAAATTATAAAGTCAAGGTTTACTGGTAATCAACTTTTCATAAAGAGAAAACTTGTCCTCTCCATTCGCTGCAGTACCCTTTAATTCAAAGCCAGCTCGTTGATAAAGTTGGTTCAAAGCTGGATTATCGGCTACACAGTCCAAACGAATCCTCCCATTTTCCAAGCGGATATTTAGAGCAATCCAATCGAGCAATTTTCTGCCAATCTGCTGTCTGCGATATGCTTGCGCTACTGCTAATCGATGAATATAAAAAGCATAGCCCTTAGCTTCTCCCCATAGCTCCATATCCCATTCATTTTGCACATCAGACAGATTCATCGTTGCAGCTAAACTTCCACGATTCTCAACGACATAGGTTGTACCAACTAAAATTCCTTGTTTAATCTCAGTCGTTTCTCCACCGTTTCGTAAATATTCCCATTGGGAAATACCTTTCACTTCTAACCAGCGAGCAGCACCTTGCAATAGCTGAATAACCGCTTCTGTATCTTCCACCGTTGCTTTCCTTACTTTATACTCTCCAAATGTATCCTCGTGAAATAACTTCTGCATTGGCTTTCCTGCCTCTCTTCAATAGCTTGTCCACGTTCATCTGCAGTACGTGTGCCACCTGCTGCAACAAAATCATTTATATAATCGACATTAATCCATACAAATTTTATTCCCCTATTCATGTTAATGTTTCGATTTTAATCGAATGTGCTTCACCAAATTTCCGTGATGCTGCATGATAGGTTGGACCTACAATATCTGTATAGGAAAAACCATGCTCTATTGCCGTTGTTACAAAGCTTTTTGCCTTACCAACTGCATCTGCTACGGCTTGTCCTTTTGTTAAATTCGCTGTAATCGCTGCAGAATACGTGCATCCGGCTCCACTTGTATTTACTGTATTAATTCGGGGTGCTGTAAAGGTTGTTAATGCAGTTCCATCATACAGCACATCAACTGCTGGTCCTTTTAGTCTTCCGCCTTTCACAAGGACATTTTTTGCCCCAAGCTGGTGTAAATCTACTGCAGCTTGTTTTAAATCATCAACTGTATTTAATTCTCTGCCACCTAAAAGTATCGATGCCTCTGGTACATTTGGCGTGATAATCGTGGCCATCGGTATCAATTGATGGATCAACGCCTCAATTGCATCGGCTTTTAATAATTTGGAATTCATTTTTCCAATCATTACAGGGTCAACAACGATTGTCTTAATTTCTTTTTCTTGAATTAGACGAGCAACCACCTCGATTACTTCTTTGGAAAATAACATCCCCGTTTTTACACCATCAGCGCCAACCTGTTTCATTGCGGTCGCAAACTGTGCTTCAATCGCTTCAATGGATTGAAGATGAACATTCTTATTCGTCTCCGGATGGCGCCCAACAATCGCGGTGATAATACTCATGCCATACGCGTCTAATTCTTCAAATGTTTTTAAATCCGCCTGTATCCCAGCACTCCCCCCTGCTGCAGATCCGGCAATTGTTATTACTCTTACTGGAAATTCCATCATTATACCTTTCTCCTAACTAGATTTTAAAACAACACTAATATAAAAAACCAAATAATCATAACGATTTGAATCACAACTTTTGCAATAGAGCCACCTAGAAATCCCAGCAGTGAACCAATGGATGCACGGAATGCTTCTTTAGTGGTTCTTTTTTGCACCATTTCAATAAGAAACACGGTTATAAAAGGGACATAAATAATCCCGAATGGTGGTGTAATAAATGAGCCAATAATTACTGCGATTGCGGCACCGCGTTCTCCGGATTTACTGCCACCGAATTTTTTTACAAAATAACTGTTTGCAATAATATCCGCCACAATTAGCAGCACAGTAAATACAACCATAACTATCCAGAAAATCAAATTCAGCTCTTCGCTGTTTAATACAAAGTGATACAGTAAAAATCCACCCCATAGCACGAGTACAGATGGTACGATTGGGAAAATAATTCCTGCAAAGCTTAGGATAAATAAAACTGAAATAACAATCCAAATTAGAATATCTAACATAATTGCCTCCATTTATTAACTCATTTAAGAGACTTTTTTACGAATCATACTCGATAGTTTTGTCTCTTCCTTTCTAATAATACGTTTATAATTCTCCATATGTTTCATAATACTCAAGACAGAAAGCAAAATAACAATCCATGTTGGTTCAAGTCCAAAAAACAGGTATGTCGTAACAAGAAAAGAGAGATACATGCAAAGGACGCCAATTACGAGATAGTCGGTTGCGAATGTAAAGACAAGTAATATTCCTATCCCAATGAGTGCTATTTTCCAATCAATTGCAATAAGCGCACCGACTAGTGATGCAGTCCCTTTCCCACCACTGAACTTCATTGTGACCGGATAATTATGTCCAATAATCACAAAAAATACGGTTGTATAGATTAATAGATATTTCCAATCTCCTGTAATTCCATGCTCCGTTATAATAAATAACATAAGTAAAATAGCTAATGTGGCTTTAAAAATATCAATAAGCGCTACGAGAACACCATATTTCCACCCTAATATAATTGTCGTATTTGAAGCCCCAGCATTTTTAACACCACTGTTTTTAATATCTACGTTCTTCATTTTACCGACTAACTGTGATCCGTGAAGACATCCAAACAGGTAGCCAATAACCCCGGCAATCAAAAAATACATATGCATTCCCCTTTCATTCAAGATGGAGATTGTAGACTAATTTCACTAAGCATGTTATAAAAGCAACTCTATTATAACAAATTGTAGCCGCAGTTCTGTTTAATCTATTTATTAAATTTTATGTTATTGGTGCAGAAGTTAAGTTATGGTAAAATAAACTATTCATTCGCCTTAAATTGAGCATCGGCATTTCGTTGCAAATGCCGATGCTCGAAAGGAAGTTTTATAAAAAATGAAGCGATGGAGCACAACATTTGTATCTTGGATTATTATTATCCTTTTTCTAGTTCTTTTATTTTATGTTTATAATAAATGGAATGGTGAACATCATTTATATATTGATGAAGAGGCACCACTGCCGGACGGATTACATCCGCTCGTTGAGGAAAACCAGAATAAGCTTATTGAAATTGCTGCATCACAAGGGATTGAGGTCATTATTACCCAAGGATTCCGCACATTCGAACAACAGGATACCCTTTATGAACAAGGCAGAACAACTCCTGGCAATATTGTAACAAATGCAAAAGGCGGACAATCCTATCATAATTATGGCCTGGCAATTGATTATGCATTACGAAATATAAATGGAGATATTATCTGGGACATTCATTATGATGGGAATAACAATGGCAGATCCGATTGGTTTGAGGTTGCTGATATGGCAAAAGATTTAGGATTTGAATGGGGCGGGGATTGGAATAATTTCAAGGATTATCCACACTTGCAAATGAGCTTTGATTTGAGTCTTGGCCAATTACAAAGAGGAATGCGTCCGCCTAATAATGGGACAGACAACTAAGCTGATTTAACTTTGCAGGCAGAGCTTCTATATAAAGATAAAACAGAAAGGGATTTTCAACTTCACCCAACTTGAAGAGACTGGGGCAAAAGTATTTCTATCTAAAAAATCCGAACATTAATGGTCCAAACATCCTACTCTGGAAATATACTTCGCGCATCCAGAGGCGGATGGCGGCCCCCTACTGCTAAGTTTGTGCACTGTTTTTCTTTAATACGCCCCAGCCTTTTTTTGCTGTCTAATCATCTTTTGTTTTATCTTCATTTTCAGTATCCTCCGGCAAAGGATCTACTGAATGCTTATACCCATATCCTTTAGACAACGTCACAAGTGAAAGCCATACGACAAGTATTACGACGACTACAGATATGACACCAACAACTACGTACGTTCCCACATGCAAAACCTCACTTTATTCAATTAATTTCAATTCATTATGCTATTACTGCCTTCTTAATTACTTCTAGATTAACCCACTCCAATAAGTAGTTCAATAGTTTCGTTAAAATAACGTATAAAGCAGTTGCAGAGTTTTTCATAAATCAGTCAAACAAGATTCTCTTCTTTTACCAAATCTGGGGCATCGAAGAGTATTTGAGATTATTTACAAGCATTTTTCTGTATCAAAGAGTTTAAATGAGGCCAGCCCAAAATATAAGGTTTAATTCGGAATTAACTTAATATACAGGATTTGAATGAAAATTGACAAATCTATAACATTATAAATACGAATGTGAAAAAAACATTTTTCACATATACGGTGGTACATATCTAGTCCATTATCACCAAGCGAAACAGAACTGGTTTTAATATTAAACAGGGAGGTCTTTTCATTTTGAAAAAAACAGGCTTTACAGTACTTATTGCTTCCATATTCATATTTTTAGCTGCATGCGGCGATGATACAGCTAATGGAAACGGAAGCAAGCTAAAAGAATTACAAGAATCAGGAACCGTTACGATTGGCTTTGCCAACGAAGCTCCATATGCCTATGAAGAAAATGGAGAGCTAAAAGGTGCATCTGTTGCCATTGCTGAGGCAGTTTTTGCAGAGCTTGGGATTGATACAGTTGAAGCTCAGCTTTCTGATTGGAGCCAATTAATTCCTGGATTACAGGCTGGTCAATTTGATGTAATCACTGCGGGAATGGCGATTCAGCCAGCACGCTGTGAAAATGTGGCATTCAGTGAACCTACAATGCAGTATGGGGAAGGCTTGGTCGTAGAAGCTGGCAACCCCCTTGGACTGGAAAGCTATAAAGATATTGCAGGTAATCCTGATGTTACGGTTGTCGTAATGGAAGGTGCAACAGAAATAGGCTTTTTACAGGAAGAAGGAGTGGATCCTAATCAAATTGTTACTGCACCAGATATTGCTGCAACGTTCTCCGCCGTCCAGTCTGGTCGTGCAGATGCAACAACCGGAACTGAAATGACAGTTAAAATGGCATTTGAATCCGCAAATTCAGATGCACTTGAATTTGTCGAATCCTTTGAGCAACCGAATATTAAGGGTGTACCAAGCTACGGGGCAGAGGCATTTAACCTAAATGATGAGGATTTACGTGATGCTTACAATGAAAAGTTAGCAGAATTAAAGGAAGATGGCACGATTGCGGAGCTATTAGATGAAAACGGGTTTAGCAGTGAGAGTAATTTTGTACCAGTAGATGAAGTGACAACAGAAGAAGTTTGCAACGGGGAAGTGTAAAATTTTTTTGATAAAGTGACATGTCATTTAGTGGCGGGCTCCTTCTCCCCCACTTAATGTTGCCATTACAAGGAGACCAGCAGGCCGTTGAACAGAATCAGGAATTTAGGGGATGTTTCCTCCGCCTTTACGTTTATGCTTTTCTCACGCTGGTGTTGGTGTATTGCAGCATTAATGCGTGATAAAGTGATGAATCCATAGGGTCTGTTTCCCTTCGTCCCGGGAAGCAGACCCTATATTTTTTCCAGAACATTCAGAGCATATGATTTTATTTTGAACTAAATCGAAACTTGAAGGAGTGATTACTATGAATGCAATCATAGAGATTTTTCCACAGCTTGCAAGAGGACTTCAAGTAACGATCACCGTCCTGCTTGCTTCAGCAATTCTAGCTTATTTAATGGCTTTTATTGCTGGATTATGCCGTCTTTCTCAGAGTTTTTTCATCCGGAAATTCACTGGATTTTATGTGGAAGTTTTTCGTGGTACTTCCTTAATTGTTCAGTTATTCTGGCTTTACTATGCCATTCCAATGCTTTTTGGCATTCAGTTAGGTTCCAACTGGTGGGCCGGTGTGATTGCCATTGGTTTAAATTACGGTGCGTACCTTTCAGAGGTTGTCCGTGGATCCATTCTTTCTGTTGCAAATGGTCAATCTGAAGCCGCAACAGCACTAAACATGTCACGCTTCCAACGTATGCGACTCGTTATTTTTCCGCAAGCAGTAAGGATGATGCTTCCTGAATTCGGTAACTACACCATACAAATGCTAAAAGGAACTTCATTAGTTTCCTTAATTGGGATGACAGATATTTTATATTATGGCGATATTATTCGAAGCTCTAACCTGTCGCAGGCGCCAATTGTCTACCTATTAGTTCTTGTCTTCTACTTTATCCTTGCGCTACCACTTATTTGGTTGACAAGAAAAGGGGAACGTATTTCTAAGAAAGGAGTTGCTAACGGATGAATAATAACTGGAGCTGGGAAACATTTATGGACGCCCTTCCCTTCGTATTGCAGGGACTATGGATAACTGTTAGCTTAACGATTACATGCTATTTATTTGCTCTCCTATTCGGTTTTGTATGGACATTTCTCAGAAAAGTGCCGAATACATTTTTCAATTGGGTAGTTACTTGGATCATGGAATTTATTCGTTCTACTCCCCCGCTTGTTCAGCTTTTCTTTCTTTTCTATGCATGGCCAATGATGCCAGGAATCGGTGTTACGTTAAGTCCTTTTACAAGTGCAGTGCTCGGTCTTGGAATCCATTTTAGCACGTATATTGGTGAAATCTATCGATCCGGTATCGAAAGCATTGACAAAGGACAATGGGAAGCTTCTAAAGCGCTGAATTTTTCCACTGTTGATAAATGGAGGAAAATCATTTTACCACAAGCGATACCACCAACAATACCGATGCTCGGCAACTATTTCATCATTATGTTTAAAGAGGTTCCGCTTGCTTCTACAATAGGAGTTGCTGGTATAATGCTTATGGCGGATAGTTATGGCGCGCAAAACTGGTCATATTTAGAGCCGTTAACTATAGTTGGAATTTTATTCCTAGTCCTCAGTTATCCATCTGCGGTACTGATTAAGAAATTAGAAATTAAAATGAATACACGCTTTGATAAAAATGCGGCGATTAAATAGAATTTAAAACATGGGGATGTGATATTGTGTCTGAAGCCATCGTAAGATTCCAAAATGTACATAAATCCTTTGGTGATTTTGACGTATTAAAAGGAATTAATTTAGATATAAAGCCAGCTGAGAAAGTAGCTGTTATTGGACCTAGTGGGTCTGGAAAAACAACAATTATTCGAATGCTGATGACATTGGAGGAGCCGTCGTCAGGTGATATTATCGTGGACGGCAAAAATCTCTGGAAGATGGAAAAGAAAGGGAAAATGGTAAAAGCGAATGAAAAGCATTTAAGAGAAGTTCGTGGAGATATCGGAATGGTGTTTCAGCATTTTAACCTTTTTCCACATATGACAATTTTAGAAAACTGTATGACAGCACCGATTCATGTGAAAAAGGAAAGTAAAGAAGAGGTTCGCGACCGCTCCGTGAAAATGCTTGAACGTGTAGGGCTTGGAGACAAATTGGATAGCTATCCAAACCAGCTTTCCGGCGGGCAAAAACAGCGTGTGGCAATGGCTCGTGCACTTGTCATGCGGCCGAAGATTATGTTGTTTGATGAAGTGACGTCAGCACTTGATCCAGAGCTTGTTGGCGAAGTGCTTGAGGTTATACGGGATCTTGCCAAACATGAAGATATGGCAATGGTGCTTGTGACACACGAGATGGACTTTGCTCTTGATATCGCGGATAAAGTGCTATTCCTGGATGAAGGGGTCATTGCAGAGCAAGGTACGGCAAGCGAAGTGATTGAACACTCCGAGAATGAAAGACTGCAAGGGTTCCTGCGACGGTTCAGAGGATAAATTAGAGGTATTACCCGATTGGTTGGGGTAATGCCTTTTTAGTTTGTTCAGATGTGGGGGCGATGGTGCTGTTTTCTTGGGTATTGGTGCTGTTTTTCTAGCGGATGGTGCTGTTTCTCGGACGGATAGTGCTGTTTCCGCGTCAAGTGGTGCTGTTTTTTTAAGAGATGTAGTGAAGTAATTAAATAAAAGCTGCGTCCATCCGTTCAAGATGGTCACAGCTTTCTGGTTTTACTCTACTGGGTCCTCACCAATTATTCTTACTTCCCGTTCCAGATTCACTTTAAATTTCTCTTTTACGGTTTTCTGTACATGCTGGATGAGTTCAATGTATTCTTTTGCTGTTGCATTGTTTTTATTGACGATAAAGCCTGCATGCTTGAGCGATACTTGTGCGCCGCCAATCTGTTTTCCTTGAAGGTCACTGTCCTGGATTAATTTTCCGGCAAAATGGCCAGGCGGGCGTTTAAATACACTTCCACAGGATGGATATTCTAATGGCTGCTTTGATTCTCGTTTATATGTTAGATCGTCCATTACTTCTTTAATCGCTTTTGGGGCACCCTCTTTTAATGTAAAGGTTGCTTCCAAAACGATGTACCCACGATCAGGTATATTACTTGTACGGTAATCTAAATCCAATTGCTCTGCTGTTAATGTGAGAAGCTCCCCTTCCCGGTTAACGACCAGCGTACTTGTTAGTACATCCTTGATTTCACCGCCATAAGCGCCGGCATTCATATACAACGCTCCGCCGACGGATCCTGGTATACCACACGCAAATTCCAAACCAGTCAGCTCTTCTTTTAATGCTTCTCGTGAAACATCGATAATTCTCGCTCCGCTTTGAGCGATCATCCGATTACCATCTGTTTTGATCGTAGCAAGCTTTTGCAAATTCATTACGATGCCACGAATACCGCCATCTTTCACAATTAAATTGGAGCCATTCCCGAGCATCGTAAAAGCTATATTTTCTTGATTCGCTAGCTTAATGATTTGCTGCACTTGTTCATATGTTTCCGGTGTTACATAAAAATCTGTCTGCCCGCCTAAACGAGTGTACGTATGATTTTTTAAGTGTTCGTTCACCATCACATTACGCTCAGATGTTAATGCTATTAATTTATCGTATAGATGATGATTCATTGCCACCCTTATCATTCCTTTAATAAGTTATCATTTTTGGCTTCCTCGCAAGGCAGCAGTACTGCTTTTATGCTTCCCTATTCGCTCAGAATGCCTTCATTTAATGGATATAGATAGGTAATTTTATCACTACCTGCTAAAAAGTCACCGTTTTATAAACAATCTTTATCACGATTAACGGGCTGTAATATCCCATCTCTATATGCATGTGAGTAAAGCAAAAACATATAAAATTGGGGTAAACATCCCATAAACCCCCTGACTTTGTTCACCTAACAGTCTGGGAGAGCGGAAAAGCGTCCTCACTGAATGAAGTTTCACTTTATCTATTGTAAGTTATTGCCCATCATCTTGCCACAAAAATGAATAAATCATTTTATCTATTTCTACACTCTCATGTAATGCACTATGACCAAGTTTATGATCATCAATTATAATTTCCCGTAATTGATTTCTTGGTATAATCATTCGTAATGCCTGAACACTTTCTGGGAGTGCAACAGTATCTCCTGTACTTCCAATATTGAGCACTTGAATATCCTCTGGAAATGAACTTTCCCTTAGCAATTGCAGTGCCAGTGAATCGGGCTTTAAATCCTCCGCTGCTGCATCTTGATGAATTTGAAAATATGCTTCACTATAAATGCCATCAAATGGACTGCCAATGGTTACTAGCTTATTCACTTCTGGATAACCATTACCCGCAAAGTCCATTGTATATTTAAGTGCAAGTATTCCGCCCATTGAATGCCCTACAATATTTACAGAATCAATTTTATACTTTTCCTTCATTTGCAAGAGGACTGCTGATACCCACTCCGCACTATCGGCAAAGCTTGCCCGATTATCTTCTAATATAATTTGAATAAACGTTGGCGCATATCTTCCCTTGTTTAAATTATAATCACGGATACGCCCTTCTTTAGTAACATAGTAGATCAATCCTTTATTCCCCCAGCCGTATTCATGCTCAAACCGATCAAGCATATAGCCGAAGGAATTCTTTGTACCTTTATATCCATGAATAAACACGGTTGGATCTCCAGAATAATGCTCCGATTTTGCATTGTTAGGCATCGATATATACGTAATATATCCAACAATTAATACCAAAATTGTTGTTATTTTCAGCCTATGCTTTTTAATGAAATACATTACCTCACCTGCATATTTTTCCTTAGTGTTTTCTGTTTCAGAATAAACCATGTAAAATAGGAGCCAATTAAAAATAACAGAATTTTTACCATTACTAAAGGAATTACAAATGCAATTGTATACAGCATCGAAATCCACAATATCGTAACACTAATAACCTTGGCTTTTAATGGTATTCCTTTCCCCTGCCGATAGTTCAATATATAAGATCCGAAATATTTATTCGTGATTAACCACTGATATAATTTATCAGAACTGCGAACATAACAAGCAGCTGAAAGCAAAAGAAATGGTGTAGTCGGCAATAATGGCATCACGATTCCCAACACACCAAGCACTAATGAAACAGAGCCTGCAATGATTAAAAATATTTTTTTAATAGATTTCATAAACAATCACCAGCTACATGTGTTAATTGAACACCTTTATTATACCATCTCCCTATCTTTACAATCGACTCATGCTGAAAAATTCATAGAAATTTCTTATCTATTTAAGAAGGCTTGCAAGTGGATAAAACACTGGCTCTCCATCATTAAATGCTGCAATATGTTTAAATCCGATAGTGTCGAGCAATGCTAATGCTTCCTTAAATTGATATGCTAATGTTGTTTCCACATGGGAGTCCGATCCAATTGTAATAATTTCTCCTCCGCATTCCTTATATAGCTTTAAAATATCTGGGCTTGGCATCCCACTTTCCAATCCATATCGATAGCCTGACGTATTTAATTCAATTCCTTTCCCCGCTGCAATGATTTCCTTAAAAATAGCTGACAGAATTTCGTGGAAATGATTGGTACTCTTCTCTTCCGTATACCGTTTAACAAGATCAATATGACCAAGAACACTAAAGCTTTTAAATTTGCGAATGCATGCAAGTAATTCTTCATAATAAATTTGATATGCTTCATCAACTGTTTTACCTTTAAAAAATTCTCCAGAATGAAGGTCTATTCCCGCAGTTGCATGCATGGAGCAAATAACAAAATCAAACACCTCATTTTGCATTAAGGTTTCATATCGCTCTAACAAATGTGGCTGCAAACCAATTTCCACACCTTTTTTTATGCGTATCTGATTGCTGTATTTCTGCTGCATCTGTTTTATTTTGTCGTCATATTTTTTTAAGTCAAACTCAAATACCCATTCCTTATCTGGATAATCATAATCAATATGCTCTGTAAAACAAATTTCATTAAGGCCGAGAGTAATCGCTTTTTCAATTGTTGTTTCCATCGGTGTGTTGCAATCTGCTGAAAAATCACTATGAATATGGTAATCAAACATTTCATCATCTCCTGTTTTCTTTGTCCAGCTCCAGAGGCAAGCGACATTTCACTTAATTTTTCAAGTCACAAACCTATAGCTTCCGATTTTATTTGGTGTTGACTTTTATGAATATACTAATTATAATACTATATAACTTTAATTAGTTAAAGCGATAAAGTATTAAAGCTATAAAAAGGAGTTTTTAGAATGCAACGATACACGCTGAATGATAACAGAAACAAGCATGTAGAAGATTTTCAAGTAAGAGATAATCTTATTGCAACATTGAAAAATCGCTTTACTACCTATGGCTATAAACAAGTACGGACGAAAGCCTTTGAAAACTATGAGATGTATTCGGACATTACTGGCACGGTAAAGAAAGATGATATGATTAAAGTCATTGATACAACGGGGAAAATTCTCGTCTTGCGCCCTGATGTTACCATTCCCATTACCCGGATGATGACAGCAGTAAACCAAACAGACGATGCATTTTGGCAAAGACTTTTCTATGTGCTGGATGTATTTCGTCAGTCACAAGAGCAGCCAAATCAAAAAGAAAGTACACAAGCAGGCGTTGAGTTTTTTGGAGAGAATTCACCTGAGGCAGATGCTGAAATTATTATGCTGGCAATTCATACATTAAAAGATTTGGGCTTTGAAAATTTCAAAATTGAAATTGGTCATGCGGGATTCTTTAAAGAGCTCATCCAGCAAGCTGCACTTTCCGAACAGGATTTACAACAGCTGCAAGCTCTTATTCAATCAAAAAATATAGCAGATATGGAATTATTCCTGCAAGGTATGCCGATTGAAAAAGAATTAAAGCATGCAATCCAATCGATTCCCCTTTTATATGGCGAGCCGGATCAAGTTATCCAGCAAGCTGAAAAAATTATTCGCAGTGCCCATATGCAGCATGTTTTGCAAAATTTGATTGATGTATATGCGTTAATTAAGGATTATGGTGTTGATGAATATGTCGCTATTAATCTCGGATTAATTAATAATATGAATTACTATACAGGCATCATCTTCCAGGGGTTTGTCGATCGAATTGGGCAGCCAGTATTAATGGGTGGAAGATACGATCATCTTGGAGAGCAGCTGAATAAAGAAATGCCTGCGATTGGTTTCGCATTTGAGGTAGATTTACTTATTCATGCTATTTTAGAGCAAGGTTTAGCAAAATCCCTTGATCCTCAAGTAGATGCAGTGATTTATTATACGGATGAAAAGCAGCAGGAAGCTTTAACTGCCGCATTTAAAATAAGAAATAATGGATATCGGGTTTTAAGTTTTCGGAATGATTCAAGTAATGGAAATATCCTTCCAGCAAAAACAATAATCCGTTTTGAAGAGAAGCAAAACCTTTTCTCGAACAATCGTATAGAAAAACCATTTTCTCAGACAGATGAACTTATTACACTGCTTCAGAATTACAGGGAGGGATACTAATTGCAACCTATAACATTGGCACTTGCCAAAGGACGTCCAGCTAAAAGCACGATTGCTCTATTGGAAAAAACAGATGTTCAGTTTGAAGATTTTCATGAAGATAGCAGAAAGCTAGTCTTTTATAATAACGATCGATCTATTAAGCTGCTTTTCGTAAAAGCAATCGATGTTCCTACCTACGTCGAAAAAGGAGCTGCTGATATTGGGATTGTCGGCAAAGATAATATTCTTGAATCCCAAGCAGATGTCTATGAACTACTCGATTTAAAGCTGGGAAAATGCAAATTTGCAGTTGCTGGAAAAACAGATTATCGCCCTGAAAAGGGACAGCAGCTAACGATTGCAACAAAATATCCAATCATTGCCCAAAAGCATTTCGAAAAAAAGGGCGAATCAATTGAAGTTGTTAAGCTAAATGGTTCCGTTGAACTGGCTCCATTAATCGGGCTTGCCGATTTGATTGTTGATATTGTAGAAACTGGAAACACCCTAAAAGAAAACGGGCTGACCGTTCTGGAAGATATCGAGCCAATCAGTACGAGATTGATTGTCAATAAAGCAAGCTTTGCTACAAAATCAGGTGAAGTACAGCAAATTATCTCACAGTTAAAGTCAGCATTGGAGTGATCAGTATGAAAATACAAACGCGTGAGCAGTTTTTACAGGAATATGCAGCTAAAGAATCTAATCAACTGAAGGAACAAGAGCTTGATGAAGCTGTACTAAACATTATTCGTGAAGTACGAAAAGATGGTGACGAGGCATTATATCGATACACAGAAAAATTTGACCTTGCAGCACTAGAGACCCTTGTTGTTTCTGAGGGAGAATTGTCAGAAGCAAGAAAACAGGTGGATGCGTCTTTTCTGGAAGCCTTGCAGCAAGCCAAAGAAAATATTGAGATGTTTCACAACGAACAAAAGGAACAATCCTGGTTTGTGAATAAAGAACCAGGTATTTTACTCGGACAAAAAGTAACCCCGCTTGATAAAGTTGGTGTTTATGTTCCAGGTGGAAAGGCAGCCTATCCTTCCACAGTGTTAATGGATGTCATCCCCGCCAAAATCGCTGGCGTCGAGAAAATCGTGCTAACAACCCCGCCACAAGCAAATGGAAAGATTAATCCTCACGTGCTTGTTGCCGCACAGCTTGTCGGGGTAGATACAATATATAAGGTTGGCGGTGCACAAGCAATTGCTGCGTTAGCCTATGGAACAGAAACCATCGAAAAGGTTGCCAAAATCGTTGGTCCAGGTAATGCATTCGTCGCAAGAGCAAAAAAATGGGTTTATGGCGATGTAGCGATCGATATGATTGCAGGTCCAAGTGAAATCTGTGTTGTTGCAGATCAAACTGCCCCACCAAGCTTTGTTGCTGCAGACTTGCTCTCACAGGCAGAGCATGATGAATCAGCAAGTTCGATTTGCGTTACAACGAGTGAAACATTAGCAAAGCAAATCCTTGCAGAAGTTGAACAACAAATAAATGCACTTGAACGAAAAGAGATAATTACACAATCATTAAAGGAAAATGGAAAAATAATCGTCACAGCGAATCTGAACGAAGCATTTTCCGTTGTAAATGAAATTGCACCAGAGCATTTACAGCTAATGGTTGAAAACCCATATGATAGCCTTTCTTATATTAAAAATGCTGGCGCTGTTTTTCTAGGAAATTATTCACCAGAACCATTGGGAGACTACTTTGCAGGACCCAATCATACATTACCAACAAACGGGACAGCAAAATTCGCCTCACCACTTGGCGTATATGATTTCATGAAAAAGTCGAGCATTATAAGCTACTCCAAAGAGGCACTGCAGCAAGCTTCTGATTCAATTATAAAAATTGCTACGGTGGAAGGGCTGACTGGACATGCCAATTCCATTGAGCTTCGAAAGGATGAACAAAATGCGTCAGGCAAAAATTGAACGTTCAACAGCCGAAACATCCATTGAATTAGATTTAACAATTGATGGTACTGGGAATACCGCTATCCAGTCCGGTGTCGGCTTTTTGGATCATATGCTTTTATTACTTACCAAACATGGTCTATTCGACTTAGAAGTCACATGCAATGGAGATTTGGAAGTCGACCAGCACCACTCTGTGGAAGATATAGGAATTGCTTTAGGCGAAGCTTTTCGGCAGGCACTAGGAAACAAGGAAGGAATTACAAGATATGCAACCGTAACAACTCCAATGGATGAAGCCCTGTCAACAATCTCCTTAGATATAAGCGGGCGCCCTTATTTCGTATATAACGTGGAGGGCCTAAAAGATAAAGTAGGAAATTTTGATACTGAGCTGGTTGAAGAATTTTTCCAAGCATTCGTCAGCAATGCTAAGGTAACACTTCATATCAACCTTGCATACGGGAAAAACACGCACCATATGATAGAATCCATTTTCAAAGGATTTGGGCGTGCATTAGATCAAGCGACTATGCTAAACCCGAGAGTGAAAGGAATCCCTTCCACAAAGGGGAGTTTGTAAAAGAACAAAAGCGGAAAACACCTTTACAGGCGTTGCGACGTCCTGTGCGTCGTAACAACTTACCGACTGCGCCCCCCAACAGTGGGGCTGGTTCGATTTGTCGAGCATTCCTGCGAGAAGATTCACTCCAGAGTATAAGATGAACGATAACTTTTGTCTTTATGGGCGAAAAGTCAAGTTCATCTAAAGGAAAATGCCCTTTTAGGAGGTTATCGGCGTTAAGCGTAGCCTGATTTTTGCCACATCCTTTTACTTGGAGACGATGCCCGTCTTCACCACAAGGGTGTAAGTGTGATTAAGGCTCGCTGCGGCTTTAGTGAAGCTGGACGTAGCAGTTCACAACGATTTTTAACAGAGAGGAAGAAACAAGATGATTGCAATCATTGATTATGGTGCAGGAAATATTAAAAGTCTGCAATTTGCGCTTGCAAAACTAAATAAAGAATCCATCTTAACAACTGATCCACAAGTAATCAAGGATGCTGCATCAATCATTCTTCCTGGCGTAGGTGCCTTCAAGGATGCAATGGATGCTATTAATGAACTTGGATTAACAGATGTGATTAAACAAGAGGTTCAATCAGGAAAACCAATTCTCGGCATCTGTCTTGGCATGCAGCTATTTTATGATAAAAGCTATGAGGATGGAGAATGGGAAGGCCTTGGGCTGCTAAGAGGAAATGTAAGTCGCATTAAAGAGCAAGTAAAAGTTCCGCATATGGGCTGGAATACAATTGCAAAGCGTGCGGAAAGTCCATTAACGCTTAATCTAACAGATAATTTTTACGTTTATTTCGTTCATTCCTATGCCGTTGAGAAACTTGAGGAAGCAACACTTGTTGGCAGCACCGAATACGGCGGCCGTGTTCCTGCTATAGTCCAGCAGGGAAACATTACAGGAATGCAATTTCACCCGGAAAAAAGCGGGGATATCGGTATTCAATTACTTGCAAACTATGAGGAGATGATTTCATGATTCTATTCCCAGCAATTGATATTCGCGGCGGAAATTGTGTCCGCCTTATCCAAGGCGATTATAACAAAGAAAAAGTTTATGGCAACTCCCCAACAGATATGGCTCTGCAATGGGAAAATAAGCGAGCTGCATATCTGCATACCGTTGACCTGGATGGTGCTAAAACTGGTGACTCTCTTAATCGAGATGCCATTAAAGCAATAGCCAAACAAACGGACATTCCTGTACAGGTCGGCGGAGGCATTCGTTCCTTAGATACCATAGAGGATTATCTTAACGCTGGTATCGCTCGTGTAATTATTGGTACAGCAGCTATCACAGACAAAGTCTTTTTAAAAGATGCAGTGGAAAAGTTCGGATCTCGCATCGCTGTCTCCATTGATGCACGGAATGGCTACGTCGCTACAGATGGCTGGACAGAAACGAGTTCCATCAAGGCCATTGATCTTGTCACGGAACTCGAACAGCTTGGTGTCGAAACAATTGTCTACACGGATATCATGAAGGATGGCATGCTGCAAGGGCCGAACTTTGAAGAACTGCAGGCAGTAAACGAAGCGACAAGTATGGATGTTATCGCATCAGGTGGCGTTTCAACGAAGGAAGATATAAACAAGCTAAAATCAATGAACATGTACGGCGCGATTATTGGCAAAGCATTATACGACGGCACATTAAATTTTGAAGAATTAACGGAGGATGACAGCTATGCTCGCTAAACGAATTATCCCTTGCCTTGATGTGGATAAAGGTCGTGTTGTAAAAGGGAAAAAATTTCAAAATATCCGGGATGTTGACGATCCAGTTTCATTAGCCAAAAGATATAACGCAGCCGGCGCAGACGAGCTTGTCTTTTATGATATTACTGCTTCCAATGAAGAACGCAATATTTTCCTCGATGTCGTTGAACAGGTTGCAAAGGAAATTGCTATTCCATTTACCGTTGGTGGTGGAATACGAACCATTGAGGATATACACAAAGTGCTTCGTTCTGGGGCAGATAAAGTGTCCATCAATAGCGCCGCTGTGACAAACCCGCAGCTAATTAAAGACGCTGCTTTGAAATTTGGCAGTCAATGCATTGTCTTATCGATCGATGCAAAGGAGGTCGCACCGAACCAGTGGAATGTTTTTACGAAAGGTGGCCGTCATGACACTGGAATCGATGCGATAAAATGGGCGAAGCAGGGGGAAGAACTTGGCGCTGGAGAACTTGTCATTAATGCAATGGATTCAGATGGCGAGAAGGACGGCTATAATATTCCATTAACGAAGATAATTGCGGCTACTGTTAATATTCCTGTCGTTGCAAGCGGGGGCGCTGGAATACAGGAGCATTTTCTTGCTGTGTTAGAACAAGGTGCTGATGCGGCACTGGCTGCATCTGTGTTTCACTATGATGAAATCGGGATACCTGACCTCAAGTCATATCTTCAGGAGCATAATATCATCGTCAGGAGGGAAAGCAAATGAAAGTAAATATCGAACAACTCGTTTTTGATGAAAATGGCTTAATCCCTGCCATTGTTCAGGATGCTGCCACAGGAGAAGTATTAACATTAGCATATATGAATCAAGATTCACTTAATAAAACAATTGAAACGAATGAAACATGGTTTTTTTCAAGAAAGCGTCAGGAGCTATGGAATAAAGGGGAAACATCAGGAAATAAACAGCAAATCGTAAAAGTTTCTTATGATTGTGATGCTGATGCATTATTAGTTCAGGTTAATCCACTCGGCCCTGCATGTCATACTGGGAATGAAAGCTGCTTTTACAATAAGCTGTATTCAAATGATATACCAGCATATGATATCGTTTATCAAGTAATCGCAAAAATCAAGGATCGAAGTAAAAACCCTGTTGATGGCACATACACATCATACCTCTTTGAAAAAGGGGTCGATAAAATCTTGAAAAAGGTCGGAGAAGAAACTTCAGAAGTAATTATTGGCGCAAAAAACAATGACAAACAGGAACTAACAAGCGAGATTGCTGATCTTACGTATCATACACTCGTATTAATGGAAATTATGGATGTATCTCTGTCAGATATAAAAAATGAATTAGTTAAAAGACATATTCAAAAGGAAGGTCAACAACGTGAGTAAATTTTGGAGTGACATGGCAAAGCGCTGTACACCCTATATTCCCGGGGAACAAATCAATCGTGCAAATATAATTAAATTAAATACGAATGAAAATCCGTATGGTCCATCGCCAAAGGTTATCCAGGCAATTCAAAAGGAAAGCGAGCAAGCCTTAAATCTCTATCCTTCTCCTACAACAGATCAATTAAAGGAGGATATTGCAGCATTCAATTCCTTATCTAAAGAAAATGTTTTCGTTGGTAACGGCTCAGATGAAGTTCTGGCATTTTCGTTCATGGCTTTCTTTGATGTGAATAGACCGATTCGCTACCCAGCTATTTCGTATAGCTTTTATCCCGTATATGCGAAGCTGTTCGTTATTCCGGCCGAAGAAATTGCCCTTCAGGATGATTTTACGATACCTATAGAGGATTTCTACCAATCAGATGGAGGCGTTATTTTTCCAAATCCAAATGCGCCAACAAGTGTTTATATGGAACTCGATGCAGTGAAGAAAATCTTGGACAACAACCCTGACCGAATTGTCATTGTTGATGAAGCCTATATCGATTTTGCTGCGGAGTCTGCTGTTTCATTAATTAATTCCTATGAAAACTTGCTTGTTATTCAAACGATGTCGAAGTCAAGATCACTGGCAGGACTTCGGATTGGGTTTGCACTGGGGCATCCTGACCTAATTGAAGGTTTGACCCGCATTAAAGACTCCGTGAATTCCTATACAGTAGATCGATTGGCTATTGCTGGAGCAGAAGCTGCTATAGCTGACGTGTCTTATTTTAACGATACGACAGAAAAAATTATTCGAACGAGGGAATGGGCTATTGTTGAAATGGAAAAACGCGGATTTACTGTCCTTCCCTCCCAAACGAATTTTATTTTTGCAGCACATTCTAACCAAGACGCAGGCGAATTATATGCAGCTTTAAAAGAAAAAGATATACTTATTCGATACTTTAAAGTACCTATGATTGACAATCATGTTCGGATTACGATTGGCACAGATGAACAGATGGCACAATTTTTCAATATGCTCGATACAATACTATAATTTTAAAAAAGCATCGCCCAAAAAATAGGTGCGATGCTTTTCTTTTACAATACATTTTCAACTTCTGCATTTTCTTTTAATTCATCAATTCTTGTACGCAGCTGCTCACTTTGTTTCTCATTCGTAAGCACATCTTTAATTTGTCCTTCAACCTCTTCAAGTTTTCCAATTTCTCCATTTTGCTCTTTCAGCTGGTCATAATATTCCTGTACTTCCTTATCTTTAACATCAACTTCAAATTCCTTATCCATATATTTCTGTGTAACTAAATCACCCATCAGCTGCTCTTTGAATTCATCCTCTGACAATTGCAGCTGTTCTAGCAGAGTGGAAAATTGCTTTCCACTTGTTTCTTTAATGGTATCCAGTTCTTTTTGCGCTTCCTTTTCTGTCACTTCAATACCCTGTTTTTCAGCGTCCTGTTTAATAAGTGCTTGTTCAACAAGAATGGAAACTGTTTGGTCTTTGATTGAATCAGTGTTACTGACATCTTGTCCGTATTGGTACATCGTTGTTTTTACTTGTGTATATATTGGATTATACTCCGATCCAGTAATTTCTTCTCCATTGACAACAGCGACAGGAGTTTTTTCATCCAGTTTTTCTTTCTCTGTGAACTCTAATTCCTGTTGTGCAGGTTGCTCTGAATTCTTGCTGCCTTGTGTATCTTCATTCTCTTTCTTTTCATCATTCCCGCCACATGCAGCTAGCATGATAATAATAACAAATGCTAACGACAGCATACCTAACTTTTTCATAATGGACTCCCTCATTTCTATTAAGTCTTCTTTCATTCAACCACATATCTATATATGATTTCAAGCAGAAACAAAATGGGGATTTATCCAGTCATCGCTGTCACATCGGGGTTTTGGGGAGCTTATTTACAGTTGGATAACAAAATTTACTTACTTTTGCTTTGTATTGGGACAACGGTCACACTATCTATGGCAGACAAAAAAAATACCCTCAAATCTGTTGAAGGCAATTACACATTACATTTAACAGATGAGGATATAAAAGTATTGGTAAACTCAAATTATCATAAAGTCTTCCTCTTTAAAATTATAATTAAAAACGTTAATCCACCAACAATTTCGATAATAATTGAAACTACACCTTGAGCGTTAAATACATGATTCATAATAAAATAGGAACCAGTCAGTATCAAAAACCCGGTAGCAAGAGCCATAGGAAAAATATATCTATGATCATAAGTTGGCGCCAGCTGATAACTCAATGTTGCAACTAAAAATCCAAAGAAAGTAAGCGGTCCAACCAACGCCGTTGAGACTGACATCAAAATAGAAACTAATACAAGAACATAAATGATACTAAATTGATGGTTAACTCCCAAAGAACTAGAAATATCTTTTCCAAGCGACAATACATTTAAGTTCTTAGAATAAGCAAGAAGAAGTAATGCAACAATTATTACGATTGGAATCGCTATATGAAAATATTCTGAGTCCGCATTATTGACAGAGCCAAACAATTTTGCCTGTAAAATATCAAATTCAGCCGGTGCAAGCAGCTTTCTCATAAAAGTTGACAAAGACCTTAATCCAGTTCCAATAATGATTCCAACCAGAAGCATCAGTTGTAAATTTCCATACTTTCCGGATAGTAACCATCCATAAAGTATTAAACACATCAAGACCATTACAACCACTTGCAATAAAAATGGTCCAGTACCACTGTAACCTATAAATACACTGGCACCAAAGAAAAACATTGTACCCGTATGTATGGTGGAGTAAAGGGCTTCAAATCCTAAAAGTGAAGGAGTTATAACCCGATTATTCGTAACCGATTGGAAAGCAACGGTCGCCAAGCTTTGACAAACTGCTGCAATAATCATTGCAATAATAGCTACCATTCTTCTTTCTACAACTGGGATAAAGGAAGGGGAATCTACTGGAACTGGATTGTTATAAACTAAAAGTCCGTACGAAGAAAGAAGCCCTAATAAAATCAATGCTGTCAGTATTATCCAATACGTTCTTGCATCTTTCTTAGAACGAAAAGATTTAGCTGCTCTATTTTTATTAGGAAGGCTAGAATTAATTTTGACATTTTTTTCATTAGTATAATCCAATTCGTTATCCTAGCCTCCTTCTTCTCAATAAAATAACAATAAATACGACTGCACCGACTGTTCCAAGTATCAAAGAGACAGGTACTTCAAACGGCATGATAATTGTCCGGGATATTATATCAGAAATGGTTAGGGCACCCATTCCAGACACACAAACCCAAGGCAAGTTACTCCTAAGATCATCGCCTCTAAACATGGAAACAATATTTGGTACAATTAAACCTAAAAAAGGTAAATTTCCAATAACAGCTGCGACAATTCCAACTGCAAGAGCAATAAGACCTGTACCAATAAGAACAATCTTATTATAACTAACTCCAAGACTTGTTGTAACATCTTCCCCTAACCCAGCTAAAGTCAATCTATCAGCATAGATAAAAATAAGAATAGTAATTAAAACAATCAGCCATAGATATTCATATCTTCCAATTTGAATCGACGCAAAAGAACCTACAAACCAGGTTTCAACATTTTGGGACATTTGAAAAACGAGTCCAATAAAAGTGGAAATTGCAGAAATAACCGCTCCAAGCATTATCCCAATAATCGGGACAATTAAAGACGAACGAAGTTTAACTCTTCTTAAAAACAAAAAGAAAACCATCGTTCCTATAAAGGAAAAAATGATTGCCCCTGTCATTCTTTGGACTAAAGTTGGCGCAGGAAATACTAAATAAGCAAAAATTAATCCCAAGCCTGCCCATTCAATTGTTCCTGTTGTAGTTGGTTCAACTAAGCGGTTTTGTGTAATAAGTTGCATGACGAGTCCTGACATTGCCATTGCAGCTCCAGTAAGCATTAATGCAGCTGTCCTTGGAATACGAGTGATGAAAAACATATCCATTCCATCCTCTTGTCCCCGTATATCATAAACCCCAGTAAACATTGAAATAATACCAAGAATAATAACAATTATAATGGCTACTATAAAAGGTTTCGTCCATATTTTATGATGATTAGAACGTTGGGGCTGAGAGTTCTCAGCCCCGAAGGTTCCTTGTATTGTATTTTTAGGCACTATAGTTATACTCCTCTATACTACTCAGCAAAAGTATTTGCAAGATCTTCAAATAACTTTATAAAAGTTTGTATTGATTCATTTGTATACGTGTCTGCCGGTGCATAAACTAACTGTCCTTCAGAAACGGCAGTTGTGTTTTGAAGGGCAGGTGAATTATCAATAACATCCTGAGCAGGGACTGCATCTGTGGATGATGATACCGCAGCATCACGATCTAGTACAAAAATCCAATCTGGATTTGTTTGTGCAATAGCTTCAACAGAAATATCATCACCCTGGTGATCTGAAGAAGCTTGGTCAATTTCTAATGCTGGAGTCCATTCGAAAATATCATACAATGGTCCCCAAACACGACCGGAATGAGGAGCTGAAAAAGCAATGTCTCCACCAGATACTATAACACTCATGACTGTATCTGTCCCGTTATATGCAGACTTAGCTTCTTCAATAGCCTGATCAAAATCAGCTACCAATTGTTCAGCCTCTTCATTTTTATCAAAAATTTGCCCCAAAGAGAGCGTAGAATCTTTAAATCCATTTACTAAGTTTTCTCCAGGTGTATTAGCTTCCTCGGAAACATCAATATTAAGATCGATAACAGCTGCATTTGGTACTATTTCTTTTATATCTTCATAATAGCTAGCAAATCTCTGACCGACAATTACAACTTCAGGGTCTACAGCTGCTATAACTTCAAGGTTTGGTTCACGGTGATTTCCAATATTTTGAACTGACTCATCATCTACATATGGTGAATCTGCAGGCATTACATCCTTTGGAGCAGCAGATAATTCAATTCCCCAATCAGATAATGTTTCAAAAGTTCTATTATCTAAAGCAACAACATTCTTTGGATTTACTGGAACTGTAACTGTTCCATGAGCATCCTTAATTTCGACCGTTGCATCTTCAGCAGAATCCTCTTTCTCAGCAGAATCATTTACTTGCTCATCAGTTTCATCCGTTTCATTGCCTGAATCTGAGCAGGCTGCCAACATCAAAGCGAAAATTGCGAAAATTGCTATAATAAATGCCGATTTAAAATTAGACTTTCTCATTTCTTCTACCTCTTCCCTTATGTAAGTTTTATAGACCAGCAGACTATTGAATTGATGAAATTAATATCTATGTTATATTTCAGTGCATGATTTAAATATTAATTATTTCTATTTTACTATAGTGCACAGCTACAATACGAAACATTGATATTGATAATCAATCTCAATAACTCCATTTAAAGTATACCAAATCAAAAGGCGTTGTCAACTGTGTTTTGAAAGCTTTCATTATTTAAACTTATATCTTGCACTGTGTATAATCATCAGTTTAAAAATCCCATTCCGTTCTCAATTGCAGATGTCATGCTAAAATGATTCATATGAGAATAGTTACTTAAACAATGAAAGAAACAGCTTATACACAAGCTTCTTGGAAAGTTCCAACGAATTGATTGAAAACTATGTTCCACACCATAAACATACGTGCTCCCTATGATTGAAGCACGCATGAAGATTTAACGTTTCTGCTAGCTGTACCAGCATCAAGTTAAATTGCCGTACAGAATATTTTCCCCTAGATGTATGCATTGAGAATGAATGTGATTTGGACAACTTGGCATCTGGATTGTATTTGTTAACTTCTTTTAAACGATATGAGAGTCAAAGTATACGCAAAAACGACAACCGTTTTGCATATGAACTGGAATGTGCATATCATAGACTTCGTTTAATGACTCTGAATTAATAATTTCGTGTGTTGGGCCATCTTTCACGAGACGTCCATCTCTTAAAGCTACAATGTGATCTGAATAAACAGAAGCAAAGTTAATATCATGCAATACAATCACAACTGTTTTACCTAGCTCATCGACAAGCTTCCGTAATATTTTCATGATTTGTACAGAATGCTTCATATCCAAATTATTTAATGGCTCATCCAGTAAAATATATTCTGTGTCTTGGGCAATAACCATAGAAATAAATGCACGTTGCTTTTGACCGCCAGACAGTTCATCTAAGAATTTATGTTGAATATCTGTTAAATTCAGATATTCAATTGCCTGGTCGACGATTCGATTATCCTCAGCATTTAGACGACCTTTCGAGTAAGGATATCGACCAAACGATACCAATTGTCTAATGGTTAGTTTCACATTTAAAAAATTCGCTTGTCTTAAAATGGCAATACGCTTAGCGAATTCATTCGATTTCATATTTTTTATATTGTTTTTGTCTAGTAATACATCTCCAGTATCTGCATCAAGCAATCGGCTTACCATAGAAAGTAGCGTTGATTTCCCTGCACCGTTTGGTCCAATAAACGACGTAATTTTGTTAGGTTTAATTTGAACCGATACATCTTTTACGATAGATTTATTTCCATACTTCTTTGTCAAACCTTTTATTTCGATCATGTCGTAGCCCTGCTTTCTTTAAGTATTAAATAAATGAGATAATTATCACCAGTAATATTTACTGAAGGTATTGTATGTTATATTTAAATTAAGACATGTAGCACAAGAAATTTTCATAACGTTGTCCAAGTATTTTTCTAAGAATCAGCTTCCATTGAAAGGTGACTCTCTTCATCTGTGAAGTTTCATCTCCCTACTACCCGTATTTGGAAAGAAGTTACCAGCAGCTCCCATGTACATTTTTGTAGAGATATTTCATTATTGAACAACATTAGTGCTGCGTTTCATTACTAGACGGAGCTAATAATATAATTAATAATGATTATCATTATTAATTATATTATAGATGACACGCATTTTAAAATCAATGTTTCTATCTATAATCCAGCTCAGAATAATAAATTTATTTCAACTTTGGCTATGCCGCGTTAAGCAACATCTACCGTAAACTTAGCTTTCACCTTTCTCATCAATCGTCAACAATTCACAAAGAATGGTTATGATGCCAACAGTATTATGATATTTTTTTATTCCGTGGATGATATTAAAAAGTTTTTTGGTAATTAGAATACCTGAATAAAATCCTACGAACTTGAAGGTTTTCGAATTTATCGACATTACGGATAAATAATAAAAAACTGCCCCCGATTGTTAGAGTGTGTCTAACAATTGAGGGCAGTTCATTGCAACATGCTTTTCATTTTTTATTCTTGTTAGCTCGTATTCAAAAGAAGGATAAAAAGAACGGGGTCGTCATTTTCACGCTCCCTTATTGATTGCATCCTTCATCCGTACAATACGACGTTTCAGACTTCTTTGGATTTAGCGATTGAAGAACCGGCTTCTCTTTTTCTTCTTCCCAAACCTTGTTAAGCACCTCTTCGAATACTTCGGAAGACTGGGCTCCAGAGACAGCATATTTCTCATTAAACACAAAGAACGGAACACCCTGCACCCCGATTTGACGTGCAACATCAATATCCTCATTCACTTTATTTCGATATTTATCTGAATGCAAAATGTTTTCCGTTTCTTCTTTATTCAAACCTGCCTCAGCCGCAAGCTTAACCAGTGTATCATGATCGCTTAACAGCTCAGATTCGGTAAAATATGCGTGAAGGAAACGCTCGGTAACTTCTTTTCCTTTTCCCTTCTCTTCAGCATATTTAGCTACTCGATGGGCATCAAACGTATTTGCATATTTCATATCATCAAAATTATAATTTAATCCTACAATGGCAGCTTGTTGGCCAACCTGCTGATTCATTGTTTTAACTTGCTCAATAGGAATCCCTTTTAATTCAGAAAATGTTTCATAGAAATTTTTTCCTGGTATATGCTCGGCTGTTGGATCCAGCTGATAGCTTTTATATTCTATTGTAATCTTATTTTTATGCGGGAATTTTTCCATTGCGTGTTCTAGCCTGCGTTTTCCGATATAGCAAAACGGGCAAACAAAATCGGACCATACTTCGATTTTCATTTTTAGCACCTCGCTTTCCTGTAAAATAGTTTACCATAGTAGCATACGATCTAAAACTAATGTGCTTGATTTTATGATGTTCATTGAAGACCTGAAGTGTTGTACAGAGTCATTAGCAGCCGGTTTCATTTGATTAGGTTTTACGATTGCTGATAAAAATATTTTCCTGATGATAATAAACAAAGGCTGCCTATTTGGGCAGCCTTTGTTATTGCACTTTTCTATTTGAAAGTCTTATTTATGAAACGTCTTTTTATCTTGAACAGTACCGTCCTGTTTATAAATTGTTAATGAAGTGCCCTTATTTTGAGCAATTTCCTTGGCTCGTTTAACTGCCTCGTCTTTGTTATCAAAAACCTTACTAGCACGATTTGCACCGCTTGATTGCACTGCCCATCCGTCTTCATGCGCTATAACCTGCTCTCCTTCTTCCAATCGCTCTGGATTACTGTCATATTTTTTACCTTCTTTTGACCTCTCCGTCGGTTTACCATGCCGTTTATAGTCTTCAACCTCTTCTTTTTCGGCATTTTCACGCCATTCCTTTGCTTGTGTAATAGCTATTGGGATTGCACGGTCATCTGGATAGCCCTCATCCACCATAGAGTTGGCAATATCAATTGCTTTCTTTCTTGTAACCTCATTCAAATTTTTCATAGAAGAAGGGTAATCACCTAGTGTCCAAGGCACTCTAATCACTCCCTTAAGTTTTCATAACGATTCCCTTATTATCTGTTATAAAAACATGAGGTGTGAGTCATTCATTGACTGTTATTTAAATGTAAACAAGAAAAAAACAGCTATCATTCAGCTGTTTTCTTCTAATAAAGACTGGCCCATAATACTGACGCGTTTTGTATTTTTTAACTCCGTTAAGTTTTTTACTCCAATGCCAAACATTGTCATTTTTAATTCGAGTTCAATTTGCTCCATTGCTTCAATTACTGCTTCCGGAGATTCTGTTGCTGCCTGCAGCAAATGACGTGCAAAGCCAATCACATCTGCACCAATTGTAATAGCCTTCGCGGCATCGACCCCTGTTTTCATCCCCCCACTGGCAACTAATGGAACTTCAGGAAGCTTGCTACGAACTGAGACAATACAATCTTTTGTAGGTATGCCCCAATTATTAAATGCCTCTGCAGCCGCTTTGCGTAGCGGATCACGAGAACGTAATTTTTCCACCTGGCTCCAGGACGTGCCGCCTGCACCAGCAACATCAATATATGAAATCCCTGCATTATATAATTGTTGAGCGACTGTACCATCAATCCCAAAACCAACTTCTTTTACTCCTACAGGTTTATCTAAAATTTTGCAAACCTGCTCAATTTTTGGAAGAAGGGATTCAAAGTTTAAATCTCCGCCATCCTGAACTGCTTCCTGTAAGCTGTTTAAATGCAGTACAATTGAATCTGCACCAGTTTTATCAATAATTCGCTGACATTCATCCGCTCCATAGCCATAATTAAATTGAACTGCTCCGATATTGGCAATGATTGGAATCGATGGAGCTTGCTCACGGATTAAAAAGGATTCCTTATGTGCATCACTCTCTAAGAAAGCTCGTGTTGAACCAATCGCAAATGCCCAGCGTTTCTCTTCAGCAGCTATCGCGAGATTCTGATTAATCGTCGTTGCAAGCTCTGAACCACCTGTCATGGAGCTGACTAAAAATGGTGCTTTGAGGTCCTTTTCAAGAAAGCTCGTATCCAGTGCAATATCAGCAAAGTTTATTTCCGGCAACGCGTTATGTATAAAACTGATTCCTTCGAGACCAGTTGACTTATTAACTCCTTCAACATTTCCAGTTAGACAAAGACGAATATGTTCAGTCTTACGTTGATTGATTCCTTGTTCCATGTGAAGTACCCCCGCAAAATTTAAATTAACGTTACCTTCTAGTTTACTTGTTTCCTTGGTGAAAAGAAAGCGAAGTGACGCTTATCATTTCAATAGGTATAATTGACAGGACACAATATGTTTTTTTAATATCCGTATTCTATTTTTATTATATGTTATATTAAAAGAAACAAACCGTATCCTGACAGGGAGGCAATCACATTGAAGAAGAAGGCTAAACAATTCGCAGCAAAAGCACATGAAGGACAAAAACGAAAGAACTCGGATGCCCCCTATATTACCCATCCTGTTCGTGTTGCTGAACGGTTAGAGGCGGCTGGATTTCGGGAGGAGTTAGTTTGTGCCGGATATCTGCATGATGTTGTAGAAGATACACTGGTAGAACTGGAGGATATTGAACGCGAATTTGGTCCCGAAATAGCTCGTCTCGTTGCAGCACACACGGAAGATAAATCAAAATCTTGGCAAGAGCGTAAACAACACACAATCGATATGATAAAAAACGCTGATCCGGAGGTGAAATATTTAGTTGTAGCAGATAAACTTGATAACCTGCTTGGTTTAGAAAAAGACTTGAAGGATCAAGGTGAAGCTGTCTGGGAAAAGTTTAATGCTGGCAGAGAAAAGCAAGGATGGTATAACAAATCGATTGCTTCCAATATGTACGCCGGATTAAATAACGAGGTGGTTCCTGATTATTTCCAATGCTTTGAGAAAGCTGTAGCGCGTGTATTCAACTAAATAGACGCCTTCTGAGTTTGTAAATAGCGATAACTCCTCATATACAAAAGCACCTTTCTTAAAATTAAGAAAGGTGCTTTTCTTATCGCTTTTTATGATGTTTATAATACACCTTTTGGGATTTTGAAATATGCTTCCATCTGCTTTTCTCATCCTGTTTTGCCTTCTGATTTTGTTTTCTTTTCTCATAAGCAAGCTCACGCTGCAGTTTTAAATAGCTTTCAAAACGCGCTTCAGATAGTTCGCCATTCACTAAAGCATCCTGAACACGGCAACCTGGTTCTGTATCGTGTTTGCAATCCGTAAACCGGCATTCAAAAGCAAGCTCTTCAACATCTTGAAATGTTGTATCAATCACTGATTCGCCATCCCATAATTGCAGCTCCCTCATGCCTGGCGTATCAATTAACAATGCTCCATTTGGCAGACTAAACATTTCCCGATGTGTTGTTGTATGGCGGCCCCTGCTATCCGATTCGCGAATCCCTGTGGTAGCCTGGACTTCTTTTCCTAGCAATATGTTTACTAATGTCGATTTGCCAACTCCAGAAGACCCTAATAATGCAACCGTGCTGCCAGCTGGCAAATATTCCATTAATTCGGAAACACCTTCTTTTGTAACACTGCTTACTGCAATAATAGGTATGCCTATCGCAACTTCCTCTACTGCTGTTATAGCAGCTTCCATCTCATCCTGTGAACAAGCATCTTTTTTAGTCAGTACAATAACTGGTGTTGCTCCACTGTCATAAGTTGCTAAAATATAGCGTTCTACTCTCCTAACATTCAAATCGTGATTTAATGAATTAACAATAAAAACAGTGTCCATATTCGCTGCCACAATTTGTGCTTCAGTTTTCAAACCCGCTGCCTGTCTCACAAATTGGCTTATACGTGGTAAAACCTTTCTGATAACAGCTTTTTTCTCTTCTTCAAGTTTCTGGACTTCAACCCAATCACCAACCGCAGGATAATCCAGTGTATCATTGGTTTCATTCAACAGCTTCCCGCTTAGATGGGCCATATACTCCATTTTTCCATCAGAAATGCGATAGCTATTTTTTTGTACCGTAATTACACGAGCTATATTTTCAGGACTATTTAATTGGCTGGACTGATCCCAACCAAGTTTATGAAGTTGATCCAATTTTAATTTTCCTCCTAATTGTCTGGAGGAAAAGTCATTTTATACCGACCGTTCCTCCATTTTGATACTTGTTTTCTGATATTGTTTCTTTAGCGTGTAAATCATAAAACATCACTCCTTTCAAAATGGATGAACTTTATTAAACTTTATATTACTACAAATACATACATGCCACAATTAATGACGATATCAATCCACGCCTTTATACAGAAGAAATCGACGCAGCTTCTGCCACGTCGATCTACTTCTTTATCGTTTATTCATCTCATTTGGAACAGCGTTACTACGGATCCCTTTATCCAGCGATGCGATTTTTTCCATTTCTTCATTGCTTAATTCAAAATCAAATACATCCAAATTCTCTTTCATTCTTGATGGTGTAACGGTTTTGGGAATCACAACCATATCCGATTGTAAATGCCAGCGCAGAATAATTTGTGCAGCTGTTTTTCCCTTTTGTTTCGCTATCTCTTGTATAAGGTCGTTTTCCAGCACATCTTTTCCATTCATCAGCGGGCTGTATGCTTCAACATGAATTCCATGTTCCTTACAATAAGCACGTAACTCCTTCTGCTGTAGATATGGATGACATTCCACTTGATTGATTGCTGGTACTATTTCACACACTTCTAAAATTCGTTCCAAATGCTCGATATCAAAATTACAAACACCAATCGCTCTTACCCGACCGTCTTTGTATAGCTTTTCTAATGCCTGATATGTTTCAACATATTGGTCAAATTTCGGTGTTGGCCAATGAATGAGATAAAGATCAACATATTCAAGTCCTAATCTTCCTAAGCTTGCGTCAAATGCATTTAATGTGTTTTCATAACCTTGATCACTATTCCATACTTTCGTGGTAATAAAAAGCTCTTCTCGGGCAATACCGCTATTTGCAATTGCTTTTCCAACGCCAGATTCGTTTCCATATATTTTAGCTGTATCAATCGAGCGGTATCCAGCTTGTAATGCTTGGTCAACCGGAATTGACACCTCTTCGTCTGGAACCTTCCAAACACCATAACCTAACTGTGGCATTTGTATACCATTATTCAACGTTACATGTTGCATTTCTCATCTTCCCTTCCATCAGTATACAAAAACTATTTTACCTAACCAACGATAAATTAACCATTATTCTGAACTCAGCATTTCGGTGAATTAGATTTTTTTCACCCTTGTAAAAATTTTTAAATAATTCCCTTCATACTTTTGACCTATTATCCGATATACTAAACGGAGCTTAAGGGGGAGATAGAATGCAAATGAAAAAGAATCAACGAACAAAAAAGCAGAATTCAGCCAAAAAAACTGGAAGACAGCGGATATTTTTCATTCATAATATTAAGATTGGCAAAAAATATTTATATGCATTTATAGCAACAATCCTATTATTTACATGTTCAAGTCTTTTAGTCTACTTCCAATTGGAACAAGGACAGAGAGACGTAGAATCAGCTAATGAATATATTGACCGTGTGAATACACTAACAGAGCTATCATCTATCATTCAAGCTAAAGATGTTCAAATAGCTGACTACCTGCTAACAAGAAATGCAGTTTACATAGAGGCTTTTGAAAACTACCAAAGCCAGTTTAATGCAATTGTCGAACAACTTGAACCGATGCTGGCAAATGATGAACAACGTTCCATGTATCAGGAGCTTATTATATCTGATGCAGCGATTAACTCTACATTTACAGATAAAATGGTTACATATATGGAAAACGATCAGGCTACGCTTGCTAATACATTACGCGAGACGACATACAGATTTCGAACAGGTAATGTAGAGATTGTAGAGGGGCTTGTTCAGATGACGAAATCCGAACAATTGGAAGCAACGGAAAATGCAGCTGGAAGCATGAAAAATGTTACCGCAATCCTGTTCATTGCAAATATAACTACTATCGTCGCTGGAATTATTATTTTTACACTCATAAGCAGAAATGTGACATTAAACTTAAAGCGAATTGTTAAAATTACTTCAGAGGTAGCAAACGGTAATTTAACTGTTGCAAAACTTAATTACAATGGAAAAGATGAAATCGGACAATTAGCTTCATCTGTTAATCTGATGAAGGAAAATATGCAGCGAGTACTGCAAAATGTAACAACCGCTAGTGGTGCTGTTTCAAGTCGAAGTGAAGAACTAACACAAGCAGCTAATGAAGTAAAAGAAGGGAACACACAAATTGCCGTAACGATGGAGGAGCTTTCTTCTGGTGCAGAGACACAGGCAAATGGGGCATCTGACTTAGCAGAAAACATGAATGAATTTGTGAAAACGGTTATTCAATCTGAAAAGAGCGGTCAGGAAATTGCTGTAGCATCACAAGGTATACTCGCCTTGACAACAGATGGCACAACATTAATGAATGAATCTGTCCAGCAAATGCAACGGATTAATACAATTGTCTCCGAATCGGTTGATCGGGTGAAAAACCTTGATAAACAGTCAAAGGAAATATCAAATCTTGTTTCTGTTATTAAGGAAATTGCAAATCAGACCAACTTACTTTCATTGAATGCAGCAATTGAAGCCGCCAGGGCTGGCGAGCATGGAAAAGGGTTCGCTGTTGTTGCTGATGAAGTTAGAAAGTTATCGGAGCAGGTAGCTTCATCTGTATTAGAAATTACTTCTATTGTGAATGCCATCCAATCCGATACAAAGCATGTTGTTGAATCACTGTCTTCTGGTTATGACGAAGTACAGACCGGGTCTAGTCATATAGAAGAAACAAGATTAAGTTTTGATACTATTCAAGAGGCGGTTACTGCAATGGCAACTAAAATCAGTTCTATTTCAGCTAATTTAAAAGACATAGCTGGAAATAGTAATTCCATGAACCATCTTATTGAAGAAATTGCTTCTGTATCAGAAGAGTCTGCTGCAGGAGTTGAACAAGCAGCCGCTTCAGCACAGCAAACTGCAAGTTCTATGGAAGAAGTTTCTCATAGTGCCGATGAGCTTGCTGGTCTTGCAGAACAATTAAATGAACAGCTAACCAGCTTTAAACTCTAGTATTATAAAAAGGGCAGACCACAAATCGAGTCTGCCTATTGCTTTTGATTGCAGATCTAACAATAAATAATTTTCCAGCATAAAAAGTTATAACGTAACATTAGTCGTCCTTATACAAATAGCAATCCTTTGTATGATCGTTTACCATGCCAGTTGCTTGCATAAATGCATAGCAAATCGTTGGACCAACAAATGTAAAGCCACGCTTTTTCAAATCCTTGCTCATTTTTTCGGATTCAGTCGTTATTGCCGGTACATCTTCACCCGATAACCATTTATTTAAGATTGGAGTTCCTCCAACAAATTTCCAAATATAATGATCAAACGACCCAAATTCTTCTTGGACCTTAATAAATGCACGTGCATTTGTTATCACTGATCTTATTTTTCGTTTGTTACGTATAACCCCCTCATTTTGCTCAAGTTCAGCAATTTTAGCATCCTCGTACATGCTGACTTTCTTTACATCAAAATAATCGAATGCTTCCCGGTAATGCTCCCTGCGCTTTAATATTGTAATCCAGCTTAACCCTGCTTGCGCACCTTCCAGCGTGAGCATTTCGAATAATTTTCTATCATCATGAACAGGTCTCCCCCATTCATGATCATGATACTCTATATAAAGCGGGTCTGTTGTCACCCACGCACATCGTTGTTTATCCATCAGCTTCAACTTCATTTTCATCATAGGAAATCCAATCGCTGAAACTCCCCGGATATAGCTTGACATTCGTGAAGCCGGCTGATTTCAGCGCCAAAATATTCGGGCATGCTGACACACCAGAACCACAGGATACAATAATTTCATCATCCTTTGATAGATCAGAGAAATGCTGTTCAAGATCCTCTTCTTTTTTCCATGTGCCATCATCAGCTAGTAAGTCTTTCCAGAAATAGTTGACAGCTCCCGGTATATGCCCTGCTTTGCGATATAATGGCTCTGTCTTTCCCTGGTAACGTTCTGGCGCCCTGGAATCGATCAGTACAGCTGTATTTGTTTCTGTTTTTTCTTTCACTTCTTCCATATTTACTGTGTTTTCACTTTGAAGCACAGCTTGGAATTCTTTTGCTTTTAAAGAAGGTATCTCACCTGTTACTTCATTGCCTTCCTCTACCCAGCGATGATAGCCACCTTCTAAAATATATACTTTTTCATGTCCTATAGATTCCAATAACCACCACAGTCTTGCAGCAAACATCTCATTCCCCTGATCATAAATAACTACTGTCGTATCATTATCGACCCCGATGTTCCCCACTTTTGCAGCAAACATTTTTAAATCTGGAAGTGGATGATTTCCCCCATGCTTTTCTGTGCGAGCTGATAAATCCTTATCTAAATCCATATATACAGCTCCAGGCAAGTGACCTTTTAAATACATTTTTCTCCCTGCATCGGGATCATCCAATTGGAAACGCACGTCAACAATCACTGTGTTATTTTGGCCATTTTCTAACCGTTTTTTTAAACGACTGACACTAATTAAATGCTTCATGATTCTCCTCCTCATAGGTTTTCATATTATCAAAACTGGATTTCTAGCTTTGCAAAAAACTGTATTATTTTATCAAGTATATAGCATCTATTCGGTTACTATCCTATCCTAAACTTATTTCGACAAAAAGCCACTTATTCCTTTTTCTAATTATTTCGAGTTCCGTTATTTATTATGTTAAAATAAACATAATCGAAATTAAAGGAGCGAATCACAGATGAAGGAAGAAATCATTAAACGCTTTACTACATACGTAAAAATAGATACACAATCAAATGAAGATTCAACAACAATACCGACTACAGAAGGCCAGCTTCAGCTTGTTAACCTGTTAGCAGATGAATTAAAGGAAATTGGAATGGAAGACGTGGAAATTGATGAGAATGGCTATCTAATGGCTACCCTCCCTGCCAACATCGATAAAAATGTTCCAACAATCGGCTTTCTAGCACATGTAGATACTGCTACAGATTTTACAGGTGAAAATGTCAATCCACAAATCGTAGAAAACTTTGATGGGGACGATATCGTATTAAATCAGGAATTAAATGTTGTATTATCGGCAAATGAATTCCCGGAGTTACCAAGCTATAAAGGCCATACGTTAATTACTACCGACGGTACAACCTTACTTGGTGCAGACAATAAAGCAGGAATTGCAGAGATTATGACTGCGATGAACTATTTAATTCAGCATCCGGAAATCAAGCATGGACGGATTCGTATAGCATTTACACCAGATGAAGAAATTGGCCGCGGACCACATAAATTCGATGTCCCCCGCTTTGACGCATCATATGCCTATACGGTAGATGGCGGTCCGTTAGGTGAATTACAATACGAAAGCTTTAATGCTGCGGCAGCTAAAGTAACTTTCCGTGGTAATAGTGTTCATCCGGGTACAGCTAAAAATAAAATGGTTAACTCCGGTAAATTAGCTGCCGATTTCATTAACAAATTTCCAGATGATGAATCCCCAGAACATACAGAAGGCTATGAAGGCTTCTACCATCTTATTTCTGTTAATGGGGATGTAGAAGAGACAAAGGTTTACTACATTATTCGCGACCACGATCGTGAAAAGTTTGAAGCACGAAAAGCAACCGTAGAGCAATTCGTAAATGAAATAAAAGCACAGTATGGGGAGTCAGCTGTCCAATTAGAAATGAAAGATCAATACTATAATATGCGCGAAAAAATTGAACCCGTGAAGGAAATTGTAGAAATCGCAGACCAAGCGATGAGAAATTTAAACATCGAACCCATTATTGAGCCGGTTCGGGGTGGAACAGATGGCTCGCAGCTTTCTTATATGGGACTGCCTACGCCAAACATCTTTACAGGCGGGGAAAACTTCCATGGAAAATTTGAATATATTTCAGTAGACAATATGGAGAAGGCATCACATGTCATTATCGAAATCAGTAAATTGTTTGCTGCTAAATAAGACGTATTAAAATCAGGCCCACATGTTGGGTCTGATTTTTTCCAAAAGCCCTTAGAGAAACTTAGCAGCAATTCTCTCTATCTATAATTTTTCTGAATGATTCGCATTTTCCTCGTATATTGCCCTTGGGGTAGCATGTATGAGAAAATAGATAAAGCTTTTTTACTTCTGCCTGTCGTCATAAACACATAGACTAATAGTAGTGACTTTTTGGGCGCACTCTAGCAGCAGAAACACAAGGAGAGAATTTTAATGTTTAAGAAACCTATGTTGATTCTATTTCAAATTGTAATGATAGCATTCATTACGGCAGCGTGTAATACTCCCGAACAACCAAATAGCAATTCAAAAGAGCCTGAAGAAAAACCTGCACATTCAGAATCTAATCCCACAGATACAGACGAGTTCAGCGAAATCCCTGATGAATCACTGCAAAAAAAAGATTCAGGGGAAGAAGTAAAACAGCTTCAGCTCGCTTTAAATGAAATTGGATACGAGCTTAACCCCACTGGTGAGTATGACGAAACGACAACATGGGCAATTACGGATTTTCAATTACAACATGATAACATACTCGTTTCAGGGATCTATGATGAGGAAACAAAACAGCTATTAGAAGAGCTCATTAAAAATAATGATATCATTAAAGCTGGTGATGGCCTACCACAGAAAGCAGAGCCTGCGTTTACAAATTCGGGAACAGAAATTATTGCGAATCCATATGATCAACTTGGTCTCATAAATAAAGAACATGCATTACCAGATGATTATATACCAGAAGATCTCGTAATCCCGGATGTACCGTTCCCATTTGCAGAGGATCTTCCAAAAAAACAAATGCGGAAAGCGGCAGCCACAGCCTTGGAAGAGCTTTTTGAAGCTTCAGAGGAATCAGAGCTTGAACTTTACGCACAGTCTGGGTATCGTTCTTACGAAAGACAGGACGCGATCTTTGCAGCAAATGTAGATGCACATGGTGAAGAAGCGGCAAATAACTTCAGCGCTCGTCCAGGAGAAAGTGAGCATCAATCCGGCCTGACAATGGATGTTACAAGTCCAGGAGTCAATTTTGACTTAGTGATCGAATTTGGCGAAACAAAAGAAGGTCAATGGATTAAAGAAAACGCTGCAGATTACGGGTTTATTATCAGGTATCCAGAAGGAAAAGAAGACATAACAGTATATCAATACGAACCATGGCATCTCCGTTATGTTGGCGTAAAAGCTGCTCAGGAGATTATGTCACAAGGAATAACATTAGAGGAATATTTAGAAGCAAATGAATAAATAAATTGCAATCCTGTTTCCTGTAAACAGGATTTTTTATTAGTCCCTGGCTATAGTGGAAATCTTATTTCACCTCCCTAATCCAAGAGATTTCTTTGTGCAAATCCAGGTCAATCTGTGCGTCTAACACACGAATTCTTTCCAATGCATACGAGTCTTCAATCGTTTTATAATGATGTTTGCCACCGTTCTCTTCATCTGCTTCATCTGCCATCGCTACTACTTGCTGAAGCGGCTTTAGTTCGAGCTCGCCCTTTGGCAGATATGAATCAGTGTGCAGGAGAATTGCAACTGCTATTTCTTTTGCTGCTTGTCGGTCTTCGCCTATCCGAATAAGCAGCTTATGTGCACGACTTGCACCTTTAATTGCATGAATGTCATTCTCTCTGTAAAGATCATAATCCCATTCACCATCTCGATACCATGTGTAATGCCCAATATCATGTAATAGTGCTGCCTTCGTCGCTAAGTCCGGATTCACACCAAACTGTTTTGAAAACATATACGCATATTCAGCTACAGCAATCGCGTGGGCAATCCCTGAACGCTTTAGGTACTTCTGTGTAATTGGGTGAACGAAAACATGTTCCAATGTTACATTTCTCATATCTGAACGCTCTCCTTTCGATGTAATTATTGTAGTTAAAATTTCAACGACTATATCATAAATCTTACTTACTTGCAATAATAACCGATTAAATTATTTTAAAACATCGTCTAAAAAGCGGAATTGTTATACGAAAATAAGCATTTCTCGTAGGGGCCGTTCCAGTATATCAGCTATATGCGTACAGTCAAAAAAACGCTGCCCATCTGAGATAAACAGCGTCTTTCTTTAAAATGGCTTCAAAATCATTAATGCAATAATGATTAAGAAAATAATATTGGTTATATGTTCATAAAAGAATAGTTTACCAGCCAACGAATAATAACTCTCTGGGATTATTTCTCCCCTATGGGTTCTTAACAGATCTTTTATCGGCTTCGATTTTGGAGATAATACAAGTGGTCCAAATGCTAATGCAATCAAAAACAAACTGAGACTGAGCCAATACCATCCCTGTGCAAATAAATACGGATTAAGGAAACCCATCCAAATCCCAGTTACGAGTAATAATGTACCACCGACCATAGTATAAATATGTAATTGGTTACGGATAACAAATGCATGGCGAAGCTCCGTCATATTGCTTGCCTTATTCACGATTACAGCCATCACAAGACCTGGTCCCATTCCTAATATGGCAGAAAATATATGAATAAATAGTAGCAATCCATAAAATGACATTAATACAACCTCCTCTACCCATTATCATACACCTATTTAATTGGTGGAGGCTGTGATATCTGTCACCCCAAAAGCACATTACTTACTAAATATCATAAAAAACGCTTTGAAGTACAGTGTTTTGTTAATACATCATATCTTCTCCCTCTTTACCACAATAAACCTTTGTTATAAAAAAAGACGTACTTAGCTCTTTATATCACTTGGAAAAGTCCTTTAATCAACCAATTGCTTTTTATTAGTTTATCAGATACAATTTAAATGATAACAGTTATCAATTAACTAATATAGGGGTCGCTATATATGCAAAAATCAGAATTAGCAAAAATTATCCGGGAAAGACGAGCAATAAAAAAAGGATATAATGATAAAATAGTAACAGAAGAAGTAGTACTGGAATTATTAGATGATGCCATTTGGGCACCAAACCACGGCATGAGACAGCCATGGAGGTTTATTTTCGTTAATGCCGATCAAAAGCCTAGCTTTGCGAAAAAAATTGCTTCAACTTATCCTGAGGAAAGACAGCAAAACAGAGAAGATTATTTGAATGAGCCAAGCGCTATTTTGGTTGTCATTATGGATGAGCCGGATATTCCGAAACAATGGGATGAAAACTACGGCGCAATGTCTGCCATGATTCAAAACTTTTGGCTTCTTGCATGGGAAAAGAAGCTTGGTGTTGTCTGGAAGACGAACCCACATATTTATGATCCAAAAGTAAAAGAAATCCTTGGTGTAAATGCTAACGAAAAAATTGTTGGTTTTCTCCATATGGGCTATTTTGATCAGCTTCCAGAAACGAAAGACAGAATTTCAGCAAAAGCAAAATTCAGTTTATTCAAAGGTTAATTATGGCAAAAAAACGAGCGGCTAAGATTAGGTATAATCACTGCCGCTCATTTATTTCCCGCGTCTTCTTTTAGCTTCCTCAAAATCATCCTCGGTAATTTCTCCGCTTTCCAATCTTTTTTTCATCATTTCCAGCGAATCATCTTCCCTCGTTTGGGATTTTTTCGCTCTAAATTTGCTCAAAATAATGATAATGATGATGAATATAATGATGGTTACAGCAAATCTCACAATTAATTCCACAGGCATCACCCTCACCTCATTATGCATTATTCCCTTTTCCTAAATCTTTTAATCTGAAACCATAAGGATTGCAGTGTTAATTCATTTTATTATAATACTCTGTCCATTTCTCTGTTCCGGTCTCATAAAAATAGCGCCATGCAGCATTTCCATTTTCATAGGCCGCTCCCCAGTTTTCTGTTTGATTATCGTATCCATAGCTCCAAATCGTTGTCGAACGATCGTAGAATAGACTCCACAGATTATCCGCGTTTTCGATTTGTCGTTCAGTTGTTAAATAGTTTATCAGTTCCTCTGCCCGGTCAAATTCCAGCTCAGATTTCTCCATAATAGCGTAACCTGTTTCATCCGCTTGCTCCATCAATTGCTTTGAAAGCTCATCAGCCCGTTTCATACCTTCTTGCTGCCATGCTTCCCATGCCTCTTGCAGCCGGTTATATTCTTCTTCCCAATAATCTTCTAAGTCCTGCTTATTGCCCGCATATGTGAATTCACCTTTTCCGGCTTTTGCAACTTGCTCTAATAGTTCTTGGGCCTCATCATCAACCTGGAAACCTATAATATTAATAATCGGCTGAACACCCTTTTGATTTAATTTTTCAGCAGCCTTAATAGGATCTCCATCACAGGTTTCGATCCCATCACTTACAACGTAAACAATAGCAGTTGACGCATTTTCAGGAATATCTTTTTCTACTGCTTCCAGGGCATTTGCAATTGGTGTCCATCCAGCCGGCTGGACTGATTGAAGTGCATTCATAAACTTCTTTTCATTCATTTCCCCATTGTATAGGGACTCTGTCGCATTGCATGATAGCTTTTTATCAGCATCTGCTCCTGTTCCCTCATGACCATAAACGCGCAATGAAACGGTACTGTTCTCTGGTAATATATCAATAAAATTGCCAATTGCTTCTTTTGCCAATTCCATGCGTGTTGTGCCATCACTTTGATTATTCATACTGCCGCTTGCATCTAATAAAATCGCAAAGTGAGATGTTGAGGTAGCCATCTCATCAGATGGTTCCTCCAGGTCTTCATCCGGTTTATCCACATTAATCTCAACCGTTGGATCAAACGTTACAAATGTCTCCACTTCCTTATGATAATCTTCACGGATTAATCGTAAAAGCGCTGCTTCCAGCTCTTCCTCTGTCAAATCATCTGGCAATTGAGCGAGCATCTCCTTTGCAGCAGCTAAATCATATTTGTCCCCACTGTATAATCCAGGTTCCACAATCAGTTCCTGTTCCAGCTCGTCTAAATCGCGGGGCAGATCTTCTAATGAATATGATTCAACTTCTGTTTGCCACCATTCAGTTTCCTCTTTTTCTTCCGCTTCTTCTGTCTCTGCTTCTGTTTCTTCCACTTGCTTCTTATCGTCTGATTCCGCGTCTTCTTCCGATTTGCTGCAAGCAGAAAAAACAAATAGAAAACACAATAAAAGTATGATTGCTTTTTTCATAATAGACTCCTTTGACCAATAAATATGTATACATGTTATTATACTAGAAAATTACCTAAAATTATAAAAATTTTTTGTTTCTTTTTATAAGTTAACTTTTTAATTGAGCCCTCATTTCAAAACTGGTATGTATCTAATCGAGTCATTACAAATTAATTGACTATATAATATATATAAACTTCTAACTAACTGCTAAGGTATGAGTAAGCCCCGCCGTCCGGGATTGCTTCGGGCGGATGCTTTCCGTGGGCACGGCTTCAGCCTCTCCGGAAGAAAACCACTTCCTGCGAGTCTTCAGACACGTGCTGTTCCCACAGGACAAGGAATGCTTCGTCAGCATTTACATCCTATTTTCGAGGAGTCACCGCCTTCCGCTCACCCGGACTGGTTAAAATGAAAACTTTGTTTATGTTACTACTGTGGAATGTAGCAAAGCAAAATTAGCGGAGGTAACACACGCAGACTCCTGCGGGATACGTGGCCAGAGTGAGACTCTGAAGAACGGAGTTCGAAGAGCGCCGGGACACCCGCGAAAAGCGGAGTGTGTTTCCGGAGCGGGTATACGCACATACCGTAATTGCACTAATCCGGAGTTTCTTTCAAATACGATTTATAAAAAGAAAAAGTCAGAAATAACCCTTGACTTTTATTTCAAACTATTCTAGTATTGATTCCAATAACTTAAATCAACTTAAGCAATGACGAAGAATAGTAATCTATTTTGACACTTTAGAGAGCTGGTGGTTGGTGCAAACCAGTGTGATCGTTTAGATGAATGGGCTTCTGAGCTTCCAAACCGAACCAATTGCAGTAGGCTTTGGCGAAATGTCTCATCGTTACAAGAGACAGATATCAAGCATGGTTGCTTGATATTGCTAAAGTGAGCTGTTTTCAGCTAATAAAGGTGGTACCACGGTCCCTCGTCCTTTTTTGGATAAGGGATTTTTTTGCGTTTCTAATAAACTAAATACCTAAATCTTTGAGTAAGAGGAGTAGGCAGCAATTAAAGCGTTCCAGAGAGCTGGTGCAGGTGGAATTCCAGTACGTGGATTGTTGTTGAATGGACTTACGAGAGGTTTCCTGAACATTTGAGTATGGAAACACGGAATTCCGCCGTTATACGGATAGGATATCGGATGAAGTTAAGCTGCAATGTTGGCATCCCGTATCCGAAAAAGATGAAAGGTTTTTCTTTCAAGTGAGGTGGCACCGCGGTCACATACGTCCTCTATAGACACATTCGATTTGTGTTTATAGAGGATTTTTTTATTTTCAAAAATAGAAAGGAATGAACAGAATGCAGGTAACCAATAAAGCTTATACGTATAAGAAAATAGATGCTGCTGGGTTAACTCCGATACACATATTCAAAAATCTCGCAGGTAAAAAAAGATTCCTGCTGGAAAGCACGTTCCAACATGAACAAAAGGGAAAATATTCCTTTATTGGTGTAGATCCTTACCAAGAAATTGTTGGTATGGGAAATAAAACAACAGTTCATCACTGTGAAAAAAACACGATTGAAATCCAGCCAGAACATGCGCTCAACCATATCAAAAAGCATATGCCTAAATTTGAAACAGACTTGCAACTCCCTTTTTTCGGGGGAGCCATTGGCTATATCGGCTACGATTCAATTCGGCAATTTGAAGACATTGGTAAGTCCCTGCCAGATGACCTGAATATGCCTGATATTCATTTCATGCTTTATCAAAATGTTATTGTATTTGACCATACAGATAATGAAATTTATTTGATTGCTATGAATCTGGATAATCAGCCGGAAACCGTATTAGATGCACGTATTGAGTCATTAGAGAAATCATTAAACAACACGGAAATTCATAGCAAACTGAGATTCAGTCCAATTGAGTTCGAAGCAGAAACGACTTCAGAAAGCTTTCAAGAAAAAGTAAAAATAGCAAAAAAGCATATTAAAGAAGGCGATATTTTCCAAGTGGTTCTATCACAGCGTATGACAGCGACGATTGATGAGCATCCTGAATTTCCTTTTTATTTTTATGAAAAGCTCAGAACAGCAAACCCTTCACCATATATGTTTTTTATCGACTTTGAAGATTATGTAATTTTAGGTGCTTCCCCAGAAAGTTTAATTCAAACGACTGGTAATGAAATTATTACAAATCCGATTGCAGGTACCAGAGCACGTGGAAACACACCGGAAGAGGATGAGGCACTGATGGAAGAACTGCTTGCCGACAAAAAGGAAATCGCGGAGCACCGGATGCTTGTTGACCTAAGCAGAAATGATCTTGGCCGCGTTTGTGAAATCGGCAGCATCACGATTCCGACCTACATGAAAATCGAGAAATATCAGCACGTGATGCATATCGTCTCTGAAGTTAAAGGAAAATTAAAGAAGCATTTAACTGGAATTGATGCTCTTATTTCCTGCCTGCCTGCTGGCACAGTCTCCGGAGCCCCTAAAATAAGGGCGATGCAAATTATAAACGACCTTGAGGATAAAAAACGCGGCGCATATGGTGGCGGAATTGGTTACATAAACTTTAACCATGACTTGAATATTGCCCTTACAATTCGATCGCTTATTCTTAAAAATAAGAAAGCATATTTACAAGCAGGTGCAGGTATTGTGTACGATTCGATACCGGAAAATGAATATCAGGAAACATTAAATAAAGCAAGATCACTAATGGAGGTGCAGAAAGTTGATTCTTTTAATTGATAACTATGATTCATTCACATATAACCTATATCAATATTTTTCGGAATTAGACCTTGAAATCCAGGTTATTCGCAATGATAAAATTCCCATTGCCGAAATTGAAACGCTGGAACCGGAAGCGATTATTATTTCTCCTGGACCTGGTTTACCAGACAAAGCAGGTATTTGTATTGATCTCATAAAACACTTTTACAAATCTACTCCAATATTAGGAGTATGTCTCGGCCATCAAGTTATTGGAGAAGCATTAGGAGCAAAAGTCGTTCCTGCAAAGCAAATTATGCATGGCAAAACCTCTCTCGTGGCTCATCAGAATGCTGGGGCTTTCAAAGGTTTGCAAAACCCAATTGAAGTCATGCGCTACCACTCCTATGTAGTTGATCGTGACTCACTTCCGCAAGAACTTGAGGTTGTAGCCCATGCACTTGAGGATGGAGAGATTATGGGACTCAAGCACCGAGAATTTCCACTTTACGGCCTGCAGTTCCACCCAGAATCGATCGGTACACTATCAGGAAAAACAATGATTCAAAACTTTATGAAAGAAATCAGAAAGGAGTATTTAACAAATGAAACCGTATCTTAAAAAATTGATGAATCGTGAACATTTAACAGCAGAAGAAATGAAGGATGCTGCAAATTACTGCTTTACAACCGATGTGACTGAATCCGAAATTGCTGGATTTCTAACTGCGTTACAGATTAAAGGAGAAACCGCAGATGAAATTGCTGGACTTGTTGAAGTAATCCGGGAGAAGTCCTCCTTCCAAACGAGTCCAATCCAAGATGCAATGGATAACTGTGGTACCGGTGGAGATGGGTCCAACAGTTTTAATATTAGTACCACCTCTGCATTTGTTATCGCAGGGGCTGGCGTTACAGTTGCAAAGCATGGAAACCGAAGCATCTCCAGCAAAACTGGAAGTGCCGACGTCCTGGAACATCTAGGTGTCTCCCTTTCATTTTCCAACGACCATGTCAGTGAAATGCTTGCAGAAAATAAAATTGCATTTCTATTCGCTCCACATGTTCATGAAGCACTTCGCCCTTTTTCAGTCGTTCGGAAGCATTTGGGACTGCCAACAATATTCAATGCAATTGGCCCACTGACAAATCCAATTGAGCTTGATACCCAGCTGATCGGTGTATACCGTAAAGATTTACTGCCCATTATCGCTGAAGCTGCAAAGAAATTAGGCAGACGTCGAGCTGTTGTCGTTAACGGTGCTGGTTCAATGGATGAAGCTTCCCTGGCTGGAGACAATCACTTGATTATCCTCGAGAATGGGAAACTCTCTGAAACAACCATCCATCCAGAAGAGGTTGGCTTATCCGTTTATCCAAATAAAAGTATCCGCGGTGGGAACGCGAAGGAAAATGCAGAAATCCTCAAATCTGTTTTAAACGGGACCCCCGGGCCATACTTGGATACAGTTTTATTAAATGCAGGACTTGGCTTATTTACAAATGGCAAAGCAAACAGTCCTCAGGATGGAATTGAATTAGCACGAGAAAGCATCCAATCAGGTGCAGCCTTAGAACGTTTACAGCATTTAGTAGCATACAGCAAAAAAATTCCAAGTGGGGTGTATTAAATGACTTTCTTAGCAAAAATTTTAACCGAAAAAGCAAAAGAAGTTGCAGAATTGAAAACAAAAACAATTGAGCAAAGGAATCATTCTCCAGTTCCTACTTTCAAAAGCAGGGTAAAAGGTGCAGCACATATGAATATTATTGCTGAAATTAAACGATCCTCCCCATCAAAAGGAGCGATTCATATGTCGGTGGATCCCGTTACACAAGCGAAGCAATATGAACAGTCCGGTGCCGCTGCTATTTCTGTACTGACAGACGAACCTTTTTTCAATGGCTCAATGGACGATTTACGAGCTGTTCGAGAAGCTGTAGCTATTCCAATTCTATGTAAAGACTTTATCATTGATCCGGTTCAAATTGATTATGCGAAAGCTGCCGGGGCAAACATTATTTTGCTTATTATTGCCGCCTTATCCAAAGAACAATTTACTGAGTTATACAACTATGCAACGAGCCATAATCTAGAAGTACTCTGCGAGGTTCATAATGAAGAAGAATTAGAGCGGGCATTGAAAGTAGATCCAGAAATTATCGGCATTAATAATCGGAATTTGAAAACATTTGAAGTCAACCTTGAGACAACCGATAAGCTTGCAAAGCTGATAACAAAACAAGAAACGATTCTGATTAGTGAAAGTGGAATGAAGACAAATGAGGATGTATTGCGGGCTGCTGATGCAGGAGCAAATGTCGTCCTTGTCGGCGAAACACTGATGCGATCAGACAATGTAGATGAGACATTCAAACAGCTGCAAATTCCCCTGCCAGTAAGAGGAGTGAACTAAATGATCGTCAAAATATGCGGCATTACTACAAAGGAGGCAGCTGCTGCTGCAGTAAAATCTGGAGCTGATTATATCGGTTTTGTTTTTGCCAGGAGTTCGAGGCAAATCTCTCCCGAGGAAGCTGCGATTATTGCAAACTCTATCCCTTCTTCCATTAAAAAAGTTGGTGTTTTCGTCAATGAAGCTGCCGAAACGATGAAGGAGATTGCCCAGATGGTCGGCTTAAATACGATTCAATTGCATGGAGATGAGCCTCCCGCGATCGCTCAGCAACTGCCATATGAAATTATTAAAGCATTTCCTGTTAACAAAAATACACTAACTTCCATTCGTACTTATCCTTGCGACTATTATTTGCTTGATAGTCTCGTAGATTCCCGAAGAGGCGGAAGCGGAATTGCCTTCGATTGGAGTCTAGCTGATCAGCTATCCATCAATCGTGAAAAAATCATGCTGGCAGGCGGGCTTACTCCGGACAATGTGGCCAAAGCGATCAGCACCGTACGCCCTGCTGCCGTTGATGTTTCCAGCGGTGTGGAAACAAATAAAGAGAAGGACCTAAATAAAATAGAAAAATTTATAAAAAATGCAAAAACAAAAGAAAGGGTGTCATAAATGTCAATCTATACCATGCCAAACGAGGCTGGAAAGTATGGCCAATTCGGAGGAAAGTTTGTTCCAGAGCTATTAATGCCAGCAGTCATCGAATTAGAAGAAGCCTATGAAAAGGCAATGAAGGATCCTGAATTCATCCAGGAGCTAAACTACTATTTAAAGCAATATGTCGGGCGGGAAACACCATTATATTATGCAGAGAAACTCACCAAAGCACTTGGTGGTGCTAATATTTATTTGAAACGAGAGGACTTAAACCATACAGGTGCACATAAAATTAACAATACGATTGGGCAGGCATTGCTAACTTTAAGAATGGGCAAGAAAAAGGTTGTTGCTGAAACAGGAGCGGGCCAGCACGGTGTCGCAACAGCAACCGTTTGTGCATTACTTGGGCTAGAATGTATTGTCTTTATGGGTGAAGAAGATATCCGTCGTCAAAAGCTCAATGTGTTTCGTATGGAATTGTTAGGTGCTGAAGTGCGTGGAGTTTCTCAAGGCAGTGGAACTTTGAAGGATGCTGTTAATGAGGCATTGCGTTACTGGGTTAATCATGTCGATGATACCCACTATATTATCGGATCTGTTGTTGGTCCGCACCCATTTCCGAAGATCGTTCGTGATCTTCAATCTATTATCGGGAAAGAAACAAAAAAACAAATCCTCGATCAAACTGGTAAACTGCCAGATGCAATCATCGCCTGTGTCGGTGGCGGCAGTAATGCAATGGGGATGTTCTATCCATTTATTGAGGATACAGATGTAAAAATATTCGGTGTAGAAGCTGGAGGCGCTGGTCTTGAAACAAATCAGCATGCCGCAACTCTAACTGGCGGCGAAGTCGGTGTGTTGCATGGTACTTTAACTTACTTACTCCAAGATAAAGAAGGATTAATCGAGGAAGCCTTCTCTATCTCTGCCGGACTTGACTATCCTGGTGTTGGGCCTGAGCATAGTCACTTGCATGAAATAAATCGGGTGAATTACACATCCATTACAGATGATGAAGCACTTGAAGCTTTCCAGTTTTTATCCAAAACAGAAGGAATTATTCCTGCACTAGAAAGCGCACATGCAATTGCATATGCAATGAAGCTTGCGAAAGAAATGCCACAAGAAGACAATATCGTCGTTTGCTTATCAGGACGTGGAGATAAAGACGTCGAACAGGTAAAAAACAGGATTGGAGGGAACATGTAATGGGTAAAGCAAAGTTAGAACGTATACTGGAGGACAGAATAAATGCGAATGAGAAAATCTTCGTTCCTTATATGATGGCTGGGGACGGCGGACTCAATCACTTAGAAGAAACAATACACTTCCTACAAGATTGTGGGGCTGCAGCAATTGAAGTTGGTATCCCCTTCTCCGATCCTGTTGCAGATGGACCAATTATTCAAGAGGCTGGTATCCGTGCATTACAGGATGGAACAACTCTAGCAACAGTTATAAAAAAACTAGCAGCCTTTAAGGATAATCGTTCAATTCCTATTGTTATCATGACTTATTTAAACCCAATTCTAGCATACGGGGTTGACCAATTTGCCAAGGATTGCTTTGAAGCCGGGGTTGATGGCGTCATTATACCTGATATACCGATGGAAGAAGAAGAGATTGTAGCTGGTGCTTTATATGATCAGAGCATTGCTTTTATTCGCCTTGCAGCAATGACAAGTTCAGAAGAACGCTTAATAGAATTAGCAAAACGTTCAGAAGGGTTTCTCTATGCGGTTGCTGTTAAAGGGACAACAGGAGAGCGTGAATCACACGATATGAAAGTGCATGATTATTTGAAACTTCTTAAGAAGAATAGTTCTATCCCTGTTCTTGCAGGGTTCGGTGTCTCAAATTCCGAGCAGGCACAGGAGCTTTCAGAAGCATGTGATGGTGTCATCGTTGGAAGTAAAATTGTTCAGCTGCTGCATGAGGGAAAACGAAAAAACATCCAGCAGCTAATAAAAGGAAGCATTCAAACAAACATGCATAAAGTTCGGTAAAACACACATATCAGGTTAGTTTGTACGTGAATACGAACTAGTATAAAAATTCTTAACGCTAATTGTTGTATTTATCTTTACAATTATTACAATAAGCAGTAAGCTTAGCATGTAATTCGAATAAATAAATACGCACTAGGGGAGCTGCTTGGCTGAGAAAGACGTTCCGCGCCTGACCCTTTGAACCCGAACTAGGTAATACTAGCGTGGGGAATGTGCAGTCGAAAATGGATCTAATATGTTATCGATGGATAAATTTATTAAAGACTGCATTCTATTTGATGCAGTCTTTTTTAAATAAAGAATCGTAAGCGCTCACTGCAGCATTGACGCTTTATATCTCAGCATCTAGCAGCTCTCAAAAAGGTATTCTTTTCATCGGAGGTGTCTACATTGAAGAAACATTGGGCTTTTATTAATACCGGCTTTCAGGATGCTTCGTGGAATATGGCATTTGATGAGTGCTTAATCAACTGGCATCATGAAGGTAAAATCCCACCAACATTACGATTTTATGGCTGGAAAGCACCTAGTTTATCTGTCGGCTACTTTCAAAAGGTTGACAAAAAGATTGATTTCGATGCAATAGAACGGCATAAATGCCAATTTGTCAGACGATTAACCGGTGGCAGTGCAGTGCTTCATGACGATGAATTAACGTACAGCCTTGTTATTTCAGAGAATGACCCAGATATTCCTGTGTCCGTTCAAGAAGCATACCACGTACTATCCAAAGGGGTATTTGAAGGTTATCACAACTTAGGCATCCCCGCTGAGTACGCAATTCCAGACAGGGAAAAGGCCAGAGGCAGAACAGCAATATGTTTTGAAAAACCTGCATTCTACGAAATGGTTGTAGAAGGGAAAAAGCTTTCTGGAAATGCTCAAACAAGAAAAAAAGGCGTACTTATGCAGCATGGCTCAATTCCAATGAGCATGGATACAGAGATGCTCTTTGATTTATTCTTATTTTCCTCCGAACGTTTACGAGAACGGAGTCGAGACGCTTTTTTCAAAAAAGCCGTCACAATTAATCAATTGACAAATCGAAAGTATCATTATGACATGTTAACGGAAGCATTTAAAGCGGGTTTCAAGAAAGGTTTAAATCTTGAGCTCCATCCTTTGCAATTAACAGAAACCCAATGGCAAGAAGTACAGCAATTAGCACAATCAAAATATGAATCGAAAGCATGGAATCTAACTCAAAATAAGGAGCGTGCTAGCATTGGCTAAACAGGCAGAACATATTCGTAAACCAGAATGGCTTAAAACCAAAATCAACACAAATGAATCCTATAAAAAACTAAAGCACTTAATGCGTGATCAACGACTGAATACAGTATGCGAAGAAGCAAAATGTCCCAATATTTATGAATGCTGGAGCGAACGAAAAACAGCCACGTTTATGATTTTAGGCGATACATGTACTCGGGGCTGCCGTTTTTGTGCAGTGAAAACAGGTCTTCCAAGCGGGCTTGACCTGGGTGAACCAAAGCGAGTTGCTGACTCTGTTTCCATTATGGGGCTAAAACATGTTGTTGTGACAGCGGTTGCGCGTGATGACCTGGAAGATGGAGGAGCAGCTGTTTTTGCCAATACTGTCCGGGCAATTCGTCATCAGAACCCAGGCTGTACGATAGAAGTTCTGCCATCTGATATGAAAGGTGATTATGAAAGCTTACATACGCTGATGGATAGCGAACCAGATATTTTCAATCATAATATTGAAACCGTTAGACGATTAACAAAACGCGTTCGAGCCATCGCAAGATACGACCGGTCCTTACAGCTGCTTCAACGTGTGAAAGAAATTGCACCAGCTATTCCTACAAAATCCAGTATTATGGTCGGACTGGGAGAAACAAAAGAGGAACTCATCGAGGCAATGGATGATTTGCGTGCCCATAATGTGGATATCGTTACAATTGGACAATATTTACAACCAACGAAAAAGCACTTAAACGTTGAAAAGTATTACCATCCAGATGAATTTGAAGAATTGAAACAAATCGCTCTCGAGAAAGGCTTCTCACATTGTGAGTCTGGTCCATTGGTACGCTCTTCTTACCATGCTGATGAACAAGTAAGCCAATCTTCAGCACAAAGACGAATTAAATATATGAAAGGCTATGAGTCACAAGAGAATAAACAAGTTGATTTTCACTTTTAAACTTTTAAATACATGTTATTTAAAAAATCCCTCCTAATAATTCGTTAGGGGGGATTTATCGACACATTCACTCTCAATCCGACAGCCTTCCCACAAATTATACCTTCTAACATAAAATTTCCCTTCTCCATCACGAGCTTATTATGCATCTACCCTACTTCATCCGTACAATTTTCATTTCCCAAAATTTATTAGACTATTATACAGGCATCGCGAGAGTATCAACATATCTTGATAGTAAATACAGCAACAGAGAAAGGAGCGACAATTCATGAGTCATAATCCCCATCCATGCAATCATCATAATTGTGTTTGTGAAGTAGTAAGAAAGATAGTCTGTGCACAGAAAGAAGTATCCGATAGAGACAAAAACAAACACTGCAGCAGCAGCTGTGAAAATTCTATTAAACAATTACTTTCATCACATTCTAAAAGCAAAAATATGAACACAACCATTCCATTTGTTCTATTTAACAAAGGCAGCCTTAAACCATTTATTGCAAGCGGTGTTCATAAAAAAGAAAAAAAAGGATGCCATCATGATTATGATACATTTGCTGCAATCGAAACACCAGTCTTGCGGGCTATACGATTTATTCCACACAGCTGCTGTGTCGAGGTTGAATTATTACAGCCTGTAAATGAACATTGTATTCCAGTAACGCATAAAGGAGAAAAACTAGTTGATTTCTTTGAAAGTAAATCTCATCATCATACAGTAGACTTCAAAAAAACTGGTATCTGTATCACACTAGATTTAGAATGCTTTTGCGCTATCACTTGCTTAGATCCTATTAGACCATTACCACCGGGCCATCATTCTTGTACATGTTAGTATATGAAAGAAAGGTTTTTACCGCAGCAACAAAAAGACCCTGAGCATCGGCTTAGGGTCTTTCATTCTGAATTCTCCGTAATGTTTTTCCGTTTATACTTTCTTTCACTTTGGGAATCGTCCTTCGTTTTCGTCTTCTTTTTTTCGTCGTGTGTTTCTATTTTTAAATCTTCCATCGGTATATCATCCACAAACTTTTGCTCTTCCTGTTCATCCAGCTTCGTTCTTCTCTCTTCATTCCACTTCGGCTTCTCATTACTGGTAGAACGTTTATCTTTATCGCGCATTGACTTCTCACCTCATTGTCTCTTTTTATTTTCATTTCCTTTCAGCACTATTATTAAACCTAATCATGAAAAAACTTCTTTTTCTTGCTATACTTTAAGAAAGACAGGCAGACGGAGGTTTATTACAATGAGCGAATTTATGAAAATTAAAACCATCGAACATGCAGAAAGATTTATAACAGAAAACCAGCTTTCTTTCCTATATTTTTCCCGGCCAAATTGCAGTGTTTGTCATGGGCTATTACCACAGGTTGAAAAATTGATGGAATCCTATCCACAAATAAATACAGCTCATATTAATGTAGAGGAAGTTCAAATGGCAGCTGGACGTTTTTCAATCTTTACCATCCCTGTTCTATTGTTTTTTGTAGATGGAAAAGAATATATACGGGAAGCACGAATTGTACATTTGGATTTATTAGAAGAAAAGATACGCAGAATTTATGAAAATGTGCTTGAATCCTAACGATTCAAGCACATTTTTACATATTGCTATATCTCTCTTCGCATTGCCATTAAAACATCAATTTTTGTGGCACGGTTTGCTGGGCGCAAACCAGATAAAATCGTCACAAGCAAGCAAATTCCCACAGAAATGAGAACAAGGCTAACAGGTATCATCGAAAATTGCAGTTGTTCTGGCAGCTCTTCCTGAAAGGCAAACTCTATAATAATTGGCAAACCTATATTTACTAAGGAACTGACCACGTAAGCTACTAAGGTACCTATGAACGCTCCAACAATTCCGATATAACTGCTTTCCAGCAGAAAAATTTGTTTAATTGTCTTGGGATTTGCACCAATTGCCTTCATAATACCAATATCTGGGGCACGTTCTGTTACCGCCATTGTCATCGTATTATAAATACCAATTGAAGCAATAAGAATCGCAATTGTACCGATTAGAATTAAGCCTGCTTTCATGATTGTAAACAGCATGTTGATCTGCTTCATCTCACTAACAACAGAATATGAAGCATAATTTGCATCGTCTAGTTCATCCACAATAACCTGAACTGCTTCCAGGTTCGTTGCATACACTTTTACTTCATCAAATGCATTGAGAGTTGCTGAATCAAGCTGGTCTCCATCAACACCTAATTCTCCACCAGGTGCTCCGGTATAAGCTTCCACATCAGTAAAAACCTCACCAGAAATATATACATTCTGATCTTGTATCCAATCTTTCGTTGGCTTTTTTAAAATTCCAACAACAGTAAGCGGTACAGCCTTTTCCTCTCCATCAACCTCTAAATTCCTTTTCACTGTCATATTTAACGTTTGTCCAATTAAATTGTCTTGATACAGATATTCCCCTTTAATTTCTCCAGATGCTTCATCATATATATCCTCACCTTTCACATCCTGTACAAAATAATCCAGAAAATGATAGCCTACAACTACTTCATTCGGCTTTTCCGGCAGCCTTCCTTTATCAAGCTCCAACCCCGCATCTACCTCAGACGGAAAATGTGCTGATACAGCAGTTGTTTCTGATCCATATTCATCCAGGGAAAAAGTCGGAAATTGACGCAGTTGATTTTTCCGTGTTACAGCATTAACATTATCAATAGACTCTAAGTAATCAATATCTTCCATCGTTAGGGAGCGATAGTTACCATCCTTTTCTAGATGTCCATGGATATCAATTTCTGTAACAATTTGCTGTTCCAACGTCTCTTTAATAATACTCTCTTGCAGCCCATATCCAACAGATGCTAAAACAATAAGGAAGGCACATCCCATTGCCGTTGCTAGAATAGTCATCCCTGTTCTTACTTTATTCTTTTTAAGATTCTGCAGAACGAAGCGAAATTGATCTTTTATTTTCATTGGGATCTAACCCCCTCTGCAATTCGTCCGTCACTTATCGTTATGGTTCGGTCACCAATTGCCGCTACTTCGTCATCATGGGTAATGATAAGAAATGTGATCCCCATTTCCAAATTGAGCTGTTTAATCAATTGCAGCAGCTCTGCCTCTGTTTCGCTGTCTAAACTTCCGGTTGGTTCATCAGCGAGGATTAACGGTGGGTTTAATACTAATGCTCTCGCAATACTGACACGTTGCTGCTGACCACCAGATAACTCACTTGGATAATGATCGGCGAATTCTATTAAGCCAACCTTCTCCAGAATAGCAAGCGTTATTTCCTTGCGTGATGATTCACTTTCACCATTTAAAATTAATGGCAATTCAATATTTTGAAAAGCTGTCATACTGGGAATTAACTGGAAGCTTTGAAAAATAAATCCCATATGCTTTAAACGAAAATCTGCAAATCCAGACTCCGATAAGTCACTCACTCTCTGATCATTTATCCAGATTTCGCCCTCTGTTGGACGAATAAAGCCACTAATCAAATTCAGTAGCGTAGATTTTCCTGAACCACTTTTTCCAACAATCGTTACTATTTCACCTTCATTCACTTGAAATGAGATATCCTGAAGAACTGGTAACGTTGTTTCCTGCCTTTTCTTGCCTAGTACAAAATGATGGCTTAATTGTTTTACTGTAATCAAAATAAGTCCCCCATTATTCATCCAATTCGATTGAATGGATATCCAGATCGTAATCGATATCCTGTTTCTTTGGATTCTTCATTGTAATCTTTCCTTCGTATAGTGTATCTCCTGTTCTTAAATGAATAATGTACAAAGACAGATCCTGTTTTGGAAGTTTTGATGCAGGAACAACATACACCTTCTCGCCATATATTTTATACATATAACCTAGTTCATCGGTGACTTCCGGAATTGCTATCGTTTGCTTCGCTTCGATTTTTCCATTTTCCATGTTAAAAGAAGTTATCTCCAGTTTCCCTTCGACATCTTCTGTAAAATAAATCATTTCATCATTCGCTGTATATGGAAATGCATTATTTGAAATCCCTTTCGGTAATTTTATTTGCTCTTTTTCCCCTGTCACCAAGTTGTAATGAAAGAGTTCACGATCGATCGTTTCATAGGTTGACTCCCATTCATCAATGACACTTTCCTCTATAAGTTCTTCTCCAAATACAACCTGTTCCATTGGCTGCTGGATATCCTCCCATTTATTATCGACTATTCGAATTTCCCTGTATTGGTTGGATGAAACTTCATCTTCTTTCGCTGTAATGATAGCTTCGCTTTGAATTGTTTCTGCTGCAATATCGACTAGATAAACTTGGTAAGCTGTAATATCTTTCTCCGATTGCTTATCATAGCTATAGTTACGCGATATAACTTTTAATTGTCCATCAATGATATGAATTCCCTCTACGTCCATCGAATAAATCATGCTATTTTTATTCACTGGAATAGGCGCTTGAAAAGAAGTCTCCTCTTTCGACACTTTGTCTAATATGCCTATATCAAGTTCAAAATCATTCGGTTGATAGCCATTCATTGTATCCCATGTTAAATTGACATATACGAGCAAGTTTTCATCCTCATAGAAATGATACGGAGTCATACTTTTGCCACGCATGAAACCCCTGTAGTCTTTCTGGAGTCGCTCCATTTTAGGGCTTTGATTTACTCCTAACATGCGTTCAAAATAAGTATATTCACCCCAATATGTTGTGCCATCAGCGTTCAGCTGAAATGAATCACCTATGCCCTCTTGAATAAAACTAGCCTCTAGAGTAAGCTTCTCTATCTCCTTTTCGTCCCCACTTACGGTTTCAAAAACAAATTCCGGCAATCTGCTTGTAGCTGTACTTGTTTGTATATAGAATGCCCCAATCACAAGCACAATGAAACTAACAAGTAAAATTAACTTCCAATAACGTTTCATCCTGATCCTCCCTCCTTAAACCCGTATCTTTCTTGTTAATAAATGATTGCTCATCCATATGGATCCAGCCGTAACAAGTAATCCGGTCACTAACATAAGCATAAACAGCTCTTCTGGATAGAAATAGTTATAAAGCATAAATTCCTGGACGAATATCGGTAAGAAAAATACAATCAGAGCTAGTGCTCCATATCCAATACCTAATAAAATCCCTTTTAAACGATAGCAGCGCTCAAACATAATGATTGTGAAAAGTACAAACACAGCCATAAAACCGAGACCATAATGGATGGCAAATTCTGCAATTGAGTACGGAAACATAATTCCCAAACGATCAAAGTTACGAATCATCTCATTAATCGATAAATCCCAGCGCAAATCAATTGGTACCATCCATTGTAAAACCATGCGCTCCAACGGTAATAATATGATCTGCAAACCAACCAACCCTAGAACGAAAAGAAATATTGCTGAAGCCTTAGCCAGATATACATTTAAACGTGCAGTTGGCAGCATAAGCAGCCGATAAATAAACGTATTCTTGCCAAACCAATCACGATACCAAATAAAAAGTGAATAAATCAATAGCGTTACAATACAAAGTGCGATTGGGCCGACAAACAAGATTGAATTGGTGACATCATTGAAAGACATTCTCCCATACTGCTCAATAAACGTCTCGATTGACATATGGTCTACATTCATCGCTTGATTGGCATTATTTAAATAGCTTTTAGAGACAACAATTACTGCAGCAAGTTGCGAAACAATCGTTATTCCAATTAAAGCGATATAGATCTTCATAAAACGACCAAGCTCAAAATTTAAAAGCTTTACATATCTATTCATTGCTGGTACACCTCTCTCATCACATCAACAACTGATTTTCCTTCATTTTCACGTACCTCTTCGGAATTAAATGCTTTTACCACAATACCATCATCCAATAAAATTACCTGATCAATTAAATGCTCAATATCATTAATCTCATGTGTTGTAATGATAACCCCGCGATCTTCTACTAAATGACTTGTAAATACCTCAGCGATTTGCTCACGGCTGAAAATATCAATTCCAGAGAAAGGCTCATCCATTAAAAGGTAATCAACATCTAATGCTAAGCCTAAAAGGAGATTTACTTTGGCAGTGTTCCCTTTTGAAAGACTCGAAATTTTTTCTTCTGGTTTTAATTTAAAAAATCCAAGCAGTTCCGTTGCTCGCTCTTGGTTCCAGCTCTCGTAAAAATCCTGCATGAATTGCATCGATTGTCCAATTGTCATTTGCGGAAGCATGGTAATTGCATCTGGGATAAACGTAATTTTTTCATAGCTTTTCTTATTGATTTTTGCCCCGTCAATAAGGATTTGACCACTGTTGATCGGTGTTAATGCCATAATGGCGTTTAAAATCGTTGTTTTCCCAACGCCATTAATGCCAATTAGACATGTAATTTCTCCCTTGGCGGCAGTAAATGTTACACCCCTCAGCACTTGTTTTCGGCCAAACTTTTTCGTAATATCTTTAACTTCAATCACCTTATTTCCCCCCTTCTTCCTCACTCTGTCTTTGATAACTTTCTTTCATTACTTCTACAAGCTCATCAAAAGGAACTTGGATGCGTCGTATCGATGTAATAAAAGAATCGACCGCTTCCTCAAGCAACTCTCCTCTAACCGCAGCAAGTACATGTTCATCCTTCGTAATCCTACTTGGGTTGTTGCCTTCCGTATATATCAATCCTTCTTCCTCCATTTCCTTATATGCTCGTTGTGCAGTATTTGGATTTATTTTTAACTGATTGGCTAACTCACGCCGTGATGGAATCTCTTGTCCGGGTTCAAATGATCCTGTTGCTATCCTTTCTTTAAATTGGCGAACAACCTGCAGATATACGGGATCCCGTTTATTAAAGCTTACATTCATCAGCACACGCTCCTATACTTCTCCTAAGTTCATAACCTGTATCAACCACTTAATACACAAACAATAAAATTGTGTATTAAGTGGTTGATACGCTCTATCGTGTATTATATGCTTCATACACATAAACTGTCAATAACTATTTTTCGACAAGCTTTTGTAGACTATTTCCTGGGAAATATTATTCAACACCGTATGACATTCCACCTTATTTTCTGTCAAAAAAACCGTGTTGTATAACTCCCTATGGTAAAATAGACAAAACAGATTAAACAAAGGGAATGAATATTTGCGATGAAAGTTGTTTCTTGGAATGTTAATGGTATTCGTGCATGTGTTAAGAAAGGTTTTCTTGATTATTTCCACGAGGTAGATGCTGATATATTCTGTATTCAGGAATCCAAATTACAGAAAGGTCAAATCGATCTTGATTTAAAAGGATACGAGCAGTACTGGAATTATGCTGTTAAAAAAGGCTACTCGGGGACAGCAGTTTTCACGAAGAAAAAGCCGATTCGGGTCACATATGGCTTAAATAACGAAGAGGTTCAAGATGAAGGCAGAATTATCACACTGGAATTTGAGACATTCTTTTTAGTAAACGTTTATACTCCAAACGCCAAAAGAGACTTGAGCAGACTTGAATATCGACTGGAATGGGAAGATGAATTATATAGCTATTTAAAAGAATTAGATGCAGTTAAACCTGTTATCTACTGTGGAGATTTCAATGTGGCCCACCAAGAAATCGATCTGAAAAATTTTAAAACCAATCATGGAAATTCCGGCTTTACAACAGAAGAGCGCGGGAAAATGACTCGTTTACTTGGTTCAGGATTTGTTGATACGTTACGGCACTTTCACCCTGACACAACAGATATTTACACTTGGTGGTCCTATATGAAAACGATTCGCGAAAGAAATGTTGGCTGGCGGATTGATTACTTTATCGTCTCTGAGAGACTCGTTCCAGTTCTGAGGGATTCACGAGCAGATACGTCAATCATGGGGAGTGATCACTGTCCAATCGTGCTGGAATTAAACAACCTGTAGAAGATTTCACATTCGACAAGTCTTCTTTGAAAGGGATAATTTTCCTAAGTGCCGATTAAATACTGTAACCGTCTGTTCATACGCTGTTCACATTCTGTTTGTACACTAAATACAGCGCAAAGGAGAGATAAGTGTGAAACATTACAGTACAATATTATTACGTTTCTCAGCTTTTTTCGCACTGCTTGGAGCAGTTATCGGCTCCCATATGGCAGGTGCAGGTGGATATGAATTTAAAACGGTTCACGCACATATCCTGGTTGTCGGTTGGTTGTCTTTGTTTGCTTTTGCAGTTTTTTATAAACTATTCACCCCAGCAAATCGAATGCTGGCAGCAATCCATGTGTGGTCAACAATTGTTGGCACTTTCGGTTTAACGATTGGCATGTGGCTTTATTTCGTACGTCCATTTAATATCGGGGACACATTTACAACAAGCTTTTTTATTATCGGTGGAACAGTATTATTAATAAGCTTTGTATTCTTTTTTATTTTAACATTTATGAAAACAGGAGAACTGGAGCACAGCACTGGTAGCCGTTTATCAGACAACTGCAGAAACTGAAAACGTAAAATGTAACTTTAAGCCACAAATTATAACGGCATGGCATCATAATAGAATGATGCCATGCCGTTTATTTACATTTATTGCGTTAGTTTTTTAAAATAATCAATGATACCAAGAGATCCTACCTGCAGGTCGAGATTTATTAAAATATAAACCTCGTGCTCATCAGGAATCCCTTTCGTTCTTAAATGTTCACGGATATTAGCGAGCAATCGCTGTGAAATTACATCATAGCCTTTTCCTTCAAGTACTGTCCGCTCCCCAACCTCCATAAATACATCAAGCCAATTTAGAGTCTGGTTTAATGCCTCTTCTATGTTTTGTGTCATCCCAAAATGACCAAAGTAAATACGGTCAAGGTTTTTGTCGCGAATTCGCTTAATGGAGTTCTCCATGTCATTCGGATTAAAATGGTTTGGAGAAGTAGAAGGCAAAAACAAATCAACACCATTTGGTACGAGCTGTTCGTAACGAACACCTACTGTGTCGCCAGTAAACATTCCATTGCTCACAGGATCATAAATACTAATATGATGCTTCGCATGCCCAGGTGTATCCCAGAATTCCAATGTACAATTCGGCCCTATTTCCAAGGAGTCCCCTTCACCTTTTACAAGCAATCGATCTTCAGGCACAGGTACAATTGGTTCAAATAATTCAGAGAAGCTGTCACCATAAACTGCTCTTGCTCCTGCAGCAAGTTTTTTAGGATTAATTAAATGCCTTTCCCCACGCGGATGCACAATGATGGTTGCATTCGGGCACTCCTTTAGCAATAAACCGGCTCCGCCAGCATGATCCAGATGAATATGGGTAACAATAATATACTTTATTTCATCCAGCGAATGTCCAAGCGCTGCTAATCCGGCTTTAATATACTTCACCGATGGACTTGGTCCAGTTTCAACCAGTGTTAACGCCTCTTCATTGATAACGTAAGTTCCTGTCCGGTTAGCTACATCTAAGTCAAATCCATCAATTAAGTGAATACGATCATCCAATCGAATTGGATCTCTTTGCTTCATAAAATTTCCCCCTCCGGAAAATGTAAGCACATACTTTTACGTTCATATTATCACAAAATTCCCTCTTTCACATCATTTTTTACTAGAGCATGCTCTCTAATGCAACTTAAACAATTATCCTTCGATTTCATATAAAAAGACGAAATGAAAGCGAATAAGTATAGTAAACCTGTTAAAAATACAGATGTATAATGTGCATTATTATTTCTTCAATTTAGATAAACCTGGGACAGCACATTTGCACCAAATAAAAGGAGGTTTTTTTAATTGTTTAATCAACAGCAGAATCAAAATTTCCAAGGCTCATCACAAATGCCTGATCAGCAAAGCCATGGTGGTCACGAAATGTTTGATGCGCATGAAGCAATTTCAGGTCTTGTTGGCGGTTTAGAACAAGGTCTGCTTTATGAACAGCATATTCAGGATCCTGAATTAAAAACAATGCTGCAAAAGCATAAGACATTCCTTACTCAAATGTACAATACGATTGTAGAAGCCCTAAGTACAGGACAAGAACCATCCCAAAAAACCCAGACGTATATGATGTCAGATAGCAATAATGTGCTTTATGGGATGAAGCCAACTCAGCCTAAAACACCTGCACAGGCAGTGACAGAATTGAATGATCAATGTATTTCTAGTTTTATGATGGCAAATTTAAAGTCATCTGCTTCTGCTTTTACAATGACTGCTCTGGAAACAACTAACCCAGTATTAAGAAGAGTGTTTGCTGACAGCATTCCGAATCTTGTCGAAATGGCTTACGAAATATTCTTATACCAAAATAAACGCCAGTATTATCAAGTACCACAATTAAAGCAAGAAGAGATGCAAATTTATATGAACAGCTATGCTCCCGTTCAGAATCCAATGCAGCATTAATTGGCTTCAAGGCTCTCAAGCTTTTTATTATAGGGGCCTTGATATATTGTTGCCGTATTCCTGCAGCAATCCTCTTTTTTAGAACTACACACACTAATCTTACAATTACGAGGTGAACAGAATGGGTAGAGATGATCATAAAAAAAAGCACAATAATTATTTGGCTCAAACACCTAAAAATCAAAAATCAGATGGTATCGATGTTGAGTTTTCCGAAGAGCTAGCAGATGCTGAAGACAAAGAAGCTCAAGCAAGAAGCCGCGCTGCTGATAAACGTGCAAAGAAGTAGCAGCAATTTCCCAAGTCACATCTATGTCTAATTTTGTTAGCATTTACTGGCTTTCCATCTGTAAACATTGGAAGTTTTGATGAGAATGTTATAACATTATAAGTAGAACATAACATTTCTAAAGGATGAAAAGGCAATGACTAACAAAAGCATCGATGATTATTTAACAGAAGGAATGTACGGGACACGGCTACCAAAAGATCATGAAAGAATACAGTTTCTAGGCACGCTTAGAGAACGAATCGTTTTAGCGCTAACAATTGGACAAGTTATGTCCGATTCCGGCCTTCATAAATTGGAAGAAGCTATCAAAGAGAACCCTAAAGCAACATTGCTTATTAATGGTCATGTTCCTTTCCGTTTTTTAAAAGAAGAAAAAGGACTTGCCAATAAATATAATATTTCGTATACAACCATTACGAATAATGAAAGTGATACAAATATCGGGGCCGTACTCACTTATGATTACGCCATTGATAAAGAGAATATCTTTATTGAAGATGAGCAGCCAGATGAGAAAGTAACGGAAACGAAAGAACAGCCGAAGAGCTTTCTCGGAAAAATAAAGAAATGGTTTGGTTCCTAAGAAAACTATAGACCGCAGCACAATAAAATGTGCTGCGGTCTATTTTAGTTTCATTTCTATCCCTTTATAATATGTAATTAACCCAACAAAAATTATTATTATTATTTTTTTCCTCTTCTATCATTCAAAAATCATACGTTTTATAATATAATTAAATTATCGTACGTGAATTACAAAAAATACCTCATATAATCTCAGTAATATGGTCTGAGAGTCTCTACGGAGTAACCGTAAATTACTCTACTATGAACGGTGCTTCTTATGAAATGGCCGTTTTTTTCAAACGGCTTTTTTTATGGGAACAGCCACCATTCATGAACTTGAGGAAAAAAGGAGCAGCAAGATGGAACTTATACTTAAAGATATTCTAGCAGCAATCAGTGGTGTGCTTAACGGACTCCCACAAGGATTACTAGCTCTAACGTTTGGATTTGCTTCCGTACCGACTGCGTTAGCATTTATTATTGGCGCATTCGGAAATGCCATGACAAGCAATGTTGCTGTTGTATCATTCCAAGCAGAGACAATAACCGTTGCCGGAACAATGGGCAATAATATGCGTGAACGGTTATCAATGATCTTCTACGGTGCATTTATTTTAATTATTATTAGCTTATTTGGTCTTATGGAACAAATCGTTTCCTGGATTGGTCCAGTAATTACAAATGGAATGATGGCCGGTGTTGGCTTTATGCTTGCAAAAGTTGCCTGGGATATGGCAAGGAAAGACCGTTTAATTGGTATATCTTCATTTATTAGTGCACTTGTCGTGTACATTGTAACAAAGGATCTTGTATACACAATTACAATTTCAGTTATTCTTTCAAGTATTGTTTATTATTTTATGAAAAAAGATACTCCCGATCATTTAAAACAGAAAATCGATGACCGTTTTAAATTGCAAAAATTAACGTTAAATCTAATGGTAATCCGTGGTGCCTTAGCTTTAGTTTGTTTGAATATCGGCGCTAATATTGCTTTCGGAAAAATTAATGGAGAAATTGCTTCACAAGATGTAAATATAGATACATTAACCATCATTAGCAGCTTAGCAGATATGGCATCCGCTTTATACGGCGGCGGACCAGTTGAAGTAATTATATCCGCGACAGCCAGTGCACCGCATGCTGTATGGGCTGGTGTGTTGATGATGGCACTAATGGCTTTTATCCTTATTTTTAAACTGCTTCCCAAAATCGGAAAGTATGTACCGAGTTCTTCAATTGCAGGATTTCTATTTGTGCTTGGAGCAATCGTTACACTACCTGGCAACGCCGAGGCAGCACTTTCAGCGGATGCTGCGGGCTCTAATATTGTCGGTGGTATTACGATGATTATAACCGCCATTTCCGATCCATTTTTCGGTCTGCTAGCAGGCGTAATCATGGAATGGCTATTAGGTATTTTTGGTATTTAAATAAATTGCAGGAGCGTGAATTCAAATGGATACATATGAACTTAAAGTTGCTGGTTTAAAACGTGACTTACCAATTATTCAAATTAAAGATAATTTAAAAATAGCAAGCTTTGTTATTTTAGGTGATACAGAAATGGTTGCTGCGACTGCACCATTAATTGCAGATAAATTGCCAGAGGTTGATGTTCTCGTTACAGCAGAGGCAAAGGGAATCCCTTTTATATATGAAGTTGCGAAACAATTAAACATGGCAAAATATGTTGTCGCCAGAAAAAGCATAAAGCCGTATATGAACAATCCTATCATCCATGAAGTTGAATCAATTACAACACAAAAAACACAGACCTTATGCTTGGACACAGAGGATGTGGCGCAAATAAAAGGAAAGCGCGTAGCTCTAATTGATGATGTAATAAGCACCGGTGAATCCTTAAAAGCTCTAGAGGAATTAGTAGAAAAGGCTGGTGGAAATGTTGCCGCAAAAGCCGCAATCCTAGCTGAAGGTGATGCAGCAAATCGTGATGATATTTTATTTATTGAGAAACTGCCTCTTTTCACAGACTGAATTACCAAGGCCTAGCAGTTCGCTAGGTCTTTTTTTATGTACAGTACTCTAAGCATAGCTCCATATTATTCAACAACCCTTCTCCCCCCACTCAACAAACTTTCATACATGCAATCTGTTCACTCATACATTAAACAGATCATGTTAGTTCAGTTCAGAATTCATAAAAGATTATTCTTGCTATACTTCCGGTAATAAATCAAAATCAAAAACCTGGAGGAGATATCATGTCTAATACCGTTGTTGAAGTGCAGCACGCAACAAGAAAATTCGGTAAGACAACAGCAGTTAATAATGTTTCTTTTTCCATCGAAAAGGGATCTACTGTAGCAATCCTGGGACCAAATGGTGCAGGAAAAACAACAATTGTTTCCATGATGCTTGGATTAATCGAACCTACTGCCGGATATATTCACTTATTCAATAAAAACCCGAAGCATATTGCCGCTCGTGAAAAAATAGGTGCGATGCTTCAAGATGTAAGTGTCGTTGATAAATTAAAGGTTCATGAGGTTATTGCCCTCTTTCGCAGCTACTACCCTTCCCCGCTCTCCATGGAGGAATTAATTGCTTTAACCGGATTAGAGAAGGACGACTTGAACAAATGGGCCGACAAATTATCAGGAGGTCAAAAACGGCGGGTTGGTTTTGCTCTAGCGCTTACCGGCAATCCAGACCTTATTTTCTTTGATGAACCAACAGTCGGGCTTGACATTACTGCAAGGAGATTATTCTGGGAAAAAGTAAATGCATTAAAGAAAAAAGGAAAAACAATTATTTTTACGACACATTATTTACAAGAAGCAGACGATGCAGCGGAGCGAATTATCCTATTTAATCGTGGCGAAATTATTGCGGACGGACACCCAAATACGATTAAGCAACAGCTTGCTATCCGAAATGTTTCCTTCCAATCAGATGACACAGATAAAGCGATCCAACAATTACAATCGCTCCCGACAGTTAGCCAGTGCTATGAAAAAGATAAACGAATTTACGTCGTAACAGAAGACACAGATGCCGTTCTTAAAGCACTTTTCAAGCTTGATTTAAACGCAAGAAGCATCGAAATTGAACAAGGGCGATTGGAAGAGGTATTTGAATATTTAACGAAACAAAATGAGGAGGCAGAAATAAATGAACAGCATTACAATGCAATGTAAAGCAGAGGTGCTTCGCATTTTCCGTAATCCATATTTTGTATTTTGGAGCCTGCTTATGCCAATTGTGTTTTATTTTATTTTTACCAACATTGTGAATACCGATGTTCCAGATACAGAGCTCTGGCAAGCACATTATCTAATGTCAATGACTGCATTCAGTGTTATGGGATCAGCCATTATGACTTTTGGCATTCGTATGGTGCAAGAACGCACACAGGGCTGGTCTTCCTTTATGAAAATCACGCCATTACCAGCTTGGGCTTATTTTACTGCTAAGATGTTTGGGCAAACGGTTATGCATCTGTTTTCTATAATTCTAATCTTTGTTGCGGGTTATTTGATCAATGGTGTCTCGTTAACGTTCATCCAATGGTTCTTCTCTGGATTATGGATTTTGGTTGCCTCTCTGCCATTTCTCGCCATCGGAACACTTGTAGGCGCGATGGGGAAAGTTGAAACTGCAAGCGGTGTTAGCAATATTCTCTATTTAGCATTAGCTATTCTTGGTGGGATGTGGTTTCCCATCTATATTTTCCCTACTTTCCTGCAAAACCTCGCGGAATGGCTCCCATCCTATCATTTCGGAAACGGCGCATGGGATATTATTCGCGGAAATGCCCCAAGTTTTAAAAGTGTTCTTGTCTTAAGCGGCTATTTAATAGGATTCATGGCAATTTCTGCATTTGTTCGGAAAAAGCAAGAGAGCATGTAAATATAATTCGCCATTCTTGCTTTTGCTATATAATAACAGTATCCATATGCCAAAGGGGGAATGGCACTTGAAAATTAATATCGATATTGACGATAAGCATGAGGTAACGCAAATAACGATCCATACAAAAGAATGGACAGAAGAACTGGAGGAAATTGTAAAAGTCATTAAAAAACGTAGAACCCCTCGATTATTTGCCAGTGAATCTGACCAAACAATCTTGCTTGATCCGAAAGAAATTGATTTTATCTATGCAGAACAACGCAGAGTATACGCAAGCCTTGCAAACCGCCAATTGGAACTAAAAATGAAATTGTATGAAGCAGAAGAGATTTTAGCCCCGTACGATTATATGCGTTTTTCAAAATCTGTAATTGGTAACCTGAATCATATTGAACGCTTCGAATTATCCTTCAATGGTAATCTTTGTGTCTACTTTCGTTCAGGGAATAAGGCTTATATCACAAGAAAATATGTCGCACCCATTAAAGAAAAACTGATGAATGGAGGTCAGTCAAATGATAATTGAAATTCTTAAAAGAACGATGATCGGACTAGGATTTGCGTGTATTTTTACATTTATCGCCTTAACCATTATTGTTGTTAACAATCATTCCACCTCCGTCTCAGAGGTATGGATGCATATGCTTGCCAGTATGACGATCGGTGTTTATTTTGGACTGTCTTCTTTTATTTACATGGGAAATGAATGGAGTTATATAAAAAGAACTATCGTGCATTTTAGCGTCTCTGTTATTTTCTATTTTTCAATTGCCTTTTCCGTTGGCTGGGTTCCATTTGGTTTTTGGCCAGTAATAGGAAGCCTTCTAGCATTTATTGCTATTTATGCCATATTTGGCACGGGGTATTACCTCTACTATAAGAGACTTGAGACTTCTTTAAATGAGGAATTAAAAAAAAGAAATGAAAATGCACGTGAGCATTAATTGAATTCAAAAATCTGCTTCAATTTGAAATAATGCTTGATAATCGAAATGATACGCAACCTCTGTTACACTGATTATAATATGAAATGGAGGGATCTACATGCGATTAAAGGACAAAAAAGTAATTGCACTTGTTGAACATGATTTCGAGGATCTCGAGCTCTGGTATCCAATTTTACGCCTTCAAGAGGAAGGTGCGCAAGTTGATCTAGTAGGTGAGAAAGCCAATCACAAATATATTGGTAAATATGGGGTTCCTGCTGAATCTGCTTTTGCATTTTCCGATATTGAGGGAGAAAATTATGACGCCATTCTTGTACCTGGCGGCTGGGCACCAGATAAACTAAGACGTTATCCAGAGGTGCTGAAATTTGTCCGTGATATGGATAAAGCCAAAAAACCTATCGGACAGATTTGCCATGCGGGCTGGGTACTCATTTCTGCAAACATTTTACAAGGCAAGCATGTAACAAGTACTCCAGGAATAAAAGACGATATGACAAATGCAGGTGCAACATGGAGTAATGAAGCGGTTGTCGTTGACGGACATATCATCTCCAGTCGCCGTCCACCAGATTTACCAGCATATATGAAAGCTTTTGCTGATAAGCTAGCAGAAGCATAATTGTTCTGATCGAGGTGTTTTAAATGAAAATTGTATCTATCGAACCTACACCAAGTCCACACTCTATGAAAATAAACGTCAATGAAACCCTGCCTGCAGGCGAAAATTATAATTACAGCGAGAAAGACAGCCTTGAGGATGCACCAAGCTATGTCAAAGAGCTTTTTGCTATCGAAGGTGTCAAAAATATTTATCGGGTCGTTGATTTTATAGCATTAGCACGAAACCCCAAAACTTCTTGGGAAGAATTGCTTCCGAAAGTTCGTGGGGTTTTAGGGACAGAGGAAGCGGCTGAAAACCTGTCATCAAACATGCAGCAGAAAATAGAAGATGGATTTGGTGAAATTAAAGTCTTTATTCAAATGTTTCGCCGCATACCGATGCAAGTAAAATTAGAAGAGGATTCAGAGGAAAAACGAGTTGGTCTTCCTGAACGTTTTAGCCAAGCAATTATGGAAGCCTCCCCTGCCTCGCCAAATGTAATAATGGAGCGCAAATGGATTGAACAGCATCCAAGGTATGGAACAATGGAAGAAATAGAAGAAGAGATCGTTGAAGAGCTTTCTGCGAGCTATGATCAAGAACGTTTGGATGGGCTGGTAAAGCTCGCGTTTGAGGATCAAGAAAAAGCAAGTCTGGAAGAGTCAAAACCGAAAAAGCAATTATCACTTAAAATCCTTGATGATCCAGATTGGAAGGTACGCTATGCGGCACTTGACCGATTCGATCCAACACCAGATGATTTGCCACTACTTGATAAAGCGCTAATTGATGAAAAGTCATCCATTAGAAGACTCGCGACAGCATATCTCGGAATGATCGAAGAACCAGAAGTGCTCCCTTATCTGTATAAGGCTTTAAAAGACAAGTCTGTCACAGTTAGACGTACTGCTGGAGATTGTATTTCTGATCTTGGTTTCAAAGAAGCAACATCTGAGATGATCATAACACTCTCGGACCCTAGCCGAATTGTACGCTGGCGTGCAGCTATGTTCTTATATGAACTAGGTGATGAAACCGCCATTCCAGCTCTAGTAGCTGCTGCAGATGATCCTGAATTCGAAGTACGAATGCAAATCAAACTTGCATTGGAACGAATTCAAGGCGGAGAGGAAGCAAAAGGATCTGTCTGGCATCAAATGACACAAGCTACACACAAAAAAGCTGATTGAGCCATATGTGCCAATCAGCTTTTATTCATATACATCCTCGTAATATAACATAGAATTATAGTTTCTTTACACAAGGAAAGCGATTTCATATAATAATAGTAATCATCTTAATTTTCAGGAGGGGATCAAGTGGAAGGCGTTAAAGAAGGTACGCTATTATGGAAGCCGGACGAACAAAGAATAAAGCAATCAAACCTGTATCAATATATAAATTGGTTAAAGAAAGAAAAAGGGCTTTCCTTCGATGACTATCATTCCTTATGGGAATGGTCTGTCCGGGATTTGGAAGCATTTTGGGAGTCCCAATGGGAATATTTTAGCATTAGTGCGACCCAATCCTATGATGCAATCCTCACCTCTCGTGATATGCCAGGTACGAAATGGTTTCCCGGCGCTGCAATTAATTACACGGAGCATATTTTCAGAAATCGGGATATAAACAAACCCGCTATTATCCATGCGTCGGAACATCGAGCTACACAGGAAATGACATGGGGACAATTATATAAAGATACAGCTGCTTTACAACAGACATTAAAGAAATTAGGCGTTCAAAGGGGCGATCGAATTGTTGCCTACATGCCAAATATTTATGAAACAGTTGTAGCTTTTCTGGCGGCAGCGAGCCTTGGAGCAATTTGGTCAAGTGCTTCTCCAGACTTTGGCACACAAAGTGTGATTGATCGTTTTAAACAAATCGAACCAAAAGTGATGATTACAATTGATGGCTACAGCTACAATGGAAAGAATTTCGACCGCATGCAAGTTGCAGCGAACATTCAAGAAGCATTACCAACAATTGAAGCCACCATCACGATTCCATATTTGAATGAACAAGCCGATTTTAGCAAGCTAAAAAAAACAATTCAATGGTCAGAGGCAACTACAAATAGTAGTGGTGGAGACTTAACGTACGAGCATGTTCCATTTAATGATCCTTTATGGGTCCTGTACTCTTCAGGGACTACAGGAAAGCCGAAACCTATCGTTCAAAGCCAGGGCGGTATTTTGCTGGAGCATTTAAAGGCTGCAACATTTCACATGGACCTAAATGAGAACTCACGTTTCTTCTGGTTTACCACGACTGGCTGGATGATGTGGAATTTCCTTGTCGGCGGTCTGCTTACTGGAAGTACAATTATCCTCTATGATGGAAGCCCATCTTATCCAGACAATAAGTGGCTTTGGAGATTTGCTGAACAGACAAAAATGACTGCTTTTGGCACAAGTGCCAGCTTTCTTACAGCAAGTATGAAAGATAATCTTGAGCCGGGAAAAGAGTTTGATTTAACATACTTATCCAATATCAGTTCTACTGGTTCTCCCTTGCCCCCCGAAGCATTCGAGTGGTGCTATAGCCACGTTAAAAACGATCTATGGATTGCTTCTGTCAGCGGAGGAACAGATGTGTGCTCTGCGTTTATTTTAGGTGCACCAATTCTCCCAGTATACGCAGGAGAACTGCAGTGTATGGGACTTGGTGCTAAGGTAGAGAGCTTTAACGATCAAGGAAAGCCAGAAATAGATACAATTGGAGAACTTGTACTAACGGAACCGTTCCCTTCTATGCCAGTTTATTTCTGGAATGACTCTGATGGCACTCGACTATACGAAAGCTACTTTGATGTATTTCCAGGAATCTGGTGTCATGGTGACTATCTAAAAATTACAAATCGACATACCGGTATTATCTACGGTCGCTCAGATGCAACAATTAACCGTGGCGGTGTTCGTATTGGCACGAGTGAAATCTACCGAGCTGTCGATCAAGTAAAAGAGGTTGCTGATAGTTTAATAGTCGATATTCCAAATCAGGGCGGGGATTCAGCTACACCACTTTTTGTCGTAATGAAAGACGGAACTGAATTAACAGAAGAAGTAGTAAAGCGTATTAAAACACAAATTCGTACACAATGCTCACCGCGTCATGTACCAACTGGAATCTATCAAGTCAGCGAAATACCCAAAACACTTAACGGGAAAAAGCTGGAAATACCTATTAAAAAAATATTAATGGGTAAATCGGTTGAACAAGTTGTCAATAAAGGGTCACTGAGTAATGAAAAGTCATTGGAATACTTTATACAATTTGCAAAAGATAGAATGCAGGTATAATGTTGTCTCTCCTGTTAGTTAATAGCTGCAGGAGAGCTTTTTATTGAGAAATGGATGGTGCTGTTTCTGGGAGGTGTGGTGCTGTTTCTGGGAGGTGTGGTGCTGTTTCTGGGAGGTGTGGTGCTGTTTCTGGGAGGTGTGGTGCTGTTTATAAGAAATACCAGCACTTCAAGGCTGGTATTTCAACCAAAATTATAAGTAATCTTTTTCCCTAAAGGCTAGACTGCCAGCAACATATGCAATAAATGCGATAACAATAGATGTTACAACAGAATGCATTCCAAATGGCTGTGGATAGAAAGATTCAAATAGAATATAGCTTGTCACCCCAAAAATCATAGATGCAACCGCACCATATTTATTCCCCTTTCTCCAATATAACCCCATAACAATCGGCCAAATAAACGCTGCTTCAAGACCACCCATTGAGAATAGATTTAACCAGATAACCAGGTCTGGTGGGTTTAAGGACATCACAATCACAACGATACCAAGCAATGCAGTTACCCACATACTTAAACGCTTCACCTTTTTTTCCTTTGCGGTCGGTTCTATGTAATTTAAATAAACATCTTTTACAATCGTAGAGCTGACTAGTAATAATAATGAATTTACAGTAGTCATAATAGCAGCCATCGGAGCCGCAAGAACAATACCAGACAACCAGTTTGGCAATACAGTTTGTGCAAGTAGGGGCATTACTGTATCTCCAACTTCCACACCAGGTATAACAGGTCTTGCAAAGACACCAATTAAGTGCATATTGAGCATAATAAAGCCAACCACGATTGTGCTGATAATAATTCCACGATGCATCGACCTTGAATTTTTATAAGACATTGCACGCACAGCGATTTGCGGAAGCGCAACTACACCTACGCCAACGAGCACCCAGAACGAGGATACATATGCAGGTGTTAAATCAGCATTTGCGCCAAACGGTGTAATTAAATTTGGGTTTTCCGCTGCAAGATCCGCAATTATTGCTGGCACTCCTCCACCAGCAATAATAACTGCAATGAGTAAAATTAGCGTCCCCGCAAACATCACAATTCCTTGAATTGCATCTGTTATTGCGATAGCCCGAAAACCGCCAATAATAACGTATACGAGTACAGATACCGAAAATATAAATAATGACGCAATATAGGATAGTCCTGTTAGGGATTGAATCAAACGTCCACCGCCAATCCATTGGGCAGACATCGCAGAAAATAAGAAAATTAAAATACTTAATGAAGACAATAGCACTACCCATTTAGATTCATAACGGCTTTTTAAAAAGTCCACAATTGTCACCGCTTTATATTTACGTGTTACAATCGCAAATTTCTTCCCAAGAATCATTAATACAAAATAACCTGTAGCAATCTGAGTGGTGGAAAGAAGCACCCATCCAAGCCCCTGATTATAGGCCGCTCCCGGTCCACTTAGAAAACTACTAGCGCTTCCATACGTCGTTACCAATGTCATTGCTAGTACAAAGCCGCCTAAGCTTCTACCCCCAAGAAAGTATTCCTGTAAAAAAGAATCGGTTCGCTTTACATATTTTCCTGCCCAAAGCCCAACCGTAAAAACAACAATTAAAAATAGCACTAATGGTAAAACAGCTTGCCAATTCATAGCTATTAAATCTCCTTATCATCTAATTCATCTAACGGAATTTCTGTAAAAAACATTTTTACAACGAGCCAAATCAATAGCACCATAATAACAAAGCCAAGTACACAGCTATAAAAAAACCAAGCAGGTAACCCAAGAACATAAGTATATTCAGCAGGGTCTTTGCTTCCTAGGCCGTAAGCAAAACCATACCACCAAATAAAGTTAAAAATGACAATTCCTATTCCAATCAATGCTTCTCTATTTGCAATCTTAAATTGATAATCATCTTGATTCATTTTTGTTTCTCTCATCTTAAAGGTCCCCCCTTTTCATACTAACCATATTATATTAACTGGAAGGGATATGTAAACATTGGACGTTTATTCTATGCTGGAATTGGTATACAAATAGAAATCTTATGCAAAAATATAAGGGGCTTAATCATACTTAAACGATTAAGCCCCCTGATTATGAAGTCGCTAGTTTCATTTACTGTGCCATTTTTTTTCGTTTACTAAGATAGATAGCACCACCAATTAAGATTAAAATCACTCCTAAAATTACATAGTTAAACATGTTCGTTGCTGTATTCGGTAATATATTTCCGATTCCCGTATCAGTCGATCCGTTCGAGTTATTTGAACCACCAATCGTATTTTGGTCACCAAGAACACCCTTTTCGTTTTCATCATCCGTAGAAGCATCTAATTCAAAAACGGCGAATGTACTGAAATGATTCGTTCCTGCACTTATTTTACCATTTTCATAATTGCCACCAATAACCTCCCAGCGATTATCAGCTTCATTCAGATAAAATAGCTTCACATTTTCTTTGTTTTCTACCTGCGTTGCATCTACTTGGAATGTTAAAGTTATCGCATCTGCAAACTCACTTATTCGCTGATCTCCTTGTATAATAGCAAAATCATAAGCATTGCTCAGCGCATCTGCTACCGCATCGAGTCTTTCAATTACAATCGTTACCGCTTCATTCCCATTTGCAAATACGGAAGCTGGAATTTCTAATGAAACATCTCCTTTTTCAATAAGAAGAACTGCATTTTTAGCTTTCAATTCCTTTACTTGTTCACTGCTAAATATAATTTCTATCATGCTTAGGTCTGCTGATTCATTTAAATCAATAATAACTGTTCCATTGTCCGCAATTGTATCTAGCGCATCGTCACCAAGAGTCGCTTGGTTTTTTTGAACAATTGGTTTAACTGTTATCGTTTTATCTGAATCTCCTGGCTGTTCTTCATCTCCGTCTTTATCTTGATCTGGATTTTCTTTATCGTCATCGCCGGGCTTCTCCGGATTTTCTGGATCAGGGTTCTCTCCTGGGTTTCCTGGCTCTTCCGAATCTCCTGGAATTTCATCCGTTTCCGCAATTCTGCCCTCTGCTTCATATACAATTGGATTTGATTCTGTGCTGTTTAAATACTTAACAAAATCAACTGTTGCATCAATGTCTACAGGTCCCATGATTGGGTTTTTCCCTAAATCCTTTATAGAGCCTTCCGAAGTCCCCATATAATTATTGACTGTTAATGTATAAACCGCATCTTCATCAATTGGTGTCCCATCCGGAAAAGTAATTGTTACAACTTCATTCAATTCCTTGTTCCATATATAATGCAACCCAGCTACACTATAATCCGGTCCATAAATTGGAGACAATTGTTCATTAATAATCGGGTAAAGGTCTGCGCCTGTGACCTCCAACGTCATTAATGTGTTTCCGAATGGCTGAATATTATACAGATTGCCCCATGTAATTTCGCCAGCAAGCAAGCTGTCCCTAATTCCCCCGCCATTCATCATAGCAAAGTCACTTTCCATCGACCAGTTCATCGCATCCGCAAGAAGATTTCCCAGTCCATGATCACCGTCATTTGTATAGCTGCCAGTTAAATCCTGCGCATTATAGCCAATCACTTCATTAATAATCGGCGCAATCCGCTCTGCATACGTATCTAAAATTCCCGCTGCTTCTTCATCTGGCGTATAATCAGCTTGCTTTACAAATACAACTTCTGCTTCCTTTTCTACAATGTCCCCTGTCTCACGATCAATAACGAGATCAACATCCGCAAAAGCTTTTCCATACTCAGATGCTTGGACAATTAATTTATCATCCACAACCGCATTATTAACAACGTGGTTATGTCCTGAAAAAACGACATCTACCGCATCATCAATACTATTCGCCAGGTCTGCTGCTTCCCCTGTAACAGCATCACCAGTTTGATAGGCTGGCAGATGGACAAGGACAATAATTGCTTCCACACCTTGATCTGTCAGTTCAGCCGCCGCAGCATTCACTGCTTCCGTTTCATCTGTAAATGCTACATTTTCCAACGAAGCAGGCATAACCATATTTACTGTCTCAACTGTGTTAACACCAATAAATCCAACTTTAACACCATCTACTTCCTCAATATGGTATGCATCTAAAAAGGGATCTCCTGTATCATCATAAACACAGTTTGCACAAAGTACTGGAAAGCTCATTCCAGCATACCCTTCTGTACCTTTACCTTCTGGATGGTCACCACCATTTACCATTCGAAGCAATTCATCTAATCCTTCATCAAATTCATGGTTTCCAACGGTTCCAACATCAAATCCGATTGCTTCCATAATTTCAACAGTTGGTTCATCCTGAAGCAATCCTGAAACCGGAGAGCTTCCACCAATCATATCTCCGGCATGGACGATTAACGTATTTTCATTTTCCCGTTCTTTCATTGCTGCTGTTGTATAGTCCATACGCCCATACATGTCATATGCGCCATCTCCATCCGGGTCGAGCGAATATTCCTGATCAATTTTTCCATGTAAATCATTTAAGCTTAGCAGCTGAAGTTCTATTACGTCCTCACCCACATCTGGAGCTTCCTCCTCGACAAATGGTGTATAGCCATAGGACGCTGCTTCCTCTGCACTTGTAAAGAAAATACGTTTATCAACAGGAACGTCTTCCCAACTATTCGGTTCTACATACTCCATTGTTTCTGAGTTTCCAACATATCTTAAAAACCCTTTTTGATCATCGTTCGCGCGGAATGCAAACGGAAGCTCCAATAGAGGGTCTTCTCGATTCCAAATTCCTAATCCTGCATCCTTCGCTTCTTTCACGGCTTGTTGATATACTGGATATGCTTCTTCATCAACTGGCGCAAGAAAATAAGTAGATGCATAGCCCGACTCGACCATTTCCAGGTTGACATTTAATTGATCTTCCTTGCGAATTACTTCTGCTAAAATTCTCCCATAATCATCTGTTGGCTCATCTCCAACCTTTAAATAAATTTCATCACCAGGCTGAATCAGTTCACGTATATAATCTGCCGCTAGATCTCCATAATATTTTTGATTTTCATTGATTTCCGCTCGTTCTGGATCTTTATTTTTCGCTGCATACGTTTCTGCAGTATCCATATTCAAAAAGCGTACTCTCGTTTCTCCAAACACAGGAGATGCAACACGGATTGTATCCCCATCTGTTACGCTTTCTACAGTCGTTTCATAGTAGCCAGCAGAAGTCGGTGGGTCTGGCTGATCAGCAGTTGCCTGCAAATCTTCCTGTTCAGTAGGGATCAGCTGATACGTATTATATTGACTTACAATTGCGGTAATGTCATACCATAAACCAGACTCCACTTGAGAAATATCAAGCGCATTTTCCATTATACGCAATGTTGTTCCATTGAATTCAGTATCAACTAGTGACACATTGTATCCACCGCCAGCTGGACTATCTGGAATAGTATTAATATAACCATTCACTTGCACAAGCTGTCCTTCATACGATTCTGCAATTGCCGGATCTTGAAGATCTTCCAAGGTTATTGATTGTGCTTCCGGCAATGCTTGTTCTGACTCTAATACTTCGATTGAAGCTGGCACAATCTCTTTTAAACCATTATAGCTAGCCAGCTCCCCAACAACTTGTACTCGATCACCTTTTACAAGATCAGGTAAATCCCCTTGTTCATATGAAAACAAATTAATACCGCCAGTCTCATCCTGTATGTATGTCGTAAACTGTGCTCCGTTACTGATTGCAGCATTATCTACTGTTACAATTCCTTCTACCGTTACATTCGTACCGTCACTTAATCCTCGTGCGTCCCCGATTGAAGATACCTCATCAGGAACAGCAGGTTCTTCCGGTTCTTCTGGAGGAACGACTTCCCCAGCACCATCCATCGTATGGCTGCCAAGATATGCAAATGTATTGCTTGCATAATCATTCCAGTGTTCTTGATTATATGTTTCTGATGGTGCAGTAATTGATGCATCCCTTACTAACGTAACGTCAGCGGCAAAATTATCACGAACGCCAATTTCACCAAGCACATCGATGAGCGCTTCACCTTTTTTCAACGCAAATGCATCATCGCCATTAAAATTGATAACCGATCCATTTTCCTCATCTGCTTGATCCAGAATTGCTTGATCTGCACTAGGGTGGGCAAGAACAAGCACATCATTGTTTTCAAGTGTCCCAGAAAGTGTTAGGGTCTGGCTTGCCGAAGAAGCGCCATTACTATACAGCTCCACTTGATAGCTCGATAAATCTACTGCACTTCCTGTACCATTATAAATTTCAATTGCCTTATTAAAGGAACTACCTTCAATATACTCCGAAATAAATAAATCCTTTGCTGCCGTTTCATCACTCTGCGCCGATACAGTTGTTGCAAAGCCAGGTGAATGGTTTACTGATAGCATTACCAAAATAAGGAATATACTGAAAACTTTTCTGAAAGCAACACTTTTCATCACGATCCTCCATCTCTTAGGATATTATTTGCTAGATACGAGGACTTATCACGTATCAACGGGCTGTAATCCCCCTCTAACGATTGAGAAAACTAATAAAGTATAATGAACGGGGGTAAACAGCCCATAAATTCCTGATTCTGTTCAACTGCTATTCAGTGGAAAAGAACCACTGAATAAAGTTTCACTTTATGACAAAATTCTCTCCAGCTTCCCTTTAAATATGACATAAGAGACGAAACGTTACTATTAAAAAAATGTAAATATATCGCAAATTTATTACATAAGAACTAACAAAACAACAAAATAGTATTTTAGAATCATATGATATAGCAAAAAGTTGATTGTAAAAAACGTAAATTCACTATTTTCTCTCCTCTTTAAACATGTTATCCATGAAGAAACAAAAGTGTACTTATCCTATAAACCCTAGTACAACTAATCAATTAAAAGGGCGTTTAGGTAATGAAAAGTATTTTGAATCTAAATTAATTCCACACGATAATCCGAAAACCTATATAAACAATCCCTACAAAAAAATAAGTTGGTAGGGATTTTGGTAGGGAACTATATAAAGTATAAAAATTCACAAAGTCTTTATTTTAGGTTTTTTCTACATAGAGAAAACTTTTTTTAATTCTTTTTCGTTATAGCTCGCTTTACATCAAAAACTCCTATCGTTCCACATATCAAAACACCTAATACTAAAATGCCTGTAAGAATCCAATTACCCCCCCATATTGTGATTGCACTTAATAAACAGCTTAATGCAATAACTATCGCTCCATATTTTTCTCTCCACTTTGCTAATTTTGAGGAACTATCATTACTCAAATTATTTTCTCTCCTTTTCTTACCCTAAGGCACCAAATACTTGAAGAAGGAAATATCTACTACTTTAATTTTCCATGATTTTTTATATCTTCTAATAAACTAATGATATGGTCATTTTGTTCAATTAGCTTTTGATTTTGTCCTCTAAATTTTGTTAAATCAAATAAAAATACGATTAGAATAATAAAAATAAGAATAATAAACATAATGTCACCCCATTTTCAATCCACTGCCCAACTACTTCATTTTAAAAAATGCAAAAGTTAGCTGATCAACTTCTATCTAAGAAATAGCCCAATTAGTAAACTGATTGTAAAAAGAACATATGCAAACTGTATAGCTATGTACATTGTCAACTCAAGAGATGTAAGTTTTCGATGCTTTTTTGCTTTCTCTAAATGCCTTAAATAGATTCCGGAACAAAAAATAAGTATTACATAAGAAATCACACGTAAAATTTCCGCAAAAAGAATCAAAAATATTAACTCCTCTCCTAGTTTTTGTTTCAAAAATCGTGCCCGTTTCAGAAAAAGTGTACTCTACTCCATTACTGCATCATTTAGTAAAAAGGAGACTAATTTTCATCTAAAAATCCGAAGGCTTTCTTCAATATAATAGATATGTGGAAGAATAATAAAGCTGCCAATGCACCAAATATTAATACTTTAAATATATCTAACAATGAGGGATTACTATCGAATAAGAATAATAATCCCATAATTAATAAACCACCTACCCCGTATACAAAAAAACCAACAATATATTTAATAAATTTATTACGAAACTGTATTGATTCTATATATACGTCTACGAAGGCAGAATATAGTCCACCACCAATTAAATATACAGGTAATGAATAAATCAAATATATAATAGAAGAATATCCAACGCCTGGTTGTTGTTCAGCTACTGGTGTATACATCAAAAAAGCTAAAGATAGAGAAAGGATTATCGAGGAAAGTACAGCAACAATAATTTTCTCTAAAACCTTCATTTAATCACCCCCCTAATAAACACTATTCTAATTAAACTCTTCTGCCCTTTAGTAAAAAAGATCGCCATAATGACGATCTGGATTGTTGTATTAAAGCACCCTATAGCGAAATAACGATTCAATTGCTCATATCTATTAAGAACGAATAAAGTTCAAGTAAGTAATATAACATAAATGGGACTGTCAAAATTATTAATCCTAAAACAGATAAATATATAGACAACTTCCAAACAACTTTCCTATTTAATATAAGAACAATGGTAAATATTATAATCCCTACGAGAATGGCATATTTAATTTGTATTCAGTATTGTTGCAATATACCAACTGGCAGTGGTTCAAATTCTGGAAGATGAATATAAAATTCAGTCCATACAGTAGAATAAATAAGAATTAAAATAATGTAACCTATCAAGAGTAATATACTACTAATAACTTTATTAGGACTGATGTTTCTCACCCTTTCTTCAGTTACTTCTGTCAATTGAAATCGGTTAAAAGTAGTTTAATATTGCTTATTAAACTCTTCTGCAGTTAGTTTAAGTGTACTTTTTTACAAACTCCATATATTATTTCAAGCATTTTTATAAATTCAGTTTACACTAACTAAACTACTTTTTCAGAAAAAACTCTTTTTAAAAACGAAAATTAAATCAGATTTAAATCTGATGTATAGGAAGGAATTCTGAATGATATTAAATACAAAATGTTAATTCAAAGTTTACATCCCTATTTTCCACATTAAAGATAATGGTCATATTTTATTTTATAGTAAATAATTGTATTTAAATATTATATTTTTACTTATCCTATAACAAAAAACTTGCTGCAATACCATCAAAATTATATAATAAAGTTGCATTACGAATTTTACCTATTTAATTTTATCACGGGGCTGTAGTTCAGTGGGAGAATACTTGTCTGGCAGACAAGGGGTCACGGGTTCGAATCCCGTCAGCTCCACTCTTGACCAAACATCAAAATTAATAATTTAAATAACTAAGTTCTCGATCACATCTTAACACTCTTACTTATTCTAATAACAGAATGAGAGGAGTTTTTTTAATTTAAAAGAAGGTTGTAGAGCCTCATAATTATTACGGTAGTGAAACCAACCAGTCCGGGAGAGTGCTTGCATGGCATGCAAGAGGTCGCGGGTTCGAGCCCCGCATGCTCCATATATTAAAAACACTTGACGCCTATGCTATCAAGTGTTTTTTTCTTGCTACTAATTTACTTTTAAAAAACACTCACAGCATATACTAGCATTGTGAGTGTTTTTTAAATATATTATATCGCTTGATCTGCTATTTCTTCATGTTCCTTAACTGGAGGGTTAAATTGACCTTCCCATTTAGCAACTACCAGTGCTGCTAATGAGTTCCCTACAACATTAACCGCTGTACGTCCCATGTCAAGAATACGATCAATACCAGCAATAAACGCTAACCCTTCGGCAGGAAGGCCAATCGTGCTAAATGTAGCTAGTAACACGACAAATGATACACCTGGTACACCAGCCATTCCTTTAGATGTAACCATCAAGACTAACATCAATGTAATTTGCTGCCAAATACTTAATTCTATACCAAACATCTGTGCAATAAACAGCGAAGCAATTGCTTGATATAAAACTGATCCATCCAGGTTAAAAGAGTAACCCGTTGGGATAACAAAGGTAGCAATGTGTTTTGGACTCCCAGCCTGCTCCATCTTGTCCATAATTCTCGGAAGCACAGTTTCCGAACTTGATGTTGAAAAAGCTAAAATTAATTCTTCTTTAATCAGCTTTAATAATTTAAAGATATTTAATCCAACGATTTTAGCCATCAAACCTAACACAACAATGACAAAGAAAATCATTGTTCCATAAACAGTAAGGGCTAACTTGCCTAATGGAATCAACGAGGTAAAACCATATTTAGAGATCGTTACACCAATTAAAGCAAATACACCAATTGGTGCATACTTCATAAATAGGTTTGTAACATAGAACATAGCATTTGCTGTACCTTCGAAGAATCGAAGTACTGGCTTACCTTTATCTCCAATTGCAGCGATTCCAAGACCAAAAACAACAGCAAAGAAGATAATCGCCAGCATGTCCCCTTCAACCATCGCCTGTACTGGATTTGTAGGTACTACATGCAAAAGCGTGTCTGCTATCGATTTACCTTCTTGCTCTTCTGAAGTTTCGACATAGCCTGAAATATCACTTTGCTGCAGGCTTTCCATATTCAGTCCGGTACCAGGCTGGAATATGTTAGCAGAGATTAAGCCGACCGCAATTGCAACCAATGTCATACCAATAAAGTAAGCTAACGATTTACCGCCCAGCTTACCAACAGATTTCAAATCTCCAACACCAGCAATTGCAACAATAATACTAGATAGTACAATTGGAACAACAATCATTTTAATTAAACGAAGAAACAGATCACCAAATGGTTGTAAAACACTTTGAGCTGTTTCACTTCCGTAAAAGATACCACCAACAATAACACCTAAAATTAGACCAATAAAAATTTGATTGGCCAAACTTAATTTAAACTTTTTCATTGATTACCCTACCTTCTTGTTAGTTATTTGTGAGTGCCTAGGCAAGGGAAACAAAGACGATTTGACTAAAAACGGGAATTGACGAACAAAAAAAGACACGGGTTGTGTCAATTCGCACGATATCATATACTCTTATGTTTCCTTTAAACGCTGACGAGGTTAGCTTTCGGGTTAGGACTATGGAAACAGTAAGCCCCTCCGTAAAATAGGATTCACCCCACGCGGAATTCCGCAGTAATGATTGGGTCCCCCGTTCTTACAATAAGATTAAGCGATGCATATAAATTGCTTTTCTATTATACTACTAAAACGTCATTTTTGTAAATAATAAATATTTAATAGAAATGGAGGTCTAGTTTAATTGGTCGAAAACTCAGGAGGATTAAGTAGATTTTATACTTTGCCTGTCCCCAAAATCAGCCCAAAGCAGCCTAAAATGGTTCCGATCATCCATCTAATGATTGGAACCATTTTTTAGCAAACTTACCATATAAGCTGTTCTTTATTTTATAAATAACAGTGAGTATTCACTGCAGCTTATACTTACTCATCCAGCTCCCGTTTTTTAAATACAATAACGGTTGCAACTATCCCTGCAATCACCCAAGCTACAATGATACCTAAGTTTCCAAGTACATCACCAAAACCTGATCCTGCTTCAACAGCATTGGCTAGCTCAATCAATTGAATATTTGGTAAATAATCAATGACAGAAAGGATAGGATACTCTTCCACAAGCGCTTGGAACATCGACCCAAAACCGAAAATAAACATAACTGGTAAAATGAGTACAGAAGCTTCAATAACGGTTCTAGAGACTAATCCCATCAGTGTTCCTAAAGCAATGTAAAACAAACTGGAAATAACAATCGCAATTACTATAATACCTATATTCGCAGGTTCATAACCCATTATCATTGTACAAAGAATAATTGTTATTGCAGATAAAATAAAGGTTACTAAGCTTTTGCCACCAAGGATTTCCGGTATAGTTGCTGGTGAAAGCATCAGTCCACGCAGTGTATTCTTTTCTTTCTCTTCAGCTATAATCGAACATTGCAGGAATGCTGTTACAAGCGATAAGGTCAAGTTAATTACTAAAAAGTGAACTTCTACCGTAATATTTTCCATCCTACTATAGAAGAAAGCAAAAATGAGCGGCATCAGAATTGTTGTGGAGACATACATATTCTTATATAAATCCTTCATATCCTTTTGGAAAATTGCAATTACACGCTTCATTGAAAAAGTCATACTAATTCCCTCCCTGTTACTTCTACAAAAATATCTCCCAATGTTGGTTCATTTGAATGAATGGATACAATCTGATCGGTTGATAAATAGTTATAAATTTCATCCGCGCCTTTTGATCCACCTGGTAAATTTAACTTCCGGCCATCTTTTAATTCAACTGTTACAGAGGTATCCGAAAATTGTCTGCGCAGCACTCTTGGCTCATCGAGCAATTGGATTTTCCCTTTATGCAGGAATGCAACGCGTTTACATAGTGCTTCTGCTTCGCTCATATCATGTGTAGTCAGAAAAATCGTTGTTCCTTTTTCATTCAATTTGCGGAGTCCATCATGAATATGCTTGGAGTTTGCGGGATCTAAAGCAGATGTTGGTTCATCTAAAAACAACAATTCCGGTTCATGCAGGAAAGCTCTTGCTAACGTTACACGCTGCAGCATTCCTTTGGAAAGCTTTGAAACTACCTTTTTCGTATCCTCCGTCAAGTTAACCATCCCAAGGACTTCATTAATTCGTTTTGTTGGTACATCATAAAGATCGCAATATAGTTTCAAATTGTCATAAATTGATAAACGTTGGTATAACCCGCTATTATCTGTAATAACCCCAATTTTTTTTCGATAGGATGGCTTATTTAAGGAAGCTGCTGGTATATTAAATACAGAAGCATCTCCAGAGGTCTGGATCAATTGTCCAGTGAGAATTTTTATTGTTGTCGTCTTCCCGGAACCACTCGGACCTAAAAAACCAAATGTCTCTCCTTTTTTCACTTGAAAACTTACATCTTCCAATGCAGCTTTATTGCCAAAAATTTTTGCTAATGATTTCACTTCAATAATGTTTTCCAAAATTCTTCCTCCCCGTAAATCACTTTTGTTTGTGACTCTAGATTAAATGGAAAATGAAGTGAAAACAGCATATTTCTAATGAAAAGAGTATTTTTCAAGGTGAATGGAGTATATTTTGCAGTGAATTATCTAATTAGTAAGCCTTGATTTTCCGCTTTTTCCAATGAACGGAGCTTATTTAAGGCCGAGCAGATCTTTTAATTCTGCCATTTTTGTTTTTGAAAGTGGCACTTGTGACTTTTCCTTATCATCCAAAATCAAACTATAGCTATTTCGGGTCCATGTAATTACCTCGCGAACCTTCTGTAAATTTACAATATAGGATCGGTGACATCTGAAGAATCCAAAATGCTGCAAGCGGTCTTCTAAATTGGTTAAGGTGAGTGAGCTTGGAAATGCTTCTCCTTTTATGTAAATATTTGCTTGACCATCATTACTCTCAATGTAGTCAATCTCGGGTGGGTCAAATAAAACAATTTTGTCATTGACCTTCGTTGGAATTTTATTCAATTGAATTGGCTTTGGACCTTTCTCATTATCTGTTTCTTCTGCTGGAATTAATTCTGTATCCTTTTCTTCTGCTGCATCTTCCTCTGTTTCTGTCTCAATAATTCGTAGTCCATCTTCATCCAGCCGATAAACACAATCAGCGACCGTAACAGCACTCTCCATATTTCCAGTTAATATAAGTATGCTTTTGCCTATTTCTTGTATTTTTCTCGTGATATTAATAAATACACGTTTTGTTTCCATGTCTACATTCAAGTCCGGCTCCTCAAAAACAAATAAAGAAGGTGCCTGAATTAGTAAACGTCCATATTGCACACGTTTCATCTCCGAAAATGTTAAGTCTCTAATTCTTTTATTCTTCTTTTCTTGCAGCTGTGTTAAATGGATAATTTGTTCTAACTCCAGTTCCACTTCATATAGTTTATTAAAAAAACGTAAATACTCAGAAACCGTTAATCTCTCATACATCCCTTCTTCAAAAAAACAAATGCCAAGGTTGTTCAAAAATCTCCGTTTGTCTTCTGCAATGGTTACATTTTTAACCCGAATTTCCCCATTTACCACAGGGATTTTTCCAAGAATCATATTTAAAAGCGTACTCCGAACATTTAGTGATGAATAAATTGCTGTAATATGTCCTTCAGCAATTTCTAAATTAAAAGCGGAAAACAGCTGTGTATCTTTTTCATGTTTTTCTATATTTTTCATTGTTAAAATTGTCATTTTATCAGCCTTTCATTATTCCGTCTTTTGTGGATGTAGGAATTGATGATGTAATTATCCTCTATGGGCAACTGACTGTGTAAAACATTTGTTTATAACAGTATTCAGTATGTTACTTTTATAACTCTTCTGTATAGCAGACTACATTAGTTATACCATGTTTTCCATGTTAATAATGACAAAAGTTAAAAAATTTGTTAAGCTTAGAGTTGAATTCAAATGTATATCGTTATTTAAACTACTAGGGGTGCCCAAAATATGGGCTGAGAGGGAAGCGTACCAATTCCCGACTCTTATGGACCTGATCTGGTTAATGCCAGCGGAGGGAAGTAGTCTGACATATGTCCAAACTATTTTTCACACGTATCAAGCTGGGTCCCAATGGATCTAGCTTTTTTTGCGTCCAATTCCAGCAACGCGGCCGCAGCTGAATTCCAAAATTCAGTGACCAGGACTTGCTGTACAGAAGTGCACTGATTTATATCACTGCCTTTTGTATTACCCCAGAAATGGAGGAACTGATGAATCGAACACGTTTATTAACTACCATGGCTGTATTTATTGCAATCGGCACGATTACTGCTCAATTGCTATGGTTTCCCGCTGGAATCGCTAGAGCCTATCCTGTTCAGCATGCAATTAATGTCATGACAGCAGTTACGCTCGGACCAGGACCAGCCGTCGTTATCGCTTTTATGATCAGCTTACTTCGCAATATGCTCGGGCTAGGTACATTATTAGCATTTCCAGGTGCAATGGTTGGTGCCTTTTTAGCAGGCTACCTTTATAAAAAATCCGGAAAAAATGCACTGGCTGCTGTTGGCGAAGGCGTTGGAAGCGGGATTTTCGGTGCACTTTTCGCTGTACCATTTGCTTCTATCTTTATGGGAAGCTCTGCCGGAGCATTTGCCTTTATCCCACCTTTTTTAGTTAGTAGTATTACTGGTTCCCTGATTGGCTTATTTATCGTTTCAAGAGTTGCAAGTAAACGTTTAATTCGTCATTAAATTGCACGATTTATACAAGGATTAATAAAAATAACACTTACATGTGAGAAATCTTTCAATAGGACGGTGTATAACCAATGAAACAAGTAGCATGTGCACTTACAATTGCCGGAACAGATCCAAGCGGTGGAGCAGGTATCCACGCTGATTTAAAAACATTCCAAGAGCTGCAAAGCTATGGAATGTCCGTTATTACCTCGGTTGTAGCCCAGAATACAACAGGTGTTCAAGCAATTCACCATGTACCACTTAAAATTATTGAACAGCAACTGGACTCCGTGATTTCCGATATGCCTATTCACGCACTAAAAACCGGAATGATCGCCAATCAAGATATGATGGAAGTTATCCAGAAAAAAATAGCAGCCCTTCAAGTTCCATATGTCATGGACCCTGTTATGGTTGCGACGAGTGGAGATGCTTTAATAGAAGAAGAGGCACGTGATTATTTACGCAAGCAGCTTTTACCACTCACCACACTTGTAACTCCAAATATTCCAGAAGCGGAATTTCTAATTGAAGAACCGATTGAAACAACAGCTGATATGAAACAGGCCGCAGAGCTGCTTGTTAAGAAATTCGGTGTTGGCGCTGCCCTAATCAAAGGCGGGCACAGAGAAGGCGAAGCAATTGATTTCCTGTATGACGGCTCAAACATACACAGCTTCTCAGCAGAGCGAATTGATACAAAAAACACGCATGGAACTGGCTGTACGTATGCAGCTGCAATTACTGCCTATTTAAGTAAAGGATTATCTTTGTATGACGCTGTTAAAAATGGAAAGGAATTTGTCACTGCGGCAATTAAGCATTCCTTCGATCTTGGATCTGGAAGTGGTCCAACAAACCATTGGGCAATACGGAAAGAAGGTGCTAAACATGAATTCACAAATTATTAAAAGCGTACGGGAAAAGACACCACTCATTCATCATTTAACGAACCAAGTTGTGATGAATTTTACCGCAAATGGTCTATTAGCCTTTGGCGGCGCTCCCGTAATGGCAAAAGCCGAAGAGGAAGCAGAGGATATGGCTTCTATTGCGGATGGTCTTTTAATAAATATTGGTACCTTAACAGCAAACGATCTAGATGCAATGATACTTGCTGGTAAAAAGGCAAATGAAAAAGGAATTCCCGTTGTACTCGACCCAGTAGGTGTTGCTGCAACGACATTTCGGACAGCTGCTGTTAAACAAATTTTAAAAGAGGTAAAGCCTACTGCTATCAAAGGAAATGCAGGTGAATTAGCATATCTAGCCGATATCCCTTGGCAAACAAAAGGCGTAGAATCTATCGGAGATGGTAATGCAGAAGAAATTGCTCAGCGTGTAGCAAAGGCGTACGAAACGACTGCCGTTGTTACCGGTAAAACAGATATTATTTGTACTGGAGAGTCCTGTATCCTAAATCATACGGGGCACCCAACTTTAGCTAAAGTAACAGGAGCTGGTTGTTTGCTAGGCTCTATACTGACTGCCTGTTTAACAACCGATGACCCAATTGAAGAGCAAGCATTGACAGCTGTTCAATTTTACGGATTAGCCGCCTCCCATGCAGCCGCTAGTCCATCAGTAAATGGCTCAGGGACATTTGTTGCGCCATTCATCGATGCCCTTTCACTTGAAGTAGAACAACTGGAGGGAAAATAAGCAATGTTATTTTTACGAAAATATTTTATTATGGGCAGTCAAAACTGTAATCGTGACCCAGCAAAAATACTGGAAGCTGCAGCCAAAGCTGGAATCACAGCATTTCAATTCCGCGAAAAGGGACCTGCATCACTTAATGGTAATGCGAAACTGGAATTAGGCAAGCAGTTACGAGCCATTTGCAGACAGTACGAGATTCCGTTTATTGTAAACGATGATGCCCGGCTTGTTGAATTACTGGATGCGGACGGAATTCATGTTGGTCAGGACGATCAATCGGTAAAGGAGTTGCGTCTGGCTTTTCCAACTAAAATCATCGGACTCTCCCTTTCTAACATGGGTGAAGTTGAAAGAAGTCCACTAGATCTTGTCGATTATATTGGTGCAGGTCCAATTTTTCCCACAACAACCAAAACAGATGCAAAAGCGGCTGTTGGTTTGGAATGGATTCAGACATTACGCACCCAATTTCCAACGCTGCCAATTGTCGGTATTGGTGGGATCAATACGAAGAATGCGAGCTCTGTTCTGCAAGCTGGGGCAGATGGAGTTTCATTTATTTCTGTGGTTACACAGGCAGAGGATATTGCTGGAGCTGTGAAAACTATTTAGGAGAAGATATCCCAGAGTCTAACTACTGGGATATTCTTTAATCCGTAACCTAACAAAGGAAGCAAACTATCAAGTTAACACTTTTCCTGATAAGTCATCCCCATCAACAAACAGGAAACAATCACTATAAATAGAAAAAAATAGTATCCCTCAGCTTATTGCGAAAGCTTTTAATATGAACTGTTACTGTGTTATTGCCATCAACATTCATCAGTTGCCATACATGCTCATAAATTTTTTCTTTTTCAAACGTAATAAATGGATTCTTAGCAAGAAAAAACAAAATTTCCCGCTCTTTGGCGGTTAGAAAGAGAATTTCTTCATCTAAAAATACAGCTTCATTAAAAAATCAACGCCCAGCCCATGTTTATAATGAAAGACTTGCTCATTATAATGTTTATTTGTATAGCGCTGGTATCTTCTTAGGTGAGAATGTACCCGAGCAGCCAATTCTTTCAGGCTGAACGGCTTTGTTAGACAATCATCCGCACCAAGACCTAATCCTCGTATCTTGCTTTCATCCTCACTTTTAGCACTATCAATTAATAATGGTATATCACTTTCTAATCGAATCTGTTCACATAATGTAAAACCATCCATCTCTGGCATCATAAGATCAATAAGCACTAAGGTATAATTATCCTCTTTGAAATCCTCCTAGCCTTCTACCCCAGTTGATGCCCAAGTCACTTCAAATCCTTCTCTAGCTAAGTGATTCCTCATAATCGAGGCAATTTCATAATCATCTTCCACGATAAGAATTTTGCTTTGTTCTGCCATAGGTCCTCCCCTTCTCCAACTCAAGTATAAGTCACTTTATTAACGACAACGCAAAAGTTTATTTTTAGTTAATAATTAGTGGTCAGCTAAATAAATTAGCCTTAACTGCTTACGACAGAACATAAAAAATCCTTTTCTACGTTTCCCATAGAAAAGGATTAAAAGCTAGAAACGCCTATTCCCTTGGCACAATCCCATTTTCCAGAACTTGAATTATTCGATCAACCTCTTCCTCATCGTTCCAATCTCCCTCAGGAATAATAACGTATCGTGCGATAATATAAGAAAAAATAGACGAGGCAACGATTCGAATGATTGTATCGGGATGGGTTTTTATAAGCTGGCCCTTAGCCTGGTAATGTTCAACAATGTTTCTGAGTTTACCAAAAATATCTTTGCCGATATACTCAATAAACTGCTCCTTTAACTCTGGATGAAAAGGAATTTCCTGAATCAGTATCCGTAAAAGGGGCAGGTTTTTTTTAATAAATTCTTTTCTATTCTCAATCATTGCTCGAATAAAGTCTTGAAAACGTTCAAAATCCTGATCAAGAACCTTGTTCATATCTTTTTTTACCATTGGAGCAATCAGCCTCACCATCATCGGTGAAACAATCGATAACAAAAGCCCCTTTTTCGATTTAAAGTGTTTAAAAATTGTCCCCTCTGCAACTTCTGCTTTATTAGCGATTTCACTCGTGGAAGTACCTGCATAGCCTTTTTCTGCGAATAACTCTGTTGCTGCCTCTAATATCGCTATTTGTTTTTTAGTTAATTTCGTTTCACTATTTGTCATCAAATTTCGCCTCTTATCAAGTTAAACATTCCTCTTATCTAACATCATATCGAATAAGTGTCACAGGTAGCAACGAAAAGCATAATTTATATTTTTCGATACTTACGGAGCGTCAAGCCATTTAATAGCATAAATAGCAGTGAAAAGCCAAACAGAATAATTAAATTTAAATATATTTCATTCCAGCCATGTCCCCTCACCATAACGTCCCGCAGAGCATCTGCTGCATAATAAAGGGGTGTAAACGGACCAACCCAGCTTAGCCAATCGGAAATTGTTTCTAAATTAAAAAGACCGGAAAAGAATATTTGCGGAATAACAACAATCGGAATAAATTGAATCATTTGCAATTCATTGTTCGCAAATGAAGAAATGAGTATCCCTAATGTTAGTGCTGTGAGTGCAAGTGATAATGTAATTAAAAGCACATAAATAAATGCTCCTACCATCATCATATCCAGTACATAAATAGCATACCATGCAATAATTGCTGATTGAATAATCGTGAAGATTCCAAATCCAAGAACATACCCCATTACAATCTCCCATTTACGCAATGGTGTAGATAGCAGCCGCTCCAGCGTACCTGTTGTCCGCTCCCGAATAAACGAAACGCCAGCAATAATAAAGACAAAGAAAAACACAAAAAATCCGAGCAGTACTGGGCCAAAATAATCGAATGAACCCATATCACTTGAGCCGTATAAATAATCAATTTCATGTTGTGCATCACCTTCACTCTGCTTCAGTGAATCAAATGCTGATTGGATCCATCTCAATGTTGCACTATTCACACTTGGGTCACTACCTTCAAGAAAGACAGCTGGAGTAGTGGCATCATCAAGTAAAATATAACCATCAATTTCCTCAGAGTGGACAGCTTGCTGCGCATCATTTTCATTCGTGTATATGGTTACTTCAGCATCTGTCGCATCAATTTGGTCAACAATAGCTTCAGGAATTTCTACTAATCCCACTTTCGGTACATAGTCATCTCCATTAAAAACCAAGTGAAGCATAGTCAGGACTAAAATCGGCGCAAAGATAAGCAATCCCAATGTCCGCTTATCCCGTATGAGCTGCTGTAAAATCCTTTTCGTTAATGCAATTACTCTCATGATGTCGCACCTCCATAAACAAGAAATGCTTGTTCTATCGTTTCTGTATTTGTCTCATTTCGCAATGATTCTGGCGTGCCGACAGCAATCATTGCTCCATCTCGCATAAGTCCCAGCCGGTCACATTTTTCCGCTTCATCCATCACATGGGTTGTAACGATTATTGTTGTCCCTTTCTTATTCAAGTCATAAAAAGCATCCCAAATACTCTTTCGTAAAACAGGATCAATTCCTACTGTTGGCTCATCCAGAATAAGAATTTCTGGCTCATGAAGAAGTGCAATCGCCAGTGACAGCCTTCTTTTCATTCCACCAGAATAATTGGATACGAGCTTATTTAAATGATCTGATAAGTCAACAAGCTGCATCACTTCCTTAATTCTTTCCTTTTTCTTTTTGCCTTTTAACCCATATAAGCTTGCAAAGAACTGTAAATTTTCATTTGCTGACAGGTCTTCGTAAAGCGCGTCCGATTGAGCCATATACCCAATTCGCTCCATTAATTTGAGGGTTGGCATTTTTTCTTCAAAGATATAATTATCCCCTGACGTTGGAATATCCAGTCCAGCTAATTCTTTTACTAAAGTTGATTTTCCAGCACCAGACGGACCTAAAAGTCCAAAAATCTCACCTTTTTCAATTTCAAGATTGATATCCTTTAACACCACATGCTTACCAAACTTCTTATACACATGTTGAATCGAAATACATGATTTTCGTTTACTCATCCATTTCACCTCGCCTATATTATAAGTGAGTGATTACTCACTTATAATATACAGCAACATATCATTCATGTAAAGATAGTAGATAGTGAGCAATCATTAAAAACCATAAAAAAATAAGCCCCACTCTGAATCCCTCAGAATAAAAGCTTATTTTTTCCTTCAACTTATTAATTCTCTTTAACTGGCTCCTCTTCCGATTCCTTCGGGGCAGCACGATAAACGAAAAATGCCATGATTACAGCAATAATGGATATTGCAAAAGCAATAAAATAAACAAGCTCTACACCAGCTACCATTGCTTCTCTGATTGTATCAGGATTTGCAGGATTGCTTACATTTTGCAAGAAACCATTTTGTCTTGCATTCATAATGCTGATAAAAACAGATACCCCAATTGCACCTGCAACAGGCTGCAATGTTGTCATTACTGCAGTACCGTGTGGGTATAAGTGCTTTGGAAGCTGGTTTAGCCCATTTGTCTCAGCAGGCATCATTATTGCAGAAACAGATAACATAAGTAATATGTAACCGACAATAATTACCCATACAGGTGTGTTTAAATCTAATCTGCTCATCATAAACATTGTTCCACATAAAACAAGTGTTGCCGGAATCATTAATACACGCGGACCAAATTTATCGAAAAGTCCACCCATCACTGGTGACATTGCACCATTCAGAATACTGCCTGGAAGAAGAACTAACCCTGCTGAAGCAGCTGTTAACGCTAGGGGGCCTTGCATGTAAATTGGTAAAATAATCTCTGAAGCAAACATAGCCATAATAATGATTAAGAACATTAATATCCCATGCGTATACATTGGATAACGAAATACACGCAAATCAATCAATGGCTCTTCCAGCTTCAATTGTCTCCAAGTAAACAGTGCCGCTGCAATAAAGCCAATTATAATCACTGTATATACTTTAGGATCTAAAAAACCAGCTTCACTTTCCCCAGCGGAACTAAACCCATAGACGATTGCGCCGAATCCGATTGTTGAAAATACAAGAGATATGATATCTATTTTCGGCTTTGTCACTTCCGATACATTCACCAAGTATTTAGATGCAAATGCAATCGAAAAAAGCGCAAAAGGAATTACGGAAATAAATAAAAACCGCCATCCCAAATATTCAACAATTACTCCAGATAAGGTTGGTCCAATTGCCGGTGCAAACATGATTACTAGACCAACTAGTCCCATCACCTTCCCTCTTCGGTGCGGCGGGAAAATTAACAGGAACACATTAAATATAATCGGCATCAAGAGTCCTGTACCAACTGCTTGAATCAGTCGTCCTACAAGCAATATTGGAAAGTTCGGAGCAAGCGCGCTTATTGTGCTTCCGATTGTAAAAATGATCATTGTACTTAAAAATAGCTGACGTGTTGTAAACCATTGCATTAATACAGCTGATGCAGGAATAATAATTCCCATAACTAGCATAAATCCTGTTGCCATCCACTGCACAGTTGTTAGGGTTACACCAAATTCAGCCATCAATGTTGTTAACGCTATATTTAATAAAGTTTCATTTAATATTGCAAAGAAAGCTCCAATAATTAACGAAAGCATAATTGGCATAACCTTCACATTAGGATTATCAGCAAGATATTCATATTTTTCTTGTTGATTGTTGTGATCCGCCATAGAAAAACTCCTTTACTAATTTTTTTGCTCATACCTGTTTATAATTACAGAATCAGCCTGGTTATTCTGGCCTGATCTGTTGTTTGCTTTATCCACTGCCTCTTGACAACCTTTTAATATTACCATTGTTGTTTTATCATGACAAGCAATTTTTAAGTATAATTTTATGGATTAAAAACAGAGCAAACAGTTCATTTTTATAGTGTTGTATAGCAGCAACTATTTATTCCTTCTGAATAAACGAATAAGCCGCCCAATCTTATGAAATCAATCCCACATTAGACGAATTCCCCATATAGTAAAGGGAGCAATTTTTTATGAGTAGAAAAGGGAGGAAAGAATAGATGAATTATCATAATAATCCATATCAGCCACCGCAAGATGAGGATGAAAGACAGTTTAATCTTCCGGGGAATATACTTGGTCAGATTTTTGGCCCTGGATCTGGTGGTGGTCCAGGTGGCCCCGGAGGGTTTCCCGGCGGATTTCCTGGAGGTCCTGGAGGTCCCGGTGGTTTTCCTGGGGGACCAGGCGGCCCTGGAGGTCCTGGAGGATTTCCTGGTGGTGGCCCCGGTGGTTTTCCCGGGGGACCAGGCGGCCCTGGAGGTCCTGGAGGATTCCCTGGTGGTGGCGGACAACAGGCCGGACCACCCAATTCTCCACCTCCGAATTTCACACCTGAACAATCACAGTTCCAAACATTCGCGGTTGATCCAGGCGGCATCCGCGGCTGTTTATTCCGGTTCACCTATATTTGGTTAAGAAGAGACGCTTTTTGGTTCTTCCCAACATTTGTTGGCAGAAATTCAATTGCCGGATTCAGATGGACCGGTTTCAGATGGGTGTATTTCGGTATTGACCTCAATCAAATTCAATCTTTTCAATGTTACTAGTCACAAAGACCGCTTATCCTCAGCGGTCTTTTCCTTCTTCATTCTTTTACTTATTAAAAAACATAAACCATATCCCTACTTCATTCATATTTTAAATAAAGGAGGGATGATGATGAATCAACTTGCTTTACTTTTTCTTACAGCAATCCTGGCTGGTTTTGGATTAATTGTTGTAACGACGTTAGCGTCTTCATTTATTACTTCGACAACAATCGTCAATTTCTTGATTGCTGTAGGAGCAATTGCTGTCATCGTATTTGCCTTTGCAATTCTCTATATTTCCATTAAAGCTTTATTCCAGAAAAACTGGAGGTAGCTCAGCATAGTGGGTAAGCTTGATTGCTTGCTCACTACATAGTTAAATGGAGTATGCTAATGTATGATAAACCCACTATAAATTAATTTCTTGACACTTCTCTTAAACGAGTGTATCTTAATTAAGTCATACTAATATTATCGGAATAATAAACAAGCATAATATTAGTATTTTTGTATAGTTTTATTCACAAACAAGAAAATACCAATAAGGAGGTTTATCAAAATGGACTCTATTTATATTCTATTAAATATAGTTGTGCTGCTGGCACTTATCGGTTTATTAATATGGATGCAGAAAAAGCATTTTTCTTTTACAAAGCGCGTATTCACTGGTTTAGGGGCAGGAATCGTGCTCGGGGCAGTATTACAATTAATATATGGTGCTGGCTCCGAAGTTTTGACAGAAACAACGGAATGGTACAATATTGTTGGGCGAGGCTATATTAGTTTCCTCATGATGATTGTAGTGCCAATTGTTATGGTTTCCATCATTCAATCCATTATTAACTTGGAAAGGACCGCAGAACTTGGTAAGATGTCTGCGTGGATTATCGGAATCCTGATCTCTACTACAATGGTTGCCGCTTTAATCGGAATTGGAACAGCAGTCGTGTTTGACCTGAATGCTGATCAAATTGAAATGGGGCAAGCAGAGTCAGAGCGTGCCACATCGTTAGAAGCACAGTTAGGGGATGTACAAGAGCAATCGGCCCCACAACGAATTCTAAATTTCATTCCATCTAATATTTTCTTGGACATGACAGGCGAAAGACCAACATCCGTTATTGCTATTGTTATTTTCTCTATTATTGTCGGGATTGCAGTACTGGGTGTTCGCAGAAAAAATCCGGAACAAGCAGAGATGTTCACGAAGATGGTTAATGCTGTCTATGCCGTTGTCATGCGTATCGTAACATTAGTATTACGCTTAACTCCATTCGGGGTATTAGCATTAATGGCAAATACAGTAGCAAGCACCAATTTTGCAGGTATCCTGGAGCTTGGTAAATTTGTTATTGCTTCCTATGTTGCATTGCTGACTATGTTTATTCTTCACTTAGTTTTAGTCGGCGTATTCGGCTTAAATCCGTTTACGTATTTAAGAAAAGCAATTCCAGTATTAGGCTTTGCATTTACATCACGCTCCAGCGCAGGAACAATTCCTTTGAATATTCAAGCACAAAGGAATTCACTTGGTGTTGAGCAAGGTGTTGCCAATATGTCAGCTTCATTTGGAGCAACAATGGGGCAAAATGGCTGTGCAGGAATCTATCCTGCCATGCTAGCTGTCATGATTGCGCCAACAATTGGAATAAATCCTCTTTCGCCAGGATTTATTATCCAACTGGTTCTCATTATCGGTATCAGCTCATTTGGTGTTGCTGGTGTTGGTGGTGGGGCAACTTTTGCCGCAATTATCGTTCTCTCTTCTATGGGAATGCCAGTCGCATTAGCTGGGCTGTTAATTTCAATCGAAGCATTTATCGATATGGGACGTACAGCTTTAAATGTTAATGGAAGTATGGTTTCCGGAACATTAACATCACGTATATTAAAGAATTTAAACCTGAAAACATTTAATGACAAAAATGCAATTGAAGAAAATACATCACTTTAATTTTAAAAGCCGCTCCGAGGTAATTTGGAGTGGCTTTTTTGCTTTATTAAAATGTTTTGCTTCAGCTAGATGACTCTATAATCTTATCAGATAATCCTTACCTATCATTTTATGCACACTGATAAATAACAGAACCTCTCCAAACTTCAGATTCACATCACATTCTCATCTATTTCTAATCCCTTTCACATTGGTATCTTATAGAAGAATTATAGAATAGGTTTCAAGTAAGGAGGATGGAATATATGGCAATTGAAATTTTTAGAAGGAAAGAGCAAAAATATTTAATCACAATTGGACAATATGAACAACTAATTCAGCAAATCTCACCTTATATGCGGCCTGATAAGTTTGGTGAGGATGGAAAGTACACTGTTACGAGCCTATACTTCGAAAGTGATGACCACAAAATTTACTTCGAAACAAAGAACAAACTGAAGTATCGGCAAAAACTTCGTTTGCGAGTTTACGATAATATCGACATTCACGGAATTGCATTTTTCGAAGTGAAACAAAAACATAAAAAGGTTGTCAATAAAAGACGAATGCTTCTTTCATTGTCCGAAGCTTACCGCTATATTAACCGTCAGGAGTCTTGTATTGATAATTATGAAGGATCGAATATACAAGTTTTGCGTGAAATTGATTATTTTCGTCATTTATATCGCTTAGAGCCTGAAATGGTTGTCAGCTATGATCGCCATGCACTGCATTGCATAACAGACCCCGAGTTGCGGATTACTTTTGATTTTAATCTGAGATGCAGAAATGATGATCTTTACTTGGAGAATGGTTCATATGGAGCGAGTTTTATCGATTCCAATCTCGTTGTACTTGAAGTAAAAGTGAATGACAGTGTTCCACTGTGGCTTACTCGCATTTTGCAGCATTTCAATTGCGAACAAAGAAGTGCTTCAAAATTTTGCACCAGTCTGGAATTGCTAAAAAATCCAGCACTCCCAATTGGAGCAGCTAAAGAAAATGTTACAGTAGGAGGAATTTAAGATGGAAACATTATTTCAAATTAATGGTAATGAATCACCAATATTTATGAGTCTATTAGCGATGGCAATCGCTACAATCCTTAGTATTGTTATTACAAAGGTATACCAGCTAACATTTACCGGAGATCGCTACTCACAGAACTTTGTCCATACGATTATTATAATGAGTGTCGTTGTATCCGTTGTCATGAATGTTGTAAGCGGAAATGCTGGAGTGGCATTCGGATTATTTGCAGTATTTTCTTTAATTCGCTTTAGAAGTGCGGTTACAGATGCAAAGGATATCGCCTACATCTTCTTCGGATTATCGGTTGGCATGACGAGCGGCCTCTACCAATTTGATTTGGCGATTATGTTAACCTTTTTTGCCAGTATCATATTCTACTTGCTTTATAAATTCGAATATGGGAAAGGAAAAGATTCACAGATTTTAAAAGTGACTGTGCCAGAAAACTTAAACCACGAAAATCTATTGGATGATGTTTTTGAGCAATTCACAATTAGTCATGCATTGCGCCAGGTTGAGACAACGAATCTTGGAACAATGATTATGTACACCTATGCCATCCGCAGTAAAAATGCAGTGAACGATAAAGACTTACTCGATCGGATTCGTGAGAAAAATGCAAACCTTAAGGTTTCCCTAACATATATGGAAAATCAAGACTAAGAATAAGGGCCATTTTGTTTCCTATACGGAAAGCTAAATGGCCCATTTCGTTATTCATCTTTTTTATCTACTTTTTTTCTCATTTCACGCTGCCAGATCAGTCCTTGCTCTAGTGCCATTTTCTTCGCTATTCTTGGGGCATTCCACAATGGCGGCAATAACAGAAGTGAAACTGGAACTGCTGTTATAACAATTGAGTTCTGTATCGATGCAATACTATCCTCACCAATCGATAGGATTACTACGGTAGTAGCACCAAAGATTAATGCCCAAAAAACACGTAACCAGCGTTTGGGATTATCATTTCCCTCTAGTGTAGCTGCTACAGTATAAGCCATTGTATCGGTTGTTGTTGCAACAAAGATAATTGATACAACCAAAAATCCTAACCCCATTAGTGTTGCCATTGGGAGTTGGTCAGTAATGGCCATTACTGCAGCTGGCATTCCACCCTCATTCAAAGCAGTCGAGATAGAGCCAGCATTTTCATTTTCAAAGAATACACCTGTACCACCTACAATTGAAAACCAAAAGTTATTAACTAAAGGAGCAATAATAGATACAGCTATGATTAATTGTCTAATCGTTCTTCCACGAGATATCCTGCTAATAAATACAATCAGCATAGGGGCATAACCGATAAACCACCCCCAGAAAAATATCGTCCATATTGAAAGCCAGCCCTCATCTCCACGATACATGGTCATTGTGAAGAAGTTTTGCAAATGAAAGCCAGTGCCACCTACAAATGCATCAATAATAAACATTGTAGGACCAATAACGAGTATTAAAGCTGCTAGAAAAATTGTAAATTTGACATTCCAATTGCTCAGATGGTAAATCCCTCGATCCACCCCTGTAGCAGCTGATATCGCAGCAATCAATACAAGTACCAGCACAACAATAATGCTTACAGTTAATGTATTTGGTACATCGAATAAATGATTCAGCCCATAAGATATCTGTAATCCTAAGAACCCAAGCGGTCCCAATGTACCAGCAACTGTTGCAATAATGGAAAAGATATCAGCCGACGAACCAAGCACACTATTATGATAGATCTTTTCACCAAAAATTGGATATAGTAATCCTCTAGGCTTGAGTGGTAAGCCTTTATTATAGTGTACATACATCATTACAATAACCGAAAGTGTACCTAGGATTGCCCAAGCGGTAAATCCCCAGTGCATAAATGATTGAGCAAATGCAGCATTTATATTATTAAACTCCCCACCGCCGACTAATGGGGGAGCAGACATATAATGATACATCGGTTCCGCGGCAGCCCAGAATACACCGCCGCTTGCCAATAGAGTAACTAAAATCATAGAAACCCAGCCAAAATTGCTATATTTTGGTTTATCTTTTTTACCTAATTTAACTTTCCCATACCTTGAGATAGCTAACCCTAGTCCAATGAAAAAATTCCCAAGCAATAATATTTGCCAATACGCACCGAAAAGGTCTGAAGAATAAGCAAATAATGTATTCACCGCACCATCTACCATCTCATTATCAAATAACGATAATAAGATAAACAGAATCAGAAACCCTCCACTTGCAATAAATACCGGCCAATCTAGTTTCTTCTTTTTTGTATCCACGTTTTCCTCCTAATTTTGTTAGGAACAAGCGTCTATAATATAGTAATCCGTTTTGTCATTAAAGACCGTCGGATGGAATTTGATTACAATACCTAATATCTATCTACAGAACAACCAATGACTAGTATTCCACCAACTTGCTCATATTTTTAACACAGTTCACTATTATAGGTTTCATTTATTATTTACGCAAATAATATTAGGCTAATTTATTTTCAACACTTCAGGACGAATTTATATTTACTGTTGACTAATAGCAATTCTTTACATAATAAAAAAAGAATGACTGCTGCGAGCATATTGCTGCTTGCTGTCATTCTTTCCAAAACAACATTATTCATTTATAATCTCGTCCACTGTCGATTCTACTTCAGCACGAGTCATTTTTTCTTTGCCGCTCTGTAATGCTTTAAGTGTTCGCTTCGCTAATGATAATGGTATTTTGCAAAATAATGTAATGTTTTTTGTTTCGATTTGCTTCATATAATCATCTGCTTTTGCAAGATTTCCCTCTGCGTATCGAAACATATCTCCCCGGCTCCATCCGTCTGGAAAAAATCGCACACCGCGTTCGGCATCTTCATCTTTATTGCGTAAAATATTGACCGCCTGTAGTCCTCGTCCATAGCCAATTGCCAGATCACGGTCAGTTTCAGTTCCGTCATACCATGTCCAAATATCGGAGAGCATAACGCCAACCAAACCAGCTACATAATATGTATAGTCATCTAAATCTTCTTCTGTTCTTACTTCCCAGTCTTTCTTAACCCATTTCGCCATACCTTCGGCCATTTCACTTGTTGATGCTTTTACTTTATCAACAATATCAGCCGGGCAAAATTCAAGCCAGTCGCCAAGTCTTAAGGTCACTTCTGGTAATTTTGATTTATATGGGGTTATCAATGCTTCATAAGCTTGTGAATCAAACTCTTTTTGTAATAAAGCACTTGTTTCTAACAACAACCGTTGCTTAGTTTCAGCATCCAGCTGTTCATGATCCTCTATCTCATCGATTGCACGCATACATAGATAAGCAGATCCAACTGTTTTGCGTAATGTTGGATTTAATAATTTAATCGGTATATAAAACGTTCTGCTAGTAAGCTTCAGCACACGCATTGCTTCTTTGTCCAACCTTGCTTGACCACTCAACAAATTTCTCCTCCTTTAACCAATACGAGGTACCATAAGTATAACAAACCCAATCGGGACTGTCACTTTTCGTTATTACGAAGAAAGTGTTCCGAGAAAAATAGAGATAATGTTATTTCCCCTTGCAGTGATGTCGAATAGAAGCTAATATTGTACTATTGCAGTTTTAATAGAGAGGCGTAAATATATGGACAAACGAGTATATTTATTAACGATTGTTTCTTTTGTCGTCGGAATGGTCGAATTAATTATAGGCGGTATATTGGATTTAGTTGCTGAAAGCTTGGAGGTTAGCGTTGGGCAAGCCGGACTGTTAATCACGATATTTTCACTTGTGTTTGCAATAGCCTCACCAATATTATTATTTCTAACCGCAAAGATAGAACGAAAAAAACTGACATTGATTACATTGTTTATTTTCTTTTTAAGCAATGTTCTTGCCATTTTCAGTCCTGTTTATAGTGTTCTATTCATTAGTAGAATTATATCAGCTGCCAGTGCATCATTGCTCATTGTATTATGCGTGACAATGGCTTCCACAATTGTCGAGCCGCAATACCGCGGGCGTGCGATTGGGATTGTGAATATGGGGGTTAGCGGTTCACTTGTGCTTGGCATCCCATTTGGATTAATGCTTGGGAATACATTCGGGTGGCGTGCCCCATTTATTATGATTGCCATCCTAACATTGTGTTCCATGGCTGGTGTTTACTTTTTCATGAAACAAATAACCCCTGTCCAAGGTGCGGTTTCCATCGGCCAGCAGCTGCGTACATTGAAAAACAGCAAGGTACTGCTCGCGCATGCTACTACATTTCTTGTACTTGCAGGGCATACAACACTGTATACTTATCTCACTCCATTTTCTCAAGTAACAATGGGACTGGAAGGCATATGGATTAGTATTGTTTATTTAGTGTTTGGTATTGCAGCTGTTAGCGGGGGTGCAATCGGGGGTACATTCGCCGATTACTTTGGGACGAAGCGTACGATTCTTTCTGTCATTATCATTTTTATCATCGCGATTATCGCGGTACCATTCTCAACATTCTTTGTACCATTTTTCTTTTTCGTTATGATTGTTTGGGGAAGCATGAGCTGGGCAATAACACCACCGATGCAGAGCTATTTAATTGAACTGTCACCAAAAAATTCGGATATTCTGATCAGCTTAAATAATTCATCACTGCATCTTGGTATTGCGGTTGGATCATTTATCGGCAGTATTGTCGTTGATCGTGTCAGCATCGAATATAATGCGATTGTCGGAGGCTTTATCATTGCATTTGGACTTGTAACTGCAATGTTTGCAACAAGACGTGACACAGCCGCTTCCCAATAAAGCAAGCCCAGAAACACGCAAACGAGCTGTTTCTGGGCTTTTAAAATAGAGTTAAAGTTAATTCATCAATAGGCATTGATGAATTCTAATCTCCCATCCTCTAATACAGGCTGAGCTTTCAAGCTTTCTACTGGAAATATGAACGCCCATGGCATACTTGTTTCCGCCTCTATTGTCAGTGCAGGAATTGTAAATTCCTTAGCAGCAACAAGCTCACTATTTTCAACATAGCAAATTGGTTCCATTTGAAAAGAGAACGGATTATCCGTAAAATTATGAACGATTACGGTTACCAATAATTCTCCTTTATAGTTCATCGCCTGCCACAATTGCGTAAATGCTACTGCTTGATTACCAGATTGTTTCGTTTCTTGAAAAACAGCCTCAATTATTTCACGGTCTTTAGCTGGCAAAGCCTTATCCCATGAAGCCTCATATTGTAGCCTCTGCATATTATCACCACTCTATTAAGTATCTGTCTCTGCGAAGTTTTACGATTAATTACCTTATATAAAGCAAGAACGCATAGCTAGCTGAACCTTGCTCCCAGTTTGCAGAAACTTCATAAATGACATTTCCTTTGTACTCTGATAGATCTATTTTATCATACACTGCCTTCACAGTATTATCTTTATCCCAGATTTTAACTTTATAATCGGTAGGATCCATTTCAAACTGCAGCGTTATTTCTGTATCTTCATCCACTTCAATTGGATTTCCATCATGCACCATTTCACTAGGAGACATAGAGTCTGCCTCCACATTGACAGTTGTGCCGTCTGAGTTCTCATATGACCAGCTATACCCTCCCTGAGCAACAGCGTATGATTCACCATCAACTATTAAGGTTAACTGTGGCGGAGAAGTAAAATGATTTGCTTCTTCTCCATTTTCCGCCTGTTCTTTTGAATAACTAGTTGCACATCCTGCAACTACAGTTAATAACAAAGATAAAATCACAAATATACGAAACATGTTGATCATCTCCCTTCTTTCCTTAGTCGATTTTTCAAGGAAAGCGTTACAGGATATGAGATGATTAATGGTATCATAAGATCAATTACATATCATCCATATAAAACATAGTAAATGAGAGGAATAAATTATGACAACAAAACTTTATTACAACTCAGCCTATATAACAACATGGAATACAAACATAGCTAACACAATTGAGCATGATGAAGATTTATTTATCATTTTAGAAGAAACGGCGTTTTACCCTCACGGTGGCGGTCAGCCATGTGATTTAGGGAATATCAATGGAATTCCAGTTCTTGACGTTTTTACAGAAGAAAATGTAGTCCTGCATAAAATAGAAAAGCTGCCAGATAGAACGCAGGAAATAATCACTTGCACAATCGACTGGCAACGAAGATTTGATCATATGCAGCAGCATAGCGGGCAGCATTTATTATCAGCAATATTCAGGGAGCTTCTTCAGGCTAATACGATAAGCTTTCATCTTGGAGTAGAAGATGTCACAATTGATATTGATCAGACGGCATTAACTAAAGAACAGCTGCAAGCAGTTGAAACTGAAGTAAACAAGCAGATCTATCAAAATCGTTCAATACAGACCTACTTTGTTACCAATGAACAATTAAAGGAAATCCCATTAGTGAAATTGCCAAAAGTAACGGAAAATATCCGCATCGTTGAGATTGAAGGAATTGAATACAATGCATGTGGTGGCACACACGTGTCTCGAACTGGCGAAATTGGTTTAATTAAATTATTTCATGCTGAAAAAATAAAGGGAGCAACAAGAATTTATTTCAAATGCGGATATCGTGCATTAGCTGACTACGAGGCAACACTTCATATTACGGACACGCTATCGAAAAGGTTTAATACCGGTAAGAAGGATATCCTTGATCGCTTCGAGAAATGGGAGCAAGAGCATAAACAGCTGCAATCACAGCTTTCGGAATTGAAAGAGGAGCATGATATGTATCTGACAAAAGAGCTCCTTTCTAATGTAGATGGATCTGTTCTTACCCACGTTTTCTCGAATAAATCTTTAAAGGATATGCAAAAATTAGCTGCCAAAATTGCGACAGAATACCAGTTAACTATTCTGTTTGCAACAACAGCAGAAAACAAAGTTATCCTTGCACATAACGGTCCCCATACATTCTCATGTGGTGCTTTTTTCAAAGAACATCTTAAAGCATTTAATGGCAAGGGTGGCGGAAGTGCTCACTCTGCACAAGCGGGATTTGCTTCAAGTGAGCAGGCTTTACAGTTTTATCATTTTGCTTGTCAGGAGATTAGCTAAGCGTTTATTTGAATTGTAACGTCCTCGCTTCCTTTAAATAGATAAAAGGAAGCGAGGACAAGCATCTTAATTTTATGGAAAAATTGATTCGTGCTGGATTTCAATTTCCTATCTAAAACAACTTTCATTAAAACTATAATTCTTAAAACAGCAACTCCTCTATCACCTTACTCTCCATATTATACAAACGATACATACAGTAAATCTGCGTCAAGAATGCTGGCGAAATTAAAAGATCATTAGGTTTCTCCATCACCTTAAAGGTTACATTAAATGTGATTTCATTAAAACTGATAGCAGCATATTTCTTTTTATCTGCTTTCAATATGAGGGATCCATCCCAATCCTGATAAGCTTCAAACTTAATTGCCTGAATGGATCCTTTAATATGAAAGTAAATGGTGGAAGCCCATTTCACATCTTGGATATCATATACTTGATCCTTCTGATAATCATATAAATGGTAGCTATATCCTTCAAGACTTTTCCAGCCTTGCTTTTTCACACTGATAGAACTCCGCAGTGTTTCATTCTCATCCTCAAATGCATAGAAAGACCCTTTTCGAACCGTTTCATTTCTTACTTCCTCTTCATGTGTTCGAATGACAGCACCGATTTCCTGTCCATCTTTGTCATAAACAATCATTTTATGACTTTTGGAAAAAAAAAGAACATCTTTGCACGTATATTTCAATGGCTGCATGTCCATGCCCCCTTCTATCCTATATGATTTTCAATACGGATAGAAGTTTAATTAGTTTCATCTATATCGCTTTTTTTTTCGCCAAAAAAGCAAACTGATTAAGCCAAGTCCAAGTCCGATGGAGCCACCTATTTCCACATACCCAATGAAATATCCAACAGTAATTCCAATTAATAAGCAAATAAGAAAAATTGCACCTGCAATTGATTCACTCATGTTACTCCTCCTCATCACCGGGTGATATATATTAGTTTATTGTTCAATCCACATTTTTGTTCATCATACCTTCAATAATGTTATAATCGTTTTATGGATTTCTAATAATAGATATATGGTTTCAACATTAATAGACTCTTGAAAACGCTTTATTGAATTGTTTCAAAATTCGCTATTGCTATACTTTAGTATTCGTGTTTAAATGAATTAAATATACAAATTAGTTCTTTCCAGAAGGGCTAAATACGAGGTGATTATGTGAGTGAGAAAGTTACTGTTGGTCTTTTAGGGTTAGGAGTTGTAGGTTCTGGTGTAATTAAGCTGATTGAAAACCACCAGCAAAAGCTTGCACATCAACTGGGTTGTAATGTACAGGTAAAACGCGTATTAGTTCGAAACTTGGAGAAATCCCGTGATGTTGATATAGAGGAAGATCTTCTTACAACAAATCCGGATGACGTTTTAAACGATCCGGAAATTGATGTTATTGTAGAAGTAATGGGTGGTGTTGAAGAAGCAAAGGATTATATTTTAAGAGCATTTGCTTCTAAAAAACATGTTGTTTCAGCGAATAAAGACCTTGTAGCATTGCACGGTCCAGAATTACAGGATGCTGCTACGCGTAATAAAAGCGACTTCTACTATGAAGCTAGTGTCGCCGGCGGGATCCCAATTCTACGCGGGATTGTCGATGGACTTGCATCCGACCGCATCCAACAAGTAATGGGGATTGTCAATGGTACAACAAATTACATATTAACACAAATGGATAGTGAAGGGGTCAGCTACGAGGATGCATTAAAAGAAGCACAGGAGCTTGGCTTCGCAGAGGCAGACCCTACTGCAGATGTCGAGGGCCTTGATGCTGCCAGAAAGATGGCAATTCTAGGAAGACTTGCATTTTCAACGCCAGTAGATCTCGAGGATGTTGAAGTATCTGGGATTAAAGGAATTGCATTAGAAGATTTGCAGTATGGTGATAAACTAGGCTACACGATGAAATTGATTGGTTATGCAAATTTTGATAATCATGAGCTGGAGGTCAATGTACAGCCGACATTACTTGCAAAAAGTCATCCGCTTGCAGCTGTTAAAAATGAATTTAACGCTGTTTATGTTTATGGAGAGGCAGTTGGCGAGACAATGTTCTATGGTCCAGGTGCTGGTAGCTTGCCAACAGCAACCGCAATCGTATCTGATGTCGTTACGGTTATTAAAAATATGCGTTTAGGTGTAACCGGAAATCAGTTTGTTGAACCTCATTTCGAAAAAGAATTAAAAACACCTGATAAGCGTTATGCACAGTACTATGTACGGCTCTATGCGAAAGATGAAGCTGGAGTTTTCTCAAACATTTCGGCTTTATTCCACGATCAGGATATTAGCTTTAAACGTATTTTACAAACACCTGTTAACAAGGATGAAGTAGCTGAAATTATTTTCATTACACACCAAACATCACTCCAAAACTTCCAGCATGCCTTAGAAAAGCTTAAAGGTCTTGATGCTGTTTTGGAAGTAAAAAGCTATTACAAAGTTGAAGGAGATGCTATTTCATGAGCTGGCAAGGACTTCTAAGTCATTACAAAGCATATTTACCAGTTACCGATCAAACACCTGCACTCACTCTGCAGGAAGGGAATACACCACTTATTCATTTCCCGACACTGTCAGAGGAATTAGGAATTGAATTATATGGAAAGGTCGAAGGAGCCAATCCGACCGGATCATTCAAGGATAGAGGGATGGTTGCAGCAGTAGCAAAAGCAATCGAAGAAGGAAGCAAATCCATTATTTGTGCCTCTACTGGAAACACTTCTGCAGCGGCTGCAGCATATGCTGCACGAGCAGGTATTCGCGCAATTATTGTGATTCCCAAAGGCAAAGTTGCACTTGGCAAGCTGGCCCAAGCTGTTATGTACGGTGCAGAAATTGTAGAAATTGATGGCAACTTTGATGATGCCTTGCAAATGGTGCGAAAAGTTAGCGAAAAAGCACCAGTTACCTTAGTAAACTCTGTTAATCCATATCGTCTGGAGGGACAGAAAACGGCAGCATTTGAGGTCTGTGATCAGCTTGGAGCTGCCCCAGATATTCTGGCGATACCAGTCGGCAATGCTGGAAACATCAGTGCCTATTGGAAAGGTTTTAAAGAATATCACGAGGAAAAGCAAACTGGCCTGCCAAAAATGTTTGGATTTGAAGCAGAAGGTGCTGCTGCAATCGTTCAAAACAAAGTCATTACACAACCGGAAACCGTCGCTACGGCGATTCGAATCGGCAACCCTGCCAGCTGGGAACTTGCAGTAAATGCGAAAGAAGAATCTGGCGGACTCATCCAGTCTGTAACCGATGAAGAGATCCTTAATGCGTTTAAACTCTTACCAAGCAAGGAAGGTATCTTTGCAGAGCCAGGCTCTTGCGCATCCATTGCAGGTGTTATTCAGCAATGCAAGCAAGGAACCATTAAAAAAGGCAGCAAGGTTGTCGCTGTCTTAACCGGAAATGGTCTGAAGGATCCGCAAACAGCTATTGACCAATTGGAAATTAATCCAGTTTCCTTAGAAAATGATGAAGCTGCCGTAATGCATTATATAGAAGAGCTGGTCAATCGATGAGACCGTTTCGTATTTCCGTACCAGCAAGCTCAGCAAATATCGGGCCCGGATTTGACTCTATGGGACTAGCAGTTAATCTTTATCTTACATTAGAAGTAACAGAATCGGAGAAGTGGGAGTTCATCTCCCCTTCTCTTTCTTCTCCAGATAATTTTACGGATCATTTTATTTATCAGATTGCCGCAAAAATTGCAGAACGCCACCATACGACATTACCTGTATGCAGGGTTGCCGAAACGAGCGAAATTCCACTAGCACGCGGATTGGGCAGCAGTGCATCCGCAATTCTAGCTGGTATTGAACTCGCAAACCAAGCCTGTAAGCTCCATTTAAGCGCTGCAGATAAACTTCAGTATGGAACAGAAATAGAAGGCCATCCTGACAATATCGCACCAGCACTCTTTGGTGGACTTATTATCTCAACCTTAACTGGCAATGAAATCAATTGGCTTCAAGCACCAGCATTAGATGTTGATCTAGTTATCTATATTCCCAATACTGAACTGAAAACAGAGGCTGCAAGACAGGTTCTCCCAGATTCATATACGAGAGACCATGCCGCAGCAGCCAGTGGAATCAGCAATCTTGTTGTGGCCGCATTATTAACAGGTGATTACACTCTTGCCGGAAAAATGATGGAAAAAGATATGTTCCATGAGTCGTATCGCTCAGCACTAATCCCTAACTATGATCAAATTCGTAATGAAGCGAAGTTCCATGGTGCCTATGGAACTGTTATTAGCGGTGCTGGTCCAACGATGATTTCTTTTGCTCCAAAAGGTGAAGGACAAGCTATAGCTGAACCATTGCAAGGAATACTCCCGGATTATCATGTGAGCGTAATGATGATTGATATGCTAGGATTAACTGTAGAGTAATAATTAAAAAACAAGGTATTCGCCAATACTGCTTTAGGAGAATACCTTGTATTATTTATTCACAAAAAGGAGAACCCCAGGCTCTCCTTTTTTTCTTATTTAGCATACCCATTTACAAAATAACCAATAATTTCCAAGTCCTCTTCTGTTAATTCTCGCTGAAAATGTGAGGTCATCGCTTTTACAATCGCCTCCTGCCTCCCCTCATACCTTTTTGTTAATGCTGCACTTGTTTTCAGTAATTCAAAAAAGCTTGCGAATTCTTCTTTTGATAAAGGTGCTGGATGATGGGATAGGAAAAACAACTCTGCATCATAGGTCTCTATCTTCTCTAAAAGCGTCCCCATCTTTTCCATTGTATAATGCCATTTTTCTGCATACATATTTGCATAAAGACAATCTCCAAGAAATAGCGCTTTTTCCTCCTGTATATAAATAAGATTGGAGTCTGGTGAATGATCCCCTCCGACGTGCTCAATAATACAATTGACCCCGCCAAGATTGACTTGCATTCGATTTTCAAAAATAAGTGTAGGATCCGTGATGTTAACATCACGCGCTTCCCCAAGCTCTAATTTAATCGCATCCGCACAAAATGAAATTTCAATTCCTGCTTCGACACGCTCATCTAGCTCCTTATCTTCCCATGAAAATCTTTGTAACTCTTTTATATTATTATAAGTCATATAATTAGCGATGGATGGCATGTCCATTTCATGTAAGCCAAAAACATGATCCCAATGCCAATGTGTTAAGGCTAGAATATCTCCAGTGATATTATGCGGAGCCAATTGCTCCTTAAATAGCTGTGCATGATTGGATGAATTCCCAGCATCAATCAACAATGTTTGATTATCCCCCGCAACAGCTGCTAAAATTGGCCGGTCTGTCTTTTGATATGACGGGAGATAAAAAAGACGATTGGAAAGCTTCTGTAATGTTTGCATGTATTTCGTACTCCTTCTAGCTAAGTTGTAGTGTTCATTATAACCTATTTATTGCGGTGGCAAAACACGCTTCAACGTATAAATTTTATATTGAAACGCTAAAAAAGAGGACCGATGGAATTCTCCACCAGCCCTTAAAGTTCTATTCTTCAATATATACATCTTTAAGAAGCAAGAATTTTGTAGGTAACATTGATAATCCTTTTACTTCTTCACGCAGCCCTGATAAATAATCCTTATGCATCAAATAATCCATCGGGGCTAATTCCACGAGCAATTCTTGTGCTTGATTATATAATTTTAGCCGCTCCGATTCATCTATTGTTTGCCGTGCCTCTTCTAAGATAGAATCTAAATTCTCATGATCAAGAAAGGTTCTGTTTCCAGGCGGTCCCATATTCTCAGAATGGAATAGTGGATACAACCCGTTATCCGCATCAGCTGTTCCATTAGACCATCCTAAAATGAACATATCATGCTCACCTTCTCCAATTTTCTCCAAATATGCACCCCATTCAAAAATCTCAATCTCTACATCAATCCCAATTTCTGAAAGCTGAGACTGAATATTGGTTGCAATATCCAGTCGTTCTCGTGTTTCATTGGTCCAAATTGAAGTGGAGAATCCATCTTCGTAACCAGCTTCAGCCAATAGCTTCTTTGCTTCTTCCTGATTATAGGCAATTCCTTCTAAATTTTCATTATAACCAAATACATTTGGCGCAAGTGGCCCTGCAGCAGGAATAGCATAGCCATTCGTAATACCATCTACAATCTGTTCTTTATTAATTGCCATCGTAATTGCTTGCCGAACACGCTCATCGTCAAATGGCTTTTTTTGTGTATTAAAACCAAGATAGTCCAGGGAAACACTTCCTTGTTGCAGCATCGCTAATCCTTCTGTTGATTCAATTTGTGCTACATCAGAAGAACTTAATTGATTAGTGACATGCGAATCACCTGTATTTAGTTCAGCAATACGAGTAAGGTCTTCAGGAACAACCTTAAATGTGACCGAGTCTAGTAATGCTGTCCCATCCCAATAATCTTCATTTTTAACTAAGCGGATATATTGTCCAGGACTCCATTCATCAAATTTAAAATATCCTGTCCCAATTGGTTTTTCATTAATGACACTTCCAGGATCCGCTCCTTCTTCCATCGCTGCATAATCTGCTTCAATTTGCTCTAAAGAGATCATTGCTCCAGATGAATGTGCTAGATGTGCTGGCAGACCTGAAAATGGATATGCCGTCTTTATTTGTACTGTATAATCATCAATAACAATTACTTCATCAATCATATCGAGCAAATAGGCTGTAGGAGCTGCCACATCTTCATCAATAATACGCCCAATATTCGCCTTTACTACTTCTGCATTAAACGTTGTTCCATCATGGAAGGTTACTCCCTCCTGAAGCTTAAACTCCCATGTTGTATCATCAACCGCTTCCCAGCTTGTTGCTAGGCTAGACTCCAGACCCATATTCTCATCGTGCTTAATTAATTTTTCAAAAATATTAAATTGGATATCGAACGATGGAACATCATTTGCTCCAGCCGGATCTAATGAGATTGCGTCAGAAACCGTAGCAATAACTAAATCTCCACCATGCTGTTTCCCATCATTTTCTGTACCCCCCGCTTCATCTGGTTCACTAGCACAGCCTGCAAGAAAGATACTTATAAGTGTTATAGCAATAAATGTGTACAGCCAATTTCTCGATACTCTTTTCATAATTGTTCCCCCAGTATAATTGACGTCTATTGCAAGTGCTTTTTCATAAAGGCAACGATTTTCGTATTCATTTCAATTTGATTCTTTATATTTTCTGTTTGATGCCCTTCGTCTTCGAAAACAATGAGCTCCACTTCTTTTCCTTGTCTCTGTAAATCCCTATGCAATTGCTCTGCTTCACTGACAGGGACTCGCGTGTCATTTTTGCCATGGAAAATAAGCAAAGGTGCTGTCATTTTATCTGTATGATTTAATGGGGCAATCTCTTCGAAAAAGTCCAGGTCCTCTTTCAGTGAACCGTATTCCTTCTCTCTTAATCGCCTGCGCCAAGGACCTGTATTTTCAAGGAAAGTCTTAAAATGTGAAATACCAACAATATCTACTGCCGCCGCCCATAATTCAGGATAGTGTGTAATTGCCGCCAGTACCATAAAACCTCCGTAGCTACGTCCCATAATGGCGATTTTTCCTGGATTAGCACCATGCTCTCTAGTAAGGTCTTCTACAAGCCATTTTAAATCAGCAACAGCATTCATCCGTTTGTGTACATCATCTAATTGCACGTATTTCCTTCCATAGCCCATACTGCCCCGTACATTTGGCGCAACTACTGCATAGCCTTGAGCTGCTAGAAATTGTATGACAGGATTATATTCATTCCTAATCTGACTCTCCGGACCACCATGCACATAAATCATGAGGGGCTGTTCGTGTTCCTTCTTACCATAAAGGAAATAAGGTACTTCCAGCCCATCAAAAGAAGAATAATGACATAATTCCGGCTCTGTCCATAAATGGTTAATGTCCTTATTTTCACCCACATAAGTAAGCCTCTTCGTATTTTGCTCTTTTAAGTCTGCTGACCATATATCTCCTGGAAGAATCGCACTTTTTATTTCTAGGACAAGCTCTGCATTATCCATCCATGATAAAGAGCTGTATACACCAAATGGAAGCCCTGTCGCTTCAAACATCGCTTTATCTTTTATTTGATAAAATCGCAGTCTTGAAACTCCCCCCTCATTTACCGTATATGCAAGTAATTTTTCGTTGGGAGATAATTTTATTTCTTCAATATCCCATTTTTCAATTTTCGAAAGTTGTTCCAATTCACTAGGATTATCGAATGTAAAGGAATGAATAGCTAACGTATCACGTCCTTCATCTGTTACAAGATAGCCCTTTTTTCCATCCTTTGTCAGCTGTATCGAATGATACCTCGCGCTTATATTTTCTTTGCCAATCTTCGTCATTTCTTTTGTTTCCAAGTCAAATATATACAGGGAGTTGTCTATGTTGGTTTCTGCTATACTTAAAATGATTCCTTTTCCATCCTTTGTCCAACAAACCGGAGTACAATTACCATCATACGGATATACTACTTCTTCCTTTTTTGTTGCAATATCCATAATATACACATCAAAATATCCTGGACTTCTGCGATTGCTGGAGAAAGCGATTTTTGTTTCGTCTGGCGACCAGCCGCCAAAATGATGGAAATGCTCTTTTGAGATGACAAGCTCCTCTACTCTTGCGCTTTGTTCACTGATTAAGTAAAATTGCTGTTTCTCATTCCCATTAATATCCGACCCTATTATCGTCTTCGTTCCGGATGGTGAATGATTTACAGTGAGCGCTCTGTCCGGCAGCTCGATAAATTGTTGGATCTCGGATGTTTGGCCGTCCCATTTCCAAACCTGTGGTAATCCAGTTTTATTGGTTAGAAATGTAATTGCTTGTTGACCTGAGATTACAGCTGGCTCATATGCTCGGTATGACTTTAAATAAGATAGTAAAATTTCCTCAGATGTTGTCGCCATTTTCCATTCCTCCCCTTTTATTTTTCGAACATTTCTTGCAAATGTTGATTATAACAAAAAATTATATAGTATTTATTTTCAGAAATCAATCCAGAAAATTGGATACTCTTACGTTTTTTAGAACTGACAACTTAAAAGGGGTTATTAAGATTACACACTTTAGCTTTACTATCGTAGAAGATACTTCTGCAAACTAAAAGGACCACCTGGGTGATATGCTCCCCGTAGGGTGGGTTTAAACGAAGGATAGATGAAGTGGAAATGACACATAGTATGTCTCGTGTAGGAAAATGCATTGATAATGGACCAATGGAATCGTTTTGGGGAACTCTCAAATGCGAGAAGTATTACTTCCATAAGTATGGGACATTTGAGGAACTCACGAAAGCAATTGATGAATATTCGCTTTTACAACTATGAAAGATATCAAGAAAGACTAAACGGTCTTAGCCCTGTTGAATACAGGACTAAAGCCGCTTAAATCATTTTTTGTTTTTCCACTGTCTACTTGACAAGGGGCAGTTCAGGGTGGTAGTCCTCTTTAAAGTATTAGCTCATTAATGCTGTCATCAATGCTTTTTGTGCATGCAGTCGATTCTCAGCCTGTTGAAAAACAACAGAATGTGCCCCATCAATTACTTCTGAAGTTACTTCTTCACCGCGGTGAGCAGGCAGACAATGCATAAATGTAACATCTGCTTTCGCCTTAGCCAGTAGCGCTGCATCGACACGGTATGCGTCAAAATCTTTTTCTCTTTTTGCTTGTTCTTTCTCCTGCCCCATACTTGCCCATACATCTGTATAAATAACATCAGCATCTTGAACAGCTGCAGCAGGATCCACTTCAATACTAATTTTCGCATTATGTTCAGCAGCTATTTCCTGTGCCTTTGCTGTGACATCTGGATCGGGCTGATATTCATCAGGTGCAGCAATCACCAGCTCCATCCCCATTTTAGCGGCTCCATGCATAAGAGAATGTGCCATATTATTCCCGTCCCCAATATAAACAGCCTTCTTGCCTTCCAATGTTCCTTTTACTTCTTTAATTGTTTGCAAATCTGCAAGCACTTGGCAAGGATGATACAAATCTGTCAGTCCATTAATAACAGGGATACTGGCATACGCTGCAAGCTCCTCAACCACATCTTGAGAAAATGTTCGAATCATAATTCCATCCAAATAACCAGACAAAACCTGTGCCGTGTCAGCGATTGTCTCGCCCCTGCCGATCTGTATATCTTTTGAGTTCAAGAAAATTCCCATACCGCCCAATTGATAAATGCCAGCCTCAAACGACACACGCGTTCTCGTTGACGACTTCTCAAAAATCATTCCCAATGTCTTTCCTTTTAGGGGTTCAAAAGGAATACCTTCTTGCTTCTGCTTTTTAATAAAATCCGCTAAATCCAGCAGATAGTTAATTTCCTCCTTCGAATAATTGGCAAGTGTTAAAAAGTCCCGTCCCTTTAGCTCCTGTTTTATCAAATCCGCTTCTTTAACCATTGTCATGATAAAACTCACATCCTCTTGTAATTTGTATATGAATTATTATGCATTATTTAGAATAAATATACAAGTGTTTTTATATTATTTTCACATTTTAATATATGTATAATGGTTAGTATAATAAATTAGCCAATGTCAGAATAAGCATTATCAAACGCTGAACGAGCAACCTCAATAAATTTAAACACTGACTTGTTTTTTATAAAAAAACTAAAACTCCCATGTATTACCCCTTTGCCAGCTATCTGTCCAACCACCTAAAAAACCTGCTTTGAACGAATCAAAGCAGGTTTTTTAGCTAACTTAATTTCTGCACAACGACAACCTTCAAGTAATTCCCTTGATTAAAATTGCGGTTTACTTGAAAATCAGCCGGCAAGGAAAATTCTTCAAGAACTTTATACTTCATTCCATTGAATCCTTTATTAATAAACTCTTTGAACTTCTTCATTCCAAAAGAAGCGTTATTTGTAGATGCTACAATAATGCCGTTCTTTTCGGTAATCGCTAATGTATCTTGAATTAAAGCTGGATAATCCTTTGCTGTACTAAACGTATGCTTTTTTGAGCGAGCAAAGCTCGGCGGATCCAGGACAACGAAATCAAATTTCAGTTCTTTCCGTTTTGCGTATTTAAAATAATCGAACACATCCATCACGATAATATCCTGTTGTTCGTAATCAATACCATTTACAGCAAACTGCTCAATTGTTTTACTTTTACTACGCCCTGCAAGATCTACACTAGTGGTTTTTGCAGCACCACCAAGTGCGGCCGCGACGGAAAATGCTCCTGTATAGGAAAACGTATTTAAGACATTTTTTCCTTTTGCATACTTATCGCGAATTGCTTTTCGCACACCGCGTTGGTCAAGGAAGATTCCCACCATTGCACCATCATTCAGATGAACCGCATAGTTTATACCATTCTCCTTAACGATAATTGGAAACTCTCCCCGTTCCCCTTTTACGAAGTCATCATCATCGAGGTATTGTCCCTTTGTGTCAAAGCGCTTCTTTTCATAAATCGCTTTATAATCGACGAGCTCATCAAGCACACGAATAACCTTGTCTTTAAAGGAGTAGATCCCTTTACTGTACCAGCTGATTACATAATACCCAGCAAAATAATCAATTGTTAAACCGCCAATACCATCGCCTTCTCCATTAAAGACACGAAATGCATTCGTATTCTCGTCGTTATAATAGGACTGTCTTTTATTAAATGCAGTTCGTATTTTATGCTTAAAAAAGACGGTATCAATTTTTTCATTTTCATTAAAAGATAGTATCCATCCCAGACCTTTGTTTTGCTTGCCATAGTATCCCTTTGCAAAAAACTGTCCATGCTGGTCCACTAAATGAACAATTTTTCCTTCCTCAGACAAAGTCCCTGGATTTGTGATTGCATCTTTCAAAATTAACGGAAATTTATTTTTATAGTGTTTAGTAAAATCTGGTTTTATTTTCAATTCCACAATATTAGCCATATTTTCATCCTATTCCATTTTTACACATTATCGCATGTGACCTGTAATTAACGCAAGCTGTCGGATAAAAAGCTAGGATTGCTCCACTAATTCAAGACGAAAATCTCCTACGGCATCAGCTTCATATAAATTTGTAATGGATGTAGCATAATTATAAATCGTAGCTCGAAATTCAAGATTCTCTTCAGGAATCTGAACTATAAAATCATTTTTATAGAGCAAAGTAGTTATATCATGATATTCCTCACTAGTCACTTTAAAATCAAAGCTCACTTTTCGATTTCCGCTTGGCTGTTTTTCCATATGAAATTGCAGTCCATCAATTTCATATCCATTTATAATCACTTTTCGTTTCATGCGCCTCACTCCCTTTTATGAAAAGTTTATCAATTTTATCGCCAACTGTTTACTAAAAGAACTTATTTGTTTAATTCCAAACCTTTAGGGTAATAGTTTAATGAAAGGGTGATTTTGATGGAACATTTTGATGCAATTATTATCGGCTTTGGTAAAGGTGGTAAAACGTTAGCAGCATCCCTTGCTAAGGCTGGAAAGCAAGTTGCTATGATAGAGCAATCTGCTGAACAATATGGTGGCACATGTATTAACATTGCCTGTATCCCAACAAAATCGCTTGCTTTTCAATCCGAACAGCAAGCAAAGTCCGGCGAATCCAAAGAGGACTATTACCAAGAAGCAATACAGGAAAAGGATCAGTTAACCTCTACTTTAAGAGAGAATAATTTTAAGATGCTTGATGATCAGGAAACAGTTACAGTATATACCGCAAAAGCTACGTTTATCGATGATAAAAAAATCAGGCTTAGATCAGATTCTGAATCTCTTGAGCTAACTGCGGATAATTTTTTTATAAACACCGGCTCATCTCCAATCATTCCACCGCTTGATGGGATTGATGATACAGAAAATGTCTATACTTCTACAACACTCCAAGAGCGTCATGAACTGCCCGAAAAACTTGTTATCATCGGTGGTGGGTATATTGGTTTAGAATTTGCTTCGATGTATGCAAACTTCGGTTCAAAGGTTACTGTAATTGACAGCTCTGAGGAATTCTTGCCGAATGATGATCGTGATATTGCCGATAAAGTACAAAAGATATTTGAAGAAAAAGGAATTACCTTACAACTAGAAAGCAGGGTAAAATCTGTTAAGAATAAAGATGGCGGCGTTGCTGTCACTTATCAGAGGGGCGATACAGCAAAAGAGATAACTGGATCTGCCCTACTTGTTGCAACCGGCAGAAAGCCAAACACAGAAGGACTTGGGATAGAAAATACTTCCGTTCAAATGGATGATAAAGGAGCAATTATTACAGATGATTACCTGAAGACAAATGCCGATCATATTTGGGCATTAGGGGATGTTAATGGTGGTCCGCAGTTTACTTACATTTCATTAGATGATTTTCGTATTGTTCGTGATCAACTATTTGATGATGGCTCTTATTCAAAAAAACAACGAAAAAATATACCGTATTCCGTTTTCATTGAACCTGTTCTGTCCCATGTAGGTTTAAATGAAAAGACAGCTAAAGAAGAGGGTATTAACTATAGAGCAGCATCTATTCCTGCAGCAGGTGTTCCTTATGCTCGTATTGTCAAACAAACAGACGGACTTTTGAAGGCTCTTATTGACCCGGACACAGATGAAATCTTAGGGTGTACTTTATTTTGCGCAGGTTCACACGAATTAATCAATACCGTGAGAATTGCCATGGAGGCTAAATTACCATACACACGATTAAAGGATAATATTTTCACACATCCATCCATGAGTGAAGCATTGAATAACTTGTTTTCAAGCTTTGACTAATGTATATCGGGGGCTTTTTAGAGCCCTTTTTATTTTGCAATTAATCAAAAGAAAGACCCATCTTCTGCCGAAATAAAAACAGAGTTTTATCTCAGATTAATGGTAATAATTTCATTACAGCTTCACCGCTATATGGTATGATGATGGTGATAACTATTAGAATAATTTTTAATGAATTACATACAGACTCAACAGAAGGCGAGTGGAAATCTATATTGAAAAAAAATCCATCATTAATTAAATTCAGTGATACAGATAGTGTAACGATTCCCCATTACTATGACTATGCAGTTGCAATCGACAAAGTAAAAGAGTTATTCATTGAAAAACTTGGCTTTGAATTAAAGCTTTATGAAGCCGAAGAAGGACTTGAAATAGATGACACAATTGAACAAATCCTTTCCCGAAATGAGACCGATATTGAGCTTTTAGCAAGTGTCTATGATGCTATCGGTACGTCTGCTATTACATATAACGATACAGAAAAATACATGATTAAACCGTCTCTCACAAATAATATTTTTTATTTTCCAAACTATGAGGTTGCTATCGTCAAAATACCTATCTATCAAAGTCATATGGAATATGAAAGGGAATTCACCTTCGCAAGGAACGATGATGCTTTACTAAGCTTCCTTAACTTCATCACTGAAAAGCAAAGGGAATTTATGCTTGATGGTATTAATGTGCTCACCGATACAGAGGATGGCTTAGAGCGTTCACGAGAACAAATTACCTATCAAATTAAACGAGAAGACATCCTTTTAGAGGAAGATGTAAAAACAGATATTTATCGTTCCATCGATGAATTTTTCTTAAAGAGCGGATCATTTTTCAAAACCTATAACATCCCATATAAACGTGGCATTCTATTATATGGCTCTCCTGGAAATGGCAAAACAACACTTGTCAAATCCATCGCAGGTAGTGTTGCCGCTCCAGTTGTTTATTGGCAGATTACCGAGTATACATCCAGCTACTCGATAAAAGAGGTTTTCTCTACTGTTACAAAAATGGCACCGATGATTCTTATCATTGAAGACATCGATTCTATGCCAGAAGAAGCACGTTCTGTATTCCTGAATACATTAGACGGTGCAACATCTAAGGAAGGCATCTTCTTGATTGGGACAACAAATTACCCAGAAAAAATCGATCCTGCCTTAATTAATCGAGCAGGACGTTTTGACCGTGCTTATGAGATCAAACAGCCTGATGAACCATTACGAAATGAATACCTGCATAAAAAAGGATTAACACAATTTTTAGACGGAACAACGATTAACGAATTAGCAAAGCAAACAAAAGGATTATCTATTGCCCAGCTTAATGAGCTCTATATGTCAATTGCTCTCCAGTGGCATTATGAACAGCAGGTAAACGTCGAGAAAATTGTCAAAGACTTACAAGAGAATCAACGAAGAACAATAAGACAAGACTGGGAAACAGTAGAATACGCAGGGCGGTTAGGATTTTAAAAAAGCCTGCTTGAAAAATCTTGCTTCAATTAATATGAAGCAAGATTTTTTTAAGTTCCTATAAAAATTGACTCATAAACTCATAGCCAAAATACAAGCTAAACCCAAATAAAATAAAAGCAGCGAGGATGGAAACACCTTTTAGAATTTTTTGATTCAGAAACCGCCTCGTATAATGAATGACACTCATTAGTCCAATATCATGTACAAGTATACCGAGGAGGATTCCTGCTGCAACAACAACAAAGTGTGTGCCTGCTCCATCACTTAAAGAAGATATGAGCAATGGGCCAAATATTCCAATCCAAAAGACAATATTAGCTGGGGAAATTGCCATAAAGAAACCTGATGCATATGCTTTTGCCATCGATTTCTTCGGTGCCGTCCCACTGAAGTCAACCGGTGTTTTCGATTCTTTTAAACTATCAATCCCAATAATTAATAAAAATACAAATCCAACAAACCACATCACGGTTTCTACCAATGGATACGTCAGAAATTGGGAGAAGCCAAAATAAATAAGCACAATTAATGTAAAATCAATGGTCATGCCGCCCAGACCCACAAACCAACCACTTAAAAAACCATTTCGCAGCGCTTGCTGAACCATTTGAACAGTCATTGCACCCGGTGTTAGCGAGAGTGCGAGTCCTAATAGAAAATAAGTAAGAAATGCTGTGATCATATGCTGCTCCATTCTGCATTTAATATTTGAATGAGAATATTATAGCGTTAAATGTATTTTTACACAACAAAATGAATTGTTATGCAAACCTCAAAAGTGGAAGCGCCCGGTTAGCGACATACAGAATGCCCCCCGTACTTTGATTCCACAAGGCTGTTTAAAATAACTAAGGTATCCAAACATTCAAAATTTGTAGTTCTCAGTAAAATAACAAAAACGTGATACTTCAATACGTATCACGTTTTTTGTCTTTCACTCACTTACATTTAAATATTCAATATAAATATCATAGTTACTGCTAGTCTCAATTCCATTAGGTATACGCAAATAAAGCAGCTGAGTTCCCCACTCTATTTCAAAGCCACTCCACCATTTATCATTTTTCTTCGTAAACTGCTGCATCGGAAACTCTTTTGCAAAGGAGGAAAATCTTAATTCCCTTGATTCAGCTAGTTCAATTACTAACTGATCAGAGTACAGTTGAAGATCGATCGGATTCATGTATTCTTGTACACTTTCACCATTCACATAAATGGGTGTTTGATAAAAAGCCGCTTCAATTGTATTCCCATCGTATCTTTCAACGACAACATTTATCGTACCCATATCGTCACCTAAATAATCAATATAAAGCGTATCTTTCTCATATGGAAATTCCCATTCCGTTTCTAGATATTTTTGGTAGGATTCAATAGGTGCTCCTTCATAAAGCACATTGTATAGATCGTCACGGTTCATATCGTTATCCTTAGACTCAACATTCTCTACCTCTGAAACCGGAAAAAAATAATAAACCCCAACAGATATAATTAATAGTAAAAAGTATCCTAAAAGCATCCAATATCCTCTTTTAGCAGTAAATCGTTTACTCAGCTTTCCGGCCACTACGGCGATTGCCGCTATTATAAAAACCAAAAAAATGATTGGAAAAAGTTCAGAAACACTCATCGTCTCGCCTCCAATCGACTCGAAATTAGGATTGCACCAAGAAAACAGAGTATTGACGTTACAAGAATTTTTAAGATAAAGAACAGTGCATTCGTTTCTTGATAGTAAAATTCACTGAATCTAATAATTATAGCTGATTCGGTTTGTGCAATGGTAATTAGAATCCCAATCACAAGAACAGGTACAATTACCGGCAGCATGCGGTGCAGCTGTGTAATCATTCCTAATAAATATCCAAATGAACCCAAAAGTATTAAATACAATATCATAGCTACGATTCCGATAAGCACATCGTTTAACTGATACGTAAATCCGTTTCCTATAATTGGATTCGTATCGATGAAAAAATATACAATAACACGCAGCAGAAAGCCTGCGAGAATAGTAGTGATTCCACCAATAGTACTAGCCAACAATAAAAATAGAGCATTTGACAGATTATTGCTTAATTGATTGGACACAAACGTAAATCCATTCTCCCGTTCTGCTTTCGTCGTTATCATAATCGCATGAATGACAATCCAGAGCATTGTTAACGTAATGACACTTGTGTTGGTATAAAGTATCGTATTTATAGATAAGTTATTATTATACGAACCACTAGATCCATTGCCTCCCAGGGAAAAAAGAATCGCAAAGATCTGCAGGAATGCTAATGAGCTAAAAACTCCAGCATATGCCTTCAGTTTATATTGAAATTGTTTTTTCACAATCACTCCTAAACTCATTTTATTTAAAGACATCATCAATACCGCCCTTCTGTTTACGAGTTAAGTAGACACATAGATCACTAGCAGCTATAGAGGATACCTCTATCCCAAGCTGTTTCGCCTGCTCTAACGGAAAATAATCCCGCTTTACAACACAATACGTTGTATCCTTTCCTATCTGCCTGCTATAGATGACTTCCTTATTTGCAGTCCACTGTTCAATAATCTCAGTTCTTCCCGTTAGACCAACAGCATATTCCTTCAGATCATCCATGGAAAGATGGAAATATTTTTTTCCTTGTTCAATCAATAAAACATCCTCTAATAAATCTTCAATTTCCTCTAAATGATGACTGGAAATCATAATTGTTCTCGGATGAGCTAAATAGTCTTTTAACAGTGCACGATAGAAATCCTTTCTTACGGAGGCATCCATTCCAGTTGTCGGCTCATCAAACATGGTCAACGCGCATCTCGATGCCAGACCTATAATCATATTAAAGGTACTCTTCTTCCCTTTCGACAGGTGAACATGTATTTGCTTTGGGTGAAATGAAAAGTAGTCAAATAATCGTTCAGCAAGCCCAGCATCCCAATTCGGGTAAAACCTGCCAGCCTCCTTTAAAATTTCTGCTAAGGTTAATCTTCCAGAGAAACTCATTTGGTCATCCACATAAATCGCATTCGTAGATACGAAGAGATTTTGAAACGGCTGTTCATTAAATACGCGGACTTCCCCTGCTGTTTCATACCAATACCCTGCAAGAATTTTTAAAAGCGTTGTCTTCCCTGCCCCGTTACGTCCAATCAATCCAGTTATCGTATTCTCTTTAATTGTAATTGATAGGTCATTTAAAGCGTTTTGCTGCCCCTGTTTTTTGGTTAAATCTTTACACTCCACTACATTCACCGCGAATCCCCCTTGCGCTCTTTCATAATTTGCCTAAGCATTTCCACTAATTCATTTTCCGTAACATGTAATCGCTCTGCTTCCAAAGCAACCTCCTGAAGCAATCCTTTTAGTGTCTGATTTTTCCGTTTATTCATAATGATTGTGAGTGCATCAGCTGTCACAAACTTCCCCAAACCTCGCTTCGTATACAGAATTCCTTCATCAGCCAGAAGGTTTAATCCTTTGGCTGCTGTTGCTGGATTAATGGTAAATAACTCCGCAAGCTTATATTGCGAATAAACTTTATCATCTTTTGTAAGGTTGCCATTCAGTATTTCCGTTTCAATCCATTCAGAAATTTGAATATAGATTGGCTTGGACCCATTCGCATTAAGAATCAATCCTGCAACCCCCTCTCTAAACTAGTGCATTACTCGTGTAACTTAGTATATTACTTAAATTAGATAATTGCAATATAGTCAGTAACATTTTTCAGTATTATGGTAAAATTAGAGTTATTAAATCTAAATAAAAATAGGAGTAATTTTCATGAATATTGCTATGAATTCCTTCCCAATACTTGAAACAACCCGATTAAGATTACGAGAAATTAAAGAAACAGATGCAGCGAGCATGTTGGAATACCTTTCTGATAAAGAAGTAATGAAACACTACGGGCTTGATCCTTTTCAAACAATAGAAGAAGCTTTTGATGAAATCTCATGGTATCAATCGACCTTAAAACAAAAAACAGGGATTAGATGGGGAATTACATTAAAAGAAGAAGATGTGGTTATTGGCAGCTGCGGCTTTCTTAATATTGCTTCACAGCATTACCGAAGTGAAATTGGTTACGAATTACATAGAAATTATTGGGGTAAGGGTATTGCAAGTGAAGCGCTTGGGGCTGTAATAGCTTACGGATTTGAACAATTGAAGCTCCAACGGATCCAAGCCTTAATAGAACCACCTAATATTGCTTCAATAAAGCTAGCAGAGAAACAAGGATTTATGAGAGAAGGGTTACTGAGAAATTATGAATTTACCTGTGGTAAATTTGATGATATGTATATGTATTCCTTGTTGAGTCAAGACTTTTCTACGTCTATAAAAGGGAAATTGTAAAAGACACAGAATGGCTATAAACCATTCTGCGTCTTAAAATATACACTTCCTCTATTTTTTTCGCGCTCGAATAAATCCATCTATCGCATCCCAAATTAATCCAATGACAAGCAATACGAAAATCCAAAATGTAGATTGTTCCCAGATTTTCTGTCCGACTTCATATTCCTCACTGCCAGCTGTGACAACACCAGCTTGAGCTAACTCATTCATAAAATCAGGGTTCCAGAAGGTGGGTCCACTAACCATAAGCAAAATGACAGCCATAGAGATTGCATTCAATATCAACGTATACCCTGCTAGCTTATATGTCCATTTTCCAGAGACAAGCTTCAGACACTCTTTGATAATGCCAAAGCCAAATATAAGCAGGATAAACAATAAATACATACCATATGTTCTTTCATTTAGAAATGGAACAACTCCTGAAAAGCCATCATGAAATACCCATACACCAAAATAATCACTTGAAAATGCCAAAATGACGATAAATATAGCGTAAAAAATAATTCCGGCAATTGATTCTCCACGTTTAATTTGTCGTTTTTCATCTGGTATAGGCGGCAAGTCAGATGGTTTCCATTCCGTATCAATTTGGATATCCTTCGCTTGATAGGCACCGAGATACTCCGGCAGTGCAAAGCCAAATGTCGTCCAGGCAAAAGCCATCGGAATTCCAGTTACAGTCGATACAATTAAATCAACAAAATGATCGAGTATCAAAACAGGATCGAGTATGGTTTGCACAACAAATATCACGCCTAATATTGAGGCAACTGTAACAAGTACAATTTTCAAGACAATCAAATAGGAATCAAAAAGCTCTGGTCCAATTAGATACTTTTTTGCGCCACGGTATTTATCTGCCAATTTTCTTGGGGTTCCTAATTCCAGTAGAACCTCCTCAACATCTTTATCGCTAATGTCTCTACTTCCAACACGTTCCTCCAGCATATCTTCAATTAAACCACGCAGTTCTTTTGCGATATCCTCCCTTTGTTCCTGCCGTAATTTTTGCGTCACCGCATAGATATACCGATCAATCATCTCCATTTTCACCATCTCCTTTATTTTCAATTACATGATTCAAGCTTTCAACGATGTTTTTCCATTCAACGACAAGCAAATCATACACATTTTTCCCAGTTTCACTTAACAGATAATACTTACGTGGTCTAGCTTCATTCGTATCCCATTTACTATCAAGCAACCCTTGTTTTTCCAGCCTTCTTAGCAATGGATATAATGTCCCTGGTTCAACTTGAATTCCCTTCTCTGCGAGCATTGTGACGAGAGAGTATCCATATTGAGGATTTGAAAGCTGACTTAATACCCCAATCGTAATCGTCCCCCGGCGCAATTCCTGCATTAATTTATCTAAGTGTTCTTTTTCATCGCTCATGTTATCAACTCCTAAACTCATTATAGTGTACGTCGCACACTATTGTAAAGTGCATATTATTATAAAAAATAAATTATATTTTAGTTGACAAATACAGGATATCCGCTTATTATCACAATCAATTAAGGAGCGAAAAAAATGAAAATATATGTTGATGCAGATGCATGCCCAGTAAAGGATGTCATTATGAAAGAGGCTGGTATATTTAAAATTCCAGTTATTTTAGTCACAAGCCTGTCGCATTTTTCCCGTGCTGAAAATCCCACTGGTGTGGAAACCATTTATGTTGATTCAGGTGCAGATGCAGCTGACTACCGCATTATGAAGCTTGCAGAAAGAGGCGACTTCATCGTTACTCAGGACTATGGATTAGCATCACTTGGCCTTGCAAAAGGATGTATTGTGTTGCACCATAAAGGATTTGTCTATACGAATGACAATATTGATCAGCTCCTGCAAACGAGATACTTAAGTGCCATGGCGAGAAAAAGTGGGCAACGTACAAAAGGACCGAAAGCTTTTACCCATGAGGATAGAGAGATGTTTAGGGAGATTTTCAAACAGAAGCTGGAGGAATTTCATGACAGATAATTACATTAGCTTCTGTCTGAATGCAGAAAAGTCCCCGCCAGTATAAACTAGCGGGGACATATTTCCTTGTTTCTTTTTATTCATCGCCTACTCCGAGCGACTGCTTCGCCATTTCCATCATATCGTCTAAACCTGATTTCTCTGCAAACTCAGCGATTCCAACTGGATATGCTGCTTGAAGCTCGACCACATGGTCAAACAAATTTGGCCAAACATTTCCACCAGCGCGTTCATATGCATCAATCAATTGTTTAAGCGAATCCTCACCAAACGCCATTAAGTGGGATACGAAATCGGTTGCTGGATCATCCACTTTTGCCTCGGTCCAGTCAATAAACCCAGTCACACGAGCTTCTTCATCAATTAAAATATGCCCAGGGTGCAAATCACCATGGATGAAAGCAGTTTGCTGCGGCCAGATCGAGTCATTCGAAAGCCATTTTTGCCAACGGTCCCAAAGCGGTTGACTCACTCCAAATGTTGCCTTTACTTTTCCCATTCTCTCACGCATTACATCTCTAATTTCTTCCGCTGTTTGCACCGTTAAACCTGCTTTTTTAACCTTTTCATGATTTATTTGATGCAATTCAGCCATAGCCTTCCCTAATGTTTCTACGTACGCTTCAGGCAGATTTTTCTCATCGAGCTCCCATACATATGCTTTCTTTTCTGGATCAATCGTTCCTGCTGGTATTCCAATTAAAAGTTTATAAGCAATTAATTCATCGGAAAAAATCTCCCATTTCGGCGCTTGAAAAGCAATCTCAGGTACGACTAAATCAAGTATTTGCTTTTCTTGTTTGGCAGATGGGATGACATCACTACGTCTCGGAAAGCGCAATACCCAATGGTCTCCCTTTTCATCTGTTGCGAATACCACTTGAAAGTCAAGGCCCGATTCATTGTACTTCAAAGATTCCGGTGTGATATAGAGTCCATGCGCTCTTGCTTTATCAACTACTTGTGTGTTTGTTAATGTCATGTGATTCACCACTTTCTCATTTTAATTCTTATTATTTATCCTCATCGATTTGATATTGCTGAAATCTTTCTGCATCTGAAGGCTTACATTCTACTCTTAACCTAGTTCCCTTTTCTTCAAACACTTCCTCAAGAATATTTGCTTGGTCATTTAGATAGGATACAATCTGTCCTTCAGAATAAGGTATTAACAACTCACAAATCACATAGTCTTTAAAAACATTCACTTTAATCAAATCGAGTAATTCACGAATACCGGTACGCTTTTTGGCAGACAAATAAATGTGATTGTTCTCAACTACTGGATAATTCATTTCCGTTTGATCGGCTTTATTATAGGCATAGATCATCGGTATATCTGTAACTCCAATTGCAGTTAAAATTTCATTCGTTAGCCTGCAATGCTCTTTATAATTCGGATTCGATATATCCAATACATGAATCAGAAGATTAGCTTCTATAACTTCTTCCAATGTAGAGCGAAATGCTTTTACAAGATGATGTGGAAGCTTATTAATAAATCCTACCGTATCCGTTAGCAGAAAGGTTTGATTCGTTTCCAGCTCAACCTTTCGTACCGAGGTTTCTAACGTTGCAAAGAGCATATCTTTTTCAAATACTTGTTTATCTGTTCCCGTCTGATAAATATCTAATACAGCATTCATTGTTGTTGATTTTCCTGCATTTGTATAGCCAACAAGCGAGACGACAGGTACATCATTTTTTTCACGCTGTTTCCGCTGTGTTTTCCGTTGATTAACGAGGTTTTCCAGCTCGCGGTTTAATTTAGCGATTTGTTCTTCAATTTTACGACGGTCCGTCTCCAGTTTTGTTTCACCAGACCCACGATTAATCAAGCCAGATCCACCGCCTTGACGACCAAGTGATTCACGGCTGCCAATTAATCGCGGCAGCATATATTTAAGGCGAGCTACTTCAACTTGAAGCTTGGATTCCCTCGTTTTAGCCCGGTTCGCAAAAATTTCCAGAATCAGCATCGTGCGGTCAACAACCTGACATTCCGTTGCTTCCTCAATATTCCGAATTTGTGAAGGGGATAATTCATCATCAAAGATAAGCATATCGGCTTCCTCTGCTTCAACCATTTCTTTCAATTCATCCATTTTACCTGTTCCAAGATAGTAGCCTTGGTTGATTCGATTCAAATTCTGCCTCATTTCCTCAACCGTATCAATATGACAAGCTTCCGCTAAATTCCCCAATTCTTCCATGGAATAAGCAAACTCTTCTTCTTGCTTTGACGTATTGACGCCAACTAATATTGCTTTTTTATTCATTTAATTTCCTCCAATTTTAATAAAGCATAGACTCCTGCCTGTGCTTTATAATGGGATATTTAATTTTCTAATTGCGAAAGCAGCCATTTTTTGGACAGCAAAAAAGAAGGTAGACTACTCCCCTTCTTTTCTGTATAAAAAACCGTATATAATATGTGGTCAAAAGGAGGATAAAAAGGACCAAGAAGTTCGAAGCGGCGTAGCTCCCCGTACCGGGCTTCCACAGGATGTGGTGACTTCGACGTTCGACACAGGACGTGAAGGTAGTTAGTCGAAGGTCATTTGCTCTCAAAGCGTCATTTTTACCGGACCTTTTGAACAACCTCATATAAAAGTTTTCCTTATGAAAAGGCAGACCAATCCCATTTACTCTGCGCACAGGCAGAGCTGAACATATTCAATTAATTGTTCAATCCTCGGATTCGAAGTCTGATAGTTGCCACAAGGAAAACCTCCATTTCTGTTTATAGTATCTACAACTCTAACATACATATGTCAATTGAACAAGGATTATTCCTTTACTGGGAGCACATTTCAATTTTACAGAAGAACTGCTCGCCTTTGGCGTGTTTATGTTCACTGCATTGGATTTAAAGTATATACGTCTTCAGACCTAGGATGAAATATTTCTCAAGCTGCTTATGAAATTATCTATTCTGCATTACTATTAAGAAAGATTAACAATAAAAAGTGAAACTTATGTATAGCTTATTTCGTCTATAAGATGGCAGCAGTTGAATGTTTCATGATGAATTTAGGGGCGATTAATAATGAACGAAAAGAATTTATTTATACTTTTAACCGATACAGGAACTGTTTTTACTAGATTAATAAAATCATATACCAAAAAACCATATAACCACGCATCCATTTCCTTTGATCCCCAGTTAGTAAATGCATATAGTTTCGGCAGGAAAAAACCTCGAAACCCTTTCATTGGTGGATTTGTTCAGGAAAATATGCGATCAGGTCTATTCAAGCATGCAAGTGCAGCTATTTATAGCTGCACAGTTAATGAAGATCAGCTTCAAAAAATTAATGCATTTCTACAAAAGATAGAAGCTGAAAAAGAGCAATATCGCTATAATTTCTTAGGTTTATTTGGGGTTATTTTAAACAAGCCTATTAACAGAGAAAAGGCATTTTTTTGTTCGCAATTTGTTGCATCTGTTTTAAAGGAATGTGATATTCTTGATTTCCCGAAGCCAGTATCTTTAATAACTCCTCACGATATTCAGGAAACAGGCAATTTTCAGCTCGTATACAAAGGAAAGCTTGCAGATTTTTATGCAGATGAAAAGCTTATAAATATCATGGAACCGACCTTTAGTATGGTTCCGCTAAAAATATAAGTCATTTAAAATAAACATCCCCAAAACATTACACTGTTTTGGGGATGTTTTCAACGAAAGAGCAGCTTTTCTGCAACGTACCAATCGCATCCTCTAATAATTGCTTATCTACATCTGGAAAGTACATATCACTAAAGTATAGCTCTGATGCCGAGCATTGCCATAACAGGAAATTACTCATCCGCTTCTCTCCGCCTGTACGTATGACTAATTCTGGATCTGGCAGTTCCTTCGTATATAAAAACCGCTGGAACAGCGATTCGTCTAACTTTTCTAATTCCACATGATTGTGCTGAACCTCATAAATAACTTTATGAACAGCTTGAAGGATATCATCTCTCCCTCCATAATTGAAAGCAAAGTTCACTATCAAGCCAGTATTATTTTGGGTGGCTTCAACAGAATCATCCAGCGCCCCTCTTGTGGCTTTCGGAAGAGCTTCTATGTTACCTGAAACAAGTATTTTAATATCTCTTTTCATAAATTCTGGCAGCTTTTTTTTGAGAAACTTTACTGGTAATCGCATGAGGTAATTAACCTCATCCTTTGGCCGCCTCCAATTTTCTGAAGAAAATGCATAAAGTGTGAGGATTTGGATGCCTAATTCAATACTGGCATCAATCATTCGCTCCATTGCCTGAGCGCCTGCATAATGACCTTGACTTCTTGTCAGGCCTTTTTTCTTCCCCCACCTTCCATTTCCATCCATGATAATAGCAACATGCTTTGGTATTACTTTTTGCACTGTGCTAAACCTCCCTATACTTCTAAATCCAAACGTTGGATTTTTTCAATTACTTCTTGCTTCTTAAAATTAAATGATTGCCAGGATTCCGGCTGTTCCATTACTAGTTTTCGTTGTTCGATTCTCAGCAAACGTTGCAGCTCTGGATAATCAGGCTCTATTTTATAGAGTTCGATTAGCCCTTCTATTCCGGTATATGATAAGGTGCTCAAATAATAAATATCAATCTTTTCCGTTTGTTCATAGCGTTCTAAATTATTTGTAACAATAAGTTGTTCGATATGGATAACATTTAACACGACATAAAATAATAAACTCGTGATGAGATAGAAATGTAATATCGCTAACCGTTCGACCCATACCCGAATAAAGGTATATGCAAAAATCACCATAAGAAAGATCATAAAAGCATGCGCCAAAATTCGGTCCACAGTAAACCCATAAGCAGCTTCATACATACTTAATCGCCTAAATGCAGAAACAAGCATTATACCACTCACTATAATGAGCAAGGAATTGAGTATCTTTAATGTGAGCTTCATAGCTTTATTGCGGGTATTTACGCGTTTCAAAACAAAAATCAGCAATGTCCAATTAATCAGCGTTACGAGCAGCAATTCAAAGAATCCTTTTCTCGCATATTCTGCATAAGTAAGTTCGGCCTGTAATCCCCCACCGAAAAAATACGCAAACTGTATAGCTACAAATATGGCGTAGACCAAATTTAACATCGCTAAGATTGTTACCACAATAACACTATCCCAATATATATGCTTTTTTTCCGGATTCATCACATTATTCGTTTCTATCTCAGTTCTTCTAGGCAGTACTTGAAAAATACCGAAGAATAAGAGAGAAAGACCGATGACAATGATCAGATGGAACAGCTCCTCCGTAAAATTAAATCGTATAATAAACGACGGCAATTTTAGAATCATATCCTGAAATACTTTATCCGCTGACATTAACAGTCCAATAATAACCAACAATAATGGAATACCTGTTATCAAACCAATTACAATACGTTTTATTGTTTTGCCTGCTTCTTCGTTCATTGGTTTAACTGTTCTTCTACAAAATTTCGCGCTATATTGAATTGCTTCTTTTAATTTCATTATAAATAAGATTAAAAACGCAGGTTTACTCCAGACAATCTTGTTCTGACTCGTGATCATAATCAGATGAAAGAAAACGAGAGCAGGTATCACCACTAAATTTAAAGCGTAAAATAAGGTACTGCTATAAAAAAGATAACTCCCTGCCAGCAGCCAAACAGCAGCCATAAGCATCAAACCAATTCTGCGACGCTGAAACGGTATGCTGATCCTTATGAAAAACACAGTATAAAACACTGCGATGAAAACAAGGTATGACAAGCCAATTTCTCCATGGAAAAAACTCAGTTCTGCAAGTATTCCAAGTCCTATACATACAATCAAAAAAAACCAATCTCTTTTCGTCACTTGAACATCCATCCATATCCCTCCAATACATTGTATAGCTATATACATAGAATTACTATGTATATAGCCAAAAAAATAATAACGAATCAGGACTGAATGCATTACTCGGCTTCAGCCCATTTCATATCGAAGCTTTCCTTCCCCACCGATACCCAAGCCAGCTTATTGGGTACAATACGACCGTACAAAGAATGCAAACAATAATAAACGGCGTACTCAACAACGGTTGAAACCACTGAAGTGGAATAAGCTTAAAAACAATTAAATACATTAAGATCAAATTAGGTATGACAGAAAACAAAAATGTCTTCTTCAACAATTTATGACCACGTGGACCAAACTCTCTGCCTATTTCATAGCCAAGCAACGCCCAAAAGAATCCATAAATAAGTATAATAATAGAGGTAGCATTTGTCAGGCCTGCCCATAAGCTTTCCAGCCAGTACCAATCAAATGCGTTATAGCCAATTGTAAGCAGCACCCCAAAAGTGAAAATGGCAATATTGCAAAACACAAATAATTGCTGCGTTTTCTTAGGCGTTACGGCTGATTCCTGCTTCCATAGTGCTGCAATCTCCTTTGGCGAACCGAGTCTATGTACCAATTCATCATATACTTTTGCTTCATCGGTCGCTTGCTCCTGGAGCAGGTCAAATACGTGCAGGCGATATTCTGCTATAATCTCTTCCTTATCAGGATGACGCCCAATCTCTTGCTCTAATTCATTTAAAAAATGTTGTTCCCCTTCGGTCATGACTCGTTTCTCCCAATCAGGTTGTTCATCACTTGAACATATCGATGCCATTCCGACGTTCTTTCTGCAAGGATTTCTTTCCCTTGCTCTGTAATACGATAATATTTACGAGCTGGTCCCTTTTCTTGGTTTTGCCAATAACATTCAATGTACGCTTGCTTTTCCATCTTATGAAGTGCTGGGTAGAGCGTACCTTCCTTCATTTGCAAATGGTTTTCACTACGACGATCCATTTCCTTTACAAGCTCGTATCCATACATGTCCCGTTCATTTAAAAGCTGTAGCACAAGCAAGGATGTACTCCCTTTTACAAGTTCGCGATTAAACATTTTCTCACCTACCTAGAATTATTAGGTATCTTTACTATATAAGAATTTTTTCCTTATGTAAAGGACTTCCTTGCTTTTTAAATAATTATTTCATATAGATAGCAACTGGGCAAATTAGTATGAACTCCAGCTGCAATGATAAATTTACTTTAAAAAATAACTGAAATAGGTTTACTTCATATACATACGGGAATACAAATAGTACAAGGCGAACTGCATTGGAAGGATTATTGCAAACGACTTGTGAAAATGTAACCACTTCATTTTCCAACTTGTTTACAGATAAATTCCAATGAGGAAATGCACAGCCTTGGCGGAAAATTTACTTTACTGGCGAACGCTTGACTCGTCAGGAGCTTTAAGATTTGAGTTCCATTTCACAGTTAGTTTTTCAAAACAGTAAGTAGTTTTTTGTGAAAGTGCAACTGGTAAACTGACTGAATTCTGGAGAATCAGATTGGAAGGCTCTTCCAACGGTCTCTAAAGTAATAAATACAGTCAGTTAGACCAAACTGCAATGACGGGTTGTAAAATTTTCGTCAGAAAGAACAGTTTGGAAAAGATGAATTTAATTTTCCGCGTGGTCCCCTTTTTTAGGGGAAGTGAAAGGCATGGTCCGGTTGGAGCATGCCTTTCTTTTTGATTACGCATAGTAATTCTTTTGATAAAAATAATTCGGCTTTTGAATATGGTTATCGTAAGGCTTATGGAAGATATGAGTTGCCGCTGGTGACAACGGTGGAATCAGCCATGTCCAATTTCCAGTGACCTTACGATCTGCTTTCTGTTCCCGATTTTCAAAAACTTTAAATTGCTTTGCAGCCGTATGATGATCGACAATAGATACTCCATATTTTTTAAAGGAATCTAATACAGCAGCATTTAACTCTACAAGTGCACGATCCTTCCATAAATTGCTTTCATGTTTTGTTTCTAATCCCATCTGTTTCGCTGCTGAAGGAAGCAAATTATATCGCGTTTCGTCTGCCAGGTTCCTCGCTCCTATTTCCGTCCCCATATACCAGCCATTAAACGGAGCTGTTACATAGTCAATCCCACCGATTTCAAGACGCATATCCGAAATAATTGGTACTGCATACCACTTCACCGCTAAATCCCCGAACAGCGAAAAATCAGGATGCTCAATTGGTACCTCCATTACATATTCCTTTGGTATTTCCAAAAACTCGGGATCATGATCTCCGATTTGAACAACGAGTGGAAGCAAATCAAATGAAGTCCCTTCACCAGCCCAGCCAAGCCTCAAGCATTCCTTCGTAAAAGCTACAGAAGCTGGATCTCCTACTATCCCATTTTCCGTTTCATATCCAGCATAGCGAAGTAATTGGTGATTCCAAATCTTCACCCGTCTATACCCATGGATTTCGGCCTGGAATATCGTTATCATCGGTTTGATTTTCCCATGATTGGTTGCATTCCTTATATGGTGAAGCAAATAAGTAAATACTTCCTCACTACGTGCAGCATGCCTTGCATCTATTACCTCCAGCCTTTCCCAAAACAGTCTGCCAATACAACGATTCGAGTTACGCCATGCAAGCTTTGCACCATAAGACAGCTCTTCATATGTATGCTCATAGTACCCTTTTTCATCCAGCTCTTCGTGAATTTGACTCAGTCTCTCAGCAATTTTTTCTGATGTTTTGCCAAGCTCTCTATATAAATTTTCAATGAATGTATCTGCCTCTTGCTTTCGGATTACTTTTTCCATTTTAGGCCCCTCCTGTCCTCAGCATGTTAATTTTATCAAAGTTAACAGCTGTTTTTGTGACGGACTTTCTACAAATGGCGAAAAGCAGGGGTTGCATCAAAGCATTCTATTCGTTTATAATAAAATCAACTTAAGACGGAAGGGTGAACAAAGAGGACATGAAGTACTAATCCTATTTTTTCGAAAACATTCAAGTGAACAGTATGTCAACATCAGCGGATTTATCTGCTCTTTTGTCATGCATTTCACCGATTTTTTCAGGATAGGATTGTAGATCTTTGTGTTCCAGTTAAAGGGAGTAGTCTCTCTTTTTTCCTGTACACCTCTGCCTCCTATTCTGAAAAGAATCGGAGGCTTTTTTTGGTCTCCACATAAAAGAACGGAGATGATAGGTATGGTCATAATGGAATTAAGCGGACTTAAATATGAAGTTAAAGATCGTTTACTCTTTGCAGCGGATCATTTAGCAATCCAGAATAAAGATCGAATTGGGCTTGTTGGCAGAAATGGCAGTGGGAAGACAAGTTTGCTAGAGATACTTGCAGGAAAGCAGCGACCAGAAAAAGGTATAATCAGTCGGCAAACAACCTGTGAATTGCTCCCCCAATTAAAAAATACAAATACAACCAAAAGTGGCGGTGAGGTTACACAGGAATATATTAACCAATCGCTGGCAACACAAGCTGGCCTTTTACTTGCTGATGAACCAACAACCAACTTGGATACGGAGCATATTGAAGGCTTGGAAAAGCAATTACAAAGATGGCAAGGAGCTATTGTCATTGTGTCACATGACCGTAGCTTCTTAGATACACTGTGTACAACAATTTGGGAAATTGATAACAAGAAAATCAATGTGTATAAAGGGAATTATTCGGATTATATTGCTCAAAAGGAACTGGCAATCAGACAGCAAGAAAATGCATATGAACAATATCAACGAAAGAAAAAGCAGTTGGAGAATGCACTCGAGTTAAAGGAGCAAAAAGCACAACGAGCAACGAAAAAGCCGGAGCATGTCAGCGCATCTGAGGCAAAAATTACTGGTGCAAAACCATACTTTGCAAAAAAGCAAAAGAAGCTGCAAAAAACAGCAAAGTCGATTGAAACGCGATTAGAAAAGCTTGAAAAAGTAGAGAAGGTAAAAGAAATGCCTGCCATTAAAATGAATTTACCGAATCAGGGAGCTTTCACAGGTCAGATTATTATCCGTGCAGAGGAGCTAGCTGGAAATGTTGCAAATCGCATGCTTTGGAAACCAGCAAGCTTTTATATCCGCGGCGGTCAAAAAATAGCGGTCATTGGCAAAAACGGTGCTGGTAAAACAACACTGCTAAAGAAAATAATAAACAATGCAGATGGCCTTACAATATCACCCGCTGCCCGGGTTGGCTATTTCAGTCAGAACCTTGATGTTCTCGATACAGCAGACACCATTCTGGAAAACGTTCGCTTAACCTCTGTCCAGGATGAAACCTTCATCCGCACTGTACTTGCAAGGTTACATTTTTATCGGGATGATGTGTATAAAAAGGTAGAAGTATTAAGCGGCGGGGAGCGCGTTAAAGTAGCTTTTGCAAAACTATTTGTCAGCAATATAAATACCCTTGTTTTAGATGAGCCGACGAACTATCTCGACATTGAAGCGGTAGAAGCATTAGAAGATCTTTTATCAGATTACGAAGGTACGATACTCGTCGTTTCTCATGATCGACGTTTTATCGAGCATATCGCTGACCACATTTTAGCAATTGAAAAGCAAGAAATTACGTTTTTTGAAGGAAGCTATGAGGCATATAAAAATTACGTTCCAAAACAAGCAGCAGATTCAAGAGAAGAAGAATTACTTGTCATTGAAACAAAGCTAACGGAAGTCCTGAGCAAGCTTAGTCTCGAGCCATCTGAAGCATTGGACCAGGAATTTCAAGCGCTTTTAAAAAGAAAACGTGAGCTGGAAAAAGCGGACTAAATTGATAAGAGCATGCTTGGCTATAAACCTGGCATGCTTTCTTATCTGTTCAACCTATTTTCTGCCCATTTCCCTGCTAGTACTATACCTGCTGATACACCTAAAGCTATGGAAAAAGCAGTTGTTAGGTATAGAGAGGATTTGAAAATTACATTAATGATGGTATTCAATACAAATAATGCCAAAAACCACACTAAAAATCTCCGAAACATTTGTCCCAAATGAAGTTCACCTTCTTCTTCATATTTTACTTCATTAATTTAGACTTTATCGCGCAATAACAGAATATAATATCTTTAATTAGTGAAAGACTAAAATTGCGAGGAATGGAATTCTAGTGCTTCATGAAGATTCACTTTACACAAAAACAGCACCGACGTCTCCGTCAGTGCCGTTTCTCTTATTCCGCTTCTTCACTGTCATCCAAATTATAATTATAGTCATACTCAGCAGGATCTACTGGCTTCCACTCATCATTTGGTGTGTAATAACGAAGTAGATCTCCGTTTAATACACGGTCTGAAAGCTCTAGTTCATGAAGAACTGTTTCACTTAATTTCTCCATCTCTTCTGTTGGTTCTTCAATAACTTCTTTTGTTTCATTATCGTAATAAACACCATTTACCAGGCTATATTCTTCTGTCATATATCCGCCATTTCTGAATGGCACATAATCTTTATGATCCTTAGAAAACATATCGGTACCAAAAAGAATATAGTCTCGCGCATCAATTCCTAAAATGTGCAGAAGCGTTGGCATTACATCAACTTGACCTGAATACGTATGATTTGTACCTTGTCCCTCAACACCAGGAACTTTGATCATAAATGGCACACGCTGAAGCTCTGCGTTTTTCAATGGTGTAATTTCTTCACCAAGAATTTCCGACATTGCACGGTTATGATTATCTGAGATACCATAGTGGTCTCCATAAATCATAATAATTGAATCCTCGTAAAGATCAGATTCCTTCAAATCATTAAAGAACTGTTCTAATGATTCATCCAAATAACGTGCAGTTTGGAAGTAACGGTCTACCGAACGATCCCCTGTTTCAGCAGGCGCAATCGTTGCATCCTCTTCATCAATCAAATATGGATGATGGTGTGTTAATGTCATCATATGCGCATAAAACGGCTGTTCCATTTCTTCTAATAATGGCATGGATTCTTCAAAGAATGGCTTATCTTTTAATCCATAGTTGATTACTTGATCCTGACTCATATCATAAAAGATATCATAATAGAAATCTGTTACCCCAAGATGCTTATACACTTCATCACGGTTCCAGAACGATTTACCATCCCCATGGAATACCGCGCTCGTATAGTCCTGTTCTTGGTCCAGAATTGCCGGTAATCCCTGATACGTATTTTTCCCGCGTGTTACAAAAGCAGCGCCCTGCGGCAAGCCATAGAGTGATGTATCCATAATCAGCTCTGCATCAGCCGTTTTTCCTTGCTCTGTTTGGTGGAAAAAGTTATCAAAATACGTGAATCCTTGCTCTTGTTCATGTACCAGGGAATTTAAAAATGGTGTAACCTCTTCCCCATGTAACTCAAAGTCTATCAAAAAGGATTGGAAGGACTCAAGATGGATTTTAATAATGTTCTTTCCTTCGCCTTTTCCAAAGTAAGCTTCATTTGGTTCTGCATATTTACTTTTCGTATAGTTTTCAACTTCTGTAATATCACTGCTATCTGCCAACACACGTTGTGTCGATGACTCAAAGCTTTGGATTGCATCATAAACCATAAAATTATATGCACCCAAGTACTTTACTAAATAGTTGCGGTCAAATGTACGCTCTAATAGTTGCGGACGATCTGCCTCTGCTAATCCTAGATTAATAACAAAAGCCATGACACCAGCCATTAGTACCATTAATGGTTTGCGAATTTTCATTCGTTCCATTGACCAATTCGTACGATTTTTCCAATACAACCCGATTAATAGAACTAAGTCGAATGCATAAATAATATCGCGCCATTCTACTAAACTTGCAATACTGCCGCCTAAACTACTAAAGTTACTTGTCTGCATCATTGTCGCAATTGTAATAAAATCACTGTTAAAGCGGTAGTAGACTACATTCGCGTACAAGATGAAGGCTAGAAGCACATCTAATATGATAATCCATATTCCTGCTTTTCTGCCAGAAGCAAAGAGTGCGATTCCTAAAAATATTAATCCGGTACTTAACGGATTTAAGAATAATAGAAACTCTTGCATCGTGCCACTGACACCAAGATTAAATTCAAGTTTATATATAACATACGTTTTTATCCAAAATAGGAATACAGCGATAGCGAAGAATCCCATCTTAGTAGATATTAATTTCTTCACATTGTTCACCTCAAAATTTTATTTGATACAGGCGTATATTATACACCTCTATTTCTTTGTTGTCAAAACCGCTACTATCCTACCAGGAGCAAACGCTTATGAGGCAGCCAAATGAAAGAAAGAACTCCAACACACATATGCATTGGAGCTCTTTACGTTATTCATTTTTTTCAAAATAACTGCATACCACATGACCGACCGCTTTAGCAGCGACAAGAATGGCGTCCTCATCGATATCAAATTTCGGATGGTGATTAAAGTAAGGCTTTTCTACGCCTTTTGGTGTACATCCGATAAAAAAGTAACTGCCAGGTATTTTTTCCAAATAGTAAGCAAAGTCCTCTGACGGTGCAAGAGGTGGATATTGTTTTACCTCTTTAATATCTTTATCGTTCGCGTTATTCAAGCTTTCTGCTACCAGCTGTGTAAACTCCGGAGTGTTGTACAATGGCGGATAATCTGCTTTGTATTCCAGGGTACATTCTACTCCAAATTCTGCTTCAATCCCTTTTACAATCCGCTTAAACTCCGTCTCAATAATTTTTTGACTTTCCGTGCTCATGTACCGAATGTCACCCTCAAGCTCCACGCTGTCTTTAATGACATTAAATGTTCCTTTTCCATCAAAGGATCCAATCGTTACAACACCAGGGTCCATCGGGTTTAAACGGCGACTTATAATAGTTTGGACCACTGTTACAAAATGAGCACCTGCGACAATAGAGTCATTTGCGGTATGTGGTGATGAGCCATGTCCTCCAGTACCTTGAATTTTCAACTTAAAGTAAGATCTGCCATTAAATGCATATCCACTGCGGTACCCGACGACTCCAGCAGGATCCATCGGAAGTACATGAATACCAAAAATTGCATCTAAGTCATCTAGCTTACCGGATTCCACAATGCTTTTCGCTCCACCCGGCGGAACCTCCTCTGCATGCTGATGAATTATTTTAATCGTACCGTTTAACTCTTCTTTAAGCTGGATTAAACAATCAGCTAGAACAAGCAAGTATGCTGTATGGGCATCATGACCGCACGCATGCATAACCCCTTCATTTTTGGATTTAAAAGGGACATCCGCCTCTTCCGTAATTGGAAGGGCATCAAAGTCCGCTCTTAATCCGATTGTTTTTCCTGGTTTTCCACCGACAATTGTTACAATGATTCCGTGGCCGTTACCAACATTTGTTTCCACTTTTACATCTTTACCATTGTAAAAGTCGGCAATATATTGAGCAGTTTTTTCCTCTTCAAATGAAAGCTCTGGATTTTCATGCAAGTAACGACGAATTTCAATCATTTCATCTTTCCGTGCTTCTAACATTTCCATCAATTTACTTCTCATTACAACTGCCTCCTTTTATATTATTCAACTATTAATGTTTTACCCCGGCCGGGTGAACATTTGATGTGTTTATAGGATCATCTTCATGTTCCCCTGCTTCTCTAGGTACTAACATAATAATTGAAATCAAGGACAATATCGCAAAGATTACATTCACGATAATCCCAGAAGATGCTGCTACCTCTACACTGCTTATTGCTGTGATTGCACTATATACTGTTGCTGAAATCGCTACTCCGAATGCATTACCGAGAGAGCTTGCCATTTTATAAACTCCGGAAGCTTCTCCCACTTTATTTGCTGGAGCAAAGGTTACAGCTGTATCTGTTGATGGTGTTGCATACATTCCTAACCCTAATCCAAAAAGAATAAATCCAATGAATACAACAATTGTATACATTAAATCAGGCAAGAAGGTAAGTCCCATCACACCTACACCAATTAATGTTAAAAATGTTCCCCAAACCATCGGCTTTCTTGCACCAGTCTTTTGCATAATTTTTTCACCGACTCGGATCATACCAAGAACCGCTACAAGGTAACCAATTGAAAGCATACCTGATTGAAACGCCGAAAACCCTCTGCCTACCTGTACGTAGGTGTTTGCAACCACTAATGTACCAGCTACCGCATTTAATAAAAAGTTAGAAATTGTTGCACCTGTATATGCTTTGCTTTTAAACATCTTAAAATCAATTAATGCATTATCACGTTTCGCTTCATACTTGATAAATGCAATAACACCAATAACGGTAATTGCCGCAAGTGCTATCGTTAGGAAACTTGTCCAACCAAAGCTTGCACCTTGTGTAATAAATACATTTAAAGCAAGCATTGTAACAATAAATATTCCTAAACCACCAAAATCAAATTTAAATGAACCTGTTGTTTCCGCCTTGCTTTCAGGTGTATCTTTAATCAGCCACATTGCCAAAAGGGCGAATACAATCGAGAAGATAAAGATCCATTTCCATCCCATTGATGTAGCGATTGCACCACCAAAGAAGGAACAGAAACCGGAACCGCCCCAGGAACCTATTGACCAATAGCTAAGTGCACGTTGACGATCTTCACCTTCAAAATATTCCTTTACTAAAGCTATCGTTGCAGGCATAATTGCCGCTGCTGATAATCCCTGGAAAATACGTCCTAAAATTAAAAGTATAGAACCATTTGCTAAAACAAGTAATAAAGATCCAATAATACTAAGAATTAAACCAGCATACGTAATTTTTTTTCGTCCAATTCGGTCCGCTAAACCACCAGCCACTACAATAAACATTCCAGAGAATAAAGCGGTCAAACTAATTGCTACGTTAATGGTACTTAATGAAACACCTAAATCAGATTGGACTGCAGGTACAATATTAACCATTGACTGAGCAAATAGCCAAAATGTAATAACCCCAAACACGATACCAATAATCATTTTGTTGGTGCCTTTGTAAGCTGTATCCATTGCACAACCTCTCCTTTTAAAATTTAATTCAGCTATAATGTTAAATTTCATTCCTTGCCATTACTGCTCGATAAACCTTATTGTTACCTTTCTCAAACAACTCATAACTGGATAATAATGCCTGTAGTGTTTCAGTGAGCTCATTTTTACTACACTTCTAGTATAAGTAAATCCCCTATCAGGAATAAGTCATTTTTTACTATAATAGGCTGTAAATAATGTTCATTATTTCACATGCGAAAATAATAGTAAAAAAATAGCGGTTATTTTTTTACTATTATCATTTAGAGTACTTTATTGAAATTTATTAAAAAGCTCTGCGTATATCAAAGAAATGAATTGCATTTAATGACATGTATGCATACATCGTCCAATCACCATCAATTATCTGATCAAATAATTCAAGTGATGGTTTACTCGTTTCATTTATATAATTAATAACCTCTTCGTCCATTCCATATTTACTGTTTAAATCCCACCATTTTGTATAGAGCGCCCCAAAATCTTTATCAAAAACCCGCTTGCGAATTTGATATTCGCCGGGTTCCATACCAGAAATCGTTACTCTCACTTCCTTATTTAATTTTTTCAGGAATGTTTCCTCGATTGTAAAATGCGGATTTACATTATTAATATTCATTAATACGAGCTGATAGCCACGATCGTTTTTCGTCATAATATACTCTGACCCGCGTGCAATAATTTCACCATTTAATCTGTCAAAAAACTGCATCGCAAAATACGCAGGACGTTTGCCGCTGAAAAAGTGAAAAAGCTCCAGACCTTCCATCCTAATTTTCCTGTCACGACCCGATTTCTCATGCTGCTCTGTATTAATCCAAAAACCAATTGAATCTACCTCATCAGCTAAGTCCAAGGCATTTTTTAACACTAGTGCACCTCGAAAAAAAGTTCCATTTGTAAATCTTGTATTCCCTGAAAGGGTGTTCCAGCTAATTAAGCTAATCGGCTGATTCTTCCCATGCTTTCTTAAATACGTTTTTAGTTTAACTGTTTTTTCCTTTATATACCCTTCCGCCAGCGTAAATCGATCATCTCCCAGCTCTTCAAAATCGATTATTTCATTTTGATTTGCTTCATAGCCATAGAAATCGAGTGGCACTTTTTTCTCCACTAACCATGTATGATTCCTGTACGTTTTTTCATCCTTATAAGAAAATGGCAGAAAGGCTCCTACTCTGACTTTTGGAACTAGCGCTTTAAGTGAACGATATAATTTCAAATAAACACGCTCAAGCTCACTGACACGGACAGCTGTTGCAGATGGCTCATAAAACATAAAGTACCATTTCTCAATATATGAAGCCCCATATACATTCAAGCAATGCTTTATGAAATCTTGCAGTTCCCTTATGTAATTCTCTTCATCTCTGGAAATTTCAGCATAATCAATTCGAATAAACAGTCCTAAATCATGCTTTCGTAAAAAGTTCAATACAAAATCAGCATTGTAATATGGCGAAGTAGTCGCGATAATTTCATCCGTCTCTACTGGCGGGATAAATGTAGAACCACCAATTAAATTGCGTACTGCAATATTATCCAGGCCAATTTCCCTTTTTGCCATTAAAACTTGCAGCCTAACCCCTTCCTTCAATAGTTCACTAAGCTCACCAATGGCAAGATTATGTATTGGACGGCTAATCTTAGATGGGATAGTCTGACGTATATCAAGCCTTAATTCTTCTGACACTGTTTCAATGCTGCTGTATGCTGCATCACTATCCGTGAGCAGCATTCCCAATTCACCAATAATCGCTGATGACTGGATGATTTCAACTGCATCCTTGATATCATACGTTTTCAGCGTATCCATACCAGTTTCCTGATTTTCCTTCCGGTATAATTTCGGTGTCTGTTTATAAGCTTCTTTGAAATAATGCACAAATGACTTTACATTGGGAAAGCCATTATTCATCGCAATATAAGAAATCGAATCGGATGTATACAATAATTCCTTTACTGCATGCTCCAGACGAATGTTCATCAAGTAGCGGTTAAATCCACTTCCAACCTTCTCTTTGAAATAACGGGATAAATAACTAGACGATAAGTAGAACTTGTCTGCAACACCATCTAATGTAATTTTTTGATGATAATTTTCTTCCATATAATGAATAATTTCTCTGATTCGTTGATCTCCAGTGTCAATCGATTCCTGGAGCTGTCCCTTTTGCTTAAAACGTCGGATAAGAATAAGCAGGATTTGGCTGACATGGGATTGTATTTCAATCCGATAGCTCTCCGCCCTTCGAAAATAGGCAATCATTAATTCAGCTAATAGCTTACGAATTCGGCTAATCACAGCTTCCTTTTCCATATCTGTATCACCAGAGAAACATTCAAACCGGCTATTTGAATAGGCTTCGTAATGCTGCTGCATAAACCGATCGGAAATTTGCAGTAACAGAATATGATTTCCCTTACTCCCTTTGGCTTGATATACCTGATTTCGATTAATAACAAGTACGTCTTTTTCCTTCAATTTATAAAACCGACTATTTGTTTCAACGGTCAGCTCGCCATGGAGCACAAAAATAACTCCAATTCCTTGATTCATTTTTGGAGCTAAAAATTCAATTTGCTGTAATTTTATGATAAAGTCCGTTAGCTGATTATCCATTTCTCCTTCCTCCATTTCATGACGAACCATTGCTACGTATCTTAGTTTACATGTATTTGGAAAAGAGAATCAAGTTGTAGCAGGTGATTGAAGCGAGTTATGATTATGGTTGACTTTAAACATTACTTTTTATATAATTATAATTAATTAAATATATTTTAATTAATTATATCTGAATAACATATATTAGATACGCCCTAGGAGGGAAAAGTGTGAGTGAAAACCTATCATTAAAAGCTTATGTCGTATTAATGAAGGCATATAAATCGATTGAAGAAAGAATTAAGAAGGATATTAGCAGTCATGGGATGCGTACTTCTGATTTTGCTATTTTAGAAGCATTATACCACAAAGGCAAACAAACGATACGTCAAATTTCGGAAGCCGTTCTTATTAATACTGGGTCCATTACCTATGTTATCGATAAGCTTGAAAACAAAGAGCTGCTCGAACGCAGTAATTGCAAGGATGATCGTCGTGTTGTTTATATACAACTGACAGAACAGGGACGGCAGCTGATGGAAAATATTTTTCCAAAGCATCAAAAAGTAATCGAGGATTTATTTGATGGTATTTCCGAAGAAGAGAAAAAGACAATCATTCACGTCCTTAAAACAGTCGGCAAAAAAAGCGAAGAACAATAAGATCAGCAGCAATAATCCATTCCATTTAGTGAAGGAGGGAAGATTTTGCTTTCTTTTGATCCACAAAACAATTCAGAGCGAGATAATTATAAATTATTAACCGGAACCATCATTCCACGACCAATTGCATTTGTAACAAGCTTAGCAAAGGATGGGACAATTAACGCCGCTCCATTCAGTTATTTTAACGTTGTTTCGTCTAATCCGCCAATGCTTTCTGTCTCCGTTCAGAGAAAAAATGGACAGATAAAGGATACCGCGCGGCATATCCAGGAGATAAAACAATTTGTCGTCCACATTGTCGATGAAGACAACGTCGAAGAGATAAATAAAACAGCTGCATCACTTCCAAAAGCAGAAAGCGAATTAGACCTTACGAACCTCACGCTTATTGATAGCGAAATGATTAATGTACCAGGAATCAAAGAGGCTAAGGTTCGATTTGAATGTATCCTAGAACGAGCACTTGAGTTAGGCGATGGTGAATCAATTAATACCGACCTTTTAATCGGTAAAATCGTTCGATTTCATGTGGATGAGCATATTTATGAAGCGGGAAGAATTAATCACGATAAATTAAAAGCTGTAAGTCGTTTAGCAGGAAGTAATTACGCCAAAACCGGAGCATTATTTTCTCTAGAACGGCCGAAATAGGAGGAGTTCAAAAAATGAAACATATTTTCAAAAAAGGAAGTAATCCTTCCAAACCGACCTTATTATTACTGCATGGAACTGGGGGAACGGAACAGGATTTGCTTCCGCTTGCTGAAATTATCGATAAAGAAGCCAATGTATTGAGTGTACGCGGAAATGTTCTTGAAAACGGAATGCCCCGCTTTTTCAGAAGACTTGCTGAAGGTGTTTTCGATGAAGAGGATCTTATTTTCCGTACGACAGAGCTAAATAAATTTTTAGATGAAGCGGCAGCGAAATATGAATTTGATCGCAATCATATTGTAGCGATTGGCTATTCAAATGGAGCAAACATTGCAGCAAGCTTAATGTTCCATTACCAAGATGCTTTAAAAGCAGCGATTTTACATCATCCAATGGTTCCAAGAAGAGGCATCGACTTACCTGATCTTTCTGGTAAACAGGTGTTTATCGCCGCGGGAACAAATGACCCAATTTGCCCTTCACAAGAATCGGAAGAGCTCTATTCGTTATTAGACGCTGCCAGTGCCGATGTGAAATTGCATTGGGAAAATCACGGACATCAGCTAACAATGAACGAAGTAAAAGCAGCAGCCAGCTGGTATGGCAATTAAAAAGAAACACCGTTCACAGACTTATGTATGAACGGTGTTTTATTAATTTTTTTCACGATCGAACGATTAATTTAATTTTATTACCTGATGGATCTTCCGTTATATAATCGTTCATTTCTTTTGTTATAGTAGCACCTACGTTCTCTAATTGATTAATTGTTTCTTTCAGGTTAGAGTCATCTGGGAAAACAAGCGTATACCAATTAAGTCCAATACTGTTCACAGCTGGTCTAGGGGCTCCTACCCCACTCCATACATTTACTGCAACATGGTGATGATAGCCATTATGTGATGTGAAAAGCGCACCAGGATAGTTGGTAACTATATCAAATCCTAATCCATCAATATAAAATTCCCTTGCTTTCTCTAAATCATCAACATGCAGGTGAATATGCCCCATTACAGTATCTGCAGGCATTCCCTTCCATTCTTCCTTAAGCTCCGATAAAATTCCATCTCCATCCAGCGGATCTGTTCGCATCGTAACCTGTCCAGCTGTCCAGCTCCAGTCTGAAGCTGGTCGATCATGTGCGATTTCTATACCATTTCCATCCGGATCTGAAAAATACAACGCCTCACTAACAACATGGTCAGCCGCACCAAAGCCTAGTCGGTCTGCTAAACCTGTGCCAATAAAATGCTTTAGAAATGCAGCCAAATCCGCACGACTTGGAAGCAGGATGGCAAAATGATATAAGCCTGTTGTTCTTTGCTGCTTCGGAATCACATCCTTAGGCTGGTTGATTGTGATCAAAGCATTTTTTCCGTCTGCCGTTAAGACAGCTTTACGATCTGTCTGCTCCAGCACTTGAAAACCAAGGACACCTTTATAAAATAAAAGAGAATTTTCAAGGTCACGTACATTTATATCAACACTACCAATATGAATCGTTGGTGCTTCAAAAAATTTCTTCTCCATTTGATTTCCCACCTCTTATAAATTAGGTTAACATATAACTAATTATAACTTTGTTACTTTATGTAATTATAATATCGTTTATTCATTTCTCTGTCAAGGCATCCAGGAAGACAGTATCACGCGGATTACCCAATAAAAAAAGGATCGAGCATCATCACTCAATCCTTTCCATTTTCTTTCTCGTTATTCATCACTTGTACTTAACGTAATCACCCGATCACAAAGTCTTTCAATCAGCTTTTCTTCATGGCTGATAACAATAACACCCATATTTCGTTTCTTCGCTATTTCTAAAACAGCATGCCAGATTTGTGCTTGGGTAATTGCATCCAGCATCGTTGTCATCTCATCAGCAATCAGAAAGCGTGTTTTCGGCCCTAATGCACGTACTACACAAAAACGCTGCAGTTCTCCACCGGACAGTTCATTCGGCCATCGCATCAGCCATTCCTTTTCAATACCGAATGCATCTAGTAAAGCCTGTTCTGGCTCCCAGCCTTCGCGCAGACTTTTTTTCATTTTCCAGCGCGGATTTATTGCTTTTTCCGGATGCTGGAACACGAGCTGTACTGGATGATATCCTTTTTTCTGTAATGGCAAGCGACCAAGGATAACATCCCCTTCAATCGGCTTCTCAAATCCTGCTAATATACGAGCAAAGGTGGTTTTTCCTTGCCCGCTTGGCCCGACGATCCCTACAATCTCGCCGGGATTTATCGTGAAATTCACACCGCGAAATAGCCAATTCCCATTTCCATATCGAAATCCTACATTCTTCGCCTCAAGTTGCATGGATACACCTCACCGTCCCACCTCTTAATTCTCTCATCTCTGGACGGTCCTTTCCGCAGGCAGCCGTTGCCCACGGACAGCGCGGTTCGAATAAACACCCTGAAGGCAAGGCACTTGCATGTGGCTGCGAGCCTTTAATCGGAATGAAATCATTTTGGGGTAATGCTCGCCATAATGCTTTACTGTATGGATGCCGTAATGCTTCTCCTTTTCCAGTAAAGTCATCAACAGAAGCAATCTCAACCGTTGTACCGGCATAAAAGACTGCAATTTCATCTGCAATGGTTAAAGCCGAATCAATATCATGAGTAATCAGCATAACAGCACAGCCACTATCTGCTAATTCCCGAAAATTCCCAAGCGCTTCTTTCATTACAGCAGGATCAAGTCCAGGGGTTGGCTCATCCGCAATAATGACCTTGGCACCGCTGACTATAGCAGTGGCTAATAATGTTCGCCTCGCCATTCCACCGGAGAGCTGAAATGGATACATTCCAGCCACCTCAGGTTTTAATTGATAACGTTCGAACACCTTCTTTTGTGCTTCTTCTGGATTTCCAGTTCTTGCAGCAGTACGCACCTGCTTTCCTACCTTCATAAGTGGATCCAAATAGTTAACCGATTGTGGAACAAGTGCAATCTCTTTCCCTCTTAATGCGATTTTCCGAGCATGTGTCAGCTCTTCGCCTTCATATAACATCGATCCACTGATTCTTGCATTGCTTGGAAGCACACCTAATATCGCATGCGCAAGCAGGCTTTTCCCTGAACCACTCGCGCCGACAACGGCAAGGATTTTTCCCGCTTCTAGTGAAACATTCAGATCGGAAATAACCTGGAGATTCTTTTGTTTCATTCCAGTTGTATATTGTTTGAACGAAACGGATAAATTTTTTACTTCGAGAATAGACATTCGTTAACTCCACTTCCTTTAAACACTTTTACTCTTGGGCTCTTGTCGGATCGAGCATCATTCTTAAATATTCTCCAATTTGGTCAAACGTCCTTACAACAATTAACAAACAAAGCCCTGGGAAGAAAGCAAGCCACCACATTCCAGATGATAAGTACTTCATCGATTCGGACAAAATAATTCCGATTGCTGGCTCATGCGGGGAAAGGCCTAACCCTAAAAATGTAACAGCTGCTTCATGCAAAATAACGTGTGGAAATAGCAGCATAAAACCAATTAAAATTTGTGGGGTTATATGCGGTAAAATATGATGCAATGCGATCCACCAACGCGGTCTTCCCATCTGTTTCGACATTTGAACGTATTCTGCTGAACGAACCTGAAGCACCTCCGCCCGAACAACCCGGGCAAGGCTTGGCCAATGTGTCAGCATCAATCCAACTACAATCCCCTTAAAGCCTCCACCTAATGTAAAGACAATTAATATCAGTGTGACTAAATGCGGCACACTCAAGAAAAGATCAATGATCCAAGAAATTATGCGATCCGCTATTTTCCCAAGCGATGCTGCAGCTACACCCAGGACAAGGGCAATCAGCGCACTGCCTGCCGCACCTAATAAACCAACCCCGATACTGAGTGAAAGCCCCATAATTGTCCGACTAAACATATCTCTTCCCAGCCAATCAGTGCCAAATAAATGGTCAAGTGATGGAGGAGCATTTCGCTCATTCAGATTAGTCACTATCCTTCCTTCATCCATAAATAGTCCACCTAAAACAACACTAATCAAAAATAGAAATGCAATCACAATTATAATAAGCATCCGTCTCCTTTGATTAAGGAGTGGTTGTCTATTTTTTCTTTCTGGAGTAGAAAGCATAACGTTTGCCCCCTCTCATCCTAGGATCAAGCACTAAATAAATAAGATCCGCAATCAGATTTCCAATGAAAACAAATACCGTACTAAAAATAACAAGCCCTAATAGAAGGGGAACATCTCCCCTGACACCAGCCTCAACAGTTGCCTGCCCTAAACCAGGGTAAGAAAAAACCTGCTCTGCTAGTACAGCGCCACCGAATAACTCACTAAACGCGGCGAATTGCAAGGTAATCGCCGGTAAAGCTACATTACGGAGTCCATGCCGCCAAAAAAGTACAAACCCACCCTCACCTCTTGCACGAGCAAATAAAACATAATCACTTTGAAGGACATCAATCATTTTTTGACGTGTATGGAGGGCTACATTCGCCACTCCAAGAATACTTAATGTTAATGCAGGGAGAATGAGGTGTTTAATCCGATCAAGTAATGTGACGTTCTCAGCAAGCACACCGGCAGGCACACCCATACCAACCGGGAACCATTTCAGCCATACAGCAAAAACAATCAACACAAGTAACCCCATCCAGAATGTTGGTGTGGAGGCTAGTGTGTAACAGTAACCTTTTATAATGCGGTCAAGCCAAGTACCTTTTTTCATTGCGGCAACAACACCGAGAACAAACCCAATAATCCCTGATAGCACCCAAGCTGTTAGCATCAGTGCAAGGGAATTGACAAATCGCTCCCCAATAATATCAGCGACAGGACGTCGGTAAATCATTGATGTACCTAAATCACCTGAAAGAATTGCAGATCCCCAGTTTAAAAATTGCACACCGACTGGTTGATCAAGCCCCCAGTATGCTGCTATTTTGGCACGTTGTTCAGGACCTACGTTTAGCATATCTGCTCCAATATAAGCTTGAATCGGATCAATCGGAGAGTTTTTAATTAATAAAAAGGAAATAAAACAAATGGCTACTAATAACGTAGCCATTCGTATCCCTTTCATTAGAAGAAAAAAGCTTATCTTTTTAATCATTTCAAACACACCTTTTAGAGGTTGCTCAAAAAGTCCGGTAAAAATGACACATCGAGAACATGGAATCTTCGACTAACTACCGACACGTCCTGTGTCGAACGTCGAAGTCACCATATCGTGTGGAAGCCCGATACTCAAAGCTTCACCGCCTCGAACTTCTCGGTCTTTTTATCCTCCTTTTTAAACATAACTTTTAGTTGCTCCATTTCCAATCAGCAATATTATCGGTCGCCGGCCATCCATGACCATGGACGTGAATACGCTGCTCACCAATATCCAAATTATCTTTTACTAGGTATAAGTGGTCAATATTTACTAACCAAGCCCACGCAGCATCACCTTGTGCACTTACGCCAGTTTCGCCATCCCATTGTGCTTTTTTCCAAAATTCGATTGCCTCTTCTTCACTAGAAGCTGCAAGCGCCTGTTCAAAATAAGCATCCACGGTTTCATTCCCATAATAGCCAGTATTGTAATAGTCGATCCCTACATTATCGCTGCCATAGATATTATACATTTCATGCGGGTCATGACTTCCCCAGCCCATTAATACAGCACTTGAATACATATGCTGGCCAATAACATCCCAGCTTCCACCCTCGACATTAATTTTAATTCCAAGCGGCTCCATCATATCAGCAACGGCTATTGCAAGGGATTGCCGTATTGCATCACTTGCTAAGTAATAAAGGGAGAATTCAGCTTTTAAGCCGTCCTTTTCTAAAATTCCGTCACCATCTGTATCTTCCCAACCAGCTTCTTGTAATAGGGTTCGTGCGCGGTCCATATCACCGTCTTCTATAACAGTGTCTGGATTCCACCACGGCAGACCATCAACAGATGTATATGCAGGAGTTCCATATCCTTCTAACACGCCATCCACTAAGGCTTGGCGATCCACTGCAATATTTATTGCCTGACGAATTGCTACATCAGCTGTGACATCATTACCAATTGGTAAACCGTCCTCTGTAACTTCTCCTGACTCTACAAACGGAAAGACAATTCCACGATTATCTACTGTCTCCACTGACTCCAGCTTCATACCAGGCACCTCTTGGTTGCTAAATGCTGCTGGTATGTACGCCATATCCACCTCACCTGCTTGGGCAGCAGCAAAGGAAGCGTCCTCACTTAAGAATAAAAAGGCAATCCTTTTAAAATAAGGTTGTGTATCGTAATATTCAGGATTTGCCTCAACAATCAATTGCTGCCCTTTATCCCACTGCACAAGCTGGAATGGTCCTGAACCTATCGGGTTTTCAGCATAGTCCTCTGTATAGGCATGCTTTGGTACAATCCCTGTTGCTACAAGAGCATTAACGAATGTTGATTGCGGTTGTTTTAACGTGAACTTCACAGTATAGTCGTCCACCGTTTCTACCTTCTCTATGTTGTTAAGATCTACCACAGATCCATTACCCATCGCTGTTTCAAATGTAAACACAACATCTTCAGCAGTTAAAGGCTCTCCATCTGAAAATGTCACATCATCACGTAATTTTACGGTCCAAACTTCACCATCAACTTCATAATCAGTAGCCAGATCATTTACAATCTGCAAATCATCATCTCTTTTTAAGAGCGTGCTTTGAAATAACGGAGAACCGTAGCGTCCCCACCCTGTTGTTGGGTCAAATCCAGTTTCCGGCTCTGATCCAAGTGCTAATACAAGCTCATCTTTATTTTCCTCATTTTTGTTTGTTTCATCGTCTGCTTGATCTGATTCCGATTGTGTACAGCCTGCTAATAAGATAGTAAAAATAAGCATGGTCAATAAACCAGATCCAATAATTTTTCTATTCATTCACACCACTCCATATATATTTTTTAGTTCAAAATTAGATTCGCTCAACAGGTGCTAAGGTAAACTTACCGTAGTCAACGCCCTTTATACTTGTTAACTGATTGCTCAGCAGCTGGATGTCTTTTGCTTTTCCTTTTACAATAATCAGCTCTAAACAGCTTGCTTGATTCAGATGAAAATGTGTTGTAGCAAGGATATTATCATGCATACGATGCTGGATTTTTGTAAGCTCGTCCACTAAATTTCGCTGATGATGGTTGTAAAATAAAAGAACACTTCCTGCAACAATTTGCTCATCCTGCTCCCACGAATGCTGTGTTAATGCATCTCGCACCAGATCACGAACTGCTTCTGATCGGTTTTCATAACCTTTTTGATTTACTAAGTCATCAAATTTTCGAAGCAAATGTCCTTCCATTGATACACTAAACCGTTTTAATGCTGAATCGTCCATGATTTCCTCCTTAACTAATCACCTTTATTACCTCAATTTAAATAATTGCTCTTATTCTATTGTATTGCTTGCAAAAACGTCAGTAACACGAATTGTTGATTATGTAACACTGAAACATCGAAAAAAATTGCACTTTTTACGCGACTTAATAGTTATTCTAATTTATCATTTTGGCTTCATACAGTCAATAAATAAAATATATTTTAAGACTTGGGTGATAATATATATCGATTTTATATGTGTTATGTTTTTAAATAAACGTGTTACTCAAACACTTGGTTTGTTATTAATCTAAATTTGGTTTTTTTTTCTGGTCAATTGCCTTCCATACATGGCTTATTCTCTAAACATAAATAGAGGTTTGGGACATAACTAAAGTGTTAATATTCGAGACGAACAATGCACGAACTTAGCGAAGGAAATATACGCAGACTCCTGCGGAAGGAAAAGTATAGGTGAGACACCGTAGTGCGTTAGCATAGGGGCTCACCAGCCACCCTAAGGTCCGTGGAGTATATTTTCGGAGCGGCTTATTTGTACCAACCATGTTCGGCTTTTACTTCATAAAAATACTTTTGTCCCAGCCTCGACATGCGATTAAAATCAATCGGTGTTATAACCTTTATGCAATCATTTTAAACTTGTTACACAAAGCCTTACATGCATTCTCTTTTTTATAAAATAGATGATCTTGGGCTAAACTAATAGCGGAGGATGATTATCGTGATATTTATATACAATGACTATGGCGGAACACATACGACTTCACTCGCAGCAGCATATCATCTAAAAAAAATCCCAACTGACAAAGTTCTTTCAAAAGAGGAGATTATGAATGTAGATTATTTTAATAAATTAACAAAACACGATCTTGGGAAATTGATATTTCATGGCTTAGATGAAGATAGAAATGCTGTTTATACCATAGGCAGAAAGAATAATAAATATGTTGTTCCTGCATTACAAACCTTTATTGAACTAATACAGAAAAAAAATAGTTTTAATGAAAAAATAATAATATCCAATACTTCACCAACTGTACCTTTAGCAATGTCAATCGGAGGATTTTTCTCTAGAGGTCTGCATATTGACTTTATCGGTGTTCCATTACTTATAGTTGGTGCTAAACAGTGCTGCAATCGTATTAATCGATTAGTTGAACAGACCAAGAAAGCAAGTATTTCAAGAAATAGTAAAATCATTGTTTTAGAAAATAAATCGCTCAATTGAAGTTTTTAAGTATTTAACAGGAAAGGAATCGATTCTTATGGACTTCCCAACTATTCATACAAATTTCTGGGACGGTGTTATTGCTGTACCTGCTGTCGTGTTATTAACCCAGTGCTTTAAATTATTTCCTATTCCACGTCAATACTTTCCTACCATAGCAAGCGTAATCGGATTTATTATTTCCATCTTCATCAGTCATAGGGGAGATTTATGGGCCGGTATATTTATGGGTGCTTTTTATGGCTCTGCGGCAGTTGGAACCTATTCTTCATTGAAAACTGCATGGTTAGCCTTTAAATACAGAAAACGGAAAAAATACACACAAGCGTAAACTGTTCTTAAATAATTAAACTTTCATATTGCTGGATATAATTTATCTCTACATACCAGCTTCCAGTGTCCTTAACAGGGAAACACTATTCTATTCTTCCAGCATTGCCTCTTCCTTAGTTGCCTCCACAGTACCATGCGGATGATGCGGGGGTGCATATATGGTATAAAGCTTTAATGGAATATTGCCTGTATTGATTACATTATGCCATGTTCCAGCAGGCACCATAATTGCCGAATCGTCATACACGCTTCGTTCAAAATTCAAGTTATTACTGCTTTCCCCCATTCTTACAATCCCTTGCCCTTGCTCTATTCGCAGGAATTGATCGGTATCGGGATGCATTTCTAAACCAATATCATCACCAACATTAATACTCATTAATGTAACTTGCAGATGCTCTCCTGTCCACATGGCAGTACGATACGTATTATTATTTCTTGCAGCCTGGTTAATATTAATAACAAATGGCTGCGGGCCATAATCCTTAATTCGAAAATCTTGTTTCTCTTGTAATTGTTCATTCATAAGACTTCCATAACAGAACTGTCTATCGTAAGGATAATGCGGCATGTTCGTATAGTACGGCAAAGGATAAGGATAAAAATAATACACTTTACTCATTCCCTTCATTACTATTCCAAATTCATTGTATGAGGAGTGTTTATGTAATGTGCCTATCTTTTCCATTAGTAAATTTTACACAATAGTATTTACAACAGCTTATAAACACTGGTATGATAGCATATGTTTCACGTGGTTCGAAAACATCCCACGATAAAAAACTAAGGAGAGATTAACAATGAAAGTAAGAACCCTTGTGGTGAATGGGCTAATAGCAGCGTTATATATTGCTGTTTCCGCACTTATTGTTCCATTCGGTTTTACAAACATCCAATTCCGGGTTTCTGAGGTATTTAACCATCTTATCGTATTCGATAAGCGGTATTTTTTCGGAATTGTAATAGGGGTATTTTTATATAACCTATTATTTTCACCTTTAGGGTGGTTTGATTTAGTCTTTGGCGTAGCACATTCCGCAATTTCATTAGCTATCATCATCCTACTAGCAAAATATATTAAAAATATTTGGGTGCTGCTCGCTGCGAATACTATAGTCTTTACGTTCAATATGTTTATTATCGCATTTGAATTGAAGCTAGCTTTACAATTTCCATTCATGTTGACATGGTATACAACCGCTGTTGGTGAGTTCGTTGTATTAGCTATCGGTATTCCAATTATTTACGCCCTCAATAAGCGATTAAAATTTGGTCGTCTTATTTAAAACAACCCCTTCATTCGCATGCGAATGAAGGGGTTGTTTTATTTCCATCATATGCAGATTTTGCTTATACTAAGGTTACGTAAAGTCGGAGAGGATGGATAGCATGATTGTTCGAGAACGTGATCACGATTTTATATTGATTCAGCAGGATCACCATGCAGCTATTTCCGGTGATATTGTGAAACGATGGAAAAAAGATTACTTTCCAGGAGTTGATTTACGAAGCTCTGTTGAATTTGCAGCATACCAGCATGACTGTGGCTGGAAGGAGTTTGACAAACAACCATTTCTGAACGATGAAAAAGGAATCCCCTACTCTTTTTTCGATTTCCCCATTCAGCCAAAAATTGTTCTTTATAAGCATGGGATTGATGTTGTCGAACAGGTAGATTCATATGCGGCTCTCTTATGCAGCGAGCACTATAAACGCTTCCTTATGAATCATACCTCATTAGAAGCTCAGGAATTTGTTACAACAGAAAACACACGACAACAGGCAATTATTGATACCCGAAATGCATTCAACAAACGTTTGTTTAATTTTCATTACGGTCTTATTCAATTCAGTGATAACCTTTCTTTATATCTTTGTGTGAATGAACCTGGCATTGATAAAGAAGCAGAACATCCTTTTTTTAAAGAAGGAATTCCCATGAATCAAGCATTGCACGAATTTTGCAATTCCACCTTACAATTGCATTGGAAAAATGGGAACACAGTTGTACTGGATGATTTTCCATTTGAAGAGCCGTTTGATGTTATCGTGAAACAAAAAGTTATATCAAAGAATGATCTTTCAGCTAAGGGATTAATCGCCAGCTATGAAGAAGCAGCTTTAGAGGAATCGAAAGTAACAATTACTACTTCCTAAAAACATCAAATCATTCTTTGCTTCCCCCTGTTGAAAAAGGGGGGAAGCAAAGAATGATTCATTTCTGACTATCCCGTACCATTCCATCCGGATTTTAATCTTCCTCTGCTTCATACTGATCAACCGTGCTATTTTCCATCACTTCGATTGTTGCTTGATTATGAAGTAAATCAAGAATATGGAAATTGATCTCTTCTTTTATATCTAAGTATTCCTTCCATACCGTTGTTTTTGTAAAGAAATACAGAAATACATCCAAGCCATCCGCTTGATACTTATCAAAGTTTACAAGAATTGTTTCCTGATCAATTCCAGAGTGATTCTTCAATAAATAATCCATTTGTCTAATAAAATCTTGCAATTCTTCGCTTGGCGTATCAGGAGGGAATTGTACATTAAAGGAAATTTGCCTCTTTTCCATTTTACTCCAGTTTGTAATTGATTCATTAGCCAACGTTGCATTTGGAACGGTCACTAAAGCATCTGAAAAGGTTCTTATTTTAGTGCTTCTGAACGTAATCTCTTCAATCGTTCCTTCCACACTCGGTGTCATAATCCAATCCCCAATTCGAAAAGGTTTCTCCATAATAATCACAATACCGCCAAACATATTGGCAAGAGCATCTTTTGCAGCCAGTGAAATCGCTAGCCCTCCAAGCCCAAGACCAGCAATAAATCCACTAATTTCATAATCGAATTCTTGAAGGATTGCAGTAATACTAATGGCTACAATGATAAATCGAAGTGCTTTTGATAGCAGCGGAATGATCAGGTTATCCACATCAAATTGATATTTTTGAGTTACTTTTGTAAAAAATACAGATGACGAAGATGCTAAATTATACAGTCCCCAGGTAATCATCATAATAATGAAGGATCGGATTATTTTTAAAAACAAGTCATTCGTATGACTTAGAAATGGAAAATAAATCATAGCGATAAAAAGCCCGATAATGATAAATAACCATTGTGCCGGCTTTTCAAATGCAAGAAATATCGCCCTGATAAAATCTGCCCGTGTTTTTTGAGTCACCTTCAGCAATATAGAAAAAACATATTTCGTAAACAGCTTCCTTAATAAAAGGAAGAGCAGAAATATACCAATACTGACTCCAATCTGAATTAAATGCTCATATGTAAAAATTTCCTTCCAAAACATATTGCTACCTCCGAGTCAATCTATTTTCATAGTATATCCTATTTTTCTTGTCATTTATAGATTTATGTCAAGAGCAAAATCTCAGGGCGCACTGTTAATAAATTTTATCCTTTCCAAGCAAAAAGAGCTGCAACAACCTCCCTTGCCGAGGATGCACAGCCCGAATTTCTATTAATCAATCCCATTCATATGGTGTTGTTTGGTACACATAATAATTCAGCCAGTTCGAGAATAATAAGCTGCTATGACTTTTCCAGCGATGTAATGGTTTTTCTTCTGGATTATCATTCGGGAAATAGTTCTCCGGCAATTGCGTCGGAATGCCTCTTTTATGATCCCGATGATATTCTTCTGCCAATGTAGTTGCACTATATTCCAGATGACCCGTTGCCATTATATTTTTTCCATCTTTTGATGCCATTAGAAAAATACCCGCCTTATCGGAATGGGCCAAGATTCTTAACTCTGGATGATTAGCGATTTCTTTGTATGAAATATCTGTATATCTTGAATGCGGAGCAAGGAAATAATCATCAAAGCCACGAACGAGATTCTCATTCCGGTGTAATACCTCATGTTCAAAAATACCAAAGCATTTTTGTGGCAGTTCATGCTTATTAATTCCATAATGATGATAAAGCGCCGCCTGCGCTCCCCAGCATATATGCAGTGTCGAGGTAACGTTTTCTTTTGACCAATTCATAATTTCTTGCAATTCTTCCCAGTAATCTACTTCTTCAAATTGTAAATGCTCAACAGGAGAGCCCGTAATAATCATTCCATCAAAGCGTTTATCTTTAATTTCAGAAAATGTTTTATAGAATGTGTCTAAATGATACTTGCTCGTTGTTTTAGAATAATGTGTTGTCATCTTTAAAAAAGATACATTTACTTGAATTGGCGTATTTCCAAGATACCGAAGGAGATGTGCTTCTGTTTTTTGTTTTTCAGGCATTAAATTCAGTATTAATATATTCAATGGTCGTATATCCTGCGTAACCGCACGCTCTTCTTCCATTACAAATATATTCTCCTGCTCCAGAATCTCCTTCGCCGGCAATTGTCCCGGTATTCTAATCGGCATTTTTATATGATCCCCCTCCGGAAAAAATACTATTAAGTTATTATTCATTGTAATACCTACAATAAAAAATTCAAGTTAAAAGTTTAGTTATATTTTGATAATTTCGCTTAATAGGATGGCTCTTCTTAGAATGAATATTGAATTTTTGGCAAAGCGGCTTAAAATTGGCAGGGGGTATTCGATTTTCTCACGATTTGGATCGCATAAACCCTGCTCCTAAAGCAGAGTTTATACTTTTTATAACAAGAATAAACAAATTAAAGTCTAATCATTGCTTCTCGTCTCTGAAAATCAACATCGGGATAATATGCATTTTTCACTAAAACATTTGGTCCAAGACATTTCACTGCAGGGCAATGGCAGTTTAAGCTTTTAGCTGTTTTCGTATCCATCCATCGATTATACGATTCCTGCAAAGAAGTCGTTTGTATGTTTCCTAAGGATGGCTCGTCACCAAAATCTGTCACAATTACTTCGCCCGTAAAAATATTGACATTTAAGCGTGATCTGCCATCTGGGTCATTTCTAACCGTTACGTTTTTTTCTTTATAGAGGCGTTTCAACAATGCTAAGTCCGCTTCATTTGCACTGCAAGCATAAAACGGCAACGTTCCAAACAGCATCCACATATCAGGGTTGCGATGTTCTAAAAGTCTCTCGATTGCTGTTCGCATTTCCTCTAAACTTAACGTTTCCATTGTGCTTGCGTAATCAACTGGATACATTGGATGCACCTCGTGTCTTGCACAGCCCATTTCATTAATATGGTCATGAATTTGTTCTAAATATGGGAATGTTCGCTTATTCAGCATTGTTTCTGCTGAAACCATGACACCATTCGCTGACAGACGCTGCGAATTTTCTACTAAACGATCAAAGTATTTTTTCCGGTTTTCAAGTGACGGCTTACGTTCCATCATCGCAAACCCAGTTTGAGCAAACTCTTCAGCAGTCCCCCAGTTGTGAGAGATATGCAATACATCAAGGTAAGGAATAATATCCTCATAACGTGCGAAAGGCAATGTTAAATTAGAGTTCATCTGTGTTTTTACACCGCGATGACGGGCATATTCTAGTAAAGGAATTACATAGTTACGAACCATCTTTTTATTCATCATCGGTTCTCCGCCGGTAATACTTAGTGTGCGAAGCTTTGGGATTTCCTCTAAACGCTTGATAAGCAGCTCAATTGGCAGTGCATCCGGATCACTGTTTTGCAGCGTATAACCTACCGCACAATGAGCGCAGCGCATATTACACATGTTAGTTGTAGTAAATTCAATATTTGATAAAGTCATTTCGCCATATGCTTCTACATCCATATAGGCTTCCCACGGGTCATTTAAAGGTGTTATAAGAGGTTGCGTCACCTTTGTTGTCATCTATGATTCTCCCTTTCTATACAAAGCAATACGTTCTTTATTGTATCACTTTTCATGGTATTTGCATGGCTGATTTTACACTAGCCGAATTCTTATGTTCACAATGAAAACTGAAAAATAGTGACCAATTATAAATAGCCTATTGACCGTAGTTTGTAAATATACGCTATTTAAAGACGTGGTCCAGCTTTATTAGTTATGAGTAATTCCATTTCCATCTGAAAATATCTGATTAATTCTGGATTATATGGAAACGCTAATGATGGATAAACTTTAATTGGAAATAACACGAAGAATGGGAGATGTTTTAATGGGTAAAGATCCATCATATGAAAATTCCAAGACAAATATTGAAAATGAAGATACGTTAACAACCCGCCAAGGACATCCAGTTACAAACAACCAGAACATCCGAACGGTTGGCAACCGTGGTCCGGCGACACTTGAGAACTATGACTTTATCGAGAAGATTAGTCACTTTGATCGTGAAAAGGTTCCTGAACGGATTGTGCATGCACGAGGTGCTGGAGCACATGGCTACTTTGAAACATATGGCACGGTAGGTGATGACCCTGTTTCAAAATATACACGAGCTAAGGTTTTCCAGGAAAAAGGTAAACAAACCCCTGTCTTTGTACGTTTTTCAACGGTTGTTCATGGTGTCCACTCTCCAGAAACAGTTCGTGATCCTCGTGGATTTGCAGTCAAATTTTACACAGAGGATGGAAACTGGGATTTGGTTGGAAACAATATTAAGATTTTCTTTATCCGGGATGCCATGAAATTCCCAGATATGATCCATGCCTTCCGACCAGACCCAGTAACAAATATCCAGGATAGTGAGCGTTTCTTTGATTTTTGTGCAAACTCTCCAGAATCCTTTCATATGGTGACCTTTATTTATTCACCATGGGGGATCCCAGCAAACTATCGAATGATGCAAGGCTCTGGCGTTAATACGTATAAATGGGTAAATAATGAAGGTAAAGCGGTTCTTGTAAAATATCACTGGGAACCAAAACAAGGGATCAAAAATTTAACAATGAAAGAAGCAGAAGCAATACAGGGGAAAAATTTCAACCATGCTACACAGGATTTATATGAAGCAATTGAAAAAGGCGATTATCCGGAGTGGGAACTGTTCGTACAAATTATGGAGGATGGCCCTCACCCTGAATTAGACTTTGATCCGCTCGATGATACGAAATTATGGCCAGATGATCAGTTTCCATGGCATCCAGTTGGAAAAATGGTTCTAAATAAAAACCCGGAAAACTACTTTAATGAAGTAGAGCAAGCTTCCTTTGGAACTGGTGTCCTTGTTGATGGACTTGATTTCTCTGACGATAAGATGTTACAGGGCCGCACATTCTCTTATTCTGACACACAGCGGTATCGGGTAGGTGCAAACTATTTGCAAGTTCCAATAAACGCCGCTAAAAAGCGAGTAGCAACAAATCAAGAAGGCGGGCAATTACGTTACCATAACGACAAAGCGCCAGGCCAGAATCTTCATGTGAATTATGAGCCATCCAGCTTAGGTGGATTAAAAGAAGGTGAACAAACAGGAAAAGAGTACACACCAAAGGTTGAAGGCAATCTTGTACGGGAATCCATTGATCGAAATGATAATACAAAGCAAGCAGGAGAAACATATCGTAAATTTGAACAATGGGAAAAAGACGAATTAATTTCCAATCTTGTTGGTGACCTTTCAACCTGCGCAAAGGTAATCCAGGACAAAATGATTGCATTAGCAGAGCAAGCTGACGAAGAATATGGACGTAGATTACGCGAAGGAATAGCTGAAGCAAGCAAGAAGTCAAGTTCTACCAAGATGGAATCTGCTGAAGAAATACATCCGCTTGGTGCGAAGGATGCTGGAAAAGCAGTAAAAGAGGCAATTGATAAAGGACATGATGCAGAGCCTTATTAAAATTCAGGATCATGGTTAGACCACAGAATAACAAACAATGTAAAAGCGCTGCTTTAAAAGCAGCGCTTTTACATTGTTTCAATCGGTCGCACACGTTTTGCAATCAAACCATGCTTCGGCGAAAAAATAAAGCTTATCATAAATACCAAGCCAGTTGCGAAAGCCATTGAACCTGAAATCGATGTATCAATCCAAGCTGCGATATAATACCCAGATACTGCAGAAATCACCCCAAAGGCACCACTTAGCAAAAGCATTAAGGATAGCCTATCCGTCCATAAATAAGCCGAGGCAGCAGGCGTAATTAACATAGCTACAACCATAATCGCTCCTACAGCATCAAATGAAGCAACTGTTGTTACTGATACTAGGCCCATAAAAAGATAATGCATGAGTATTACTGGTATACCAAGACTTGCCGCTAATGCTGGATCAAACGATGTAATTTTCCATTCTTTATAAAAAGCAATAATAAAAAATAGAACAACCGCCAGAACTGCTAATAGTAACGCTGTCGCTGCCGGTATGGAACCGATAAACGGCAAAGTAATAGTATGGAATGGAATAAATGTTATTTCTCCCATTAATGCATGCTTTACATCTAAGTGTGCATTTCCAGCTGAGGTAGCAATTAATATAACTCCAACAGCGAATAATGTGGTAAAAACAATTCCCATTGATGCATCATGCTGTACACTCAAAGAATGCAGCCACTGCACAAGAAAAGCTGTAAAAACCCCTGCCAGTATCCCTCCAATTAACATTGCAGTCCCACTTACTTCACGTGTAATAATAAAGGCGATTACGATACCTAATAGAACCGTGTGACTAATTGCATCTGCCATCATTGCTGTTTTCCTTAATATAAGGAAAACGCCGATAACACCACAGGAAAGCCCTACCAGGGCAGCAGTTAAAATAATCCATACTGTATACGTCATTTCTCCCACCCTTCCTGTTTCAGTGTTTGAGCATTTGTTTGCTCTGTCCTCTGATGCAACTTAAATTGCAAATAATTGATTAGAATACCTTTTTCTTTACCAAAAACAAGTGATATAACAAAAAATCCGGCACCTACAACTACAATAAACGGACCAGTAGGAAGACCGCTCCCCAACGCGCTGATTAACGTGCCTGCTGCACCCGCTAGTCCGCCAAAGGTTGCAGATAATAGAATCATGACCTTAAAAGACTGTGTCCAATAACGAGCACTTACAGCCGGAATAATTAACATCGCTGCCATTAAAATAACACCGACAGCTTGAATTCCAACTACAATGGTTGTAACAAGCAATGCCGTATATAATGTATTCATCCCTTTAATAGATAGTCCTATTCCCTTGGCAAACTGCTGATCAAAGAGATAAAGCTTCCATTCTTTAAAACCAAGAAATACAATGAAAACAACAAGCAGCGCTAACAGCAGCATCGTGATTACGTCTGTACGAACCATCGCTGCAGCCTGCCCGTAAATAAAGCCATCCAATCCACTTTGATTTCCTCCCGCAGATCGATTGGCAACGGTTAAGAGCATGATTCCGAAACCATAGAAGATAGCTAACACCATCCCCATAGCTGAATCCTCTGAAATCCGGCTGGCTGTTGTAATCCACTGGATTAAAAATGCACCGATTAATGCACTGATTGCAGCCCCAACTATAAGTAAAAGCAGATTTTTCTCTCCAATAATAAGAAAGGCTATTACAACACCTGGCAATGCGGCATGCGATAATGCATCACTCATCAGATTTTGCCGTTTCCAATAAGCCATGCAACCTATGGTCCCTGCAGCAATACCTAAGATCATCGTACTCAACAGCACCCACCCTGTATTACTATTCAATAGAATGGACAGCATGACGTTTTTCCTCTCCCATCCAGCGCATATTCCCTCCATAAGTATTGGAAATATTTTCTCTAGTAAAAATCTGCTTCGTTTTTCCATGTTTAATAACAGTGCGGTTTAACAATAGGACGTGATCGAAGTAATCTTCTACCGTCTGCAAATCATGATGAACAACCATAACGGTCTTACCTATTGCTTTCAGCTCTTTTAAAATCTTCATGATTGCTTGCTCTGTAGCAGCGTCTACACCGGCAAGCGGTTCGTCCATAAAGTAAAAATCCGCATCCTGTACTAAAGCTCGGGCTAAAAAGACGCGTTGCTGCTGACCACCGGAAAGCTGACTTATTTGCCGATTCGCATAATCTGCCATTCCCATTTTGTCCAATGCCCCATATGCTCTTTCTTTATGCAAACGGGATGGTCTTCTCAACCATCTGATTTGCCCATACAGTCCCATTGTCACGACATCAAGTGCATCCGTTGGGAAATCCCAGTCGACAGAACCACGCTGTGGAACATACCCAATCCGTTTCTTTGCTTTTGCAAATGGAAGATCGAAAAATTTTACAGATCCCGTTAAGGAAGGATGAAGATTTAATATCGTTTTTAATAATGTTGATTTTCCCGCTCCATTCGGTCCAACGATTCCTGTTAAAGAACCTCCGTTCACTTCAAAATTAACATCATGAAGCACCGTATTTTTCCGGTATGAAGCGGATAAATTTTCTACCTGTAAAATTGGTGTTGCCATGTTACTCAGCTCCCCCAGTTAATGCATCATAAATTGTATTCACATTATGACGATACATTCCAATGTACGTCCCCTCTTCACTTTCAGGTGAACCCATCGCATCAGAGAATAGTTCTCCACCTAACTCAATGTCCACCCCTTCGCTTTTAGCACCTTCAATTACAGCCTCAATAGAACTTGAATTAATACTGCTTTCTACGAATATTGCAGGAACCTGGTATTCTTTAATAATTGCAATTGTATCGTTAATATCAGAAATCCCAATTTCATCTTCCGTACTCAACCCTTGGAGACCTATTACTTCCATATCATGCATTCTGCCAAAATACCCGAATGCATCATGTGCTGTCACCAGAACACGTCCACTTTCCGGAATATCCGCTAGCTTCTCTGCTTCTTGCTTTAACTCTTCCAATTCAGCAAAATATTGCGTTTTATTTTCCTCAAAGTAATCCGCATCCTCTGGTGAGTATGCTTTCAGCTCCTCAACTGCTGCATCCAATGCCGCCTTCCACAAATCAAGATCAAACCAGATATGCGGATCAATCGCTCCGTCCTCATCATGTAATAAAGCATCTTCTGAAAGACTATCACCAATTGCCAGGACAGGCTTAGTATCACCAATTGAATCAAATACTTTAACCATGTTCACTTCTAAATTTAAGCCGTTATAAAAAATAACCTCCGCTTCATTTACCTTTGAAATGTCGCTTTGGGTCGGATTGTAAAGATGCGGATCCACCGATGGCCCCATTAGACTTTCAACATCTACACGATCCCCACCAATTTTCGATAGTGGTTCACCTATTTGGGCAATCGTCGTTAGCACCTTTATTTTTTCATCTCCCGGTCCATCCGTTTCCCCAGATGCTCCACCTTCTGAATTACACGCTGCAAGCAAAATAATCACAGCAAATAATGCCAACCTCCATATCTTTTGTGTAAAACCTCCCATTTTGTATCCTCCCTTTAGTTTTTCTCTTGGTAAACTTTATTTGTTAATTATAAATTTAATCCTATTATTAGCTGTTGTCAAGTGTTTTTGTTATAGTGTATTATTTTTCCCTAAGGAAACATTTACTGTACAATGTTTTGGTGAAGTAAAACTCCTATTGATGACAAATCCAGCTGCTCTACGAGACTTTGAAATGTGAGAGGATGGGTTATTTCGCGGATCTTTAACATGACTGGTTTTACTTTTGTCTAAAAAATAAAAAATCCCTTTCTAAAATAGGAAAGAGACTCTTTTAACAAGCTATAGATTTTTATGAATAACATTTAAGATTGATCGTAATTCATGGATATCAATCTGTCCGGGTGCAGATGCTTTTTTCGCTGCTCCAAACGTAATCGCGGAACCAAATAGTTCCCCTGTCAAACGGCTAATTACGCCCGCACCAGCCATCGACATTGTTATAATCGGGCGATTTGCATAGCGCTCCTTCATTTCGTTTGTCGCTTCTAATAATGTTAAGACATCACCAGCATTCTTTGGCATTACTGCAATCTTAGGGATATCTCCTCCAAGTTCCTGAGCTTTTTTTAAACGACCTATCATTTCAGTTTTCGTTGGAGTCTTTTTAAAGTCATGGTTAGACAGGATTACATATACTCCGTTCTCCTGTGCAATATGTATCAATGATTTCACGGTTTGTTCTTCATTAAATAGCTCAATATCAACAATATCGATTAATCTAGTTTTAATCATGGCTGTGTTTAGCGCCGAATATGAACCAGATGAGAGTTCTCTTTCTCCGCCCTCTTTCGCACTGCGAAACGTAAATATAAGCGGCATATCCCCCAATATCTCTCGGAGATCAATAAGTACTGATTTAACCTTCTCAATGTCTTCTGCCATCTCGAAGAAGTCCACACGCCATTCCACTAAATCCACATCCAAGGACGTTAAAAATGTCGCTTCTTCCGTTAATTCAGCATGAGTTCCGCCAACTAATGGAACACATATTTTCGGAGCACCTTCTCCGATGGTTTGCTGCCTTATGGTTATTGTATGGGACAAGAATTCCAACTCCTTCTTCATTTTATTATTATAGGATCCTATATTCCTGAATTTATTGACCGATTCTTTGGTTGTGCGCTCCCATGCTGTATCTCATATCAAACAACAATGCAATTAACGACTTATGATAAGGTATAAATAGACCTTCTGAAATTATATTGATAATGTCATTCTGCGACGCCCATCTTACCTGTTTTACTTCTTCAGTTGGCAATGAAAGACTTTCGATGTTTAAATCCGTTTCAATAAGATAATAATCATCAAATCCATATTCAAAGTTAACAGTTAGAGATGGGCGCTTATTTTGCAGGTTAAGCGCAAAATCAATTTCTTCTTTCACTTCTCTTTCCGCAGCTTGTTGACTTGTTTCACCTGTTATTGCACTGCCGCCTACGGTAATATCCCACATGTTCTTCCAATTTCCCTTACTTGGTTGCCTCTGTTGAATCAGCATTTCTCCAAGTTGATTAAATAGACAGACATGAACCACTAAATGGTAAGCACCTTGTTCGAATGGATCCCCCCGATTCATTTGCTTACCTGTCAGTTTCCTGTCTTTATCGTAAACATCCCATGCCTCCATACTCCCACCCCTTCATAACTATCTTACTTTCTTGTCTGTGCCAGCTTTTACGAATTAGGGAAGCCCCATTAAATGATTCGTGCTATATTAAACATAGTGTCAACCATTATTATAGTATGGATAACCATGTAATAGCCGTATGCTTTTAGACGTAGTATAGCATATTGAAAAGATATCTGAAGACTTATGCTAATTTTATAAAACAGATACAATAAGATGAATTAAGCTTCCTCCCCCAGAAGCTAGTAAAGGAGATTAGATATGCTAACGAAGTTATTTGATTGGATGATCGTTGTAGGACTGATACTGCTGCTGGGCCGGATTCTAACAGCGGTATTTCTATTACTCGATCTCCCGTTCACAAGTTTTTTTATAGACTACAGCATCATTTCAATTATCATATTAATTATTGGGCTTGTTGGTCAGCAAGTCGTTAAGAATCGCAAAAAATAGCATTCAGACAGGCTAAGCAGAAAGAATTCTGCTTAGCTTTTCATTCGAAACATCTGATAATATCCAAAAACCATATAAACTAATTTTTAAAAAAGGAACGGTTTAAAAACGTGAAAAATCGGATATTAGTCCATTGTAGAGATGGGGTTGAGATAATGTTCGAATGGAAAGATTTAATAACTGCATTTTGGGCGTTCTTTGTATTGCTTCCAATAGTCGCACTTATACATCAATTAGGTCATTATTTAATGGCACTTTTATTTGGCGGGAGGTCAGAAATAATTCTAGGGAGAGGGAAATTGTTATTCAAAATAGGCACCATTACAGTGAATCGATATTATTTCTTAGATTCCTATTGCCATTATGAATCCCTGAGAAAAAATACGCGTTTAACACATCTGCTCGTTCATGGCGGAGGCGTATTATTAAACTTGATTTCTATTCTTTTAGTCAATCTGTTTATTATTATAGGCTGGTTGCCCGAGACGCAATTTTTCTATCAGTTTGGCTACTTTACTATTTACTATATGTTCTTTTCTCTTTTCCCTGTGCAATACTCTGAAAAGCATGCTAGTGATGGAAAACAAATTATAAATATTTTAAGAAAATATTCACCATCTAATATTTTTGATTGAGTTTCAGCCCCCACACCAGACAATAAATGTAATCAAAAAACCACCGTTCCTTTTGAAACAGTGGTTTCCGATTCTTATTCACGTCAACTGCTGCTCGGCAAACTCATGATACAGCGAATGTGACGCTGTCAATTCCTGATGTGTACCCATTCCTGTTACGTGCCCTTTTTCAATAAAAATAATTTTATCTGCATCAACAATTGTTGATAGCCTGTGGGCAATGACGAATGTTGTACGGCCTTCCATTAATCGTGTTAATGCTTCTTGGACAGCATGCTCTGATTGGCTATCTAAGCTTGCCGTTGCTTCATCCAGCATTAAGATCTTAGGATTCCGTAAGAATGCTCGCGCGATATTAATCCGCTGCCGTTGTCCGCCAGATAATTTCACACCGCGCTCCCCTACTTCTGTATCCAAGCCTTCTGCAAATGTTTTAATAAATTGATCGGCATAAGCCATTTTAGCAACTTCCCATAAGCGTTCGTCGGAAATTTCTGCTGCATTACTTAGCCCGTACGTTAAATTTTCCCGGATTGTTCCAGCCATCATAGCACTTTCCTGAGAAACATAACCAATTTGACTGCGCCAAGATGTAAGTGATAATTCCTGAATTGGTGTGTCCCCAATTCGTATCTCTCCAGTTGTTGGTTCATAATATCTTTCAATCAATCCGAATAGGGTCGTCTTCCCACCACCGCTCGGACCTGCAAAAGCAATCATTTCACCCGGCAAAGCTTCGAAGGTAACATTCTTGATAACTGGTTCGTCATCACTATATGCAAATGACATGTTCGAAACAACGATTGGTTGGTTCGCAATATCTTTATCTTTGCCTTCTTGGCCAGCTTCCTCAGGGATTTCTAAAATCTCAATAATCCGCTCTGTAGCACCTTTTGCCTTTTGCAATTCTGTGAAAAACATTGCAAAGGTTGTAATTGGAAAAATGATTTGGAATAAATACAGTAAAAACGCAACGAGTGAACCTGTGGACATCGTCCCTTCTGCAACCCGGATCCCGCCATAACCTATTATGACAACGATAACTAACATGACAATGGTATACATAAACGGACCGATCAACGCAAAAATGCGCGCCTCTTTCAATCCATAGCTTAATAATTTCCCAATACCATTAATCCCTTTTGTTGCTTCAGCTTGTTCCGCAGTAGATGCTTTCATTAAACGGATTTCACTGATTGTTTGTTGGATTTTCCCATTAAATGTTGCCGTCTCATCCTGCAAGCCTTTTGATATCTTAGCCATTCTCGTCCCTAATGGCACCATGATTGCTACCGTAACCGGAACAGCAATCAGCATTATTAACGTCATTTTCCAGTCCATAATAAATAGAATGATGACTGCACCAATAATGGAGATAAGACCAGTAATGAATTGCGGGAAATGCTGTGAGATTAAATCCTTCACAATCCCTGTATCATTAATCACACGACTTACCGACTCCCCACTTGCTTGTTTATCAAAATAACTAACTGGCAAACGGATCAGCTTGAGCCACATTTTCTGGCGCAGTCTAGCAACGATTTTTTGTCCAACTGCAGCAAGTAAATAGGTGGACAGCCCATCAATTACTGCTTGAATAATAAAGACTGCCAGAATAGCAATAACGAGTGTTCCGCTCAAAGACGCTACAGAGAATCCATCTACTAGTTCCCTCGTCAACATTGGAATTGTCAGTCCGACAAGTGTAGTAATAACACTTCCAATCAAACCAAAAGTCAATGCAGCTTTTGGGATTTTTGCAGATACAATTAAAGATAAAAAGGGTTTAACACCATTTTTCTGCGATTTTTCCATTGGATAACTCCTGTCTTTCTTTTTAATTATAAAGGAGAGGGAATATTCTTCCCCTCACTTTTAACCCCTACTAAATTCCTATAAATAATATAGCATACTTCATAAGGAACATGCTCTTCCTTAAAATATCGGGACAATGTTCATTTGGTTCTACTCCATCCCAGCTTCCTTCATATAATATTCCATTGCTTGATTAAGCCATTCCTGTTCATCCTCTGTGAATGGAGAAGGGGTTAAATTTTCAAGTTCTTGAATATCCAGCTCTTCCACGTTTGCATCGGCTAGCTGCTGCACCAAATCTTCGCCAAGAAATTCAAATGACGTTTCTATATATGCTTTAATCATTTCTTGCACTTCTGGATCTTTTATTGGTTTTCCATATAGTTTTTTAACTTCTTTAGCCATTTGAATAAAGGTTTGATCTAAGGTTATCTTTTCCTCTTCGGTTTTCTTTGACAAGTTCTCCAACACGTTTGTTAAGTTATGGCGTTCCAGCCATTCATTTTGCACACTTTCCGTTTGCATATTATGGATTAAACTGAATAAAATGGCACTATCCACTTCTCCTTCTTCTTCCAGTAACTTAATGACCCTCTGAATCGTTGTCATGGACTGTTCGATTCGTTCTTTATCTTTTTTTAATACTTCTAACTGGAGGGCTAATGTCTCATTTAAATCAACTGTAATAATCGATTGATGTAATAAATTCGTGATTTTTTCCAGGCTGTATCCTAGGAACTTTAGACTGACAATTTTTTGTAAGACGAGAATATCATGATCCTTGTATATGCGGTGACCTGACGTCTGATTCTTTTCCGGCTGCAACAGTCCAATTTCATCATAATAATGCAAGGTACGAATTGATACCCCAGTCTTATCAGAAAACTCCCCAATAGAATAATTGTTATTTTCACCCATAACGATTCCTCCCTTATATAAACATATTCTTATTATAAGACCTCACGTAACTGGAGGTTCAAGAGGTAATCTGAAATATTAAGTTTCCATTTATCTTCATTACGTTTTACAGAAATGATCCTGTATGAGAAGCTTCTGCTTTTGAAATTTCTTCCGGTGTGCCCTGAGCTACAAGCATACCTCCAGCATTGCCACCTTCTGGTCCGAGATCAATTACCCAGTCTGATTCACGAATTACGTCACTATTATGCTCTACAATAATGACCGTGTTTCCTACATCTACAAGTCGATTTAATAAAAGCAGCAGTCGTTTGACATCACTTGGATGCAAGCCTGTCGATGGCTCGTCCAACAGGTAAAGTGTCCGTTTATTCGACTGTTTATTTAATTCCTTTGCTAATTTGAGACGCTGTCCTTCCCCGCCAGATAGCGTTTTAACGGATTGGCCCCAATTTAAATAGCCGAGTCCAATTTCACATAAAAGCTGGGTTACCTGGAATATCTTCTTTTGTCCTTTAAAAAGAGGCAAGCTCTCTTCAATCGACATATCAAGCAGCTTCGTAATCGAATAGCCTTTGTACGTTACTTCTAATATGGTTTCTTTAAATCTGTTGCCACGGCAAACCGGACATTGTACTTCAAGATCTGGGAGGAAATGCATATTGGTTGTTACAAATCCAAGCCCTTGACAATGTTCACATCTTCCGCCAACTGTATTGAAAGAAAAATCCTTTGGTTTAAGTTTCTTTTCCTTCGCTTCCGGTAAGCTTGCAAACAGGTTGCGTAATGGTGTAAAGACATCCGTATACGTAGCAATATTGGATCGTTGCATACGACTAAGCGGTGATTGATTTACCGTGATGACTCGTTCAATATTTTCATGACCTGAGACTTCCTCACAGCCGTTATATACACCCGTTTCAAATGAAGCAAGCAGGTCAAAAACTAACGTTGATTTTCCTGAACCGGATACACCTGTTACAGAGACAAATTTACCTAAAGGAAAGGATACAGTAATATCTTTTAAATTGTGTTTTGTTGCATGATGAACGGTTAAATACTGTCCTGTTCCTTCACGACGTTGCCTTGCTTGTGGACGGCCTTCTTTTAAGTAAGCCCCAGTAATTGACTCTTCTTGGTTCATCAGCTCCTCTAAGCTACCTTCTCCAATTACGGTTCCACCACGACTGCCAGCGCCAGGTCCCATATCAATAATATGATCAGCTTCACGCATCACATCTGCATCATGCTCGATTACAAGAACGGTATTTCCTAAGTCACGTAACTGTTTCATTACACTTACGAGACCTTTTGTGTCCTTTGGATGCAGCCCAGCTGTCGGTTCGTCCAGAATGTAGAGTACACCAGTTAATCCAGAACCAATAATCGAGGCTAATCGGAGTCGCTGCGCTTCCCCGCCCGATAGTGATACCGTTTGGCGATCTAATGATAAATAGCCTAAGCCTACATTAATAATTCGAGTAACCTTCTCGATCAAGTCCAGTAAAAATGTTTCAACGACTTCACCTGCTTCTTGAGATAAAGATGCGTGAAGATTTGTTAGCCATGTTTGCATATCTTCCAAGGGAAAACTTGAAACATCGGTGATCGATTTATTTGCAACAAGCACTTCTCTCATTTCTTTCTTTAGTCGTTTTCCTTTACAGTCTGGACATTGACTAGAAAAGAAGAGTGCCGCTTCTCCTGAATTTCCACCCTTTTCAATGTACCTTCTCCACATTCCTGTTAAAACACCTTCAAATTTACCTTTAGCAACTGTTTTGGGCGGCTTTGTATTTGGGAAATGAACAGTGAATTTCTCATCCTCTACCCCGTAATAGAGCAAATCACGAGTGACATCATCTAATTCTTTTAATGGCAGGCTATCATCGAAGGCTATCCCATAATAAGCAGCAGCATTTTTTACAATATCTCTTAGATAATCGCCATATGCTCCTGCCCAAATTTTAACGCCGCCCTCCTTTAGACTAAGCTCCTGATCAAATACCGATTTAAGATGAATTTCAGAAACTTTTCCAAGTCCATCACATGTCTCACAAGCACCTTCTGGCTTATTATAAGAGAAATGAGATCGTGTTAATTTTACCAAGAGGTAATCACAATGCGGACAATGAATAAATTGCTTGAATCCTGTTTCTTCGTCATATTCTTCTTTATCAATAGTTGGTGAAATCATATGCTGGCAGTTTGGGCATGGGCGCTCGCCTAGCTTTTCATAAATAAGGCGTAGGTAGGTATACATATCTGTTACGGTTCCAACGGTTGAGCGAGGGTTTCGATTCGTGACATGCTGCCCAACACTGATCGATGGGGATAGACCAATCATGGAGTCAACTTTAGGTTTACTGATGCCGTCTGTAACCATCCCCATTGATTCCATGTACTGTCGTTGGCATTCGCGTTGCAGTGTATCCAGTGCCAATGTTGACTTCCCTGATCCTGAAGGGCCTGTTAAAATAACAAACTTGTGCTTCGGAATTTCTAAGGAAATATTTTTCAGGTTGTGCTCACGCGCACCTTTTATACGTATCGATTCGTTCAAATTCATTCCTCCTAATTCTTTTAACTTACAGTATAATTGTATAACATTAATGCAAATGATAAGGTTAAATTAAATAACGATTGACAATACTGGATATTTATAAATTGATCCGTCATGGTACTTGAAGGTTTTTTTACATAGTGGCCATATTCTGAATGGCTGGATTAATTTCTTAAAATCAGGATGAGGTAAGGGTGATTCTTTTTTGATTAAACCAATTGAAATTGCTAAAAAGTTAGGTATTAGTACAAGTGCATTGCGGCATTATGAATCATGGGGAATCGTTCCGCCTCCAGAACGTTCAGCTAATGGTTATCGCATGTACACAGAGGTGCACGTTGCTTACTTTGAATGTATACGTGCAATGAATCCAGGTTTTGGCATGCACCTAATACGTCAAATTATGCCACTTATTCAGGAAAATAAACTAACAGAGGCTTTATGGATTGTAAATGAAGCTCAAGCAAAGCAGCATGAGGAAAAACGTAAAGCAGAGCAGGCACTTCAAGCATTGGAATTGGAAGAGCTTGAGCACTTCTCTACCCGGTTAACAAAGGAAAGTTATTCGATACGTGAGGTGGCAGAGAAAATTGATGTACCACCTTCAACACTGAGGCATTGGGAAAAGGAAAAATTAATTGCTCCTAAACGTGATCCTGAAAATGGTTATCGAATCTATAACCGCTCCGACATAAGAAAGCTATTAATCATTCGTACAATAAGATCAGCTGTTTTTTATTTAGATATTGTCCGTGATGTTGTGAATGAAATCGATCAGGATAATCTCACAAATGCTAGAAAAATAGCCAAGGACTCTCTTATCTATATGGATTATTTAATTATGGAACAGCTTCATGGCGGATATTATCTTTATAAATTATATGAAAAAGTAAATTCTTCTCCTTATAAAAGCGATTCTTTCTGTTAAAAGTAATCTCTTTTTCCTATCTTTTCTTACAAATGACATCAAATTGTAATCAGAGTGTAAGATTATTTTTTTGTGAGGAGGGCATAGATTAGAAGCAACTACTTTAATGAACAGGAAACTCTCATTTGTTCGTTTCATAGGATGCACCGCTTTTAAGGGAGTGATTTGGAATGAAAGGGATTATTTTAGCTGGAGGTAGTGGTACTAGACTATACCCTAGTACAAATTCTGTAAACAAACATTTATTAGCTGTTTACGATAAGCCGATGATCTATTATCCATTATCCGTACTGATGCTCGGTGGTATTCGAGAGATTATGATTATTAGTACACCAGAAGATGTTGGTAGATTTGAAGAAATGCTCGGTGATGGATCTGCATTTGGCATTCAAATCGAATACGAAGTCCAGCACGAGCCGAAGGGTATTCCACAAGCATTGACAATTGCAGAAAACTTTATTGCGGACGACAAGGTAACACTCATTCTTGCCGATAACATTTTCTTTGGGCATGGTTTTACCACACTGTTCCGAAAGGCAATCAAAAATCATCGGCACGCAACCATTTTTGGATACCGTGTAAAGGATCCAGAGCGTTTCGGGGTCGTTGATTTTGACTATCATCAAAAAGTCATTTCTATTGAGGAAAAGCCAGAGACTCCAAAATCAGATTTCGCCATTACTGGGCTCTATATCTATGATCAGCAGGCTGTCAAACTAGCCAAAAGACTGAAACCCTCTAACCGTGGCGAGTTAGAAATCACAGACTTAAACAAACAATATTTAATACGCAACCAACTAGATGTAGAGTTACTCGGAAGAGGTTTTACATGGATGGACGCTGGCACCCATGAATCCCTATTTGAAGCTACTGAATTTATCCGAATTACTCAGAAACGCCAAGGCTTTAAGCTTGCTTGCCTAGAGGAAATCGCTTATTACCTCGGCTACATTTCCAAGGAAGTACTCTATGAAAAAGGGAAGGCAATGGAGAAGAATGATTATGGCCAGTATTTACTGGAGATTGCAGATCGCAAGTATACACAGCAATACTGGGATTCAATTGAACATCATCCAATGTTAGGACTGGTGCAAAATGAATAAACGAAAAGAAACTTTACTCATTACAGGCGGAGCCGGGTTTATTGGCTCTAATTTCATTACTTATTTCATGAAAAAATATCCAAACAGACAAATTTTAAACATAGACAAACTTACCTATGCAGGGAAGGCAGACAATTTAACGGAAGTAGAAAACCTTGAAAACTATCAATTTATTTATGGCGACATTGCGGATGATATCCTTGTTAACCAACTATTTCAAGAACATGATATAACCGGAGTTATCAATTTTGCTGCGGAGTCGCATGTTGACAGGTCAATTAACGATGCGAAAGCATTTGGTCAGTCCAATATTCTAGGGACACTGACACTTCTGCAAGCAGCACGTTTAGACTGGGAGAAAAAAGGAGAGCTTACTGCGAGACGCTTTCATCAAATCTCTACCGATGAAGTCTATGGTTCCTTAGATAACGAGGGCGTATTTACAGAAGAAACTCCTTATGATCCACGTAATCCTTACAGTGCTTCGAAGGCAAGCGCAAACTTATTGGTTAAAAGCTTCGGATACACATATGGCATAAATGTTGTAATTTCCTCCAGTTCCAATAACTATGGACCAAAACAGCATGAGGAAAAATTAATTCCGACGATTATTTCAAACGCTTTAGCAGGAAAACCAATTCCAATTTATGGAGACGGAAAGAATATTCGTGATTGGCTCTACGTAAACGACCATTGCAGAGCAATTGATTTAATCTACCACTGCGGCCAGAAGCTTGAGACTTACAATGTCGGCGGAAACAATGAAAAAACAAATATTGAAATAGCAACACAGATTTGTGACATCCTGGATGAACTGGCATTCAATAGAAAGTCAGCACTTTCTATCACTAGTTTTAAAGAATTAATTACTTTTACTGAAGATCGAAAGGGACATGACCGCCGATATGCTGTCGATGCTGAAAAACTAACAACTGAACTGGGCTGGAAACCAACCGAGGACTTTACAGAAGGGCTTCGGAAAACAGTGGAAGGCTATGTACAAAAATGGCGGCAAACAAGCCTAACCCATTAATTTCTGTTGTCATTCCTGTTTATGGTTGTAAGACTTGTTTAGTTGAGCTTTGCAATCGAATAAAAAATACTGTAACAGCTATTCCAGCCCAATACGAAATTATTTTAGTAAATGATGCAAGTCCAGACCATGCATGGGAGACGATTAAACAATTAAGTGAACAGGATAGCAATATAAAAGGAATTGACTTTGCGCGAAACTTTGGCCAGCACCATGCCATTACTGCCGGACTTGATTATGCGAACGGTGACTGGGTTGTCGTAATGGATTGTGATCTCCAGGACCGCCCAGAAGAAATCGCTAAATTATATGCTAAAGCACTGGAAGGCTATGAAGTTGTTTTCGGTAAGCGAATCCGACGACAGGACAACTGGTGGAAGAAAAAGTCATCACAAGTCTTTTACCGTGTATATGATTATTTTACAAACAGCAATTCTGATTATATGGCAGCCAACTTTAGTATTAACGCTAAGAAGGTTGTCATGGGCTTCCGCAAAATGCGAGAACAAAATCGTTTCTTCCCTTTATTTATTCAATGGATGGGATATAAAACAATTCACATTCCTATTGAACATGATGCGAGAAAGGAAGGAAAGTCTTCCTACAATCTTAAGAAGCTCATTAACTTGGCAACCGATGCGATCATATCCCAATCAAATAAGCCGCTGCGTTTATCGATTCAATTTGGCTTTTTGCTTGCCGTTGGCTCTTTTCTTTATGGGTTATATTTGTTTATACGCTACTTCTTTCTTGATGTATCTGTTCCAGGATGGACAAGTGTCATGGTATCCCTTTTCTTCATTGCGGGGTTAATCTTTTTCAATTTCGGCGTCCTTGGACTTTATATCGGGAAGATTTTTAACGAAGTAAAAGGAAGACCACTATACTTAATTCGGGAAACGACTAACAACAACATGGAAAATCGGAGCTGATAGAACAATGAAAAATTACTTACAGCCTACTCCGTGGGACAAACGGAGCTTTATTATTGATACGTACGAGGTAACCTCCAGTTCAGAGGAGGCATTACAACAAACGAATAACATAGAAGGTCACTTTACATTAAAAATCGATCCGTTGGAAAACACGGAAAATCTAAAGAAATATAGCTTTTATTATGCAGATACACTTACAGAACCAGTTTGTAAGGCTGAGAACTTTGAGCCGTATGAACAGCAAGGAATTGAAATGTCGCGTCACTATGACCGAAATGAAATCTTGGAAATCGCAGAAGAAGCGTTTAAAGGCGGTCGCTTCCATCGTGACTTTAATATTCCCAATCATATGGCAGATAAACGTTACATGAACTGGGTGCATGATCTAATAGAAAAGGATCTTATAATAGCACTTATCTATGAAGGGAAAACCGCCGGCTTTTATGCTTATGAGCAGGATAAAATATTGCTCCTTGCTATGTCGAAGGACTATAGAGGAAAAGGTCTCGCTAAGGCATTTACAAGCTATTGTGTACAAGAGCAATTTGCTATGGGACATTCGGAATTAAAAACATCTATTTCACCGTCTAATGTCGCATCATTAAACGTGTTTATTAGCTTAGGATTCCGACTTCGAAAATCAACCGATGTGTACCATAAATTAAATGGTTCCATTCCTTATGGAGGCTGACATATGGGTTATTTATATATTTTTGGAACTATCGGATTTACCGTATATGGGCAGCTTATTTTAAAGTGGAAAATTGACCAGCAAGGAAGCTTACCTGAACCTTTTATGGATAAGATTATTTTCTTGCTGCAGCTACTCTTAAATCCTTGGATTATTTCCGGGTTTATTGCGGCATTTTGCGCTGCCCTATGCTGGATGGCCGCCATGACAAAGTTTGATATTAGCTATGCCTATCCGTTTATGAGCATATCATTTGTCCTTGTGTTCATCTTGTCAGCCTTTCTTTTTCACGAACCAATCAGCGTACAGAAAGCGATTGGTATGGGATTTGTTGTGCTTGGAATTATCGTAATGAGGTGATGAAAATTGATTCCATTTAACCAGCCATGCAAAATTGGTACCGAAATTGAAGCAATCCAACAAGCTTTAACTAATAATACGTTTTCTGGAAATGGCCCTTTCGGGAGAAAGTGTACAGACTGGTTTGAAAACAATCTTCCATGTAAACGAGCACTCCTAACGCCTTCCTGTACTGCTGCACTTGAAATGAGCGCATTACTAACAGAGATAAGTGAAGGTGATGAAGTAATCCTCCCGTCTTATACATTCGTTTCCACAGCGAATGCTTTTGCACTTCGGGGAGCTTCCTTGCGCTTTGTCGATGTAGACCCGTACACGATGAACATTTCGCCAGATAAAATTGCTGCGGCAGTAACAGATAAAACAAAGGCAATCGTCGTTGTTCATTATGCAGGTGTCTCCTGTGATATGGACGCGATTATGGAAATTGCAAATAAGCACGGGCTTTGGGTGATTGAAGACGCTGCACAAGGTGTCATGAGTACTTATAAAGGGAAGGCTCTTGGAACAATTGGGCACCTTGGAACGTATAGCTTTCATGAAACCAAAAACTATACTTCTGGAGAAGGTGGTGCCCTTATTATTAATGAGCCATCTCTTATTGAACGGGCAGAAATTTTACAAGAGAAGGGAACTGACCGCTCACAATTTATGAAAGGCATGGTCGATAAGTATACATGGCGAGATATTGGCTCTTCCTATTTATTAAGCGAGTTGAATGCCGCCTATTTGGCCGTTCAGCTTGAGCATGCGGAATTGATAAATAACGATCGTTTACAGACGTGGGACCAGTATGCAACCGGACTGTGGCCATTAATCGAGGAAGGGATTATTGAAGGGCCACATATACCGGACGATTGTGAGCATAACGCTCATATGTTTTATATCAAAGCAAAGGATGAGCAAGAACGCTCTGATCTAACATCTTATTTAAAAGAAAATAATATAATGGCTGTCTCCCATTATGTCCCATTACATACAGCTATGGCTGGGCAAAGGTTCGGGAAATTTATTGGGATGGATCAGTATACCACGACAGATAGCGAACGAATCATTCGACTGCCGCTTTACTATGGAATAAACACAAAGGATGTCAGCCATGTTATCGAAACCATTAAACTTTTTTATCAAAAATAAATACATGCTGATTGCGACCCTTATCCTAATAGGCTACCTCCTCCCCTACTACCTATTAGGCGAGGACACGCATATCCGCATGCATGATAATTTAGATTCAAATATCGTCTGGTATAAAATCCTTGCCGAAAGCGGGCAGATTTTCACATTGACAGACACTGCATTACCGAATGTGATTAATGGTCTACCAAGAAGCGCTCTTCCTTCTGGCTTCGATGCTGTCGTATGGCTCTATGTTCTGTTTGAACCAATGACAGCTTATAGTATCAGCCAAACGATCATGCGGTTTGCCGCATTTTTTGGAATGTATTTCCTGCTTTCAAGGCATATTTTTCGTTCCGGTTGTAATACGTACATACACATCATTACAGTCGGAGCTTCTCTAGGTTTCGCAATGCTTCCATACTGGCCTTCAGGCGTACTGTCGATTGCTGGTATCCCACTTGCATTGCATTTGTTTTTAACGATACGAAAAGATGGTTGGGATGTACCGAAATATTACTGGATTCTCTTATTTATCATCCCATTCTTTTCAAACTTTGTACTTAGCTTTATCTTCTTCCTTGGATTACTAGGCGTTTTTTGGCTGATTGACTGGATAAAGAAAAAACAAGTAAATTGGCCATTTTTCATTGCTATTGCAGCAATGACAGGCATCTATTTAATCAAAGATTATTTGCTAATCGTATCGATGTTTTTTGATAAGGGCTTTACCTCCCATCGTGGTGAATTAGACCTTGGTTATAATACGTTTGAACGCAGTGTTGAGCTATCATGGGAAAACTTTCTATACGGTCATACGCATGATATGGCATTGCAAACGTATTTGATCATTCCAACAATTTTAATTGCCTTGCTCGTTGCGGCCTTTAGTAATGTAAAACCGAGACTGTTGATGAGCCTTTTCGTATTTAATTTTGTTATTTCTGTTTGGTACGCATTTTGGTATTGGGAAGGCTTAAGAATTGTGAAGGATCATTTCTCACTAGCAAATACATTCAATTTTGCTCGAGTGCATTTTCTTGATCCGCCAATTTGGTATATTTGCTTTGCATTAGCTTTAGTAATTTTCTGGAGGCATTTGAAATTTGGAAAAATCATTGCTTGCATTCTTATCTCGCTCCAATGTTTCCTGGCATTTGGGACTACAGAAGAATTAAGATATGAAGCTATTAACACACCAACATTTAAAGAGTTTTATTCTGAAGATCTTTTTGACGAAATTGAGGCATATATCGCAAGAGATCAGTCGGAATACCGAGTTGTTAGCATTGGCATGCACCCAACAATCGCACAATATAACGGATTCTATACACTCGATACGTACAACAACTCTTTTCCACTCGAATACAAGCATGCATTCAGAGAAGTTATTGCTGGTGAACTAGATAAAAGTGCAACATTAGAAAACTACTTTGATACATGGGGTGGAAGATTATATATGTATGTTGCGGAACATGGCAAAGATTATATGTTTACAAAGAACAGGGATGGAGCCATCAACCAGCTGAATATCGACACTGAGGCATTGAAAAACCTGGGCGGGGACTATATTCTTTCAGCTGTTCCCATTGAGAATGCGGAAGAACTCGGGCTAGAGCATGAGCAAACCTTTGAATCAGATACATCTATTTGGCGAATTGAGCTTTATTCGGTTTCTTAAAAAGCAATATGCGTATAAAAAAGCAAGCATACTATCCATATGCTTGCTTTTTCCCTTTAGTATAAGAGTTGCCTCAATAATTAATAATCGGGCATGTATTTATTGCTTCCAGGAAGTTTTTTAATCGTATTCCATGCTTCGATTGCTTCTTTTCGGCTCTTTCCTTGATTAGCCGGGTCAGCAAAAAAATCACGAATATATTGATTATATTCAAATTGAGGTGCAATTTGTCTTTTATACGATGGGTCTTTCTTGCGTTCCTCCTCTTTATACCAAGCTTCTACAGCATCACGATACGTTTTTCCAGTATTGTTTTTGAAATAGTTTTGGATATAAGCAGAAAAATGAAAGTTAGGGATAACGGTTTTGAAAAAAGCTCTTACCCGCTGACTGCAACGATGGTTTTCTGAAATGACTGTATCAAGACTTAATTCTCTTTGTAGCACTGTTCTGTTCTCCATTGCTTTTCGAATTGGCTTTTTTATCTCTCCTGTACGAAGAAAAGATTCAATCCGGTCAGAAATCTCTAATTTGGATCCTGATGCACTTATTCCATTTTCTTTGCAAAATGCTTGTAATTCTTCTTTCAGCCAATAGAAATCTTCGAAACTTTGGATACTCATATCTTTTGTTAAATTAGGCCTCAGCAATATCCCCTCCATATTTTGATACCTAATCCCATTATAGAACATTCGTTCCTACACTTCAATATTAACCGCCGTGAAATTTAGGGAGTGAAAAGTTTCCAGAAGTAACTTTTACTTTCCGAATTGATAGATGGAGCCTGGCCTGCTATTACTCTATCTCCTTCTGCAGCCGATTCATCTCCGCATTCAATTCATTCATCATGATTTCCATTGCTTCCTTTTTCGGGTGATCTGCAGACAGGTAAATAGGTTCACCGTAAATAATCTTTGCTTTTTTCCTTTTAAATAGTTCTGGGAAATTATTTGGTCCAGTATAAGCAACCGGAACAATCGGAGCCTTCGAATGTGCTGCTATTGTTACTGCCCCTCTTTTTAATGGCGTTTCTTCACTTGTTCTCGTCCCACTGGGAAATATCCCGACTACTTTGTTATCCCTTAGTAATTTTCGCGGTGTTTTTATCGAACTTGGTCCAGGGTTTTCCCGGTCAACCGGAAAGGCGTGCAGGCCTTCCATTAGCCATTTCGTAAAACCGGTCTGGAATAGCTCTTTTTTTGCCATATAATAAATTTTTGTTGGTAATACGGATACACCTAACCATAAAATATCAACCCATCCTGTATGGGTGCATGCTATAATATATCCTCCGGATTGAGGTAAGTTTTCTTTTTGGTATACCTTGATTCTGCCAAATAAGCTTAGAATGAACTTTAATAAATAAGCTGCAAAATAATACATGGCTTATTCCTCTTTTCTATAATAATAGTATATATCTATTTTAGCATATAGTATTAGTAACTGGTACTAATTTTTATGTAAATGCTGATTGTTATTTTACATTATAGCTTGAAAATAGCAATCCATAAAAAGTTCCTCCCAATTCTATTTTGGAAGGAACTCTTATCTTTTATACCGCTTCATCCTCTACTGTTTCTTGTGCTTTACTCTTTCTTTTAAACAATCGACCTAAACCATATCCTATTGCATTGAATGTACGGTAAACTGCTGGAACTAAAACTAATGTAATCAATGTTGCAAACATCAGTCCAGAAATAACTGCTGTTGCCATTGGTGCTTGGTAATTTCCAGTTGTTCCAGTTGCTAATGCAAGTGGCAGCATGCCACCAACCGTAGTAAAAGTCGTCATAAAAATTGGCCGAATACGATCTTTCCCCGCCCTGACTACTGCATCATTCACAGGAATACCTTCTCTGCGCAATTGGTTTGTTCGATCAATAAGCAGAATTGCATTATTTAATACAATCCCAATAAGCATAATAACCCCCATACCTGACATGATACTTAGCTCCCGTTGCGTGGCGAATAAACCTAAAACAACACCCACAAAGGCCATTGGAATAACCGACATTACAATAATTGGATGTGCTAAATGGTTAAATTGCACGGCCATTACTAGGTATACCAGAAAAATAGAGATAACGAAGATAAGAATCAAATCGGTTAAGAGCTCTTGCTGTGTCTCCAAGTCCCCTCCAGCAGAGATTGTATATCCACTTGGTGTATCCAGGTCATTAATCATCCTTTGAACCTCTCTATTTACTGTTCCTAAATCTGTATCCTCAATATCTGCAGATACGGTTATATACCTTTCACCATTGTTATGAGAGATTTCATTCGGTGTATCCACAGTTCGTAAATCGATAAAAGTAGATAAACGAGTTTCTCCTTCTACTGTAGGAACTTTCAAATCGAGTAATTCATCTTCATTTACTATTTGCTCATCCCACTTCACTACTAAAGGAACTGTACCCTCATTTGCCGTTACTTCACCTATTGGCATATCAAGAAAGGCTTCTTGAACGAATGGGAGAAGCTGCATTTCTGTTACTCCTCTATCCTCCATCGCTTCATAGTCCAGCTCTACCACTTTTTCTATTGAAGTCCGCTCAACTGAATTCGTAATTCCAACTACTCCTTCAATTCCTTCTAACCGTTCCGTGACATTTGCAGCAAGTGTTTGCAGTTCCTCATAGCTTTCTCCTTTAACTTGAATCTGAACAGGCTGGCCGGAACTTACAGACATCGCACTCTGTACACTTTTAATTGGATAATCATCTGTTAACTCGCGCAAAGAACTTAATATTTCCTCATTGACTTCTTTTTGTTCTCTTGTGATTTCATCGCCCTTTGTCATATTAATAAGCATGAAAAACATGGATCCATCATCGATAATATAACTGGTTTCCGTATCCTCAACTTCCTCTAATGTCTCACTTATTTTCATTGCCACTTTATTTTTTTCATCAATAGATACACCTGTTTCCAGATCAATCATTAATTCCGTATAACGATTTAATACATCTGGCATAATCGTCATTGGTATTCTAAATACTAAAAAGATGGAACCAACTAACATAAGGAAGAATACTGCAATCATGGCAATGCTATTACGCTTTTTCTTAACAACCCATGAAATAAAATTACCATAACCCCTGATCAATATGCCTTCCTTTGCTTTTTTATTTTTACCGGTTTTCAGGAAGTTCTCAGATAGTGCTGGAATAATAGTAAAGGCGACTATCACACTGCTGATCAAGGTTATTGCAACAACAGCAGACAGCATTACCATAAACTGCCCTACGTCACCACCCATTAACCCAATTGGTAAAAACACAACAATGGTAGTTAGCATAGAAGCGATAACAGCCGATGCTACCTCCTTCGTTCCCTTCACTACCGCATCAAATGCTGCAAGTCCCTGTTCTTTTTTCTTAAAGATAGACTCTAAGATAACAATGGAGGAATCAACCATCATTCCTATTCCTAATCCAAGCGCAATCAAGGTTAACATATTAAAGCTATAGTCCAATAACCACATCGTAATAAATGTTAATAGTATAGAAGTTGGAATGGAAATCGCGATAACAACCGTTGCACGAACATTACGTAAGTATAGGAGTAACACAATGATAGCGATAATACCTCCTATGAGGATATTTTCAGTTACTCCATCAATCGAGTCTTCTACATAATCCGCTTGTGCGACAAGCTCATTTAATTCAAATCCAGCTACTAATCCTTCATCTTTTACTTCCTGAAGCTCTTGTCTAATCGCATCTGCCATCTCGATTTGTGTAACATCCGCTGCACGACCAACTTGAACAAAAATAAAATCTTTTGATCCTTCTTTCCACACATTGGAAGAGGTTTCTAATGGTTGCAAGGAAACAGTAGCGATATCTTCTACTTGGACCAATCCATTTTGTGTCTGTATCGGAATACTCTCAACATCTTCTACAGAAGAAAGCTCGGTTTCAAAGCGGAGTGCTGGCTGCTCTTCTTCACCAGTAAATTCTCCTAAGGTTGCTTCCGTATTGGCTTGTTGAATAATGGAGATAACCTGCGTGCTATCTAATGTGTTCTCAGTAAGCTCTTCTCTATCAAACGCTACGACCATTTCATATTCTTGAATTCCCATTAAGGCAACATCTTTTACTTCTGACAAGTCCTCCAAACGAGCTTCGAGTACCTCTTTTGCAAAAGTTGTCATTTCATCCATATCTCCTCCTGAAACATCCATGAAAAACTCGTAACTGGAGCTCATACTCATTTGATCTGCGATAACATCTGTCACATCTGAGACATTAGCCTTGATGCTATTCGCTATCGATTGAATTTCCTTAGAAACCTCTTCACCCCGCCCCTTTTCAATCATTATTTGAATACTACTATATCCAATGTTAGTTGTTGAGAAAACATCCTCTACCCCATCAATTCCTAGAAAACTTTGCTCAAGGGGCGTAGTTATATTTCGTTCTACTTCTATGGCGGCCATATCTCCTGCACTAACACTTACATATGCCCCATCAAAATCAACTTCTGGCATTAATTCTTCATCCAACTTTGTTAAAGCATAAACACCTAAAATAAGAACCAAAACTGTTAACAAGCTTACCAGAATCTTCCTTTTTAAAATAAACTTTACCAATGAAAATCCTCCTATCCCCAAACAAAGTTTCAACTGAATTGATAACATCCAAATAAGTATAGATCAAAATAGTTAAAATTATCTGTTTTTTATTGTTTATTTACAAAAATGTTACAATTCTTTAGTCCTCCTTCTTTCTATTCATAACTAATCTGATTATAATCTAACTAAATATTCCTAACATTGCGCTTAGGGCTGAATCTCACTAAGCCTTAAGGCTTAGTGAATAAGATAAAATCTTACGGACAGTTATAACAGGAAAAAGTAAAAGAAGTGTAACATTTGGAAAATGTCACACTTCTTTAAAGAATAATTATTGTATTTTTCTAGAGTGATAGTTGGATTTTTAATATTGCTTTCATTTTTATCACTACAGTACTGTTTTTCAACACAACTAAGTATTATATTTTTTCAATTATGAAACACTTGTAGTATAGTAATAGAAAAACATTTATGAATTGGAGCGTATCTACATGGCAACAATTGGAGACTTTCAAAAACTAGATATTCGAGTTGGTACTGTCATTCACGCGGAGCCTTTTAAAGAAGCACGCAAGCCTGCAATAAAGCTGGAAATTGACTTCGGAGCAGAAGTGGGCAGGAAAAATTCCTCTGCTCAAATTACCGAGCGCTATACACCCGAGCAATTGATTGGACGTCAAGTCGTTGCAGTCGTCAATTTCCCGCCAATGCGTATTGCGGGGTATAAATCAGAAGTATTGGTACTTGGTGGTGTTGCAGGGGCAAATGACGTCATCCTGCTTGCTCCTGATGAAGTCGTCGAAAATGGTACACCGGTCGGGTAAGACTTCTTCCCCTCTATTAATATAGAGGGGAGCACCATTTTCACGTTACATTTCATGCGGGGCATTTACTCCTAGCAATCGCAATCCCTCTTTTAACACAATCGTTGTAGCTTTTACCAATGCCAGCCGGCTTTCTAGTTCCTCATCCTTAATTAAAACCTTAACATTTCCATAGTATTTATTAAATTCCTGCGATAGTTCAATGAGATATTTTGCAATTTGGGATGGCGCATGATAATTAAAGCTTCGCTCAATGGCTGCTGGAAACTCCATTAACAGTTTCACAACAGACCAGCTAGAGCTATCATTTAAGCCGTTCATTACTGTATCTTCATATTCGGCTTTTCTTAAGATGGAACAGGCTCTTGCATGTGTGTATTGTACGTAAGGTCCAGTTGCTCCTTCAAATTTCAGCATATCTTCCAATGAGAACTCGATATTATTTTGTCTGTCATTCTTTAAATCATGAAAAATAATTGCCCCAACTCCGACCGTTTCTGCTATAACGGCTTTATTTTGTAAGCTCGGATTTTTCTCTGCGATACTTTTTTCTGCCAGTTGAATCGCTTCTTGGATAACCTCTTCCAATAGAACGACCTTCCCTTTTCGAGTCGACATCTTTTTCCCATCTTTCAAGATGAAACCGAATGGTATATGCACTAATTGCTTAGCCCAATCGTATCCAAGCTTTTGGAGCACTAAGAAAATTTGATTAAAATGCAAACTCTGCTCATGACCGACAATATAATATGACTTTTCAAATTTATAGGTTTCCTGACGATAAATAGCGGCTGTTAAATCTCTCGTAGCATATAGTGTTGCACCATCTGATTTCTTGATTAAGCAAGGTGCTAATTCATGTTCAGATAAATCTACTACTTCTGCACCATCGGAAACTTGTAATAGTTCGCTTTCCTCCAGAAGGTTAATGACTCGATCCATTTTGTCATTATAAAATGCTTCCCCATGATACGAGTCGAAATGAACTCCTAGTAAATTATAAATTTCCCCGAACTCTAGGAGAGATTCATCTCGGAACCATTTCCAAAGGGAATATGCCTCCTCGTTTCCATCTTCCAGCTTTTTGAACCAGGCTCTTGCATCATCTTCTAAGGTGGAGTCGTTTTCCGCTTCAGCATGAAACTGCACATACAGCTTTAACAGTTCTTGAATTGGCTCCTTTTTCACACGCTCCTCAACACCCCATAATTTATATGCCACCATAAGCTTTCCGAATTGTGTGCCCCAATCACCAAGATGATTAATTCGAATCGATTGATAGCCACACTTCTCAACAATATTTGCAAGTGAATTACCAATTACAGTTGAACGCAGATGCCCCATTGAAAAGGGTTTTGCAATATTTGGAGATGAAAAATCAATTGTAATATTTTCCCCCTTACCAAAATTCATTGAACCGTAGCGGTCTCCTTTTTTTATAATCGATGCTAAAGTATGTTTACTGACCATTCTCTGATTTAAAAAGGCATTTACATACGGCCCATTTGCGACAACCCTCTCGAAAATGGGATGGTTTACTTTTCCCGCTAACTCTTTCGCGATTATGTTTGGAGCCTTTCTTAATTCCTTAGCAAGTGTAAAACATGGAAAGGCTACATCACCTTGCTCCTCAAACTTTGGTTTTTCTATTAGATCGATAACTTTTTCCAGCCCTAAAACCCCATCTAATTGTAGGGTTATTTCCTCTGCATACGCTTTTATGATATCCACTATTTTCATCCTCCATTTCTTTTCAAAACAAAAAAATCCCGCCTCTAAATAGAGACGAGATTACCCGCGGTACCACTCTGATTGTTTATCAAACCAACTCTTAAATGGATAACGGCCATTACCCGACTGCACCCTACTCTGTTACATTTCGGGTTGTTTCTCAGAAGTCCGCTTCATTAGGATAGAACGATTGGGCTCACACCATCCCCCAACTCGCTTGCGTTACCATCATAACTACTCTCTTCATCATCGAATTCAATATAATTCTCGTTAGTATATATGAATTCCAACTGAAAATCAATATCCATTTATTTTTTCATAAACATTTGTGTCCAATAGTGACCTGATTTCACATAACCGACACCGATATGCGTATAGTCTTTACTTAAAATGTTCGCCCGATGTCCTGAACTATTCATCCAAGCATTTACCACTTGCTGTGCAGTGCTTTGACCTTTCGCGATATTTTCACCAGCTGATTTGTATTTAATGCCATAGTTTTGCATCATTGTGAACGGTGAACCATATGTAGGACTTGTATGACTGAAGTATCCTTTATCTTTCATATCCTGCGACTTATGCTTCGCAACTCTAGCAAGCTCCCAATCGTATTTTAATGCAGGCAAACCAGCATTTGCTCTCTCTGCATTAACAAGACGAATGACCTCTTGTTCCACTTGATATTCATTATTTGGTGGAATCTGCAAGCTTTGTCCTGGATAAATAAGATTCGGATTTTTTAATTGTGAATTTGCTCCGATAATCTCACTAACTCCTGTTTGTGTTTTTAGAGCGATTTTCCAAATCGTATCCCCTGGAGCAACCGTATATGAACTAGCTGCAAACGCAGCAGTCGGTATTAGTAATGATAATGAAATAATTAATGCAAAAATCAATTTGCTAATCTTCTTGAACATATTCTATATCCTCCTTATTTCTATGTTAATAGGATATATAGTTTCATAGAAAAAATCATTATAAAAAAATTGGATGTATTTTTACAGAATGATTACGGTAATATTACACTTTTAGAAACATGAAAAAAGCCGCCCTCAATTAAACAAAATTTAATTGAAACGCGGCTATTTCCGGTTTTACTTTTCTACTGTAATACCACCATTATTCGCTGTTAGTTTAATAAGATTATCTCCATCTCCAACAACTGTATTCCAATTCGAGTTACCAAAAATCCTTGCTTTTCCGTTATCGACCTTTACATCAAAGACTGCATTTGTCGGTTTGTTTTCTGTTTGAATATTTATTCGCCCATTATTTGTACTGAAGTCAATTGGGCGATCTAAATGTTCCGTAACGAGTGTAATTTTTCCGTTGCTCGTTCTTCCCTTCAGCTCTCCCTCAACATTTTCCAATTTGATTTCTCCATTGTCTGCTTCACTAATAACCTCCGAGCTCTGTATATCTTTCAGCTCAATTCGGCCATTATTTGTTGTTACATGTAATTCATTTACGTCTAAGTCGCTCGCACTTGTTCGTCCATTATTCGAGTTTATATGCATTTCACTCGCTTCTAGTTCATGGGCATCAATACGCCCATTATCTGTATCAATTTGAATTGTCTCATATGCCTTTTCCGGCACATAAACCGTCAGCTTTGGGGATGAAAATGAAAAATCGAAGTTAAAAAATTTAAACCACTTTTCCTTAACAGTAACTGACAGCATACTGCCTTCTACATCTGCTTTTACATCATACTTCGGGTTTTTTTCGGTGTTCCCACTAAATTCAACGGTCGTGGTTTCGTTATTTGAAGGAACAACTTCTACCACCGCATTATTTGACTGAACTGCAATCTCTTCATAAACCTCATCTTTTAGTTCAATTGTTTCTGGTACATAGTTTTCGTTTTTCGACCCTACTGTGAAAATTGTTCCGATAATCCCTATTAATAATAAAGTTAATGCAATGGCGGCTATCTTTTTAATATTATGCATCTTTCATACCTCCTTTAACAACGCGCATATTAAATTTTAAATAACGGATAAAGCCGCTTGTTACGGCACGAGTTGCAAAATACATTCCGATAGCAATAAATAGGCCAAGCCCCATCAAACCAATCGAGAAAAACAAATCAAAGAACTGGAATATTTCCGGATACATAAATGTGTTTATAAGAACAAGTAATGGCGATACAATAAAGGAACCCGCTGCTATCCAGCCTGCAACAATGAGAGCTGCTAGTGCAATAAATGGTCCCAATACAATTACCAAATTGAAAAATCCTAACCCGATCACAGCCCAAACCGCACGAAAAATATTAGCTGTCGTTATCGTTTCTTCTACCTTCTCCACATGGTAGGCCGCTGTTAAATCTTTTGCAATTTGCTGTGGAGAACCTAATGATTCTGCAATTTGCTCCTCTGTTTTTCCTTCTTCTAATCCAATCGTAAAATGCTCATCAAAGTCCTGTAAAATGTCCTCTCTTTCTTGAGATGGGAGCTTTTTTAAAGACACATTTAATTTGCTGAAGAATTGATCTTTATTCATCTATATCACCTTCTTTAATTAATTGGTTTACCCCATTTGTGAATTCTCTCCATTCCTGCAATAGCTCTTGATAATAGCTTCTTCCTACATCAGTCAGCTTATAATACTTACGCGGCGGTCCCTCCGTTGATTCCTTCAAGTACGTTGTAAAATAGCCCTCTTTTGTTAGCCTCCTTAAAAGTGGATAAACCGTTCCTTCTGAAATATCTATCTGGTCAGAAATTTTTTGCACGAGTTCATATCCGTAACGGTCTTTCTTATCAAGTAAAACTAAAACGCATAGCTCTAGTACACCTTTTTTAAATTGGACATTCATTGATTATACGACACCTCATTTCTCTCACTGGTACTGTTCAATGTATAGTACTGACTTTTAACAAGTACCTCTCTAACAAAATATAACACATGGTACTGTTCATTGCAAGGTACTAAATATTATCTTTTCTTAAAAAAGGACTTCTAGCGGTTTAGCCAGAAGTCTCCTTTTACATATAAATGCATTTTAGTTTTAACTAAACACTCGTTCTTTGTTCAAAAAAACAGCATGGCCATTCACTGACTTCAGCATTTTTAAGTTGAACCCGGTAACTTTTTTATAAATTCCAGCAATTATCCAGAATAAGCACAACGACGTATATTATCCCTGAATGTCTCGTCGGTTATATCCAACAAAACCAATCCCGGTTAATGCTATTGCAATAACAACTAAAATGGAAACCTGCATGATATCCATATCCTCTATAGGGATCTGTGGTATATGATGAAAGGCAGATAAATTATTAATCCATTCTGGAAATTCGAGCATATCGCCAAGATAAATCACCACAAAACCAAAAACTACATATAGCCATGTGGAACCCGCTGCCTTTGGTGCAATACCGATAAAGAAGACTGCCAGACCTATGAAAATCCACATTGCTGGCAAATAGACAAGTGCTGAAGCAAACATTGTATCAAATGCTAACGCATCATCAACAACCATCACGCCAACAGACCAGAGCCCGGTCGCTACAAGCGCCTGCATGACAAAGCTTGCAATCATGCTAAGGCATAAATAGCTTCCTAGTAAACGCGAACGTGAAACGGCACGACTATAATAATTTTCGGTCAAATACTTATTTTCCTCACTCTTCAGCTTCATCACCGTCATCATAGCCGGAACCGTACTAATCAATGCCATAATCCCCATGAGCATGACAATAAACTGTTCCATCATGGAATTATCTCCGCTTTCAGCTAAAAAGGCTTTAACAAACTCATTATCGGTAAAATATACTTCTAGATCCCCTAAAATTGCTCCAAATGAGGCACTAAGCAGGAAAATTCCAATTGCCCAAGCAATCAGGTTTGTTCGTTGCAGTCTAAACGCGAGTCCCAACGTTGTTTGTAAAAAGACGGATGCATTCCTCTTACCTGCTTGTTCTGGAATAAATCCAGATTCCAGGTCACGAATCGCATTCAAATAAAAGGCTACAAGCAATAACACCACCGCAACAGTCAGCATGACATAAACGGGCCACCAATGATTTTCTACAAACACTTCTGTCCGTACCGTCCAGCCGAGCGGTGAAACGAGTGAAAGTGCCTCACTGCTGATATCCCCACTTGCCCGGACAAGATATGCCGCAATTAAAGCTCCAAATGAAAGCATTGCGGAACCCCTTGAGGTTTCCGCAAGCTGGGCGAATAATGCTGTAAAGCCTGCAAAAACAAGTCCTGTCGCTCCTAGTATCGCTCCATACAAATAGGCTCCCTGTGCACTCATTCCATCGATATTCAACAAAAAGATACCCGTCCCAATTAGAACTGCTACGAATACATTTGTTATAATCGCAACAATAGCTGCTCCGTTCAAGTATGCTAAACGGCCAACAGGTAAGGAACGAATCAGCTCTACACGACCATCTTCTTCGTCTGCTCGCGTACTCCGTCCGACTAGTAAAATATTCATAATTGCAACTGCAACCGCCGTAAAAAGTAGCATTTCATGTGCAAATAAAGATCCAATAGTTGCATAATCTTCATAACCAACCCCAAGCATTGCAATCATTGCTGGATTTTCCATCGTCAAAACAAAAGCAGCACGAGACTGTTCATCTGGGTAGATGTCAGGATATGCAACAGCTGTTGCTAGCGTTACTGCAATTAATCCGACCAGCCATAAAAGCAGCCTGAAACGATTTTGCCTGATCATTAATTTTGTTAAACAACCTGTTCCAGTAAAAAGTTTTTGAGACATTACCTGGACCCTCCCGGTTCGAAAAAGGTACGTCCCTCACCTTGATAATGACGCATAAATAAGTCTTCTAAGGTTGGAGGTGCGCTTTCCAATTTAACGATTCCAAATTGACTAATATGGCGGATTATGGCATCCATCTCTTCTGTATCAACTTGGAAGGATAGATTGTGCCCCTCTTTTTCCAAGTTATGAATACCTGGGAATTCGTCCAGGGTTGTAATCAATTCCTTCGTTTGAATGGTTAGATTTGTTCGGGTAAGATGGCGTAATTCATCCAATGTTCCTCGCTCTATAATTTGGCCTTCTCGAATAATCCCGACTCGATCACACAGCCTCTCTACCTCCGATAAAATATGACTCGAAAGCAGTACACTTTTTCCCGCTTCTTTCGCTTCCTGTACACATTCTTGAAAAATCCGCTCCATTAATGGGTCAAGCCCGGATGTTGGCTCATCTAAAATATACAAATCCGCATCTGAAGCGAAAGCAGCAATTAATGCAACCTTCTGCCTGTTCCCTTTTGAATAGGTTCTGCTTTTTTTCGTTGGATTGAATTTAAAACGCTTCATCAATTCTTCTTTTTTCCCACGATTTTTAGCACCACGCATTTTCATAAACAGATCAATTACTTCACCGCCAGTTAAATTTGGCCATAGATTCACATCTCCAGGAACATAGGCAATTTGTTTATGCAGCTCAACAGCATCCTTCCATACGTCTTTTCCAAAAATATGTGCTTCCCCAGCTGTTGCTTTTAACATTCCAAGTAAAATCCGGATGGTCGTTGATTTCCCTGCACCATTTGGCCCTATAAATCCATATACTTCTCCCTTATTTAATTCCATATCCACCCCATCTAAAGCTGTAAAATTCCCAAATCGTTTCGTTAAGCCTGTCGCTTTTAAAATTGGCATATTTCATTCTCCTCTTTTAGTTATGAAATATTTTGACTTATATAGTTCATAATATATAAAACAAATCCTTTATGCAACCAATTTATGAAAGATGTTTATTGTTTTATTACATATTTTTTATTAAACTACATATGAGGTGAACAATATGGATGGATTTGAACGTCGCAGAGAATTAAAGAAAAAGGACATTTTAGAAGCCGCACTTGATTTATTTATGAAATATGGTGTTCAGAAGGTTTCAATAGCAGAGATTGCGAAAGAGGCTAGCGTCTCACAGGTAACAATATATAATTATTTTGACAGCAAAAATAACTTAATCCATCTCGTTTTCAAATTTTATGTTGATCAGATCTGGGATGAAATGAAAGCATTGCTTGCAAGTAATCTTCCATATGAAGAGAAAATAAAACAGATGATTTCCTTTGAAAGAAACATGGCCAACCATTCAATGAATAATAAATTTTTTCAAGATCTCCTCAAGGATTATGCAACAGGACAAAGCTATGTAGAAGAGGTCTATCTTAAGGAAGGCTTGCCATTGCTCATTGAGTTTGTAAATGATGGAAAGAATCAAGGATTTATTGATTCATCGTTATCAAATGAAGCCATATTATTTTATTTGCAAATGTTTCAGGAATATATGCAGCGTGATGATGTTGTTCACACGTTACTCCCATTATCAGAGGATCTTACGAAGCTATTCTTTTATGGGGTTGTTGGCAAGAGGGAAAATAATCGTGAAAACATATAAAAACAAGCTCAAGGCATTCCCCTTGAGCTTCTTTAAAATTCAATAAGAAATGGCTGAGTATTTTTATCCAAGCAATATTCAATTCGTTGTCTGAAATTATGCCAAGTCACCTTGACTAGAGCGTGTTCAATAGGGAAGAATCCTACTTCCAGGCTCTCTGGAGAGGTCGCTAACTCGCCGCCAATTGGCTTAGCTAAAAAAAGAGTATTGCAAATCGACCTTGTTACATTTTGAAAAATTCCGCAGAACTTTATGATTTCTATATCAATCCCTGACTCCTCTTTTGTTTCTCGGATTGCCGCCTCTTTTAAAGACTCTCCTTCCTCAACTTGTCCGCCAGGCATTTCCCAGCCTCTTTTAGGTCCTTTAATTAATAAAATTTCCCGTTGATCGTTTATTACTATTGTTGCTGCTGAAACGATATGTTTTGGTGGTGTATAAATCGGCTGCTGTGTCTTTTTCAATAAAATTCCCCGTCTTCCCTTTTTAAATTTTCTAAAGCGTGAACCCACAAATCTAATAATCCAACGGCCCATCCGATTCTAAAACCCGCATTCGATACACATTCATTGCTGTTTCTGCAAGCTGATCCATTAAATTATAGTTGGCATAGGCACCGACAATCGCACCGAATCCCGGAATTAATTGAAGCATTTTAATTAAATCAATATGATCCCGATATTCCTGCTGAAAAACGCGCCAGTCCATGTCGACAAGCTTATCCTTTTGTTCCTCCCAGTTCTCAACAATAAACAATGTCTCTCTTCGCTTGTCTTCACTGGAGAACGCTAGCTGAAAGATATGAAGCAGAAATAAACGTTCTTCATACTTATTCGTATCAAATCCATAAACTGCTGCTGCTTCAAACAGAAATTTCATTTTAATGGATAATAGCAATGGAAAATCCGCAGCTCCAAGCAAAATCCCTCCAGCTCCTGTTCCTGCGCCCTCTATTACTGCTGTTTTGCGATACGCGGTATGCTTTTCTCTTAGCAGCTCGTCCCGCTCTGCAAGACCGCCAGTTATTGCAAGCTGTTTTTTCGTTGTCCAATTGGAGCCGACCAATGTTGCCTTTACCATATGTTTAATGCTGTCTGTAACAATTTGATGCACTTTTTCTGGAATCCAGCTATTTATTTTGTTTTGCGCCTGTTTAGACAATTTATTAAACACCCCAGACCGTTTCATTACTTTTAATCGCCAAGCCTGGACCTCTTCATATGCTTTCATTTCATAATCTTTCATTATTAAATCATCCTCTGGCATTATTATATATAGTTATACGATATGCAGGAGGAAATAGTTCCATTTATCATAATCGTTCTCTACGGTTAATAAAGGTATAACCACATGGGCTCTGAATCCAAATAACTCTATTAAACAAAAATACGGCTAAGCCACTTTGACTTAACCGTATCGATTATTTAAAAGTATTACACTATTTGCGCCTTATACTCCATGGAGTGCCTAGCTTTGGTAATGCCCAGCGATCAACACCATACCAACCAGCAACCTTCCACGCTAAAACCAATAACATTGCAATTAGGAGCATTACTGGATTTGAGCTAACTGTACCTGCAAGTAAAAATGAAATATTCATAAGTGCACCAAAGAACGCAGCAATTCCTGTTAAGAAACCGACAATTAATCCAATTCCCACTAAAAATTCTCCCCAAGCTACGACGTAAGAAAAAATGTTCGCATTCGGAATGATAACAGACTCGAGGAACCAAGCATACCACCCCGCTACTCCACCTTCTTCAGCAAGTGACATTACACCTGTCATATAGCCTTCAAGTGCAACACCTGCATTGGATCCTGTCCAAGCATCGTCCGTGACTTTGCCAAATCCTGAAGCAACCCATGTGTAGCCAATATAAACACGTAATATCAGCCAAATCCAAGCGGACTTTGTATTGGAAAACATCCACCTGGATAATGGATTTTCTTCAATAAATACTTCTTTACCATACTTAGAATCTCGAAGTTCGACCATTTCATCCCCTCCTAAATTATTTGTCTTACTATTCATATAATATCCCCATTTTTCGACAAATGAAACATAATAACCAACTACTAACGAAAACTTTACGCTTGTCTTATTATTTAAAAATAACGTTTAACTACCATATGATACATTTGTACAAAAGCTGCAAAATAGCTGACATCTATTAAGAAGATTGCATATACTAATCGATACAATTCTATTTCACACGGAAGCAAGAGCATTTTTAAAAATACAACTTCGAGGAAATAAAATTGAAGCCTGAGTCTTTTTTAATTATACTAAATGAGAGTGAAAGGAGATTTTACAATGGGACAAATAAACCTAGAATCAAAAGCTTTTTCTATCTTAAAGGATAAAATTGAATTAATACGATCTGAAGATCGAGCTATATATTTAGTAGGACCCATCCAGCTTCCAGTGAATTTATATGGAGAAACAGTTGTGTTTCAGTGGTACTGCTGGCTGAATTGCGAGGATGTTACGGAGGATTACCAAAAGATAATAGATAAACTATCCACCGTAAACCTAGCAGAATTCCAACAATCCAGCGTCCTTGTTTATGGGGATTTTAAGCATGCAGACGACGCGTTAATCCGCATGCACTCCATTTGCCACACAGGTGATATTTTTGGCAGTAAGCGCTGTGATTGCGGCTTCCAATTAAAAGAATCCATGAAAAAAATTAAAGAGCACGGAACTGGGGCGTTATTCTATTTAGCGAACCATGAAGGCAGAGGTATTGGTCTATTTAGCAAAGCAATGGCTTATGTGCTTCAGGAAAATGGCTATGATACGGTAGAGGCAAATGAACAGCTTGGATTCGTGAATGATTCAAGAAACTATGATGACGCTATTCGTGTACTAAAAACTTTACGCACAAAACCAGTAACGTTAATTACAAATAATCCATTAAAGCTAGAAGCATTGGAAAACGCTGGAATGCATGTGTCTGGACGTACACCGCTTTGGGGAGATGTTTCGGAGTACAATGAAAAATACTTGCAAACGAAGATTACAAAATCCGGTCATCTCAAAGAAGAAAGGACTTGCTTGAATGACTAGCGATGCATTTTATATGGACCTCGCTTTAAAAAATGCCCAAGCCATGAAAGGACAAACCGACCCAAATCCCCTTGTCGGTTCTGTCATCGTTAATGATAATCGTATCGTTGGTGTTGGTGCACATCTTAAAGCAGGCGAAGCCCACGCTGAGATAAACGCTTTGCGAATGGCCGGTGATAAGGCAAAGGGTGGTACTATTTATGTAACTCTTGAACCTTGTTCCCACCATGGTAGAACAGGTCCATGTGCGGTCGCAATCGCAGAAGCCGGTATTAAAAAGGTTGTCATTGCGACACTCGATCCAAATCCGATTGTTGCTGGCAATGGTGTAAAAATATTAGAAGATGCAGGAATCGAAGTGGTTACCGGTGTAATGGAAGACGAAGCACGTAAGATGAATGAGGTTTTCAATAAATACATTGTGACAAAAAAACCATTTGTCACATTAAAAGCCGGAATTACCTTGGATGGAAAAGTAGCTTCCCATACATTCAGCAGCAAATGGATAACATCTGAGGAATCAAGACAGGATGTTCATCAGCTGCGAAGCGAAAATATGGCTATCCTTGTTGGTATTAATACCGTGCTTAAGGATGACCCTGCACTGACGGCACGGATTCAAAATGGCAGAAATCCCATTCGTGTCATAATGGATTCCAACTTAAGAATTCCTCTGGAAGCTCAGGTTATTACGGACAAAAAAGCAGAAACTATTATTTTTACTAGCCAGAGCTATGACAAAGTGAAACGGAGGATGTTGGAGGATTTAAATATAATTGTTGCAGAAACAAGTGACGCCGAACATGTAAATCCACTTGAGGTTGTATCAGCGCTAGGTGAAAAAGGAATCTCCTCTCTATTTATTGAAGGCGGAGGCAATATAAATGCCACGTTTCTGGAGAATAAGCTTGTCGACAAAGTAATCCTCTATTTTGCACCGAAGTTAATTGGCGGTAAAAATGCACCTACCTTTTTAGAAGGTGCAGGAATCGATCAAATGACCGATGCCATTGACTTAATCGATACAGACATCCAACGGATTGGACAGGATTTCAAATTTATCGGTTACCCGAACTACGATAATGAATAACTGAGGAATGATAAGGTGAAATTTGGTTTTGATATTGATGATACACTCATTAATTTACGGGAGCACGCCTTCCATCTCTATAATAAAAAATTAAATCAGGATGTGGGACTCGATGTCTTTCAAAACATTTCGCGTGTAGAAATCCATGAAGCATTTGGATTATCTGACAACGAGGGAAAAGAAATGTGGAACAGCTCATTGGAAGAAATATACTATACAGCATGCCCGATTTTCCCGGGTGCTGCAGAAGCATTACATGCACTTACCTTAGCAGGACATGAGGTTTACTATATTACCGCTAGACCAAAGGAACATGGTGAACGAACGAAAACCTGGATGAAACAGCAAGGCTTCCCTGTTGAGGACAGAAAATTTTTCTATGGCATGCAAGATGAAGATAAGCTGGATATCATCAAGCAGCTGGAACTCGATTATTATGTAGATGATAAACCTGCTGTGCTCGACACATTAGCAAACAGCTCTACCAAGGTCTATGTACGGGATCAAAGCTATAACCGTCACTTGCAGCATATTCCTAGAGTAGTTGATTGGACAGCTTTCGTAAATAGCATACTGAATAAAAATGAGTGAGCAGGCTTTTTAAATGTAGCCTGCTCACTCATTTTATAATTATAGCAATAAATTTATGATTACATTTCAAATGCAATATATTGCATATTCCAAAATGAGACAATTTCATGTATACTAATGTCTAAAGCTTTTATATTTCTTCTGGAAGGTGTGAACTGCATTGCCAATACCAACGAATCACTTAAAACCTGTTCGCTTATCTGCAAAGGAAAACGCATTCAACCAGCTTCAACAGTGGATTATTGATGGGACCTTACTTCCAGGTGAAAAATTAAATGACACGGAGCTCGCTAAAGCATTAGGTGTCAGCAGGACGCCAATTCGTGAATCCTTGCAGCTGCTTGAATCTCAAGGCTTTGTAAAAATGTATCCTGGTAAGGCAACACAGGTTACAGAGATAGAAAAGGAATCTATTAATGACATCCTTCCGCCTCTTGCTGCATTACAGGCATTATCCGCAGAGTTAGCCGTTACAAATTTGACTCATAATACGTTAGAGTTACTAAAGAAAACTAATCAGCAATTTTCCGACGCGATTCAGTCAGAAAATTACTATTCTGCCTTGAAAGTAGATGAACAATTTCATAAAATTATCGTTGATACAGCAGGCAATACATATATACAAGCAATACTTGGTTCCTTACAAGCGCATGTACGAAGACTTTTTTTCCATAATTCCATTGTACTGACTAACAATTCGATTGATGATCATCGGAAAATTATTGAACTAATGGAAATTAGGGACACCGAAACACTCTCTGCTGTCATGAAAGAGAATTGGCTTCGCACTTTGGATGCTTTTTCGTTATAACAGACTGATTTCGATCTGGATTCATAGAGACTGGGCCAAAAGTGATTTTTGTGAAATGCTGCAAATAACCTGCTCTGGCCATCGGTACAGAACCAGCTCTACATATATAAAACCCGAATCCCATTTTTATTGGATTCGGGTTTTCATTCGTTTTAGACTTCCTGTGTCGAACCTATACTTTGTACTTTCGCAATAACCCCGGTAATAGCAATAACGATTGCTGCTGGGATTAACCAACCCAGCCCTTGATTATAGAATGGCAGTACCGATTCATAAAAATCTAATACCGGATTCATCCAGCTGAAGTTTTCTATTCCTAGTGAATCACAAAGCGCTACTAAACCATCAAATATACTAATTAAAAATGTAACTGCAATTGTTGCTACATATACCATACGTGCATGATTAAACAGCGGAGATACAAATGTCAGAAGCATTAATACGATTGCCAATGGATATAGGAACATAAGAACTGGGATCGAGAATGTAATAATATTTGCCAGTCCAAAGTTAGCAATAACAAACGTTAATACACTAAAGAACACAACCAGTACTTTATAGCTGATCTTTGGAAATAATGTATTGAAGTACTCTGCGTTCGCTGTTATTAATCCAATTGCTGTTGTTAAGCAAGCAAGGATAATCATGATTGCTAGCATAATAGATCCAAATGTTCCAAAATAATGCGATGCAGCACCACTTAATACTGGTCCACCAGTATCAAATAAACCTAGAGTTTCTGTACTCGTAGCTCCTAGGACTGCAATTCCTACATAAATAATCCCAAGCAGCGTAATTGCAATAACCCCTGTTCTTGCTGTCGCAGAAAGAATTCCACTTTTTGAAGTAATACCCAATGCACGAATTGCGTTAATGACGATAATTCCGAACACGAGTGATGCTAAAGCATCCATTGTATTATAGCCTTCCAGGAAACCTGTCACAAATGCACCACTTTGATATGCTTCCTGCGGAGACTGCATTGCTCCCATGGGATTGAAAATTGCAAATAACAAGAGAACAGCCAGCAAGACAACTAATGCTGGAGCCAATATCTTTCCGACATTACCAACAAGTTTCCCTGGGAATAATGAAAACAAAAGTGCTGCCGCGAAAAAGATAATTGTGAAAATAAGTAAACCTGTCTGTTGAGACCCTTCACTAATAAATGGCGCAATTCCTACTTCATATGCTACTGTTCCTGTTCTTGGTGCTGCAAAGAATGGCCCAATTGTTAAATAAAGTAGTGCTGTAAAAAAGATTCCGTATACCGGGTGAACCCTGCTGGATAATTCTTGAAGGTTTCTGCTGCCTGAAAAGCCCATTGCAAGAATCCCAAGCAACGGCAATCCTACACCTGTTACTAAAAATCCAATAATTGCTGGCCAAATGCTTGATCCTGCATATTGTCCTAACTGTGCTGGGAAAATTAAATTACCAGCTCCAAAAAATAGTGCAAACAGCATAAAGCCGATTGCTAGATATGATGAAAAGGTTATTTTATTATTCATCGAATGTTCCCCCTCGTTGCTAATTAAGTTTGTCCATTTTATTAAATTTTTCGACAATTTAATCGAGCTATGTTCTATTGACTGATGTTGATAATCATACTATTTTCCTAACAAAAATGCAATATATTACAGAATCTTTTTTGATATTTTTCCAAAAATCCAAACAAATCAACTGCTGCAGATTTTTTTAAAAGCGACATATTTTTTCATTGCTAGACAGAACCAATAAAAGATTATAGAATTTATTCAACAATTCATCTTACTGTAAAGAAGGTTATGACAATGGAATTTTCGAATCGTTTAAAAGGATTGCCTGCGCAGTTTTTTGCAACGCTCGTTCAAAAGGTTACAGCAGCGTATGCTGAAGGTCGAGATGTTATTAATTTAGGACAGGGGAATCCCGATCAGCCAACCCCTCCGCACATTGTGAAAGCATTGCAACAATCAGCCCAGGAGCCGATGACACATAAATACTCCCCTTTCCGTGGGACAACTGAACTAAAAGAAGCAGCAGCCGATTTTTATAAAAGAGAATACAATGTTGACGTGGACCCAGAAACAGAAGTCGCTATCTTATTTGGAACGAAGATTGGATTAGTAGAATTACCGCTTGCTTTAATGAATGATGGAGAATTACTGCTATTGCCTGATCCCGGTTATCCAGATTACTTATCAGGTGTGGGGTTGGCAAATGTGCGTCATGAAACAATGCCATTGCTTCGAGAAAATGATTTTTTACCAAATTATAATAATCTTAGTTCTAGTCAATTAGATGAAGCGAAACTAATATATTTAAATTATCCAAATAACCCCACAGGTGCCACTGCTTCGAAAGTTTTTTTTGAAGAAACGGTTAAGCTGGGCAAAGAACACTCCATTGGAATCGTACATGACTTTGCTTATGGAGCAATCGGATTTGACGATAATAAGCCGATTAGCTTTTTAGAAGCTGAAGGTGCAAAGGATATTGGAATTGAACTTTATACGTTATCGAAGTCATATAATATGGCCGGCTGGCGTGTCGGATTTGCAGTAGGTAATAAAGACATGATAGAGGCAATTAATCTATTGCAGGATCATTTATTTGTAAGTATCTTCCCGGCTGTACAGCATGCCGCAGCTGTTGCCTTATCAGATGACCAAGCTTGTGTTGAAGCGTTAGTTGCTCTTTACGAAGGACGTAGAAATGTATTAATAGCTGAATGTGAACGAATTGGCTGGGAAGTTGAGGCTCCAAAAGGCTCCTTCTTTGCGTGGCTGCCCGTTCCAAAGGACTTTACAAGTGAAACGTTTGCTGATTTTCTATTAGAAAAAGCAGATGTCGCAGTAGCTGCTGGAAATGGTTTCGGGTCGTTTGGTGAAGGTTATGTCCGTATTGGCTTGCTTGTTGATGAAGAACGTATCAAAGAAGCAATCCAGCGCATTGAGAAGCTAAATATTTTTTAACATAGGAAAGGTGATCTTAACAGAGTAGCTCGACTAAGATCACCTTTTTATGATTCAGGATTGCTCCAAACGATCAATCACTTTAAAAAACTATCTTACAGCTTTTTCATAAGCTGTTCGTCACAGCCCTTCCATGTTCCAAAGGATAAAATTGGTTTCCTCCTGTTTCTTCATCATACTCCCGGCTAAAGGTCATTCCTTCAACAGCTGTAAGAACAAGATCTACTGTAATAACAGGATTTTCCCCTTTTACTAGATGACCACCGAAAACATTTCCTGCTTGATCACACATTGTGCCATGAAAGTGGATTTCATACTCACCCTCTCGCTTGCATACAACCCCAGTTCCCTGCAAAAACTCAACTGGTCCCTGCCTTACCTGTAACTCCCCATATCCAGCACCAACTTTTGATTCACTATTTGGTACTAAATATAAATAACCTGCTTGCTGGAAGCTGCCAAAACAGCTGCTGATTACCGCTGACTGAATATTATTTTCGCCACATAGCTGTTCAATCCCTGCTAAAAGATCTGTTCCAGTTAATAATCTTGCTGCAAGAATTGCTCCTGTCTTTCCTTTGGCATAATGCGCACGACACAATGTCATCAATTAACCTCTCCTCATCTGCAATACTGAAAATTCTAATTATCACAATAATAATGGTAGTCACAAAAGAAATGCAACAATAAATAAAATAAGTATTGACTGAATTACAATTATACGTTAATTTTAATTAATAGAATCGAATAGCTAACATCTCTTATCAAGAGTAGCTGAGGGACTGGCCCAATGAAGCTCGGCAACCTTTTATGTTACAGCATAGAAAGGTGCTAAATCCTGCAAAACATTACGTTTTGAAAGATGAGAGAGGACTCTGTAGTATATACAAGCCTCTCTTTCTTTTAAAGAGAGGCTATTTAATTATCGTTACATTACTATATTACAGGGGGTTATGGAATGAAAAAGTTAAGAAATGTTGTATCAATTATTTTATTAGCTGGAGTACTAGCTGCTTGTGGTGATAATGCCTCCGGCAGCAGCAATGCACTTAATGAGAATAAAATAGTGGTTGGTGTTACCGCTGGTCCACATGAACAAATTGTAGAAGCAGCTGCTGAGGTTGCTGCTGAAAATGGGCTAGAAGTGGAGCTGAAAGTATTTTCTGACTATGTTCTACCGAATACCGCATTATCTGAAGGTGATTTAGATGTAAACAGCTATCAGCATAAACCTTTCTTAGATCAATTTAATGAGGATCATGGGACAGATTTAGTGCCTGTTGGAAAGACCATTCTAAACCCAATGGGTGTTTATTCTGATACATATGAGAGTATTGATGATCTGCCTGATGGCGCAATATTTGGCCTTCCAAATGACCCGACAAACGGTGGGCGAGCGTTATTTATTTTGGAAGAGACAGGGATTATTACACTCGAAGAAGGCAAGAAAGAAACTGCTTCTATCCACGATGTAGTGGAGAACCCGAAGAATTTGGAATTTGTTGAATTAGATGCTGCCCAAATTCCAAATCAGCTCAGCGAAGTCGATGCAGCTGCAATTAATACGAATTTCGCTTTAGGAGCAGGAATTAGTCCAAAAGAAGATTCAATTCTATTAGAATCCACCAACTCTCCATATGTAAACTATATCGTTGTACGCTCCGAGAATGAAGATGACCCAGTTGTTCAAAAATTCGTCGAAGCATACCAATCCGATAAAGTGAAAGCATTTATTGAAGAAGAGTTTCAAGGCTCTGTAATCCCAAGCTGGGATGAATAAGTATACAAAAGCGGAAGTGCCCGGTTAGCGACGTACGGACTGCGCCCCGAACTTTAGAGTGGTTCGACCTGTCGAACATTCTTACGGAGTAGATAAAGGAAACATGCCCCTGTAAGAGGTATGCCAACGTTAGGCTTTAGCCTGATTTTAGTCGGCCATCCTTTTTACTTGGAGTCGATGCCCGATTTCACCACAAGGGTATAAGTGTAACTAAGCCTCATGTCTTGACAGTCGGCAAGTCTTCTTTAGATCGTCATGAGGTAAAGGAAGTCTCGCTAGCCGCTGGGCGCTTGAGCTGGAAGTGGCTGTTTTAATTATAGAAATAATTCAGCCAAATTTTATACTTCATTATTTTAACAAAAGAATGTTGCGGCTCCATAGCAGCATTCTTTTTCGAAAGGAATGTAGGTTAGATGATTAAATTAGAAAACATCACGAAAGTGTTCCCATCTAAAAATGGGGACGTAACAGCTGTAAATAATGTTAACCTTCATGTTAAAAAGGGAGAAATCCATGGTGTCATTGGCTATAGTGGCGCTGGTAAAAGTACATTAATTAGACTTGTCAATTTACTGGAAAAGCCAACAAGCGGAAATGTCTCAATCAATGGAACTGAATTGACCTCTCTGTCACCAGAAAAACTGCGTCAAACGCGACAAAAGGTCGGCATGATTTTTCAGCATTTCAATCTATTAAAAACTGCTACTGTATATGACAATATTGCAACGCCGTTAAAACTTCTTGGTTATGATAAACAAGAGGTGAAGAAACGCGTTGAAAAATACTTAAAGATTGTAGACTTATTCGAAAAACAAGACAGCTACCCTTCCCAGCTATCTGGCGGGCAAAAACAGCGTGTGGCCATTGCCAGAGCATTGTCACAGGAACCAGAAATACTGCTCAGTGATGAAGCAACAAGTGCACTAGACCCTGAGACAACAAACTCCATTCTGGACCTGCTTTTAAAAATAAATGAAGAGCTTGGGATAACGATTTTACTTATTACGCATGAAATGAATGTGATCCAAAAAATATGTGATTATGTGTACGTGCTTGAAAAAGGTGAAATCATCGAACAGAGCTCAAGTATAGAACTTTTCACAAACCCGCGTAAGCATACGACAAAGAAATTTTTAGATACCATTTCTCAACGAAAACTATCAGCATCACTTATTTCCCAATTGAAGCTGAATGGTACGGTTACAAGACTTACATTTATCGGTGAGAACACGGGGCAGCCTCTGCTCTCCCAAGTAAGTCAGAAATTTAATGTAGAACCAAACATTCTAACTGCAAACATTATGGAATTAAAGAATGGCATCGTTGGAAACTTAATCATTCATCTTATTGGTGAACAAGAACAAATTAATGCATCCTTGCAATTCCTGAACGATCAAGGTGTGGCAACAGAAGAAGTGGAGGGAGAATAACATGGAAGCATTCATCCAAGAATGGCTGCCAATTATCGGACAGTCTGTCGTAGAAACATTTCAAATGGTTATTATTTCACTGTTTTTCGCAATATTAATCGGAGTTCCTTTGGGTATACTCGTTGTCCTTACACGACCTGGTCAAGCATTAGCAAACAAAGTCGTCTATCAACTTCTCAATCTATTAATAAATGTAGTGCGTTCCATTCCATTTATTATTCTCTTATTCTTTATTTTACCATTCACAAAATTACTCGTAGGAACAACGATTGGGGTCCAAGGTGTAATCGTCCCGCTCGTTATCTACACGGCTCCGTATATTGCCAGATTACTAGAAACTTCCTTGCTGGAGGTGGACAATGGTGTAATTGAAGCCTATAAAGCAATGGGAATTAAAACGAGACAAATTATTTGGAATGTAATGCTTAGAGAGGCACGGCCATCGATTATTTTAGGCCTGACAATCGCAACGGTCAGCCTGATCGGGGCTACAGCAATGGCTGGGCTTGTTGGTGCAGGTGGTCTCGGGGATCTTGCATATCGATTCGGACATTTACGATATGAAGTGGATGTTATGTATACCACTGTCTTTATTCTTATTATCCTTGTTCAAGGAATCCAATCCCTTGGTAATAGACTCGCAGCACGTTTGAAAAAAGATTAGTAGGAGGACTTAACATGTCAAATGAGCTTTATATTGAAAAACAAGGTGCGATTGCCACGATTATTATCAATCGTCCTAAAAAGAAAAACTGTTTTTCACTCGCTATGTTTCAAAGGCTGGAAGTATTGCTGGATGAACTAAAACTGGATAGCACCATAAAGCTCCTTATTGTCCGCGGCGTTGATGAAACTGCCTTCTCTGCTGGGGCTGATATTACAGAATTTCTGGAAGTCCGTTTACATGCAGAAAAGGCAAAGGCATATAATGATTTTGCCCTTGGCGCAATTGAAAAGCTATATCGGTTTCCAAGACCAACAATTGCTATGATTCAAACACTTGCTATCGGCGGCGGTCTCGAGCTTGCTAATGCATGCGACTTTCGTTTTGCTACATCTGGAAGCAAACTCGGAATCACTTCCGCAAATATCGGTATTGTTTATAATCTGACAAGTACGAAACGACTTTTAAATTTAATTGGACCTTCTAAAACAAAAGAATTGCTGTATACAGCAAAACTGATTACTGCGGAAGAAGGAAAAGACATTGGCTTAATCGACTATGTATGTGCCTCTGAAGAAATTGAGGAGGACGTATTCACATTCGCCAGACAGATCCTAAAGAAATCTCCGGTAGCAAACTCCGGCATTAAACAAGTCATTCAAGCTATTATCGATGGGGATAATGCGGAAACCGATGCAATTTCGAACCTTATTCTGGAATCCTACAGCTCGGAAGATTATATGGAAGGCATACAAGCTTTCTTGGATAAAAGGAAGCCTAATTTCTTATAAAGGTGTGAGCACAAATGACAACCGTACAGAAAAATGACTCATTTATTGAAAACATCATTTCATCTGAAGTATTTCCTTTTAGTGCAGAGGAATTAGAAGCTGCGGCCAAAGAAAAAATTGATACCGCTGCATTTGGTTACACTCGCTCTGGAGCAGGCGGCGAAGAAACATTAAGAAAAAACATCACTAGCTTTGAAAAATATTCAATTGTTCCCAAATACTTAAATGATGTGTCTGTCGCCGATACGAGTATTGAATTATTTGGACGTACCTATGCACATCCATTTCTGCTTGCGCCTGTCGGAATGTTAAAAATAACACATGAAGATGCAGAAATTGCTGTATCAAAGGCAGCAGCAAAATACCATGTTCCATATATTCAAAGTACGGTGTCCAGCTACTCCATTGAGGAAGTGGCTGCCGCTTCCGGCAATAGCCCAAAATGGTTCCAGCTCTATTGGTCCAATAATGAAAATATTTCGTACAGTATGGTAAAGCGAGCAGAAGAAGCAGGCTATGAAGCAATTGTATTGACGATTGATACATTTATGTTTGGCTGGCGGGAAGAAGATATGCGAAATCGCTTTTCCCCTCTTAGAGAAGGTTATGGGAAGGCAAATTACATAACGGATAATGTCTTCTTATCCACACTTGCACACGATGATCACGACTCCATAATTCAAGAGATATTGCAAAATATTTATCATCCTTCCCTCAATTGGAAGCATGTAGCAGAACTGAAAAAACTTACATCCTTGCCAATTTTATTAAAGGGCGTTCTGCACCCATCGGATGTACGACTTGCAATCGAAAGCGGAGTCGACGGGATTATTGTTTCCAATCATGGCGGTCGTCAGCTAGATGGAGTTATTTCTAGTATTGATGCACTCCCAGCGATTGCAAAAGAAGCAGACGGGGCTATTCCTGTTTTGCTTGATAGCGGAATTCGTCGCGGAGCAGATGTTGTCAAAGCTCTTGCCCTGGGTGCCGATGCGGTATTATATGGCAGGCCATATGTATATGGGCTGGCCATCGCTGGACAAACTGGTGTGGAAAAAGTCCTAGAGAATTTTATTCAGGAAACGAAGGTTTCACTCGCACTTTCAGGAGCGAATAATGTAAAGGCGGCTCGTAATATCCAAATTGTAAAAAGCGAACAATGATAGAATAACAAACTTAAGGAGTGGGCATCCAATGGAACAAGCATTAAAAGGCATGAAAGTAGTTGATCTATCACAAGTTTTAGCTGGGCCATATTGTACGATGGTATTAGGTGACATGGGTGCCGATGTTATTAAAGTCGAGAAGTATCCAATCGGTGATGATACACGCTCAATGGGACCATATATCAATGAAGAAAGCTATATGTACATGATGGTCAACCGAAACAAAAGAGGCATGTGTGTCAATTTAAAAACCGAAGCAGGATTATATGTATTATATGACCTTATTAAAGATGCAGATGTGTTTGTAGAAAACTATCGACCGGGTGTGACGAAAAAGCTTGGCATTGATTATGATACATTAAAAGAAATGAACCCAAGCCTTATCTATTGCTCCATCTCCGGATACGGGCAAACAGGTCCATATCGCAATAAGGGCGGATTTGATATTATGGCGCAAGGTCTTTCAGGATTAATCGATATGACCGGTGAAAAGTCAGGAAAGCCTGCTAAAGTCGGTATCGCGATTCATGATATTGCCGCAGCAGAAACGGCCATTCAATCAATACTTACCGCCTATATTCACCGCCTTAAAGGTGGAAAAGGCCAGTACATAGACATTTCACTCGTTGACTCTGGACTTGCTTGGACGGTTTGGGAAGCTGCTGCTTACTTTGGCAAAGGCGAGGTTGCACGCCGGAATGGAACGGCACATCGCGTATCTGCACCTTATCAAGGCTTTAAGACAAAAGATGGCTTTATCCTAATAGGAGCAGGCAACCAGAAGCTATGGGAAAATTTATGCCGCCATGTTCTGACAAAGCCGGAGTGGATAGAAGAACAACGCTTTTTAACGAACAGTATACGCGCGGAAAATGCTGCTGAGCTTGAGACAGAAATAGAACAGGTTCTGACAACTGAATCAAGTGATTACTGGCTAGGCCTATTAGATACACATGGAATTCCATCTGGACCTATTTTATCCTATGATCAAACATTAAATAATGAACAAATTAAGTCGCGGGACATGATTTTGGATTACGAGCATCCTGTTGGTGGTTCCATGAAAACACTTGGATTCCCTGCTAAGTTTTCCGAAACACCTGGGCATCTTTCTAAGCCTGCCCCACTTCTTGGTCAGCATAATCAGGAAATTTTAGCAGAGCTTGGATACAAAGCTGAAACAATCGAACAATTGGTTGATGATGCTGTACTAAGCAACCGTTCAGAAAAAGTCGAAGCATAGTGTTAGACATCCTATGCTAGTTAGCAAAAGAAATAATTAGAATCTGAAAAGCCGGGCCAATAAGCCCGGTTTTCTCTATACCTTTTTAATTTTCCAGATTTCTGTTGCATACTCCTGAACGGTCTGGTCACTTGAAAATTTACCTGAGTAAGCAATATTCGTTACACTCATATTTAACCACGTATTCCGGTTTCGGTAAGCCCGTTCAATAAGCTCGTGTGCCTCTAAGTAAGGTTCAAAATCCTTGAGCACAAAATACGGATCATTGTGGTATAGAATGTTGTAATAAATATCCTTAAATTCGATATTATGAACACCAAACTCACCCTGATTCAACTGATCTAAAACTCGTTTGATCCGATCATCTGTATTATATAAATCTCTTGCATGATAGCCCCCATGCTGGTAATAATGAAGCACTTCATCGGCTGTCAGTCCAAAAATAAACATATTCTGGTCACCGACTAAATCATGGATTTCAATATTCGCTCCATCCATTGTACCTAATGTCAGCGCACCATTCATCATCATTTTCATATTCCCTGTTCCAGATGCTTCTTTACTTGCAGTTGAAATTTGTTCACTAATATCAGCTGCAGGAATAATTTTTTCTGCCAGACTAACATTATAGTTCTCCAGGAAAATAACCTTTAATCGATCTCTTACATCTGGATCATAATTCACAATGGATGCTACCGTGTTAATTAATTTTATAACTTCCTTCGCTAAATGATAGCTTGGAGCTGCTTTTGCCCCAAAAATAAATGTACGTGGCGTAATATTTTGGTTCGGATTGTCCTTCAGCTCATTATATAAATAAATTACGTGGAAAATATTTAACAGCTGACGCTTATATTCATGCAGCCGTTTGATTTGCACATCAAAAATCGATTGCTCATCTACGGTGATTCCTAAATGCTGATGAATATAATTAGCTAATATCTTTTTATTCTCATGCTTTACTTGGTCAAATTTCTCCAGTAATGCATTGTCATTAGAATACTTTAATAAGCTAATCAGCTGTTTTGGCCGTTTCACCCATTGCGGTCCAATGATATCTGTTATCAAGCCAGCAAGCTTCGGATTTGCCTGCAATAGCCACCGACGATGAGTAATTCCGTTCGTCTTATTATTAAATTTATCTGGATACAGGCTGTAAAAATTTTTCATTTCTTTTTTCTTCAGTATTTCGGTGTGAATGCGCGCCACACCGTTGACACTGAAGCTGCCTACAATCGCAAGTCTTGCCATATGAACGCGTCCATAAGCGATTATAGCTAATTCGGGTATAAAATCTCTTAATTCCTTATGTTCAAACCAGATCCCTTTACAAAACCGTTCATTAATTTCATCAATAATCATATAGATCCTTGGCAAGAGATTTTTTATCATCTCTTCTGTCCATGTCTCTAAAGCCTCACTCAACGTTGTATGATTCGTATAAGCAATTACTTTCGTCGTAACTTCCCAAGCATTGTCCCAGCTGAACCCCTCATCATCCATTAAAATCCGCATCAATTCTGGAATCGCTAAGCTGGGATGTGTATCATTGATTTGGATGACTACTTTTTCTGCCAAACGACTAAGTGGCAGGTGATGATTTCGTTTAAAATGCTTTAGGATGTTCTGAATACTTGATGACACTAAAAAATACTGCTGCTTTAAACGAAGCTCTTTCCCCTCATAACTAGAATCATCTGGATATAAAAATCCTGATATTTGTTCAATGGAATGCTGGTGATCAAGGCCATGATAATATTCCTTATTTTCCTCCAGCAAGCCATCTCCATTATTTTGGTGAATTACTTCTGCACTCCACAAACGCAGTGTATTCACTGTATCATTCTCATAACCAACAATTGGGATATCGTACGGAACTGCCATTACCTTATCTGTATTTTGGTATTCAAATTCAAGTGTGCCATCATTTTTTTTAAACATATGTACATCACCATGGAATTGAATAACCACCGCTTCTTCCTCATTTCTCGTTTCCCATGGATAAGGGTTTTTCAACCAATAGTCCGGCAGTTCAACTTGGTTTCCGTGAATAATACGCTGCTCAAATAAGCCGTAACGATAGCGAATCCCATACCCGTGTCCTGGAAAGTTTAATGAGGCTAATGAATCAAGAAAGCATGCTGCAAGCCGGCCTAAGCCTCCATTCCCTAACGCAGCATCATGCTCTTCAGCGAAAATATCCTCTGGGTCAAAGCCAAGCTCCTGCAAAGCTCCCTTTGCTGTATTAAGCATGCCGCAATTCAAGAGATTACTTTCAAGCATTCTGCCGATTAAAAACTCCATCGATAAATAATAAACTTCTTTATATTTGCCTTCCCGATAGTTTTTACGTGTCTCGAACCACTGCTGTTTTATCTCTTCATTAGCAATCGATGCAAGCACATAATAGATATCCTGGGATGTTGCTTCCTTAACTTCTCTTCCTTTATCAGAAATAAGCCTTCTTAAAATTTCCTGTTTTAATGTATTTACCGTTACGTCTGCCAAGGAAATACTCCCCCCTACCCCATGATTGATTCCGGTACAAGATTTGTGTAAATTTCAGCATACTGCTGGGCTGAGTCTTTCCAGCTGAATTGACTTTTATTAACGTTTTTCAATAGGTTTTGCCATTGTGCTGAATTACCATATATTTCTATAGTGTAGCGCAAAACATTTAATAAATCGTGTGCATTATAATTTGTAAAGCTAAAACCGTTTCCCTCACCAGTCCACTTATTATAAGACAGAACTGTGTCTTTTAATCCTCCGGTTTCTCGAACAACCGGGACAGTCTTATACTGCAAAGCAATCAACTGAGATAATCCACACGGTTCAAATTTGGATGGCATTATAAAAAAGTCTGCACTTGCATAAAGTCTTCGAGCCAGCCCTTCGTCAAAGGATAGAATTGCTTGAGCCTTATCTGGATAACGTTTGGCTAAATCCGCAAAATAGCTTTCAAATTCAGGTTCCCCAGTTCCTAATACGATAAATTGGACGTCCTCCTCGAGGAATTCATCTAAAATATGCTGGGCAAGATAAAGTCCCTTTTGTTCTACCAGTCTTGTAATAATAATGTACAAAGGGGTTCCTTCTTTATATGGAAGGTTAATTTCTTCATGAAGTTTGATTCTATTTTGTCTTTTCTTTAAGCGTGCTGATCGATAATTCACAAACAGATTTGGATCGGATGATGGATTGTATTCCTTTGTATCAATTCCATTAAGTATACCAAGCAGGTCAGCCGACCTCTCTTGCAACATTGCGTGAATACCTTCTCCATAGTAAGGGTCCTTTATTTCCTCGGCATAGCTTGGGCTAACGGTTGTAATTTTATCAGCATGGAACAAAGCACTCTTTATACAATTAAACATTCCATCCCATTCCATCCCAGCAATGTGTTCATTCTCAAGATTAAAAAAGTCATCAAATATATGTAATGGCATAACACCTTGATATTTGAGATTGTGAATCGTAAAAATGGTCTTCATCCCATCAATTGGCTTTAAAATGTTGGCAAGTGCCACCACTATTCCGGCTTGCCAATCATGTGCATGAAGCACTTCCGGACGATAATCGAGATGCCTTAGAGATTCCAGAACTGCATGACTAAAGAATACAAAGCGTTCACCATCATCGTAATAGCCGTAAATCCCTTTTCTCGTAAAATAATATTCATTGGCGATAAAATAATACGTAATGTGATCGTGTACGAGCATAAATAATTGTGCTTCCTGTTTCCGCCAGCCTAATTGCACATCAAAGGTAGTAAGATATTCCATTTGTTCTTTCCATATATCATCTATTTCATCGTACAATGGTAATATAACCCGGACTTCCAGCTTCTCTTCTTTCTTCAATGCTTGCGGAAGTGATCCTATCACATCTGCTAATCCCCCGGTTTTAATAAATGGCGAACATTCAGAGGCAACAAATAATATATTGCTCATTTTTTCACCTTCCTTTTATTTTTATAATTTCACCATAATTTTGTAACCATTAATAAGGCAACTACAGGACAAATTATGTCCTGCAGGAATATTTTATGTTACCGTATTTCCTTTTAGATGAACTTGACTTTTCGCCTATAAAGCAAAAGTCATCATTCATCTTATACTGTGGAGTCAACCTCTTGCGTTCGAAGTTCGATGAGTCCCCCCAAAAAATTACGGGGCACAGTCCGTATGTCTCGTTTTAGACTATAAGGGCAATGGCGCTTTTGCCTATTAAATAACCTGTCTTTTAGCAACTACGTATGGTTTTTCTTTTGAGCCGATTATTTTCTGTCCTTTTGATACATGGACATCCTTATCGAGGATGACATTCTCGAGATGGACACCTTCCTCAATCGTACAGCGTTGCATAATAATAGAGTTTTTTACAGTTGCACCTGTATGAACAGCAACACCACGAAACAGAATGCTCCCTTCAACCCTTCCATCAACTACACACCCATTGGCTAACAAGGAATGTTCGACATCAGAATTTTTACGATATTTTACTGGCGGATTGCTGGAGACTTTTGTCCGTATTAAATGGTTCCCAAAAAATAAATCATGATAATGCTTTGCATCCAGTAAATTCATATTTTGCCTGAAAAAACTCTCAATTGAATTTATAAATGCACTGTATCCAGAATGTTCATATCGTTGTATTTTAAGATCGTCAAGTTTATTTTTCACACCACATATAAAGAAATTATCTTTATCGTAAGCAATACATTCATCTACTAATCTCATTAATAGATTCTTATTAATAATATAGACGCCGGTAAATAGCTCGGAATTATGTTGATCATTTGTAATCTCGGTTACCCGCCCATTTTGGTCTGCTTCAACGCGAAAGTAAGGGTAATGCTCAGGGTATAGTTCTTTAACGTTGGTCGTAATTAAGGTTACATCTGCTTCTTGTTCCAAATGGTAGGTAAATGCATCCTTATAATCGGAATTTGATATAAACTGACTACCGCTGATTAATACATATTCCGATTGGCTTCGATGGAAATAATCTCGGTTATTATGAAAAAAGCGCAAATCCCCTTGGGATTTATCGGAAGGATCATTCCAATCTGGCGGGAGGATGAACAATCCTCCATTTCTGCGATCCAGATCCCAGTTCTCTCCTGTTCCTAAATGATCTAATAAAGAACGATATTTATTTCGGGCAAAAATTGCGACCTCGTTAATATTTGAATTCACCATATTCGATAATGTAAAATCAATCATTCTATAGCGACCGCCGAAAGGCAGCGATGCACTATTGCGAAAGTATGTCAGCTCATTAAACACATGATATTCATGATCTAAATTGATTAGTCCAACCATTTTCTTCATTTACTTTCTCCCCCAGCTGGTGTCAGCATGCCACCTAAAATTTCCTGGTTAATTACAAATGGTTCTTGGAATTCATCTACCTCAATTGCTGTTCCTTTTGGAATAACCGTATTTTCCATAACAATGACACGATTAAGCTTGCAGTTTTCGCCAATCCTTACTCCTGGATGGATAATCGATTGACGAACAGTGCTTGCTTGCTCCACATGTACATTTCTAAATAAAATGGAATTCTCAATATTGCCGTGAATTAAGCATCCAGAATTAATTAGTGAATTGCTTACAGTTGCCGTTTGGCTAACATATTGTGGTGGCAAATTCGAATCATGTGTGTAAATTCGCCACTCTTTATGATTGGATTTAAGGCTAAGATTCTCATCCAGCAGATCCATATTTGCTTCCCAATAGCTGCGAATGGTTCCTACATCCTTCCAGTAGCCGTCGAACCGATATGCAAATAAGCGCTGTGTATCATCAAGCATAGCAGGGATTATATCCTTGCCGAAGTCATGTCTGGATGCTTTGTTATGTGCATCTTCAAGTAAATAGGCTTTCAATTTACTCCATTTAAATATATAAATCCCCATCGATGCTAGATTACTCTGTGGGTTCTTCGGTTTTTCTTCAAATTCATAGATCCGGAGATTATCCGATACATTTAAAATTCCGAATCGGGATGCATCATCCCAAGGAACTTCAATAACAGAAATGGTCGCATCTGCATTTGTTTTCTTATGCTGTTCAAGCATTTTTTGGTAATCCATTTGATAAATATGATCTCCTGATATAACAAGTACATATTCGGGGTCAAATTGATTAATAAAATGCATATTTTGATAGATTGCATCAGCAGTTCCTGAGTACCAGTCACCCCCAGTTTTTGCAGTATAAGGAGAAAGCACGGTTACGCCGCTTTGCTTATCCATATCCCACGGTTTTCCATTACCAATATGCTTATTCAGCTCGAGTGGCGAATACTGTGTCAGCACTCCTAAAGTTGAAATGCCTGAATTGGTACAATTACTTAAGGTGAAATCAATAATCCGGTATTTCCCTCCGAAAGGGACAGCAGGTTTAGCAAGATGATGGGTCAATTCCCCTAAACGTTTCCCTTCTCCTCCTGCTAATAACATACCAATACATTCCTTCATTACAACGCCTCCTGGACATTTTTGTTATATTTGAATATCGCGACAGATAATGGCGGAACTTTTATCTTAATATGCTGAGGTAATCCATGCCATTTTTCTGGAAAACTAAAATGTTTATCCTCATTCAGCTGATTCGATCCACCAAATTCTTCTTGATCAGAATTAAATACCTCCTGATAGGTTCCCGGAATCGGAACACCTATTTTATAGTCATAGCGAATTTCAGGCGTAAAATTACAAATGATTATCAGCTCTTGATCCTGCTTCTTACCCTTGCGCCTAAAAGCTACAATGCTTTGATCCACATTATGTGGATCAATCCACTCAAATCCGTCTGGTTCATGATCCAGTTCATACAACTCGGGGTTACTGGTATAAAACATATTTAACGCTTTTACATATTGAAAAATTCCATGATGAAGTGGATAGTCTAGTAAATGCCAGTCTAATTGCTCTTTATCCTTCCATTCTGCATATTGAGCAAGTTCTCCTCCCATAAAAAGAAGCTTCTTTCCTGGGTGTGCCATCATATAACCATACAGCAGTCTAAGGTTAGCAAATTGCTGCCACATATCTCCTGGCATTTTATCGAGCAATGATTTCTTTCCATGAACAACCTCATCGTGTGAGAGTGGTAAGAGAAAGTTCTCGGAATGTGTATACATAAAAGAAAAGGTCAGCAAGTTATGGTGCCATTTTCGATGAATCGAATCTTTTTTCATATAACGCAACATGTCATTCATCCAGCCCATATTCCATTTAAAGTTAAAACCAAGCCCTCCTGAATAGGTCGGTGCTGTAACCAAGGGCAAGTCCGAACTGTCCTCAGCCATCATTAGTGCTTGCGGCTCATAAGAAAAAACAGCTTCATTCAGTTTGCGAATAAAGGCATAAGCTTCTAGATTTTCTTCTCCGCCATACGAGTTTTTTATTCCTTCCTCTCCATCCCGTCGGTCAAAATTTAAATAAAGCATACTGGCAACAGCATCGACACGAATTCCATCGACGTGATATTCCTGCAGCCAAAATATTGCGTTGGAAACGAGAAAGCTCTGGACCTCAGGCCTCCCAAAGTCAAATGCCAATGTCCCCCAAGTTCTTTTCTCGGCTTTCAATGGATCCGCATATTCGTATAACGGCTCCCCATCGAACTTCCGCAAAGCAAAATCATCCTTGCAGAAATGGCCTGGAACCCAATCCATAATGACACCAATCTGATTTTGATGACATTGATCCACAAAGTGTTTAAATTCATCAGGTGAACCATAACGTGAGGTAACTGCGTAATAACCTGTAATTTGATAACCCCAAGATAAATCGAATGGATGCTCTGCAAGGGGCAATAATTCAATATGAGTATATCCCATCGACTTAACGTAGGGGATCAGCTCTTCTGCCAGCTCTATGTACGAATAAAACTCACCAGAATCATGCTTTTTCCACGAACCAAGATGTATTTCATATATCGAAATAGGAGATGCATATGCATTAAAGGATTTCTTGTTTTGTTTCCATGTATGATCATTCCATGTGTAATTAGAGTTCTTTTTTGGAGTTAATGACGCTGTATTTGGTCGAAGTTCTGATTGAAAAGCATAGGGATCTGATTTTAATATTGTTCGGTTGTCTGGAGTAATAATTTCATATTTATAAGGCAAGCCGCCTTCTATGTCCGTAAAAAAGCCCCACCAAATCCCTTGCTCTGTCAACCGCTCTAATGCGTGGCTTTTTCCATTCCATTGATTAAAGTCACCAATGATGCTAATTTGTTTTGCATTTGGTGCCCATACTGCAAACCGGTAACCCTTTACTCCATCCAATTCGGTAAAATGGCAGCCCATCATCTTGTAACTTTCATAATTTGTTCCTTGGTGGAATAAATAGGTATCCTGTTCGGAAATATTGTCGCTCAAAAAAGGGCCTCCTTCTTATAAAACTTTTCATTTACATATCTCAATGATAAAATATTTTTTCTTAACAATACTCATCATTATAGATACAATCCTATAAGATTTCAAGATAGTTATCAGAAAATTCCTTCGACACTTTCCTATTGAAATTGTCTCATCCTGTCGAAGTATCGTGAATATGTCTGTCTACGTATGTTTATGTATAATTGTGGTAAAGTTAGTAAAGAATTCTTTAGAATTACAGAGCAAATAAATTTCTTATTAATATTCCATTATTGAAAAGCAGGAAATTCCCGAAAAGATGGATATAACATATACTAAAAGAAGTGAAATGCATTGGAAGAGGAGATGCTTTTTGTGGAAAAACGAGTTGCTTGGATTGATAACATTCATACGCTGACATACAGCGATCATCATATACAAACATTATTTAATACCGACAACGAATCCCCTTACTTGTTTTGGAAGGCGGAAAATAAAGTTTTAACAATAAAGCAAATTAGAAATATTAATGATGCTACAGCAGAATTAGAGGTAGCTGAAGAAATTCCCCTTGGCGAGGAGCTATTTCTTCATTATGGCGAAGCAGTGATACCTGTTTATCCACGGGGAATTTTACGGACGGAGTGGTTTGATAGACGTTATGCTGCTCTCGATCAGCAATTTGGAGCTGTTTGCAGTTCAGGCTCCACTATTTTTTCTGTTTGGGCGCCAACGGCTATCTCTGTCAAAATTATCTTAAATGAAGTCTCTTACCTATTAAACAAGCTGGGTCAAGGCGTTTGGAGGCTGGAGCTAGAGGGTGACTGGCATGGGCAGCCATACGAATTTGAGGTTTTTGTTAATGGAAGTATTAGGCGAGTCAACGATCCATATGCAAAAGCTCTGGTTGCTAATAGCAAAAAGGCAGTTGCAGTTGACTTCGCCAGGACAGAACAACTTGGTATAAGCCAGAAACGCCCGTCTATCAAACAGTTACAGGATGCGATTATTTATGAGCTGCATGTAAGAGACGCAACCATTGACCCGGAAAGTGGTGTTCTTAATCGAGGCAAATTTTTAGGGTTAGCTGAAACAGAAACCACCACCAAAAATGGATTCTCTACTGGACTTTCCTATCTAAAAGAATTAGGTTGTACACATGTACAGCTTTTACCTGTTAACGACTTTGCACGTGTTGATGAGCTTCATCCAGATGACGCATATAATTGGGGGTATGATCCTTTATTCTTTCAGACGCCTGAAGGAAGTTATTCGGTATTGGCAGACAGACCAATCGCCCGAATTAACGAGCTGAAAGCATTGGTTCAAGCGTTTCACAAGGAAAATGTCGCCGTTATTCTGGATGTTGTATTTAACCACGTCTTCGTTATGGAAGAATCGCCATTCGAACAGCTCGTTCCTGGCTACTATTTCCGCTATCATCCCGACGGGAGCTTAAGTAATGGTACTGGGGTGGGTAATGATATCGCGTCAGAAAGAAGTATGGTGCGAAAATTTATATTGGATACAATTAACTTCATGCTATCGGAATATCAGGTGGACGGCTTCCGCTTCGACTTAATGGGAGCGATAGATATTAAGACGATGCAGCAAATTGAAAAACGCTGTCAGGAAGAGGAAACACCAATTATGCTGCTCGGAGAAGGATGGGATTTGCCAACAGCGCTTGATAACAGCTTAAAAGCAGCCAGCTATAACGCAAGCCAATTAAACGGGATTCACTTTTTCAATGACTACTTTCGAGATTCATTAAAAGGAAACTTATTCGAACCGCAAGATACTGGCTATATCAATGGGACCGGTCGTTTTCTAGAAAGAATGCCTTATTTGCTTTCCGGTGCTGCATTAGATTCAAACAATCATGGTTCTATTAATGTTAATCAAACCATTAATTACGTAGAATGCCATGATAATCACACACTATGGGACCGTTTATGTTTAACAAACCCAGATCTTGATAATCATGACCGTAAAAAGATGCATCAATTAGCTACAGGCATTACATTATTAAGCCAAGGTGTTCCATTTATTCATGCCGGTCAGGAATGGTTCCGCAGTAAACAAGGTGACGAAAACAGCTATCTCTCCGGTGATTCAATTAATATGCTGGATTGGAAGAAAAGAGAGCAGGAAAAGGAAAATATTGCGTTTGTGAAAGCTTTAATAGCATTAAGAAAAAAGTATGCAGTTTTTCGGATGGCTTCTCAAAAAGAAATACAGCAGCGATTCCATGTACTCGAAACCCCCTACCCTGTTTTTGGCTTTACCCTGTTAGGGGATCAAGAAGACTTCTCAATTTATATTAATCCGACAAAGGAAAAATTCGACCTCCATCTTCCCTCATCCGGCAAGTGGAAAAAGATGGTGTCCAATGACGTTTCTGAAAAGGATGATATCATTGGCGAATTTACCAGTATCAATGCATATGAGATTATCGTTTTTCAAAAGACGCGAACAAGAACGTCAAAAGAAATCGCAGTTGTACTGCCTAATAATGGAGAATAATGTTGTTGAGCGACATAGCTACCAGGCTTGCAAGACATTGGGCATGAACAAATACTGTCATGCCCTTTCTAATTTCGAACAAGAAGGGAAGACCAATCCGTGATTCCATTAAACATACTTGATTATGCACTCATTGATGAAAATGCGACTGCAAATGAAGCATTAAGACATACGACCGAACTTGCACAACTAGCTGACAAGCTGGGCTATAAGCGTTTCTTAGTACCTGAGCAGCATCAGGCTCTCTCCATAGCCAGCAGTGCACCAGAATTGCTTATGATGCACTTAGCTACTTCTACCTCCAGCATTCGAATTGGTGCTGCCGGAGTCATGCTTCCACATTACAGCCCATACAAAATTGCAGAGACGTTTCGAACACTCGAGGCTATTCATCCTGGTCGCATCGATCTTGGGATTGGTAATAGCTCTGGCGGCAGACTTGTAAACCATGCTCTGAACGAGGAGAAAGATGAACGTCTGACCTATGAGCAGCAAGTCATAGATATACAAAAATACTTAACCGATGATCCAGATTCCGAACATCGTTTTCACCAATTAACTGCAACTCCAGTTATCGAAACCTTGCCTGAAATCTGGATGCTCGGCTCCGGCGGCAAAAGTACAAAAATCGCCACAGAACAAGGTACAGCTTATACTTACGCCCATTTTTTCAAGCCTTCGGAGATTGGCAAAGAGATTATTTCTACTTATCGCAAAAACTTCCAGCCCTCTTCTTTCCATAAAAAGCCGTCTGTTTCAATTGCTGTATTCACAATTATTGGTGAAACCAAAGAAGAGGCAGAGGCATTTGCCGGAGCTTTTGAACTCTGGATGGCTTCGCTTGAAACGGCAAAGAACCCACCCTATTTCCCATCGGTTCAAACTGCACAAAAACGACGTTTCAGCTCATTTGAGAAGCAAAAAATTACTCAGATACGAAAAGGAGCGATTGTTGGGAATGTACATCATGTCAAAGGGGAAATTTTAAAATTAGCGGAGTTTTATCAAGCAGATGAGGTCACAATTGTTCCGAACCTGCCAGGAGCCGCAAATCGAAAGAAGGCAATTCAACTATTAGCAAAGGCATTCAGGCTTTAATTAGAAGACCGTAAACGAATTTAAAGAAGGTGAGCGATTTCTTCTCCTAATCGCCCACCTCCAATTCATTTTAATTCATCACTTTTTAAATCGTTTCTTAATAAAGAGCCAAACAAAAATAATGAAAAGTAATGCGAGCACTGCATAAACAATATTGGAATAGATATCCATATAGCCCACAATGGTTTCCCAAGAATCGCCAACTGCAGCACCAACGTTAACAAGAACAATATTCCAGATAAATGTTCCTACTGTCGTTAATGCTAGAAACACCCAAAAATTCATACGCGACATTCCTGCAGGCAGAGAAATCAAGCTTCTGATTAAAGGGATAAAGCGGCAGAAGAATACAGTCCACACACCATACTTCGCAAACCAGTCATTTGCTTTATGAATATCCTCACGAGTAAGTCTTAGAACATGTCCCCACCTGTCCACTATTTTTTCGATTCGATCTACATTAATCACAAATCCTATTCCATAAAGAACAATTGCGCCTGCTACAGATCCAATAGTAGCTGCAATTACCACTCCTAGAATGCTTAAATTTGAATGGGTCGTCATAAAACCACCAAATGTTAAAATAACCTCAGATGGAATTGGAGGAAATAGGTTTTCCACCATAATCAATAAAAAAATACCGATGTAGCCAAATTGCTCCATCATGCTTGTAATCCAGTTTTCCATTACTTCATTCTCCCATGCTAATATATGTTTTAGTAGAAACAGCTAAATCCCTGCCTCATTGTTTGTCGGGAATTTTAATCACTAAGGCAATTATATCGTAATAAGAAGATATGTATATTAATTCTTTCTAACATTTCATACATGGGTATATGACTCATCTTTTAAAAAATCTGTACGAAAAGCTCACCATGATGCACTTTTCGTACAGATTATAGCTTCAAACCTTTTAATCTTTTTTTCGTTCTACCAAGTTAATTCCTAAGCCCATGCAAATGACACCAATTAAAAGCATTAGAACCAATGGCAGAGCAATTTCATTCCAGCCTGCATTATAAAAGGCAACATCCATCATCGCATCCATTGCATGCCTCAGCGGAAATAAATCAGCGATGAATAAAAGAACCGCATTACTTATTGTTCCTGGTGGCATATAAACCCCGCTAATAACTGGAATAATGGGTACCACAGAAGGATAGATCATATAAAATTGCTCGGGCGTTTTCACAAACCCTGTTATCAGCATTGCCATACTAACGATACTCAGTGCATAAATTGCAGCTATAACAAGGAGCATAGCAAAATTATTACCTAAATTATAACTCATCACATATTGAAAAATAAAAAGTACTACAGCAATTTGAACAAAACCGATTAAAAAACTATAGAGCAGGTGTCCTGTATACATTCCCGTCTTACTTACAGGAGATAAAATCATTCGATTCCATATCCCACTTACCTTATCTGATAAAACACCATTTACCTTGAACCCAATGGTGAACATAGCCATAAAAAGGGTAAAGCCGAACAGTAGCTGAATCCCCATATTGTGTTCAGATAACTCTTCTCCACTCATTGACTTCGTTTTTAATTGCAATGGCGGATTTTCCAAATAGTTCTCCACATCATGCCGAATATCATCAATATCCTGTGGACCAGCTGCTGCTTCCATTTGCGCTTCCTCCGTAAACACCTTGCGAACGTATTGGTCAATCAATGGAAGCGTAGGGACATCATAGGCTGAAATTAATCGGTAATCATGCTCCATCAGGTTAATTGCTATGTCTCTTTTGCCCTCCGCTACATCTGTACGTGCAGTTTTCTCATCTGTTATCACAAAGTTAAACGACTCATTACGATTTAATATGGGTTCCCATTTATCCACCACTTCACTAGAGTTAGATTCGCTGCTGAATACCGCTATGGATGTTTGGGGTATCATATTGCTACTCGTAAAAATCAGAGTTAACGCAATGCTTCCTACGAGAAAAAGAATGACCATCAATGGCTTCCGTTTATCTTTCCTCCATTGCGACCTAAATACCGGGAACATTATACTCTCCCCCTTCCAGGAAATAGAAATATTCCAATGATTAGACAACCGATGGAGAATACAAATAACTTAACCATTGGAAAGATTAAAGTCTGAAAGTCGCCAAACTGAGTCCACTGCATAAAGACGGACAAGCTTAACCCATTCGGTGTCCATTCTCCTACTTTTTGCAGCCATTCCGGCATCCCTTGAGTTGGAAAAAAGTTCCCTCCAACTGCTGCAAGCAGCATGATAACTAAATTAAATGCACCATTAGCTGCATCAGTATTGTTTACATTCAATGTGAATGTTGTAAACACTGCAGATAGGCCAGCTACCGCTAAGGAGAAGAATGTAATAATTACAATTACTCCCATCCAAAATGTCATTGATTTTCCTTCAAACACATCTAGAAGCAAATGACTAACGCTAAATAAAAACAACAGCTGTAACCAAACAAAGCAAAAAGCAGAGATTGTCTTTCCCATTAAAAAAGAAAGTGGATTCGTATTCGTTAATATAATCCGGTTAAATACACGCTCTCTTTTTTCCGTGGTAGTTTTCATTGCAACAGTGGAAGCTATAAATAGTGCAAACAAAAAACTCATTGCAATTGTAAAGTATTGTGAAATACTAAATGAATCGGCTCCTTCAACAACTTCCCTGCCTCCTTCGGGTAATATTGGATCCTCTAATCCTCCATTTGTTTCACCCTGAAGTGCAAATTGAAAGTTAAGGGTATCAAGGTAATTCGAAATGATGGTTTGAATTGTATCCGACTCGGTAGATTGTTCTTCGATCTGGAGAACAAGAGCATTATCTGCAGGCTGATCAAGCATAAGCTGCCGAAGGACGTCATACGTAAACCCCTCTGGGACCTTAACGAAACCATCCAATTCTCCATTCGTTACCTGTTCCTTCGCTTCTTCCTCACTTAATTTCTCTGTCCTAATCCATCCACTTAATTCCGAATCACTAAAAAAGGAATTCATGAAACCGGCTGGTGAAATAGATGATGCCTGCCTAATTATCGCTTCCTTTTCTTCCGCTGATAATTCCATTTCTAATACTGCTTCCGCAAACTTCTCTTGTCCAAGAGACTCATCATCCTCCAAAACAATTCCTAAATCGATATCCAATGCTTCTGCATCCTCCCCAAACAAATCGGAGAAGGCAATATTCAACACAATGATCAATAAAATTGGTGCTAGTAGAGAAATGAGAACTTCTTTACGGTCTCTCCAAAAGACAAGCAAGTCTTTTTTTAAAAATGAACACATGTTTGATAGCCTCCTCCTAATCTCTTAATGTTCGACCGGTTAAATGCAAAAATACGTCTTCAAGACTCGGTGTCTCCATTTGATAATTCGTTAATTGAATCCCTTCACTTTCCGCTGCACGCACCAAGTCACCAAGAATATTAGCACCTTTTTTGCAAATAATTCGGATTCCCTCACTTGTTTCATCAACAAGACGGATATACTCTAAAGACTTGATCTTCTTAATTAGCTCATCACTTGTTTCACTTAAATTGACGCGGATTGTGTCTTCACTCGATAAAATACTTAATAATTCTGCTTTACTTCCAGACGCTACGACTTTGCCATGGTCCATAATATAGACCCGTTTACATAGCTGCTCTACCTCTTCCATGTAATGACTCGTATAAAGTACCGTTGTACCATTTTCTTCATTCAATTTGCGAACCGTTTCAAGAATATGGTTTCTCGATTGTGGATCAATCCCAACAGTTGGCTCATCCAAGATTAAGATTTTCGGATTGTGCAATAATGCAGCAGCAATATTTACCCTTCTTTTCATTCCGCCAGAGAAGGTTTTTACAAGCTCCTTTTGCCTCTCTTTTAACCCAACCATACCAAGCACATCTTGAATCCGCTGTTCAAGTTCATTCTTTTTCACCCTGTAAATCTCTCCAAAAAACTTCAAATTTTCATATGCGGAAAGCTCTTCATATAATGCAATTTCTTGTGGAACTACACCAAGAACCTTTCTAATTTCAGCTGGATTTTTTATTGTACTTTTACCATCTAACTTCACATCACCAGATGTTGGTTTCAGCAAGGAGGATATCATAGAAATTGTAGTTGATTTTCCAGCTCCATTTGGACCAAGCAACCCGACTGATTCTCCTTCATCTAAATAAATGTTAATTTCATCTACGGCTTTCTTGCCCTTATATGTTTTACTTAACTTTATCGTTTCGATCATATGGTCACACTCCCTCAATTGGTTGTATTTAAAGCATACAAAAATAAAGACAGCATCACTACTGTCTTTAGTCATTACCAAGTTAATCAGGAATTACTTTAGTCATTTTATTTTGCTAATGACACGTTGTTATTCATACAAGGTTATGTCGTATGGCATAAATAGCTAACTGCGTACGATCCCTCAGCTCTAATTTATTTAAGATTTGGCTTGTGTTATTTTTCACCGTTCCTACCGATAACCCCAGTCGTTCCGCAATTTCGCTATTATTAAGTCCTTCACCGATGCACGTTAAAATGGCACGCTCTCGGGGCGTTAAGGAGGGATCGACCGTTTTCTCCACTTGCTTGTTAAGTAATAGCGGCATAACTTTAGCTGCAACCTGGTCCTCTACAGCTAATCCACCTTGCAGGGCACTGCGAATTGATCGAATCAACGAATCTGTATCGGCATTTTTTAGGATATAACCACTAACCCCAATCTTTAGTGCGTCCATGACATACTGATTATTATCAAATGTCGTTAATATTAAAATTCTGGACTTTGGCCAGCGGCTCTGGATTATCCTTGCAGCTTCGATACCATCCATAACAGGCATACGAATGTCTAAAATAACCACATCAAATGACTGCTGCTCACAAAGCTGAATCGCTTCCTTTCCATTGCTTGCTTCCCCTGTTACTTTTATTTCCTCATCCGTCTCTATCATCATTTTTAATCCTTGCCTTACCATCACTTGGTCTTCGGCCAGTAGTATTCGAATCATACACTTCCCCCAGGTCAGCTATTTTTAATAAACCACGGACAATAAATTGTCCATCTGTTTTCTGCACATGTAGCTCGCCACCAATTTTTTCAATCCGCTCCCGCATGGAAGCTAGACCAAATCCTTCCTGAAATCGATTATCATTTTTTACAGGGTTGTTAATTTCAAAACGGAAAATACTCCCGCCAGGGGCTTCAAACATAACTTCTGCCTCTCTTGCATTACTATGCTTCATGATATTCGTCAATGCTTCCTGTACCGAACGGTAGATGACAAATGACTGTTCTCCCGTGAGGGGTACCGCAAATGCACCATGCTTTACTGAAAAATGAATGCGAATAAAGCTTTCTGTTTCCAATTTACGAATCAAACGTAAAACTCCGGCAAGCCCACCAACATCATTACTTTTTAACATTTTTACTGCATTTCGTGTTTCTTCGAGGCTTTGATTCGCAAGCTCCTTCAACGATTCAATTTGCGATTTATCATCTTCTGCTGCCTGTAATCGGAATACTTCAAGCTGCATAAGAAGAGCTGTAAGCTTGTGACCGACAGAATCATGGATTTCATGACCAATTAGAACACGCTCTTCCTGCCTTGCTAATTCTTCATCCGATGAAAGACGTCTCTTCACACTTCGATATTCACTGAGCAAAGCGTCATATCGAGCACGTAGGTCATCATTTTGATACTTTGTTTGCTTATACTTAAAGCTTGCAGTTAATAAAAATACAACGTATATCACGATAAAACCTGTTGTAAAGATAGAGAGTTCTGCAGTTAAAAGCAAAGCAATAATCCCTGCCATACCGACCATTACAACAACGCTAACTTGTCGGAAATTCAAGTAGTAACAGGCTTCACCAATAAGCAGAGAAAGAATCAGGATAAGAAAAGGATTAAATCCGTCCCCCTGTGACGGGAATAAAGTAAATACCGCAATACATGTATTCAGGCTGAGCAGAATCATTGTAAGTACCGGTTTGTTTGTTACCAATGGCATCATAAAAAAAATGACAAAATAGATTGCAACACCGAGTAAGCGCCATAGTAATTCAACCATACTTACAGAGAAGAATGCTAAAGCAAATATCCATGGACTAATATTAAATAATAGCCATATCCAATATACTTTCATATACGTGTTCCTTTCCTATTTCTGAGGTTATCGTATCAAATTGGGAATTAGAAAACAAATGAGGGAATGGATATAAAATAGGGATATGAAATCCATAGTGATTCATATCCCTAAAAGCTATTTTCACTCTATAACAAAAGCGCAAGCGCCCGGTTAGCGACGTACGGACTGCGCCCCGTACTTTGGGGTGGTTCGACTTGTCGAACATTCCTACGTAGGAGATAAAGGAAACACGGCGACCGCAGGGAGTCGATGTTGACTTTCACCACAAGGGTATAAGTGCGACTAAGCCTCTGGCACAGCCAGTCGGCAAGTCTTCTTTATCGTACGGAGGTGAGGGAAGTCTCGCTAGTCGCTGGGCGCTGGAGCTGGACGTAGCCGTTTAGGGTAACTAAGTTATCCACAGCATTCAAATTTTATAGTTTCCTATGCTATAACAAAGACTCTTAATCGTTTTTCGCTATAACAGGAAGTAAAGGCTCACAAACATCCTTTACGCCTACCAAACCTAAAATCAAAGCAAAGCTTTTTTGAATTGCCTGGTGACCATTTGTTGGGTCATACCACTCCTCCAAAGTATGTGCTCCCCCAGCATTCCCACCTGTCCCAGTAGTTATAGCAGGAATTCCTAAGCTCATCGGATAATTCGCATCCGTACTGCTTGGCTGACCGAGTCGCGGATCACCGCCTGCTGATTTGATTGCAGCCCAAGCCGCTTGCACAATTACAGTATCAGATGGTTGACTTGCCGGCGGCCGGTTACCGAACCGTTCCATTTCTACTGTAAGATCTTCACTTTTCCATCGCTTATTCTCTTCGTCACACGCATTTCTTACAATCTCTATAAACCTTTTATCTAATTTATCAAGTTCCTGTTGGTCATTCGAGCGCAAATCAACGAGCATTCTAGCTTCCTGAGCAATTGCATTTACTGATGTACCTCCACGAATCTCGCCAACTGTAAAGGTTGTTTTGGGATCAGCCTTCGTTTCCAGTTGAGCTATCGCCGCAATCGCCCTGCCCAACCCATGTGTTGCACTAGGTGAACCGAAATCAGCGAAACTATGTCCACCAGGACCTTTGTATGTAATCTGATAGCGATAGCTTCCAGTACCTAAATAAGTAATAACATTCATATGCGGACCATCGATGGATATATAGCCGTCTACATCGTTGTCACGAAAAAATGCTTTCATGCCACGCAAATCTCCTGCGCCCTCTTCTCCTACCGTTCCCCCTATAATAATATCTCCAACAGTAGGAATAGACGATTCATTCAGCGCTCGTACGATTGCCAAAACTTCAGCTAACCCCCTCGTATCGTCTCCAATTCCTGGGGCGTATAATTTCCCATCCTTTTCTGTTACCGTTGTATCTGTACCTTCTGGAAAGACAGTGTCTAAATGAGCGGAAACAAATAATTTCGGTCCATTTCCAGTTCCAGGCCGGACCCCAAATACATTCCCTTCTTTATCCATTTTGACATCTTTTAGACCAAGCTTCTTTAGGCATTGCTTAAAAATTTTGGCTCGCACCTCTTCTTTAAATGGCGGCGCCGGTATTTCTGTAAGCTGGATTTGCTCAGAAATTGTATTTTGATGATCCGATTCTATGAATTTGTATGTGCGGTTTACCCTTTCATCAGCCATTAATTTCTCATAGGTTTCTTGGACTTTTGGTGATAACATTTTATTTCCTCCTTAAAATACATTACAATGTTTTAAATATTCATCAAGGAACATATACTTACCTATGTTTTTTCTCTACAATCTAGACATTTTGTAATTATCCTAATTTGTAGTATATGTAGATTATAAATGAAAATAAAAAGATTGTAATAATGATCTTCTCCATTCCTTCAAAAGTAGAGTATGACTGATTTAGCAGCAAGTCACTTTCCCAATCTAAAATTGAATTTGAATCATTCTTTTAGCATACTTAACTGCACTTGGAGAAGGCTATGTTTTGAGAAATGTCTCTCGTTATAGTATTTATAAAACTGGTTTTTCACCTACTGCATAACCTATCTTTCTGTGATTCTGATAATTTATACGATATACTAGATTATAAATAGATAGTTGAAAAGTGGGGATCGTTATGAAAAGTATTCAGTCTGTTGCTTTAATTGGCTTAGGTGCAATCGGTGCAGCTTATGGAAGCAAATTACATACCTTACTAGATGATGACTTTACTGTTATTGCAGATAAGGAAAGAATTGATCGCTATACTGCTAGTGGCTTAGATGTAGACGGCACCATGTTTCATTTCAATTATAAATCTCCTGCTGCAGATACTGAACCTGCAGACCTTGTTATTTTCGCTGTGAAAAATGATCATCTCGAGCAGGCACTAACTGATATGAAATACCATATTGGTCCAAATACTATTATTCTATCCCTGCTAAATGGAATATCCAGTGAAGAGGAAATCTATAATCGGACAAAAAATAAGCATATTCTATACAGTATGTGTGTTGGTATCGATGCAGTGAGAAAAGATAATCGTATTCGTTTTTCCAGTATCGGAAAAATCTGTTTCGGTGAAAAGAATCAAAGCATTTCAGAGAATGTGCTTGCAGTCAAAGATTTGTTTGAACGTGCTGGTATTCCATACGATATACCAGAAGATATTTGGCATACCATTTGGGCAAAATTTATGTTTAATGTTGGTATTAATCAAGTTTCTGCCGTGTTACGTGCTCCCTATAAATATTTCCAGGAAGTAGCCTCCCTGCACAATTGGATGGAACAAGCGATGTACGAGGTCGTTGCAATCTCTCATGAAGTTGGGGTTAATCTTACAGAAGCAGATGTTCATAGCTACAGACCAATTTTAAATAAGCTATCCCCAGAAGGGCAAACCTCTATGCTTCAAGATATTATAGAGGAACGCAAAACGGAAGTAGAATATTTTGCGGGAAAAGTGTGCGAGCTTGGCAAGAAGTACGGTATTCTAACACCAGTTAACGACCAGCTTTATCAGTTGATCCCAATCATTGAAGATATGGCAAGTTTAAAATAATCCCTGTTAATTAGAGAATTAGCAGCTAATCAAACGTTTGATTAATTGCTAATTCCGATGAATTTTGAAAAGGAGAACTCACCTTTGACACAGTATCTTTATATCGCTTCATCCATGAGATTGCCTACTGGTACGTTCGGTTTAAATCCAGTCTTTCCCGAAAAAGTCAAACGTTTTCCAAAGCGAGGTGGATTTTACACATTTACATTTTGAAAATAATTATGACAGTGAAAGCAAAGAACGTTTTTCCTACAGCCCTCATTTTTCTTTCAAACACCAAGTAACTACGATGAACAACTCGATACCATTAAAACACGAATGGGTATCGGGGAAGCAATGGAGTCGGAAAGAATTTGAAAGAAAATGCTTAGCTTTGCTATATTCATACTTAGAGAATGCTGTTCAAACTGCATACATCTTAGAATATTTTACAAGTATAAATGGAGAAGAACACCTCCCAATATCAGCTAAACGCAGGGTAAAAATGGGAGATTACTCTTTATAAGCAATAAATTCGCTATCACCTCTTTTTGACATTCCCTAATAGAAGTTTTATAATAACTATGATACGTTAACAACTAACTTAAGGAGGATGGTTAAAAAATGCATTCGATCAGATTACGTTCCCTAACTTTGAACTAAGTAATTTAATACGTTCAAAGACTCTGTTTGTATAGACAGGGTAAAGGGATTAGTCTGTCCTTTTTTAATCATCTTCATTTTTTATAATAATAGGTATGATGTAAAGGGAAAGGTAGGTTTATTCTGCCTTTCTTATTGCATTATCCCCTTCTTATAGGAGTAGGAAACATAGTGTGCCGCCATCTATTACGAAAAAGCTTCGTGGTATTGGTGCATTCTAAGCTTTTCTCGTCTTATAAAAAAACGTGACAGCTATTTTAGCTTAATTCCTAACTGAATAAGGATGGAGCTTCTTCCCTTTACTCTAAATCACAGGCAGACTGCCTGTGATTTTTTTTATTGGAAAGGATGAGATAAAACATGACTAAGAAGTTAAAAAGTGCAAAACGCGTACATCAATACAGCACTGCATTTCAGTGCCCGATTTGCAACGGGCCGATGGAGGTTGTCGGCTGGGTGAGCTTCGTGTGTTCCGAAAATCACACCTTTGATTTTGCCAAACAAGGCTATATCAATATGCTGACACACCCAGTCACTAGCCAGTATAGCAAAGAACTGTTTGAAGCAAGACAAAGGATTATTACCAATAGCAGCTTATTTACTGCACTGCACGACACTATCGCACAGGTGATAAATCAACAAACCCAAACACCAACAGTACCACTAATGATTGCAGATTTAGGTTGTGGGGAGGGATCACATTTACAAGCAATTTTAGATAACAGTATACATTCTGAAATTGCTGGGGTCGGTATCGACCTTTCAAAAGAAGGCATTGCCATGGCAGCAAAAAGCTATGATACGTCCACTTGGCTTGTTGCTGATTTGGCCAAATCACCACTTGCCTATCGAACCTTTTCAGTCATATTAAATATTTTATCACCTGCTAATTATCGGGAATTCAAACGAATTATCACACCTGATGGACTTGTAATCAAAGTAGTTCCCGGACCTAATTATCTTCGTGAACTAAGGGAGATAATGACTGAAAAAACAGAGCATCGCAATCATGAAACAGTGCACCTATTTAAACAGCATTTTGATTTATGTGAAGTGCTCCGTGTCCAGGATACAGCGGTGCTGCAGCAAGAATCACTCTACGATTTAGTGCGTATGACTCCGCTGACTTGGGCTGCGAATCCAGCACAAATCGAGCAGTTTTGTAAACAAAGTACTGCTGCAATTACAATTGACTTAGAAATATTAATCGGAATAAATCCGTCATCCAAAAATTTAAAAGGAGGTAACATATAATGGAAAAAATATGTTTAGAACTGGAAAATATAGAACTCATCTTTTACGACCAAGTCATCTTAGACATTCCACGACTTGCAGTCCATCAATTCGATCGAATTGGCATCGTGGGGCAAAATGGGGCTGGAAAGAGCACTTTACTAAAGCTTCTTCATGGACAAATTCAGCCTGATAAAGGAAAGGTGCATCGCTTTGCGGATTTTGCCTATTTCGACCAATTAGCAAAACCAGCAGAAAAAGAGGCAGACTATGAGCTTTTAGGCAAGCTGGCCGTCCCTTCAACCGATATTAGTCATTTAAGCGGCGGGGAGCAGACTAGGATGAAGCTTGCTCAGCTGTTCTCCACGTATCAGGAAGGACTATTAATTGATGAGCCGACAACACACCTTGATACAGCTGGCACAACCTTTCTTATCGAAGAGCTGACATATTATTACGGAGCACTCGTTCTCGTAAGCCACGACCGTTTTGTACTAGATAAGCTAATCACAAAGGTTTGGGAAATCGAAGGCGGAAAGATAACCGAGTATACAGGTAATTATTCGGATTATGTAGCGCAAAAAGAGCTCCAGCGTACACAGCAGTACGAGCAGCACGAAAAATATGTGAAAGAGAAAGATCGCCTCTTAAAGGCTGCTGAAGAAAAGATGAAGAAGGCAGAAAAAATAACAGAAGCGAATAAGCGGATATCGAAGAAGGGCACAAAGGCTATGGCAAATCGAATGTTCGAGACCAAATCAAAAGGTACCAGTCAAAAAGCTGTCCAACGTGCTGCAAAAGGAATTGAACGGCGTGTAGAACAATTGAAAACAGTAGAAGCTCCAGACAAAGAACGTGCACTATACTTCCATCAATCAGCTGCACTCAAGCTTCATAACAAGTTTCCAATCATGGCAGATCAATTAACATTGGAATTTGGAAAGAACACGCTTCTGAAAGATGCAAGCTTTCAGTTTTCATTAGGCAGTACAATCGCAATTACCGGAAAGAATGGATCTGGGAAAACAACTTTACTCCAACACATTCTTCAGCATGGCGAAGGAATAAGCATTTCTCCAAAAGCTGTAATTGGAGCGTATTATCAAATGAGCTACCAATTTGAAAAGGATGAAACAATACTGGCGTATATGAAGCAAAGAAGTGACTACGATGAAGGCAAGATTCGCGCAGCCCTGCATGCCATGAATTTTACTGGCAATGATCTAAAAAAGAAAACATCCACTTTAAGTGGCGGGGAAACCATCCGACTATTACTATGCCAGCTATTCTTAGGCAGGTACAATATACTCATCCTTGATGAGCCAACTAATTTCCTCGATATTTTTTGTATCGAAGCATTAGAGAAATTTTTAAAAGCTTATAAAGGGACGGTTATTCTCGTCTCACATGATCGTACGTTTACAGAGCGGGTGGCTGATACAGTCTATATCTTAGAAAGTCAGCAGCTGAAAATACTGAACTGACTATAGAATAGTCATATCGAAAAAGAGCTAAGACATGACTTCTTAGCTCTTTTCCAATTTAATTGCCTGCTCGATAAATGAGAAAACGTTCATATGGGTTTGTTTCATAAAGTCCGGGTAACTGGATTTCTTGCCTCAATTCAAATATTGTCTTGTCTTCCAAGTAATATATATAATCTTCATGTGCATAATATAAAATTAGTTCTACCTCTCGATTTGATTCTTCAATCGAACGTAAAATACGATTAAGTACTTTTTGAAAAACTTGAACAGAGAATGGATTGAAAAAGTAAAAACGGTTATCATGTGGGTCAATAATATATTCCTCTGCCAGGCAACAGATAAACTCAATTGTATCCTCTCTATTGTTTGTATGCTGTAAATAATTCCTTAGGTTTACAATCGATTCCTGATAGAAATTTTCATCCATTTCGATACCCTTCACAGTTGCATGATAAAAATGATGAATATAAAAGTTCAATCTACCTTTCCCACATCCGTAATCTACAAATTGATCCTGTTCACTTACCCCATAATGCTGAAAAAGTATTTCAAGTGCATGATATGGTGTAGGTTCATAAGGGTTATATTGAATCGAGTCAGGAAAAGACAATTTCTTCTCCGCTCCTGTCCGTATATGCAATAATTTATCAAATTTATAATCTATCATAGGCACTTCCTTTTTCCATGAATTAGGCCCTTACCCAATAAAATTGAAATCAGCAGACAGCTTGCTCCGGATCAAATAAACTTATTATAAAATTATATTTTAAAAATCCCCAAGTTCACCTTCTATCATACATATAACCATTATTTATTGCCAATCCTATCATTAGATAATCAAGACCAAAACTGTGAACTTTCCTTATTTAGGGTTTCATTATTTTTCAAAACGGGTATAATAATCCGTATGCTTATTACACATATGTCAAATTTATTCTTAGGGGGGAATCATGAAGCGTATTTCAAAGGTTTTTTACATAGCTGTAGCATTAATCATTATTTCTGTTATCTTGGGAGCAACTTTTCCTACCCAATTTGAACAAATAACAAATAATGTTAAAAATTTTGTCTCTACAACTTTTGGTTGGTATTATATGCTGCTCATGTCAGCACTGGTTATCTTTGCAATCATTATTGCCTTGAGTCCATATGGGAAAATTCGTCTTGGAAAGGACCATGAAAAGCCAGACTTTTCTACAGGATCCTGGATTGCCATGCTGTTCTCAGCTGGTATGGGGATTGGTCTTGTTTTTTACGGATCTGCAGAACCGCTTTTCCACTATATTTCGAATGCTCCAGAAGCAGAGCCTGGCACTGCAGAGGCTTTTAAAGAGGGTTTAGCCTATTCATACTTTCATTGGGGTCTCCATGTATGGGCGATGTATGGTATTGTCGCACTTGCTCTTGCCTTTTTCCAATTTCGTAAAGGCATGCCTGGATTGATATCATCAACTCTAAGGCCATTATTTGGTGACCGTATGAATGGTCCATTAGGTACATTAATTGATGTGCTGGCTGTTTTTGCTACTGTATTCGGTGTAGCAACTTCACTTGGTTTTGGGGCAGTTCAAATTAACGCTGGATTATCTCACTTATTTGGGGTTGAAATTGGATTTATTCCACAGCTCATAATTATTTTAATCGTAACGGTATTATTCATGATATCAGCTTGGTCTGGTTTAAGTAAAGGAATCAAATATTTGTCAAACTTAAATATGATTCTTGCTATACTACTTTTTATTGTTGTAGTTATTCTTGGACCAACACTTCTTATTCTCAATATGTTTACAGAAACATTTGGCCTTTATATACAAAAAATTGTACATATGAGCTTTAACACAATGCCACTTAAAGAAGATAATCGTGGATGGCTGGATTCGTGGACTATTTTCTACTGGGCATGGTGGATCTCATGGGCTCCGTTTGTAGGTATGTTTATCGCACGAGTATCCCGTGGACGTACTATTCGTCAATTTCTTATGGGTGTTATGGTGATTCCTACGTTAGTTGTTTCTGTTTGGTTTGCAGCATTCGGAACGACAGCTGGAAATGTTCAGGATAATGGAACAAACATTGCACAATTTGATACAGAGCTAATATTGTTTAATATGTTTGATCAGTTACCTCTCTCGTTCTTTTTATCTATTCTTGCAATATTATTAATTGCATCATTCTTTATTACATCGGCTGATTCAGCAACGTTTGTTTTAGGAATGCAATCAACTCGTGGTTCTTTAACACCACCAAACAATGTAAAAATTATTTGGGGCGTCTCCCAATCAACAGTTGCATTGATTTTGCTCTATGTTGGAGGTCTAACTGCATTACAAAACACAATCATTATTGCAGCATTACCATTTTCATTTGTTATGATTTTAATGGGAATTGCTTTATACAAAGCACTTAATACAGAAGTAAAATTAATGACCAAAAAGAAGTCAATACAGAAGAAATAAGCATGAAATCCCCTTTTAGGAATAAAAAACTCCTGAAAGGGGATTTGTTAAGCTTATTTACTTTCCAATGAACGATTTAGTAATAAATCACGCTCATGCCGATCCAAAGCCAAATTAATTAACTCATCAATAAGCTTGCTATATGATATACCAGTTAACTCCCATAACTTAGGATACATACTTATTTTTGTAAAACCTGGTATGGTATTTATCTCATTGATAATAATTTCATTGTCTTTTGTTAAGAAAACATCTACCCTTGCCATACCTTCACAATTTAGTGCTTTAAATGCCTTTATTGCTACTTCCTGTATATGTTTTGTTATTTCTTCACTTAGGTTAGCCGGAATTTCAAGTACCGCTCCGCTTTCATCAATATATTTGGCCTCATAAGAATAAAAATCGGCTGCTGCAGCAATCTCTCCAGGTATGGATGCTATAGGATTTTCATTACCTAAAACAGAGCATTCGATTTCCCTGCCTTGAATTGCCTCTTCAATCAGGATTTTATGATCATACTTAAAAGCACCCTCGACACCTTTTTCAAATTCTTCCTGTGTATATACTTTGCTTACACCTACAGACGACCCTTGATTCGCTGGTTTAATAAACAATGGAAGTTTTAAATGCTGCTTAATGTCATCAAATGAAATATTACTTTTCGAAGCCCTTGTATACGTATAAGAATTGGCCACCTTTAAGCCCGCATCTCTAAGTAACCGTTTGGCAATATCTTTGTCCATACTTATTGCTGAACCTAATACATTTGAACCAACAAAAGGAATATTTGCCATCCGCAGCATTCCTTGGACGCTTCCATCCTCCCCTAATGTTCCATGAAGAATCGGAAATATCACATCTAATTGACCTAATGCTTCCATTCCCTCTGTATTGACAAGTTGATTTTCCGTTTCACCCGGTATAACCGCTATTCCTTTATTCGTTTTATTTAATGCTATTAATTTTGGGTCCTCCGCATTCAATAGGAAATGAGAAGCATCATTTAAATGCCATTTCCCTGTTTTATCAATTCCAATTAACACAACATCGTATTTCGAAGGATCGATTGCTTCCATCACATTTTTAGCTGATTGTAAAGAAACCTCATGCTCTGCAGACTTTCCCCCAAATAATAATCCTAACTTTTTCTTCACCATAAGTTCCCTCCAAAATTTCTCTTTAACTGATATTTATTTCCATATGATTATTGTTATGTAAACACATTATAAAAATTTATTTACCCAGTTTATTGTATCATCCAATTTATCTTCGTACAAAATCTCCTACCAAAAAATATATTTTCATACTTATCCAATTAAAATGATTTTTAAGATGCGGATCAAGTAGATAATGAAGTTATGAATAAATGTTTTTAGAATCGCTAATGTTAAAGTTGGGAGGTGCTAATAATGGGAAGAGATCGTCAAGAAAAGAAATTGAGAGAAAGTGGACGTGTAGAATCTGATCGAGATGTGGGACTTCGTTATAAAGGAGCAACAAAAATGTCCAGTCCCGAAGAAGCTAGAAGATTAAATGACGGAAGAAAGTAGCATAAAATGTAAAAATCCCAGTATATGATTACATATACTGGGATTTCGTCTGCCTGGCGGCGTCCTACTCTTGCAGGGACAAAGTCCCAACTACCATCGGCGCTGAAGAGCTTAACTTCTGTGTTCGGTATGGGAACAGGTGTGGCCTCCTCGCTATTGCTACCAGACAATCCTAAAAAATAAGGACAAGTTTTATTATATGCATTTCGAAATAGAAATGCAAGGTCTTTTTTAATTTATACCTTAAAAACTAAATAAGAGTAAACCAGACATCAAATAAAGAAGTTAGTTAAGTCCTCGATCGATTAGTATCCGTAAGCTCCACGTGTCGCCACGCTTCCACACCGAACCTATCAACCTCATCGTCTCTGAGGGATCTTACTCACTCGAAGTGATGGGAAGTCTCATCTTGAGGGGGGCTTCATGCTTAGATGCTTTCAGCACTTATCCTTTCCACACGTAGCTACCCAGCAATGCTCCTGGCGGAACAACTGGTACACCAGCGGTGTGTCCATCCCGGTCCTCTCGTACTAAGGACAGCTCCTCTCAAACTTCCAACGCCCACGACGGATAGGGACCGAACTGTCTCACGACGTTCTGAACCCAGCTCGCGTACCGCTTTAATGGGCGAACAGCCCAACCCTTGGGACCGACTACAGCCCCAGGATGCGATGAGCCGACATCGAGGTGCCAAACCTCCCCGTCGATGTGAACTCTTGGGGGAGATAAGCCTGTTATCCCCGGGGTAGCTTTTATCCGTTGAGCGATGGCCCTTCCATGCGGAACCACCGGATCACTAAGCCCGACTTTCGTCCCTGCTCGACTTGTAGGTCTCGCAGTCAAGCTCCCTTCTGCCTTTACACTCTTCGAATGATTTCCAACCATTCTGAGGGAACCTTTGGGCGCCTCCGTTACCTTTTGGGAGGCGACCGCCCCAGTCAAACTGCCCGCCTGACACTGTCTCCGAACCGGATCACGGTCCTGGGTTAGAATGTCCATACAGCCAGGGTGGTATCCCACGGATGCCTCACCGTAAGCTAGCGCTCACGAGTCCAAGGCTCCCACCTATCCTGTACAAGCTGCACAGACATTCAATATCAGGCTACAGTAAAGCTCCACGGGGTCTTTCCGTCCTGTCGCGGGTAATGCGCATCTTCACGCATAGTATAATTTCACCGGGTCTCTCGTTGAGACAGTGCCCAAGTCGTTGCACCTTTCGTGCGGGTCGGAACTTACCCGACAAGGAATTTCGCTACCTTAGGACCGTTATAGTTACGGCCGCCGTTTACTGGGGCTTCGGTTCAAAGCTTCGGGCTAAAAGCCCTAACCCTTCCCCTTAACCTTCCAGCACCGGGCAGGTGTCAGCCCCTATACTTCGCCTTTCGGCTTCGCAGAGACCTGTGTTTTTGCTAAACAGTCGCTTGGGCCTATTCACTGCGGCTCCTCCATAAAGGAGCACCCCTTCTCCCGAAGTTACGGGGTCATTTTGCCGAGTTCCTTAACGAGAGTTCTCCCGCTCACCTTAGGATTCTCTCCTCGCCTACCTGTGTCGGTTTGCGGTACGGGCACCTATGATCTAACTAGAGGCTTTTCTTGGCAGTGTGAAATCAGGAACTTCGGTACTAGAGTTTCCCTCCCCATCACAGCTTGAAATTGCCAGACGGATTTGCCTATCTGACTTTCTCACTGCTTGGGCGCACCTATCCATCAGTGCGCATTCCTTATCCTTCTGCGTCCCCCCATCGCTCAAACAATCATGAGGTGGTACAGGAATATCTACCTGTTGTCCATCGCCTACGCCTTTCGGCCTCGGCTTAGGTCCCGACTAACCCTGAGAGGACGAGCCTTCCTCAGGAAACCTTAGGCATTCGGTGAAAGAGATTCTCACTCTTTTTTCGCTACTCATACCGGCATTCTCACTTCTAAGCGCTCCACCAGTCCTCACGGTCTGACTTCACAGCACTTAGAACGCTCTCCTACCATTGTTCGTAAGAACAATCCGCAGCTTCGGTGATACGTTTAGCCCCGGTACATTTTCGGCGCAGAGTCACTCGACCAGTGAGCTATTACGCACTCTTTAAATGATGGCTGCTTCTAAGCCAACATCCTGGTTGTCTGGGCAACTCCACATCCTTTTCCACTTAACGTATACTTTGGGACCTTAGCTGGCGGTCTGGGCTGTTTCCCTTTCGACTATGAACCTTATCACCCATAGTCTGACTCCCAAGTAAAAGTAACTGGCATTCGGAGTTTGACTGAATTCGGTAACCCGGTGAGGGCCCCTAGTCCAATCAGTGCTCTACCTCCAGTACTCTATTTCTTGAGGCTAGCCCTAAAGCTATTTCGGAGAGAACCAGCTATCTCCGTGTTCGATTGGCATTTCACCCCTACCCACACCTCATCCCCGCATTTTTCAACATACGTGGGTTCGGGCCTCCAGTCAGTGTTACCTGACCTTCACCCTGGACATGGGTAGATCACACGGTTTCGGGTCTACGACCGCATACTCATTCGCCCTATTCAGACTCGCTTTCGCTGCGGCTCCGTGTCTTCCACTTAACCTTGCATACGATCGTAACTCGCCGGTCCATTCTACAAAAGGTACGCCGTTACCCATTAACGGGCTTCGACTACTTGTAGGCACACGGTTTCAGGTTCTATTTCACTCCCCTCCCGGGGTGCTTTTCACCTTTCCCTCACGGTACTGGTTCACTATCGGTCACTAGGGAGTATTTAGCCTTGGGAGATGGTCCTCCCGGATTCCGACGGAATTTCACGTGTTCCGCCGTACTCAGGATACACTCCGGAGAGAATTCTTTTTCAATTACAGGGCTCTTACCTTCTTTGGCTGACCGTTCCAGGTCGATTCGTTTAAAGAATTCCTTGGTAACTCCAATGGAATGTCCTACAACCCCAGAAAGCAAGCTTTCTGGTTTGGGCTCTTTCCGTTTCGCTCGCCGCTACTCAGGAAATCGATTTTTCTTTCTCTTCCTCCGGGTACTGAGATGTTTCAGTTCCCCGGGTCTACCTCATGCACCCTATGTATTCAGATGCATGTACTGTTCCATTACGAACAGTGGGTTCCCCCATTCGGAAATCCCCGGATCAAAGTTTACTTACAACTCCCCGAGGCATATCGGTGTTAGTCCCGTCCTTCATCGGCTCCTAGTGCCAAGGCATCCACCGTGCGCCCTTATTCACTTAACTAAGTTACAGTAAATAAGCGTACTAATTATTAGCCTTGCTTTATATTAAAAATATTGATGTCGTTGTTACTCTTATTTAGTTTTCAAGGTACAAATAGAGAGATTTGCTCTCTCAAAACTGAACCAAACAACACAGTATGTCCTTCCTACCCGAAGGTAGGGTTCCGTAATAATCCTTAGAAAGGAGGTGATCCAGCCGCACCTTCCGATACGGCTACCTTGTTACGACTTCACCCCAATCATTAGTCCCACCTTCGGCGGCTGGCTCCAAAAGGTTACCTCACCGACTTCGGGTGTTACCAACTCTCGTGGTGTGACGGGCGGTGTGTACAAGGCCCGGGAACGTATTCACCGCGGCATGCTGATCCGCGATTACTAGCGATTCCGGCTTCATGTAGGCGAGTTGCAGCCTACAATCCGAACTGAGAATGGTTTTATGGGATTGGCTTGACCTCGCGGGTTCGCTTCCCTTTGTTCCATCCATTGTAGCACGTGTGTAGCCCAGGTCATAAGGGGCATGATGATTTGACGTCATCCCCACCTTCCTCCGGTTTGTCACCGGCAGTCACCTTAGAGTGCCCAACTAAATGCTGGCAACTAAGATCAAGGGTTGCGCTCGTTGCGGGACTTAACCCAACATCTCACGACACGAGCTGACGACAACCATGCACCACCTGTCACTCTGTCCCCGAAGGGAAAGCTCTATCTCTAGAGTTGTCAGAGGATGTCAAGACCTGGTAAGGTTCTTCGCGTTGCTTCGAATTAAACCACATGCTCCACCGCTTGTGCGGGCCCCCGTCAATTCTTTTGAGTTTCAGCCTTGCGGCCGTACTCCCCAGGCGGAGTGCTTAATGCGTTAACTTCAGCACTAAGGGGCGGAAACCCCCTAACACCTAGCACTCATCGTTTACGGCGTGGACTACCAGGGTATCTAATCCTGTTCGCTACCCACGCTTTCGCTCCTCAGCGTCAGTTACAGACCAGAGAGTCGCCTTCGCCACTGGTGTTCCTCCACATCTCTACGCATTTCACCGCTACACGTGGAATTCCACTCTCCTCTTCTGTACTCAAGTCCTCCAGTTTCCAATGACCCTCCACGGTTAAGCCGTGGGCTTTCACATCAGACTTAAAAGACCGCCTGCGAGCGCTTTACGCCCAATAATTCCGGACAACGCTTGCCACCTACGTATTACCGCGGCTGCTGGCACGTAGTTAGCCGTGGCTTTCTGGTTAGGTACCGTCAAGGCTGGGTCAGTTACTACCCAACTTGTTCTTCCCTAACAACAGAGTTTTACGATCCGAAAACCTTCATCACTCACGCGGCGTTGCTCCGTCAGACTTTCGTCCATTGCGGAAGATTCCCTACTGCTGCCTCCCGTAGGAGTCTGGGCCGTGTCTCAGTCCCAGTGTGGCCGATCACCCTCTCAGGTCGGCTACGCATCGTCGCCTTGGTGAGCCGTTACCCCACCAACTAGCTAATGCGCCGCGGGCCCATCTGTAAGTGACAGCCGAAACCGTCTTTTATCTTCTCACCATGAGATGAAAAGTATTATCCGGTATTAGCTCACGTTTCCGCGAGTTATCCCGATCTTACAGGCAGGTTGCCCACGTGTTACTCACCCGTCCGCCGCTCATTCCACAAACATCACCTCAGATGAGGGTCAGTTTGCTTCCTGCGCTCGACTTGCATGTATTAGGCACGCCGCCAGCGTTCGTCCTGAGCCAAGATCAAACTCTCCAAAAAAGTTTGTAATACTTAGCTGTTGTAGAAGCTGACTTCTACTTGTTTTAAAAAGAAAAACGAGTTTCCTTTTTCTTGACATACTGGTTGTTTTGTTCAGTTTTCAAAGAGCAAATTTGTTGGTTGCTTTCCTTAAAAAGCGACTTTATTAATATATCATATCTATTAATTTGTTGTCAATAACTTTTTTGAAATATTTTTTGAAACATTTCGTTTGTTTTCGACAACTTTTATACTATATCATCTTCCAAAAAGGAAGTCAACATCTTTTTTCAAAAAAAGATGAATGGGCCTGAGTGGACTCGAACCACCGACCTCACGCTTATCAGGCGTGCGCTCTAACCAGCTGAGCTACAGGCCCATATATGGTAATTTGGAGCGGGTGAAGGGAATCGAACCCTCATCATCAGCTTGGAAGGCTGAGGTTTTACCACTAAACTACACCCGCATATTAAGTTAGCAAAAGTGGAGCCTAGCGGGATCGAACCGCTGACCTCCTGCGTGCAAGGCAGGCGCTCTCCCAGCTGAGCTAAGGCCCCAAATAAATGGTCGGGAAGACAGGATTCGAACCTGCGACCCCTTGGTCCCAAACCAAGTGCTCTACCAAGCTGAGCTACTTCCCGTAATGGCGCGCCCGAGAGGAGTCGAACCCCTAACCTCTTGATCCGTAGTCAAACGCTCTATCCAATTGAGCTACGGGCGCATATGGTGCCGAGGACCGGAATCGAACCGGTACGGTAGTCACCTACCGCAGGATTTTAAGTCCTGTGCGTCTGCCAGTTCCGCCACCCCGGCAAGGGTTTGAAATCGGGATACCAACATTAAGCCGGTACTCCTCTAAGACAAAATACGATGCGGGTGAAGGGACTTGAACCCCCACGTCCGAAGACACTAGATCCTAAGTCTAGCGCGTCTGCCAATTCCGCCACACCCGCAAATGGTGAGCCATGAAGGATTCGAACCTTCGACCCTTTGATTAAAAGTCAAATGCTCTACCGACTGAGCTAATGGCTCAAGATAAATAACGCTACATTAAAGTCTTATTTACTTGTATAAAATGGTGCCGGCCAGAGGACTTGAACCCCCAACCTACTGATTACAAGTCAGTTGCTCTACCAATTGAGCTAGGCCGGCATGTGTCTTGCTATAAACCAATAGGTTATATAGAAAGAAAAATGGTGGCTCGGGACGGAATCGAACCGCCGACACACGGATTTTCAGTCCGTTGCTCTACCGACTGAGCTACCGAGCCAAATAATATGTATTTTATTGAAGTTAAATGGAGGAGGTAGAGGGATTCGAACCCCCGCGCGGTTTGACCCGCCTGTCGGTTTTCAAGACCGATCCCTTCAGCCAGACTTGGGTATACCTCCGACAATTTAAATGGCGGTCCGGACGGGACTCGAACCCGCGACCTCCTGCGTGACAGGCAGGCATTCTAACCAACTGAACTACCGGACCATTTTATAAAACAAATCTAATTTCAGGTTATAAATCATTTGGTTGCGGGGGCAGGATTTGAACCTACGACCTTTGGGTTATGAGCCCAACGAGCTACCAGACTGCTCCACCCCGCGATATAATTAATGTATTTCATAATAAAGAAAAGATGGTGGAGGATGCAGGGCTCGAACCTGCGACCCCCTGCTTGTAAGGCAGGTGCTCTCCCAGCTGAGCTAATCCTCCATGTTGGTGACCCGTACGGGATTCGAACCCGTGTTACCGCCGTGAAAGGGCGGTGTCTTAACCGCTTGACCAACGGGCCAACATATTATGAGCAAACTCGACATTACTTCATACAATCAAAATGGCTCCACAGGTAGGATTCGAACCTACGACCGATCGGTTAACAGCCGATTGCTCTACCACTGAGCTACTGTGGAATAATGTAACAGCGAGATTTATCTTATTACATATTTTTAATAAAGTCAATGCCTAAATTAAAAATATGTAAAAAAAACTAAAAAAAAGTTGTAAAACCACTGTTTTTACCTGAATTCCCCGCATCTCTTCCTATGGTAATTCTTACTTTGATAGAATTATAGAGCTCTTTCCAGTCATTTCCATAACATCTAAAAGAGCTCCACCTTATTTATCTCCATCTTTAATCTACTCTAAGCAAACACTTTCTAAGAATTTAAACGCACATACAACTTCTCCCAAACTTTCTCCAATTCCTCTTTTTCTATATACACTTTCTGCAAAACATCTAAATCCTGAATTTCTTCTAGTCTTTTTTCTAATATCGAAATGTTATACTCTACCTTTTCTATCTCCTTTTCCAGCTTCTCATTCTTCAAAAGCTGATCTTCCCTATTTACCGGTTCTTGTTTTTTCCTTCTATCTACCAATTTAAATTGTTCTTGATACGGTTTTAATGCATTCAACTTTTCTCTTGCCCATGTATAGTTCCCCCCAAAACGATAAACTGTTTTGGCATCAATCCAATAAACTTCTTCAAACAGCTTATTTAGAAAATAACGATCGTGAGAAACAGCAACAATTGTCCCCCTATAATCCTCAAGCGCTTCTTCCAATACTTCACGTGACTCAATATCCAAATGGTTTGTTGGTTCATCCAGAACAAGAACGTTTATGTCCTGGTACATCAATTGCGCTAACCGAAGGCGCATCTTTTCTCCTCCGCTAAGCATGGAAACCTTTTGAAAGACCATATGACCGTAAAATAAGAACCTAGCTAAAATGTGTCTTGCTTCTCCTTCTGTAACATGCACATCATTTCGGAACACATCTATTACAGTCTCACCCTCTAGCTGAGTAAAAATTTGCTGAGATAGATACCCTGCTTTTACATTACTCCCAATTCGTACTTCTCCTTCATCTGCACATAATTGCTTTAACATCAATTTTATTAATGTAGATTTCCCCGTTCCATTTTCTCCCACAATAGCAACACGTTGCTGGTATCTAATATGCATATTTACTTTAGTGAAAAGCTCTCGGTCACCGAAGCGTTTCGAAACATCTTTTAGAATAATAACATCCTTTCCACTTCGGTCAGAGGTTTCCATTTCTAGATTCATTTTCTTATGACTCAATACAGGACGGTTTATCTTTTCCATCCGTTCTAAAGCTCGCTCCATGTTCCGTGCTCGTTTATGCAAACCTTCATTTGGCGGATTTGCCCGGTTTGCCCATTCTCGCAATCGCTTAATAGCTTCTTTCATTTTCTTGATTTTCTTTTGCTGTTCCTCATACGCCTGAAATTCTTTTAATACACGTTTCTCCTTTTCCCTTATATAACCAGAGAAATTTGTGGCATAACTTGTAATCTCACCATCCTCCAAATCCAATACCTTACCTACAACCTCATCAAGAAAGTATCGATCATGCGAAACAATCACGACGGTCCCTTGATATCCCTGCAAAAAGTCACTTAGCCATTCCACCGCCATTAAGTCTAAATGATTTGTCGGTTCATCAAGTAATAGCAAATCCGGTTCTTTTAAAAGCGAGAGACCTAGACCTACCTTTGTCTTCTCACCACCGCTCAAGCTAGAAAAAGGATGCTCCAGCAAATCATGGATATTCAGTCCATTCACGATTTTATCTATATTTGCCTCAATCTCATAGCCACCTTTTCGTGCAAAGTGATCTTGAAAATTGCCATAATCACGCATTAATTTCTCTAGACATTCCATTTTTGTCTCCTTAGTCATCGCAATCTCAAGCTGCATCATCTTTTCCTTCACATGGTTGAGCTCTGAAAAGGCATTATTCAATACATCTTTTGTTGTCAGCTCTGAATAAGCTTCTGGGATTTGGGCCAGATACCCTATTTTCGTCTCTTTCCTCCAATGGATTTTCCCAAAGTCAGGTGCTTCCTCACCGGATAAAATTCGAAATAACGTGGATTTCCCGCTTCCATTCCGACCAACGAGCCCCACTCGTTCATTTTCCATAATTTCAAATGATATATTTTCAAAGATTGAGTTTCCTCCATACATTTTTGATACTTGATTTACACTGCATGCGATCATAATATCTTCCTCCCGCTCACTAAATTGATTTTTCATATATCATCACCCGCTAAATACAACAAAAAAAGCCATAGGAAACATAACAATCCCATAGCTTTTATTCATAAGAGCACACAAAAAGGGAGAGCATGAAAAGCTCTCCCTTTTAAAAGCCCATATCTTAATTGTGGATTTAGAGATGTTTTCACCGTTTTAAACTTGCTATATAGTTGCTAAAAAAGGGCATACGTATCCCGTTATCAACTAATACAGCAAATTTTGCACGGCTAAAATATAAAAAATCCGTCCAGTAACCGTACACAAAAACAGTTTGATTAAACATCCCTACCCACCTCCGTTCATTTATTTCTTTTATTTTATTGGATTTTTAATTCCTTTTCAAGAGTGAAATAAAAATATGCAAATAATAGGCCCCATTCTGAAAATATATCAAAACAGGGCTCAACTTAACATCTATCTTATTTTTTCATCCCAAGGTAAATGAGAATAGCATCTCTTAAAAATTCAGTTGCCCCTTCTGCAGCCTTATCATAAAAGGCTGTAAAGCGCTCATCAGCAACATACATCTCTGCAAGACCTGCATGCGCTTCTTTTGAATAACTGCCCCAGGAGTACATTAACCATTGCTTATGCTTGGCAGCTACTTCCTGCGCTAACTTGGAAGCAGGATTACCTTTTTCATAAGCTTTCTCAAGCAATACCATGATTTCTTCTCCTAAATCATTCATTGCTTTGAAGTCTTCCTCAGACATCCCTCTTAGCTTAGCATTACTTGAATCAATCGTTTTATCACCATATTTACTACGAATTTCTTCCCCGTACTTTTTCTCATTTTCCTCAATTAATTTATCCTTGAACGCTGCGAATTTCTCTTTATCCTGCATCGGAATACCTCCTTCAATACTTGCAATCGTTCCTTTAACGGTTGCCATTAGTTTGTCAAGACGGGCACGCTTTTGTGCTAGCAATTGATAATGTGATTTTAATGCTTCTGTTTGATCAAATGTGGGGTCGCTGATTATTTTCTTAATATCTTCCAGACTAACTTCCAGTTCACGGTAAAACAGGATTTGCTGAAGCAAATCAACTTCTTTCTGTCCGTAAATTCGGTAACCGGAAGAATTAATTCGTGCTGGTTTTAGCAGTCCGATTTGATCATAATATCTGAGTGTGCGGCCGCTCACACCAGAAATCAGAGCTAATTTTTTTACGGTATATTCCATCTGTAACCCTCCTGACAGTTACCATCTTAAACCTTTACGCTACGTAAAGGTCAAGGATTAATTAAAAAACAAATGTTAAGTCCAATTACAGGCGAATCAGGCGCTCCAAAATATGCAGCAGTAGCCCTCCACAAATAATGGTTAACGTAAAAATAGACTTGTATAGCCCCACATCCGATCATGCATTGTACATTATCCCCCTTGTTAAAAATCATTTATTTTAAAACTGCGACCAATAAATATCCTAAGCATCTGGTCCTAACTGTTGAACATGCTTCAAGTATGCTTTCACGTTTTCTGCTTCCTCAAAGGAGTACGTAAAACCAAAATGCTTTGCAACCACTATGGCAACTTCCTCAAATAGCGCTGTCATTGTGAATAAAGCTCGCCACGCATGTTCATACGAACCGCTGGGAAAAGTTTTTAAAAGTCGCGTCCATGTCTCGTCATCAACATAACGCTTTAAATACTTCCCGTTTTTTCCAATGCTAAGTGAAAAATCAGTTTCTATACCCGTCTTCCATTCAAGCATTTTCATTAGCATCGACCGGCAGATATTCATATGATCAAACGCATACAAAATTTCCTCGCGCCACAATCCTTTTGCGACGTATGTGGATACCCACCAAAATTCCTTGCAGCAATCAGCAAATAAGAAAGCAGATGGCTTTTTCACCCAATACCCTTCATCACTCGGCGGGGATAGTATCGGCATGCTATCATCCTTATCTAATAAAACAACTGTTAATCCGTCTTCACGACAATACGCTTCTTTCTCTTCTATCGGCGCAAGTATCAAATCAATCCGATTACCATCTTTAAATAGCATCAAATAAGAAAACCTGCCTTCAAGCGTTGGTGGAAACATGGTCATATTTTCCGGTGTTTGCATCATAATACGGTCCCCAAACACATCTATCCAATTCGGATCGTCTATAAAGGAACCTATATCTGAAACAAGATAAACAATATCGTAATCCTGAAAAAGATCGCTAGGAACATTTCGATTTACTCTTGAACCATTCATAGCTGCTGCCCTAATTCTGCTATCTTCTTTTGCAACGTTTAAAATCAGTTCCATCATTTCTTGTTCAGACCGCATGTGACATACCCTCCATATTCATCTAAAATATTTCTTTTATTATATAAAGAATCAGCTCGGTTCCCCTACTATTTATAAGCTATTATTTTCTGCATTTTTTTTGATAAACTTTACAATTTCACTCCCGAGTTTAAAACCCATCTGTTATAATGTTTCTAATAACATGAAGATAAAGGGGCATATTTCATTGACTACTATAAACGCATTAGATCACGAAGCATTACGTATAATGTATTCCAGCCTAATGGAAGAGTATGATGCTTTTAAAGCAAAAAATTTATCCTTAAATATGGCAAGGGGCAAGCCTAGTCCAGAGCAGCTGGATTTATCCTTGAACCTCCTTAACAAAATAGATTCACTTGATGTTAAAGATTCTATTGATATCCGAAATTACGGTGGGCTCGATGGATTAACAGAAATGAAAGAGTTATTCGCACAGCTCCTTCAGGTTGACACGAATGAAGTGATTGTGGGTGGCAACTCCAGTCTTAGCTTAATGCATGATACAATTTCCAGAGCATTGCTTAAAGGCGTTGTCGGTAGTGATGCTCCCTGGGTCAAAGCACCTAAGGTTAAGTTTTTATGTCCAAGTCCTGGGTATGATAGACATTTTGCCATCTGTGAAATGTATGACATTGAAATGATAACAATTGATATGCTGAGTGATGGTCCAGATATGGATCAGGTGGAAAAACTTGTTCGTAATGATGATACGATAAAAGGTATTTGGTGTGTACCAAAATACAGTAATCCTGAAGGAACAACATACAGTGATGAGGTTGTCGATCGTCTTGCTAACATGGAAACAAAAGCAAAAGACTTTCGTATTTTCTGGGATGATGCCTACACCGTCCATCATCTGACAGATAACCCACCGGTCCTAAAAAATATCCTGAAGGCTTGTAAAGACGCCGGAAACCCAAACCGTGTCTTTATCTTTGCTTCAACATCTAAAGTAACTTTCCCTGGGTCAGGTGTTGCTGTAATGGCTGCAAGTGAAGAAAATATCGGCTTTACCAAAAAACTGCTAGGTGTACAGACGATCGGGGCAGATAAAATAAATCAATTACGCCATGTACGTTTCTTAAAAGATGCAGAGAACGTGAAGCTTCATATGAAAAAACATGCTGAAATTATTAAACCTAAATTTGACCTGGTGTTAAATAAACTGGAATCAGAGCTGGGTAAAGAAGGAATTGCTTCATGGAGCAAGCCTGAAGGCGGCTATTTTATTAGCTTAAATACACTTGATGGCTGTGCTGCAGAGGTAGTGAAACTTGCATCCGATGCTGGGGTTACACTAACAGGTGCTGGGGCAACCTATCCATATGGAAAAGACCCAAGGGATCGAAATATTCGAATCGCACCTACCTTCCCAGGCCTGACAGAACTAGAAGCTGCTATGGACGTATTTTGTCTCTGCGTGAAATTAGCAAGTATTAAAAAACGACTAGGACAGTGAAACCAAAGAAAGCCATCCTTTTAAAAGGATGGCTTTCTTTTTCTATACCTGATTAAAACAAACCGAGCTGCCTTGGAGCAAGCCCCTCGTATTCAATACCTAGCATGGCTTGAAACTCTTTTGCATTGCCAGCTGCATCCCCACCCGAATTATTGTTAAATAAAATAATGATATCTTTTGAACTTTTGGCAAGCTTTCGCACACGTTCTTTCCACTCCAACAACTCGTTCTCGTTGTATTTATATAAATAACGAACATCACGCCAGTTTGTGTCGGCATTTTTCGGCTTTGTCCATCCATGAATGTTCCTGCCGTGCATTCGAATCAATGTCATATTGGGATCAGTAGCTGCTGGAACGATTGGAATGGAGCCATCTCCAGCTTGCGGTTCATCAGCAATAGCGTGAATCCAACCGTGATTCTCCATAAATTCAAGTGTACTCGAGCGATACGGTTCACGAAACCAAGACTGATTTCTAAATTCAAGCGCTATCGGAATATCTCCCATCATTTGCTTACAATATCGTAAGTAGTTCACATTTTCTTTCCTGCAATCAAACCAAGGCGGAAATTGAAATAAGACCATTGCTAGCTTATTGGCTTTCCGATAAGGTTTTAATGAATCGATAAACGCTTGAAACATTTCCGCTCTCGTTTCAAACGGAATATCCGTTCTTTGATGACCTGTCATACCTTGATATGCCTTCACCACAAAGCGAAAGTTTTCCGGTGTTTCACTTACCCATTTGGAAGCATTACTTACAGGCTGCACGGCATAAAAGGACGCATCCACTTCAACTGTCAGAAAATGACTACTATATTCAGCTAATTTATCCTTTGACTTCATTTGAGGCGGGTACAGTGCGTGATGATCTCCCCACCCTGTTAAACCTATGTATATCATTAGGAACAAATCCCTCCTACCAACATGATACCATAACCATAGAATCCAGCTCGATTTTGTAATGCCCAAGTAATCCGAAGATACGACTAAAAGCTTCACATCATTTTTTCAGCACTAATTAGCAAAAACATTGGCCTGCGATTTTCATCAAACATCGCTGGATTTTTTTGTATCATTTCCTCTGTTGCGAAATTCTCTTCCACTGTTTTAATCGTAAACCCCGCATCAACTAGTGTATTTATATAGGTTGCTAGTGTACGATGATACTTTATAACATCTTCAGTCAGAAAAGGTGTATGGCGAATTCCCTCGTGTTGATAATGATCAATCGGCCAATGCAGACGATTTCCCTGCTCATCATACCACCAATCTTGTTCCGCTCTAGCAGTAAAAACAGGATGTTCTACTGAAAAAACAAACTTTCCGCCCGATGTTAAACAATCATGAACCTTTATACAAATTGCTTTAAATGCTCTCACATAATGAAACGCAAGAGAACTAAACACAACATCAAATGAGTCTGCAGCAAAGTGAATATCTTCCATTGGAATCTGTCGGTAAGCGATATGTGGGTCATCCGTTAATTCACGAGCTCTTTGTAGCATTTTTTCTGATATATCAATACCAACTGCGGAATGAGCCTGTTCCATTCTTGCATAGCGACAATGCCAGCCAAAGCCACACCCTAAATCAAGTACACGTTTATTCTTCAATTCTGGGAGCAATTTCTTTAATAATGGCCATTCCCCTGAGCCTTCCAGTCCATTTAGGGAACGTGGCATCTTTTCATATGCTGCAAAAAAGTGAGCATCATCATATTTATTTTGTTTCATAACCTATTCTCCACCCGACTTTCGATACTTATAAATCGAATGTTTCCATATAATTCTCACGTAACGATGCGGCATTATCCAGCCATTCGACCGGCTTTCCTTCTATAATCATTCCTAAAACATCCAGACAACGATGCCATCCAGCAGCAACAGAAGCACTCATAGAAGCATCGTCAAATATGTGTTCAAACAGCAAGCGACAACCATCACCTTCAGTATTCAATTCAATAGAAAGTAAGTCATCGATCTCACGGAAGGCAAAGAAATGAGGTGGATTATATTTTATTATTATTGCTTCGTAAGTCGTTCCTTCACCATCATTGAAGTAAATCTTCCCATCTATTCGCAAGTCCATCTCCCCTGTTGCAAATGGGTACCACTGTGTAAAATATTGGGGCTGCGTTACCATATCCCAAACTTTTTCAACCGAATAAGCATAATCATGTTCAAATCTTAATTTATATCGTTCATCTACTTTATGTAGAGTCCCATATGAATGCATAGCTTTCTCCTCAAATTCAAAATTTATTATAGAGATATAATTATAGATCCAATGGATTTATTCTAGGTTGTACTAATTTCCCAAACGTGACCGTCGGGATCAGCAAAGTATCCTGAATAACCCCATTCATTTGCTATTCCTTGCTTTATAACGTTACCATTAGCTAACGTTGCTCGCCTTAAAATATCGTCTACATCTTGACGACATTCTACAAAAGAACTTAGTATTAACTCATTGGAACTGGGGTTTAGATTAAGTTGACCAGTTGTAGACGCAACCTCCTCACGTGGATAGAGAACTAGCGAAAAATTTTCATCAAAAAAGAAAGCTATATGGTCCTCTCCTTTAGATACTTGATCCTCTGGCAACTGAAGGACCCCCCTATAAAAGGCCGCTGTTTTTTCAAGATGATGAACAGCTAAAGTTATAATATTGATTTTCACTTTTGGCACCCCCGAATCAGACTTATTATCGCTCTTAACAATAAATTTTAACACAAATTTTTCCGACCAACGCACCAAATTATTCAAAGCTAATCTATTACAGATATGACAAGATCATATCTAATAATCTAACCAGTGTTTCTTTACAGACTAAAAATTTTCCTTAGATAAAAAGGAATTGTGGGCATCAATCAAAATGCCACAATTCCTATTATCAAACCTTATAAGTACTTAACTCAATGAAAATTACAATCTTAAGCGTCACAGTTGCTGACTTAAAGCTTAAATCTCCTTACTAATCCATTTAACTCTTCAGCAAGCTGCGCTAATTGCTCAGAGCTTCCTGCCACCTCTTCCATAGAGCTGCTGGTTTGTTGTGTTGAAGCAGAAGTTTGCTCAACACCAGCTGCTGCTTCTTCGGAAATTGAAGCTATTTCTTCAACCGATCCGTTCATCTTCTGGCTATTGACTGCAATATCAGCTAGGTTATCGGACACTAAGTTAATACTATCCACCATCTTAGATACGGAATCACTAATCTCATGGAAGGTTTCCCCGGTAATTTTGATTTGACTTGTCCCCTGTTCAACTTCCGTATATCCATCCTTTAATGATTCTACGACAAGACTTGATTCATTTTGAATGTTGGAAACAATGCCAGTAATATCCGTAACAGAAACAGAAACTTGTTCTGCAAGCTTCCTTACTTCATCGGCTACAACAGCAAATCCTTTACCATGTTCGCCCGCTCTTGCTGCTTCAATCGCTGCATTTAATGCAAGTAGATTTGTTTGGTCAGCGATATCTCGGATTACAGAAACAAGCTGTGATATTTCTTGAGATTGTTCATCTAATCCCTCTACCTTCGTAACCGCACCTTGTACAATTTGATCAATTTTAGCCATTTGCTCGGTGGAAGAGGTCATTAATTCGCTCCCTTTAGATGTCATTCCAAGCACTTCATTTGAATACCGCTGCACACGTCCACCATTATCATGTGCTTCATCTACCTTAACCGCAAATGTACCCATAATCGATGCTAAATCACTAGCGCTGTTTGCCTGTGTCTCTGATCCTGTCGCCAGCTCTTGCATCGTAGTAGCTATCTGCTCGGAACCGGATTTTACTTCGTTCGCTGCCTGTGTTAATTCTTCACTTTGACTTGTAACAGTCTCAGACACTACATTTATTTGCGTGAGTAAATCGCGTGTATTGATAGCCATCTCATTGGTAGCTTTAACTAACTGCCCAACTTCATCTCTAGCATTTGTTCGCAGTACTTCTTGGCTTAAATCTCCATTTGCAATAAGCTTCATTCGCTCCATAACTGTTTTGATTGGTTTTGAAATTATACCCGCTGTAACAAATGCCGCTCCAATACTGAGCACAACGATTAACACAGAAGTAATAACGACAATTGTTTGTGTTTGTTCGCCATTTAAAATAATTTCCTCGCCAAGCTGGTTAATGTCATCTTCAGAGCTTTGTGCCAGCTCCTCATATCCAGCCATGATTTCACGTACAACAGGGGTTAATGCATTCAGATTCTCTGTAGCCAGCTCTGCATCCCCGCTGTCATATACATTAAATACATCCTCATCAATCGCTGTCCGCCATGCAACAGTTTTATCAATTAAATCATCAAACTCTTCCGTAACCCCAACACTTCTGGCTAGATTCTCAAATTTGATGCCCTGCTCCGTATATGCAGCAAAGCGATCTTTAAAATCACTTTCTCCGCTCAGTACGAAGCCGCGAGCAGTAGAAATCCGATTAGCCATTGTTGTTTCCATTCCCATATTTGCAATTAATTTCTGAACCTCATTTTCGATAATATCTGTTGTATTCCTATTTATCTCTTTAACTGCCATGTAATTGTACACACCTAATACAATGACTAGTAAAATAACAAACGAAAATGCAAATATGATTTTATGTTTAATACTCTTGAAGTTTAAAATCTCTTTCATTTTTTTCTCCTTTACCATTTAATAGATTAATAATATAGCTACTTTCCTCAATCTGTACCACAGCTATTAATACCTATATTGTCTATTCAAAGGGACTTCTAACTGAATTAGATTCAGAAAGTCACACAGCCTAAAAGCCCTTCAGACTAAAATTACAACACTTCTCATGCTGAAGATTGAATTTTATTAGAATAGTACCCTCCTTCAAACAATCTTCTTTATGACTCTATTCTTCAGCAAGAGCTCACGTTCGTTGATAACACAACAATTAAAAATGGCTATTCACTATACAGGAATACCCATTTTAAAAATCCATTTATATATCCAATGCTATTGCTTCATCGTTATACTTCGAACTTATAGATATACATTTACCAAGAGGAATAACAGTGCCTATCTTTTATATCGGTCTATCTATCCATTTTTTAAAGAAAAGAGATAAAAAACGCCGCTTTAATCCTATACATTTTTAACCATGCCTACTAAAGGCCTCTCGCATTTACCAGCTGAGCTTTTTAAACTTGCTCTCCATTCGGTTTAAAAACGGATGAGCGTGAGTGAATAATACGTTAGAAAACCAAAATATCAACTAGACGGATACACATTTTCGCTGACCTGCATATACTGCTATGGGCTTCGAGAAAAAAGGAGTGTTGAACAATGAATGAAAAATGGAATCTTAGTGATCCGTATGTTTATCAAGCTTTAACAGGGTTTCAAAATAAATCACTTGCCGTTCAAACGACACACGGCTCTGTACGAGGTATATTGAAGAAGGTGATGCCAGATCATATTGTAATCCATATGGGAGGATCACCATTTTATGTTCGTACAGCTCAAATAATTTGGTTTCAGCAATTAAAGGGAGAATAAGCCAAGCACCCTCCATCATATGATGACAATGGTTATTATCTATGGATGGAGGCGCAAAAACTAATGATGAAACGTGTGAATAAAATCGCCATTGAACTACCCATTCCAGAACATGGCGATATGAATGCTGCAGCAGCTGTTCAGGAATTAATGGGAGGCAAATTCGGCGAAATGTCCACCTTAAACAATTACATGTTCCAATCCTTTAATTTCCGTGGTAAAAAAAAGCTAAAGCCCTTTTATGATTTAATCGCAAGTATTACAGCGGAGGAATTTGGTCATGTTGAACTAGTAGCTAATGCTATTAATCTACTTTCTATTGGCAATACTGTACCTGGCGACCCTGACACCGCCCCACTGCAAAATGGAAAGGATGCACGTTATTCAACGCATTTTACCACCACAGCTCAAACAGCTTATCCAGGTGATGGGATGGGCAGGCCGTGGAATGGATCTTATGTAAATAACAGTGGTACTCTCGTTGAAGATCTTCTTGCCAATTATTTATTGGAAATCGGAGCAAGAAATCATAAAATGCGTGTTTACGAAATGACAACTCATCCAACCGCCTTAGAAATGATTGGTTACCTACTCGTTCGCGGAGGAACGCACGTCATTGCTTATGCAAAAGCAATCGAAGTAGCTACAGGTGTAGAAGTAGGTAAGATGCTGCCTGTTCCAAGTTTGGATAATAATCAGTTTGACTACGCAAGGAAGTTCATGGATCGAGGATTGTTTAATGTGTTGTATACATGGGGAGAACCAGAATATCGGGACATCAACCAAATATGGAAAGGGGCAAACCCTGAGACTGGTGATCCACTGCACGTAATTGATGGAATGCCTGAGGGTGCAGCAGTTCCCGATTTACCAGAGCTTCCAGAGCAATTTGCACCAGGGATTGATCGTGATGACTACCACCGTATTTTAAAACGCTTAAAGAGTAATATGTGATCTTTAAAAAACTTGATTTCCGTCAAATCTTTAGATAAATCTCTGGTTGTACTTATACAGATAGAAAATTTTATACTTTCTTCTACCAAAAATAATATAAACTAGTAGAGTCCTTTTAATCATTAAAAGGAACTCTTTTTAGCGTCATTAGATAAATACACATTGTTAGCTCTAATTATTGTAGACGTTAACAACTAACATTGAGGTTGAACGGTTTTTCGATAAACAACACGCACACCCCAAATCCCGCCAAGGAGCATGGTGAGCATGCTAAATAATAGTTTCCATATAGCCATTTGCAGTAAACCAGTCACGATAAAAGGGATATGTGCTAAAAAGTAGAGAGCGATGAATAGAACGAGAGAAAGAGCAACAACTCTTCGAAGCTTTGGTGCAAAAAACGCGCTGCAAATAATAGCTAAAGCCGTGCTAATCGTGTTCAAGTAAAGGTTATAAGCAATAAAGATAAACGGATCGTTTTCATCATATAGTCCAAATACTGGAGCCAAGCTAAATGAAAGGAATTTATTAAACAACAGGTATGTTACAAAGAAAAGGGGTATAAACAATATCCAGCGAAAGTAATTCGGTAGTTTGTCAATCAGAGACAACATAGCATACACCTCATTTTTCATTCTCTACAACTTCACCTTATCAAAAAGTGCAATAATTGTATAGATGGGATGTAAGGCGAAAAGCAGAAAGCCAGACATTCACGCTTGAGCTAGATGATGCCTTTGTTTTACTTATGCAATAGGGAAGCCGACCAATCGAACTGGTCGGCTTGGTTGTTTAGACAAGAGCTATTTCAGGTAGGGGGACCTCATTTTCACAGCGGCCATACATTAAATACTCATGAAGATTATCATAAGAGATTTCAACCATATTCGTTAACGCCTCATCTGTATAAGAACCAATGTGCGGAGTGACGAGTACTCTTGGATACAAACTAATTAATTCCTCAATCACAGGGTCAGCTAGTTTCTCTCCTGTTAATTTACGGAAGAAGAAGTCTTTTTCCCCTTCAAATACATCCGTACCATATCCACTAAGCTTATTTTCCTTAAGTGCATGTAAAATCGCTGCATGGTCTTGAATTTCTCCTCTAGACGTATTGATTAAAACTGCACCGTCCTTCATTTTATTAATGAAAGCTTCGTTAATAAAGTGATCATTTACACCTTTAAAATGTGGAACATGAGCTGATACCACGTCCGATACTGCTAATACTTCATCCAGCGGAAGATACTCTACAATCCCCCTTGCAGCTTCTGATTCATAGATGTCATAAGCTACAATACGGGCTCCTAATCCTTTAAATAGCTTAGCAGTTGTCAAACCGATTTTTCCTGTTCCTAAAATTCCAATCGTTGACTTTCTAATTTCTTTACTAAACATCATGGCATCTACCGTAAAATCCTTTTGATTTGTTTTTGCTGTTGTATATGGGATATTACGTAAAAGGTTAATCCCAAGGTTTAATGCAAGCTCTGAAATCGCATTTGGTGAATAAGCGGGAACACGAGCTACCTTTAATTCCAATTCAGCCGCTGCTTCAAGGTCAATGTGATTATAGCCAACTGTCCTTGTTAAAATATAACGAATACCATACCCCGCTAATTTCGTAAGGTTTGTCCGATCTGCTTTACAGTTACCGCGAATCATTACTGCATCTGCACCTATACATTGCTCCACATTCTCATCATTCATCAGTTCTGAAATAAGTGTTAAATCAAAGTTATATTTATTTAAGGAATTGAAAAATTCTACCTCTACGTCCCTTACACCGAAACATACTAATTGAATTGTCATTTTCATTACCTGCCTTTTGGTTATATTTTTGTTCATCCAATTCTTTTTGAACAGCCTCTATTAAGAAAAGATACTAAATCCCTTCATCAATTCAACAACTACTACCCATAGTGGCATTGCTACAACTCCCAAAATTGTTGACAGCAAGGAACAATTTGATGTTAAGAGCGCTTCTTTATCAAAGCTAATCGCAAATGCTGCAGCAACTGTTGCAGTAGGTGTTGCCATCATAATTACTGCAGTTGCCATCGCAACATGGTTGACTGGGAATATCCCCAACATACTTCCAGCTGTAATTAACGCTAAGATGAATGCCGGGACTAAGATAACTTTTACAGCACTATACTGCAAAGACGGTTTATCACGGAATGCATCTTTTAATGGAATTTCTGCAAGCTGTGCTCCAATCGCAATCCATGCAAGTGGAGAACAAAGCTTAGCAAGATAGTTCAATGTTTCAAACAACCATGGTGCTGTAACATCGATACGCAAGAATGCGGCAGAGACAGCTATTCCTTCAGCATTTGTTGCTTGCATCTGTGGAAGATAACCTTGGAACATCCATACAGCAAGACCTAGAAAGGTTGCAATGATAATTGGATTCATTAACATAGTTTTAATATTATCCTTTGTAAACTTCAGACCAGACATTTTAATATATCCATATGAGTACAAGAACACGCGATATGAAATGTTAAAAATAGATGCGTACATAATCCCTTCAGCACCATACATCACACCAACAATCGGAATACCGAAAAACGTTGTAGAACCGAAAATTGTTAGGACATGCAATACTTTGTTTTTATCTCCTGTAAAATTCATAAAGAAGAATTTACCCATAATAATTAACACAATATAGATGATAAAACCCCAAATTAATAAGTTAATTCCTTGTGTTAAGCTTTCTGTATCGATATCCTGCATAAAAGCTGTATATGCAAGCGCAGGGATTGATACACTCAATAGAAGCACACTCAGCATCTTAGATGTTTGTTTACTGATAATATCCTTTTTACGTAAATAGAATCCGAGCAATATAATCAAAACTGCAGAACTTACAGCACTAATTACCTTTGGGTTTGTAATTGTACTAGCAAAAACCTCTGCAAAATTCATAGCCGTTTCCTCCCTAATCTCAATTTAGACATGTTATATTGTGAATAATTTCACATGATATAACAAAAATAAAATGCTTTTACTTAATCCTTTATTTCAGAAAAACCGATAATAGCTAGGTTATTATCCAATGATCGCTAATTCCTATTATCATACTATACTTCCTTTGGGCCCGTTTTATTTGTGAATCATTTCACAATTTAATAATACAATATGCAATATCATTTAACAACCCTCTTTAAGATTTATTTATGTCTATTTTTTGACATGCACTAAATCTACTCCATTCACCAACTGAAGCCCCATCATAAAAAACACGCAGGTTTTAATAAATGAATAACGAACTTATTTAGTAGACAAGAAATCAATAGTAGTTTTTAGGAGGTGGGATAAAATGCTGAATAAAGAAAATACCGTTTTTGTATTAGTAGATGTACAGGGAAAGCTCTCTAACATTGTCTATGATAGTAAGAGCTTAATTAACAATTTAAAGATCCTCATACAGGGTCTCAACATACTTCATGTTCCTATCGTATGGCTGGAACAGTATCCTAGGGGGTTAGGAGAAACAAACGAAGCATTAACAAAACTTTTGCCAGATATTAAACCGATTCATAAAATCACTTTTGACGCATGTAAAAACCAGAGATTTTTGGATGCATTAGCTGCTGCGAAACGAAAGAAGGTTTTAATAGCTGGCATTGAAACACATATTTGCGTCTATCAGACAGCATTAGGAATACAATCGCTAGGCTATGAGGTGCAGGTTATAGCAGACGCTGTATCCTCGCGAACAAAGATGAATAAAGAAATTGGTCTTCACAAAATGTTTGCATCAGGAATTCTGCCATCAAGTGTGGAAATGGCATTATATGAATTAATGGAAACGGCTGGAAGCAGTGAATTTAAACGTATTTTGGAATTGCTTAAATAAGAAAACCAAGGAATACCAGCTTTCAATAATGAAAGCTGGTATTTTTAACAAGGTAATTTCTATAACAAATAACAAAACAATAACGATGAAAAAAATGCCAAACCCGTAATAGTTAATTTTCTGCCTTATCATCGAGGAATAGAATTGCCGCCATAAGGAACCGAATAAATGATTTCGCTATCTGTTTCGGTGTACATTACTCCAATTGATTTAGACTTGCTTTTCCTTCATTGACAGGAAAGATCACATACTCTCTGCCAATTGCAATGTCGTAATGCATGTATGATCGTTTTCATAGGAAGAAATCTCTGACTTCACTTCTTTTCCATCATTAGTAATCGTAATTTGATACGTTTTATCCCGAGGGAGCCACAAATCAATAAAGCCATTTGATTGGGACTTCATGGTTTCATCTACCATCACATTACCTTCTTGATCTTCAATGTAGACATCAAACGCTTCATGAACCATTTCCCCCTGACATCCTGTCAAACTATGGGTAGCACAAGGATGTGTTTCATTAATATATGGAGCGATAGAAACAAAGAACTCATCTTTCGGTAAATCATAATTTTGCTGACTTCCATCCTGATCAATCACAATAAGTTCCTTTGATGTAATAGAAGCAGACTGGTTTTCTATTTTACCGATACTGTAATCATGCACCAATTCTTTAATGTCTGCTGTTTCAGCTTCTTCTTTTTGCTCCACATCACCAACTTTCACAGCGAAAAAATATCCTGCTGCAAATACCAACCCAATAAATGCGACCACAATGATTTTTATTTTCATACTAAATAAAAACCTACCTCTCGTATGTTTTTGATTCAGCCCTCTTGCATATTCGCCAATTCAAAACTGAACATTATTCTACCATAAAACCATTACATTTGGACTCCGGTTTCATATGTTCACGATTTGTTCACATGCTTCCTGGAGACTATCCATATTGTCAGCTTTTGTTTAATGATTCGATAATCTCCTGCAAGCTCATATCCGCCATAGAAGTTAACTTTAAATGGTAATTTTCAAATGGCAAGGAAGCTGTAACAGGATTCGGAATAACAACCGTGGGAATTTTTGCTTCCAGCGCAGCAATCAACCCATTTAGTGAGTCTTCAAAAACAATTGCTTCATGAGGCTTCAGTTTTAATATCTCTAATGTTTTCAAAAACAGATCCGGAGCCGGCTTAATATGTTCCACCATATCCTGGGTTATAAAATAGTCAAAATAGGAAGCCAAATTTAAGTTATTTAAATGAGCTGTTACCCACTTATTTGTTGAGCTTGTTGCTAAAGCAATTGTCAATCCTTTTTTACGAGCATCCTCAAGGTACTCTTCTACACCTTCCCTCGCCTTTGCCTCTTTAATTAGCCGTGTATGTAGTTCTCCAGTTTGCTTACGAAGCATATTCACATCTAAATGATTTCCCAACTTCTTTTCCAGAAACGAATATAGTGCTGTATCACTCGAGCCAACACACTTCACAAATACGTCAAGTGGTAATTCGAATTGGTACTGTTCTTTTAACACTTCCTTATACGCGTTAAACCATGCCGTCTCTGTATCCAAAATCAGCCCATCAAAGTCAAAAATAACTGCTTTAATCATTATATTAATCCCCCTGTGTAATTCCCCTTATTTCGTCGCTATTTCGCGATTCAACCTCCGTTCCATCAAATTCCAAGCCTCGTGACAGCTAGGCTCTGTAATAAAAGGCTCAAATCCAAAGTTTAAATACATATTTACAGCCTGATAACTCGTTGTTTGCGATGTAAGATAAGCTCTTTCATGATGTCGCGCTAAAACTTTCATAGCCTCACTCAATAAAGGCTTGGAGAGCTTCTTCCCTTGATATTCGGGAATAACACCGACCCAATGGATTCTGCCTAGTATCTCGCCATCTCCTTTTAAATCTCCATACCATGCGGTTGTTGTTGCGATTGCCTCTCCATTGCTATTCTCCACAAATAGACAGCGCTCTTCCATTTCATCTATGTGCGGACCAAATTCTTTCGCGAAATGTGCAAGGGCAGCTTTTTCAGTTTTAAATTCGTCCACACTCGCTTCAATTCTAGCCCAGTTATGTTCATCACCTTTTTTAAACTTTCGAATTTGATACCCATCTGGAAGCGAAAACTCTGGAATATTCAATAGATCTTTTCTTTTCATCTTCAGCCGAATTCTTTTCACTTTTATCATCCCTTGTTTTATTTGTCTCTATATTGACTTATATTATAATCATTAATCGATACTTTTCAACTCGTCTACTAAACACTTCATTGTATTTACTCGTTCTTGTTCTTCCTGCTCATCATACAATATTTGTTCGATAAACTCCCAAATATCCTCCAGCTTTCTTTTTTCTTGATAAAATCGTAATGCAGCAGGGTTAATTGAAAAGTTCAGATGCTTTCTTCGATAAATCGCAAGAAATTCATTGAAATAGGTTTTATTTACAACAAACATCAAATCCGCTTCAACTGGTGCTAATTTCAATCCTTCCCAATCGATTAACATTAAGTAATCAGATTGCATCAAATTCCAATAGTGTAAATCGGTATGGCACAGACTCATTTTCAGGTCAGCTTCTTTTAATTGCTTTGCAAGCTGATCGACATGTAAGATCATTTCCAATAATGGTTTTACATAGGGCGTAATTAGTTGCCGTACGTCAATCGAGAAACTATTAGCTGCATGCAGCGTATCCTGTAACTTCTCTAAAAACGCTACATTAAAATCCTCTTTGATTGCTTCTGTTTTAATAGGGTTATCCTCGCCATATAAATGAAGCTCTGAAATAATTTGTGAAAACTGTTTGATCTGGTTATCTGTTAAATCCTGATTACCAATTGTCTTTCCATTAATATAGTCGTAAAGCATGTAAATGTTATTGTCATCTTCACATGTATACTCCTTTTGCCTGGTTAGAATTGGTACAGTGAGATGGTGCTTTAAATTACTATGCTCCTTTAACCACACCAGTATAGGTGTGTATTGGTCTATAAGTGCTGTTAATTTTGGGGTAGATGCTCTTTTCCTTTCGTATATTTTTAAAAAGTAGCTGCTCTTTCCATCATCTATCTTATAGGCAAGCGATGCCCAGCCGCCTTGCTGAATCGATTTATTAGTGACTTTAATACCATACTGTACACATAATATATGATTAATGTTATCCATACTGACGCCCTTTCTGTAATGTTTAAATTAACTTCATTACTACAATTATCAAATAAGGATACTTCACATCACTATCGATAAATGCCCAAGAATCAGAATAGGCATTTGCATACCAATATAGAGGAGTTCAAAGAACAATGTCAAAGACTTATGCGAATTAATAAAGAAGAAATGAGGGTTTATGAATGAAGAATCAAATGCAAGAATCCTTTGAAACGCAGGATTCTCTCACAACACAGGAGTATCCTCACATGCAAGCACAATGTCAATATTGGAATGAAGAGCTTTATCGACGGCCATTCCACGGAGGGTTCGGAGGCTTTCACGGTGGTTTTGGCCATCCATTTGTTGGCGGATTCGGTGTGCCGTTCCTCGGGGGATTGGCTGGGGGATTGTTAGCTAGTACATTTTATAATCCATATGGGTATGGTTTTTATCCACCATATTACCCGCCATATTATGGGAATTTTTATTATTAAAAATTAAACATAGCATGTTCGTTGCTTCAAAAATCATTTTCATGGTTTAAAGCTGATTAATATCGTAGACCATATGTCCTTACTATGATTACTAAGCGTTCTCGTATCGTTATTTTCTATTAAGAAAATGTAAAGTTTGTTAAGGTTTAATAAAACACATTGTACTGGAACTGGAGCTATGTTACTTTATAGATATCGAAATCCAATATCGAACTTCGATATTGGATATTCTTTTAGGTAGGAGTGAGTAAAAGTTGGAAGATAAAATACTGCGAAAGCTCTTTTTAGGATTTATCCAAATACATATTTTGCATCACGCAAAGGAACATCCAATTTATGGGGCTTGGATGCACGAAGAGCTGCAATCACATGGCTACGAAATTAGTGCGGGTACCTTATATCCAATTCTTCACAGTATGGAATCAGATGGACTTTTAATGAGAGAAAACCGAAATGTAGAAGGAAAAATAAGAAAGTATTATACAGCTACTGGCAAGGGGGAAGAAATTCTTGTTCAAGCCCGGGCTAAGGCCTATGAATTATTTAAAGAGATAAAAGATTAGGAGGCTAGTTCAAATATGAATCATAAACTTAAAACATGGTTAGAGATTTTAATAGTTTCTACCAGACTTGGATTAACGTCATTTGGTGGACCCATTGCACATTTAGGTTACTTTCATGAAGAGTATATTCGAAGGCGGAAATGGATGGATGAAAAAAGCTACGCTGATTTAGTTGCACTCTGCCAGTTTTTGCCTGGTCCTGCCAGCAGTCAGGTGGGAATAGGAATTGGGGTCATGCGCGGTGGAGTGATTGGCGGAATTATTTCATTCCTTGGTTTCACATTACCATCCGTAATAGCACTTATTATTTTTGCTTCTCTTCTTCATACGTTTGGAATAGAAGATGCTGGATGGATCAATGGCCTTAAAATTGTTGCTGTTGTCGTTGTTGCCCACGCAGTTCTAGGTATGTCCCAAAATTTAACGCCTGATTTAAAAAGAAAAACAATAGCTCTATTTACACTCGTTATTACACTGTTATGGCAGACAGCCTTCACTCAAATTGGTGCAATTATTCTAGCAGGATTTGTCGGTTTTCTGCTTTTCAGACAGCAAACCAACAAGGAAGAACAAACAATTCGCCATTTCCATATCTCAGCCCGATTCGGATATATTTGCTTAACGCTCTTTTTTGGCTTACTCATCCTGCTTCCTATATTACGCAATCTTACATCGATACAATGGATTGCTTTGTTCGATAGTTTTTATCGCTCTGGCTCTCTCGTTTTTGGCGGGGGACATGTTGTATTACCTTTATTAGAACAAGAATTTGTTCCTACGGGATGGTTAAGTGAACAGGAATTTCTTGCAGGTTATGGAGCAGCACAGGCAGTTCCTGGACCATTATTTACGTTTGCTGCATATATTGGTGCAGTAATAAATGGCTGGCAAGGCGGTTTGTTTGCTGCATTTGCAATCTTTTTACCGGCATTCCTTCTTATACTAGGTACATTGCCTTTTTGGGATGCGCTACGACGCAACCCGAAAATTAAAGCTGCATTAATAGGGATAAATGCTTCTGTTGTAGGGATTTTAATCGCTGCACTTTACAACCCGATTTGGACAAGCTCTATCCATGCTCCAGCAGACTTTGCTCTCGCAGCAATATTATTCAGTATGCTTGTTTACTGGAGACTTCCACCATGGGTAATTGTACTATCCGGTGCGATAGGCGGATTGTTCATAGCGTATCTTTAAAACTTCTTTAATCGATAGTAAAGGCTATTCCAAGCGGAGGTTGGAATAGCCCTTTTCTTGGTTTCACATAATATTAATAAGATAATGAACAGGGGTATTCAAGACTCATTTACATTTCTGCTATTACTTTTTAGCTAACGATAAATAAAGAACTAACATTAAAATCAAACCCATTCCGATAACTTGCCAAAACCCAAATGGAATATTTAGCCATATGACGCTGCTGACTACTGCAGTTAACGGCTCGACAGTACCCAGTAATGTTGTCTCTTTTGCTTCCAGATACTCCAAACTCTTAATAAACATCCAAAAGGCAAGCGTTGTACCAAATATAATCGTAAAGCCTAACACCCCGATAGTTGCAGCCGACCAATCCTGCATTTCAACTTTCCAAATAGGATGAATGACATTCATACAGATCCCAGCAATAATCATAGCCCATCCAACAACTGTTACAGATGAGTAAAATCGGAGCAAATTGCGCGCATAAAGTGTATAGAATGCAAGTGAAATACCCGAGATAACTCCCCAAATGACAGCAATACTTGAAACTGATAACCCCTTAAACGAACCATTTGTTAACAAAAGCAGTGTCCCAATTATCGTTAACAGAATTGCAATCACATCTGATGTTTGCATTCTTTGTTGACCTCTAAAAATCACCCAGATAATAATATAAATAGGTGCTAAATACTGTAATAAGGTAGCTACAGCAGCGTTGCCTTCTGCAATGGAGGCCATATAAGAATACTGAACTAATAACATTCCAAACAAACTAAAGATAATTAGCGATAGACTTTTTTTGGGATCTTTCCATACCGCAAATACAGTTTCTCTACCTGATAGCAGCAATTGCATTCCCAATAGTAATATCCCGCTAAGTACGAGTCTGGTTGAAACATACCAATTCACATTGATATGAGCTGTTTCAAATAAGTAATGTGCTGCTGTTCCACCAATCCCCCAAAAACTCGCTCCTAATAGAACATAAATAATTCCCACTATACGATTGTTTGTATTTTTCATAATATCACCTATAATATTAAGATATGATTACTATACCTTAGTAAACCCAATAATTATATACAAATAGAGTCAAAAAATATATAAATATTGAGGTGATACGATGAAAAAAAGAGATATTATCCTAAATTCAATGAATGAAGAAATCATTCCATATACAGAACCAGATTGGTTACATTCCATAGAATGCACAAACATTTCAAAGACGCTCTTAGGTTATATCCCTTTACATTGGCATGAGGAATTACAATTTGTCGCTGTAATAAAAGGCACAGTAGAACTTCATATTTTGGGGGAAAAAATAAACCTTAAGGAAGGTTCCGGATTTTTTATCAATTCTGGGGTTATCCATGAAATCCAAGCAAAAACATTAAATGCTACATATATTTGCTGGAATATCGGGATTACATTATTCGATAAACACATCCAAACTAAATACATCCTTCCTTTAATACAGGAGGGCAACACACCGTATGTCATTTTTAACCCTTCAAAAGAAAGGCATAGCCGCATTATACAGGCTATCTTAACCAGCTATAAATGTTATATTAACAAAGAAAAATCATTTGAATTGATCATAACCATTCAATATCTGATCTGTATAAAAGAATTGCTGCATGAGATTGTACTTGAATCATCCAATCGTTATCCGATTTACGACCAACGGGTAAAAAATATTCTGGAATATATTCATACACACTATAGAACACAAATTAAATTAGAAACACTTGCTGAAATAGCCTATTTAAGCAAATCTGAAACAAACAGACTATTTAAGAAACACATTGGCAGAACCCCTTTTACGTATATACTTGATTATCGATTAGAGCGCAGCATTGACCTTCTAATTGGAACTAGAAGCACAATTACTGAGATTGCAATAGAATGTGGATTTTCTAGTGTTAGTTACTTTATTGATAAATTCAAAAAATCATTTCACGTCACACCTAAAAAATATAGAGATGAAAAAGGGCTAAGAAACCGTTAGATTCTTAACCCTTCTTTTAATTGGATCGAAGCAGACTCTGCATTACCTTTGATCAAATGTTTGTTTAACTATCTAATTAGATTCCATCTGTAAAGGTAAACAATATATTTCTTTCTAACACGGCTGAGATTCCTCATTCGTATCACTGTAAAAATATGGAATATCTATTTATCGAGGTTTCTTACCTCGATCGGTATTAAAGCTTTATCTAATTGATCACGATACTGCTCGTATTGGGCAGGCAGCTTCAGCTCTGTTCCCATTGTTTCGTAAGACTCATCATGAGCAAAGCCTGGTGGGTCTGTTGCAATTTCAAACAGAATTTCGCCATGTTCTTTAAAGTAAATGGCATTAAAATAGTTTCTGTCTCTTACTGCTGTAACGCCATAACCATTGTTAGCTACATGCTGCTGCCAGTCCAAATGATCTTCATCGTCTTTTGCCCGCCATGCTATATGGTGAACTGTTCCAACTCCTATTTGTCCTCTTCCAAGTGGTGTTTGTTTCACATCAATTATATTGCCGATTTCGCCATAAGATTTGAAACGGATTAAGTCATCTTCCTCACCGATCTTTTCGAATCCCATTACATTTTGCAATGTTTCTCCAGTCTTTTCTGGATCAGCTGATAACAGTATTGCTCCGCCAAACCCTTTAATAGCTGCTTCTGATGTAACACTACCATGTGTCCAATTGTTAGGTTCTCCGTTTTCTCTCTCTACAAGTTCCAGCTGCAAACCATGTGGATCGGCAAATTCCAAATATGTTTCTCCGAATCGGTGTGCTACTCGGTGCTCGATATTGAATTTCGCTAATCTATTTTCCCAGAAGTTCATGGAACCGATTGGAATAATATACGTGGTTACGCCAACTTGTCCACTGCCAATCTTTCCTTGATAAGCGTTAGCCCAGGGAAAGAAGGTAATGATCGTACCTGGTTTCCCTCCATCATCACCAAAATAAAGATGATATGTGCCCGGATCATCGAAGTTAATTGTTTTTTTAACTAGTCTTAATCCTAATACACCTGCATAAAAGTCGGTGTTTTCCTGCGGGTGTCCTACAATCGCTGTAATGTGGTGAATACCTGCTGTCTTCTTCATTAAATCCTCCCCTTCACATTAATATTTCTTTGGTCTTTAAACTACATATTATTGTTTAAAATTTAAGTTTCATTTTAACTCTATTTTAATTAATTTAATTTTAATTAATTTATATTTAATTAAATATATTATCACATGATGATCCCACTATGTCAACGGTTTATTTTTAATTAAGTATAATAAGTTTTTTTATATTTGTTTTTCACGAAAATCAAAGTGGTGATAGGAATAGTAAATATAGTGTGGAATTATACAAAAGTGACCACGGTCATCAGCTCTGGTCTAACAGAGTCACTCAAAATACTAATCAACTCTATTTGAAGAATCGATCGGCAAAATGGATGGTTCTGATTAGTGTTTACTCAATGAATGCTATAAAAGCTACTGCAACATAATTGCGGCTCCCATGTTATATACATAGGAGCCTTTCTTAAATTAAAATGGAAATTTTCGATATTCATTTTGTACAGAAATCCATTTTAGTTTTGTAAATTCATCAACTACCCACGGATTTCCAAATCTCCCTAAACCACTTTGTTTATTTCCGCCAAATGGAATATTGGATGCATCATTAACAGTTTGGTCATTAACATGTGTCATCCCACTGTCAATCTTCAATCCATATGCCTCACCCTTTTTGATATCCGATGTGAATATAGAAGAGGTCAGACCGTAAATCGTATCATTCGCTATATCAATCGCATGATTGTCAGTTTTAGCTTTAATGATGGAAACTATTGGTGAGAATAATTCCGTTTGAGCAATTTCATCTGCGTTATCGACATCAACAAACACATATGGTGTTAGCACGTTTCCTTCATGTTTACCTTCTAAACCTAGCTTGACACCATCTTTTTTTGCCTTTTCAATCGTTTCAAGCACTTTTTTTATTTGATTTTCATTAATAAGCGGGCCAATAACCGTGTCTGGATTTGTTTGATCCCCGTACGGTAATTTCGCAGCTTGTTCTATGAATTTATTTGTAAATGCTTCATATAAATCTTCGTGAACAATAATCCGGTTTATGGACATGCAAATTTGCCCCTGGTGCATAAACTTCCCGAAGATAGCTGCTTCCACTGCCTTATCAACGTCCGCATCCTGCAGAACAATAAATGGGTTATTTCCACCCAGCTCTAATGCGACACGCTTGAGATTTTCCCCAGCAACTCTACCTATATGCTTGCCAAATCCAGTCGAACCAGTAAAAGCTATTAATTGTATAACCGGGTTTTCCAGCATTTCATCGCCGATTTCATCTGGAGTTGTAAGGATTGATTGGAATACTCCATTAGGCAATCCTGCATAATCAAATGCTCTTGCAATAATAGAGCCACCTGTCAATCCAACCTGTAAATCCGCTTTATGAACAACTGTATTTCCCAGTGCAATTGCTGGTGCAATCGATCTCATCGATAAATTCATTGGAAAGTTAAACGGCGAGATAGATGAAATCACACCGAGTGGCTGACGATAAACTTTATTTACTTTCCCCTCAATTGTCGAAGGAAGTTCTATTACTTTATCAATGGATTCCATGTAATTAAATGTTTCTTTCAATACCTCAATAGTAAGATTTAACTCTAATTCTGCTTTGAGCAGTGTACCACCAGTTTCTCTACTAATAATTGTTATAATCTGCTCTGAATTATTCTGCAAAAACTCCGCAGCTTTTCGGAATACTGCCTTTTTATCGCTCACAGAAGAATGTGCCCATTCATTTTGTTTAGCCTCTGCGACCTCAAATGAATGCTTTAATTGTTCTAACGATGCCAATTTAACAGAGGTTATTACGGAATTATCATAAGGATTAACAATATTTTCTTTAGTCCCTGCAGCTCCTTCTACCCACTTTCCATCAATATAATTTCTATTATAATTCTCTATAATGTTTTCCACTCGTACACACCTCTCTAGAATGACTTCTAATATACTTCTTTCCCCATCTAAGTAAAAATATTCTTAAACACGGGTCTGCTTAAACTTACAATGAAGGGAAAATTAAAAGGCACGAGTCGAATGTATATATCGAGCTCATGCCTCTATGAAATAGCTTTATTGATTTCCCCTTTTAACCCACTCCGCAACTGTCACCGTACGTTTTGCCTGATGTTTCACAGCACCCTTCACATCTTCAATCATTTTGCCTTCTTGATCGACTGTTACGCTTGTTCCGTATGGATTTCCACCTGCACCATAAATAACAGGATCTGTGTAACCAGGAGTTGCAATAATGGCGCCCCAGTGCATCATAGAAGTATACAATGATAAAATAGTGGCTTCTTGCCCACCATGCGGATTTTGCGCGGAAGTCATTGCACTCACTACTTTATTCATCGTTTTTCCATGAGCCCATAAACCACCTTGAATATCCAGGAATTGCTTCATTTGAGATGGCATATTCCCAAATCGCGTCGGAACACTGAAGATGATAGCATCTGCCCATTCAATATCCTCGGACGCTGCAACCGGAACGTCTTTTGTTGCTTCTACAGTTGCTTTCCATCCTTCATTTCCTTCAATTACTGATTCAGGGGCTAATTCTTGTACTTTTAATATCCTTACTTCAGCACCTGCTGCTTGTGCTCCTTCTTCTGCCCATTTTGCTAATTGATAGTTTGTACCACCCATACTATAAAAAACAACTGCTAATTTAACATTTGACATATTTTCTATTCTCCTTTGTTTTTGCAATTAGCTTGTCTACAAACTCTCATTTTTATTCCTCCTCTCTAATGGCTCTTACCAGACTTTTAAAAAGTATTATTTCTTTCAAAACCGCTGAAAATCATCTAAAGTTACATTATAAATGATAACTTTAGATACTAAACGGAGGTTATAACATGGAAATTGGTGTGACAACATTTGTTGAAACAACTCCAGATACAAATACAGGTAACGTAATTAGCCATGCGGAGCGAATTCGTGAGGTGGTTGAGGAGATTGTTTTAGCGGATCAGGTTGGTTTAGATGTGTTCGGCGTCGGAGAGCATCACCGTAAAGATTATGCTGGCTCTGCACCAGCAGTAATACTGGCAGCAGCTGCATCTCAGACAAATCGCATTCGACTTACAAGCGCAGTAACTGTTCTTTCATCAGACGATCCAGTTCGGGTATTTGAGGAATTTTCTACGGTTGATGCTATTTCTAATGGACGTGCAGAAATTATGGCTGGCCGCGGTTCTTTTATTGAGTCTTTCCCGTTGTTCGGCTATGATTTAAATGATTACAATGAATTATTCGACGAAAAATTAGATTTACTTTTACAAATTCAATCTTCAGAGTTTGTAAATTGGAATGGAAAACATCGTCCTTCTATCGAAAATCGTGGTATTTATCCACGCCCAGTTCAGGACCCATTACCAGTTTGGATAGCGAGTGGAGGTACACCAGAATCCGTCGTACGTGCCGGCTTGCTTGGTCTTCCATTAGTTCTTGCGATTATTGGCGGCAGTCCATTACAGTTCGCACCACTTGTTAAGCTCTATCAAAGAGCTGCCAAAGAAAGCGGCCATGATCCATCTAAGCTGACGGTCGCTTCTCATTCACATGGGTTTGTTGCTGAAACAACAGATATCGCAGCGGACAAATTCTTCCCATCAACTGCTCAATCAATGAATATACTTGGGAAAGAGCGAGGATGGGGACCATACACACGGAATACATTCGATCAAGCCCGAAGCCTAGAAGGAGCTTTATATGTAGGCGATGCGAAAACCGTTGCCGAAAAAATTATCTTCCTGCGTAAAAATGTAGGCATTACAAGGTTTATGCTTCATGTTCCAGTTGGCTCCATGCCACATGCAGACGTCATGAAGGCAATTGAATTATTGGGAACTGAGGTTGCACCTCTTGTACGTGATGAAATATCGAATTGGGAAGCATCCGAACAGGCATAATCAATACCTTCTCATAAAAAACAGGCATTTCCACATTTGGAAGTACCTGTTTTCCTTTTTATATCGCAACCTATTCAGACCAAGGCGAATGCAAAATACATTGACAGAAGTTTTTATTTTTATATTCCGGTCTAAAATATTGAACAACATCTTCTTTCATATTACCAAACGTTGTCTCTGGCTTATGCTTAAAGCCTTCATAAAACGCTGGGATAATCTCTTGTTTGAAATTATTTCGCGGAAAAGCTTGGATAATTTCCTCTCGCAAATCTTTAGGGAATGTCTCAAAACCATCTCCCATTACATCTAAACCAACGCCATGAAAGAGTAATGCAACTTCAGACTCTTTATGTTCTGCAACCCCTGGTGTTGTATGCAACGCAATTGCATCCCATACAAGTTGGGTCGCCCCATCGGGAATTTGATACTGCTGCAGAAAGCTTCTTGCTGCATTTGCACCATCTACCTCAAATCGCAAATCTGGACTACTATACTGTTTCGTTAATCCTAAATCATGAAACAATGCACTAACATACAATAGCTCCAAGTCATACTTCTGCTTGGCGTTTACACCATTGACTGCACCAAATAAAAACACACGATTGGAATGATTCCACAATAAGTCATTGCCATACTCTCGTAGAATATCTGCTGCATCCTTTGCCAATTTAGAATCTGGAATTTTAATACCTGCTACTTCCTGTATCATCATTAAAAACCCCCTTTACAATTTGAAAGCTCACTCCTATATGAACTATCTCTATTGTATGTAAGATTTCTCCACTTTCCTATACTATCATTTCTATGATAATGATAGATGAAATCTATTATAAGGATTTTTGTAAAGAAGCTATAGCAGCCTTTTCTGTATGGAAACGCAGCTTTTCAATTTCCTCAACTAATAATTGTATAAATTTACGTGTTGCATAATCAACAAAGCAATTCTTTTTCATCACTAGATATACCGTTCTTTCCAACGTAGGATTTTCAATCGGTTGAAGATACAAATCCTCGGTATCATAAAATTCATATAATGTACGCGAAACAACACTGTTTCCTACTCCATTTCGGACGAGCTTCAAAATAGATTCAACACTAGAAGTTTCGACTATAGGTTCTAATTGTCTCCCAAACGACCGACTTGTTTTTTCTAGTATTTTTCTACATTGATGGATTGGCGGAAATAATATAAGTGGTTTATCTAAAACATTAGAGAATGGCAGAGCTTCCTCGCCTTCATTCCCTTGATTACTAATCAAGTAAAATTCATCATCGTATAATTTCGTTGCCTGCAGCATATTATTGTGCTCTAAAGTAAAACCAATACCAAAATCAGCTTGGTTTTCTAAAACGGCTGTTTCCACTTGATCTGTCGTTTGAACAACGACTTTAATGTTGGGATACAATTGAGTGAATTTGACACACAATGTTGATACTAAATCCGTAATCTCCCCCGGCAATACAGCAATTTTCAGCTCTCCATATTCCATATTCGCAAATGCATTAATTTGAGTTGATATGCTTTGTAAAGAATGTTGTATCGTTAATGCTTCTTGTCGAACAATTTCTCCAACTTTCGTAAGCTCAATCCTTTTACTAATACGATTAAAAAGCGCATGTCCAATCTCTTGTTCTAGCATCTTAATCTGGTGACTCAATGTCGCCTGTGAGATACCCAGTTTTTCGGCAGCTCTTGTAAAATGCATTTCTTTGCTAACCATTAAGAAATATTCTAAATGTCGTAATTCGATATGATTTCACCCTTTCTGACCAAAGAATTAAGAAATATTCGATACTTCATTTTAACATAGAAAGGTAAATCACAAAGAGTTAGTTATTTTGACACCAAAACCTTTCATGATAGATATAATTTCATGGCTATATAAAGTAATACCGTCAACCTTATTATGGACACTTTTTTTCTTACTCTTTTTCACCAGAATCATCAATCTCTTTCGCATTCAAGATTGAATCCGCAAATTCAAAAAATGCATCTTGTTTAACTAATGCAATTCCTTGTTTTTCATCTCCAAGCATTAACAAAGAATCACCCGGTTTAATATCAAATATGTCTCTAGCATCTTTTGGAATAACAATCTGCCCTTTCGTTCCTACTTTAACAACACCAAATATATGCTTACCTTCTGGATTTGCCATCTTCATTCCTGCCTCTCTCTTTAAAGCTCTTCCGCAAAATCAAGTACAATTTTAATAAACGCTTTAGGTTGATCATAATGCACATCATGACCTGATTTTATATTTATTCGCTTACCTCCATCAATCAGCTCCATAACACGCTCGGTATCTTCTTCACTAAGCGCCGCAAGCATAACCCCATTTTTATCATACCTTGTCGATGCCTTAATAAAAACGGCTGGGCATTGAATCCCTGAAAGTGTTTCTGCTTCATCAAAGCCGTCAAACCAAGAATAGGTATAAAATGTTTCACCAAAACGACGGTCGTACGGATAGGTCAATGTCTCCCAAATTCGATTAACCGCTGGTGGGAGATACCATACTTTTGCCGGTTTATGTGGATGCTTCCTTTTGGATGAAAGTGCGTCCTTCGCAAATCGGTTCCAGAGCTTTTCTCCGAATACATTTTTCCAATAACTCCGTTTTAAATAGTATGCGAAATAATCTTTTTCCTCATTTTGCTGTGTGAATTCATGATATCTGTTAAATCCATCGACCCAAACATAAGTCGATTCACGCCTTCCTGGCTTGGTAGAGAAAAAAGGCGCATCCTCAATGACAATGCCTTTAATATGTTCTCGTGCATTTGCTGCTAGCCAGGCTGTCAGCAAGCCACCAGAAGAGTGACCTGATACGACAACAGGCCCACCTATAACATTTTCAATAAACCACTTAATATCTTCCCCCATCAATTTAGCTTTATATTTTTCTGGGTTCATCGATGATTCCCCATGGCCATGACAATCAACTGCAAACACATGGAAATGCTCAGCAAGATTCGGTAAGACTTTGGCATAATCCTCCCATGTCACTGCTTGACCGTGAATCAATAAAAGGGCTTGCTTTCCATTATTAGGGCCTTCTCCATAATTTAACACTGTTCCATCAGCCAATGTTACTTGTTTTTCAATGAAACCAGCTTTGTACAATATCTTAATAAGCTTTGTATCGTACTTTATATTTGTGTAAAAATAACTGCCAAAGAACAGAATCACAAACACAACGATTCCAATCGTAAATGCCATTTAGGTAATCACCTCTTCAAGTATTGCTTTTCATACTTTACATACTAATGATACTTTTATTTCTATAAAGGCGCAACTTGTTTACTTAACTAAAAAATGAGCACCTATATTATCCAGGTACTCATTCTCTAATGTTTAACCGAGCGCTGTAAGAATTATCGCAAGTCCATTAAAAACTCCGTGTACAATCATCGCCGGCAAAACAGAACCAGACTTTTCATAAGTCCATGCAAATATAATTCCAGAAGCAAAGTTAACAGGTAATGTATTATACGTTGGTAGGTGAACAATTGTAAAAATAAATGAACTGCATAACATACCCGCTCCAACGCCCCATTTTACCCGAAACCATTTATAAAGAAAGCCACGATAGAATATTTCTTCATATATTGGAGAAATGATTGCAGCTGAGATAAAACCAATACTAAATGTAAACCAAGTTATATCTTGTTGCAGTGCTTCTGTCTTACTGTTCTCTGCGCCGATATGAACCAGTTCCATGAGAATTACTATCAAAATACTTGCTGCGATAAGAACAATAGTAGATACAATAATAAGTTTCCAATATTTGCGTGAAAATCTGCGGATTCCAACAGCGTCCCAGCCGATATGATGAGGTTTTAGCGCAACCAAATAAAGCCCCAACATAAATACAATCGCCATTATGAACCCTGTTAATGTTCCAGCGTAGAGCTTGTTCTGAAACACGTCATAAAGATAGCCCTGTAATAAATACTCAATTCCTATTGGAACGATAACAAGAATAAGAAATAATAGCAGAAACAGCTCCTTATATGTCCACTCTGCTGCTCGAAATGTATCTTTTTCCAACCTATGATTCCCCCTGTACAATTGTTATGGTACATTCAATATAAATGGTGACGTTACGTAACCTGCAAGTATTTTAGGAGGGATTATAATGGATTACTTTTCTACGGGGGAAGTCGCGAAAAAACTAAACCTTTCGTTACGAACCTTGCGTTATTATGATCAAATCGGCCTTGTTGAACCTACGTTAAAAAAAGATAATGGGAGACGCTACTACTCAAATGAAGATATCTTGCTGCTGCAGAAAATTTTATTGCTGAAAGCAACCTCCATGTCATTAGAGGACATTCAGAAAATAATAAACCACATCACGATCCACAAAACGCTTCTGGTCCACAAAGAGCAACTTGAGCAGGAAATGAAACAGCTGCAACAATCCATTCATCATACAAATACATTAATCAATACAATTAAATTAGAAGGAGATATTCAATGGAATCAATTATTGCCGCTCCTGTCTGAGGAAAACCAAATTGCAAAACAACAAAAGAAAATGAAAATCATGGAGACGCTATTCAATGAAGAGGAACAAGCTTTATTAGCCAAAAAGCTGCCAAAAATGGAACATGTACCTGACCAAATAACAAAGTGGATTAATATCATCAAGCGGATAGAGCTATGTTTAAAAGAGGGAAAGACCCCCCAATCTGGGGATGGTCAATTAATCGCAGAAGATGCTCTGCTATTGTCAGAGGAAACATTTAAAGGAAATAAAGAACTAGCCGATAAATTTTGGGAAGCGCGTCGTTCTGAGGAATTGTCCTCGGATTTGAATTTGTATCCAATTGATAAAGAAGTCATCGTTTTTTTGGAAGAGGCTGTTGTTTGTTTAGAAGAACAGAAGGCATAGGTTCAGGAACAGGGATGATAACATACGGTTGCCCCTAAAGGAATGTTTCATTTTTCGGTGGTGTATCGGCGGTTATTCGTTCTATTGTTTAGAGATGTCCCTTCCTAAAAAGGGATGAGCACCAACAATAGTGGCGCTCATCCCTTATAAATTCATTATTGATTTGCTTGTTCCAATCGTGCTTCAATCTCTGTCATAATTTCTCCTGCTTCTTCCCAATTCCCATTAGAAAGGGCATCTTGATAATTGCTAAACAGCTCGGAGAATTCCTGCAGTAATTGGTCTGAATCAACTGAGGTTTCGGGAGCAGATGGCTCTTCCGTTTCCGTTTCAGTTGATTGTCCATCGTCCTCTTGGGCATCTTCTGCTGACGGTCCTTCAGGCTGCAAGTCACTTGCGTCGATATCACCTCTGGCAAGTTCAAGTATACGCTCCAATGCTCCATCAAAGGTTTCTTCCATAACGATATGATCCTGATAAGCAACCACAACCTGTTTTACTTCTGGCAATGATGTTTCATTGGAAGATTCAATATAGATTGGCTCCACATAAAGCATCGTATCTCCAAGCGGAATGGACAACAAGTTTCCGCGGATAACTTGAGAACCACCTTGCGACCATAGGTTTAACTCCTGTGAAATAACGCTGTCCTGATTGATCCGGTTTTCTATTTGCTGCGGACCATAGACATTTTCCTGTTTTGGAAAACGGTAGACAAATTTTTCTCCATAATGGTCACCGTCGTTGCGCACGCCAATCCACCCAACCATATTTTGCCGGTTCCTCGGTGTATATGGCATCATTAAAATGAACTCTTCTTCTTCATATTCTGGAAGCTTCATTGTTACATAATACGGCTCCATTTCAATATCTTCATTAAAGTAATGCTCCGTCGGGAACTCCCAGCGGTCTTCTCGGTTATAAAAAATTTCCAGATTAGTCATATGGTACGTACCATATTTGTTTGCTTGTATCGAAAACAATCTTTCTGGATAACGGAAATGACTGCTGATGTCTTCTGGAATTTCTGCTGTAAACAAATCAGGAAAGATATTTTGATATGTTCGAAGCAATGGATCATCTGGTTCAGTCACAAAGAAATGAACCTCTCCGGTATAAGCATCGACCATAACTTTCGCTGCATTTTTAATATAATTTTTGTTGTCTTGGTAATTTTCTGCATATGGATAGCCTTGTTCTACAAGATATGCATCAATTATCCATGCAAGCGAACCATCATCACGCACAATGACGTACGGATCTTCATCGTATTCGAAAAATGGTGCAATCCGATTCACTCGATCCATGATATTCCGTGTATCGAGCAGCTGGCTTTCCTTGGATAACTGATCCGAGACAAGCATACGGAATGATCCTTCATTTAGAGCAAATAACATTCGATTCCAGCCGCTTAACTGGATTCCCTTATCTGCTTCATAACGATTGGTCATATTTTCCTCACCTGATGGATAGTCGAATTCATCAACCGCTGAATTAACGATAACGTTTGGATAATCCAACTCTCCAAAATAGATTTGCGGTCGTTCAACATTAACTTCCCCTTCAGGAGGGAGATTCCTTACAATATATTGCGGTTGTCCTTGTGAAGTAATATCATTTACTTGGCTCATTGCAACCCCATATCCATGTGTATAGCGCAATGTCTTATTTACCCAGGTCTGGGCCTGCTCTGGCAGATCCTCGGTATTCAATTCTCTTGCACCAATAAATACTTGCTGATAATCACCATCGATTTCATAACGGTCAACATCGATATCATTAAATTGATAATACGTCCGGAATGTCTGCAATTGATTATAAATATCCAGTAATGGACGAGAATCATTAATTCGCACGTTGTTAATGGTCAGCTCATTATTTTCAATCATCTCTTCATCCAATGAATCCTGATTACCCGGGTGTTCTGTGATATTAATCTCTTCAAGATCATAAGCCTGCCTTGTATAACTTAGATTATGTTCTAAATAAGGCTGTTCGCGCTGAAATTCATTTGGCTCTACCATATAGTTTTGAACAATTGCTGAAACTCCTTGTCCAAGAATGATGACTGCAATATACATAACAATTGGAATTAACATTGAATTGATATTGCCTTTTCGCAGTGTAAGAATAACCCAAATCGCTCCGATAACTGCAACCGCAGCTAGAATATAGGATACAGGAATATTAATGATGCGGTCGGTATAGCTTAGGCCATGTACCACACTAGTTTGAAATACATTCACTTGATTCGTCAGTAATGTTTTAAAAGGTGACAGTAAGTGTGTGCCCGCTAACAATACCCCAATAACAGCAATGGTTAGTCCAAGATGAATTTGCGCAGAACGATTCATGCGATACATATGAAAAACAGAATATGCTGCAATCACAACGACAAGCATGAAAAAGCTTAATCCCAGTAAAATATTGATTATAATTTCTAAAAATGGCAGTACAAACATGTAGAAAGAAATATCTCGGTTGAAGATTGGATCAGTTTCTCCAAAAGTTTCATAGTTTAAGAGTTTTAAAAGCGGCTCCCAGCCCACTCCCTGTACAATAATACTTCCAATAAGTCCTGCGAATACAGCAATTGCGATAATTACTCCATTCATGATTACTTTCTTTTGAGAGAAGAATGCGGGAAGCTGATGGTGGTCAAAATGGCTTAAATAGGTTCTGCGTATCCAAAAGACAGTTAACCAAGTTACAAACCCAAAGATGACAAAACCAGCGGCTGCAAGCGTGAGTTTACTGCCTAGTATTGTCGTGAACACGGTACCAAAATCAATGGAATCCATCCAAATATATTCTGTAATCCATTGGAAAGCGACTGTACCAAAAATGAAAAGAAGAAACAGAATTCCAATAATCGCTCCAGTCCAACCACCGAATTTTTGGATTTTTTTCATTTGTTTACGGTTTATATTAACATTAAAGTCCATATAGCCTCCTTTATCGGTTGCATCCAGTTCTTATTTTCCCAAGAAAATGTGACCGATGCCTATGTATTATTATCTATTCTATTATTTTAGCAATAATGCATGGAGAAGTCATTTTTGGCTGTTCTATTATTAAGGGCAATATGATATACACTTTATGCTGAATCTTTGATTATTCATTTTCGTGTATACATTTAATATTCGTCATTCGTTGTATAAGTATAGGGAGGATAAGAGATGAAAAATGAAAATATGCTAACCTCTTATCTTATTCAATTAGGAGAGGAAGTATTTCATCTATTACGTACGAAGGGAGCTATGAAAGAAGATGCGGAAGATATCATCCAAGATACATTTTATAAGGTTTATACACTGTTGGACGATATCACAGAGAAAAGTCTTCGTCCCTGGTTTTTTAGAGTGGCACTGAATCAATATATTGATCTGAAACGAAAAAAGGAGCATCAGAATCTGTACTTAACAGAGAAGATTTATACAAAGCTTGCACACTCAGATCATGAATTCGATGCCATTTTAAATCAGGATGAAATTTTCCATTTATTAAAAGACGTCAAAAAAGAATACAAAGAAATTTTCCTTTTGAAATATTATTATCACTTTTCATATGAAGAAATTGCGTCCATATTGAACATCAAAACCAACAGCGTTAAACAAAAATTATACCGCGCACGCCAATCGATTCAATTAAGATTAGGAGGAAAACATTAATGAATGATTCCTTAAAAGCAGCTTTAAAAAAAGCTAAACGAAAGCAAGTATTGAAAATAATCCTCATATCAATTATCGTCTTACTTGTTCTATTACCGATTTTATATAAAACAGGCAATTATTTTGCAGCCCAAAGTTCGTCCAGACTTCACGAGCAGCTGTTTTTGCATAATGCCATTTCCGAACCGAATATCCAAATCGACTCCCAAGTCACCAGTAATAGTACGATGTTTGGTGGTAACATTGTGACCAATCGCTCTAAAAATATTAATGGATATGTTGTCCCATGGAGCACACTCACAAGCTCATATGATTGGATTCGCACAAGCATAGATCACAATGAAAGAATTCCTGGATTTTATTGGTCGGATACGGAGTTCTATGAATATGATAAACAAACCAAAAATAAAGTAGCGACATTTTACCACCCATCTATTAATGAATACTTTTATGTACAAAGTGAACTTGAGGAAGTCTCACAATTAGAAAACCACGTTGCAGAAGTTGCCGTATCTTTTGATGAGCCATTAACATTAAAAGAAATACAAGAAAAAATTCCAGATAACTTAAACATTGTCTGGTTATATATGACCTCACCAATTGCCGATGAAAGCAGTGGACCTTCTGGTGTGCCGATTTATGGATTTGACCCTTCTGATTCGCCCCAAGAATCATACGAGTATTTCATGGATGAGCTGGAAAAATATAATTTACGAGTGGATGACAAAACCCTTGGGGAGTTTCTTGATAATAATAAACAGAAGCATGTTGATAAAGTGAAAATACTTGGAGTCATGCTGACCGGCCAAACCCAAAACTTTAAAACATTAGAGGATCAAGATTTTATTCGTGGTTCCTCTATAGGAGCCACTGCAGAGATGGTTCCCTATATAAAACCTGATAAATGATAGCAAAACGAAGAGAGTGACTCAGAAAGAATCTTATTGAGCTTTTGGGTAACTCTCTTCGTTTTATAAAGGTCTGGATCAATGTTTGGGATCTACAAATCGCCCATAATCTGGTATGGCAATCCGGTCAAATTCCTTAACCAGCCTTGCTAACCCTTTGGAAAGCTCTTCCCCGGATACTGGTTGTCCATGACCAGTTACCGCAATAGCAGGGTTTAATTGTTCCAGCTTTTTAACTGATTCCCAAGCAGCAGACCAATCAGTCGTTAAATACCTCGGTGGACCGTTAATTTCCACTTCTTGAGTCATTACCTTGTAAAGTGATTCTTGTTTCACTGTAACAAAGGCATCACCAGCAATAAGGGCACGGTCTTTCTCCCTGAATAAAGAAATATGACCGGGAGCATGTCCTGGTGTGTGAACCCATTTCCAGCCAGACATGTGTGGAACACTTCCATCCGCAGGCAATGCTTCCACATTGCTTCCTAAATCAACCGCTTCATTTGGAAACATTGGTGACATTTTTGCCACAAGTCCGCCTTCAACAGATCCATCAGGTTCTGGATAGTCTTGTTTTCCAGTTAAAAAAGGCAATTCTGCTTCATGTACATATACCTTCGTTCCCCATTTTTCCACTAAATCCACAACTGCTCCCACATGGTCAAAGTGGCCATGTGTTAATATGATTGCTTTAGGTTTACTATCTTCCCCAAAGCGTTCTTCCACTATTTCCACAATCCGACCTGCTGATTCGGGCATACCTGTGTCAACCAAAACCCACTCTTCCGATTGCTCGGGATTCCCTACACAGCACACGTTTACAATTTGGTTCGTATAGCAGTAAAGATCAGGAAGAACCTCTTGGCCAATTCCACTCGTCATCGAATACATTGGCAAAAAATGACCATCCATTGAATCATTCATGCTATTTTGTATGTCCTTTTCCACGAGATTTCACCACTTTCATTTGTCGTAGTTTTTAGTGCCATTTGGTCTATAAATATCCTATAAAGCACCATTTTAAACATCTTTATTATTAGGGATAACCATCCAATGTATGTACTTTTGAAAAAACTACTGAAGATCTTGACAACGAATATATAATAAGGCATTTGCACCACAAAACGACAGGATCTGAATAAGCATCATACCGTTTTAAAAATTCTTAGTGGGGCTATACCCTCCCATGCTTTCCCGAGCTGCAGCAGCTATTTTTCAGCAAAATGTCCCCAATGAACTGCATACCAACAGGGAGACCTTTATTATCTAATCTCATCGGCACAGATAAACTTGGAATACCGGTTAAATTCACAGGAACAGAAATGACAAATAGCGCCTGATTACTTCTAAATTTTGTTCTACCCAATTTTCACTGTACACATGGGTTGTGATAGGTATGGTGAGTTCTAAATTTCTTTGAGAAACGTAAGTATATAAATGGTACTTATATCTCAAGGTTTTGAAAGGGTGATTACATGAAGGATAAGTCATCAGAAAACCACAAACGTATTAATCAAGACATCAAGCAAGAGCAACTAGACCAGTCCCGTATAAGCGACTATGGCCAACCAATGACAACACAGGAAGGTAAAAAAAGATCGCAGGATCAGGATCAATTAAAAGCAGGTATTCGTGGACCATCCTTACGTCAGGATTATGAGTTTTTAGAGAAGATGTCACACTTTGCTCATGAGGAAATTCCGGAAAGAGTTGTTCACGCAAGAGGGTACAGTGCTTATGGCGAGTTTGAATGTTATCAGTCCATGAGACATGTTACTAAGGCAGACTTCTTACAGGAAGCTGGGAAAAAGACGCCATTAACTGTCCGTTTTTCTACTGTACAAGGTGGCAAAGGGTCCTACGATACAGCAAGGGATTTACGCTGTAAAGGCGTTAAACTTTATACAGAAGAAGGAAACGTCGATCTTACAACGATTGCAATGCCTGTTTTAGTTAATCAGGATGCAATGAAGTTTCCGGATGTAATGCATGCGTACCAATCAAAGCAAGCAGATGATATACCGACAGCAAGTGGAGCACATGACCGCTTTTGGGACTATGTGGCCAATAACGTTGAATCTCTTCATATGGTACTGTGGATTATGTCAGATCGGGGTATTTTAAGAAGCTATCGCATGATGGAATCCTGGTCTATTAATACGTATCTATTCGTTAACGATCAAGATGTAGCAACTTTTGTGAGGTATGTTTGGAAGCCGGTGCTTGGTGTCCATTCCCTGCTTCAGGATGAAGCGCTGAAAATTGGCGGACTTGATCCAGATTTTCACAGAAGGGATCTCAGGGAAGCCATTGATAATGGTGCATATCCTGAATATGAGCTTGGCGTTCAATTGATTTCGATGGAAGATGAATTTAACTTCGATTTCGATGTTCTGGATCCTTCAAAATTTTGGCCAGAAGAGGTCGTTCCTGTACAAATGATTGGTAAGTTGACATTAAATCGAAATATTGATAATTACCATACAGAGTCCGAACAGGTCGCATTTAACCCTGCAAATGTCGTTCCAGGAATTGATTTTTCCAACGATCCTGTTTTACAAGGTAGACTATTGGCGTACAGAGATACACAACAGCATCGGCTCGGCAGCGCCAATTATGTTGAATTGCCAATCAATAAGCCGATATGCCCATTTCATAATAATCAGCGGCGAGGTTATATGCGCCAGCGGATCGATGTAGACAAAGTAAACTATCATGAAAACTCGCTGGCAGATAACACACCATATACGGTTCCCCCAGAAGAAGGCGGCTACAAAGATTATCCTGGCAAAGTAGACGGCTACAAAATTAGGGCCAGGAGCGACTCGTTCAAAGATTACTTTTCACAGCCGCGGATATTCTGGAATAGTTTGAGCCCAATTGAAAAGCAGCATACGATCGAGGGACTAAGCTATCAAGTTGGCAGTGTAAAGAGTGAATCGGTTCGTCAGCAAGTTGTGGATATACTTGTCAAAGTGGATAAGGAAATGGCTAATATCGTAGCTGATAATATTGGAGTGAACCGTCCAAGCGGGTCCAATGTTCCTGTTTCTACAAGCTATTCTTCTCTTAGCCAGACCAGTACACCGAAATATGCATATACACAAAAAGTGGGTGTACTGATTGGCGATGGATTTAATGGTAATGAAGTAGCAAATGTCCTTAACACCTTACAGCAATACGGTATTTTTGTTGTCATCATAAGCGAAAGGCTTGGTACAGTTACCGGTACGGATGGCACAACACTGAAAGTTGATAAAACATTTATTACTTCAAGTCCTTATCTGGTTGACTCCCTTTACGTTGTTGGTGGAAGTTCGAGAAATCAGGCAAAATTCAATGCTGATATTACAGAATACGTCCATGTGGCCTATAAACACTATAAGCCAATTGGTGTAGCCTCTACTGGACAGCCATTTATCCAGACTTCAGAAAACAATAATTTAGCTGGTGTTGTTTTTGCTGCGAATAATCCAGGATTTGGGGAGGAGTTTGTTTCTGCCATTGCTCAGCAGCGGTTTTGGGACAGAAGATAGTATTCATGAGAGAGGGGAAGAGCATCAAGACGGTAAAGCTTTTTCCATCTCTTTTTACGTTCAGGAAAACGATACTCCTCTTCCAGGCAGCAGACAGCTGTTAATCAAACATTTGATCAACTTCTTCTTTCTGATTACTTCAACATTGTGCTGTTCTCTTTCACTGATGAAGCAGATAGTTAACAATTACAAATCATGACCACATTTCCATCTGGGTCTTTTATATTAAACCAGGCTGTATCTTCTACCCACTCTATTTCCCTAACAATAACAATCTTTTTTGCTTTTACATATTTGTAAGCATCATCAATATTTGGAGCATAAAAATTGAAAATCGGACTAGGGCTGACATTATGTTTGAAGTGCGGATCAAAAGTGTGATCATCTAATGTTAGTGAAGTCGTTCCTGTTAGCGGCACATTAAAAACAGGGGACATAACTTGGTCTAAATCAACATCTACCCCTAATAAGTCACAATAACACTTGGCAGAAGCCACCATTTTATAAAAAGCATAAAATTTAGATTTCTGCCGGCTATATTTCTCGAATCATATATATTCGCTTCCAATGCCGTACCGTCAATTAAGAAAAATATAACTTGTACAATTATAAAACCGGCAACTATAAACAGGCCATCATATGTGAGCATTACTGAACACTAATGATGGACCTGTTTGATTTCTGCTTCAAATGTAGAGTTATTGCGACTTCTGTCTTATATAACGCTCTGAAGACTTCAATTAATGGTATGTGAGAAAAAAACTTCACATCAATTCCTTCTGGATTCGTTGAATTGCGGATTGTGAAAGTTCTTTTGCAAATGATCCATCCACCCTTACCGCACTTCCAAAATGATATTGTTCTGCACCTACCGACCGATTAATAGTCGCAATATTTTCTGGTGATAGTCCTGAACCAGGCATAATACTCGGCCCCTGTTGCTCGTAAGATAGCTTTACCAACTTCGCTAACTGGTCTTTGCCTTTATCACAATTTGCTTCTCTACCGGATGTCAAAATCCGTTTTACATTCTTTTTGAATTTGAGTAATGTTCGGTAGGCGGTTTCCTGAGATCGCACCTCATCAAACGCTCGGTGAAAGGTTATATCGATATCCGGGAATTGCCGGATAATCTCCAGAAGCTTTTCTTCATGTACCGTTCCATTTTTATGAAGTGCTCCAAAGACAATTCGATTGCCTCCAAGTTTTGTAATCATTTCGATATCCTCACAAATTACCTGAAAATCTCCTTCTGTATAGCAGAAATGATAGCTATGGGGGCGAACCATAATCTGCACTGGAATCTCAACACTTTCCAGTACTTGTTTGATCGTTCCATAGCTTGGCGTCAGACCGCCTTCTTTCATTCCTGATACAAGCTCTACACGATGAGCACCCAGCTCCTCTGCCTGAATAGCTTCCTGTTTATTTTGCACAATCAATTCCAAATCCACATTCTTCACCAACCTCTTTGTATGCTAATAACTTTCAAGTTGGTTATATTAACAACCAGGTTATATTTTGCTATAAAAAATACACTTTTATTTACAACCCATTTCGTTATTTCCCGTAAAACTCAATAATAACAGAATACATTTTTGCGAGATTATCTAGAGTTTCATTCAGATGGTTTATGGATACATGACTACTCCATTTCTTGATTATCCCTTTTCTCCTCCCAAATACGTAAACGCTTTTCATGACTCACTACTTTATGTAGTTGATGCAGCATCCATTGGTACCCATAAGGATCGACGAATATAGCATTAGTAACGCCATAATCAGGTATCTCAGTGACGGCTTGTATCTCTGTGCAGCCTGCATGAATTGCTTTTGAGTATGTTTCTTGGATATTGGGAACAAGAATATTAAACCAAATTGTTTTTGGATCGTCGAGGCTGGGGGCCTTCAACTCAAACTGTGGATTTTCATCTAACATGTGAAAACGAACACCATACAACGTAAAAATCACTTCATTTTCACCTTGTTGAAAGTCTGAAACCTCCACACGTTCAATTTCGAATACTTTTTCGTATAATTCCAATGCTTTCAAGCTGTCTGTAACAACCATATCGATTTCTACCCCAATCAAAATGTGCACGCTCCTTTTATATGGAATGCTACTCCATATAAGTATCTCACAATCTATATTTCATAACACTAAAGTTATTCATTCATTGTTCATTGTCATTGCTTCTTCTCTTACCCTTTGCATAAATTCCTCTACAACTTTATTGTTGCTTTTCTCACTTCCCAGCTTCAGCATTGCTCTTCCTACAAAATTAACTCCTTTATTACTGCCCTCATAAATAAATTTCGTTTGTGTATCACTAATTTTAAGTAATTTAAAAGATAGATTAATCTCAAAAGCTTTTCCTAAAACAAAACGTATTTGCTTGTACTTTTTATCTTCTAAGTCTTCATAAGCTAATGTTTCTACAATATAAGTTTCTAACCTTTTTCCTTCACGATATGATTGCTCATGCGTTGCCCCAACTTCTCCTTCCTTTTTTCAATCAACGTATGTCCCTCAACTTTTGGCATAATTTGTTTGATATTTTTATCTAAAAATAGACTCCATACATTTTCAATGTTTGTATCAATAACGATTTCTTCCTTCCATTGGATCATGCTTTGTGCTCCTTCCCAGATTCAAGAAAAGCATCAATCCCTTCCATTCGTAGTAGAAGATCCTCTATTTCCATCTGTATTTTATTTCTTTTTTGTATTAACAATCCTTCTAAATCTGCAAAAGACTCATCCTCCATGACAGTGTTCATTTCCTGTATGGTAAAGCCAAGTCTCCGCAACTTAACAAGGAGGATTGCCAGGAAATAACTTCCATCATCGTAATAACGATAGTTGTTATTTGGATCAATATAAGCTGGTTCAAGCAGTCTGATTTCTGCATAGTAGCGTAATGTTTCTTTACTTAATACGGTCATCTCCGAAAAATCACTAATCTTATACATCCTGCCCCACCCGCTCTCCTTAAATTATAAACCTTAGGGTGCACCACAGAGTCAATATGAATTACCGAAATTCTATCAACAGATTTAAATTATAAATTTGTACCATCTAAACTAAGTGTTTCTTCATTCGTTAATAAAAACGATACCACACAAAATTCCCTAAATTCATTAAATTTTATAATTATCAATTATAAAATTTAATTGATAATATAATGTTTTAAAATAAGATCATTCGTTCTTGACTTATTAAAATTATTTATATAAAATAGCATCTATAGAAGCAATTTATAATTAATACAAACTAAAAACTATTACATTTTGGAGGTTGCTATATTGGAGAATATAAATGAGAACAAGAAAAGAATGACAACTGCATTTGGTAATCCCGTGCCAAATGATTCAGATTCTAAAACAGCTGGCCCACGTGGTCCATTATTAATGGAAGATTACTGGTTCCTGGAGAAACTAGCTCACTTTGACCGTGAAGTTATCCCAGAGCGCCGTATGCATGCGAAAGGTTCTGGTGCTTACGGTAAATTTACCGTTACAAATGATATTACAAAATATACGAAAGCAAACATTTTCTCAGAGGTTGGTAAAAAGACCGATATGTTCGTCCGCTTCTCAACCGTCGCTGGTGAACGCGGAGCTGCTGATGCAGAACGTGATATTCGGGGAACATCTATGAAGTTCTATACAGAGGAAGGTAACTGGGATCTTGTTGGAAACAACACTCCAGTGTTCTTTATGAGAGACCCGAAACGATTCCCAGATTTAAACCATGTCGTAAAACGTGATCCAAAAACAAATATGCATAACCCACAAGCCAATTGGGACTTTTGGACAAGCTTACCAGAAGCACTGCATCAAGTAACAATTACAATGAGTGATCGTGGTATTCCAGCAAGCTACCGTAATATGCATATGTTTGGAAGTCATACGTATAGCTTTTTCAATGCCGAGAATGAACGATTCTGGGTGAAATTCCACTTTAAAACACAACAAGGAATTAAAAACCTGACAGATCAAGAATCTGAAGCATTAGTTGGCCGTGACCGCGAAAGCCATCAACGAGATTTATATGAAGCTATTGAACGTGGCGATCATCCAAAATGGACTTTATATATCCAAGTTATGACAGAAGAATATGCAAGAAATATGAAGGATAATCCATTTGATATAACTAAAGTTTGGTATAAAGAGGACTTCCCACTAATTGAAGTTGGAGAGGTTGAATTAAATCGTAACCCGGAGAATTATTTTGAAGAAGTTGAGCAGGCTGCATTCGCTCCAACTAATATTGTTCCTGGTATTGGTTTCTCTCCAGATAGAATGTTACAAGGCCGCTTATTCTCATATGGAGATGCACAACGCTATCGATTAGGTGTAAACCACTGGCAGATTCCAGTTAACTATCCGAAAAACGCGAAGAATTTCAACCCATATCACCGTGATGGGGCTATGAGAGTCATCCCTCACGGAAATCCAGTCACATATAGTCCGAACAGCTATGGCGAATGGGAAGATAGCAAAGAACACCAAGAACCAGCATTAGATATATTCGGTAACACTGATTATCATAACTTCCGCGAAGATGATGATAATTACTACGAACAACCTGGTAACCTATTCCGATTAATGACGAAAGACGAGCAACAAAGACTATTTGAAAATACAGCAAGAGCTATGCAAGGAACAACCAAGGAAATTCAATTAAAACATATCCATAATTGCTATCAAGCAGACCCAGCATATGGGGAAGGAGTAGCCACAGCACTTGGTATCTCCGTGGATGAAATAACTGTTCCTGCTACGGTATAATTGAAAACCAGACTGCCCTTATAAACGAGGGCAGTCTTGCTTTTTTATTGGCTAGTAGATTTGTAAAAAGGTTGCTTAATGAAGGCTATCCTCATCTGCTCGATACTCTAATATATCCCCTGGCTGACATTCTAATGCCTTACAAATGGCATCTAATGTTGAAATCCGAATTGCTTTTGCCTTTTCATTCTTCAATATAGAAAGATTTGCCATTGTAATGCCAACTCGTTTTGATAACTCTGTAACACTCATTTTTCGCTTTGCTAACATCACATCAATATTAATTATAATCGCCATATTATCACCTCAGACTGTTAAATCATTTTCTGATTTTATATGAATTGCTTCTTCTAAAAGTCTTTGGAGAACTGCAGCAAAGACTGCGATCACCATGGATGCAAAAATAGGGACCATTCCGATAATAATAAGACCCGGTGCGTCATCTAATTCTGCTACGTTATAAACAAATGGGATAATGATCACATACAAACCAGTAATTGTAACCGCACACCATTTGATTTTTTTTAAAGCCATAACAGACAATTCAGAGAAGGCTTGGTTCTTGTCGATATAGCTTAAAAGTTTAAAAGCCTGAAATAACGCTACGAAAAACGGGATTACTGATACGTACATACCGATTATAATGGGATACAGTATATGGTCATATTCTGGATTTGCTGGATTGTTAACTAACCAATACACTCCGAATATAGATAAGGCCAGTACCGGGGTTCCAATAAGAAATACCGCTGCCTTTAAAAAGAGTGTTGAACCATGTTTCATAAAATACACCTCACTTTATTTTTCTATTTGATTTTAGCATTTTATTTATCGTTTTACAATAAATAAATTATGATTATCGATGTTTTTTGTTGTTACCATTTACTAAAAATATGATAACTGCCGATTTATTTACTTTGAATGATGGTATAACTTAAAAACACGTGAGCTTCTGTCAGGCGTTTCAGCTAAATTATTTACTTTTATTCACCGGAGGCAATTTTCAATACAGCCAAATTAATTAAACTTCCTTTTTAAATTATCCTCTTACTAATTTGATTAAATTTTATTGGATACATATTCAACAAATAAAATCAGATGAAAATGGACTCAAATTGCAGACACTTTTTTATTAAATGCAGGGGGTTTCACACAAATCAAATGACCAAAAAATAAGGATTGCATGTAAGGTGGAAAAAGAGTAGAATTCTAATATTACTTAGGAAAAGAATGTAGGAGACATAAAATGAAGAAAAGAAAAGAAATGACATTAGCTATACTACTTATGAACATATTTTTTGTATTCTTAGGAATCAGTTTAGTTATACCTGTACTGCCAACAATCATGAATGAACTAAATATTAGTGGTACAGTTGTTGGCTATTTAACAGCAGCATTTGCCTTTACACAATTAATTTTTTCCCCATTCGCCGGAAAGGCCGCTGATAAATTCGGCCGGAAAATTATGATTGTGATTGGTTTATTTATTTTTAGCTTTTCCGAATTGTTATTCGGGCTGGGAAAAACGATAGAAGTTTTGTTTATATCACGTATTTTAGGCGGGGTCAGTGGTGCTTTTATTATGCCTGCTGTAACGGCATTTATAGCAGACGTTACCACAATAGAAAAGCGTCCAAAAGCGCTTGGATATATGTCTGCTGCGATTAATACCGGGTTTATTATCGGACCTGGCATCGGCGGTTTTTTAGCAGAAATTGGTACACGGATTCCATTTTTTTCAGCTGCTGCATTTGCTTTTGTGGTCGCGATTTTATCGATCTTCACATTGCATGAACCGAGTTCTAAAACAGAAGACACGCTGGATGAATCACCAGCAGCGGGGAAAAACAGCTTGAAGAAGATGCTGAAACCAATGTTCTTTATTGCCTTTATCGTCATTTTCATAGCATCCTTTGGTTTGGCTGCATTTGATTCTTTATTCAGCTTATATGTCGATCATAAATTTGCATTCAGCCCGTCAGATATTGCAATTGCCATTACAGGTGGAGCGATTATCGGTGCAATCTTCCAGGTTCTATTATTTGATCCATTAACAAGATTTATGGGAGAAATTAATATTGTTCGCTGGTCTTTACTGTTTTCAACGATTATTGTATTTGCAATGACACTCGTAAACACCTATTGGGCAATCATGGCAGTGACATTTACGGTATTCATCGGATTTGATCTCATTCGTCCGGCTGTAACGACGTACCTCTCACGGATTGCTGGTAATGATCAAGGGTTTGTTGGCGGAATGAACTCCTTCTTCACTTCGCTGGCCAATGTATTTGGACCGGTACTAGGCGGGATGATGTTTGATATCGATATAAATTATCCATTTTACTTTAGTGCAGTTGTAATTATACTTGGCCTTTTGATGACAATGTTTTGGAGAGATCCACATTTAAAAGCGAATTGATTAATACTATCAAAGGAGATGCCATAAATGAACAAAAGCAAACGTGATATACTTATCGCCTTAATGATAAGCATCATTATTCTAACTGCTGGCGGTGTCATGATGAATCAGGTTAAGAGGAATCACGAAAACAAATAAACTTATTATAGAGAAATGCTTTAACAACTTTGATAATGAAGGCACAGTAACGATAGAAAAAAGGAGTTTTTGGTCTCCAGTTACTTGTGAAAAATAACATTATGTGTTTCTTTTTCTAATTTCTTAGTACATCTGGTATAATTTGACTCAAAACCAGCTGTTCAACAATCCCTAGAAAAAAACAATGCCTCTTAATGAGTGAGAAAATGGAGAAAAAGGGAGTGATCTCAATGTTTAAATCTGAAAAATACAATTTAATAACTAATATTATTATTTGGATTGCAGCTCTTATAATTATTTACAATGTTATATTATTTGAGCCGCCTCTATGGTTTAACATTCTTTTTCCCTTAATAATGGCTATACCAATAATTAGAAGCATTTATAAAATGGTCAGAAATAATTAAGAGTTTTAAAAGCTCCCTAACTATCATAGATTAGGGAGCTTTTTAAGTTATTTTACAAGTTCATATTTTGTTTTAGTTGAATACGAAGTATGATAATTTTTATTATCTGTCATAGTTACTTTAACTTTATGACCGTTCTCACCAGCATATATAACTGTGCTATCTGCCACAGCGATTCCTGACAAAGATGCTGCTAATGCTGCAACTGTACCGTAAGGACCAAAACTATAGCCATACTTTTTTAATATTGTCTCAGCTGCATATGATGCAGCAGCATTTGTTATTGTCGCACTAGCTCCGGATAATGCTTTCATATTATTTGCAAGTTCTCTTGTTTGTTTCTCCGTCAAAGTGTACGAACCGAGTACAACTCTTTCTTGTTCATGATCCTTGTCATCTCCACAATCAATATAAGAAGAACATGCAAACACAGAATTTGAAGGTATTGCCATTAGTAGCATTAGACTGGATATAAAAATACTAAAGATCTTTTTCATATCATCTCTTCCTCCTCCCATTTTCTACATTTACTGGCCCCAGTATATATTAAACTAATATTTGGAGGAATAGGAGAAATCTATCATTTATTAAAACAGCTAACAAAAAACCTTTTAGTAACTCCGAGTTCGCTCCCCAATCATATTACCAATACGACTCAATTTATTTTCCGCTGTTAAAACCATCTCATCAAACAGCTCCTGTACTGTCGGCACATTGTTGATAAGACCAACTACCTGTCCAGCCCAGCCGAATCCTTCTTTTTCGTACCCTTCATAAATGTATCTGCAATTTGTTTTACCGCTAATCATGTCCTTTAAGTCCTCGTACGCTGCTCCTTGATGTTCGTGCTCGATAATTTCTAAAGCAAAATCTGATCGAAGAACTCGTCCCGGGGCACCTAGCGATTTTTTAATAATGATCGTATCAGATTCCTGCGCTTGCACAAGCGCATTTTTATATTCGTTATGTGCGTGTACGCATTCTTTGGTAGCAATAAAACGAGTTCCCATTACAATACCTTCTGCACCTAGAGTAAAGGCTGCTAATAAACCTCTGCCATCACCTATCCCCCCTGCTGCTAAGACAGGAATGGACACATGATCTACAATACGAGGAATCAGCACCATTGTACCAATATCATCACGTCCTACATGACCTCCACCTTCCTGACCAACTGCGATAAGGGCATCTGCTCCAAGCTGTTCTGCTTTTCGCGCATGTCTAACTCCCGAAACAAGAACGAGTGTTTTAATACCTTCACCTTTGAGCCGTTCTAACACGGGTTTTGGATTACCACCAGTTATGGAGATCACCGGTACCTTTTCCTCTATTGCCACTTCTAATAATTCCTCGTATTCTCCGTTGTACTTTGCAATAGCAAAGTTTACACCAAAAGGCTTGTTCGTAAGCTTGCGTATTTTATGAATTTCATTTCGAAGATTTCCAGGTGTACGTAAAGTTGCTGCAGTAATTTGCCCTAGTCCTCCGGCATTTGAAACAGCAGCAGCTAGTTCCGCATAACCTAAATAAGCCAGTCCACCTTGAATAATTGGGTATTGAATTCCGAATAGATCTGTTACTTGAGTTTTCACGGCTTACCCTCCTTGTAATAGTGCCCACCAATATATTAACACTTGTTCCTATTACTTAGTACTAATTCATTATTAAAAAATCCTCTATACTGTGGTAAAGTAAAGTAAATTAATAAGGGCACAATTCCTTGTAAATGGAATTGCACCGATCGTTTAAAAGGTCATGATTAGTTAAGCAAAAGAGACCTTATACTTCGATTTGTTTAATGATTCTAGCAGGATTTCCACCAACTACTACATTAGCAGGTATGTCTTTCGTCACCACTGCACCTGAAGCAATCACCACATTATCTCCTACCGTTACGCCTGGATTTACGATTGCACTTCCTCCAATCCATACATTATTGCCAATCGTAATCGGCTTTCCGCTTTCTATTCCAGAGTTTCGTGCCGTTGGGTGAAGCGGATGTGTCGCTGTATAGATCTGTACTCTAGGTCCGAGCAAGCAATTATCACCAAAGCGCACTTCACAGATATCTAAAAACGTACAGTCAAAGTTTGCGTAAAAATTGTTACCTACGTGTGTATTATAACCATAGTCAAATCGAATATTTGGCTCCATATATATTTTTTCTCCAGTGGAACCGAGTAATTCCTTTAATATGTTTGTCCGTTTTTCTTCTTCGGTTTCTAACGTTTGATTATACATTCTAACTTTACGTCTTGCTTCCATGCGATCCTGTACTAATTCTGAATCAGCAGGATTATACATTTCTGCAGCTATCATCTTTTCCTTTTCCGTTGTCATTTAAAATAACCTACTTTCATCTATAATAAATCAAGGGCCTGTTTCTTACTTTTACAGGGAAAGCGGGCTCTGCGTTATATCATCGCCTTGCGCTCATATTACTTTTTAGTATCGTTAAAATCCAAGCCCTGTATTCCCCTTACCATTAACAGCTAAATTTAACATATTTAATGAACAAAAAGAACCCATAACAAAAATGGATTCTTTCAAAGCGACGTTAAATTTTAGTTAAGTTTCTAACCAGGATATTCCGTATCTGGCATCTTCATAGCATATTGCAAAAATAAGAAAACTTATTCTCTTTCCCTAGCTCTCTGTGTATCTCGAATATTTTTTTGAACGGTTACTGCAGCAAATATACTAAGCACAAACGCCATGCCATAAAATCCTTTTTCGCTTAAAACAATACTTCCTGCATTGTATAAACCAACACCAATTAATAAAATCGATATAATAAGTGCAACCCAACTAATACCAAAATAAATAGGTGTAACTGGTATTCCTTCTTCTTTATCACGTACCGCCTTTTGTAAAGACACGGCAGAATAAAGCCCGAATATTAATACTGCAAAATAATAGCCTTTTTCATTCAATTCCATCGCTGCGTTAAACAAGCCAATCAGATATGCTGCAACGCCAATCATTAAAGCTGCCCAGGAAGCTCCTTTAAAGGCTCCGGTCGGTTCCCCTTCTTTTCTTTCAAACTTTACCTTTGTATCTTCTTCTCTTTCCTCATCCAATAAACTCCTCTGCTCACTAGACATTAGACTTTCCCCCATTCTTATCGCTAATTAAAAGCATCCGATTCAGTTCAGTCAGCTTTTCTACATACATTATACTTAATATTCCCGCAAATAGAAGCAAAATTTATAAAAGAATTCTTGTATAATAATCAGCCCATGTTAACAATGTAGTGAAACAGCTAAAAAATGATTGATAAAAAAACAAAAACCCTGCACAAACAGGATTTTTGTTAAACCTTTTCTGATTCGATTTTTGCATGGATGCTATTAAGTACATGCTCGTACTCTTTGTAACTAATACCCAAAAAACGCATCCTTTTTAATATTGCTTTTGGGAACATCCTTATTTCTTAAATGACTTGAAATATACTCCACCATGGATTTTGGACCCGCAATATAGTATTTTCCATCATTTTTATATTGCTGAGCAAACATATCTATCCCCTGATATAAGTCATTCTTTGAATCTAGGTAAGTTATCTGTATGGAATAATGGTCAGCAATTTTATCAAGTTCATTTTTAAAAATGTATGCTTTATCGCTATCTAAATAAAGCAGTTGTACTGGGTTATCACTTGCATTTCCGTTCGCTTCAATTTGTTTCAGGATCGATCGAAACGGGGTAATGCCGATACCGCCTGCAATAAAGAGTGAAGGGCTGTTATCATTCAAATTAAATGGCCCTACAGGTCCACTCATGCTAATTTTCATTCCTTGTTTAAGTTCTAACATCGCCTGCTTGAAATCACTCGGATTATCATTAATTTTCATTGTTAGTCGAATAACATTTTCTGCGGGTGCAGACGCCACACTGAATGGCCTTGTAGCATTTTTTATTTTTTTATGCGTGATGGTAAACAGACCATGCTGCCCTGCTTCCCAGATTAAATCACCTGGCTTCTCAAATAGGAAGGTATACACACCTTCCATTTCTTTATAGCTCTCTAAAAGTAATATTTCTCTTTTCTTAAACACCGCTAGCATATCTTTGAAAAAACTCATTTTCTTATCTCCCTATTTAGAATAGCTATCCAATACAGCTAAAACGAATTAGCAGTTGTACAATTAATAATCATTAATGGTCTGGAGCTATTGTGCCTATTAATTACGGGAGGAAAGGCAATATCGCTTATTGTTCCAGCACATTACCAAGCTGCTCACCCATTTTCGTCCAGCTGTATATTGCCCCCTCGATAGCTCCTTTGGTAGCTTTTGTTTCTTCACTGAATCCAACTTGCTCGAAATGCAAGTTTGTGGTCCCATCTGAACCTTCTTTCAATGTCCATGTAACAGTAGTATTCTCGCCTTGGCTTGCCCACGTATAAGATAATTTATGGGGCTCTTTCACTTCAAGCACTTCACAATCTACAATTCCGTTCCACCATTTATTTGGCTCTGCCCGAAATTGAAACTTATGGCCAACTATTGGCTTAAAGTCATTTTCCCATATCCATTTAGCAAGCATTTCCGAATCCGTTAATGCCTTCCACACTTCTTCAATTGAACTTGTATATTGAAAATCTAATGATACATCTGCTTTCATTTTTTGTTCCTCCAATAAAAGATTTAATTTGAACATTCTTTCTTTCCAGAAATCTTCATAGAAAGATACCCAGTCGTGAATTTCCTTCAGAGGAGCTGCATTCAGCCGATACCTCGTTTCTCTGCCAACTTTTCTGCTGGTCACAAGTCCAGCCTCTTTTAGAATTGCCAAATGCTTTGAAATTGCTGTGCGACCCATTTCGAAATGGAAAGTTAACTCATAAAGCGGTAATTCTGCCGCATTCGCTAATAAACGAAGAAGCTTCCTTCGGGTTTGGTCGGAAATAGCACCATAAACATCTCTTTCCGTTCCCTTTTCGCTCAATATCACCATCCCCTGATCTTACACCTTATTATGACACTAAAGGGTGTCCTATTTACTTTTATAATACGACACCTTTTAGTTTCATGTCAAGTTCACCTTTAAAAAAGAGTTTAGCCAAGATTACTTTGAATCAACCATAAACTTCCTTTTAACATGCTGATTCCGGCTTAAGTTAACTAAATAGAAAAAGACTGAATCACTTCTGGATCCAGTCAGATGTTATATTTTTTATTTAGTATAACGGATTGAATAGCAGTCAAAAATCGTTCGAGTTGGATAATATTATCCAAGTCCATCCAATGATATTCGGTATTCGAATATCCATTCATACTGAATATCAGATAAATTCTCTTCATTTTCATGTCCTCTACCGATTTTGTTCTGGAATATACGATTATGTAATCGAAAAATGCAAAAAACTTATATTACTCAACAGCTACAAAAGATACTATCTTACCTAGCATACCAAACTAATTAAACGCTCCTGCCAATAGCTCAATTGCCTTTTTACGTACTTCCAACCCTGGCATAAGTGGCACTAACAGGACTTCATCAGCCTTAAATTGACTAATCAACGCATTTAATTGATCTGTCACACTTCCAATATCTCCTACTACCATCCGGATTCGATTCGCTTGAATGATTTTCTTTTCATCTTCCGTGTATGCATATTTATGAGCTGTTTCAACCGATGGAAATTCTGACAAATGGGCAAAATTATCTGTGCCGAGCAACCACAAATCTAGGGCTTTTGCGTATTCTTCCGCTTGCTCATTCGTTTCAGCAACGACTATAAACGGGGCGATCGACACTCTAGGCTCTCGCATGATAGATGAAGGCTTAAATTCATTACGATACAACTCCGCTGCCTGGATACCAATAGCTAATTTATCAATGCCTGCAAGCGGAAATAATCCAAACGTATAACCAATCCCTAATTTAGCGGCCATTTTAGCATTTCTGATACTAGTTGACAGCACCCACATCTCGGGAACGGTTGAAATAACAGGGTTAGCAATTATACCAGAGAAACGATGGTTTTCATCCACTTGATCGCTCAAATACTTGGTTAAATCAACAATACTCTGCTCGTAATTGATTTTACTCTTTTTATTCTCGTTTAACGTCCGGTTCACAATGGGCGTTCCTATCGTATTGCCTATTCCCAAATCAATTCGACCAGGATGAAACGCTTCGAGAACTCGAAAATTTTCAGCTACTTTATAAGGACTATAATGTGGTATCATCACACCGCCCGAACCGATACGAATCCGTTCAGTCGCATCTGCTAAACGCATCATGATTAGTTCTGGTGAGCTACTAGCAAAAGCAGGAACGTTGTGATGTTCTGCCATCCAAAACCGTTCATAGCCTAATAATTCTGCTAATTGAGCTAGCTCAATTGTATTCTGCAAAGCTTTTTGGGCATTGCTTCCTTCATCAATTTGAGCGTAATCTAAAATCCCTAATTTAATCAATCTTACCCTTCTTTCTATGTCTCAAGGTACTTATGCTTTTTCACTTAAGATAAAGCTAACAAGTTCTTCTTTCGTCAGATTCCCAAAATAATTAGCCAATTCGACCGATTTTAACGCGTTTAATAAGTCCTCTTTCCTTAACCGTACCCCTACTAATACTTCTTCCACATCTTTTATATTTTTTGTTCCAAAAAAGTCACCCGAAATCTGAATGGCAGTAATTTTAGCATGCTCAATCGTTAAGCCAACACTAATCGTTCCAATTGGAAAACGTTCTGTTAAACGATATTCGAACTGCTGGAAGCGACCATAGTTCCAGTCCCAATTATTGTATTTCTCAGCGGCAATTTTATCGACACCTGCCCAATCTTCACGTGTTAATTCATAGCGCTTCGCTTCACTAACATCATTAATTTCAAGTAATTGGCAAATCATATAATCGGTAAACTCCCAGACCGTCATTTCTTGGTATTCTGGTGCTAGATGAGGACGGATTGACCCTACTCGACTGCGGACGGACTGAATCCCATGTGATTTAATTTTCTTCTGGTTTGGATTCAATACGGACACCATTGCTTCATAATTGGGATCTAATAGCAACGAATACCCAGCGTATATCCGACCATTCTGTAAGGTCATCGCCGCACCAGAGACTTTCTTGCCATCTAAAACCAAATCATTACGACCTTTTTGTTCTAACTGATCAACGCCTAATTTCTCAAGTGCTTTGATGACCGGTTCATACAGACGTGCATAGTTTCCATGAATGTCCGTACTGCCATCAAATAAGAAGCAAAAACTCATATTTCGATCATCGAGGTAAATCGCACCGCCACCAGTTTCCCGGCGAACAATTTTAATATCATGCTCATCCATATAAGGCTGATTGACTTCCTCGTATGCATTCTGGAATTTTCCAATCTGAACAGCCGGCTGCATCATGTATGGAAACAATACATCATCATCTAAGAAAATATGGTCTTTCACATATTCTTGTAAAGCCATTGCCATTCCTGGATCATATATCCATTCTCCATGGCGCTTCGATTCAATTAAATACATTTGCTCGCCTCCTTTGTTCACTTGCTAATTGTATGTAATACTTCAGCAATATCCTCATCAATTCGTACTGTTTGTGGACGAATTGCATGTGGTATGAAATAATCTTTTTGATTCATCGTCACAAACAACGCCTTCTCATTCCCTTCCGTCATTTGTTGGAAAGGATGTTTAATAAATTGTGGGGTTGTATGTCCCACACCAATTTCCAAAAATAAAATTTTCTTATCTTGATTTTCTTTCAGAAATTGTTCATAACGTTCTTTCTGTTCATGAAAATGACCATCTTCAACCATTCCCTTTTCTTCATTACGTTTATTAACCTCCAAACCGGCTCCACATTTCGGACAAAGCGGAACTAAATTTGCAGGTATCTTCATATCCGATTGTTCCCGGACCATTTTGCGAATTAGCGCTTCATCATGATACGTCTGTTGATGACAGTGCTCCGAACATTGCCACAATCCGTATTCCCCTTGAATGCGAAACACTTTATCCATATCGAACTCAGCCGCATAAAACGCATTATCGGCATTCGTCGTAATAACATGATAATTTTTCCCTGCCATTTTAAGTCGCAAGTCGACATATGCTTGTCCTACTGGTTGATCAAAGAAATTCAACAAGCTGAAACGGCTTTGAAAAGCCCAGTATTCTTGTTCATCTTCGAAATCAAATAAACTTGCTTGTAACATGTCCAAAAAACGATACTTCGCAATAAAATCGGGAAAAGCGTCCGTAAACCGTTTACCTACATATGTAAAGCCAGCCGCTGCAGACATTCCTGCACCAATTCCAATGACAATTGCCTCAGCCTCATCTATTAGTTGGTTTAATAAATCAGCTTGTGACAATGATGCCCCCTCTGTTAATGTTTGCCAATATGAAAGTTGTTGCATAGCCATCCCCTATTCTTTCCTCACTAATAATGACTGATAGATTTGTAAGTCCTCATCTTTAAATACATTAAAGATGATATGAAGCTTTGATCCGGTATTTCTTATATATTCTTTCACTGTTTGAATCGCAATTTCAGCTGCATGTTGATTAGGAAAATTAAATTCACCTGTAGAGATACAGCAGAAAGCAAGGCTGTCTAATTGATGCTCATCCGCTAATGCTAAACAAGAATTATAAGACATGGCCAGTAATTGCTCTCTTAACGGCGAGACTCCACGCTGGTCGATAAATGGTCCAACAGTATGAATAATATAATCTGATGGTAAATTGTAAGCCTTCGTAATTTTCGCCTTCCCGATTGGCTCTTTGCGACCTTGTGCTTTTATGAGTTCATCACAATCCAAGCGCAATTGCACCCCTGCACGGGTATGAATAATATTGTCAATACAACCATGGTTTGCTTGCATGCAGCCCAAAAACTCACTATTAGCCGCATTAACGATTGCGTCAACTTTTAGACTCGCAATATCACCTTGCCATAAATAAAGCTGCTGCTGAACAGCATCTAAATCGTGCAATGAGGTTATGTGTCGTTCGTTATTCCATTGTGTTAAGAAAGCATCTTGAACTTTAACGAATTGTTCCGAGATTGGTTCAGGCTGTCGAATATTACAGAGCCCTCGAAACAACGCTATTTTTTCTTCTACAGTATCCCTTTTATATTGCACCATTTGTTCATTAGCTTGCGGGTTCTCACTCCATAAATAATCAATTAAATAATCCAATCTAGCTTCTTGATCCATAACCTACTCCTTGCGAAATATACTTACAACTAATAGACCTATTATTCTGAACAAAATATATGAATAACTCCCAAACTATTATTCATTAAGCTTCTTCTAGTTGGTTAAATGCTTCTTCATCCACATCTGTTAATTTTACTACCCAATTTTCTTCCGTTTTGGCTGAGTTCAGAAGGGTTGGTTCACTTATTGCAGCTTCATTGCGCACGACGATTTTGCCTGCTAATGGAGAAGCCACATCAATAACAGTTTTTGAAGCTTCTATGTTTAAAATGGTATCATCCACATTAAGTGTATCTCCATTCATATATTCTACAAATCCAACTGTACCAATATCATCTTGCAATTCTGGTGTCATACTTAACGTGTACACGTCATCATTTCTTTCTATAAATAAAAAATTCCCTCGTTTTTTCATTCGTATTCCTTCTTTCTTATATATTTTTTTTCATAATATACTTAAGTATATCATGTATTAACGAGACCTCAAACAGAGTGGCTTTATGCTGTAAAAAATGAGTGGACGGCAAATTATTTTATGAACAAAACTATTGATACAGATAGAAAAACTGTATTAATTTGACACTACCTGGCGTTGGTGATAGCTTTAAATTATTAGCAAACATAGCCAAATGAAGGGAATTGGATAGTATACAAATGAAGACAACAAAACAATACAGTCCTTTATTTAAGACAATCATTCTACCAAATGGTATGGAATTAGATAATCGCTTTGTCCTATCCCCGATGATCACGAATTCTTCAACTATTGAGGGTTATGTTACCAAGGAAGATTTGGCATATGCAGAACGACGTGCTTGTTCCGCCCCCCTACAAATTACAGGTGCTGCTTATATTGAAGAATATGGACAATTGTTTGAATATGGCTTCAGTATCGATGATGATCGTAGCATCGAAGGACTCAAACAACTTGCTCAAACGATGAAAAAGGACGGCTCTAAAGCAATTATTCAATTAACGCATGCCGGTCGTTTTTCCAAAATATCACTTAAAGATTTCGGTGTTGTTTATGGTCCAAGTAAAATGAAGTTGAAGAGTCCCGTTGAACATACCGTCTTACCAATGTCCAAACGCAAAATCGAGCATGTTATTACCCAATATGCTGATGCAACACGTCGTGCGATTAAAGCCGGTTTTGATGGAGTTGAAATTTCAAGTGCTCAGCGTTTACTAATTCAAACGTTCTTTTCCACTTATTCTAACCAGCGTGATGATGAATACGGTGTCCAAAACATTGAAAATCGTTCACGTTTTGGTATCGAAGTGATGAAGGCTGTTCAGAAAGTGATTGCTGAAGAAGCACCAGCTGACTTTATTCTCGGGTTTAGGGGCACACCAGAAGAAACGCGCGGTAATGAAATTGGCTACAGTGTAGAAGACTTTCTTTATTTCATGGATCGAATCATGGAAGTAGCAAACATCCAATATTTAGCTACTGCAAGCTGGGGCAGGAACATTTATAAACAAACGATTCGCCAAGGTAAATTTAAAGATGAATTTATGAATCAAGTTGTGTACGAACATATCAATGGTCGTGTTCCAGTTATGGCCACTGGTGGCATCAACTCACCAGAAAAGGCACTAGAAGCCTTCCAATTTTCTGATATGGTTGGTATGTCTACACCTTTTGTTACCGAACCTGATTTTGTTATGAAGTTAAAAGATGGCCGGGAGGATGAGATTAACTTAGGTTTTTCTAAAGAAGAGCTGGCCGATTTAGCGATTCCCGAAAGAGCCTTTAAAGACATTGTTGAATTAATGGATATCGGCGGATCCCTTTCGGAAGAAGCCCGTCATGAACTACGTAAATTATACAAATAGTGCTAGATGTTTATACGTGCAGCTAAGGTTTACCAAGCCTTTTGGTGACAACCTTAGTTGCACGTATATAAATTATAAAAGAGCTGTTTCTTTTTCTAACTCACGGTATAACACTTCACCAATACGCTTCATACCTTCCATAATCTTCTCTATCGACATATTGGAGAAATTCAAACGAAATGTATTTGTTTGTGTACCATTCGGGAAAAATGGCGTTCCAGGAACACAGGCAACATTGTTTTTCAAGCACTCTGCAAATATATGCGTAGAATCAACGCCCTCTGGAAGTTCAACCCAAATGAATAATCCACCTTCTGGCTTACTGTAAGACAAATTCTTCGGAAAAAATTCCTCAATGCAAGCTAACATTGCTGCGCATCTTTCTTTATAAACAGCTTTAATTCTATTAATGTGCTCTTCCATATCATAAAGTTCCATATATTTGGCTGTAATTCTTTGTGCAAAGCTGTCCGTATGTAAGTCAGCTGTTTGCTTAAAAGCAACATACTTCTCAATAAAAGCTTGGTCAGCACAAATCCATCCAAGTCGAAGGCCGGGAGTAAAAATTTTGGAGAAAGTACTCAAATAAATTACTCTGCCCTCCGTATCAAAATGTTTCACTGGGGGAAGTTCCTCTCCAGCAAATCTTATAGCTCCATAAGGATTATCTTCTACAATCAGTACATCATATTGATTAGCAAGCTCAATCATTTTTTTTCGTCTTTCGAGTGTTAATGTGCGCCCTGTAGGGTTTTGAAAGTCTGGAATTGTATAGATGAATTTTGTGTCAGGATGCTCTTGCAGCTGCTTCTCTAGCTCTTCCATAATCATTCCATTCTCATCCATCGCTACTTCAACAAAGCTGGCATTGTATGACTTAAATGTATTAATTGCCGCAAGATAGGTTGGACTTTCACAAATAATCGTGTCTCCCTCATCGATAAATAGCCTTCCAGTAAGGTCGATTGCTTGCTGGGATCCCGAGGTGATAAGGATATTGTCAACAGGAGCGTTAATTCCAACAGCTTTCATTCTTCGATTAATAGCTTCTCTTAATGGAACATACCCCTCCGTCGTACTATATTGAAGTGAAGCCGCTCCTTCTTCGTTCAAAACAGCATTACACGCATCCTTTAGAGCATCTAATGGAAACAATTCTGGGGCCGGAAGCCCTCCAGCAAAGGAGATTACTTCCGGTCTTTCTGTTATTTTCAAAATTTCCCGTGTCTCCGAAGATTTAACAAAATGAGCTCTCTTAGCAAATTTATTTCCCATTTATAAACAGTCCTTCTTTTATTTTCGCTATCTCTTATATTCAAACAATTATCTTAATAGTTTAATAGCTATCTTTATTTTAACAGAAAATCGAACCTTCTGTCATATCAGATAATATTTAGCGTTCTTCAGTTTGTTTACAGGCTTTTTACATTATTATCTATTACCTGGAACAATACTTATGATTATTTGTTAATAAAGAAACGTCGGGGAAATTCAGGAGAATTCCTCGGTTTAGGAATACTTAGTAGACTTAATGGCAAGCTCTCTATGCACTATTGAATTTAAATATTTTAGAGAAATCTTCCACATGCATTTTCCAGTTTACGAAATAAAGGTTTATAATTGTAAGGATTTTACGTTTAGGGCAAAGCGTTCTAAAATAAAAAGATAAGTAAACATTTATTACGAGAGGAAGAACAACATGATTAGGGAAGCAACTGAAAAAGATTTAATGGACATTTTACATATCTATAATGATGCCATTCTTCATTCTACTGCTGTATATGCCTATAAACCCCAAACGCTTGAAAGCAGAAAACAATGGTACGAACAAAAGATGGAGGATGGTTACCCAATCTTAGTGTGCGAACAAGATAATAAAGTCGCTGGTTTTGCAACATTTGGTCCTTTTAGAGCATGGGCGGCTTATAAATATACAATTGAACATTCCGTTTATGTAAATAGGGAATACCGAAAAAAAGGGATTGGGACTTCCTTGATGATAGAGTTAATTGCTATTGCTAAAGAAAGAGAATATATGACATTGGTTGCTGGTATTGATGCAGCAAATGAAAAAAGCATTGCTATGCACAAAAATTTTGGCTTTGTTTATTCAGGTACAATTGAAAAAGCAGGTTTTAAATTCAATAAATGGATTGACTTGGCCTTTTATCAATTAGAGCTGAATGGACCTGAAAATCCTATAGAGGAATAAAGCATTCATTATATAATGGCTAACAATTATTTCGTAATGTTTGATCAAAGCATCTCCCCCCTTTTCCTTACAATGTTTAAATGAAAAGACTCCGTTTTGAAAAAGACTAATCAAAACGGAGTCTTTCTATACAGAACTGTATTTCACAAGCATTATGACTTTTATTTATGTCCCTTAGATTCTGCAGAACCGCATTTCACTAACAAAGGTGGAACCTAATAAAAGTACTCCATCTATAATTTGTAACAGTGTAAATTGCTCGTGTAAGATGATTCCGGAGATTAAAATAGCTACAAAAGGATCAACATAACTTAACAACGCTATACTTTGCCCTTTTAAATTTGCCATACCAAAGAAGAACAAACAAAATCCTGTTTTCCTGATATCAGTGCTAGGGTTGATAAAAAAGACTGAACCCGCTAAAGGATCCAGCCTGAATTTGTATTGATTTAGGATAAATCACATGAAATACCCTTTGCACATCTGCTCTGCTAACAAGTCATAGGTACCCACTTTGTGGATAATTAAGGCACATACAGAAATTACAATACTTGAATATACCCTTCCGTTCCATTAACAAGAATTCGCTGCCCATCTTTTATTATTTTTGTAGCATTTTCTACTCCCACGACTGCTGGCAAGCCATATTCACGTGCGACAACCGCACCGTGGGTCATCAGCCCACCTACTTCAGTGACCAGGCCTTTAATGGATACAAATAACGGTGTCCAGCTAGGGTCCGTAAAGGATGTAACCAATATATCTCCTTCTTCTAAATCAGCATCTTCCATGTTTAAAATGACACGTGCTCGCCCCTCGATAACTCCTGAGGAAACTGGCAGGCCGACAATAGCTCCAGCTGGGAGATTTTCTCGTTTGTATTCACCAGTAATGATTTCACCATCAGAAGTAATAACACGTGGCGGGGTTAATTTTTCAAATAATTTGTGCGCTTCTTTTCGTTTGTCAATGATTTGGTAATCCAGTTTATTTGTGCGGACTACTTCTTCAAGTTCTTCAAAAGTAAGATAGGATATATCTTCTTTTCCTTAAATAACCCCCGCTTGTACGAGTTGTTCCGCTTCTTTCCATAATGCCTGCTTGTAAATGAAATAGCGATTCACCATACCGTATTTAGGGTATTCCCTAAACCCGCTGAAATTCCGAATTAGGTCGATATTTCGTTTCGTCTCTTTAGCTTTTTGTTCTCCGTTCGGCAGTTGCTCCAATTGTTCTAATAAAGCTTGTTCTTTTTCTAAAGCCTCTTTTCGCCCCTGCTCAAATTTCTGCTGACTAGCATTCGGCTTAAAGTTTTTGATATTCCCTAAAATCATAGGAATAAGTGTAGTTGGTTTTTCGCTCCATCGACTTCTCGTTATATCAATTTCTCCGGCACATCTCATGCCATATTTGTTAAGATAAGCTGTTATTGCATCTTGGGCAATTTGTCCGCCTTCAAGGTTAATCAGTTCATCTAAAAAGTTTTCTGTTTTTGCATGTCTTAAATAATTAATCACTTCTGGATAAGGACGAATCGCATCTGCGACATCCAATAATGCGAGACCCATTTCTGAAGTAATATTGTTTGGTACGGATTGAGAAAGTGTGTCCCCTGCGTTTGTTTCTCCTAACCACTCGTTCATTTTCTCATTAATCCATGTTGTGGCATCCAGCGCAGCTATAATCACACTCATACCTTCAAATAAAACCCTTCTCAGCTCCTGGATATCTTCCAGAATAAAATCAAATAAATCCGCACCTGATTTTGTTTGGATGTTTTGCTTCAGCTCTTCTAGCGATAACTGGTTTTTTTTAATCAATTCCGTAACGATTGTTGGATCGTTTCCAATTTGTGCCTGGGCATCAGAGAGATCTTGAGGTTTGTCAGGACTCAGACTTTTTTCAGTATCTGGGGACGTTTTTATAAAATCTTCTCGATCTACTATTTTCATGAGCGCGTCTTTTATGAGCGGGTCAGATTTTCCTAAGTTATCTATTATCATTTTTCTGCTTGCAGGTGAAGCCAACATAGGTGTTACATCAACAAACAGCCTTCCACCAGCTTTACGCATGGGTGCAGGTGTTGTTAACAGGAAAAGAGACAATCCCAATGGTTTCATAGGGTCTGTCATCATTTGTTGATGACCAACAGATACATAAACGCGGTTTCCTTGGGTCTCACCTGCTTCAGGGATGGGATACAAAGTTGTGATTGGCCGACTCTGGACAATATAAAATGTATCCTCTGCTAAACACCACTCGATGTCTTGCGGGCTTCCAAAATGAGCTTCAATCTTTCTTCCTATATGTGCTAATTGTAAAATTTGCTGGTCTGTTAGTGTTTGTGACTTCTGCTGATCCAGGTCAATCTGCTGTGTCTCAGTTCCTCCATCCTCCCGGCCATAGATAGCCATGTTCTTAGTCCCTATCATCTTTTCGACGATTTTTTCTTCCTGTACCTTATAATTATCAGGAGATACTAGCCCAGAGACTAACGCTTCTCCAAGCCCAAAACTAGCATCGATTGATAATAGCTTTCGATTCGAGGTAATCGGATCAGCAGTAAACAAAATCCCAGAAGCCCGAGGGAAAATCATCCTTTGGATAATAACGGATAAAGAAACTTTACTATGGTCAAATCCATTTTTCATTCGGTATATCACTGCCCGATCCGTAAACAGCGAAGCCCAGCACTTACTAATATGCTGTAAAATCGCATCTATCCCTTTAATATTTAGATAGGTATCTTGTTGTCCAGCAAAGGAGGCATGAGGCAAGTCTTCAGCTGTTGCGCTAGAACGCACTGCATAAGCGTGGTTCTCACCAAACTCGGAAAGAGAATCAGCAACTGCGCTTACTACATCGGCAGGAATATCTACGTCCATAATAACTTGTCGAATCTTGCTGCTGATTTTACTAATTTGATGACGTTCCTCTACGTTTAACACCGTTAGTTGATCCAACAATGCTTGAAACATTTCATTTTGTTCAATGGCCATTTGGTATCCTGCCGTTGTAATACAAAAACCTTCTGGAACTTGTATTCCTTGGATTTTTGATAATTCACCTAAATTTAATCCTTTACCGCCTACAAGCAAATGCTCTGTTTTCCCCATGTCTTGAAAACTGATAACCAAAGAGCTCATTCCACATCACTCCTAACCAGTATTGTTCTATTGATTTTAGCAGTAGTATATAAGAAGAAACAGTCTATAATTACCTTTTTTTATATGCTATAATTTAATTGGGAAGAGTTAGGCTTTCCTGTAAAGTTAGCTATTGCCCCGATGTACCATCTCAAAAGTCAGATCATACACCTTTGATTCCACAATAAATAGCAACCTTTTCAATCAAGAGATGAACGCTTATTGAATACATAAAAAAACTGAATCCAGTAAAGGATCCAGCCTGTATTTGTATTGTTTTTGAAAACAAAAACCTTTATTAATGAATGTCTTTTTTCTTGAAACTGCCGCCTTTAACTTCTGCTACATCATACACAGCTATAAAAGCATGTTTGTCGATCTCGTTAATAATCTCTTTCATTTTACTATCCTCTAAACGGTTAATAATACACGTAATTTCTTTAAATTTTTCATTTGTATAACCGCCTTCAACCAGATTATAGGTTGCACTGCGACCTAAACGGTCACGTATGGTTTCCACCATTAAATCCGGCTGACTAGTGATAATTTTATAGGTTTTAGAACCACTTAAACCTTCCTCAACTATATGAATCACTTTAGAAGCAATAAAATAAGCTATTCCTGACAAGAAAGCCCCTTGTAACCCAAAAACAGTTGATACCACTATAAAAACAAACATATTTAAAAATAGAATAAGGTCACTTGTTCCAAATGGCAATTTTCGGGATAGCAATACCGCTAACATATCAATACCATCTAATGCGCCGCCATTTCGTAATGCTAATCCCATACCAAAGCCAATGATAATACCACCGACAACGGTCACTAACAATGTATCTCCTTGAACTATAATTGGTATATGGTGCATAATGCTTGTCCCAAATGCAAGTGTAGCAATACCAATAACAGAGTAAATTGCAAAGCTTTTACCGATTTGCTTATAGCCCAAAAATACGAACGGGATATTCAATATCGCAATTAGAACTCCAAGGGGTAATCCGAATAATTGTGAACCAACTATACTCAAACCCGTCACACCACCATCTGAAACGTTGTTTGGGATCAGAACCGATTCTAGACCATATGCTGTTATAAAAGCTCCTATAGCAACTGCTAATGCACGTAATACCTTTTTAAATATTATGGTTCTTTTCTGCTTTGTGTTTGTATTTGTATTCATTTACTTTCCTCTTTCCAAACAATTTTTCTATTTCCTTATTTAATCACACTTTAGATTGTTATGGTATTATTTAATCGCCCGATTGCATTATTATTTAACTGTCATTATTGTGAAAGACCTTAATATGTATGTCTGATAGATAATAGAGGAAACCATTATCTATAATTTACTTCGAAACCTATTTCGTATTCTGCAGTTAAAATATTGCTGGTGTATTAAAAAATGGTTTGGTGAAAGGATGATGGAAGGGATATTTAATAAAAGAGAGCTAGACCCTGATAATGGATCTAGCCGGCATTAGATCGAATTGGATTATATAAGCTGTGTATTGCTTGAATTGGCAGTTGTTTTACAATGGTGCTCTTTTGCGGAAGATAATTTTACGGTTTACTTTGTTTATTTAAAGCACTGCTCAATACTACTGTTCCTGCCACAGCCCTTAAAATAAGATGCCTACATCACAATTTACTTATGATAGTGCCGTGATAAAACGCCGGACTCCATCTTTCAAGCGTGAAGGCGCACATGCTATATTCATGCGAAGAAATCCATTACCAGCCTCACCATATTTGGTGCCCGGTTCCAACGCAAGTTTTCCTTTACCCAATAATTTACTCATTATTTCCTCTTCAGAAAGTCCAGTATTTCGATAGTCAATCCAAAGCAAATAAGTGGCTTGCGGTTTGTTTATTTTTATTCCGGGGACTTTTTCTGTTAACTCTTCGATAACATAATCCATATTCGAGGTTATGATTCCAAGCAGTTCTTGAAGCCAAGGTCCTCCCTCTTCGTATGCAGCTTTTAACGCTGAAGCAGCAAATGGGCTAAGTCGGTTAACCCCCATCTGTCCATGCGCCAATAAATTTTGTTCGAGTTTTTCCCTAACTTTTGCATCAGGGGAAATGATGATAGCCACTTGGAGGCCCGCAAGATTGAATGTTTTTGTCGGGGCAATACAGGTAATGATACGCTTCGCTTCTTCCTCCGCGATTGTGGCGAGCGCAATATGTTTATTTCCAGGAAAGACAAGGTCTGCATGGATTTCATCTGATAAGATAAGAACGTCATATTTTGTACAAAGTTCAATTATTTTTTTTAATTCTTTTTCTGTCCAAACAATTCCTCCTGGATTATGTGGGTTACATAAAACAAACAATTTCACATTTTGTTGCAAAGCTTTCTCAAATTCTACAAAATCGATTGAATAATTACCATCTTTTTCTTTCATGACGCATTCAACTAGTGTTCGTTGCATTCTAATAGGAACTTGGGAAAAAGGCGGATAGACGGGTGCTGTGACTAGAATGCCATCTCCTTTTGCTGTAAACGCTTCAATTACTGAAGCAATCGCTGGAACAACCCCATGGTGAACTAACATCCAATCGTTTTGCGTTTGCCATGCATGACGATTTTCAAGCCAGAGACGGATAGCATCTTTACAAGTTTCGTTAAAATAAGAGTATCCGAAAACTCCGTGATTGAGACATTTTTGCATGGCATCAATAACGACTTTTGGAGCAGCAAAATCCATATCAGCAATCCACATCGGCAAAATATCAGATGCGTCATCAACTCCAAAAATGGACTCCATCGTGTCCCACTTAACGGAACGCGTATTTCTTCTATCAATTACATTTTCAAATACGTTCATTACCATCTACCCCTCTTTCTTTTTTCTAGCGTTATCATAACCTACAGGAATTGCATATGGTTTCATCAATTCAGTCGCAGAGCTTTAATAAGAGTTTCAACCTGTTATTTTTTATCATCAATTATCAATGTCAACATAAACAACAATTAGAGTCCCATAGAAGTGCTTAACGAATGGGACCCATTAATCTCATTCCATGATCAAGGAGTTGGTATGGAATAATAATCAATTAAAAAGACAAATAGAAGGGAGATTGTAATCACTGAAATAAGTAAAGACAAAACAATTCCTATCATCGTTTCCTTCGTTATAGATTCGTATTTTTGGGCTAAAACAAACGTAACAGGACCAATCGGTAAAGCTGACATAAGAATGGCTGTAATCGCCCATAACGGATCCAAATCGAAAACAAATAAAACCAAAATAATAGTTAACAACGGTTGAAGTACAGTCTTGATGACAATGAGAAAATGAATTTCTTTATTCATGATACTGGACCACTGTAAAGCCTCTTTTTGATTGACTAATGCTAATCCAATCGCAAATAGAGCTGTTGGTCCTGTTGCATCTGCCAAAAATCCCGTAAAAATATTTAATGAATTGGGTAGCGGGATCCTTGCTAACGCAAATACGAGACCTAAAATGACTGATATCATAATAGGATGAAGAAGAACAGGCTTGAACACGCTTTTTAAAAAATCCCATGTCCCTTGATCATCAGTTTGTCTCTTTGCCCGACTCCATTCAAAAGTAAGAATCACGACTGCTATAACAGGAATGTTATGAATAACTGTTGCTATGGCGGAGGGCAAGGCTGCTTCTTGACCAAAGGCCACGATTAATAATGGTATGCCCATAAACCCCGATGTTCCATAGGAAGCATTCATACCATAAAGAGATAATGCGGCAGACCGTTTCTTAAACACGAAGCGAACGACAAAAACGGTGATTAAAAAGGCTCCAATGATGCCAAACAAATTGGCGAACAAAAAATCCCAGTTTGTGAGGTGTGAAAGAGGTGCTGTTGCTACCGCATGAAATAAAAGGGCTGGCAAGGTGATGTATAAGACATAATCGTTTAATGTTTTCGCTCCATTGGCAGAAACAATCTTTGTTTTGCCAGCTATAAAACCAATAGCAATAACGGCAAATACAGGTAAAATAAGATCAATGACAACTTGCAAGGATGATCACCAACATTTCTTTAGGTATTCTTTTTATAAATCAGCCGGGAATACTCGCGACTTTAGTCATGCAGATGAATCGGCATCGGTTGAGGCATGGCTTCAGCTATGGTAATCAACCGGCACGGAATAAAATTAAATAATTGTTAATTACTTTTGTATCTGTATTTTCACCAATACATGTGTGTTAAGATAGTGTACAAGTGTCTTCTATAAAGTGAGGTGAATATCGTGCTACGACACAAAGCTTACAAGTTTCGTATCTATCCAACGAAAGAACAAGCCATTTTAATTGTCAAAACCATCGGCTGTTCCAGGTTTGTCTACAATCACTTTCTTCACCTTTGGAATACTGCTTATGCTGAAACAGGTAAAGGACTGTCCTATCACTCCTGTTCCGCTTTACTTCCTCAAATGAAAAAAGAAGAAGCAACGTGTTGGCTGAAAGAAGTCGATAGTATTGCCCTTCAATCCTCTTTGGAAAATCTTGCGGACTCTTTTTCACGGTTTTTTAAAAAGCAAAACAATCATCCCCAGTTCAAAAGTAAAACGCACCCTGTTCAAAGCTACACCACCAAAGAAACAAACCATAACATTAAATAAAAGAAAACTACTTAAAATTACCCAAATTAGGTCTCGTTAAGTTTGCTAAAAGTAAAGAGCTGAAAGGTCGTTTCCTTAACGCTACGATTCGCAAAAGTCCAAGTGGTAAATTTTTCGTATCGATTCTTTGTGAAGAAGAAATCGACAAGCTTGATAAAACAGATGCAGCAATTGGTATTGATTTAGGCATTACGGATTTTGCGATTCTTTCGGATGGACAAAAAATGGATAATAATCGATTTACTTCCAAAATGGAAAAGAAGCTGAAGCGTGAACAACGAAAGTTATCAAGGCGTGCGTTAGTTGCCAAAAAAAATGGGATCCATCTGTCAGAGGCGAAAAACTATCAAAAGCAAAAAAAGAGAGTTGCTCGATTGCACGAAAAAGTGGCGAACCAACGTAATGACTTCCTGAATAAGTTGAGTACAACGATTGCCAAAAACCACGATATCATCTGTATCGAAGACTTAAACACAAAAGGGATGTTGCGTAATCATAAATTATCCAAAAGCATATCGGATGTATCATGGTCTAGCTTTGTAGCAAAGTTACAATACAAAGCTGACTGGTATGGTCGCGACATCATCAAAGTCGACCGATGGTTTCCCTCCAGTCAGATTTGTTCCGAGTGCGAGCACAAAGATGGTAAGAAAGCCCTCCATATTCGAGAATGGACATGCCCTGTTTGTCATGCTCATCATGACCGTGATATCAATGCTAGTAAGAACATTCTCGCTGAAGGGTTAAGATTGCATGCTTTAACATCGCTATAGCTGAAAAAAACCGTAGGTACTCCGGGGTTAGCTTGGTAAATAAGAGAAACCGCTGATGATGGTGCATGCCACTATGAATCAAGTATGCTCTATTCTCAAGAATCTCGTGACTCAGTCATGAGAGGTTCAAAAAGTGTTTTAGTGCGTTGATTATGTGCAAGGCATTTGAAATGCCTGATTTATACGAATAGTTTTCAAAACTATAACCAACCTTTCATCAATATTATCATTCGCAATGTGGTTAATATTCAGACCTCATTAACTATTAACGAATAGAGCGTTATTGATATATTTCATATTTCATATTTCATATTTCAAATATAATTGTAACAGGATAAAATATATACAAAAAATACATATTTCGTATTATATTTATATTGTAAAAATATAAATCAATTAGGGAGTTCGTTATGGATATAAGACAACTGACATATTTTTTGGCAATTGCTGAAGAGGGCAATATTACAAAAGCAGCAAAAAGACTCCATATTGCTCAACCACCCCTTAGCCATCAGCTTAAACTGTTAGAGGAAGAATTAGGACTCGTGCTGATTGAAAGGAATACACGTAAAATACAGATTACGGATGCTGGAAAACTTCTTCAAAATAGGGCTAGACAGATCATAGAACTTTTTGAGAGGACTGAAAAGGAATTAAAAGATATAAAAGCGGGACAACTAGGCACGCTCTCCATAGGTACAATATCTTCAGTAGGAGAAACAATGCTACCAATAAAAATACAAAGATTTCATGAGAATTATCCTGGTGTTGATTTTCGAATTAAAGAAAGCAGTGCATTTGAAATTATTGAATGGGTCAAAGATGGAATTATTGAAATTGGGATTGTTCGCACACCATTTAATCTGGATACCTTCGAATGTATTGACCTACCGTATGAACCCATGATGGCTGGTGCATCAGACTTATTCTGGAAAGGTGACGAAGGCTGCATAGATAATTTAAAGGAATTTGAAGGTAAACCTTTGCTTGTCTACAACAGATTTGCAAATAATATTGAAGAAGCTTGTTGGAAGGCTGGTTTTGAACCTAGGGTTATATGCGGAATAGATGATACAAGATCCATGTTAAACTGGGCAAATATGGGAATGGGAATAGCTATCCTACCAAGAGATGCGTGTTCATTAATATCAGATGTGAAACTTAATTTTAGAGAAATCAAAGAAGAGTCACTTGTAACAAGAATAGTGATAATTTGGATGAAACACCGTTACTTGTCTACCCCAGCAAAAAACTTTTTGGAGCTTTTTAATACTTAACAATTTTTCGCCGCTTTCAAGGTTTGACATATCGAGATAAATAGATATAATGAAACTTATGGAACCTATCGATGTATTTAAAGCATTATCTAATGAAACTCGGCTTAACATCTTACAGTGGTTAAAAGAACCGGAGAAGCACTTTCCTAAACAAGGCGCTCACCTGCCAAAGGAAGTTAGTTATAAAGGTGGAGTATGCGTTGGAGACATACAAGAAAAAGCTAAAACTTCTCAATCTACGGTGTCTCACTACTTAAATTTGATGCAGAAAGCCGGATTGCTCGAATCTGTTCGTTATGGTAAGTGGACTTATTATAGAAGAGATGAAGAAGCCATTCGTCAGATCGGTGAATATTTTATGACGGAAATCTAATTAGCATGATTTTCGTTATTTTTTCTTTTTTTATATCGATAATTCTAGATATATAAATATAAGATGTTAGGAGTAATTAAATGATACGTTATATTGCATATTTATTTGCTTTATTAGCAGGAGTAGCCCTTAGTTTTGAAGGTGCTATTTATGGCGAACTAGGTAAAACAATTGGCCAGCTCGAAACCAGTTTTTATAATTTTTTTGTGGGTGCAATTATCCTGGGTTTACTATGGCTATTTTTTGGTAAAGGCAAAATTTCACATGTGGCTAAAGCACCGAAGTGGACACTACTTGGAGGTGCTTTAGGAGTTGTGTATTTAACAGCAATAGTAATTAGTGTTCCATTTGTTGGTGTTGGTATAACTATGGTTGCTGTCATTATTGGTCAATTAATAATGAGTATGGTTATTGAGCATTATGGTTGGCTCGGAAGTAAAAAAACGAGAATTAATAAAGAAAAGATATTTGCTGTTATATCAATGATCGTAGCGCTTATATTAGTTAATTAGGAGGTTTAAATAATGGGTATAATAATGATTCTATTCACTTTACTTGGTGGTATCGCATTGAGCGCACAATCAGCTGTCAATGGTACATTTAGCCGAAAGGCAGGAACAATTGAAACTACATTTTTAACTTTTATAACTGGTACTATGTTTTTAGCTATAGTTATTCTTTTCTTTGGACAAGGAAATTTATTCGCTATTTTTGAAGTACCTATTTGGCAATTAAGTGCGGTATTTTTAGGAGTGCTATTCTTACTTTTTAACGTTTTTGCAGTCCCCAAAATTGGTATTATTGCAACTAGTATTACGGTTATCATCGGGCAACTAGTTATTGGAATAGTAATCGATCACTTTGGTTGGTTTAATAGCTTGGTCATCCCTCTCGATATGAAGCGTTGGTTTGCATTACTATTTATGATTATTGCGCTTTATTTTATCTATAAAGGAAATATGCGCTCAAATGAAGAAGCAAATGCAGACATAATTAACTAATTTATAGTGCTCCATCCGTTACTAACGTTGGAGCACTTTTTATGTTGAGCGGGATTTTTTATCAAACATTATTATAAATCGATCTTTATTTCAAAGCCACCACTTACCCATTGGTTCCGGATTGCTAAGGTCGGTGCAACAATTAATGTCGGTTTATTTGGATAGAGCATAATTTCCAGTCCAAGCACTGTTTTTCCCGATCCAGTAGATGCAACGAGATGAAGATACCCGTCCAAATGCTTCAGCACCTCAACTTGATAACCCCGCCGTGGCTAGCAAAACTGAATTTTTCCAGGGAATGCTTGCATAAAAATTATCTCGTTGATTTATAGATGTTCCTATTTTCTCGGATAAGAAATACCTCTTTGGATAATTATATCCAAAGAGGTATTTCTTCGTGCGTTTATTAAGGGTATTTTGATAACTACAAGAGTTATAGAAAGACAAGTGCCATCTTACTCCACCGTCACACTCTTAGCTAAATTCCTCGGCTTATCAACATCACAGCCGCGATGAAGAGCAGCGTAATAAGCTAATAATTGCATTGGAATTACACTGACAAGCGGTGTTAAGAGCTCATTCACATGTGGCAGCACAAAGCTATCTTCGTCTTCTTCTAAGCCTTTCATGCTGATGATCATTGCGTTTGCACCACGGGCAACTACTTCCTGCACATTACTGCGAATCGAGTAATTCACATTTTCTTGTGTAGCAAGTGCGATTACCGGAGTTCCCTCTTCGATAAGGGCGATCGTTCCATGTTTCAACTCTCCACCAGCAAATCCTTCTGCTTGGATATAGGAGATTTCTTTCAGCTTCAACGCAGCTTCTAATGAAACATTGTAGTCACCACTTCTGCCAATAAAGAAGGCATTACGAGTTGTTTCAAAGTAATCTCTTGCTAATTGTTCAATTTCTTCCTTCTGACCTGTTAGAGTTTCCATTGCTGTTGCAACAATAGCAAGCTCTTGTAATGGGTCGAAGTCCAACTTGATTCCTTTTACATTTGCTGTATCAACTGCCAAAATAGCAAGTACTGCAATTTGAGCAGTGTAGGCTTTTGTTGACGCTACAGCAATTTCGGGACCTGCATATAAATGCAATGTATGGTCCGCTTCACGAGAAAGGGTGGATCCTGGCACATTTGTAATGGTTAATGCCGGGTGGCCCATTTCTTTTATTTTAACTAAAACGGCACGGCTATCAGCTGTTTCACCACTTTGTGAGATAAATACAAATAGTGGTTTCTCGGATAACAATGGTGTATTATATGAAAATTCACTTGCAACATGAACTTCCACTGGAATGTTTGCTAGCTTCTCAATGAGTTCTTTTCCAACTAAGCCTGCATGGTAGCTTGTGCCCGCCGCAATAATATAAATGCGGTCGGCCGCTTTCATTGCACTGCGGATATCTGCATCAAGCTTCAGTTCATTGTTTTCATTTTGATAGTTCTTGATGATGTTACGCATCACAATTGGCTGCTCATCGATTTCCTTCAACATGTAATGGGCATACGTGCCCTTCTCTGTATCACTTGCATCAATTTCAGCAGTGTAGGCTTTGCGTTCCACAACAGAACCTTCCAGTGTTTGCACTTCAACAAAGTTGCGATTTACAAGTACAATTTCTTTATCAAAAATTTCAAGGTATTGGTCTGTTTCCTTTAATGTTGCCATAGCGTCGCTTGCAACAAGATTAAATCCATCTCCTAAACCAACTAAAAGCGGACTTTTGTTTTTGGAAACATACAGTGTCTCGTGATCCTCTACGTCGATTAGACCAATCGCATAAGAACCTTTTAATAAACGCATCGCTTCACGAAATGCCTCAACCGTATCCTGATGTTTTTGATAAAGCTTATCAATCAATTGTACAACTACTTCTGTATCCGTATCACTTACAAAACTAACATCTTGAAGGTATTCTTTTTTCAGATCATTGTAGTTTTCAATAACTCCATTATGAACAAGGGTAAATCTGCCTGACCCACTTTGATGTGGGTGTGCGTTCGTGATGCTTGGCACACCATGTGTTGCCCATCTTGTGTGGCCAATTCCCATTGTTGCTTCAATAGAGCTATCCACACGTTCACGCAGTGCCGCAATACGGCCTTTTACCTTGGTCAGGTTAATTCCTTCTTCATTCAGGATAGCAATACCAGCAGAGTCATATCCTCTGTATTCCAGCTTTTCCAGTCCGTTTAATAAAACTTCTTTCGTATCATTTTGTCCGATATATCCTACAATTCCGCACATAATGTTGTCCTCCTAAAATAAGGGGCAGACAAAACGAACCTGTTTATTTGCTGTACAAGGGGCGTCTTTCTACCCCTCTCTCGTGTATTTTATAGTGGACACCTTGCTTTACCCTTTTGTCCAATAAGTCGCCTCATTGTTTTAGAGATAAAGCGATACGATTGAGATGTGCAACCGGGAGGCACCCGCCGAAACTTCGATAACCTCCAACCTCGTCAACTATTTTTCTTCATCGTCCCGAAAAATAGTCCTGGCGCTTTTTATTCCTTCTGTAACCTCTATGCTCCTTTCTATAGTTGAGTGATTTGTTCTGCTTGGATAAAATCCAAAAGAACACTCTTCATTTTAACTGAAACTATTAACTTTGGTCAATACTTCCCCTCCAAATTTTAAGAAGGAGTTATTGATTAGCTTATGTTGGTGGGTGTAATAAAGTTCCTTACTGCTTTATTTTGTTCGAAAAGCAATACATAATCCATGCAATTTTTAAATTAGAGAATTAACCTCATTATTCGTTATAATAAAAACATAATGAAAAACAGGAGATTTGTGGATGGAAATATTAATTGAAAAATTAAAAGCTACGGACGCTGACGCTTTATTCAGATTTGAACTGGATAACAGAGATTACTTTGAGAAAACAGTACCCTCTAGAGGTGACGACTATTATAAGCCAGAGGTTTTTAAAAGTAATCATAAAGCATTACTGGAAGAACAAACACGGGGCAATTCGCATTTTTACCTAATAAAAGATCAGTATCATGTGATTCTTGGCAGGATTAATCTAGTCGATATTGACGCGGCTCAAAAAGAAACTCATCTAGGTTACCGTGTGGGCAAAAACTATACTGGCAAAGGTGTTGCTAAAAAAGCATTGCAATTATTATTAGAAAACGTCGCGGACAATCAGAATATCCAACAGATTCACGCCAAAACAACAACCAATAATGTGGCATCTAGAGTGATTTTAGAGAAAAGTGGATTTGCTTATATAGGGTCCGACGAAGCAATGTTTGAAATAAATAGCCAGAAGCTAACGTTTGTTTATTATAAATGGACAAATAAAAACTTCTCTTGCTAACCAAAGCACATAGGTTAACAAGAGAAGTAAATAGCATGTCGTTTTACCCTTGATGCTTCTCCATAAATTCCAGCATAAGGCTATATACTTTAATTTCATTTTCTTTTTTCGAGAAGCCATGACCTTCATCCTCAAGCACGAGGTATTCGACTTCACGTCCTTTTGCTTCTAGTTTGGCAACGATTTGATCCGATTCTTCTTTCACAACACGCGGATCCTTTGCCCCTTGGATAACAAGCATTGGCTTTGTCATCGCATCGAGATAGGTAACAGGTGAATCTTTAATAAAACGCTCTTTATCACGTTCTGGGTCACCAAGCCAGCGATCCATAATTGGTTTCCAGTGTGGTGGAACAGATTTTACAAACGTAAACAAATCCGATGGTCCAAAAATATCGATGACTGCTTTGAAATATTCCGGATGGCGTCCATGCAGTAGCAGCGCCATATATCCACCATAACTTCCACCTACAAGAAACAGTTTTTCCCGGTCTGCAATACCATTTTCAAACAGCCACTCAATCCCTGCAACATTATCCAACCGTGGTCCTTCTCCCCAATCCTGCTCCACCAATTTAACAAAAGAAGAACCATAACCTGTGCTTCCACGGAAGTTCGGCGCAAAGATTGTATAGCCGCGGTTTAAAAAGCTTTGAAACATCGCACGGAACATCTTGCGTTCGGATGCTTGTGGGCCGCCATGCGGCCAAAAAATCGTGTAACCATTATCGTTTTCTGGTTTTGCTTTAAAAAGCAGTGATTCAATTTCCATCCCATCAAAGGATTTATACGATATTACCTCTGGCTCTATCATGTCATCTCTGTTAATTCCGAGCACTCGATTATCTGTCAGCTGCTTCCAATCCTTTCCGTCCTTTGAGGTAAAAATATTGAATGGAAGTGTTGCGCTTCTCCCTAAAACATAAAGATTGCCCGATTTAGCCACATGCACTTTTTCAATTATATCGACTGGCAAAGCTAATTTCTCAAGCTGTTCCGTATCAGGGTTAAATCGGTAAAACAGATCCTCTACTCCCTTTTCTGTCAGGAAATAAAACACTTTATTTTCTTTATCCCATTTTATAGCGATGCTTTCCTTTTCGATGGAAAAGACAGGGGAAAATGTTTTGGTTTTTAAATCAAATTTAGCAAGGTAATTATACTCACTATCATAATTGGTCACGAAATAAACAGTCTGGTCATCCGTAAAAACAGGACTGAAAACAACATGTACTTTCTCTTGATCAGGCGTTAAATAATGCGTTTCATTGCCTTTCTTCAAAAATGCAGTTACATATGTATTAGCAAACATACGCGTATAAACGAAAGCATCCTCATCGTTCGAAACTGCAGCTAAATATGTTGGCGAAACCTCTCCTGCATTCAGCAATGTATCAGAATTATCCTTCAGATTACGTACACGTGCATTTAAAAATGATGGATTCCCTTCAGAAGTCATATAATAGACTCGTTCGCCATCCTCACTCAAATGACAGTAGAAATACTTCTCGTTTATGTCGCCAGTTATTAAAGGTTGTGGAAGTCCACCCTCACTTGGAATAGCATAGATCTGATAATTCTCATCCCCATCCCTATCATAGCCAGCTAACACGTAACGATTTTCTGGATCAAATTTGATAAAATTGGTCGATTCCTCATGATGTGCAAATAAATAAGGAGATGTATTTGGCAAATCAATCGCCCATAAATTAACTTTTCCATTTAAATTAGAACTAAAAATAAGCCGCTTCTCATCACTGCTTACAGTAAAATCATAAATATTGGACGTACGAAAAAACTGCTCCACTTTCGGTTTAGGAAATTGAATCATCCTTCTCCTCCTCAATTTTGGCTCATTTTATTCTGAAAACACATAAAATAATGGATATTTTTATTATAAACGATTTATTGCTTTACCGTAAACGTTTGTAGTTAAGTTTTATTGTACCAAATTCAATAATCGCTAAGAAACAATAGTTGAATATCGATTCAGATTTGAGGATGAATTGGTACAAGATGAAAAAAATGAGCCTGGGTCAACCACCAAGCTCATTTCCTTTTCCAACCTATTCTTCTAACCGACCATCTCGAATCGTAACGACCCGGTCACATAAATCGAGTACTCTTTCATCATGGGTCACCATAATTCCCGACTTTCTTCGTGATTTGATTTCATTTGCCAGAGTTTCCACAACGTCCCTCCCCCGCTTTGAATCTAGGCTTGCGGTTGGCTCATCTGCAAGAATAAGCTTAGGATTATTGGTGAGCGCCCTTGCTATGGCTACCCGTTGTCTTTCTCCTCCTGAAAGCTCATTTGGGTAATTGGCGGCTCGATGGGCTAAACCAAAATGTCTCAACAGCGCAGCTTCATTTGCTTTGTTTTTCTGTTTGGCTAGCTTATTAATAACATTTAATTGATCTTTCACCTTTAAATAAGGTATTAAATTTGCTGCTTGAAAGACAAACCCTATTTTCTCTAATCTTCGAGCAGTGATTTGTTTCGATGATAAGTCTGCTAAATTTTCTCCATCAAGCAGAACAGTTCCACTGCTTGGAGATAAAAGCGCACCCGCTATGGATAACATCGTACTTTTACCAGAGCCAGATGGGCCAATGATTGCAAGAAATTCTCCTTCCTTTACCTCCAAAGAGATTGAATCCAATGCTTTAAACGGTTTCGGACCATCCTGATATACCTTTGATACATTATCCATTACGATTGTCATTTCCCTGCCCCCTCTATTGCCTCAATTGGATCAATTTTAACGATTTGGATGAGCGAGAGAAATGCGCCAATAATCGAAACGAACAATATAAGAATAGAAGTCTGCATCATTCCTTCCGCTGTTAATAAAAATGGCATTCCCTCTGGTAAAATCGCAGCTATCCCGAGCGTTAGTCCACTAGCAATACCGATACATAAGACAGAAATGAGTACAACTTGCCCTACTAAATTTTGTAAAAGATACAACGTTTTGGCACCTAATGCTTTCAGAACCCCGAATTGATCCCGCTTCTGCAATGTAATGACATAGAAAAACGCAGCTAGAACAAATGCCGTAATCACAAACAGAAAGACAATCATCATATTTAAGGAGGCTTGTTCCTGTGAGTAGCTCGGTATTCCTTTTAGAGCTTCCTCGCTCGTCACCATATCAAATGAGTTACCTATGGCATTTCTGATTTCCCCGGCACGGGCTTCATCAATACGAATCGTAATGGCATTGATCGTTTCATTTTCTCCACCATCTGCAAAGACAACCGGTGTATGACTATAGCGCTGGCTATTTGTAAACCCTGCAACCGCCAACTCACTTTCTTCCCCAAATACTAGCCTATCACCGATTTTAATACCTTCCCGCTGTAAGGATGCATCCACAATTACTTCATCTTGTTGCTGAATGGAGTTTCCTTCACGGACAGGCGGCAAGAGCATGCCATCTGATTCTGTCACAAATAAAGCTACATCCTCATTCTGATCAGTCCCATTAACAGAAGCATTCATCATCCGAATCGAAAGCGAATTCGCTTGTTCAACACCTTCAATTTGTGCGATTTCATCTAAATTTTTACTAGAAATAAACGACTTTGTCATCTCAAGCTCAGCACCGGCATCCATTACAATATAATCTACCTCCAGGTTTTGAATAGCCGATGCATTATCTGCAGATAGCCCTTTTGCTAATCCGGAAATAATAAAAATCAGACTAGCAATTAATATAATAATTAAACCGATTAAGGCATATCGAATTTTTCCATGAGCTAATTCCCGTATAGTTAGAAACATCCTGTTCACTCCTCTATTTATTTCATATTTCAAGCATACATAAGGAATATGAACAGAGGATGAACAAATGATTACTTCTGAGGAAGCGATACGATAAATGCAGAACCTTTTCCAAGCTCACTTTCTGCCATAATTGTTCCACCATGCAATTCAATAATTTTCTTTACAATCGAAAGACCTAATCCAGTACTGTCCTCCGTTCTTGTTCTCGCTTTGTCAGCTTTATAAAAGCGTTCGAAAAGCTGTGGTAAATCGGTCTCGCTAATACCAATGCCTGTATCCTTTACCGTTATTTGCGCATATGATTTGACCGTTGCTGTGTGAATCGATAGTTTTCCACTTGGCTCCGTATAACGAATCGCATTGGCAATTAAATTTACCCAAACCTGCTGCAAGAGCTTTGGATCACCTATAACTGTAGTTGGATGGGTATCTATTTCGATCGCAATTTGTTTTTCCCGCCATTGCCACTCCATCATAAAAACTACTTCCCTCAGCTGCTCAGAAATATCAAACTGAATAAAATCATTGATGTTCACTTCACTATCTAAATTAGATAAGGTAAGAAGCTGTTTACTCAATGCAGATAATCGCTTGCTTTCATTTTCAATAATAGCCAAATAACGCTGCTGCTCTGCCTCAGACATATCCTCTTCTTGCAAGGCCTGTGAAAATCCTTGAATTGATGTGAGCGGCGATTGAATTTCATGTGAAACATTCGATACAAACTCTTGACGCTTTTCTTCTGTTTTGGCTAAGCTACTGCTCATCGTTGAAAAATCACTCGCCAGTCTTCCTATCTCATCCTTGCGATTAACGTCAAGCTTTAGATGATAATTTCCAGCAGCAATCTTTCTCGTTGCTTCAGTCAATGTTTTAATTGGTTTTACAATAAAACGAGTGCTTGCTAATACTAATAGAAAGCTGAACAGCAATGCTAAAACAAGTAAGACAGCTAAAAATATCCGCATTTCCCCAAATTGCTGAATGGAATTAGGTCTGACAAATAATGCATGGGTTTTCCCACTTATCTGTACCGGAACACCTATTGTATTTTTCACCTCATTGTCAAAGAATCCTGTTACAAAGGGCTTCCATGGATAATTTGCAATTCCATGATAGATTTCTCCCCGTAATACTTTCTCGATATCTCTTTGGTCCATCTCTTCTGATGAAAAAGGATTACCAAAGGTTTCTGCAATACCTGTGTCCCTAACGAGGTAAAACGTGTAGCCTAAATCTGTCATTGCTGTTAAATAGTCCGAAATCGACTGATTTGGATTTTCCTCAAATAGTTCTACAATATTTTTGGCAATATGAGTAACTTTTTCATCATTATCCGGCTTTAAAAAATGCTGATAGTAAATATTTGTTACAGCAAATGCGATCAGGGCACTTGCAATCATAATTACCATTGTCATTACAATAATCCTTACGTAGAGCGTTCGCATCGTTGCTCCTCCAACTCTCTAATTAACTTCTAGTTTATATCCTAATCCCCGAACTGTTTGAATTGAAAAATCAGCTTCCACAGTTGAGAAACGCTCACGAAGCCGCTTAATATGTACATCAACCGTTCGGTCATTTCCTTCATAATCATTTCCCCAAATCAGCTGAATTAATTGCTCCCGGGAAAATATTCGATTTGGATAACTCGCTAATTGTGCAAACAGTTCGAATTCCTTTAAAGGTAAAATCATTGTTTTATCATTTAACTGCACTTCATAGCTTTTCCGATTAATTACGGTTGTCTTCCCAATTCGAATTACCTCTTCATTGGTAATTTGGAACCGTCTTAGTAACGCTTTAACCCGGAACAGTACTTCTTTTGGCTCAAATGGCTTTACAATATAATCATCCGTCCCAGCCATATAAGCCTTTTCTTTATCTGAAATCCCATCCTTTGCCGTAAGCATGAGCACAGGAATATCATAATCATGACGTACCTCTTCACACAGCTGATAGCCATCCAGATTCGGCATCATAATATCAACAATAGCTAAATGCACATTGCTTTCTTCTAATTGCTGTAATGCATCTTGTCCATCGACAGCCTCTATCGTCTTATAACCATCCTTTTGCAAATAAAAACGAAGCAACTCACGAATATGCGGATCATCATCAACAATCAAAATCGTAATCATCTTTCCCGGACCTCCTAATTTGTACTAACTTTACCATAACATAATCAGTTTGGTGATACATTTAAGCTTTACTTAGTGGAGGGCTCCTTCTTATGCAGGTTTGCTCGTTACTTTTGAACTTCAGCAAATTTGGAGCAAACTTCAGCATTTACACATATACGCACAAAAAAACTGCCCTCACAAGAAAGCAGTTCTTAATAATTATTCTTTTAACCCGAGCAAGTCATCAATTACCTTTACAACCTGGTCAGCATACTTTTCACATTCGTCAGCAGTTGGAGCTTCGACCATGACACGGACAAGTGGTTCTGTTCCAGATGGTCTTACAAGGACACGTCCTTGTCCTGCAAGCTTCGTTTCCACCGCTTTAATTTCATCTAAAATAACTGGATTGCTTAATGCTTCGTTTTTATCAGTTACTTTTACATTTTTTAACACTTGCGGGAAAACTTTCATATCACTTGCTAGTTCAGATAGCGTTTTACCCGTTTCCTTCATCACATTTACAAGCTGCAATGCGGATAGCATGCCATCTCCTGTTGTGATGAAATCAAGGAAGATAATATGACCGGATTGTTCTCCACCAAGATTATAACCGCCATTGCGCATTTCTTCCATAACGTAACGATCGCCAACTGCAGTCTTATCACTGCGTATGCCGTTCTCCTCAATTGCCTTGTAGAACCCAAGGTTACTCATTACAGTTGATACAACTGTATTTTTCTTGAGCAGTCCCTTTTCATTCATATATCTCGCACAAATGAACATAATTTGGTCGCCGTCAACGATGTTTCCTTTTTCATCAACTGCGATGAGGCGATCACCATCTCCATCAAATGCAAGACCAATATCTGCGCCTTTTTCCGTTACAAATGCTTGCAGCTTTTCTGGATGTGTAGATCCTACGCCGTCATTTATATTAAGTCCATCGGGGCTTGACCCCATTGAAAAGATATCTGCTTCCAAATCAGCGAACAGGTGTGTAGCCAAACTAGATGTCGCACCGTGTGCACAGTCAATTGCAATTTGAAGTCCTTCAAAATCATTATCAATCGTATCCTTCAAATAGGATAGATACTTTTGTCCGCCCTCAAAATAATCGGTAACAATTCCTACACTGGCACCTGTTGGACGAGGCAGGGTATCTTCTGTATCCATTAGCTTTTCAATTTCTGCTTCCTGTTCATCTGTCAATTTAAAGCCATCTGGTCCAAAGAACTTAATCCCGTTATCCTCAACTGGGTTATGCGATGCTGAAATCATAACACCAGCCTGTGCACTTGTAGCTTTTGTTAAATAAGCAACACCTGGTGTCGAGATTACTCCAAGTCGCATTACTTCTGCACCGATAGATAAAAGTCCAGCTAATAAGGCCCCTTCCAGCATATGGCCTGAAATTCTTGTGTCGCGGCCTATCACGACACGAGGTCTTTCCATTCCATTTGTCAACACGTAACCACCATAGCGTCCTAGCTTGTATGCTAGTTCTGGTGTCAGGTCCTTATTGGCTACGCCTCTCACACCATCCGTTCCAAAATATTTTCCCATTCGTTACCTCTCCTTTAACTTACATCCAATTCAGCTGTCTGCTTTTAAATGAATTAATCACTCAGGTTGCTCTTCGCTAATCTCTACTGTAATTTCTTCTGATTCTCCAGTAATTGTTATATTATCAAGGTCTGGTCCTTCGATTTCAATTGGAACTTGATGCTCTCCTGGCTCCAGATCACTTAAATCAATGAATATACGGATATCTTCAGCTGTTAATTCTTTTATATCCGCCTCATCACCTGTAACCGTAACATCCATTTCAGCGGCTTCAGGCTCAATATAGGTAACTGTTTGTCCATCTTGTAATCCTTCTTCTTCGATTGCTAAACCTTCAAAAACACGGGACTGCTCTACATCGACGGTTACCTCAATTGTTTCCATATCCGGAACATTTACACCGTCTGGCAATGAAAGTTGCGCATCTATTGTACCAGATTCGGTGATTTCGGATAAATCAATTGCTTCTGTTGAAAGCTCAGAAATTCCTTCTAGAACTTCACTAGTGGAAAATATCTCCACCTCATCTACATTAGCAGAAATCGAATTTAATGCATAGCCCTCAGGCATTTTTCCTGTCGTTTCAACGGATACAGGTACCGATTTACTTGGATTATCTACCTCGGCTGATATTTGAATATTTTCCGGTTCTACCCGGACTGTTAGCTCATTACCCTGCGTATCATAAACATTTACAGGCAGCTCACGATTATTAATTGAACCATCCAGACCTTCTAAATTGACATATGCCTTCACAATACCAATTTGATCGATAATGGACCTTGAACTTGTGATCGTAACCTCAGCAGGCTCAAGTGTATAGTCAGTCAATTCATATCCTGGGGCCATTTTATCTTCATTAATAAAATCAGCAACAACAGAAAACTGCTCGCTTGCCCTTTCTTCAATTGTAACCGTAATCGTTTTCGGTTCAATAAATACAGTAAGATCCCTGGAGATATTATGCTCCAGTTCCACTACATGTTCGCCTTCTTCTAATCCTTGCAGGTCAACAAACACATCAAAATTACGTTGAAAAACAAGAGGGGTCAAGTTTCCAGGATTCCCCTGTAAGCTAACCGTAACAAATTCCGGCACACCACTAACCACATAGTTTTCTTCGTCAATTTTTATTTCGACCGGCACATCATCAAGTTTTTGCGTTTGTTCAGATCTGCCTGAGAAGGTTGGGTCGGAATGCGATGAATTAACTGTAACATTCACAAATATATACAGGAATACCGCGAAAGCTAAAGAAGCAAGTCGGACAAACCATTTACTCTTAAACCAATTATCCATTCTTGTTCCCCCTTCGTTTCCACGACTTTTTCTCAGAGGTCTTTTGATTTAGGGATAAATGGGCTTGAAGCATATCACGGAGATTGTCCTGATTAAGATCCCGATGAAGCTCCCCATTTTTTGTACAGGAAACCGCACCTGTTTCCTCTGAAACAACAATTGTCAGCGCATCGGTAACCTCGCTGATACCCATTGCAGCACGATGCCTCGTCCCTAGCTCCTTTGAGATAAATGGACTTTCCGATAATGGCAGGTAACAAGCTGCTGCGGTGATCTCCCCCTCTTTTACGATAACTGCACCATCATGCAGTGGTGTATTCGGAGTGAAAATATTTGTCAGCAGCTGATGCGATAATTTCCCGTTAATTGCAATCCCTGTTTCAGCGTATTCACCAATACCTGTTTCGCGTTCAATCGAAATTAATGCGCCGATTCGTCGTTTTGCCATATAGCTGCACGACTGTACAATTGCATCAATTTCCTGTTGCATCTTTTCTTCTTCCGACTTTACACTCCGAGCAAATAGATTACCCCTTCCAAGCTGCTCAAGCGCTCTCCGCAGCTCAGGCTGGAATAGTATGATGATTACAATTAACCCCCAGGAAATGGCCTGATTTGTCAGCCATTGCATGGTTTGTAAATTCAGTAATATACTTAATAGCCAGACCACAAGTACTACAGCAATTCCCTTTAAAAGCTGAATTGCTTTGGTACCTCTAATCAGCATCATTAATTTATATAATACATACCAGACGAGAGTTATATCTACGCCTATTCTTAGCAGGTCTATTAAATCGAATCCCCCATCAAGCATGTGCACACATCCTCTTTGCAATAATAATTTATCACGCATTAACGGTCTGTAATGTCCCCACATTCAAGCATGAGGGAACCAAAAACAAGTGAAGGTGTGGGATAAAACAGTCCGTAAATTCCTTATTATGTTCAAGCAGCATTCGCGGGACAGAAAAGCCGCCACTAAATGAAGTCTCACTTTATTACTTTTAAACAAGCACGCTTATATGTAGCTTGGTTTTCAAAAGATAGGAACGGTATCTATTATAACACAATATCTCTAAATCATATTACTTTAGCAATGCAAAAAGCCAGATAAGATTTCACATCTTATCTGGATGCATTTCAATATGGTTAAAAAGCAAAAATACCTTTAAAAAAGCTTCTCATTTTATACCACATCCATTCAAACATTTGATCAACTGTTTCTAATTCACCATTGACCCCTCCGGCTGAAGCCATAAGTCCTTCCCCATACAGCGAATCATTCTCATCGGCAATAAGTTTTCCGTTTACTAAGGTTACATCCCCATCAATCGTACCCTTTATGAGTAATTTCCCATTTTTAACGAGTACATCTCCTGGAACAGTTACACCCTCAGGCACAATAACTGTATCTCCTTGAATGACTAGCTCTTCCTGTTTGGAAACGACTAATTGACCATCCTCATTCCAAGATGCAAACATTCCAGTCATCATTAGCACAAAAAATATTGCTGCTGCAGTGAGCACTGGATGCATTTTAAACCATCGCATATAGGTAACACGTTTTTTCTCAGTCGGAAGTCTATCCATAACTTTCTGCGTAAAATCGTTTGGTGCTGTGAAATGCTCCGCACTCTTAATCAATGTAATCGTACGCTTTAGTTCATGGAAATGATGTTGGCAAGCTTCACAAGTTTCCAGATGTGTTCTCAGCTGAGCTTCTTCCTCCTTGTAAAGGTCACCATCCAAATATTTATGCATCAATTCAACCGATTCTTTATTACATTCCAAGTGTTTCACACTCCTTTACACATGACGAAGCCTTTTTCTTAGAGCTTCTCTCCCACGATGAATTCGGGTTTTCACCGTTCCTAAAGGTATATCTAAGATGTCGCTTATTTCTTGAAGGGAAAACTCTTCCAAATAACGCAGCATAATAATACTGCGGTATTTCGGTGGAAGCTGGGAAATTTCGTGATGAATATAGCGTTGCAGTTCCAAGCTTTCAACTTCTTCACCAGGCAGCCGCTCCTTACTGGCCAGCTGGGAATACATATCCAACCCTTCCGTCCCTTTGATCTCAGCATCCAGATAATAATCTGGCTTTCGCTTACGGATCCGGTCGATCGTCAAATTCGTAGCAATCCGATACAACCACGTAGAAAACTTTCTGCGATCATCAAACGAATGGATGTTAACATATGCACGAATAAAAGCTTCCTGCGCCATATCCTCTGCTTCATGTGCATTACCAAGCATCCGAAAACAATGCTGGTATATTTTATCTTGGTAAAAGGATACGACATCAGCAAATGCCGATTGATCCCCTTTTTTAACTTGTTTTATTTTTTCTATTATAAATTGATCCATCAGGTTACCTCCGCTTACTATGCGGTACTTGTTATACGAGTATGTAGCAAAAAGGTTTCAAACTTTCTTTAACAAAAAAGTGACAAAATGTTTCGGCCTATATATGCCTATTAATTCATGCTGCTCAAGACTTAGAAAACATCAAGCATATCTATAATTTGTCCCTTGAAAACCAGATTTGAAAAAAGACACAAAATGTTCACAGACGTTTACTATTGCATTAATTTGGGTAATTTTCTATTATAGTATACTAGATAGGAGGGCAGAATTGTGAATAAAGATCATTTAATTGAAAAAATTGAAGAATGCCGTGAAGAAATGATTTCACTTTCTACAACACATGACCTGACTTCTGAGGCTGTTATCGCATCAAGTGTTAAGCTAGACCAATTAATTAATACGTACCAAAAGCAATACTAGATAAAAAACATCATATAGGGTAAAAAAAGACATCAAAATGCTCACCAGAGCAGGAAATGAATGTCTTTTTTATTTTGGGCATAAAATAGAGTTGCCCTATCTATTCTATTATTCTTTCGTAACAGCAGCACCATATGGATATGGTTGAAGGTTTAAGGCCTTAATACCAGCATCCTTCCAAGCTTTCATCAGTTCATCGGCTTGTTGTTTCGATGGCATAAAAGCAATGCCACAATCACCGCCGCCAGCTCCTGAAGGCTTACCCGCTCCTCCTAATGATTCTGCTAAATCACATAGTGTCCCGAGCAAAGGTGTTTCAATCGGTGTATCAGCTGCTTTGCCAACAGCAGCTAACGCTTTTCTATTCTGTTTTACACCTTTTAGCAGAAGCTCCACATCGGCATTTTCCATTCCTTGGAAAAATTGGTCAACTGCCAATTTACTTGCATCTAAGAATCGATGGAATGCTTCTGGGTTATCAGACTTTAATTGTAAAATTTGGTCGACAAGCTTCGAGGTCGATGCAGGCTTACCAGTCCAGCCTACACAAAAATAGACATTCTTCGGCATTTGTATCGACTTTAACTCATAATATGTCCAATTTCTTTCAACTAAATCTGTTATTGATTTGCAATTATGGTATGCATCTAACAGCCATTCAGCTTGAAACGACGCATACTGAAGCATACCGCCATAGGATGAAGCAGCCACATCTGCGCCTGAACCATTACCCTGCGTTTTTACGTGGGAAATAGCCGCAAGTCTAAAAACCAGCTCTGATGCAGGCGGTTTTTCTAGGAATTTATTAAGAATAGCCGCGATTACAGATGTTACAACTGCCGCGCTTGATCCTAAACCATATTTAATGCCAGAACTGTCATCCAATTCACTGCGAATCGCTAGGTGGAAATTCTCAGGCTGTACGTTTTTTTCCATTAAATATGTATAAACAACCGTCATCGCATCACATACAAACTGCGTTCTTTCGTCATTTGAATGGATCCTGACTTCCCCAGCTTCATAGGACCAGTCCAGATTCTCGAGCTTGAAATCTTGCAATGTCAGCATATTTCTTTCACTTTGTTCAATCGCAGCATAAACAAAACGGTCCACAGCTGTAACCGCTAGTTTTTGATATGGCTCAAGAACAGCAAATTCCCCAGCAATCATTAGTTTCCCTGGTACTTTTAAAGTCATTGATGTATTATCCAAGACGTTCAACCCCTATAGATAGCTTATTCCCTGCCCTGGTTTACTTAAAATTACATCCGATACACCGGATATTTCAGAAAGTCTTTGTTTAACACGTGCTTCATCCTCTGGCAAGTAAAGGACTTTAACATTTGGACCGGCATCAATTGTAAAATATGCTGGAATCCCATCTGCCCGCATATCTCCTACCATTTGCATTACACGCATTGTTGTATCATGCCAGTAGGTGAAAGGAGGATTTGCAGCTAGCGTAGTTGCATGCATCTTTAGACAATTTGCTTCTGCAATGCTTCCTACTTTCTCAAAATCCTTCTCTGAAATTGCTTCCTTTATCTGTTTTAAATCATTTGGAATACTGTCCAGCCATCCTGCATAAAACGGAGATGTTTCTACTGTTCGTTTCATTCCAGCACGACTCGACACCTTTTTCATGGTCGATGAAAGGACAACGGCAGCAACACGAACATCCCAATGCTTGTCCGGTGCAATTGGAACAGCAAACGAATCTGAACCATCTGCTCGTTCACCCATTTCCCATTCTGCAAAGCCGCCATAAATGGAGCGACAAGCAGATCCAGATCCTTGACGCGTGAGACGGGACAATACTTGATCATCCAAGTCTAAACCAATAGCTTTAGCACCCGCTGCCGCCAGTGCTGCAAAGCCAGAGGCAGATGAGGCAAATCCAGCAGCAGTTGGAACATCATTAATAGAATTCACCACAGCATATAACTGTTCTTTTCCTGCAAGCTGACGAATCAAATCAAGAAATTTCGTCACACGAAGGAATGCCTCACCCTCTACCGGCTGATTATCGAGCATGAATTGATCTTCGGATAAATCCTCCTGAAAAGCTACAGTAGTAGTTGTTGAAAAGCCATCCAATGTGAGGGAAAGACTGCTGTTTGTAGGTAAAATCAGCCTTTCATCACGCTTTCCCCAGTATTTGATTAAAGCAATATTTGTATGTGCTTTTGCTGTAGCTTTCATCGTTTTATCTCCCTTGTCTCTCTATTCTTTTTACTTTTGCTTTTTCAATACGAACGGCCATACTGCTGATGCGCCGTACTTTCTCAGCTTCTCTGCAAGCAATTTCGAATGTACTTCATTTTGGGCAAGTGCGATAATACAGCCACCATTGCCTCCACCTGTTAATTTCGCACCTAAAGCTCCTTCTTTTCGAGCAAAATAAATTAATCTGTTCAACCCAGCATCACTCACACCAAGTGCTTCCAATTCCTTTTGCGCTTCATTTAATAATTGCCCAAGGAAATGTTTACCAGCCCGTTCCAGTGCATGCTTTGCTTGATGGGTTAATTCACCAATTCGATCCATTTTTCGCTGAATTCGCTTCGGTGCTGACTTGAGCAGCCTCGCAACAGACTCTACAGATGTACGTGTATCACCAACTCTTCCTGAGTCCGCGACAATAAAATGGAAATCCTCTCCAAGGTCAATGTAATCAATTGGATTTTCCTTCTTATACCATACTGGAGAACGAGATGTAATCGTAAGCGTATCCAGACCACTTGGAGCTCCATGTGCATAGGTTTCTGCTACATTTGCAAGCTCTAATAGCTCGCCGTCTGTACATTCTCTATCAGCAAAGTCAAATAGAGACCGAATCACAGATATTGCAACAGATGCACTTGACCCTAATCCTTTTCCGGGTGGAATAGAGGAGTTAATGCGAATCAGCAGGTCTTTGCAAGGAATCTCTAAGTACTCTAACGTCGCATCCACACACTGTACGATTCCTTGTAAGGATTCCGGAGCTAAATGTAATGGACCGTGATAAAAAGAACTATCCATTTTAACCGCCCCTGGTACACGTTCAATTACTGTTTCAACACCAATTAAAGGAAATGGAATCGCAATTGCGGGCTGTCCGTGCACAACCGCATGCTCTCCAATCAAAATTAGCTTACTATGAGCTATACCAATAGCTGTTTTTTCTGAAGTTGTTACTTTTTCTGCACTCATTTTGTATACTGTTCCACCAATTCTTTAGCTTTTCCGACACGGATTTGTTTTTGTTCAACTAGTTGTTCTGCAATGATATCAATCATCTCCCCAGTAGCTCCTGCTGCAATTGCAACAGAGCGAGAGTGTAAAGCCATATGGCCCTTTTGGATACCATCTGTAGCTAATGCCTTCAAAGCTCCGAGATTTTGCGCCAAACCAACTGCTACAATTACTTGAGCGAGCTCTTTGGCTGATTCAATATGCATCATAGATAATGAAAGCTTTGCTAATGGATGCACTCGCGTTGCTCCACCGACCGTTCCAATAGCCATTGGTAATTCAATTTCTCCAACCAAATTACCCGCTTCATCCTTTGACCAGGTTGTCATGGAGCCGTAGCTGCCATCCCTTGCAGCGTATGCATGAGCGCCAGCTTCTACGGCTCTCCAATCATTCCCAGTCGCAATAACAACTGGGTCAATTCCATTCATAATACCTTTATTATGCGTAACAGCACGATATGGATCAGATGCTGCAAATTCAAACGCGTGGATTACCCCATCGCGTACTTCCTCCCCAGAAAATTCGCCAGTAGCAAGTAATGAAGGAGGGATAACACATCGCGCTCTTGCTAAGCACTCATCGGCATAATTTGACAAAATTCGTAAATAGACTTTTCCATTCGTTAGTTCTTCGACAATTGGTGCAATTGATTCGACCATCGTATTGATGATATTCGCTCCCATTGCATCACACGTATTGATATACATATGCATAATAAGCATCTGACTATAGACAGAATCTGCTGTTTCATTCAGAATGCGCACATCTATATCCTCAGCTCCGCCACCACGCGCAACAATGCTCGGATATGCTGCATTCGCTGCCTGGATTAGCGTTTCCTTTGCCTGAAGCAATGCTTGCTTTGCAGCTTGAAAATCGGAGCATCCGACCACTTGTATTTGACCAATCATTACGCGTTCCGTTGCTTCCGTTTGGAATCCACCGGCACTTCTGACAATTTTAGCGATATGGCTGGCAGATGCAATAATAGAAGCTTCTTCAACAGCCATTGGTACTATATATTCTTTCCCATTTATAAGAAAATTCAACCCCAACCCTAACGGAAGTTGAAATGTTCCAATCACGTTCTCTATCATCTTATCTGCAGTTTCTGTAGATAGAGGTTCTTTCATATATAGATCATTCCATTCCTCAGGAGAAAAATGGTAATTATCTTTTAAAAGCTCTCGTCGTTGTTCAACAGACATATTATAGAAACCGGGGATTCTGGAAGATTTCATCCTGGATCATCCTTTAATATTGATTATATAAAAAAACAATACTTCATTCGTTACATTTTTCATTGAATAAATTATAACACGATATCGTAGTTTTTTTCATTAGAAGCTACCTGCTTCTGCTGCCAAAAAATGCTACGCCCCAAAAATAAAATCACTGTATCTATTATGTTAAAAATTCACATAAAATGCAAATAAACAAGGTAGTATGCATTTATCACAACGACCTTGTTTATTTTATCTCTGCTGTATATAATCCAATAACGGACAATGTTAAATTGATGAGCCATGAAGGATTCGAACCTTCGACCCTTTGATTAAAAGTCAAATGCTCTACCGACTGAGCTAATGGCTCATGTGGAAAACTAAAATTTGTTCGTTAGAGCTAATCTATAAATAACCCTAAGATGTAAGTTCAAAAGAATAATGAAAAGGACCAAGAAATTCAACATGTCATTTTTACCAGACTATTTGAACAATCCCAAAAGAAAAAAATGGCTGGGCTACTAGGATTCGAACCTAGGGTACACGGGATCAAAACCCGATGCCTTACCGCTTGGCTACAGCCCAACAATACAAATGGTGGAGGGGGGCAGATTCGAACTGCCGAACCCTGAGGGAGCGGATTTACAGTCCGCCGCGTTTAGCCACTTCGCTACCCCTCCATATTATGAACCATTTTTTAAAACTTATACAAGAAATGGTGCCGGCCAGAGGACTTGAACCCCCAACCTACTGATTACAAGTCAGTTGCTCTACCAATTGAGCTAGGCCGGCAAATGGTGGAGGATGCAGGGCTCGAACCTGCGACCCCCTGCTTGTAAGGCAGGTGCTCTCCCAGCTGAGCTAATCCTCCATATTGGTGACCCGTACGGGATTCGAACCCGTGTTACCGCCGTGAAAGGGCGGTGTCTTAACCGCTTGACCAACGGGCCATTCTTTCATATCCATGCAGTTTTTACGACATCTCGTAACTTACCCTGTCGCAAACTGACGAATTTTATTATAACCAGGATTAGAATGTTTGTAAAGGGTAAATTTGATTTTTTTTTTACATTTTTTAATATAAACAGCCTAAAACCTGATTTATCAAGGGTCAACGACCAAGAGTTTAAATATTGCAAACTGATTATCGTACATTTGGAACATATTGTATGGATTTTTATTTTTGTTTCATTACCAGGTCCTAATAGGTTATAATAGAAAAAAGATATTTTGATGGAGGTTTATTATGTCAAGTCTACTACAAGGAAAAAACGTTGTTATAATGGGCGTTGCCAACGAAAGAAGTATTGCTTGGGGAATTACGAAATCACTTCATAACGCTGGAGCAAACCTGATTTTTACGAATAGACAGGAACGCTCACACCAAAAATTAGTTAAACTATTAGAAGAGAATAATATCGAAGCAAAACTTATCGTTTCCTGTGATGTTTCAAGTGACGAAAGTATTCAGGAAGCATTTCAAGAAATCAAAGAAAAAGTGGGCGTTATTCACGGACTTATTCACTCCGTTGCATTCGCAAAACGTGAAGAGTTAAAAGGTGAATATGCTGATACTTCCCGTGATGGATTCTTGTTAGCACAAGAAATTAGTGCTTACTCACTTGTTGCAGTCACAAAAGCAGCAAAAGAATTAATGACCGAGGGCGGAAGCATTGTAACCCAATCATACCTAGGTTCTGAACGCGTTATTCCAAACTACAATGTAATGGGTGTTGCGAAAGCTTCCTTAGAGGCAAGTGTACGTTACCTGGCAGAGGATGTAGGTAAATATGATATCCGCGTTAATGCTATCTCTGCTGGTCCAATTCGTACATTATCAGCTAAAGGTGTATCCGGCTTTAACGAAAAAGCAAATGTAATTGTAGAAAAAGCACCTCTTCGCCGCAATGTAGACCAAGACCAAGTCGGTGACGCAACCTTGTTCTTTATTAGTGATCTTTCACGTGGTGTAACTGGAGAAGTTCTCCATGTGGATTCTGGATTCCATATTATTGGGGGGTAAAATTACTCTTCTTTCTAAAAATAAAATTGTATAACTTTTATACCTTCTTAATTAAATGTAATAAGGCGCTTTGCTATCAGTCCATGATTCAAAGCGTCTTTTTAATTTTAGAGATTCAGCATAGATCTCATTTTAAAAACACTTGCTGAAATAGAGCGATTCAATTGTATGAGGCTTATTGTGAGGAATGATGGTTATTTTAAAGACTCAGATCCACATTGATCACATGATAAAAAAACCTATTAAGCAACAAATTTCTTTAGATGAAGCGAAACCTTTTGCTGCAGTACTCGTACATAATAGAAACAACTAAATTTTCAGGGGGAATTTCTGTGGAAGCAATTACGAAAAAGCGTACAAAAGCAGTTTTTATCGACAGTGTTATTTCAGGCGTCGCGTCAGTCGGTGTCGAATATCTTTTAAAAAAGAAAATTAAAAATGAAGCTTTCCATGCACTCGTTACACCGTCCCTTGTCATGTGGTCTTTGGAATATGCACAGTTAAAAACATGCGGTCAAACACTTGGATATAAAACAATGGGACTCGCCCTTGAAAATAAGGATGGATCTGAGCTAACATGCGGCCAAATCATTAAACGAATGGCTTACCGAGATACATTAAGCACATTTAAATACATGAAGGACCGCAAAGTCTTTGAAGGTGAAAATGGTTCTGTACTGCCCCATGACGAGGTTGCTGGTACAGTGGTTCGAGAGGTTTAATTAAGGTACACCATAAATTTGTAATGATTCCCTAAACGAGGATAAGGCTATGATGCCTTATCCTCGTTTTTTACTTTTGGTAATGAAAATAACCTCAAATCCAGAAAAAATCCGATTAATTTTAAGTAAAGTTTTACTTCATCCTTAACAACTAGTCAGTGTCCAATAAACTCAGCAAATATGCTATAATAGATAAGATGGTCTTCTTTAAATAGAATTCATATTTTAATATTTTTAATAGTACGGAGGGAAAATTATATGAAGAGACATCATGCGATTATTATTTTCTCTTTAGGGGCTTTTTTCTTTGGGCTGAACCCGCTATTTATCAAATTAGGGTTTGCCGCAGGCTGGAGCCTCAGTGAAATTAATGTCATACAAGCAACCATTGCATTGGTCGTTTTTTGGATTATTGGATTGTTTGCCATCAGACACCATCCACATGCACTTAAAAAGCTTTCCTTCAAAACGATACTCTCCCTTATGGTCGCTGGAAGCTTCACCGGCTTAACAAGTGTCCTTTACTATGGCTCTATGCAATATCTGCCAGCATCACTAGCCGTTGTTCTATTATTCCAATTCGTATGGGTTGGAGTATTATTTGAATGGATTATTTACCGCCGGAAACCAAGTGGCAAAACATTGCTCACTGTTGCACTAACATTAGTTGGTGTATTATTTGCAGCAGATGTATTTAACGGTGGGTTAAACGAGATAACACTTATAGGCTTCCTGCTCGGAATCGGCTCTGCATTCACGTATTCCGCTTTTATTATCGTTAGTGGACGTGTAGCAATTGATGTTCCAGCAACAATTCGGTCACCAATTATGGTGACAGGTGCGGCACTATTAATCTTTATACTATTTCCACCACACCTGACATTAAATGCCAATGTTTTAAGCAGTGGAAGCATCTGGATCTATGCAGGAGCGCTTGCTCTATGTGGACTGATTTTAACACCACTCCTGTTTGCCATGTCAACTCCACATCTGCCAGCAAGCTTAGCCACCATCCTTGGTGCAATCGAGCTTCCTGTATCAGTAGTTGTTGCATACCTTGGATTAGCAGAATATGTTGCACCTTCCAGATGGTTTGGTGTTTTGCTGATTATGGCAGCAATCGCGATTGGTGAGATGAGAGGAATTTGGCAGGTGCTCTTGAAACAGAAACGGTATGTACACTAAATACATTAAACCCTCAGGGTGACTGAACCCTAAGGGTTATTTTTTAATTCGCTATGCAATAAAAATAAAATATAAAATAAATAGCAAGCAAAGCACGTACATAATCGGATGTATTTCTTTATTACGCTTTTGCGCAAGGAGCGATAATGGATAAAGAATAAATCCAAAGGCAAGTCCCATCGCCACACTGGAAGTTAGTGGCATCATAATAATCGTCAAAAATGCTGGAATAACAATTTCAATTTTACTCCAGTTAATATTTCGAATATCCATCGCCATTAATGCCCCAACAATAATTAAGGCAGGAGCAGTAACCTCTGTCGTTATGACAGCTAGAATTGGCGAAAAGAATAATGCAATCGCAAAGCATAGTGCAATGATAACCGATGTAAAGCCAGTTCTCCCACCAACCGCAATACCTGAAGAGGATTCTACACTTGTTGCAGGAGTAGAGGTTCCTAGCACCGCCCCGATTGCCCCGGCTGAAGAATCAGCAAGCAGCGCCCTTCCTATTTTCGGAATCTCATTATTCTTCATGATGCCAGCTTGACTCGTAAGTGCAATCAAAGCTCCAGCTGTATCAAAAAAGGCAACAAATAAAAAGGTAAAAATAACTGCCAATACATCCGGTGTAAAAATAGCATCTAAATTCATAAACACAGCACCAAATGTTGGTTCAAGACTCGGAATCGTACCAATAATCGAGGAGGGAATTTTAATTAACCCAACAAGCATTCCGATCATCGTGGTAATCGCCATTCCATAAAAAATTGCCCCATTCACACCACGAACGAGCATTATAATGGTAATAAGAAGACCAACGATAGCTAATGCTGTTCCAGGTAATGTTAAGTCACCAATCGCAACAAACGTATCTGGATTAGCAACAATAATTCCTGCATTTTTAAAGCCGATAAACGCAATAAAAAATCCAATCCCAGCAGCAATCGCATGTTTTAAATCAACCGGTATCGCATTAATGATCTTTTCTCTGATTTTCATCAAGCTTAAAATCATAAAAATAATTCCTGCAATAAAAACGCCAGTCAAAGCTACTTGCCATTCAATCCCCATTCCGATAACAACTGAAAAAGTAAAGAATGAATTCAGCCCCATACTAGGCGCGATCGCAATCGGATAATTCGCAAGTAACCCAATAAGTAATGTACCAATAATTGCAGTAAGCGCAGTAGCTGTAAATACAGCTCCCCGATCCATCCCTGCCTGACTCAGAATAAGCGGATTTACGACTAAAATATAAGATACGGAAAGAAACGTTGTCAGACCGGCGAAAACTTCCTGTTTATATGATGTATTTCTTTCTGTAAAACCAAAAAAGTTTTTCATGATGTGTAGTATCTCCCATTTGCTACCTTTGTATAAAAAAACCTTGGCTTCTTTCCAGCATGCCAAAGTAACAGTAAAAGGTATAGAAATATACATTCCCATCCCTTGTAGACAAGCTATTTATGGTAGCTGGTAGAAACGTCCAAGCCATATTCCTGGACTTATACAAGATGTAGCTATTTGTTTTTGAACAATAGAGAAATGATAACAAGTTGGCGGGTGGTGCGTCAAGGGGGACGGGAGGGTAATCACTGGTATAGAGATTGAACGCGGTAAATTGATACTCACTCTCCCTATTAAAGGTTGATATACTCAGGTCGTTCCTAATTCTTCTATATCTAATTCTGTGAATGAAGATTAACATGAATCAGGAGTCCTCTATATTGCGGATACGGTGTGTTCCGTTCAAATCACGCTTTTCCCCCTCCCTATTTTATATTTGGAAGATGTGGAAACCCTTCAAAAATTGCTTCCATTGAAAAATGAGTACACGGAATATTAGATGACTTTATTATTTCGTTTTACATAAATTGTATTTAAAACATAACAATCCGTTCAGACTTTTAACTTTTTGGTTAATCATTAATACAGTATAGTTCTCCTTGAAAAGATGATTCTATACGTACAAACGAAAAACGAGATAGGATTGTTTGAGAAGTGTTTGATCGCTCGACCGTTCCAACAAATAGGCTTGGAATCCTTTGACGTCTGTGATATAAGATTCGGTGGTTTTTGGAGCTTTTCTTTTCAAAAGGATATCCCTTCAAACACAAAAAGGCTCTCCCTCCAAGGAAGGAAGCCCTTATGCATTTTTGTTATGATTAAGGGAAAACGTCTGTTCCACTACCACGTTTCCTTTTCTGCTATTTTATAGGTTTCTTACAACCTTGTGTAAGTATGTCATAGTTTTGCAAGAAGCTTTCATTCAAGAACAAATAACTTTGTCAAATAGATGACAGCAAAACATAATGCTGCCTATCATAACGAATCCAAAGTTCCTAATTAGAATCCTTTAATCTATTTTTATATACTGCTGTAAACGCCCTAATGGTTAATACAAAGACACCAATCAAGGCAACGAAAGCAGTGATAATTAAATCCATACTTATTCTACCTCCATTCCCAACTAACACTTTTACTTATTACTTTTCATTGCGATAAATCGTCTATACCCCTATTTACTGAACGATAAACTTTCTATCTATTTAGAAATTTTATCATGTTAGTTTCTTAACTGTTGGAAGCAACGTATTCCTGCTCCTCTAAAACTACTGCTCCTCGCTCCTCTAATCTCACAAACCGTATAGCCGCTATGAAATAACTCAATACAGCTACAAACATAAACAGCCCAAACAATCCATTATTATACGCCTGTTCAAAATATAAAATATTCACCAGTGTAAAAATAACTCCTCCAGTTAACCCCACGTAACCAAAGCGATCTGTTTTTCGCAATGTTAGATTCGTTCTTCTATTAGCCAGTGTTACCAACGTAATTGTCAGGATATTAATCGAGCTTCCAATCCAAACTGGGTGTATGTTTAAATAAAATTCCTGTGGATGCCAGCCGCCCAGGTAATACCATAACAGACCACTAGAAAACCCTGTGAACAATGAAGCGACAACAGCTCGCTTTGTTACTACAGGCCAGAATAGCGCAGCTACTACTGGTGCAAACGTTGCACTGTTTCGTATCGTCCAAGCAAATACATTCCACCATGCGGATTGCTCTGTTCGCAATAAGCCAAAAGCAATCATCAGACCAGTTAAAAGCAGCAGCGAGATTTTCGTATATTTAATAAGCTGATCTCCTGTTGCATTTGGTTTAATCGCACTTCCTACATCACGCCCAAGACTTGTCGCACCTGAGAACTGACATGGACCACCCCACCCAAGTGCACAGCCCCATACACCAAGGAAAAACAAACCTACCAATGGAGCAGGCAATACTTCCATCAGATACTGCGGAATCGCAATAAGTCCAGTGGATGCATTCGGCACAACGGTAGCAGCAGATATTCCGAAGATAACTCCACCGACTATAAATGGAATCGCCATGAATCCTGCCATGACAAGTCCTTTTTGACCCTCTTCTGGCGAGCGGGAGGACAATGCCATTTGGAAAGCAGCCTGAGCCAGAATGACGTTTACTAGAAAAGTACCAAACCAAACGACAATCACTTGCAGACCGACACTTCCAAAGTTAAACATTTCTGGACGGTCCATGTTCAATGCAGCTAAACCTGAAAATCCTGGATTGATGAAAAAAGCAATAAGTCCAATCACGATCATTAATCCGAATGCAAACATGTTCATCGTTTGTGTAAAAGCAATGGACCACATGCCCCCAGCTTGCAGATAGATAAAAAGTAAAATAGCAGTAAACGCAACGGATAAGCTTAATGAAATACCTGTAAACACATGAAATGCTGAAGCAAATGCGATTGCAGTGGCAACAGACCACATTGGAAATGCGAATGCTGTTATGGCTCCCGATAAGCCTTTTGCCGTTCTTCCATATGTATCTCCTATCAGGCCAGAAACTGTTACAAGCATCTTTTTCCGGAAAGAACGTATAATCAACAAAGCAATAATAAATATTTGAACCATTTCCGCTACTCCATACCAGATTGCGGAAATACCTGTTAAATAGGATAATTCCAGAATAGAAATGAATGTGGATCCTGAAAATAACCCAGTTATACAAAACGCAACAATCCATTTATTAAAATTCCGATTTCCAACAAAATAACTATCTTTCTTTGTCACACGCCTTTTAGCAATTTGTCCTGCAGTAATTAGTGCAAATGTATATCCTAATGCCAGTATAATTGTCCATACACCATATTCTGTCACAATCAGTCACTCCCTTAATATTTAAATCACCTTATTACAAACCACCAATATTCAATTACAAAGCCAAAACAAAAACCCCCTTCCATAAGAAGAGGGTAGATAAATTCAGGGCACCTCTTCTTATCTTTCAGACCAGTGTCTGATGGAATTGGCACAGTACTCATAAATTGAGCCCGCTGCCGAGGTATCAAAGGGCCATGTCCCTCCACCTCTCTTGATAAGAAGTTCAACTATTCAATTGTATTAAAATTACACCTTAATAACGGAAAAGTCAATATTATTTTAAAATAACATTTACTCAACTCTCTATCATTCGATTGTCACATTACTAAGTAAAGGAAGCTGCTAGATAAAATCCATTTATTTCGCTAATGTTAAAAAAGCAGACCTTTTTACAGGTGCGTTGGTTAAGATAATGACTCGTATTCAGCAGAAAGTTGTAACTATCCTTTCGACAAATGTCTCCCTGAAAATGCAGTTAAACACAGCAGTGGGGATTAATGTCACTTCATTTACAAAGGAAGCAATAACCACCAATAAATTAATAAACATTAGCACCGTTTGCTATCAGTATATTACTTTAAGCGTCAGCATTCTGCACAATTTCATGCATAATGAACAATTTATCCAATTCCAATTTGTTACTTTTCATACTATAGTAATGAATTAAACTTTATGAAAGAGAGGGTAGTTGTATGAAATTATATGTAGACCCAGGCCATGGTGGATCAGATACAGGAGCAAGGGGCAATGGAATAAATGAAAAAGATATTGTTTTAGATATTGCTCTTCGAATTCGTAACATTTTACTAGCTGATTATGAAGATGTTGAAGTACAAATGAGCCGTACAAATGATAGCAGTAAGAGTCTAGAACAGCGAACAAATGAAGCAAATTCTTGGGGAGCTGATTATTACTTGTCTATTCATTGCAATGCCTCTAACGGCTCTGCTAATGGATATGAAGACTATATTCACAGTAGTTTATCCGATTCTTCACAGACTGCTGCATACCGAGCTAGTTTGCATACAGAGATAACTAAAATAAACAGTCTAACAAATCGCGGAAAGAAAAAAGCAAATTTCCATGTTTTACGTGAAACATCAATGCCAGCACTCTTAACAGAAAATGGATTTATTGATAACACACATGACGCAAATTTAATGAAACAATCTTCATGGCGCGAAAATGTTGCACTAGGTCATGTGAACGGCTTAGCGAAAGCGTTTGATCTTCAGAGAAAGGAAAATGATTCTGAAGCCATTTATAAAGTAATAGCTGGTTCCTTCCAATCAAGAGAAAACGCAGATAAAAGAGTAGCTTACTTGGATTCACATTGTATCGAGTCATTTGTTACAACCATTACAGTTTCTGGTGAGCAATGGTACCGTGTTCAAGCTGGTGCTTTTTCGAACCAAAAAAATGCGGAGAGTCGATTGAACGAGGTCAAAAATGCAGGAATTGAAGATGCCTTCATTATTACTGAAAACGAAGAAGATACTTCTGGTTATTCTATATTAGGACAGATTTTTCTAACATCAGAACTAATGGATCAGTGTGTTAAAGATATCCATCCACATGCTATTGAGCTAGGAATCTATTATTTAACCTTTGGAAACTACTATGGAATTAGAGGAGATATCGCCTTTGCCCAGGCAATGCATGAAACAGACTTTTTGCGATTTACTGGTGTTGTACAGTCTGAACAAAACAACTTTTGTGGATTAGGAGCTACTGGGCCAGATAATCCTGGTGCAAGTTTCGATACACCAAGAGAAGGTGTGCTCGCTCATATCCAGCATTTATTTGCATATGCATCCACTGATCCATTACCAGATAAATATCCACTAGTTGACCCTCGCTTTAACATGATGACTAGAGGATCTGCTCAAAGCTGGATTGCATTAAACGGAAAATGGGCAGTCCCCGGAGATAATTACGGGCAAAATATTTTAAATATATATGGGAGAATGATTCAATTTACACTCCAAAAATTAGAAGAAATACTTCAAGATATACAAGAATAATATAGTTATCCACTTTTTTAAGTTTTTATACTATTAAACTACTCTCCTTTCTGACAATTTACGTAGCATAACGTAAATCATGAAAGGAGAAACGTTACCTGTTAAATTGCTCGCACTCTTCTTCGAGTTACTTTGTTATAGGACCTCAAACCTTAGGTTTTTCCCACCAATTGCCTTCAGCTACTGATGTCATGGTACTTAATTAGATCAGATTTTCACCAACTAGCATTTAAAAGTATGCTGGTTACGCAGTAAAATAAAAAATCATCCGAACTAATTCTCCAGTTAGAATTCGAACTGGTTCGGATGATTTTTTATAAGCTTCATTAGGATTTAATTATTCACCTTTAGGGATGAAGACTTCTTTATCCTTGTATAAATCCGGTCACTCTACCGATACATCACGCAAAAATGGGAAACTGCTTGGAAACTGATAAAACCCATTCACTTCATCCCTCAAACCAGCTAGCAATACAGAATGGTAAAGCGGCACGATCGGAGCTTCATCCACAATAATTTGCTGTGCCTCGCTATATAGTTGCAGTCTTGCCCCTTCCTCTCCTTCTTGTCTTGCTTCTTCCAGTAATGCATCTACCTCATCATTTGCATAGAAAGACCTGTTTCCTGGATTCCCGGCATTAGCTGAATGGAACATTGGGTATAACCCGTAATCCGCATCCAAGGTTACAGTTCCCCAGCTTCCGATAAACATATCGACACCACCATTACCTGTCACTTCTAAATAAGTTCCTACTTCAGTCATTTCAATATCAATATCGACACCTATTTTCTTTAGCTCTGCTTGAATAACCTGCGCAATATCTGATGTATTTGTATCATAGGTCATCATTGTAGCATTGAAACCATCCTCATAGCCCGCTTCCTTTAATAGTTCCTTTGCTTCAGCAACATTATAATCAATCGGATCTACCTCTTCATCATACCCAAACACGGTCGGGGCAAGTGGCCCTTTTGCTGGTAAGGCAACGCCATTTAGCACCCCTTCGGTAATTTCTTCTTTATTAATTGCTTTTGCAATTGCCTGTCTTACTCTAGGATCTGAAAATGGCTCTTTTTCTATATTAAACCCAAGATAGGACATACTTGCACTGTCTGATTGTTTAACGTGTGTACCTTCATTCGTATCCACTTCATCAATATTGCTTGTATTTACAGGATAAATGATATCCGAATCACCCGTTTGCAGCTCTGCAATCCGTGTTAAATCTTCTGGCACAAATTTAAAGGTTACTGAATCTACACCGGCTTGCTCTCCCCAATAGTCTTCATTCTTTACAACTTTAATTTGTTCACCGCTTGTTCGCTCATCATATTTGAAATATCCAGTACCAATTGGGTTCTCATTAACTGCTGCAAACGGTTCTGCCCCATTGGCGATTGCTTCATTATCTTTTTCAATCGCTTCAAGACTGATCATATGACCGCCTGGATGTGCCAAATGAGATGGCAATGCTGAAAAAGGATATTTTGTATGGATATGAACCGTATATTCGTCAATTACGTCGACCGAATCTATCATATCGAATAAAAAGGCGAGAGGTGAGCCCATGTCGGGATCGAGAACGCGATCCAGGTTCGCTTTTACCACTTCCGCGTTAAATGCGCTTTCATCATGGAAATTAACATCTTTTCTAAGCTTTGCTTCCCAGACAGTACCTTCAATTTGTTCAAGACTTTCAGCTAAGGCTGGTTGAATCTCCAAGTTTGTATTTTGTTCAACCAGCGTATCATAGATGGCATTCATCACATATAAGGAGTTATCATCATTTGCAGCATGCGGATCCAGCGATACTGGTTCAGAAGCTAATCCAACTGTCAGATCCTTTTGTTCCTCTGTATTCTCTGTTTCATCTGCTCCGTCACCAGCACAAGCAGTTATAACCAATAAACCTGAAATAAGTAAAATAAATAGTAATGCTTTTTTCAATTGAACCACTCCTAGTGATTATATTTTATTAGATTGATTATAATCTACACTTCTAGTTGTCCCCAATCATAATTTATTCCGTTACTCCCCAATATAAAACACATTTCAATTTTTCTCTTAAGATAACCCCCTGCTTAATATTATAATTCCTATTTGTTAACTGCGAATTTAAGCATATAATATCATACCACTCCAGGTTATTTACCACAAATTAATTAGCTTGTATGATTTGATACTTATAAAAAGCTGCTGACATCTCTGCCAGCAGCCAAGCTCTGTCGTTATCAGTCATTCACACGATCTTTTAAACTCTCATCATCCCGAAGCTTCCATAGCTTACCAGGCCAGAAAGCAAAACGCCCAAGGACGGTGGTAATAGCAGGAACAAGCAGTGGTCTGACGATAAACGTATCAAGCAATATTCCGATTGCAGTAATCGTACCGAAATGTACAAGAACCTGCAAAGGCATTACAGCTAATACGGAAAACGTACCAGCTAAAATTAGTCCAGCTGAACTGATTACACTGCCTGTTTCTGCAACACTTTTGGAAATAGCTTGCTTCAACGGCATTTCTTTTCGATTGCTCCATAGACTAGAAACAAGGAATATGTTGTAGTCTATACCCAAAGCAACCGAAAAGACGAACACATAGAGCGGAATTAATCCTTGAATTTCTGTGACTCCAAAAATATGATGGAGGACAATCCAGCCTAAACCGAGCGCAGACAAATACGAAATAATAACAGTTGATAATAGGTAGACCATTGCCACAATAGACCTTAGAAAAATCACAAGCAATACTGCAATAATAAGCAGAAGAGCAGGTATAATTAACCCTTGATCCCGATTGGTTATCTGGTCTGTATCGTATAATGTCGCAGTTTCCCCTCCCAGCCATACCAAGTCATCTGCATTGGATACACCAGCATCGCTTAGTGCATTCACTGCGATAGTCTGAAGCTCTGGAATGCTTTCTACTGCATCCGTGGAGTATGGGTCAATCGCAAGTGTCACTTGCCATTCTTGCATATCCTTATTTTCCGATCCTTCCACAGGTTCATCAACTATTTCAACATAAGGATGGTCTGCCAATTCCTCATGCAATGAAACATCCGCTCCATTTGTATCGACGATCACACTAACAGGGGCAATTTCGCCTGGAGGGTAATGGTCTGCAATTAATGTAAATCCTTCCCGTGATGGCATATCCTCCGGGAAAGAATCTAATAAAGCATACGTATATTGCATTTTTGGTACAAAAACAGCCAGTCCGCCGAGAATAATGACACTGACAAGAATAATCGTCCATGGCTTTTCTGTAACTACTTTTCCAATCTTTTTCCCAAACCGATGACTTGGCTTTGGCCGACGCAGTTTTTTGCCCTTTTTCTCTTCTATCTCCTGAATCATTTCTTCAGGACGTGGGATAAATGGAATAAAAGCAAAACGTCCGAGCAAGGCCAAAATTGCAGGAAGTACAGTCAATGCTGCGATTCCCATAATAAATATTGATAAGCTAAAAGGTACCGCAAAACGATCATAGGATTCGTAATATGCCAATCCAAGTGACAGCAGGCCTAAAACAGTTGTCAGGGAGCTCATCATAATGGCACCGCCTGTACCGCTGATTGCACGTTTTAATGCAATATGTTTATCCCGTTCGTGTCGCAATTCGTCTCGATAACGTGAAATGATAAATAAACAATAATCTGTTCCAGCCCCGAATAAGAGAACCGTCATAATCGATATTGCTTGCCCGTCAACAACTATCCAGCCTTTATCCGCAAAAAAGCCAAGCAGTGGACTTATGATTCCATAGGCAATCCCGACTGCAACGAGCGGAACAAGTGCCAAAATTGGTGAACGATACAATAAAATAAGTAAGATAAATACAATCAATACTGTTGCAATTAACAAAGTAAAGTCTGCATTGCTGAATAAGGAGACTGTATCAGTCTGAATTCCGACAGGTCCGGAGAAACGCGCGTGCAGTCCAGAATCTCCTAATTCATTTTCCAGCACTTCACTGCCGAATATATCCTTTATTTTAACTCCCAGTTGATCGAGAGCTGTTTGTAATTCCTTTGTTGCTGCAGCTTCATCAAAAAAGACCGGGGTTGTCAATGCTTCCCCGTCTTCAGAGGCACTTCCTTTTATTGCTTCAACAGGAGCATCCTGAAACGGCGGGATAAATGTTTGATGGTTAACCGGTTCATCATTTAGATCCTGATAAAGAGATTGAATCATCTCATAATCGGAATCACTTAGTCCTCCATTACGATGCCAAACTAAAAGCAATGGCGTTCCAGCATCATTAGAAAATTCTTCATTTGTAATTTTACCAGCCTCAACAGACATCGTATCTTCTGGCAATAATTGTGTATCTGAGGTTTCCCGATCGTTGACTTGCGGCCAAATATATGAAAATATCCCAATCAATAAGACCCAAATAAACAAGGTCGCCCAACGAGTTTTGGTATTTGCAACAATACCGCCCCAATTTTTCAAAAGACCTTTCACGAATCTCATCCTTTCTGGTGCATTTAAAATCATGTACCTTGTAATTATATATACTAGTCGGTTAATTAATCAAGTCTTATTTAAATTATGGTATAATAAGGACAGTAGTTTAAAGAATTTGGAGTGGGATTCATGATGCAACGCAAACATCGAACATTAGGTAGACCTCGTAAAGAACAGGATGGAACATCAACGAAGGATACGATCTTACATATCGCAACCGCTATGTTTTTAGAAAAAGGTTATCCATTAGTATCCATGGACGATGTTGCCCAACAATGTGATGTCACAAAAGCAACAGTTTATTACTATTACAAAACAAAGGCAGACCTTTTCACGGATGCGATGGTTCAATTAATGACTCGCATTCAAGAGCGAATTGTAGCAATTCTTTCAACCGATGAGCCATTGAAAAAGCAGTTATTTCAGTTTGCCAAAGGCCATTTACAAGCGACAGTGGATATTGATATTAATTCATTTATGAAGGAAGCAAAGACTTCTTTATCAGAGGAGCAGCTGCAATTGATGCAGGAAGCGGAGCAAAAAATGTATGACGAGTTGGAACATGCATTAAAAAAAGCAATGGACAAGGGAGAAATTCCCGGGAGCAATCCACGCTTAGGTGCTCTTCTATTTGTATCCATGGTGACAACCGGAAACAATATGAATAGTGCATTTAAAAATTCATTCACATCGCTGGATGATTTAGTAAATCAGATTGTAGACTTTTATTGGGATGGATTGGCTAATCAAAGCTAGCAACGTCATCGATAGGATCGTATATAAAAAATTGCTATTAACTTCTTCAACAAGTTGATAGCAATTTTTTAATGACAAACGACTTCCAGTGGATTATGGTAATCTCAACATTTATGCACCGCTATAACTATGCGAAACTGGTAAACAAACATACAGGAGAGAGGAAGAACAAAAACTTACAACATTACAATTGTATCTTCTTAATCAAAGAAACAAATGAACCCATCCTCCAAGAACTGTATCTTGTCTACCTTTTTTATTATATATCATTCTTAGCAATATCTACTCTTTCTGACCGTACATAATCGCCTGTATCTGCGTTGTAAACTTCAATGATTGCATAGCCACCATAGGTCATAGTAGGCTCTTCAGCTAAATAAACAAACTGTCGTATTTCTAATGGGAATTGGGCTCCACTATTACCTGTTATTAAAGTATCAATTGTACTATTCAATGCAAGAGCCGCAATGACAGCACCAGCAGTCCATGAAATATATCCAATCCCTGCAGAAGTTATCGTTACACATTACTTGCACAGCCTCTTCTTTATCTAATCCGATAAACCACTTCCAACTACTGCTGGGATGGGAATAGTATGACTACGCCATACCACGGAGCATGAAAAAACAACGCTATTCTTAAAGGAAAATAGTGTTGTTTTTTCATGTAAAGCCATTTATTTGGGCTCATCTTATAATCTCTTTAGCTCCTAAAATGCTGTATCAATTCATTCAATTCCTCGGCTAATTTAGCGAGTTCGTCTGAACTTAGTGCAACTTCTTCCATTGAACTGCTAATCTGTTGCGAAGATGCCGAGGTTTGCTCAACACCTGCCGCAGATTCTTCAGATATTGCTGCAATTTCCTGGATAGAAGTATTCATGTTTTCACTCGTATCAGAGATAGCAGATAACTTATCAGAAATCGTTTTAATATCATTGACCATTTGCTTAACGGATGTACTTATCGTTTGGAATGTATGTCTCGTTACCTTTATTTGGCTTGTTCCTTGTTGAACTTCTTTATATCCATCACGTAAAGAGTTCGTAACCTGACTTGTTTCCCTCTGAATATTTTCGACGATATCTGTAATCCCCGTTACGGATGATCCAACTTGTTCGGCAAGCTTTCTGACCTCATCCGCAACAACTGCAAAGCCTTTTCCGCTTTCTCCAGCACGGGCAGCCTCAATTGCGGCATTCAGAGCTAATAAATTCGTCTGATCAGCGATATCTTTAATAACAGAAACTAGATCTGAGATTTTCTGAGATTGTGAATCTAAGTTTTCTACTTTCTGAACAGAATCATAAATAATGCTATCAATCGTTTCCATTTGTTCCGTTGATTTTTCCATTAAGTTTCTGCCTTCATTGGTATGATTTAATATCTGATTAGAAGATTCATACACCTGATTGCTGTTTGTATATGCTTGATCCGTATCTGTTCTGAAAGTTGCCATCAAGAAAGAAAGGTCACTTGTTGTATTTGCTTGTGACTCTGAACCAGACGCTAGCTCTTGCATTGTAGTTGCCACTTGTTCAGATCCAGTCTTCACATCATTTGCAGACTGCGTTAATTCCTCACTTTTACTGCTGACCGTTTCAGATACATTTTTTATTTTCATTACAAGTTCTCGCAGTGTTTCATTCGTCTTATTTGTAGAGCTTACCAATTGACCTATTTCATCATCTGACTTAGCTTGCAGTTCTGTTTTCCTTAAATCACCTAATTCTAAATTCTTCATAACCTTAGTAATTTGAGGTATATCTTTTAACATATGTTTTAAGAGAACAATTACTACTACAACAAGAATTAAACAGGCAATGCTAAAAAACAAGATCATCATCAATGTAAACGTCTCAAGTTCGCTTAAAGCTTCTTCTTCTGGTAAGGCTGTACCAATAGACCAGCCTGTTGTATGTACTGGTGAATACCCAATATATTCTAAACTATCATCTATTTGGGCTAATTGAAGACCTGTCTCGCCTGCGATCATTTTATTGCCTATATTCCCTAATTCACCAGACATAGATTGCAGCTGTTCTTCAAGGATTAATGTTTCATCCGGATGATATAATACCGTTCCGTCGCTGGATATTAAGAAGGAATATCCGCTCTCACCCATTTTATAAGATTGCATAAACTCTGGTAACTGATCCATAAATATATCAATTGCAACAATACCGACTGTATCGCCATTTTCCTTAATTGGCTTCATTGCACTTAAGATCATTTTTCCAAAGACCTCATCCATGTACGGTTCCGTGAAATAAACATCATCCTCTGCTATAGCAGCTTCATACCAAGGTCTGCTTGCTATATCAAAGCTAGAATCAGATAAAACATCATTACTGCCGATTAAAAAATTAGATTTATTGCTGGCAACCCATGCCATTGCAATCGAATCATCTATCTCAACAACTTCATTAAGCGACTGCAATACTCCTTCATAATAATCATTTTCTAAAGCTTCGTCTCTGGAATCAGTTGTATTCAAGTATCTGCCAATCTCCTGATTTGTAACCATTTGTCGCACAATCGTTGTTTTTTCCTTGAACATGCTATCCACCTGCGAAGCGATTGCATCACTTTTAGTCGATAAATCAGTTTCAACATTTTCAACTAATAATGTCTTTGTATACATGTGTATTAAAAACCCCGTTGCAGAAAATACGATAAATATCGCTATAAAAAGTGCTGCAGCTACTTTTGTTGATATGTTTTGGCGCACCCAATTAAATCCTATCGATCTTTTTTTCTTTTCCTTTGCCCCCACTATAAATTCCTTCTTTCTTGTATTTTGCTGATGCTGCTCGTTGAGATATGACCCGGTAATAGTTTCGGTGCTTCGCATAGTTCAAATTTAATATCCATACCCTTATTGAATTTCATCATGAAAGGAACTCTACTTCTTAGATATTTACTAATTTAAAGTAAAGCTCTTTTTAGATTGCTAATTTATTTGTTCCGTAATCATATCTGATACCCAATTGGATAATCTATGTATTTCCACATTAATTCTCCATTTGATAATATCTAATCCAATTATACCATTAGTTAACTTTATTGGTACTTAAGAACTACATTTTTATATTATCAATTTTATTTCGCTAATTAGATCATATTGTAGTCGGATTTTCCAGAGGAGTATTTATAGAGATGGCAGAAATTCTCGAAGAAAAAGATAAAATGCCCCATACATGATATGTAGAATCGTATATGGGGCATTACTATCAATTCATATTTTATTTTTAATTTTTGCCGTCTCGATCCCAGAATCTAGCCATACGTATTGCTTCTATAAATTGCTGACTGTTATCAATGACAATACCACTCTGACCGGAAATTTCCAAATCCTCCAGGATAGCTGCTCCATCTTTTATGGCACCGATTGGTTTATAATGCAGAAGAGCTTCCTTGATAAAGTAAGGTGCTTCAAAACTGAATAATGGTGTTTTGCCATTTTGGTTTGTAATCAGGACAGCATCGAATAAAACAGAGTCAGCGGTCATCAATGTATGGTCAACTGGAAGTTCTGTATTGTCACTACCTTGGATAGTACCCTGATGATCACTTACAACCTCGGCGTTTATGCCAGCTTCCTTTAATTTATCCAACATTGCAGATAAATCCTCAGGATAATCGTCCGCTGCAATGACAGCTACCTTCCGTGTATCTGTCTTCTTCACAGTGTTCTCTTGGCTTAGGGCTGGTGAAGACTTTGTATACGTTATTTCCTTCTTCGCCGGAACTGGCAAGCCAAGATTTTCTGCAATTGCGGTTACCAGCTCATGACTGACATTCGAGAACATTTCTATAACTTGCTTACGTACAGATACTTCCTTACATTTTCCAAGTTCAAAACTGAATGCATTAATAATATGCTGTTTTTCGACATCGCTCATGCTATTCCAAAATAAAATGGCTTGAGAAAAATGATCTTTAAAGTTTTCACTGCGTGCACGGACTTTACGGCCTTCGACCTTTTCCTGGTAATGGCTGTATCCTCCCTCACCCTCACTAACCGGTTGTGGTGTATTTTGGGCAAGAGAATTTTTATGGTAGCTCACATAACTTGTATTGATTGTTTGGCGCCCATAGCCATCACGCTGGTTGTTGTGGACCTCGGGAACCGACCTATTAATCGGAAGTTCATGGAAATTCGGCCCTCCAAGACGAATCAGCTGTGTATCCGTATAAGAGAAAAGGCGCGTCTGTAAAAGCGGATCATTACTAAAGTCGATTCCAGGAACTACATGGCCAGGATGAAAAGCGACTTGCTCCGTTTCAGCAAAGTAATTATCCACATTTTGATTCAGCGTCATTTTGCCGACAATTTGGACGGGTACCTCCTCTTCTGGCCAAAGCTTCGTAGCATCCAGTATATCAAAATCGAATTTAAATTCATCTTCTTCATTAATTATTTGCACGCCAAGCTCAAAGACAGGATAATCGCCATTTTCAATTGCTTCATATAAATCACGGCGATGAAAATCTGGATCCTTGCCGCTTAGCTTTTGAGCTTCATCCCACACAACAGAATGTACACCAAGCACTGGTTTCCAGTGGAATTTAACAAAGAAGGCTTGTCCTTTTTCATTGACTAAGCGATAAGTATGTACGCCAAACCCTTCCATCATCCGGAAGCTTCTTGGAATAGCACGATCCGACATATGCCACATAACCATATGTGCAGTTTCCTGATTATTCGCCACAAAGTCCCAAAATGTATCGTGGGCTGACTGGGCCTGTGGGATTTCGTTATGAGGTTCTGGTTTAACTGCATGGATAAAGTCTGGAAATTTAATACCATCCTGAATAAAGAAAACAGGCATATTATTTCCTACCAAATCATAATTTCCTTCTTCCGTATAGAATTTTGTCGCAAACCCGCGTACATCACGTGCTAAATCTCCAGATCCGCGAGAACCTGCGACTGTAGAAAAACGAACAAATACTGGAGTTTTCTTTCCGGGATCATTTAAGAATTTAGCCTTTGTATAAGGAGCTAGTGATTCATAGACTTCAAATTCACCATGTGCTGCAAACCCTCTTGCGTGAACGACACGTTCAGGAATCCGTTCGTGGTCAAAGTGAGTCATTTTTTCACGAAAATGAAAATCCTCTAATAATGTAGGTCCTCGCTCTCCTGCTTTCAATGAAAACTCATCTTCCGACATTTTCAACCCTTGATTGGTTGTCAGTGCTTCACCTTCATCTTTTACCCGGAACTGATCAAGCTGTTGATGCTTTTCATTACCCTTTTCTTTGCTCATAATTCTCCTCCTTTACTCGTTCTCTTCCCCTTGTGTTTTAAAATAAACGGATACTATTTAAATTTTTCCAAGAAAAAAAGCACTATTCCTAATCATTTAGGAATAGTGCTATCTTATTTTGATCAATAAGCTTCCAACAGGATTTGAACCTGCGACCCCTTCCTTACCATGGAAGTGCTCTACCTGCTGAGCTATGGAAGCAATTGGCTCCACAGGTAGGATTCGAACCTACGACCGATCGGTTAACAGCCGATTGCTCTACCACTGAGCTACTGTGGAATAGTCTTATGTAAAAAATTCAGGATATGAAAAAAGCAGCCTGGCGGCGTCCTACTCTTGCAGGGACAAAGTCCCAACTACCATCGGCGCTGAAGAGCTTAACTTCTGTGTTCGGTATGGGAACAGGTGTGGCCTCCTCGCTATTGCTACCAGACAACTTCATAATAAGGTATAACATTATTTATACCTTAAAAACTAAATAAGAGTAAACCAGACATCAAATAAAGAAGTTAGTTAAGTCCTCGATCGATTAGTATCCGTAAGCTCCACGTGTCGCCACGCTTCCACACCGAACCTATCAACCTCATCGTCTCTGAGGGATCTTACTCACTCGAAGTGATGGGAAGTCTCATCTTGAGGGGGGCTTCATGCTTAGATGCTTTCAGCACTTATCCTTTCCACACGTAGCTACCCAGCAATGCTCCTGGCGGAACAACTGGTACACCAGCGGTGTGTCCATCCCGGTCCTCTCGTACTAAGGACAGCTCCTCTCAAACTTCCAACGCCCACGACGGATAGGGACCGAACTGTCTCACGACGTTCTGAACCCAGCTCGCGTACCGCTTTAATGGGCGAACAGCCCAACCCTTGGGACCGACTACAGCCCCAGGATGCGATGAGCCGACATCGAGGTGCCAAACCTCCCCGTCGATGTGAACTCTTGGGGGAGATAAGCCTGTTATCCCCGGGGTAGCTTTTATCCGTTGAGCGATGGCCCTTCCATGCGGAACCACCGGATCACTAAGCCCGACTTTCGTCCCTGCTCGACTTGTAGGTCTCGCAGTCAAGCTCCCTTCTGCCTTTACACTCTTCGAATGATTTCCAACCATTCTGAGGGAACCTTTGGGCGCCTCCGTTACCTTTTGGGAGGCGACCGCCCCAGTCAAACTGCCCGCCTGACACTGTCTCCGAACCGGATCACGGTCCTGGGTTAGAATGTCCATACAGCCAGGGTGGTATCCCACGGATGCCTCACCGTAAGCTAGCGCTCACGAGTCCAAGGCTCCCACCTATCCTGTACAAGCTGCACAGACATTCAATATCAGGCTACAGTAAAGCTCCACGGGGTCTTTCCGTCCTGTCGCGGGTAATGCGCATCTTCACGCATAGTATAATTTCACCGGGTCTCTCGTTGAGACAGTGCCCAAGTCGTTGCACCTTTCGTGCGGGTCGGAACTTACCCGACAAGGAATTTCGCTACCTTAGGACCGTTATAGTTACGGCCGCCGTTTACTGGGGCTTCGGTTCAAAGCTTCGGGCTAAAAGCCCTAACCCTTCCCCTTAACCTTCCAGCACCGGGCAGGTGTCAGCCCCTATACTTCGCCTTTCGGCTTCGCAGAGACCTGTGTTTTTGCTAAACAGTCGCTTGGGCCTATTCACTGCGGCTCCTCCATAAAGGAGCACCCCTTCTCCCGAAGTTACGGGGTCATTTTGCCGAGTTCCTTAACGAGAGTTCTCCCGCTCACCTTAGGATTCTCTCCTCGCCTACCTGTGTCGGTTTGCGGTACGGGCACCTATGATCTAACTAGAGGCTTTTCTTGGCAGTGTGAAATCAGGAACTTCGGTACTAGAGTTTCCCTCCCCATCACAGCTTGAAATTGCCAGACGGATTTGCCTATCTGACTTTCTCACTGCTTGGGCGCACCTATCCATCAGTGCGCATTCCTTATCCTTCTGCGTCCCCCCATCGCTCAAACAATCATGAGGTGGTACAGGAATATCTACCTGTTGTCCATCGCCTACGCCTTTCGGCCTCGGCTTAGGTCCCGACTAACCCTGAGAGGACGAGCCTTCCTCAGGAAACCTTAGGCATTCGGTGAAAGAGATTCTCACTCTTTTTTCGCTACTCATACCGGCATTCTCACTTCTAAGCGCTCCACCAGTCCTCACGGTCTGACTTCACAGCACTTAGAACGCTCTCCTACCATTGTTCGTAAGAACAATCCGCAGCTTCGGTGATACGTTTAGCCCCGGTACATTTTCGGCGCAGAGTCACTCGACCAGTGAGCTATTACGCACTCTTTAAATGATGGCTGCTTCTAAGCCAACATCCTGGTTGTCTGGGCAACTCCACATCCTTTTCCACTTAACGTATACTTTGGGACCTTAGCTGGCGGTCTGGGCTGTTTCCCTTTCGACTATGAACCTTATCACCCATAGTCTGACTCCCAAGTAAAAGTAACTGGCATTCGGAGTTTGACTGAATTCGGTAACCCGGTGAGGGCCCCTAGTCCAATCAGTGCTCTACCTCCAGTACTCTATTTCTTGAGGCTAGCCCTAAAGCTATTTCGGAGAGAACCAGCTATCTCCGTGTTCGATTGGCATTTCACCCCTACCCACACCTCATCCCCGCATTTTTCAACATACGTGGGTTCGGGCCTCCAGTCAGTGTTACCTGACCTTCACCCTGGACATGGGTAGATCACACGGTTTCGGGTCTACGACCGCATACTCATTCGCCCTATTCAGACTCGCTTTCGCTGCGGCTCCGTGTCTTCCACTTAACCTTGCATACGATCGTAACTCGCCGGTCCATTCTACAAAAGGTACGCCGTTACCCATTAACGGGCTTCGACTACTTGTAGGCACACGGTTTCAGGTTCTATTTCACTCCCCTCCCGGGGTGCTTTTCACCTTTCCCTCACGGTACTGGTTCACTATCGGTCACTAGGGAGTATTTAGCCTTGGGAGATGGTCCTCCCGGATTCCGACGGAATTTCACGTGTTCCGCCGTACTCAGGATACACTCCGGAGAGAATTCCTTTTCAATTACAGGGCTCTTACCTTCTTTGGCTGACCGTTCCAGGTCGATTCGTTTAAAGAATTCCTTGGTAACTCCAATGGAATGTCCTACAACCCCAGAAAGCAAGCTTTCTGGTTTGGGCTCTTTCCGTTTCGCTCGCCGCTACTCAGGAAATCGATTTTTCTTTCTCTTCCTCCGGGTACTGAGATGTTTCAGTTCCCCGGGTCTACCTCATGCACCCTATGTATTCAGATGCATGTACTGTTCCATTACGAACAGTGGGTTCCCCCATTCGGAAATCCCCGGATCAAAGTTTACTTACAACTCCCCGAGGCATATCGGTGTTAGTCCCGTCCTTCATCGGCTCCTAGTGCCAAGGCATCCACCGTGCGCCCTTATTCACTTAACTAAGTTACAGTAAATAAGCGTACTAATTATTAGCCTTGCTTTACATTAAAAATATTGATGTCGTTGTTACTCTTATTTAGTTTTCAAGGTACAAAAATGGAGCCTAGCGGGATCGAACCGCTGACCTCCTGCGTGCAAGGCAGGCGCTCTCCCAGCTGAGCTAAGGCCCCGTAATATAAAATATTTTAATAGATGGTGGGCCTGAGTGGACTCGAACCACCGACCTCACGCTTATCAGGCGTGCGCTCTAACCAGCTGAGCTACAGGCCCATCTATTTTAAGTATAAGTGAAAGAAATTGATCTCTCAAAACTGAACCAAACAACACAGTATGTCGGGCCTACAGGATGTAGGTCATGCCGATATTGCCACAGGACGTGGCGATCTTAATCGGCCTTCCTTAACCCGTAGGGTTCCGTAATAATCCTTAGAAAGGAGGTGATCCAGCCGCACCTTCCGATACGGCTACCTTGTTACGACTTCACCCCAATCATTAGTCCCACCTTCGGCGGCTGGCTCCAAAAGGTTACCTCACCGACTTCGGGTGTTACCAACTCTCGTGGTGTGACGGGCGGTGTGTACAAGGCCCGGGAACGTATTCACCGCGGCATGCTGATCCGCGATTACTAGCGATTCCGGCTTCATGTAGGCGAGTTGCAGCCTACAATCCGAACTGAGAATGGTTTTATGGGATTGGCTTGACCTCGCGGGTTCGCTTCCCTTTGTTCCATCCATTGTAGCACGTGTGTAGCCCAGGTCATAAGGGGCATGATGATTTGACGTCATCCCCACCTTCCTCCGGTTTGTCACCGGCAGTCACCTTAGAGTGCCCAACTAAATGCTGGCAACTAAGATCAAGGGTTGCGCTCGTTGCGGGACTTAACCCAACATCTCACGACACGAGCTGACGACAACCATGCACCACCTGTCACTCTGTCCCCGAAGGGAAAGCTCTATCTCTAGAGTTGTCAGAGGATGTCAAGACCTGGTAAGGTTCTTCGCGTTGCTTCGAATTAAACCACATGCTCCACCGCTTGTGCGGGCCCCCGTCAATTCTTTTGAGTTTCAGCCTTGCGGCCGTACTCCCCAGGCGGAGTGCTTAATGCGTTAACTTCAGCACTAAGGGGCGGAAACCCCCTAACACCTAGCACTCATCGTTTACGGCGTGGACTACCAGGGTATCTAATCCTGTTCGCTACCCACGCTTTCGCTCCTCAGCGTCAGTTACAGACCAGAGAGTCGCCTTCGCCACTGGTGTTCCTCCACATCTCTACGCATTTCACCGCTACACGTGGAATTCCACTCTCCTCTTCTGTACTCAAGTCCTCCAGTTTCCAATGACCCTCCACGGTTAAGCCGTGGGCTTTCACATCAGACTTAAAAGACCGCCTGCGAGCGCTTTACGCCCAATAATTCCGGACAACGCTTGCCACCTACGTATTACCGCGGCTGCTGGCACGTAGTTAGCCGTGGCTTTCTGGTTAGGTACCGTCAAGGCTGGGTCAGTTACTACCCAACTTGTTCTTCCCTAACAACAGAGTTTTACGATCCGAAAACCTTCATCACTCACGCGGCGTTGCTCCGTCAGACTTTCGTCCATTGCGGAAGATTCCCTACTGCTGCCTCCCGTAGGAGTCTGGGCCGTGTCTCAGTCCCAGTGTGGCCGATCACCCTCTCAGGTCGGCTACGCATCGTCGCCTTGGTGAGCCGTTACCCCACCAACTAGCTAATGCGCCGCGGGCCCATCTGTAAGTGACAGCCGAAACCGTCTTTTATCTTCTCACCATGAGATGAAAAGTATTATCCGGTATTAGCTCACGTTTCCGCGAGTTATCCCGATCTTACAGGCAGGTTGCCCACGTGTTACTCACCCGTCCGCCGCTCATTCCACAAACATCACCTCAGATGAGGGTCAGTTTGCTTCCTGCGCTCGACTTGCATGTATTAGGCACGCCGCCAGCGTTCGTCCTGAGCCAAGATCAAACTCTCCAAAAAAGTTTGTAATACTTAGCTGTTGTAGAAGCTGACTTCTACTTGTTTTAAAAAGAAAAACGAGTTTCCTTTTTCTTGACATACTGGTTGTTTTGTTCAGTTTTCAAAGATCAATTTATTATAATGTCGTTTTTTGCGACGAAATATAATATAACATGGTATCAATTTGTTGTCAACACGTTTTTACAAAAACTTTTTTCGTTTCGCAGAAAATGTTTTATCAAGCGACAACAGAATTTAATATAGCATAATAAAAACAATTGGGCAATAGGAAAATTTAAAAAATAATAATTATGATTAATCTATATCTTCTATCTATATCTAGACCCTTAAGCTAAATTCATTTCATCACAATAATAAAAACTCCTCACATGTTCCTTATACTTCATGATGAGGAGTTCTCCTACTTACTGATTCTCTTGTCGCTTCGGCATATATTTCATACATTCCTGGTCACTGGCTACACGACGAAGTAATTGAAAAAGGCTGCGGTATCTTTCCCTCATTGCTCGCTTAACCATATGATCAATTCTACTGTCACCCAGATCTAAAAGTAACTCTTCAAGCTCTCTTTTTAATAGATATTCAATTTCTTTTTGTTCCATTTCATTAATCAATAAGCCTAACATTTCATTCACCTCATAACCTTATCTACTATCTAGACAGCCCTATCCGTTACTTTTAACAGTTTCTAAAAGCTGTATCATCTTTAAATGCACTATTTATTTCAGTCCTCTATATACCCGGTCAGAAAAAATTCAGAAAAGGTACATCACAATCATTCGTTTCATGGAGTGAATTTTGTCGGTTGTTCGGTTATCTTCCCATATAGCAGGATAGTATTTCCCGAACTCACACCAAGTGCACACAGTATTAGCCTAATCTTACTATTCCCCGATTTCCACTATTTTCATCCCTGTTTTTGCTAAATTCTTCATTATATCGACTTCATTATAAATCGGATAGGCTTGTTCATATTTCTCCTTCATGCTCATAAACATAAATAGTAATAGTAATGGAGAAACGGGAGGAGAAGTTATGAATCATTTTTACGTTATTGGCTTAAGACGACGAAAAGGCTGGGTTATTATTATTGCACTTGCCCTCTTTACATCTTTACTTATATGGACACAAAGGGATGCTGTTATTTCTGTTTTTTCGAATGAGAAACCAACTGCACTTTCAAAGGGAAACACGGATGAACCAGCTATTGCATTAACCTTTAATATTAGCTGGGGTGAAGAAAGAGCGTTGGATATCTTGGAACAGCTCAAAGATGAAAATGTACAAGCAACATTTTTTGTCAGCGGGGAATGGGCTGAACGTCATCCGAAAATACTGGAGCAGATTTCAGAAGGTGACCATGAGTTAGGAATGATGGGATATCGATATAAAAGCTATCTGGATCAAGATATTGAACAAGTAAGGAAGGATCTACTGTATGCTCGTGATATTTTCAAAAAGCTTGGATATGAGGATGTTAACCTTTTGCGAACACCAAGTGGACATTTCAATGAAGAAGTTATCGAGCTTGCGGAAAGTCTGGATTTCGATGTGATTCATTGGAATATTAATCCGAATGATTGGGAAAATCCTGGAACTTCTGTAATTGTTGATCAGGTAATGAAAGACACTAGCAATGGTGATATTATCTTATTCCACGCTTCCGATGCAGCTAAGCAGACAGCAGAGGCTCTAAAGACGATTTTACCTGGATTAAAAAACAAAGGGTTCCAGCCCGTAACAATTTCAGAGTTAATCAACCAAGCACACGCTGAAACAAATCCCGTTGAATAAAATAAGTTCTAAAAAAACCTCTGACTAAATTTCCATCAGAGGTTTCCTTCATACCTATGCTTTACTAGCTTTTGCTTCTCCTGTTAGCTTGTTCGTCTTTTTTCCTTTTGTTTGCTTATCACCTGCTTTTCTTGTTATGCGATGTAAGGTAAGCAATTGATATGTATTACATGCCAGCAAAGGGCCGATCATTAACCAAGCATAATCACTGCCTTGTACTTGTAATCCGGGAACCCATTCAACTGTTGTAATAACAACCATGAAAAATAGCGCTGGTACAAACGCTTTTGGATTTGTTTCTTTCGCTTTACGTTTGGAAACAATCCAGCCAAATGCCAGCAAGGCTGCAGCACCTAACATATACCAATAAACAGCTACCTCCCCATCAGCTGCTTGATACGGAAAATATACTAAATCAAATAGAACAAATGCAATGACGAGCACTTGGACAGTTGGCCAAAAGGAACGAAACATATTCAATCCCATTCGATGGATAAATAAATAGGCGAAAAAACCAGTCATACTAACAACACTGAAAGTCAGGCCCAGTCCGCCAAAAAACAAAATAAGTCCAACCACTTCGAAAAAATCAAATGGTTTTAAATATGTTGCATAATCTTGAGGCTTTACAAAGAAGCTAACAACAAGACCTGCAATTCCCCCGATGATAAACGTTTTCCATAAAAAATTTACCAAGTTACGACTATTCAATATAAAATCCCCCTACAATCTGCGGCAATGAACAACTTTTCTCATAAAGAAGCACAGCTTCTAATCGCGACTTTGATAGTACATCCTTTATGACATATTCTAACATGAAGCGCTTTATTTTTCCCACTCCAAGTGAATATTTTATAAATTTGTCACTCATATTAAGGATATAGGAAGGAGGTACAATATCACATGTTACGCAAAGTATGTTTAACACTCCTTGCAATATCCTTCATGCTACTTGTTGCATGCAATGGTGAAGGTGGATCCCATAAAGAGGGTGACTATGAGGCAACAAAGAAAATGGTTGTTGATATATTACAAACAGAAGATGGAAAAAAGGCGTTAGCAGAAATAATGTCCGATGAGAAGCTAAAGCAAGAGCTTGTCATTCAATCTGATGTGGTGAAGAAATCAATTAATGAGACCCTTGTATCCGATAAGGGGAAAGAGATGTGGTCGACACTATTTGAGGACCCAAGTTTTGTCGAAGGCTATGCTAAGTCCATGTCAGAAGAACAGCAGAAATTAATGAAAGACTTAATGAATGATGCAGCTTACCAGAAACAAATGCTGGACTTATTACAAAATCCTGAAGTTACCAATCAGATACTCAGTCTCTTAAAAAGTCAGCAGTTTAAAGAGCACTTAGAGGAATCAATCACACAAACGCTCGAAACTCCATTATTCCAAGCAAAAATGCAGGAAATTTTGTTAAAAGCTGCTGAAGAACAGGCTAAAAAACAGGGTGGCCAAGGTTCTCAACAGCAAGGTGGCGGCCAAAGCACCGGTGGAGAAGAGGAAGGTGGCAGTGGAGGAAGTGGAGGCGGTGGCGGGGGAAGCTAGAAACACCCTACGCTTACCACCTTTTATATTCTGGAAAACAACAAAGAGGGGGGCCCCCCTCTTTTATTCATCTTCAAGCTTGGCAATCACCTTAGCTGCAATTTTATGGAACTGTTTTCCATTCGGATGATCTTCTTGATACACGGAAGGAGCAAATATATCCTCTTCCTCATATGGCTGTTGAATTGGCAACTGTCCCAATACCTTTGTTTTTAGTACTTCAGCGAGCTTTTTACCGCCGCCTTCACCAAATACATATTCAATTTCACCCGTTTTCTTGCTTTCAAAATAGGCCATGTTTTCGACAACGCCTAGAATTTCATGATCCGTCTTCAGAGCCATTTGCCCTGCTCTTGCTGCTACAAATGCCGCTGTCGGATGCGGCGTGGTTACGATAATCTCTTTACAGGTTGGCAGAAGCTCATGGACGTCCATTGCAATATCTCCTGTTCCTGGTGGTAAATCAAGGAGCAGATAGTCCAAATCGCCCCATTCCACTTCTGAAAAGAAGCTATTAATCATTTTACCAAGCATTGGACCGCGCCAAATGATCGGAGAGTTGTCCTCTACAAAAAAGCCCATTGAGATTACTTTAACCCCAAAACGTTCTACTGGAAGAATCTTTTTGCCGCGAACAACAGGCCGTTCTTCCACACCCATCATGTCAGGCACACTAAAGCCATAAATATCAGCATCAATAATACCGACCTTTTTGCCAAGTCTTCTGAGGGCAACTGCAAGGTTAACGGTTACGGTAGACTTCCCTACGCCACCTTTACCACTGGCAATTGCGATAAACTTCGTATTGGTGTTTCCACCCATAAGTGAAGCCTCTTTCGCTTGTTCTGCTGCAGGCTGATATTTTTGAATGACTTCATCAGGCAACTGTTCAAATCGCAGTCCGACGGTGTTTGCACCATTTCTTTTTAATATGCCAACGATTTCCTGCTGCAATTGCATTTGTTCAGCGGTATTTGTTTTTGAAATACCAATTTTAACGCTGACATGCTTCTTGTCCTCCTTAATCGTTACACTGATAATCCCACCGGTTTCTTCCAGTGTTCTATGTAAAAAAGGATCCTGAACAGGACTTAACAGTTCTTTCACTTCTTCTTGCGTTAACATCGTAAGCCACCACCCTTTATCTTATGTACTAACAAATGAAGTACTGCATCTGCTATAGCTTGTTCAAAAAGTCCGGTAAAAATGACACACCGGGAGCAAGACCTTTGACTAAACGCCGTGTCTTGTGTCGAACGACGAAGTCACCATATCCCTTGGAAGTTGAAGTTCGCCAGTTCGCCTTTTCCTACGTGCAAGAACGTCTGCTCATGTATTAAATGCATACGTTCCACCGCCCAAAATTTCGCCGACTTGAACTTTAATGCAATGGACGTGTTAGTGTCGATACCCGCAAAAGAACGCTGCAAAATTAGCCGACTCCCGGTCCTTTTTAACCTACTTTTGAACACGTAGTTTTAGTATAACATATTTCATGTCAAATCTAAGTGATTTGCACTATGGTGGCGGTTTCACTATTCCTCCTCTATTTCCTCTGTCAAATATCTGAGAACACCTTCATAGATGCTCACCGCCATTTTCCGCTGATAATCCTCCTGTGTCAGTAATGCCTGTTCCTCAGGGTTCGACAAAAAGCCAATTTCGACAAGTGCACCCGGCACCTTTGCATGCTTTAGTAAATAGATCCCATTAATTACTAATGGTGAACGATTTGTATTATCCAGGTTGCGAATAATCTCCTCTTGAATCATTTTTGCTAAGTGCCCATTTTCATCGAATTCTGGGTAATAGAAGGTTTGCGCTCCTCTCCAACGGCTGGAAGGTACTGCATTTAAATGTACCGTTAAAAAGAAATCCGGTTTTTTTTCATGGATAAAATCCAGACGGTTGCGGATATCCTCTGCTTTTCTTCTCGCCAACCCTTTTGTACTCTCATCAGCAAGGTCTGTATCCTCTTCTCTCGTCAAATAAACGATTGCACCATTTTGCTGCAGGTAGCTTTGCAGCATTTTTGATACAGCTAGCGCAACATCCTTTTCCTCTGTTTTGTCTGACCCAACTGCTCCACCATCCGGTCCACCATGTCCCGGATCAATCACAATTGTTTTTCCGGAAAGTGGCGGCGACCATGGACCACTCGCTTCAAAATCATTTTGGGTAATTGGAAATTGAATTAAAAACACTAAAACAAATACACCAAGCACCCAATACATTATCTTCGTCCTACGCCCCATCTTACCCGCTCCTCTAAAGATTGTTCAAAAGTCCGATCAAAATTTCCCCGACCCTTATGAACACGTATTTTAACTATTCTATTCTTAAATTTATGGGACAAGTTACGGGTTTATGACTACCGATTTGTGGTATCCTAAAGATGAGGAAATGTTTACTGAAAACTGAAAAAGGCTATTAATTACAAATAGACAAATGAATAGGAGGGAATAAATGGTATGATTTGGATTGGTATTGGTTTAATCATTATTGGAGTTGCATTTATTGGATTGGTTGTTTTCCTTATTAAACCACTGAACAAGCTGGCAAGTGTTTTAAATAGCATACAGAAAACAACAGATAAGCTCCCAAAAACAGTGGATGACGTAACTTCCCAAACAACGGAAGCAATTGGAACGGGTATCGATACATTACATCAGGTAAATAGCCAGGTTAAACATTTAAGCCCGATTTTCCAAATCGTTGGAGATGCTGGACATGCAGCTAACCAGCTGTCATCAAAAATGGTGGATGCAGTTGAAGATATGAAGCAAAATACACAGCATGCCAATGATTTTTCAACACGAAAAAACCTTGAAGGATTATACGGAGCATTAACGCTTGGGTTTTTTCTTTTTCGAAAAACAAGGAAGTAACATTAGAAAACTTGGCGAATGCCTTAGTTGCTCTTATGCAGCATAAGAAACTTTATACTTTCTTATCTGCCATGTGAAAGTCCTGCTTGTCAGAACTTGAAAATAAATAAGAGACGAGTCATTTTTTAACGACTCGTCTCTTTCTACTTCTTCTAGAGGGATTTTTCAACAACCGCATCTTTTACATCCTGCTTAATGCGCTTGATATCATTTGCTCGCATTGCCCCATCCGCATAGAGTTTCTTTTCCAAATTTTTCACGCGCTCGAAAACCGATTTATTTACTCCTTGCTGCTGCCTTTTCGATAAGTAATCGACCGCCAGCCAGCCAAGAGAAACTCCTGCAACAGTGCTTGCAAGCATGACGAAGTTCCTTTTGCCTTCTCTCATAATTATTCACCCTTTTGCTTTTTTCAGTTCCTGACGCTTTTTAAGCCAGTAATATCCTAAGGCAAAGGTGCCATAGACGCCCCCAAGCTTATTGCCTTCTGCAACTTCCTTACCGCCTTCTGTTTTCGTTTTAATTGAGTCAGTTACATCTACTAGTGAGGAAGAGAATTTACGTGTCACATTACCGACATCTCCGATTACGTAAAACAGCGGGCTCAAATGCTTGAGCTTATCATTCACATCAACTAACGTTTGATTACTTTCATTAATCATATTGCCTGTTTCTTTAAAAACATCATCTAATTGCTTTGGCAGCTCTTTTACAGTCTTATCTATTCCACCCAGGACACCTGCAAGGTTATTCAAAGCATGTCCAATGAAGAACGCTAAGACAAGAAACGCCACTCCAATAAGCAGTACACCAATTCCCACTAACGTCATCTTGATCCCTCTTTTCCTGTATTTACCGGAACAATGTCCGTCTGCTGTACGATCAATTCATTTTTTTCTTTTGTTCCTGATTGCCATTTTGAAAATAACTGTATAGCGACCTCGCTCCATGTCATTCCCGCGACAAATGGCTTCATTTTTTGTTCTAATTTTTGCTCTGAAAGCTGCTTGCTTGTTTCATCATAGACTTCATTTAATGATATGACTGACTTCCCAACATTTTCAGCCGAGTCAAAGACACTATCTGTAGCATTAACTTTTTCTCGAATGTCATCAACCAGTTTACTTGACTCATTTAATGTTTGATTAAGATGCGGGGTCATGTATTCTAATTCCCGTTCAAGCTCTTCAAGCGATGTCCCAAGTGTTTTTACCATATTTGCAACACGTTTTAATACAAAGGATAGATAAATGGCAACAATTGCAAAGGCAATCGAAACGAACAAAATACTGACGTAAAAGATTTCCATATGTAATGGTCCCTCCTTATTTAACACTACTATATTATACCACGCGCTTTAATAAATAAAACGTTTACGCGCGCATCCAAAAGATTGATAAGAGCAAATCATGGGTATAGAAACAGTAACTAACGAATTGGAGGACTCAGAATGGCTGCTGTTAAACAATTTTCACAAGCATTTATGAAAAAATTCAACCAACACAATGTTACGTTACTTGCCGCATCCTTAGCATACTATTTTCTTTTAGCTATTTTTCCGCTATTAATCGTAGGATTCGCTATTATTCCCTATTTTCAAATCAGTCCTGATGATGCGATGGACTTTTTTAGCTCAATTGTGCCTGGCGAACTGGTTTCTGTCTTGGAAGAAAATATCGTCAGTCTCGTAGAAACACCGCGCGGCGGCCTTTTAACCGTCGGTATCATTGGTGCGCTTTGGTCTGCATCAAATGGGATTAACGCATTTATCAAAGCGTCGAACGAAGCATACGATGTCGAAGAAACTAGATCATTTATTATTGTCCGTCTTATTGCATTTGGATTAACACTTAGCATGATTCTTGCGGTTGTTACTGCTATTCTGCTACCTGTCTTTGGTGATGTTCTATTAGACTTCGGTATATCATTGCTTGGCATAAACGCTGAAATGACATGGCTCTTGCAAGTGTTACGTTATGCAATTAGTCTTATTATTATTACCGTGTTGCTCATGTGCCTCTATCGATTTGCACCCAATAAAAAAATTCCATTTAAGCATATACTCCCTGGCGCGTTAGCAGCAAGTATTTTATGGCAGATTATCTCGTTTGGCTTTTCCATCTATGTAGGTAATTTCGGGAACTACTCTGCCACATATGGAAGCCTCGGGGGGATTATCGTATTAATGATCTGGTTCTTTTTAACAGCTATTATTCTCATGGTTGGTGCTATCCTTAGTGTAATGTATCACCAAAAGGCCACGAGAGAGAATACAGAAATTCATAAAGCGGCAAATATTTAAAATGAACCTGGCTTGGAGCATCATCTCCAAGCCTTCTTTTACTGACTTAGAATATGTTTAATACTTGCCCGCACCATAAAAGGCAATGGCTGTTCCAATGCTCTATACAGTAGATTGGGCTGTGTAATCCCATTCGTATAAAAATATTGTTCGATTCGCGCTGCTTTTTCTTGCTTATTCGGGATTAACTGATATAAAACAAACCAATCCTCCAGTGCTGATAAGGGGATAAAAACGCCTTGAATATTCTTCCTATCAACAATATGATTCGCATCAAAGAATAACTTGTAGGTCCCTTGATTATGTTCAATAGCGAAGTTACCCATTACATCGACTCCAGCTTCATCTACCTCATACTGATAAAAATAAGTTGTGCGAAACGGGTCTTTTCTAGTAGCTGCTTGCTCTCTCCCAACCTGACTCATTGTATGCCTGATCAGATCGGTATCTTTTTCAGCAACCAATATATCAATATCATTTGGCGAATCAATTAGCTGGTAGTGTTGCAACAATAGTGACCCACCAACCGCCCATTCAATGTTACTCTTATTTAATTGTTCACCTATCTTCATTAAAGGATGTTGAAGCTTCATAAATTATCCTCATTCCTAATTAAGCTTCCTATAGAATTACCTCGACAATAAACCTGTTACAAAATACTCCAGCCAATTTGCATCCGAAAATGATTCACCCGTTAATTGCTTTGTCCTTAATGGAGTAATAAAGTGAGCGCCATGCTGGAAAAAGGGCGATGGCCCAACAGCAACGAATTCTCCTTGCTCCACTCCAGCAGAAACCTCTACAACCTCATCCACATGCAAGCCTTTTTCAATGTTTTCTTTAGCAATTTTTCCTTCCTGTGTCATTTTCCAAACAGCATCCGTGAATATCGCCTTCTCAAAGAGCACTGTTGCACCAAGCGATTCTTCCATCGTTATGGCTATATCAACATGATAGCCTGGAAGCAATCCCTCTGCACCATCTTCTCTTTCAAGGACAATTTGGAAAGGGTAAATGCTCTCCTTTTCAATGTCAATTTCCTTTGGTGTGTTACTAACTTCCTCGACGACTCCACCTAAGCGAACTCCCATTTCATGAACAGCTACTTCAGCAATACGCCCTTCCTCCATATTGGCACGCTCTTGCTCTGTCAATTCGCCAATTGCAAGCACATCTTTATTTTGAATCGTAATTACTGGATCATCCAGATTTACGTCCAGCTGACTAATTGCTCCTTCATAAGGGCTTTGTACAGTAATAGTATCTCCAGTTGTCCGCAGCTCGACTAATTGATTATTAATCGTCTGAAGCTGTGCACTTTTTTGTGACAATTCCAGTTCTTTTTCGACTAAAAACTGCTCCCTCAACAAATCGGCTTCCATTGACGTTTGAGGGTACTCTAATTCAATTAACTCCTCTGTAATGGTGACAGCTTTTGGTGAACCGACTTCATCCGACGGAATCTGATACATTTCCATTTGCGAAATCGCCTGTTCAATTGCCGAAATCTCTTCTTGAATCTGATCTGCTTGATTCATCAAATCAGCTTCCATTTCGTAATAATCATGAACAAGATATGTATATAATGCATCTCCCTCATTTACCTGTTCTCCTTCTTCAACAAGAAATTGCTGAAAGCTTCCAAGCTGATTGTCGAAATATACATGCTCTTTCCCTGCAGCACGAAGCACACCAGGTTTATAAAGCTTCTCCCTCATATCTTTTTCAAAGCTTTTCGTCCATTCATTAATATAAGATATACGTTCCACCTTTCCCTCATCATCTAAGAACACCAGCAAAAAATTCACCACAATAAACACAGCCATTAGTATGGGGGCTATTCTTTTTCGCATCATCCAAACCACCTACTTAATATGTAAACATCACCAAAAGCAGTAAGCGCTGTAAGACACCAGCCCAGAAAATGCAATAAAATAACATTAATCGCAATAACGAATTTCTTCATTTCTGAAAATACAGAGAGATATTTTACTTGAAACCAAATAATCCATAGCTGAAATAATGTAATTGCCCCAAAAAAGTAAATCACCCAAGGCACTTCCGTTATGTATGAGGCGATGATACCTAAGGATAATGGTGAAACCTGCCAGTTCAACCCAGCAACAATAACAAGTGGGATCCAGAGCAGTCGTTCCATCAGCATAACAACTAGGACAATCTGCTGCATAATAACTAGCTTTTGATATGGGATTCCTGTAAGCAGATAAAACAAGAAGCCTGGAAAAAATAAGATAAATGCTGCAAATAAAATGGCATAGAGCCCTCTCCCTAGCAGAAACCACAGCTTACTAGTTTCATACGTCAAATCACTTAGTGTTACTGCGACACCTGAAATACGTTCTGTTCCTAATCCAAGATATGCCATCCAAAGATAGACAGCAATCGCTGCAAGAACGAGGACAACACTCACCTTCCACAGTTGCTGTATGCGTTCTGCTTTTTTAATGCGAAATAAATCATCCTCCATCGAAAAAAGGAGCCTAAATAAATGAACACGATATGTCATAAACCCCATTCCTTTTCCTCTTGCCGTAGTGACTTTATTTTAACGTACAATTTGAAGAAATTCTATGAATTTTGTCTTTTCTGACTCACAACAGGAAATTAGTCCCTGGAAGGGATTGTGGCAATTTGTCGAAACGTGGCGAGAGGGTAAATTTTTTGGATTAAGTTGTTATAACAGCTCTCAGATAGGTTCGAATCATTTTCCGGAACAGCCGCAATCTGAGGCATGGCATTTCCGGAAAGAACATCATTACGATAAAGTGAAACCGGATTTGGCCGGTGAATTCCATTTTTAGATTCCTTAATGCATAATAAAAACTGTCTTAAAAATAATCTGCAAGAAATGTTTGATTTACTGGGATAAGCTTTTCCAATATGTCCAGCGTATTCGTATCTGCTTGAATTAGTCCGATCTTCGCTAGCTCATGCGACCGTCTATAGCCTAGAAGAATCGAGGTTAATTGCTGGACATCACAGTGAATTCCTTCGGTTTTATATGTATCTGAATCTGACCGAAAAATCCGGATACTGCCTTTTTCCACATTTATATCATAGCTCCCGCTGTTTTCCGGCAAGAAATGATCCTTTACATGCAGAAGCAAGGTAGCATCGGGTAAATCCTCATTAAAAGGGTAGCTTTTCAAAAAGTTCGGTACATCAACAATACGACCCATAAAGTATGGTTCAACTGCTTGCTTAAAGCGTGGCTCACCAATTAATAATGGAAGCATATCATTTTCGGGTACCGTCATCTTGACCTCTTTTGCCATGGAATCATGATTAGCAATAAAATTTAAAAGCAGTTTCCAACCATTTAACGAACGATACACAAGCTCTTTCACTTCGAAAATCCGATCCTTTACATTGTAGAATATATAGCCTTCTGGTCGATTATTATCATCATAGCAAACCGACATCATCATATCTTTCGCTAAAACGCGCTGCTTCCACCACTTCTCGTCACGAACTAGCGATCCATTCAATTGCTTGGCAAAATCAGTATAAATAGAGTGAAAAAGCTCGATATCCACCGTCGTTCTCCGGACATAGCCAGCTGCGTCCCATTTACGTTTTAATGCTTCCATTGGAATTGTGTAGTGTTTTTCATTAAACACAACTTCCCAGCCAAATTTCCGATAAAACGGAACTGAAAATGGATGTAAATACGACAGCATTTGACCATTTTTCTTCATATGTTTTATAGCGTGGGCAAGCAGCTGCTTTACCATTCCATTCCTTCGGTATTCTGGCCATGTTGCCACAGCGCTGACACCACCCATTTCAAAATGCTTACCGTTAATATATACAGACAACGGTATCAAATGGAGCTTTGCAGCGATCCGGCCTTCCTCCATCCATCCCCAAATAATGTGTCGCTCTGCTTCTTCCTTCTTTTTTAATAAATCTGCCTCTGATAATTTATATTGAAAAGCAAACTGGGATAACTCAAAAATCTCGTTATAATCAGCTGCAGATAATTTTTTTATTGGATTCATTTATGCGTCCCCCTTTATATGATGTTGCACTGGAGATTGTGTCAAAATCTAGTAATCTTTAACTTTCATTGCAGAAAAAACAAGTAATTTAATGTTTATTATATAGAATTTATAAAAATAAAAACACTGCAAACCTTTATGCTGCATGGTTTGCAGTGTTTTTATTTGATTTTACTGTCCAAACAGATTTGGTAAAAATAATGCGATTTCCGGTATATATGCTACTAATAAGAGTACGATAATCATTACACTATAGAAAGGTAACATCGCCTTTGCTGACTTCTCTATCGATATTCGGCCAATCGCAGACCCCACGAAAAGCACTGAACCTACCGGAGGTGTAACAAGTCCAATCCCTAATGCAAGAATTAATACAACTCCAAAATGGACCGGATCCATTCCTACGCTTGTTGCAACAGGAAGAAGGATTGGCGTTGCAATTAAAATAAGTGGTGCCATATCCATAACCATTCCTAACAAAAGTAAAATAATCAGGATAACCAGTATTGTTATGGCATCATTAGGTGAGAAAGTTAATAGCGCATCTGAAACTAATGCAGGTACTTTCAATAAAGCTAGCAACCAGCCAAAAGCAGACGAAGCGCCTATCAAAAACAGAACCATCGCTAATGTTCGAAACGTTCTTTCCAAAATTAATCCCATTCTAGAAATAGGTATCTCCCTATATACAAAGAATGTAATGATAAATGCATAAAGCGCACCAATTGCTGCTGATTCAGTAGCTGTAAAGAAACCACTTAAAATCCCGCCCATAATAATTACAACTGTAAATAAACCTAATAATCCATCACGAACGATTTTCGGAATTTCTTCGCGCTTTATAGGCTCCCCTTTAGGATAATTTCGTTTCACAGCAAGCATGTAAGTTAAAATCATAATAGCAAGACCAAGAATTAACCCTGGTCCAAGACCTCCAACAAAAAGCGCACCGACAGATACACCACCCGCAGCAGTTGAGTAGATGATCATGTTATGACTTGGAGGGATCATTACTCCCTGTGTGGAGCTTGAAATCGTTACTGCAACGGAATAATCGGTATCATACTTTTGTTTTTTCATCATCGGAATTAATACTGAACCGAGTGAGGAAGTATCAGCAAGTGCTGAACCTGAAATTCCGCCAAAGAAGGTACTTGCCAATACGTTTACCATAGCTAGTCCGCCTCTAATCCTCCCGATAATAACATTAGCAAGATTAATTAACCTTCTCGAAATTCCACCTTCATTCATAATTTCCCCAGCTAAAATGAAAAAAGGTATTGCCAGTAGTGCAAATGAATCCAATCCACCAACCATTCGCTGTACAAGAGCTGCTGGGTCAATACCCATATAAATACCGGTGAACAAGGATGAAATAATCAATGTGAGAGCGATAGGGACCCTACAAATTAACATCAAGAAAAAACTGCCAAATAAAATAAGTATCTCCATCGTCTCACCCCTCATTTGCATCATCAAACTCTTGATGCATTCCTTTCTTGAATAATAACAATATGCCGTACAGTGTGACATAAAATCCAGCTATTGGGATAGACAGATACAACATACTACTAGGCAGCCCCGTTCCGGGCATGATATTATTTCCCATCAATGTTGTAAAATTCCACCCATAGTACATCATAATAACACCCAAAAATATAACGAGCACTTTAGCAAAGTAATCAAAAACATCCTGAACTTTGCTGGGCATCATATTGACAACAAGACCTAACGCAATATGAAGCTTTTCTTTAAACCCATAAGCTATGCCTAAAAAGCTTACCCATACAAATAAAACTCGTGATAATTCTTCTGACCAGGAAGGTGTTGAACTAAGTATCTGACGTGAAAAAACCTGGTATATAATGATGACAATCATGACTGCAAGAAGCACAAGTGAAACTACCAATAGCAGCCGATCCAGAATAAGCTTAATTAGTCTTAATACCTTCATCATAATCCTCCTTATGAAAATAGGGGAATGAGGATAACCCCCGCTTCCCCTATAGATTTATGCTTTATTCTGTTAGTCTATCAATCCATTCGCCGAATTGGTCACCATATTTATCGTATACAGGCTGAACTGCATCTCTCCACTCGGATACATCCTCTACCTCAATCAGTTCACTTCCAGCCTCAACTACAGCTTCTCTAGCTTCCTCCGTCAGTTCCGCCCATGCCTCACGCTGTACTGCAACCGATTCCAAAGCAGCTTCCCTAAACGCTTCTTTATCCTCATCGCTTAACTCATTCCATAAACTTTCTGAAGCTAGTAATACTTCTGGATTTCCTTGATAACCATTCACGGTAAAGTATTTTGATACATTATAATGATTGGAAGTGTAATAGCTTGGGAAGTTATTCTCTGCTCCATCAATTACACCTGTCTGCAACGCTGAATAAACTTCTCCATATTCCATTGGTGTTGCGGAAGCACCTAATGTTTCTACGATGTCAATTGCCAGTTCAGAATTCTGCACTCGAATTTTCAACCCTGCCATATCCTCTGGTTTTTCTATCGGACGTTCGGAATTATAAAAGCTTCTTTCCCCGGAATCATAGAACGCTAGTCCAACTAAGTTTGATCCATCTAATGTCGCTAAAAGATCTTGTCCCACTTCACCATTCAATTTTTCCCACTTTGCTTCCTCATCCTCAAATAAGTAAGGCATCGATAATACCCCAATATCTTGTGAGAACTGTGTTAATGGGATTGCATTAACTCTCGCTAAGTCGATTGTACCTAATTGTGCTTGCTCTAGTACTTCTGACTCCTCACCTAGTTGCCCACCTGAGTATACTTCAATTTCATAACGTCCCTCTGTCTTTTCCTTAACCAGTCTAGCAAACTCCTTATCTCCGATAGCAGTCGGATAATCATCTGGATGATTTTCGGCTAAACGTAATGTTTTTGTTTCCGTACTTCCATTAGCATCTCCAGTACCATCTTCTTCAGACGATCCCCCACATGCCGCTAACAACATAGCTACAAAAATCAACATCGAGATAAATGTTACCGCTTTCCTTCCCATTTAATATCCCCCTAAAATATTATTTGTTAGTCAAACAAACTAATTCATATCCTCATTATAAATGAAAGCGTTTTTATTTTCAAGGTTTTTTATACACAAAATAGTGAGATATTTCAGGGCGCAATTCTGTTTTTGTAATTATTAAGAATCAAAAAGCAGATAGTAAGTTATTCCTATACTATCTGCATCATTTCCTACAAAAGCAGGTAAGCAACTATGGACCCTATGCCACCAAACATAAGTGCATAGGGCATATTATTCAAAGTAATTCGGTATGGATTCTGCCCAACGTTCATCGATGTTAACTGAACTACTAATCCATAAGAGCCAACTGTTAATGTAGAAACTGCACTTGTTGTTAAAACAATTGCAAGACTAATTGGATTCATTGTTTCAAGCAAAGTAGCGATTACACCACTTAATATTCCAATCGTCGCTATTGGATGGACACCGAACATACTCATAAAAATAAATATGAGCTGAATTACAACAAAAATAAAAAATGGATATTCGATGATAGCCAATACCGGCTGCTGGATAAATTCTAAAAATAATGTACCGCTAATACTATTTGCGAAGAAGGCCAATGTAATGAATAAAACAACAAAATTTTGCATCGTATTTGTTTTCTGCTTCCATGTTTTCCAGCCAATTACCCAAAAACTTCGCCCTCGCCTCATTAGCTGAGCCCAAACAAACGCAAAAGGGAAAATAAGAATTGTTACTGTAAAAATGAAATCAATATCAAATAGATTTCCTAACGTAATCACAAGCGTTAAAAACACAACAAGCGCAAACATTAAATGAATAATTTTTTTCGCAATCTCCTTCATGCTAACAGCTGAAGATTCAGGACTTTCATAAGTATATTTTTTATAATGATAACGCCCCCACAGTGAATCAAGCAGAAATGTAATACCTGCAATCAACAGAAGCCAAGGCAATAATGAAACATAGTCAGCACCCGTGGTGAAGATTGATACAGCCAATAAAATCTCTAATGGACTCCATAATAGTGCTAACGTATAGCCTCTAAGAGTTGCTGTACTAATAAATGAATTTCTTACCTTTTTAGATAAGGTGCGTAAGTTATCTTGCAGCACATCTTGAGAAATACTGGCGGCTGATAGATTTAAGAAAGCTGCTAATGTAAGGGTTGTAATCGATCCACGCGGGTAAAGCTTACCCAAATCAGCAACATTTACATTTAGCAGATTATTCAAGCTGCGATCAAACCGGCCACTTCTTACAACACTATTCATCCATGGCAGCATTGCTAAAAGAGTTAAAAGTGACATATTCGATGTAAGCAAGCCAGGGATCTCGATTAGTGATTGCTCTGATGCTGTAAATACCGTACCTCCAATTAAAATAAATGCTATCCCAAGTATTCTAAACAGATTAGATGCACCTATAAATGATATTACTAACATGAATAAAGCTAATATTCCGATGATGTAATTAAGGGTATCACTTTCAATAAACACATTAACGATATGTATGATAAAGACACTGGAATAAAAGATATATAAATGGCTAAATACTGAATAATGCTTCATTTTGCCCTCCCCACTGTTACTCTCCAAATTCAATTGAGCAACATTATATTTGTTTATACATCAAACAAATATATCATATATGTAAGCGCAAGCAATTTCAAGATTATTCATAAATAAGACTCATCAATAAAATTAAAAAGTCTTTACTCTTTCTATTTTTCTAGGTATTTATCAAGTGATATAAAATCAAATAGATCATATTTAGTTCTTAAGTAGTGAATAATTTTATTTATTTTTTAGAATATAAAGAAAATACATTGCTTATTAAAGCGCTTACAATTAATATGTATGTACGTTACTTAATTTGTTTACCAACCAAATATATATTCTGGTTGGCAGCATTATAATGAAAGTGCCTAATCAAAAAGAGTAACGTAACATGTTTTTATTACTATTTCGGGAGGTGTTCACGTAGATTGAAGCGTTGTTTAATTTACTTTAAAGGAAGGTGTAAAGATTACTGAGAGAGGATTTTCCAGTCCACTAGCAGGACAAAGAGTATATTCTAGCAAGTTACTTACTAATAAGTTTAAGGGAGGAAGATCAATTGAAGTTCAAATCAGCTTATTCAAGAAGTATTGTTTTCATGTTAATTATTGTATTTATTTCTTTTCCTATGAGCCAATATCCTACTATTGGGCACGCTGAACAAGAAACCCCCGTAGTTGAGACAAGAGTTAAAGAAACTATTGAAGTGGATGGCAAAGAATTTAGGGATTTGAATGCAAACGGAGAATTGGATTCTTATGAAGACTGGAGATTACCCGTTGAGGAACGTGTAGATGATTTATTGTCGAAAATGACGGTTGAAGAAAAGGCTGGATTAATGTTAATTTCGACATTTAATGACAATTCGAGTCGCATCGATCTGCAAGATAATCATTTGCGTTATTTTATCGTACGTGATGACCCAGAGCCAAGAGATTTGGCTGCTCGAAACAATGAATTTCAAGAACTTGGTGAGGCTTCCCGTTTGGGAATCCCAGTAGTGATGACTTCCAATCCTCGTAACCATGTGAATCCGAATCAGACGTATGGTCATGCAGAAGCAGGTGGGCAATTATCCACTTGGCCTGGAGAGCTTGGTCTTGCTGCAACACAGGATCCTGAAATCGCTCGACAGTTCGCTGAAATTGCTGCAAAGGAATGGCGTGCGGCTGGAATGCATAAAATCTATGGCTATATGGCAGATGTTCTGACAGAACCACGCTGGACAAGAACAGATGGTACATTTGGCGAAGACCCTGAGTTTGTATCTGACATGATTACTTCCATTGTGGAAGGTTTTCAAGGTAAGGAATTAGATGAAAATAGTGTTTCCCTAACAATTAAGCACTTCGCTGGTGGCGGCCCGCGCTTAAATGGGACAGACCCTCATCATGAATGGGGAAATACCAACGTATACCCAACAGAAGGCAGCTTGTATACGTATCATTTACCTTCATTCGTTGCTGCGATAGAAGCAGGTACAACTTCAATCATGCCGTATTATGCGAAACCAGTAAATGATGGAAGTGCTGTTCAATTACCAGAGCATCTCTGGCATTCAGAGGAAGAGCAATTTGAAGAGGTTGCTTTTGCTTACAATAAAGGATTACTTCAAGGATTGCTCCGTAATGAACTTGGATTTACAGGATATGTAAACTCTGATACAGGAATTATCAAAGATGGTGATCGCCCTTGGGGTGTCGAACATCTTACAGAGCCAGAGCGTTATGCAAAAGCGATTGATGCTGGAACAAATATCTTCTCTGGTGGTACAGATGTCGAACCATTACTCGAAGCAATTGATACTGGCCTAGTAGAAGAAGCAAGTATTGACCATTCCATTTCTTTCTTGCTTTCGGAGATGTATCAGCTTGGGTTATTTGAGAATCCATATGTCAATCCAGAACTAGCTCAGCAAATCGCTGATGACCCTGAATCACAAGCATTAGCAGATGAAGCACACCGTAAATCGATTGTGCTTTTGCGTAATGGAAATGAAGAAACAGGAACCGTACTGCCAATTACGGACAAGGAAGCAAAAGACATCAAGCTTTATGTAGAAGTTTTTGAAGAGGACGAAGAAGCTGCAATTGAATCGAGCAAGGGATTAGCAGACTCGATTGCGCTAGCAGATCCATCCATTGAAATTGTTGAATCTGTTGAAGAGGCAACACACGCGTATATTGCTGTAATGCCCGCCTTAAGCTGGAGAGAAGATGACACGGAAAACGATCCGCCATCTATTGAACTCATTAAAGATTCTGATACAGGAATTGACTCTGAACGTATTCTCGAGCTTCAAGAGGAAATCGAGACAACTATATTAGGTATAAATATGACAAACCCTTGGCTAATTAACGAAATCGAACCGGGGGCTGATGCAGTACTTGCAACTTTCAATACAACACCAGATGCTATTGTAGACGTCATACGAGGGAATTTTAATCCGACAGGTAAATTACCATTTACAGTACCTGCAGATATGGAAGCAGTTGAAAACAATGCATCCGATGTACCTGGCTATGCGGAAGCATTTGACTATGCCTACACCAATGCCGACGGTGACGATTATGCCCTAGGATTTGGCTTATCCTACGTAAGTGCTTCGCTTTTGATCGAAGAAATTAATCGTTTGGAAGAATCAGGAGCTTTCGCTAATCATGGTGCCGCTCGTTCACTGCAAGCTCAATTAAATCCGATAGTAAAATTCGAGAATCAAGGTAATGCTGCAAAGGTTGTTCAGCATCTAGAAAAGTTCAATAAAAAATTGAATCAACAATTTGATAAAGTCTTTATCACTGAAGAAGGTTATGAAAAGCTTTCTGCCTTTGCCGCTGAATTACTAGAAATCTGGAAATAGGAGTTATTTAACGTTCTATTTAAGCTCGAGTGTGCTTTATGCCATTCGAGCTTTTGTTTATTCCCTCAGACAATTAGAAATCTTGACATTCACCAAGCCTTTAGGGCGAATGCCTTAGTTACACTTATTTAGATAGAAAATTTTTATGCTTTCTTATCTACCAAAAATCCTTTCCGATAGAAGTGTAGATAAATACTTCCATCGCAAAGGATTTAATTTTATAGGTTTTCAGATCAAGATTTCATCCTATATTAAAAAATCGTTTTGCATTTTCATAGCAAATATTTCTAACATACGTTTCAAGCAAAGCCATATCTTTCGGAGCTTTACCTTTTTCGACCCAAGATCCTAATAAATTACATAAGATTCTGCGGAAATATTCATGTCTAGGGAAAGATAAAAAGCTTCTAGAATCTGTTAACATTCCTACAAAGTTACTGATAAGTCCTATATTCGCTAGTGTCTTCATTTGATCTTCCATGCCATCGATTGTGTCATTAAACCACCATGCAGTTCCAAATTGAACCTTCCCAGGAATTTCATCGGTCTGGAAGTTTCCCGCCATTGCCGCAAGAATATTATTATCACGCGAATTTAAGCTATATAATACTGTCTTTGGAAGCTTATTCTGAACATCCATCGCATCCAGCAAATTAGATAGTTTATCAGCAAGAAGGTTGTCACCGATTGAATCAAACCCGCTATCTGGACCTATTAGTTTAAACATTCTCGTACTGTTATTACGCAATGGGTTAATATGCAGCTGCATGACCCAGCTTTTATCAGCATACAGCTCGCCAAGCACGACTAATGTATAAGTCTTAAACTGTTCTACTTCTTTGGTAGATAGTGCTTCTCCATTTAAACGTTTTGCAAAAATTGCTGCCACTTCATCTTTTGTAGCCTTTTCATAAAAGATAACATTGATTCCATGATCCGAACTACGGCAGCCTTGCTCGTCGAAGTAATCGACACGATTTGATAAAGCATCTAAGAAAGCAACATAGTTATCGATCGACATATTTGTTGCTTTTTCTAGCTTTTCCACCCAAGATAAAAAGTCATCATTTTCAATACCCAATCCTTTATCCGGACGGAAAGAAGGTGATACTGTAACAGAGATATCCTCTTTAGCCAGCGCCTTATGTGCCTCTAAATCATCTGTTGGATCATCTGTTGTTCCAACAAACTCAACGTTTTTGTTTGTTAGTAAAGCTCTGGTTGCTAACTCTGGCGTCTGGAGCTTTGCATTCGCTTCTTCCCAAATTGCTGGTGCAGACTCTTCATTAAGCAGCTCATCAATGTCAAAATAGCGAAGCAACTCTAAATGTGTCCAATGGTATAAAGGGTTCCCCAATGTATTTGGCACAGTTTTTGACCAGGCAAGGAATTTCTCATAGTCACTTTTATTCCCAGTAATATAATCTTCAGCAATCCCATTTGCACGCATACCACGCCACTTATAATGGTCACCGCCTAACCACACTTGAGCTAAATTGGAATAATTTTTATTCTGCAGGATTTCATGTTGGTTTAGGTGATTATGGTAGTCAATAATCGGTAAATGCTTTGCGGTATTATGGAAAAGCTCACGCGCTGTCTCATTATAAAGCAAAAAATCGTCTGTTATAAACGTTTTCATTTCAAATCAACCTCTCATCATTTACGTATTCGTTCAATAATATACTATGGTTTTCTATCTATCCCCGCTTTATATTTGTTTAATAAACAAACAAATACACCTATATTATAATAGTATATGTAAACGCTTTATCTTTCAAGTATAAAGTATAAAGTATAAAATTTCTAAAGTTATTTAATATACCGAATCGATTAGGAACTTATTAAACCATTTTGCTTTTTAATTGTAAACTTATAATCTTTATGTTTCTAACTTACTGTGCTAATCCAGAAAAAGACTCCGGGATTCAATAATCCCAAAGCCTTTTCCAAAATCCCTTAAACAAACATACTCAACGCTAACACGAATACCAAACCACAGACAGAGATTAATGTCTCAAGCACTGTCCATGTTGCAAATGTTTCTTTCATCGTTAAACCAAAGGATTCCTTCACAATCCAGAATCCAGTATCGTTTACGTGAGAGGCAATAATACTGCCAGCACCAGTTGCGAGCACCATTAGCTCTACGTTTACATCTGTACCCACCATCATCGGCAGAACAAGACCTGCCGTTGTCAATGCAGCAACAGTAGCAGAACCTTGTGCAAGCCTGATTAAGGCAGCAATCAGCCAAGCTAGAATTAATGGTGAGATTGTACTTCCTTCAAAGATTTGTGCAACATAATCACCTACACCGCCATCAATTAATACTTGCTTTAGAGAGCCTCCGGCACCAAGGATTAATAACATCATACCAATAGCCGCAACTGAGTTCTCGGCAGACTTCATCAAGTCTTTCATTGGAATCTTTCTTGCTACACCCATTGTGTATACAGCAAGCAAAACGGAAATAAGCATAACTGTACTAGGCGAACCTATCATTGCAACAAAATCAAAGAAAGCATTATCTGTTTCTGAGTCTCTTAATAACGATACGATTGTTGAGATCGCCATCAGAATAACTGGGAATAATGCTGTAAACGCACTAATCGCAAAGCTTGGTGTATCTTCTAATTTAAATTGTTTGGCATCACCAATTGAAGCCATACTGCCTGTAGGCGTTTTCTCAAATGCTGATGGCGCGTATTTCCTTGCGATTTTTGTAAATAGCGGACCTGCGATAATAACAGTCGGAATAGCAATGATAAATCCATAAACCAATACCATCCCTACGTTTGCACCATATTCTTGGGCAATAACCGTTGGGCCCGGATGTGGCGGCAAGAACGCATGTGTAACAGATAGAGCTGTCGTCATTGGCAAGCCTAACCAAAGGAATGATTTATTAATTTGTTTAGAAATCTGATAAACAATTGGAATTAATAATACTAGACCAACTTCGAAAAATAATGCAATACCAAGAATGAATCCAGCTGCTACAACAGCCCATTGAATTCGCTTCTCTCCAAATTTATCAATTAACGTCATTGCGATACGCTGGGCACCGCCTGCATCTGCAATCAATTTTCCAAGAATTGCTCCAAGGCCAAATACTAATGCAATACCACCCAGTGTACCTCCCATTCCGGCTTCAATCGTTTTAACGATTTGGTCGACTGGCATACCTAGTGCCAATGCGATTAAGAATGACACAACAACTAATGAAATAAACGTATTCAAATTAAACTTCATAATTAAGATGAGCAATACAACAATACCCAGTCCAACAATTAATAATGGCATAACTTTCTCTCCCCTTATGTCTCACATAGATGTGTAATGAACCCGTTTTCATTATGGGCTTTAAAGGGCTTTAGCTGCTAATCGCTAAAGCCTTTATTTTTTATCATTCAAATTCAATAACTGCTTTTCTTACTTTATCCGGGTTTTTCTCCACAAATGCAAATGCCTCTTTTACTTGATCGACATGGAAACGATGGGTCACAAGGCCATTATGCGTTAATTTTTTCGAATTAATCAGCTCAACAACTTTCGCAAACTGATTTGTCTGCAGCCTTGAACCAGAGATTGTCAGTTCCTTTTTCGTAATGTGCATCATTGCAATTGAGGATGGAGTTGCATTGAACCCTAATGTAACGACATTGCCTGCAGGGGATGCTACTTCAACAGCTAATTCGAATGTTTGCGGGACACCAACTGCATCAATCACCACATTTGCACCTTCGCCGTTTGTAATTTCATTTATTTGATCGCTTACATCTACCTCAGATGGGTTAATCGTATAATCTGCTCCATTTTCTTTCGCAAATGCTAGACGTTCATTGGTAAAATCAGAAATGATAACAGTCGCACCACGGAGCTTAGCTAATTTTAAAACCGTAATGCCGATAGGACCAGCTCCTTGAATAAATACAGTTTGTCCTTCCTCGACATTTCCTCTCCAAGTAGCTTGCGCACCGATTGTATAAGGCTCTGCCATTACTGCCTCATCCCAGTCAATCTTAGAATCTACTTTATGAACCTGTCTATCTTCCAGAACAACAAATTCCCTCATGCCCCCATCTTCATGGACACCGAATACAGAGACTTCTTTACATACATTTGGTCTTCCGCTTTTACATGCATAGCATTCGCCACAATAGGTAATTGGCTCGATAACAACATGATCCCCAACCAATACTTTGGAAACTACAGAACCAACCTCAACAATTTCCCCTGTCACTTCATGTCCAACAATTCTTGGGTATGTTGCAAGTGGGTTAGTGCCATGGTAAATGTGCATATCCGAGCCACAAATTCCTACTCGCTTTATTTTTACTTTCACTTCGTTTTCCTTTTCAAGCTCTGGTACTGGAATATTCAAAATCTCAATAGTATGTGCTTCTGGAATTCTAATCGCTTTCATTGTTTCACCTCTAAAAGATATTATACAGTCAAAAAATTATCTATAGTTGCGTTAGTGTGAATATTTAATTTGCATACTAAACAAATTAATAACAATACCCATTGTAATTGTAAGCGTTTATAAAGACAAGTGTTTTTTTAGCGTCTATTTTCGAAAAAAACTGTAATTTACCTTGCCTGTTTTTTAGAAAATCAGCAATATTATTTAACAAAAAACTCTTATTAAAAAAGACCCTAAAGTGCTTTATTACAGCCTCTTTAAGGTCTCAAGCTTAAAAACGGGATATGTATTATAATAATTTATCAATCCCTTGTTTGCAGTTGACTCCAAACTTCCTCATAAACTCGCTTTAGTGGAATAGAATGGTCTTCTGCAATCTGTCTGCACTCTTCGTATTCTGGGGAGCTTTGAAATACTTCGCCATTCCGAATTCCTTGTTTTACCGTAACAGTTCCCCACTGTGTATCTACTTTCGTAAAGACACGTTCCATTCGATGGACGGTTAATGGGTAATAACGAATACCAAGTGTTGTTGTTTCCCGCAGTAATATTTCCTTCATCTCTTCAATTGCCTCTTCGCGGCAAAGCAGTTGCAATAATACGCCTGGTCGATTTTTTTTCATGTAAATGGGTGTGTAAAACACATCATTTGCACCAGCATTAAAGAGCATATCCATCACATATCCTAGCCATTCACCTGAAATATCATCTAAATTAACTTCCATTTTCATCATATGATTATCAATATGCTCTTTATTTGGAGGCCGATAGGAATTCATATCAATACACCTTCTTTGCCTTAAGCTTTATTCGCTAAACGATCAATCAGCACTGCATTATATGCACCACCAAAACCATTATCAATATTGACAACACTTACGCCGGATGAACAGCTATTTAACATGGAAAGCAATGCAGAGAGCCCATGGAAATTAGCTCCATAACCAATGCTCGTTGGAACAGCAATTAATGGATTAGAAACAAGACCTCCGACAACACTTGGAAGCGCGCCCTCCATCCCAGCTACTACAATGGTTACAGTTGCTTGCTGAATCGCTTCTAAATTATCTAGCAGGCGATGGATTCCCGCAACTCCTACATCATAAATACGTCTGACATTGCTTCCCATCACTTCAGCTGTTATTGCAGCCTCTTCTGCCACCCTTAAGTCGGATGTCCCTGCACAGACAACAGCAATGTATCCTTGGTCTCGGTTGGCAGGTGATACTTCACGTTTCCAATAAATTAACGCTGCAGTTTCATCATAATGAAGTTCTGGATGCACCTCTAAAATTGCACCCGCTTTTTCCTTTGCCACTCTCGTAACAAGTACATTATTACCCTTTGCTTTGATGGCGTGAATAATTGCTGTAATCTGTTCTACAGTCTTTCCTTCTCCATAAATTACTTCCGGAAAACCCTGCCTCTTCGGACGATGATGATCAACCTTAGCAAAACCCAGGTTTTCGTATGGAGAAAGTTGTTCCTTAGCTTGTTCGATACTGATTGTTCCATCTTGTAGTTGTTTTAAAATTTCATCCATCACGTTTCCTCGCCTTACTAATCCTGCTTATTGCTAGGACTTATTTAAACATTTTCTTATAGAAGCTGGAGACTGCCCCTTAACTAGGTAAATTTATATATTTAACACACTTTATATAAACTTCTAATTAATGTGCATTGAGAGATTGTGCGTATCCCCGCTTCGGAAACACACTTCGCTTTTCGCGGGTGACCCGACGCTCTTCGAACTCCGTTCTTCAGAGTCTCACTCTGGCCACGTATCCCGCAGAAGTCTTCGTGTGTTTCCTCCGCTAGAACTGGCTCACTGTCTACTATTAGTAGAATATACCTAACAAGATCGGTGCTCTAAACAGTCCGGGTGAGTGAAGGGCGGTGCCTCCTCGAAAATACGATGTAAATGCTGACGAAGCATTCCTTGTCCTGTGGGAACAGCACGTGTCTGAAGACTCACCGGAAGCGATCTTCTTCCGGAGAGGCTGAAGCCGTGCCCACGGAAAGCATCCGCCCGAAGCGATCCCGGACGGCAACTATTGCTCCGATTAAGCAAATAATCATTAGTTCGGAGCTTCTTTCCAATACGACATTAAAGCATCGTAGTTAACGAAAAACATTTAAGTAAAATACACCATTAAGTCACTAACCATTTTCTCATATTTTTCAAAGATTTTTAAGTAAATCTCATGATTATCTTTGTTTGTATGGATTACTTTCTCTGCAGGCATATTCTCTTTAATATCATCAAAGCTTGCTGCTTCACCAATAGCTACTAAAGCTGTCCATGCAGCTCCCCATGCAGCGTTATGATGTGTATCGGAAATATGGATGTCACTGCCGAAAATATCAGCAAGAATTTGTACCCAAAGCTCGGATTTGGATAGTCCACCATTCACACTGATTTTTTTCGATTCGCCTGCCATCTTCTCTAATGATTGACTGATTTGATAAATATTGAAAGCAATTCCTTCTAATACAGCACGTGTCATATGTTCCTTTTTATGCCCCATGCACAGCCCGAAGAAGTTTCCTTTTGCCTTTTGGTTCCAAAGTGGGGCACGCTCTCCATTTACATAAGGGAGGAAAATAATCCCCTCTGCTCCTGGTTCTATATCTTTTGCACCTTCAAGCAACTGATCATGTGTTCCCTTAAATTCAATGATATCCTTAAACCATTGCAGCGCAATTCCACCATTATTCGTTGGCCCGCCAATAATCGAACGCTCCTCTGAAAAAGCATACGTAAATGTTTCCATTACTTCATTTACTGGCGCACCTTGTACAAACTGTCGAATCGCACCACTCGTACCAACTGAAATATTTACTTCACCTGGTGCAGTTGCGCCACTTCCAAGATTAGCCAATTGTCCATCAGCCGCTCCAATCACAAATGGATGGTCTGGCGCGATTCCGATTTCAGCTGCAATTTGTGCATCAATTGTTGTGAAGGTTTCTGTTGGGGCTACAATTGCTGAAAGCTGTTCACGTTTAATGCCAGCTGCAGCTAAAGCAGTGCTATCCCAATCTAAATCCTTTACATTCATTAAACCAGTAGAAGATGCCATTGCATAATCGATGGCGCTTGTACCAAACCATTTTTGCAATAAATATTCCTTCATTGTCATGAAGTATGCTGCCTTTTCATAAGGCTCGTAGTTATTTTCACGCATCCATAACAGTTTCATCAATGGTGTCATTGGATGAATCGGTGTTCCAGTCCGAGCGTAGATTTCTTTTCCTTGTTCGGACTGCATAAGCGTTTCTGCTTGTTTGCTGCTTCTACCATCCGACCAAATAAGCATGTTGGATAATGGTTCAAGATGCTCGTTTATGCAAATAAGCGAATGCATTGCACAAGAAATTCCCGTTGCGAGCAACTCATCCTGATCAGCATTCGCTCTTTTTACAACCTGCTTCATCGCCGCTAAACAAGCAGCTTCTACTTCTTTCGGATTCTGTTCTGCCCAATCTGCTTGCGGGTAATACGTTTCAATCATTTCTTCTGCTTCTGCAATTAATTTCCCCTTCATATCAAAGACGACAGCTTTTGCGCTTGTCGTCCCAATATCCAGTCCAATTACTAATTTTCTTTTCAAAGCTATCTCATCCTTTACAGACGTAGTGAAGAAAGACTCCTAATATTAAGGAGCCCCTATCTCTTTAGATTGTCATGCTTCCGTAACCACCGTCAACACGGAGTAGAGATCCAGTTACAAAGCCTGATGCTTTATCGGATGCAAGGTAAATTGCTGCACCTTGCAGTTCTTCTGGTTCACCGAATCGCTCCATTGGTGTATGATTCATAATTGATTCAATTCGAGCCTCATCCAAAATTTTACGATTTTGTTCTGCAGGGAAGAAACCTGGAATAATTGCATTTACACGAATCCCATGTGGTGCAAATTCCTTCGCTAAATATTGTGTGACACTGTTTACCCCAGCCTTTGATGCTGAATACGTAAATACACGAGACAACGGTGTTGTCGATGATACAGATGAAATATTAATAATGCTACCTTTACGTTGCTGCTCAATCATACGCTTTGCAAAAATTTGTGTGGAAAACACAAGTCCTCGTAAGTTAACATCCATAATATCATCCCACTCATCTGTTTCAAGTTCAAGGAATGGGGTAGAGCTGTTTTTACCAGGTGCGTTTAAAACGATATCCCAGCCACCAGACCATGTTTCAATATCTTTTGCAGCTTTCTCTACGGATTCCAAATCACTGACATCTGCTTGAAAGGCTTTTGCCGATCCACCATCTGCCTCAATATCTTTTACAACTGCTTCAGCTTTTTCTAAATTACGACCAACAATTGCTACCGTTGCCCCGTGCGCAGCAAGTCCTTTTGCCATGGAAGCACCTAACGTACTGTTTCCACCGATTGCAACTGCGATTTTCCCTGTTAAGTCAAATAAATTACTCACTCTATAATTCCCCCTAATAAATAATGTATTAAAATAAGTTGCCTTCTTTATCAAAACCAAATTTGTACAAATCTGAAATCTGTTCCAAATTCTTATGCTCCTTCACATGTTCAAGGAATGCTTCAGATACTTCGATTTCACTTATTTCTAACGTATTTTTGATTCTAACTAATTTCACCTTTGTAAAATCAAGAATATTACATGTTTTAATAGCAGACTGAATTGCCATTTTATCATTTGGCAATGTTGTTGAAATATGTGTTGGTCCAACAACTGTAGAAGTTAATCCATTTGCATATGTTCCATGCTTATCCATCTTGTTTACTAGTCGCTCGGTTGTAAAATCTGCTGTACCTACCCCATTAGCGTTTCCTTCTGATTGTGGTGTTACATCTAGAACGACCATTTTGGATACATCTGGGCCACCATGAGCATATGGCGTCGGATATCTGCCAGTAATATTTGGGTCCATTCCGTCCCCACTTATGTTTTTACCAATCTCATCAATAATGAGCACATCGATTTCATCAAAGAAAAGCTTCGGCAGCAGCTGTTTGGAAAGCTTTTGCAGCTCTGTTTCTCTTGCTTCAATGTTCTCTGGACGAAGCACCTCTACTTTTGCAACTTTATCGAAGGGATTTTCAACGGTTGCTACAGCGAATACGATTGGCATTTTTTCCATCGTCATTCTAGCCATTGCAGGAACATGCTCAGCCATATGCTTAAAGCCCAACTGGTGACATGCTTCAGCACCTTTTTGTTTCCCAAGACCAATACTGATCATTTTCATGATGCCGCTTTCTACTGGCCCACGAAATGCTGTATGTGGCTTAACGCGATTAACGACTACGATGCCATCGGCTTGTGATGCAAGTTTATCAATGTACACCGGTAAGCCGTTCGGAAGCTCACCAATTTTTACTACTTCCATGGAAGAACGAATTTCTGCATTTACCGCTTCTTCTGTAACGCCTAAATGCTCTAGTACTGCCTTTTGCCCTTCCGCTGTCGCACCTCCATGACTACCCATGGATGGAACAATAAAAGGTTTTGCTCCCAAATCTTGCAGAAACTTAACTGTTACTGCAGTTAAATCAACAAGTCGATCCACCCCGCGGCTACCAACTGCAATAGCGATCTCCATGCCCGGTTTAACTGTGTCCTTAACCTTTTCTAACTGTGCCTGTAATGTTCCAACAACATCTTCTTCTTTTGTACGGTCAAACGTTTGCTTTACTTTTGCCAATTTCGGTACAGGAATATCCTGTAGCAGCTCCTGTAAAATGCCCATAAAACGATTCACTCCATTTCATTATAAAATTATCTATAACAAATAATTACATATTATATTTCCCTAGCAAGTAAAGGATAACCCTTTTTCGGGATGCTGTTTGAAAGCTTAGCATTGGCAGACCATTTGACTGGGTCTCTCCTCTGCATTTTTTGCATTACTTACTGCAAAAACCAATTTTGTAATCCCTTTCAAAATGCACTTCAATTAATTTGTTTACCAAACAAATTATATAAAAAGCATAACATGAAGGTTTTTGACAGTCAACTGATTAACTGATAGAAACCTTCATTTAGCTATTAATCACTCCGTTTGGCAGCAATAATCTCACGCCATTGTAAATCTCCCCGCTCTAGACCATGAATGAATACTTCAGCACTTCCCATATTGGTTGCTAGCGGAACAGCGTATACATCACAGAGACGCATTAGTGCTGAAACATCTGGCTCATGTGGTTGAGCAGTAAGTGGATCGCGAAAGAAAATAACCATATCCATTTTATTCTCCGCAATCATTGCACCGATTTGCTGGTCTCCACCAAGTGGTCCTGACTGAAATCGGTGAACCTCTAGTCCTGTGCTCTCGGCGATTCTTAATCCTGTCGTACCAGTTGCATAAAGCTCATGTTTTTCAAGACTATGTTTATAGGCTTGTGTAAACTGAACCATATCTGTTTTCTTTTTGTCATGAGCAATCAATGCAATTTTCATCATTATCCCCCATTTCTTATATTAATACCTCTCACCAATAATGGTTCGCAATACATTCGGATGATCTGGGAAGGTCTTGGTTCCCGCTCCATATCCAATTGCATCCACTTTGATTGTCGGCATATTGCCAAATTCCTCTGCTAAAACCGCAATTATCGCCGCTCCCGTTGGTGTTGTCAGTTCTGCTTTCAGCTCGCTGGCAGCGATTGGTATACCACGTAAAATCTCTAACGTAGCTGGTGCTGGTACTGGATATACGCCATGATCAATACGTATTTTCCCACTTCCAACCGGAACTGGAGCTGCTATCACCGAATCAATTTCCATCTGCTGGAGTAGAATAGCTGTGCCAACAATATCTATGATGGAATCTACTGCACCCACTTCATGGAAATGGACATCTTCTAGTGGCATCCCATGAATCCGTCCTTCTGCTTCACCTATTTTTTTGAAAATCTTTAATGCCGTTTCCTCTACTGGTTCTGGAAACTCCGCTCCTTTAATCAGTTTTACAATATCTTTATAGGAACGATGGTGATGCGCATGATGGTGATCATGATCATGTGCGTGATTATGATGATGGTGGTGTCCATCTTCGTTATGTGTGTGTTCATGGTGGTGATGCTGTTCAGCTTCATTATGTGCATGTTCATGGTGGTGATGCTGTTCAGCTTCATTATGTGCATGTTCATGGTGGTGATGCTGTTCAGCTTCATTATGTGCATGTGCATGTTCATGGTGGTGATGCTGTTCAGCTTCATTTAAAAGTACGACATCAAACTTCATGCTTTTGATACCGTTTTTAACGATCTTATTCCATTTTAACTGATATTCATCTTCCATGCCTAGCTTTTTCAATTCTCTCTCTAAATGAATCGGATCACCACCTGCATCAACTAATGATGAAATCGTCATATCTCCACTTACGCCAGAAAAACAATCAAAATATAGAATTTTCATTCCAAAATCTCCTTTTTTTGTTATAATTGATTTATTAACGGCTCACAAGATTTTTGAAAGCCTTTTCACACAAAGATAATAGTAGGGCAGATATCTATTTCTTTGCAGAATGTTATTATTTGTTTACTAAACAAATAATAACATGTTTTTATACATAATTCTCATTTCGTTATGACAAAGGGGGAAAACACCATGGTTACAGGCGATGGAGCTTACATCAAAAAAATAAACAGAAGCATCATTTTGCAAAAAATAATTGAACACGGTTTCGTATCCAGGGCAGAGCTTTCCAAGATTACTGGGCTGAATAAAGCAACAATTTCTGTTCAGGTTGTTGATTTACTGGATGAAAAGCTTGTGTGTGAAACACAGCAGGAACATAATGCTGTTGGGAGAAGGCCAATTATGCTTTCCATTAACGGGGACGCTGGTTATGTACTTGGAATTGACCTTGACTATATGGAAATCCAATACCGAATATCCGACCTTCAAGGGAAGGAAATCGAAACAAATACAGTAAAACTTGGCACAGAAAACTACGAAGAAATAGTAAACATTTTAATCAAACAGATTAAAAAATACAAGCAAAAATATGCCAACTGTCATTATGGATTGGTCCAGACTATAATAGGAGTTCATGGCACCGTAAACAATGATCAATCTATTCTTTTTGTTCCGAGATATCAATGGCGAAATAAAAATTTAAAATCAGATATAGAAAGTGAATTAGATGTCAATATTTCAATTGAAAATACTGCGAATCTCTCCGTTTATGCTGAAAGAGTGTACAAGCATCATCACAGCAATAATTTATTAGCCATTGTCCTTAGTTCTGGTATCGGTGCTGGAATCATGAACAATGGCAACCTTGTTAAAGGAAATGATGGTTATGCAGGAGAAATTGGACATATGATTATTTCTCCTTTTGGAAAGGCCTGCAAATGTGGCAATCATGGCTGTTGGGAGCTTTATGCAGCAGAACCGGCCGTGTTTTCAAGTCTCGCTGAAAAGCTTGACCGTCCAAACTTAACCCACAAGGATCTAAAACAGTTAATCGCAGAAAAGGATCCTACTACATGTGAGGAGATGAAAACATTTATCAGCTATGTTTCCATCGGACTTAATAACATGATTAATTCCTATAACCCAGAAACTATAGTGCTTAACAGTGAGCTATTGTATTTATTCCCGAATGCCATTGATGAAATTGAAAAAAATCTCCAATCTTCTGTAAGTGTTTATCGCCAAATTGTACTGTCTGACTTAGGCAGAAATGCAATTGTCCTAGGTGCATGTGCACTTGGCATTCAAAATTTCCTTGAAGTACAAGAAGTAACCTTTAAGAGCGGCGATTAATCTAGTTGAAGTTCATTGTCAGCAGATGGATACGTATATAAGTAGCGTGTGGAAATCTTTCAGGGTTTTCACACGCTATTTTATCCTCAGCATTTGATGTGCGATTAATTTCAATCAGAATACTACCTTTTACACCGTGATAGCCCCTCTCTCGGTCGATTTCCATCAGTATACTTCCTTTTTACGCCGGATAGCCTCTCTCTTGGTCGATTCCAATCAGAATATCGTTATTTTAGGATAGGATAAAGTTCTTATACACACTAAAAGTCCTTCATATTAAGTATGAAGGACTAAATAATTTCTTATTCATTTCAAGGTGTTCGGAAGATGCACAGCTTTATTAAAACCAGTTTGTATGGAATGTACCTTCTTTATCTTTGCGCTCATACGTATGGGCACCAAAGTAGTCACGCTGTGCTTGAATTAAGTTTGCTGGCAGGTCTGCTGTGCGATAGCTATCATAGTAAGCAACCGCACTAGAGAATGTTGGTACAGCAATTCCGTTTTGTACTGCTAAAGCAACAACTTCACGTAAGGCAGATTGATAGTTCTCCACAACTTCTTTAAAATATGGGTCTAGCATCAAGTTAGCTAGTTGCGGTTCACGATCGTATGCATCTTTAATCTTTTGCAGGAAGTTTGCACGGATAATACAGCCTCCACGCCAGATCATCGCAATATCACCATATTGAAGATCCCAGCCATTCTCTTCAGATGCTGCACGCATTTGTGCAAATCCTTGTGCATAGGAAACAATCTTACTCATATATAGTGCTTTACGAACCGCTTCGATTAGCTCTTTGCGATTACCTTCGTGTTTTTGTACGCTTGGACCAGATAGTTCACCACTAGCTTTTACACGCTCATCCTTCAAGGAAGAAATGAATCGTGCAAATACAGATTCCGTAATAAGTGGTAGTGGAACACCTAGATCCAACGCATTTTTACTTGTCCATTTTCCAGTTCCTTTTTGTCCCGCTTTATCCATGATGACATCTACTAGAGGCTTTCCTGTTTCGTCATCTGTTTTCGTAAAGATATCTGCAGTAATCTCAATTAGGTAACTGTCAAGCTCACCCTTGTTCCACTCTGTAAATACCTCATGCAGCTCCCCAGCATCCATGCCGAGTACATTTTTTAAAATATCATACGCCTCTGCGATTAATTGCATATCACCGTATTCAATTCCATTATGTACCATTTTCACGAAGTGCCCAGCACCATTTGGTCCAATGTATGTGACACATGGATCGCCATCCACTTTTGCAGAAATCGCTTCAAAGATAGGTGCAACAAGCTCATAAGCTTCCTTCTGTCCACCAGGCATCATGGAAGGTCCGTTAAGTGCTCCTTCTTCTCCGCCGGAAACTCCTGTTCCGATAAAGTGAATGCCTGTTTCATCAAGCATTTTATTGCGGCGCATCGTATCCTCAAACAAGGTGTTTCCGCCATCGATCAGGATATCGCCTTTTTCTAAGTAAGGTTGTAAAGATTCAATGGTTGCATCTGTTGCAGCTCCTGCTTTAACCATCAATAGAATTTTACGAGGCTTTTCTAAAGAATTCACAAACTCTTCAATGGTTTTCGCACCAACAAAATTCTTTCCTTGCGCTTCATTAGCCAGGAAGTCCTCTGTCTTTTCATAAGAACGGTTGAATACTGCTACAGAGTTTCCTCTGCTTTCAATATTTAATGCTAAATTTTTCCCCATTACCGCTAAACCGATAACACCAATTTGTTGTTGTGACATCTTAATACCATCCTTTATACCTTATTTTAAAAACATTACACAATATGCTCCAAACTTTTCTTAACACCCAGTCTCAGTCAGCTGTTATACCCTTTATATTATTGAAACTAGATATTAAACCGAGGTCCTCTATACACACTGGATGTCCGAAACACGAATATATTCTTATCATTTATATATTATACCATCTGTGCCGTCGAAACTAAACTACTTAGGCATTCATGGATTCGTTATATAATAGCAATCCACCAAAGCTTACAAGTTTGATGTAACCATACACGGAGACGATTGCAGATTGGAAAATTGCAATCATAATAATAACACTCAGAACACTAATAGTTTGTTTGATAGACAAACTATTAACAGCTCACATATTAATAATATATGTAACCGGTTTATTATTCAAGAAAAAGCTGTCCTATTTTCTGTAAATAATTCATTTAAGAAACGACACTTCCCAGGAGAATTCCGGAGAAGTGTCGATTTTACTATTGTCTTTTCTTCGTCTTTTTATTATTATGTCTCTCTTCCGCTGTTAATGGTTCATTAGCAAATTCATGGTCAAATTCAGTCGATAGCTTTTCTCTTACTGCATGTTTATCACTTACGACTTCACGTTGTTTATTCTTTTCCTTTTTGCTCACAGATAAACACCTCCATATTTCTATGGTTCCTCGTCTGGGAAGATAGTATGTATAATTAAAAATACTCCCCAGCATTATCCTGCGTGATCAAATATTATGGTTTCCTATAGACAGCCAGCAACGTTTATCACTTTTGCTAACGGCTAAATAAGTAACGAAGCGCATCACTTAAAACACTAGGAACAATTGACATATGGTTTTCCCCCATTGGAGATCGGAAGGCGACAGATTTCGGATTATTTACTTGCAGCCTTCGAAAAAGGTGGAAGGCATTCTCGTGCATATCCATTTTCTCCGTTCTTTCTGCAGCCATAAACAGATTTCGATCATGCATGAGAAAATCCTCTTGTTCCCTATTTAAAATCTCCTTGCCATTCCACCAAATGGATGGACTAAAGCAAATATAGTTCCGAAATAAATTGGGATGTTCAAACAACGTATTTAAAACAAATAACCCACCTAATGAATGGCCAAACAGTATTTGATTATTTGGATTAACAGGAGCTGACTGATATACAAATGGCTGAACAATCGTCTCTAAAAAATTGAGAAATACTTTTGCCCCACCATGCTTTGGCCATGATGCGCCATCTGGCTTGGGCGGGAGGGACGCAGCAGCTGATGCAGGTGTAAAATCATACACTCTTAAAGAAGGGAAAATATCATTTACAGCGTATCCTATACTAACGATAATCATCGGAGATACTCTCGTCTTCTCAGCGCGCCTGGACTGTATCTTTACAATCTCTCTACATAACGTTCCATATGCATTTCCATCCAAAACATATAAAACCGGGAAACCTTCTTTAGGAGCACAATCAGTTGGAATCGATATGCTTACTTGATAAGGTATATCAGATATCGGATGTCGAAATGTCTCTATCAGATCATGATTCATAGTGTATCCCCCCTTTTATCAAAATGTTACGCGGTACGTGCGGAACGCATTAATAAGTAAATGAAATATGGAACACCAATTATAGAAATGACTATCCCTACAGCCAATTCAGCGGGTGCAAAGATAGTTCGTCCAATCCAGTCTCCCACCACAACCAACAGCATGCCAGTCAGACCACTAATTGGCAATATGTATGGATATTGGATTCCTACCAAGCGTCTTGCTATATGCGGAGCAATCAGCCCAACAAAACCAATACTCCCAGAGACAATAACAGAGGAGCTGATTAATCCTACCGCTCCCAAAAGAAGCAAGAACCGGATTCGGTTTGCCCGTATTCCTAATCCAATGATAGTCACTTCATTAAGCTGTAAAAGATTCAACGTACGAGCCTTCCACAAAAAGAGCGGAACTACCAGGATAAACCACGGAATCATCGAATAAATTTGTTCCCAAGAAGCACTGTAAATACTTCCGGATAGCCAAACCGCAGCCATTTCAAAATCTTGTGGGTTCATTTTTAAGGATACAAAAAGAGTAAGTGCTCCAAATCCAGCATTCAGTGCGATCCCGACTAAAATCAACCGTCTCGGGTCAATTTCTCCTTGCTTCCTTGAAAACAAAAAGAGAAAGATGGCCGCCAGTATACCTCCAATCCAACCAAACAGGGACATACTAATGATAGACAGCTCGCTCATCCCAGTTACATTACTTTGGACGATAAGCATATAACAAACAACAGAAAACCCAACTGCAGCTTGTATTCCTAAAATGCCTGGATCTGCTAAGTAATTTTTTGTTACACCTTGTAAAACAGAACCTACCATTCCTAAAGCACATCCGACAAATGCACCAATCACAATACGGGGCAGTCTAAATTGATAAATAACAAGATGGTTTTCCCAGAGAGCATCAAGTCCCAGGAGAGTCTGAATGATCTCCAAATGCGTTAGATCAAATATGCCAGTTGCTAAACTCATATACATGATGAAAATGGTGAACACGATTCCCAGCAAAAATATCCGAATAAAACGGCGATTTTCCCTACGTTTATGCATGTTGTTTTCCTCCCTTTACTCGAATTAAATAAAGGAAGAACGGAACACCTACTAAGGCTGTTACGACGCCAATTGGAGTTTCGAATGGCGGATTGATTGCCCTGCTGATAATATCTGCCCAAGCTAAGAAAAACGCCCCTAGTATGCCAGCAAAAAAAATAATCCGTTTGTAATCTTCTCCTACAATAAAGCGGGCGATATGCGGGATAACCAGCCCAATAAATGTAATTTTCCCAACCATCGCTACCGAAATACCAGTAAGAATTGCTACGCTTAATATCGTTAGTAATTTCATCTTCATCAGTTTAATTCCCAGTCCTTGGGCGACTTCATCCCCTAAAGAGATTGCTGTAATTGCTTTACTAACCACCAATGCTAGAAGGATCCCGATGATTGCAATAGGAATTGACCATTTAATAACAAGCGGGTCAATTTGATGCAGCCTTGTGTTATACCAAAAACTAATATTCTGTGATACCTGAAAATATGTAGCAAGCGCCTGGGAAACGCCATTTAGGAACATACCAAGAATCGTCCCAATGATGGCCAAAGAAATGGGAGACAATCCATTGGGTATTAAACGAGCAACTCCAAACACAAATAATAGACCTAGAACAGACCCAATAAACGAAAAAATAATTAATGTCAATGGTGATGTGTTCGGCAAAAATATCATGCTCAGCGTAATAACAAAAACGGATCCATCTGAAACTCCCATAATACCAGGGGATGCGAGATAATTCCTCGTCATCCCCTGCATTAATGCACCTGAAATGGCTATAAATAGTCCGACTAACAGAGCCCCAATAACACGCGGAATACGGGACGTGCGAATAATCAGATGATCCATATTAGAAAGATCAGCATGGAAGACAGCCTCAAAAACAGTCGATATGTTATAGGTGTTCGCACCATACATAACCGAACACAATATTGTAACCACGAGACCAATTGGTATGCTAATCAGTAATAGAGTCGTTTTTTTTTGGATACTAGTCATGCACGTTACCCCTATTTCCTCCTGTAATCTCAATTACTCTGCAATGCTTTCACAAATTCACTTTTACTGTATGCAGATCCCCCTTCTAACAAGGAATCAACGATGTTTACATAGACTTGATCCTCTTTAAATGCGTCGATATTTTGGATAATCGAATTTTGTTTTAATTGCTCAAAGACTTGTTCATTCTCCTGTGTCCCTGTCTGCTGCACTTGCATGAAAATATGGTCAGGATTCATTTCCGCAAGCTGTTCGATCGATATTTCCTCTTGTGCTTTAGCGTTCTTTACTGCTTCTGGAGCATTTAATTCTAGCTCACTATACAAAATCGGATTGAAGAAGACGTTTTCTGGATAAATAAACATTTTGCCCGCCCGAACGCGAATTGCAACAACAGTTTTATCCTCAAAATCCCCTGATAGATCTGCCTTTGCTGTATCAACAAGTTGATCGTAATCACTCAGTAATGTTTCAGCTTCCTTCTCTTTTCCGCTTAACGCTCCCATTAACAGCAGATTATCCTCCCAATCAGTTGAAATATGGGAAACTAAAATGGTTGGAGCAATTTGTTCCAGCTTACTTACAACCTCTTCCGGAAATTTAGTTGTTCCTAAAATAACATCAGGTTTCAACTGTAATATTTTCTCAAAATTAGGCTCTTGCTTCTCCCCAATTGATTCTGCTTGCCCCATCGATTCCTTAAATACCTCTGGGAACTCTCCGCCAAGCGTAATAGCCCCTACAGGCTCAACATCCAATGCCGTAGCATCCTCCATCGCTTCCATTGCTCCAGTAATTACAATGCGCTCCACTTCGTTCGGAACCGTATACGTTTCTCCTAAATAGGTAATCTCCCTTACGTCCGATTCACTCGTTTCTCCCCCATTCACGGATGCTTCCGATTCCTTCGACGCGTCCCCTGTATTGCATCCGCCTAATGCAAGCAGACTAATAAATAGTAGAATACATAACCGTGTTTTTAGCTTCATATCGTAACGCTCCCTTTTTATTCATTTTGTAGTGAATCGTTATCCCAAATGCCTCCGGTAGAAAGTCGGGGATAATCCAGTTTCCTTTTTAAAAACCCTGCTAAAATAAAAATGGTCTCTGTAACCAATACTTTCGGCAATATGCGCAATTGATAGATTAGATGTACGAAGCAATAACTTCGCCTTCTGAATCCGCAAGTCGGTTAAATACATATTTGGGCTAACTCCCATTTGTCTCTCAAATAAAGACGATAGTCTCCTGCGGTCTATCTGAAAATGCTTTGCAACATGTAATATGGTAATCCCTTTCGGAAAAAATTGATGCATATACTGAATGATGACATCCATATTTTCCGCTTTATCTAAATCTCTCTTCTCACTTGCCACAATCATCTCTGCCAAAATCGTTAAAAATAATCGCTTCGATTGTAAAAATGCCAACCCACCGGGTATCAGGAAATTTTGCATAAGCTGATGAACCCGATTGTTTAACTTTATACTATCGCCAATCCGGATCATAAAATGCTCCATAAAAATTGGAAATCGATTCGCTGATTCATTAGAGAGTTCAAAGTGAATCACTGCATATTCAAAAATCTCATCATTTGCTACCGTACGCTTCATCTCCATATTGGGACCTACATGTAAAATGGAGCCTTGTTCAAGCTCATAAGTTAACCCATCAATCGAAAATTGTGCCGTTCCCCTTAAAGGAAATACCAACCCACTTAGTTTTTCATTCGTAAAAATTGTTCGGACTGAATTTGTATATGTAACCTTTTGCGTAATAATATCAACAAAGGATAATGGAGCTGCTGTATACAATTCTTTTATTTGCTCCATATTTGCCATATGACCAACTCCTTTCTTCAGATACAGGGAAACACAACGTGAATTCGATTAGAGTACGGAATGCAGCCGATCCGAAGATTTACATTTTGATTAAGCAATCCCTCTGTATACTTTTTCAAACAAGAAATGATAATGAGAATCATCCTCAATTAAAATAATAGCAAATTTCCGTTATTTGTACATGGAGTTTTGCAAAGTTTTTTTGTGTTATTTTATCCATTGTATGTAAAAAGTCCATTTCATCTCGTTTGTCCTGTTAAAAACAAACCTTTGCCGTGTTATCTTTCATCTATTTAACTACTAAAAAAAGGAACACGCAGAGAAGATAGGTACTTCCCTCATGTTCCTTTTTATCACGCATTAACGGGCTGTAATCCCCCAACCTCTATGCATAAGGGAACCAAAAACATGTAAAGGCGGGGTAAACAGCCCGTAAATACCTGATTCTGGTCAACTAACATTCAGTGGGGGAAGGGAAACCCCCACTGAATGAAATTTCACTTTATAAATAACTTTTTATTTTTCGGATATAGTTATATCTGATAACCAGGAAATAAACAATTTGAATTACTCCAAAGCTTCCTAAAACGAGAGCCGAACTCTTAAACAAACTGAAGTCAAACATATTTTGCAGTGCGGTTAAAGCTACTGCTCCATGTATGACTGCAACGGTAATTGGAACAAAGAATAACAATGCTAATTGAGTCGTTAATATCTTGGATAGTTCTTTATCTGTAAGCCCTATTTTACTAATCGCAGTAAATTTCTGTTTCTCGTTTTCTAAATCAGCATACAAACGGAAATATAAAAAGCTTCCCGCAGCAACAAAAAATACTGCACCGATAAATAATCCAATGAATAACGTGGCACCTAATGACTGATTTAGCACCATCCAATCGTTGCCAAGACTAGCAATGCGAAAATCCTCCCCATATCCTCTTGTTTCAGCTACATCCATGTCCTTAAGAAGCTGCTCACCAACCTCTCCGGTCGCCTTCCAATCTTTCACCTGAAATCCATAGTAACTCTCTGACTCGGTTGCTTCTATATCATTATAGAATTGATCATCTACTACAAGGTAATCATCATACGTTCGAATCAGATTTGAACCCTGGTTTGAGATCTGTTTCAGCTCTTTACCGTCAATTTCCAAATCCATATTCTCCACATGTTCTGTTGCTTCAGTGGTAGAATTTTGATAGTAAAGGTAGACTGTCTGATTATCTGTAAGTTCAAGCTGTTGGTCCTGTTGCCCAGCTGCTTTAGCCAGCTCATTATATTCAGACTCCGAAATAATACCTGTAAGCGGCGCATACTTACTAGCCAAGCTAGGTATAGAAACCTTTTTGATATGAACAGCCGCTTCTGTGTAAGGAAAATCGGCTAAGCTTGATTCAATCAGCTGAATATGCTCTTCTTCATCGTCATTTCCATAATTAGATACATAATCCATTGCAAATGGAGTGTTCTCCACCAGTGAAGTCGTGGACATATAGCGAAAACCTACAAGGCTGCCAATTGCAGTAAAAGCAACGGTCGAAACAATCGCTACAAAGAAAAAGGCACGAGCATTATCCTTCATTCGGTAAGCCAGATCAGAAAACAGGACAAGATTTGTCTTTTTCCAAAACAGGAATTTGCGTTTCTTTAACTGATGAATCACAAATACACTTAACTGTGTAAAAAGAAAATACGTACCGATAATAACAATAATCGTAACAGGTACCATTGCAGCAACAACCATCGCTCCGCTTACTGCCAATGCAACTGCATAGCCAGCTGCTAATAAAAGGAATGCCACTATCGAAAGGGCAGCAGAAGCTTTAGGCTCTTTCTTAGGTGCTGAGCTTCCTTTAATCAAGTCGATTAATTTATTTCCTTTCAAAATCACGACTGTAAAGAAGGAAATGATAATAAATAAGAACAAGAAAGCACCGCATGTTAAAACAACAGCTTGCCACGGGATATAAAAATCCAGCATTTCCTTTAAATCCAAGACTGTTTCTGCTGTCATTAAAAACAGTTTAGCAAATACGAGCCCTACAACTACTCCAGAAGCCGTTGCTAAAAAACCAATTAGTATATTCTCTAAAAAGACCATTCGGCGTAATTGCTGATTTGTCATGCCAAGCATCACCATGAGACCGAACTCTTTTTTTCGTGAGTGTAAAAAGGCACTCATCGATACAAGGACAAAGATAAAGGAAAAAACGTAAATAATCCCTTCGGCAAAGTGCAGACCCTTGGATACAGCTGGGTGTACCGCTGATAATCCTGGATGGAAAGCAAAGATTGCATACACAAAAAAGACGAGTACCGAAAAAAGACTACTTAGGAAGTATGCTGCATAGATACGCTTATTTCGTAAAACATTATTAAACGCGAATTGACGAAAGGTCACTTGCATCCCCTCCCAACAGTGATAACACGTCAATAATTTTTTGGAAGAAAGCTTGGCGATTATCCCCGCGATGAATTTCGTTAAACAGCTTTCCGTCTTTAATAAAAACAACTCGCTCTGTATAGCTTGCTGCTACTGGGTCATGTGTTACCATCATCATCGTTGTCTTATCCTGCTTGTTGATTTTCTCCATTATATCCATTGCCGCCCGCGAAGATTTTGAATCCAAATTACCTGTCGGTTCATCCGCTAAAACCATCTTAGGACGGTGAATAATTGCTCTGGCAATGGCAGTTCGCTGCGCCTGTCCACCTGATATTTCGTAAATCCGATTTTTCAAGATTGGCGTAATCCCAAGCTTTTCTGCTACAGTTGCTACTTTTTCCTCCATTTCTTTCACGCGAACACCCTCAAGCGTAAGCGGGAGAACAATATTCTCTTCTACCGTTAATGTAGGCAGCAAGTTGAAATCCTGAAAGATGAAGCCTAACTCCCGGCGCCGAAATATCGCCAGCTCATTATGCTTCATTCGTAACGGGTCTTTGCCGTTCACCATAATGCTCCCGGAGGTTGGCTGATCAATGGTCGCTACCAGATTGAGCAAGGTTGATTTCCCGCTTCCAGAAGGACCCATGATTCCTACGAATTCTCCTTCTTCAATTGTTAAATCTATATCTGCTAATGCCTTATGGGCTACTTTTCCGTCATATACCTTGCTTAAGTTTTTAATCTTTAATATATCCAATCCAAAAACCCCTTTCCTCTTATATACAGTGTAAAAGAAAATGGGGAATTTAAACATCGCTCTAACTTTCATTTTCCTTACAATCATGTAAGGTTTTGTTTGCAGATTTAAGGAAAGAATCTTATCCTGACCAGTGTGCCTTCTCCCTGCACAGATTCTATGTGAACCTCATGCCCTAGCTTTTCACAAACTTCCTTTACTAGATACAGCCCCATACCTGTAGACTCCCGGTAAACACGGCCATTTTCACCTGTGAAAAATGGGTCGAATACGCGCTTTAAATCAGTTTTCGGAATTCCAACGCCCGTGTCTTGAATCACTAAATCTCTTCCGCTTTCCGTTTCTTGATCGTATATCGATATCCTCTTCCCTATTCCACTGGAGTACTTAATACCATTGGTGATAACCTGATTAAAGACAAACTCCAGCCATTTTTCGTCGGATTCAATCATTGACGAAGTAACTTGTATGTCTGGATAAACCTGATTCTTAATAAAAAGACGTTTATTATCTCGGATTGCTCCGTCTACTGCGGCTTTCAATGAAACAGGCTGTACATGGAAATCTTGTTCAAAAGCGTCCAATCTTGCTGCATATAAAACCATCTCAAGTCCCTTTTCTAATTTATCCATTTCCTCTCGAATACTCATCATTTGCTCGTCATCACGATCTTGAATAATTAATTCCATGACAGACAATGGAGTCTTCATTTGGTGGACCCACTGATTAATAAAGGTTAAATGTTCTTTTCGCTTTTTCTCTTGTTGCTGTATAGCATTTACATAGAGCCGATGCTGCGCTTTAAGCAAATCACTAAGGGCTGCTGAAACAGGAGCAGCATCCAATGATTCAAAAACCTCATCCAGACTGCTAATTTGCCTTGTTAACCGATAGTAAAATCTGCGATGGGTTATATAACGGAAAACTAAATAAATGGTCAAAAGAAAAATTCCAAGAAATAAGGCATAGATCAATAAAGACAAGTGCTGGAAACCACCCATCCAAACAACAAACAAAACGAGCAGAAGCTGAATAATGTTGATTAGAATTAGAGGGAACTGGTCACGGAAAAATAACCTTACCATTATGAAGTCTCCCAATTTGGCACGAGTCGATAGCCTGCACCTCGAATTGTTTCAATAGCATCTTCTATGTTCAAATCCTGCAGCTTTTTACGGACTCTCGTTACATTAACATTAAGCGTATTTTCATCGACAAAAGATTGATCATCCCACAACTTTTCCAATAGCACTTCTCTAGCCACCACACGCGGCGAACGCTTCATTAACTCCTCAAGCAGCACTGCCTCTTTCTTTGTAAGCGAAGCAAGTCCCTTATCCTTGCTTAGTTCCATTCGTTCCACATAAAGCGTCAAACCATTCAATTCAACTACTCGTTCCTTTACCTTGGGAGCATACGCTCCATAAGCCCGGCGCAGACTGCTGCGAATTTTTGCTGTGACCACTTCATATGCAAATGGCTTCGTAATAAAATCATCGCCGCCATTTTCTAATGCCATTACCTGATCCATTTCCCCAGAGCGTGCTGAAATAAATAAAATTGGACAAGTTGAAAGCTGTCTAATTTGGCGACACCAATAGAACCCATCAAAGCTCGGTAAATTAATATCTAATAAAACAAGATTTGGCTGCACCTGTTTAAACACTTCGGTGACCGCATCAAACTGCTCCGTTATAACCGCGTCATATCCATACTTTTTAAGGTGATTTTGCAGAAGGGATGCGATTTTCGGATCATCTTCTATAATTAAAATCTTCGCCATTAGTAACCGTCCTTTATGTTTAGCTTATATTTATCTGATTGCTTTTAAGTATAACCTATATGCCATACCTTTTTTAAGGGATAACGCGAGTTCCTTTACTTTCATAGAAAAGCAGATCTAGTGAGTTTCCAAATCCCTGCGGAAAAACGTTTAAAAAATCTATCATTGTGGAACTAGTCAACTGTACCAAAAAAACTGAGGAGGGATTTTATTTATGAAGAAGAGATGGTTGACGATAGTTCCGGCAATTGCTCTCGGTATAGTTTTAGCACCATTTCAGTTTCAAGCAGCAGAGGCCTCTAGTGGAGAATCTGTTGAAATCACAGAGAAGTCCGGATCTGAAGTTTCAGAGGAACTTCAGCCTTTGTTGGAAGTAGCTCCCGAACATCAGCCCACCCTCATGAAAAATAGCGCAGGATTAGAAGTCCAGTTCGTTCAAGAGAAGCTAAATCACTTTGGACTGGAGACCAGCATAGATGGAATATTTGGACCACAGATGAAAGAGCAAGTTATACAGTTTCAAAAAAAACATAGTTTGATGATAGATGGTATTGTTGGTAAAGAAACTTGGGCAGCACTGTTAGCTGAGGATAGTAATGATATGTTTACGGTAGAAGGTGCAATTGACCGGGCTGAAGAAGAGTTGAATAACGATGATCTGATCTTTAGCAGTGATGGCGTTCTTCACCAAGCAGAAGATGGCAGTACTTTTTACTCACTGAAGGTCGCTAGTAAATCACTAATAGATGATGGCGGCACTGGAACTGTAGGTTTCTATGATGTATACGATGACGGGCAAGTTGTTGAATCAGAACCAAGGTAAGTGGATAAAGCAGTGGATACTATATCCACTGCTTTTAATGTCTTTTAGGGCGTATAGGTATTGTTAACATGATGTCGTCCTATCGGCACCACAGAAGGAGATCCTGAAATCGGATCCTCTACCACAATACAATCAAGACCAAAAACATCCTTCACTAAAGGGCTTGTAATAACCTTTGATGGCTCCCCTTCAGCAACAAGTTTTCCATTATGAATAGCAAATATATTGTCCGCATAACGGGCAGACAAGTTTATATCATGTAAAACCATTACTATCGTTGTTCCCATTTTTTGATTAAGATCTGTAAGCATATCAAGAATTTCAATTTGATATGTAATATCTAAAAAGGTTGTCGGTTCATCGAGAAATAGAATATCTGTCTGTTGTGCTAAAGCCATTGCAATCCAGACACGCTGTCTTTGTCCACCTGATAGCTCGTCAATATTATGATTTGCAAGCTTTGTAATATCCATAATTCTCATTGCTTCAGCAACTGCCTCATAATCTTTCTTTGTCCATCCGCTAAGCATGGATTGATGCGGGAATCTTCCTCTTCCTACTAAATCCGCGACAGAGATTCCCTCTGGGACAATGGGGGATTGTGGCAGCAGCCCTAAAACCCGTGCCAATTGCTTTGACGGAATTTTAGCAAGCGATTTTCCGTCCAGATTAATTTTGCCAGATGTCGGTTTTATAAGTTGTGCTAATGTTTTAAGAAGTGTCGATTTTCCAGAAGCATTCGCTCCAATAATAACGCTTATTTTATTACTGGGAATCGTAAGGCTTATCTCTTGGATAACCGTTTTATTATCATAGCCTGCTACTAGTTGCTCAGCTTCGAAAAGATGTGTCTGTTTCATTATAATTCCCCCTTTCGATTCATTCGGATTAGCAAGTAAATCAAATACGGTGCTCCGATTATTCCCGTTATGATGCCTACAGGATATCTGACTACAAAAGCAAATTGCCCGATTAGATCTGCTGCCAAAACCAAATTAATACCAACAAGGCCTGCTGGAATTACATTTGAGAACCCACCCCCGACCAGCCTCTTTGCGATTGGACCTGAAAGGAAAGATACAAAGGCTATTGGTCCAGTAGTAGAAGTCGCAAGGGAAATCATACAGACGGAACTCAAAATAAGCAACATTCTTGTCCTGTCGGTATTTACCCCAAGAGAAGTTGCCGACTGTTCTCCGAGTTCTAATATACGAAGCTGCTTCGCTAACATGATAACGATAGGCGCAAAGATAAAAACCGATAGGATAAGTGGTGGCAGTTCATGCATTTGAGAGCCATTGAGACTACCACTGAGCCATCTGAGCGCCGCTGGTATATCTTGCTCTGCACCAACTAGCAAAAGATAGGATATCAGCGCATTAAGCATTGCCTGTACACCTATCCCTATAAGAATTAATCGTCCGATTGAAAAGGACCTTCCTCTGGATAAAATATAGATGAATGTTACGGTAGCAAGACCAGCAATCACGGAAGCAATTGAAACGACAGCACCACTTGCATGCAAAATGACAATACAAAAAACAGCCGCTGCACTGGATCCTGTGGTAATACCGATTACATTCGGATTTGCAAGTGGATTACGCAGCATCGTCTGGAAAATGTCTCCCGCAATACCAAAGGCAAACCCGGCAAAAACTCCTGCCAGCATTCTCGGCAGACGTATCGTATTAACTGCAAATGAGACACCTTGAATCTGTTCCCCCAAAAGGGCGCGGATTATATCTTTCACTGGATGAATCGTATTTCCTAATAGCAGCATCGCACCGCAAAGAATGCATGCAAGGACAAAAAGAAAGCTGGTAACCAATATCCAACGGCGGTGTCTTTGACGCCTCCCCGCCATAATAAACGCAATAGATTCATTTCTCATAACGAACTCACTTTCAATCTCATCGCTAATATAATTAGTAGTGGAGCACCAATAAATGCTGTAACTACGCCGACTTCAAGCTCGCCAGGACTTCCAATTATCCTGCCGCTGACATCAGAAATCGTCAATATGACTGCACCTGAAATTGCTGACATCGGAATAACAAAACGCAGATCAGGACCAAGTACAAGACGCATAACATGAGTCGATAAAAGACCGACAAAGCCTATTGGACCCGCCAACGCTGTCGCTGCACCACATAAAAGAACAGCCCCAAGAGCTGCAATAAGCCTTAATATTCCAATTCGGACACCTAGTCCTATTGCAATAGCGTCCCCTAATGCCAATGCGTTTAGTGCTGGTGCAGATAGAACAGCTATCACTATTCCGATTAGCAAAAAAGGAATGAAGGTAGCAATACCATCCCAAGTTGCAGAACCAACACTTCCAACCTGCCAAAATCTAAACTGGTCCATGACATGAGAACGTGGAATCATGATTGCGACAACCAATGAAGAAAGGGCTGCAGTTGTGGCAGCCCCCGCAAGAACAAGTTTGATGGGCGTGGCACCACTACGCCCAAGAGAACCTATTCCGAATACGAAAACCGAAGTAATTGCAGCTCCAGCTAATGCTAGCCAAATATATTGATGTGCACTGCTGATGTTCAAAAACGCCATACCACAAACTACAAATAAGGATGCTCCCGTGTTCACTCCCAATATACTTGGATCGGCAATCGGGTTACGAGTGACCGCTTGCATAAGTGCTCCTGAAACTCCCAGTGCCGCTCCACAAAACAAACTGAAAGCCGTACGTGATATCCTTTTACGAACAACATTTGCTTCGTAAGATTCTATATCTTGATGGAATAAACCATCCATCACCTCCTGTAATCCTACCATTCGAGAGCCTAATGATAAGGAGAGGAATACACTCATGCCGAGCAAGACAAAACCAATTACTAAAACTACCATAAAATTTTTCGGTATATGTGGATTGACTTCATGCATCTTTGAAACTGCCGAACTATTTTTCATCTATCTTGTCAATAGCTCCTCCTATTAATTCCAGGTATTCATCAATCGTATACGTAATCGAAAGTGGATTCGGAGTTCCAGCAGCCACTAAAGGTGTATCACTTTCAATAAATGCAACAGAACCTCTCTCGATCGCAGGGATTTTTCCAAGCAATGGATCTGCTTGAAGGGCTTCTAGTAATTCATCGTTACCATACCCAATAATTAGGTCAGCATCGTATAGATCCGCAGCATTCTCAGCACTTAAATTCAGCGAGTAGCTGTTTGGGTCCGAAATTTGCTCCGTGATACTATCAGGATAAACCATCCCAAGCTCATGCAGGAAAGAGACGCGGGAATCTATCGGTGTGTAAATATGCAATTTAGACATATCGTCAGCCGAGAAGTTGACCCACACAACCTTCTTGCCTTCAATCTGAGGGTATTCCGTCAATTTCTCGTTTACCATGTCTTCAATATCCTTAATAAGCTGTTCCCCTTCTTCCTTCATGCCCATACCAGCTGCATTTAAACTAACTTGCTCGCGCCATGTAGTTGCCCATGCTGCGGTTGGAAATGCTACGACTGGAGCAATTTGACTTAGAAGGTCATAATCCTCCTGTGTTATACCAGAGTATGCTGCCAAAATAACGTCTGGTTCTGCATCTGAAATAGCCTCAAAGTCAAGACCGTCTGTATCCTGAAAGACATTTGGATCTTCTGCACCAAGCTCATCAAGCTTTTCAGCTGTCCATGGCAAAAGACCACTATCATCCTGAACACCGAAATTTGCTGCTGAGAAGCCTACAGGTACAACACCTAAAGCAAGTGCAACATCATGATTGCCCCATTGAACGGTAACTACACGTTCAGGCTTGCTTGGTATTTCCGTTTCGCCAAAAGCATGCTCGATTACAATTGGATATTCAGATTCTGCAGCTGCGGAATCTGATGCTTCGTTATCATCAGACGGTGCAGGTGCTGTATCTGATTTTTGTGAACAGCCAACTAAAGCGATCATAAAGACTATTAAAAATAGTAATGCAGTAAGTAAAGTTTTTCGATATGTATTCATTTGTTATACCCCCTTATATTATTGATAATGATTATCATTATCAAATTTATGCTAACTTTAATAGATTGTCAAGAATTTTTTTAATTCTAGCTTCATTTCCTATACTTTATTTGTTAAATGGTATCAAATGGTGTTCCAACTTGTTACCACAGACGGCTCTTAAAAGCATATGTAATAATTTTATGCTAAGTGGCAAAAATAAACTGATTTACTAGCATAGGATTAGAATGGAGAATTTTAATGATTACGAAGCTAACATTCGAACTTATTCTCGGATTTTTCTTGCTGTTTATCATTGTTAAAGTTGTTGGGAGAAAAATCATTAATCAAATATCACCATTTACTTTTATTGCCTCTATCATTTTGGGAGAATTACTTGGAAACGCTCTATACGAAGATAAAATTGGAGCTTTTTATATTTTATATTCCATGTGCTTATGGGGCTTTTTACTATTTATTGTTGAATTTTTGGGTCAGAAGCTTTTGTTTTTCCGTGGCCTTTTTGAGGGAAAGCCTGCCGCTCTGATAAAAAACGGTATCGTCGACAAAGAGGCACTGAAAAAGAACCGAATGAATATCAACCAGCTGCAAAGTTTACTTCGGCAAAGCGAAACATTTTCTATTCGGGAAGTTGCCTTTTGTTACTTAGAGGCAAACGGATCAATTAGCATTTTAAAGAAAACGCCATACCAGAAAACAACAGTGGAGGATTTCAATCTACCCGTTAAATCTGTTTATGTTCCTGTTACGCTCATTCGCGATGGTAAAGTATTATGGGATGAAGTTAATGATCTCGGGTTTGATGAAGACTGGTTAAAGTCACAGCTCTTATCCAAAAATGTGGCAGATTATAAAAGTGTTTTTATAGCTGAGTGGTTAGAAGACGACGGAATTTTTGTGCAAACTTATTAAATGGACTGTAGCAAAATAACCTGGATAGTGAATCCTGCAAAGGTATATTCATATACTCTGCTAAAAACAAAAGGCGAGGCTAAATGAAGCCCTGGTATGGATAACCAGAGCTTCATTATTTCTTTCACCTTATGTTCTTAAAATGAAGCAAAAAGGTATAAAATGGTACAACTTTGTTCGAATTCTCTAGGTCACACCCTTTGGACTTATAAATATATAGAATTAAATTCTAAAAGAAACAATCGTTCGCAGTTAGCCCATAATTATTTTTCAACTGGCATTCCCTCGTTCAGCCATGCTCCAAATCCACCTTTTAAATTGATGACATTCTTAAAGCCATTTCCTTGAAGCAAACTTGTAGCAATTGCCGAACGTTGGCCTGACTGGCATTGTAAAACAATATCTTTGTCAGAAGGAATTTCGTCTAATCGATCTTTTAATTTACCCAGCATCATATGGTTTGCTCCGCGAATGTGGCCCTGATTCCATTCACTTTGATTTCGAACATCAATTAAATAAACGGATCCCTCATCCAGTCGCTGATTTAATTCTGGGACATCTATTAGTTCATAGCTTTCCGTATTTCGTGCTTCATCAAGAATGTCTACTTTTGCGAATCCTTTCAATTGGTCAAGTCCAATCGATTGCAGGGCGATTTTGACATCTTGCACCTGATTCTGATCGCACAATACATAGATATCCTGGTCATATTCTACTAACCAACCAGCCCAGTTCGGAAACGATTTATTAAACGGAATGTTAATTGAACCAGGGAGATGGCGTTCCCCGAACTCCTGTGCAGGTCTCGTATCGACAAGAACAGATTGGCTGTTATTAATCGTTTGTTCTAGCGTTTCGATAGTGTCAATTTCCGGAACAGGTTCGTCATTCGTGAGTTCTGGACCTTCCTTATTCACTTTTTTCATCATCGCGAAGTATTTCGGTGGCTCTGGCTGTTCATCCGTTAATTCTTTCACAAATTCCTCTTTATCCGTGTGTTGTAAAGCCCAATTAGTCATTTTCTCATATCCTACGGTTGTCATCGGAACAGCGCCTAATGATTTACCGCAAGCACTTCCTGCTCCATGTCCCGGCCAAACCTGCAGGAAATCGGGCAGATTCTTAAACCGCTTCAAGGATTCAAACATTTGCTCCGCTCCTACTTTGGAACTTCCGGCAACATTTGCGGCCTTTTCTAATAGATCAGGTCGGCCAACATCCCCGACGAAAACAAAGTCTCCAGTGAAGATTCCCATCGGTTTTTCCGATCCTCCACCTCTATCGGTTAAAAGGAACGATATGCTTTCCGGTGTATGGCCAGGTGTATGTAATACCTCAAAGCCAATATTCCCAATTGAGAAGGATGTGCCGTCTTTTACCTTTTCATGTTGGACATCGTCTACATATTCGTATTTCCAATCATTATCTCCTTCATCAGATAGATACAGCTTCACATCGTGGCGTAGAGCAAGTTCTCTTGCTCCAGAGACAAAGTCAGCGTGAATATGCGTTTCCGCTGCAGCAACAATATGGAGCCCTTCTTTCTCTGCAACAAGAAAATATGGTTCCACATATCTTGCAGGGTCTATAACAATGGCTTCTCCCGTTCGTTGGCATCCGACAAGATAAGAATATTGCGCGAGTTTTTCATCAAAGAATGATCTAAAAAACATGGTTTATGCCTCCTTTTTATTTTCTTCCGATAATACATTTAGTAAGGTTTGCACATATTTATACCCTTTCCTTACAGATGGATCCTTCAACAGATTTAAGAGTTTAAAAATAGACACATGTGGTAACTGGTCATCTGCTTGTACGCGATGGTTCGTTTCCTTCAGAACATCCACTGTAAGGTTAAATGAGTTCGTGATCGGTGAGACTTCATCCAATAACATTTCTATCGAATCGCTGTCCTTTGCTGCTTCCTTTACAAACTCACTGATATCAACTAACTTTTCCAATAATGGTACTACCTCGGGCAGTAAATGAAGGACCCGGAACAATGCATCTAACGTGTCTGTATTCAAATTACTTGCTTCTAGTTTCGTTTCGGCTTCCTCAAACAGTTGATTCATCGTTTCTTTATCATTTAAAGTACTTTGCGCGAAAGTCAATGCCTCGTCTGCTGTTTTTACTGTTTTCGCCAAATCAGGCAGTTTGTTTACCAGATAGAGCAGAGACTCCATATTAGCTTCATTATTCAATGAATCCATTACCTCTGCGAATCCTTTTCCCTCTGCTGTTTCGGTCATTGTATAACCCTCCTTTTCATCGAATCACATAACACCTTTCAGCATTCCATCCCAATACATTACAGGCAGAAAGTTCTTCTTCATCAGGAACATACTGTATCTTTCTTTGGATTGATCAAAAGGAAATGACTCCATTGGATTGTTATCATAATCAAATTCGGCCAAAACAAGGCTATTATAACCGGTAACTAAAGGACAGGATGTATAACCATCATATTGTTGTGTCATCTCTTTATTTCTCATAAGATTAAGCAGATTATATACCGTTACAGGCGCTTGTTTACGAATGGCGGCCCCAGTCTTGGAGGTCGGCAAATTGGAGCAATCCCCCAAACTAAACACATTGTCATAGCGCTTGTGTTGAAGGGTGTAAGGATCCACATCAATCCAGCCAGCCTCATCCGCTAATTGACTTTCAGCAATAAAATCAGGGGGTCCCATCGGTGGTGTTACATGGATCATGTCGTAATGGACCGTTTCTCTTTCTCCGGAATCTACATCTTCAAATACAGCATTTTTATTGTCAGCATCGATTACAACCAAATTCTTCTTATATTTTGCTGTAATGTTTTTACGTTCAACGACTTGATTTAACGCGTCTGCATACTTCTTCACGGCGAATATTCCTCCTGAAGCTGAAGCAAAGATAACATTGGACTTCTCTCTCACACCGGACTTTCGAAAATAATCATCAGCCAAGTACATAATCTTCTGTGGTGCACCACCACATTTAATCGGTGTATTCGGCTGTGTAAAAATAGCATTTCCGCCTTTGAAATTTTGCAAACTTTCCCAGGTGGATGACACATAATCATAAGAATAGTTGGAGCATACGCCATCCTTACCGATCGCTTCTTTTAATCCAACTACTTTATGCCAATTGATTTGAATACCGGCCGCGACTACAAGATATTGATAAGAAATTGTTGTCCCATCATCTGTCGTTAGTTGATTATTATCAGGCTCAAAGGCTATAACACTCTCCTTCAACCAATCAACCCCTTTGGGTATCAAGGAGCTTTGGTCCCTTTCTGTGTATTCCTTCTTGGCTGCTCCAGCTCCAACTAACGTCCAAAGCGGCTGATAATAATGTTTTTCAGCAGGATCAATCAAGACAATTTTCCCTCTTAAATGAGCTGCTTCCCGAACTAATCGTGCCGCCACGGAAATTCCTCCTGAACCAGCACCTACAATTGCGACAGTATACTGTTTATTACCTGACATGATCACAACCTCCTTTTAGGACTTCAATCCAATAATACCCTATAAGGTATTAAAGATTCAAGAGTTAACTGAAGATTTTCACATATATGTCAATATTTTCCTGGATTGATAGTTCATTTTTCATATTAAAATGATCAAAATCTCTATATATCCCTCCATTTCACTTTACCCTGAGTGAGGACCAATAAAACCGGGAGCACTTATAGCTACCCTCGCAATTTCCCTCTTTTATTAAACATACATACAAATGCAATGGGAATATGTTAAACGACCACCTACCTAGGTAGATGGTCGTTTTCAAATGCTGCTTGTTATTTAATATTAGTTATTTCATCAGCTGCCTGTTCAGCTGCTAAGAGTGCACCTTCGAGATGTCCGCCAAATTGCGAATTTGCCTCTGTTCCAGCGAAAATAATTTTCTTTTCCCAAATCCCTGCCTCTGGTAGTTGACCGTAACTGGGAAAGTCTCTTAGCGGCTCCAGATCTTCCTCAACAGCTGTATCCGAATCTTTGGCCCAATCCTTGTAAAGGATGGTACTTACATTTTGAGCCTCAGGTCCAAAGAGTCTTTCCAATTGGTCAATAACCAATTGCGAAATATTATCCTCACCTAGTTCCTGGCGTATTGTCGCAGGAATTCCAAAAAAGCCAAATAAAGCACCAGAACCTGTTTCAGGAGAAGCATCATGGATTTCTTGCAAAGGTCCTAGCCAACTTGATACAAATCCAGAGAGTCCTAATTCTCTCCAGAAGGGACGTTCATAGATTGCAACTGCCTTCGCTTGTCCAGCCATCCATGTAGGTTTGTTTACGAGGTCATTCATAAGATTGGGAGGAAGTGGAGGAGAGAATTCAATATGGCTCGCCACAATTCGGGGCGGTAATGCTAAGATTACAGCATCTGCAGTAAATTTTTTCCTCTTTCCATCAGCAAGTGCTGCCTCCACTGTGATATCCGCTTCATCTTGTCGAATAGCCGTCACTTTCGTATTTAATTTTATTAATTCTTTAGGAATCGTCTCTGCGATAGCATCGATAAGAGTCTGCACCCCTCCGATGAATCGAATCGACCTTGCACTCGGATTTTCCAGTAAGCTATAACGCTCAGGTCGCTTATTTTGGGATCGCTCTAAAAGCACCGCCCCTTGGGTGTACTGGACAAAGGTTCCTAAATCTAATTCTTTAACAAGGTTAGCAATAGTGCTCTCATATTGTGGCCAGAACCATGTCGGCCCAAGGTCAAATCTGCCTAGACCTGGTTTCTTTGTATCAGAAATGCTTAAGACCCTGCCACCAATCCTATCTCTAGCTTCTATTACTATACATTTGATTCCCCGTGCAGTAAGCAGCGATGCAGTTCGAAGGCCGCTTAAACCAGCACCAATAATGACTACAGGATTGTTCACATTCTTTCCTCCCTTTTCCAGCGTGCATACTGTATAAATGTCGATATAAACAAGCTATAGACTAGCCTCATTATTAGTCAGCTTTTAACCAATGCTCAGTCATTTGAACATTTGCCGCTTTAAATAATCCATATAATGGACAGCGTGATTCCACTACATGTTGTAATTCCTTCAATCGTTCTTCAGATTCTGTTGTTTTTACAGTCGCTACCACTTCAACCTTCTCAAAGTATGTACGAACATTGGAATCACCCATGAATCCACGCGAATCAAGTTCTCCTGTAATTTTAAAAGTAATGCCCTGAAGGTCAAAGTTCATTTCTTTTGCAACGACATTAGCCGTTCCATTTTCACACGCTGCTAGTGCTGATAATAAAGTTTCTAGTGGATTTGGTCCGATATTTTTATCTGCATCAATAATAATTTTATGATTCCCAATGCTGGCTGTAGTTGCTGTACCTTTCCCTGATGCACTTACCATTAATTCTATTTTATCCATACTGAACGCCTCCTAAGCTACTATATAATTCCATTCTTCTAATGTCGATATTTCTTTATAATTCATTTATTCTAAAGAAACTAATTGGCTCTTAAATATTAATAAATAGAGAAAAGAGGAGGAACTAACGCTCCCCTCTTTTCTTTCAGGACTTCTCTTCATCTTTGCTAGTTATTTTCCTGTCTTGCAAAATTAATTACGATGGACTTATAACCGTCCTTTTCCTTTAATTAACGCTATAAATTCTAACTTCTGGTTCAGCCTCTAATAAAGGTTTTAATCCTTCAACAACGTCATTATTAAACAGATCGCTTTTTAGATAAGCTTCTGCTTCTTCCACACTGTTAAAACCATGCAATACCTGCACATCTTCATCACGAATTAAAAGGTTTTTAGAAACAGCTCCAGAAATATTTTTCAAGAAAGGTTCTTTATAAGTTGAATAAACCTTTCCTGCTTCTTCTCGATTAGCAGGTTCCACTTTTAACGTAATTTGTAAATAAGCTTTTGGTGTAGTTTCCATTGTAATAGCCTCCATTTATAATTAATTACCATTCAATTGATTACTTGAATAGATGACAAACAATAGACTGATTCGTATGGTTTGTCAAAACTTCCATTTGAAAAATAATATAGATTTGCGATGCCTACTGGAAAGTAAACCTTTTTACTTCACCAATTGCATTACTTTATCTGGATCAAATCCTAATACCCATTGACCATTTATTTCAGTTTGTGGAACTCCCATTTCACCTGTCGTTTTAACTAAACGGTCGGCTGCAACCGGATCCTCTTGGACATTTACTTCTTCAAAAGGAAGTCCTTTTTCTTGTAAGAAGTTTTTCATCATCACACAATATGGACAAGTCGTTGTTGTATACACTTTAATTTGATTCATAAATAACCCTCCTATTTTTATCAAAGTTTGTTTTATGATACTAAGTCACCGACATGCATTTTTAAAGCACGCGATCTCCCTAGAGTTGCACTCGTGTTACTGATTTTATTCGAATCGTTTTTTACGTGATTACCACCTCCCTAAAAGGTATGACGGCTAATTCTCTGTAAACTAAACGTTACGAGCCTCCTTATTTATTTTACCTTTACTGCCACCAATAAACCAAATCACTACGGGAATCAGTACTAAGGATAAAATCCCCCCAGCAAGTGATAACATTTCATAGCTTGAACCAGCAACAACCATCCCTGACATGGCTCCGCCGCTTGATCCTGCTAAAGCAATAAATACATCTACTGTACCTTGGGTTTTCGCACGCGTTGAAGGTTCTGTTGAATCAACAATTAAAGCTGTCCCACTGATCAAGCCAAAATTCCATCCTATACCAAGCAATACTAGAGCAAGTATCATGAAAAATAATGAATCTCCTGGAGCAATCGCTGCTACGACACCCGAGGCAAGCAATATAACTCCAGATGCTATTGCCATGGCAGGCCGACCAATCTTATCAACAAGAATTCCTGTAACGAGTGAAGGAAAGTACATGGCACCAATATGAAAGCCAATAACAAGACCGATAGCACCTAAGCTGTGCCCATGATGTCCCATATGAATTGGTGTCATCGTCATGATAGCAATCATCACAATCTGACTTAGTACCATAATGATAGCTCCAGCTTTAATTCCCTTTTTATTCATTTGATTCTTTTCTGGAATCGCATCAGGTTCAGCATTCTTTTTATTCGCATTTATTTTTAATGCGATAATGAATGGATCAGGACGTAAAAAGATGAATAACACAAGACCCGCCAATATAAATGCTGCTGCAGATAAAATAAATGGTCCTGCGAGTGCTGGAACACCAATCGTTTCAGCAAGGTTTCCCATCACATCCACTAAATTTGGACCTGCAACTGCACCAAGTGTTGTGGAGACCATCGCTATACTTACAGCAGTCCCCCGCTGTTTGTTCGTCGCTAAATCGGTACCAGCATAACGGGCTTGTAAATTAGTTGCCGTACCCGCACCATATACGAGTAAAGAAACGAATAATAAAAATACACTATTTAAGACTGTGGCAAGCACAACACCTATTGCTCCAAGTCCACCTACGATAAATCCTGTTGCTAGCCCCATCCGTCTTCCAAAACGGTTCGAAAGCCTTCCTACTGCTAATGCAGCTCCTGCTGATCCTAACGTAAATAATGCAGCGGGAACACCTGCAAATGCATTCGTACCAAGCATTTGCTCTGCAAGCAATGCCCCAACTGTTATTCCGGCAGCTAATCCTGCGCCACCAAACATTTGTGAAATAACGATAATGATTAATGTACGCTTATATAATTGTTTTTGTTTTTCTGGATTATCTATATAACCTTGTACGGAATCATTCGTTTCACTGATCATAATATTACCTTCTTTCTCTAATTCCCTTAAAACAAATAAAAATAACTTTATCAGCCAAAGTATTATAAGCTAAATATTCTCATTTAATTTAGATGCTCTTGGAATTCATTCCACTCTTGAACACTTTTCTCTAAATGATAAGCATGGATACCTTTACTCCTTAATAGTTCCACTGCTTCTGCCGACCATAAACAGTATGTTCCTCTACAATACGCAACCACCTCACGGTTGGTTGGTAAAGAATCAAGTTTTTCTTTTAAATCCTCCATCGGCATTGAAACAGCACCCGGAATATGGGCATTTTCATATTCCTCTTTAGGTCTAACATCCAACAATAAAACTTCTCCCTGCTTCATCCTCTCGTTGAGTTCTGCAAGCGAGATTCCATCCATACCTGTATTGGCATTTAAGAATTCCTGTTTTATTTGTTGAACCTGTACAAACTGTTTTTCCGACAATTTATGCAGAGAATTGATAAAGTCAGCAATGACGTCATCTGCCAATTCATAAATCACATAATTACCGTCCTTTCGAAACTTTACCATTCTCGCATTATTCAGCGTTTGTAAATGCTGGGATACATTCGCTACAGACATAGTCGTTGCTTTCGATAATGCTTCCACCGACTTTGGACCTTGAGATAAAAGATCCAAAATTTCTAATCGCTTCGGACTGGAAAGACTCTTACCTATTCTTGCAAATTCTTGATATAATAAGTCTCTTAAATTTCTTTCATTCATCATGTAAAGTCACCTTCTATTCAAGTGTATTGTTGAATAGTTGAATTATAACTATAACTCATCCATTGGTCAATCATCTTACTTAAACGATTAAATAACTGCTTTAATACACCTTTGCATTTCATGTTTATGCCGACATTGATTTATTTCTCTTCTAAGTTGACACAATTTACGATTGCTTTTAACTGTTCCTTTATTCTTTCAACTATAGGCTTATAATACTTGCAATTGGAAGTATTACTTGTTTATTTTTCACGAGCTGGATTTCCGTACGCCAGGTAGTTGTCCCTCAAGAGCAAGCTCCCGAAAGGCAATTCGAGACATTTTAAATCTTTTTATATATCCTCTAGGTCTTCCCGTTAGTTCACAGCGATGGTGCAAACGTGTAGGCGATGAATCACGCGGCAGTTTCCTCAGTGCTTCATAATCTTCATTTTCTTTTAATTCCTTACGAAGCGTAGCATATTTTGCCACTAATTCTTGCTTCTTTCCTTCACTATCTTAGACTTTTTAGCCATTTAATGTTCCTCCTTTTATTTAGCATGAAATGCACAATGATGTACTAATTAAATTAATCATAGATATAATGAGTCCCTAATGTCCACCAGGTTACAAACTATATCATGGATTTAAAATATCGTCAATAACTACGATTCAAATCAAAAAAACAACTGTGTTTCAGAGAACGACAGTTGTTTTTTTAGCAACTTCAGAAATTTTTTGATGCCTTAACTCTTCCTCCATTTTCTTTTCTGCTGAAAACATTATCTCTTGAATCATACAATCGGGATCATTATTCAAACAACCCCCGAACAAGGTCGTCGTTCCTTCAATAGCATCAATAACATCAAGAAATGAAATGTTTTCCCAGTCTGGTTTCAGCTTATATCCACCATTAGCTCCAGAAGATGATTCAATCATCCCTGCCTTAACTAACTTCGTCAAAATTTTGGACAAGTATGTTGGTGAAAGGTCTTGCTGCTCTGCCAACTGCTGCACACCCACACGTTGATCGGGGGAAGTAACGGCAAGATGCAGCATAATGTGAAGGGCATAGTTCGTTGCCTTCGAGTATTTCATATAATTTCACCCCTTTTCAAGACTTTTAATGTCTACAATATATCTCATAATATTATAATGTCAAATGTCATGCTTAAAAATGCGGAATCACAAAATGTATGATTTCAATATCAAAATGAATGTTTTTGGCATCTTTTCTCTCATGAATAATTAGAGAATATGAAATTTTGTACGTTAAAGGGAATCTGAAACCTTATAGGCTAGGATGTTGGTTAAACGAATGATTCGGCACAAAGATATATGATAACCCAGTAATAATTATAAATGTACAACTAACCATTGTTATTATCTCCTATATGTTTGGTAAAGCAGGATTAGTTGCCGGGGGATCATGAGATTACCCCCAAACAATATGTATTTTTTTCATTAATACATTTGACTATCAATTCCCCATTCACACATTGCTTCTAAAATCGGGATTAGAGAAGATCCCTTATCTGAAAGAGAATACTCTACTTTTGGTGGTATTTGCGGGTATTCTGTTCGGATAACAAGGCCACTTGATTCTAAGTCCTTTAATTGACGACTAAGTGTTTTATACGTAATGGTACCAATCATTCTTTGCAATTCGTTAAAACGGATTGTTTGATTTTCTGCAAGTAAGTACAAAATTACCATTCTCCATTTACCACCAATGAGGGACATTGTATATCCAAAAGGTGTATCTTCTATGTTTTTTACTTTTCCATGGAACTCATGCATGCTCATCTTATCACCATCCTTCTCAATAAGTTTAACATCAAAAGACCCGATTTATTATCAGGTCTTTTTGATTTCTTATTTTCTTAATAAAGGAAGAGAACTTAATAAATTAGAAAGTGCAATAGCGTCCCAAGGCAGATGTTCTGTAATCCCAAGCCCCACTACATCGAACTCCTCTGAAACATCTTGAATGAGCCGCCCCACAGATTTTATGGATGATCCTTTTGGCCATTCACGCACATTTTTTTCGTATCTTCCCGGTTTAGCGCCACCTTGGGAACGGAATTCCTGAAGATCCAGCACATCAAGATCAAAATGAACCGCTACGCGTGAAACGCCTGTTGCCTTAAGCAAATCTAATATTTTTCCGCTAGACGATTCAAAATCACGTGAGCTTACATTATTAAAATTATATTTTTGATAAACATGAGGTTCTTTTTCAATTTCTTTATTTATACCGGCAAAAACAACGTTCGATGGACTGATTCTTGTAGGAACGAGCGAAGCGAAGTCATCATCCCCTTCTCCGAGCAAAGTGGCTAAAACCATCGCTTGATAATTTGGCAAGTATTCAGGTGTTTTGATGTCAGGATGTGCATCAATCCATAAAATCGCCACATCGTCCTTGTATTTTTCTAGAAGATAAGCAAATGGAACTAGCTCCACACTACACTCTCCTCCTAAAACGACTACTCGGTCCGGTTGCTTGTTCTGAAGTATATCAAAAGCTTCATTTGCTTGTTTAATCAATTGCTGCTTGGCTAGAATACCATCTTCTTTTTCGTGATTCATTAACCCTGTATCAATGGGTACTTCAATCGTTTCGTCATCCGATTCAGGTGCAAGCCACGCCAAAAGACGGGAACCAAAGTGGTAATCAAGGTTATTCCCATTGCCGCCTTGCCATTGGGGCATAATCAGACGTAATGTTCTGCTTGTTCGTTCATTTTCCATTCATGAAAACCCTCTTTCTTATACTTAGTTCTGAGCTAGAATAGGCATTTGTGCAAGAAGTTTCTTTAAGTTAATGGCTTCCCAAGGCATATGTTCTGTGATCCCTAATCCAACAACATTTGTTTCGTTAGATACATCATTAATCAATCTAGCCACCTGTGTGAAGCTCATTTCACCTTCTGCCCAATCGATTGAGAGTGGTTCTGGACTCGCGAAAATTTGCGAACGGAATAGCTTAGGATCTAGAATATCAACATCCAGATGGATGACTAAATGTTTGATATGATTATCTGAAATCCATTTCAGAACAGTACCGCTTTCATTGGCAAATTCTTCAGGGGCGGCAACATGGATTCCTAATCGTTCGATTCGTTCTGATTCGTAATCTTTCGGTTTTATACCAGCCAACATGACATTTTGAGGTTTTAATGGAACGTTTACTTTACTTGCGAATTCCTTATCTCCTTCACCTAAAAGATTGCCTAGAACCATCGTATTGGCATTTTCCATTTCTTTAGGAGAAGAGATATCTCCATGTGAATCAATCCATAAAACGCCTAGTTCTCCTTCGTAACGTTCATTGAGATAGGCATAAGGGGCTTGGCCAACCAGGCAGTCACCACCAAACATGACGATACGATCAGGTTCGTGGGTATCTATTAGATTTTGAGCCGCTTTCAATTGTTTTAACAAAGCTTGGCGTGCCACAATACCGTCTTCTTTTTTGAGTAGTTTGGGATTTGTTTCAATCGGCACTTCAACTAATAGATCATCACTTTCAGGAGCTAGCCAAGACAAGAGTTCGGCTCCTAAGGCATAACCTGCTTCATTGTTTCCACCTTGCCATTGCGGCATTAACATGCGTAATGTTTTTTCACTCATCATGCTTCCTCCTCGATTATCCAGGTTGTATCTTTTTTCACCTGGAGTTACCTTCATTATATAGAGGATATAATATAACGTAAGTATGCACTTTTATGACACCCACTATCGTAAAGGATAGCTTGGAAATGTTTTACCTACCTAATTCCGCTCGGGTATCCACCTTTTTTCCATTGACCAACGCCATGGCCTCAATTTCAATCATAAACTCCGGTGCTGCTAATGCATTAACTTCAACAATTGTGTCTGCTGGATAAGGAGTAGAAAAGTATTTTTTTCGAAGTTCAATGATTTTTGGAAAATGACTCATATCCGTAAGATAGATCGTCACTTTAATCACACGGTCAAGGTCCGAACCTCCAGCTTGCAGCACAGTAGCCAAATTATGAAATGCTTGTTCTGCTTGCTTGTCAAAATCATTGACTCCGACTATTCCCCCTTGCTCATTACCAGCCGTCTGACCTGAAATGATGAGTAAATCTCCTACACGAAAGCCTTGTGAGATATTAAACCGTTCCATCGGATCTGGATTTGTTGCAATTCGCTGGGCGATAAGACCGTTCATTTCTTTTTCATTTGTCATCTTATGTCCTCCTCTGATCATGAATTTTCACAAACGTAAAGGTTACACTTCAAAAGCCTTGATTTTTGCATTCGGTTTTAACACTTCTTCCGGGTTAAACGTTGCTAAGGCTTTCCCATTTTTAACCTTGGTGACCCACTCATGGTTGGCCAATGCCCCCTTGCCTAAAGTGACCACATCGGCTTCTCCGTTTGCAATGATTTTATTCGCTTTTTCGGGATTCTCTAAATGACCGTTAGCAATTACAGGTAGTTTCCCATACTTTTTCGCCAGAGCTGCAAGTGACAACCCGCCCGTATCGAATGCAGGTTTCCATGCTTCATATTCCGTAACATGGATAAAGTCAAGACCGGCTTGTCCTAACCTTCCAAAAATGATTTCAGCATCCTTTTCTTTTCCTGCCCACTTATGTGTCTGATCATTTACTTTCGCTTGCGAAATCCGAATACCAACAGTAAAGTCCGGCCCGACTGCTTCCCGGATGGCTTTAGACACTTCCACCAATAAACGGACCCGGTTCTCTGTCGAACCACCATATTCATCTGTACGCTGATTGGTGTAATCAGTTAGAAATTCATCAAGTAAATAGCCATTCGCGCCATGAATTTCAATCCCATCAAATCCGGCTGCTTGAGTACGTTTAGCCGCATTCACAAACCCAGTTATCACTTCAGTAATTTCTTCTTTTGTTGCTTCTTTTGGCATAGGGTAAGGTCCTGTTCCTTCATAAGTTTCACTTTTTTCTCCTTTTGGTTGAACGGCAGAAGGACCGATTGATGCATGACCAAAAGGGTTTCCATGAACAAGGGCTCCAGTATGCATAATTTGCGCAACTATTTTCGTGCCTGCTTGATGGACAGAATCTACCACTTTCCTCCATGCCTCTGTTTGTTCCTTATTAATAATTCCTGGCTGGTAAATATATCCCGGACTAGATTTATCATCGGTATAAATACCTTCAGTAATGATGAGGCTGAAGCCTCCGCGGGCAAACGATGTGTAGTATGCTCTCATTTGATTGGTTGCCAGTCCTTCAGCTGTTGCACTAATGCGAGTCATCGGCGCAACCCCAACCCGATTATCCAATGTTGTACTCCCTAAAAAAGCAGTTTCAAAAAGCGATTTTACGTCTGACATTTCTTGTAACCTCCTGTGTATAAGTTGTTTGATCCATGTATGACATATCTCTCCCCTAAAGTGGAAGTGAACTACATTAGAAGTATGTGCTATTTTTATTGTAATCCACCATTTTTGTTTAGTAAAATAGATAATAACGATATATTAGTTCACTAAAATTGAACTTAAAAGGAGATAATTCTACATGGAGCTTCGTCATCTGATAACACTTAAGACAATTGTAGAAAGAGGAGGATTTAAAAAGGCTGCTGAACATCTTGGCTATGCACAATCATCCGTTACAACTCATATTCAAGAATTAGAGGAGGAAGTAGGGAAACCATTATTTGATCGGCTTGGCAAGAAAGTCGTTTTAACTCATTACGGGGAACGACTTCTTTCTTATGCGGTTAAGATCATCGAATTACATGCTCAGGCATTAAATACAGATGATGAACCAATAGGAGACCTTATTATTGGCATTTCAGAATCGCTGACGATCGGTCGTGTACCACCTATTCTCTTAGAATATAAAAATTCTTATCCTAAGGTTAATCTTTCGCTAAAATCAATAGAAAATTATACTGTTGCATCCCAGCTTCAAAATGGAGATATCGATTTAGCATTAGTATTAGAAAAAGAAGATTGGTCGCTACCTGAAATTTATTGTGAAAAACTGATAAGGGAAAGAATGGTGTTAATTAGCCCACCCGAGAAAAAAGATGTCAATCGAACAGTTCTTTATACTGAACGATCATGCAGTTACAAATCCGTGTTTGATGCGTATTTAATATTCAAACAGATGGACGTGAAGGAAAGTTTAGACTTCCAAAGCATTGAAGCAATTAAGCAATGTGTAAGAAGTGGTTTAGGTATTTCAATGGTACCTTACTTTTCCGTGAAGGAAGAACTAGAAAGTCATAAACTAAAAGGAGAATTTGTAGCACCAGAACATCCGGCTATTTCTACATTTCTTGCTTACCATAAAGATAAATGGCTTTCTCCGTCTATGAACATTATGATTTCTTTGATAAGAAACCATGCTGAATATTGGATCTAACGAGTTCTTAGCAGATTAGAGACATAAATCATTTGTTAAATTTTTTACATTAAAAATTATCCCTAATTAGAGTTCAAGATACGGTATGGAATTTAATACAAATAATTCCAATCACTAAAAATAAAAAGCCTGCTTGGAATCGACTTCCAAACAGGCTAAAACCCTTGGTATATAAGGTTTATTAACGTTTTGAGAAATATCGAGACTGTTTTCATGGATACTTAATCAATCCTAATCCATTCATATCAAGGATTTGTGATTTCTAAAATGGATAGGGATTGATGAAAATTGAGTGAAATTGATACTACTTGAACCAATTTGAACCGATAGATGCTAGTTGAATACACAATTTCTCTTATTTCTCTATATTCACTAAAATCGAGATAACTAAATGGTTAAATTAATCAACCCACAATTCTGTAAGCAAAACATCATCACTGTTAGGACGAACTGACTTCTCTTTAGGGATTTTCACAAAAACAGGAACCTGTATTGCATTCCCTGTTATTATGACCTCTCCTTTTCCAAGACTAGGAATCATTTGAAATGAGTTTTTATCAAGAGTTGGCATAGTATTCTCTAACATCCTTAAATCATTTTCATTTACTAAACGGTGGATTAAGTAATTATGTGTTTGCGAAAGTATTGTTGGAGAGATGTCAGCTGGTCTTTGGCTAGAAAGTGTTAAATAAAATCCAAACTTTCTACCTTCTTTTATAATTTCCTCAAAAATAGACAGTCTGTAATCTTGCCAATCATCACTTGTATTTCGCTTTTGATCATTCAATATATTATGAGCTTCATCTATAATCAAATGCTTTGTATGTGTGATTCCCTTGTCTATTAAAAGATTCTTTTGCTCATCATAAATCATTTTAGATAGGAGCATAGGAATTAGTCTTGTTATTTCCTGGTTAGCTTTGACTAATGAAATTATATTAAAAGCACTGAATTCATCGTTAATATTTTCAACCACTGATACTACTTTTTCAAGGCTATCAAATGAAGTGTTAATTCTATTAAACAAAGGATTCAAATGCTCACTGTTAACTTTTCCCCATGCTGTCTTATAAACTTTTTGAAAATCTAGAAACATTTTTAGCTGCTTTGTTGGATTATTTTCGAATTGCTGGAACACTTCATTCAAACCATTTGAAATTATATGCAAGTTTACTTTTCGCCAAGTTTCATCCTTGATATTACTCATTGCTCCACTGTTAATATAATCCTTTTCTCTTGTTCTATAAGATTGTGTACTTGATATATACTCTAGCTGTTCAAGAACAACATACTGGGATGTATCTGTATAATAATTTTGGGACACTTGAATCCATTCCTGTAAACTATTTTGATTTACAGTCCCACCCGTTGTTAATATTCTTTTTATTAAACCTGTTACAAACTCACCAAAATGAAAGTGCGGATTTGAAATGCATTTGTTATACGTATTCATTGCCTCTCTTAAAAATGGAACTTGCGTCCCTGGCTTTGCATCAAATAGAACAGACAATATATCAGCATCGAATAAATACTCCTTCGTTACTGGAATTTTATTTCCCTCAACTGGATTTCTTGTATTTACTTTAAAACACTTTTTACTGTCTTCATCTATTCCGAACATATTTTCTCCAGTATATTCACCATTAAAGTCCATTACATAAAACTGGGATTTCTCTACGATACGTTCCCGATACTTGGTACTTAGTAATTCAAGGTACAATTTATGTAGTGTATTGGATTTCCCACTTCCAGTATTACCAAAAACCCCTATATGTGATGCAAAAAACTTATTAATAGATAACCGAATTGGTTGTCCTTCTAAAATTGATTCACCAATCAAGATTGTCTCCTCTATATTATCAACGCCATAAATAACTTTTAACTCTTCCTGAGTTGTTAAAGTTACTTCATTCCCAATCATTGGTACGTATTGACTAGTAACTTCAAAACTATCTTCATTAATTACTCCTTTTACTTTTAAAGTGATGATACGATTAATAGAATTCTTTGCATATCGATTATCGAACTCAGTACTCTTAATCGTATTCTGTTGATCTATAATTTTCTCCGTCGAAACTGTTGCAATAATTTTAACTTCATTTTGATTAATAGTCAGAAATGCACCTATTTTAGGTCCAGTCAAAATATCTCCATACCATATAAACTCTGCTTCATTTGACATATGGTACATACCAACCTGTGACACACCTCCCTCAACCCCTACAATCACACCTAACTTTTTACTATGCGTTATCATCTTTGGATTCCTCCAATTTAATACCATTCAATATATTCGTTAGGTTTGATAGAGTAAAACTAAACCACTTTTCATCGTTTGTATTTTCACTATGCTTATTAATATAAGCTTCATCAAAATCTTTAGGTGTCAATATTCTAAAATTCGGTCTTTCGTTTTCAAAATTTAAATTGTCTAAGTAAGTTTGCCTATCACTATCAGTAAATCCAAATACGTATACTATTAATTCGGGATTTTGTACTGCTCGTTTAACCATTTTTGCAATATGTTTATCCTGAAAAGAGAAACCAATAACAAATAAAACTGATTGTGGCTTATCTAACTCCATTTGAAAAATACGCAACATTTCATGAAAATGATTGTTTTCAAAAGTAGTTGATGCCTCATATCCGTCTGGTTTAACTATAATTGATTCTTCAACTACCTCATTTTTAATTACAATATTTTGATCTTGTTTTTTCCAATTGATTGATCCGTGTGGCTTTATCAATGTTATTGACGGAATTTCATTGATGTAATTATCATTTAACCCTTTATATGAAACTGTTCTATTAAAATTGGAACTGTCTAAGTAACGATCAAAATATCCTGTAGCTCCATCATTAAACACCAACTTATACTTTTTTAAAATCTGATCCGTTGCTCTTTCAATATATAAATCATAATTGGTTGTAAAAACATTCACGTTTTTTGGTGTCTGTCGAGAATTAGACAAATTAAGTATAGAAACAATGCTCTCTATAAATTTTTGATAGTTTTCCAAAACTGTATAAACATCTTTTTCTGCCAGTTCACACTTATTTTTAATTAATAATTTTTTACTAACTTTCTGAACACGTTCAAATAACTGCTCATTAGCCGACTTGTCATTTCCATCACGAAATGCACCCATTAATGGAATAGCGGGTACTGATGTCCCAGATCCTAAAAGGAAATTAACTTGTTTTGTTATCGCTATTTTTCTCAATTGCTTTACAATCTCTACACTCATCCGTATATCCCCACCTCAACTATATTATCTGTACTATAAAAAAGGCATCAACATTTCTGCTGATGCTTGAAAATCATTAATTTCTTGGCAATTTATTATTTACTATAAAACAGAACTATCCATCATAGCTTCTTCCATTAAATGCGTCATAATAACTTCTGTTTTTAAATTAAACGTATCTTTATCGTAGCTATCTGGTAATGTTTCATCTAATAATACTCCTATTTCAGTTTTAACAGCTTGTCTTGGTTGCTCGTCTTTATACCAATCAATGACATTCGTTTTACTTTGTTCATTTTTAATAGACTTGTATAATCTCTTTGCAGATAACTTCACTTTCGCTTCTTCTTTTTTCGTTAACTTGTCTTTCTTTAATAAGTCATATATCTCTAGCTCTTCTTCAGTCAAACCCTCTTTAACATGGCGTTCATCTTCTCGTTTTAGATTATCTACAAAATCAACTAGGTCCTCATAATAATCTTCATTTGTTGAGTTACCAGCATTATAGCGATTAATTAACTCTTTATATCGTTCTACAAAATTAGTACGCGTCTTATTATCTTCTAAAAGTTTGTTCAATTTATCTTCAATAAATGATCTCAGTTCTTGAATTTCTATGTTTTTATAAGGAGACTCGTTGATTGTTTTACGAATATCATCTGTATTTATTTCTGATAAATTTAACGTTTTCATTGTTGTAACTTCGTATTTATTTTCTCCTGCATCTTCTTTAACATATTTAGATTGTACGCTTAAATCTAATGTCCTACTAAGCGCTATTTTTGCATTGTCAATATTCTCTTCTCTAACAGATGCTTTAATCATATCACCTAGATAAAAAATAATAGATAGATAATTATTTTTCCAATCAAATTCAAATATTTCTGGTTTACAAGCTTCATATATGTTTTTACACAAATTAACATATATCTTAAATTCCTCATGATATTCATCTTTATCTAATAAGACATTCGTATACTGTTGAAAGAGATCTATCTGATCAAACGTCTCATTTCTTTGAAGTATTGCATCTAAATTTATGTTTAGTTGATTACAAAACTCTCTTGTTTCTTGAATGACATCTTCTAATAATTTTATTTGTTCCTCAATGTTTTTTACAGGCATGTTGTCATCACTATCAGGATTTGCATAATCACCAAGAGCTTGCTTCATGTATTTAAATAAGTTGAGATAATCCACAATTAATCCAGAGTTCTTTCCTGGAAACACCCTATTAATCCGTGCAATTGTTTGCATTAATGTATGGCTTTTCATCGGTTTATCTAAATAAATAGTTGAAGTATTTGGTGCGTCAAATCCCGTTAACCACATCGCACAAACAAAAACTAGTGATAATGGATTGTTAGGATCTTTAAAGTTATCTTCAATGTCATGCCCATTTTCATCAATGTGTTTCATACGTTCACGGTGCTTCTTAAAATCTAGTCCCTCATTTTTAAATTTTTCGTCATCATTGCCATCTTCACTAACGACAACAGCCATTTCTACCTGCTTCATATATTTAATTTGATTATTAATCCGCTCTCGTTCGTCTCTTGAAGTGGCATTGGAACGTTTTTCATATAATTCTTTCAGCTTCTCATTCCAGTAATACTTCACTTTGTCATACATACGCACAGTAGTGAATTTGTCTACGGATATAACCATTGCTTTACCTAAATATCCTCTGTTAGGAAAATGTTCAACAATATCTTTTGCAACAATATTTAAACGGTCATCACGTTTTAATACCTCATTCGTTTTTGAATAATGGTTAGATAGCTTTTCCTCCTCTTCAGGAGTAAGGTTTTCATCTTCAATAATTTCTAAATAGTCATCTTCTAAAAAGTCATTCGTTAACCATACCTCAGGAACTCTTCTTGAATAATATAAAGGTACTGTTGATCCATCTTCAATTGACTGAGCAAAATTATATTCACTCACATAATCTCCAAACCATTGATTCGTAAGACGCTTTGAACCTAACAATGGCGTTCCTGTAAAAGCAATATATTGCGCATTGGGTAAAGCTGTTCTCATATTTTGTGCTAATGATTTGTACTGTGTACGGTGTGCCTCATCCACAATGACTACAATATCATCCCGCTCAGATAATACGGGATAGTTCTTCCCTTTGTCATAGCGGAATTTCTGTATGAGTGTAAATAAGAATGGCTTGTTCGTTTGTAAATCATTTCTTAAGGCTTCACCATTTTTAGGATTAGCCGATTCTTCTTCTGTAACTGTCTCTGTTCTTAAAAAGTTTTTATACAGCTGATCATCTAAATCTTGCCGATCTGTAACCATTAGAAATGTGAAATTTCCGGTTGTTTTTCTGTTAATCTTATTAATAAACATTGCCATTGAATAAGATTTACCACTTCCTTGAGTATGCCAAAACACACCTAGTTTACCGTTTAATTCTTCACGTTTTTTAAATGATTCAACTCCATTATTAACACCTAAAAATTGATGGTTTTTAGCCAATATTTTCATTCTTTTATTTTCAAATAAAATAAAATTCTCTACATAGTCGAGTAACGTTTCATGTTTCAAAAGATTCTCTAACAAATACTGAATACTTGTTCCGTCAGAACGTATTTGCTGACGATTTATCATGTCGTCTTCTGTTGAACGTAACCATTCGAAAAAGTGATTGTAATTGGCTGTAAAACTGCCTATTCTCGTTTCAGATGCATTTGATAGAACGCATAATTGATTAAAATGAAATAATTGAGGAATATCACGAATATAGTCCTGTAAATTTTTATCATATGCCGTTTTTAATTTAACATCTGAATTCTTCAGTTCAATAAAAACTATTGGCAATCCATTCACAAATAAAAGTAAGTCTGGTCTGCGATGTTGCGTTTCTCCTTTAATCCACATTTGAGAAACAAGTGTAAACTTATTATTAGATGCAGTATTAAAATCAGTGATACGAACTGTTTCATATTGTTTCTTACCATCTTTTTCGAATTCTACATGGATCCCATTTTTTAGCTGTCTATACCGTTCATAGTTAACGACCTCAAGTTCTTTATCTGTAAACGGGCGTCTGAAGTCTTGTACAATATCTTTCAATAAACGTGTTGGTATATGTGGATTTAGATTTTGCAAACTCGCAAAAAACACCTTTGGGAGAATTGTTTCCTGTATGTGAGAACGCCCTGTTCCATCATCTTCACTTTCTAATACATTTAATGAAGAGAACACTTTATTTGCATTGATATTTGCATTAATAAAATTATAATACTCATTTTTTGATAACTCCTGAATACATGCCTGTTCAATCATATCTTCAGTAATTACCTTCCTCATATTACCCCTCCTTTATTTCATTTCACTTCAATTGAACCGTTCATCAAACGTGGTAGAAGTAAATCACGTTGTTTGATGAGATTTTGATTTTGTTGATTTAAATAATCCTTTTTCATATTTAAATCTCTAAAAATATCATTAAATTTATGTAACACAGTTTCATTTGGTAATAACAATTTTAACCTCTTCAAATTAGTTATTGTTAAAGCACTTTGTGATGTACCTATTGTATACATCTGTAAGCTCCGATACCCCATATCAGAATTTAGCCAATAATATAAATAATATGAGAGTACTGGGTTTGAACTACTCTGAATCCATGTTAGGTTCCCATCCTTAAAATAAAATGGATTATCGTCAGTAATAAGCAGTGGGATGCCTATTGTTCCAACAGATGTAATTAAAATATCATTTCTTTGAGGTACACCGAATTTCTTTTTAAATTCCTCGTACTTATTATCCGATATATGTAATAGTTCTGATACTGCTTCACCATTTGATAGTTTTATAACCTCTTTAGATCGGTAGAATGGAATTCCAGATTCTACATAATCGGAACTGTATACTCTTTTGCTGGAAGAAACATTAAATATATCGCCTATTTTTTTTACTTCCCATCCTTCAGGTATTCCTTTAACAAACTTCGTGTTTTCATATCCTGGAAATCTCATTCGCACAAACCATTCTTTATAAATCTCTTCCGCAGCTTGTTCTAAAACTTCAATTCTACGATTGTTATTTTCAATTAGTTTATCGTATGTAGAAAGGACATTTGCTATTTTTTCCTGTTTCTTTATATCAGGGATTTTTATTTTTAACAAGCCGATATGATTTCTGTTTAATGTTGGAACTCCTGCTCCAGAATTAAACTGCTCTAAACCCATTGTCTGCAAAAAGTAATATATAAAATTAGTATTATTTCCTTTAGAATCTTTTACATATAAAGTTGTGTTCAATGGCCAAGCCTTTTTGTTCACAATTTGCACCTTGCCTATGGAACCCGATCGTCCCACCGTTACTACGGGGGGATCAACTTTATATTCGTTATGATAGCTACGAATATTAGTAGAAGCAATAACTGGATAATTTCCTTCCCTGCTTTTATCATGGGGTAAGTCGTATCCCCTTTTTAAAGTAACAAAGTCTTTTAACTTGATTGTTTTCCACTCACTCATACTCAATCACCAAACTATCCAAATTCTTTTCAATCTGTTCTTCCAAGTCTTTTGCTTCTTCATTTAATTGTTTGAATTCATCATTTAAATCTGATAGTTTTTCCTTATACTCATCCGCTGCCATGCCATCATCTTCAATGACAACACCTACATACCTTCCAGGATTTAGTGAATAATCTTGATCGATAATTCCATCTTCACCATCAAGCTGAGCCACTTTACATAAACCGATGACATCTTGATATTTTCCATCAGGAAAACGTTCTAGCAACCAATCAATTTGTTTCTGGAAATATTTCTTATCTTCTTCTGAGTCTGCATTATCGCTATTCATCTCATATTCCTTAATCAGTGAATAAAAACTTTCACTATCTTCTTCATATAAACGGTTAATAATGGCTAGGTTCTTTATTTGCTCGTCAGAAAACTCTCTTAATGCGCGATCGACTTGAGTAAATATATTGCGTGCATCAATAAATAGTATTTCATCTTTCTTTTTCTTTTGTTTATCAAAGAACCATAATGTAGCTGGTAAAGTTACAGTACTAAACATATTTGATGGAAGTGCAACCATTTGAGAAACAATACCATCTTCTATTAATGCTTTGCGGATTTCCTTTTCACTATGTCCTGCATCTGAAGCGGAGTTCGCCATAACGAGTGATGCTTTTCCTGTTTCATTTAATGCAGTGGCAAATTGATTAATCCATAAGTAATTTCCATTTGGTACTTTTGGCTTTTTACCTTTAGTTTGAGGTACACCATATGTATTAAACCTTTGTTGATCCTTTACTAAATCCAATTCAACATTGTCAACATTAAATGGCGGATTCGCTAATACGTAATCAAAATTACCAAATGAATCATATGGATCGGCATAATATGAATTTGCCTCTGTTACTTCCCCACGGATATTATTTAAAAATAAGTTCATTTTTGCTAGTTTAACTGTTTCACCTGTGCGTTCTACTCCATACGCTCTTAAGTTTAAAGGTGTTCCGCCATTCTTTACTTTATGTTCTTGGGCATAATGAGCTGTTTGAACAAACATACCACCAGAACCACAAGCAGGGTCTAACACCTTTCCTTCCATTGGTTGCAAAACTTCAACCATATAACGTACAACACTTCTAGGTGTGTAGAACTCTCCTCCACCTTGGCCTTCAGCTAATGCAAATTCTCCTAGAAAATATTCATAGACTTCGCCAAAGATATCATTTTGGGAATCTGTTGGAATGTCATTAAAGTTTCTCAGTAGTCTGTTTAAAATTTTGTTGTTATCTTCAGCATTTAAATTATGATAATTATCTTTTGGTAATACGCCTACAAATTCTGGAGAATATTCTTCTATACCTTCCATTGCATCCTTAACTTTATTGGCTATATCTTCCTCTTCGTTTAAATTAAGTAAATATGAAAAACGCGATTGTTCTGGTAAATAAAACCCGCATTTTTCAATTGCTATCTCTTCAATTCTTTTTTCACGTCTTCCACCTTTTAACGCTTCATACTCTTGCATAATTTCAGATTCATATTGTTCGTATTTTGCATCTGCGAACTTTAAAAAGATTAGTCCAAGTACGGGAATTGAGTAAGATGAAGCTTTTAAACCTGAATTTGCCCGTAATTCATCTGCAGTATTCCATAAGTTTTTCTTTAAGTTATTTAGTCTCTCTTGATTCAATGAAAATTCCTCCTGAAGTTTATACTGATACGTTATCTATTTATAATATTTTAATCTCTTAAAGTCTTAATTTGCATACTTTATACCTATAATTACATTCTACCATAAATTAGCTCTTACTTTTTATTCAATACCTGTTCTATGTAGATGCTTGAAGAAAAAGGGAGTTGTTTCTCTCCCTTAGATGTAACCTCTTTCTTTCAAGCTAGTGAAACTATCATCACCGTTTACTACTAAATGGTCAAGCACCTCAATCCCTAGAAGCTTTCCTGCTTCTACTAATCTTTTTGTAACGTTTATATCTTCTATTGATGGTGTAATATCACCACTTGGATGCTGATGCGCAACAATGACACTTGCTGCATTATTGAGTATTGCTGATTTAAACACCTCTCGTGAATGTACAATCGAGGAATTCAACAAACCAACATGACAGCGATGAACCGCAATGACGTTATTTTTCGTATTTAAACACATAACAAAGAATACTTCACGATCATCACGACCTATAAAACGAGTTGCAATCTTTGCTCCATCTTTCGGACATTTTACCATGTAATTTACACCCTCCTCAGCTTCACATAATTTGTTCGATACGTACAATCTCTAAAATGGTTTCCATATTGATCAACTTTTCTAATAATTTTTGACCTTTTTGGTCACCATTCAATCAATCTCCGCATCGATTTTTGTCAAGTGGCGTAAGTAGCGATAGCATCAAGTGATTTGTAGATATGATGAGTAAAGCCCAATAAATTAGAGTACGTTTAAAGCGTTAATTGCTTTATTACGCACTCTTATCCACTTGGCTTTGCCATTATATCCGAAGAACGAAGACCCTTTACATAATCGATAATGTGTCCATACTCTACAGACGCATTAGGAGATTACAATTAGGGGAGCTGAAAAGGAGAAACGTGTAATACTTGTTACTCTTCCGTTACATCTTTATAGTAATAAAAACTTTCGGGAGAGCGACTTGCTTCAACTTCTTTAAAATTGTAATTTTCTATAAGTTCATTTTCATTATTTATTATTTCTTCTAGCTCGTTAATTTTTTTCAATTCTTCTTTCTCTATCTCTTCAATTTCTGTCTGATATTGAATGGAATATTGCACACTCATTTTGTGATTTTCTTCTTCAACAGCCTCTTCTATCATTTCAATTACTTCTACAGCTTTTTGCATAATAGCTATTTTTTCTTTAATCATATCAAGTGAATCGCTTTTAAATAACTCAAAGAATAACAGTTGGTCTTTACTGGAAATTATTCCGTTGGACTTTGCTATTTGAAATTTTGCTAGTCCTAGTGGTATATATGAGTCTTTATAATAAATTGCCCTTTTTTTAAGGCGATTCATTAATAATTCATTTACACGCACATCCTTTAACATTTTAATAATATCGTCTTTCTTATATCTTGTTCCCTGTGTAGAACCTTCTATTTTTATAATTGTATCTCTTTCTATATCTGTGATTGGAAAAGCATTGTTTATTTCTTTATATTTTCGATCAATATAGTTCTTGATATATTCACGCATCTTATCTGCATTTATTATATGATGATTATTTCCATTTTCATCTAATAACCGTAATACTTCTCGTGAGAAATCATCCTTGTCATAACCTATTTCTAAATGTACTAATCTCAACACTTCTTCCATAGCCACCATATCCGTATTTTTCATATGCGACCCTCTCCTTTATTAATATTCTAACATTAGTATAAACCACAACCTATATGTAAAAAGGGGGTGGAATCTATTACCCCCTCCTTATCCATGCCGTCCTTTAGTAGTGTTAAACCTGAGAGATAATTCTGCAGGTTTCTTTCAAAAATAAAGTGTACCAATGAAGGAGAGTAAAAAATACGATGAAAAAACTAAGAGGATTCAACAAATTCGACTGCGAAGCATTTTTCAAGGACAAAGATGTGCGTGTGATGGCTCATGAAGCATGGAATGAATACGACGATGGAAAAATCACAAAACAGCTAGGTACGAAATATAAATGTGTGATAGCCACAGACAGGACAGAATACCCAGGCAAAGATGTTGAACCAGATCTTAATGCTGGAGAAAAAATTGACGTTAAAGTACCTCAACAACCAAAGGATTATAAGAAGTTCAGTCGTATCACGTTTGTGAATCCAACCGCAAGTGTATACGGAACGTTCCAATCAGAGCTCAGCGTTAAAGCAGATGATGTGGAAATTACTCAGCCTAAGTAAAGGACAAGGGACAATTAGTTCCCTTTCTTTCATTACCATTTCAATGCATGTGACCGCCCCTAATAAGGGGCGGAATCACAATATTAGGATGTGAATTACATGAAGAAGACATACCGAATGCAACGTGGGTTTATTTCGTTTCTAATCATCGGATTATTTCTCGTTTTATGGTTTTTCTTTTACAAACTGTATCCATTGATTGCAGAACAAATAGCGATATTACAGCTTCCACATGTTGAGTCACATATCTTCTTGGTTCCTGTTGGTTTGATGGTAATCGGCTTATTTGTTGCTTGGTCATTTCGCAATAAACTATGGTTTGGACCACTTTTTTCCGTTCATTACTATTCGATGATAAAACGATTGAGAAGGCATATCAAAGATGCAAGATTTGAAGATGAACGTGAGTTTGATAATCGTTTAGTTAGATTACCGAACATCAAAATTGTATTTGATGATAATCGCGCTAGAAAATCAGGAAAAGTGTTCATTCAAAACTCCATTAAATTCGACAAGAAATTAGAAGACATGAGAATTGATTCAGCGTTAAATGGATATTTGAGTGAACGCCAGTATTTGTCTAGAGACCGTAATTGGTACAGTTATGAATTTTATGCTGTAGATTCACAAAAACAACTTGAGATTAAATCAGCAAGTGACTTGATTGAATGGTCAAACAAGACAGCAGACGATTACGCATTACGCTTGGATGAGCGTGCAACTGTACCGTTTCACCATATGGGATTAAGTGGACAAACAGGTAGCGGTAAGTCCCTGCTTATTCAAATTCTAGTTGAACAAGTATTAGCGAAAAGTGTCAATCATGAGTTATTCATTATTGATCCAAAGCGTACAGATGTATACCAAATGGCTAAACGTACCATTGGTGATAAGCGAACAGCCGACAAGACAAATGCAATTGAATTGATTAAACAATTTCATGAACGAATGAAAGAACGGCAAGATGAGTTGCAAGATTATTTCATATCGAATCGCAACAAAACGTATAAGGACGCTGGTCTACCAGCTTTAATTCTGCTTATAGATGAGTTCGGAGCATTGAGAGAATCATGGAGGACTTTGGCGAAAAAGGAACGTGATGAAGTCGATAGCATACTGTCTGACGTTGCATTCATGGGTCGTCAACTAGGGTGTATCTTATGGGTAGCGACACAACAAATGAATGCTCAAACAATGCCAACAGCGATTAGAGAACAGCTCGTCTTGAAGATTGCTTTAGGTGATAGCGATGAGCAAACCTATAGAACTTTATTTTCATCTGGTGTGGATATACCACCAGTCGAGTTTACTGCTGGTCAAGGAATTTACAGTTATCCAGGGCTTGCAAGTGCTGACAATCCACGCTTGTTGACGGTTCCTTACTGTAGCTTTTTGAATGACAGTACTTAGCTTTTCCTTAAGGGAGACGGCACAGAGAGCGGAAGGGGACCCGCCGTTTAGGCGGGGAAGGTTCCGCTTCGTGCTTTACGCCTTTAGGAAAGCTGGCGTCTTGGTAATCACGCCAGCTCCGGTAGGTAGCAAAAACACCCATCAAGACCGTCATAATGGGCTTTTACACTTAAAAAACTTTCTCTAAAGTTTTCCGAACGTAAAGGAGTGAACAGAACATGATTAAACCCGATATTGACCAATTCACACTTGTATTACAAGCAACAGGCGTGTTTGACTTTGATGAATGGCGTGACTGGGTAGCAAAAAATTTAATAAGTACATTCTTGGTGAAATCTAAGATGCATAAACTATTCGACAATTTCGATGAAGCAGATGTTAAATTACCAGAAGGATATACAGTAGGATATTCATTTAACAATGCACCATTTTACTTTTGTATTGCTTATCATGAAGCATTTACAAAAATGGGCGTAATTGTAAAATTCAGTGCATACGCATGGCATGAGTATCGGAAACGATATGAAGCAGAATTTAATGAGCCTATTCATTTACACACCTTTTTTAAGACGATTAATGCTGATGAGTATTCCTTTAGACTTTCACGAATTGACATGTGTTGCGACTTTCTTAATGAAGGTATTGATATTGCTAAATTAAAACGTTCAATTGAAGAAAAAAGGACTGAATTGCGCTATGGGAAGTACTAATAAAAGTTATCTACAAAAGGTTATTGATGACAACAAAGAAAAGCCATACAAAAGAAACAACTCGAAAGTGTCCGACGTATCGAAAGACTTTCAGGCACAAACATTGTATATCGGAGCAAAAAGCAGAAATACAAAAGTGCATTTACGCATTTATGACAAAAAAGAGGAACAACTATCATGAAACATATGCGCCATGTAGCTAAAGAAGTAGATGACTGGACGCGCGTCGAAGCAGAGTATTCTGGTGATTATGCGCATCAATTAACGGAAGCGATAAAACAATGTAATACGGATGAACAACTCAAAAATTTAATTGTGAGTTCCATAATTGATCGATACATGTTCTTTTACGTTAACTCGAATCGTCCACATAAACTTACGAAATTAATGCTCGATTTGTTGGACCAGAAAGATTTTCACTTTGAGTCACCTTCACCACGAAACAACTTATTAGAGCAGTCAATAGACCATTTAATTAAAGGGTCTGGACTTCTTCCGACATTGTGGAAGGTTGAGCAGATATGGGGCGATGGCACAGCACTGGAATTAATAGATTATTTCTATAAACATTTCTACGAAGAATTCGAACCCAATGATGACCATATTTCTTGGGTGAATAAATACAAGGCACTTTATCTATTAGAAGGTAAGCCTTGGGAAGGATGATATTTACATGAATAAGCCAAAAGTAAGAGAAAGTATAAAGAATGTGATTGAAATTGTTGACTCTGTTCTACAAGGTGAAAGCACAATCAACAGAAGGACTAGTGATTCAGATTATCAAAAACACAACTATACGCCTGAGGCTCTTTTAGCAAGCATAAAAGATAGTGCTGAGAGTGCAATGAAAGGGTTAGACGAATATGAATAAAAATAATGAAAAGGAGATGGGGCTAAATGAGCATCGTTAAGAACGCAAAGAACTATCCATATCTATTAACTAGAGAACAAGCATCAGATTTCTTAGGGATAGACCCAAAATCATTTGATAAATACATCCGACCACACGATGAACTAGAACGCTTCATGATCGGCAAGCATGAACGATACACCATGAAATCCTTAGTGCACTTTATCGAAGAACACTCCGTTTAAAATGCTGTCAGTTGATAAGATGCTAGTTTAGAAATACAATATAGATGTATTCAACTAGCGTCTATCTGCTATTTTTATGAGAGGGATGATAGTATGGCTAGTATAGTAAAAAGAGGAAAATCATACAGAGCACAAGTTTCATTGTACAAACACGGTCAACATAAAAGGATTTCGCAAACCTTTCCAACAAAGAAAGAAGCAAATCTCTGGGCTTTAGAAATGGAATTAGCCAAAGGGGAAGGTAAAGAACTTGCCCAAAGAACAACAACATTTGCTGACTTCTTTGAGAATTGGATTTACCTTGTAAAGGTCAATGATGTTAAAGAAACGACATTCCAGAATTATGTTCGTACTTCAGGCATTATTAGAAATTTATTTCAGGATATCCAATTAAAAGATTTGAATGATATTGTTGTTCAGAAGAAGATTGACGAATATGCGAAAACACATTCACGAAAAACAACACATGAAGTACTTCTTAAAATTAAAACATCTCTACGTGATGCATATGCTCGTGGCTACATTGTGAATGATTTTGCACCATTAGTAAAGACACGGGGTGTGAATCCACCAAAACGAAACAGGGCTTTGTCTATTACAGATTTTAAAAAGCTCCGCACTTACGTTTTACTGCATCCAGAAGATGAATTCAACGTCCTTGTATTACTAGCATTAGAAACAGGTATGCGACGTGGAGAACTACTAGCAATACGACCAGAGAGTCTTTATGAATACGGAATAAAAGTTAGACATTCCATCAGCCCTACCTCTGACGATACTTCATTAAAGACACAAAATGCAAAACGTGATGTTTCTATAAACAAAGAAGTGTATGAGCTTATTCGTAGGATTCCTGTTAAAGAGAATGGTTATATTTTTAGTTTTGGGGGATTTAAACAATCTGAACAGTTGACTGAACTACTAGAGAAACTTGACATTAAAAAAACAACGTTTCACGGTTTGAGAGATACACATGCATCATTTTTGTTTGCCCAAGATATTGATATTGCATATGTATCAAAACGATTAGGACACATAAATATCCAAACAACACAAAATTATTATCTGGAATTAATGCCAGAAAAAAAGCACCAGCAGGATGCCGATGCTTTAAATCTGTTAAGTGCTTTGTAAGATTAACGTTAATTTGCACCAACTTGCACCCAAAAACCTTTGGAAACGTTGGTATATCAACAAACCTATTAACGTTTTGAGAACTGAGGTGCACGACGTGCGCCTTTAAGACCGTATTTCTTACGTTCTTTCATACGAGCGTCACGAGTTAGGTAACCTTCGCGTTTTAGAGTAGAACGGTATTCTGGATCTGCTTCTAATAATGCGCGAGCGATACCGTGACGGATAGCACCAGCTTGACCAGTGAATCCTCCACCATGAACGTTTACTAAAACATCATATGTTCCTTGAGTTTCTGTTGCAGCCAATGGCTGGTTAAGAATCAAAAGTTGTGTTTCATATGGGAAATAGTCTTTTGCGTCACGACCATTGATTGTTACATTACCTGTACCTGGTACTAAACGTACACGGGCAGTTGATTTTTTACGACGACCTGTTCCATAGTATTGTACTTGTGCCAATTGTTTTACCTCCCTTTTAATTACCCACGAAGCTCATAAACTTCTGGTTTTTGTGCTTGATGATTATGCTCTGCACCTTTGAATACGTGCAATTTTTTAGCCATTTTACGACCTAGTGGCCCTTTTGGTAACATACCTTTAATAGCAAGCTCTAGCATTTGCTCAGGGTATTTTGTACGCATTTCATCAGCGTTACGCTCTTTTAATCCACCTGGGTGGTTTGAATGACGGTAGTACATTTTGTCATTGATTTTGTTTCCAGTTAATTCGATTTTCTCGGCATTGATAATGATAACATTGTCACCAGTATCTGCATGTGGTGTGTAAGTTGGTTTATGCTTTCCGCGAAGGATTGCAGCAACTTCACTTGACAGACGACCAAGACGTTGGCCTTCCGCATCCACAACGAGCCATTTGCGTTCAATATTAGATTCATTCGCCATGAAAGTTGTGCGCATGATAAGTTCCCTCCATATATTTAATCATTTTATTTGATTTAATTTTAATTCGATTTTTATATTCTTAACATAATTAGATTCCGGGGCTAATCATGGTTTAGAAATAAAATGCCATAAATCATAATATACCAAATCACACAGATTTGTCAAGCTTACGCGCGATTTATTTTGCAAAAAAGAACGATAATCAACAAATTATTTTTTATAGGTTACATTCCACAAATAGAGTCCTTGTGGCGAGATTGTTTTTCCTGCCAATTGGCGGTCTTTTTTCTCTAATAAGTCAATAATGTCTGTTGGCTGCCGCCTTCCTTGTCCGATATCTAATAACACACTTACCATAATTCGGACCATGTTATACAAGAAGCCGCTTCCTTTGAAAACAAACTCGATCTCATCACCATTTTTTTGGCATGCAGCCTGATAAAGTGTACGAATTTTACTGCCCTTTGCTGTTGATTTTGCTGATGAGAAGGTTGTGAAATCATGCGTGCCCATTAAGTAGGTACAGCCTTCCTGCATTTTTTCCATGTCTAATTCATACGGAAAATTGTAGGAATAATTTCGTTTGAATACATTTGGTTCTTTCGCATTCCATACGAAGTAGTGATATTCCTTCTCCTTTGCACTATACCTTGCATGAAAGTCTTCAGAGACCTCTTCTACCTCATCGATATATATATCATCGGGGAGCAGTGTATTCATTGCACGTTTCCAGTTTTCCTCTGGTATGGTGTATGGTGAATCAAAGTGAATTACCTGGCCAATGGCATGTACGCCCGTATCAGTGCGACCTGACGCTTGCAGATGGATTTCTGACCCTTTATGCATCTTTTTCAAAACGCCTTCGATAGACCCCTGTACGGTCCGATTTTGGGGTTGTCTCTGAAACCCTGAAAATCCGGAGCCATCATATTTAATCTTACATTTTAACCTTGGCATCGCCATCCAGCCTTTCTCTTACCCATACATACGTGCTAGGATTAAACCTGCCACTACGAGAATAAATAAAATAAGAACAAAAATATCACGTTTTTCAATTTTTAATTCCCGAAGCTTGCTTCGGCCTTCCCCACCTTGATAGCCACGAGCTTCCATAGCCATTGCCAGCTCTTCAGCTCGCTTAAATGCACTAACAAAAAGCGGGACAAGGAGAGGGACAATCGCTTTAATTCGTTCTCTGATCGGCCCTGTGCGGAAATCAACACCACGAGAAGCCTGTGCCTTGGAAATCTTATCTGTCTCTTGCATCAATGTTGGAATAAATCGTAAGGAGATAGACATCATTAATGCTAATTCATGAACAGGAAACTTAAATCGCTTCAGCGGATGCAGCATATCTTCAATAGCGTCCGTGATTTCAATTGGTGTCGTTGTTAACGTTAGTAAAGAGGTAACAAGTATAAGCAAGAAAAACCGAATTGAAATTGCAAACCCCTGAATCACGCCACCTGAATAAAATTCAAAAACCCAGAAATCAAGAATTACTGTTCCTTCCTTTGTAACAAATAAGTGCAAAATAAATGTAAATACAATCAAAAACCAAACCGGTGTCAGACCTTTCATAATAAACCTTATTGGCACCTTCGAAGTAAACATACATGTTAGGGCAAAAATGGTTAATAAGCTATATCCCGCTACATTATTTGCAAAAAATACGATAAAAACAAAAAAGAAAATGATTGTTATCTTTGTTCTCGGGTCAAGTCTGTGTACGATTGAGTCTCCTGGAACATATTGGCCAATAATTAATGCGTTATTCATGTTGATTCAGCTCCCCTAATTTGCTGCTGAATCGCTTCTGCAAGCTCTTTTATCGGTTGCTTTTTAAATGGGATCGATATTCCAAACTTCTCTTGGAATTCATCCAAAAATTGAACCACTTCCGGGACATCAAGTTGTACACGCTGAAGTGCTTCCTTTTGGCTGAAAACTTCCTCAGGAGAACCTTCCATATACTTTGTCCCTTTATTTAAAATAAGTACATGGTCAGCATATTTTAAAGCATCCTCCATGCTATGCGTGACAAGTATCGTTGTTAAGCCTTGGTTCTGATGGAGTTTATAAAACATGTCCATAATTTCTTTTTGGCCCCTTGGATCAAGCCCTGCTGTTGGTTCATCAAGCACAAGGACATCAGGCTTCACGGCGAGCACTCCAGCAATCGCAACCCGGCGCATTTGGCCGCCACTGAGGTCGAAAGGAGATCGTTCTAGAAGTGTTTCATCAAGTCCAACTGCTGGGGTAATTTCGTTAATGCGCTTTTTAATCTCTGTTTCTGCTACACCGAAATTTTGTGGGCCAAATGCAATATCTTTTGCAACGGTTTCTTCAAATAATTGATGCTCCGGATATTGGAATACAACGCCAACCCTACTGCGCAATTCCTTCATATCCTTTGGCTTCTCTTCCTTTGATAAGTGATAGCTGCCAATCGATACTTTGCCCTCTGTTGGAATTGCAAGCCCATTGAGGTGCTGAATTAATGTTGATTTTCCCGAACCAGTATGTCCAATGATAGCAACAAATGAACCTGATTTTATATGAAAGGATAGATCCTCAATCGCTTTATGTGCAAAAGGTGTGTTTTGTTGATAGATATAGGTTACGTTCTCGAATGTAATGTCCATAGGTCCTCCAACAATTCTTCATGATTTAGCGGTTCAGCAGAAATGGCTACTCCTGCTTGTTTCAATTCATCTGCTAGAATAGCAACAAACGGAACATCCAGTCCAATTTCTCTTAGAGCTTCTTTTTGCGAAAATATCTCTCTAGGTGACTGCTCTTTCCAAATTTCCCCGGTATTCATTACAATAACACGATCCGCTTGAGCCACCTCTTGCAGATCATGTGTTATTGTTATTAATGATAACTTTTCCCGGCCTTGAATACTTGCCACAGTTTGCATAATCTCCTGACGGCCGCTTGGGTCAAGCATTGCGGTTGCTTCATCTAGAATAAGAACCTTTGGAGCAATTGCTAATACACTTGCAATCGCTACACGCTGTTTCTGACCACCAGACAGACGATGCGGTTCTGTTAAACGATAGTCCTGCATACCAACAGCTGCTAATGTGTCTATGATCCGCCTTTTCATTTCTTCACGGGGAACTCCGCGGTTTTCCATTCCAAAGGCAACATCATCCTGTACGGTCGCTCCAACAAATTGGTTGTCTGGGTTCTGAAAAACCATTCCTACTTCCTTACGAATATTCCAGATGGACTCCTCATTCACTAACTCGCCATCAATAATAATTTCCCCCTCTTGAGGAAACAGCAAACCGTTTAACAACTTAGCTATTGTTGATTTCCCTGAACCATTGTGTCCGATAATTGCTACCCACTCATTTTCATAGATTTCAAAAGAGCAGTTTTTTAACACCCAGGGCCCCTCATCTCCATATCTAAATGATACATTTCTAAACTCTATTAACTTTTTTCTCATCTAAAATCCTCCTCTACCTTGCTATAGCCCTGGTTTTATGTATATTTATTGATTAACTTATAAAATCCATAGTATCCGTGGCATTCCCATTCCAACACCACATGGGCTCTGTGGGAGCCCGTTTGCATTTCTTTACTAAGACAGCTACGAAAACCTAGTAAAGAAAAGCAAATTACACTCCAAGGGCTAAAATCTGCACAGTACGCTACCTGGGTTATGAGTACGTCTCTGAATAGTTACTATAGCGTTCCATGTCTAGTATCGCGTAGTCTCTGAACGAGCCCGCTGCACTTTTCCTGTCTAGTATCGCGTGGGCTAGAGACTACGGGTCATAAGCATTAGACACTCCGAGCGCCAAAACCATGCGCTCTGCGGTCTCCTGCTTATGTCCTGCGTCTCTGAACGAGCCCGCTTTACTTTTCCTACAAAAAAAGGGCTTGGATTAACCTCGAGAGAGATTGAGTCCTGCCCTTGCCGCATTTTGCTTGATTAAACCAATTCAATGATTGCCATTTTAGCTCCATCACCTTGGCGTTCACCCAGTTTAAGAACACGAGTGTATCCACCTTGTCTGTCTTCATAACGAGCAGCAACGTCATCAAAAAGTTTTTGAAGAACACTGTTTTCTTCATTAGCTTCTTTGTTATATAAGAACGCTGCAGCCTGACGACGTGCGTGAAGATCACCGCGTTTCCCAAGTGTAATCATTTTTTCTACGATCGATTTAAGCTCTTTCGCTTTTGCTTCTGTTGTTTCAATCCGCTCATGAATAATTAAATCAGATGCAAGGTTACGAAGTAGTGCCATACGATTGTCTGTTGTACGTCCTAACTTTCTAGCCACGGACTATCCCTCCCTTTTCTGAAACTCTAAAGGTGACTGTATAAATCAGTCATCATTGCGTAAACCTAAACCTAGGTCCGCTAATTTAACTTTTACTTCTTCCAAAGATTTACGACCCAAATTACGCACTTTCATCATATCCTCTTCAGACTTGTTAGCAAGCTCTTGAACAGTATTAATACCAGCACGTTTTAGGCAATTATAAGATCTAACAGATAGATCAAGTTCTTCGATTGTCATTTCCATGACTTTCTCTTTTTGATCTTCTTCTTTTTCCACCATAATTTCAGCGTTTTGCGCTTCATCTGTTAAACCTACAAAGATATTAAGGTGTTCTGAAATAATTTTAGCGCCTAAAGAAACTGCTTCTTCAGGACGAATGCTTCCATCAGTCGAAACATCCAGTGTTAATTTATCATAGTTTGCTACTTGGCCGACACGTGTGTTTTCAACTTGATACGTAACACGTGAAACTGGTGTGAAAATGGAATCAATCGGAATTACACCGATTGGTTGCTCATCATTTTTATTATCATCAGCTTGGCGATAACCACGTCCACGCTCAGCAGTTAGCTTCATATGCAAGCTGCCTTTGCTGTTTAGCGTAGCAATATGCAAATCAGGGTTCATTACTTCTACATCACTATCATAAGTTAGATCAGCAGCTGTAACTTTCCCCTCTCCTTGAACATCAATTTCCAATGTTTTCATTTCATCAGAATAGATTTTTAGAGCGAGTTTTTTTAGATTCAAAATTATTGTTGTTACATCCTCAACAACACCATCAATCGTTGAAAACTCATGCAGTGCTCCATCAATTTGAACAGATGTAACAGCAGCACCTGGTAGTGAGGATAATAAGATACGACGCAAGGAGTTTCCAAGAGTAGCACCATATCCACGTTCAAGCGGCTCTACTACAAACTTTCCAAATGTAGCATCCTCGCTAATTTCAAGCGTTTCAATCTTCGGCTTTTCAATTTCGATCATTCAATAAAACCCTCCTTTAAAACGTCGAAACCCCGGCTAGACTTAGTGTCTAACCGAAATTCCCCAATTAAGGCAGTTGGCGTTTCTGCGCTACCTGTATTTCTTTCGTACGATTCTGTCTCGGATGCTTTTAGATTATTGCTTCATATTTTTAAGCTATCATAACCCATTATAGACAGGGTGACAAATTCTATACGGTATAATTAAACTCGGCGACGTTTTGGTGGGCGGCAACCATTGTGAGGAACAGGAGTTACATCCACGATTGCTGTAACTTCCAGACCTGCTGCTTGAAGTGAACGAATAGCTGCTTCACGTCCAGCACCTGGTCCTTTTACTGTTACTTCCAAAGTTTTCATGCCGTTTTCGACTGCTGATTTAGCTGCAGTTTCAGCAGCCATTTGAGCTGCGAATGGTGTTGACTTTTTAGAACCTTTAAAGCCTAATGCACCTGCAGAGCTCCAGCCAATAGCATTGCCTCTTGTGTCTGTAATGGTAACGATCGTATTGTTAAATGTAGAACGGATATGTGCTACACCTGTTTCAATATTTTTTTTCACACGACGTTTACGTGTATTTGTATTACGTGCCATTGATTAGCTTACCTCCTTACTTTATTTTTTCTTGTTAGCCATTGTCTTACGTGGGCCTTTACGTGTGCGTGAGTTGTTTTTCGTTTTCTGTCCACGAACTGGTAAACCACGACGGTGACGTAAACCTCTATAAGAGCCGATTTCAATTAGACGTTTGATGTTAAGGGAGATTTCACGACGAAGGTCACCTTCAGTTGTGAATGCATCAATCGCTTGACGGATTCTTCCTAACTCGTCTTCTGTTAAATCACGTACACGAGTGTCTTCAGAAACGCCTGCTTCTTTGAGGACTTTCTGTGCGGTAACTTTTCCAATTCCATAAATGTACGTTAATGAAATTACTACACGTTTGTCACGTGGAATATCAATACCTGCAATACGTGCCATCTACACTTGCACCTCCTATTTTTAGCCTTGTTTTTGTTTATGCTTCGGATTTTCGCAAATCACCATTACTTTACCTTTGCGTTTGATGACTTTGCATTTTTCACAAATTGGTTTTACAGATGCTCTTACTTTCATCATCTTTACCTCCTTTTATATCGGAGCTCGTTTATTTATAACGGTACGTAATTCGTCCTCTGGTTAAATCATACGGAGAAAGTTCAACCGTTACCTTATCACCCGGTAAGATACGGATGAAATGCATACGGATTTTACCAGATACATGCGCTAAGACCGTATGGCCATTTTCAAGCTCAACATTAAACATTGCGTTTGGCAATGTTTCCGTTACAGTACCTTCTACTTCAATTACATCATCTTTCGCCATCGTGTAGATCTCCCTTCTTTAAATCAGTCACAACCTGAATCTTAAATGTAGTTATGGCAAATCGCAATTTCCCATTTGTGACGCGACCAGTTTCTAGAAGGCTGTTTTGGACTTCTGGGGAAATATAATCCACCATCTCAATGTGATGCAGATTCTTCTTCTTTGGTCTATTCGTTTTACGCTTCTCCCCATCAGCTAACAGGACAAACTGATCATCTATAACTTCAATGATTATTGCGTATTGGCCTGCTTCACGTCCTTGCTTAATACGAACTATCTGACCGAGCAGAGAACCTGAATTGTTCCGCACAACAGCGATCACCATCACTTAGGCTATAGTTTAAAATTCACACAGGACAGGCGTAACTATTTATCATCCTGTGCAAGTTTATATAAAGTAATACATGTATATTCCCTGAATACTTTCGTCATATATTATAACTTTTCAAGAAAAGATTTGCATCTATTCTGTGTCAAAAGTTACCTAAATGACTTATTTTTCAAGAATTGCTTGAATATCCTGGAAGACTTCATCGATGTCACGATCTCCATCTACTGTCACAAGATATCCCCTATCTTGATAAAAATCAAGTAACGGTTGTGTTTGCTTTATATTAACGGATAAACGTTTCTTAACTGTCTCTGGTTGATCGTCTTCCCGTTGAATTAATGTAGAACCATCTTTGTCACATACACCTTCTACTTTTGGCGGGTTGTATACAACATGGTATGTTGTTCCGCAAGTAGGACAAATTCTCCGTCCTGTTAAACGCTCTACCAATTTTTCTTCTGGTACATCTACATGTAATACGTAGTTGATTTTTCGATTTAATTCTGTTAGAAGTTCTTGTAAAGCTTCCGCTTGTGCAATCGTTCTTGGAAATCCATCCAATAGAAAACCATTTTCACAATCTGCTTTACTTAAACGTTCTTTTACAATTCCAATGGTTACTTCATCTGGAACAAGTTCACCTTGATCCATAAATCCTTTAGCTTTCAAACCAAGTTCAGTACCCTCTTTGATCGCTAAACGGAACATATCCCCAGTTGAAATATGAGGGATGTTATATTTCTCTTTTATTTTCTCTGCCTGTGTACCTTTACCAGCACCAGGTAATCCCATTAAAATTAAATTCAACATTTTCCCCTCGCTCTCATTGGCAGCAGGAAATTACTTAATAAATCCTTTGTAGTGACGCTTCACTAGCTGGCTTTCTAATTGCTTCATTGTCTGTAATGCAACCCCTACAACGATTAGTAAGCTTGTGCCACCGATTTGTACTGCGGTAGGCAGATTTGCAAGACTACCTAATATAATAGGTAGCACAGAAACAGCTGCTAAGAAAATAGCTCCAACAAATGTTAAGCGATACAAAACACGTGTCAGATATGTTTCTGTATTTTTCCCAGGACGAATCCCTGGAATATACCCACCTTGTTTTTGTAGGTTTTCAGCCATCTGTTCAGGGTTAACTTGAACAAAGGTATAGAAATAAGTGAAGGCAATAATTAATGCTACGTATACTACCATACCAACTGGCTGCGTATAATCAAATATATACGTAATAGTCGATGCTACTTGATTGCCTTCAAAGAATCCAGCAATCGTTGTTGGAGCCATCATAAATGCAATTGCAAAGATAACAGGAATAACTCCTGAAGCATTCACTTTAATCGGCAAATGCGTTGATTGCCCTCCAACTGGTGATCGATTTACAAGTTTTTTTGCATATTGGATTGGTATTTTACGTAATGCTTGGTTTACAAATATAACCCCAACGGTAACTGCAACAACAACCAAGGCAATTAATAGTACAATAATGATATTGATAAACAACTCATCGCCAGGATTAACAAAATACTGACTGAATAGTTGACCTACACCATTTGGTACTGCTGCCACGATTCCTGCAAAGATCAGGATTGAAATCCCATTGCCGACACCATTGGCAGTTATTTGCTCACCCAGCCACATTAAAAATGCTGTTCCACCTGTCAGTGTGATAGCAATGACAAGAAACTTCATAAAGTTAGGGTCTACAATCAGTAAACCACCTGCCATCGCATTAAACCCAACTGACATTGCAATAGCTTGAATAAATGCAAGCACAATCGTTCCATAGCGAGTAACCTGTGCAATCTTTTTACGTCCCATTTCACCCTGCTTTTTCCACTCGGTGAACTTAGGCACAACATCCATTTGCAATAACTGCATGATGATGGATGCTGTAATGTATGGCATAATTCCCATTGCAAAAATGGAGAAATTTTGAAGGGCTCCGCCACCAAAGGTGTTTAGAAACCCAAATACATTTTGTTGGTTCATAAAGTCTATAGCTGCTCTATCCGTAAATGGAACAGGTATAAAAGTGCCTAGACGGAAGACAATCAACATTAATAATGTGAAAATTATTTTCCGTCTAATATCAGCTACGCGCATAAAATTGGAGATTGTACGAAACATTAGATCACCTCAGTTTGACCGCCCGCTGCCTCGATTGCTTCTTTAGCTGAAGCTGAGAACTTGTGAGCTTTTACTGTCAGTTTCTTTTCGATAGTGCCACCTGCTAGTACTTTAATACCAGCATTCAGCTTACTTACGACACCTTCTTCAAGTAATAGCTCTGGTGTGATTTCAGTGCCTTCTTCAAAACGATTTAATGTATCTAAGTTTACGATTGAGTAATCTTTACGGTTGATGTTAGTGAATCCACGTTTAGGTAAACGTTGGAACAAAGGCATTTGTCCACCTTCAAATCCTGGACGTACACCGCCGCCTGAACGAGCTTTTTGGCCTTTGTGTCCACGACCTGAAGTTTTTCCGTTACCAGAAGCAGTTCCACGACCAACACGGTTTCTCTCTTTGCGAGTTCCTTCTGCCGCCTTCAATTCATGAAGTTTCATGCGAGCACCTCCTCTTACGCTAATGTAAAATTAAATTTCTTTAACTGCCAACAAGTGGGACACTCGATTTACCATACCACGTACGGCTGGAGTATCTTCAAGTACAACGGTTTGACGAATTTTCTTCAATCCCAATGCTTGAACAGTGTTTCTTTGTACAGCAGTTCCACCAATGACACTGCGTGTGAGGGTGATTTCTAATTTTTTAGACATAGTGATTCCCTCCTTATCCTAACAGTTCTTCTACAGACTTTCCACGTAATTTCGCTACGTCCTCAGCTGTTTTTAAGTTTGTTAAGCCATTTAATGTTGCACGAATCATATTAATTGGTGTATTTGAACCAAGTGACTTAGTTAAAATATCACCGACACCAGCTAATTCTAAGACAGCACGAACCGGTCCGCCAGAGATAACTCCAGTACCTTCTGTAGCTGGCTTCATTAGTACGTTACCAGAACCAAATCGTCCATGAATTTCATGAGGAATAGTTGTTCCAACGATTGGTACTCTAATTAAGTTTTTCTTTGCATCATCAACAGCTTTTTTGATAGCTTCAGGTACTTCTTGTGCTTTACCTGTACCGAAACCAACATGGCCATTCTTGTCACCAACTACGACAAGTGCTGCAAAGCGGAAACGACGTCCACCTTTAACAACTTTAGCAACACGGTTGACCGTCACAACGCGTTCTTCAAGATCTAATTTGTTCGGATCAATGTTAATTCTCATTCCAATGGTCCCCTCCTTATCAACTAAAATTCAAGTCCTGCTTCTCTAGCAGCATCAGCTAATGCTTTCACACGTCCATGATATAGGTATCCTCCACGATCGAATACAACAGATTTGTAACCTTTATCCTGAGCACGCTTCGCAAGTGCTTCTCCGACTTTCTTAGCAGTTTCAACGTTTGACCCTGCTCCAATGTTAAGCTCTTTATCAGCTGTTGAAGCACTCGCAACCGTTACACCACCAATATCATCTATTAATTGTGCATAAATATTTTTATTTGAACGATATACGTTTAGACGAGGACGCTCAGCAGTACCGAAAAGGTTTTTACGAACGCGACCATGTCTCTTTTTACGTACAATATTTTTGTCAGGTTTTGTGATCATCTAGGTCACTCCTTTCTCGCCTAACTTTTAACTAATCTTACTTAGCAGTTTTACCCTCTTTACGGCGTACATATTCACCAGCATAGCGAATACCTTTACCTTTATAAGGCTCTGGTGAGCGGATTGCTCTGATGTTAGCTGCAATAGCACCAACTAATTCCTTGTCGATACCTTTTACAGTTAGTTCTGTATTTTTAGGAACATCAATTTCGATTCCTTCAATTGGATCGATTTCAATTGGATGTGAATACCCAGCGTTAATAACAAGTTTGTTTCCTTGTTTTTGTGCACGATATCCGACACCAATAATTTCAAGTGATTTTTCGAAACCTTTGCTCACACCTTCAACCATGTTGCTGATTAAGCTGCGAGTTGTTCCGTGCAATGCACGATGATCTTTATGGTCACTTGGACGTTCAACTGTAATTACATTCTCTTCAATGTTAATTTTCATATCTTGGTGTAGATCTCTTGTTAATTCACCTTTAGGCCCTTTAACAGTGATTGTAACACCGTCAAGTTTAACTTCTACACCTTGTGGAATTTCAATCGGTTTAAGTCCTATACGAGACATTCCATGCACCTCCTCATTAAAAAATAATAATTACCAGACGTATGCTAGAACTTCGCCACCAACAGCTTGTGAACGTGCTTCTTTATCAGATAGCACACCTTTAGATGTTGAAACGATAGCAATACCTAAACCGTTAAGTACGCGTGGCACTTCTGTAGATTTAGCATATACACGTAGTCCTGGTTTACTGATACGTTTGATACCTGTGATTACTCGCTCTTCATTTGCACCGTATTTCATGAAAATACGTAGAACACCTTGCTTGTTATCTTCAACGAATTCATAATCTTTAACAAAACCTTCACGTTTCAGGATATCAGCGATCTCTTTTTTCATTTTAGAAGCAGGAAGCTCTAATTTTTCATGTTTTACCATGTTTGCATTTCTAATACGAGTAAGCATATCTGCGATTGGATCTGTCATAACCATTACTAATTACCTCCTTCCCGAATCGGGGTTTACCAGCTTGCTTTTTTGACACCAGGAATTTGACCTTTATAGGCAAGTTCACGGAAACAAATACGGCAAAGTTTAAATTTACGAATTACAGAATGCGGACGACCACAACGTTCACAGCGTGTGTACTCTTGTACTTTAAATTTTTGCGGGCGTTTTTGTTTCGCAATCATCGATTTTTTAGCCACAAATTTCCCTCCTTGTATTAGCAGTACGCTTATTTTTGGAAAGGCATGCCCAGCTGAGTTAATAGTTCACGAGCTTCTTCGTCAGTATTGGATGTTGTAACAATAACAATATCCATACCTCTAACTTTGCTTACCTTATCGTAATTGATTTCAGGGAAAATCAATTGTTCTTTTACACCTAATGTGTAGTTTCCACGACCATCAAAAGCTTTTTTAGAAACACCACGGAAGTCACGTACACGTGGTAGTGATACCGCAATTAGCTTTTGAAGGAATTCGTACATGCGCTCACCGCGAAGGGTTACTTTCGCCCCGATTGGCATTCCTTCACGTAGACGGAATCCAGCGATAGACTTTTTCGCACGAGTGATTAATGGTTTTTGGCCTGATAGCAATGTAAGCTCTTCAACTGCACTGTCTAATGCTTTTGAGTTTTGAACTGCATCACCAACACCCATGTTAATCACGATTTTTTCAACTTTTGGTACTTGCATTACTGATTTATATTCAAACTTATTCATTAAAGATGGTGTAATTTCACCTTGATATTTTTGTTTTAATTCGTTCATAGTGGCGCCCTCCTTTCAGCACAAATTATTTATCTAATGCTTCACCGGATTTTTTTGCAATGCGGACTTTTTTGTCGTCTCGCACTTCATATCCAACACGAGTTGGTTCACCGGATTTTGGATCAATCGGCATTACATTAGAAACATGAATAGGAGCTTCTATGTTAAGAATTCCGCCTTGCGGATTGTCTTGAGAAGGTTTTGCGTGTTTTTGAATCATATTAACACCTTCTACAAGCACACGCTCTTTCTTCGGAAATGCTTCTAAGATAGTACCTGTTTTACCGCGGTCTTTACCGGATAATACTTTTACTTTATCACCTTTTTTTACATGCATGCTTTAACGCACCTCCTTGACAAGGTAATTCTTACTTATCGATGTTGTATACCGTTCTGTAAAAATGACACATCGAAATTCTGGCAATATGCTTTACTATTTCAGAAGAAATCGAGTTTCTTTTAAGATCAATTCGGCAACGAACTTTCTTATGCCTGTCATCCAGTCAATAGAGCTTATCTGCTTCGAACTTCGCGGTCTTTTTCCTTCACATAAACAACAATTATAAAACTTCTGGAGCTAGAGATACGATTTTCATGAATTTAGCATCACGCAATTCACGTGCAACTGGTCCAAAAATACGAGTTCCTCTTGGACTTTTATCATCACGGATAATTACGGCAGCATTTTCATCAAAACGGATATAAGATCCATCTTTACGACGTGCACCAGATTTACTACGTACAACAACTGCTTTTACAACCTCGCCTTTTTTGACAACGCCGCCTGGTGTTGCTTGTTTTACAGAACAAACAATTACATCACCAATATTAGCAGTTTTACGTCCTGATCCACCCAATACTTTGATGGTTAATACTTCACGAGCACCAGAGTTATCTGCAACTTTTAAACGAGTTTCTTGTTGAATCATAACACTGTGACCTCCCTTCGGATCTTTATACGCGACCTCTAATTATATAATAACGGCTTCCTCTGTTACTTCAACTAGACGAAAACGTTTCGTAGCTGATAGTGGACGAGTCTCCATGATTCGAACTACATCCCCTGTTTTTGCAAGGTTGTTTTCATCATGTGCCTTAAATTTCTTTGAATACTTAACACGTTTCCCATATAATTTATGGAATTTGTATGTTTCAACTAGAACAGTGATTGTTTTATCCATTTTGTCGGAAACAACACGTCCTGTGTAAACTTTACGATTATTACGCTCAGTCATTGAGGCTAACCTCCTCTCTGTAGAATCAGTTATTTACGCTTAATTCACGTTGACGTACTACAGTTTTCATACGTGCAATTGCTTTACGCACTTCACGGATACGTGCAGTGTTTTCCAACTGACCTGTAGCAAGTTGGAAACGCAAATTAAATAGTTCTTCTTTTAATGATTTAACTTTTTGTTCAATTTCGGCAGTGGTTAGATCTCTTATTTCATTAGCCTTCATTGCTTTCACCACCAATTTCTTCACGTTTTACAAATTTAGTTTTAATCGGCAGTTTATGAGAAGCAAGTCTAAGTGCTTCACGAGCAACCTCTTCTGACACACCTGCGATTTCAAACATAATTTTTCCTGGCTTAACTACTGCTACCCATCCTTCAGGAGCACCTTTACCGGAACCCATTCGAACTTCAAGCGGTTTTGCAGTGTATGGTTTGTCTGGGAAAATTTTAATCCAAACTTTACCACCACGTTTCATGTAACGAGTCATTGCAATACGAGCTGCCTCGATTTGACGGCTTGTAATCCAAGAAGCCTCTGTTGCTTGTAAACCAAACTCACCAAAAGCGACTGTTGTACCGCCTTTTGCTTGGCCTCTCATTTTACCACGATGTTGTCTACGATATTTAACACGTTTAGGCATTAACATAGTAATGAGCACCCTCCCTTATTTATTTGTTTTTAGTTGGAAGGACTTCTCCACGATAAATCCACACTTTAACACCTAATTTACCATAAGTAGTATCAGCTTCTGCTGTACCATAATCAATATCAGCACGCAAAGTGTGTAGTGGTACTGTTCCTTCATTGTAATGTTCCGCACGAGCGATATCTGCTCCGCCAAGACGTCCGGAAACTTGTGTTTTAATTCCTTTAGCTCCTCCGCGCATTGCACGTTGAATTGCTTGTTTTTGAGCACGACGGAATGAAATACGGTTTTCTAATTGACGAGCAATGTTGTCAGCTACCAATTTAGCGTTAAGATCCACTTTCTTGATTTCAACGATATTGATATGAACTCTTTTACCAGTCAAGCTGTTTAATGATTTACGTAGAGCTTCAACTTCTGAACCGCCTTTACCAATTACCATTCCTGGTTTACCAGTATGAATTGTAATGTTAACACGGTTTGCTGCACGTTCGATTTCGATAGAAGAAACAGCAGCTGTGCTTAAACGGTTTTCAAGATATTCTCTGATTTTAATATCTTCATGTAGTAAGTCTGCATAGTCTTTACCAGCATACCATTTTGACTCCCAGTCTTTAATGATACCTACGCGAAGACCTGTTGGATTTACTTTTTGACCCACTGACTATCCCTCCTTCTTTTCAGTTACCACTACTGTAATGTGGCTTGTGCGTTTGTTAATTTTACTTGCGCGTCCTTGTGCACGTGGACGGAAACGTTTCAATGTAGCACCTTCATTTACGAATGCTTCAGAAATCACTAGATTATCTGCATCCATTTCATAGTTATGTTCTGCGTTTGCTACAGCAGACTTTAGAACTTTCTCTACTACTGGAGAAGCACCGCGTTGTGTGTGGCGTAGAATCGCAATTGCTTCGCCAACATTTTTTCCTCGAATTAGATCTACTACTAAACGAACCTTACGAGGAGCAATACGAACTGATTTCGCAACGGCTTTAGCTTGCATGCCTTAGTACCTCCTCTCTTATTAGCGTCTTGTTTTCTTATCGTCGGCAGCGTGTCCTCTATACGTACGAGTTGGCGCGAATTCACCTAATTTATGTCCGACCATATCTTCTGTAATATAAACTGGTACATGTTTACGTCCGTCATAAACAGCAATTGTGTGACCAATGAATGTAGGGAAAATTGTAGAACGACGAGACCAAGTCTTTACAACCTGTTTCTTGTCACCTTCGTTTAGGCTATCAATCTTCTTCATTAGATGGTCATCTGCAAAAGGTCCTTTTTTCAAGCTACGACCCATGAATAAACCTCCTTCCAGAGTTGCAGACGGGCTTTAGCTCCCGTCCTTACTTTACGTTTATTTTTTACGTTTACGAACAATATACTTATCAGATGGTTTGTTACGTTTACGCGTTTTGTAACCAAGTGTCGGTTTGCCCCATGGTGACATTGGTGATTTACGTCCGATAGGTGCGCGTCCTTCACCACCACCGTGTGGGTGATCGTTAGGGTTCATTACAGATCCACGAACAGTTGGGCGAACGCCTTTCCAGCGTGAACGACCTGCTTTACCAACACGAACTAGTTCATGTTCAATATTTCCAACTTGACCAATCGATGCACGGCAAGTAGAAAGGATTAAACGAACTTCGCCTGAAGCTAAACGTACAAGTGTATATTTTTCTTCACGTCCAAGAATCTGAGCTTCTGCTCCAGCTGAACGAGCGATTTGTCCACCGCGTCCTGGCTTCAACTCAATGTTGTGAATGATTGTACCTACTGGGATGTTTACAAGTGGAAGTGCATTACCAACTTTGATATCTGCATCTGCACCTGATTCAATTACTTGATCTACTTTAAGTCCTTTTGGAGCTAAGATATAACGCTTTTCTCCATCTGCGTAATGGATAAGAGCAATATTAGCTGTACGGTTTGGATCATATTCGATTGTAGCAACGCGTCCTGGTATACCATCTTTGTCGCGTTTAAAATCGATAATACGGTATTGACGCTTATGACCGCCACCTTGATGACGAACAGTTAATTTACCTTGATTGTTACGACCACCACGTTTGCTTAGCGGTGCTAACAAGGATTTTTCCGGAGTATCCGTAGTAATCTCTGCGAAATCTAGCACTGACATATTACGTCTACCATTTGAGGTTGGTCTGAATTTTTTAATCGCCATCTTTTTCCCTCCTTCACGATATTTTTAGATTATGCTTCAAAGAAGTCCAGTTCTTTGCTGTCTTCTGTAAGCTGAACGATAGCTTTCTTGCGATCTGAGCGGTACCCACCGTAACGACCCATTCGCTTGAACTTACCTTTAACATTCATTGTGTTAACTTTTTCTACCTTTACACCAAAGATAACTTCAACAGCATCTTTGATTTCAGTTTTGTTTGCTTTCGGGGATACTTCAAACGTATATTTTTTCTCTGCCATTAAATCAGCGGAATTCTCTGTAATGACAGGGCGTTTAATTATATCGCGTACGTCTTTCATTATGCAAGCACCTCCCCTGCTTTTTCAGCTGCATCCTTAGTAATGATCAGCTTGTCATGCGCAAGCAAGTCGAGTACATTGATTTCATCAACAGTCAATACCTTTACAGTTTGAAGGTTGTTAGCAGAACGAATTACTGTTTCGTCTCTTTCAGCAGTCACGATCAATGCTTTTGCATTAACGCTTAGCGCATCTAACATTTTAATAACTTCTTTTGTTTTTGGTGCATCAATAGCAATGCTATCCAAAACAACTAAGCTATCTTCTTTTACTTTAGAAGACAATGCAGATTTAAGTGCTAAACGACGTACTTTCTTTGGTAATTTATAGCTGTAGCTGCGTGGAGTTGGTCCGAATACAGTTCCACCGCCAACCCATTGTGGTGAGCGAATAGATCCTTGACGAGCACGACCAGTTCCTTTTTGACGCCATGGTTTACGACCTCCGCCGCGTACTTCAGAACGGTTTTTTACCGCGTGAGTACCTTGACGCATAGATGCGCGCTGCATTACTACTGCTTCATGTAATACATGTGTGTTTGGCTCAATACCGAAAACGGAATCGTTTAATTCGATTTCTCCAGCATTACTTCCATCTTGTTTTAAAAGTGCTACTTTAGGCATGACATATCCTCCCTTCGTATGTGTGATTAGTTACCTTTTAATGCACTTGTGATTTTCACATATGATTTTTTCGCACCAGGTACGTTACCTTTAATTAATAGTAGATTACGTTCTGTATCTACACTTACTACTTCAAGGTTTTGGATTGTGATTTGCTCAGAACCCATTTGTCCTGGTAATTTTTTACCTTTAAATACTCGAGCTGGATAAGCTGCTGCACCCATTGAACCTGAAGATCTATGGAAATGAGATCCGTGGCCCATTGGTCCGCGACTTTGTCCGTGACGTTTGATTGAACCTTGGAATCCTTTACCTTTGGAAGTTCCAGTTACATCAATTTTGTCTCCAGCTTGGAAAGCTTCTACACTGATTTCTTGACCAATTTCATATTCGTCAAGATTTGCGTTACGGATTTCACGAACGTAGCGCTTAGGGGCTGTGCTTGCTTTTTCAGCATGACCTTTTTCCGCTTTATTCGTACGTGATTCCTTTTTATCAGCAAAACCGATTTGTATTGCTTCATAACCATCATTTTCTAATGTTCTTTTTTGCAAAACTACATTGGGCTCAGCCTGTATTACTGTTACTGGAACTAGTTCTCCGTTTTCAGAAAAAAGCTGAGTCATGCCGATTTTACGACCTAAGATTCCTTTCGTCATCCGTTACACCTCCTATATTAAACACATTTTTATAATTTAATTTCAATGTCCACACCAGATGGCAAGTCAAGACGCATTAATGCATCAACTGTTTTTGGTGTTGGCTCAACAATATCGATCAAGCGTTTATGAGTACGCATTTCGAATTGTTCACGAGAATCTTTATACTTGTGCACCGCACGTAATACTGTATAAATTGATTTCTCTGTAGGTAATGGAATCGGACCAGATACTTTGGCACCTGAACGTTTCGCAGTATCTACGATTTTTTCAGCAGATTGATCTAAAATACGGTGATCATATGCTTTTAAACGAATTCTGATTTTCTCTTTTGCCATTATTTTCCCTCCTTTTCGCCCATATTATTATAGACATTCTCCGTGAAAATTTCTTAGCATCCCGCCATGGCAAAGGGGCCGGGTGTGCCAACAACCTTTCACATCATCGCCTTGTGACCAACATTATTAGTATACTAAAAATGTCTAGTCTTTGCAACCACTAATTTTATATAGTGCTTTGCGCATTTATTTATTATACATACGTGCCCTAATGATTGCAAGTTATTCTAGAATTTTTTTTAGATATACAGAAGTTTTTTAGCGTTTCATTGACAGATAGCATACTAAGAGAATGAATACTTGGATAAACTTGATTGGTATTTGAAAGGAAATCGGAACTAATGATTATTTGTTTAATCTGAGTAACGATCGCCCTTCACTCACCCGGACTGGCTAGAACGACATATTATTTTGATAAACCATGTTAGTATTAGCCAGTGAACCATTACTAGCGGAGGAAACACACGAAGACTCCTGTGGGAAACGTGGCCAGAGTGAGACTTAGCAGAACGATAATTCAAGAAACGCCGGGTCACCCTAAGGTGCGCGTAGTGTGTTTCCGAAGGGTGTATACGCACAATCTCTCAATGTACATTAGTTCGAAGTCTATGTATTTGCGTATAATGTTCCGATAGCATGGTAAACAAACGTGTTAAATGCAAAAAAACAGGTAACGTCGTCACGTTACCTGTTTTATAGAAACACTTATTATTTTTGGATAGATGATACAACACCTGAACCTACAGTACGTCCACCTTCACGAATTGAGAAACGAGTACCGTCTTCAATAGCGATTGGTGAGATAAGTTCAACTGTCATTTCAATGTTATCACCAGGCATTACCATTTCAACGCCCTCTGGAAGTTCGATAACTCCAGTTACGTCAGTTGTACGGAAGTAGAACTGTGGGCGATAGTTTGAGAAGAATGGAGTATGACGTCCACCTTCTTCTTTTGACAATACATAAACTTCAGCTTTGAAGTTTGTGTGTGGTGTAATTGTACCAGGCTTTGCTAGTACTTGACCACGGTTGATGTCATCACGAGCTACACCACGTAGTAGTGCACCAATGTTGTCACCAGCTTCAGCGTAGTCAAGAAGCTTACGGAACATTTCAACACCAGTTACAGTTGTTTTGCTTGCTTCTTCAGCAAGACCGATGATTTCAACTTCATCTCCAACTTTAACTTCTCCACGCTCAACACGACCAGTTGCAACTGTTCCACGACCAGTGATTGAGAATACATCCTCAACAGGCATCATGAAAGGTTTTTCTTTGTCACGTTCTGGAGTTGGGATATACTCATCAACAGCAGCCATTAACTCAAGAATTTTTTCTTCATAGCTTGCATCGCCTTCAAGGGCTTTAAGTGCAGAACCTTTGATTACTGGTACATCATCACCAGGGAAATCGTACTCAGTTAATAGATCGCGAACTTCCATTTCTACTAATTCAAGAAGCTCTTCATCATCTACCATATCTGTTTTGTTAAGGAATACTACGAAAGCAGGTACCCCAACGTTACGAGATAGAAGGATATGCTCACGAGTTTGTGGCATTGGACCATCAGCAGCAGATACTACTAGGATAGCTCCGTCCATTTGTGCAGCACCAGTGATCATGTTTTTAACATAGTCAGCGTGACCTGGGCAGTCAACGTGTGCATAGTGACGAGTTTCAGTTTCATATTCTACGTGAGAAGTTGAGATTGTGATACCACGTTCTCTTTCTTCTGGTGCACCATCAATTTGGTCATAACCACGTGCTTCTCCACCACCGTGTTTTGCAAGTACAGTTGTGATAGCAGCTGTTAATGTAGTTTTACCATGGTCAACGTGTCCTAATGTACCAACGTTAACGTGACTTTTGGAGCGATCGAATTTTTCTTTAGCCATTTATAGTTCCTCCTTTAAATAAATAAAAGTTTTTTTAAGTTTATATAATCAACTAAGAAGTAATAACTTCAAGTTATCCCTTAGCCTTTATACTAATTGTTATACGTTAGATTGAGAAAAAAATCAATTATTTGCCTGTGTTTTTCTCGATAATTTCCTCAGAAATGCTTTTCGGCACTTCTTCATAATGGTCGAATGTCATTGTATATGTTCCGCGACCTTGAGTGTTTGAACGTAGGGCAGTTGCGTAACCGAACATTTCTGCTAATGGTACGAAACCTTTAACAAGCTGTGCGTTTCCGCGTGCTTCCATACCTTCAATACGTCCGCGACGTGATGTAACATCACCCATAATGTCTCCCATGTATTCTTCTGGAATTACGATTTCTACACGCATCATTGGTTCAAGAAGTACTGGGTTACATTTGTTTTTCGCAGCTTTTAATGCCATTGATGCAGCTACTTTAAATGCCATCTCGTTTGAGTCAACATCATGATAGCTTCCATCAAATAGTGTTGCTTTCACGTCGATTAGTGGATATCCAGCTAGGACACCATTATCCATAGCTTCTGATACACCTTGCTCAACTGCAGGAATGTATTCACGTGGTACAACCCCACCGACAATTTTGTTTTCAAATTCAAATCCAGCGCCTGTTTCATTTGGCTCGAATTTGATCCAAACGTGACCGAACTGACCGCGTCCACCAGACTGACGTACGAATTTACCTTCAACTTCAGCAGCTGTACGGAACGTTTCACGGTATGCAACCTGTGGCGCACCAACGTTTGCTTCTACTTTAAACTCACGCTTCAAGCGGTCTACAATAATATCCAGGTGAAGCTCACCCATACCAGAGATAATTGTTTGACCAGTTTCTGGGTTCGTTTCAGTTCTGAATGTTGGATCCTCTTCAGCTAATTTAGCTAATGCAGTACCCATTTTATCTTGGTCAGCTTTTGTTTTAGGTTCAATAGCGACAGAGATAACTGGTTCTGGGAATTCCATAGATTCTAGAATAACTAGATCTTTTTCATCACAAAGTGTATCTCCAGTAGATGTATCTTTCAACCCAACTGCTGCAGCAATTTCACCCGCATATGCAGTAGAGATCTCTTCACGGGAGTTCGCGTGCATTTGCAGAATACGTCCTACACGTTCACGTTTATCCTTTACAGAGTTTTTCACGTAAGAGCCTGAATCTAATGTTCCAGAGTATACGCGGAAGAAAGTCAACTTACCAACGAATGGATCTGTCATAACTTTAAACGCTAAAGCTGAGAATGGTGCGTCATCAGATGATGGGCGAGTTACCTCTTCTTCAGTTCCAGGTATAATACCTTCAATCGGAGGTACGTCTGTTGGAGCTGGAAGATAGTCAATTACACCATCAAGCATTAACTGAACACCTTTGTTTTTAAATGCTGAACCGCAGAATACTGGGTAAAACTCAACACTCAATGTTGCTTGACGAATAGCAGCTTTTAATTCCTCTTTAGAGATTTCTTCTCCTTCAAGGTATTTCATCATTAGCTCTTCATCTGTTTCAGCAACAGCTTCAATTAAGTTACCACGTAATTCTTCAGCTTGCTCTAGTAATTCTGCTGGAATTTCACTTGATTCATCAACTGTACCCAAATCATCTTTATAGAAGTGAGCTTCCATGTTGATTAAGTCAATAATTCCATTAAATTGATCTTCAGCGCCAATCGGCATCTGAACCGGATGTGCATTAGCACCCAAGCGCTCTCTTAATGTTCCAGTAGAATACAAGAAGTCTGCACCTGTTTTATCCATTTTGTTAATGAAAACGATACGTGGTACACCGTACGTTGTAGCTTGGCGCCATACCGTTTCAGTTTGTGGTTCTACACCTGATTGTGCATCAAGAACTGTAACAGCTCCATCAAGTACACGCAATGAACGCTCAACTTCTACTGTGAAGTCTACGTGTCCAGGTGTATCAATGATGTTAATGCGGTGTTCTTTCCAAGAAGCAGTTGTAGCCGCGGAAGTAATTGTAATTCCACGCTCCTGCTCTTGTTCCATCCAGTCCATCTGCGAGGCACCTTCATGTGTTTCACCAATCTTGTGAATACGTCCTGTATAGAAAAGAATACGCTCAGTAGTAGTGGTTTTACCTGCATCGATATGCGCCATAATCCCAATATTACGCGTCTTTTCCAAGGAGAACTCTCTAGCCATGTATTCTTCTCCTTCCTCTTAAAAGCTTTTGTTAGATTTGTATTACCAACGGTAGTGAGCGAATGCTTTGTTCGCTTCTGCCATTTTATGCATTTCTTCACGTCTCTTAACAGCAGCTCCTGTATTGTTAGAAGCATCCAAGATTTCATTCGCAAGACGTTCTTCCATCGTTTTCTCACCGCGAAGGCGTGAGTAGTTAACAATGTAACGCAATCCTAATGCTTGACGACGTTCAGGGCGAACCTCAACTGGTACTTGGTAGTTAGAACCACCTACACGGCGGGCACGAACTTCAAGTACAGGCATTACGTTTTTCATAGCTTGCTCAAAAACTTCCATTGCGTTTTGACCGCTTCTTTCAGAAACTAGTTCAAACGCATTGTAAAGAATTTTTTGTGCTTTCCCTCGTTTACCATCAATCATAATTTGATTGATTAAACGAGTTACTAATTTTGAATTATAAAGCGGATCTGGCAATACATCACGTTTTGGCACTGGTCCTTTACGAGGCATACTAGTATCCTCCTTTCCTAGCTATAATATTTTAAAAGCTTATTTTTTCTCTTTTGGTTTTTTAGTACCGTATTTAGAACGTCCTTGCATACGTCCTTCTACTCCTGCAGTATCTAGCGCACCACGAACAATGTGGTAACGTACCCCTGGTAAGTCTTTTACACGACCACCACGAATTAATACAACACTATGCTCTTGTAGGTTGTGTCCGATACCTGGGATATATGCAGTTACTTCCATGTTATTTGATAAACGAACACGCGCATATTTACGAAGTGCAGAGTTCGGTTTCTTTGGAGTTAGTGTACCAACACGTGTACAAACACCACGTTTTTGTGGAGAGCTTTGGTCCGTAAGTCTCTTTTTGAAACTGTTGTACCCTTTGTTAAGTGCTGGTGAATCGGATTTCTTTACTTTACTTACACGTCCTTTGCGGACTAATTGGTTAATAGTAGGCATTATTGATGTCCTCCCTTCCAAAATAAATTATTTAATTAAAATCAGCAATCAGATCTTCCTGAACACCGATTGTAATACCACACATCCAGGTGGTTCATATTTAGGTAAAAAATAAGATTTTAGTGATTTGACACACTAAAATAGTTATTTTCTAAGCGCCACAGCTGCTGCGCCTACTTTAATGCCACAAGCGGCACCAAGTTTTTTCATGGAATCCACATGCTGATATGGTATACCTTGTTCAATTGCTAAACTGACTACTTCTTGTGTTAATTGCTTGTCAGCATCTTCAGCAATATACACTTCACTTACTTCGCCATTTTTTATGGCTTTCAGTGTCTGCTTTTTCCCAACGATTATACGTGACTTAAGCTTTGTCACTTTTTCATAAGACATTTTGTCATCCTCCAAAGTAACAAGTATAACGGGAGCACCTTGAATATAGTACCATTCTCGTTTTTTAATGTCAATATAAAAATGGTTATATTTTTTGGTGTTCCCGATTTTTTACTTGTTTCAGCTTACTCCGAATCTCTTATTCAAATCGGAATAAAGTCATCACGTTAACAGTTACGATTATTGAACAGTTTCTGTTTCTTCCTGAACTTCCGCTTCTTCTGGACGATCCATATCTGCTCTAATGCTGCGGTATTGTTGCATTCCAGTACCTGCTGGAACAAGTTTACCGATAATAACATTTTCTTTTAAGCCAAGCAGCTCATCGCGTTTTCCTTTAATTGCTGCATCTGTAAGAACACGAGTTGTTTCTTGGAACGATGCGGCAGAAAGGAATGAATCTGTCTCAAGAGATGCTTTCGTTATACCTAATAATACCGGACGGCCTGTAGCAGGCTCTCCGCCATCGTTAAGAACAGTGTGGTTGGCATCCTTGAATTGATGTAATTCAAGTAAGGATCCTGGTAACACATCTGTATCACCCGCAGAATTAACACGGACTTTGCGAAGCATTTGACGAACCATTACTTCTACGTGTTTGTCACCAATTTCTACCCCTTGCATACGGTAAACGCGCTGTACTTCGCGAAGCAAGTAATCTTGAACGCCATCTACACCTTTTACGCGAAGGAGTTCTTTTGGATCAACCGAACCTTCTGTAAGCTCTTGCCCAGCTACAACCGTATCTCCGATTGTAACCTTCATACGAGCATTGTACGGAACTGCATACGAGCGTTGCTCAACAGCACCTTGGATAACAACCTCTTGTTTATCTTTAACTTCTTTAAATTCTTGAACAGTACCATCGATTTCCGTAATAACGGCTTGACCTTTTGGATTACGCGCTTCGAATAGCTCCTGAATACGCGGTAAACCTTGTGTAATATCGTCTCCTGCAACCCCACCGGTATGGAATGTACGCATTGTTAGCTGTGTACCAGGCTCACCAATTGATTGAGCAGCAATAATACCTACAGCTTCTCCCACTTCCACATTAGCACCTGTTGCCAGGTTGCGGCCATAACATTTTTGGCAAACGCCATGTTTCGTATTACATGTAAAGGCAGTTCGAATCGTTACCTCTTCAATATCTGCTTCAATAATAGTTTTCGCTTGATCTTCTGTAATCAGTTCATTCTTTCCAACAATCAGCTCTCCTGTTTCCGGATGTTTTACATTCATGAAAGCGGTCCGACCAATTAATCGGTCAATTAGCGGTTCAATAACTTCTGATCCATCGACTAACGCAGAAACATTTAAGCCACGATCAGTTCCGCAGTCTGCTTCACGGATAATAACATCCTGTGCTACGTCAACAAGTCGTCTTGTTAAGTAACCAGAGTCCGCAGTTTTTAATGCCGTATCCGCAAGTCCTTTACGAGCACCGTGAGTTGAAATAAAGTACTCAAGTACTGTTAAGCCTTCACGGAAACTTGATTTAATCGGGATCTCGATGATTCTTCCACCCGGATCGGCCATAAGTCCGCGCATACCTGCAAGCTGTGTAAAGTTAGAAGCGTTACCCCTCGCTCCAGAATCACTCATCATAAAGATTGGGTTTCGGTTACTTAATGATCCCATCAATTTATCTTGAATGACATCTTTCGCTTTAGACCAAATCGAGATTACACGATCATAGCGTTCTTCCTCTGTGATTAAACCACGACGGAATTGTTTTAGTACTTTATCTACTCTAATTTGTGCTTCGTCTAAGATTTCCTCTTTTTCAGCTAATACAACGATATCTGAGATACCAACTGTCATACCAGCCTTTGTGGAATAACTGAATCCAAGATCCTTCATCCGGTCAAGCATTTTTGAAGTCTCTGTAATTTTATACCGTTTAAATACTTCAGCGATAATGTCCCCTAAGAAGCCTTTCTTAAACGGCTTAACTAGCTCACGCTTTTTAATTTCCTCTTTAATATTAACTCCTCGTTCCACGAAGTAATGCTCTGGGGTTTTTTCCTCAAGATTTACTTTGGACGGCTCATTAATATACGGGAATGACTCTGGTAAGATTTCATTAAAAATTAACTTACCAACTGTCGTTAGCATTATTTGGCTGTTTTGCTCTTCAGTGAAAGTCTTGTTATGAAGACTAGATGCATCTACACCTACACGTGTGTGCAAATGAACATAGCCGTTTTGATATGCAATATACGCTTCGCTCGCATCTTTAAAAATGCTTCCTTCTCCGATTGCATCTTCACGCTCCAGCGTTAGGTAGTAGTTTCCTAATACCATATCCTGTGAAGGTGTTACAACCGGTTTTCCATCTTTCGGGTTCAAAATGTTTTGAGCAGCAAGCATTAGAATACGAGCTTCTGCCTGTGCTTCTGCTGATAACGGTACGTGAACAGCCATTTGGTCACCATCAAAGTCAGCGTTGTAAGCTGTACATACCAATGGATGCAAACGAATTGCGCGTCCATCTACCAGTGTTGGTTCAAAGGCTTGAATACCTAATCGGTGCAATGTTGGTGCCCGGTTAAGTAAAACTGGATGTTCTTTAATGACATCTTCTAAGACATCCCATACATCCGCATGTACACGTTCAATTTTACGTTTAGCCGATTTAATATTATGAGCAAGCCCTCGTTCCACAAGTTCTTTCATAATAAATGGTTTGAAAAGCTCCAACGCCATTTCTCTCGGCAATCCACATTGATACAATTTAAGACTTGGTCCAACAATAATAACCGAACGGCCAGAATAATCCACTCGTTTTCCGAGTAAGTTCTGACGGAAACGGCCTTGTTTCCCTTTTAACATATGTGACAAAGATTTCAACGGACGATTACCCGGTCCTGTAACTGGACGGCCGCGGCGACCATTATCAATCAATGCATCAACTGCTTCTTGAAGCATGCGTTTTTCGTTTTGCACAATAATGCTTGGAGCTCCAAGATCTAATAAGCGTTTCAAACGGTTGTTACGATTAATTACACGACGATACAGGTCATTCAAGTCGGAAGTTGCAAAACGCCCACCATCCAACTGTACCATAGGGCGAATTTCCGGCGGTATAACCGGAAGAACATCCAATACCATCCAACTCGTATCATTACCAGAATGACGGAATGCTTCCATCACTTCCAGGCGTTTAATTGCCCGTGTTCTTCTTTGACCTTGTGCTGATTTGAGTTCTTCTCTCAAAGCATCAACTTCTTTTTCAAGGTCAATATCCTGAAGAAGCTTACGAATCGCTTCTGCGCCCATTTGTGCTTTAAATGTATTGCCATACTTATCGTAATAAGCACGGTATTCTTTTTCCGATAATAACTGTTTCTTCTCTAAAGGAGTGCCACCTGGATCTGTAACGATATATGCAGCAAAATAAATAACCTCTTCCAATGCACGTGGAGACATATCTAGCACAAGACCCATCCGGCTTGGAATACCTTTGAAATACCAAATATGGGATACAGGTGCTGCAAGCTCAATATGACCCATGCGTTCACGGCGAACTTTTGCCTTTGTTACTTCAACACCGCAGCGATCACAAACTACACCTTTATAACGTACACGTTTGTACTTACCACAATGACATTCCCAATCCTTCTGCGGTCCGAAAATACGTTCACAGAACAAGCCATCCTTTTCAGGCTTTAACGTACGGTAGTTAATCGTTTCTGGTTTTTTCACTTCACCATAAGACCAAGAACGGATTTTTTCTGGTGAAGCAAGACCTATTTTCATATACTCAAAATTATTTACATCTAACAAGGGGCAATCCTCCCTTTTTAATGTGCAATTTTACCTCTGGGTTCATGTAAAAATAATTATATACAACAGAATGGCTCAGCGGGATCTTGAAAAGACCCCGGAACCAATTCTGTATTGTTTTATTAATTCTCTTCCACATCGATATTAAGCTTTGTTGCAGCCTGAACTTCTTCCTCTTCCAGCTCGCGCATATCGATTTCTTGTTCGTCACTGGAAAGCATTTTTACATCCATTCCAAGACTTTGTAATTCCTTGATCAGTACCTTGAAGGATTCCGGCACTCCTGGCTCTGGAACATTATCGCCTTTAACAATTGCTTCATATGTTTTCACACGTCCTACTGTATCATCCGATTTCACAGTAAGAATTTCCTGTAGTGTGTATGCTGCACCGTAGGCTTCTAACGCCCAAACCTCCATCTCACCAAATCGTTGTCCACCGAATTGTGCTTTACCACCAAGCGGCTGCTGTGTTACAAGTGAATATGGTCCAGTTGAACGCGCGTGAAGTTTATCATCAACCATGTGCGCAAGCTTGATCATATACATAACCCCTACGGACACACGATTATCGAACGCTTCTCCAGTACGGCCGTCATAAAGAATTGTTTTCGCATCTCTTGGCATGCCTGCTTCTTCAAGTGTTTCCCATACATCTTCCTCTGTCGCTCCATCAAATACAGGACTGGCAACATGAATGCCAAGCTGTCTGGCAGCCATACCTAAATGCAGCTCAAACACTTGTCCGATGTTCATACGTGATGGAACCCCAAGCGGGTTAAGCATAATGTCGATTGGTGTACCATCTGGTAAAAACGGCATATCCTCTTCCGGTAAAATTTTGGAGATAACCCCTTTGTTACCGTGACGACCAGCCATTTTATCCCCTTCATGGATTTTACGTTTTTGAACAATATACGCACGAACCAGCTGGTTAACTCCTGGTGGCAGTTCGTCTCCATCTTCACGGTTGAAGATTTTAACATCCAGTACAATACCGCCTCCGCCATGAGGAACACGAAGGGATGTATCTCGGACTTCACGAGCCTTCTCACCGAAGATAGCATGCAAAAGCCTTTCCTCCGCAGATAGCTCCGTAACCCCTTTAGGTGTTACTTTACCAACTAGAATATCTCCATCGGTTACTTCTGCACCTACACGGATAATTCCGTATTCATCCAGATTTTTCAGTGCGTCTTCCCCAACATTCGGGATATCTCTTGTGATTTCTTCCGGTCCAAGTTTTGTATCACGCGCTTCTGACTCGAATTCTTCAATATGGATGGATGTATAGACATCATCTTTTACAAGTCTTTCACTCATGATGATCGCATCCTCATAGTTGTAACCTTCCCATGTCATAAATCCGACTAGAACGTTACGGCCTAAAGCAAGTTCTCCATCTTCCATTGAAGGTCCGTCAGCAAGTACCTCGCCTTTGGTTACACGATCACCTTCGCTAACAATCGGACGCTGATTATAGCAAGTTCCTTGGTTGGAGCGTTGATATTTTTGCAGCTTATAGCGAATAACGTCACCTTGAACCTCTTTTCCGTCTACTTCAGTAATGTGACGGACAACAATTTCTTTCGCTTCTACACGTTCCACAACACCTTCACCACGGCTGATTACCGCAGCTCCGGAGTCTTTCCCGTTCACATACTCCATACCAGTACCAACAATTGGCGCTTCAGGCTTCATTAAAGGAACAGCCTGACGTTGCATGTTCGCACCCATCAATGCACGGTTAGAGTCATCGTTTTCCAAGAATGGAATACAAGCTGTCGCCGCAGAGACTACCTGTTTCGGCGATACATCCATATAGTCGATTTTATCGCGTGAAACAATGATATTGTCTTCACGGAAACGAGCAATTACTTCAGCATCTACGAATTTATTATTCTCATCAAGTTTTGCGTTCGCTTGTGCAACAATATAGTTATCTTGTTCGTCCGCTGTCAGGTAGTCAATTTGCATTGTAACTTCACCAGTTTCCGGGTCTACTCGGCGGTATGGTGATTCGATAAATCCAAATTTATTTACCTTCGCATAGCTTGATAGCGAGTTGATTAATCCAATGTTCGGTCCCTCCGGCGTTTCAATCGGACACATACGACCATAGTGAGAGTAGTGAACGTCACGCACTTCAAACCCTGCACGCTCACGAGTCAAACCACCCGGTCCTAATGCGGATAGACGACGTTTATGCGTCAGCTCCCCTAATGGATTTGTCTGATCCATAAATTGCGAAAGCTGAGAGCTTCCGAAGAACTCTTTAATCGAAGCAATTACCGGACGAATATTGATTAATTGCTGTGGCGTTACACTGGATGTGTCCTGAATCGACATTCTTTCACGCACAACACGTTCCATTCGGGATAAACCGATACGGAATTGATTTTGTAATAACTCGCCAACAGAACGTAATCGACGGTTTCCAAGGTGGTCAATATCGTCTGTATCTCCAACCTTGTAGAGCAGATTAAAGAAATAACTGATTGAAGCCAAAATGTCAGCTGGAGTTATATTTTTAACTTCCTTTGTTACCCCGCCATTTCCGATTACTGTTAATTCACGCTCACCGCTCGGATCAGTTGGGTCTATAATTTTAACGGACTGAATGTTAATTTCATCTTCCAGAATGCCATCATGCGGTTCAAGAACACGCTCACCAAAACGATCTTCTTCCCTTTCTAAATATGGGAGAATTTTATCCAATAGCTTGCGTTCTAATCGCTCGCCTTTTTCAGCTAAAACCTCTCCCGTTTCAGGGTCCACAATAGCTTCAGCCAAGATTTGATTGAACAAGCGGTTTTTTATATGAAGTTTTTTATTCATTTTATAGCGACCAACATGTGCAAGGTCATATCGTTTCGGATCAAAGAAACGAGAAATTAGTAAGCTTTTCGCGTTCTCCACTGTAGGTGGCTCCCCAGGGCGCAAACGTTCATAAATTTCCAGCAATGCCTTCTCTGTGGTCTCTGTATTATCTTTTTCAAGTGTATTTCGTAAGTATTCATTCTCGCCTAATAGATCGACGATTTCCTGATCTGTGCCGAAGCCTAAAGCACGCAACAATACCGTAATCGGCAATTTACGTGTACGATCAATGCGGACATATGCAATGTCTTTTGCATCCGTTTCAAACTCCAGCCATGCACCACGATTCGGAATAACGGTAGCAGCAATACCACGCTTACCATTTTTATCAATTTTTTCATTAAAATAGACACTAGGTGAACGTACGAGCTGTGAAACGATAACACGTTCAGCCCCATTAATAATAAATGTACCTGTATCTGTCATAAGTGGGAAATCTCCCATAAATACTTCCTGTTCTTTCACTTCACCGGTTTCATTATTAATTAAACGAACCTTCACGCGAAGCGGAGCATTGTACGTAACATCTCTTTCCTTTGATTCATCTACAGGATACTTCGGCTCGCCTAAGCTGTAATCTACAAACTCCAGGGAAAGATTTCCTGTAAAATCTTCAATTGGAGAAATATCCTGGAACATTTCTCTTAAGCCTTCTTCGAGGAACCATTCATATGAAGCGGTTTGAATCTCGATTAAATTCGGCAATTCTAAAACTTCACTGATACGTGCATAGCTCCTGCGCTGGCGGTGCCGTCCATACTGAACTAGTTGACCTGTCAACTGCTTCACCCCTTAAATCGTGTCTTTTTGTCGTTTTTTGACAAAAAGAGAATCATATTTAGAAAAAACAATATGAGAAAATGTGATTCTCAGTTTTGTTTTTCGAACCTAACGTAAGAAAACTCGGACATTCGGTAAATACCTTCGTCGCAAATGCAGACAGGCAAGTTTTTCACTTTCCTATCTACCAAGTTTTTTGTTCAGCAACATGCTGAACAACCATGGAACATGCTTGCCAGCGTACGTTTGAAGTGTTTTACACACCGTACTCTCAAGCGACATTTGATAGCAATACAACAAATACTAGTTGTACACATAGCATTTATTTTGGTAAACTAGAAAAAAGGCTTTAATATAAAACAAACTAAATATAAGATTTGGCTGCAAGTATATCTAGTACCGCAACAGCTGTGTCCAATCAGCACTCAACGACCAGCGAGACTACTCTCGCCTCGTATGATAAAGAAGACCTGCCGACTGACTGTGTCAGAGGCTTAGTCCATTCCATACGCTGCTAACCAGGCACTTCTGCTTTTGGATGCAAACCCTACACTTTTTCCGATTCTACCAGTGTTGCCGTTCAGCAATCAAATATACGTCCCATATTTATAAAGATTCCCTTGACAAAAGAATCCCCATGTTACCATCTTCCAATCTTACCACATTAATTTTATGTGGTCAAACATTTAACGCTCTTAATATATAGTATCCTTTACTTTTTGCGACAACATCTACATTGCCAAACAAGGCCTCAATTTTATCCATCGCCGAGGGTGCTCCTTGTTTTTTTTGAATAACAACCCATAATTGACCATCAGCAAGCAAAGCTTCTTTTGCATCCTCAAACATTTGATGAACCACTTGCTTGCCCGCTCGAATCGGTGGGTTAGTAAGAATAGCCGCGAACTTCCGCCCAGACAATCCTGATAAACGGTCACTTCGAACAACCTCTGTATTTGTTTGATTGTTGACTCCCGCATTTTTCACAGCAAGCGCAAGTGCTCGTTCATTCACATCAACCATTACAATTCGACGATCGGAAAACTCCCCCGCAAGTGCGATTCCGATTGGTCCATACCCACAGCCAAGATCCAATAAATCTCCCGAAACAGCAGGCTCCTGAAATTGCTCAATTAAAAGTCTTGAACCGAAATCTACTTCGTTTTTTGAAAATACGCCAACATCACTTGTGAACGTATATTCTTTTCCCCTTAATTGATATGTCCATGTTTTTGGTAAAGTTTTAGATTGAGGTTTATTAGAAAAGTAATGCTCAGACATTTGGGCACCTACTTCTTAGTCATATTTAAATTGAAGATATCCGAAAGCCAGCCGCCTTCAGATAATATATATACTTAATTTAATCGGAGATACTCTCTCTTGCACTCCTACGTTGTGAAAGGTACAAAAAGAGAAATGCCGAAAGCAGTTATATTAGAACTTCACTCTTATACAATCAATCAACATGAAACTCATAATTATGTTGACTCAACAATTAAACACTGCTTCACTATTAATTTCCGATAGGCGAAACTTCATTCACCGGGATTACTCCCCGAATGCTAGTTAAACATAATCAGGAATTTTCAAACTGTCTATATCACAAAGATACAAACAATATCCTCTCATTTAGAAGCAGGGATGTTACAGTTTGTTAATTCGTGATAAAAAGCCCGCCGAAATTCGACGAGCTCTATCATTTTCTATTAGCAAAATTATTTAACTTCTACTTCAGCGCCAGCTTCTTCAAGTTTAGTTTTAACTTCTTCAGCTTCTTCTTTAGCTACGCCTTCTTTAATTGCTTTTGGCGCGTTATCAACTAGGTCTTTTGCGTCTTTAAGACCAAGACCAGTGATTTCACGAACAGCTTTTACTACTTTGATTTTTGATGCTCCAGCACTTGTAAGTACTACATCAAATTCAGTTTGCTCTTCAGCAGCAGCTCCACCAGCAGCACCAGCAGCAGCTACAGGTGCAGCAGCAGTTACTCCAAATTCTTCTTCAATCGCTTTAACAAGATCGTTTAATTCTAAAACGGACATTTCTTTGATTGCGCCAATCATTTCTTCTTTAGTCATGATATATTTTCCTCCTAATATTTTTAATTTAATAATATATTTAACGTCAGGCGATTATTATGCGCCTTGTTCTTCTTTTTGTTCTGCAATTGCTTTTGTAACGTAAGCAAAGTTACGGATAGGTGCTTGAAGCACGCTAAGCAGCATAGATACCATACCTTCGTAGTTTGGAAGCTCAGCAAGCTCTTTAATTTGATCAAGGCTAGCAACATTACCTTCGATAACGCCACCTTTGATTTCTAATGCCTCATGCTCTTTCATGAAGTTGTTAAGAATTCTTGCTGGCGCTACTACATCATCGTTACTGAAAGCGATCGCTGTTGGTCCCACCAACACATCGTTCAATCCTGTAAGCTCTGCCGCTTCGACAGCACGACGAGTCATTGTGTTTTTGTACACTTTAAACTCAATTCCCGCATCGCGTAGCTCTTTACGTAATGCTGTAACTTCTGCCACATCAAGTCCACGGTAGTCAACTACTATTGAAGTTTGACTAGCACGGAATTTTTCAGTGATTTCATCAACTAATTGTTTCTTTTGTTCAATTACTGCAGACATTGTTCCACCTCCTATTATCATTTCTATATCATTACACCGCTGAGATATATAAGAAAAGCTCCCACGCAGACATGGGAGCTTAATATAACAAATGGATATCAACAAGGATTAACTCATCTGTTTATAAACAAACCTCGGCAGGATATTAAGCGGAAAACCGCACCTACTGTCTACGGTATAACATATTCGTTTTTTATGACGCAATTTAGTATACCGGAACATTGCGACAAAGTCAACACCTAATTAACGATAATCAGATACGTCAACTTTAATTCCAGGTCCCATTGTAGAAGCGATTGAAACATTCTTCATGTACGTACCTTTAGCAGCTTGTGGTTTTACTTTTACAAGTTGCTCTGTAAGTGCTACGAAGTTTTCAATCAATTTTTCATCTTCAAATGAAATTTTTCCAATTGGAACATGGATGTTTGCAGATTTATCTACACGGTATTCTACTTTACCAGCTTTAATATCTTTAACAGCTTTTTCCACTTCGAAAGTAACTGTTCCTGTTTTAGGATTTGGCATTAAGCCTTTTGGTCCTAACACACGTCCAAGCTTACCTACTTCAGCCATCATGTCAGGAGTCGCTACGATAACATCGAATTCAAACCAGCCTTTGTTGATTTTCTCGATGAATTCTGCATCTCCTACATAATCTGCTCCTGCAGCTTCTGCTTCTTTTGCTTTTTCACCTTTAGCGAATACTAGCACGCGTTGTGTTTTACCAGTTCCATGCGGCAATACCATCGCTCCGCGGATTTGCTGATCTGCTTTCTTTGGATCAACTCCAAGACGGAATGCAGCTTCAACTGTTTCATCAAAGTTTGCTTTAGCAGTTTGTTTCGCTAACGCAACAGCTTCTTTAATTTCATACGTTTTTGAACGATCAACAAGCTTCACAGCTTCTTGATACTTCTTACCTGTTTTTGCCATTTTATTTCCTCCTCTATTGTGGTTATAACGGTAATACCTCCCACTTATAAAAGCACACGGCTTTTATAAAGCATGTAACGAACCTGAAAAACAGGTCCATTACATCCACGAAAAAGGTTGCGAATGGTCAGCCAACCGCAACCTATACCGTATTAGAACACTTGGCAATCGCCAAGGATTAGGCGAATGCCTTAGCCCGCCTTATGCAGATAGAAAGGTTTATACTTTTCTATTTGCGAGAATTAATCTTCAATAACAATTCCCATGCTTCGTGCAGTACCTTCAACCATACGCATTGCCGCTTCAACATCAGCTGCGTTTAAATCAGGCATTTTAGATTCCGCAATTTCTTTTACTTGATCGCGTTTCAATGTAGCGACTTTATTCTTGTTAGGCTCACCAGAACCAGAGTCAAGCCCTGCTGCTTTTTTCAAAAGAACAGCTGCTGGTGGAGTCTTAGTAATAAATGTAAATGAACGGTCTTCAAATACCGTAATTTCAACAGGAATAATTAAACCCGCTTGATCTTGTGTACGAGCATTGAATTCTTTACAGAATCCCATGATATTAACACCTGCTTGACCTAGTGCCGGTCCTACTGGCGGTGCTGGGTTTGCTTTACCAGCCGGGATTTGCAATTTTACTAACTTGATTACTTTTTTAGCCACGAGACACACCTCCTTAAAGTCCGTGATGTGGTAATAGGGTCCTATGATTGTATTGGAATACCCTCCCACTCCATTTATCAACACCCTGACCAGGGCATAAATAACAAAAAAATTTTAGCATGAAATGCTAAATAATGCAAGGTTTTGTTGCCTCTTTTTTTAGAAATTCATTTTAAGACAGCTTTTCAACTTGCGAGAAATCCAATTCAACAGGTGTTTCTCTCCCAAACATATTAACATGAACTTTTAGTTTTTGCTTGTCCATATCAATGTGCTCAATTGATCCTGTAAAATCGGTGAACGGACCATCAGCAACACGTACATTTTCTTTGATTTCAAAATCAACCTGTACAGTCGGTTCCGATACTCCCATACGTTTCAGCACAACATCAATTTCATCCGGCAGTAATGGTGTCGGTTTTGCACCATGACCACTAGACCCGACAAAGCCAGTAACTCCAGGTGTGTTTCTCACAACATACCAGGAATCATCTGTCATAATCATTTCTGTTAAGACATAACCAGGGAATGATTTCTTTTTCATGACTTTCTTTTTGCCGTTTTTAATCTCGGTTTCCTCATCTTCCGGGACAATCACACGGAAAATTTTATCTTCCATTCCCATTGTTTCTACACGTTTTTCCAAGTTCATCTTTACTTTATTCTCGTAACCGGAATACGTATGAACTACATACCAATTCTTCTCCATTTAAACAGGACTCCCTCCCTTTACAGCAGTTTAATTTATAATTTCATCACGAAACGTCTGCCTTTTCACCAATTTAAAAAACCCGCTTTGACCGGGCTTTTAAAAGGGAATATTATTTTTCATTATAGCATAATTAAACATATTTATTCAAAATAAGTTTAAAACTTGAGAAATACCTAAGTCAACAATAAAGAAGAATAGCGCTACAAATGCTACCGTTGAAATAACGATAATCGTATAGTTGGTTAACTCCTTACCTTTAGGCCAGCTAACTTTTTTCATTTCTCTAGATACATCTTTAAAGAATTTGAACATGCTTGTACCCCCCAAAAACTCCGCCTAAAATGCGCACTTACTTCGTTTCACGATGCAATGTATGTTGCCCACATGTTTTGCAAAATTTGCGTACTTCTAATCTCGTAGCCTTAGTGGATACATTCTTATTCGTTGTATAATTTCTGCTTGAACAAATTGCACACGCTAACGTGATTTTATTACTCATCTATTTCACCCCGCAAATAGGGTATTTTCCTTTTCTTCTAATTTAGCACGTATTGCCATAACGTGTCAACGTCTCGACAAAGCGCGAGCCAAATAACAACAAAAGGTAAACCAAAAAATTGGGCACGTTGAGTTTTTGTTATTCTTCCAATCTATATACTAGAATAATTATGTGGTTTCAGAAGCATCCATCAGTTGTTCGAGCTTCCGCTTTACCCGTTGCAGGGCATTGTCAATCGATTTCACATGTCGCTTTAACTCAATTGATATTTCCTGGTAAGACCTCCCATCCAAATACAAATGGAGCACTTGCCTTTCCAACTCGCTTAATAATTCGGATAATTTAGTTTCCATATCTCCGAAGTTTTCTCGGTTAATGAGAAGCTCTTGAGGATCAATCTCTTTCGATCCTGCAATTACATCCAACAACGTGCGATCTGATTCTTCATCATAGATTGGCTTATCGAGGGAAACATAGGAGTTAAGTGGAATATGCTTCTGTCTTGTCGCTGTTTTAATGGCAGTGATAATCTGGCGCGTCACACAAAGCTCGGCAAATGCTTTAAATGAAGATAGCTTGTCCCCATTATAATCACGAATTGCCTTATATAAACCAATCATTCCTTCTTGAATAATATCCTCTTTATCCGCACCGATTAAAAAATACGTTCGCGCTTTTGCCCGGACAAAATTAATGTACCTGTGTATTAATAAATCCAGCGCTCGACTATCGCCTTGCCGAACAAGCTGCAGCAAATCGTCATCTTCAAGCTTACTGATACTTCGATTGTCTTTTACTATTTGCTCGACACTCATCAAGATTGCCTCCTGACTATCTCTGTTGTCACTTAGGAATTAGTATACAGTACTCGTTTCAGAACCGTCAACATGCATAAGAAGCGGTTACATGCAAAATATGTCGAAATAGCACAAAAGTCAAACTTTTATGCTATATTTCTCCTCTTCTCATCTTTTCAAACTTCCGAAGGATATCTTCGTCCAGATTAATTTTTGATTGTGGCTGCATTTTTTTATGAATTTCAATGCTGACTTCAATTTCTCTTTCAATATCCTGCATTTCGATAAATAACTCCCTAGCAGATTTACGAAGTGCCCCTTGTCCGAAAATCGTACGCTGCTCCGCATAATCAGATGTGGCTACATATACTTGTGTTTTCACGTTTTTTACTTTCCTAACAAGCTTTTCGATACATTCGTCAGCTGTTTCTTTTTCCTTTGTATAAATAACCTCAACTTTATATTGCTTTAGTTTACTTGAAATCCCTTTAACATAATACGCATCAAATACGATAATGACACGATGGCCTGAATACGCTTGGTATTCAGCCATCCGTTCAACCAGACGGTCGCGAGCTTGTCCGATTTCCTTCTCCTTTAGTTGCTGCAGCTCTTCCCATGCACCAATAATGTTATAGCCATCTACAATAAGAACGACCATTTAAACATCACCCATTGGATGTCTTTTACGATATACTTCATAGAGAAGCAAACTGCAGGCAACTGAAGCGTTCAAAGAAGAAACTTCCCCCTTCATTGGCAAACTTACTGTCCAGTCACACTTTTTGCGAACCAGTCGGCTAATGCCCTTTCCTTCATTGCCAATTACGAGCGCGATTGGTAAAGCCCCGTCCAACTTGCGGTAGTCCTCCGTTGCCTCTGCCTCTGTTCCAACAACCCATACCTGTCTTTCTTTTAATTCATCAATTGTATTGGCGATATTCGTTACACGTGCTACCGGAATATGCTCCATCGCTCCTGCAGCAGTTTTCGCAACAGTTGCGGTTAAGCCTACCGAACGACGCTTTGGAATTATGACTCCATGCGCTCCCGTGGCATCTGCAGTACGTAAAATAGACCCTAAATTATGTGGATCCTCTAGTTCATCCAAAATGATGAAGAATGGATCTTCACTTCTTTCCTCTGCCCGTTGAAATAAATCATCAATTGATGCATATTGATAGGATGCAACATATGCAACCACACCCTGATGATTGCCAGAATCAAGTTGTTCAAGCTTCGATTTTGGTACCCGTTGGACAATCGTTCCAGCTTCTCTCGCCATTTGTTGTAATTTCTTTTGCACAGTCGGATTTAACTGCTCTGAAATAACCACTTTATTAACAGAACGGCCGGACTTCAATGCTTCCATCACTGGATTTTTGCCAATAATTAATTCCTGATCCATGTCATACACTCCTTTCTTCTACAAATTTAATTGCTGCCTCTAATAGTTCGCTTAGACGTGTTTCATTTCCAGATAAATAGTGATAGCCAATCAATGCTTCAAATGCCGTACTATAACGGTAGGTTTGTACACTCGTGTTTTTCGGTATAGAACCAGACTTAGCATTTCGGCCTCGTCCTACAACCGCCTTTTCTTCCTCACTTAAAAATCCCTCTTCGGCTGTCCAGTTTAGAATGACAGCCGCTTGAGATTTTCCAGAGACAAAGGAGATCGCTTCTTGATGCAGCTGGTTCGGCTTTACAGTTCCTTTTTGAAGCAAATGCTCACGAACATGAGTCTCATATATAGCATCCCCCATATATGCAAGTGCTAAGCTTTTCAATTGTTTTGGGTCCAATTTCATGATTAGCCTCTTTTCCAGCGAACCCCTTGAGGTGTGTCTTCCAGTATGATATTTTTATCTTTTAATAAATCTCTTATTTCATCTGCTCGAGCAAAATCGCGGTTTTTCCTTGCTTCATTCCGCTCCTCAATCAACGCTTCAATCGCTTCATCTAACAGTTCATCTGCTGTATCAAGACTAATCCCGAGTACATTCAGCAACTTCATAAGAACTTCTTGAAAGGCTTCAATTACCTTATTAGATGTTTGGTTGGATTGTAAATAAACATTTGCTTCTTTGGCTAAATCAAACAGAACAGAAATCGCATTCGCTGTATTGAAATCATCATCCATTTCTACTTCAAAACGATGCTTCATTTCCGCTATTTTTGCTAACCATTCCTCAGTATCATCTACTAGATTCATACTCATCTGCTTGCGGTGCTCCAGGTTTTCATATGCCGTTTTAATTCGCTCATAGCTGTTTTTCGCACTTTCCAAAAGTTCCTCGGTGAAATTAATTGGGTTACGATAATGCACACTCAGCATAAAGAAACGCAGCACCTCAGGGTCATGCTTTGCAATTAAATCTCTGGTCAAAACAAAATTCCCGAGTGATTTCGACATTTTTTCATTATTAATATTTATATACCCATTATGCATCCAATAATTCGCGAATGTATGACCTGTCATTGCTTCAGACTGAGCAATTTCATTTTCATGATGCGGGAAAGTTAAATCTTGTCCCCCGGCATGAATATCAATTGTGTCCCCAAGATATTTTTTAGCCATTGCCGAGCACTCAATATGCCAGCCCGGTCGACCTTTCCCCCATGGAGAATCCCAAGCAATTTCTTCAGCCTTTGCCTTTTTCCATAATGCAAAATCAAGTGGGTCACCCTTTTTCTCACCAACTTGAATCCGCGCCCCTGAACGAAGCTCATCAATTGATTGGTGGGATAGTTTGCCATATCCATCAAACGCTCTTGGTTTAAAATAGACATCTCCACCAGCTTCATAGGCATATCCCTTTTGAACAAGTACATCGATAAAATTAATAATATCCTCCATCGTTTCCATAACACGTGGATTATGTGTTGCTTCTTTCACACCTAATGCTCCAACATCCTCTAAATAGGCCTGAATAAATTTATTTGCAATCTGAGGAACTTCCTCTCCTAATTCATTTGCTGTTTTGATTATTTTATCATCAACATCGGTGAAATTTAATACATAATTCACTTGATATCCTTTGTGTTCAAAGTACCTTCGTACCGTATCAAAAACAATAGCCGGACGTGCATTACCGATATGAATATAGTTATATACAGTCGGTCCGCACACATACATACGAACTTTTCCTTCTTCTATTGGCGTGAATTCTTCCTTCTTGCGCGTTAATGTATTATATAACTTAATCGACATACTGCTTTACACTCCCTTGTTTCAATTTAGCAATTTCAGCCTTCAGTTCATCAATCTGGACCTGCATTTGTTCACAACGATCATCTACAGGGTCAGGAATTTTATGATGGTCCAGATCCCTTCTTACTCTTTTTCCATTCTGTATAACAACTTTCCCAGGAACTCCAACTACCGTAGAATGGTCTGGCACATCCTTTAATACAACAGATCCGCCTCCAACCTTCGAGTTTTCACCGATTGTTATAGCTCCTAGCACCTTTGCTCCTGTTGAAATGAGCGCATTGTCTTTGACTGTTGGATGGCGTTTTCCTCTCTCTTTACCTGTACCGCCTAGTGTTACTCCTTGAAATATAGTAACATTATCTCCTATTTCACATGTTTCCCCAATTACTACCCCCATACCATGGTCGATAAAAAGACGCCGCCCGATCTTTGCCCCCGGGTGAATCTCAATGCCAGTAAAGAAGCGGCTAATTTGAGAAATGACACGTGCAATAAAGAAAAATCTTCTTTTGAAAAAACGATGTGCAATCCGATGTGCCCATACTGCATGAAGACCAGAATACGTTAGCATCACTTCAATATACGTACGTGCAGCAGGATCCTGTTCAAACACAACATCCATATCTTCCTTCATTGTTTTGAAAACCCTCATGTGCCTTCCTCCTTTATAGTTCTAAATTTGGCATCCATAAAAGTGATTCTTAAACGGAGCTCTTTGCTTTAATAGAATCCTTTTTACTTTGGAACACAGCTCCTGAACGATGCCTTAGCCTCCCTTTTTTGCCAAAATAAAAGCGTCCCTGTGTAATTCATACACAGAGACGCTGGATTAGCGCGGTTCCACTCTGTTTGAAGGGACATCCCCTTCCAACTTGTGCTCTCGTAACGGGAGAGAACCGCTGTCATGTACTAGAGGTGATATTACTCGTTTTCCATAACAGACTCCAAGGGGCACTTCAGAAACGATGCTCAAAATCACTCACAGCCTAAGGTGATTCTCTCTGAATAAGCAGCTCAATTCTTACTTTCCCTTTTCAACGTTCATTTATTAAAGGATGTTCAAAAAGTCCGGTGAAAATGACACATCGAGAACAGATGACCTTCGACTAACTTCCGACACGTCCTGTGTCGAACGTCGAAGTCACCACATCCTGTGGAAGCTCGTTGGCTTGCTTTTCCGCTCCTCACGTATTAATTGCATACGTTCTGGTACTCAAAGCTCTGCCGCCTCGAACTTCTCGGTCCTTTTCATCCTCCTTTTGAACACAAATTATTTAGTAATACTATATTATACAATCAGCAAAATGTGAACCATTAAGCTCCTAATTGCCTTAGTACTTTATCAAGCCTTGCTATGACAACAGATTTTCCTAAAAGCTCAATTGCAAACGGCAGCTCTGGACCATGCATTTGGCCAGTCGTCGCAATCCGAATTGGCATAAATAACTTCTTGCCACGGTGGCCCGTTTCCTTTTGTGTTGCTTTAAACTGTGCTTTTACCGTGTCCTTTGTAAACTCATCCAAATGAATCAGCTTATCTGTGAAAACCTGGAGAACTTCTGGTACTTGTTCACCTTGCAATACTTCCATTGCTTCCTCATCAATAGAGATATCATCATTAAAGAATAGCTCTGTCAGTTCAACAATCTCAGCACCATAACGTAATTGATCACGATACAGGCTGATTACGTTTTCTGCCCAAGCTCTTTTATCTGTATCCATATCCTCTGGCAATTTTCCAGCATCAATTAAATGTAGCATAGCTAGGTCAATTACTGTGTCTAATTCAGCTGCTTTTATATATTCATTGTTCATCCATTTTAATTTTTGTTGATCAAAAATCGCCGCAGATGTAGATAGTCGTTCTGGATCAAAAATTTCAATTAGCTTTTCTTGAGAAAAGATCTCTTCCTCCCCAACTGGAGACCAGCCTAATAAGCTGATAAAATTAAACATTGCTTCAGGTAAATATCCTAAATTGCGATATTGCTCAATAAACTGAAGGATATGCTCATCACGCTTGCTTAGCTTTTTACGCTCCTCGTTCAAAATAAGGGTCATATGGCCATATTTTGGCGCTTCCCAGCCAAATGCCTCATAGACCATCATTTGCTTCGGTGTGTTGGAAATATGCTCCTCACCACGTAATACATGTGTAATTTCCATCAGATGGTCGTCAATTGCTACGGCAAAGTTATAAGTCGGGATACCATTTTTCTTCACAATAACCCAGTCGCCAAAATCACTCGATTCAAACGTAATTTCACCGCGAACAATATCGTTAAATGTATAAGTCTTATTCTCCGGCACACGAAGACGGATACTTGGTTTACGACCTTCTGCCTCAAAAGCTGCAATTTGTTCCTCTGTTAAATCACGATGGGCACCTGAATATTTAGGAACTTGTCCTTTTGCACGTTGCTCTTCCCGCTCAGCCTCAAGTTCTTCCTCTGACATATAACATTTATAGGCAAGGTTTCTTTCCAATAATTCATTAATATATTTATTATATAATTCTAAGCGCTCTGTTTGACGATACGGACCATAGTCACCGCCATTATCAGCACCTTCATCCCATTCTAATCCGAGCCATTTTAAAAACTTCAGCTGGCTCTCTTCTCCGCCCGCTACATTTCGTTTTTCATCCGTATCCTCTGTACGAATAATAAACTTTCCGTCAAAATGTTTTGCATATAAATAGTTAAATAAAGCTGTACGTGCATTTCCAATATGCAGATGGCCTGTCGGACTTGGCGCATAACGCACACGAACTTCCTTACTCATGGTGTTGCCCCTCTCTTATTTATTGACTTCCGATATAAGTATGGATTTACCTCTATATGAAAAAGTGATAACATATCATTCATGTTATCACTTTACTTCACCTTAATCAGTTATACCTCTTTTACAGTGCTTTTTCAAGTAATTTTGGTTTTGCAAAGATCATCCGACCAGCTGATGTTTGCAGCACACTTGTAATGATTACTTCAATTGTTTTCCCGATATAATCCCGGCCTTCTTCTACAACTATCATTGTACCATCATCAAGATAGGCAACTCCTTGATTATGCTCTTTCCCATCTTTAATTACTTGTACAATCAGTTCTTCACCCGGAAGTACAACCGGCTTCACCGCATTGGCAAGATCATTAATATTCAGCACGTTAACACCTTGTAAATCACAAACTTTATTTAGATTGAAATCATTTGTTACTACAATACCATCAATTACCTTCGCAAGCTTAATTAGCTTACTATCAACTTCTGGAATATCCTCAAAGTCTCCTTCATAAATCTCGACTTTTACTGGCAATTCCTTTTGAATGCGATTCAGCACATCAAGACCACGTCGTCCTCTATTTCGTTTAAGCGTGTCAGAGGAATCAGCAATATGTTGCAGCTCCCCAAGAACGAATTGCGGTATTACAACTGTTCCTTCTAAAAAGTTCGTTTGACAAATATCTGCAATTCTACCATCGATTATAACACTCGTATCCAGTATTTTTGCCTTTGGCAGGATACCATCTGCATCGTCACCTTCTACAGGCCGGCGTTTGTCTTTTTTATTTGTTTTCATCAGATTAACAAATTCATCCCTGCGCCTGAATCCTACTTGGAAACCGAGGTAACCAAGTACAATCATAATAAAGAGCGGCAGCACCTGTGATACAACCTCAATATTAATATCTTGCAAGGGCATGTTAACAAAATAAGCAATAACCAATCCGACAATTAAACCAATACTACCAAAAAATAAATCAACTGCTGGGAGCTTAATAAGTGCGTCTTCTACCCACCTTAAGAAGTCAACAATATAATCTGCCAGCCAATAAGAAAGAATAAAGAATATAATTGCACCGATGATCATGCCTAAATATGGGGATCTTGCCCAATCCAAATTTGTAATGTTCAATAACCGAATTATTTCTGGAACATATAGATATCCAGTAGTACCGCCTAGAACAATAAAGAATAAATGCACTATTTTTTTGAGCAACATCGTCACCTCCTAATGTTTAGTATTACCTAGAAATTTATAATTTAACCCTTATAATAGGGCGAAAAAAGCATTGTATTTCACAAATCACAGAATAAGTGGGTCATTTCATTGAAAAAACTTAAAAATTACTGAGCCATCGCTATATCTAATGCTTGTTGTACTGTACGCACGCCATGAACTTGAATTCCTTTCGGGTATGTCCAGCCGTCTAAATTGTTTTCCGGACAAATCACACGTTTAAAGCCAAGCTTAGCCGCTTCTTGAACACGCTGTTCGATACGGGAAACACGTCTGATCTCACCAGTAAGGCCAACTTCTCCAATAAATATATCATCTGGATTCGTTGGTTTATCGCGAAAGCTTGAAGCAATGCTTACAGCAAGTGCCAGGTCAATTGCAGGTTCATCAAGCTTCACACCACCGGCTACCTTAATGTAGGCATCCTGGTTTTGCAGCATAAGGCCGACACGCTTTTCGAGAACTGCCATTAATAAGGGAACACGGTTATGATCTATTCCTGTGGCCATACGGCGTGGATTACCGAAGCTAGTTGGAGAAATCAATGCTTGAATTTCAACGAGTACGGGTCTTGTCCCTTCCATTGATGCAACGACAGTAGAGCCTGCTGAACCTTCTGAACGCTCTTCCAGGAAAATTTCCGAAGGGTTCATCACTTCCCGAAGGCCTTCTTCTTTCATTTCAAAAATACCCATTTCATTCGTACTTCCAAAACGATTCTTCACACCTCGTAAAATTCGATACGTATGATGCCTTTCCCCTTCAAAATACAAGACAGCATCAACCATATGCTCAAGCAGCCTTGGACCAGCTATCGCTCCTTCTTTCGTCACGTGACCAACTATAAATATCGGAATGCCGTTTGATTTTGCAACCTTCATTAAATCAACGGTACATTCTCGTACTTGCGAAACACTGCCAGGAGCGCTGGTTACGTCTTCTTTGAAAATTGTCTGAATGGAGTCGATGACGACAAATGAAGGACGAATCTCCTCAATTTGTTTTTGGATATCAAACAAATTCGTTTCAGATAGAACGTAGAGCAAATCTTCCTTTACTCCTAATCGATCAGCACGCAGCTTTGTTTGGCGAATCGATTCCTCACCAGAAACATAGAGGACCGGCAATTGCTTTCCTGCAAGCTGGGAGGAGATTTGTAATAACAGGGTAGATTTACCAATCCCTGGGTCACCACCGATTAAGACAAGTGATCCGAGAACAATACCTCCACCGAGCACACGATTGAATTCCTTCATCTTCGTGGTAATACGCGGTTCTTTCTGCGATTCAATCGAAGTAATCCTCTCTGGCTTACTGACGACTTGTGTTCCACTTACTTGTCTTCCTCTGACTGTTTTCGCTTCAACTTCCTCCACCATCGTATTCCAATTATTACAGCCTGGGCATTTGCCCATCCATTTAGCAGATTCATATCCGCAATCCTGACAAACATACTTTGTTTTTCGCTTAGCCAAATCACTATCCCCTTCTCTTACTATTGTAAAACATTTTTGGAACAAATAGGTTACAGCTTCCTATCAATTTATGAAACATATTTCCTTATTTATGCCACAACTGGGTCGTTTAGTACTTTTCTCATTTGAATTGGGTGTTTAAAGTAGGATAAAAAGGCTTTTGAACACCTCTTTATATGGAAGGAAAAGCTAGAAGATACTGTTCTTCTAGCTTTTTTGCATTCTTTTGGAATTAAAATTGAATATCCTGCCCCATAAAGCGATGACTCCTTGCCCCATACTACGGATGTGCAATTCATTCATCGCTTAACCGGGTTTTATTTTCTTTATTTACGAGAGGACGATGAAGTCTCCTTTATTATTCAAACCAATTTTAACTTGTTCCCCTGCAGCAATTGTTTCTTTCAGCAACTCTTCGGAAAGAAGGTCTTCGATATTCTTCTGAATAGATCTGCGCAATGGACGTGCACCATATTCCGGATCGAACCCTTCATTGGCTATCTTTTCAATCGCTTTATCAGTCAAGGACAAATGAATGTCTTGATCCTTCAAACGACGCTGCAATTGGTCAAGCATAAGTGTCACAATATCTTTCATGTGCTTTTTCTCTAATGAATGGAATACAATCGTCTCATCAATTCGGTTTAAAAACTCAGGACGAAATGCTTTCTTTAATTCATCCATTACTTTTGACTTCATATCGCTATATTGTTTGCTTTCATCAGCAATATTAAAGCCTACATATTTATTCCGTTTCAGCTCACTCGCTCCAACATTGGATGTCATAATAATTACTGTATTGCGGAAGTCAACAAGTCTACCTTTAGAATCAGTTAGACGCCCATCTTCAAGCACTTGTAATAAAATATTAAATACCTCTGGATGTGCTTTTTCAACCTCATCTAATAGAACGACAGAATATGGTTTACGACGAACCTTCTCTGTCAGCTGACCGCCTTCTTCATAGCCAACATACCCTGGAGGTGAACCAACTAGACGGGATGTTGCATGTCTTTCCATATATTCGGACATGTCAATACGAATCATCGCATCTTCGTCAGCGAACATTACTTCTGCTAAAGCACGAGCAAGCTCTGTTTTACCAACCCCTGTTGGTCCAAGGAAAATAAAAGAGCCAATTGGTCGTTTCGGATCTTTTAAACCAGCACGTGCTCTTCGAATTGCCTTCGAAATCGCATTTACTGCCTCGCCTTGACCAATTACACGGTTATGCAAGATCTCCTCCATGTTTAACAGGCGCTCACTTTCATCTTTTGTTAATTTCGATACAGGCACTCCCGTCCAGATGGATACGACACTTGCAATATCTTCAACCGTAACCTCGGAATCGGTTTGGCCTTGCTTTTCTTTCCATTCATTTTTCGTTTTTTCCAGCTCTTCACGATAACGTTGTTCAGAGTCACGCAGAGATGCAGCCTTTTCAAATTCTTGACTTTGTACTGCAGCGTCTTTTTCTTTTCTTACCTCTTCAAGCTTCTGCTCAAGTTCTTTTAGATTTGGTGGAACCGTATAAGAGCTTAGACGTACTTTAGAACCCGCCTCGTCAATTAAATCAATCGCCTTATCTGGAAGGAAACGGTCAGTAATATAACGGTCAGAAAGTGTTGCAGCTGCTTCAATTGCTTCATCTGTGATCGTTACACGATGGTGCGCTTCATAACGATCGCGTAGTCCATGTAAAATCTGAATCGTTTCTTCCAATGTAGGTTCATCCACCTGTATTGGCTGGAATCTACGCTCCAACGCGGCATCTTTTTCAATATATTTACGATATTCATCAAGTGTTGTTGCACCAATACATTGTAATTCACCACGCGCAAGGGATGGTTTTAAAATGTTTGATGCATCAATTGCACCCTCTGCTCCACCAGCTCCAATTAATGTATGAAGTTCATCAATAAATAAAATGATATTTCCAGCTTGGCGGATTTCCTCCATTACCTTTTTTAAGCGATCTTCAAATTCACCGCGGTATTTCGTACCTGCAACAACTGTCCCCATATCTAATGTCATTACCCGCTTATCACGAAGCGTTTCAGGAACTTCATTATCAATAATTTGCTGCGCTAAACCTTCTGCTACAGCTGTTTTACCGACACCCGGCTCACCGATTAAAACAGGATTGTTTTTCGTACGGCGGCTCAGTACTTGAATAACCCGCTCGATTTCCTTTGTACGACCGATTACGGGGTCAATTTTGCCTTCTTTTGCGCTAACTGTTAAGTCTCGTGCCAAAGAATCCAATGTCGGTGTACTTGCATTTGATTGCTGTCCAGAACGTCCTTGTCTGCCAGCTTGTGATTCATTGCTTCCCAGTAGCTGCAGCACCTGCTGTCTTGCCTTATTTAGGCTTACACCAAGATTATTCAATACCCGGGCAGCAACACCTTCACCTTCTCGAATAAGACCAAGTAAAATATGCTCTGTACCCACATAAGAATGCCCAAGCTTTCTCGCTTCATCCTGCGATAACTCAACGACCTTCTTTGCTCGCGGCGTGTAGTGAATTGATTGCATTGGCTGCTTATCGACACCAATTAACTTTTCTACTTCTTCTTGTATTTTTGACACTTCTAAGCCTAAAGATTGCAATGCTTTTGCCGCAATCCCTTCGCCTTCACGCACTAGGCCTAGTAAAATATGTTCTGTGCCAATATTTTTATGGCCAAGTCTTACCGCTTCTTCTTGTGATAATGCTAATACTTTTTGTGCTCTTTCTGTAAATCGTCCAAACATCATCTGGATTTCCCTCCTAGTTTTCCAATTTTAATCGTTCGCGTATAAGCGATGCACGCAATACATCTCGTTCACCTGCATTTAAAGTTCTATTCGCATATTGTTGAAGAAAACCCGGTTGTGTAAGAACCATTAATTCATTTAAGATATTTCCTGATGTATTTTCTATAATACCTAAGTCTATGCCTAATCGCACGTCAGAAATACATTTTGCTGCTTCTTTTGATTCAATAATTCGACTATACTGCAGAACACCATAGGACCGAAAGATACGATCCTCAAGGTTTACACCAGATCGTTTCATGATATAATTTCTTGCGGTGCGTTCATGATCGATTAGCTGGTTCACAACACTCTCTAAGTCCTCTACAATATCTTTCTCGGACTTTCCAAGCGTAATTTGGTTGGAAATTTGAAAAATGTTACCGAGCGCCTCACTGCCTTCTCCATAGATCCCTCGGACAACAAGGCCCAGCTGACTGATTGCAGGAATCATCCGGTTAATTTGCTTTGTCATCGATAAGGCAGGAAGATGCATCATAACAGACGCCCGCATCCCTGTTCCTACATTTGTTGGACAACTTGTTAAATAACCTTTCGTTTCATCGTATGCATAATTTACCTTCTCTTCAATCCAATCATCAAATTGGAATGCCTCTTCCAGTGCCTTTTTTAATTGTAACCCTGGAAAATAAAGCTGAATACGAATATGGTCCTCTTCATTTATCATGACGGAAACCTGCTCATTTTGCGAAATCATAACAGCAGCATGCTCATCATGCTTCACTAAATGAGGACTAATTAAATGCTTTTCCACCAGTACACGCTTTTCTACAGGCGACAAGTCTTTAATAGATACAAATTCTAGATTTTCATAGCTTTGAAAGTTTTGATGTTCATATTCTTTCTTAAAAAAACTACGAATTTTATCCAACTTTTCATTTTCGCCAAGTATTGGGTATGTTGCATTGGCAAAGTTCCGTGCTAAACGAATTCTGCTGCTCATCACAATATCGTTATCAGGCCCTTGCTGGTACATCCAAGGGCTAAGCGCTTCTTTGATAAAATGCTCTAAGCTCAAGACTCATCACCTGCTTCCGGCTCTTTATCCCCTTTTTCCAATGCCCTTATTTTATCACGAACATTTGCAGCCTCTTCAAAAGCTTCCGCCTCAATCAACTGCTGCAACTCTTCGCGATAGTTTTTCAGCTGTTTTTTTAATTGTAAGCCACTGCCAGCACGTTTTGGAATTTTTCCAAAATGTTTCGTATTGCCAGAGTGAACCCTGCGAAATATCGGCTCTAATTTGGAAGCGAAGGATTCATAGCAATGCGCACAGCCAAACTTACCAACTTGCTTAAACTTTGCAAACGTCATTCCACAATTCGAACATTGCAGCTCTTTTACTTGGTTTATTTGATTTTCGCTCATGTTGGTCATATTAAAATTATCAAAATTAAATAAACCTGTTAGTAAATCGTGAAGCGAATAACCTTCCTCCGGATATGTGATATATCCCTTCTTCTTGGCACATGTCTCACACATACTTACCTTTGTTTCTTGCCCATTAATTACCTGTTTTACATGCAGTGTGGCTGGGCGTTCATGACATTCCTGGCATTCCAATATCTATTCCCCCTTCACCAAAATTATTTGCAAAATACTGCTTTACTCATTTGCATATTTTAGCGTTAAAAGCATTTTGGATAATATGCGAGCACGTAATTCATCTCTTAATGGAAGTTGAAAAGCTAATGTCGTACGATCAATTGCACTAAGCATAATCTTTGCCTCACGCTTTGTGATAATACCTTCCTCCAATAGACGTTCCAAAACATCAATAGACGATCGCTGAGAAACAGAACCATCAATCATCTGGATAATTTCATCAATAAGTTCAGACTTATCCTGATGCTTTATTCGCATGATACGAATATAGCCACCACCGCCCCGCTTACTCTCTACTATATACCCTTTTTCTACAGTAAAACGCGTATTAATGACATAATTTATTTGAGAAGGAACACACTGAAACTGATCTGCAATTTCACTTCGCTTAATCTCAATTGCATTCTGCCCCTTCGCCTGCAGAACCTTTTTCAGATACTGTTCAATTACATCCGAAATATTGCTCATCTGCCCTACACCTTTCTGTATGAATTATCCAGCATGTTATTCTTTTGACTTTGACTATCTTTGACTATAATCTTATTATACGTCAAAACGGAGGAGATGCAAACTACTTATATATATCTTAGACAAAATTTACAAAAACGAAACCAAAAACCTTACACAAATTATCTATGTAAGGTTTTTTGGAATTTCATTATTTATTTAATTCAGAGATACTCTTTATGCCCTGAAGCTGCGAAATCTCTTCAAAAATCTTAATAAGATGCTGCCTATCTTTCCGATTCATTTTTATATAAAATTTCCTTAAACTGCTTTCTTGTCTAATAATCTCAATATTTGTAATGGAAAAGTGGTGTTTTTCAAGTATCTCCAGCACCTTATTAATTTCAATCGTTTCATCAACCACCAATTCGATAAACATAGTAGTTCTTGATCTAGGAAATATTCTTTCAATATGATTTAGGAAAATCAGACTGATTAATATAATTAGCGTTGTGAAAATAGCAACACTATACATTCCTGCGCCTACCACAAGGCCAATTCCAGCCACAGTCCAGATAGAAGCTGCTGTAGTCAAGCCTCGGACAGTTCCACCATAAACAATAATCGTCCCGGCTCCAAGAAAACCAATCCCACTAATAACGTAGGAAGGAATACGTGCAGGATCAAAACGTATATTATCATTTACTTCATTAAATGCACTAAAGCCAAACAGGGATAATATCATCATTAAACAAGCACCCACACCAACAAGAATATGCGTGCGGAACCCAGCGGAATGATTGTTAATCTCCCGTTCAAAACCGATTAAACCAGATAATACAAGTGCAACAAGCAACCTGGTAACCATTAATAAAAAGTCTTCTCCTAATAGTTGATCTGTCCATGATTGCAATGATTATCCCCCCTTTTAAAGAGTTACTATCTATTTTTATTCTATTTCTATATAAAAATGAATCATTTTAGCATATGTTAGAACCATCCAATAAAATACCTTACTCTGGGCTCATTCCTTATTACAATGCTTTTTAAACTTTGCTAAGTATATATGAGAGATGAAAATAAAAGAAAGTTTACTGGTTTACTTACCGCAAAAAATGCAATTTTTTACTTGAATGTCGAAAATTCAATTTAACTTATAAAACATGTCAAATCATTTGGCTCTTTATCTCACTAAGTAATAATTAAGTAATCTTATGTCAAATAAGGCATTTTAAAAGGTATTTTTGTACATTTCTAAAACATGTAAGAGCTTGCCTCTGTTATATATTTCTACATGAGGTACACCAGTATTGCATACGGCAACATAATCCTCAATTTGAATATGATTATTATTTACTTTCCTAATCATATATTGATTACCCTCATATACCCCATATCGGAAATTATCTAATGCAATAAAATCATGAATTACTTTGTAGATTTCTAAATCCATTATTTCTGATTCAAGAAACTGCCTTATAATATCCATCAAACCCCTTCTTTATAAATAAACCGCTTTTATTGTCTTTCAAGTATCTGTAGAAAGATCAAAAAAACGATGCTATTGCATTTATCTATTTCAATACCATCGTTAGCTCTAAACACCATTATCTATTTTTTCTTATAGGAAGGAATCAAGTCAAGGTTATAATATACAAAAAGAGTTAAAATACAATATTTGTATTTTAACTCTTTTTCATCTGCCTGGCGGCGTCCTACTCTTGCAGGGACAAAGTCCCAACTACCATCGGCGCTGAAGAGCTTAACTTCTGTGTTCGGTATGGGAACAGGTGTGGCCTCCTCGCTATTGCTACCAGACAATCCTAAAAAATAAGGACAAGTTTTATTATATGCATTTCGAAATAGAAATGCAAGGTCTTTTTTAATTTATACCTTAAAAACTAAATAAGAGTAAACCAGACATCAAATAAAGAAGTTAGTTAAGTCCTCGATCGATTAGTATCCGTAAGCTCCACGTGTCGCCACGCTTCCACACCGAACCTATCAACCTCATCGTCTCTGAGGGATCTTACTCACTCGAAGTGATGGGAAGTCTCATCTTGAGGGGGGCTTCATGCTTAGATGCTTTCAGCACTTATCCTTTCCACACGTAGCTACCCAGCAATGCTCCTGGCGGAACAACTGGTACACCAGCGGTGTGTCCATCCCGGTCCTCTCGTACTAAGGACAGCTCCTCTCAAACTTCCAACGCCCACGACGGATAGGGACCGAACTGTCTCACGACGTTCTGAACCCAGCTCGCGTACCGCTTTAATGGGCGAACAGCCCAACCCTTGGGACCGACTACAGCCCCAGGATGCGATGAGCCGACATCGAGGTGCCAAACCTCCCCGTCGATGTGAACTCTTGGGGGAGATAAGCCTGTTATCCCCGGGGTAGCTTTTATCCGTTGAGCGATGGCCCTTCCATGCGGAACCACCGGATCACTAAGCCCGACTTTCGTCCCTGCTCGACTTGTAGGTCTCGCAGTCAAGCTCCCTTCTGCCTTTACACTCTTCGAATGATTTCCAACCATTCTGAGGGAACCTTTGGGCGCCTCCGTTACCTTTTGGGAGGCGACCGCCCCAGTCAAACTGCCCGCCTGACACTGTCTCCGAACCGGATCACGGTCCTGGGTTAGAATGTCCATACAGCCAGGGTGGTATCCCACGGATGCCTCACCGTAAGCTAGCGCTCACGAGTCCAAGGCTCCCACCTATCCTGTACAAGCTGCACAGACATTCAATATCAGGCTACAGTAAAGCTCCACGGGGTCTTTCCGTCCTGTCGCGGGTAATGCGCATCTTCACGCATAGTATAATTTCACCGGGTCTCTCGTTGAGACAGTGCCCAAGTCGTTGCACCTTTCGTGCGGGTCGGAACTTACCCGACAAGGAATTTCGCTACCTTAGGACCGTTATAGTTACGGCCGCCGTTTACTGGGGCTTCGGTTCAAAGCTTCGGGCTAAAAGCCCTAACCCTTCCCCTTAACCTTCCAGCACCGGGCAGGTGTCAGCCCCTATACTTCGCCTTTCGGCTTCGCAGAGACCTGTGTTTTTGCTAAACAGTCGCTTGGGCCTATTCACTGCGGCTCCTCCATAAAGGAGCACCCCTTCTCCCGAAGTTACGGGGTCATTTTGCCGAGTTCCTTAACGAGAGTTCTCCCGCTCACCTTAGGATTCTCTCCTCGCCTACCTGTGTCGGTTTGCGGTACGGGCACCTATGATCTAACTAGAGGCTTTTCTTGGCAGTGTGAAATCAGGAACTTCGGTACTAGAGTTTCCCTCCCCATCACAGCTTGAAATTGCCAGACGGATTTGCCTATCTGACTTTCTCACTGCTTGGGCGCACCTATCCATCAGTGCGCATTCCTTATCCTTCTGCGTCCCCCCATCGCTCAAACAATCATGAGGTGGTACAGGAATATCTACCTGTTGTCCATCGCCTACGCCTTTCGGCCTCGGCTTAGGTCCCGACTAACCCTGAGAGGACGAGCCTTCCTCAGGAAACCTTAGGCATTCGGTGAAAGAGATTCTCACTCTTTTTTCGCTACTCATACCGGCATTCTCACTTCTAAGCGCTCCACCAGTCCTCACGGTCTGACTTCACAGCACTTAGAACGCTCTCCTACCATTGTTCGTAAGAACAATCCGCAGCTTCGGTGATACGTTTAGCCCCGGTACATTTTCGGCGCAGAGTCACTCGACCAGTGAGCTATTACGCACTCTTTAAATGATGGCTGCTTCTAAGCCAACATCCTGGTTGTCTGGGCAACTCCACATCCTTTTCCACTTAACGTATACTTTGGGACCTTAGCTGGCGGTCTGGGCTGTTTCCCTTTCGACTATGAACCTTATCACCCATAGTCTGACTCCCAAGTAAAAGTAACTGGCATTCGGAGTTTGACTGAATTCGGTAACCCGGTGAGGGCCCCTAGTCCAATCAGTGCTCTACCTCCAGTACTCTATTTCTTGAGGCTAGCCCTAAAGCTATTTCGGAGAGAACCAGCTATCTCCGTGTTCGATTGGCATTTCACCCCTACCCACACCTCATCCCCGCATTTTTCAACATACGTGGGTTCGGGCCTCCAGTCAGTGTTACCTGACCTTCACCCTGGACATGGGTAGATCACACGGTTTCGGGTCTACGACCGCATACTCATTCGCCCTATTCAGACTCGCTTTCGCTGCGGCTCCGTGTCTTCCACTTAACCTTGCATACGATCGTAACTCGCCGGTCCATTCTACAAAAGGTACGCCGTTACCCATTAACGGGCTTCGACTACTTGTAGGCACACGGTTTCAGGTTCTATTTCACTCCCCTCCCGGGGTGCTTTTCACCTTTCCCTCACGGTACTGGTTCACTATCGGTCACTAGGGAGTATTTAGCCTTGGGAGATGGTCCTCCCGGATTCCGACGGAATTTCACGTGTTCCGCCGTACTCAGGATACACTCCGGAGAGAATTCTTTTTCAATTACAGGGCTCTTACCTTCTTTGGCTGACCGTTCCAGGTCGATTCGTTTAAAGAATTCCTTGGTAACTCCAATGGAATGTCCTACAACCCCAGAAAGCAAGCTTTCTGGTTTGGGCTCTTTCCGTTTCGCTCGCCGCTACTCAGGAAATCGATTTTTCTTTCTCTTCCTCCGGGTACTGAGATGTTTCAGTTCCCCGGGTCTACCTCATGCACCCTATGTATTCAGATGCATGTACTGTTCCATTACGAACAGTGGGTTCCCCCATTCGGAAATCCCCGGATCAAAGTTTACTTACAACTCCCCGAGGCATATCGGTGTTAGTCCCGTCCTTCATCGGCTCCTAGTGCCAAGGCATCCACCGTGCGCCCTTATTCACTTAACTAAGTTACAGTAAATAAGCGTACTAATTATTAGCCTTGCTTTATATTAAAAATATTGATGTCGTTGTTACTCTTATTTAGTTTTCAAGGTACAAATAGAGAGATTTGCTCTCTCAAAACTGAACCAAACAACACAGTATGTCCTTCCTACCCGAAGGTAGGGTTCCGTAATAATCCTTAGAAAGGAGGTGATCCAGCCGCACCTTCCGATACGGCTACCTTGTTACGACTTCACCCCAATCATTAGTCCCACCTTCGGCGGCTGGCTCCAAAAGGTTACCTCACCGACTTCGGGTGTTACCAACTCTCGTGGTGTGACGGGCGGTGTGTACAAGGCCCGGGAACGTATTCACCGCGGCATGCTGATCCGCGATTACTAGCGATTCCGGCTTCATGTAGGCGAGTTGCAGCCTACAATCCGAACTGAGAATGGTTTTATGGGATTGGCTTGACCTCGCGGGTTCGCTTCCCTTTGTTCCATCCATTGTAGCACGTGTGTAGCCCAGGTCATAAGGGGCATGATGATTTGACGTCATCCCCACCTTCCTCCGGTTTGTCACCGGCAGTCACCTTAGAGTGCCCAACTAAATGCTGGCAACTAAGATCAAGGGTTGCGCTCGTTGCGGGACTTAACCCAACATCTCACGACACGAGCTGACGACAACCATGCACCACCTGTCACTCTGTCCCCGAAGGGAAAGCTCTATCTCTAGAGTTGTCAGAGGATGTCAAGACCTGGTAAGGTTCTTCGCGTTGCTTCGAATTAAACCACATGCTCCACCGCTTGTGCGGGCCCCCGTCAATTCTTTTGAGTTTCAGCCTTGCGGCCGTACTCCCCAGGCGGAGTGCTTAATGCGTTAACTTCAGCACTAAGGGGCGGAAACCCCCTAACACCTAGCACTCATCGTTTACGGCGTGGACTACCAGGGTATCTAATCCTGTTCGCTACCCACGCTTTCGCTCCTCAGCGTCAGTTACAGACCAGAGAGTCGCCTTCGCCACTGGTGTTCCTCCACATCTCTACGCATTTCACCGCTACACGTGGAATTCCACTCTCCTCTTCTGTACTCAAGTCCTCCAGTTTCCAATGACCCTCCACGGTTAAGCCGTGGGCTTTCACATCAGACTTAAAAGACCGCCTGCGAGCGCTTTACGCCCAATAATTCCGGACAACGCTTGCCACCTACGTATTACCGCGGCTGCTGGCACGTAGTTAGCCGTGGCTTTCTGGTTAGGTACCGTCAAGGCTGGGTCAGTTACTACCCAACTTGTTCTTCCCTAACAACAGAGTTTTACGATCCGAAAACCTTCATCACTCACGCGGCGTTGCTCCGTCAGACTTTCGTCCATTGCGGAAGATTCCCTACTGCTGCCTCCCGTAGGAGTCTGGGCCGTGTCTCAGTCCCAGTGTGGCCGATCACCCTCTCAGGTCGGCTACGCATCGTCGCCTTGGTGAGCCGTTACCCCACCAACTAGCTAATGCGCCGCGGGCCCATCTGTAAGTGACAGCCGAAACCGTCTTTTATCTTCTCACCATGAGATGAAAAGTATTATCCGGTATTAGCTCACGTTTCCGCGAGTTATCCCGATCTTACAGGCAGGTTGCCCACGTGTTACTCACCCGTCCGCCGCTCATTCCACAAACATCACCTCAGATGAGGGTCAGTTTGCTTCCTGCGCTCGACTTGCATGTATTAGGCACGCCGCCAGCGTTCGTCCTGAGCCAAGATCAAACTCTCCAAAAAAGTTTGTAATACTTAGCTGTTGTAGAAGCTGACTTCTACTTGTTTTAAAAAGAAAAACGAGTTTCCTTTTTCTTGACATACTGGTTGTTTTGTTCAGTTTTCAAAGAGCAAATTTGTTTGTCGCGTTGTTTAGCAGCGACTTTTCTAATATAACATGTTGCTTTTTTAATGTCAACATTTTTTTAAAACTTTTTTGAGGCTAATGTTTCAACCTCTTGATTGCTCTGTCCTCCAGCGCAACGTTAATTAATTTACCACGTTTCGAAAGTGAAATCAAGAGTAAATTGCAAACTTATAGCGGCAGATTTAAAGTTCTATTATTTGTTCAATTCACGCTTCTCTTTTCGGTATATTTAAACACTCCTTTATTATATTTATAATACCCCAAACAATGGGTTATAAAACCATGTTAAGACAAGGTTGATGGAGACAAGAAAAGCGCAAGCTCCATTACAGTTCAATAAGCAGCACCCTTAGTCTATATTTACTTGCCCACCAAAAAGATTTGTCATAACGACGTACGCCTGTGCCACACTTTGGAGTAATCGGCCATCCTTTTATCTAAAGTCAATGCTCGCTTTTACCATAAGGGTATATGTTCGACTAGTCCTCATATCTTAATAGTCAGTAAATCTCCTTTATGTTGTCGTGAGGGGGGAGGGTAGATTCGGACATGGCTGTTTAGGGTAACTAAGTATACAGTCTTCAAATTTTCAAAAAAACCTTCCTGTTCGAACAGGAAGGTTTTTTTCGTATTATTTATTACGCATTTGTGGGAATAACAGCACGTCTCGGATAGACGGAGAATTTGTTAATAACATAACGAGACGGTCAATACCGATTCCAAGTCCACCAGTTGGCGGCATTCCATATTCTAGAGCTTCTAAAAAGTCTTCATCCATTAAATGCGCTTCGTCATTTCCTTCAGCTCTTTCTTTTACCTGCGCTTCAAAGCGTTCTCGCTGATCGATTGGGTCATTTAATTCACTAAATGCATTTGCGTGTTCTCTCCCAACAATAAACAATTCAAAACGGTCAGTAAAACGCTCATCTTCTTTATTCTTCTTAGCTAACGGAGAGATCTCCACTGGATGTCCATAGATAAACGTTGGTTGGATTAATGTTTCTTCAACTTTTTGTTCAAAGAATTCATTTACAACATGACCAAATGTCATCGTGTCTCTAATTTCAACTCCATGCTCTTTGGCTAACGCGCGTGCTTCCTCATCCGTCATATGCTCCCAGAAGTCTACACCGATTGTATCTTTAACCGCATCTACCATATGCAGTCTTGTCCATTTCGGCTCTAAGTCAACTTCATTATCGCCATAGGTTACTTTCGTTGAACCAAGAACATCTTTTGCAATATGTGCTATTACATTCTCGGTTAGTTCCATAATATCATTATAATCTGCGTATGCTTCATAAAGTTCGATCATCGTAAATTCAGGGTTATGTCTAGTTGAAACCCCTTCATTACGGAATACCCGTCCAATTTCATATACTTTTTCTAAACCACCAACGATAAGGCGTTTTAAGTGCAGCTCGATTGCTATACGCATATATAATTCAATATCTAAAGCATTATGATGTGTAATAAACGGACGTGCTGCCGCTCCGCCAGGAATACTATGCATCATTGGAGTTTCTACTTCTAAAAAGCCCTGTCCATTTAAGTATTCACGCATAGATTGAATAATCTTGCTTCGCAGTACAAACGTCTCTCTGCTTTCCATGTTTGTAATTAAATCCAAATAACGCTGGCGATAGCGTTGTTCAATATCTTTTAACCCGTGATATTTTTCCGGCAGCGGTCGTAATGATTTCGTTAATAAGTGGAATTCGGTAGCTTTAACAGATAACTCCCCTACGTTTGTTTTAAACATTACGCCAGTTACACCAACAATATCTCCTAAATCTGTTGTTTTGAATACCTCATATGCTTCCTCACCAATTGCATCCTTACGTACATACAACTGAATTTGTCCACTTAAATCCTGCATATGTGCAAAACCAGCTTTACCTTTTCCACGCTTTGTCATAAGACGTCCAGCAATCGTCACCGTATCCGTAATTTCCTCTAGCTCTTCTTTGGAATAGCGGTCATATTTCTCGATGAGCTCTGTTGCTAGGTGGGTTCTTGAGAATTTCTCACCAAATGGGTCAAGACCCTGCTCCCGGTAATCATTCAATTTGTCGCGCCGTACACGCATTTGTTCATTCATTTCTTCAGACATTATGATCACTCCAGTCATTAATATTAATTAGTATATCGGAAAATCCAACTTCTTTCACGTTCAGTACACTGAACTAGCAATAGGCTGTTTACGCAGAAAAACTGTCGGCAACAGACCGACAGATTTCCTGCAACATTTCAAACAGATTAAGGTAATTTACCTTCTGACTCAACCTTACTTACAAAGTTAAAAAGAATATCCTTTTATTAGAGATTGCCAAAAAGTCCGGTTAATAACACACCAATTTCTGTTCTTGTCTTACTCTTTCTTCTTAGACTCCTCATTCCCTATTGGTATCGCATGCGATGCCATGGTAATCTCATCTTTGGCTACAGACAATTTCTTGGCAATCAGCTCTAAAAATTCGTCTGACGGCTGTTTGGTACCTCGTTCTATATTACCTATTTGTGCAATTGAAACATCCAGTTCCTTCGCAAAATCGATTTGTGTATATCCTTTTAGCTTACGAAAAGCTTTTATTCTTCTACCGACCCTTTTTGCGTCCATTTCCTTACATCCTTTATGTCTGTTTCAGGAAGATCAAGAACCATTTCCGCAATAGACTTTTCCCAAATAGGCAAGATTAGCTGTGGTGCAATCTCCTGTAACGGAATAAGTACAAATGCACGCTCGCGCATTCTCGGGTGCGGGATTATTAATCGTTCTACATTACTATTTTCTTGATTAAATGTCAAAATGTCAAGGTCTATTGTCCGTGGTCCAAAACGGATACCCCGTTTGCGTCCTAACTGCTGTTCCACTGACTGACAGTATTCCAAAAGCGACATAGAGGATAAAGGAGTATCTACTTCAATGACCATATTTAAAAAATCAGCTTGTTCCAAGTAGCCAACAGGAGCTGTCTCGTAAATTGACGACCGTTGGACAATAGTAACCCTCCCCATTGCTTCCAGTAATTCTAAAGCCTCTGTAAGATACGCTTCTCTAGGTTCAATATTTGTCCCTAATGATAAATATGCTTGATTCATATGGATCGCTCCCTATAAATTTCTACCGCAACAGATGTATAATGTCCTGGAATCGGCGGATCTGGCTTGGTCACTGTTACTTTGCATGCCGCAAGAAGGTCAAATGCTGCTAATAGCTTTTCTGCAATTCCTTCAGCAACAGCCTCAATCAATTTTTTCACTTGTCCTTCTACAAATTCCTGAACGAGTTGATAGACATGTCCATAATCAATGGAATCATACATGTTATCCGTATGGCCCGGTTTTTTTAAGTCTAGATAGAGCTCCAAATCAACATTAAATCGCTGTCCGAGCTTATTTTCCTCTGGCAATAGTCCATGATAACCGTAAAATTGCATTTGGTTCAGTATAATTTTATCCAATGAAAGATCCTCCTTCAGCAAGCATCGCATCCATCATTTGCGCAGCTTCTCGATTTCGTTTTACATTATGGACACGAACCATTTGTGCACCTTTCGTAATTCCCAGACAAGTTGTCGCAACTGTTCCATTATCACGTTCTTCAGCAGGGATATCCAGAACGCTTCCAATAAATCGTTTCCGTGAAGTTGCCAACAATAGAGGGTAACCCATTTTTGTTAATTCCTCAAGGTTATTCATCACAACAAAATTATCCTTCATTGATTTCGCAAAACCAATCCCCGGATCTAAAATGATCTTTTCTTCTGGAACACCAGCATCAAGTGCTATTTGGATACTTTCTTCAAGATCCTCCTTCATATCGTCCATAATTGAATGGTAATTCTCATCGGTGCGGTTATGCATCAATATAATAGGAACACCATATTCTGCGGCAACCTTTGCAATTTCCGGATCATGTTTTGCCCCCCAAATGTCATTAATAATATCCGCTCCTGCTTCAACAGCCTTTCTTGCTACTTCCGCTTTAAATGTATCGATAGAAATTGCAGCAGTAACATTTTTCTTCAAAGCTTTGATAGCTGGTACAACACGATCAATCTCTTCTTTAGCTGATACAGGTATATGACCTGGACGTGTTGATTCCCCACCGATATCTATCATATCTGCTCCTTGCTGCTCCATAAGCATGGCTTGTTCAACAGCCTTCTCGATTGTTGTGTATTTTCCGCCATCAGAAAATGAGTCTGGTGTGACATTTAAGATTCCCATGATATGTGTGCGTTTCGATAAATCAAATGTCCGGTTTGCTGTTTGTAAAATCATTTTATCTGTGTCCCGCCTTCATAAGTTTCTTTGTATTCTATATCGTATCAATTTTTTACCAAGAAAAAAAGGACTAGCACCGAGGATGCCAATCCTTTTCTTCTATATTCCCTTATTCATTATCCTCGAATCGGTATAAAGGTGTAGACAAATATCTTTCTCCATTATCCGGCAAGATAGCAAGAACCTTTTTCCCTTTCCCTAGTTCTTTGGCAACCTTTAATGCAGCAGCAACTGCAGCACCTGAAGATACACCACCTAAAATACCATTCGTTGTTGCTACTTGACGAGCAGCTTCATATGCTTCATCGTTTTCGATTGTTAATACTTTTTCATAAATATCTGTATCTAACACTTTTGGCACGAAGCCTGCACCAATTCCTTGAATTTTGTGAGGTGCCGGTGACCCGCCGGACAAAACAGGAGAAGCGGATGGTTCAACTGCATACAATTTAATACCTTCAAAATGTTTCTTCAATACTTTTCCTGCTCCTGTAATGGTACCACCTGTACCAATTCCGGATATAAAGGCATCAAGACCATCCTTCATCTGTTCTGCAATTTCTTTACCTGTCGTTAGCTCGTGGATTTCTGGGTTGGCAGGATTGCTGAATTGTTGTGGCATAAAGTAACCATGCTCATTTTTTAATTCCTCAGCTTTAGCAATAGCACCTTTCATTCCGTCTGCACCTGGAGTTAATACCAGATCAGCACCATATGCACGCAGTAAATTTCGACGTTCCTGACTCATTGTATCTGGCATTACTAAAACTGCTCGATAACCTTTTGCAGCAGCAACCATTGCAAGCCCAATACCTGTATTACCACTTGTAGGCTCAATAATAGTGGCGCCTGCTTGCAGCAAGCCTTCTTTTTCAGCCGCTTCCACCATAGCAATTGCGATACGATCTTTTACAGAGCTCCCAGGGTTCATAAATTCCAGCTTTACATACACATCTGCACTGTCAGTATCGGTTAAATTATTCAATTTTACGATTGGTGTCCCACCAATTAAACCTGTAATGTCCTCAGCTACTTTCATGATAAGCCCTCCTAATTCCAAGTGATTTTATATGAATTAATATAAATGTATGTCTATTTCTAGGAAATGTCAACTAATATCTTCCTAAAATGAAGGCAGATAAGATACTTTTTTCCTATCTGCCAAAGACTATTATTTCTGCACTACTCACCATAAATCCATTCAATATCCAGCTGCTCCCATAATGGATCTGCAGTCAAAGATTGATCCATCTCCTGAAGAGCCAATTCACTCTCCATATAAGGTTTTATTTCATCATACGTAAACTCGATAGATGGCAATTTGCGGTGCAAGTAAATGATAGCTACACCATTATCTGCTGCGAATGGCTTACTATAGGAATGCTCATCCATTTCAGAAGCTAGCTCCTCATAACTGCTCGGGAGAAACTGACTGGAAGTATAGATATAGCCTAAATAGCCACCAGTATCCTTCGTTTCATCATCTTGAGAGTATTCCTCGGCAAGCAAATCAAATGATGCTCCCTGCTCTAGCTCATCGTAAACCTTTTCCGCAGTTTCCATGTTATCTACTAGAATATGAGAAAGCTGCAGGGATGCGGTAAAGTTATATTGTTTTCCATAGCTGTCGTAAAAGCTTTTAAGCTCTTCCTCTGGTATTGATGCATCTGCAGCGAGAAGTTGTTGCAGCTTATAACGGTAAATGACCTCTTCACGCAAACGTTCTTCTTCTTTTGCAGCCTCATCTTCTGTCATAACACCTTGCATCGTTATTAAAAATGCAACGTCTCGATCAATCAGCTTCTCATTTATTTTAATTCCTTCCGCTTCCGCCAATTCATTTACCACAGTACGATCAACCATTTGCTTTAATTGTTTTTTACCGTAAGCTGATCTCAACGCTTTTATCCATTGCTGGTAGCTAATTTCTTCATTGCCAATCGATGCAACTGCCTCTTTACTTGATATCGTCCGGTCATCATCATCGAGAACAACCGATTCTTTATTGTTTAAAATTAACAAGGAAGCAACATTTGTAATTAGCAGTACAACAACAATACCTAATAACAGCTTTTTTGACATAGCAAATATACTTCCTTTCTTACTGTTTCAACTCTTCCAGTTCTGCCTCTGTAAAAATATAGGTTTCATTACAGAAATGACAGCTAGCTTCAGCACCACGATCTTCATCAATCATGTTTTGTATCTCTTCATTTCCCAATCCAATAATTGCATTTGCTAACCGCTCTTTCGAACATTTACAGCGGAACTCAATCGGCATGGTTTCAAGAATTTTTACTTCATTGTCAAATAAACGCTGTAATATCTGCTCTGGTGTATTGCCTTCCTCAATTAGTTTAGAAATTGGCGGAATGGACTCGATTTGCTCTTCTAATCTTGTAATAACAGTCTCATCTGCACCCGGCATCACTTGTACAATAAAACCACCAGCAGCAAGAATCGTATGATCAGGGTTAACCAGTACACCAGCGCCCACAGCAGAAGGGACCTGTTCAGATGTAGCAAAATAATAGGTGAAATCTTCACTGATCTCACCAGATACAATTGGCACTTCGCCTGTAAAGTAATCTTTCAAGCCTAAATCTTTAATAACGCTAAGGCTTCCTTCTGTCCCAACCGCTCGGGCAACATCCAGTTTCCCTTTATCATTTAATTCAAAGTCCACATGCGGGTTACTAACATATCCACGCACGTGACCTTTGGCATTTGCATCAGCAATAATTGCACCAATCGGGCCATTTCCCTGTACTTTTGTGGTGTTTGAATCTTCTCCCTTTAACATTGCACCCATTATTGCAGTAATGGTAATCGTACGACCAAGCGCTGCTGAAGCAGTTGCCCACGTGTCCTGCCTTCTTCTTGCTTCTTCAACCGTTTCTGTTGATCGTATTGCGAATGCGCGAACTTTGTCATCAAATGCAGTTGCTTTTACTAGATAGTCTTTCATGAAGTTATATTCTCCTTTTCATTATCATTTAATCTCTGATAGATCAGATACAGACCTTTTAATGTCAGCTGTGAATCGACTTTGTCGATTGTAGTCGCTCCGTTTGCAATTAGCTTAGCTAACCCGCCAGTTGCAATAACCTTTGGTTCTACATTTTTCTCTTGCTTTATTCGGTTTACAAGACCGTCAACTTCTCCCACATAACCATAAAAAACTCCAGATGTCATTGCTTCTACAGTAGATGTTCCGACAACTTGATCTGGAGCTTGAATTTCGATTTTTGGTAGCTTAGAGGCTTTATTGTACAATGCCTCCATCGAAATTTTAATTCCCGGGGTAATAATTCCGCCACTATATTCTTCTTGCTCATTAATATAGCAATAGGTTGTTGCAGTCCCAAAATCAATAATAATTAGTGGTGCGCCATACTCTTCTATTGCCCCTACTGCGTTGACAATACGATCAGCACCAAGTTCTTTTGGATTAGGATAGTTCATCTTTAAATATGTTTGCGTTTCTTCTTTTCCAATAACGACTGGATCCATATGAAAATACGCTTTGCTCATTTCCTCTAACGAAGACATAATTTGCGGAACAACAGAAGATATGATGACACCATTTATATCTGAAAAAGCGATACCTTTATAGTCAAATAATGATTTTATTAACATACCAAATTCGTCAGCTGTCTTATAGCGGTCTGTTTTTATCCGCCATTCATGTTTTAACTGATCTTTTTCAAAGACACCAAGCACTGTATTTGTATTTCCAACGTCAAGAACAAATAGCATGTGTCACCAAACCTTCCTATCTTTTCTATTTTTTAAATATAACATACTTCAGAAACCAGAACAAAAGCGCAAGCACCCGGGTAGCGACGTACGGACTGGACTGTGCCTTAGGAGATAAAGGAAACACGGCGACCGTAGGAAGTCGATGTTGACTTATTGTACGGAGGTGAGGGAAGTCTCGCTAGTCGCTGGGTGCTGGAGCTAGACGTGAACAAAAGCGCAAGCAAAGACGGAATGCCCCACAGTGCTGAACAGTTATTGCCTCCAAGCCAAAATAAAAGCAGCCATTCGTTAGGTTGGCTGCTTTTATAGTAAATTATTTTTTATCTGTTTCATTTTCATCCGATTTACGGTCACCCATTATCGGATCATTGATATAACTCTTATCTTCCGATTTTTCTTTTGCTTCTTCATAAGATAAGTTCTCTTCATCATCTTTTGACTGAATGTTTACTTTAACATCCTCTGCATCCGGTTCAGGGAGCTTGCCATCTTCAAACAGAGATTTGATTTGTTTCGCATCCAATGTTTCTACTTCTAGCAATGTTTGTGCTACAAGCTCCAGCTTATCGCGATTTTCGGTAAGGATCTTCTTCGCACGATCGTAACAGTAGTTGATGAAGTTTTGCATTTCCTTATCGATATCATGAGCAATTGCATCACTATACGTTTGTTCATTTTGGATATCGCGACCAAGGAATACATTGCCGCCTCCGCCACTGCTAAACTGAATTGGTCCGATTTTATCACTCATACCATATTCCGTTATCATCTTATGTGCAATATTTGTTGCACGCTGGAAGTCGTTTGATGCTCCTGTACTTACTTCACCGAAGATAATCTCCTCTGCAACACGTCCACCTAGTAATCCAGTGATTTTATCAAACAGTTCTGGTTTTGTCATAAAGTAACGGTCTTCTCTTGGCAGCATAACGGCGTATCCACCTGCTTGACCACGAGGTACAATGGTTACTTTATGCACGACATCTGCATCATCTAACACCATACCAATAATCGTGTGCCCACTTTCATGATATGCAACAATGTCTCTTTCCTTTTTGGAAATAACTCTGCTTTTCTTTGCAGGACCTGCAATAACACGGTCAATTGCTTCGTCAATATCTAATTGGTTTACCGATTTACGGTTATCTCTTGCAGCAATAAGTGCCGCTTCATTTAGCAAGTTCTCTAAATCAGCTCCAGAGAAACCTGGAGTTCGCATTGCAATTGTTTTTAAATCAACAGTATCGTCTAACGGTTTATTTCTCGCATGAACATGCAATACCGCTTCACGTCCTTTAACATCTGGACGGTCTACCATAATTTGTCTGTCGAAACGACCCGGGCGCAATAATGCCGGGTCTAGAATATCTGCACGGTTTGTTGCGGCAATGATAATGATTCCCTCATTCGCACCAAATCCATCCATCTCAACAAGCAATTGGTTCAATGTTTGCTCACGCTCATCATGACCACCGCCAAGACCAGCTCCACGTTGACGGCCTACCGCGTCAATCTCATCAATAAAGATAATACATGGGGCATTTTTCTTTGCGTTTTCAAATAAGTCACGTACTCGGGAAGCACCGACACCGACAAACATCTCAACGAAATCCGAACCACTGATGGAGAAGAAAGGTGTACCAGCTTCACCGGCAACAGCGCGAGCAAGTAATGTTTTACCAGTACCTGGAGGTCCTACAAGCAGAACCCCTTTTGGAATACGCGCTCCAACTGCTGAGAATTTACGAGGATCCTTCAGGAATTCTACAACCTCAACCAATTCCTGTTTCTCTTCATCAGCACCTGCAACATCTTTAAAACGAACTTTTTTCTTATCTTCAGTATACATCTTCGCTTTACTCTTACCAAAGTTCATGACACGGCCTCCGCCGCCTCCGCCTTGCGCTTGACTAAGGATAAATAAGAAGAAAAGTCCAATTAATAAGAACGGAACGATTCCCGTCAAGAAGGTTAGCCATGGACTTGGCTGCTCCTCTTCGGCAACCTTGAGGATGCTCTGCTGTGTTGCAACATCTGTTATCGAAGAAATAATTTCCGTATTATCAGGAACCTGAGCGATAAATGTAGTCTCACCATCAGTCAATGTCCCAGTAAAACGAATAATTCCATGTGACGGCTGGAATGTTAACTCTTCAATCTCACCATTATTTAAAGCATCTACAAATTGCTGTACATTATATTCTTCACTATCTTCACCTTGTCCGTTGAATACACCGATTACGCCAATAATGACGAAGAAAATCAGCATCCAAAACAGGACATTACGAAATATCTGACTCATTGCCAACCTCCTCCCAAGCGGGGAAAAACTATAGTTCATCGTATCATATGGAAAAGTTTAAATACAACTGAAATAACTTTAAAATCGGGATTTATTTTTTCTCTTTAATTAGGTTGTTCAAAAAGTCCGGTAAAAATGACACATCGAAATTTGGTCCTTTTTATCCTCCCTTTGAACACGCACTTTAATATAGCGTACCACCAGTGAAATAAAATACGTCTTTTATTCACTGTAAATTTCTGGTTTCAGCACGCCGATATAAGGCAAATTACGATATCTTTCTGCATAATCCAACCCATACCCGACAACGAATTCATCCGGAACTTCAAAACCAATGATGTCTGCTTGAATTGCTGCTGATCTGCCAGATGGTTTATCCAATAACGTTACAATCTTAATTGATCTTGCTTTTCGATATTTAAATAAATCAACTAGGTAGCTGAGCGTTAAACCACTGTCAATGATGTCTTCTACAATGATTAGATCCCGCCCTTCAACCTTTGTGTTTAAATCCTTCACAATTTTTACTTCTCCGGTGGAACGGGTGCCATCACCATAGCTTGACACATCCATAAAGTCCATTTCCAAATGGATGTCCGTGTGACGAATTACATCTGACAGAAAAGGCATTGCTCCTTTTAATACGCCAATTACAAGCGGAAATTTGCCATCGTAATCTTCGGATAGCTGTTTTCCAATTTCTTGGCACTTCGCTTTAATTTGTTCTTCTGTAATTAGGGTATGGTCAATCTCACCATGCATGTTATCTTGAAGCATATTAAAAAATCCTCCTATAAAGTGAAACTTTATTTCAGTGGGAGTTTCCTTTTTGCCACTGAAATATGAACGACGTCCCGGGACTGTAATTCCTCATCCCGCCGGCTTTTCCCGGACGCCTTATGTGACCTGCTTCCTGTAGGTCCGGAATGGGCTGTTGTACTTTGGCTATTCTCACATTTAAAGATGAGGTGGTTGAAAGCCATTAGTACACGATAAATTCCCTTTTTCAAAGTTTAATTGTATAATTGAGCCTTTTTCCTGCTGTGGATCCAACTGACTTTTCTTTAAGCCGATAAGCCATAAAATTTTGCCTTTAGCATCCGTTACGATTGGCCAGCTGTTTCTTTCACTAATAGGTATTTTAGCATCAATAAATATATCCTTCAGTTTCTTACTCCCATTAAGTCCATCCCAACTCATTCTATCGCCCGGCATTCTAGTTCTGATATGTAAAGGTAACACAACCTGCCCCGCAAAAAAGGTATGGGAATATTGGTCTTGTACGATGTGTTTTTCAACGAAGTTTGCTGTAATGGTAGAACCGCCTGGTAACACAAGTTTACCTGGTATATCCAATAAGAAAGAATAAGGTTGGTTGCTTGGGGCCTTTCTGTGATTGGAGAAATAAAATAATATTTTCCCATAAGAGTTTTCTAGCTTTAAATCATTTGGAAAATCAATTTGAGTATTTCCATCATCACGTTGCAACAAGGCAAAAAACTGTTCCTCATGTATATAGGATAGGTCCTTTGGTACGTCATTGTATAGATAGTTTAATATTAGATGAAATGCACGCCTTTGTAAAGCTTGGGCACGGTTTTTAAACAAATTCCCATCGAGTATTGCTGTCTTGTTTTCTGCATGAAAGGTAATGAGTTCCTCGACCATTTCTCTGGCAGCTTTACGCAGGTATTTTTCGTCCTCAGCAAGTGTTTCACTTAGATGTTGAGTTGTACGATGTATATTGTCATTTCGATCTTTAATTAAAGGTACGACTTTGTTTCGATAATAGTTTCGTGTGTAGTCGACTTCATAATTTGTTGAGTCCAATCGCACCTCAATTTGATTTTCTTTGCAATAGACTTCAATCATATGCTTGGTGATACAAAGAAAAGGACGAATAATCATTCCTGTAGAAAACGCACGCTGTACTGGTATGCCTGTCAGTGCGCTAGAAGACGCAGTCCGCGTAAGCTTCATAAGCATCGTTTCTATCTGGTCATCGCCGTGATGTCCAAGTGCTAAATAATCTGCATCATAATGCTCCATTTGTTCTCCAAAAAACTGATAACGGACCTCACGGGCAGCCACCTCTGTGCCCAGCTTATGCTTCACCCGGTATGCTGGCACATCCACTGAAGCACCTGCAAACACTATTCCCCATTCGTCACAAATTCGTTTCACATAATGTAAATCACTTAACGACTCTTCTCCCCTGAGTTGATGGTCAACAGAAGCAGCAATCACAGTTAATTTCCACTCTTTTTTGATCGTCTTCAGAAAATGGAGCAGAGCCATCGAATCCGGTCCACCTGATACACCAACAATAACGGTTGCACCTTTCTTCAGTAATTGATGTTTATTTATAAATGAAAGAACTTCTTGTCTCATAACTTGCCATCCTTAAGCACCAATTTCGCTAAAAACATGGAAATATACATGTTTGAAGAGATCTGATGATGAAGCATCCACTTCATTATCTATACCCTATTATACGTTTAGTTATCAAAAAAGTAGAGAGAAAAGATAATACATTAATGCAAGAACTCCAATTCCGCCTGACTCCATAAATAGATGCTTCCATGATGCTTTCGGTTTTTGCTTATGATAAAATTCACGCTTTTTAGCAGCATTTAAAACCTGAATTAATTCTTGTTTCATTTCTGCACTGGATGCATATCCACTTTTTAAAGCCTTTTTTAAGACGCTTCGATAGGGAATCAAATCGTTAACACGGTCAACTTTTTTAAATAGCAATTTTTCTGTTGCGTCATGCTCTTTCTCAAACCGGTTTGGGTAATAAATCGTTAAAAAAACCATAACAAAAGCAAAAAGATCGTAGCTCGGTTCCGCCCTTCTTGAACCCAGTCCCCAGTAACCACGGTCATAAAACTCTGTATACTCCTTAATGGCTCTGCCAAGCTTAGTTGTTCCTCCGACATCAACCCATCTCACTGTCGGTGGCGATGATACTACTAACAGGTTTTCCGTCTTTAAATCACCAAATATCCATCCTGTTTGATGCAGCTTCTCCAAATTCTCCAAAAGCTGCAGCATAAAAACACCAATCCAATCCTTCCCATGCTTTCGGATAAAACTAACCATCGTCTCCCCCTGTAAGTACTCCATAACGTAAAAAGAGTACGTACTGCCCATCGGTGAGACCCAATCATCCACATCAAGCAAAGAAGGCCCAAGACGACTCCCTTGGACCTTCTCCAACGATTTTAACACATTTACCTCCACCGTCATCGATGTGCCTTTGTCACTGATTTTCAGTGCGGCAGGTCGGTCGCCATAGTTGCATAAATAAACCGTTCCAATCGCTCCCGCTCCCAGTTTTTTCTGTATAGTATAGGTTTTATGGTGCCACTTTCCTTTAATCTGGGATCCTGGTCTTAAATCAATACCCTGTTTCTTCCATACCCGATTCATCTTCATGTCTGAAGCTCCTTAATAAACTTTTTTTACCGAATTGATACATTGCTTCACGAATCGCGGGTCCTGTTGGCGTAATTCCTCCACTAGTCAGCTTAGGAAATACGGTTGAGATTGTATCAAGCTTCGGTGACCAATCAAACACCTTTTGAATATCCTTCCGTTTTCCTGGGAAGCTATAAATACAGAACTTGTTTCTGCCAATCCTTGAATTTAAGCTAATTGATAGATCAATAAGCGCTTCCTTCACTGTTGGAAGCTTATTATTCATGCTTGCACTTGTATCTACGAGAACAAGCACTTCTAGATCACTCGTCTCTCCTAAATCTTCCACAACCTCCATAATTTCGCCGCGCTTCTCTGGATCTAAATCTTCTATGCCTTGGTCTGAACCAAGAATTTGTCTTAATTCCTTATTCACGAACCCTTGCAATGTTTGATTCATTGCCTGTTTTGTTACCATTTGAACGGTCTGGGATAATGATTCACTGTACACAATCTGACTGACCCCACCACCTGATAAGGCTATATCCTCTACCTCTTGCAAGCCATCCGGGCTTTCTGTCTGATCATCTTCCAGTATTCCAATAACATTAACCGTTATCCCTTGCTGATAAGCGAGCGCTGCAGTTGCAGAAGGATCTTCTCCCTTATTTGAACAACCATCTGTCAGTAATAAAATTTGTTTTAACGATCCATTTTTCAAAGCCCTAACCTCCTATTTATTCCATTACCATCATCACCACAATGGAAAAAGAATATACATAGAAAGATAGAGTAAACATGAATCGTTTTGCTTCATTTCACCGGATTATGACAGAGCCTTTTTTCGATAGATTGGAACTGCTGCCCACTCCGGTTTATTCTTCGCAATTTTAGCAACGAGGACAGTCATATCATCTTTAATTTCTCCTGACCTTGTCCGAATAACTTCCTCCAAAAGGAGATCTGCTACTTCCTGGGGATCATCTGTTGCCATCTCTCTAATTTTCCGTTTCAGCCACAGATCAACATTTTCCACATGTCTCGGTCCTTCAAAAATACCGTCACTCATCATAATCAGTAAGTCCTCTTCATGCATCTGTTCACTTACAATATCGACTTCAAACTCCTGAATAATCCCCATTGGCAAATTGCTTGCCTCTATTTTAATCATCTTGCTGCCTCGTTTAATAAAGCTTGGCGTTGATCCAATTTTCAGAAATCGAACAGAGGCATCATGCAAATCCATTACAGATAAATCAAGTGTTGCAAACATTTCATCTGTTGTGCGTAGAGATAGGATTGAATTAATCGATTTAATTGCGACCTTCTCAGGAATCCCTGTCTGTAAGATTTGCTGTAATAAGCGTAAAGTTTCCATACTTTCTTCTCTTGCTCGTTTTCCATTCCCCATCCCATCACTGATCGCCATCGCAAATTTCCCTGCGCCAAGCTCAATGGTAGTAAAACTATCGCCTGAAACTAGTCCACCTCCCTTGGCTGCACTCGCTGCCCCTGTCTGGATTGTATATTCCTTTGCTGATCCGAATGCCAAATGACTATATCCATTCGGGAACGGGGAAATCTCTTCCTCTTTTACAATAATCATCTCATTCAAAATATCCGATAATACAGGCGCAATTAATTTAGCCCCTTCTCCTCTATATTCGTAGAAAGATGCAGTTATTTCTATATCTACATTACCCTTTTCCAATTGATAAATATCCACCTTCTCAAGCTCAATCCCCATATGTTTTAATGCATGGATAATTTGTGTTTCCTGTAATTCATGATGCTGGCGCTCCTTCAAAATTTCCTTCGCAAAGTCATCCATCACTTCCGAAACACCTTGCAGCTGGTCAGCAACGAGCCGTTTACTCTCCAACACCTGTTGCCGCAGCTTGCGATTTGCTTCATAAAAGGTCATCTCTTCTTTCATGGCTTCTACTACTTTTCTCGATTTCACACAATGGTTTTCAAATTCCCGCATCACTTTTCGATTCGGCTCCTGCCCACTCGTAATATCTTCTTTCATCTCTTCCATGTATGAATATGTTTGATCAAATGCCTTTTGCCAGCACCTGTCTTTCATAAAACAAGTTTGACATGTTTTTTCTGTCACCTGGCTCAGAAAATAATCCGTTTCACGTTTTGCTTCCTGTTCACTGGTTGATGCTGCTTGCGTTACTGAGAAGCTTTTTGATAGTGCATGAAATACTTCGGAAAACTGTCCAACTCTTCTTGCTGTCACATTTCGAACCTTCTGCAGATACTGTTCTTGTTCATGGGTATATTCTTCTGTTCCAGGTATATATCTGGAAATTCTGCTGAACCATGATGCTGGAGTCAGGAAAAACAGCAGAATTGCAATTGATGATTCCAAAAGAGATGGGATTAACGTCACAGCATCGCCATAGATACTAATCAACCCAGTGCCAACAAGTAAACCAATGCTCGTCCCAACCTTTTTACCCTCTTTCAGTAAACCACCAAGCAACCCTGAAAAGGCGAGCAGACTCATTTGATAAAGGTTCGCCACATTTGCGAGCGATAAGATTAGACCTGCTACAACACCAACCGTCGACCCAATGGCAGCGCCACCAATATATGCAAATATTAAAACGAAATATCTGGAAAAAATCTGTTCAGCAGACGCTCCATAAATTTGCCAGCCAATCATTCCTGTCAGTACAGAGGCAATTAAAATAATCATGCAGACAATCTCTTCATTTTTTAGTACAGGTTTATATCTTTTTGGTGATAAAAGCGGAATGCTTTGCATAAATATCAATACAAGAACGGCTCCCAGGACACCTTCTACTGCGAGCAGCAGCCATTCGTAAGATGTAATAGTGTCACGCACGGAGTACAAAAACATTTTTGATAATGTTGTTGAAGCGAACACTGCCAGTGGTAAGACAACTTGTTGATTTTTCAACTGCTTTCCCAGTGCTGCAAGGAAGATAAATACCAGCATAGCAACCCCGATAAAAATCGCATGTGTCATTGAGTAGGTTAATGCACCTGCTAGGACAGCAAGCATCGATTTAAGGCTCTTTTCCCGATGAACGAACCACATGGAAGCAATAAATGCGATTGCAAATGGTGATACAGCAGATAAAATAACAGCTCGTCCAAGTAAAAATCCCGCGAAATAGAAAAGCCAGCCACGTTCAAGAAGAATGCTTTTCAGCTTCAAATACATTCCTTTCCGCCATTTACCCTTTTGTCCCTCTTTTTCTACTCCAAATCCTCGTGATTCAACCCTTGGAATTGATTCCATCATCGTTTACCACTCCTATCTTTCAGAATAGTAAACCATATTATACTTTCTTTTTTTGTCAAAAACGCAGAGCTTATTCAAAAAATCGTTCGACTGCTTTTTAGTAAACTTGGCATTTACCAAGTAAAGGGGGAAATCTTTATTTTTATATGTTGGATTTAGCTTTTCATCTGCTGGCAAAGTTATCCGCTGATAAATAAATGGATAGGGAGCGGAATTTATCGTGATTTTTTTGCCGAAATGGCTGAAGTTGTGAAGGAAAATGAAGAACAAATCCAGAATTTATCTGAAATAGATACGAAAAGTCACTTTTCATTAAAGTATTTCACAAATTCTATTGACATAAATGAATTCCTGTTGTAATATACTTTTTGTTGACTTATTTTGGCGGCGTAGCTCAGCTGGCGAGAGCGTACGGTTCATACCCGTGAGGTCGTGGGTTCGATCCCCTCCGCCGCTATCAAAAAAAACCAATCGGATATATCATGCCGATTGGTTTTTTTCGTATTTGAAAGAAACTCCGGATTAATGATTATTTGTTTAATCTGAGCAACGATCGCCTTCGGGGATTGCTCCGGGCGAATGCTCTCCGTGGCAACGGCTTCAGCCTCTCCGGAAGAAAACCACTTCCTACGAGTCTTCAGACACGTGCTGTTTCCACAGGACAAAGAATGCTTCGACAGCATTTATATCCTATTTTCGAGGAGTCATCGCCCTCCACTCACCCAGACTGGTTAGAGCAACATTTTATTTTGATAAACCATGTTCGTATTAGCCAGTTAACCAGTACTAGTTGAGGAAACACACGAAGACTCCTGCTGAAACGTGGCCAGAGTGAGACTTCGCAGAACAATAGTTCAAGAAGCGTCAGGTCACCCTAAGATGCGCGTAGTGTGTTTCCGAAGCGGGTATACGCACAATCTCTCAATGCACACTAGTTAGAGGTTTATATATTTTCCGTATAAAAAAAAGACTCTTAAGCAGGAGTATAACCATAATCAGAATCCAGTCATTTTGGAAAAAGTTTCGGGCAAACAAAAAACAGGCCCAATCATATGATCAGCACCTGTTTCATTTATATTAGAGCATTGTCTATAGACAGCAACTGCTATCCTCTTCTAGCACCTCGACCCCCGCGTTTGGATTCAGTGTGCTTCTTCAAAGAGGCTAAGCGATCCTCTGAATCTTTAAGAAAACGATTCATTTTTGCTTCAAAATTTTCTGTCCGTTCTCTTGTACTTTTTTGGCGCACTGGTCGATCCTTTGCCTTTTTAATAGATAAACCAATTTTACCATCTTTCTCAACATTAATGACCTTAACTTTGACTTCATCGCCAACAGTTAAGTGCTCATTAATGTCTTTCACATAGTTGTCAGCAACCTCACTAATATGGACCAATCCTGTTTTGCCTGCTTCTAGCTCTACAAATGCTCCAAAATTAGTAATTCCGGTTACTTTCCCTTGCAGCTTGCTGCCTACTTCGATTGACATAAAAAAAATGCTCCTCCTTAAAAGATTAAATGTAGTTCTCATATAGTATATTCATCAACTGAAAAAGTGTCAATAAGAGGGGTCTTCATTCGGGACTTTAAAAATCAATTCCCCTTTTTTCGAGAAGAAATAATTCGTACGCGCAATGTCAAGCACATATTCCTCATCATTAAGCAGTTCAATTTCTTCAGTTAAATTGGCTTCCTCTGCTTTTAGTGCTTTAAGCTCGTCCTGTAACTGTTCGTACTGCTCTATCTTCTCTGCTTGAAGTACACGCTGTTTAATATGGTATGAAGTCAGGCCCCCAATTACAATCGCTGCTACGATAGAAAATAACACAAGACGACGAATTAACCGCTGCTTTTTTCGTTTCTGCCGTTCTATGTATGCGTCGTACTGCTGCATATAATTCGAATCTAATCTTGTTACCGTTTTTTTCTTTGATGACAAGCCACTACCCCCTTTTAAACAATAGCTTTTCCAATTTCTTATATCCTTTATAACATATATTCTTCATTGTACTATAAAATCCTGCTAATTTGTGTAAATTTTTTTTAAAACCGTCGGGAATTAATTGGTAAATCCCCTTTCCAATCCATACAAATGGGGTAAGTGCTATTTTCAGTATAAAAAGTATTATTGTAGTGATAAGCGTAAACATCCAAAAGATAAGACGAAAAAGTGTGCGTACAGTCCAGGAAATAGGGGAAATAATTAATGTGTGTAATAAATTGCTAAAAAAGCGGTATACTGCCGCTGTAATACGAATCATCCATTCCAGCAGCCGTTTATACGTCGATTTCGCAAGAACTTGATATATCGAAAATCCGAGTAAGCAGGCCAATATCACATAGACCCTAATTTCCCCCGCATTCACACGGAATAATACATACAATATAATTGCAGTTTGCGTCAGCCAAAAGCTGATTTCTAAAAAGTAGGTTATAAAAACCCTTCGTTTCCAATAATATGTCAGCCGGCGAAAGGTTTCTTGAACAATACCCAAATAAAAGCCACTTAAAACCATTGTGATCATTGTTAAAAACTGGATACTCAGGCTCATCGGAACAGCTTGCTAAAGAATCCTTTAGCTTTCTCCTGCTGCTGTTCATCCACATAGGAAAGCTCATAGATTTTACCTTTTATTGTTACAATTCCTTCAGTCACATCAAGATTTTTCAGCTGCAAATTCTGCCCTCGAATAATTAAATAGCCCATTGTCGTTTCCAGCAGAAATTCTTCATTATCAAAACTGTCCACTTCTTTTACACCGGATATCTCCAAGTTCTTTCGATTATTCATCTTCACCGTATGCTCTGTTTGCACTCGATTAGCCGTTTCTTTATTGTTATCATAATAGTTCATAGAAAGCCCTCCTTATCACTATTAATTTATGATAGGAGGGACAAGTATAGAACTCTATTCAGCTTTTTCTTCTTTCACAATGGTGTAGAGTGTTTCTGCTTCATCCTTCTTCACTGTTTCTCTTAGGTCGTTCACTTTTACCGTTACAAGCTTTTGCCCAAAACGAATAATAAGCTCGTCTCCTTTAGAAAGGACGGTTGAAGCTTTTGCCTGATTGCCATTTACGGTGATTCGTCCTTGGTCAGCTACTTCCTTTGCTAACGTTCTTCGCTTAATAATTCGAGATATTTTCAAAAACTTATCCAAACGCATGATCATCACTCTCTTTCTTTTGCTTTTGCTTCATCCCAATAAGCATCCATTTCTTCAAGACTGGCTTGCTTTATATCTATACCTTTTTTCTTAAGCTGTTCTTCAATATACGTAAAGCGTGATTGGAATTTTTTATTTGCCCGGTTTAATGCTATTTCTGGGTTAACTTTATAATACCTTGCTAGATTTGCCAGCACAAATAATACATCACCAAATTCATCTTCCATTTCTCTTATGGTGTCCTTTTCAATTGCTTCCTGGACTTCTTTTAATTCCTCATCAAGCTTTTCCCACACACCTGAAACGTCTTCCCATTCAAAACCGACCTTTGCTGCCTTCTTTTGCAGTTTAAAAGCCTTCGCAAGTGATGGAAGATGGTTTGGAATGCCGTCCAACACAGAGTCTCTTTCCTCACCTTTTTCTGCCTTCTTCAATTCTTCCCAATTTCGATTAACATCTTCAACAGAATTGACCTTCGTATCTGAAAATACGTGGGGGTGACGATAAATCATCTTATCTGTAATTGACCGAATCACATCGTCTATCGTAAAGTAACCATCATCCTCACCAATTTGGCTATGAAGAACGACGTGCATTAGAATATCTCCCAATTCCTCAATGATATTAGAATCGTCCTCAGCATCAATCGCATCAATAAGCTCATAAACCTCTTCAATGCTATATTCCCTTAGTGATTCATGCGTTTGCTTTCTGTCCCATGGACAACCTCCTGGAGCTCGTAATATTGCCATTACCTCTCGTAAGCGATCGAACTTGTGGTGCAATAAGTTTTCGGGAGCCGGCGGAATATAGACACTCGTTAAATTGCTAATTTCCATCGTGTGATCCAGTTCTTCTAAAGGAACTTTAGTTATTTTTTCCTGGGTGCTGCCTGCAGCTTCGATAATAGTGACTTCATAATCCGGCGGCAGATCCTCAAGCAGAGAAAGCTTTACTTCCGAGGCAACAAAGCGATCATATACTTGGCAAAAAATAATATGATGTCGGTAATCCAGCTGATTTCGAGTAAAGGAAGTACCATCTACAAATTGAAAGCCTTCAATCGGGTCAATTTTTAACGAAGTAAATAAATCATCTAAGTAGCTTTGGCCACCAATCACTTCGACCTCAGCTTCTGTCTGCTCTAATAATAGCTGGACCGTTTTTTCTGCAAGCATTGGATGACCTGGAACAGTATAAATAATTGTGTCTGCTTCTTTCACCTGCTCCATTAAAGTGCCCGTTATCCGATCATATACCGCACCGAACTGCTCCTCTTCCTCATACATATGGTCAAAACCTTGAAACCGCACACCTTCATCCTGTAAGGACTCAATAACTGGATGGTCTAAGGTCCGAGTATAGATAATCCCTTCTGCCTGTACTAATTTTTTATAGATGCCAAATGGCAGTTGATTCACATCACCGGCACCGAGGCCAATAATTTCGATTTTACTCATGTTTCTTTCCTCCCTTTATAAAAATGGATAAATAACTCTGATTTCGGCAGCATTCGAAGCTCTTCTTTTGTAAAAGCCCGAAAACGCAGCAAACAAATGATAAAAATCATCCCTCCAGCTACTGCAACAAATACAATATATATGAGCAGGGCAAGACGGGAAGCATACAGTTGAGCTGAAAATAGCCTATCCATAATGGCTATAAAAGCAAGCATTGAAACACTTCCGATAATAAGTGCTGGAAAACGAATCCTTTCAAAAAATCGCAGGTCTGGCAACTTCCTTCTTAACTCGTACATAACAAGCAAAAGGAGGACTAATAAGCTGACTACCGTAGTTATTGCACTCCCTCCTATTCCCCATATCGGCACAACTAATTGATTTCCAACCCATTTTACAAAAAATGCAACAAGTATAAATCCAGCTGTTCGTTTAATGTGACCTAACCCTTGAAGGATAGATGCAGCTGTGATTCCTAATGAGCAAAGAAAGATGGCAGTTACGAGTACCTGCAATGCAAATGTACCTTTTTCATTCTGGAATAATAATCGATTCGCCTCTGGGAAAATAGCGATTAATCCAATTGTTGCACCGATAGCCAGATAAAAACTAAATAGCATCGCACCTCGAATATACGGATAAAAGGTGGATGGTTCGTCTTTTAGCTTCTGCCTGGAAATGGATGGGAGCAATGCCAATGCAAAAGATGAACCAAGTACAATTCCAAGCTGAATCAATGGCTGACCACGGTCAAATATTCCTTTTGCCTCCATTGCTTCCACCTGTGTTAAGCCATATGCTCTCAGACCGGGAATTAATGTGAATGTATCCGCAAACTGAATAACGAGCAGCACCATATGATTTAATGCAGCAACAATTCCAAGTATCAGCAACGTGCGCACATAATAATTCCAGGGTATTTCGTAACGCTCTTTTGAATATGGGCGAAGCTTCAGAGTATAAATAATTAAAATAACAATAGCTGCACAAGCCCCGCAAATAGATGCAATTGCAGCTGCCAGCCCCACCGCATATAAAGAATGACCTCCAAAAGCTACATATATTGCAGCTGCGATAATAATACATACACGAACAACCTGCTCCATCATTTGTGAATAGGCGGTCGGCTTCATTTCATAGCTTCCTTGATAAACACCTCGCAGCAAGGCAGTAAAAGGAACAAGCAAGAAAGCGAATGCTGCTAACCGATATGTATGTTTTAAATGAGAATCACCGACCCATTCAGCAATTGAATCCGCATTTAAAAGGAGAAAAAGAAATATGGCTCCATTGAACGCTGTTAACAGCAAAAAAACAGGAATATAAAAACTGCGTATAGATAAGCTTTTACCTGCTGCTTTTAATTCAACGGTCATTTTAGAAACCGCGGATGGAAATCCATATAATGCAAGCATCAAGGCAATTCCGAGGATCGGATAGACCTGCTGATAAATATAAAACCCTATATCGCCTGTCAGGTTCTGTAACGGAACCCGGTAGCCCGCACTTAATACTTTACTGATGAGGCCTGCTAGCATCAGCAGCAATGCGCCTTTCACCAGTTTGTTTGTTTCATTCTCATTCATTCGTAAGCGCCCTTTAACTTAAATTTTCTACTAGTATACCATAGGTTAAGAGCCAAATAATGACTGGAAGAGGTATCAGAGGTTTAATCCTGTAATGCTCTACTTCGGTTATTTATCTGCAAACTTCCACTGATAACATAAAAAAAACTGTCTCTGAAAGGATAAAAAGTCCTCTTAAGAGACAGCTCATATGAAATTAAGTACTATTCCATTTGTTTGGCCAAGAACACGGCAGCAGTTTCAGCAGCTTTCTGCTCTACTTTGCTGAGCTTTTCCTCTTTGGAAAATATCATGACACAACCAATAGGGTCTCCATTTGCAATAATAGGGCTAATACAGTAAGATTGCAGCTCTTGCTCTTGTCCTTCGATTACCTCTAATTGCGTGGGATCGACTTCAAATATTTGCGACCGTTTATCAATTGTTTGGGTTAATGGATCGCCAATACTTTTATTTAAATAATCCTTTTTCGATTCCCCAGCAATTGCAATAACTTCATCTCGATCACTGATAAGTACTGGTGAGTGAAGCGAGTTAAACAATGCTTCCGCGTACTCTTTGGCAAAGTGCCCTAATTCATTAATAGGAGAATATTTCTTTAAAATAACTTCTCCTTCCCGATCAACGAAAATCTCGAGCGGATCTCCTTCACGGATACGTAGCGTTCTTCTAATTTCCTTTGGAACAACCACTCTGCCTAAATCATCAATTCTACGTACAATTCCTGTTGCTTTCATCTCTAAGCAGCCTCACTTTCTAATGATGTTTACTCATGTTCTTTTGTTTGCTTAACGTGTAAAAATCACCAGGTGTGGTTTTAGTATAAATCATCCAAAAATAACTATACATTCCATGGGAAATATATTTTAGAAGAAGTCCATTTCTATTTTGAAATCTTAATTTATTTATCCCGATCAACACGGTTTAGTTTTTTAATAAACGCTTCCACGAGATCATATCTGCTATGCTCGGTTTCACTCGTCCACTTAAAGGAGATTTTCAATTTATTGTTTTCCGTACCTAAACCGACATTACGTCCAAACGTATTCGCCACTTCAAATAGCTTTGAGCCATCAATTTGCTGACTGCGTGCATCATCGACAAGAATGACAATCTTTTTATTCCGTTCTGTAATCGACTCGACACGTTCTCTTTTTGCATACATTTTTAGCGAAGAGACTGTAAAGAGATTGCTTACTTCTACTGGATAATCGCCAAACCGATCAATTAATTCATCCCTCAGCTCAGAAACATCTTCTGCAGTATCCATCGCTTGGAACTGCTTGTAAATATCAATTTTTTGTTTCTCATCTTTAATATACTCATCTGGAATATAGGCATCAATCTGCAGTGCCAGCTCAGGTTCAAATGGTGTAATATCCTCCATTTCCTTGCCAGCCTTTCGTGCATCAATAGCGTCCTTAAGCATTTGTGAGTACATATCAAACCCAACAGAATCAATGAACCCATGCTGCTGTGCACCAAGCAGGTTACCTGCTCCACGAATGGAAAGGTCACGCATCGCGATTTTGAATCCTGAACCAAGTTCTGTAAACTCTTTGATTGCCTGCAGACGTTTTTCAGCTACTTCTGTCAAAACTTTATCCTTTTGATACGTAAAGTATGCATATGCAACACGATTCGAACGTCCAACACGACCTCTCAATTGGTACAATTGACTAAGTCCCATTCGATCAGCATTGCTGACAATCAGTGTATTAACATTCGGAATGTCAACACCCGTCTCAATAATCGTTGTACTGACAAGAACGTCATACTCTCCTTCCAGGAAACCAAAAATAACATTCTCAAGCTCTGTTTCATTCATCTGACCATGGGCAACAGCAATTCGAGCATCATCGACAAGCATACCAATATCACGAGCAACCTTGTCGATGTTTTCAACGCGGTTATAGAGATAGAATACTTGCCCGCCACGTGCCATCTCACGTTCAATTGCTTCTCGGACAAAGAGCGGATTATGCTCCATCACATAGGTTTGTATTGGGAACCGATTTTCCGGTGGTGTTTCAATAACAGATAAGTCACGAACACCAAGCATTGACATGTGCAATGTTCTTGGAATTGGTGTTGCTGTTAAAGTCAATACATCAACATTCGTTTTCAGTTGCTTAATTTTTTCTTTATGCTTTACACCAAAACGCTGTTCCTCATCGACAATCAGTAAGCCTAAATCACGATATTCAACATCCTTGGATAGGAGACGATGTGTACCTATTACGACATCGACCGTTCCTTGGCGAACTCCTTTTAACGTTTCAGTTTGTTGTTTTCTCGTACGGAATCGGCTCAAAAGGCCAATATTAATCGGATAATCCTGGAACCTTTCGCGAATTGTCTCGAAATGCTGCTGTGCCAGAATCGTTGTTGGAACAAGTAATGCTACTTGTTTTCCATCTGCTACTGCTTTAAATGCTGCTCGGATTGCTACTTCTGTTTTTCCGTAACCAACATCACCACAGAGGAGGCGATCCATTGGCCGCTCTCGTTCCATATCCTGCTTAATCTCCTCGATACAACGGAGCTGATCATCTGTTTCCTGATATGGGAAGGATGCTTCAAATTCGCGCTGCATTTCAGTATCCTCAGAAAATGCAAATCCTTTTTTTGCTTCTCTTTCTGCATACAGCTTGATTAAATCATCTGCGATATCTTCAACAGAGGATTGGACCTTTCGTTTCACTTTAGTCCACTCTGTTCCTCCTAGCTTATACACTTTCGGTTCTTTACCTTCTGAACCGACAAATTTCTGTACGAGATCAATTTGTTCAATTGGGACAAATAGCTTGTCATCTCCAGAATACTTGAGCAGCATATAATCTTTGTGCAGATTATTTACCTCAAGCGTTTCGATTCCAAGGTATTTTCCCACACCGTGATTTGCATGGACGACATAGTCACCGACTTTCAGTTCCTGATAGCTTTTAATTCGTTCTGCATTGGAAATCTTTTGTTGCTTGCGTGTACGCTTAACACGTTTCTTGAATAGTTCATTTTCTGTAATAATGGAAAGCTTGTGCATAGGGAGTTCGATCCCGCTCGTAATATTTCCAATCGCTATTGTCGGCTGATCTACTGGCAGCCTTAAGTCTGAGGCAATACCTGCTTCAATATCATAATCTGCTAATATGGAATGGATTTTCTCTGCTCGCTCTTCATTCGGAGCCAGAATCACAACTGAGAAGTCACTCTTTTCCCATCTTTGCAGCTCTGTTTTAAATAAATGCATTTGTCCATGAAATTCCTGCATCGCTCGTGATGATAAATTAATAATATTCTGTGGCTGCGTATTTGGTATATGACGTAAAAATACAGACATATAGATTCGCTGCTGTCTGATCATATCCACAACTGTATCCCAATCAAGAGAAAACCTGCTTTTTTGTACCATTTGGCCAGATTCAAGCATACTGCTATACCATTCTGCCTCTTCCATATCCAAATGTGTTGCAGTTTCTTGAATCCTGCTCATCTCATCCAGTATGATAAGACCATCCTGATCGAGGTAATCTAATAAACTAGCAGGGTTTTCATAAAGAAAACCGATGTATTTATACATTTCATGAAAGCGTTCTAAATTCTTTAACCGACTTATATCCTGTTCAATAACTTCCATCAGCTTTTCTTTCGCATTTGATGCTTTCATTTTTTTTAGTGTTGCAGCATATGCTTCCTCAAGTTTATTCGATGCTGCCAGGACATCTTCGTCCGTCAGCAATAATTCTGTAGCGGGGCCAATCGTAACATTCTCGACCCGATCAAGCGACCGTTGTGTTTCTGCGTCGAAATAGCGAATGGAATCAATTTCCTCATCAAATAGTTCAATACGAAATGGATGCTGTTCGGTAATTGGGTAAATATCAATAATTCCACCACGAAGACTGAATTCACCAGGCGTAGCAACCATGGAAGTCCGTTCATACCCCATATCTACAAGTGAAGACAAATAAGCATCAATGGCTATTTCCTTCCCGGTTTCAAATTTGAGCTGATATTTACTCCAATAGTTTTTAGGAGGCAAAATTCGTTTTAATGCCGCTACCGGCGTAATAAGAATACCTGATTTCTTGCCAGACCACGCTGTCAGTGCTTCAATCCGCTGACTGCGAAGTTCTGGACTGGATATCGATATCTCAGAAGCTATCAATTCATTGACGGGATATAAATGTACATCATCTTCCCCCATAAACTCCGATAGGTCATCATATAGCTGCTGGGCCTGTACCAGTTGGTGCGTTACCAAAAGCACAGGCCTGTTAATCGATTCATTGATTACGGATACAAGCATGCTCCTTGCAGAACCTGATAGGCCCGCAATTAACTGCTCACGCATCCCGCTGTTAATTCCATCAATAATCGACTGGATATCTTCCTTTGATTGTAAATATTGATTAATACCCTTCATCGTCAAACTCCTCTTAAACATGTATATAAACGATTGTTCAAAAAGCTCGCTGAAAATGACATATCGAAATTTCTTCGTCGAAATTATGGTCCCTTTCATCTTCCTTTTGGCATCGCATAATAAGCGCAAAAATGCCTTGGTTTATCCAACCAAAGCTTTTGCTGCTTATGTTATTGTATAAAATAATCCAATTCATGATAATTGGGATGCTGTCCTAGAGCATGCTCACAGTCTTCACAAATCGTTTTTATTTGCATATTTCCATCTCCATCATAATGGATCATTTCTTCTTGTTCTTTCTTGTTTAATTGATTTAAACCCAGCATTGCTGTATCGATAACCTTCTGCTCCAGCTTTCCAATGGTTTGCCCGCAATGCCTGCACCGATATATAATTGTCATAAATTTATCACCCCGAATAAACATTCAACTGCTAGTAAAAGTTTATCCTGCTGGGCTTATTTTATACATTTACTTAGAAAGCTAATCTCTATAAGCTTATGTATCAATTATTATAATCATTCATTACTTCAATAAATGCTTTCCCTGCTAACCATGATTCACAAGCATCTGCCGCCTGCCCGATACTATGCTCAACATCTGCCTTTTCCTCTTTCGGAAAAGAGCCAAGCACGTAGTCCACCACGGGGATTGGTGATACTGGTCTGCCAACTCCAAGGCGAATTCGTTTAAATTCCTTTGTCCCTAAATGAGCTATCGTTGATCTTACACCATTATGTCCACCATGTCCTCCTTTTTGGCGAAGACGAATTTTCCCTGTTGGAAGATCTAAATCATCATAAATTACCAGAACATCTTCTAAATCAACATCATAATAATCCATTAATGGACGAATGGACTCACCAGAAAGATTCATATATGTCTGCGGTTGAAGAAGTATAAGCTTTTCACCTGTGTAGTTCTCCAGCGCATAATCCCCTTTAAATTTTGTTTTATCCAATTTCCAATTATGGCGATTTAATAATTCATCAATCACCATAAAACCAATATTATGACGTGTTTTCTCATATTTTTTACCAGGATTCCCTAATCCTACAATACATTTCATCGTAACTTCCTCCTAAAGAAGGATTCAATACAACAACCCCTCCTACTAAGAATATACTACCAGCATCTTAAAGGAGGGTACATGTTGTTATTTCATATCGTTGTTATGCTTCTTCTGATTCCTTCTTCTCAGAACCAACTACCTCTGGTTCAGCATCTTCATCTGAAGCCTGTTCAATATCTTCTACCGTGTCAGGTGCTACAATTGTAACAACTGTTGTTTCCGGGTCTTCTAAAATTTCAAAGTTTCCTGTAACTTTTAAATCGCCGACTGTTAGGCCTTCCCCTAAACCAAGCGAGGAAACATCAACTGCGATTTCTTCAGGAATATCACCTGGTTTTGCGCGAACCTGGATTTCATATAATGGCTGCTGCAAGACTCCACCTTCTTTAGAGCCTGGTGCTTCCCCATCTAACCGAATAGCTACAGCTACGTCCATTTCCTGTGACATATTTACTACATAGAAATCGACATGAATTAACTCATCTTTAATTGGATCCATTTGATATTCATGTAACATAACATCAACCGAGCTATCATTTTCGATATCGAGTGAAATAATTGCGTTTCTCCCCTCGTCACGAACTGTCTTTAATAACTCGACACTATCGACTGCTACATTCTTTGATTCTTTATTTTTCCCGTAGACTACTGCGGGAACTTGTCCACTTAGTCTAACTACTTTATTTGCTGATTTTTTAAGACTTTCCCGTTTCGCTGCTTTTAATTTTACTGCCATGTTCATCATCCTCCAAAATTTTTAATCAAGCGCAGTCACTGAATCCGTAGCAAAATTATGCTAACCGTTGTGCTTTGCCTTCGTTCATACTTTATTTCTAAAACATAAAAACAAATATGTGTAAATCACGGAGTTAAAAAAAACTGTCAATATAATTAATTCCCGAAAATCGGTCGATCTAAACCATTAATCAAATAAGATACTTACAGATTGTAATTCATGCACACGCACGATAGCTTCTGCTAAGAGTGGTGCTACAGATAAAGCACTAATTTTATCACTATGCTTTTCTTCCGGAAGTGGAATACTATTCGTAATGACAAGTTCTTTAATCTGTGAATTGTTAATCCGCTCAATTGCTGGACCAGATAATACAGGGTGTGTACAACAAGCATACACTTCTTTCGCTCCATTTTCTACTAAAGCGTTCGCAGCAAGTGTAATTGTTCCTGCAGTATCGATAATGTCATCAATTAAAATAGCCGTCTTTCCTTCAATATTGCCAATGATATTCATGATTTCAGCAACGTTTGGACGTGGTCGTCTTTTATCAATAATTCCAATTGGAGCTTTTAGGCGATCTGCCATTTTACGCGCACGTGTAACTCCTCCATGATCTGGAGAAACAATGATCAAATCATCAAGCTGTTTTTCTTCAAAGTAATCGGATAGAATTGGGACACCCTGTAAATGGTCGATTGGAATATCAAAGAAGCCTTGAATTTGTGGTGCATGTAAGTCTAGTGTAATCACGCGATTTGCACCCGCGGTTTCGATTAAATCTGCAACCAGTTTAGCTGCAATCGGTTCACGTGATCTTGCCTTACGGTCCTGCCTTGCATACCCATAATAAGGCATGACAATATTGATTGATTTTGCTGAAGCACGCTTTAAAGCATCAATCATAATAAGCAATTCCATAATATGCTGATTAACGGGAGCACAAGTAGATTGGATGACATAAACGTCACAACCACGAACACTTTCTTCAATATTGATTTGCACTTCACCATCGCTGAATGTGGATACGGTACATTTTCCTAGTGTCGTTCCAATATGAGCAGCAATATCAGCTGCTAATTTAGGGTTGGAATTCAGCGACAATACCTTCAACGATGAATCCTTATAGCTAGATGCCATGAAATATAACCTCCGTTAATCTTTTTTTCTATTTTTAAAATTTGCTGCGTAGCCGTCTTTATTCGTTTGTCTTGCTCTTGCGATGGATAAGGCATCTTCAGGGACATCGTTTGTGATTGTAGATCCTGCGGCAACATAAGATCCTTTTCCGATCGTTACAGGTGCGATGAGATTGGAGTTACAGCCAATAAATGCATCGTCCTCAATTGTTGTCAAAAACTTCTTTGTTCCATCATAGTTTACTGTTATTGTACCACAACCAACATTCACATTGCTTCCTACATGTGCATCACCAATATAACTTAGGTGTGATACCTTGCTGTGATCACCAAGTGATGTCTTTTTTATTTCAACGAAGTTACCTAGTTTTGCGTCATTTCCAATTGTTGAGTCTGGTCTGACATGCGCGAATGGACCAATATTAACACGGTCCCCAATCTTACTGTCATTTGCCACGCTATGCTTCACAACTGTGCTTTCGCCAATATAACAGCTGTTAATCTCGCTATTGGGACCAATTTCTGCATTTGTTTTAATTGTCGTCGTTCCTTTTAAAACTGTTCCTGGATGTATAATAACATCAGACTCAATCACAACATCTGGCTCAATGTATGTATTATCTGGGTCGATAATCGCAACACCGTTTCGCATATGCATTTCATTAATACGCTTTTTCATTGTCTTTTCTGCCTGTGCAAGTGCAACTCGATCATTAACCCCTAATGTTTCATCAAAATCAGGTGTTAAATATGCACTTATTTTCTTGCCTTTGTTTCGCAAAATTTCGATGACATCCGGCAAATAATACTCGCCTTGTGCGTTATCATTCGATACCTCCTGCAATGCAGCAAAAAGTGCCTCATTATCAAAACAATAGGTTCCCGTATTGATTTCGTTAACAAGCAGCTCTGACTCATTTGCATCTTTGTGCTCAACAATACGCTCTACTTCGTTCGATTCATTCCGAATAACTCTGCCATAGCCTGCTGGATTCTCTGTCTTTGCTGTCAAGATTGTAGCACTTGCACCTTGCTGTTCATGATAGGCAAATAATGCTTGATAGGTCTCTCCAGTGATTAAAGGCGTATCACCACAAGCAACAATAGTTGTACCTTGTTTATCTTTCAGTAAGTCCTCTGCTTGCAATACCGCATGGCCTGTGCCCAGCTGTTTTTCCTGTATTGCAAATTCACTGACGTGCCCAATATGCTCTTTTACCTTTTCGGCGCCAAAGCCAACTATAGTTATCATTTTATCTAAATTAACGGTATTTAATTGATCTATTACATGCTTTACCATCGGACGTCCAGCGACTGGGTGTAACACTTTATAAAGCTTTGATTTCATTCTCGTCCCTTGACCCGCCGCCAAAATAACAGCATAACGATTATTCATAAGGTAACCTCCAGGTTTTCTAATTATCCATTTTAAAATATATCGTAAAAAACGTTTGATTTCAACAGGTTAGGGGGAGGAAATCACTTTGAGCGGAGCGAATGAACCAATGGCATTTGTCAAAATGAGGTTAGTTGGATACTAGGGAAGCATCTTAATAAGTGGTGGATGCATACTTTCTATTTATGTGTCAACATTTACCAAAAGAAAAAAGGCTAACCCTTAAACAGATTAGACCCCTTTTTAATATAATCATGACGATTTAGGAAGCTCCCGCCTCTTCGTATTTAACTTCACTTTCTCCTGCCCGGCGATATTCTTCCAGCACCGCATCCTGAATTTTAGAACGAGTACCTGAGTTTATCGGGTGTGCAATATCGCGAAATTCGCCATCAGGAGTTCTTTTAGATGGCATTGCCACAAACAGTCCGTTATTTCCATCAATGACACGGATGTCGTGGACTACAAATTCCTGATCTAACGTAATAGATGCAATTGCTCGCATTCTGCCCTCTGTATTAACGCGGCGTAATCTAACGTCTGTTACTTCCATGATGTTTCACCACCTTTTCCCATTTGAACTTACTGTAACTAGTTCAACAAAAGAAATAAAATTCCTGCTTAAAATATAAAAAAAGTTAAATATTTTAAAAAAGGATATTTTTTAGAAAAAGGTGGTTGGCCTTTCAGAACTCGTTCTATATCAATTGGGGGGCATTTAAAAACTGGCAAGGTCTACAAAATTACCTGCTTGTATCTCAATCGTATGATGTCTTATGTCTACATTCGATATTTTGACAAGTGATGTGTAATTATCAACGATTCGTTCTTCTTCGTCGTCGTCTGCTTCAGCGAGAACACCAATCGCTTGAACACGGGCATCGAATTCAGATAACAGATTAATCATTCCAGTAATTGTACCGCCTGCTTTCATGAAGTCATCAATGATGCACACATTCGCTCCCTCTTCCAGGCTGCGTTTTGGTAATACCATTGTCTGTATTTTCCTGGACGAACCAGAGACATAGTTAATGCTTACGGATGACCCTTCTGTTACTTTCGGGTCCCTCCTGGCGATGACTACTGGCACATTGAGGAAAGAGGCCACAGCATATGCCAAAGGAATTCCCTTTGTGGCAACTGTAACAATTACATCTATATCCATTTTGGAAAACTTCGATGCAAATACACGTCCAATTTCTCTGACGGTTTTCGGATCGCCAAGTAAATCACTCATGTAAAGATACCCACCTGGTAATATCCTGCCTGGGTCTTCCAATTTTCTGCGCAGTTCCTCAATAAATTGCATATTTTTTTCCTGTGAATATTCAGGGATGTATTTCACACCTCCACCAGCCCCAGTGGATCGTTGCAAAAATCCCATGCCCTGACTTTGAAAAACAGCATGTATTATATCAAGGTCTTCACTGATAGAAGACTTTGTTGTATCACATAATTCCACAAAATAAGGTAATTGTATATGTTTTCGTGGGTTCTCCAGAAAGAAATCAGTCAAAACAACTAACCGGTTGCTTCTTTTCATTTTCACACCTCAAAACCGTATATTTAATTAATAATATATCATTTTCATACGTGTTTTGGCAATATTTACCCTAATAACCGGACAAGATAAACCTCATCACAAAATCCGCGCATTCCGTTATAAATTCGCTTTGCTTTACTTTGATGCTCAACCAATCCATAAATTGTTGGGCCACTCCCGCTCATTAAAACACCCGTTGCTCCTGCTTGGATCATCGCTTCTTTAATACGTTCCACTTCTGGGTGAAGTGCAAACGTAATAGATTCCAGCGAGTTGCCAATATGACGGCAAAGTTTATTGAAATCCTGGCCTTCGATAGCTTGCAGTATCTGATTTGTATTAGGGTGGCTAAGTTTCTCCACGTTCACTTGTCCAAAAATTGTTCTGGTCGATACACCGATATCTGGCTTTGCTAAAACTACCCAGCATGGAGGCGGCGAGGCCAGTTTTTCAATCTTTTCACCATAGCCCCGGGCAATTGCAGTGTTGCCATAGACACAAAACGCTACATCCGCGCCTATTGCAGACCCAAGCTCTGCCAGTTCATCAAGTGAGATGTTTAATGACCATAATCGATTGAGCCCTCTTAGTACCGCTGCCGCATCCGTACTCCCTCCTCCAAGACCCGCTGACACCGGTATATGTTTTTCCATATTGATATGGACGCCTTTCTTAATCCCATAGGTATCTTTAAAAGCACGTGCAGCTTTATATGCCAGGTTCCGTTCATCATTTGGCACATACCTGCTCTCAAGCGAGATCTCAATTTTATCCTCTTCCAATGCATACAATTCAATGCGATCAGCTAAATCAATTGTTGTCATTATCATTTCTACATCATGATACCCATCGATTCGTTTTCTTAATACATCAAGGGATAAATTAATTTTTGCAGGGGCCTTTTCCAATATAATCGTCACTATCATCACCTACTTTGCCACGTACTAAAAAATATAAATAATTGTACCATATTAAAAAAACATAGGCGACCAGATTGTAGTTGGATCAGATTGAGTGAAAGCGTGGGATGGGAAGTATGGATTGGTTTTCACTTTCTGCATTTGCCTTTTTGTCACTATACAGACAAAAAGGCAAACCCATTAGGATTTGCCTCTTTGCATTTGCTGTTCGGCTATTTCAATTGCACGTTTTACCATATTACCTGCATCCCGCGCTTTGATACCGCCCCAGCCTTCTTGCTGAACAGTGTCGTAAAACCCTAACTCCTTAGCAATTTCTTCTTTCAACTGGTCTGACATCATTCCTCTGCGTCGTCCCATGAAAGAACAGCCCCTTTCCATTTTAAGTTAGTTTACCCTTACGACATGCTTAGTTTATGTCTATATGCTAAATAAAAACGAGTAAGAAGTATGAAACAATGGAAAGATAAACCTTTTCGTACAGGGAGGGTATAAGTTCGACCAGGCCTCAAGTCTTAGCCAGTTGGCAAGTCTTTTTTAGATTGCCAGGAATGAAGTAAACCTCGCCATTTTAGCGCTTGGTAGACGTAGCTATTCCAGTAAAATTAGCTGCAGCGCTCAAATTTATATGTTTTTTACAATAAAAAACAGCAGACATTCGGGTCTACTGTTCCATTAATAATGCTTTATTCCGTTCATCTAAAAATTTTAATTCTACCGTCTCTGTCAATATGTCTGCATAGCTGTATGAAACACGTTCGAATGCATTTTCGTCTTGGTCAAGCTCAACAATGAAGACTGAAGGATACGTCTCTGCAAGTACTCCCGATCGTATCACCGTTTTCCTTCTCCCTCCGTTGGCTTTTAATTTCAACCGCTTTCCAACATGGCATTCAAGACCTTGCTTAATTTCGATTAATGTTTTAGCCACTACACTCCACCTCACTAATAATAGTGTAACACAAACTCGTCCGACAGTCAAACAAAACTTAATATTATATCAATAAGTCTTTTTACCTGTCAACAATAATTTTTGTCTATTTCTTATATTATTTGCATATGTTAACAATTTATGTATAATTTTGCCGAAAACTTTTATCGAATTTTAGCTATACAAGAAACATATGCCCTGCACTTGTCCAACTATTATCCAGAATGCTTGATCCTTTAAAAAAAGGACAGCATTCTTTTTTTATTCTTCTTCCTCATCATCATCTTCTTCTAAATATGGCAAACCTGTACGAAGTAAACCTCTCGTCTCCACTCCGCCCATTCCCTTTTCCCCAGTCATCGTATTGCGTAAAGCATCCCATACACTGACACTTTCCATAAATGGGGTATAGGCAATTTTAGCTGCAATATAGACAGGATCTAACGCGTGAATATTTATCCTTAATGGTGAGCTGGCATAATTTGCTCCAGCACGTATAAGCGACTCAAAATGGGATTGACAGGCGCCAGCAAAGATCACAAGCTGATCTAGATTAGAACTCTTCCTTCTTGCCTCTCTTACGGCCTCAGCAAAGTATTTAGAATGTCGATAGGCACGCAAGTCATTTTTGAATCCTTTATTCTTTGAATAAGCATCATGCCCCGTAATAACGATAATATCGGGACCAATTCGCTCTACTAACCCACCAATCTCACTCGGCATTTCCTTTTCATTTAAATGAACCCCATGAACCTGCAATCCAATGCGCTGGTATAGGGAAATACATTTTCTTAAGTACATCGGATCTCCATCTAAGTGAAGAACCTTTGCAGGGAGTTGGAAAAACTTCGCATTATTCAAATAACCATCTGTTGATTGATACATCCTTTTTTCCTTCATCAACTGATAATCCTGACGGAATAAACGATAAGAGAATTCTTCTTTCTCCTTTTCCTTCTGTTTCCGCCTTTCTACATCCTGACGCTTTGCTACAACAAGATCATGAAGTGGAGCATCTACCTCAAGTCGCATTTCTGCCCCATGCAGAATAGCAATGTCTTTATTTAGTTCAGCTACACGAAATAGCAGATCATGCTGATAGGAACTACGTGTAACAAGTTCTCCAATAGTTATGCCCATATATCCACCTCTTAGCCTTCAGTTATTCTATAGACTATGTGATAGCCTAGAACCCTGTGCCTAGAAATGTTTAAGCATAAGCTCTTCATGGAGTTGTCAAAAAGGAAATAGCTGTCTCAAGAATATAATTCGTAAAGGTTAAGGGAAATCTGGGGAGTCAAGTTAACGGCAAAAAACAATGGTGGGCAGTCTGAAAGATGGGTAGTTGCCAAAAAAGCTATTGTCGCGGTAGCACGACAATAGCTTTTTTGGCATTATTTATTTTTATAAAAGGTATTTGCAAGCAAAGCAAACTCCTCCATATCAAGAGACTCGCCACGTCTTGCACCATCGATTCCAGCTGTATCCAGAATCGCCGTAATTTCATCCTTCGTATGTTGCTCTTTAAAAAAGCTAGACAGGTTATTACGCAGTGTTTTTCTTCTTTGCGCAAAGCTTGCTTGCACGAGCTCAAAAAAGAAATCTTCATCTGCTACTTCAACCGGAGGTTTATCCCTTATAACAAGCTGTAAAATACTCGAGTCCACATTTGGCTGTGGCATAAATACGCTTTTCGGTACGGTCATTACAACGCTTGCCTCTGTATAATATTGGACAGCAATGGTCAGTGATCCGTAGCTCTTACTATTCGGTTTTGCCGCCATTCGTTCTGCAACCTCTTTTTGAATCATGACAGTCAAGCTTGTTACCGGCAATCTATCACGAACAAGCTTCATCAAAATCGGTGTGGTAATGTAATAAGGCAGATTTGCAACGACATGAATCGGCTGATTTGGTTTGAATTGTGTTCGAATAACCGATTCTACATCCGCTTCTAAAATATCCTGATGGATAATTTCCACGTTGGAATAATCCTGAAGCGTGTCCTTCAAGATTGGTAAGAGACGCTGATCAATTTCAAATGCTACAACCTTGTCTGAGTGGATTGCCAGCTGTTCCGTTAATGCACCCATACCTGGCCCAATTTCAATCGCACCAGCTTCCTCATCAATCCCTGCATGCTTAATAATATTCTCTAATACATTCACATCTACCAAAAAATTTTGTCCAAGACTCTTTTTAAAAGAGAACTTGTATTTATTTAAAATCTCTTTCGTTCTTGAAGGAGTTGCTATATATTTTTTAGGCATCGTTTTCCTCCTGTTGTATCGCTTTTATAGCCTGCTCAAATTGCGTCTTCGTAATTTGAAATTGTGTTAGCCGTTTCAGCAGCTGTTTTCCATTTGTATGCCCGATTTGCAAGAGCTCTCCAAGCTTTTCGCGACGTACACTTGCTTCAGGCCCACCAATCAGCCCATGCTCAATTAAATCCGCCTTCTGAATTTCACTTTCACGTATATCTGCTAACTCATATACCTCTTTGAGCGCATGTCGAATCGTTTCGATACTAGCATGTTCAATACCGAGGCTTTTATTTTTTGGATTCTTTGCCTTTGCTTGATCTCTTGTTAGAAAAGCATGCTTACAACCCGGCACTGCCTGATCGACAATATGACGGATACGCTCACCAGGATAATCTGGATCTGTAAAAATAATGACACCTCGTTTTTCTTTCGCATGCCTGATTCGAGCTAATGTCTCTTTATTAATAGCTGACCCATTCGTTTCTATCGTATCTGCATCAACTGCCAGTTGAACTTTCGTTGTGTCATCTCTTCCCTCAACAACAATGATTTCTTTTATTTTCAATCGATTTCCTCCACTGCTTATACGATTCGTATATAAAATAATGCTCTTACCATTTTAGCATGATAAGAGCATTTTATTCTATCGTTTATCGAAAACATTGTTTTAATCTAACACCTTAACCTGGACGGTTTTCACTCCCCATGAATAGGCATCAGATTTTGATGGTACATGGACATCAATGCGATTTCCTTTTATATTCCCGCCTGTATCACCAGCAATTGCTTCTCCATATCCTTCAACCCATACCTTCGCTCCAAGTGGAATCACATTCGGGTCTACAGCAATTACTTTCATATTCGGATTAGCTCCCAGGTTAATTCCAGTAGCTGTTACACCTGAACAGCCACCACATTCTGACGTGAATGCACTTGCTGTCACTGTAATTGTTTTACCACCTTGGCTACTGTCCTTTGGTGTTTCATTAGCAAGTGTAACAAGATTGGACTCCTGAACTTCTTCTTTCGTTCCAATTGCTACAACACGATTAACACTTTTTTCTCTCACGTCTTCGCTGACTAGTTCCCGGCTTACTTCCTCACCGTTTTCCTTTGTTACTTTAAAACGCTTTGTAACCGTTCCTTCTTCACCTTCAGAAATGACCTGTTCTTCTCCTTTTAAAAGCGAGCTATCTTGACGTTCCTCTACGTCAAATGCGATTTTTTCTGTAACTTCCTCTTCATCGATAGCTACACGAACAATATCAATAGTCTTTCCTTTGTTTACTTTTTTATCGAGCGCTGGAGTGATTCGATCATGAGAGCTTTTTTTATAATCAATATCTGCTTCCTTAAGCAAATCATTTACCGTTCCACCTGTTGTCCAGAATTTTTTCTTATTCCCACCGTCATTAATCGTTACCTGATATGCCTTAGCAACCTCGATATGTAAGCCAGCTTCCGTTTCTTCTGTTAGCTGATGTGATATTTCATCGCGCTCTTTGAAAGACAAATTCTGTTCTTTAAAGAAATCCCCAATGGTATTTGCAGTTGTGTAATAATCCTGTTCTTTCCCATCAATACTTACTGTAATTTGCTTTGCGGTTTTATACGTTATTTCCATCCCATCTTCAATCAATTCTGTTTCATCATGTGATAAGAAATCGTATGCTCCAACCGTTATTTCTAATTCGTGAAGCAAGTCTCCAACTGTATTTGAGTTTGTGCTGATTGTTTGTATTTCTCCGTTGTCTGTTATTACTACTTCCGCTTTCGTTGCTTCCACTAGTACAAACACTGAAAATAAAACAAGTGCTAAAACACCAATACTTGAAATAACCAGCTTCTTTTTCGATGCCGGCAAAAGCTTATGAACTAATCCCATGTGCCTGCCCCCTTATTCCCAATCGATTATATAAACAGGGGGTAGCAAAGTCAAAGCCACTAGGGTTACGATTCATTTACAGTTGTATTACGCACTTTTTGCCTTTCTTATAATTAACCCTTTAAATGTATCAAAAAACCCTGTTATACAGCCCTTTTATACTGTTACATAATTGAAATAAAAGGAGACTGCTAGCGCTATCAGTCTCCTTTTATTTCCATATTTAGGCTGTATTGTTACATAAAATTACCTTTTTTACTTCACGCCAAATAATTCACATGCATTTTGAGTAGTAGCTTCACCAAGCTCTTCAAGGCTCATCTCCCGTAATTCAGCAATTTTTTCTGCCACTAATTTTACATACGCCGGTTCATTACGCTTTCCGCGATTTGGGTGTGGTGCAAGATAAGGTGCATCTGTCTCAATTAGTAATTTGTCTAATGGTACCTGCTTTGCAACCTCTTTCGGTAATGGGGCGTTTTTAAACGTTACAGGGCCGCCAAGTGATATATAAAAATTCATGTCCAGACATGCTTGGACATAGTCTACGGAATCGTTATAGCAATGCATGATTCCCCCTACTTCCTTTGCATTCTCTTCCTGTAAAATTTCAATAATATCTGCTGTCGCCTCTCGATTATGAATTATGATTGGCATGTTTACCCTTTTTGCTAAATGGATTTGCTTGCGGAATACTTCCTTTTGCACATCTTTTGGTGATTTATCCCAATGATAGTCCAATCCCATTTCACCTATCGCTACAACTTTAGGATGTGATGATAATTCCTCAATCCAAGCTAGATCTCCATCTGTCATATCAATCGCATCAACCGGATGCCAGCCAACTGCTGCATAAATGTTTTCGTTCTGTTCTGCGATTTCAATTGCGAGTGGAATGGTTTCACGGTCAAATCCAACAACAACCATTCGGGTTACACCTGCATCCACTGCACGGCTGATCGTTTCTGGCAAATCCTCTGCAAATTGTCTAGCATTTAAGTGGACATGTGTATCAAATAGCATATTATTCATCCTTTACATCTGTTAATTAAGTTTCCATAGAATTCTTCTGACGCGAACACTGAACTTACACACAAGTTTAAGTTAATGTGCTGGTTCCTCGGCTAATTATAAACATCAGCATTTTCCAACTATAGATTATTCTTTTTCCTGTGAACTTCAGCACTTTCATATGCAACCCTTTTATGAGCTTCCCACTAAGAAATGTATCGTATTTCTCATTATGCTCGGTAAAGGCTTTACGAAACAAATACCCTGCTAAAATATGCAGGGTATTTATTATTTATTATGCAATTTCAGATCCATTAGGCGCGTTAGCTGGTGCTTCAATCACTTGTAATTGACCATCATGCTCTGCAGAAAGAATCATACCTTGACTAATTTCTCCGCGCATTTTACGAGCTTTCAAGTTCGCTACAATCACTACCTTCTTCCCAATCAATTCTTCTGGATTTGGATAGAATTCAGCAATTCCTGATAAAATTTGTCGATGTGCTTTGTCACCAGCATCTAGGCGGAATTTAAGCAGCTTATCCGCACCTTCCACTTTACTGCAGTTGATTACTTCAGCTACTTTTAATTCCACTTTATCAAAATCATCATATTTGATTTGCTTATCTTTTGTTGAAACAAGCTCTGTTTCTGCCGGATCCCAATCACCTGCTGTTTCCTCTTCCACCGCAGGAGCCCCGCCAGCCATTTGCGCGCGAATATAGGCAACTTCCTCATCAATATCCAAACGAGGGAAGATTGGTGTACCTTTTGTTATCACCTTTGTATTTCCTGGGAAATGACCGAAATGAACATTTGCAAAATCACCTGCATTATCATCATGGATACCAAGCTGATCAAAAATCCTCTTCGGTGCATGCGTCAGGAATGGCTGTAAAAGAATTGCAGAAACACGCAAACATTCAGCTAAGTGAGCCATTACACTAGCAAGTTCTGATTGCTTATCTGTTTCCTTAGCAAGCTTCCAAGGCTCTGTTTCATCAATATATTTATTTGCGCGTGAAATCAATGTCCAAACATGGCTAAGTGCACTACTGAACTGCATGTTTTCCATTTCTTTTTGGTAATCATCGATTGTTTTTTCTGCAGTAGCCTTTAAGTCTTCATCAAAAGCTGTGACATTTCCAGAAAGTGCTGGAACCTCTCCCGTAAAGTATTTATTAATCATGGCCACTGTACGGTTCAATAGGTTCCCTAAATCATTTGCTAGATCATAATTAACTCGCGAAACAAAATCCTCCGGTGTAAAAATACCATCGCTGCCAAATGCTACTTCGCGCATTAGGTAATAGCGTAAAGCATCTAAACCATAGCGCTCCACTAGCATTTCTGGATAAACGACATTCCCTTTTGATTTTGACATTTTTCCGTCTTTCATTAGCAGCCAGCCATGGCCAAAAATCTTCTTCGGTAATGGTAGATCAAGTGCCATTAACATAATAGGCCAATAAATCGTGTGGAAACGAACAATTTCCTTCCCAACCATATGAACATCCGCCGGCCAATATTTATTAAACAGGCTTTGATCATCTGTTCCATAGCCTAATGCTGTAATGTAATTAGACAATGCATCAATCCATACATATACAACGTGCTTCGGATTGCTCGGTACATTCACGCCCCATGAGAAAACAGTACGTGATACCGCTAAATCCTCCAAACCCGGTTTAATGAAATTGTTAATCATTTCATTTTTACGGGATTCCGGTTGAATAAAGTCTGCATGTGTATTGTAGTAATCCAACAGACGATCCGCATACTTACTCATTCTGAAGAAATACGATTCCTCTTTAATCAATTCTACTGGATGCCCGCTATCTGGTGATTTACCTGCAATAACATTGCCGTCTTCATCACGCTCTACATCGACCAATTGTGTTTCCGTATAGAACGTTTCATCCGGGATTGAATACCAGCCTTCATATTCATCCAAATAGATATCTCCTTGCTCTAAAAAGCGTTCAAAGATATCAGCAACAACCTTTTTATGTGTCGGATCTGTTGTACGGATAAATTTATCATTGCTTATTTCCAGCGTTTCCCATAACTCCTGCATGCTTTCAGCCATGCCATCGACATATTCTTGAGGCGTAATTCCTAACTCATTTGCCTTATTCTCAATTTTCTGTCCATGTTCGTCACTACCAGTTAAGTAGAAAACGTCAAAACCTGTCATTCTTTTATAACGTGCCATAACATCGCAAGCAATGGTTGAATAGGCATTCCCAATATGTAACTTTCCGCTCGGATAATAAATTGGGGTCGTTATATAAAAAGTCTTTCTATCTTGTGACATGCATTTACCTCCTAGGTCCAATTCAAATTATTATATAAAATCTATTGTAGCTATTATAACGCAATTTGCCAAATGCTGTGATAAGAACATTTCATACCTGTTTATTATTCTTGTTCACGTAATGATTAAACGAATTATTTAGATAAATAAATTTTCCCACTAATACTAAAATTTGTTGACAGAATAATCAATAGTTGGTATTCTTATGCTAATATAGGTGTCGAAATATGACGTTTTTTTGTTCCAAAGAAAAAATTTAAGGCAAAAAGCACAAATATCTTCTTTCTAAGAAGAATTTTTTCGTGTTTTTTCCCAACCTTGGGGGAGGAAAATAATGAAATCTACTGGTATTGTACGTAAAGTTGATGAACTAGGGCGGATAGTCATACCTATTGAACTTCGACGCACATTAGATATCCATGAAAAAGATACAATGGAAATCTATGTTGATAACGATAGAATTGTCCTTAAGAAATATAAGCCAAACATGACTTGTCAAATTACTGGCGAAACTTCCGATGATAATCTGTCACTGGCCCATGGAAAGCTTGTCGTAAGCCCAGAAGGCGCACAGGCTCTTTTAGAAGAGATTCAATCGCGCTTAAAATAGTTGGCGCAGAATCTCCAAACAAGGCATAAAATGAACATTACAATCACAAAGAGAGCTGACGCTTGCTGCTTGCACGTCAACTCTCTTTTTTAATGGATGAAATAAAAATTCATTCATTTCATATATAATCTTGAAATAACCTTCCACTTTCAGCTTGCCTATTCAATATGATATGTCTGGTAAATATCCCGCTTCGGAATATTTCGATCAACCGCTGCTTGCTTGATTGCATCCTTACTAGATAGTCCCTTTTCTTCGATATAATGATTAACATGGGCAACAACAGATAAGGATTCCCACCATGCGTCGCCCTTATCTTCCTCTGTTGCATGGCTTGTTCCTTCAACGACAAGTACAAATTCCCCGCGCATCTCCACGTTTTCCGCCCAATTCAGCAATTCCTCCGCAGTACCACGAACAAATTCCTCAAATCGTTTTGTCAATTCACGAGCAATCGCGATGTTCCGATTTCCCAGCTGTTCTTGTATTACTTTCAATGTATCCTTTATCCGATATGGAGACTCATAAAATAGCAAGGTTGCCTTCAAACGTTTCAAACGATCCAGTTCAAGTGCTTTATCCTTTTTTTTTCTTGGCAAGAAACCATAAAAGTAAAATTCATCTGTTGGCAAGCCAGACCCAATTAAGCCACATAATGCAGCATTTGCACCCGGAAGGACGACGACCCTCTGATCTTCTTCAATTACAGCTTGTACAATTTCAAACCCGGGATCCGAAATCGTCGGCATACCGGCATCACTTACAATAGCAATTGATTCGCCTCGCTTGATTCTTTCCAAAAGCTGTTCTTCCCGAGCTGTTTTATTATGCTCATGATAGCTTATCAAAGGCGTTGAAAGCTCAAAATGATTGAGAAGCTTTTTTGTATTTCTCGTATCCTCTGCTGCAATTAAGCTTACAGATTTCAGAATTTTTAACGCACGAAATGTAATATCCTCCAGGTTGCCAATTGGTGTTGGAACAACGTATAAAACACCTGCCGTCTCGTCGTCAAAGCTCTTTTGAATGTTCATTTTGCAACGTCTCCTTCTGCCACTTCTGAATCAGCAGCATTTTTTCAGTACGAGAAAGCTGCTTAATTCGGTATTCTTGCTGCATCGCCGCTTCCTTCGTCGTAAATTGTTCAACAAATACAACTTGAAATGGTCCTCTCCCTCGAGTATATTTCGCACCCTTACCAGATTCATGCATACTTAAGCGCCTATCTAAATTATTTGTATATCCAGTATAAAGCGAACCATCCTTGCAACAAAGGATGTAGACGACATGTTCACATACCATAAATAATTTCCTCTGCTTCCTTCGTATACGTGCCGTCTGCTTCATAAATATATAAGGGGGGCAGGATTTTCAAGTCGGCTTTCCCATCCCGGATACCTTCTATTAAAAGCATGTTTGCTTCTCTTCCTCGCTTTGGATATACAAGCTGCATACGCTTCGGCTCTAATTTATACTTTCTAAAAAGCTCCATAATATCAACGAGTCTCCCTGGTCGATGAACCATTGCGACTTTTCCGCCTGGTCGCACATGTAATTTACAGGCCTTTACAACATCTTCCAGCGTACAATATACTTCATGCCGGGCGATCGTCAAAAATTCATTATGATTATGTTCAGTTCTTGAAGGTGTTTTAAAATATGGAGGGTTGCACGTAACGACATCAAAGCTGCTTTGTCCGAGTACCGGCTGCATTTCCTTTAAATCGCCATGCAGCATCGTTAGCTGGTCGGAAAGTGTATTTAACTTCACATTTCTTTCTGCCATATGGAAAATGCGTTCCTGAATTTCTACACCCGTTATCTCAGCATTTGTTCTTTTTGATAAAAGCAAGGGTATGACACCATTTCCGGTGCATAAATCCAATACTTTTCCCCGCTTTATAGGCACGTAAGCAAAGTGAGCAAGTAGTACGGCATCCAAGGAAAAGGCAAAAGCTGTCGGGCTTTGGATAATTTGCATCCGCTCATCGTTTAATAAATAATCCATTCGTTCATCATTATATAATTGTACCTGTACCATCGTTAACTCCTTACTATTAAAAGCTGCCTAATGAAAAGAAAGCTGCCTCGTACATATATCGAGACAGCAGTAATAGTCCTCATTAGAAAACCTGGAATTCATTAAAGGGATTCTTAAAAGATAGTTCTTCACTTTCTTAAATTCCTTATACCTTTAAGTTTGGTTTTTACCTTAAGCAAATGCCTTCATTGCACGTATGCAAAAAAGCTTTTATTTTGTTTTCTCAAAAAAGTCAAGGCAGAAAATGCAGTCTTCATCTCTCCTTGGGCTTCCAAATTCCAGATTACATATATGAAAACCTTCTTCATATAATCTAGCGAGATTATCATATCCTTCACCAGGGAAGCTTCCTTTGGAAGTTTTCTTATCCGAAGTTTCATCCGCAGCTTCTTTTTGGTGATCAAGATGGTTACGCAAATTATGGTTTTCAACAGCAAGTCGGTGATTTTCTTCGAGCAGCTCACTTAAACGCCCCTTTAAATCACCAAGCTGTTCATACAGCTCGCCAATTTGTTTTTCCATATCTGAAACCTGGTCAAAAATTTCTCTGTTCCTCACGCCCACTCACCTCATCATTCTGTGGCTTGCGCTAAAATTCCTTCATTTATTAATTCATCTAAAGTATATTCAACAACGCGTTCCTTCTCCGGAATTTCAATCTGGATGAGTCGTTCAAGTATATTCAGACCAACAACTTTCCCTTTTCCATATGGCGTTACGATTGCTTCGCCAATATCCGGCAAGTCACGCTTTGCAGTTTCATACGTATCATTTTCATATTTTAAACAGCACATCAGTCTACCACATAACCCAGATATTTTCGCTGGGTTAAGGGAAAGATTTTGATCCTTCGCCATTTTTATTGATACTGGCTCGAAATCCCCTAAAAACGTTGAACAACAAAGCATTCTGCCGCATGGGCCAATACCACCAAGCATTTTCGCTTCATCACGCACACCAATTTGGCGCAGTTCAATTCTCGTTTTAAACATAGAGGCCAAATCCTTCACTAAATTTCGGAAGTCGACCCTACCATCTGCTGTGAAATAAAAAATAATTTTATTGCGATCAAATGTGTATTCTACTTCAACCAGATTCATATCGAGCTTATGCTGCTCAATCTTATCTGAACATATATGAAATGCTTTATCCGCTTGTTCCTGATTTTCTAAAACGGACAGCTTATCTTTCTCGTCAGCGACACGGATTACCTTTTTCAATGGAAGGACAACATCTTCTTCATCAACATGTTTATTCGTGATAACAACCTTCCCAAATTCAATCCCTCGTATCGTCTCTACTATAACATAACTGTCCAAGGAAATATTTTCTGCCCCTGGATCAAAATAATATATTTTACCCGCCTTTTTAAAACGGACACCTATAACCTCAATCATTCCTTTTCACCTCTTTATTTGAAGTGCTAGTTGTTCAATCACCAAGGTGGGTTGAACATTTTGCTTCAATTTCCTCTTTGCCTGCAGTACGAAATTCAAGCTATTCACAAGATGTTCCTGGGAGAAGGACATTACTGCCTTTTCAAGAAGCGAATCATTGGAGGTGAAAAATACCATCATATCCTCATTTCCAATATGATAATAAAGAATATCCTTAAAAGCCAGAAGTAATAAATCCAATCCTTGCTCCTGCTCTTGTCGCTCCTTAAAATGGTCTACCCAGCGACTGTGAATAAAGAGATAAACGTCTTCAGGCTTTGTGATAAATATTTCTATTAATTGTACCATTAGTTTTCTAGCTTCTGCAAACCCGGCATCCTCGCTCCATCTAAAGGCCTCATCGAAGTTATTCGTGAGAGCACTAATAAGCACAGCTTGATTCTTTTCCATTCCTTGCTCGATTAATTGGTTTTGAAAAGAAGCAGCATGGAGCGGTTTTAAATCAATAACCTGGCAGCGCGAACGGATTGTTGGAATAATCGATTGACTATTCTCCGTCAGCATTATCGCTGTCGTTTCTTTACTTGGCTCTTCTAAAAACTTTAAAATCCTGTTTGCGGCATTGACAGTCAATGTGTCTGCATCCTTAATGACATATACTTTTTGATTGGATTCGAGACCCGAGTACGTAAATTCCTTCTGCAAATTACGCACTTGTTCAATTTTAATTGATTGTCCTTCCGGTTCAATCCAATGTACGTCAGGATGATTATGAGACTCAATTCGTTTGCAGTTATTACATTCATTACACGGTTCTATACCTGATTTATTTTGACAGAACAGACCTTTGGCAATGAGTAAGGCAATTGCGCCTTTTCCTGTCCCTCGTTCGCCTTGGAGCAAATACGCATGAGAAATCCGATCTTTTTTAATGCTATTTGTTATAATACGTGTTGCTAGCGGCTGCACATCAGCCACTTGAGACCATGTTTTCATATGTATCCGTCCTTAAGCTTTAACTTCTTTATTAAATATAATGATTTGACTCAATAATTACTTGTACTGGAACAGCCACGTCCAGCTCCCAACGACTAGCGGGACTTGCCGACCGTCAAGACATGAGGCTTAGTCACTCCTATACCCTTGCGGTGAAATCAGGCATCGCTCTTCGATCGCCATGTTTCCTTTATCTTCTCCGAAGGATTGTTCAACTCGGCGAACCACCCCAAAGTTCAGGGCGCAGTCCGTACCTCGCTAAACGGGCTCCTCCGTTTTTGTTCTTACGTATATATATTAATCAGTAATCCTTTAATTTCTCCGATAAGTGCTAGGATATCTACTGTCTTCTTTTCCTGATTCATAATTTCCTCTGTAAGCTTGATTAGTTTTTCATCGACTTGCTTGACGATTGCTAATTTTCGAGTTTGTCTATCAAAGCCAAAATGATGTGATTTATCTAAGGTATATCCAGCATAAACCGTCTTCTGCAGAAATCCTTTCACCATTCGTTTGAATGCGGCCAATTCACGAAATGACCGATAACGAGCAAGCTTATTTCCTTGCTTCGCAATATTATTAACAAGTTGCTGTAATTCCTGATGCTTTAAGTTTTGTGTTTGGGACTGAACCATTTTATGGAAAGCCTGCTTATCTGCACTCGCCTTGCGTGCATATTTCGGCTCCAAATTGGCTTGCATTTCGTTTGTAATTTTCATTTGGTCCAGCCCCTTTCTTAGAGGTAATACATTTGTTTATTAAAACTGTAAAAATGATTCAACTGGAAGTACAAATACCGTTGCTCCTCCAACCTCGACTTTGACTGGCTTTGGAATATAGGAATCTGCATTTCCACCCATTGGTGAGATTGGTGCAACCATTTGTTCACGATGCGAGCAATTATCCTTAATAATATCTAAGGCATTATCTACTTCCTGGTCCTCACATCCAATCATCAAGGTGGTATTACCTTCTTTCAGGAAACCACCGGTTGAAGCAAGTTTTGTTGTCTTAAAATCCTTTTCTCCCAAAGCATTTACTAAACGATTGGAATCCTTGTCTTGGATAACAGCCATGATTAGTTTCATCTGCATAAGCCCCCTTATTTTATATGCTTCATAATACGATCGAGCACAGCCTGTTCAACTACGTCCATGGATTGATCTGCATCAATCGTTTGAATCCGGTCAGGAAATTTGTCTTTCAGAATTTGATAGCCTTCATAAACCATTTCATGGAATTCGAGGTTTTCAAGATCAAGTCGATTCCTTTCTCTATCTTTATTCGCTGCAATACGCTCTAATCCCTTTTTTGGCGTAATATCAAAAAATAAAGTTAGATCTGGCATACAATCCCCAATGACAAATTGATTGATGGAAAACACTTCATCAATTCCTAATCCGCGAGCATACCCTTGATATGCTAAACTACTGTCGATAAAACGATCACAGAGAACAATCTTCCCTTTTTCGAGTGCCGGAAGTACCTTTTCTACCAGATGCTGCCTGCGCGCTGCTGCGTAAAGAAGTGCTTCCGTTCGTTCTTCCATTTCTGTATGATCCGGGTCATGAATAATGTCACGGATTTTTTCAGAAATGTTAATGCCACCTGGTTCACGGGTCGTTATGACGTCATACCCCATATCCGTTAGTCTTATTGCGATCAGTTGAAGGATTGTCGTTTTTCCTGCACCCTCGCCACCTTCAAATGTTATAAAAAAACCACTCATGTATAAATCTCCTTCATCATTTCCTGTAGATCTTGATGCCTGATTCCCGTTGCTGAATACGAACACCCTGATTTCGAAGCTGTCGGGTGGCAGCAAGATGTGCCGCTGTAATGCGCTCACCCTTTAGAATGATCGGAATTCCCGGCGGATAGGCGATGACTGCCTCTGCTGCTATATGTTCGATACCTTCATCAAAAGGTACGCGTCTGTAAGATCTTGCATGCATTTCTTGATAAGACAAAGCCAATTCCTGAATGGCTTCTGGAAATAACTTTGCTATTTCTATTGTATCATGATTTGATTTGATTTTTAATTGTTCCCCAACTCTTTTTACTATTTTTTGAAGCTGGTCCTGCTTATGAAACGGCTTAAGCCCTTGAATAAACAATAACTGATTATGTGTTATAAGCTCTGGATACAAATTTTCTTTTTCAAAAAGCCTTGCCACATCTTGAACGGAATAAAATTGTTTCACGTGTAACGTTATTTTAAGCGGATCGTCCTCTGGTTCAATTGGCAATACATTCCATGCATCACAGCTATCAAGTATGTCTCTGACACCGTTTACGCTTTGTAAAATATGTTCCAGTTCATTTGTCTGCATTTTTGCTAAAAAGAAACGCGCTATATCCAACGAAGCCATAAGTGGATACGAAGGACTGCTTGACTGAATGATTTGTAAATAGTGCGCAATACGTTCTTTAGATATAAACTTGGATTTTAAATGTAAATAAGAAGCCATTGTCATGGCAGGCGCCATCTTATGAGCCGATTGCACAACAGCATCTGCCCCTAAACTTAATGCTGAAGCTGGAAAGGGCTTTCCTAAAGTAAAGTGAACTCCATGTGCTTCATCGACAAAAACTGGAATGTTATATGAATGGGCCAAATCTATCATAGCTTTAATTGGGTATGTTCTGCCAAAATAATCAGGATAGGTAAGCACAATTGCCTTTGCGTCTGAATGCTTTTGCAGAGCTTCTTTTAATATGGAATAACTTGGACTTGTATAGCGATCGACTGCTTCATCATATTCTGGCGCAATAAATACTGGCTTTGCACCACTTAATTCCAATCCATTCATAACGGATTTATGGCAATTACGTTGAACAATAATTTTTTCCCCTGGTGAACAGGCTGCCAACACCATTGCTAAATTACCTGCTGTACTTCCGCCAACAAGAAAAAACGTATGGTCGGAGTCAAAAAAATCCGCAGCTAATTCCTCCGCTTCTGCAATCACTTCCGTGGGCGCATGTAGGTCGTCTAAACCGTGCAGCTCTGTCATATCTAATTTTAAGATCGAATCAAAATAAGTCCTTGCCTGTCCAGGGAAAATTTCACCATTTTTATGACCAGGGACATGGAAGGATATCGGGTTTGTGTATGTAAATTGCTGTAATTTGTCAAAAATCGGAATTCGCTTATGATTCTGTTTCATCATTGTCCCTCCTCTTAATTTCTATAATAGTAATCACAAAACGGGAATTATAGCTTCGTTGTCGGATTATGTATCAATGCTAAAAATTTCTCTGCCTTTCTAGTCTTATAGTACTCTTTCGTTATCATTCAAAATATCGCATAGCAATTTTATCATTCCCGAACAAACAAAAGAAGCCTTTGCAAGCAAAGACTCCCTGAATAGCTATGAATATAATTTTGGTTGACTGATATTCTTTAATTTTCGTAAATAATAGTTATACTTTTCTTCCCTCGGCTCCGTGTGGATCATATTATACTCGCATTCCGTACAAATGAACATCGTGTATAAATGAATTCCCTTTTCCTTTTGTTCCTCACAGATGCCGCAATGTGAAAGTCTTAGTGAATTTGCTTGTTCCACCTTCCCCACCTCCGTTAGAAACTAGTATCTCCCAATCTAACGAAAACTATACGGGGAAACTTTGAAACTTTTATGTTTAGGATAAAAACAAACTAAACAATAAACAAATGAATTGCCACCAAAGATGCTAATCCAAATAGCCCTAAAAAGCCAGATACGACAGCTGTAAATAAATTAATTGGAATGTGCAGCCCAACCATCCCTCCGAATACATTAAAGAAAAATAAAAACAGAATTCCGATTCCAAGCTTTACCGTAGCCTGTCCAATAAATTTCATTGGTTTAACAGGAGCCCCAACGAATAATAAAATGATAATCAGTCCAACAATGACCGAAATAACGATTGCAGAACTCAATTGAAATCAACCCTCTTCCTCGACCTCTTTTTTAGTAAATTTATGCTGGTATTTCGTAAAAAAGAACCAAAGAAGCCGGGAAAAAATGATATAAAAAAGACAAGGCCGTCAAAACTCGCAAAACCTTGTCTCCTTTAATCTATAAATCTAGTATACTCGCACTGCACTGACATTGCGAAGTCTTGCTTCACGCAACAGAAATAAATACTTCGCCCGTGCAATTGCTTCCTGCTGCATTCCATTGAGGGATGGCTCCATGCTTTGCTGTACAATGGACTGAATATCCTTCCAATCCTGTTCCACCCGAAGAATTGTATCAAGCAGCTCATTGTCGACATCTTTTCTTTTTCGCTTTTTCCCCATGCACTTCACCTAACTTCTACAAATCTCTTCTGCCCTCTAATGCTTTTGATAGTGTTACTTCATCTGCATATTCCAAATCGCCGCCAACCGGTAAACCGTGTGCAATTCGAGTCGTGCGGATACCCGATGGTTTAACAAGGCGCGAAATATACATTGCGGTTGCTTCCCCTTCGATGTTAGGGTTCGTTGCCAGGATAATTTCTTTTACTTCCTCATCCTTTAGTCGATTGATTAAATCAGGGACGTTTATATCTTCTGGTCCAATTCCATCCATTGGTGAAATTGCACCATGAAGAACATGGTACTTTCCGTGAAATTCCTTCATTTTCTCCATTGCAATGACATCCTTTGGATCTTGGACAACACAAATAACTGAATTATCCCGTGACGTATCGGAGCATATCGCACACGGGTCCTGATCGGTAATGTGTCCACAAATACTGCAATGAGACAGTTCTCTTTTTGCATTCACTAATGCATTTGCAAAGTTCAGCACATCATCATCTTTCATATTCAATACAAAAAATGCCAGACGGACAGCTGTTTTGGGGCCAATGCCGGGCAATTTTGTAAAACTGTCAATTAACTTCGATATTGGTTCTGGATAATACATCAAGGTTGCCTCCTACATGAAAACATAAGCACCCGCTTCAAACCGGGTGCTTATACTTGGCATGAGTGGTCGCACTCCCTGCCGCTTTTTTCCTTTAATTAAAACATTCCAGGCATATTTAAGCCCTTAGTAAATTGCCCCATTTGCTGATTCGTCTTATCATCAATTTGCTTCAATACATCATTTGTTGCAGCAATGATAAGATCCTGAAGCATTTCGATATCATCTGGATCTACAACTTCTTCTTTAATTGCAATATCAGTGATTTCCTTTTTTCCGTTTGCAGTAATGGTAACCATTCCGCCGCCAGCTGATGCTTCGAAGGACATCTCATGCAGTTCATCCTGAGCCTGCATCATTTTCTTTTGCATTTTTTGCATTTGCTTCATCATATTGTTCATATTTCCCTTCATGGAAAATACCTCCTTTAAATTATAAATAAATTATTTTTCCTAATCACATCCAGCTCCAGCTACCAGCAAGACTTCCCTCACCATACGTCGCTAACCGGGGCTTCCGCTTTTTGCTTCTAATCGTGTATTTCCAGCAAGTCATCTCCGAAGAGTTTCCTTGCTTCATCCACTAATGGATCTCCTTGTTCCTCATCCTTTGGCTTATCTTGTTTGCTTATATATTCCGTACGCAGCTGTGTCCAATCGTTATCTGGAATCGGGATAATCGTTAATTGCTTATCCAGCACACTTGCAAGTACGGATTCAACTGTCTCCCGATTATCTAAAAATAAGGAGCAGTGGATTTCATATTTAAATGCGACAACAAGTGAATCTGCTGATGCTGCTGCAGGTTTACTATCCTGTATTGTTGCATGTGCAGGTGCATTCATCTGCTTCAGCTTACTTAAAAAGTTGGCCCATTGTGATTGGACTTGTTTTAATGCAGGCTTTTCTGCTTTGCCCAGCACATCACGAATCCGCTCAAACGGTATTTTATAGCTGTTTTTTGATCCTCTCGCAGGCTGCCTTCTCTTTTCCGATGCAGCAGGAGCTTGATTCATCTGGGCTGGCTGCTGTTTCAAGGTTGTAAGCTCTTTTTCCAATTGCGTCATTTTGTTCATTAATTTTGATACTGCTTCCGAATCAACATCAGCTCCAGTAGATTCTTGAACATGATAACGGTTGGTAATTGTCAGTATCGCAATTTCGATGAAAACCTTTGGACTATTCGTCCATTTGATTTCCTGCTGACATTGATTCAGTTGGATGATAGCATCCTGAATCCAACCAGCTGATACAGAATCAGAAAGTGCTAGAAAGTTGTCATCTACTCTGGCACGCTCCAATAAACCTTCCAAGGTTGGAGCACTTTTGAACAGTAATAAGTCGCGCATAAAATAAATAAGATCGTATACAAATCGTCCAGGATCTTTTCCACGCTGGATCAAATCATTCAGCAGCTGTAATGCCTGTTCTACATCTTTTTCGTGCATGGATTTCACAATATCAGTGAGCACTTTCTGGGAAACCCCACCTGTAACAGCCAAAACATCATCAAGCTCTACTTGATTCTCACTATAGGAGATTGCTTGATCAAGAATACTCAATGCATCACGCATTCCACCTTCTGCTGCTAATGCAACAGTCTCCAAAGCCTCTTCAGAAACAGAAATGTTCTCTGCCTCCATAATCGTTTGCATACGATCTACAATTGCCTTATTGGATATTGGTTTGAAGTCGAATCGCTGACATCTCGAAATGATCGTTAATGGAATTTTATGTGGCTCGGTTGTTGCCAAAATAAAGACAACATGCTTTGGTGGTTCTTCCAATGTTTTCAGTAATGCGTTGAATGCATTAATGGAAATCATATGCACCTCATCAATGATGTACACTTTATATGGTACTGCACTTGAGGCATACTTCACTTTGTCACGGATCTCACGAATATCATCAACACTCGTGTTGGATGCTGCATCAATCTCAATAACGTCTGAAATCGATCCATCCAAAATACCACGACATGCATCACATTCATTACATGGTTCCTTGACTGGTGCATGCTCACAGTTGATTGTCTGGGCAAAAATTTTGGCAGCACTTGTCTTCCCTGTCCCTCTTGGTCCAGAGAATAAATAGGCATGCGAAAATTTATCTTGTACAATCGCATTCTGCAGTGTTCTTGTAATATGTGTTTGTCCTACGACGTCCTCAAAGGTTCTTGGACGCCAAACGCGATATAAAGCTTGATAGCTCATAATACAGATTCCCCTCTATGATCTATTTCTAATTATACCCGATTTTAGGGGTGAATGTGAACCATAAGCAGACGAAATATATTTTTTTAAAAAGTCATCTGGTATTACTGTCACATTTCGTTTATAAGTAGGTTGATTAGAAAGTTTTGCGGAATAAAAAATCAGGGTGGATTTTATATACCACCCTGATTTTTTATTTAAACAGACGCCGAGTCTCTTGCTTTTCCGAAAGCCATGTTTCAAACGTATAGGACATCTCCCAGAATGCGAGCTCATATTCTTTCGCAATAATAAATTGCTTTTTGATTTTCCGTTTTTCTGTTTCGCTTGCTTTTTCTGCTAATTCATCAAGCAGGTCAATCATCTCTTGTGTGGATTCCTGGAACCACTCACTCGCATATGTGTTTAGCCAATTTTGGTAAATTTCCTCTTTCGGTTTTGCTTCCTTATAAGTAAAGCCAATATCTGCATATAACCAGTAACATGGCAGCATTGCAGCTATAATTTGAGACAGGCTTCCAGACAGTGATGCTCGGTATAAATGCGATGTATACGCATATGCAGTCGGTGCAGGCTTAAAATTCTCTATTTCCGCATCTGTAATCTGTAAAATTTCTGCATGCTCCTTATGCACGGTTAATTCTGCTTCAGCTGTCTTCTTTGCTTTTTCAGCCAGTTTGGCAGCAACATGAAAGTCATCTGAATGTGCAGCGGCAAATGCGTGCACCTTACCGTAATGCTTCAGATAATAAATATCCTGCAAAATATAATTTTTGAATATTTCCAATGGCAAATCGCCACGTACAATCCCTTGTACGAATGGATGATTTAGACTTAGTTCCCAACTCTGTTTTGTTGCCTCTCGCAATGATTCTGAAAAACGCATAATAATTACTCCTCCCTGTATTTACCTTTGTATGAACACTAAAAAACCACCCCGAAATGGAGTGGTTTTATATACAGCTACAGAATATGTATAAGTCACCAGCTCCACTTCCCTACGCTGGTACTAACCAGTTCAGGTTCAAAGGGATAAAGAAATGTATCTTATCTCAGCCAAATGGCACCCCTAGTGGATTTTTATTTATTCTGATTCTATCTTATTTCATTTTTTCATAAAAGTAAAACTATTTACATGAAATGTGTTTCATCGCATTAAAAAACACCCTTCAAAACGTTTGAAGGGTGTTTGATTGAATTATGTAGCCGTGCACCCACTTTCGATGTGACGACCCTATGCGTTACTTAAGTTCATGGCTCGGCCTAGGCTTCCCCACGGCACACAGAAGGTTCCACTTACTGCTGCTTCCTTCCGGACCTGACAGGGTTCGTGGGTTCCTGTTGCGTAGGACCCGGACGTCAACACCAATCCCTTAAGGCAGACCATAAAATCGCCACACCTAGAGTGGGAATTCAGCCTCGCTATAGCGGATTGCGAGTACAGGGCACCGCTACCTCCCCGCTTAGCACGGTAGTTACCATTATAACGACTAAAACGACAAAATGCAACACCAAGGTTACCGACTATTTTTTCCTTTTGCGAAGTGCACGAAAGAAATCTTTAAGCAATGCAGCACACTCTGTTTGTAAAACACCTGACGTTAATTCAACCTGATGATTAAAACGGGGTTCATTCAATAAATTCATTAATGTACCTGCACAGCCAGCCTTGGGATCTGCTGCTCCGTACACAACACGCTTAATTCGTGACTGGACAATAGCGCCTGCACACATCGGGCATGGCTCTAATGTAACGTAAAGGGTGCAATCCTCCAGTCGCCAGCTGCCTATTTTTCCATTTGCTTCCTGTATAATAACGAGTTCAGCGTGGGATAATGTCGTTTGTGAGGTTTCCCGCAAGTTATGACCTCTTGCAATAATTTCATCGTTATATACAATAACCGCACCAATTGGAACCTCATTTAATACAGATGCTTTTTTTGCCTCTTCAATTGCCGCTTCCATAAATTTTACATCATTCATATTATCACAACGCCTTGTTTTAAAGTTTGAAACAATCCGAAACGGGGAAATACTATTAAGTAGTCTATACCGAATATAAGGAGACCTATAAATGGATACATCACTTAATAACACTGCCGTATTATTTATCGATATTATCAACGATTTTGACTTTGATGGCGGTGATGATTTATATCGAAATACGAAGGCAATTCTGCCAAACCTCATTAAGCTGAAGAAATTTGCTAAAGAAAATGGCCTGCCTACTATTTATGTTAATGATCATTACGGTTTATGGCAAGCAGACTTTCATAAAATTATCGAAAACTGTAAGAATGATCGGAGCAGGGGTATTATCGAGGCACTCGCTCCCGAGGAAGATGATTACTTCCTGATTAAACCACAGCATTCTGCCTTTTTCCAGACCCCCCTCCAATCCTTGCTTACAGATTTAAATCGAAGTCACCTTTTAATGGCCGGAATTGCGGGAGATATTTGCATTCTTTTTACTGCAAAGGATGCATATATGTACCAGCTTGGGATGCATGTTCCAGCAAATTGTATGGCATCCGAAACAAAGGAGAATAATGACTACGCATTATATTTGATCCGTTCTGTGATGAAAGCGAATATCGACCCACTTTAAGTCATATCGACGTCCTCCTTCACATAAGTTGAAATGAGAAATTGTTTTGAAGGAGGAAGTTTTCTTGCAAATTCATGTTGTAGCAGAAGGAGATACGCTGGCTTCAATCGCTAATACATACAATACAACTGCTGTCGCCATTACGAATGCCAATGAGCTGGACGCTCCTGATGATCTCGTCATCGGGCAAGCGCTTGTTATCCCAATCATTGGTCAGTTTTACTTTGTTCAGTCAGGAGATAGCCTCTATTCCATTGCAAATCGATTTGGGATGAGCTATCAAGAACTGGCATCAATTAATAATATATCACCTGAGATGACACTTCCTGTCGGCTTACGGCTTTATATTCCACCTGGAGATAAGCGTGAAATCACATCATATGCATACATTGAGCCATTTGGCGACACGGTTTCTGAAACCTTAGAAAATGCCGCCGCCAAAAATTCCCCTTATTTAACTTACCTTGCGTTATTCAGCTATCGGGTAAATCGAGACGGCTCATTGAACGCACCACCAATGGGGAATCTTAGGGAAATTGCTGAAAACACAAATACAGCAATGGCAATGGTTGTAACAAACTTGGAAGGTCCTGGTTTCAGTGATGAGCTTGGTCATATCATTTTAACCGTACAAGCGGTTCAAAATACATTATTGGATAATATCGTAAACACAGCTCATTCAGAAGGATTTACTGATATCCACTTTGATTTTGAATTTCTGCCAGCTGGCGACAGAGAAGCATATAATACATTTTTACGTAAAGCTAAGGAGAGATTTTCCCAGGAAGGCTTACTCTTATCTACAGCTCTCGCGCCAAAAACAAGTGCTGCTCAAACAGGTCAATGGTATGAGGCACATGATTACGCTGCTCATGGCGAAATAGTTGATTTTGTTGTATTGATGACATATGAATGGGGCTATAGCTACGGACCTCCAATGGCTGTTTCACCAATTGACCAAGTTCGAAATGTCGTTGAATATGCGTTAACCGTTATTCCTGCAAATAAAATATTATTAGGTCAAAATTTATATGGCTACGATTGGACATTACCATTTGCAGAAGGTGGAGAGGCTGCCCGTGCTGTAAGTCCACAGCAAGCAATCGCAATTGCCCGGGAACATAATGCTGCTATTCAATTTGACCCTGTAGCACAGGCACCATTTTTCACTTATACTGATGCTGAGGGAAATGAGCATGAAGTATGGTTTGAAGATGCCCGATCCATACAGGCAAAATTCGACATGATTCGTGAGCTGGATTTACTAGGTATCGCCTATTGGAAGCTCGGACTTGCCTTCCCACAAAATTGGCTTCTGTTAAATGACCAATTTACAATAACAAAAATAGAATAGAATGTCGTCCAGCCTTTTTCAGTCGATTCAAAAGACCGCCCCCCCTTTTGATGGAGGACGGTCTTTTTTCTTGTCATTTATTACAGTAATTTAAATACTTCCGCCTATTTCAATAAATTAATGGATTCCCGATTAAATGCTGGCAAGTCATCTGGTTGTCTGCTTGTAACGAGCTGGTTTTGGCAAACAACTACTTCTTTATCAACAACCTTTGCGCCTGCGTAATCCATATCAACTTGGATTGATTTGTATCCTGTCGCATCGCGTCCTTCCAGCGATCTTGCTGTAATTAATAGTTGTGGTCCATGGCAAATCGCAAATACAGGCTTTTTCGCATCCATAAATTGTTTAGCAAACTTCACAAAGCGATCATCTGCCCGTAATAAGTCGGGAGAAAAACCGCCAGGGATGAACAACGCATCAAAATCATCTGGATTGACATCATCAATCCCATTATCAATTGTTAACGTAGTTTCTTTGTTTTTCCCTGTTACTTGGTTGCCTTTTTCTTTTTCAATGGTGATTACTTCATGTCCTGCTTCTTTAAAAGCCTCTGCTGGGCTTGTATATTCAACATCCTCAAACATATCGGTTATGACAGTTGCGATTTTTTTACCCATTATTTATCCGCTCCTTCTAATAAGATTCATAAGGAGTCTTCCCTTTTATAGGAAATTGAAACATCATTGATTCATGCCCATTAATGCTCGCAATTCCTCTTCATTCGAAATTAAATCTTGAACGGTATATTCATCAAGCACTTTGAAAAAGGCATGGAGCGCTTTATTCAGTGCGTGTTTCAGGGTGCATGCAGGGGTAATTACACAATGGTTTGTTCCCTTGTCAAAGCATTCGAGTAAGTTAAAATCACTTTCAAGACTGCGAACAAGCAGCCCAACGTTGATTTCCGATGCAGACTTTGCCAGCCGAATCCCACCATTTCTGCCTCTAATTGTTTCCAATAGACCCATTTTATTCAATTCAAAAACAATCTTCCCCAAATGATGCTGCGAGATGTTGAAAACCTCTGAGATTTCTTTAATACTAGCAAGCTCATCATTCGGTTTCGTTCCTGTATAAATTAATACGCGCAATGCGTAATCTGTATACTTCTTTAATTGCATGAATGGCTCACCTCGTTTACTTCTTCACAATATTGTAACACAAAATGACTTTTCACTATTGATACAGTGCAAATAAAACATATATAATTAAACATGTATTATAAATACATCTTTAAAAATAAAAACGGAAGCATCCCCTATTGGCTAAATACGAGACGACGTATAGAGGTATGGGGAATCTCGCTAGTCGTTGGGCGCTGAGGCTGGACGTGGCTGTTCCAGTAAAAAAAATTCCTTCAGCCAATTTTATATTTTTAATTAAAAAACGGTAAGGAGTGCTTTGAAATGACAACAGAAACTGCTACTGGATTGGACCAAAAAACAAGGGACATTATAAAAGCTACTGTACCAGTTTTAGAGGAACACGGAACTGCAATAACAAAACGTTTCTATCAAATGATGTTTGAAAACCACCCAGAATTAAAGAATATTTTTAACCAAACCAATCAACGAAAAGGCGATCAACCGAAGGCGCTTGCGAATACGGTGTATGCAGCAGCTGTTAATATCGACAATTTAGAAGCTATTTTGCCGGTTGTAAAGCAAATTGCCCAAAAGCACCGCAGCTTAAATATTAAGCCTGAGCATTATCCAATTGTCGGGGAAAATTTATTGCTGGCAATTAAAGATGTTTTAGGGGATGCAGCAACAGATGAGATTATAGATGCTTGGGCAAAAGCCTATGGCGTGATTGCAGATGTATTTATATCCGTTGAAGCTGCAATGTATGATGAAGTGAAAGAAGTTCCTGGTGGATGGGTCGATTATCGCAATTTTAAAGTTATTAAAAAAGAAGTGGAAAGTGATGTCATTACATCCTTCTATCTCCAGCCAGAGGATGGAAAAGCTTTTCCAGCGTATCAACCCGGTCAGTATATTACTGTAAAGGCGGTTATTGACGGAGAAAACTATCACCATTTACGTCAATACAGCTTATCATGTGCACCTGGCGGGGAATTTTACCGGATTAGTGTCAAACGCGAAGACGGAGTAGGAGATCAGCCAAAAGGTGTGGTATCAAGCTTCCTTCATGAGCATGTTCATGAGGGGGATATCCTGCCAATCAGTGCGCCAGCAGGCGATTTCGTTCTTGATTTGAAAGACACTAGACCACTCGTTCTGATCAGTGGTGGTGTGGGATTAACACCAATGATGAGTATGCTTGAAACAGCAATTCAAGAACAGCCTGAACGTGAGATTATTTATATTCATGCAGCAAGATCTGGCAATTTCCATGCAATGAAAGATCGTGTAAACGAGATTACTAATCAAAATAATCATGTGAAAGGTTTCACCATTTATGCCAGTCCAAATGAAGGTGACGAATTTGATAAAGCAGGACATATTGATTTTGAATATCTTTCAACAGTCCTGCCTACTAACGATGCAGCCTTTTACTTCTGCGGACCTAAAGGATTTATGAGCGCGGTATATCAACAATTGAAGGAGTATCAAGTAGCGGACACAGATATCCACTTTGAAATTTTTGGACCTTCTGATGATATTACGAAATAAAATAAGATGAAATATAGACAGCTAAGTGAGGCTGTCTTTTTCTCTTTATAATCATTCACATTAGATGAAAGTGCATCTTCTAAGGGTTGCACTTTCATTTAAGTACGGATACCCATAGAAAACCAACTAAAAATCTCCGATTAACAGTTATCCACAGGAAAATCTTCTCCATAAACAAACTAGTATAAATTAAATATATATAAGAAGTAAAAGCACCTTTATTGTTAGCTAAAAAATAAATAGGTTGACAATAAACCAAAAATGAAATATTCTCATTTTTAACACCAATTATTTAAGGCAACCGAAGCCAGCTTGCAGCTGAAAGGAGGAAAACAATGAAGCTGAAAACACTTGACATTACAATGGCGGGCTTATTTGCTTCGTTAATGGCGATTGGAGCGAATTTAACAGCATTTCTTGTTGTTGGAGGGGTGACAATCACTTTAACTACATTCTTCAGTATTTTATCTGGTCTTCTGCTTGGAGGCAGATTAGGTGCTATTTCTATGACAGTATATGCCCTTATTGGACTAGCCGGAGCACCGATTTTTTCTCAATTCTCAGGCGGACCATCATCCATAATCAGACCAACTTTCGGTTTTATTTTATCTAACATTATTGTTGCCTATGTTGCAGGAAAAATGATAGAGAAAAAAACTTTGAAAAAGAACTTTATTATCGCAGCATTAACAGGAATGGCTATTAACTATGTTTTTGGAACAACATGGATGTACTTTGCCTATAAGCTATGGTTTGGTTCCCCAGAAGGATTTAGTTATGCTATTGCTTGGTTATGGATGGCTGCTCCCTTTCCTAAAGATATTATTTTCTCTTGTCTAGCTGGTATACTGGCATTCCGACTTCACGGGAAAATTTACAAATCCCAAAATACCGAGCGTAAAACAATCGCTTAAGAGACGAAACACTGTTTTGGAAATTTCAATGAAAAATCTCCGTCTAAAAGCAAACTAAGGCTCAACATTTGTCCGATGTATATCATTTGCAAATGATTATAAAGCAAAATTTGGCATCATGCTCGCTGGATTTATGCCAATTCTATTTCCAGAGTCAATCTAAGCTAAAGGTATTGATAACAATCACAAAATGGTTGTCCATCACCCTTGAACTGGTCTTTGTCTGTATCTTGAAAGTTTAAAAAGGAGTAACACACTCAAAATTACCAAAGAGTAAATAGTTTTGTATTTGAAAAATATACTACGAGGAGAATAAAAAATGACGAATGATTGGTTTCTCATGGCAGATCGAGTTTTAGCAGGAGAGGAAATCAGTGATGATGAGGCACTTGCAATCCTAAATTGTCCAGCTGACGAATTATTATTGTTGCTACATGGATCCTATAATATTAGGCGACATTATTACGGTAATAAAGTGAAATTAAATATGATTATTAATGCGAAATCTGGCCTTTGTCCAGAAAACTGCGGATATTGTGCCCAGTCCTCACTGTCAACCGCACCTGTAGATAAGTACACATTCATAAATAGAATGTCTCTATTACGAGGTGCTGAGCAAGCAGACAAGCTAAATGCCGGTACCTATTGCATTGTAGCAAGCGGCAGAGGTCCTAGCAAACGGGAAGTAGATACGGTTAGTTCTGCTGTTAAAGAAATTAAAGATAAATACAATTTGAAAGTATGTGCTTGTATGGGTATTTTGAAGCCGAAGCAGGCTCTGCAATTAAAGGACGCTGGTGTTGATCGTTATAACCATAATATCAATACTTCTAAAACCCATCATTCGAACATTACAACATCGCACACCTATGATGACCGTGTTTCAACCGTTAATACGGTAAAAGAAGCAGCTATATCACCATGCTCTGGTGTAATCGTCGGTATGAAGGAGACAAAGGAAGATGTGATTAATATGGCCAGAACACTTAAGGTTCTTGATGCTGATTCTATCCCGGTAAATTTTCTACATGCAATTGACGGGACACCATTAGAAGGAACTAATGAATTATATCCAAATTATTGCTTGAAAGTACTGGCTTTGTTTCGATATATTAATCCAACAAAAGAAATTCGTATTTCAGGTGGTCGAGAAGTAAACTTGAGAAGTATGCAGCCATTTGGACTTTATCCGGCAAATTCCATCTTTGTTGGCGATTACTTAACGACGGTCGGCCAAGAGACCACGGCTGACCATAAAATGATTGAGGATCTTGGTTTTGAAATCGATTATTGCCAATTATCTGAGGAACAAATGTAATCTTGATTACAATTTAAGCATGTTATTTTGGCTATCAGCATAGGGGAGAGGCTCTTTTGCTTCCTCCCAAGAAGCATGAGAACCATCCCCACGCTTCCATTTCTCATAAGATGAATGCTCATATATTATCGAGCCGTATGATCAGCATGTTTTATTATTACTGTATCTATTAACTGTAATAATTAATTGAAGCTAATGCTAGAGTTGCCTCAGAAAATTCAATAGTCGCCGGCCAAATTTCCTAGTAAACATATCTGTGTAGCAATTTTTCCTTATTTGCCAGGCTTCTCCCGGTACTCCTCTTAATAAAGGCGTATTAACTCCGTCTGGTGCGATGGAGATTTTTATTACCACTCATCCGTGCAAAGACTTTCGTCATCCCGACAACATAAGCAATAGTGATTCAGTTGCGGATGGAAACAACTATGGATGAAATAGTAATACTTCACTCAATTCTTACCTAATCGAATACTAACCCCTTTTAACATAAAGCACGTTTCTGAAAGCCCCTATTCGTTTTAGTTTCCAATAAATTTGTGCTGGCATACTATACCTTCTAAGACGAGTAAACGATGTTAATCCTTTCATTGCTATAAGGTCGACCTTTCCTTCATTTCCAAAGTAAAAAGCTTGCCAGACAAATTTGGAGCAATAGTTTTTCTGAATATCGCGCAGGTCTCTTGTATAGTGATAGGATATTATCTGATCCTTATGCTGTTTTGCCCACTTTGCTGCATTTCTGGCCTCTTCCCTGTTTGGATGACGTAATATCGTCAGCTTCTCGCCCTTTTTATGTCTGCTTAAATAAATTGGCATACTATCACCATGTCCATAATCTGGCCACCTGTTTACATGATAAATGCGGAAATCTTCGCCAATAATTGCAGCATGTCCGACGACAATGGAAGATAATGCTGTCTTATGAGAATAAAGCACATCACCTGGAAGCATATGTATCGATGTTTCAGGATAAATATGAACTGGATCGTCTGATATGTATCTATTACGCATTTTAAACGCTCCTATCCTATCGCTATACTTATAGCTTAAAGAAAAACTTTGATCATCACCACTAAAGCGACAATCAAAGCTTTTCAATTTTACTCCTCTAATGTTGATGTATCTCCAGTTGGAAGACCAAGCTCCCAAGACTTCAACAGTCGACGCATAATTTTGCCACTTCGCGTTTTGGGAATGCTGTCACGAATCTCTATTTCTCTTGGTGCAGCATGGGCACTGAGACCCGTCTTAACAAATTGACGAATTTCTTCTAATAGTTCATCCGACTTTTCATAGCCTTCATTCAAGGAAATAAATGCTTTAATGATTTCCCCACGTTCTGGATGTGGTTTTCCAATAACACCCGCTTCTGCAACTGCTGGATGCTCAATTAATTTACTCTCAACTTCAAATGGACCAACACGCTCGCCAGATGTGTTGATCACATCATCGAGACGGCCCTGGAACCAGAAATAGCCGTCCTCATCACGGTATGCACTATCACCGGAGACATACCAGCCATTAATAAAATAGCTTTCATATTTACCTGGATTATTCCAGATTTGCCGCATCATTGATGGCCATCCCGCCTTTATAGCAAGATTTCCCATTTGATTTGGCGGCAATTCATTTCCTTCATTATCGACAATCGATGCTTCAATACCCGGAATCGGTTTACCCATCGAACCAGGGCGAATTTCCAATGCAGGTAGATTGACGATAAGCTGTGCACCTGTTTCGGTCATCCACCATGTATCATGAATGCGCAAATTAAATGCTGAGAGCCCCCATGTCACGACTTCTGGATTCAACGGTTCCCCAACACTCATAATATGACGTAATGATGAAAGATCATATTTCTTGAGTGCATCTTCACCATGACTGACAAGCATCCGCAATGCTGTTGGCGCAGTATACCATACAGTTACCTTGTTTTTCTCTAGCGTTTCATACCAATCATCTGGTGTAAAACGACCGCCACGAATAACATTTGTAACACCGTGCAGCCAAGGTGCAAAGATACCATAGCTCGTTCCTGTTACCCAGCCTGGATCAGCAGTGCACCAGTAAACATCATCTTCCTTCAAATCAAGCACCCATTCGCCCGTAGCGTAATGCTGAATCATAGCGTTATGCACATGATAAACACCCTTAGGCTTCCCAGTAGATCCCGATGTATAGTGAAGCAGCATACCATCTTCTAAATCAACCCATTCGATATCAAATTCATCTGAGGCCTGAGCCATTTCACTATGATAATCAATATAAGTATGAGCTACTCCTGCTTCACCAACAAGAATAATTGTTTCTAATTGAGGTAATTCCTCTTGCGGAATCCGCTCAATCAAATCTGGTGTTGTAATAAGCACTTTTGCTTCACTATCCTGCAGCCGATCTCGGACAGCCTGCTCCATAAACGCTTCGAATAAAGGTCCAGCAATCGCACCGGTTTTTAATATTCCAAAGAACGCCGCATAGAATTCCGGACTTCTTGGCATAAAAAGAAAAACTCGATCTCCTTTGTTTACCGCATGCTTTTTTAATACATTTGCAAACCTGTTGCTCGTTTTGCTTAAATCAGAAAATGTAAGCTTTTCTTCACGTCCTGGGGCAGAATATAATAAAGCTACTTTATCTTTTTTAGCAGGATTCTCTGCATGGCGATCCAATGCTTCATATGCGATATTTACCTTTCCAGTCTCATTCCAGGTAAAATGCTTGTTTACATCCTCCCATTTGAAGTTTTCTCTGGCTTTTTGATAATCTTTTAAATTATAATTCTCACTTCTAGCTGGTATCACTTGCATATCCATCCAATCACCTCATCCTATTTGTAATCGATTTCATTATTTCTTAAATAATTAATTGAAAATAATTAAAACATTCGGTAACTAATTTCTAGTTTAGAACATTTTATGACGATTTTAAAGTAATTCATCCCAATTACTATTATTCGCAATATTATTTAAATTCAAATATAATTATTAAAATAAAAAAAATCACGCTGCTTTACCTGAAAGAAAACAACGTGATTTTCTAAATTTAAGCCTTCGCTTCCCTGCGTCTCTCTTTTTCAGAGATAATAAAAGCACATGCCGCATCTCCTGTAATGTTTAAAGACGTACGTAACATATCAAGGATACGGTCAATACCGATAATTAATGCAATCCCTTCTACAGGTAAACCTACTTGGCCTAATACCATAGCCAGCATAATCATACCAACACCAGGTACACCTGCTGTCCCGACACTTGCTAATGTAGCTGTCAGTATAACTAGAAGCAGGTCTGTTGCACTTAATGGTAGTGCGTATACTTGGGAAATGAACACGGTAGCTACTGCCTGCATGATCCCTGTTCCATCCATATTGATTGTCGCACCTAATGGTTGAACAAAACTGCTAATCTCTTTTTTCACTCCAAGGTTTTCTTGCGCAGTTTTCATTGAAATTGGTAGTGTTGCGTTTGAGCTAGACGTACTAAATCCAACAGACATTGCAGGGAAGAAGCCCTTATAAAATTTAAGCGGATTTGCTTTGCCAAGCCACCAGATTGCTAGACTGTATACAACTGCTCCATGAACAATCAAGCTGAGTACAACGGTTATCATATACATTGCCATTGAGCCAATTGCATCTAAGCCTGCGTCACCAATCGCAGAAGCAACTAACGCAAATGCTCCGTACGGTGCAGTCTTCATAACTAACATAACTAACCAATTTAATATTTCATTTGCTTGTTCAAATAAACGATGAATTCCTGCTGTCTTTTCCCCAAGGAAAGCTAATGCAACCCCTATGAAAATAGCAAATGCTATAATTTGCAGCATATCCCCAGTCGCCATTGATGCGATTGGATTCTCCGGAATAATATTAATAATCGTTTCCATAATTGGTGGTGCTTCTGTTGCTTCATAGGATTGATCCGTATTAAATACACCCTCTTTTCCGGGTTGGAGGATATATCCAAGTCCAATACCAATGATTAGTGCACATGCTGTTGTTATTAGAAAAAAGGTAACCGTATAGATTCCGATTTTTCCTAATTTTGATGGTTCCCCTAATCCTGCTGTACCTAATGTAATGGAGACAAATACAAGCGGAACTACAAGCATCATAATTAAATTCAGGAAAATCTGACCAACTGGATTCAGCAAATACGTATCTATTATTGAAAATGCTTTATCTGGAACGAAGGTTAAAATAACGCCGGCAAAAACCCCTAATATGAGGGCAATCATAATCTTTTTTGTTAGACTCATATAATTTGTCCTCTCTTTTTAGATTTAATTTTGACTTACTTTAATTTTAGACTGTACTTTTTCATTTGGGCAGAATGCAGAAGTGAGATTGCTTTGAAATGCTATGCTTGGAAGTGGCGGCCCCGGCAGGATTCGAACCTGCGACACACGGTTTAGGAAACCGATGCTCTATCCCCTGAGCTACGGAGCCAAAAGGTAATTAAGACAAGATAGAATACATTATACAAAACTTTTGTCAAATTGAAAAGCGACATATATTTCACATGGTAGATAGTCCTATTCTATGATAAAATAAATAATATCTGTCTTATAAAGCAATGATTGGAGGAAATAATAATGGCAGAAGTGCCTTTCATTGCAATTGAAGGACCGATTGGTATTGGTAAAACATCGCTCGCGAAGAAACTATCCAGTCATTTTAATTATCATTTATTAAAGGAAATTGTCGAGGAAAATCCATTTCTCGGCAAGTTTTACGATGATATTGAAGAATGGAGTTTCCAAACTGAGATGTTTTTTTTATGCAATCGATTCAAGCAATTGGAAGATATCGATAAAAAATATCTGAAGGAAAATAAAGCTGTAATAGCTGATTATCATATATCCAAGAACATGATTTTTGCAAGACGTACGTTACAAGAGAGTAAGTTAGAGAAGTACGAGCAGATCTACCAAATTTTGACAGAGGATATGCCGACACCTAATATGCTCATCTATTTAAATGCTAGTCTAGATACAATTCTGGAACGAATCAGAAAACGTGGCAGAGATATAGAGCAAAATATAAAGGCTTCTTACCTTGAGCAGCTAAGAAGTGATTACGAGGATTATATGAATGCTTTTGAACGATTACATCCTAATATTCCCGTTATCCGGATAAATGGTGATACAACAGATTTTGTGCAGCATCAACAGGATTTAGATTGCATTATCGAAAAAGTAACAAACCATTTAGCTGTTACGGGCGGAATCAAAATGAAGGGGAACCAGCGATGAATTTAAGAGAAAAGTACCATATTCCAAACGATAGTGTGATTACAATCGCAGGAACGGTTGGAGTTGGTAAATCAACCATGACGAAAGCATTAGCACAAGCATTAGACTTTAAGACATCTTTTGAAAAGGTGGACACAAATCCATATTTGGAAAAATTTTATGATGACTTTGAACGATGGAGCTTCCATCTGCAGGTTTATTTCCTTGCAGAACGTTTTAAAGAGCAAAAGAAAATTTTTGAATATGGCGGCGGCTTTGTACAGGACCGTTCCATTTATGAGGATACCGGAATTTTTGCCAAAATGCATTTTGATAAAGGTACAATGTCACCAACCGATTATGAAACTTATACCAATTTATTTGATGCAATGGTAATGACACCATATTTTCCGCACCCGGATTTACTTATTTACTTGGAAGGCTCGTTTGACGAAATAATTAGCAGAATCCAGGAACGCGGTCGAGAAATGGAAAAAAGTACGCCAGTCAGCTACTGGGAAGAAATGTATAAGCGCTATACAAACTGGATTGATAATTTTAATGCCTGTCCCGTTTTGCGCATTAATATTTCTGACTATGATTTAATGCAGGATGATAATCCAATCGAACAAATCCTTGAAAAGGTTGGTCGATCACTGCAGCATTCACGCCGATATACTCGGAGAGAATTAGCTAGATAATAAAAAGCAAAAGGATGCCCGAATAATACGGTGCATCCTTTTTTAATCTGCTTTTCTTACCTTCGTACGAAAAGGGTAAAACAAAAAATGAAATAAAATGAGCAGGATTGAAATCCCAAATAGCCAACCCAATGGCACGTTTAGAAATGAGCCAATAATGATTAACGCTGGTGCAAGCATTAATGTCAGGAAACTGTTGCTCTTCGTTGAATCATAATAATTTTCTTTTCCACAATGTGGACAACTCATCTTTATTCGCAACAGATTCTTTAATGTCATCCAATAGCTCCACTGCTTCTTGCAATATGCACAAGCCGGTGTCTCCATCCTTTTCACTCCTTTACTTTCTGCCTAATTCAACTGATCGATCACGAGCATGCTGAATACATGAAATAATCGTTTCCTCAAATTTATGCCGATCTAAGTCGGCAATACCAGCCTCTGTCGTCCCACCTGGACTAGTAATATTTTTCCGCAGTACTGCTGGTGTTTCACCAGATTGCTGCAGCATGTTCCCGGCTCCAATAACCGTTTGGGCAATAAGCTCCTTTGCAATTTGCCCATCAAGGCCAAATTCCATTGCAGCCTTTTCCATTGCCTCTACAAAATAATAAATAAAAGCTGGTCCACTGCCAGAAATAGCTGTAATAGTGTGCATGTCCTTTTCATCGACAAGCTTCGTCATACCAATTGTTTGAAATAATTGATCCGTTTGCAAAAGGTGCTCCGGTTCGACATACTTCCCTGCAGAAAGTGCTGTAGCGGAATGTCCAATAAGTGCTGATGTATTCGGCATTGTACGGACAACTGGAATCTCCATCGAAATAAGCTTCTCAATCTTTTCGGTCGATAGTCCCGCAATTGTTGAAATAATTAATTGTTCCTCATTCAAATAAGGTTTTATCGACGTAATTGATTCCTCTGCATCCTTTGGCTTGCTCGCCAAAATAATAATATCAGCATTCGTAAAAACTGCTTCCTTATCAGACAAGCAACGTACCCGATAGCGATTTTCAATGTATGCAAGACGCTCTTCATTACTTTTATTGGTTACAATTATATTTCCCCTTGCTACAACTTCTGCTTTAATAATACCTGCTAACATTGCCTCTGCAAGAGAACCGGCTCCTAAAAATGCAATCCTTTTATCCATGACTCAACCTCCTAAAAAATAAAAAAACCGATTCTTCATCCTTAACAAAGGACGGAATCAGTTCCGCGGTACCACCTAATTTGGAATTTATGCCCACCTCTAAATTGATAACACAGTTTTTCCCTGCGGTTAGTTTATTGCTAACGACTCCTAGGTAGGTTCATACACGCTGCTGCGCAGGGATTTTCCAGCCTATGAATCCCATTCTCTCTCCGACAGTCATTGTACTACTGGCCTAATCTTCATCTTTTTTGATTTGATTGTTATGACTATAAGCTCTTCTTGCTCATTTGTCAAGATATTATCTGAATGCGTCTGCATTTGATATAATAAGCTTATCAATAAAGTTGAAAGGAATCAAAGCATGAATCAATTACAGCAATTAAAACAAATACGTAATGAGCTTACACGCTTCATGATAACCTATAAATTTGGCTTAGATGAGATGAATACGAAGTTAAATATCCTGAAAGAGGAATTTCAGCATATGCATTCTTATAATCCTATTGAACATATCAAATCACGGATAAAATCGCCTGAAAGTATTCTCAAAAAGGTGTATCGTAAAAATTTAGATATGTCGATGGATGCCATTCGCGAAAATATTAAAGACATCGTAGGTATTCGTATCGTATGTTCCTTTATTTCTGATATATATAAGGTAAGTGAAATGATTCAAAATCAGCAGGATATTACCGTTGCTGAAGTCAAAGATTATATCAAACATCCTAAACCAAACGGGTATAAAAGTCTGCATCTTATTTTGTCGATTCCTGTATTTATGTCAGATCGAACCGAACAGGTTTTTGTTGAAATTCAAATCCGCTCAATTGCCATGGACTTCTGGGCAAGCTTAGAACATAAAATTTACTATAAATATAATGGAGAAATCCCACACCATCTAATTGCAGAATTAACGGAAGCGGCAAATGCAGCAAATAAACTTGATTCTAAAATGGAAAATCTAAATAATGAAGTGAACAGTATCAAAAACCAGGCAATAGAAAATGATGATATTCATTTTTTACAATTAAATGAAGAGGAGAAGGTTCATCTTCCATTAAACTTCTTACAATCTTTCCTTCATAAGGAAAAATAATATGAAAAAACCGCTGCAAAACAGCGGTTTTCTTTATCTCCAATTATTATGCGCTTTATTTTCAAATGGAGGAGGTAGAGGGATTCGAACCCCCGCGCGGTTTGACCCGCCTGTCGGTTTTCAAGACCGATCCCTTCAGCCGGACTTGGGTATACCTCCGTAATGCCAAGAAATAATATATCATGCTCAAAAATGAATGTCAAATTTTTTTAGCCTATTTAAGATAGAACGGAGGCATGAGTTGCCTCCGCACAGCTCAAATTACTTTATTACTTCTTTTCCACCCATATACGGACGTAATGCCTCTGGAATAACAACAGATCCATCTGCTTGCTGGCAATTTTCCAAAATAGCTGCTACTGTACGACCAATTGCGAGCCCAGAGCCGTTTAACGTATGCACATATTCCGGTTTGCCATTTGCTTCTCTGCGGAAACGAATACCTGCACGGCGTGCTTGGAAGTCTTCAAAGTTAGAGCAGGAAGAAATCTCCCGATACGTTTTCTGGCTTGGAATCCATACTTCAATATCGTACTTTTTAGCTGCTGTAAAACCTAAATCAGCTGTACACATGCTCATTACACGGTATGGTAAGTTTAATAGCTGCAGCACCTTTTCTGCATTTCCTGTCAATGTTTCTAATGCTTCATAGGAATCTTCAGGCTTCACAAAATTAACAAGCTCCACTTTATTAAATTGATGCTGTCGAATCAATCCACGTGTATCCCGGCCAGCAGACCCTGCTTCAGAACGGAAGTTTGTGCTGAAAGCAACATATTTCTTCGGCAGATCACCTGCCGTTAAAATTTCATCACGATGGTAATTCGTTACCGGCACCTCTGCAGTTGGAATCATAAAATAGTCCCACTCCTCCAATTTGAATGCATCCTCTTCAAATTTTGGAAGCTGGCCAGTTCCTGTCATGCTCGCACGATTTACAATTTGTGGCGGAAGCATCTCTACATAACCGTGTTCATCTGCATGGAGATCCATCATGAAATTTAATAGTGCACGTTCCAGTCTAGCACCAAGGCCTTTATAAAAAACAAAACGGCTTCCTGTTACTTTAGCTGCACGTTCAAAGTCGATAATGTCAAGATTTGTTGCAATATCCCAATGGGCCTGCACATCATAATCAAATGCTGGAACAGTACCCCAATCACGAACTTTTACATTATCGTCCTCATCTTCTCCAACTGGAACAGATTCATGCGGGATATTCGGGATGGACAGCATAATATGCTGCAGCTCTTCCTCGATACCCTTCAGATCTTTATCAAGTAAAGCAATTTGATCACCTAGCTCGCGCATTTCTTTGATCGCAGGATCTGCATCCTTCTTCTCTCTTTTTAAAACAGAAATTTGCTTCGTTGCTTCATTGCGCTTTGCTTTTAATGCCTCTGTTTCTGCAATCAATCCACGGCGTTTCTCATCTAGAGTCCCAAACTTAGCCAAATCAGATAAGTCTTCTCCACGATGAGCAAGTCTGTTTTGCACCTCTTCGAAATTATTTCTTAAATACTTCATGTCTAACATGATTATTCCTCCTTTATATAAATTGATAAATCCTTTAGAAATCAAAAAACTCCCGTCCCTAAATATAGGGACGAGAGTATATTTCCCGCGTTGCCACCCTTGTTGAAGATAAAATCTTCCGGCTTATCGTTCATAACGGCTTTTCACCGGGTTTACTTACTTTGGATTCATAATCCTTTCCGTAAACCTGTTCAAGGATGGATTCACAGCATTCTAACACCGGTTCTCACCAGCCACCGGCTCTCTTAAGGAAGACATGCTATTACTATTTCCTATCAATACATTTTTAGTTAATTGTCATTATAATTATTGCTATCATAAGCAATTTTAATTCAGAATGCAAGTTAAAATCATTGTGTTAGAAGCAAAATGCGACTTAATGTGCAACTATGATTTAAACATAATCCAATCGGGAAGCATACTTCGCTAATACTTTCCCACTGTCTATTATTATTGGAATCAATTGATAATGTCATTCCTCTCACCAGGCCGGATGAGTGTAGGACGGTGACTCCTGCGGGAACAGCACGTGTCTGAAGAATCAAAGGAAGTGGTTTTCTTCCTTTGAGGCTGAAGCCGTGCCCGCGGAAAGCATCCGTCCGAAACGATTCCGGACGGCGATAGCTGCTTAAACTCTGTAAACAGCTATATCTTACTTCTAGCTATCCGTTTTGCTAAGTCTGCACTACATTGAATTTAACTAAAAAAGCCCTTTAATCCAATCAACAGCGGATGTAAATACGTTTGCAAAGAAGTCACCAATAGCTCCGAGTGTAAGCATGAACCAGTTTGATTTCTCTACTGCATCATCTGTTACAATGTCAATTTGGCTGGTTGAATCATCAAAAATATAACCGTAATCAACCTCACCATCATAGACAAGCTCTGCAGTTCCGACTACTTCTCCTTTTTCAATTGGTGCTACTAGCTCACCGTCTTTATTTAATTTATCTTCATCGATATGATATTCAATATGATATAATTCTGCTTCATCTTCTTGAATTGGTATACGTACTGATTCACTTAATGATACATTCACTTCATCTTCTTTTCCTTTTGCTACAGGAATTGTTGCCTGATCCTCAGACTGATAACCAGCAGGGAAAAGCTCTTCAGCATGGAATTTTGAATAGCCATGATCCAATAATTTAGCTGTTTCTACGAAGCGCTCTGTATCACTACTCGTTCTCATAACAACTGTAATTAAACGATTACCGTCTCTGATTGCAGTACCTGTGAAGCTATGTCCAGCTAAGTCTGTAAATCCTGTTTTTAACCCGTCTACACCTTCATAGAAAAATTGCCCTAGATTGTCTCCTTCATGTGGAAGCATATAGTTCCAGTTCCGGATAGTTTGTCCATCAAACTCAGTTTCTGGAATTTTTGAAATATCCAATGCCTCTGGGTAATCATTAACAAGGTGATAAGCGAGCTGTGCCGCAGATCTTGCTGATAACAGGTTTGTCCCATGAGGATCTGTTCCTTCTGGATGATTATCTCCTAAGTCTTCATTATCTAACCCAGAAGCATTAACAAATTCAGCTTCGGATAAGCCTAATTCATCCGCTTTTTGATTCATCAACTTAACAAATTCGCCTTCTGAACCAGCAATCAATTCCGCTAACGCAATCGTTGTCGCATTATCTGAATTAATCGCCATTGCTTCATATAATTCTTGAACTGTATATTCCTGCTGTTGTTTCAATCCAACACCTGAAAACGATGTGTTTGCAGAAATACTGTAAGCATAATCACTAATCTGAGTTGTCGTCTCCCAAGTAATTTGACCATTTTCAACAGCTTCCCATACAAGGTATTCTGTCATCATTTTAGTCATACTTGCCGGTGGAAGCGCAACATCAGGATTCTTTGCGTATAAAACCTTTCCTGTTTCTGCATCAACAAGAATTGCCGATTCAGCACCTAAATCCAATGACTTTGCAGCATGTGCAGTAAGTGGCTCTGTTATAAATAGTTGTATCAGTACAAGCATCGCAAGTACTAATGGGAATATCTTTTTCATGCTGTGTTTCAACTTTCTGTACCTCCAACCCTGCGGTATATCTTTTTAATTTTGCCATTCTTTCTTTCGAATAAGCTATCTGTTATTTTACCACATAAAAAACTAAAAAAATAGATGCTGGAGGACCCAGCATCTATTTTTTTATTCATCGTATTATAAAAGCTTTAATTAACCGAATAGTTTGGTGCTTCTTTTGTAATTTGTACATCATGGGGATGGCTCTCACGCAGTCCAGCACCTGTTATGCGTACAAACTGTGCATCATTGCGTAACGCATCAATTGTTCCTGTTCCGCAATATCCCATACCAGAGCGTAATCCGCCAATTAACTGATGGAACGTATCTGCAAGTGCACCTTTATAAGCAACTCGCCCTTCAATACCTTCTGGAACAAGCTTTTTGTTATCTGAGTCACTTTGGAAGTAACGGTCTTTGGAGCCTGCTTTCATTGCTCCAACAGAACCCATGCCACGATATACTTTATATTTTCTGCCTTGATAGATTTCTGTTTCTCCAGGGCTTTCCGTTGTCCCTGCAAACATACTGCCAATCATAACTGCATGTGCGCCAGCAGCCAATGCTTTTACAATATCACCAGAATACTTAATTCCTCCATCTGCGATAACCGGAACTCCGTATTCGGCTGCTGCTGTAGCACAATCATGCACTGCAGTAATTTGTGGCATACCAACACCAGCTACCACTCGAGTTGTACAAATTGATCCAGGTCCAATTCCAACTTTTACAACAGATGCTCCAGCTTCAATTAACGCCTTTGTTCCTTCAGCAGTGGCAACATTTCCTGCAATAATATCCAAATCAGGATACGCAGCACGTACAGCTTTTAATTGATCAAGAACTCCCTTTGAATGGCCATGTGCGGTATCAATTACGATAGCATCGACCCCTGCTTCAACAAGCTTTTCAATCCGCAGCATTGCGTCTCCTGTTACCCCAACTGCAGCAGCAACGAGTAAGCGACCTTGTGCATCCTTTGCGGAATTCGGGAACTCAATTACCTTTTCAATATCTTTAATCGTGATTAAACCTTTTAAAATATTGTTTTCGTCAACAAGTGGCAGCTTTTCAATTTTATATTTCTGGAGAAGTTTTTCCGCCTCTTCTAATGTTGTCCCAACTGGAGAAGTAACAAGGTTTTCACTTGTCATTACATCTGAAATAGCAATTGAATAATCTTGAATAAAGCGCAAATCACGGTTTGTTAAAATTCCTACAAGCTTTTGTTCCTCGATGTTGTTCACAATTGGTACACCAGAGATGCGGTATTTGCCCATTAAATGCTCTGCATCATACACTTGGTGATCAGGTGTAAGGAAAAATGGGTTTGTAATAACGCCACTTTCAGAACGTTTAACACGATCTACCTGCTCTGCCTGCTCCTCCATCGACATGTTTTTATGAATGACACCAAATCCCCCTTGTCGTGCCATTGCAATTGCCATTTCTGCTTCTGTAACAGTATCCATACCAGCACTAATGAATGGGGATTTTAACTTCAAATTGGATGTAAGCTGTGTACTAAGATTAACGGCATTAGGCAAAACCTCTGATTTCCCTGGAATTAATAATACATCATCAAATGTTAAACCCTCTTTTGCAAACTTATCTTCTCTCATTTTTTATTCCTCCTTAATGAAGTTATGTATGGTGTGCCTGTCTAACGTTCAAACTATATAGAAATTATATATAAATACCTATTTTTATATACATTACTCTAATACCTTTAGTTTTTCAACAAAGTTTGATAAGAAACGAAAAGAAAATCGATTCAAAATTTTATAATAGTTAAGAGGTCATTTTCATGATAAAAGTCGATGAGTTTTATACGTTTTTAAACGCACAGCAAAATGCCCAAAACTTCCTGTATCAATGTTATTTGGGAATGGACGATGCCGAATCAAAAAGTTACCAGAACTATAGCACCTTCATGTATTTGCTCGATCACAGTCAGCGTTTTTATGAAAATGGGAGAAAAGCTGATGAGCTTGTTCAGCCTGTTTTATATTTTTACGGGCTGGTGCATTTATTAAAAGCATACCTCCTTACAAAACGTCCTGATTATCCAGAATCAACCACTCAGCTGGCTCACGGCGTAACTGCAAGGAAACGGAAGAAAAAATTCTATACATTTACAGATGATGAAGTAAAAGTACAGCAGCATGGCATGTTCCCTTATTTTTCAGAGCATTTGTATTCTATAAAAAGGATGCCTTTTGAAAAAATTCGCATGGAGGTTTTGTTTAGCTTGCTGCCGGAAATGAACGATTTCTTTGCCTTGCAAAAACAGGAAAAATTAGCTGCAGTCGGCTCAGCAAACTCTGTTCATCTGCATTTCCCAACGAAACTGTTAGATAACTATCATTTAACGGAAAAGGCATTTATAGCACGGATACAAAACTATCTCCCAACTATAAAAGCGATTAAGTCTGGAAAGTTAATGATTGATATTCAGCTTGAAGATTACGTTGATTATTCGAATGGGCCATTTTTTAAGCATCTGGAGACCGATCAGCTTTATTTTCCAGCATACCGGGATGCTTTACTGCCTATTTCAGAGGTAATGATTCATTATTTGCTGCTTTTCAACCTTAGTATGCTCTGTCGCTACGAGTCTGAATGGTGGGGGGATTTATTCGTATCCAAAGCAGATATGGATTATCCACTAATCCATCATTTCTTGCAAATTACTGCACAGAAAATTCCACAGCAAATCGGGTCCGAACTGCTCGCGATGAAAATGCAAAATGACTTACGTTAAATTATGCATACATAACAGGCAAATAGGGAGCTTAGCTTCAGCTAGCTCCCTACTATTTCTTTAATATACAGCTCAGGCATTTGCTCCAATGAAATAACCGTATCATCTTCTGTAATTCGAATCATTGGCTTTGTTGGTTTAGTTGTTTCCATAAAAACAATTTCGCCATGCTTTCCATTGGAAAGGATTACATCCAATCCAATGGAAAAATGAGCAAAATTATCAATCAATATGTTTAACACCTGTGCATCAAGTTTCATATATTTGTCTTTTTCGACCACTTCTATTGCCTGAAACAGATTTTTTCTTTTTGCATGCATGCGCTCGCTTGTTAACGCAACATAAGTATCACTCACCGCAATAAGTTTAGCAAACAGGTGGATTTTTTCATTTGTTATACCTAGTGGATAACCAGTGCCATCCAGACGTTCATGATGCTGGAGGACCCCTAATTTTACTCCTGCTGTGATTGTCGGTAAATGCTCGATCATTCGATACGAATACGTAGGATGGTTTTTGAATTCCTTCCATTCGCCTGGTGTTAAGGTGCCCTTCTTAGTCAGGGTAGAGAAATCCAACCGTGCCATTCCGCAATTACTTAATAATCCAGCAATACCACTTTGAAGCCATTCTCCTTTTGAAAGCCCCATTTTCCTTCCAATAAATGCTGAGAGGAGGGAAACTGCAACACTATGGAAGTATATATAATCTTCTTTCGTACTATATGTATGCAGCCGATAAATTTTTTCGGTATCCATTGTTTCTGTACGTTCCAATAGTGGCATTATTAATTTACGGACAATCGAAATATCAATTGGCATTCCATTTTGCCATTTTTGGAACTGTTGTTTATATGCAGTCGCTACATCTATATAGTGCTCAGCAAATGGAAGTGTCTTTTGACGATCATACGTATTTTTCCTTTTTACCTGCTGCTTTTCCTTCTTCTGAACTGGTCTTCCTTGAAAAGTTTCTCCGTTCGAAAGGGTGGATGCAACATCTACTGATTCAACAAGGAACTTTTCCAGTATAACAATATGTTTTTCTGTTAATACAGTATGTTCCGGGATAATTGGACGATTCGTTTTACCCCTTACTTCCTTCAGTAATACACAGCCTGGAATTAATTGTGAAGGCTCTACTCGCATATTATTTTCCCCCATTTATTCAGATAAAAAAGTGAAACTACATTCCGTCGGAGACGCCTCCTATACATGCTACAGTTGGCCCCTGATAAAGAAGATGACTCAGGGAGTATGCTACTTTCTGAGTCATCTATAGACAGGCTGTCAAATTATTCTTCGTTCATATCTGTATCTGTGTTTTCTATTTCTGGGACTGCATCTTGTACTACCTCTGCCTCTTCAATCGCTTCCTCTTCTTCTTTATCAACCTTAGCAACCGTTGCTACTTCTTCTCCATCTTGTAAACGAATTAAATGAACACCTTTTGTATTACGTCCAGTTGTGGAAATCTCCGCTACAGGGATACGAATTAAGACGCCAGCTATTGTAATCAGCATAAGCTCCTCTTCACCCGTTACGTCTTTCACCGCTACAACATGACCAGTTTTCTCATCAAGTTTACATGTGAAAACCCCTTTACCACCGCGGTTTATTCTGCGGTATTCTGCTTCCGGTGTCTGTTTACCGAATCCTTTATTTGTGACATGGAGAATTTTTGAACCTGGCTCAACGATTTCCATGGAGACAACTTCGTCCTCACCGCGCAGTGAAATACCCTTCACACCCGCAGCAGTTCGTCCCATTTCTCGAATCTGTGTTTCTTCAAATCGAATAAGATAACCTTCTTTTGTTGCTATCATAATATCTTTGTTGCCGTCCGTTAATCGTACAGAAATCAGTTCATCCTCTTCGCGCAAACCAACTGCAATTAAACCGCCTTTTCGGATATTCGCAAATTTAGCTAAAGATGTACGCTTAGCAATTCCATGTTTTGTTGTAAAGAATAGGAAGGCATCTTCTTCATAGCTGTTAACAGAAATAACTGCATTGACCCATTCTCCCTTTTCAACCTGAAGCAGATTGATAATTGGAATTCCTTTAGCTGTTCGATTGAACTCAGGAATCTCATACCCTTTAGCCCGATATACCTTTCCTTTATTCGTAAAGAAAAGAATCGTATCGTGCGTGGATGTCGATACAAGATGTTCTACAAAATCATCTTCATTCGTTCCCATTCCCTGGATTCCGCGGCCACCGCGTTTTTGCGTTCTGTAGGTTGAAGCTGGCAAACGCTTGATATACCCTTGATGTGTAAGCGTGATAACAATATTTTCTACCGGAATTAAGTCTTCGTCCTCAAAGAATCCAGCACCACCAGCTACAATCTCTGTACGGCGGTCATCATTATAACGTTCTTTTATTTCAAGAAGCTCTTCACGAATAATTTCCAGTACTTTTTCTTCATCCGCCAAAATTGCTTTCAACTCACTGATTAGTTTTTGCAATTCATTGTATTCTTCTTCAATTTTCTCACGTTCTAAACCTGTTAGACGTTGCAGGCGCATATCAAGAATCGCTTGTGCTTGTTTTTCTGAAAGCTTAAAGCGTTCCATTAGCCCAGTTCTAGCAATGTCTGCTGTTTTAGAATTACGAATTAAGGAAATCACTTCGTCTAAATGGTCTAACGCAATACGTAGACCTTCTAAAATATGGGCACGTGCTTCTGCTTTTCTTAATTCAAATGCAGTACGACGTGTAATAATTTCTTTCTGATGCTCTAGATAATACACTAAGCATTGCTTAATTGTTAATACTTTCGGTTGACCATCAACCAATGCAAGCATATTAATACCAAATGTTGTTTGAAGTGACGTATGTTTATACAAGTTGTTTAAAATAACATTGGCATTCGCATCACGGCGAAGCTCCATCACAACACGCATACCATTTCGATCCGACTCATCACGCAGATCCGTAATTCCTTCAATCCGCTTATCACGAACTAGTTCAGCGATTTTTTCAATTAATTTCGCTTTGTTTACCTGATAAGGTAACTCTGTAACAATAATCGTTTCTTTCCCATTTGAGCTCTCTTCAATATTCACTTTTGCCCGGATTGTAACAGATCCTTTTCCAGTTTCATAGGCTTTGCGAATACCGCTGCGCCCTAATATTTGACCTGCAGTAGGGAAGTCAGGACCGTGAATATACTCTTCCATCAGTTCATCTACAGTAATTTCTGGATCCTTACTAACCGCAAGTACAGCGTCAATTGTTTCTCCCAGGTTATGTGGTGGAATATTTGTTGCCATTCCCACGGCAATTCCTGAGGTTCCATTTACAAGCAAACTAGGGAAACGAGCTGGGAATACGACAGGCTCTCTTTCAGAACCATCGTAGTTATCTTGATAATCAATAGTATCTTTATTGATATCACGCAATAGCTCCATTGAAATCTTTGACATTCTAGCCTCGGTATAACGCATCGCAGCTGCAGAATCTCCATCAACCGATCCGAAGTTTCCATGACCATCTACAAGCATATAGCGATAGCTGAAATCCTGTGCCATCCGCACCATTGTTTCATAAACTGCTGAGTCCCCGTGTGGATGATACTTACCGATAACTTCACCGACGATACGGGCTGATTTCTTATGCGCCTTATCCGAATGCATTCCTAAATCATTCATCGCGTATAATATCCGGCGATGCACTGGCTTCATGCCATCACGTACATCTGGTAATGCGCGTGATACGATAACACTCATTGCGTAATCAAGAAAAGATGTACGCATTTCCTTACTAATATTAATTTCCTGTACGTTTGGACGTTTTTCCTCTGCCATTCCTTCTTTACCTCCTATCACTATTTACGATCAATAGTGATTACCTTCCGTAAATTACTACTCTATTTATCGATTGAACGCCTTTTTATAGCTGCTTGGCGGTCATAGCCTTTCGATATCTAAACAATCATCTGTGTCTTTTCCTGACTAGTTGCACCCGAATAAGAATGCTTTGCATTTCGTTTAGATATCCAAATTCTTAACGTATTGGGCATTTTCTTCGATAAAGATCCTTCTTGGTTCGACTTTGTCTCCCATAAGCATGTCGAATACTTGGTCTGCATCAATAGCATCGGATAATTCAACTTGGAGCAGAGTACGTTTTTCTGGATCCATTGTTGTATCCCATAATTGCTCTGCATTCATCTCACCAAGACCTTTATACCGTTGAATACCCGGCTTTGGCGCCTGTGGAATTTCTGATAAAATGCGGTCTAATTCCTTCTCATCGTAAGCATAGTATTGTGCTTTCCCTTGCTTTATTTGATAAAGTGGAGGCTGTGCAATATAAATATATCCATGTTCAATTAATGGACGCATATAACGATAGAAAAACGTTAATAATAATGTTCGTATATGTGCACCATCTACATCTGCATCTGTCATAATAACTACTTTATGGTACCTGGCTTTCGAAATATCGAAATCCTCTGAGATACCTGTACCAAGTGCCGTAATCATAGCTCTTACTTCATTGTTGGATAAAATGCGATCAAGACGAGCCTTCTCGACGTTTAAAATTTTACCTCGTAATGGAAGTATCGCTTGGAAATGTCGATCCCTGCCGGATTTTGCTGAACCACCCGCAGAATCTCCCTCCACAATATAGAGCTCACTAATAGATGCGTCTCTCGATGAACAATCTGCTAGTTTTCCCGGCAAACTAGAAACATCTAATGCACCTTTTCTTCGTGTCAATTCACGTGCCTTTTTCGCTGCCAGGCGCGCACGGGAAGCCATTAAACCCTTATCTACGATTATTTTGGCAGTAGTCGGATTTTCATATAGGAATTTTGAGAACGCCTCACTAAATAAAGAATCTGTAATGGTACGTACCTCACTATTTCCTAGCTTCGTCTTCGTCTGCCCTTCAAATTGCGGATCTGGATGTTTTACAGAAACAATTGCCGTCATTCCTTCACGGACATCGTCTCCAGAAAGGTTTGCGTCATTCTCTTTAATCAAATTGCTCTTTCTCGCATAGTCATTAATCACACGAGTTAAACCAGTACGGAATCCAACCTCATGTGTTCCGCCCTCATACGTATGGATATTATTAGCAAAGGAATAAAGATTGCTCGCGAATCCATCGTTGTATTGAATGGAAACCTCAACCGAAATCCCTTCTTCTTCTCCCTCAGCATAGAATGGCTCGTGCAGTACCTCTTTATTTTTATTAATAAATTCAACGTAAGAGCTTATCCCACCTTCATAGAAGTATGATTTTGGCTCACTATCTGTTCGTTTATCCTCAACTGTTATCGTTAACCCTTTATTTAAAAATGCCAATTCACGGAGACGTTGTTCCAATGTTTCAAAGTTATATTCAGTTGTTTCAGTGAAAATCTCTGGATCTGGTGTGAAATGGGTAATCGTACCAGTAATATCCGTTTCCCCAACAACTTCAATTTCTCCGACTGGAACTCCTTTTTCAAAGCCTAAAAAATGGACTTTATTATCACGATGAACATATACCTCCAAGCCTTTTGATAAAGCATTCACAACCGAAGCACCTACACCATGCAGTCCACCCGAAACTTTATAGCCGCCACCGCCAAATTTACCACCGGCATGCAGAACTGTCATAATAACTTCCAGTGCTGGTCTTCCAGTCTTTTTCTGAATATCAACCGGGATTCCACGTCCATTATCTTTTACAGTAATACTATTATCCTTTTCAACGATTACCTGAATATGATCGCAATATCCGGCTAATGCTTCATCAATACTGTTATCAACAATCTCCCATACAAGATGGTGTAAACCTTTCTCACTCGTAGAACCGATATACATTCCAGGACGTTTGCGTACCGCCTCTAAACCTTCTAATACTTGTATCTGGTCAGCATCATATGCTTGGTTGTCTGTAATTTTGTCTTCCATTGACATTTTCTCACACTCATTTCTATTGAACTACGCGTAATACGGTAAAAAATCTATATTAGCAGTGAAATTAAATTCACTGTTGCTTATGCTTAAGGTACGATTTCCTCCGAGTAATCATCCAATTTATTAATCGTCGAAATCATGCTCGATCTTTTCTTTAACGTAGATACCGATAGCGAACTGTAATAAATTGCATCTCTCGTTATCATGACTGATTTGGCACTTTTTTTCGGGCCAATGATTTGTTTCTTTTGCTTTGCTGCCGTCATCATCTCATCCATAATCGTGGAGGATGGCACCAGATTATAATCAATAATTGCCACGATATCATCAGAATGAATTACGTTGTCATTTCCAATATGAATAAACACGGGTAGCCCTCCACCTTTAATTGAGTTTATCACGCATAAACAAGCTGTCATACCTTACTTCTAAGCATTCGTAAGTCTAAACAGCAAGTAAATTCCTGATTCTGTTCACGCCTCTTTCAAACATAACCTTGTAGCTGCTTCTTCACGATTCACTACTTGTCTACATTTCCATCCGTAACACGGAAAAGCTCTGCTTGTTTTAATGTCTCATGATGAATTCCATCTACACTTGTAGTGGAAACGAAGGTTTGAACACGTCCTTGAATGGTATTTAATAAATGGGATTGTCTGAAATCATCCAGTTCACTTAATACATCATCCAAAAGCAGTATGGGATACTCTCCGATTTCCCCGTAAATGAGTTCAATCTCAGCTAATTTAATGGATAGTGCAGTTGTCCGTTGCTGCCCTTGGGAACCATAAGTCTGAACATCCTTTCCATTTACATGAAAAATCAAGTCATCCCGATGTGGCCCAATTAATGTTGTACCGCGTTCAACCTCTTTTTCCTGTACCTCTTTAAATTTGTCACGATAGATAGTACCTATTTTTTCCATGTTTGCGTCTTCTGATACTTCTATTGTAGCACTGTAGTGAATTTCAAGGTTTTCAAGCTCTCTGCTGATTCCGTGATGAATTGGCTTTGCCCATTTGCGTAATAAATCCATGAAAACAAACCGTCTTTCCAATAATGTGGAGGCATGTTCAATCAATTGCTCGGATAGTACCTCAAGCATTGTAAAATCAGTGGTTCGTTTTTTTTGCATTTGTTTTAATAGATGATTGCGCTGTTTCAGTATCTTTTGATACTGTCCTAAATGATAAATATATCTCGGTTGAATTTGACCGAGCTCCATATCGATAAAACGTCTGCGTATTTGTGGAGGTCCCTTGACAAGGGTTAGATCCTCTGGGGCAAACATCACAACATTCATCGCCCCAATATAATCACTTAAGCGCTTTTGCTCGAGACGATTTAATTTAGCCTTTTTTCCTTTGGAAGAAATAATGATTTCAAGGGGAATGGATTGATTGCGTTTGGTTATTCTACCTTCTATTTTAGCATACTCTTTATCCCACCCGATAAGCTCCTTTTCACGTGGAGTTCGATGTGATTTGGTAAAGGCCATTACATAAATTGCTTCCATCAGGTTTGTTTTCCCTTGGGCATTTTCGCCGATAATAACGTTTACCTTATCATCAAAAGAGATATCCAATTTTTCATAATTACGGTAATTTGTTAATTGAAGCTGTTCAATGTGCATGCAAATTAATCCTCTTTTTCCATCATTTCATTGGTAAAAACTTCACATGCTGCATGCATGATGACCAATAAAATTAAATTCTAGTCAACCACGTCAGAAAGTGCTGGATGCAATCAGCTTCCAACGATAAAAGTTCCAACATCTTCTATTTCAACTACATCCTTTGGATAAAGCTTTCTTCCGCGTCGATGTTCCAATTCTCCATTTACCAACACACCTACATCTGCCAGAAAGGCCTTCACCATTCCACCAGATTCCAGAATATTAATCAGCTTAATAAATTGACCTAAAGTAATGTATTCTGTATTTATTTTAATTTCTTCATGCATGTTCATCACCAATTCTTATGTTATTTTATAGGCACATCGCTGCAGATGATGTGGTAAAGCGAAACTTCATTCCATGGGAGTTCCATGGAGCAGAATCAGGAATTTACAGGCTGTTTTATTCTCCATCTTCATGTGATTCGTTTCCTCAGACCGGGAGATGAGGATATTACAGCCCTTTAATGTGTGGTAAAAATCTGACTTAGAAGCGAATCAAACAGAATTTCGATTCCCCAGCCGTATACATCCTTTTAATTGCCTTATATACCTATTTTACTAAAGTTTTCGGGGAAAGGAAAGGTAAGACCTCTAATTGTCATAAAAACCCGTAAAAAGGGCTTATATTTTGCTATGAACGAAAAAAAGCCCTTAACAGAGCTTTTTCCTTAGGTATTAAAATGTACGTACCGGCAAAATTAATTGCAGTATCGAATCCTCGTTAAGTGGATGAATGACAAAAGGCCGCATCGCACCTGTGAATTCAATGATTACTTCATCGTATTCAATTGCTTTTAACGCATCAATCATATATTTCGAGCTGAATGATATTTTCAGCTCTTCGCCTTCCATAGATTGGATGCCGATTTCTTCTACAACATTACCAACTTCAGGTGAATTACTGGAGATCTCAATGATTGATTCATTTGGTGTAAATAATCGAACGACATTATTGCGTTCTTCTTTTGCCAGAAGCGAAGCACGATCAATTGTGTTAAGTAATTCCTTTGTTTTTACTTGAATCTTCGTTTTACTTTGTTCTGGAATTAATCGGGATGTTTCTGGATAATTCCCATCAAGCAAACGAGATAAGAAATTTAAATGTTTCGTACGGAAAAGAATTTGATTGTTTGTAACACTAATTTCAACCGTTTCTTCGGTATCATCTAAAATTTTATATAATTCGTTTAAGCTTTTCCCTGGGACAACAACTTGCTGAAATTCAATGTTTGCATCTGCGACAGGAATTTCCCTTTTTGCCAAACGGTGGCTGTCAGTTGCTGTAAAAGATAGAACTTTGTCGACTAATTTCAAATTAACACCTGTCAAAATTGGTCGAGTTTCCATTGTGGATACAGCAAATACGGTTTGCTTAATCATGCTTTTTAGTAAATCAATCGGCATCTCAAAGCTATCATCAGTCTGTAGTTTTGGTAAATGTGGGTATTCCTCGGCATCCTGACCATTTAGATTAAATTCAGCTTTTCCAGAGCGAATCGTAACTTTCAGATTCGAATCAACTTCAATTTCCACTGTATTCTCTGGTAATTTGCGAACAATATCGGGGAAATATTTTGCTTGTAATACAATCTGCCCTTCCTCAATTTGTTCTACATACACCATATCATCCTCTTCAGCAGGTATGTAAGACTCAATGGAAATATCGGAATCACTTCCTGTTAATGTAATTCCATGCTGTTTTGCTTCAATTTTCATTCCAGTAAGAATTGGAATAACGGTTCTCGATGAGATTGCCTTCATAACATCTTGTATTCCTGCAATTAATCGATCACGTTTGATAATAAATTTCATGAAAATATCCTCCTAATTTGGAAGTTCTTTTATAGATTGTTCATAAGTTAGTATTTTCTTTTTGAACATGTATTTATATATATTTATTATTATATAAAAAATAGTAATAATAGTAATAGGCGCTGTGATTATGTGGATAAGTGCAATTCACTCAAAAACAACAAAGTTTTCCACATGTGCATAACTTGTTTATATGTTTGCACAGTTATAAACAATATTCACATGTGGATAGCAGGCTAAATTGTTTTTAATGTTTCTTTTATATCCTCAATATCACGATTTAAATCGGAATCCTCTTCAAGTAGCTTCGAGATTTTTTCATGTGCATGAATGACTGTTGTATGATCTCGTCCACCAAATTCTTCACCTATCTTTGGTAAAGAAAAGTCGGTAAGTTCCCTTGAAAGGTACATTGCAATTTGTCTAGGAAAAGCAATGGATTTAGTACGTTTCTTTGCTGCAAAATCTTCTATACGAATATTGTATCGCTCCGCTACAACTTCTTGGATCCCCTGAATGGTTATTACTTTTGGCTTGCTGCTCGGAATAATATCTTTTAACGCATCTGCAGCAAGAGAAGCATCAATATCTTGATTAACAAGTGAGGAGTATGCAACAACGCGAATAAGCGCCCCTTCTAATTCACGGATATTCGTATTAATTTGATTTGCTATATAAAGCATAACCTCATTTGGAATGTCCAGTCCTTCAGCCTTTGCCTTTTTGGTTAAAATTGCAATTCTCGTTTCTAAATCTGGTGGCGTGATATCGGTAATTAATCCCCATTCAAAGCGTGAGCGCAATCGATCTTCCAATGTTGGAATTTCCTTTGGTGGCCGATCACTTGAGATAATAATTTGTTTACTTTCTTCATGCAAGGCATTAAATGTATGGAAGAATTCTTCCTGTGTCGACTCTTTTCCAGCAATAAATTGAATGTCATCAATCAATAGAACATCGATATTCCGATATTTATTACGGAAACTATTTGATTTGTTGTCCATAATGGCATTGATAAATTCATTTGTAAATTTTTCTGATGTTAAATAGACAACCTTTGCTTTTGGGTTATGTTCACGAACATAGTGCCCGATCGCGTGCATTAGATGGGTCTTTCCAAGTCCAACGCCACCATAAATAAAGAGTGGGTTATAAGCTTTAGCGGGTGCCTCTGCTACAGCTAAGGACGCAGCATGGGCGAATCGATTTCCTGCGCCGATTACGAAAGTATCAAATGTATATTTGGAATTAAGCATGGATTTAGGCATATCATTTGTGCTGGATTCGGCTTTTGGGTTTGCCACTTGTTTTGTATCATCTACTTCCGTATTTGAAGTAGGGATGATAAATTTTGTATCTAATTTGGTACCAGTGACTTCACCAAGAATATCGGATATGAGTTCTGTATACTGTGTTTCCAGCCAATCTCTAGCAAATTCATTTGGTGCTGATATAATCAATGTATTTTTTTCAATAGCTTCAGCCTTTGTGTTTTTTAACCACGTATCAAAGCTGGGTTTGCTAATTTTTTCTTCAATTTTCTCAAGTGTAGCAACCCATAATTCTTCGATGTTTTCCAAAATCTAGCTCACTCCTTTCAAATTGGTTTATGCATGTCCAGCTCCAGCGCCCAGCGACTAGCGAGACTTCCCTCACCTTCGTACAATAAAGAAGACTTGCTGACTGGCAAGACATGAGGCTTAGTCGCACTTATACCCTTGCGGTGAAATCGGGCATCGACTTCTTACGGTCGTCTCGTTTCCTTTATATCTTTCGTAAGAATGTTCGACCCGTTGAACTATCCCAAAGTTCGGGCGCAGTCCGCACGTCGCTAACCGGGCGCTTCCGCTTTTGTTCATGACAGAAAAAGCCTCTCTCAATCTTGAATAAGACGGAAAGGCATGACATATATATGTTGTAGAACATATGTTGACATATACAAGGTAAAAATATTTGGGTAGTTGAAATCTCTTTTTCATAGCTGTGGCAAATAAATACTTGTGGATAGCGAATCATATGAATAATAAAGAAGAATAATGCTTATAAACGTTATCCACAAATATGTGGAAAAGGTTATACGATGTACTGTGAACAACTATCCACATATTATCCACAGAATGTGAATAACTTTTACTGCTGTTTTTGATTTCCACAGATTAAAACATAAATATAATATCAAATAAAAGTGAATAAAGCAATGGTTATCGGATAGTTATCCACATATTCAAGACCTTGTGCACAACAACTATCCACACTACTATATTTTGTGCTTAACTTGTAAATAGCTATTGTGGATAGAAAAAAATCCAAAAGAAATTATAAACACCAGCTGTGGATAAAGAAATTCGAAATCTAAGTTGACAGATGATGGCTGTTTTTCGTATAATGTCAAGGACTGTCTATTGGATTAGTTATTATTTAAATTCAGATATTATAAAGGGATCCCTTGGGGAGGTGCAGAATAAATGAAAAGAACGTTTCAACCAAATAACCGTAAACGCAAAAAAGTACATGGCTTTCGCGCGCGCATGAGTACAAAAAACGGACGTAATGTTTTAGCTCGCCGTCGTCGTAAAGGAAGAAAAGTATTATCTGCATAGGCCACTGAAAAGTCAGTGGTCTTTTTCTGCTTTTTGGCGGAAGAATAAGAGAAAAGGCAGTGTCTGCAGCTGCCTTTTTTCTACATAATTTATTGCAAGCGGTTTTGTTTAAGTATAAATAAAGGTGATAAAGATGAAGAAAGCGTTTCGTATTAAAAAAAATGAAGAATTCCAGTACTTGTTTAAGCATGGGAAATCCTTTGCTAACAGACAGCTTGTTATCTATTATGTAAAGAAGATAGATCAGGAGCATTTTCGCATTGGTCTTTCTGTTGGTAAAAAAATAGGAAATGCTGTAACGCGGAATAGAATTAAGCGTTACTTAAGACAAGCCTTCCAGGAACTAGAGAATAACATTGAAAACCCTTATGATATCGTAATTATTGCTAGAAATCCAACAAAGGATATGGGCTTTGAGGAAATCAAAAAGAGCTTGATACATTTGTTGTATAAGGAAAAGCTTTTAAATAAATAGGAAAAAGTCATTTTAAGATAGAATCTTATGTGTAATTAGGATAAAATAACAGGTAGAGCGTGTGAGGGTCATATGAAGGAGGAAATAAATTGCGTAAAAAGATTTTATTGCTGATAACCTTCGTAGGTTTAGTAGCAATTCTTTCTGGTTGTACGGAGGTAAATCAACCGATTACAGCCGAAAGTGAAGGAATTTGGAATACGATTTTTGTTTACCCGCTATCCTGGGTAATTATTAAAATAGCTGAAATCTTTAATGAAGGTTATGGACTATCGATTGTTATTGTAACGATTTTGATTCGTTTATTGATTTTACCGTTAAGTATTAAACAATTAAAAAGCTCAAAAGCAATGCAGGAAATTCAGCCGAAGCTTCAGGAAATTCAAAAGAAACATAGCTCTAAGGATGCTAATACACAGCAGAAGCTGCAGCAGGAGACAATGGAACTATTTCAGAAAAATGGTGTAAATCCACTTGCCGGTTGTTTGCCGATTTTTGTGCAGATGCCAATCCTAATTGCAATGTATCATGCAATTATGCGTACTACTGAAATTAGTACTCATAACTTCCTATGGTTTGAACTTGGTTCGCCAGACTATGTTTTACCAATATTAACAGCTGCATTTACGTTCTTGCAGCAAAAACTGATGATGTCAACAAATTCTGCCTCCAAGCAAAATCCGCAAATGGCAATGCAAATGCAGGTTATGCTTTATGTAATGCCAATTATGATTGGTGTTATGGCATTCTTCTTCCCAGCAGCGTTAGCATTATACTGGGTAACAGGTAACATCTTTATGGTTGTTCAAACACTTCTCATTAACAAACCGATGATGACGAATAAGTAATGGAGGAGAAAATAGTGAGAGAAATAACTGCTAGTGGACAAACAGTCGAAGAAGCGGTCCAATCGGCATTAGAGCAGTTAAACACCACGAAGGACCAGGTAGAAATAGATGTAATCGATGAAGGGAAAAAAGGTGTACTCGGCATATTTGGATCGAAGCGTGCCGTTGTGAAAGTGACAATAGCCAAAAATCCCATACAAGAAGCAGAGAAGCTGATTAAAGAAATAGCAAGCAACATGAATCTTTCTGTTGACGTAAAGACGACGGTAGAGGGGAACCAGGTTACCTATGAATTGATTGGCGATAATATCGCCATTTTAATTGGAAAACGGGGACAAACTCTAAATGCTTTGCAATATTTATTGCATCTTGCAATTAATAAAGATAAAAAAGCTTACTACACCGTTGTATTAGATGCAGAAGGATATCGAGGCAGAAGAAAAGAAACACTCGAATCCTTGGCATATAAAATGGCAGATAAAGCAAAGCGCATAAATAAAAAAGTTGCTCTTGAGCCAATGCCGGCTTTTGAACGAAAGATTATTCATAGTGCATTGCAAGAAAATAATGACGTATCAACGTACTCAGATGGAATAGAGCCACATCGGCATATCGTCATTAAACCATAAAGAAACCTCCTGGAGACTGTCTCCAGGAGGTTTTTGTGTAAATATAACTACTTAAAACTAGCTCTTTTCGACTATACCACAGGATAGAGTGCTGTGGTATTTTTAGTATGTGGAAAAATTAGAAAACATAGTATCGTTATTGCAATTTAAGAAGCTTATCTGTCATAGCATTCATGATCATAACAACTATTTTTTCGGAAAATTCGGTATACTAAATAAGTAATAAGACAATTTCGTCAGTTAAAGAGCAGATTTACATAGACTTGTGACTACGGAAATAGAATTTGATGATATAGCTATTTCCTGACTGAATAAAAATAGAGGAGGGAACAAAAGTGAAAAGGTACCATTTTCTGATAATTACTGCGTTTCTTATATTTTTCTCGGTATGTATTATTCCTTTTTTTCAACCAACAGCTACAAAGGCTGAGGAATTTAGCTTTCCTGCTTATGCCAGTGAGAATGTAGAAACCACCTATTTAGCAAGTTCTATAGCAACAACTGCCACGGATATAGAGGAAACAGTTTGGGACACTGTTACGGATTGGTTTGATGATGTAGGGGAAACAATTGATACGGCTTTAGAGAATATTAAAGAAGTATTTGATAACATTGTTAGTTATATTAGTGAATTAATGACAACAGTGGATGATGCAGTCGGCGAGTTCACTGGGAATGATGATTCGTCAGATGCAGTTGATGACGTCAATAATACGTTGGATCAAGCTAAAGAAACAATTGACGATATTGAAATTGATGAAGATTCCAATGGCAATACTGTTTATCGGGTTTTACGAGAAGACGAGGATCCGACGAAAGGCATCTTTGCAAAAGCCCCTGAACGCGAGCATATAACCATTGCTGGGCATGTTAATAATGGCGGCAAGAAGAATTTCAAAGGTTCGAAATATATTTCTACAACGAAAAGCTTAGAGGTAGCGCTGAAAAACGCCACATCAAATATTATGGATAAGGGAAGCGCCCACGACCTTCGTATCGTAAAAATTGACTTAAGCAAGGTGAAAAACACGTATTATGATTTAACAGATCCAAAAATTCAAGAAAAGTATCTCGTAAATTCAAAAGGTGAACCGTGGGAGAAGGTTAGAAGATATGCTAACGCATCGCAGGAGTTATTGGTGGAATATGAAATTCCAAGTGCAGCAATTAAGCTATTAGGCAGGCCATCGGAATTACTGGAATAGGCATAGGTTATCTTAAAGGAGCGTGAGATGATGGGAGAAATAAATGAGCAAATCGAGGAATTTGAGCAATCAGCATTAAATTTGCTTGTTGACCTTCGAACAGGAGATGGTTTTAACGAAAAGGCATACGAAAAGGTTGCTGAAATGCTGGCTTTATTTGAAAAGGAATGGAAAGGAATAAGCAGTATATCAAAAAAAGCAGCTACAGCGTTGATAGAGCTTTATGATGAACTATATAATTTCTCGCTAAATTATGCGGGAGAGAAATCAGAAAGAATTTTGAAGGCAGCTAAAAATATAAAGTCACTAATCACAAAATGCTTAGAAGAAACAGGGGAGCCGGACCTAAAAGAGAACCAGATTTTTACAAACCTAGTTAAATATTTAAATGAAGATGGGCATTTTTTTGAGAAACTACGTAACAGTAAGGGTTTGGATGAGCAACAATTTGAAAAAATATTTCAAGAGCTGGAATCAGTCCTGGATATGGTTTATTCGTGGGAGACATTACCGAAAGCATTTGTAGCAATTCTAATTGATTTTTATGAAATGGATTTGTTTGTTTATATGTATCAGGATGAATTGCATCTAGAAGAAGAGGCAGATAAAATTTATGATGCCTATGAAAGGGTATTCGAATTGATAGCAGGATAAGAAATATAAGTAAAAACGCTTATCAACACCTAACTTATTAAGAAAAAGGCAGAAGGTTATTCACATGTGGATAACCTTCTGCCTTTTTTTGATGTATATGTACTTAAAAAATAATTGTGGATAAGTTTATTTTTTGATGAAATTATGTTATTCTATTTTGTTAGTGACGTAAATTTAAATTATGGTCCATTAATATAGATAAAGCATTAAAAAATGTTGGAGGTGATGGTGATGGAGACAGATACAATTACTGCGATATCAACCCCGATTGGTGAGGGGGCAATAGCTATTGTAAGATTGAGCGGTCCTGAGGCAGTTTCAATGACAGCACGAGTTTTTAAAGGGAAAAATTTAAACAAGGTAGATTCTCATACGATTCATTATGGGAAGCTTGTTGATCCAAAGACAAATGAGATTGCTGAGGAAGTTATGGTTTCTGTGATGCGCGCACCGAAAACATTTACCCGTGAAGATGTAGTCGAAATCAATTGTCATGGTGGTATGGTCGCTGTAAATCGAGTGTTGGAGCTGATTTTAAGCATTGGTGCACGCTTGGCTGAGCCAGGTGAATTTACAAAACGTGCATTTTTAAATGGAAGAATTGACTTGTCACAGGCTGAAGCAGTTATGGATCTGATTCGGGCGAAAACAGATCGTGCCATGTCTGTTGCATTGAAACAAATGGATGGTCGCTTGTCTGGTTTGATCGGGAAGCTTCGTCAGGAATTGATTGAGACAGTTGCCCATGTAGAAGTGAACATTGACTATCCAGAGTATGATGATGTGGAAGAAATGTCCCACGAAATGATGCGTACGAAAACAAAGGAAGTTCATAAGAAGATAGATGAATTATTAAGTGTCGCTAAACAAGGGAAGATTTTACGTGAAGGTCTTTCTACAGCAATTATTGGCAGACCAAATGTCGGGAAGTCTTCGTTAATGAATACACTTGTACAGGAAAATAAAGCAATTGTTACAGATGTTCCAGGTACAACTCGTGATATAATTGAGGAATATGTCAATGTACGCGGTGTTCCTCTTCGGTTGGTCGATACAGCTGGAATTCGTGAAACAGAGGATATTGTGGAACGAATCGGTGTCGAGCGTTCAAGGCAAGTACTAAAAGAGTCCGATTTAATTTTATTTGTACTAAATAACAATGATGTATTAACAGATGAGGACCTTAAACTTTTTGAAGCAGTAAGCGGTCTTGAATATATCGTTATTATAAATAAAACAGATCTGGAACAGAAGCTGGATATGGATCGAGTTAAAGAGCTTGCAGGAGACAGGCCGCTTGTTACGACTTCTTTAATCGAAGAAGAAGGGGTAAATGAATTGGAACAGGCAATTGCCGATACGTTTTTTGCAGGGGAAATTGAGACAGGTGATTTAACCTATGTTTCGAATGCAAGACATATCCAATTACTTCAGCAAGCAAAAGTTGCGTTAGAGGATGCAATGGAAGGTATTGAACTTGGAATGCCGATGGATATCGTGCAAATTGATGTAACCCGAACATGGGAGTTTTTAGGTGAAATTATTGGAGATACTGCGAGTGACAGTTTAATTGATCAGTTATTCTCGCAGTTCTGTTTAGGAAAATAGATTATAAGTATGGGAAATTAAATAAGAGTTAATGATGAAGAAAGGATGAATGGGATGACATACAATGCTGGTCATTATGATGTAATCGTAATTGGCGCTGGTCATGCTGGAGTCGAAGCTGGCTTTGCTGCAGCAAGAATGGGTGCTAAAACGCTAATGCTGACATTGAATATCGATATGATTGCTTTTATGCCATGTAATCCATCAATTGGTGGACCTGCCAAAGGGATAGTTGTTCGTGAAATTGATGCACTTGGTGGGATAATGGGTAAAGTGATTGATAAAAGCTACATCCAAATGCGGATGTTAAATACCGGTAAAGGCCCTGCTGTACAAGCCTTGCGTGCACAAGCTGATAAGCCAATTTACATGCGAGAAATGAAGAAAATGATTGAAAATGAAAAAAATCTAACAGTTCGTCAAGGAATGGTAGACTCTTTAATCGTTGAGGATGGTGTATGTAAAGGAGTTGTCACAGAATCAAAGGCAACTTATACTGCAGAAGCTGTCATTATTACGACAGGGACCTTTATGCGTGGTAAAGTATTGATGGGACATTTAGAATATGAAAGTGGTCCAAACAACCAACGTGTTTCTGTGAAGCTTTCTGAGAACCTAGAAGAGCTTGGCTTTGAATTAACACGATTTAAAACAGGTACGCCACCACGTGTGAATAGTCATACAGTTGATTATTCCAAAACGGAAATTCAGCCAGGGGATGACAATCCACAGTCATTCTCATATGAAACAACGGAGCAAATTACGGATCAGCTTCCATGCTGGTTAACTTATACCAATGAATTTACGCATAAAGTAATTAACGACAATTTAGGGTTTTCTGCGATGTACTCCGGTGCGAAACGTGGAACAGGTGCACGCTACTGTCCATCAATTGAGGATAAAATTGTTCGTTTTAATGATAAACCGCGTCATCAAATCTTCCTGGAACCAGAAGGAAGAGATACGGAAGAGGTTTATGTGCAAGGGTTATCTACTTCATTACCTGAATATGTTCAGGAAGAAATGCTAAAAACAGTACCAGGTCTTGAGAATGCCGTCATTATACGTGCTGGCTATGCGATTGAATATGATGCAGTCGTGCCTACACAGCTTTGGCCAACATTGGAAACAAAGAAAATTCCAGGACTGTTTACTGCAGGACAGATTAATGGTACATCTGGCTATGAGGAAGCTGCAGGACAGGGGATTATGGCTGGTATTAATGCAGCAGCAAAAGTACTCGGCAAAGAGCCAGTTATTCTGGATCGTTCCCAAGCATATATTGGCGTTCTTATTGACGATTTAGTTACAAAGGGCACAAATGAGCCGTATCGTTTATTAACGTCACGTGCGGAATATCGCTTATTGCTCCGTCACGATAATGCAGATTTACGTCTGACAGATATCGGATATGAGCTTGGATTAATCTCTGAAGAACGTTATGCTAAGTTCCAACAAAAGAAAAGCTTCGTAGAGCTGGAGAAAAAACGACTTAAAAAACTTACAATCAAACCAACAGAAGCTGTAAAAGCAATTATGGAAAGCGCTGGAGCTACACCATTAAAAGAAGCCGTAAAAGCTTATGATTTATTGAAGCGACCAGAGCTGAGCTATGATCTTATTGAAAAAATGATAGAAGCGAATGCGGAATTGACAAGTGAAATGCAAGAGCAGGTAGCAATTCAAGTGAAATATGAAGGCTATATTAGAAAGGCAAATGAGCAAGTAGAGCGAATGCTAAAAATGGAAGACAAAAAGATTCCAGATGATATTGACTATGATGCTATTCATGGATTGGCAACAGAGGCGGTAGAGAAGCTGAAAAAGGTTCGTCCGCTCTCAGTAGGTCAAGCGTCTCGGATCTCTGGCGTTAATCCTGCCGATATATCCATCTTGCTTGTATATATTCAACAGGGAAATATTGCACGGATTGCAAACTAAGTTTATATAAGGAGATAGCGACGTATGTTGGTACGTCGCTATTCTTCCATTATACAGAAGGAGCTTGTTGATGAATGAATCCAGAACAATTTGCAGCTGCATTAAGTGAACAAGGAATTGAATTAACGGGTAAACAACTCAAGCAATTTTCAACGTACTTTCGAACACTAGTAGAATGGAATGGAAAAATTAATTTAACAGCGATTACAGATGAAGAAGAAGTCTATTTAAAGCATTTCTATGACTGTATTACAGCTGCGTTTCATTATGATTTAAGTAAAGAATTACATATATGTGATGTTGGAGCAGGGGCTGGGTTTCCAAGTATCCCACTAAAAATCTGTTTTCCGCATTTAAAAGTAACAATCGTTGATTCCTTACAAAAACGAATAGGATTTTTAAATCACTTGGCAGCAGAGCTAAACTTAACGAATGTAGCATTTTACCATGATCGAGCAGAGAACTTTGGAAAGAACAGCACATTTCGAGAATCATTTGATATTGTAACTGCAAGAGCAGTTGCGAGAATGTCGGTATTAAGTGAACTTTGTCTACCACTAGTTAAGAAGTCGGGGGTTTTCATTGCGATGAAAGGATCCCAAGCGAAGGAAGAACTGCAAGTAGGGGAGAAGGCAATAGAGCTGCTCGGTGGGGAATTAGAAGCTATCCATAACTTTGCCTTGCCACAAGAGGAAAGTGAACGCTCCATTGTTGTGATTCGCAAAAAGCGGAAGACACCGAAAAAGTACCCTAGAAAAGCAGGTCTTCCGAATAAAGAACCAATAGAATAAAAACATTTTGTTTTGAAACTCGTATAGTAAAGATTTATTGCTATACGAATTTCTTTTTTCATTCAAAGTAATGAATCTTTTTTCACGAAAGATTCATTACTTTTTTGGGGACAAATGTGGTAAAATAAATGTAATATAAGGTAATTATATTCGCTCAGCAGCAGAATGCTGGCGCGTTTTTTCTTATTGAATCCTTTTATGCTATACTTAATTTAGTTTAGATAGACATTCAATTGTTTCACGTGAAACAATTTTTATACATAGATGATTTTATTTTGTTAAATTATGAAGGTGGTGTCAGGTAAGTGGTACATCCTTTTAATCGGATATTTGGTTTAGGGGATAAAGGGAGCCCTGAAATAGAGGAAACGGAAGAATTCAATCCAGATGAAGTGATACAGCTTCCAGTAGATCGAATTCAGGCGAACCGTTTTCAACCAAGAACCATTTTTAATGAAGAAAAGATAAAGGAATTGGCTCAAACCATTCATACTCATGGAATGATCCAGCCGATAGTAGTCAGAAAGCTAGATGATGAGAACTTCGAGCTGATTGCTGGTGAACGAAGATGGAGAGCTGTTCAATCCCTAGGCTGGGAAAAGGTTTCTGTTATCATTCGTGATATGTCTGACGCAGAGACAGCGTCTGTGGCACTAATTGAAAACCTGCAACGAGAAGAATTAACCGTTATTGAAGAAGCATTAGCATATGCGAAACTTTTAGAGCTGCATTCATTGACCCAAGAGGCATTGGCACAACGATTAGGCAAAAATCAATCTACAATTGCAAATAAACTAAGGCTTTTAAAGCTTCCAGAGGAAGTTCAAACAGCTTTATTAAATAAAACGATAACTGAAAGACATGCACGTGCATTAATCAAGCTCAAAGAACCTGAACAGCAATTACTTATTCTGCAGGTCATTATCGATAATGATTTAAATGTGAAACAAACAGAAGAGCGAATTGCTAAAATGAATGAGCCAAAAGAGCAAACAAAGAAACGCCCAAAACTGAAAGGAATCAATAAGGATATTCGAATAGCAATGAATACCATTCGTCAGTCCTTAAACATGGTATCAGATACTGGGGTAGAAGTAGAATCCGATGAAAAAGAGCTAGACGACTACTATCAAATCACAATTAAAATACCTAAAAAGAAATAATATTAATCATACTATTTATTCTTAGCCCATCTTTATTGAAAGATGGGTGTTTTGCATAACTGGGTATAATTTCAGCTGATAAATTACAATTTTATCATTACAATTTCACAAAAAAAGAAAAAAAGATAGTCGCTTTTATTCAATTAGTGATAATATAGAATGTATATAGTTAGGTAGGTGTCAACATGGGAAAAATATTGGCCATCGCAAATCAAAAAGGTGGCGTTGGAAAGACAACTTCATCTGTAAACCTTAGTGCTTGTCTTGCATCTTTAGGAAACAAAGTATTACTTGTTGATACAGATCCACAAGGAAATGCAACAAGTGGGGTAGGAGTTAATAAAGCAGACGCTAGTAATTGTGTTTATAATGTACTTGTTGAAGATTTACCTGCAGAAGAGGTAATTGTATCAACCAATATAGACAATTTAGATATCATACCTGCAACCATTCAATTGGCTGGTGCAGAAATTGAATTAGTACCAATTATTTCAAGGGAGATTCGTTTGAAGAGGGCACTTGAAAGTTTAAAAGAAAACTATGATTATATTATTATAGATTGCCCGCCTTCCTTAGGTTTGCTAACGATTAATGCGCTTACTGCCTCTGATTCTGTTATGATCCCAGTACAGTGTGAGTATTATGCGTTGGAAGGTCTTAGTCAATTGCTGAACACCATTCGTCTTGTTCAAAAGCATTTGAACAAACAGTTGATGATTGAAGGTGTATTACTAACAATGCTTGATGCAAGAACAAATTTAGGTATCCAAGTAATTGAAGAAGTAAAAAAATACTTTCAAGATAAAGTCTATAAAACTATTATACCGAGGAATGTAAGATTAGGAGAGGCGCCTAGTCATGGAATGCCAATCATCAGTTACGATCCTAAATCCCGAGGTGCAGAGGTTTATCTTGAATTAGCGAGGGAAGTGATGGCAAATGGCCAAAGGGTTGGGTAAAGGACTTAATGCTTTGTTTCTGAATGAAAACGAGCAAGAAGAAGCTGGTTCAATAGAAGAAATTGCTATCACAGAATGCAGACCAAATCCTTATCAACCGAGAAAAACTTTTCATGCGGATGCAATCGAGGAAATGAAAGAGTCTATCTTAGAATACGGCATTATTCAGCCTTTGGTTGCGCGCAAAAGTATCAAAGGATATGAAATTGTTGTAGGTGAAAGACGTTTTCGAGCTGCTAAAGAAGCTGGTTTAAAAACAATTCCAGTCATTGTTAAAGAGCTGACAGATGAAAAAATGATGGAAATTGCTCTGTTGGAGAACCTGCAGCGCGAAGATCTTACTCCAATTGAAGAAGCACAAGCATATGCAAACTTGATGACAGAGTTAAAAATCACACAAGAAGAGCTTTCAAGAAGATTAGGGAAGAGTCGACCACATATAGCCAATATGGTTCGATTGCTTTCGTTGCCAGAACAGGTTGTTGCCTATATTAATAATGGAGAGTTGTCAATGGGGCATGGGCGAGCGCTATTGGGTTTGAAGGACAAGGATAAATTATTTCCATTAGTAAATAAAATTCGTCATGAAAAGCTGAATGTTCGTCAGGTTGAGAAATTAATTATTCAGCTGAATGAAAAACAGCCAGTTAAAAAAGAAAAACCAAAAAAGGACGTATTTTTAGAAGAACAAGAAACGGTATTGAGAGAACGATTAGGAACAGCGGTTAATATTCAAAGAGGTAAGCAAAAAGGGAAAATCGAAATTGAATTTTACACGGATGAGGATTTAAACCGTCTTATCGAATATTTAAATAAATAGAGTGCTTGGAAAGACTGATCGTATCTGCTATCAGTCTTTCATTTTATTTTTAAAGAAGGTTATTTAAAAATGTTCCACGTGAAACATTCGAAAAGGCTCACGGGTCATAAGTTTCGAAAAGTGTATTTCCAGAGTGATAATTATTACCAATATTTATAAGAGGATTTATAAATGCAGGGGAGATAGTTTAATTACATATAACGAATAGAAGATGGTGAAGAACAAAAATGATTTTATTTGGAACACTAGTAAACGGGGCACTCATATTGATAGGTTGCATTTTTGGATTGTTTTTTACAAAGATACCTGAAAGATATAAAGAAACAGTTATGCATGGTATAGGCCTTGCCGTGATATTGATCGGCCTGCAAATGGCATTTGCAAGCGATCAGATTATTATTATTCTTTTAAGTCTCCTTACAGGTGCAATTATCGGCGAATTTATACACCTGGAAGAAGGGCTAAACAGACTTGGGGTTTGGATTGGCAGTAAATTTACGAATTCAGCTAGTGATACAAGTGTTGCACAAGGATTTATAACAGCTACATTGATTTTTTGTATCGGAGCAATGGCTATTATTGGCGCATTGGACAGTGGGATACGAGGTGACCACGGCGTACTCATTACAAAAGGAGTAATTGATGGTTTTACCGCTTTAGTATTAACCACAACATTGGGATTTGGTGTAATATTATCGGTTATTCCGGTTGTTCTTTACCAAGGTGCGATTGCCTTGGTGGCAACACAGATTGAGAAATGGCTGCCAGAGGATTTCCTAAATGGCTTGATAGTAGAAGTTACGGCCGTTGGAGGTTTATTGATTGTAGCAATTGGTTTAAATCTATTAAAAATCACAAAAATTCGCATTGGCAACTTATTGCCTGCGATTTTGACAGTGGGAGCTATTTATTATACTTATTCAATTGTTTAAGGGTTAATCAATTGATCGTTATATTTACTACTGGCAACAGAGACTGACGTTGCCAGTAGTTTTTTGTAGGTCCGTGACCTGCTTCATAAACTTGCATATTTAGTGAACATAAGACATAAATAATAAGCAAAAAATTACACGGTCCATTTCTTTATCGGGTGTTTTTTTGAAATAACAACGGCAGGCGAATAATTATACGTCAGCCGCTGATCGATATTGCTTAAAATTGCTGTAATTTGTTTTGCCATATCGATTACAACAGATAGTCTTGTATTTTGTAAAATAGAATGCTCCATAAATCCGCTAATATTCACGACCCCTGTAATATTCATATCTCCGATAGTAGGTAAAACTTTATTTAAAGCCGCTCCTGGCCTCAATGGGGCTTTTTCCGTAATGATATGGCCAATGGATGTATTTCTCCCGAGACAAGCGTCAATTGCAATAATATAAGGATTGCGATGATTCTCTTTCACCATGGTGATCGCTTCCTGCATATTTACAGCATGTACAGGGTCATGTACGGTTCCATAAACATGCAGATGCTTTGGATTTGTTTCCTGAAGAAATGTACCGGTTAATGGACCAAGTGCATCTCCAGTTGATCGGTCTGTTCCAATGCACAAAATGATATATTCCCGAGGAGTATCTGGAAACCAGGATAGAATTTTTTTACACATTAAATGGGAAAGCTCGGAGTCCGTATAGGGCATACGGAAATTCTCTATTGGCTGCTCAAATCGGTTCTTTAAATACATAGCTTATCCTCCACAAACATATTGGTATAGTATACGGATTATTTCGCCGTTCTATACATACGAATGCTGAAAATATTGGGGGAATATTAGATGATTTTTGCTGGGTTGAAATGGATGTTTTTAATTATTGGAACAACAATTGGCGCTGGTTATGCATCAGGGGCAGAGTTATGGCAGTTTTTTGGCCATGAAAGCAGTTTAGCAATAGTATTGTTTAGTTTATTTTTTTCGATTTGCTGTATGGTTATTATGGAAATTAGCTATCGATTAAAATCATCGCATTATTTGCCTGTGTTAGAGGAGATAGTTGGGACTAGGTTAACGGGTGTATTTGATGTTATGATTTTATTATACTTATTTACAACAACGATTGTTATGATTGCTGGAAGCGGTGCAACCGGACAAGCGTTTAATTACTCCTATTGGTGGGGTATAGGTATTATTGTAGTCGCACTCATGCTATTATTTTTAAAAGGCGTGAATGGTCTGCTGCATGTAAATCAGTTTATCTTACCAATCATGCTTGCCGGCATGCTCGCTGTTCTGATTATGTTTACGATCGACCAGGAATTAGCGCTGTTTTCACACTGGCATGAACAACGGAATTGGATGGCTGCTTTTCCATTTACCGCACTGAATATACTTCCGCTTGTAGCCGTGCTTGGGGCAATTGGAAATAAAGTTCAGTCCAGAACAGAGATTATTTTCGCCTGTGTTGGCAGTGGTTTGATATTAGGTGTGATTTCCTTTATTTATAATAATAGTCTGATACAAATTGCAGAAGAAATTTTATTGTATGAGATCCCATTATTTGCGATATTGAAGCATTATCCGATAGAGATACTGATATTTATGTCAGTTATGCTTTGGTTTGCAATCTTTACAACGGCTGCTGCTGGTATGCTTGGAATTGCGACACGTTTGCAGCAGTATTTTCAAAAACCATTATTTTTTATTGTAATGGTTACATTGATTATCATGATTCCGTTAACTATGTTTGGTTTCTCAACATTAATCCGCGTGATTTATCCACTGTATGGAATTCTTAATCTGTATATATTGACAAGGCTATTACTATATCCAATATGGAAAAGAATAGAGAAGGTTAGATAGAATGTTTGGAGGTTTTACTATGGATGAAATTAACGATCAAGTAACAAATGCATGGGATTATATAACGGGTCCAGAGCTATGGCGGATTTTGTTATCCTCTGCACTGCAAATTATATTAATCATTTTATTAGCATTGATTATCGTGAAGATAACGAGAAAACTGGTAGATAAATTATTTGTTAATCGAAAGACAGGCCCAATTCGTATTTCAGAACGCCGAGAAAACACGCTTAAAAAACTAATTAAAAATGTAGTGGCATATGTCGTTTACTTTATGGCCATTGTAATGATTTTAGGTGTTTTTAACTTTGAAATTGGCCCATTGCTTGCAGGTGCCGGGGTTCTTGGTTTAGCAATTGGTTTTGGGGCGCAAAACCTTGTGCGAGATATTATTTCAGGATTCTTCATTATTTTTGAAGATCAGTTTTCTGTTGGAGACTATGTAGCCGTTGCAGGTATAGAAGGTACGGTTGAGGAAATAGGCCTTCGTACAACAAAGGTATTGAGCTGGACAGGGGAAATGAATATCATCCCAAATGGAAACTTAACACAGGTGACAAACTACTCGGTTCATAATGGTCTATCAATTGTTGATATTAATATTCCATATGAAAGTGATGTTGCTGATGTAGAAAGGATTATTCAGGAGGTTGCTGTAACATTGCCCGAAAAGTATGATTTTCTTGTTGGTACACCAGAAATAATTGGGGTACAAAATTTAGATGTCTCCCATTTCGTAATCCGGGTTATTGCCGATACATTACCGGGTTTCCAGTGGGCCGGTGAGCGAAATATTCGGAAGGAGCTTCAAGATAAATTATATAAATCTGGCATTGAGCTGCCATCACCACGTGTTGTCCTTTATTCTAAGGAAGAAAGAGAAACGCTGCAGCGCGAAAATAGAGGGCAAAGCCGTTAGAAATTGGGTATAATGGATGTAAAAAAGGAGATCCAAAGATGGAAAAGGAATTTAACTTAAATGATGTCGTAGAGATGAAAAAGCCCCATCCATGTGGAGAAAACCGCTGGAAGGTTATTCGGATGGGAATGGATATCCGAATTAAATGCCTTGGCTGTGATCATAGTGTTATGATTCCGCGCAGAGAATTCGTTAAAAAGCTGAAAAGAGTGTTGGAGAAAGCAGAAAATTAAGTGGTGGTGGAAGTTAGGCTGTATTATTAGAATAAAGCCAGCTTTCATAAATGGTTAAAATTGACTACACGCTGCTAAAAATAGTATTATATCCTTATAAAGAGATACGAAAAACCAAAAGTAATAGGGTAAACATGCAGAAATAGGTATACTTAGTGTACCTATTTTTGTTTTTTACTTACTTGTCTTTTTAGTAGCCACTATTCTATAATTGGTATACAAACGCGTTTTTATGAATGGAATCCTTAAGGAGTGAAAGTGTAATGTCTTTAACAGCAGGAATCGTAGGACTTCCGAACGTGGGGAAATCCACGCTTTTCAATGCAATCACACAAGCTGGAGCTGAAGCAGCGAACTACCCGTTTGCAACGATCGATCCGAATGTGGGAATTGTAGAAGTACCTGACGAACGCTTAAATAAATTAACAGAGTTAGTAAAACCGAAGAAAACCGTACCAACCGCATTTGAGTTTACGGATATTGCTGGAATTGTAAAAGGAGCAAGCAAAGGAGAAGGTTTGGGAAACCAGTTTCTTTCCCACATTCGCCAGGTGGATGCAATTTGTCAAGTTGTCCGTTGCTTTGTCGATGATAACATTACCCATGTATCAGGAAAGGTTGATCCAATTGATGATATTGAAATCATTAACCTGGAATTGATTCTTGCTGACTTGGAAACGGTAAACAAACGTTTCCAGCGTGTTGAGAAACTCGCAAGACAGAAGGATAAGGAAGCAGTTATCGAACATGAGATTCTTGTAACCTTAAAAGAGGGTCTGGAAGCAGAAAGACCTGTTAGAGCGTTAGAATTTACAGATGAACAGTGGAAGATTGTAAAAGGGCTGCATTTGCTAACAAGCAAGCCAATTCTATATGTAGCGAATGTAAGTGAAGATGAGGTTGGAGATGCCGATTCGAATGAAAATGTGCAAAAGGTAAGAGATTATGCTGCTAAGGAAAATGCAGAGGTAATTGTTATTTGTGCAAAAATTGAAGAGGAAATTTCCGAGCTTGACCCTGAAGAAAAGGATATGTTCCTAGAAGATTTAGGAATTGAGGAATCTGGTTTAGATAAGCTGATTAAAGCTTCTTACAGCTTATTAGGCTTAGCAACTTATTTTACTGCTGGTGAGCAAGAAGTCCGTGCATGGACATTCCGCAAAGGAATTAAAGCGCCACAGGCAGCTGGTATTATTCATACAGACTTTGAAAGAGGCTTCATTCGTGCAGAAACTGTTTCTTATTCAGACCTTGTCGAAGCTGGTTCGATGGGACATGCACGTGAAAAAGGGAAGGTCCGTTTGGAAGGGAAAGAATATATTGTTCAAGATGGCGATGTTATTCACTTCCGCTTTAATGTTTAATAACAAAAACGGAAGCGTCAGGTTAGCGATGTACGGACTGCGCCCCGAACTTTGGGGTGGTTCGAACTGTCGAACATTCTTACGAAGGTGAGGGGAGTCTCGCCAGTCGCCGGAGCTGGGCGCAATCATTGGTTTAAAAAAACGTACAATTAGGTGTCTCTCGAATACTTGTCAAACGAAACAGGATTTGGTATAATACGTTATTGTGAGTAATTAGATTATGATTATTCCTTGCTCTTATTATATTAAACAAATTGCGTTTAAGATAGATAGGGGCCGCTAAGACCAAAAGGAGGTGTAACGGATGAGAAAATACGAAATCATGTATATCATCCGCCCAGACATGGAAGAAGATGCTCAAACAGCATTGATTGAGCGTTTCAACAAAATTCTAACAGATAATGGCGCGGAGATCGCAAAAGTGGATGAAAAAGGCAAGAAACGCCTTGCTTATGAAATCCAAGACTACCGTGATGGATACTATGTTATTATTAACTTCAGCAGTGGCGAAGAAGCTGTTAATGAGTTTGACCGTCTAGCTAAGTTCTCTGATGACATTATTCGTCATATTGCAATTCGAGATGAACAATAATAAGGAGTGGTTCTGATGTTAAATCGTGTCGTACTAGTAGGCAGGTTAACGAGGGATCCTGATTTACGTTATACACCAAATGGCGTGGCAGTAGCCAACTTTACGATCGCGGTTAATCGTCCCTTTTCTAACCAGCAAGGAAATAGAGAAGCAGACTTCATTAACTGTGTTGTTTGGCGCAGACCAGCGGAAAACCTGGCAAACTTCATGAAAAAAGGTAGTATGATCGGTGTCGATGGTAGAGTACAAACCCGTACATTTGAAGGACAAGATGGAAAAACTGTATATGTGACTGAAATTGTTGCAGACAGTGTACAGTTTTTGGAATCAAAAGGTGCTTCTTCTGGCGGACAGGATTCGCAAGGTTACCAGCAAAATAGAAATCAGAACCAATTTCAAAATCAAAATCAATATCAACCAAATCAAAATCAGTTTCAACCAAATAATAACCAACCACAAGACGATCCATTTAAGAATAATGGAGAGCCTATCGATATATCAGATGATGATTTACCGTTTTAAATAAACGGCTACAGTGAATTTAAAAAGGAGGGGTATCAATGGCAGCTCGTCGCGGACGTGCAAAGCGTCGTAAAGTGTGTTATTTCACAGCAAACGGAATTACACACATCGATTACAAAGATGTAGATTTGCTAAGACGTTTCATTTCTGAACGTGGGAAAATTCTTCCTCGTCGTGTAACTGGAACTTCTGCAAAATACCAACGTAAACTTACTATTGCAATCAAACGTGCTCGTATAATGGCATTACTACCATATGTAGCTGAGTAATTATAAAGAACCTCAAAACCAGGATGCAAATCCGATTTTGAGGTTCTTTTATTTTCTCCTTTTTGGATAAATAGAAATCATTTTGAATAATAGTCCAACCGAAAAGATAAATGTGAGCAGGAGATAAGCATCACTGACAGGTATAATAAATGCAATGATAAGGTATAAAATAAACGGAATTGTTGTTGTAAATGCAACCATTTTCCAAAGGATGGAATAGCGTAGTTTACGCTCCATAAAGTGGGCAATCCCTCTGCCAATATAAGCCACAAATGAGATGGCAATGAAGACGAGGACTGTTAATGGCAAATAATAAAACATAAAAAAGTAAATGAGCTTAAAAATAACATTTAAATCTGCACCCAGCCCGCTCGTTGCAGTAAGCTGTTTGATCAATGCGGGAATGGAGACGAGGCCAAGCAGGAAAAACATATAAATAACAGCGATATCCATGCCAATTCGATTAAGCCGAAACATTGCTTCTTTCTTAGGCAGTTTTATACTATTGAAAAAAACGTGCAAAAAGATCATGATTTTCATCCTTAACTATGTATGCTTGAGGGTCAGCTGCTATAAACTAAGAACAGCTTTATCCTTATATATTATTATAGTGGAAAACAGCTGGAAATGCGCTTATAGTGTTGAAGAAAACATGACATTTGTAAATGGAGGACAGATGCTGTGAAAGAAATGATGCCGAATTTTGTGTTTCCTTTGCGAGGAATCGTTTCAGCGTAATCCGACAACTATTTTAATACGAAACATGTTATGATAGTAGAATAGTTAATCTAGATTAGATGAGGTGCAATAGATGAATCAATCGCGAAAATTAACAGATGGAGCATTATTATTAGTGATATACGTGATGCTTCTGTTAATTACCATATTCGTTCCGATATTAACGATGATTGGGATGTTTTTATTACCAATACCATTTATTTTATATACAGCCAGACATGGGGGAAAGCCTTCTTGGTTAATGTTTATTGCCTCCTTGCTTCTAACGGCTTTAATTGCCACTTTAGCTTTCTTGCCAATGACGTTTTTAGCAGGTCTTGGAGGAATCGCAATTGGGACTGGAATTCGTAAAGAAGTATCGGCCTATGAAACATGGGCGAGGGGCACATTAGGGTTTATTATTGGTTTATTGTTTGTTTTTGTTTTTAGCCAAGTTTTCTTTTCAGTTAATTTGGTAGATGAATTGAAAGTTATTATTACAGATTCCATGGAAATTAGCAAATCCATCATGGAACAATTTGGAACTGGTGGACAAACAGAACAGATAGAAGAAATGTTGTTGCTGCAAATCGACATGCTGATTGAGTTGCTGCCTGTAGGTCTTGCATTAACTGCAATTGTATTAGCGTTCCTCAGTCAATGGATTAGCTATAAATTTATCAATCGACTGGAGAATAAGCAACTTCGATTCCCGCCTTTCCGTAACTTAAGATTTCCGACATCTATACTCTGGATTTATTTCTTTGCATTATTCATTTCGTTTTTCAATTTGAATCCAGCGGGTATATACTATACAGCTGTACATAATTTATTGGCGCTAACAGGACTTTTAATGGCAGTGCAAGGATTTTCACTAATCTTCCTCTATACGCATCATAAAAAAATAACAAAAGCTGTGCCAATTTTTATTGTGGTTCTTACGTTACTTTTTCCAGCATTTCTACTTTATTTCGTAAGAATCTTAGGTATAATTGATATAGGATTTAGGTTAAGGGATCGCCTGACAAGCAAAAAATAAGGTTGCACCCGAGTAATAGGAGCTGAACGCAATGCCGAATCTACAAAATAAGCCAGTATTAAGCAGGCATGTATGGGTAATTTATGTGCTATCCCTCCTTCTGCTTGGTGTCATTTGGTATTTCCAGTGGATGCTGGGGCTCATTTTGACTGTTGTATTAGCCGCTTCCTTTTATTATAGTGTCAGGACGGAGAGAGCAATTGTTAATGAGACTGAGAAATATATTTCTACCATGTCACACCGGATCAAGAAGGTTGGGGAAGAAGCTTTATTAGAGATGCCATTAGGTATTATTTTGTATAATGAAGATTATCAGATTGAATGGGCTAATCCCTATATGAATCAATTCAGTGATGAAGAAGAAGAATCCCTTGTAGGTGATTCACTAAATAAACTTTCGGAAGATATTATTCCGATGATTAAAGAGAACAAAGAGAGTCTTTGGCTCGAATTGGGTGGCTATAAGTTTCACACAATCATAAAAAAAGAAGAACGATTGCTTTACTTGCTTGATCGAACAGATCAGAGGCAATTACAGAAGCTTTACCATAATGATCAAACAGTGCTTGCCATTATCTTCTTAGACAATTATGAAGAAATTACGCAGAATATGGACGATACAGCTAAGAGCCAATTAAACTCAGAGGTTACAACCGTTTTGAATAATTGGTCGAATCGTTATGGACTATACTTAAAACGGACATCCCAGGAGCGATTTTTGGCTGTCGGCACAAAGGAAATTTTACAGCAGCTGGAGAAAATTAAATTCGATATTTTGGATGAGGTTCGTGAAATGAACGGCGTTGAAAATAATCCGGTTACGCTGAGTATCGGTGTTGGTGTCGGGAATATTTCACTGCCAGAGTTAGGCGAGCTTGCCCAATCCAGTCTTGATCTCGCATTGGGACGTGGCGGTGACCAGGTTGCGATTAAAGAAGATCAGGGGAAGGTAAGGTTTTACGGTGGTAAAACAAATCCAATGGAGAAACGAACCCGTGTAAGGGCACGTGTTATCTCTCACGCATTAAAAGAGCTTGTCAAGGCAAGTGATAATGTCATTATCATGGGACATAAATCACCAGATATGGATTCCCTTGGAGCAGCTATTGGTGTCCTGAATATCGCGAAAACAAACAATGTAGAAGGGCATATTGTATTTGATCCAGATGATGTGGATACTGGCGTTTATCGTCTCGTTGACGCGATTAAGGCAGATGAGGAATTATGGAAGTATTTTATCGACCCAGATCGAGCAGAGGAGATTATTACAAATAGAAGCCTGCTTGTTATCGTTGATACCAATAAACCATCGATGGTGGCCGATGAAAGCCTGCTTCATAAAACAGAGTACAGGGTCGTTATCGATCATCATCGCAGAGGCGAGGACTTTATTGATAACCCTACATTAGTATATATGGAACCATACGCCTCCTCGACCGCAGAGCTGGTAACAGAGTTATTGGAATATCAGCCAAAAGGCACGAAATTAAGGATGCTGGAAGCTACAGCATTGCTTGCAGGGATAATTGTCGATACGAAAAGCTTTACATTACGTACCGGCTCGCGGACGTTTGATGCAGCATCCTACCTGCGTTCTGTAGGTGCCGATACCGTTTTAGTACAGCAATTCTTAAAAGAAGATTTAGACCTTTATATAAAACGCAGTAAAATAATTGAACGTGCAAAAATCTACCGTGATCATATTGCGATTGCTAAGGCCGAATCCGGTACGTCTTATAGTCCTGTAATGATTGCTCAAGCAGCAGATACATTACTTACCATGACTGGAATAAGCGCTTCGTTTGTTATTTCAGAGCGTGCTGATGGTAAAATAGGAATAAGCGCCAGATCGCTTGGAGAAGTAAATGTACAGGTTATCATGGAAAAAATGAACGGTGGAGGGCATTTAACAAATGCAGCAACCCAAATAGAGGATACGACCATCGATGATTCAGAAGCATTCCTAATCGATATTTTGAACGAGTATTATGAAGGGAGAGAGTCAGAATGAAAGTAATTTTTCTTAAAGATGTAAAAGGCAAGGCAAAAAAAGGTGAGGTTAAAAACGTACCTGATGGATATGCCCGAAATTATCTGTTAAAAAATAATTTGGCAGAGGAAGCAACCTCTGGAAATATGAAGGCGCTAGAGGCCAAAAAACGTAAAAATGCTCAATTGGAACAACAGGAAAAAGAAGAAGCAATGAACCTGAAGGATACATTGGCAGAACTAACCATTGAAATTAAGGCGAAATCGGGAGATAATGGACGTCTATTCGGTTCTATTACAAGTAAGCAAATTGCCGAAGCATTACAAAAACAATATGGACATAAATTAGATAAACGGAAAATTGAGCTTGACCAGCCAATCCGTTCATTAGGATATACAACAGTTCCTGTGAAGCTTCATCCAGAAGTTTCTGGTTCCGTTAAGGTTCACGTAAGCGAGCAATAATGCATTGCGAGTTGGATATTGGTAATAAAGGAAATCGGCGAATGAGCCGATTTCTTCTGTATGGGGATAAAAAGAGCTTGATTTTACTTCTAAGAACAGGGGGGAAGCATCCGAATGAATCAGACGTTACAAGACAGAACACCACCACACAATATAGAAGCAGAGCAATCGGTAATTGGTGCTGTTTTTCTGGAGCCTGAAGCATTTTCGACTGCTTCTGAATTATTACTTCCAGAGGATTTTTATCGGGCTAGTCATCAGCGGATTTTCCAGGCGATGATGGATCTTTCAGAAAGAGGCGAACCAATCGATGTCGTTACGGTTACTACCTATTTAAATGATAAGAAACAGCTGGAAGAAGCAGGCGGTGTAACGTATTTAACGCAGGTGGCTGAAAGTGTGCCGACTGCTGCGAATATCGAGTATTATAGCAAAATTGTTGAGGAAAAGTCGATACTGAGACGATTAATCCGTACAGCGACAGATATTGTTACGTCTACTTTTGAACATGAAGATGAAGTAGAAGGTGTCTTAAACGACGCAGAGAAAAATATTCTAGAGGTATCTGGAAGAAAAAATTCTGGCGCGTTTAAAAATATTAAAGATGTTCTTATCGATGTTTATGATAATATTGAACAGCTCCACCAGCAAACTGGAGACGTTACGGGGGTTCCAACAGGCTTCCATGATTTAGATAAGATTACCTCTGGCTTTCAGCCGAATGATTTGATTATCATTGCAGCACGTCCATCTGTTGGTAAGACGGCTTTTGCATTGAATGTTGCACAAAACGTCGCTGTGAAAACAGATCAGAATGTAGCGATATTCAGTCTTGAGATGGGTGCCGATCAGCTTGTTCAACGTATGCTTTGTGCGGAAGGTAATATTGATGCGCAGCGTTTACGTAATGGACAGCTGCAAGCTGATGACTGGGGTAAACTAACAATGGCCATGGGATCATTATCGAATGCTGGTATTTTTATCGATGATTCCCCAGGAGTTCGTGTAAGTGAAATTCGTTCGAAATGCAGACGCCTGAAGCAAGAACATGGACTTGGAATGATTTTAATCGATTATCTTCAATTGATTCAAGGAAGCGGAAGCTCCAAGGAAAACCGTCAGCAGGAAGTATCGGAAATTTCCCGTGCATTAAAAGCATTGGCTCGTGAGCTGAAGGTGCCATTAATCGCGTTATCACAGCTATCCCGTGGTGTTGAATCACGTCAGGATAAACGTCCAATGATGTCGGATATTCGTGAATCGGGAAGTATTGAGCAGGATGCAGATATTGTCGGATTTCTTTATCGTGATGATTATTATGATAAAGAAACTGAAAACCAAAATATTATCGAAATCATTATCGCTAAGCAGCGTAACGGTCCAACCGGGACAGTCGAGCTGGCGTTTGTGAAAGAATATAATAAATTCGTAGACTTGGACCATCGCTATCAGGAGGGAGATATCCCACCAGCAATGATGCAAGCATAGCGTAGTGAAACAGCCTTTATTGGAGAGGCTGTTTTTTTTGTGCCTGGATTTTGTCCAAAAACGAAAAAGTGATATTCATGATAAAAGTGCTGATAACCTCAAATAAAATGTTGAAGTCTGCAATTGGCAGCAAACCAAAACTTCTTCAAAATTAGTTGGCACCATTAGTGCGAATGGGGTATAGTTCGCCGGCAAATGCGAATGTTGCTCTCCCTGTCTCCTCAGAAACGACGAGGATTAAAGCATCGGTTAACTCGGAAAGTCCAAGTGCTGCCCGATGTCTTGTTCCTAGCTTTTTTTCAACTACCATCTGCTTGGAAACTGGAAGGACATTAGCAGCTGAAACAATTGTTGAACCACAGACCAAAACAGCACCATCATGCAGTGGGCTTCCAGTATAAAAAATTGATTCTAATAAGGGAAAGGACAAGTCAGCATTAACAGGAACTCCTGAATGTATATACGAATCCAGAGTGTCATTTCGCTGAATGACAATAAGGGCACCGTGATTTCGGTCCGAAAGATGCTGAATTGCCTTTGAAAGTACGCCGAATTGATTCGTAAAGGGTGCTAAATAAGAATTTAAATAATGGGAAGCCGTGCTGACTTGAATATCATGAAATAGATGATGAATTTCTTCAAATTCATTAAGCAAGCTGGAATTTGGATTATCTATGGCATGCATTAAACGATCAATTCGATGCGATAAATCTTCTAAGTCACTTTTTAATTGATGGATTAATGAAAATGATAAACCTGGTTTAATTAAACCCATTATTTTACCTCCGTTCGCTTTTGTTCTATATATTTTTCACGAATAGTCCTCTTTTATGCGTAAAATCAATGTTATCAATGTAAAGTTTCCATCAGAGAAATCGCCATACAAGCTTTTTGGGGAGTTTTCCTTATAAAGTCTGTTTTTAAACATGGTGTTGCCGGGAAACCTAGCATCAATCTAGGTTCTATATCCCAGAGCATTTTCATTTACTTCTGCGATCTATCATTGGAAAAGATTCCATCGAACTATAAACTGTGAAACATTTGTGTCAAAATAATAAGAAAACAATTGACATTGATAATGATTTTCATTATCATGTAAAGTACATTAGTGATAATGAAAATCATTATCAATTATAATCGGATTATAGATAAAGGGGATAAATATGAAGAACATCTATATATTGGTATGTCTGTTTGTGGTAGCTATCCTAGCAGGTTGTACGGATTCATCTGCGAATGGTGAAACAAATAATAATGGGGGAAATAATTATTCCATTACTGACTTTGCGGGGCAGGAGGTTACCTTTGAACAGGTTCCTGGGCGGATTGCAGCACTCAGTAGTGGGGAGATGGATATTATTTATGCATTAGGTGGTGAGCTGGTAGGACGACCGAGTACAGATGTTGGTGTACCAGAAAGCGCAGTGGATGTTGAACAAGTTGGTAATACACATGGAATTGATTTAGAAAAGATAGCGTCCGTTCAACCTGATGTTGTCTTAGGAAATGTCCAAATGAATAGCAAAGACACAGCATCCATTCACAGTTTACATGCACAAATGGTATTAACCGAAGCAAATTCAATTGAGGATATTCAAGAGCAAATTAGGTTATTTGGTGAGATGCTGCAAAAACAAGATAAAGCAGAAGTCATAAATGCAGAAATCAATGAAAAAATCGAAGCGTTACATAAAGAAGATACCGATCCAGTTCGTGTATTACTCGTCTATGGTGCACCTGGAACCTTTATGACCGCTCTTCCAAATTCATTAAGCGGCAATATACTGGAGGCTGTCGGCGGCGAAAATATCGCTAGTGATTTTGAAAGCTTAGAAGCATATCCCCAATATGCCCAATTAAATACAGAACGAATTATCGAAGCAAACCCACAGTATATTTTATTGATGAGTCATGGTGATCCAGAAGCAGTCGAATCAGGATTTATAGAGGAAATGGAGAAGAATCCTGCATGGAATAACCTGGATGCAGTAAAAGCTGGAAATATTGAAGTGCTGCCAGCTGATTTATTTGGTACGAACCCTGGCACAAGAGTAATGGAGGCAATGGAATTATTAGAAGAATTATTAGCCACGGTGTCAAATGAATCATGAACATTGAACAACGTACCGTAAGAAGAAAGTGGGGAATTACACTTTTTCCGGTTTTAGTAATCACTGTGTCGGTGTTTGGCTTAATCTATGGTTCCGTACCGATTACACTCGTAGATATTTGGAATGTACTTACGGGAAGCGGCGAATCGATACATGAGACCATTATTTTACAATTGCGTTTACCACGCGTGTTAATTGGTTTGCTCGTTGGTGCATGTCTCGGCGTTTCGGGGGCAATTTTGCAAGGCGTGATGAAGAATCCGCTTGCAGATCCCGGGATAATTGGCGTAACAGCTGGCGGTGGTGTTGCAGCGACAATAACAATGCTTGTGTTACCGCAATTTGGCTACCTGCTCCCCATCACTGCCTTTATTGGCGCCTTAGTAACAGCAATCCTTATTTATTTACTCGCATGGGATCGTGGTGCATCCGCCTTTAAAATTATTTTGGCAGGTGTAGCAATAAATGCTTTGTTAGGCGCAGTACAAAGCGGATTAATGGTCATTTTTAGTGATCGTGTCCAATCGGTACTACCTTGGCTTGCTGGAGGATTAAATGGACGTAGCTGGTATCATTTAAGCTTTATGGCACCATACGCTATCGTTGGATTACTGTTATCCCTACTGGCAATTAAGCCAGCAAACCTTCTTCTATTAGGTGATGACTCAGCCAAATTGCTGGGTGAAAGAGTAGAATGGCAACGATTTTTACTTATCGTACTAGCGGCACTATTAGCGGGAACAGCAGTAAGTGTGGCAGGACTGATTGGCTTTGTAGGGCTTGTCGTCCCCCATATTATTCGGCTTATCTTCGGCGAGGATTATCGATTCTTACTGCCACTTTCGGCGTTGGGAGGAGCAGTACTTGTTGTCTTTGCAGATACGCTAGCTCGTACCCTGTTTGATCCAATTGAACTCCCGGTTGGGATTTTACTAGCATGTTTAGGAGCTCCTTTCTTCCTATATTTATTAAAAAAGCGGGGAATGATGGTATGAATCAAGTGATTACGACGAAGGATCTTTCACTCCAAGTTGGCTATTTTACACTGAAAGATATTACGGTACAAATTCCAAAAGGGAAAATTACATCGATTGTTGGCTCTAATGGTTCTGGCAAATCAACACTATTAAAACTAATTGCTAGACTCCTTGAGCAAGATAGTGGCCATGTGATTGTAAACAATAAACGTTCCAAGCAATATAAGGCAAAGGAATTTGCTAAGGTCTTGGCAATGATGCCACAGTCGAAGCAGTCGCTGCCAAATTTAACCGTAGAGGAGTTAATTGCGTTTGGGCGTTATCCATATAAAAAACGCTTTGAAACAAGAACTTCAGAAGAAGACAGAAATGTTATTCAATGGGCAATGGAAGTAACCAATACGAAAAAATATCAGGATCGGATGTTTTTAAGCCTGTCAGGAGGTGAACAGCAAAAAGTTCGAATTGCAATGGCGCTTGCTCAACAGACAAATATACTCTTATTAGATGAGCCAACCACATACCTTGATATTGCCCATCAATTTGAGGTGATGGATTTACTGCAGGAGATTAACCAACGGTATGGCATTGCCATCATCATGGTGAATCATGAATTGCAACAGGCTGCTACGTATTCCGACTATTTAATCGCAATGAAGCAAGGGGAAATTGTAGCTGAAGGAACTCCAGAAAACTTATTAACGTCCACGTTTCTCGAAAAAGTTTACAATATTTTCGCAACCGTTAATTATATCGATGGCTACCCAATTATTGTTCCGAATAGGCGAAAAAGGGAGTCAGATGAGAAATTGAAGGCGGTTTTCTAATAAAGTAATGTAAAAAATTATTTCATATAGGGGGTATCTAACATGTTAATTGTGACAAACACATCAAAAATTACAAAAGGTGATGGAGAAAAGCTCATTAACCGATTTAAGAAAGTCGGCATGGTTGAGCAAATGTCTGGTTTCCTTGGCTTAGAAGTTATGTTTACGAAGAATCTTCGTGATTATGATGAAGTATCTGTTGTGACACGCTGGAATTCCATGGATGATTTTAAAAACTGGACCAAAAGCGACGCATTCAAAAAATCCCATCGCAAGCGGGAGATTCCAGAATATATTATTGAAAATAAAATAACATACTATGATGTAGAAGTCGTTCGCCATCCGATTTCGGCAAATGCAGAAGCGCCAGTGCAGGAGCAAGCGACAGTGTAATTAAAAATAAGAAGCGGTATGTATACTGCTTCTTATTTTTAATTCTGCTTCACCAATTTTCCATGAATGACAAGGCGTCCTTCATTTGGATCGAGCAAATAATCACAGGTGGATAATGTAATGATTTGGTCTTTTGCACTTAATTCAATATCTGTTGTAACTTCAGAACGTTTTTTAATATCATCTAAAAAAGTACGATACGATTCGTCACTTTCGAAATCAGTTTCAATATAATAAAAATCGGTTGTTGTATGGTATACAGAGAAAATTTCTACCTCGTAGCTACCATATAGTGTATCAAAGTAAAAATGCTGATGTTCCTGAAGAAAGTCTTCATCTAGAAATCGCTTCATTTGTCCGAACATCGAGCCATCCTTCATATTATGCCCGTATAATATAATATTCCGATCTTGTTGTGTTATATCATTACGATAGTCCATGAAAATACTCCCGGCCCGTGAATCCTCTTCTTTATAATTTCGCTGCAAATAATATGCATTATCTTCTGCTTGCAGAATTGGATAATCCACCATTGTTCCGTCCATCGTGACCCACCCGACCATATCGCTGTTAATGGCAAGGATATCACGGAAGGAAGAACGAATCGTGGCTGCAGAGTCAGTTGGCCCTATTTCGATCTCATCTTCCTTGCTTTCCCGATATACATCTTGAATATCTGCTAATACTTGACGATTGGTATAGTAGTCGTATAAGGCATCTACTAAGTAAAAAGCGGAAGCGATAAAGATCACGAGGCAAACGATCGTAATCAGTCGCTGTATGATGCTTTTCAGTTTGTTTTTATGCTGTTTCTGTTTGCTCAATGTCTCCACTTCCCACTTTTAGATTTAACTGTTCCATTTATTTAGCAATTGGAATTACATAAAGGCCAGTATCTTGATCGTTTTTTAAAACAACATCTACATTATAAATTTCCTTCATGGATTTTTTTGAAATAACGTCCTCTGTGGCTCCCTGCATCACCAATTCACCATGCTTCATAACCATCAAATAGTCGCTGTAGCGAATGGCTTGATTAATATCATGTAAGACCATCACGATCGTCATATTAAATTCTTCATTTAGCTGCTTAACAAGCTCTAAAATCTCTAATTGATAGTAGATATCCAAATAGGTTGTTGGCTCGTCAAGAAAGAGGATTGGCGTATGTTGTGCTAATGCCAGTGCAAGCCAAACACGCTGCCTTTCACCACCTGATAACTGCTGGAAGGGAGTGTGGCGCTTATCTATAAGATTTGTTCGTGCTATAGCAAAGTTAATAGCCTGCTCGTCTTTATCCTTATCTTGTTTTAAAAAGCTTCGATATGGAATCCTGCCATAATGGATTAACTTTTCTACGATTAAATCATTGGGAGCATCATTTTCCTGATGAACCATGGCTAGCCTTTTTGCAAAGTCTTTAGCGTTATATTCCTGAATTGCTTTGCCATCCATAATGATATTGCCTTGAGACGGTACTAGATTACGAGACATGACACCAAGCAAGGTCGATTTTCCAGAGCCGTTTGGTCCGATGATTGTTGTAATTTTCCCTTTTATAATCTCAGCTGAAATATTTGATAATTGGTTGCCCATGCCTTTGTAGGAAAAGGAAATATTATCGAGTTTCATTGAGTTTATCCTCCCTTCTTAATAAGAAAATCAAGAATGGTCCACCGATAATGGCCATGATGATGGAGGCGGGAATTTCATTCGGTGCGATAATTGTTCTTCCTAATGTATCCGCCAGTAATAATAGTAAAGCCCCAGCAACTGCTGAGAAGGGAATAAGCAGCTTATGATCATTACCGACAAGCTGCCGGCCGATATGCGAGATAAGAATACCAATAAAAGCAATCATTCCTGCAACGGCACTGGATGTGGCAGCGAGCAAAACGGCGACTGCTGCAATAAAAATTCGCAGACGCATCACAGGGACGCCGAGGCTTTTTACGGTTTTATCCTGCAGTGCTAATAGGTTGCAAGAGGCAAACGTAAGGAAAGCAAGAACTAGCCCAATTCCGCCGAAAATAACCATAATTTCAACATCATTCCACGTTTTCATACTTAATGTAGAGGTTGTTGCAGAGCTAATGCTTGTTACCGAATAAGAGCCTCTGAAGTTAAAGGATTCTGTTAATCCGGTAAATACAGCGTTAATGGCCACACCAATTAAAATTAACCGTAATGGGTGAAGCCCAGATTTCCAGGAAAGACTGAAAACAAGAAAACAAGCGATTCCTCCACCTATAAATGCAAAGAGTGGTGACCAGAAGTATAGTGTTGGAAATAACGTGACACCAAAAATATATGTAAACTGGGCACCTGATGAAATCCCAATAATCCCTGAGTCTGCTAGTGGATTTCGCATAATTGCTTGTAAAAGCACCCCTGCAACAGCTAGTGCGGCTCCAGCAAACATAGCAATGATGATTCGCGGCATACGTAAGTCTTTAATGACGATTACATCTTCGTTATTACCAGTAAAAAGACCTTGAATAAGTTCTCCAAAGCTGACTCGGATACTCCCGGCCATCATGGAGAATAGCAGAACTGCAATTAGTAGAATCAGTGTTACGATAAAACTAATTATTTTCCGATTTCGCATGATTTATCCCTCAACTATCCGATTAAAGTTCTGGATAGAGCATCTCGACAAGCGCATCCATCGCTTCGACAATTTTTAAATTTCCTGTCGTTCCAAATAGCGGTTCAGGTAAGTCGTATACACGATCATTTTTTACCGCGTCAAAATGCTTCCATATATCATTTGTTTTAAATTCTTTATCAAACATCTCTACTACTTCATCTGGCATACCATGGGCGGCACGTAAGATAATATCTGGGTTGGACTGCTGTAAATACTCGGTATTGGAGGCCAAGTACTCGACATCCTCTCCATGTACAACGTTTTCACCGCCAGCTCGTTTAACGAGATCGCCGATGTAGGAGTGTTCTGTTGCAACAAGATAGCTCCCTGGAACTCCCATCAGGACTAGGACAGATGGCGTCTCTTTTCCGGAAGCAGCTTCTTCTATTTCAGCAAAACGCTGTTCAATATTAGACACTACTTTTTCAGCTTGTTCTTCACGATTAAATTTTTCACCAAGATTAATCAGCTCCTGTAGCACACTATCAACACTTTGCAAATCCATAAAGGTGCCATCGATATCGACATTATGAAAAACATCCTCTAAATCAGTCTGTAAAGTTGTTACCGAATAAACCTCGGTGGGATTTAGCGATTTAATAAGTTCCATATCCGGGCTCATTGGATTTCCGATCTCTGTTAAGTCGTCATAACGCTCTGGCAAATCCTTATAGCTAGTAGGGATTCCGATTAGATCTAACTCCAGTGCATCAAACATCTCTGTTGCAGCTACAGTTGTTGCAACAATTCGGTGTTCTTCTTCTACCTCAGCATCTACCTCTTCATGCTCGTTATCTATCGCAGCTTCTAATTGTGCGGGATCACTCGCATTTGAGGAACAACCAGCAATGAGAAACAAGATGATGGCTATAAACAAGAATGGTATACCTTTTTTCATTACTTCCTCTCCTTTCATTTGGCAATTTTTTTGAAAAAGTTAAAGGATACCCCGAAGCTCTTGCATTAGGCACAACTGTGTCTGCGTCTATTTGCTTTGGGGTATCCTCTCTTATATTACAGTCTTCCTAAACGATATTTTCTAAACAAAATGAAGGCGGATGCTCCAAGTAATACGATGAATATAACGAAGTTTGCTGTATCACCAGTTTTTGCATTCGTTGTTTTCGTATTGGTCGTCAAATTTTTAGAACTAGAGTCATCTGTTTTATTTGTATCCCCATTGCGATCATAGGTAAGTCCATCATCATTATTTGGCTTGTTTTTCGAATCATCTGTATTCGTTGGATCATTTGTATTAATTGGATTCGGATTTGGATCTTGATCTACATCTGGATCATCCGTGTAAACTGCTTTCATGCTAGTTTCATCAAATGCGAATTGAACCGTATAGTAGTTGTCATATTCGAATCCTGGAATGTCTTCAATAACAACATGTGTATAGGCATCTAACTTGCTGGAAAGATCTTCTACAGGGAATCGAACGGTACGTGTATCTGCATCCGTATCTTCAGCTACAACTTCTGCGTCAACGAATGTCCCGTTCTGATCTGTTTGGAACAGCTTAATCCAATTGCTGCTTGTTAATGTTAATTCGATAAATTGAGCAGCATCTTCAACAAAAAGCTTGGCAGGCTTAAGCGTATAGCCATCCATTACCGAAATATCATCGGTCCCATCTTTATGGACTTCGAAATCGATCGTGTAGTATGCGATTTCTTGTTCATCACCTGGTTTTTCACTAGGATTTCCAGGTTTAGTAGGGTCTTTATCTCCGTCACCTGGTTGCTCGGGATCTGTTGGATTATTGTCTTCGTCCCCTGGCTGTTCCGGATCAGTCGGCTCATTATCTTCCTCCCCTGGTTGCTCAGGGTCAGTAGGCTCAATATCTCCATCGCCGGGCTGTTCAGGTCCTTCTGTGTCTACTGGCTCCATACTAGCTTCATCAAATGCGAATTGAACGGTATAGTAGTTGTCATATTCGAACCCTGGAATGTCCTCAATAACGACATGTGTATAGGCATCTAACTTGCTAGAAAGATCTTCTACAGGGAATCGAACGGTACGTGTATCTGCATCCGTATCTTCAGCTACAACCTCTGCGTCAACGAATGTCCCGTTTTGATCTGTTTGGAAAAGCTTAATCCAATTGCTATTTGTTAACGTTAATTCTACAAATTGAGCAGAATCGCCAACAAAAAGTGTTGCAGGCTTAACCGTATATCCATCCATTACCGAAATCTCATCGGTCCCATCTTTATGAACTTCAAAATCAATTGTATATGCTGTTACCTCTGTTTCCTCATCTTCTTCTGGATCCTCAACTATAGTTTCAAATACCCCATAAATACTAAAGTGAGAAACATCTGCTGTAACAACACCATTATCACGATCAATCGTTGTTTGTAGTACTTCTTTTTCATCTGTATCATTGATATAAGCGATATGAACATTGTCCCAGTTGCCTACTTTGTCTGTATCAACTGTAAATGTTAAGCGGACGGCTTCATCGAATGTATGAATCGCCTCATCATCAGCTTTTAATGTTATATCATAGACGTTACTTAAGGCGTCTGGATAATCACTTGTGATATCTGTGAAATCAATGACAAGTGTTTCAGAAGACCCAAGTTGGTTTAATAATTCCTGTATAGCGAAAGTGGCAGTTACCCCACCTTTACCAGTGATTACTAGGTTTGCATTTACATCTAATTCTGATAAAATAGCCTTGCCGATGTGAACATTTTTAGCCTCATAATCTAGTTCATAAGAGTTGTCAGCCTCTTTATGGTTAAAATTGTTTACGTCGGTTACTTTTACGGTAATATTACCGTCTTCATCTTCTTCAATAATCGGTTCTTTAGGTTCTTCTGGTTCACTAGGAACTTCTACTTCCGTAACGGTGTCCAGATCAAGCGAAATTCGGAACGGTTGAGACCCTTTATGATTAGCAGCAGGCACCTCATAGTCAACTTGAGCAGAAATGATAGTGGAATTACCATCAATTGCAAATTGCTCTACTCGACTTAGCGTATCCGGATCTTCACTAATCAGAACTCCATCTTCTAACTCACCATTGTTTTCTAAAAGAAGCTCGGTAATCAATTGTCCCGGCTGTTCAAGAATGGTAAGATCGATCAGAATATTTCCATCTTCAACAGTTAATGTTGCGGTAGAATCAAAGTATCTTGCCATAGAGGAAACTTTGTCCTCGCTAGCATGCAGTGCATCAAATTTAACCGTATATTCACCATCGTCTAATGTGATTGGCGTTTTTTCCTCGCCAGGTTGTTCTGGATCGTTATTTTCGTTATCATCATCGTCCCCAAGATATTCTGGTTCTTCTGTTTCGAATGGCTCTACACTCGTCTTATCAAATTGGAATTGAACAGTATAATAGTTGTCATAATTGATAAATGGAACGACAACATGTGTGTAAGCATCAATCTTGGCAGAAAGATCTTCTACTGGGAAGCGGACGGTGCGAGTATCTGCTTCTGTGTTTTCATCTACAACTTCCGCATCAACGAATTCTCCGTTTTGGTCTGTCTGGAATAATAGAATCCAATCACTATTTTTCAAGGTTAGCTCAACGAAGTTACCAGATTCTTTAACAAAAAGTGTCGCAGGCTTTTCTGTATAGCCATCCATCACAGAAATATTGTCTGTACCATCTTTAAGCACATTGAAATCGATAGAATATGTTCCAACTTCAATTTTCTCTTCTGGTTCACTAGGAGTCTCTATCTCAGAAATAGTATCTAGGTCAAGTGAAATCCGGAATGGCTGAGAACCCTTATGATTAGCAGCAGGCACCTCATAGTCAACTTGAGCAGAAATGATAGTGGAATGACCATCAATTGCAAATTGCTCTACTCGACTTAGCGTATCCGGATCTTCACTAATCAAGACTCCATCTTCTAACTCACCATTGTTTTCTAAAAGAAGCTCGGTAATCAATTGTCCCGGCTGTTCGAGAATGGTAAGATCGATCAGAATATTTCCATCTTCAACAGTTAATGTTGCGGTAGAATCAAAGTATCTTGCCATAGAGGAAGCTTTGTCCTCGCTAGCATGCAGTGCATCAAACTCAACCGTATATTCACCATCGTCTAATGTAATCGGTGTTAGTTCATCACTCGGATTTTCAGGCGCATTGCCCTCATTTTCGCCATCACCCGACTGGTCAGGCACATTGCCTTCATTTTCATCGCCATCGCCCGGCTGCTCAGGTTCGTTGCCTTGATTTTCGTCGCCATCACCCGGCTGTTCAGGCTCATTGTCTTGGCTTTCGTCGCCATCACCCGGCTGTTCAGGCTCATTGTCTTGGCTTTCGTCGCCATCACCCGGCTGTTCAGGCTCATTGTCTTGATTTTCGTCGTCATCACCCGGCTGTTCAGGCTCATTGTCTTGATTTCCGTCGCCATCGACAGGTTGTTCCGGTTCGTTGCCTTCATTTTCATCCCCGTCGCTCGGCTGCTCTGGCTCCTCAACTTCTACAGGGACAATACTTGTTTCGTCAAAAGCAAGCTGAACCGTATAGTAGTTGTTATAATTAAAGCCTGGAATGTCTTCAATATGAACATGTGTGTATGCATCTAATTTCTCAGATAAATCTTCTACAGGAAATCGGACAAGCCGCTTGTCTGCTGCTGTATCCTCGGAAACAACTTCTGCATCAACAAATGTGCCATTTCGATCTGTTTGGAATAATTTAATCCAATGACTATTTGTTAACGTGAGTTCAATGTGCTTGGTATCACCATCAACAAATAATGTTGCAGGTTTTGTCGTATAGCCATCCATTACAGATTTATCATCTGTGCTATCCTTATGGAATTCGAAATCGATTGTATATTGCCCGTCAGCAAGTGGAGCTTCCTCTGCATAGATGACCGTACTAGGAAGAATTGCTGTTAATACAAGGACAAATACGGAAAAAAGCGATAATAGTTTATGCCACTGTTTTTTCACCATTGTATACCTCCCACCCATAATTTATGTTAATCTTCTAATGACAACTCTTGAAATAAGATATAGCCCTGAAACAGCAAGTAAAAGGGCAGCCCATGTTATTAGACTTGAATCACTTGTAGGTGGGTTTTCAACGGTTTTACCTGCACCTGTTTCGTTTGATTTTGTTGTACTTTCGCTTGTGTTACCGTTATCATTAGAATTTTCATTCGTAGCATTTGAATCAGTAGAACCTGTGCTTTGATCAGAATCATCTTCGTCAGATTCGCCTCCACTAATAAGTGTCGCGCTGTTTAGATCAAATGAATGGCGAATTGTGTAATTATGGTCGTAGTCAATGTCAGGAACGATTACATGAATTTTTGCAGGGATAATTTCTGCCAGGTTGTCTACTGTAAATTCGACTACCCTTGTGTTATCCCCTGGTTCAGCGTTTCCTTCATTTGTACTGACAACGCGAACATCAGAGAAGCCGCCTCCACTAGGTGCCTGATATTCTGTAATCCAAGTACTGTGATTAAGCGTCAGCTGTACAGTTGTTGTATCTCCGTCAATTGTGACAGTAGCTGGTTTATTCCAATAATCATTTGCGATGGAAGCAGAATCATTATCAGCATGCAGAATCGTATAATCGACGGTATAAGTTCCATCCGCTAAGTCTGTTGCAGCACTAACGTCTATGGAATGGCTAAAAAATGCAAAACAAATAATAAGCAATACTGTTAAGACTCGTTTCATAAATACAAATCCTCCTTGTTATGGTATATTAATAATGATAATCATTCTCATTGGAAAAACTAAAAAAAATGCAGACACTGTACGTATCTCCTAAACTTGAATAGAATTCAATATATTTAGACTTTTCGTTTGACAATGATTGCGAAAAGTTCCATCTTAAACCTTCTTCATTTTGGACGCCCCCCTACTTATGTAATGGAAAAATATTCTCATACAACATTATACTAATCTAGTTGATAATGATTGTCAATCTCAATTAGGGTAAATATTCCTATAGTTAGTTATTTTAATAAGGAAGACCAGGTTTACAGTTCGCAGATGTGTTTATCATTTGTTCCAATTCAAATTGATTGGATCTTTTTTACTAGACTATTTACATAGCACTAAAAAAAATAACCCCGGAAGTTAGATTTATTTACTCTAACCTTCGGGGGGCGGTACCATATCAAAATTCCAGGAGTGTCTTTAATACTTGCATTTATTTAGATAAGTACTTATTAATTTCCAGGTATTTAATAATTGTCTGTATGGAATCTTCTAATGACTCTTTTTCAGTGTCTATGAGAATCTCTGGGTGAACAGGCTCTTCATAGGGGGCATCTATTCCTGTAAAATCCTTGATTTCTCCGGACCGTGCTTTTTTGTATAAACCTTTCGGGTCGCGTTGTTCACATGCATCCAGACTGCATTTTACGAAAACCTCAATGAATTCATTTTCATCGAGGATTGCCCTTACCTTATCCCGATCTTCTCGGTATGGGGAAATAAAGGCAGTTAATGTTACAATTCCAGCATCGACCATCAGTTTTGAGACTTCTCCGATACGGCGAATATTCTCTGTACGATCTTCCGGGCTAAAGCCTAAGTTTTTATTCAAACCGTGGCGTACATTATCACCGTCTAAACGATACGTATGAATCCCTAAATGATAGAGTGCTTTTTCCAATGCAACCGAAAGTGTGGACTTTCCCGACCCCGATAAACCAGTAAACCATATGACGACACTTTTATGTTTCTTCTGGTTTGCTCTTTCTGCTTTCGTGACACTGGATTCATGCCAAACAATATTCTCAGGTATATGCATAATTTCCCTCCTAATACCACCAGTAGTATACAATTGAAACAGCTATTGCCATGACAACTAAACTTAGTGGAGTTCCTATTTTTATAAAATCCGTAAACTTGTAACCACCTGGTCCATATACAATCATATTTGTCTGGTAGCCGATTGGAGTAATGAAACTTGCTGAAGCAGCAATGGCGATAAGAACAGCAATTCCAAGCGGTTCGAGTTGTAGACTTGTCGCCATTTCTATTCCAATAGGAATCATGAGAATAGCTGCTGCACTATTTGTAATTAATTCGGTGAAAATATTTGTTAAAACATAGATCAATAGTAGAACTGCAAATAATCCTAGCGGCCTACCTACTGTTAGTAAGCCCTCCGCTATCCAACCAGCAAGGCCCGTTTTGGACATAGCAAGCCCAATGCCAAAAGAACTGGAAATTAGAAGCAGGACATCAAAATGAATATAACCCTTAGCTTCACTAGGGGTGATTACATTGGTTAATAATAATAGAATCACAGCTAGAGCCATGCCCTTGAACATGCTCAACACGCCAAAGGTAACCAATAAAATAATACTAATAAATAAACCGATAGAGAACCAAGCCTTTATTGGATCACGCTTTAGTTCAACAGGGGTGTTCAAGGGAGTAAGGACATAGAAATCACTAGAATGATTATACTTTTCCACGAAGTTTTCCCTTGAAAGTAATAAAAGTACATCTCCTGGTTTAAGAATAATGTCACTAACTTTACTTTTAATACGTTCATTTTTACGATGGACGGCAATGATACCCGCATCATATTGCGAACTGAATTTTAATTGTTTGATTGACTTTGATTGCAAGCTAGATTGATGGGATACGACTGCTTCTACAATATTGGCATTGTCTTTTTTCAGTTCATTAAATTCTAAATCCATGCCTGTTCTTAATGTTAGGCCTTTTGTCATCTGGACATCTCGCAATGTAGATATTAATCCGGAAAAAATAAATCGGTCACCTGCTTGGATGATTGTTGTAGGACGAATGGTTGTTAGACGTTTATTTCCACGAATAATCTCAAGGCCTTTTAAATCTTTTAATCCAGCTTTCATAACACTCTGATTAATAAAAGGAAATGATGATTTAACGACCAGCTCTGCAATATATTCCCTGGTGTCTTCTTTCATCTGTTGCTGAAAGTCATTACGTTCAGGCAGTATTCTATATCCAATTGTAAAAATATAGATTAGTCCTGCGATTGTAATCGGAACACCGATGATAGCAAACTGAAATAAAGAAAATCCTGGATAGCCGTAATCAATCAACATACCGTGCACTACCAGGTTTGTCGAAGTCCCGATTAAAGTAATCGTTCCACCAAGAATCGTGGCATAGGATAAAGGAATCAAAAATTTTGACGGTGCAATTCCATGACCTTCACACCACTTCTTTACTATTGGTGTGAAGGTGGCAACGATTGGTGTATTGTTTATAAACCCAGAAAAGGCAGAAATCGGTACAAAAAAACGCATCATGAAGCCAGCTCGTGTCCTGCTTCCAGAAAGCCACGTATCAATTGTTTTTTCAATCAAACCGCTCTTTTGCAAAGCTCCAGCTATTATAAAGAGCAGGGCTACAGTTAGCATGCCTTCATTAGAAAATCCACTCAGTGCTTCCTTTGGGTGTAGGATATCCGTAATTAAAAAAATAGTAAGCACCATAAATACAATAATGGAAGGACTGCCAAGTTCAAACAATAATACGGTCAACATGATGATAACCATGATTAGTACAAAAAGCATTTCAACGGTCAATGCAAACACCCTTTAATTCGAATTGTTCTGTTTCATCCCTTTAATAAGAACCGCTGCGACTTCAGGACGTGAAAATTGCTTCGGGAGTGCTTCCCCATTTCGAAGCTTCTCGCGTACTTTCGTTCCACTAAGATGGACATGGGATTCCTTCCCATGTGGACATGTTTTTTCTGTCCCCATGTTTTCGCATTTGGTGCAATAAAAAGCATGCTCAAATTTAAAAATTTGAATCCCCAGCTCTTCTTCATATAAGGAAATCAATTCTTGTGCTTCATAGGTGCCATAATAATCTCCGACACCTGCATGGTCACGACCAACAATAAAATGTGTGCAGCCGTAGTTTTTTCGGACAATTGCATGTAAAATCGCCTCTTTTGGTCCCGCATAACGCATTGCTGCTGGATAGATAACAAGTCTTGTTCGATTTTCCGGATAGTAGTTTTTTAAAATAACCTGATAGCTTTCCATTCTGATTGCTGCTGAAATATCATCCGATTTTGTTTCGCCAACTAATGGATTTAATAATAATCCGTCCACAGACTCCAGTGCGCACTTTTGAATATATTCATGGGCACGATGCACTGGATTGCGTGTTTGGAAACCAACAACTGTTTTCCAACCTAAACGAGCAAATAATTCTCTTGTTTCCTTCGGATCTAAATAAAAATCTTTAAAGTCAGCATGGTCCGGCCGTTTCAATAAATAAATTGGACCTGCTAAATAAACATCTCCTTTTTCGTAAATCTTTTTCACGCCTGGATGTGTTTTATCTGTCGTTCCATATACAAGTTTAGCTTCCTTTTCTTTGTTATACGTATACGTTTCTTGTAATTCAAGAACGCCATAGAAAACATCATCGTCACCGATAAGTGCAATAGTTGAACCAATTTCAAATGACTTGGCTTGTTCATTAGAAACCGGCAAAGTGATAGGGATGCTCCAGATCGTTCCATCCTTTAAGCGCATATCTTCAATAACGCTTGTATAATCTGCCTCTCCCATAAATCCGATTAACGGGCTGAATCCGCCAATTGCAATAAGCTCCAGGTCTGATAAACTCCAGGCATCCAGTCTAAGTGAATTTAACGTATTGAGTTGATTTACATATGCTTCTCTTTGGGCACCAACTAATTCTCTTTGAATGAGCTCACCGCCGTGTGGTAAAATCGTTTCAATTTTCTTCCGCTTTGTTACTGGCATTTTTAAAACCTCCTTAGAATATCGATCTTTAACTAAATCGGACTTTCTATTTAAGGCTTGCTTTATAGTAATCTCGAAGTTCAATTACCATTGCTCCCATTTTTTGATTCGCTGGATAAAATACATCGGATATTCCATGCTGCTCCAGTTCAGCTGCAGTTACTTTTCCTACTGCAGCTGCTATCACGTTATTATTGAAAGCATCCACCATTTCTTTTGTTTTGTTACCGTAAAAGAGATTTTGAACCTGTGTTTTACTCGTAAAGATGACTGCATCGAGTGTTTGCTCCACAATATGCTGCCTCAGTCTTCGCAGAATTCCCGGATCAGGCTTTTTATATTGATAGGGTTTTGATAAATACACGGTATAGCCTAAGTTCTCTAGTTTTTCCTTTAGAAAGTCATCATCTTGGTTATATGCTTGTAAAAACACATGGGGATGATCGTTGAATTTTTCAGAAGCCAATGTATCCAATAAATTTTCCATCATGCCATCTCCAGCAATATAGGATGGGGTTAAAGCATGCTTTTTCAGCCAATTTAGTGTCTTGCTGCCACGCACTGCCAATGGTGTGCGTTCTAACTTTCCAATAAATTCTGGCACACGGTCCATTTGGCGGGCGGCCTTTTCCAATGTTTCCGCTCCAATTCCAGTTGTTAAAAGGATTAATTGAAATGCTTCGGTGAATAGGTGGGATAGATCCTGCTCACATGTTGCTTTATTTAAGACTTGTTCTCCTTGGATTGAAAAAGTGGATGCCGTCCCACCATTTTTTTCAATAAGTGCAGCAATCATATCTGATCGACGGGCGGCTGCAATTCCAATTCTTTTGCCTTCGAACCCCTTCAATGTACATCCTCCTTATGAAAAAAAGCTGTTCAGCCATGCAATTGTTTGCCGTTGCTTACTTGGGTCTAGAAATACTTCAGAAAGCAGTTCTTTTAACAATTGCTTTTGTTCCATTTTATTTAGTACCGACCGTTTAATTAATTGGCGGCTTTCAAATAAAAATTCAACGTACGTTTCATAATTCTCGTTATAGATGGTTTGCAGCTGTTCTTTAATCTTGCGAGTAAGCTGTGGACTGGCGCCATTGGTTGATATACTGATGGCCAGTTTTCCCCGTCTGAAAGCAGAGGGGAATTCTACATTACCTTTTACAGCATCTGCTGCAGCATTGACGAGTGCATTTGGAGGGGCTGCCAGAATAATGGACTGGTTCACAATTGGATTATTGGTAGCGACGATGATAAGAAATGCTCCATCAAGATCATTTGGTTCAACGTGCTTTTGAATCCACTTTATCCGTCCCTTTTCCCAGTGAACGCGAACTTCTTTCCCGATCTCTGGACTGATAACAGTAAGCTGCGCACCGCTCTCCAGAAGCGTTTGAATTCTTCGGCCAGCTACATAGCCGCCTCCAACAAGAACAATGTTTTTGCCGCTTAAATTAACCATGAGCGGTGTTAATGGCATTTTTGTGCACCTTCTTATTTAAATTTGATAATTGCTAATGACTGCTTCATATGCCCGTTCCTTTAGTGCATCCACCATATATGGATGATCACCAAGCTGCCGGCATAGTAGAACGTCAGTGCTGTTCCCGGGTAGATTATTTATTTCCTTTTCTAAAAAACGCATGAGTACACCGGTAAACCATAGGTATGGTACTACAATGATTTTTTGATAACCTTCCTTTAAGGAACTCTCAATTGCTTCATGAAAAGAAGGTTCACAGACTGCTAGATAACAAGCTTCAACTGGCATATCTACCTTTTCCTGTAATGCATTGCCGATTTCCTCTATATCCAGCATAGTTTGTGGGTTACGACTGCCGCGGCCAACGAGAAGCACCTTTGCATGCGAATGATTTGATGTATACACCTCTTCGATTCGTTCTGTTAAAATAGCTGCAAAACGCTTCTGTACACCTAGTGGCTTTCCGTAGGTGAAGGTGATCGTTTTGTGTATAGCTCTCGCTCGGTTGATTTCTTCAGGTATGTCTGTATAATAATGGCCGGCACTTAGGAGCAATACAGGCACAATTGATATCCTTGTAGCACCTTGTGTAACTAAGCTTTCTATTCCCTGAGATAAATTCGGTTCGGCCAGCTCTAGAAAACAAATTTCCTGGAGCTCGACATTAACCAATCTTTTTACTTTGGCAATGCAAGCAATCGCTTCGGAGATTGCTTCCCTGTTTCGGCTGCCATGGCTTACATATAGAATTGCTTGCAATGCTGATCCCTCCAGTTCATCCGATAATTGCTTGTGGGGTAAAGTGCTTTTCAATGGAAGCTTCCTCAAACCATCTTAACTGCTTTCTTAATGTGACAACCTCCCCAATAATAATCATGGAAGGGTTTTGAAAGGTAAGCGCTTGTTCTGCAATGTTTGCAAGTGTACCGGTTATTGTCTGCTGCTGTTCTGTTGTCCCCCAGTGAATCAAGGCAACTGGGGTAGAGGTTGCACGGCCATATCGAATCAGCTTTTCACAAATGTCTGGCAGGCTTTTAACCCCCATATAGATGCAAAGTGTATCAGATCCTTGAGCTAGGTTCTTCCAATATTTTTCATTGGATGGACCATTTTTACTTACGCCGGATATAAAGGATACGGATGAGCTATAATCTCGGTGTGTTAGTGGAATGCCTGCATAAGCAGGTGCGGCAGATCCAGATGTGATTCCTGGGATAACCTCATAGTCGATGTCATTTTGTTTCAGGACTTCTGCCTCCTCGCCGCCTCTGCCAAAAATAAATGGGTCTCCACCCTTTAAGCGTGTAATAACCTTACCTTCGCCAGCATAATCCAGGAGTAATTCATGTATCGTTTCTTGTGAAATAGAAGGATGATCAGGACTCTTTCCACAATAGACCAATTCCGCATAATCGGGAGCCTCATCGAGTAATGCTTCATTAACGAGACGATCATATAAAATAACATCGGAGCTCTGAATCGCCTTCAATCCTTTTACGGTTATCAAATCCGGATCACCAGGTCCGGCGCCAACTAAATAAACTTTTCCCACAAGGTCACTTCCTTTCTTTAATTCAGGTTGCTATCTACTTTTGAGCAGCTGACGTTGCATGGAAGTCAAGCCCGGAATGGACCTTCTCAACGTATCCTGCCCGAATGACAAAGTCACCAAAATGTTCTCCTTTATATCGTTCCTTCGCATATTGGAAAAGAATTGGACGAAGGGAATCTAAAATTTCTTTTTCTCCGATATTTTCCTTGTAAAGCTTATTTAAGCGGCTGCCATTGAAGGCACCACCAAGGTACATATTATATTTCCCAGGTGCTTTCCCAATGAAAGCAATCTCTGCAAGACCTGGTCGGGAGCAGCCATTCGGACAGCCTGACATACGAATAACGATTTCTTCTTCATGGAGTCCAGCTTCATCCAGAATTCCTTCCATTTTATCCAGCAAAACTGGGAGATATCGCTCTGATTCAGCCATCGCAAGGCCACAAGTCGGTAAAGCAACACAGGCGATCGAGTTTCTTCGCAGCCCTGATAAATGCCTTCCTTCAGTAAGGTGATATGTTTCAACCAAATCGGTAATTTCCTGTTTCTTCTCGTCTGTAACATCCGCGATGATAAGATTTTGATTGGCTGTAATTCGAAAATCGCCTGTATGGACTTTGGCAATTTCCCGTAACCCAGTCATCAGCTCATATCCTTCAATATCTTTCACTCGTCCATTTTGAATAAACAATGTCAGATGCCAACTGTCTTTGCCTTTCACCCAGCCATAGGTATCGCCATTTGATTCAAAATGATAGGGACGTGGCGCCTCCAGGTTCCATGTCAACCTTGAGTTCAATTCATCCTTAAACCAGTCAATCCCTCTCGCATCAATCGTATATTTGAAACGAGCATTTTTTCGATTGGAGCGGTTGCCGTAATCACGCTGAATCATCACGACATGCTCTGCCACCTCTGTGATCTTCTCTGGCGCACAGAATCCAATTACACGAGCGATTTGTGGGTAAGTTTTGGTGTCACCATGTGTCATTCCCATCCCACCACCAACAGCTATGTTAAACCCTTGCAGTTTTTCATTTTCGATAATGGCAATGAAGCCTAAATCCTGTGAATAGATATCGACATCGTTAGAAGGCGGTATAGCGACACCAATTTTGAATTTTCTTGGCAAATAGGTCGGCCCATAAATTGGCTCTGTTTCCTTTATTCCGCGGCTATCGACTATTTTTTCATCATCCAGCCAAATCTCATGATATGCATTTGTCTTTGGTAATAAATGATCACTGATCTTCTTGGACCATGCATAGACCTCTGAATGGTAATCCGATTGCGCCGGATTTACATTACACATCACATTTCTGTTTATATCCCCACAAGCTGCAATGGTTGTCATAAGGGCTTGATTCATTTCCTGCATTGTTTTTTTCAAATTTCTTTTTAAAATTCCGTGCAATTGATAGGTCTGTCTAGTCGTGAGCTTCATTGTCCCATTTGCATACTTTTGTGCAAGCTCATCCATGACGAGCCACTGCTCAGATGTTGTTACGCCACCAGGTGTACGTACGCGAATCATAAATTGGTATGCAGGCTCCAATTTTTTCCGCCTGCGCTCATCCCTTATATCTCGGTCATCCTGCTGATAGCTCCCATGAAACTTTAGCAGTTTGTTATCATCATCAGAAATTGCTCCTGTAATTGGATCCTCCAGTCCTTCAGCAATCGTTCCTCTTAAAAAATTACTATTCTCCTTCACCTGTTCCAATCGATCTAACGGACCGTTCTGTTCTGCTAGCTTATTTTTATCCATCCCCTAATTCTCCTCCTCTTAACCTTCATTGCTTTTAATACACGTCACGTTGATAACGCTTTTGCCTGCGCATTTCGTTTAAGGCAAGCTCTGCTTCATCGTGGCTTAAGTGACCTTCCTGCTCGAGAATGGTGACCAATGTTGTATGAACATCGCTGGCCATATGCCTTTCATCCCCACAAACATAGATATGTGCTCCATCTGCAATCCATTGATAAATGTCCTTGCTCTTTTCCAGCATGCGATGCTGTACATATACCTTTTCATCTGTATCCCGGGAGAACGCAACATCCATTTTCGTTAATACGCCTTCCTTGAGCCATCGTTGCCATTCCACTTGATAAAGAAAATCGGAATCAAAATGCTGATCTCCGTAGAATAGCCAGGTTTTGCCGTTGTGTCCGATTTCCTCACGTTCCTCTAGGAAAGAACGGTAAGGGGCAACCCCTGTTCCAGGACCAATCATGATTACGGGTGTATCTATATCGGCAGGGAATTTAAAATTCGGGTTCCGATGGATATATACTGGAATCTGCTCACCAGGCTCTACACGATCAGCGCATTGCCCCGAGCAAACCCCAGCTTGAATTTGTCGATGTGCAGGATATTTTACGGCTCCAACAGCAATATGAACCTCGTCAGGGTTTGCCTTGTAGCTGCTTGTAATCGAATATAGCCGAGCCGGAATCTTCCGCAGTATTTGAATGAACTCAATAGGAGCAATGTTGTTCGGGCGATAATCCCTAACGAGATCAAGCAAATCTCTGCCATTGATATATGTTTTTAGGTTTTCTTCATTATCCGGCTGCAGTAAATCTTTTAACCTATCATGATTAAAAAGCTGTGCAGCTTTTTGCAGTAAAGACTTTGTTAATCTGGAAATTTCATAATTGGTTAATAGAGCTTCCCTTAGGGCACGCACCTCGCCTTGCTTATTGATTTGGACGCTTGTTTGAGGATCCCAGCCCATCTCTGCAATTAAATCATCTACTAAAGCAGGATTGTTTTTCGGAAAAATACCAAGGCTATCACCAGGCTCGAACTCGAACTTTGACCCTTCCAGTGACAATTCAAGATGGCGCGTCTCCTTATTCGAACCGCGTCCGTTAAGGTTTAAATTTTCGAGCACTTCGGCATGGAATGGGTTTGCTTTGGAATAGATAGGCTGTTCAATTATGGATGTCTCGGATAACGAATCTGCCTGTGTTGTTTCATGTGTATCTTTCATTTCCTGTAAGATGCCTAGTACACCATCCATCCATTCTGCTGCAGGCTCATCAAAGTCCAAATCACAATCGACTCGGGGATAGAGCCTTTCACCTCCCAATTCCTCCAATCGCTTATCAAACTCTTTACCGGTTTGGCAAAAGAATTCATAGGATTCGTCACCGAGAGATAAGACTGAATATTGTAGATCCTTTAATTGTGGTGCCTTTCTGCTATGAAGAAATTCATGGAATGTTCGAGCGTTATCTGGTGGGTCCCCCTCTCCATGGGTAGCCGTGATAATGAATAGATCTTGAACTTTTTTTAAGTCTTTTGGTTTAAAGTCATCTAAAGCAGCAATTTTGACTGGGAAGTCTTGTTCCTTAATCCTCTGTCCAAAGCGTTCAGCAAGTGACTGTGCATTCCCTGTTTCAGATCCAAAAAGAATGGTAACCTGCCTCAGTTCTGTTTGATTTTTGGCATTATGGGATTGACCGAATGAATCAATGATAAAACTTGATTGGGTGTTTTGAGGGACGGTTAAGTATCCGCTCAGCCATATTCGTTGTTCGTCGGTTAATGTTGAGAGAATATGATTCAATTTCTCCGACTGTTCTTGACTAAAAGGACTATTAGTAACTTGTAACTGCAAAGCTAATCACCTCTCAAGAATATTTTTAATTTAGTCTACTGATGTTATTTGCCTATCAACAATATAACCAATGTATACATAGCTGTTTACTATGTTTAATGCCTGGGATTATTGCTCGTATTCCGATATAAGATACGATTTAATCGTTTTGAGTTGTAGAAGTATGGAGACCACACTCTGTTTTATTGAATCCGGACCATCTTCCTGTACGAGAATCGCCTTGGTCCATAACTTGTGATGTACATGGAATACAGCCTATACTTGGATAATTCTGGTCGTGCAATAGATTATAATCCAGCTTATTTTCTTGGATATAATCCCACACATCCTTCCATGTCCAATGGATCAATGGGCATATCTTTATCGATTGAAACCGCTCATCCTTATTTATAAAATCAGTCTTGCTTCTTGAAGGGGACTGTTCCCTGCGAAGACCTGAGATCCAAGCGGGAGCACCACTTAGAGCTTCTTCAAGCGGTTTTATTTTTCGGATATAGCAGCATTGATCAGGTTTTCGCTTCCATAATGCGGATCCATGTTGCTTAGCCTGTTCTTCCAAGGTTAATTCGGGTTTCTTTAAGTGAATACGAAGGTCTGGATACTTTTTCTTCACCTTGTCAATCAAATCGTATGTTTCCTGAAAATGCAGATCCGTATCGAGAAAAACAATAGCGGCATCTTTTTGTATCTTGGAAATCAGATCTACCAATATAACGCCTTCAGCACCAAAACTACAAGCATAAACAACACGGTCACCATAAGTCTCGTAGGCCCACTGTAAAATCTTCAAAGCGCCTTTGGTCGAATCCGCAGGTAACCAATTTTTAAAAGGATCTCCATTGAAATTCGTATAGCTAATCGAATAATTATCCATCCTTAAACCCTCCATAAAAATAATAATCCCTCTTCTTTTATGAAAGAAGAGGGATATGAATTTTATCCTGACTAGGACTGGAATTCACTCTTCTTATCTTTCAGACTATCCGTCTGTAGGAATTGGCACAGTATTTGTTTAAACCTGTTGCCGAGGTTTCAAAGGGCCCTTCCCTCCACCTCTCTGGATAAGAGTATAATTAATCCGAGTAATATAATCTAAATTATGTGTATTATATATGATTAAAAATCCAAAATCAACCATTTTTTGAAAAAATAAATTAATTTCAAAAGAAACACTAATCAGAATGGGGGGCCATATCTTTGCTTAAAAAGTAAATACCTGGTTGCAATAATACAATTTCTTTACATTATTCGACAATCCATTTTTAAACCTATAGAGCTATGGTAGATTGATAGAATGAGTTTTATAAAAATGCCATAGTGCTTTATATAGATTTACATGATTAAAAGGAGAACTAGAAAATGTTTTATCATACAAGTACGGAAAAGAAACTAGAAGCAATAAAACGTAAACGGAAATGGAGCTTTTTAAGCAAGACGGCAATAATGACATGTTTAGGATTTGGGATTACCTTAAACCCTGTACAGGCAGAGGACAAACTGGAAACAATATATCATGTGTACATAGATGGCGAGCATCTTGGAAAGGTTGATGATCAGGATCTTGTTCAGCAAGCAATTGATGATAAACTGGCTAAGCATCAGAATAATTATGATGCTATTGAGTTAACCATTGGCGAGGACGTCACCTTCATCCCTGAAATGGTTTTTAATCCGAAATACAATAACGAAAAAGCAGCAAAAAGGCTGGACGAGCACTTAACCGTAATGGCAGATGCAGTGGAATTGAATATTGCAGATGAAACTGTTGGTTATTTTAAAGATGAAGAAGCGGCTGAAGCAGTTCTTGATGCATATACGACAAAGTATGCGGATGAAGACGAATGGGAAAAAATCGAAGCTGACAAGCAAAAGGCTGCAGCTGATAAAGAAGCAAAAGAAAAGCAAGTTCAAGATAAAAAGGTTCCTGATGTTGGAGAAACACTTGTTACAGATATTGCATTATCGAAAGAGACTGTTATCTCCGAGGAAACTGCAGATCCAGATGAAATTTTAACGGAAAAACAAGGTATAAAAAAGCTGGAAAAAGGGACGCTTCAAGACAAGGTGCATACCGTTAAAGAAGGAGAAGTGCTAGGGGAGATTGCTGAAAAGTATGATCTATCGACGAAAAAATTGCTGGAGCTGAATTCTGATTTAGCAGATGAAGCTGTATTGAAAATTGATCAGGAAATCAACGTAATGGAATATAAGCCATTTGCACAAGTTGTAGTGACAGAAGAGCAGACAGTTGAGGAATCAATTGCATTTGAAACGGAAGTAATTGAATCAGAGGATATGTATAAAGGCGAAGAAAAGGTAAAACAAGAAGGCGAAGAAGGGAAAAAAGAAGTTCTATATGAAATAGAGAAACGAAATGGCAAGCAAGCAGCAAAAGAAGTTCTGGATGAAACGATCACAGAAGAGCCTGTAAATAAGATTGTTATCAAAGGCACTAAAGTGATTTCGTCACGAGGAACTGGGGATATGGCATGGCCAGCAGTCGGTGGATATATTTCTAGTCATTTAGGAGAGCGCTGGGGGAAAATGCATAAAGGAATTGACATTGCACGCCCAAGCAATCGCAATATTTTAGCTGCCGATAATGGTGTTGTCGAGTCTGCTGGCTATAATAACGGCGGATATGGCAATAAGATTGTGATTAATCATAATAACGGCATGAAAACAGTCTATGCCCATTTATCCTCTATCGATGTCAAAGTCGGGCAGGTTGTCGAAAAAGGCAGCAAAATTGGCGTGATGGGTTCAACGGGAAATTCGACAGGAATTCACCTTCATTTTGAAGTATATAAAAGTGGAAGTCTCGAGAATCCGACAGAATATGTAAGTAAATAATAAGAAGGTCGGCTCTGCCTGAGCCGGCCTTCTTCCTTTCGACAAAATAAGTAAAAGGATAGACGTTTCCTAGGTAAAGACAGATGAGCAAAAGTACGGTAGAATAGAATGAAGGAATGGATAAAAAGGAAGTGAAATTAGATGGCACAAAAAATACTAGTTGTAGATGATGAGCAACCAATTGCAGATATATTAAAATTTAATTTAGAAAAAGAGGGCTATCAAGTAATCATAGCAAATGATGGTGATACAGCTATCGAGCTTGCTGAAAGTGAGAACCCTGATTTAATTCTATTGGATATTATGCTGCCAAATAAAGATGGAAATGAAGTACTTCGTGAAGTGAGAAAGACACAGACAATGCCAGTTATTATGTTGACGGCAAAGGATTCAGAAATTGATAAAGTGCTTGGACTCGAGCTTGGTGCAGATGATTATGTGACAAAGCCGTTCAGCAACCGGGAGCTGATTGCACGCGTAAAAGCAAATCTGCGCAGGCAGCAGGTTCCAGATGATACGGTGAAGGCAACAAAGGATATTGTTATTGGAGATCTTGTTGTTCACCCGGATGCATATGTGGTTTCGCGAAAAGGCGAACAAATCGAGTTAACGCACCGTGAATTTGAACTATTGCATTATTTAGCTCGCCATATAGGACAAGTAATGACAAGAGAGCACTTGCTTGAAACTGTTTGGGGCTATGATTACTTTGGAGATGTCCGCACGGTTGATGTTACCGTACGCAGACTTCGTGAGAAAATTGAGGAGAATCCGAGTAACCCAATGTGGATCGTGACAAGACGGGGTGTAGGATATTATTTACGCAATCCTGAGCAGGAGTAGTTGCGATGAATAAAGTTGGTTTTTTTCGTTCGATACAATTAAAGTTTATTATTATTTATATCTTATTATTGCTGCTTGCAGTTCAGGTGATTGGATCATTCTTTAGCATCAGACTGGAGGATGATCTAATGGGAAGCTTTAAAACTTCCATTAATGAGCGGGTGGAGCTCTTAAGCTATAACCTCGAACAAGCTTTTGAACGAGAGCGAAATGAAGAGGATGGTGACATACCTTTACAGCAAGAGGTACAGCAAATTGTTGAAGATATAAGTACCGATAATGCAGCTACAACCGTACAGGTAATTGATAATCAGCGGCGTGTTTTGGGAACGAATAGAATTAATGAAATGGACGAGATTGGAAAAAAATCAACACAGCCTCTAGTTCAGCAGGCATTATTTTTTGATTCCCAGCAGAAAAATGAGTTTGAAGATAATGGAGAAAGTGTGTATGTCCAGGTAGAACCAATATTTGATTCAGAAGGCTTGGCTGTTGGGGTTATTTATTTTCAATCCTCATTGGAAGGCGTATACGATCAAGTAGAAGGCATTAATCGCCTCTTTTTCCAAGGATCTGTACTGGCAATTACGATATCAGCAATCCTTGGGGTGCTTGTCGCACGTACCATTACAAAGCCGATTAAGGAAATGAAAGAGCAAGCTCAGATCATGGCAAATGGGGATTTCACACAAACACTTAATATATATGGGAAAGACGAAATCGGCCAGCTGGCTGAGACCTTTAATGATTTGAACAGCCGGCTGAAGCATTCGTATGCAACGATTGAAGAGGAACGGAGAAAGCTAAGCTCCGTCCTTTCCAATATGTCCGATGGTGTTATTGCCACAGATAATAGTGGGGCGATTACATTAATGAATGAAGCTGCAGGAAGATTGATCGGTAATAATCCAGAAGAAGTTATTGGCGACTTTCTATTGGACATTCTGCAGCTCGAAGGTAAGATTATCGATATAACGGATTTGCAAGATAGTGGATCAATGATTATCGATTTCAGTGATGATGATAGTCCTTTCCTGATTCGGGCAAACTTTTCAACTGTATTGGATGACGAAGAGGAAATAACCGGATTCATTACGGTAATTAGTGACGTAACCGAGCAGGAAAAGGTGGAACAAGAACGACGTGATTTCGTATCCAATGTTTCGCATGAACTGCGGACACCATTAACAACAATGAAAAGCTATCTGGAGGCACTTACCGATGGAGCTTGGGAGGATAAAGACATCGCTCCGAAGTTTCTAAGTGTTGCGCAAGGTGAAACAGACCGGATGATTCGCATGGTAAACGATTTGCTTCAGCTTTCGAAGATGGATTCGGATGAGCTGCCGATGCATAAGGAACGCGCCGAATTCGCGGGCTTTTTCCATCATGTGATTGACCGGTTTGAAATGAATTCCCCTGAAAAAATAAAACTCGTTCGCGAAATTCCAGATGTACAAAGCTATGTATGGATGGATAAAGATAAAATGACACAAATTCTGGATAATATTATTTCAAATGCGATTAAATATTCCCCAGAGGGTGGATTAATACGTTTAAAACTTGAAGTAAAGCGTCATTATCTGCTTGTTAGCATCAAGGACCAAGGAATGGGCATTGCTTATGATAAGCTGGAAAAAGTCTTTGAACGGTTTTACCGAGCAGATAAAGCACGAGCAAGGAAATTTGGTGGCACAGGCTTAGGGTTGGCAATTACGAAAGAATTAGTGGAAGCACACCACGGGACAATCTGGGCGAAAAGTAAAGAAGGTGAAGGGACAACGATTCTCTTCACATTACCGCTTATGAATAAGAAGCGGAGGGGAGTCCGATGAAATTAGAAACAGCAAAAACGTTAATATTAATTGTTTTAATTGGAACAAGCTTACTTCTCACCCTTGGAACAGGAAGCTATAAGCCAAGTCAGACAGCATTAAATAATGAGACGATTGATGAGGTTGACATTGGCGGAACAGTAGAAGATAAACGGAGCATCATTGAGCCAATGGACATCATTTTACATGCGAATGGCAGTTATTATGGTTTTAAGGATCCAGCAAAGCGAGAGAGCCTATATAATCAGATGAATTCCTGGATTTTATCTGATATTACGATTCAATCCGTTACGGAACGTACGCCAAGTGATTATGAGGTAGAGCTGATATTTCCGAAAAGTTTCCCGGTGGAGCTGCTTGGGAGTATTTTCAAAGTGAATGATGAAAATGTCCAATTACCCGAAGGTGCGTTATTTGAAAGAATATATATTAAGTTTGATGCCGATACATCGACACTGCTTGTTGAGGTAGCTACTACTGATGGCAGGCTAGTGAATGCAAAAATAAACGATTCCAATGACTTTAATCATCTCTGGTCTTATATGAGCGGGTTTGATTTGGATACATTCCGGCTGTATACGCTAATGGATGAAGGGGGTAAAGATATTTACTTGCCTACCGGTGAGATTGTGTTACCGAAAAAAACGATGTCCTTTAAACGAATTGATCCACCTGACATGCGAGATGTATTATTTGATACGCCATCTGTAGTCAGTGAGTCCAGAACGCCGGAAATTGGTGAGAGCTATTTTACGGACAGTCGTCAAATGCGAGTGGATGAGGATGGTATTGCAATGGAATATGTAAACATTTTAACAGAGGATAATAATACAGATCCATTGCTCTCTCCAAAACTTTTATTGGATAGAAGTATTTCGCAAATTAATAATCATAAGGGCTGGACAAATGATTTTCGATTAGCAGAATTGGATATGACACAAGGTCTGATAAAATATCGGATGTATTTTGAAGGATATCCTGTCTTTAACCATGACAATATGGCTATGATCGAACAAAAATTGAACAGCCAGCAATTGGTTGAATACCGCAGGCCAATGATTTTATTTGCTCAGTCTGTTATTAATGAAACACCTGTAGAGCTAGCCTCTGGAGAAGTTATTAAAAAGGATATCCTTGAATCCAAAGAAGGATATAATGTAGAGAATGTACAGGCTGTAACACTTGGCTACCGGCTGAATATTGATACCGATTTTTCGTACAATGAAAATGTTGAGCTCGAACCAGTATGGTATATCAAATACAATGGTCGCTGGATTCAGCATGCCTTTAATGATTTAATAAACCCAGAAGGGGGAGATTGAGAATGCAGTGGGGCCATATTAAAACACTATTTATTCTCAGTTTCCTTATTTTGAATATCTACTTATTGGTTCAATATGTTGATAGACAGCAGGATTCAGAACGTCCAGTCTTGGATGAAAGTAAAGAATCAAGTATGGAAGAACGACTGGAATCGGAGAATATTACGATTCAAACAGAGCTTGAATCAGATGTTACCGAGTCTAATTATATTAGCGTTTCTCAAAAAAAATTTACCGAAGAAGAAAAGGGCATGTTAAATAGCATCGAAAATTTAACAGCGGCGGTGATTGATGATGAGTTTATCGTAGCTCAGCTGAATGAGCCAGTCCCAATCCCTATTAATGCGAGTGACAGTCGAATTACAGAACTGCTGGCACCCAACCTAGCATATGCGGATGAATATACCTTCTGGGACTGGAATGAAGATTACAGGGTACTGATTTTCTCACAGTCCAAGGAAGGACGGCCAATATATCTGAATGGCAGTGCGATCATCCTCGCTTATTTAAACCAAGATAACGAGGTAACTCACTATACACAAATGATGCTGGGAGAGTCGAGCAAGCAAGGGACGGCGCAAGCAATAAATCCGCCGATCCAGGCCATTGGAACGCTGTTTGAGCGGAATAACCTTATACAGGATGATGTGGTCACCGAGGTGAAATTAGGATTCTTATCCCGTATCCCCGCAGAAGGCAGTCATGTGTTTGCACCGACATGGAAGGTAACGGTAAACGAAAGCAGGAATTACTTTGTAAATGCGATTGAAGGGCTTGTGTATGCAGGAACGGATAAGGAATTTCTTAATGAGACAATCGAAAAGAATATAACGAGAATAGGAAGTTTACCAGAAGAAAGTGAGATAAAGGAATCCGCTCTACATGCTTTAGAGCAGAGTCTTGAGATAGGAAATCGGAGTGAAATAGAATGACATTACGTTTTAGTGTATTGGCATCTGGAAGTACGGGGAACGCGTTTTATATCGAAACAGACAAACAGCGGTTTCTGGTAGATGCTGGATTAAGCGGGAAGCAAATGGACCAGTTATTTAGCAAAATTCAGATTGATCCTGCTGCCCTTTCCGGAATTTTAGTGACTCATGAGCATAGTGATCATATTAAGGGGTTAGGGATTATGGCAAGGAAATATAATCTCCCAATCTATGCAAATGAAAAGACCTGGAAAGCAATGGAGAATTCGCTAGGAAAGCTTACGACAGATCAGAAATTACTGTTTGGCATGAATGAAGTGAAGTCGTTTGATGATTTGGATATTGAATCATTTGGTGTATCTCATGATGCTGCAGAACCAATGTTTTATACTTTCCGCCATGATGGGAAGAAAGTCGCGCTTGTAACAGATCTTGGCTATGTTTCGGAGAGAATTAAGAAGACAGTAGAGGATGCGGATGCATATGTTTTCGAGTCGAATCATGATGTAGAGATGCTGCGAATGGGACGTTATCCATGGAGTGTAAAGCGTCGTATATTAGGTGATTCTGGTCACGTTTCAAATGAGGATTGTGGTTTAGCGCTTGCGGATATAATTAGTAACCGTACGAAGCGAATCTATCTTGCCCATTTGAGCTTGGATAACAATATGAAAGACTTGGCCCGAATGTCAGTGCAAAGTGTTCTCCAGGAAAGAGGCATTCAAATCGATTTACACGATACAGATCCTAAAGAGCCGACCCCTTTATTTGAGGTTGTATAGTTAATTTTTCAGGCGATATCCCTAGATATATTTGTTTAATAATTTCCGGTTTAAGGTAATACTATAGTATGTGTTCAAAAGAAGGAAAAAGGAAATTTCACTTTGGATTTACACATGCTTTTACTGGCAGCAAGACGTGACGGCAGTTAGTCGAATGTACGCTTCTCGATTTCTGTTGGATCTTTTGAACAATATATACTATATATCATATCAATAAGGGGACTAAGAGATGGGATATTATGATCAGAATTACCGGACATACCACAAGCGAAAAGGGAGATGGCTCCCGCCGCTTATTATAGGAATTGTAATTGGTATCGTATTTATTGGTCTTGTTATGCCTGAATTTATGAATTCAACAAATGATGAAGGTGACGCTCGTGATCAAGTAACGATTGAGAAGAATGAGCAGGATGGCGGTCAAAGCCTTAATACATCGGTAACTGTTGATGTGACCACGCAGATTACGAAGGTAGTGGAAGATGTAACTCCGACGGTTGTAGGGATTACGAATATTCAGCAACGGTCAGATTTCTTTAATCAGCAAGAAGGGGTAGAAGCTGGTACAGGTTCCGGCGTTATTTATAAAAATGACGATGGAACTGCTTTTGTTGTAACAAACCATCATGTTATCGAAGGTGCTGACACAGTAGAAGTGGTTCTCTATGATGATACTCATGTTGAGGCAGAAATTGTTGGAAGTGATCTCTTCTCGGATTTAGCTGTCCTGAGAATGGATGGGGGAGCTGTGGATAAGGTGATTGAAGTTGGTTCATCAGATAGTATTAAGGTTGGAGAGCCAGCAATCGCCATTGGAAATCCATTAGGTCTTTATCTCTCAAGTACGGTAACGCAAGGAGTAATCAGTGGAACAGAGCGCACCATTCCACAGGACTTTAACCAGGATGGACGGTCGGACTGGCAAGCAGAGGTTATTCAGACAGATGCTGCGATTAACCCTGGAAATAGTGGTGGCGCACTTATTAACATTTATGGGCAGCTTATTGGAATTAATTCGATGAAGATTAACCAGGCAGCTGTTGAAGGGATTGGTTTTGCGATTCCAATTGACCACGCCTTACCAATCATTGAAGAGCTGGAAACGACAGGAGAGGTAACACGGCCATATCTAGGTGTTGAGATTTATTCGCTTGATGAAGTACCGCAAACAGAATGGAATGAGACGCTGAATCTGCCTTCTGAAGTGGATGGCGGTGTATACGTTTGGAATGTAGAGCCATTGTCCCCGGCGGATCAGGCTGGATTAGAACGCTTGGATGTTATTACAGAGCTTGACGGAAATCCAGTTATGAATATGATTGATTTGCGAAAAGTATTGTATCAGGAAAAAGAAATTGGCGATACAATTGAAGTAACATATTACCGAGATGGTGAGCGCGTCGAAACGAGCATAAAACTTGGAAGCCAGTAAGCGGTATGAAGGCTATCTTCTGTAAAAATAATAGAAGATAGCTTTCAGTGTGTATTGTGGATATTTTTAAAATGTGTAAAGCATAGTAATTAGTTGCCTTACTGTGTATAATCTGTATTATTAAAAAAAGTAATCCACAGAAAACGAAAGTTATGCACAAATAGTGGATAATTTATAATGTAAAATCAATATATGGGGAAGAAATTAATATTTAAAACAAAATATCTACGAACATTTGTGCATATGTGCATAAAGATGTGGATAACTTAGGGTTATACCGGATTAATTGTCGTTATACACGAGTTATCCACAGTTAAATTCCTCCCTTTGTTGATTGCTTGTAAAGTCAGGATGCTACTCGTCTACGAGCATATTGCCAAATTATCAGCAGCATGATAACCAAAACGATATCTAATCTTGCTTGAAAGGCAAAGTTAAGAACCCCAGTTGTCCCGATTAAGGGTACCTTTGTAAAATAAAGTGCTCCAAGCATTATGAATAGAAGAGGCGCTACCGCAATATTCATATGCATTCTGCTGGCAACCAACATCCCACAACCAAGTTCGATAAGAGCAACAAACAGTAACATAACCTCAGGAAATGGCAATCCAACGCCCGCAAAAATTTCTTTAAAATCAGGATTGATTAACTTCATCATGCCAGAGATAATAAATACGTAACCTGTCGCATAACAAATCCATTTCATTACATGCATCCCATGTACTCCCTCCTAAAATACCAACTGCTATATTCCTATGCAGCAGCATGGACAATCTTTCTCATATTAGATAAATACAAAGGCGGCATTTTGGCTGGTGGTGCTGTATTTTTATAGACCGAGCTATCTTCCGAACGAACCTGTGAATTGCAATTGCGAATGATTCTCATTATAATCAAGGTTAGATTAAAAAAAGGAAGTGCAGTGAATGATCCGTCGATTTTTCTCGTATTATAAGCCGCATAAGCGGTTATTTATTGTTGATTTTACATCAGCAGTCATCGTTGCCATTCTCGAGCTTGCGTTTCCGGTGGCGGTACAATGGTTTATTGATACATTACTTCCAGGCAATAACTGGAACTTAATTATCACAGTTAGTGTACTCTTATTATTCGTCTATTTATTAAGTACATATCTGCATTATATCGTGACCTATTTAGGTCATAAGCTCGGGATATATATCGAGACAGATATGAGGCGTGACCTGTTTCATCATGTGCAGAAGCAATCATTCAAGTTTTTTGATAACACAAAAACAGGTCATATTATGAGCCGAATTTCCAATGATTTATTTGATATTGGAGAGCTTGCCCACCATGGACCTGAGGACTTTTTCATTGCAATTATGACCTTTATTGGTGCATTTATCATTATGTTTTCAACCAACCTGCAATTATCATTGATTATTTTGATTGCTGTGCCAATCCTTGTGTTTCTGATTTCATTCAGTAATATTCGGATGAGCAGAGCATGGAAGAAAATGTACGAGGACATTGCTGGGGTTAATGCACAGGTGGAAGATGCTGTATCAGGAGTACGCGTTGTTCAAGCTTTTACAAATGAAAAGCATGAAATGAAACGTTTTGCTGTGAATAACAATAGCTTTTTAAAGGCAAAAATCGCTGCATATAAAGTAATGGGTGTTGTTAACTCCAATATTTATATGATGATGCGCCTAATCACATTGCTCGTCCTAGTTGTCGGCGCATGGATGACGTTTAATGGACGATTAAGTGCCGGAGAGCTAGTATTTTTTGTATTAATGATGAACGTATTATTTAGTCCAATTCAAAAGATCAGTGCGTTGTTAGAACTGTATCCAAAGGGGATGGCTGGCTTCAAACGCTTTACACAAATGTTAGATGTGGAACCAGACGTTCAGGATCGTCCGAATGCTGTACACGTAAAGGATCTTAAGGGAGACATTGCATTTCAGGATGTTTCGTTCAGCTATGAGGAGGCTCACGGCCCTGTCTTAAACAATATGAGCTTTAATATTCATGCCGGTGAGACAGTAGCATTTGTTGGACCATCTGGTGCTGGCAAAACGACGATATCCGCTCTAATCCCGCGTTTCTATGATGTCAATGCTGGAAGTATTACAATTGACGGGATGGACATTCGCGATATGACGAAGGAATCGCTTCGTCAGCAAATCGGCGTTGTGCAACAGGATGTATTCCTCTTTACAGGGACGCTTCGGGAAAATATTGCATATGGCAAGCTTGATGCAACTGATGAGGAAATTGAAACTGCAGCAAGAAATGCCCATATGGAGGAATTCATTAAGGAACTGCCAAACGGATATGAAACCCAAGTTGGAGAGCGTGGCTTGAAGCTATCAGGTGGACAGAAGCAGCGAATTGCGATTGCAAGAATGTTCTTAAAAAATCCTCCTATCCTAATTCTTGATGAAGCGACCTCAGCCTTAGATACAGAAACGGAAATGATTATCCAGAGAGCATTGAATGACCTTGCAAAAAATCGGACAACCCTTGTAATTGCGCATAGACTCGCAACAATTAAAAACGCAGATCGTATTATGGTTGTCACGAAAAAAGGTATTGAAGAAGAAGGAAGTCATGAAGAATTATTGAAACAAGATGGTTTATTTGCGCATTTGCATAATGTGCAAATGAACTAGCGGATTGAGTGTGTGGAATGGGAAAGACAACTTGGAAAGCAGAGTGAATCATAACAAAAGGGTCCGTTTTGAGGTGCATATTCAGAAAAACCTTAAATGACATAAAAATGGAAGATAAAAGCCGTCTAAATTAAGACGGCTTTTATTTTTAAAATCACAAGGATTTCGTTAAGTATTTTTAAAATCACAAGGATTTCGTTAAGTATTTTTAAAATTACTAATATATGGTAAGGTGAATTCGTGAAATATTATACTTAAATTAAAGAGGTATTTATGTTTAACAAGGAGGTTATTTAAATCACTTTACATCATTTCTTAGGGGCAAATATAGAACTTCCTATTGGTACTTTTGGTAGGAACCCAACATATAAAACTCTGTCAGAATTGGGAATAAAAGGGATAAATTTAGATAAGTATTTGAAGAAGAATAATGGTTCGAAGCTCGTTACGGTCTATGAAACAGAAGAAGATTCAAGTGGAATTAATGTTTCTAATTTAGATTCTGGGTATGAACCAGTAAGAGATAAATTTACTACACCTTTCATATATGAAGTAGAAGGATACTTACACAATAACAATACAGCAAGTCATCGTAAATCTATCAAGGCACTTTTTAATTTTATTGATGTTCACTTATTAGAAGGGGATTTAATTGAAATATATTCTTGTTGGGATCGACATGAGGGTAAAGAGAAAGATGACAGTAAAGATGTAGTTATTAACCTCAGCACATTCCAATTTGGAAAACATTTAAAGCTAAAAGACATAAATCATCTTTGCGAAACATTCTTTTTAGAAGATAAGCAATATGTGTTGGTAAAGAAGTAAAAGAGATTACACTATTTAAGTAACTGTTGCTTTAATACAATAAGGGACTACAAATAATAGTAGTTTTTTCACTCAAGGAGTAGAATAGTTTAATAAATGAGAGATATCTAGGTCTTTTTTAAAGGGGGAATTTGTTCTGAGGGAAAATAAACTAGCTCTGTATTTCAATATGATTTTGGGTACAATCGGCACCTTACTTATTGCCTTAGCAGCAATGAGGTATCTAGTTAAAGAAAATGATAATTTAGGATACCCAATTATACTTTTTGGTTTTATATTAACGATGGGTTATATAAATTACTTAGAGAAAAGAGCAGAAATAAGTAAAAAATTGACTTGGATTAGAGTTATTGTATGTATAATTTTATTTATTTCTTTTTCGTATTTCTTATATTTCTAGTTATTCCTCGTTCAATTAAACTACCTAATAGTTGTCAATAATCTTCACTAAAATCTTCTCATTTTGGCTTAATCTTGGTAGTCTAGTACTTGGAATAATTGCTTGGATACTTCCAGCCATTAGTATCTTGAGATATGAAAAGCGCTCTGGAAATTGGGTTATCTTATCTATTTTAAGTCTTAGTGCTTGTTCTATTTCACTGTTTTTTCAGATTTGCAGTTTCTATGAAAACGGAAAGGCTGAGGCTTGGATTGCTCTTATGGTTACAATGAGTGTTATCGCATCTATTCCAGCAATTCTTCTTGGTACAGTCATATTAAATGCTATTACATTGTATCTGTACCGTAATAAAACAGCGTAAGATTCGCAGGGATTAGGTTGTAAGAAAAAATCCTTCTGCATGAAGGATTTTTTTCTTATTCTGCTTCTGCATCGATTGTAAGATTTTCACCTTTTTCATGACTGGATTCTTCATGCCCTGGGCCAAATAAGTTCAAGATTACTACTCCAGCAAGTATCAGTGTTATTCCTGCAATGCTTGCCATGTTCATTTTTTCTTTCCAGATTAAAACGGAAATAATTGCAGTAGCAACAAGCCCAAGCCCTGACCATATTGCATACGCAGTATTTAAAGGAATTGTTTTAAGTGATAGTGATAAGAAGAAAAAGCAGCTGACAAAGGCAGCAATTAACCCTAATGTAGGGTAAAGCTTTGAAAATCCTTCAGACGCTTTTAGCAGAGAAGAACCAATAAGTTCCCCAATAATTGCGAGTGCTAAATACAGGTAAGCCATTTTAATCCTCCTCTATCATGTTAATTAGTTCACGATAAACATTTGTTTGCAATTCCTTATTTAATGGCTGCATTCCAAATATTTCGGAAAACCACAAACCATCTATTGATAATCTGGCAATTGTTGTTTTGATTGGATCAACCCCATCATTTACTAGCTTTGTAAGTAAATTATCATATTCTCGCCGGAATTCATTTAATAAATCCGGATTAAAAAACATTGCAGCCATTATTGCAGAATTCATAAGTTTATTGTTATCAAAATCAGAATAGGTAGATTGAACATAGGCCCTAATCCATTTTCCCAGCTCTTTTTTATCATTTTTAGCCATTGTTATAATGCTTTCGAAATAATTACTTTTCCAATCCTCCACCATCCCTTTGATTAACGCTTCCTTACTGGGGTAATGGTATAATAACCCACCTTTACTTACTCCTGCTCTATGGGCGACCGCCTCTAATGTGAGTTTCACAACACCTTCTTCTTTTACAATTTCAGCAGCAGCAATCAATAAGTTTTTTTTCTTATTCGTCCTTTTTGAAGTAGGCATAGTGACCTCCGTAATTTTTATATCTTTTACTATACCGTCTGGACGGTATTTTAGTCAATCAAATCATTTCCTATGCAGTAGCACTGTATAGGAAATGATTGGAGCAGTTTAGCAATATAGGATTATGGTAAAATTGGAAAGGATAGGATACTTGTGCTCATGAAAGTATTCAAAAGGAATTGGATAAAGGAATGCTAGATTTCAAATGCAAATATGAAAGATGCGAAATTTAGCCTCGTACGATTGGTTTCTATTTTTGAAAATAAATAGTAAAGGGGTAATTCTAATGGAAAAGGTAACACCATTTTTAATGTTTCAAGATGGAAAAGCAGAGGAAGCGATGAATTTTTATACATCTCTTATTGAGGATTCCAGGATTATAGAGATTGTGCGGTATGGCGCCAACGAAGCTGGGGAAGAAGGGACAGTGATGGCAGCGAAGTTCACGCTTAAAGGTCAAGAATTTATGTGCATTGACAGCAATGTAAAGCATCAGTTTTCCTTTACACCTTCGTTCTCCATATATGTTACTTGTGATACGGAAGAAGAACTTGACAATGTTTATCAACAACTTAAAGAAGGCGGACAAGAACTTATGCCTTTAGATGATTATGGTTTCAGTAAAAAATTTGGATGGATAAACGACCGTTTTAGGGTTTCATGGCAATTAGATCTACCTAAATAATATGTGATTAGCTTTATGTATAAAATTATCATTTGGAGGCTAAAAAAATGAAACAAATGCCATTCGAACCACCAACACCGTACTATAACGATAAAATCAAATCAATTGATGAACAAATATGTGACTTAATCAGACGGCGAAAGGATCTATCAAATAATGATCCTGGTTTTCCAACCAAGGAATTGATCACCAATTGGGCTGGAAAATACAATATGCACGAAGAATACTTAAATAGTGTTTTCAGTCATTTTTTAAGCGAGGAGATATATCGTCCTATCATAGAGCCGAAAGGGTTTCTTAAAACTATCCAAATTTTAAAGTCACTTGAAAAAAATGATTGTTTTTACACCGTAACTTTTATACGCCAATATAAAAACGCCAGTGTGATTCATTTTACGGTGGATACAGATATTTCCGATGAAGAACATGAGGCATTTCCGGAGCATAAGTTTTTCGAGCTTTCGATTGTTGGTGGTGAGATTGAATACGACTGCCGCAATGAAGGCGGCGGAGGCTCCGGCTGTCATACTGCATATACATTTGTTGTGTCACCACCTTTACCTGATGATGTTTCGGGATATGAATTACAGTTTTCCAAGTCTAAAATGTCTTATCATCAGAATTCAGGCGGTTCAACATTTGTTATAAGCATAAAATAGTGAACATAATAGGGGGCTGGTTGCTCCCTAAAAGCAGTTATCCACAATCTCTGGATAACCTGTTAATATATTAGAAAATTTACTAAAAATCAACAATTCACAATTCCTCCATGTCATATATTTCGCTTTAATGGGAAATATTATTCCATCCCCTAATAATAAGAATATACCATCTGTAAAACATGGATATGGTGAACAGTACTTTATCAAAATTTGTCGATATTCCCCGGGAAATAATTCTGGAAATGAAAAACAAATATCTCCGAAGACTCACATTCTCCCCCCTTTGTGAGCAATCGAAAAAATCCAAGCATAATTAAAAATATGGTCAATATAATTTAGAAGGTGATGTAGTTCCTCTGCACTATCGGACAAGATTCATCCATCACTGAAAAGGAAACAGCTTTGAATATGGCTCGCAATCTGTTTCATAGGAAGAATGAATGAGGGAAAGGAGGCCTTTCTTTTATGAAAAAGAAGCGGCAGATATAGAGCTGTTTCAGGCTTTTCCTATTGTATAGATAAAAGGGGGAAAAGAAGTTGAAAAAATTATTTACTGGCAGAATGATGGTGTTATTTGTCGTGATGCTTATGGTTGCCTTTGTGGCTGCTTGTTCATCAAATGATGATCAAGATGATACAAATGAAAAGCCAGAAGAGCAGACAGACTCGGGAAAACCTTCCGGTGACGACGCAGACGGTGCCATTTCAGGAGACTTAGAAATTCAGTATTTTGTTGGTGGCTATGGTGATGCTTGGTGGAAGAAAGTTATTGCAGATTTTAAAGAGAAATACCCAGACGTCAACATAATTGAGCATGCTGGTCCAAATATTAACGAGGAAATGCGGAGTCGCTGGGTTTCCAATGATCCACCAGATGTCGTATACATTGATGGAGCCGGATCCAGCGAAACACAAATGGTGGAAGATGGTCAGTTGATGAATTTAACTGAATGGGTAGAAGGTATTGAGCTAGAGGGCGGCGACAAGTTAATGGATAGTTTCATTGTTGAGCCAGGCACATTTGACGGCGAAATTTATTCCTTGCCGCTAGTTTTTGATACATGGGGTACATGGTATGACAGAGCATTGTTTGAAAAAAAGGGTTATGAAGTGCCAACAGATTTTGAAAGCTTAATGGATTCGATGGCAGAGATTAAAGAAGCGGAAGGAATCGACCCTTATGTAACAAGTGGACAGCACCCATATTACTTCCTGCGCGGAGCACTTTATCCGGCATTTGGTGCAGCAGGTGGAGAGGAATTGCTGGCTGATCTAATCACTGGTGCAGAAGGTGCTTGGATAAGTGAACCGGTGTTAGAGGTTATGAAGCGCGTAGAAAGAATGCAGCAGGAAGGAATGTTTGACTCAGGACTTGGTGCATTAAACCATACCCAATCACAAATGAATTTCTTGCTGCATGAAAATGCCTTTATTCCAGTCGGGTTCTGGCTGCCAAACGAAATGGCAAACGATATCCCGGAAGGTTTTGATTTTGGCTTTATTCCTTCCCCGATGCAGGCTGAGGATGAGAGCTATGCAATTGTACCAGACCTTCGTCCATTAGCAATTGCCGAGGAGGCGGAGAATCCGGAGGCGGCAAAAGCATTCGTGGAATTTGCATTTACACGTGAATATGCGATGTCATTCTCCGAGCATACGGGTGCCATGATGAATATTACTGGCGTGGACTTAACGCAAAACGAAAATGTTCCTGCATATCTAACGGAAGCAAATGCAATGATTAATGATCCAGACCAAGTGACGATTTATAATAAGCCACATCCAATGAGTGCTGATTTAGAGGTCCCTGTTGGAAATGCACTTATGTCACTCATGCTTGGAAATATGACTGCAGAGGAATTTGTTCAAGAAGCAGAAAAAGCTGCAGCTGAATATCGCGGCAGTAATTAAATAGTTATCTATCAGCAGGGGTTCTGAATCTCCTGCTGATAGATTTATTGGATTCTATTAAAAAGGCGGGAGGTGGATTAAGTGGTACAGTCTAAAAAACAAAAGTATTTGTTCCTAGCTTTTTGTTTAATTCCGACCTTTATCTTATTTGCTGTGTTTACCTTATATCCATTGTTTAGCGGGTTGTATTATTCCTTCTTTGATTGGTCGGGATCTTCGCAAAACAAGGAGTTTATTGGGTTGGCCAACTACATAAAATTAGCAAAGGATGCAATTATCCCAAATACCATTATGCATGATTATTTTCTGGTCGTAACGAAAGTAATTGGGATTATGATTCTAGCACTGTTTTTTGCAGTTGCTTTAACCCAGTTAAAAATTAAAGAAGCACCTTTCTACCGAATTGTATTTTTCTTTCCTAACATTATGTCTGTTGTCGTTATTGGAATCCTATGGACATTTATTTATAATCCTAGTCTTGGATTGATTAACTCCGGCCTGGAATTTATCGGCTTGGAAAGCTTGGCAAAGCCATGGCTCGGCGATGAAACATGGGCGCTGCCAAGTCTTGTGCTCCCTTCCATCTGGGCTGGGATTGGTTTATTTATGCTCATGCTGATTGGAGGGATTTCCAATATTTCCAAAAGCTATTATGAAGCAGCAGAAATTGATGGGGCAAGTGAGTGGCAGCAATTTTGGAAGGTCACACTGCCATTGATCTGGCCGCAAATTAAAATTTCAATTCTTTATATCGTCATTACAACGTTAAATGGATCGTTTATTATTGTCCAGGTAATGACGGGCGGCGGACCAAATAATGCAACACATGTAATGGGATCATACCTCTATCAGCAAGCATTTGTCCAATACAATTTTGGCTACGGGGCAACCATTGGCGTCATGATTTTAATTCTATCCCTGATAACCGTGCTTATTCTCCAGTTCTTTATGCGTCGCGATAAAATTGAATATTAGCGTCCTCATAAGCAGGATAGACGAGAGTTTTTGAATAGATTCTATACTAGCAGAAAAGGAGGAGTAGCTTGTGAAGCGGAGTGTCGGACAAATTCTGGGAAGAGCAGGAATTCGCATCCCGTTAATTCTCTGGACAATAGCTGTATTGTATCCGATTTTCTGGATGTTTCTTGGTTCGTTTAAATCAAATGCTGAAATCTACCGCAACCCATGGGGCTTTCCAGAGTCATTCAGCCTCGACAATTTTATGACAGCATGGACAAACTACAATATCGATACAAGTGTGTTTAATAGCTTAATGGTTACGGTTATTGGAACGGCTCTTACGTTAGTGCTCGCAATTCCAACCGCTTATGCAATTGAACGGATTCAGTTTCGCGGCAGCAAGGCGTTGTTTCTATTATATATTTCAGCGATGATGATTCCGATGGTATTAGGCTGGATTCCATTATTCTTTCTCTTAGCCGAACTTAATCTCTTGGACAATATTTATGGATTAGCAATCGTCTATGCGGTAAGCCAGCTTCCGTTTACGATATTTGTGTTAACGAGTTTTATTAGTACAATTCCGAAATCATTGGAAGAATCAGCTGCAATGGACGGTATGTCACCATATATGGTTTTATGGAAAATCATTACGCCATTAAGTATGTCCGGGATTATTACCGTTACGATTATGAATGCAATCCAATTCTGGAATGAATATTTTATGGCATTAATCTTTTTGAATACAAGTGATAACTATACCCTGGCATTGGCAATTGACTTTATTAGCAGTGAAGCACAATATACGAATGCATGGGGGACATTGTTTGCGAGCCTGGTGATTGCCATTATTCCAGTTATTGTTCTTTATGCGATTTTCCAAAGACGGATTGCGAAAGGTTTAACGGAAGGAGCAATTAAAGGATAACAGTGGAGTTTATAACAAAAAATAAACAGGATACGACAATCCATTACGGGTTGTTGTTTTTTTATGTAGAAAAACGGCATCTTTATTAGTCTTTCCAGCGTTTCTAATAAACGTCATTATGCTGAAAGTGTATGAAAACAGGCTTAATTTTATACATTATTAGGCTCATATCCATCCTCTTCGTCCAACCAATTTCCTATGCTATGCGTAATTTAATACTGTTATTCTGGGAATAAATATTCATTTTTATCAAATAATTCATTTTTTACATAATAGAACAACATTTTTAAATGGGGTTTGCTATTGTCTAGTTAATCTAAATTACTGCACGGTTTTAACACCACTGTATCAATCACGGAAGGAGTGGCAGGTTATATAGGAGGACAGGCTATTATTGATTCACTTTTTTACAAATAATTGGCAAGCACCTGGTTATAACGTGTTGAGGTGGAAAATCCTCTCTACGGTTTTAATGCTGCAATTGAACGGAATAAAGGAGGAGTAGGTGTGAAGTTAAAATACGTGTTAACCACTTTATCACTGACACTGCTTGTCGTCAGCATTCCCCTTTCCAGCTTGGCAAATCAGACAGGTGAAGCAGGAAACCATGACGCAATGATTCGGGAAATTATGGAGGATATGACGATAGAAGAGAAGGTTGGTCAGCTATTTATTGTACATGTCTATGGTAAAACACCGACAGATCCAGCTTACGAGTTGATGAACATTGCGAATAATCGTGGAGGGAAAGACTTTAAGGAGGTTATTGAAAACTATCATATTGGCGGTGTGATTTATTTTAACTGGACCGACAATATTGGAACACCACTTGATGTCGACCAAGTTAATGGATTATCAAATGGATTACAGGATATTGCGTTAGAACAAGACCAGGAAATTCCACTGTTTGTTTCCACAGACCAAGAGGGTGGGATTGTCCAGAGAGCAACGAGTCCTGCCACTGTCTTTCCAGGGAATATGGCACTTGGTGCGGCGAGACTGGATAATTATGCTGCACAAAGCGGAGGTATTCTCGGAAAGGAGCTGGATGCCCTTGGCATTAATATGAACTTTGCTCCAACAGTGGATGTCAATATGAATCCAGAAAATCCGGTAATTGGTGTTCGCTCTTTTGGTGAGGACCCGGATCGTGTGTCCCGTCTTGGAGTTGCGCAAATCGAGGCACTCCAGAAAGAAAATGTGATTGCAACGGCGAAGCATTTCCCGGGACATGGAGATACGGATGTTGATTCACATTATGGCCTGCCGATTATAGATCATGATTTGGAAACACTGCATGAAGTTGATTTGAAGCCTTTTAAGGATGCAATCGATGCAGGTGTAGATGCCATTATGACAGGACATATTGTTGTTCCAGCATTGGATGACTCCGGTCTTCCAGCTACTTTATCTGAACCAATCCTTACTGATTTATTACGTGATGAGATGGGATTTAAAGGTTTAATTATTACCGATAGCCTTGATATGTCTGGTGCAAATGTCTTGCCTCCCGAAGAAGTTCCAGTAGAGGCATTTAAAGCAGGAGCGGATATTCTATTAAATCCAGCAAATGTGGAGGAAGCTTATACGAGCATGCTTGAAGCTGTACAGTCTGGCGAAATTGGTGAGGAACGGTTAAATGAATCGGTTTATCGTATTCTACTGGCAAAAGCAGAAAAAGGCTTATTTGAAGATTCTTATGCAGAACCAGCGAATGTAGAAAATATCGGAACAGGAGCCAATTTGCAAACAGCTAAGGAGATCGCTGAAAAAAGCATCACGCTTGTTAAAAACGAGCAGGAAGCTTTGCCTGTATCCGATGGAGAAACAGTGCTTGTAACTGGGCCATCAGTCGCGAAGCCTGACCTGATAGCAGAATTATTCGATGAAAAAGGAATAAGTGGGGATAGCTTTGCAACGGCAACAAATCCGACAGCAGGGCAAATTGATCGTGCTGTGGAGCTTGCTGAAGCAGCGGACAAAGTGATTATCACGACCTACACGGCAAACACAAGTAGTCAGCAGCAAGCATTGGTTGAAGCATTGCAAGCTACTGGGAAGCCAATTATTGTATCTGCTCATCGGAATCCATATGATGTGATGGCCTTTCCAGATGTGGATGGATATGTGGCCAGCTACAGCTATTTAGATGTATCCATAGAGGCAGTTGCCGGTGTGCTGGCAGGTGAAATTAATCCATTTGGGAGCTTACCTGTCACAATCCCGGGGCACTATGAAATGGGAGATGGGCTGGACTATGTTGATATTCCACATAGTGCTGCTGGAATGAAGCAGCTTGTCGATCAATTGGATGAAGCTGGAGAAATATCGAATGAAGAAGCAGGCCGTGCACTGAAGCTGCACTTAACTGCAGTAGCCCAATATGAGGATCGCAAGCTGCCTGATAAGGTGGTTAAACATTTGGAAGGCTTTCGAAAACTGCTCGATCAGCAACAGGATAGTGAGGCAATTTCAAAGAAAGCTCATAGTTATTTAGATACAGAGGGATTGCGATTAATTGAACATTGGATAAAAAATTAAACAATAATCGTAAAACGAGCCGGGGAGGGATGCAGCTTGAGTTATTTTTTGCGAATTGGAGTGCGGCTATTTGCGCTTTTCTATCTGATTTTTTTGATCATACACCAGGTGCATTCCCCGACAACGGCTTTGTTTACCGATACCACCAAGGTTGCTGGAAATATAAAGGCGGGCAGCTATCAAGTGGAAGAGATGGAAACGAATGAAGAGACGAAGGAGGAGCAGGCTGAAACAGTTGAAGAAACAGCAGACAATGAAGAAGCAGTAGAAGCAGATGATTCAGAAGAAGAGAGAGCTGATACGGAGAACGAGCAAGGGGAAAATGAGGGGTCATCAACCGGAGCGGCTGAGTCAACAGAGAAAGAGGATGAGCAAGAAACGAACGATGAGGAATTAGAAAAGGAATCTGATGATGATGAAAAAGAATCAAAACAGGAAGAAGATATGAATGAAGATGAAATGGGAGAAGCAGTGAGCCCACCTGAGCAAGGGAGTGAATAGAACAAATGCGTATAAAAAGTATATTAAAAAAATGTACTAGCTTTCTATCAACTATTTTATTTATCGTCTTGTTATCTGTCCTTTTTCTCTCTCTTGCGTCTAAAGCAGCAGGGAATGAGGTAAATCTGTTTGGATACCAAGTAAAGTCTGTGCTGTCGGGTTCCATGGAGCCTGATATTCAAACAGGATCGCTTATCGCAATTCAAACAGGAGGGGAAGGAGAACGATTTCAGGAAAACGATGTGATTACATTTCAAACAGAAGAAGATGTATTGGTAACGCACCGAATTGTCGAAGTAAAGCATGACGGACAGCAATATGTGACGAAGGGCGATGCGAATAATGGGGTAGACCGAAATCCAGTGCTGGCAGAGAACATTGTCGGGCAATATACCGGGATTACGATTCCTTATTTAGGCTATGTCATGAATTTTACCAGCTCACGCGAAGGTGCAGCATTACTGTTTATTTTTCCAGGCATCCTATTGATTGGCTATTCCTTGATTACGATAAGAAGCACGTTAAAAGAAGTGAAACAGCTCATGAATGAAAAAGAAATCCGAGCATAATCAGAACAAAAATTAGAGGAGGAATTCGGGATGAATATTAAAAAAAAATTAGGGACAGGTATTATTTCGGCAGTGCTTGGTTTAACACTGGTTGGTGGAGGAACGTTTGCTTATTTTAGTGATACGGAAACAACGAACAATACATTTGCTGCAGGGACATTAGATTTAGCGGTGAATCCGACACAAATTATTGAGGTGGATAATATCAAACCAGGTGATTCCATGATTCGCGACTTTGAACTACAAAACAATGGAACATTGGATATCGATAAGGTGCTGTTAGAAACAGAATATACGGTGAATGATGCGTCGGGTGATAATACAGAGGACTTTGGCGAGCATATCCAAGTAGAATTTCTTTATAATGCAGACAAATTGGATGAGGTAATTTATGAAACGACGCTTGCAGAGCTAAAGTCGCTGACACCAGAGGCTGTAAATGAGAATGTCTTTTATCCGCTGCTTGGTGAAAATGGTTTGCAGGTTGACTCCATTGATGACTTAGTCGTTAAATTTAACTTTGTTGATAATGGAGAAGACCAAAATCAATTTCAAGGGGATTCCTTGAATTTGGAATGGACATTTACTGCCACACAAACAGCTGGTGAAGATAAGTAGTGAATGACGACCTCTATTAAGGGAGACGAGATGAAATGAAGAATCGGTTACTGATGGTAATAACCATTTTAATGACGATTGTTTTATTATTTCCTCATGCGGAATTAAGCAATGCGTCCATTGCAGAATCAATAGTAGTTGAAGCAGACCGTGCCCAGATGCTCCAGCAGCCGCTGGATGATTTGGATGATGAAATAGAAGAAGCCTTGGCGGATAAGGTAATGCCTGGAGCTGTTGTATTAATTGCTAGAGATGGAGAAATCGTCAAGCACCAGGCATACGGATATGCAGCACGTTACACGGACGATCAATTTACCGAGATGGATAATCCTGTTCATATGCAGGAAGAAACCATCTTTGATGTGGCCTCTATATCGAAGTTATTTACTGCAACAGCAATTATGCAATTATGGGACCAGGGTGAATTTGAATTGGACGATCCTGTTTATTGGTATATTCCTGAATTTGCTGCACAAGACAAGGAGGATGTAACGATCCGCCATCTCCTGACACATACGTCCGGGTTTAGGCCGAGCACGACAGAACCGATTCATGAAATGGAAGGAACACGTGAAGAGCTGTTAGATTTTGTATTAAACGAGCCATTACAAAATACACCAGGTACAGCTTATTTATATAGCGATGTTGATTATATTACGTTGGGTGTATTAATCGAACGCGTTAGTGGCGAGCGGCAGGATGACTTTGTGAGAGAGTTTATTACAGAGCCTTTAAACATGACGGATACGATGTATGCTCCATCAGCTGATTTACAGAACCGTATTGCGGCTACGGAATATCAGCCGTGGACGAATCGCGGGATTGTTTGGGGAAGTGTGCATGATGAAAAGGCTTGGGCGCTTGATGGAGTAGCTGGACATGCTGGGGTATTCAGCAGTGCGCCAGATCTTGCTGTCTTCGCCGAGATGATGCTGAATAAAGGGAACCATGAAGGAACTCAAATTCTTTCAGAGGAAGCTGTCGAGCTGATGAATACGAATTGGAATGAAGCATTTCCAGGCCAGGATCAAGGACTTGGCTGGGAACTTAATCAAGAATGGTATATGGATGATCTGGCAGAGTTGAATACGATGGGGCATACCGGCTATACCGGAACGTCGATTGTCGTTAGTCCAAATAAAAAATCGGTTACAATCCTGCTGACTAATCGCGTCCATCCGACACGTGATACGGTCTCAACGAACACGATTCGCAAAAAAGCAGCAGAAAAGACGGCAGACTCCATTCATGCATGGAATGCAGCAGGGATGCAAATGATGGTGGAGCGGCTTGATGAAAGAGGTGCATTTAATCTGTCATCTGATGCCCATGCTCTCCAGCTGCATTTAACAGCAATTGAGCAATTTGAAAATAAAGGAGACCAAGCAAAGGTCATAAAGCATTTAGAAGGCTTGCAGCAATTAATTGATTATCTTTTCATACATGAGGGAATTGACAATGCGACATATGATGATTTACAACGAACAGCAGATTATTTACTAGGAAAATGGCAGTAATTTTATCGTGCAGCAAGGAAGTTGCTTTCTTGCTGCATGCATTTTTTTCAATATAATGTTCGTGCTTATGCTGTCTGGTGTGCTATATGGATGTGGATAAGGGGAAATGCTGATGTTTATAGGAAATCTGATATTCAAGGGAGTAATGCTGGAATTCACAATTAGCAGTGCGTGCAATGGGTGTTTGATTACAAAAGGAGGAATAACATGAACGGCAAACAAAAATTATTATCTATTTTCATGGTCTTATTACTATTCTTTAGCGTATGTATCCCTGTTTCTTTAGCTGATGCAGTTGATCCAGATGATAATACGGGATACGAGCCGGAAAACCCGGGTATTTTAGATGAACAAACCGATGAGGGTGACAAGGGGATGGTGGTTACTGCACATCCTCTAGCTTCTGAGGTTGGGGCAGATGTTCTAAGACGGGGTGGCAATGCAGTGGATGCTGCAGTAGCCATTCAATTTGCTTTAAATGTTGCAGAACCAATGATGTCGGGTATTGGTGGCGGCGGCTTTTTCATGTATTATGATGCCCAAACTGAGGATATATCGATTATTAATAGCAGAGAGCGGGCTCCTCAAGGGGCAACGCCGGATATGTTTTTAGATAAAGAGAATATTGTAACAGATCCAGGAAAATTTCATCTAGGTGCAATTGATATGAATCCAGATGGTGAGGATAAGCAATTTCATATTGGTGAAGTGAATGTTACCGATCTTGACGGATCAGATGAGGAAGCGACAGTTTTTGACTATGATTTTACTGGTGAAGCTGGGGAGCCATGGAATCCTGATAAGTTTTCCATACTTGAACGTGGAACAACTTTTCAGCTGGATGAAGATGGCGGTTTAATTAACTTTGGACCTCCAACTGGCAGTAATTCATCTTCTTATGGTCAAACAACAGCTGTGATGGACGAGGTTGAGGATAGTGAGCTTTTCATTCGCTTCCGTACCGACGATCCCGACGATGACCGACGTTTGCGTTTATGGCTGCGATCTGATGAATACCGTTCTACTGGAACAACCTATGTCAAAAATGGCTACGGGGTTGAAATTAATACGAAGACAAAGGAAATAAGATTAATTCAATCAAAGGATTCAACGAGCTCAACACTTGCTACATTTCCATATGAGGAAACAACCGATTGGCAATCGCTGCGTTTCCGTGTTGAAGGCGATGAATTAAAGGTTCGCTTATGGGAGGATGAATCTGAAGAGCCAGATGACTGGAATATCGAAACCTTTGCTGGTTCGGTAATTCCATTTTCAGAAAGGGTACAAAGTGGTAACTCTGTTGGTGTTCCGGGTACATTAAAAGGATTGGAAGAAGCTTTGGATAAATGGGGAACAATGGAGCTTGGTGAATTGATTCAGCCTTCAATAGACATGGCTGAGGAAGGAATCGAGGTTAATTGGGTTTTAGCAAATGCTATCGCAGGTAACCAAAGTAAATTAGAGCGTACAGCAGCAAAAGATGTGTTTCTTCCAGATGGTGAGCCATTAGAAGAAGGAGAGACTTTAGTGCAGGAAGATTTAGCGAAAACATTTAAGCTGATACGCGATCAAGGGACAGATGTTTTTTACAACGGGGAAATTGGTGAAGCATTAGCGGAAGCTGTTCAGGAATTTGATGGCAGCATGGTAAAAGAGGATTTAAGGAATTACGACGTGACCGAAGATGAAGCAGTTTGGGGAGATTATCTTGGCTATGATATTGCTTCCATGCCGCCACCAAGCTCTGGGGGATTAACGATGCTGCAGCTCTTAAAAATGTTTGAGCAGCTTGATCTCGCTGGACATGATATCAAATCACCGGAGAAATACCATTTCATGGCCGAAGCGATGCATCTTGCTTATGCCGATCGAGGAGCATACATGGGTGATCCGGAATATGTTGAAGTGCCAAGAGATGGTCTGCTTCATCCGGATTATGTGGCAGATCGGATTGAAACCATCTCACCTGATCATGCTAATGACAATGTACAACCAGGCGATCCGTGGGCGTATCAGGGAGGAAGTGCACCAACCATTGCCCAGCAGGTGGATGATAAACAAGAAGGACAAACAACCCATTATACGGTAGCAGACCAATGGGGAAATTTAGTCTCCAATACGACGACAATTGAACAGCTATTTGGCTCAGGCATTATGGTGCCGGAATATGGCATTGTACTGAATAATGAATTGACCGATTTTGATGCTGCTCCAGGCGGTGCAAATGAGGTGCAGCCAAATAAACGGCCGCTAAGCAGTATGACACCAACGATTGTGTTAAAAGATGGCGAGCCATTTATGACGGTTGGTTCTCCAGGTGGAGCAACGATTATAACGTCTGTCACGCAGACAATTGCTAATGTTATCGGCTATGGCATGCCAATAAAGGATGCAATTGAAGAGCCGCGTATATACAGTAATAGTTACCCAACAATACGCTGGGAGCATGGCATTTCGGATACTGTACGGCAACTGCTTGAAGAGAAGGGACACGCCTGGGAGGAAAGTCCAACAGAGATCGGAAATGTTAATAGCATTGTTTTAGATGAAGGGACGTTTATTGGAGCAGCAGACTCAACGAGAGAAGGCACTGCAATCGGTTTATCTGCAGAGGATTTCCTTAGCATTGATGGCTTAAAATCCCGTGTTGAGCAATTACAAGCAGATGATGAAATCTACGAAGAGCATGTTGCGCGATTGCTTCTTACCCACCTAACGACAGTAGGTCATTATGAGGAAAAGGAGAAAATGGATAAAGCTATCAAGCATCTGGAAGGATTTAAGCAGTTGTTAGATCAGCTAAAAGATGCAGACTCTATTTCGGAGCATGCCCATGAGACGCTGGGGAGCAGTGCAGAGGAGTTGCTTGATATGTGGCAGTAGCTAGCTGCTCGTTCTATTCCTTGTGCTTTAGCAGAGTGAGCAAATGCTGAAATTTAAAATTTGCAAATGAGGTTTAAGTCGGCATGCATTGAAATTAAAGATGGGATATCTAAAGGGGGGAAAGGCTGATGAAAAGGCTGTTCTTAATAACAATTACGCTATTAGTTGTGCTAGGATCGTTAACTGCAATTGCAGCCAATCGGCTCAATGCTGATGTGGGTGACGACAGTGAAAGGTCACTCAAGCTTGGGGTAGAGGTTTTGCTTGAGCAGCAAAAGGACCTGATTGAAGGAAAACGTGTCGGATTAATCACGAATCCAACAGGTGTGGATCAAGACCTAAATAGCATTGTTGATCGATTATTTCATGATCCGGATGTCGAGCTGACCGCTTTGTATGGACCTGAGCATGGCGTGCGTGGGGATGCACAAGCAGGTGATTATGTCGAATACTATATCGATGAACAGACAGGTTTACCAGTGTATAGCTTATATGGTGAAACAAGGAAACCGACGCCAGAAATGCTCGAGGATATCGATATTTTACTATTTGATATTCAAGATGCAGGGGCAAGATTCTACACGTATATCTACACAATGGCCTATGCGATGGAGGCTGCAGCAGAAAATGATATCGAATTTGTTGTACTCGATCGTCCGAATCCGTTAGGCGGCAATCATGTAGAAGGACCAGTACTTGATCCGGAATACGCTTCTTTTGTCGGGAATTACCCGATTCCGCTTAAGCATGGCATGACAGTTGGTGAGCTGGCATATTTGTTTAATGAGGAATTTGAAATTGGAGCAGATTTAACCGTTGTCGAAATGGATGGCTGGAAGCGCGGTATGTATTATGATGATACTGATTTGGAGTTTGTGCTGCCCTCACCGAATATGCCAACGTTAGATACGGCGCTTGTCTATCCTGGAGCAGCGCTGATTGAAGGGACGAATATTTCGGAAGGACGTGGTACGACAAAGCCATTTGAACTTATTGGTGCTCCGTTTGTAAATAGCACCGAGTACGCAGCGGCATTGAATGAGTTGGAATTGCCTGGTGTCACATTTCGAGCAGCATCATTTACGCCGACCTTTTCCAAACATAGTGGTGAATTAAGTCATGGCGTACAGATTCATGTTACGGATAAACGAGCATATGAGCCTGTGATTACAGGACTCTATATTGTAAAAACGTTGCATGACATGTACCCGGAAGACTTTGAATTCCGAGCAGAAAACAGCGCTGGCATCTCTTTCTTTGATAATCTCATCGGCAATGGCTGGATTCGTGAAGCGATTGAAAATGGGGATTCCGTAGAAGAAATGGCAGCTGCTTGGCACGAGGATCACCAGGCATTTAAAGAGGTTCGCAGAGAATACCTTCTTTACACGATGAACACGGAGCAATTGAAGCAAAACATCGGTTCTCTTCAACAATCCGGTGATATTGAAAAGGAAGCGGAACGTAAATTGCTCCTGCATCTTACAGCTGTCGAGCAATTTGAGGAGAAAAAGACTGCAGATAAGATTGCTAAGCATATGCAAGGTTTTCAGCTGCTTTTAGATCAGCATAAAGACGCATCGAGCATATCAGATAAAGCATATCAAGCATTGAGCAGTGATACGACGGATATGATTGCGCAGTGGGATTAGGAAGGATGGAAAAAGCCTCAGGGATTATTCCCTGAGGCTTAAAGCTTACTTGTTTTAAGACAAATGCTCAACCTGATTAAAATCCTCTATCCTCCATTTATCTCCTTCAAAATGAAGATTGCTAATGCAGGCGTTTAATAAAGTTGTTTTTCCTGAACCAATCTCCCCATCGGAATAGACAGACAGAATCGCGTTAATGACAGCTCCATGTGCTACAAGCAAAACACGTTTATCCGGGTAGTTTTGCTGAACCTGTTCAACCGCTGTGATGACACGTTTATTAAAGTCAGCTCGCTTTTCTTGGTTCGGGAAGCCATCAAGATGCTTTTCTCTTTCTGCATATGTCTTCCCCTCTCCATCGCCAAACGAACGCTCCTGAAAGTCAGTCATCTCGACCATTGGCAATTGCAATTTTGCATTAATAATCTCCGCTGTTTCCTTCGCTCTTTTCAGTGGACTATGTATAAGCACATCGTAATCAGCCGCATGTAAATAGGCTGCACATTGCTCTGCCTGCCTTCTGCCGGTGTCATTTAATGGAATATCGGTACTTCCCTGGATTCGTTTATTTAAATTCCAATCGGTTTCGCCATGGCGAATGAAACATATCCTTGTCAAATAAATCCACTCCTTATTTCATATCATAAAACAAATGCACCTGCGCATCCTAATAACAAAGGAGGAAGCACCATGCGAAAATTATGTTTAGCTTTTAGTATTGCATTTGTATTTGTTTCTAGTTATACCTTTCCATTACCTGAAGCAAATGCTGTGCCAAATGAAGGCGTCCCATCCTATGCGAAATGGGGAAAGGTTGCTGTTCAGGAAACAAAAGAAAAATACCCTTCTGCTCAAATTATTGACTACCTCCATGTCGGCAAGGAAACAACCGATGGTTCCACGGTTGAAAAATTTAAGCTATGGCTAAAAGGTGACACAAAAGAATTCGGTGTTTTTGTCAACATTGAAATTAACCCAGAGACAAATGAGGTCATCCAAATTACATTTGAAGAGACGGATCGATGAATTTTAAATCGGTCTGCCTTGCTATAAAGCTGATTGGAGAAAGCTGGATAAATTAGTTTCTTTTATTTTCAGCCCAATCACTTGCCAGTATCCCGTAAACAGCATGATCCACATAATGATCATAAAGCCATTCCGATTGTCTGAGGATACCCTCTTCCTTAAACCCTAATCGTTCTGGTATTGCACGGCTCTTTTTATTGGTAAAAGCAGCACGTATGTCGACGCGATTCAGCTGTGCCTCTGCAAAAGCATAATCCGTTAGTGCGCGGACAACATTGGTAATGATGCCATACCCCTGATAATCCTCACCAATCCAGTAGCCGATATAGCCAATCCGGTTCGTCCAGTCAAACGCATTAAAGCCAGCGACCCCAACTAGCTTATTTTGATAAAAAATACCACCAGTCATCCCTTTTTTAGCCTCATAGGATTGCAGTATATGTTCAATGAAGGCACTCGAATCATCCAGTTTTACATTCATATCCAGCCAAGGGAGCCATTCTCGCAAATAGCTGCGATTTTTATCAATGAGCTGAAACAATTGATTCGCATCCTCTAATTTCAGCTGCCGCAATGTAATATGCTCATCCACTTCGTATACAAACATGAAAAATCCCCCCCTATTCTATTCGTTATCATAGCATGAATTTAGTCAGAAAAAACGAAATATAGCTCTTCTTTTAAAGTTGATAACTAAAATAATAGTTCTCAGCAAGCACATTCTAGTTTATGATAAGTATGAATACTCCCACCACTTAATTCCCTTGGAAATTTGAAGTGTGGGTTTCTGAGGTATCGACCTTCTAGATGGCGATTAACCACCAGTGGAGTTGACACATTAGTGTGCTAAAAACACCCAACCCCGCTATCCCTTTGGTCTTGCCTTTGGGATTACTTTTATTTTATTACTAAAGCTACGGGCTTTAATAATGCTTCATTGCTCCAAAGAGGATTATTATATGCTTCCTTGATAACTTTCCGCATGATATTGGCAGCTCCATTTACATCAGCATTGATCATTTTCCCGCTTTTCGACCGGTAAAGACCACGCTTGATTCGCTTACCTGAAAACGATTGATTTGACTCATTTTTGCCGTAAGCAGGAATCGGATCAAGATCAAGGAAACTTGCTTTGGAGGTATACGATTCTTCTGTAAGAATGACTCGAATGCCATGTCTTTCTGTTTTGTACGTTATCATTTGAATAAGTAAGCTGTGAGGAATCGTCGTAAAGGATTGGTTATTCACGTTGCCCGTACGTGCGTTTTGTTTCCAATCTTTATTTTGACCAATGATGATTGTGTCGATATCCTCTTCTAAAGCAATTTTCTCCACTTGAAAACTTGCTTTATGAAGCAAATCCTTGATTTGATTAAAACGCTTGCGAGCTATTTTTTCTAAGCGTTTTGATGTAAACGGACCTTCGTTTGCTTGTTTTCCTTGTCGAAGAATACCTGTATAATGTGCTCTTTCCTGGTTATATCGTTGATTCACAGATTTGATATTTTTGCCCTTCACTAGAACCGGTCTCCTACCGGTATTCGTGACAATGGTTGCAAGATTATCAATCCCTAAATCGACAGCTATTAAACGGTTTTTCGATTCTTTCATTTCTGGTTCCCTAAGATCTTGAAAAATTAATTCCACGACATAATGGCCATACCTTGGAATCACTCGAATTTGCTTCAATTTCCCCTCAGTAAATCCCAGTTTACCAATATTTAATCGGTCTTTTGTTTGGGGAAACTTCAGGAATTTAGTTTCCTTGATGACACAATCCTGGTTTGAAAAGGAAACATCTTTTTCTTTTGCACGGCAATACCCAGGAATATTAGGACGTGCTTTAAACTTCGATGGATTGGATTTATATTCCTGTAAAGCACCATAAAACGATTTCCAATTTTGAAATACGGTTCGCATTATTGCTTGACTGGATTGTATTGGTAACGAACGATAATCGTTTTGTGAAATCGATTTAAAAAGTGCGTTCAAAAAATAGTAATCAACATATGGATTTACTTCCGTAGGCGCACCAAATAAATGACAGTGGATTTTCTTTCGCTTCTCTACCGGTTTTGTTTCTTCTTTAGCTTTTTTCCTTTCATACGCTATCATTTGATTATCGTTCATTTTAGGCAATTGTTTTTGAATGGTATTCAATACCTCTTTTTGAGGCGGTTGCAATTCCTTTTCTTGCGTTAAGGCTGTATAAACTTGTCAGATATAAAAGTTAGTCATGTTATGCAGATTCTTTGCGTATTGACACATTTTTTGAAAGTAATCATGCATCCGATGCCCTTTTTTCACCCAAATTTGTATGCTTTTATAAGCTGGCATTTGACTTTCCCCTCCAAACATATGTTTCCTTTATTTTATAATACTAAGAAGGGGAGGAAAATTCAATTATTTGGGAAACTAGTATCCAAGCTTTTAGGTGGGATCTTCTTACATTTTTACAGAAAGTCTGAATTAACTGCCAACATATAAAACCGTCAATTTACCTCTCACCTAAAATTCTATCTGATTTTCGAGGAAGGAGTCCTCTTGGCTTTAAAGATAGATTTGTATTAGAATGGAAGCATGGATAGTACCCGCAGTGAAGGAAGGTTAATACATATGACCGAAGAAAATATAACCCGATTACATATAAACAATAAAGAATACATCCTGATTGGAACTGCACACGTATCGAAGCAAAGTGCTGAACAAGTGAAGGAGGTAATTGAGGCTGAAAGGCCAGATTCTGTTTGTATTGAACTGGATGAGCAGCGTTACCAATCAATTACAGAGGGAAATAAGTGGAAGGATACCGACATCTTCCAAGTGATTAAGGATAAAAAGGCAACCCTATTATTAATGAACTTAGCTATATCTTCCTTTCAAAAGCGAATGGCAAAGCAGTTTGACATTAATCCTGGACAGGAAATGATTCAAGGGATTGAATCCGCAAAGGACACGGGTGCAGAACTAGTTCTGGCAGACCGCGATATTCAGGTAACTTTCTCCCGTGTATGGGGAAACATTGGTATGAAAGGGAAGGCATTACTGCTAACGCAAGTCGTTGGAAGTATTTTCAGCAATGAAAAAATCTCTGAAGAAGAGCTGGAGAAGATGAAGCAGCAGGACACCATTAATGCGATGCTTCAGGAGTTTACAGATCATTTCCCGAAATTAAAAAAGCCGCTCATCGATGAACGGGATCAATATTTATCCCAAAAAATTAAGGATGCACCTGGGGAAAAGATTGTAGCAGTGCTTGGTGCTGCGCATGTTCCTGGAATTACGAAGGAAATTAAAAAAGAGCATGATTTAAAGAAGCTAGCAGAGCGTCCGCCAAAATCCAAGACACCAAAGATTATTGGCTGGGCAATCCCAATCTTCGTACTCGCGCTCATCGCTTATACTTTTCTCACGAATCCAACTGCCGGCTTACAGCAGGCAATTAGCTGGTTCCTCTGGAATGGATCGCTTTCAGCAATTGGAACCATAGTCGCATTGGGACACCCATTAGCTGTGCTGACAGCATTTATAGCAGCACCATTTACGTCACTGAACCCACTTCTTGCAGCAGGCTGGTTTGCAGGCTTTGTTCAGGCGTATATAAAGCGTCCAAATGTAGCCGATTTTGAACGATTATCGGACGATGTCCATAGTGTAAAAGGATTTTGGAACAATAAAGTAACTCGAATTCTGCTCGTAGTCGTATTCGCCAATATCGGGAGCTCGCTCGGAACACTCTTCGGCGGGGCTGACGTTATCCGGGTATTTATCGAGAATTTATAATGAATGGAGAAAAACACTTTCTAAATGAAAGTGTTTTTCTGCTTGTCCTATCGGCTTTTTTCAAGGTTCTCCAGTTCGTTAAGTAACGTATCCAGCTCCTGTGATATTTCAATAACTTTGTCGTAATTTGAATTACCTTCAATGGCATGGTACATTCTAGCTCTCAATTGCTCAATCCTTAATTCTAGTTTCTCTCTGTTTTCCAAATAAGAACACCTGCTCTCTCTTAATAGGTATATTTCCCCTGATTTCCTTGTTGAAACCTTACATAGAAGGGCCTCCCACCTTCAGGAAAACATGCAGATTGCAGCTCTTATTATTTCCGAATCAATTCTGAATCGTTTGTCATATGACTATATATAGGTAAATTATACTATAAATAGGATAATCAATAAACCTTTGTTATACTTAAAAAAATAGAACGAAAAGGAATGTGCTTCATGAAAATATCAATTGTTTCTGTCGGAAAGTTAAAGGAAAAATATTTAAAGCAAGGAATCCAGGAGTACTTAAAACGATTAAGTGCATATGCAAAGGTAGATATCATCGAAGTTGCCGATGAAAAAGCGCCTGAAAGCATGAGCGAAGCAGAAATGCTTGAGGTTAAACGCAAAGAAGGCGAGCGAATCCTTTCGCAAATAGCCTCAGACACGTATGTCATCACATTAGAAATCAACGGAAAAATGCTAAGCTCCGAGCAGCTGGCTGCAAAACTAGACGAACTTGCAACGTACGGAAAAAGTAAAATCGCATTTGTAATCGGTGGATCACTTGGAATAAGCGATGAAGTGCAAAAGCGAAGTGACTTAGCATTGTCGTTTTCTAAGATGACGTTTCCCCATCAATTGATGCGTTTGATATTGTTGGAACAGGTTTATCGAGGGTTTCGGATTAATCGGGGTGAACCTTACCACAAATAGGTAGCGGTTTTCTTTAAAATATAATCCCCTTAGGATGATTGGGGAGTTGTTAGTAACCATATTATGTAAGGAGGAGTCACTAGGACTCCTGCTTTCTGGAATATGTGCAATAAAAGAAAATTGAATATCTTTCAACTTTTTATTGACTACATCGATTCTTTCAATTGAAGCTACGAGAAGCTGCCTAAATTCCATTACATCTAATCGGTCTTTTAATTCTAGGAATTCTTTTAGTTGCTCTCGTATAAAGTCTGTACGGACTTCTCTTACCATGTTGTTTTTAATTTCCTGTTCACTTTGTATTTTGGACAGCGAATCTTTTAGGTTACTAACTTCCTCACGAATTTCAGTAATTCTTTCTTTAGCCTCTTGATGTGTATAGAAGCCTGATCCAGTCATTACGTCGTCTTGAATCATTTTCTTCTGCGACTCAAGTTCTGTAATACGCTTATTTATTGTATTCGTTTCTTTGCTATGATCGTTAGTAGTATATTCTCTTCCGATTTGTTCATTAATACTTTGGGTGATAGCTTCGATAATTGATTCTGATTGAAGTGCATTTGAAAGTCTGTTGTAAACTGCCTTTTCAAGCTTATCTGCATTTACAGTATTTGGATTACATACTGCTTTTCCACCATTATGGTATCGGCCGCAAACATAATAACGTAACTTAGTACCATCTTTTCGCTTCGATCCATACATACTTGTCATATATGACCCGCATTCAGGACACTTTGCTATTGATGTCAGTGGAAATTTTCCAGTGTACTGTCTTGGTGTTCCGGTTGACCGGTGATTTATTAAAGCATTAGCTTTATCCCAAGTTTCTTCATCAATAATTGGATCGTGAATTCCTTTAACTACTATGTGATTTGGATTTGTACCTTTTCTTCTTTTTCTCTCCCAGTCAATCACTTGGTTAAATCGTATATAACCTTTATATATTGGGTTTTTAAGAATTATATTTACAGTTGATTGGGCAAACTCTTTGTTGTTTTTCGTCCGTTTACCTATTTTGTTGAGGTAATTAGCAATTTTCTTTGTACCCCATTTTTCATTGACATACTTGTTAAATATCATTTGAATTATTTCAGCTTCCTGGGGGATAATTTTTAGTTCCTTATTTTCACTGCGATATCCAAGAACTCTACCACCGTTGAATTTTCCTTCTTTGGCTCTTTGTGTCATCCCCATTTTTACGTTTTCAGCAAGTTCTTCTCTTTGATATTGAGCTACTGATGATAAGATATTGAATTGCAAATTACCATGAGGTGTTCCATACTCACCTTCCTTTATGGAGACAAACCTTACATTAGAATTGTGGATTTCTTCCACAAGTGATAATGAATCTGAAAGGTTTCTACTTAATCTCGATACCTTATAAGTTATGATGGCATCCAGTTTTCCTTTTTTAACATCATGCATCATACGATTCAATTCATGTCTATCGTTTATAGATTTTGCGCTGATGCCTTCATCAACATAAAATCTTAAATCGACATTATCTCCATACAGCTTATGAGCGCTTTGAACTCCTTCTTCTTTTTGCCCCTCTAAAGAGAATCCAAGTTCTGCTTGTTTGCTAGTTGAAACTCTAATATATAAACCAACTGTTTTTATTTCGTTTCTCATGCTTATTCACGCTCCTCGTTTTGTTCAGAAAGCAACTTAATAGAAATAGCTTTATAAATAAGAGATGAAATGATTTCAATATTTCCTGCGTTCTCTGCTTTAGTAGTTTGATCAGTATCTTTGTTCATATCGAACCCTCCGAAATTAATTAATAAATTAAGTTACTGTCGGCGGGTACGCTTTCTAAGAGGGAGCCGGACCATTTAGGAGTGCCAAACTCTTATAAAAAAATAAAACGTTACCACGTATAAAATGACAGTTCTAGAAAAAGCAAAGTGTCTTATACGTAGAGTTACGTTTTATCATTAGGGTTTATTATATTTAAAAGAATATAATAATAGTGTGTATTATATTGTTAACCTAATTAATGTTCGAAATTAACGGATTCGGATTTAACAAGTTTAGGAAATAGCAGAGTTGCTATATAGAGTGTGGATTATTGTAATAGCATTTTGTCTTAGTTGTGTAGAGGATATTCTTATGTCCTTTCTAAACTGAGGGAGTAGGACCAGTGAGGATTACCTTGCCCAGTTTTAAAGTGTAAGACAGAGTGGAAAATATCTCTCGTTAATATTAATTTGATTTTATACAAGGTAAAATTTTTTGTCAATAAATAAATTTTTATGGAAATATTAACTCAATCTGAAAGTGGTTGATAAGTGAGCGATGTTTGCCTGGATTTTGATTCTTAGATGTTTTTATGTTTGAACTTTAATAACAAGTATTTCCTTGACTGTGATACCACTATTACAGTTAACATTTATGTATAATCCTATAATTAAATGGGGGATGAATTTATGTCTAATAAATATAAAATGGCAGATGCGATTAAGTTATCGGGGGTAAATAAAAACCGGATTAATGTGATGATAAAACAGCAAGTTATTAATCCGAAGAAGAACAATAGTGGTTATTATGTATTTACCGATGAACTAATAGAATTGATAAAAATGTATGATGGTTTAAAAAGAGATATAAAAATTCCATATACTGATATTAAATCGCTTGAAGCGTTTATCAATAATACATCTTCAAAAGTGAAATGTGTACAAAAGACTTTTGAAGTCCTAAGAAACTATGATTGTACAGCTAATAATGTTGCTACAAAACAATTCTTCTATATTTGTTGTCACAGCATTTTTGGATTATCAGATGAATATGAAGAATTACTTAATGAAATAACAGATGGTATCAATTTATATCCACATCAAAATGAAACATTGGAGGCCATGTATGATTATTATTTATATCAGGCCCATGTAATTGATTCAGTAATTGAACTTTCTACACTTGAACTGGAATCTGAAAAGGAATTTTGGGATCTAGATGTTGTAAAGGGGTATGAAGCTTTTATTTTCAACATTGATTTTAACAGAAACAGACCATTTATTACTGAAAAGATTGATGAATTCATCATGTGTAGCCTAATGAGGGTTAAATATGATACTGAATCTAAAAGTAACCCCTTGATAAGAAAGCTGACTCTATTGTTAAAGGAACTCAATAAATTTCACGACGAAACTAGAATAGAATATGATACATGTCAACACATATTCTTACATGCTACTAAGCTGTTAAGTGTAGATATTCATGACAATTTAGAAATAGTTTGATTATGATCTTTGGAGGCTAACATGTCGATGATTAAAGGTGGTGCAGCAGGCTTTAATAGTGTGGTTTATTTTTCTGAGAATTTCAGCTCGGAAGCGATAAGAAAAAATGATGGAACTATTAATATTGAAGTTTCTAGGAGAAAGATAGCCCCTAAATTTGAAAGAACAATTAGTCGAATACCATTCATTCGCGGATTATACTTATTTGTAAGACCTATGATTGTTATGTGGAAAATCTACCTAATAGTTTTTTTTCTGCTTTTAACTTTTCTCTTGTTGGCAAGTCGTAGTAGTGAAAGGATCTCTGGAGGCTCCTCATTATCCCTTTTCTCGACTGTTGTTGAAGGAATCCAACACCACTTTCTATTGCTAGCAGCTATTGTATTGGTTGCTTTTGGAGTTATTATCAAACTTAGTAACCTTGGTAAGTATCATGGGGCTGAACATATGACGGATACATCGTATAATACATTGTCTAGCCTAGATATATCAGATGTAGATAAACAGTCGAGGATCCACGCCCATTGTGGAACAAATTTTGTGGTCTTTTTATTTATTATCTTTTTCATACTTTCCTTTTTTGTTTTCGACTTTATTGCATTAACTATACTTAGTATTTGTTTGGGATATGAAGTATTTCTTATTCAATCGAGAATTTTGGTACCTTTTTATTGGCTCGGGGGCTTTTTCCAATACTATTTATTTACATCAAAGCCATCAAAAAAACATTTAGAAGTTGCTATAGCCTCATATGAAGCGCTTCTAAAAGCAGAAAGAGACTTATAACAAGGCATAGTCACATACTTATTATAAATCCAATCCCAAAATGTATAATGGCTATCTACTATTGAAAAATAAAAAGTATTGACCTTTTGTGATAATTCTTGTACGATAAATTCCACGAATAGAAAAATTATATATTATAAAACACTTTTAGATAAAACGCTCAGGCGTCAAGTATAGGTAGTCCAACTCTTTCGTTGTGCTATCAACTATATATTGACGTACTGGGCGTTTTTTAATGTAAAAATATCGAAGGAGGAAAGGTTAGATGGAAAATAACTTTACAGAAAGTATGAGACAAAAGTGGATAGAGGAAGGTGAACACCTATTAGAGTGGCGAGAAAAGTTAGGATTAACAAAAGCATTTATTGCTCGAGAAACGGGAGTGGACTACGGAAGAATAACCAGGTTAGAGCACGGGGAGCCAGTCAAAGAAGCGAAGTTAATAATTCAGGTTTATGAGTTGACACTAGAAAAGGTAGAAACGCATAGAGCCCTTAATAGATTACTAGAAAGTATTGGAATCAGATAGTAAAGGGATAGTTAGATAACAGCCACCTTATGTTTTCTTAACTAATTCGGAGGGATATCCGCAGAATGATATTTAGGATAGTCCTGTAACAAAACGAAACAGATGTTAGCGGAAATACCCCTCAAACTAGGTGTAAACAGGGAAATTTGTATCGTTATATAAAAACGAAGAAAACATGATAAAATCAACGTTTTTATAAAGGCGGAATTCAAGTGATAAATCCTTGAAAATAAAGGGATTATTAGACGTTGATTTCTCGACATCTATGAATCTTAAAAGCAAATGAATTTCTGAGCATGTAGAGATAAGCAAATTCCAGGGGTAATACTATTTATTTGCGATTCAACTAGCATTTTTCAAAAAAAACGTAGTATATAACTAAAAATCCGAGTAATAAACCTATTAGAAGCTAATGGAAGGATTTGATGTTATGAAATTTAATCACAATAAGCTAAGAGAAGCGAGAGGACAAAAGAAACTAACACTTGAAGAAATGGCAAAATGTATGGATATGGATCTATCAGCATACTGGCGCTTAGAAACAGGAAAAACTAAAGTAAAGGCAGAGCAATTAATTATGTTCATGGAGATCTTTGATCGACCATATGCTTATTTCTTTAAGTCAAGTAATCCTATTCGTTCTATTAAGGTAGAGGTGGAGTGTATACCTGATAAACTACAGATTATATATGGTTTCCTTAAAGCACATCCAGGGATTATAAAGAACTGGGAACAAAACGTATTAAAGTTGGAACAAGAGATACATTCAAGTAGTTTTTAAGAAAGGGAAAAAATTATTAAAAAGCACTGAATAAAGCAAAGTAAAAGCGGTAAAGAAAAAAGAATCACAGTATGATGCGAAAATTACCAACCATTAATAAGAGTATTATTGCTGTATTTTCAAGGGTTACAGCGATAATACTCTTATCCGGATAATTTAATAATAGGGGTGATTACATGGTCCATACATTTGAATTGAACCACATAACCAACGAAACAAAGGTCATTAAGGTTCTTGTAGAACATTATGAGCTAAATGAAATACAAGAATTGCTTGTTAAGTCAAAGAGGAAGAAGAACACTATAGATATTCCTATAAGTATTCCTGGTTTGATAGCAGTGTCTATTTCTTATATTGGTAACGAATGTTACAGATTTTACCTTAGAGTGGAACCTCAGTCTTTAATAGCTGGAAGGAGAACGATTAATGTCTTTGATTGTGCATTTGGTTCGGTAGAAAGGCTAAGACCAGTTTTAGATGAATCCATTGAAATTATATCAAGTACACTACCTCAATCAGATCGGTGGTTTGTCTCGCGTATAGATTTTACCAAGAATTTAACTTCTGAGTATGTAAGAGAGTGTGTCGAGTTAGCTAAGAAGGGAAAAGACCCATATCGTTTTAAAGAGACTATTGACAAGTCTGGAAGCTCGTACAGAAAGTCTAAAAGTGTGATATTAAATTATTATGACAAGCTCGATCATATTACTAAAAAGGTAGATAACATCTCTTTTGATAACCATCTGTTAGAAGAAGCTCATAATATTTATCGTATAGAAGTACAGTGCTTAAATCACAAAAAATTAAAGCATATAAGAGAAAAATTTGACTTACCTCGAAAAAGTAATTTATATGACTACTTACGTACAGATATTGCCGAATGGGCCTTTTTTTCTTACTACGACAAAGTGATTGGAAGAGGAGATTATTACTCATTAGCTCAGGTTTTAAAAAGAATAGAGTCAACAGATTTAGGTTCGAGGAAAAAGAAAAATATTAAGAACTGGCTCAAGCTGATTGCTCAGGCTAAGGGAATGACTAACGCAAAAAAGCAGTTTGTTGATGGAACAACATTAGGTCGCACACAAACAGTTGTTCAAGGCTGCTTGGATACTTTTAGAAGCTATGAAAAGGTCTGTGAAGAAATAGGAGTCAATCCTGTAGCGATTCCTAAGGACTGGGGAATCGATTATATCCCTAATCCGATAAATTCATTAGATTCTAGTAAGATAACCGAGAATAAATAATGAGTGTAGAAAGGATTGATAGAATGTTTGAATATTTAATTGAGAAGGATCAGGTGAATTTAAAAAGGATTGTGAGCCGTTGGTTGAAGCAATTTATAATAGAACCAACTCTAATGCAACGCACGACACCAGAATCATATTTAAAAGGGTTTAATCGCAAGAGAACAGCCGAAAATTGTTACGAGTATTTGGCTCTTATGAAAGAACTAAATAATTCTCTTTTACAAGTTGATAAGAAGAAACTGGTTAAGGATATCGCCATGTATATCGATCTTCGTACGCCCTTTATTTATAGCCATATGCACTTGAAAACACCTGAGTATCAAATTGAGAAGCAGTTATTTGAAGAGGTGCCTTTCCACTATAAATCCAATAATAGCAAAGCTTTATCATTTATAAAAGAGGCTAAAAAGAGCATGGTGCTTAACCATAAAACAAAATGGATTAGTGAGAAACCTACTGTGAGACAGATAAAGCTTATTGAGAATAAACTAAAAAAGAAAAAGCAAGTACTTCGAATAAATATAGAGGAAATCAATAAATACCAAGCTGCTATATTGATCCCTTATCTATTAGAGAAACAAACTTATGATCGAGAAGGCCTTCAAAGTCTACTAGAGTAATAAAGAACTTGTATTTAAATTGGGGAATAATATTCCCTTAATTGTATAAAAAAGTGGACAAGTCAATAAGTAGACTTAAACGGGCAACCATTGCCCGTTTTTTTATTATTCTTTTAATTGGATATTATAAGGTTCAATGACTAATGTAATATCCTCAGTTGGTATCTCCTTATCTTGAATTAGTGCTTCTTTCAAGTGGCTTAAAAACCCTTCGTTATAGGACTTTAAATAAACCCTAGCAAGTTCGTAGCCTCCTTTATCATAAAAGGCAATGGAATCCTCAGGTTGAATTTTACGAATGCCAAACATAGGGTAGTAAACAAGTTCTTCATCAAACTTAGAAGGTTTTAGTGTTTGAATAAAGCATTTAAAACAGGAGTAAACCTTCCCTTCGTTTTTTGAACCTACAAAAGCTTCAGTAATGCAAGAGTGACAGAAATGACAAGTATGCATGAATCGTTCATCCTTTCAATGGTTCTGTTGTTATAATGCTACTTTATAGATGTTTGAATGAGTATGGGTATGGGATAGATCCTGTAGCCTCCTTTCGTAATGATGTAGAACAAAGCTAGAAGAATGAAATAAGTGAATTCTACTTAACTCAATAGAAAGTATGAGGGGAAGGTTTGAAAGATCTGTTTCAAATCGAATATTCGGGGTGTTGCTGTCATCTGTGTCAGAAGGACGGTCCTTCATCACCCGAAGGGCTCCAGAATCAAAGCGGGAGAGTTTACTCTTTAGATTGACATACCCGGGGCATTAATATTATTAAGTAAAATAGAAACTAATACCTAGTAGGGCCAGAAAAATTTAACTATTTTCCATTTCCCATAAGAAAAACCTCCGAAAAGAAGTGAGGAGTTAACCTTTTATTCTACTATACAGTGGTATAGTTATTATGGACTGTTTAATAAAAACTGGTAAAATAGACTTAGTAAACTCCTTTTATGACATGTTTATATGATGGCTAATAATATGGATTTTAAGATGGCAGATAATAAGGGAGAAAACACCCTTATGCTAAAAGCTGAAATAAAAGCAGGCACTAAAATTGCAATTGCATCTGCGTATTTTAGTTTGTTTGCATACATGTACTTTAGCCTAGATGTATTTTTGAAGGATTAATAGAGAAATGGTAGAAAGGCTTGGTTATATGAAAAATTTAATCGTTAAGAACTTTTTAAGTCAATTCAAAAGCAACTTTGAATTAGGTGAAGAAAAGGAAGAAATGCTATTTGAACAGTTTATTAATTACTGTGTTTTAAATAACCATGTTATTGATTCAGAGAGAAACTTTCAAGATATGGATACAGGGACCGCTAAAGCAATTGATGGAATAGCAATCCTAGTAAACAATAAGTTAGTCTTGAGCGAAGAAGATCTAAATGTATTAATCAATAACAATAACATACTTTCAGTAGATTTTATCTTTGTTCAATCTAAGACATCCTCCAATTTTTCTGATGCAGATATTAACTACTTTTTAAAGAACGTTGAAAAATTCATTTCTGAAGGTGACTGTTCAATTAATGAACTAGAGAATTTTTGGGAGTTGAAAAATATTATATATAATAACTCCCATCTATTTAGGAAAGGCAACCCTAATTGTATAATGTATTATGCTAATTCATCGCCAACTACTGAAATTAGTGCTGATATAAATCAGACGATAAAAGATGGAGTAAAATCTCTAAATGACACAGGTCTTCTTTCTGAAAATATAACCTTCACCCCGCTTGGTGTTAAAGAGATACAAAGATTATATAGAAAAATTGATGCTGATTTAGAAGCATCCTTTCGCTTTCCAAAAAATGTATCGTACTCATATGATGGAGATAAAATAACATCAGCATATTTTGGTTTAGTTGATATTAGTGAATATATGAATTTACTCTTTGATGAGGAAACTTCAGGGGTTAAAAATGTGTTTGAAGACAATATACGGGATTATCTTGGTATAGAAAATAACGAAGTAAATAGTAATATGCAGGATAGGCTCCAGAATGAGGAAGCACAACTTTTTGGTATATTAAATAATGGGGTAACTGTTGTAGCTGATGAAATAAAACCAGTAGGGGAAAAGTTCCATTTAATTAACTACCAAATTGTGAATGGCTGCCAGACAAGTAATGTGATTTTCGACAATTATAGTAGTTTAAAAGAAAAGAGTATCTCATTACCAATTCGAATTATTTCTACAAAAGATGAAGATACTAAGAATGAAATAGTAAGAGCGACAAATAGTCAGACAGGGTTAAAACCTGAGCAGTTAGATTCATTAAGTAACTTCCATAAAATGCTAGAGGAATTCTATAATTCCAAAAATAGTTTGCAAGAGAAAACAAATGATTACGATGTTTGCATTTATTATGAAAGACGATCTAATCAATATAGGAATGATGCAGTTCCTCAAACAAGGATAATTAATATCCCTAAACAAATAAAAGCAGTTACTTCCATGGTATTAGATAATCCACATGGTGTATCTGGGCATTATGGGACTGTTGCTAAAAAGGTTAAAGGTGATATTTTTCAAGAGAGCGATTATGCTGAGCCTTATTATGCAAGTGCGTTATTATTATATAGAATAGAGACTTTCTTTAGAAAGAATCGGGATTTTAAACAGTTTTCAAGAATGAGATGGCATATTTTAATGACGGTGAAATATTTATCCGGTAATACATCTAAATATTTGAATTCTAAAGATATCTATAAATTTTCGAATGATATAGTTATTAAAATTAATACCGAGAGCAAAGCTAATCAGTTAATTATTGAAGCTATAAATCACATTAATCAAATGATTGGAAATGAAGGTTTAGATTTAGAAGATAGAAAGGTATTTGAAAGAAAAGAAACAACAGATAAACTAAAGAAATATCTTCTTGAGCTAAATAAGGAGAAAGTATATATATAAATGTGTTGTTTACATTCTATTTACACATCACATTAGAATGTCTTATATTACCAAGTGTCGAAAGACTGAGATTATAAGAGGGGGGTATCATAGTGTTTCTCACCAGGAAACCCCCGATTCTCTTATTCTCTTTTCTGCTGGTATATGGCTTGTTATATCTCAATATTCAATTGGGATTGTTGTCTTAATGCTTGTAGCGATAGGAGTGTATAAATCTACAGTCTCCTCCTCTGTTGTAATTGAAACAATTAGTGAATATCTAATGTTTTTATTCCATTTGCCTAACCAGGCTCTTTCTCTCCACCAACCAATGGCTGGATAAACACCTACCAGATTACTAGTTGCTAGCTCTGCTGCTGTACCTTCCCAAACATCTGTATGTACTGAACCTAGATGTCTACTTTGTTTTCCATACAGCCATTTCACACTACTTCCTGAGCTATCTACATCGTCATCATCCGCTTCAACTGCTGCATTTATTCTGCGTAAAAATGTTTCTTTAGTATCATTTCCATTTACGTCAAATCTCAAAAGGCACGAAGGGTATCTATATCGATTTTTCCAACCTATTTCTCCTGGACCAGGCTCTATAAAATAAGATAAGGTAACTTTCATCTTTACATTTTCTTCCCCAAGATTTAGCAATACATCTTTTGGCCAGGGTAGTTCATGTATATGCATATCTTTAGTTTTATATGAACCGTTAACTTTATCATATGGTTGTAATTCCGATTGCAATATTAGATTCACACTATTGTCTAAACAATAAATTGCTCTATTTAGATCAGGAACACCATATCCACATATTCTTAATAGCTTCCTATAATCTTCTTTCTTATTACCATCTAAAAATTGTTCCTTCATAGTACTTGTCCATTCAGCAGAATGGATCATTAATCCTCTGATTGTCTCTGGCCATGCATTGGGATATTTTGCTTGAATTTCAGCAGCCATCCATGCTGCTTTGGCTGTTGCTGCGCTTGTAGCATTTATGTAATCAAAATGTCTTTCAAATGGTTTATAAAATGTAGTTAATGATGATAATTCTTCTGATGTATAGCATCCGGATGAGTCCTTAAGAGCATTTCCACCTTCTAATAATATCTCTGGCTTTATAGGCCACTTATTGTCCCAGATAAATGAAGTTGAACTAAATGGTGAAAGTCCTCCATTTGGTGCTACAACCTCCATATTCTCATACTGTCTTGATTCAACCTCAGTCTTTTCAGTATATGCACCTACACTTAGAGCATTCCATGATTGAGCAGGATTTTGAACAGACAAAGTTAAATTGCTTTCAGGGTAATCTTGCCATTCATTACTTTCATTGATATTACCTGCTGAAACGATAAAAAGCTTCTTCTCCTCATCCATATATCCCGATGTTATCTCATCGATAGCAGCAGACCACGAAGATGGACTGCCGTCTCCAGTCTCATATTTTGGTGCAGTTACCGCCATACAGATAATCCTCTTTTTCTCAGGGTTATTAATAATTTGGTTACTAACAGCTGAAGCAGTAATTGCACCGTACAATTTTGGATCATTTTCTCCATTTGAAGGTACTATTTTACTAGATTCCAGATTATGATAGATTTTAATTTTATCACTTGATTCAAGCGCATCTTTTAAATCTCCATATATACTTATCCCTGCCATCCTAGTTCCGTGACCACTGTGATCATCTATTCCCCAGCCATTATTATATGTATGACGATCCTCATCTTTTAAAAATGGCTCAATTAGAATGTTACCGTTATTTACACCTGTATCTAATATACATATACATACATTTGAGTCACTATCTATATCTAACCGTTCTGATAGTTCCCTTGCCCATTCAGATTGCTCACTATTTTCCATTTCAATAAAGAAACTATTAATTTCTGCCGCTTTCCTTATCTCAGCAATATCTGCACTACTCATTATTAATTCTTTCAATTCTTTACGATTTGCTTTTACTAACATAACGGATCTTTCTGGAAAGCGCAGAGTTTCTGGTTGAATAGGGAGATTCAGTGTTTGTGTTATTAGTGTTCTAAACCTTTCCTCAATTTCAGTATCATGGCTACTTAGCCATATTTCACACCACTCTGGTTCATCCAAAGGTATCCAGTTAATTTGGCTTGGTGGCCAAAAGGATTCTAAAACGGCTAATTTAATATTTTCGATGCTATTAATAAGTGGTTGATTCTTAGGGTTGCCTTTTTTGGTTTCCTCTTCAAGGTAATCGGTAACTTTTTTCAAGTAAGCATTCTCTTTGCCTTTTGGAACAAAAACAGTTGCTTTATTTACTATCTTTTCTTCATTTTGCACTTGTCTTATATTTAACAACCTAATATTCTTTTGTCTATCCTCTAAACTCTTTGAGGCTAAATCGAAGTCTGGTGAGCTTTCAAATTCGATATAAGTGCCTTGCCGAACTGGCAGTGATACAGCAGAGCGAGATTCATCAATTTCTTTTGTTTCTTCCCACAATCGATCTAACTGGCGCTTCAGGTGTAGTCCATGATTTCTACGATCTCTAGTAGGTAATTGGCCATTTCTACCAGTTACCTTCGAGGTGTATGGAACAGAATCTACCTCGTTATTGACAAATAAGTTATCATATCTATTATCACTCATATCTTAAATATCCCCCCTTTTGTAAGCATCCTTTCTTTCTTTAATCATCTTTATTAACAAATCTTCGTCTATGTTTTCTAAATCAAGTAATATTGCTTCCTTGACAGCATCATTAGTTGCCATAGATATTTCCGCATGACTTAAACTATGAGCGTTCTCTACAACCTTATTTAAAGATAAATTTTTATTTTTATATCTACCTATTTTATTTTTTATTAATCTTCTTATTTGTTCTTTACAAGGCAATGTATAATGAATCACATCATCAAATCTTCTGAATAGTGCCTGATCTAATAATTTCGGGTTATTTGTCGCAGCAACAATTATACTTTCTGAATTATCTTGTTCAATAAACTGTAAAAAAGAATTTAAAATTCTACGGATTTCACCAACGTCATTATCGAGGCTTCTTTCTGTACCAATAGTATCAAACTCATCAAATAAATATACAGCTGGATTACTTGAAATAAAATCAAATATTTGACGTAGTTTTACACTTGTCTCACCCATATACTTTGTAACCAATTTATCCATTACTATTGTGCAAAGAGGGAGGTTGGTTTCTCCAGCCAAGACAGAAGCAGTTAAAGTTTTTCCTGTACCTGGTTCACCAGCCAATAATATTTTCCTTCTATTTTTTAATCCATGTTTCTTTAGTTTGTCTTTTTGCCAATACTCCAATAAAATTCTTTCAATACGGGTTTTAATATCTTTACTTACAACAAGTTCAACCAATTTTTTCTCACTTAAATCGGTAGTAATAAGGTCATCAAGTTTTCTGTTAAATGGAATTACGTTTGTTTTTACTTTGGACCTTTCTACAAGATCTCTAATGTCACGTGCAAAAGATTGGTGACCATTTTTTGCTTCATATGCTGCTAGCTGTAATACTAGTGTTTTAAACCTGTCCTCGTCATTTTCAAAATGTGACTTGATTAACATTTTTATCTGATCAGCTGTAGCCACCACGCTCACCTCCAATCTTTTTTCTTTATTATAACCTATTCTTATTATGGTAAATAAGTGTAAAATTTAGTCTAGGCATTATTGCTGTATTGCTGAAATTTAATTCTGTTTCAGATGCCGTTGTTTTCCATTCAAAAATATCTACCGGGTTTAATTACAAGTTACCAATTTTACAATTAGATAACAAAACAAAAAAGAATAAAGATGGAATATTGTTCCCTTACTATATTTTAGACGTAGGTACAATTTTTAGCTACCCTTAAATCGTTACGGTGAACCTTACCATAAATAATGATGAAGCAGAGAGGAAAAGGTAGCGATAATGCTACCTTTTCCTATTAATCAATATATTTATTTTTTAACTGGTCTGATCCAATACCACCGATTACCATTAAAACTAATGGTGCAAAACTTACCAAGCCTTTTGGCAATCCTTCTAAAATCATAATAGTTGTACCAACAAAATAATTTAATCCGAAAATAAGTAGTTTTGCTAGTAATAAAAATACTCCTAACATAAACACACTATCAAAGAATGTTTTCCATTTTGGATATGCTAATTTCTTACTATCTTGAATTACTTGTTCCTTCAATTCTTTGTCACTCCTCAACATTTCATCTATCGTGATACCGAATAAATCACTCAAAACAATGATAATTTCGATACTTGGATAGTTCTTACCAGTTTCCCATTTTGAAACAGATTGACGACTCACATGAATTTTTTCAGCAAGATCAGTTTGTGACCACCCTCTTTTTTCCCGTTCCTTTTTTAATCGATCATTAAAAATCATGTTAGTTATCACCTTTCCTTATTTCCATTATTGTGGGAGTGTATAGCCGAAGTAAAGATAGTTATAGGTGCATCAAGGCGCAACCCCATGTTGCCAATTAATAAACCCTTGTCTTATCTATGTTATTTTATCCTTAATGATGTAAAAGTAAAAAATACTACACGAAACTATACGTCCTTTATAGCCACGGACTGTTTACCATTTCATACCTTCTGCATAGTTAAATATGTTATATTTTTTATATAAACTTGATTGACTTTTAATAAGATCAGTCTTCTGCAAACAAGGAGGATTCAATTATGATAAGTGATACAGATTTGAAACACCTGCGACGTTGTATTGAATTAGCAAAAACAGCACTGGAGAAAGGTGACGAGCCATTTGCTTCAGTCCTTGTCTTAGCCAATGGAGATGTTCTTGCAGAAGACCATAACCACGTTGCAGATGGTGACCATACCCAACACCCGGAATTTGCTTTGGCGAGATGGGCAGCCAGCAACATGACACCTGAAGAAAGAAGCAAGGCGACAGTATATACCCTCTGGCGAACATTGTCCTATGTGCGCTGCGGCCCACGGCTGGGTTGGTTTAGGTAGGATCGTTTATATTAGTTCGTCCGAACAGTTGGTACAATGGTTAAGTGAAATGGACGTTACTCCATCACGTGTTCGGAATCTCCCCATTCAAGATGTTATTCGTGGTACCACAGTAGATGGACCTGTTCCTGAACTAGCGGAGCAAGTTCGTGAACTACATCGTCAGTTTTATGCAAAAAAAGATTAAACATATCACGCTTTTGATGTTTAAGCCTGTTATTAGGTGAGTCTCCCTACTGCACTAAAATGATAGAAGACTGGGGCTGACATCTAAAAAGAGCATTGAGAATAATAGTTCCCAATACTCCTGGTTCCTGTAACTTAATTGACTATTCGACTCTATAAAAGGCTACGATGTAGTTTTTTATAGAGTCTCATAAAATTTGTAAAAAAAAGCTAGGTATACACCAATAAAATATAAGATAATCAAAATTTTTATAGCCTTATTAGGCTTCTTCGCATTTTTAAATATGTTAGCTTCTATTTTGTTACCCAAAAAAACGAAGACCAAAGTTGCCAATAAAAAATATAAATGATTACTGATTCCCAAAATTAATAAAAGCGTTATAATTATACTGAATGTTAACATCGTCCACATAAAAAATACAACTCCCTCAAATAACTAAGTTGGTTTAATGACGAATACGAAAAAAACTTATATAGTCATACTAACATTTTATTCATAATATTATTTTACAAGACGATAAACCTCACAATACATCCACCAAAAGTCATTTTTAAAGATAGACAATTAACTCGTAAATTACATAAAATCTTACCACAAATAAGTTTTATCCTATTCGCAAAATTTGTTTATGGCACTCAACTGATTTTTTATTAGCTATCCAAAAGAAAAAGGTTAACAATGCATATATAGCTGTTACTGCAAACATAAACCATTCAGTCATTTTCCCACCTCTTTTTAAATAACCTACTAAAAAATCCTTTCTTGGCTTCTTCTTCTGACGGTGCAATTTGTCATTGAGCCTCCAGCCTTTCATCAATCACTTGTAACAAAAATTGGTCTCGTTGTGCAATGACTTATTAATGTATCTGATCCCGACGATTGGTTAGTTCCTTAATCGCATCATTTTGTTTATATATTAATTCTGTTTGATTATGTACCATTTCTTTTAACCCTTTTATATCGCTATCATTCGCTATAACGCTGTTATTTATGTCGTTTGTATAAGTGTTATCCTTTTCTATACCAGCAGTACTTGAAGCATGGTTCCCGGGTATGGAGGATGGCAATGCCGTCGCTAACCTGCTTTACGGTAAGGTAAATCCTTCCGGTAAGCTGCCTATGACGTTTGGTGCTCTACTGAGCATGAGGCCGCATTTGCAACAGAGGAGCAGTTCCCTGGAACTCGTCAAGATACTGGCAAGCCAGGTGGTCCGGGCGCATATGGTGACGGTTCTGATCAGTTAATTGCTCAATACACAGAGGGGCTTGAAATGGGTTACCGCTGGTATGAGGCCAACAATGTGGAACCAGTCTTCCAATTCGGATACGGCTTGTCATACACGACCTTTGAGTTTGAGGATGACAATCTAAAGGTGAAGAAAGTCCGCAGAGAAGCCGATGGATCAGGGGAATGGAAGAATAAAGGCAAAAACGGATCGCCTTCTGGTATTGACGTATCCTTTACCGTCACAAATACCGGTGATGTTGCAGGAAAAGAAGCCGCACAGGTTTACCTGACACTGCCGAACAAGGCAGGACAGCCGAGCAAGCGACTTGTTAACTTCGAGAAAGTTGACGTTAAGCCAGGTGAGAGTCAGCGCGTAACTATAAGGATTAATCAAGCTGACTCTAACCATCCTTTTTCTTATTTCATTCCGGAAGATCCAGACAACTTGGAGAACTGGGCTGATGGCGAATGGGCAACCCTTGATGGAAAATACAGCGTACATGTCGGTGGTTCATCGGCAGATACTCCGCTGGATAAGACTTTCCCATTGAATTTCAAACTCAACAAGGACAAAGGCAAAGGGAAACCTAATCGGTAGAACTGACCATAAGGATGACATCGGCGACCTACAGGAATTGTCAGGCATCCTATAAATATGAGCCCGCGAGCTCGGCAAGTCTTGCCGGGATTCGCGGGCTTAACGCTTTTATCGATGCCTTTATAGGTGGCGATAGGAATGATAAAGTTAAAGAAGGATGAGAGAAATTTAATGAAAGAATTCGTAAGGAACAAGGCTTATTTATTGTGGTTAACATTTTTGCTTTCCAGCCCCATCATGCTGGGTGGATAAGACACGGATTAGGTCTCCAAGAATGCGAAAGCGGGAAACAAGTAATCTTAAGTTAACCTCTATAATTAACCCAGCCCTCATAAAAAATTGGGCTGGGATCCATCTAATTAATTTCATTTATCTTTAAACCATATTTAGTATATTCACATACTACTTATTCCATATTTGCTTCAACATACTGATTTGTTCCTAATCGACAAATTGTTTGGCATTGAAAGTATCTATGTAAGCCTCATAAGAAGCGTAAAATCTTCAAGGAGAAATTGCCCTCCTCATGTACAAGCAGTAAGCGGATTTTTTCTAAATTAGGCGTTTTATATTAAAGTATAGGGTAAACGATGTACATCATTGAAGCAGTTCATTTCTTTAAGCAAGGAGAGATACCATGAAAGACATAATCCAAAGAGGATTAAAACAAATCCAAGAAGAAGATATTCAAGAAATTCATGCTGTCACTGGCGGGGATATTAATGAGGCGTACTATGTTCGAGCAAAACACCAAGAATACTTTGTTAAGTTAAATAAAGAAATGGATGTTTCCTTCTTTGAATTTGAAGCAGAGGGACTTTCTGTCATTCGGCGTACAGGAACGATAGATGTTCCTGTTGTTTATGGTGTATGGGAGGATAAAGAAACCCAAACACCAATGCTGTGCATGGAATGGATTGAAGGGAAGAAAGAAAATAATACGGACGAGATCTTAGGAGAGCGTCTAGCAGCAATGCATTTAGGTGAGATCACCGGATATGGCTGGGAAGGTAAAAGTTATATTGGGAAACTAATGCATGACAATCATATTCACAAAAGCTGGCTTACTTATTATCGTGATGCTCGCCTGTTGGAGCAAATAAAAATAGGACAATCACAAGGAAGCATATCTGGAAAGCGAAACAAGCAACTAATGAAATTACTAGAAAAGCTTGATAAGTGGATTCCGGATAAACCTAAATCCAGTATATTGCATGGAGATCTCTGGGGTGGAAACTGGATGACTGGGAAGGGTGGAATCCCCTATTTAATCGACCCATCTATTTTATATGGACACCATGAGTTTGAAATGGCCTTTACACAGTTATTTGGGGGATTTTCACAACGGTTTTATGATGCATACCACTCTGTATTTCCATTATCAACGGAATATGAAACACGTAAAGAGCTTTATCAACTATATTATCTGCTTGCTCACCTAAATATGTTCGGTGAGTCGTATGGAGGGTCAGTAGACCGGATTGTTAGGAAGTATGTTAAGTAAAAAATCAAAGTGTTAAAATAGAGTAATAAAAGAAGGAAAGAAGGGAGGTGGCTCCAGTGAGAACCAAAAGTTAAATTATAATATGGTCACTTTTAGTAGATAATCTTGTTCTAAGGTTCTTTGTCTTATTAGGGTGCTGGTTCACTTACGGAAATTATAAAAAAAGAGACACCGAGACCGATAATCCTGAAAAGTAATGAAAAAGGTCTTTTTTTTTCGGGTTTAGGAGAAAGATTCTGTTTCGTTTTAGTAAAGGGATTTACTATTGGAATAAAAATTCTCAAAATTCACCATAATATAAGTTGAATATTAAAGCGGTTACATATATGATTAACTTAATTTACAATAGCGGGGTGTTCAGAATGGAATTGGGTAAGAACGAAACCATAACGGTTGAAACAACAGTGCAAAAGCCAGTAGAAAATGTGTGGGAATACTGGACGAATCCAAAGCATATAACACAATGGTCCAATGCTTCTGATGACTGGCATGCACCAAAGGCAGAGAACGATTTAAGAGTGGGAGGCAGCTTCCTTACACGAATGGAAGCGAAAGACGGTAGCTTCGGTTTTGATTTTGCCGGTGTTTATGATGAGGTTAGGCAGAATGAGTTAATTTCTTACACGCTGGGGGACGGAAGAAAGGTCGAAATTACGTTTGCTGGTCAGGAAAATAGCACAATGGTAGTAGAAACATTCCAAGCTGAAAACACCAATTCCATTGAGATGCAGAAAGCAGGATGGCAAGCGATACTTGATAATTTTAAAAAGTATAGTGAAACTACGTAAGAAAGTCAGAAGCTGGAAGCAGAGGGAAACAGCGCTTTTTTGAACCATGTCTCTACGTTAAAAATAAGCTTTGGAGGTATTTTGATGCAAAAAATAGTTCCACATTTATGGTATGACAAAGAAGCGAAAGAAGCGGCAATGTTTTACATCGGTTTATTTGAACAGTCCAAATTACGAAATGTGACAGTTATTGAAGACACACCATCTGGTGATTCAGAAATAGTAAGCTTTGAACTGGCCGGTCAGGAATTTCAGGCAATAAGTGCAGGTCCGCATTTCCAATTCAACCCAACGATTTCATTAATGGTAGCTTGCATGACCAAAGAAGAAGTGAATACCAAATGGGAGGCATTAGCAGACGGTGGCTTTGAATTAATGCCACTTGGGGAGTATCCATTTAGCAAACGGTATGGCTGGGTGCAGGATCGCTATGGCTTGTCCTGGCAGCTGATGCTGGTAGATAAGGGACAATCTTCGCAAAAAATTACACCAAACATGCTTTTCTCTGGTGATGTATGCGGAAAGGCTGAAGAAGCAGTAACCTTCTACACGAACATATTTAAGGAAGCTAGAATAGGAGTAATCAGCAAGTATGAACCTGGAGAATCGCAATCATCGGAAGCAACAGTTAAGTATGCTGATTTTAATCTTTTTGGAATGAACTTTTCAGCAATGGATAATGGAATGAATGCTGACTTTAATTTTAATGAAGCATTTTCCTTCGTTGTTAATTGTAAAGACCAGGAAGAGATTGATTATTACTGGGACAAGCTTTCCGCCGTACCTGAATCGGAACAGTGCGGTTGGGTAAAAGATAAGTTTGGCGTTTCCTGGCAGATCGTTCCAGATAACATGGAGGAAGTTCTGTTTAAAGGACCAAAGGAGGAAGCACGCCGGGCTTCTGAAGCACTACTGAAAATGAAAAAAATTGATATCAACGCATTGGAAAAAGCGCGTTTGGTAAACTGAAACAATATAGAAAACTTGGTCTTAATCCTTGTCAAATATGGAGTAAGGCCATTTTTATTTGTTCAATTGTTTTAATAGATTTAATTCATCTACCATAAAAGCCAACTAAGTAGAAATTTGTAGAAAAATGTCAAAAGTCATTGATTTTTCACACTTTACGTTATATTATTATATTTAAATTTTTAGATAAAAGGGGGTTTCAGCGGTGATTACTTTTATAGCATCTATTTTGTTGTTAATTGTTGGTTATATCGTTTACGGGAAGGTGGTTGAACGAATTTTTGGCATTAATGACCAGAATCCAACGCCTGCCTATACAAGCAATGATGGCCTTGATTATATGCCAATGAGTTGGTGGAAGGCAAGTTTAATTCAGCTTTTAAATATCGCTGGAACTGGTCCGATTTTTGGTGCAATAATGGGGGCGCTTTATGGTCCTGTAGCATTTATCTGGATTGTTATTGGTTGTATTTTTGCTGGAGGAGTACATGATTATTTTTCAGGAATGATCTCACTCAGGCATAATGGAGCACAATTTCCGACAATTGTCGGTAAGTATTTGGGCGAAAAGTTGAAATTGATTACTACGATTGTTTCGATATTTTTAATGGTTTTGGTAGCGGCAGCATTTACTGCAGCACCTGCCCAGTTATTAACGCAAATAACACCATTGAACTTTGCGACATGGCTTCTTATTATATTTGCTTATTTAGTACTTGCAGCAGTACTGCCAATTAATAAAGTAATTGGAAGGGTTTATCCGATTTTTGGAGCAATTTTAATTTTTATGGCTTTATCGATTGGGGTAGGCTTGTTCTTTTTTGATTACTCGATTCCAAATTTAACATTAAGCAATTTGCATCCTGGAGAGATGCCAATTTGGCCATTATTAATGGTAACCATATCATGTGGTGCAATCTCTGGCTTTCATAGTACACAGAGTCCAATACTTGCCCGAACATTGAAAAAAGAGAGTGAAGGCAGAAAGGTATTTTACGGAGCAATGATTGGTGAAGGGGTTATTGCCATGATTTGGGCAGCGGCAGGGATGACCTTCTTTGGCAGTACTGGCGCATTGCAGACAGCATTGAATGCAGGTGGGCCTGCTGGAGTTGTTAATGAAATTAGTCTAACAACACTGGGGGCGTTTGGCGGCGTTCTTGCGATATTAGGGATTGTCGTCCTTCCAATTACAACTGGTGATACGGCATTACGTTCATCAAGAATGATGCTTGCGGAATTATTGACTCAAATAACAAAGAAAGACTTTAATGGAAAAGGAAAGCTGGCATTGCTTATTATACCTATAGCCGGACCAGCATTATATCTCTCCACAATTGATTATAGCTTTCTCTGGCGCTATGTGGGTGGATCTAATCAGATTGTTGCAGCGGTAATGTTATGGACTGCGGCCATGTATCTTGTGAAAAATAATAAGTTTCATTGGATCTGCAGTATTCCAGCATTATTCATGACAGCGGTAGTAAGTACGTATTGGTTTTACGCACCAGAAGGATTTAATCTGGACTATGGTATTTCTTTGCTTCTAGGAATGATTATTTGGCTGGCTGTACTTGCTTGGTTTGTCAGACAGCTTATTAAACATAAAACAGCCGGCAACCATGAAGATGCGGATGTGAAAGCAGGGTAGGGATAGCAGGGACAAGGATTTTTTTCAGTTCCTTGTCCCAAATAACTTTCTGTTTTGGGGCGATGAGCCTGACCCTGCGTTCCCTAAAGTCATTATGATACATATTATTGATAACCCTGTCACTTTATATTGAAGTGGCAGGGTTATTTTATTTACAATACTGTTCCGTAAGTAAGTTGAATATAACCATCCAAGCAGTGGTAGGCGTTGTTTGGCTCGAAAACGTATAAAGAAACGGTGCAAAAATGAATACGCTTGACTAAAACGGAGAAAGTATTAGAGGGTCAATTTCAAGACCTAAATTGACAAAATGAAATTAAAGCGACGATACATTTTTAATATTTTAAATACCTTAATTAAATATAAATTAATTAAATGCATTAGGATATAAAAATGGCAGAGAGGGATGACATATATGGAAAGGTTCGAAGGGAAAGCAGTACTTATCACTGGGGCAGGATCTGGTCTAGGTCGTGCTGTAGCATTACAAGTAGCAAAAGAAGGGGCAAAATTATCTTTAGTTGATTTAAATGAAAAGGGATTAGAAGAAACAAAAACGGAAGTACTTGAGGTAGCACCTAGTGCAGAGGTTCTTCTAGTAACGGCGAACGTTGCTAATGAGGATGAAGTAAAAAATTATGTAGATAAAACAGTAGAAGCATTTGGTACGATTGATGGATTCTTTAATAATGCTGGAATTGAAGGAAAACAAAACATGACAGAAGATTTCGGTTCAGATGAATTCCAAAAAGTTGTTGATATTAACCTGAATGGTGTATTCTATGGCTTAAAATATGTTCTGAAAGTGATGAAAGAAAATGGCAGCGGGCACGTAGTAAATACTGCTTCAGTAGGTGGTATTCGTGGTGTTGGCAACCAATCAGGCTATGCTGCTAGTAAGCATGGTGTAGTTGGATTAACACATAACTCTGCAATTGAGTACGGCCAATTCGGGATTACAATTAATGCGATTGCACCGGGAGCAATTATGACACCAATGGTGGAAGGATCATTAAAACAAATCGGTGGCGAAGATGGCTGGGAAGAAGTAGGAAAAGCATTTGTTGAACCAAACCCAATGAAACGTTTTGGTAAACCAGAAGAAGTGGGCTACTTAACTGCCTTCCTTTTATCGGATCAAACAGGATTTGTTAATGCGGCTGTTGTGCCAATTGATGGTGGACAGTCTTATAAATATTAAATTTCAATTAGACATTATGGGATAAATTAATTAGACAGTTTTAGATATGGAAAAGCAGGGAATCAGAAAAAGATTTCCTGCTTCTTTAGAATTCCGCACAAATACGAACTGAAAGCTTCAGGTTGGACTTACAACCATTCAATGCATGACTGTTAAGCTGACTAGAATGAAGCAAAACCCCTATAAATAAACTTACTCTGCAATTTAACGACCATCTCTCTTCTCTCGCACAGCTAGGATAGGTATTGTTGCACCATGTTCTTTCTGAATGGTTTTTCTTGCCTCTGCATGTGTTCTGGCATTTATCGTTTTAAGGAGTTTTTTTTCCATCTATTTCAGCTTTCACAAGAAAGCACTTTTGCCGCATCTCAATTGAATCTCTCCTTCTAAATTACAAATTGTACATATTTAAGAGTAAATAAGAAAAAATTCCGTTAACCCTATTATACGCTCCTCGTACGGGGTGCTATGAAATATAATTCTGCTCATTTTAAACAGTACAGAATAAACACACTACATGAATAACTCTCTACAAACAAATAAAACTGTTGAAAAAACAAACACAAATAACTCTATTTCTCCTCTTGACAATAATATAAACACAGTATAAAATGACTTTGATGCGAAAAACAACAGTTTAAGTGCCTTCTAAACTATTTCAAGTAGTGAATAGAAATAAGTGTTGTGAATTTTATCTTGGTATCATAGAAAAGTGTTGCGATTTAGCACATATGGCGACTATGTACGTTGCTAATGGCGAACAGAGAACAAAAGCAGGCAGTCTGATTCTCTATTTTAAATTTATTTTGTAAGCACTGCCAATTGGGTTTGAGATGAATGAGTTTGGTCATTTATTGAGAGTGTATATAGTAGGAGCGCACATAGATGCTGCCATCTATAAAGAACAACTTACAACATCTTTATATAAAGCAAACAGAACTGCTAAAAATTACATTGGGGGGCTAATATATGCCATTATTAATTGTTGCAATAGGGGTACTGTTACTACTTATTTTCATCATGAAATTTAAATTAAACACATTTGTTTCATTGATTATTGTTTCGTTTATTGTAGCCTTAGCGCTAGGAATGCCTATGGGAGAAGTTGTTGGGTCGATTGAAAGCGGTTTAGGTGGAACACTTGGTCATATTGCCTTAATCTTTGGTATGGGTGCCATGCTTGGTAGATTAATTGCAGATGCAGGTGGAGCGAATCGCATTGCGATAACGCTAATTGACAAATTTGGCGAAAAAAGAATTCAATGGGCTGTATTATTTGCCTCATTTATAGTTGGTATCGCATTATTCCTTGAAGTAGCAATTGTATTGCTTGTTCCAATTATATTCTCGATCGCCAAGGAATTAAAGGTTTCTATTGTAAAATTGGGACTGCCGATGGTTACTGCTGCATTGGCAACGCATGCATTTTTACCTCCGCATCCAGGGCCAACCGTAGTAGCTGCGGAATATGGTGCAAATATTGGCTTGGTCTTAATTTACGGAATTATAGTCGCTATCCCTACAGTTATTTTTGCGGGTATCTTGTATCCGAAGCTTGCGAAAAAGATTGTGCCGACTGCATTTACGAGAGAAGGCAGTGCATCGTTTGGAGTCCAAAAGACATTTAAATTAGAAGAAACGCCTGGTTTTGGTATTAGTTTATTTACAGCACTATTTCCTGTTATTCTAATGGCTTTAGGTGCTATCGTTGATATGGTTCAGCCAGTTTTCGGCTTTTCCGATAACATGTTAGTGAGCTTGATTCGTTTCATTGGTAATTCTTCAACTGCTATGTTGCTTTCTTTATTACTGGCAGTTTATACAATGGGATTGAGAAGAAATATTCCAATTAAGACATTAATGGATTCTTGTTCTTCCGCAATCAATGCTTTAGGTATGCTGCTATTAATCATCGGTGGTGGCGGTGCTTTAAAACAAGTGCTTATTGATGGTGGTGTAGGTGATTATGTTGCTGATATTTTTGCAGGTTCTGCAATGTCTCCGGTCTTCTTTGCCTGGATGGTCGCAGCAATATTACGTATTTGCTTAGGATCTGGAACGGTTGCAACATTAACAACAGCAGGATTGGTTATACCTTCACTTGCTGGAATTCCCGATGTTAACCTAGAACTAGTTGCTCTTGCGACAGGAGCAGGTAGTGCCATTGCATCACATGTTAACGATGCCGGCTTCTGGATGGTTAAAGAATCTCTGGGTATGACATTAAAAGAAGCATTTGGAACATATACCGTACTCTCCACAATCGTTGCTGTATCTGGTCTAGTATGTACTTTATTATTAGATATCATTATTTAAAAAAACAAAGCAATCATTTTATAGATTCTGTTCTATAAAATGATTGCTTTTTATATGCATTTCCTCCAGATTTCGTTTGAAAGCTGATATTCTAATTGGTATTGAAATCGCTTTATCAATTACTTTTACTTTAAGGGAATATGGCTTATAATTAATAGTGTTGCAAATTGCATACTATCAGCTTATCAAAGTAAGTAAAATGAAACAGAATAGGAAACAATGTATTCACTTCCTTTATAGATTGCTAGATTAGACTTTTTCATGGAAAATCTACAATAGATTTAGGTTAAGAATCATTGTAATTAAAATAAAAGAAATACATAGCTTGATTTTAGTGACAGAAGGTGAATTAAAATGATAAAAGCGTTGGTAATCGTCCCTTATGAGGGACTGCTTGAAATGATGAAAGAGATCAGTCAAGAAATAGAAGATATTGAATTACACATTGAATTAGGTAACTTATATGAAGGTGTCCAAATTGCAAAGAATGCTGAAAATGAAGGCTACCATGTTGTTATCAGCCGTGGCGGTACTGCTTCAATGATACAAGAGGCGGTATCTATCCCGGTAATCGATATTCAAGTTTCTGGCTACGATGTATTACGTATTTTAACACTTGTAAAAGGATTTTCTGGCAAAGCTGCTATTGTTGGATTTTCGAATATTACACAAGGTGCAGCTACAATATGTAAACTACTGGATTTGGATGTTAAAACCTTAACGATTACAAGGGATAATGAAGTAAAGGAAAAATTAACGGCCTTAAAAAAGCAAGGTTATGAGGTAGTAATTGGAGACGTCATAACGATGCAGACTGCTAAACAATTAGGGATGACAGGAGTGCTGATTACATCTGGTAAAGAAGCGATTATGGATGCGTTAGAAGAGACAAGAAGGTCCTATCAGTTATTTTCAAGTTTACAGCAGGATATTGCATTAATGCAATCGATTCTTGATAGTAATGAACAGGCTATCGGGGTTTTCGATCAAGCAGCAGAAATAACTTATGGTAATGCGCGATTCCATAACGAATTTCATTGGTTGCAATTAGACAATGCTACCGATATAAAAAAGCTTATACAGGAATCACTCTTAACAAACGAAAAGCAAGTAAAAACGCTTTACATTAATAATAAATTATGGAAAATAACAACATGCCCGATTAATGGTGCAATGGCATTATTTTTTGAAAAAGCGCATTCGAATCAAATGACTGTGCAAAATGAGCACGAGAATCAAAATGCAATTGAATTGCATACAACCCCTTCTCGGACTCCATTTTCGGGAAAAAGCAAGGCAATCCAGAAAGTGCTGGATCAGATTAATCAATACGGAAAGCATGGAGAGCCTGTCTGGATTTCGGGGGAGCAAGGGAATGGAAAAGAATTAATTGCCCATTCCATTTATCTAAAAAGGAAAGCTGCGGATACCCCGTTGATTACATTGCATTGCGATGTGATAAGTGCAGAGCAATTGAAGGAGTTCATTAAGGAGGGCTTTTTTCAAAAGTACGCCAATGGAGTAATTTTCTTAAAGCATATCGACAACCTGAATTTTTATATGCAGAAGGAGTTATTAAGTGTGCTTCAGGATGAACATGAACAGAAGCCACAATGGCTTGTATCTTCAACCGATAATATGGATAAAAAGATTAAAAATGGAGATTTCCATCGCGAGTTATTCCAATTATTAGCCCATTCACAGATTCAAATACCACCGCTTCGTGAACGGAGAGAAGATATTGAGGATTTAGTACATGTATTTATTTCCGATTTGCATCCGAAGTATGGAAATGAAGTCGTCGGGATTCGGGATGATGCACTGAAGCAGCTCGTTCTTTATGATTGGCCTGGAAATGTGGCACAGCTGAAGGATGTAATGGAGCAATTATTTTTGGAGGCCCAATCCTATTATATTGAGAAAGCAGAAGTGGACATTGTATTTAAGAGATTGGAACATCAAGCAAGGTGGAATGATGCGTTATCGTATATTGACATTAGTGGTACATTAGAAGAAATCGAAAAAGAAGTGATTGCAAAAGTCCTTGAAGATGAAGGAATGAATCAATCCAGAGCGGCTAAACGCTTAGGAATTAATCGGTCGACCTTATGGCGCAAGCTTAAATAATAGCTTGCGTTTTTCTGTGCAAAAACGCTCCTTTTGATGCAAAATACAACAATTGACAGGAGTTTAAAAATAAATTAATTAAAACATTGCTAAATGCAACGATTTGGTTTATGATTGTTATTGAAAGCGTTATTAGAATAGTTAAGAGAAATAAATATAATGTGATATACGATAGACAATAGGAGTAGAAATAAAGTGAAAAAGCAAAAGATATATGCTGATCTTGTTAAGAAGGGAGGTAAATAGAGTTGAAACTGGCAGTGATAGCAGATGATTTAACAGGTGCAAATGATACAGGCGTTCAGTTTGCGAAAAAAGGGCTAAGCACAACGGTGCTTTTTTCGGATACACACATACAGCCAGTGCATCTAAGTGAAGATGTCATCGTTTTAAATTCAGATAGTCGTGCACTCGATTTTCAAAAAGCTTATGATATTGTTTTTAATCTATCAACAGAATTAAACAAATTAGGTGTAACAAAAGTGTTTAAGAAAATTGATTCAACGATGAGAGGGAATGTCGGTCAAGAAATTGATGCAGTAATGGACGTATTTCAATTTAAGACGTCATTTGTCGTACCAGCTTTCCCAAAAAGCAAGCGAACAACCGTGGATGGTAAGCACTATGTGCATGGGGTACTATTAGCAGAATCGGAAATTGCAAACGACCCCTCCTGTCCTGTAAAAGAAAGCTACCTTCCAAAATTATTGCAGGAGCAAAGCAAGCGGGACATTGAATTGATCTCCATTTCGGATGTTCAGAAAGGGAAACACCACTTATTGGAAAAAATGACAGCGATAACTGCGGATGCTCCCTCTAAAATTATTGTTATAGATGCTTCAACAGATGAAGAATTAAAGGCAATTGTGGAAGCCGCGGAAATGCTTGAAGAGAACTTCCTTTGGGTTGGTTCGGCAGGAGTTGCATCACACCTTTCAAGCACAGGAAACTATGACGAAGCAGTACTTAACAAGCAAATAGATGAACGGCCGCCGGTATTGGTGGTAGCAGGTAGTGTGAACACGATTACCCATCAACAGATTCGTGATTTACGAAAAGGGAATACTGTAGAAGAAATTGTTATTTCCCCTGAAGCGTTCTTTTATGAAGAGGAGCGAAAGAGCGAGATTGATCGTGTTGTTCGAGCGGGTCAAGCATTACTGGGAAAAGGTGATCTAGTAATAACGACCGATCGTGGACAAGAGGCGATGAATCGAGTGAAGGAATTGAAACGAGAACTAGGTTTATCAAACTTTGAGGTAGGGCATACGATTGCCGAATCTATGGGAGTCATTGCCGGTCAGTTAATTGAATCGAGCGACATTTGTGGTGCTGTTTTAACAGGTGGAGATATTGCCGGTGCAGCTTGTAAAGCATTAAAGGGTGAAGGAATTCGAGTCATTGGTGAAGTAGAAGCAGGTATTCCATATGGTAAGCTATTTGGTGGATTGTATGACGGCATTCCGGTTGTAACAAAGGCCGGTGCATTTGGTACCGAACAGGCACTTTCAAAAGCACTTCAAACCGTTACGGAAGTGCATGGACATGCAATAAGCAGTAATGGGTAATTATGATACGTATAGATGTAGTCAAACGATCAGGCTAAGCTTATGATTGCCATTCACAATGAACTTGGCGAAAAAGAAAAGGATAATAGGAGGAAATAATGATGGCCACTAAAAAACCAAATATTGCAATTACAATGGGCGATCCTTCAGGAGTAGGACCTGAGATTATCGTCAAATCCTTAAATGATAAAAATATCTATGAAACATGTCGTCCATTTGTAGTTGGCGATGCAAAAATATTGAAAAGAGCACTTGATGTAACCAATGTAGAGCTTCAAATAAATAGCATTACACAACCAGAGGAAGCAATGTACGAATATGGCACCATCGATATTATTGATTTAGATTTAGTTTCTGCCGATTTACCATGGGGACAAGTCTCACCAGAGGCTGGAAACGCTGCATTCCGTTATTTGGAAAAGGCAATTGCTTATGCAAATGAAGGGAAAATCCAAGGGATCTGTACAGCGCCTTTAAATAAAGAAGCGCTTCATAAAGCAGGTCACATCTACCCTGGACATACAGAAATTTTAGCAGAACTAACGAACACGAAAGATTTTGCAATGATGCTATCTGCTCCAGGGTTACGCGTAATTCATGCAACAACACATGTTGGTCTAATGGATGCTATCAAAAACAATAATGTTGATCGTCAATATACAGTGATTAAGCTTGCGCATGAAACGTTGCAAAAAGCAGGAATTGAATCTCCGCGCATCGCTGTTTGTGGAATTAACCCGCATGCCGGAGAAAATGGACTTTTCGGAAATGGCGAAGAGGAGGAAAAAATTATTCCAGCTGTTGAAAAAGCACAAGCAGAAGGGATTAATGTACAAGGGCCACTTCCAGCAGATACACTATTCTTTAGAGCAAAACGTGGCGACTTTGACATCGTTGTTGCGCAATATCATGATCAAGGACATGGTCCAATTAAAGTTCTAGGTCTAGAGGCTGGTGTAAATATTACAGTTGGACTTCCAACAATCCGTACAAGTGTAGACCATGGAACAGCTTTTGATATCGCTGGTAAAAATATTGCGGACGAGCTATCCCTAAAAGAAGCGCTTCGTATGGCGGTTGAACTAGCCCCCGAAAATTAATAATAACTAATCAAGCAGGAGGTTGACATCGACCTCTTGCTTTCCTTGCATAAAGATTTTGTTGAAGAATAGATGCTACCCACTACATGGGATATTTCTTAAAAACTGGATAAAAGTAATATGGAAGGAGTGACGTCAATGTCTTTACCGAAGTTCGCAAAAATAAGACAAAAATTTCAAGTAGAAAGCCTGAACGATATTGCTGGAACCATTTCTGAACAATTCAACCATGTAAAAGCAGACGAAAAAATAGTGTCTGGCATGGAAATTGCGATTACCGTAGGAAGCCGGGGGATTGCTAACATTCCACAGATCGTCAAAAGTGTAGCAGATGAAATAAAAAAAAGAGGTGCAAAACCATTTATCATCCCTGCGATGGGAAGTCATGGTGGAGCAACTGCCGAAGGGCAAATTGAAGTATTGGACGGTCTTGGTGTAACAGAGGAATCTACCGGATGCGAAATTCGTTCGTCCATGGAAGTTGTAGAGGTTGGCAAAACGTCAGCAGGCATTCCCGTTTATGTTGATAAGCATGCATATCATGCCGATGGTATTATCGTGATGGGTCGTGTGAAGCCACATACTGATTTTAAAAAGGATATTGAAAGTGGCGTTTTAAAAATGGCATCGATTGGCATGGGGAAACATAAGCAAGCATTAGCTCTTCACACATATGGTATTAGAGGGATTCGTGACATGATGCCTGAAGTTGGTAAAGTAGCCATTGGTAATTCAAATACATTATTTGGGATAGCAATTGTAGAAAACGCCCATGAAGAAACTGCAATCATTGAAGCTATCCATCCAGATGAAATTGAAAATCGCGAAAGAGAATTATTGAAACGTGCATTTGCTTTGATGCCAAGTCTTCCAGTTGACGAAATGGATATATTAGTCGTTGATGAAATCGGCAAAAATTATAGTGGAACCGGTATGGATACGAATATCATTGGCCGAATCCGTGTATTAGGTGTGGAAGAGCCAGAAAAACCTAGTGTAAAATATGTTATCGCTTCGAATTTAAGTGAGGCAAGCCATGGTAATGCATTAGGAATTGGTCTATCTGATTTAACAACGAGGCGTCTATTTGACAAAATTGATTTAAAAACAATGAATGAAAATGTTGTAACAAGTACATTTTTAGATAGAGCTAAAATTCCAATTGTCCTTGATAGCGATCGTGAAGCGTTGGAGGCTGCTCTCCGCGCTACTTGGGGTGTGCCAGCACAGGACGCAAGAATTGTACGAATTCCAAACACCCTTCATATTGGCGAACTGTTTGTATCAGAAGTAATTTTCAATGAACTGAAGGATAAGGAAAATATTGAGGTATTAGAAGGCTTACATGAAATGAAATTTGATGCGGATGATTATTTTCCTCCGATGTAACAGGTATGGAAGTTTGTAACGGTCAGCTGACTTAAAAAAGTATGCAGAAATAATGATTTAATCTGTTTAAAGAGGGACATTTAGTGGAATCCCTCTTTTTTTATGGTTTTAGTTAAATAAAACTTCTTATACTGAACTGCAGCTCCAACATAACATAATATTAACTTAAATAGAGACAAGCCTAGGATATACCTTAGCTTGTCTCTATTTATCTTTATCGTTAATTTCGTCTTTTTTTATCAATCTTTTCAGCTATTGAGTAGGCTATAATTTGAACCACTACTAATGCCATAATTATTTCGAAAGCATATTTAAGTTCAGTAGTTAAATGAATAACTAGAAGAGTTAAAAACATGATTATAAATATATATTTTACCCTCTTTACCATAATATGGTCCCCTTTATAATAGAGTGGATCCGATATACTCATAGCAAATAAGCGCTTCGAATTAGGCTGTTCAGATAAAGCAACATTTAACGCAGCCCCTTTTACAGCTTTTGGATTACATCAATCTATCACTTCGAAAACCTTCTTTTTAATTGTTAAGTAATTTTTAATCTCAAAGTTTAAATAAAATAGGTTTGCTCTAACTTCAAATTCCTCTCTTGTTTTAGGTAGTTCTGTTTCGCGAATAGACGCTTCATAGTTCTCCAGCCTTTCAAGAGCAATATGTATCTTATCTCCTGAATGAACATTTTGACTCACATACTCAAAAAAGTCAGCAAGCATTCCTCTTTGTTTAACATGCAAATCAGATGAAGAGATAATATGAACGATGGTTACCATTTTTTTGAGGATTTCCAGCTGATCCCCGCGCATTTGCAGATAGTGATAATCTTTATTCTCAGCCCTGAAAAGATGATTTTCTACATCCTGAATGACAATGCTCTTGGATTTATGGATGATATCTTCTGCTTCAATGATTTCTTTTCCATCCCATTCTCTTTCATTGTCTCTTAAGTAGGCAGCTAGCTCATAAAGAATAATGCCAAACCTTTCTCCAATTTCGAACATATTCTTGTTAATACTCTTTTTAAAACTTGGCATGATGCTGTTAACAAGGATAGCAATTCCCATTCCAATCAAAATAATATAAAGTTCATTCAAAAATGTCTCCAGGCTCGCCTCTTGCACCGTATAAATATGCAGCAAGACTACCATGCTTGTGATAAAGCCATTCTGTATCCGAGCCCTCAAAAGAATTGGAACGAATAGGAGGATAAATACAGCAAAGGCAATTGGGTTATACCCTAATAATTCAAAAAATACCATTCCAAGAATGATGGATAAAAGGGATGCGAAGAACTTTTCTTTAATTGTATTTAATGTTCTTTTCTTTGTTGTTTCGATACACATAATGACGATAATCGCTGCAAACGTTGCAAATTCCAAATCGATTAAACTAGCTATCCATATTGCTAACCCTGCGCCAATAGCAGTTTTTATTGTTCGATAGCCCATTCCGACCATATAAAACACCATCCTGTAATTGTTCAGTGATTACTCCATTATAACCCATAATGGGTAGCGGGATGAATCTTAGGTTCAGCGCCGTATATAGCGGGTTGGCATGCTTGTACCTTTAAAAAGTATGTCCAATTTTATGACAATTCGCATGCGCGATAATTGCATTCAACATTAAGTCATGTTATTATTTAGATGTTAAATATTTAGACGTCTAAATATATACGAAAGAGGTAATTGGAATGAGATTACAAGATAAAGTGGCAATTGTTACAGGCAGTGCTTCTGGTATTGGCAGAGGGATTGCTCTGGCAATGGCAAAAGAAGGCGCGCACGTTGCAATTGTTGATGTAAATGAAGAAAAGGGAAAAGCAGCCTTTGCGGAAATAAATCAATTTACGCAAGGCTTACTTTTTATAAGAGATATCTCGATGAAAGAAAACATCGAGGAGATCGTTACCGAAGTTGTGGAGAAATTCGGCAGGTTGGATATCCTAGTGAATAATGCACATGTATCCAAACAGGCTCCTTTTATGGAAACAACACTGGAGCATTTTGATTTATCATTTGCAACAGGTTTTTATCCTACATTCCATTTCATGCAGGCGTCCTATCCGGAGTTAAAGAAGACTCGTGGCAAGGTCATTAACTTTGCGTCTGGTGCTGGACTTGATGGGCAAGTAACACAAACATCCTATGCTGCGGCAAAAGAGGCAATACGCGCAATTTCCCGAGTTGCGGCAAATGAATGGGGACCAGATGGAATTAATGTGAATCTGATATCACCAATTGCCCTCACGCCTGGTGTTGAACAATGGCGCGACAATGCACCTGAATTATATGATGCGATGATTAATAAACTGCCCCTTCGTCGACTGGGTGACCCAGAGCAGGATATTGGCAGAACTGCAGTCTTCCTGGCAAGCAGTGATTCCGATTATATTACGGGGCAAACAATCATGGTTGATGGCGGGTCAATTAAATTACGTTAAGGAGGAAAATATAATGGGACGATTAGATAACAAGGTTGCGATTATTACTGGCGGAGCATCAGGTATTGGTGAAGGGATGGCAGAACTCTTCAGTAAAGAGGGAGCTACTGTTATTGCGGCTGACATTAATGAGGAAGCACTGCAAAAGGTAAGTGAAAAAGAAAATATATATGGCATGAAATTAAATGTTGCCTCTGATGAAGATTGGAAAGCTTTTGCTAAGGAAGTGAACGATCGTTTTGGTAAAATTGATATTCTCGTAAATAACGCTGGTATATCATCTGAAAAGTCATACGAAGAGATTGACCTGGACGATTGGCAAAAAATGCTGTCTATTAATGGCTTTGGGCCATTTGCTGGTATTAAACATGTTGCACCATATATGGCAGAACAACATAAAGGGTCCATTGTTAATATTTCATCCTATACGGCGCAGATCGGACAAGGCTTTAATCATTATTCTGCATCAAAAGGAGCGGTACGTGCGCTATCAAAAGCGGCTGCAACAACCTTTGGCCGCCAGGGAGTGCGTGTGAATACACTTTTCCCTGGTATTATTGAAACACCAATGACTGCTGCGCTCAGCACATCAAAGGAACTGGTTGGCCGCTTAGTTCAGGCAACCCCGCTTCAGCGATTAGGAAAACCTGAGGATATAGCAAATGCGGCGCTATTCTTAGCATCTGATGAATCTTCTTATATTACTGGCTCCGAATTAGTGATTGACGGTGGATTTTCTGCACAGTAGTATAGACATATACAGGAAGTGCCCTCTATTTTCTTAGGGGGCACTTCGCTTATAGAAAGCAGGTTATACAAATATGAAAGAACGAACAATTTTTGAACTGATTCATTCCATGGACCAGGTGACGAACAATTTAATCATACAGTGGAATAAACTATTTAAAGAAAACCTTGGAATCTCGCACATTCTTGTTCTTGGCCATTTGAAGCGAAACGGTAAAAGCAGGCCATCCGATATTGCGAAGACCCTAGGCTTAACTCCGCCATCTTTGACACACTTATCCGAAAAGCTTGTCCAACGGAAATTGGCTGTTCGGCTTGTGGATGAAAATGATCGTCGGATTATTTATTTAGCAATTACCGACGAAGGAATTGAGATGGTAAATAAAGCACATGATGAAGGAAAAGCACTCCGTGGAAGTCTATTTGATAAGCTGACTGACGAGGAAGTACTGCAATTGCTTGCTATATATGAGAAGCTAAATCGGTTTGTATAAATTCGTCTATACTAAAATGAGCGGAAACAGCATAGGGATAAAAACTAATAATAAAAGAAATAGAAGAAGAATCTCCTATTTCTCAAATGGAATATTCAATAACTGCGGTACTGTAACAAATTCGTATCCTTGCTCTTGCAATGATGGAATTATTTGATGAAGGGATTCGATTGTATTCGTGCGATCTCCCTCCCATTCTGCCCCATCATGCATAAGAATGACAGCCCCCGGATGGATGTTGTCCAATACATTCGAAGCAATAACCTCTGGCGGGTCTTCTTGCCAATCCAAAGAGTCCACTGACCAGCCAATTACAGAATAGTTCATCCTCGCAAGCTGTTCGACTAATTCATCGTATAAGAAACCATATGGAGGTCTGAATAAGTGTGTACGGTAACCGATCATGTCATAGAGTTCATCTTCCGTTCTGATTGCTTCCTGCTCTAGCGCTCTAATGTCTGCTTCATCTACAAGGTTAGGATGGAAGTATGTATGATTTCCAATCACATGTCCCTCATTTTGAATTCGTGTGACAATTTCAGGATAAGCAGCAGTCCTCGAACCGAGCAAGAAAAATGTCGCCGGAACACCGTATTGGTTTAATACGTCCAGTATTTCATTTGTAAAGCGCGGGTCCGGCCCATCATCAAATGTTAAAGCAACTTGATTCTGATCTGAAGCGCCTTGCAAGAAAAACACATCTGGATACCGCTGTTGTAAGATTCTCAAATCAACAGGCTGCTGACGTTCACGCTCGGGATTTTCAGACCCTCCTCTAAGATCAGGAATAGCATCTTCTGGATTTTCCTGTTGCTCTTGCTGTGAAGCATCTTCTAGAGGTACCTTATTTGCATTTGCAGTAATATCATTTATTGGATAAAAGCAAAATAAAAACCCGACAGTCAATAGCCATTTAACAATCTGTCCTTTCATTTATTCATCTCCTCTTCCAGCAATGGGATCTATGTTATTAATAACTTAGTGTTATTTTAGGTGAAAGAATATGATTTATACGGAAACTTTATGATTGACTATTATTGGATAGTATTTTAATCTATATATGAGCATATGTTCATGTATATAGATTAAAATATATGATAAAGGGGTAAAAATGATGAGTGAAGAGCAGAAACTGGCACAGAGTTTTAGTAAAAGTGAGCAGCATTTAGATGAAGAAACGCTGTTTGTCGTATCTCAAACATTTAAAGCTTTAAGTGACCCAACCAGAATCCGTATTTTGAACTTATTATGTACAGGAGAGCATTCTGTTAATGATATTGCAGAGACACTGAATTTAAGTCAATCAAGTGTCTCCCACCAATTACGATTCCTAAAAAACTTAAGATTAGTCAAATATAGAAGAGCGGGAACAACTTTATATTATTCAGAAGATGACGATCATGTTATGAATTTACTGAAGCAAGCAATTGAGCATGCTGCACATCATTAATTGGGGAGGTATTTAAATTGGGACATAATCATGGACACGATCACCACCATGGACATGACCATACACATGGTGCAAATAAAAAGACGTTAATGATAAGTTTTATTATTATTACGTTATATATGATTGTGGAGGCTATAGGTGGATTTCTTACAAATAGCCTTGCATTGCTGGCAGATGCAGGTCATATGTTAAGTGATGCTATCTCGCTTGGGATTGCATTATTGGCCTTTACACTTGGAGAAAGGGCTGCTAACTACAGCAAAACCTATGGATATAAACGATTTGAAATACTGGCGGCTGTCCTTAACGGGATAACGCTTGTATTAATAGCTATTTATATTTTTTATGAAGCAATTGAACGTTTTCAAAATCCGCCCGAAGTTGCTTCAACTGGAATGTTAATGATCGCTTCTATTGGCTTAATAGTCAATATTCTGGTTGCGTGGATTATGATGCGCGGCGGAGACGTAGAAGAGAACTTGAATATGCGTGGAGCATACTTGCATGTGATTAGTGATATGCTTGGTTCCATTGGTGCAATTATCGCTGCGCTGCTCATGATATTCTTTGGCTGGGGCTGGGCAGACCCCCTGGCAAGTGTCATTGTTGCTGTACTCGTATTACGGAGCGGCTATTATGTTGCGAAGTCCGGACTCCATATCCTGATGGAAGGAACCCCGCAAAATGTAGATGTGGAAGATGTGATTCAAACAATCCAAAATACAAGAGGGATTCAAGGCGTTCATGATTTGCACATCTGGTCAATCACAAGTGGATTGAATGCACTTTCCTGTCATGCTGTTGTCGCTGATCAAATGTCCATTGCTGAAAGTGAACAAATGCTTCGTCAAATTGAACACGACCTTGAACATAAAAATATTCATCATATGACGATTCAGTTGGAAACAGCCACTCACCTGCATGACAATTCAATTTTGTGCAAAGTGAAGGCAGAATCATCTGGACACCACCATCACCACTAATGGGAATTGTAATTGAATCAATGAAAATTTATAATTCTCCTCAATGATATGAGGATTGAGGGGAATTATAGCATTCCTTGCTTTAATATATAATCATCTTTTAACACAAGAGGCTGGTTCTTATTCATTGCCCCTCTTCGTTAACAAAGCGAAGCATTCCTTATCCAACGGAAATAACGTCTTCTTCATTAAAAATAATACACGCTGTTCCTCCAGCATATTTCTCACATTCAAACTTGCCAAGAACAGTCACCTATCCCTTTTCGAACAAATAAATGAGTTCACCGTCATGTTCTTCAGGCAGCACTTAATTCGTTTATTAAGAAGGTTTAAATGCCATTTACCAAGCGAAAACCGTTTATAAAATAATAAAGACAGCATTCCAAATTTGAATGCTGCCTAATTTATGATCTAAATTACATTGATTCTGCTCTTACATCCGATTTGAAAAATAACTTCATCATTGGAGGAGTAACAATAGTTGTTGCAATAACAACAACAATCATGGTTGCATACAAATCCTGAGTTATTAAATTTGATGCTAATCCCATTGAGGCAACAATTAATGCAACTTCTCCACGAGAAACCATCGCTGAACCAATTCCCATTGAGCTCTGCCAACCGAAACCAGAGAATCTTGCACTAACCCCTGCACCAATAAATTTGGTTAAGATCGCGAAGATACTAAGCAAAATAATCAAACCTAAATTATCAAGAATGCCAGTAAATTCTGCTGAAATACCAATATAGGCAAAGAACACAGGAACAAATAGCGAGTAACTTATCGTTTCAACTTTCTCAAAAACTTCGTGTTTGAAGTTGGTTAAACCAATTGCAATACCTGCTATATAAGCTCCAATAATGTTTGCAACTCCTGTATATTCCGCTGCATATGCATAAAGAAAACAAATAATTAGTGCGGAGGAGATAACGATCTCACTAACAGGTAATCTTGATAATGTATTCATTACCCAAGGAACAACCTTCCAAGCAATCAATATAGCCACTGCAAAGAACAACACTTTCTTGATTACTAACGTAGTTAAAGATACGTCCCCGCCGATTGCAAAGCTCATTAGGAATGCCAGAATGATCATTACGACAACATCATCAATAACAGCGGCACCAAGGATAGTTGTTCCTTCACGTGTTTTGAGCTGGTTCATTTCTTTAAGGGCTTGAACGGAGATACTTACACTCGTAGCAGAAAGCATTACGCCCAAAAACCAAGATTGCAGGTTCGTTAAATCCATCATAACCCCTGCAAAGTATCCTAAAAATAATGGTACAATAATGCCGCCTAAACCAACAAAAGTTGATGATTTACCAGAGCGTTTAAATTCGCCAAGATCCGTTTCCAGACCAGCAATAAACATTAACAAGATAACACCAATTGTACTGAATGCCGATAATGTATCGGTTGCTGTAATTAATCCAAATACAGATGGACCTAATAAGACACCTACAATAATTTCTCCTAACACGGAAGGTTGGCCAAATCTGATACTTAAACCACCTGCTAGTTTAGCTGCAATAATAATGAGCGCTAATTGAAGAATAATCATATAATTCCGCCTTTCAAAGATTTGTTATTTTTGCATTTTACAAACAACATAAAAAAAACCGAAGGATCTGACACAAAAGGGCATAGTTATCCCTTGGTGACAGACTCCTCCGGTTTTTGCTTGTCGCTTTATTTGTATACCAAAATACTAGCATAAATTTGCAAATGGATAAAGTAAAATTATTTTCCATTTATAAATTTACTGTTTCTTTAACGAAATATGCGCCTATCTAAATGGGTTGAAATCATCGTAATCGAAATTAAAAAATCTCTTTAACTCCATATTTCGATTGAAGTTACTTTAACAACGCGTGTTTTAGATACTCGTGTTATCCATTGGAAATCGGGCATTCTCAGTAGCAAAGTATTCCCTAACGCTCCTGCAATATGATGCTGCCGTTCGCTCCAGTCTTCTTTAACCTTAAACACTTTAGTTATGCCGCAGCCCCTTATTTTAAAAATAAACAAACTAAATAATTGATAATAACGTTTCAAGTACGAACAGATACTAAGAAATTGCTAATTCAGGCTTAATTCATAATGATAGAATTGGGAATCCCGAATGTATCCATTTCTTTCATAAAGTCTTTGGGCAGCATAGTTATCAGGGGCTGTACTTAGGCTGATGCTTACTGCGCCTTTTCCTATAGCGAATTCTTTGGCTTTTTGCAAAAGTATTTCTCCTGCTCCCTGTTTTCTGGCCGCTTCATCAACAAATAAATCATTTAATATCCAAGCCTTTTTCATAGCTATAGATGAAAACGAAGGGTATAGCTGGGTAAATCCAACATATTTCTGTTTGTCTTTAACTACAAAAATTACGGATTCCTGGTTTTCTATACGTGCTTTTATGTAAGCTTTAGCCCCTTCTAAATCCGATGTTTGCTGGTAGAATATTCGGTATGAATTAAATAAATTGGACACGCCCTCTAAATCTTCAATTTTAGCTTGGTAAATTTCCATCTTTATTTCTCTCCTGCTTTTTGGTTTTGTATTTCTTTGTTTCATAATCAATCAGGACCGATTGCCTCCTTTGGCATCGTGTTTCCATTTAATGGAGGATACTAATGATATCATTTGGCAGACCAGTGCCATTCCCCACCCGATAAGGGGTGCATATACATTAAATTCTTTTAATGCGAACCCACCTGCTAAAAAAGAGGTACTTAATAAAATAAATACAATTGCTCGTTTCTGATACCTATTTATTTTCATCGCCCCCAGCGCGGTTATTTAATTAACAATTTTAAACTTTACCGCAATGTTAATACAAGAGATAGGACTTACGTTTATTAAATATATAACCCTATCCTAAAAATGGGACAGGGTTATACAAACAATTTGTTATTTGAGTTAGCTTATTGCTGGATTATCTGAATAAGGTTGCCGCACGTATCATCAAATACAGCTATCGTAATCTCGCCCATTTTTGTCGGCTTCATCGTAAATTTCACGCCCAGCTGCAATAATCTCTCATATTCTTTGTGAATATCCTCAATACCAAACATGGTTACTGGAATACCTTCTTCAAATAGTCTCTTTTGATAATCTTTGGCGATCGGATTGTTATTCGGTTCGAGTACAATCTCGGTACCTTCTTGATCCTCTGGAGAAACAAGCGTAATCCACCTGAATTCTCCGGCAGGAACGTCATGCTTTTTTATAAAGCCAAGTTTTTCTGAGTAAAACTGCAATGCTTTATCTTGATCTTCTACGAATATACTGGTAACGATGATTTTCATATTGTTCTGCCTCCTAATTGTTGTTAGTGCTTGAGCTTGAACTACACGTTCTTCCGAAATTTATTGTAATAATGTGATCATATTGGACTTTTGGGCAAATCTCCCCTTGCTTCAGCGGATATAGCTTGTGTTTTATAAAATTATTCTATCCACCCTTCCAACAAGTTTTGAAGTGGCTCGCTGTTGAATAGCAGTACGCGATATTTCCCCTTTCGTTTTGATGTTACAAGTCCTGCCTCTTCCAACACAGAAAGATGTTTTGCTATTGCCTGTCTCGAAATAGAAAGACTGTGCTTCATAATCAGGCGTCCCGTAAGTTCATATAATGTCATCTCATTGCGTTCGGATAATTCATCTAATATAAGCCGACGGTTCGAGTCGGCGAGTGCTTTAAAAATAGCGTCTTTGTCCAACATGCTTTTATTATAGGCAACTAAATGGTTGCGTGTCAATCGTGAGCAACTGTTTAGTTGCTTGTTGTAGTTATATCTTTTAACTAACCTACCCCCATTTAGGTGCAATTTTTCACAATCCTTTCATATACCATTTCAATTACTTTTATAAATCCTGTTTAAAAAAGCTCTAAATAATAAGCTAGACAACCTGCCTACATCCATATAGCTCATAAATACTTCAGAACGGCGTCTTGTAGTCCAAGGGCTTTCTGTGGTTGGGGAAGCTTTATTTCCGAAGCAGACCAATGGAATGCTCGTTCAGTCCCCGTGGGAAAGCGCCCGGTGATCGACGACGTAAAATAGAGACATCACCTGCGGTTGCTCATTTCTCGCCAGTTCGAAAACTATTTTCATGCTCTAATTTGTGCCAGTTCGAATATATAAAATGAGTTATTACGAAGATGTCCTCTCTCTCCATCAATCAGTTCGGTTGGTGTAGGACCTTTTTTAAATGGGTATATTAATTATGGGCATCTCAGTGAGAGATGAAAACATGAAATACTGGTAATATGGCCTGGGCTTGACGATGGGCCGCGAGCTTTTTAACCGGAACCACTGTTTGGTGAAGACAGCCTGTTGGTTTCATCTTGGCAGACGTGAAGGAAATATCTTTTTCTATCATTCTCAGGCTTATATTACAAAGATTTTAAAGGAGATGAGACTTTGACTAGTGATAATAACAGTTTTATTCTAAATGATGGCTCAATGCTTCCCCTTGTGGGATTAGGCACGATCGGCATTGATGGTGATCAGGGTACATTTGAAATTTTAAATGCCTTAAAAACAGGATACCGTTTAATCGATACTTCAACAAACTATAACAATGAAGGTATTGTCGGTGAAGCTGTGCGTCGATCCGCACTGCCCAGGGAAGAAATTTTAATCAGTACGAAATTGCCCGGATCGCACCATGAATACGACAAGGCGTTTATCTTTATTCAAGAATCTTTACGCCGCACTGGATTAAAGTATTTTGACAAGTATTTAATTCATTGGCCGAATCCCAAAGACGGCAAATATGTAGAAGCTTGGAAGGCTTTAGTGGATGCTCAAAAACAAGGATTAATCAGAACCATCGGTGTTTCAAACTTTGAACCGGAACATCTGGACAACATTATCGAAGAAACAGGTGTCACTCCTGCTACAAACCAGGTTGAGCGTCAACCGTATTTTAATAATAACCGTATGGTTGAAGAAAATAAAAAGCGGGGTATTCTTACGGAAGCCTGGAGTCCTTTTGGTCGGGGTTATCTGAATGACGTGCTGGAAAATGCCACCATTAAAGAAATTGCGGATAAATACGATAAAACTACGGCACAGATTATCTTAAACTGGAACTATCAAGCCGGCGTATTTACGATTCCAAAATCGAGTAATCCAATGCATCAAAAAGATAATATCAATAGTACCAACTTTACATTAGCCCCTGAGGATATTGAAACAATTGATTCATTGGATAAAGGGGAAGACGGCCGTGTAGAAGGGCAGGACCCTAACGAATACCACGAATATGTATAGACAGACTACGATATGAACATCGTCTTGTATTCTGTCCATAAAGGCGCTGCGGTTTCTGATAGATAGTCATCGATATTCGGTTTGAGACTGAAAAACACTTAAAAAGGGAAAGAATACGCATGTAGAAAACTATGGAATGTTTAAGGATGATAGTTATTTGGCTAGAAAAGTTTTAGAGCATTTATAAATTTAATGCTTTGTTTGTCAAAATAAGCTAGACATCCTACCTGCATCCATGTAACTCATAACCAACGGGGTCTGGTAATACAGGGGCTTCCTGGGTATTTACCGTGGATACTATAAACTTAAAAACACAATTTCTGAGTTAGATATTTTTGAGCAATAGATAAAGGGTGGGTCTGTTTTAAGCAGACTCATTTTTTTAAAATTGTTCCGTTAACGGGTGCTGTTACTCCCAATCAACAGATAGGCGGCAAAGCAAAAATATAAACAACAAGGAAAGCATCCATGGAAAATGATAGTGAACCATTATGTATGAAAATTAAACTAAATACATTATATAAGATGGAAAACGAAGATAGTGCTACTGACTCTAAGAAAGCAACTACAAATTTCAGCAAATATTTTCCTCCTTGCCTGTCTAACAAAATCATTTATTAACACATAGGTAAACAATTTGGAATGCTGTAATTCAAAGATGCTTATTTTACGAACCTGCCAGTTACTTTAAGTATATCATTTCATAAAGTTATCTTATCGTACATTAGTAATTATTAAAAAACTTAGAAAAACCCAAATTAACTATTGCGCCTAATAGTTAATTTGGGATTGGCAGCAAGGTTCGAGAACCTAAATGTTAGCGATACATCGATTGAATCTCTTCAAGGTCTCTAATAAAGAGGTTCACTTCTTCCTGACTCAACCGTATCGGCATTTGATCATACAATGTAATGATTTGACCGTCCGTTTCATCTTGGTGTTTTTTCAGATAATCATACAGGCTTTTTAGCTGGTTTTCTTTTATGCTTGATTCTGTGGTGAAATGTTTTACCTTCTGTATGGAAAATTCATTCGCAAGTTCATCAAATTCACCTGAGATAATGTCCCCTGTCAGCAGCATATGATCACTCCTAATCCATTTGTTTTTGTTAGTTTAAACAAAAGCAGATGAAATAAACACCTATCATAAAAAGCTGGCCCCCTATCAATCATATAGAGGGCCAGCTGCATATCACTTACACTCCGGGAAACCAGCCAGGAGTATTCAAAATTACATTCCACAATGGATCTGGTATAACTAATTCTTCCTGATTATCCTTGTTAATTTCCGTCACAATTTCGTCATCTCGTCCTTCTGCTGCTTTTTGTACCCAGTCCGGATCAATAATAAGCTCTCAGCCAATTGCGATTAATGGAACCCCTGTTTCAAAAGCTCTTCGTGCATCCTCTGCAGTGTAAATAGAGCCTACACCAATTAAAGGAAGGCGGTTATCGATCGTTTCAAGCAAGTAGTCGATGCGTGTTTTATTTACATCCTCCACGCCTCTTCTTGCTTTGGAAAGGAAATGCTGTAAGGACACATGCAGATAGTCCAAGTCCTTTTCTGCTAATGCATCCACCAATTTAATGGTGTCTGCCATAATGATTCCCGGCGTTTCGGCTTCTTCCGGCGAGAAGCGGTATCCTACGATAAAAGAATCATCGGCATGCTCCTCCACTACTTCTGTTATTTTATCAACGATAGCTAACGGGAAGGTCATCCGTTTTTCGACACTTCCACCAAATCGATCATCACGTTGATTGGAATGTGGGGAGAAGAATTGCTGGATTAAATATCCGTTCGCTCCGTGGATTTCAACTCCGTCATATCCCGCTTCAATCGCACGGCGTGTCGTCTCTCCAAAAGCATCAATAATCTCCTCAACCTCTGTTTCCGTTAAAGCTCTAGGTGTTTTAGCTCCTGCCACCTCCGCCGGAACAGCACTGGCACTTACGATGTCACCATGAGGAACCAGCTCTGGCGGGCACATTCTCCCGCCGTGGAAAATTTGCAAAATAGCTTTAGCGCCTCGACTTTGGATGGTCTTAGCTAATTGGCTTAGACTTGGAATCATTTCATCACGGTCACCAGCGAATTCATTATGGAAACCTTTTCCGTTAGGGGTGACATATGTACAAGCAGTAATTACCATGCTTACACCTTTGGAACGTCGTGCATAGTAGGCCAGCTCTTCTTCTGTAACTGTCCCATCAGGATTGGATGAATAGTTGGTCATTGGAGCCATTATAATTCGATTCTTTAATTCAACTCCATTTTTAAATGTATATGGTGAAAAAAATATCTGATTGCTTGGATTCATAGTTTCTTCCTCCTTCAAGGGTTACTCTATGGTTATGATAGTAGTTCTATTTCGTTTTGTATATTATTGTGCTTGGAGTAATAATTTTACTTGTGGAGCTGGGCTTTTTTCGGTAGAAAACTGGACAACGCTTATTCTGACAGACCCCACATAATTTTTTCCGGATTTTTCTCTTTACTCTCATGCAACCAATTTTAGTCATTTGGAACTATTTTTCTCGCAGATTGAAACCTATTATTACCGATAATCGTATGAAAATTACCAAAATAAAAAAGGAGCGATTCGATTGTATAAGCGATATTACCTACCCATACTTTTACTCATATTGATTTTAATCGCAGCAGGTTGTAATAACTCGAATGGAAACGAAGAGGATAGCGGAGAAAGTAATGAAACTTCCGCTGAGGAAAATAACGATGAGAAAACAGATAAAGAAGAAAATGGAGCATCAGGACATCATACCGATTTACTTAATGTAGAAGGAATTCCCTTTGATGAGTCATTATTTGAAGTGGTGGACTTTGAATCGGACCCATCGCCAAATGATTATTCTTACCAATATGCATCAAGTGGAGCGTTAGCCATGGGCGGAGAAAATAATAGTATATTCTTTGATTATCGGACTGGAGAAAGATTAAACTTAGAAACCGATGTTGAACGGCTGAAAGGAAGAGCTGAGTCATCCATTGTAAATACGGATAGCTATACTTGGCCATTTTTATTCGGTAATTACTATTATCTTCAGGGTAATGACGTTGGCACAAATAAAATCATTCAAGTTGATCTTTCGACTGGGGAAATTGAAGATTTAGCAGACACAGATGGTCCATCAGATATGGTGAAAAAAGATGATATTCTTTATGTTGTCAACGCTGATAGGTTGTTTGCACTTGATACTAATACAAAAGAAACAATTTGGGAAACAACAGGAGAAGTTGAGCTTAGTACGGGATATGCTGAACTTCATGTGACAGATCATGCACTTATTTATGAAGATCAATACGGGTTAACAGCTTTCGATTTAAAAGACGGAACAAAATTATTTGAAGAAGAAGGAGTATTCCGTGATGTTGCTGTTGATGGAAGTACCTTCTATGCTTTGGCAGATGAAGCTGATGCGTTTTCGGACTCGCTTTACAAGGTAGTGGAATTTGATGATCAAGAAGGAAGAAAGGAAACCATAATTGAAGCTCCAGAAGTGGAAGAACCATACGATATTGGAGAGATAAAATTAGATTTAGTTGGCGACCTTCTTTATATTACTGTTGAAAATGGAATTTTAACGTATGATATCAATAGCCATGAGCAGCTATGGTCGGTTTCTGTCGGAGACTTAAAGGATCGTTCTGAAACAGGTGATGATTATAACTACTGGTTCTCTGCAGGTATTACAGATAATCATGTATATGCATTTACAGAGAAATCAAATGTTGCAAATGATCGTGACAACTTTCTTACGGTAATTGATTCTAAAACTGGCGAGGTAAAAAATCAGTATTCCTTTGGAAAGGCAATTGGTGCCGGTCCAATAATTGATGAAGAAAATGGGAATGTTATGGTATATCTGCAATACTTTAATGATGAAGGGGCACAAGGGTTTATTTTGCCGATTGAATAAAGTGGAAAAAGAGGCTATTAGCTAAATTGGGTAATAGCCTTCTTTATTTTGTAGTATACGTAATTAGACCTTTAATTCTTATAGTGCATAATAGAAATCTATAAAGGAGTCATGATATGAAAGAACTTTATATAAAACAGAAGGTATTCAGTCTAAGCGGCAAGTTTACTGTAAAAGATCAGCAGGAAAATGATGTTTATTTTGTTGAGGGCAGTTTTATGAAGGTTCCAAAGACCTTCTCCATAAATAACCATGCAGGGAATAAAGTTGCACTGATTACGAAAAAGGTGTTCAGCTTTTTGCCAAAGTTCATGGTTGAGGTAGATGGCCGTGAAGTGTTAACGATTAAGAAGGAGTTTTCTTTCTTTAAAGCACGCTATACGATTGATGCGGCAGGCATTGAAGTACATGGCAACTGGTGGGACATGAACTTTGAAGTGTACCAGCATGGTGAAGTCGTAGGGAAGGTGAGCAAAGAGTGGTTCACTTGGGGCGACAGCTACAAGGTACAGGTATTGAACGAAGGGATGGAGACGCTCATTCTTGCGCTCGTTATTGCAATTGATTGTGTGAAGGCAGATCAAGCAGCTGCTTCATCTGTTGCGTCGAGTTAACAGAGAGCGCCAAGAAATAATATTTATGAAATGTCATATAATATTATTTGAGTAATCCAAAGGGAAGGTTGAATAGAATTTTTGATATGTTAAAATGAAAAACATCTTTAATAAATAATGCAAAGAGGATGAACCTTTTCATGAATCAAAATAAGAAGAAATTTTCTAATGTATTTACTTATGCGTCAATAATTGTCGGCGTGCTGGTACTTTTTGGAGCAGTTTTTCCCAATCGGTTTGGTAAAGTCTCCAGCGGTGTTGGCGCATGGATTACAGAAACCTTTGGCTGGTATTATATGACCGTTTTCACTTTGATTTTACTTTTTTTTATATTTTTGGGTCTTAGCCCAATTGGTAAACTCAAATTGGGTAAACCACATGATAAACCAGAGTTTAAAACGGTATCATGGTTAACCATGCTGTTTAGTGCTGGTATGGGGATTGGATTAGTCTTTTATGGTACAGCTGAACCCATTTCGCATTACCTGGCACCACCCACTGCTGATGCTGAAACAAAAGCTGCTTTAGCTGAAGCAATGCGGTCAACTTTTTTTCACTATGGATTTCACCCTTGGGCAGTATACGGTATTGTAGCACTTGCATTGGCTTATTCACAGTTTAGAAAAGGAGAACTTGGCTTAATTTCGAAAACATTACGACCTGTTTTAGGAGATAAAGTAGATGGTCCTATCGGTAATGTTGTCGATGTGTTATCGGTATTCGCCACAATTATTGGTGTAGCAGTTTCTTTAGGTATAGGAGCAATGCAAATTAATGGAGGATTGAACTACCTCTTTGGTATCCCAAACAATCAGCTGGTCCAAGGCATCATTATTGCCATTGTAACTGTGTTGTTCTTATATAGTGCTTGGAGCGGATTAAGTAAGGGAATTCAATATTTAAGTAATTTAAATATGCTGTTAGCAGGATTATTGTTTGTTGCTGTTTTAATTTTAGGTCCAACTTTACTTATTTTCAATATGATGACAAGTGCGACTGGTGATTACTTAAACACTTTATTATATAATAGCTTGGATGTAGCGCCATTAAACGAGCAAAAACATGAGTGGATGCAGTCCTGGACTATATATTATTGGGGCTGGTGGATGAGCTGGAGTCCATTTGTAGGTATATTTATTGCAAGGATTTCCCGCGGGCGATCAATCCGGGAATTTGTCATTGCGGTATTATTTGTTCCAACCATTGTGAGTATATTTTGGTTTAGCTCATTTGGTCTAACGGGAGTCGAAGTAGGTCTGAAGGTACCGGGGATATTTGAAATGCCTCCAGAAACGCAGTTGTTTGGGATTCTCAATGAACTCCCTTTAAGTATCGTTTTATCTGTTGTTGCTTTGATACTTATAGCGTCATTTTTTATTACTTCAGCAGATTCGGCAACATTTGTTTTAGGCATGCAAACTAGTTTTGGAACTTTAAGTCCTTCTGGTTTTGTCAAACTTGTATGGGGGCTGGCACTATCAGCAATCGCATATGTATTGCTGTTATCGGGTGGAGAAACCGGCTTAAATGCATTACAATCTGCATCCATAATATCGGCCTTGCCATTTAGTGTAGTGGTAATTTTGATGGCAATAGCATTCTACAAAGATGCCAATCAGGAAAGAAAATACTTAGGTTTGACACTTAAACCCGATAAAAAAAGATTGAAGGAATATAGTGATAAAGTAAAATCCGATAGAGGTCTACGATAAAAAAGGACCGCTGATTAACTTTTTACGATATGTTTTTAAGCATGCTTAATTACTCTAGCGCAGCAGCCTATTTCCATTAATGAGCAATGTTGCATGATAGTACAAATCAAACAAGCATAACCCCATTTTTATTAATACGGGGTTATGCTTGTTTGAGGTTTAAAAATAAAAATAACTTTTGTCTTGGCAAATAAATTCCTTGTAAAAAAGTAAATATCGTTTCTTTTTTCAGCATGAACCAGTTAGCCAATTTTTATAATCTTGACAAAACACACTCAAAATTATAACATAAAATGTAATCGATTTCATAAAATGTAAGGCAGGTGATTATATGGTAACCATACAGGAAGTGGCTAAGAAGGCAGGTGTTTCTACTGCAACTGTTTCAAGGGTTCTTAATAACAGGGAGACGGTTAAAGAAAAAACAAGAATACGGGTAGAGCAGGCCATAGAAGAATTAAATTATGAGCCGAGTGCGCTTGGGCGTAACCTCAGGAACTCTGAAAGCAGGCTGCTTCTTGTTTTGATTCCCAGCATTTCAAATCCATTTTATACGGAAATTATTAATGGGATTGAGGATACAGCGATCAGCAAGGGATATAATATACTCCTTTGTGAAACGGATTCTAATCCAAAAAGAGAAGCGATTTATTTTAATATGGTGCGGAACAGACTTGCAGACGGCATTATTCTAATGGACCCGACTGTCAATCGGAAGAATCTGTATGACCTTGCAAGCAGGCATCCGATCGTGCAGTGCAGTGAATTTGATGAACAGGGGGAAATTTCTTACGTAACCATCGATAATGAACTGGCTGCCTATCAGGCGGTTAAACATTTAATTAAAATAGGGAACAGAAAAGTTGCATTGATTAACACGGATGAGAAATACTTGTATGCCCGTGAACGCAGGAGTGGCTATGAAAAGGCCTTACATGAGTTCGGTTTGCCGATTGAAACAAAACAGATGCGGGAAACGGAGCAGCTTGAATTTGAAGGCGGACAGCAGGCAATGCGTTCTTTATTAAACGATGCGGATAGGCCAGATGCTGTTTTTGCGGTTTCAGATGTCCTTGCAATTGGTGCGATGAAAGAAATTCAATTACAGGGATTAAAGGTGCCTGATGATATTGCTGTGATTGGCTTTGACAAGATCAGCTTTTCCAATATGACAAACCCGACGCTCACAACTATTGCTCAGCCGATGTACAAAATGGGGTGCACTTCTGCGAATATGATTATCAATAAAATTAGAGGGAAAGCAGTGGAAAGCCTGATATTGGATCATGAATTGATTATTAGGGAGTCTACATAATGAAAGCGAGGCAGATAAAGATGGCAAATCAAATTGCTGTTGTCACTGGTGTCAGCCATAAGCATGGGATTGGAGCGGCCACATGTCGGGAGCTTGCAAAAGCAGGGGTGGAGCTATTTTTTACTCATTGGCAGTCGGACAAAGCGTGGCCGGAGACATTCCAAAAGGAAATTGAGGAGCTCGGGGTGAAGTGTGCCCATGCTGAGGTTGATTTATCGGAAGCTGAGGCATACCTCCAGGTTCTTCAAGGTGCCGAAAAGTCGCTGGGTGTGCCTTCGATTTTAATTAATAATGCCGCCTATTCCACTAGAGATGGGTATGAAAAGCTTGAGGTGGCAGAGGTGGATGCGCATTATGCGGTCAATATCAGATCTGTAATGATGCTTTCTGCAGCATTTGCAAGGAGGTTTGAGCAGGCCGGACATCATGCAGGAAGAGTTATTAATTTGACTTCTGGACAGGCGCAAGGTCCAATGGTCGAAGAACTTGCCTATGTAGCGACAAAAGGGACTATCTCTGCCTTTACGCTTTCCTTATCTGCGGAGCTGGGACCGCTTGGCATCACGGTTAATGCCGTCAATCCTGGACCTACCGATACGGGCTGGATGTCAGAGGAATTGAAGCATGCATTGTTGCCGAAATTTAGATTGGGTCGTATAGGAGAAGCAAAGGATGCTGCAAGACTGATAGCGTTTTTGGCAAGTGAGGAAGCAGCATGGATTACAGGACAGGTAATTCATTCAGAAGGCGGATTTTTAAGGCAATAACGAGATTTGCACTTACAGGCTCTGTTGCCCAGCGCCTAAAACAACTGTAAAAATAAATTAATAAATAGAGTTGACATCAAAAATAATTATCGTATAATATAACCAAATGTAATCGATTTCATTTTAAAGAATATTCCTTAAATATACTTTGAACTGGAATCGACATTAAAAAAAGGGGGCATTACATTGAAGTTTTCAAAGTTAGCACTTAGCAGTTTGTTGTTTATCGCTCTGGTTTTCTTTTTAGTTGCATGTAATTCAGATTCATCGGAACAAGATGGTAACGATGAATCGGATACATCAAATGCAAATGGTGAACAAGCATCAGAAGGCAGTGAAGAAGAGCCCGTTACCATTGTATATGCGCGAGGGGTGGATACAACACCAGGTACAGAGGCAGTAATCAAAGCATTCGAGGAAAAGTTTCCGCACATCAAAGTGGAGCAGCGTGAAATGCCTGCAGATACAGGCCAGTCCCATGATCAATATGTGACGCTTTTAAGCTCTCAAAGCTCGGAAATTGACGTTTTTAATGCTGATGTAATCTGGCCGGCAGAATTTGCTCAGGCTAACTACGTGCTGGAGCTGGATCGTTTTATTGAAAAGGATGGAATCAACATGGATGATTACTTCCCTGGAACAGTTGCAGCAGCAAACTTTAATGGAAAGCAATGGGCAATGCCTCAGTATACAGATGCCGGAGTTTTCTACTACCGTACGGACATTGTGGACGAGCCCCCTGCAACTTGGGATGAATTGATTGAAATGGCTGACGAGCTGAAAGGGGAAAAGGGCACAAAGTATGGCTACCTTATGCAGGCTGCACAATATGAAGGCTTGATTACAAATGCCATTGAATTTATCGCATCCTATGGCGGTGAAGTAGTGGATGAAAATAATAATGTGGTCGTGGACAGTCCTGAGACAATTAAAGCACTTGATAAAATGAAAGAAGTTGTATCATCTGATTTTGTACCAGAGAATATCGTGAACTTCATGGAAATCGAAACAGAAAATGCCTGGATTGAAGGCAATGCCGTTTTTGCCAGAAACTGGCCGTATATGATGGCATCTTCCAATGATGAAGAGAGATCTGAAATAGCGGATAATGTCGAAATGTCCAGACTTCCAGCAGGTGATGAAGGTACTGCATCATCGCTTGGCGGATGGATGACAATGATTAACCGATATTCTGAGCATCCTGAAGCGGCATGGGAGTTTGTGAAATTTATATCCGGTCCAGAAGGCCAGAAAATTAGTGCCGTTGAAGGTGGACGAGCTCCAACGTTAAACGCTTTGTATGACGATCCGGAAGTACAGGAAGTAAGTTCATTATTCGCGAATCCTGAATTCAGGGAAGTACTGCAGTCAGCAGTTCCTAGACCAGTCTCACCTATCTATCCGGAAGTTTCGGATATTATGCAAATTGAAATTTCAAAAGTATTGACAGGTGACCAGACCTCCGAGGAAGCAGCAAAGAATATGCAGGAGAAGATTGAAGCAGCGATGGCTGAATAATGTAAGTTAGTCAAAATAGCAGGATGGGCATATACTCATCTTGCTATTCTTATAATAGGGTCAGAAAGCTAGCTTAATAACGAGGAGGTAAAACATGAAAAACAAGAAAAGGCGCAGCTTTCAACTAAGTGAGAAGCAGCTTGGATATGCTATGGTCATCCCGTCTCTTGTTCTAGTAATGGTTGTTGTGCTATGGCCGGTGGCACAATCCTTTTACAATAGCTTATTCGACTATAGGCTGAATGATCCCTCTCGTTCGCAGCTCATGCTCAGTGCAACGATTGATCTGGAACGTTATGTGGATAATCATTTTTACATAGGGAGTCAGCTTGACAGTTTACTAGAAACTGCTGAGAATGAAGCGGATGCTGAAACAATAAAGGGAATTCAGCAGGATGTTGAAAACTATCATGCTGAACTGATCAGTGATGAAGAAATGAATACAAAAGTAGAGGAGATTGATGAATTATTAGCAAGTTTCACGCCTGTAAGAGATTCCGAGTTGAAGTATTCCAAAGTAGATAATGCGTTTGCCGAAGAGTACCAGGGAGCGCTGGAATCTCATGCTGCAGCACTTGCTGAAATAGCAGCATCAAGCAATAATGAGCAGACTGGACAGCAGTTCCAGCAAACCTCAGATTTGCTGACATCAACAGCAGGCAATATATTAAATTCAAATTTTATCGGATTGGATAACTATGGGAAATACATGAAGGACCAGCGAATGTGGAAGGCGATGGGAAATACCGCATTTTTCACTGTGATCTCTGTAGCATTTGAGCTGGTGCTTGGTTTGGCGATTGCACTTCTGATCAACCGGGCATTTAAAGGGAGGGGAATCATCCGTGCATCTGTACTGATCCCGTGGGCGATTCCGACAGCAGTAGCAGCAATGATGTGGGGATTCTTATATGACGGGCAGTCAGGGATTATTGCACATTACTTGGAAGTGCTTAATCTGATTCCAGGTTCATCCTGGCTATTGACCACATCTGATGGCGGCATGTTTTCCATCATCCTTGCAGATGTCTGGAAAACAACACCATACATGGCACTGCTATTGCTGGCAGGCTTGCAGACTATTCCGCAATCATTATATGAGGCGTCAAGCGTGGATGGAGCCAATAAATTTCAGCAGTTCTGGAGCATTACATTGCCACTTTTGAAATCATCGATTCTCGTTGCATTATTGTTCCGAACGCTCGATGCATTCCGAGTATTTGACCTGATTTATGTATTGACAGGTGGAGGTCCTGCAAACGCGACCGAGTCCATTTCCGTTTACGCCTATAAAACATTATTCGCCCAGCAGAATTTCGGGGAAGGCTCTGTTCTTTCTGTCATTGTATTTATCAGTGTGGCGATCATCAGCTTAATCTATGTGAAATTAATCGGTTCCGATCTATTTGATGGCCGTACGAAATGAGGAGGGGTATAAATGAATAAACGCGGTGGAATTGGATTTTATCTGTTTCTGATCATCTTTGTTTTTCTTGTGATGTTTCCATTCATCTGGGTATTTTTAACATCGATCAAACCACCAAGAGAAATATTCTCGTCTTTCAGCTGGTTCACAAGCAACCCTTCGTTGGACTCCTATGAAGCGGCGCTAACGAACCGACCTTTAGTAAGATATATGATTAATAGCTTTGCGGTCTCTGCTATAACAACGATCTTATCACTTGTATTTGCATCGTTTACGGCATATGCAGTTACGAGATTGCCGATTAAAGGAAAAGGCTTAATCCTGGGATTGGTGCTTGCTGCATCAATGTTCCCGCAAATCGCGATTATCTCGCCAATGTTCAACTTAGTAACAGATCTTGGCTTGCGAAATAGCTATATGGGACTCGTTATCCCTTACATTACGATCAGTCTTCCACTGGCAATCTGGATTCTGGCAACCTTTTTCAAAAAGATTCCATATGAGCTGGAGGAGTCTGCCAAGCTGGATGGGGCAAGTCCATTTCAGACATTCCGGAAAATTATTCTGCCATTAGCAGCACCTGGTATTTTTACAACCGGAATCCTAGTATTTATCGCAGCCTGGAATGAATATTTATTCGCATTAACGATCAACAGTGATGATGCATGGAGAACCGTTCCTGTTGGGATTTCGATGTATCAGAGTCAATATTCGATCCCATGGGGAGATATTTCGGCAGCAACGGTCATTGTGACGATTCCAATCGTTATATTGGTATTATTTTTCCAAAAACGGATTGTTTCTGGTTTAACATCTGGCTCTGTTAAAGAATAGTTCATGAAAAATGAGGTTGATTGAATATGAAGGACAAGTTGAAAATTGGAATTATTGGCTGTGGGGCAATTGCGGTGGAAAAGCATCTCAAGAGTCTCCAAAAAATCAGCCAGGTTGAGGTGACGGCCTTTTGCAATTGGAACATTGAAAAAGCACAGGCAGTCGCAAAAGAATTCGGAACCGCCGACGCAAAAGTTTATGCGGATTACAGAGAGCTGCTGAAAGATGGAAGCCTTGATGTTGTCCACATATGCACACCGAATGTGTCCCATGCCGAAATTACGATAGCTGCGCTTGAGGCTGGCAAGCACGTAATGTGTGAAAAGCCGATGGCAAGGACGTCAGAGGAAGCCAAGCAAATGCTTGCAGCTGCCAAGAAAAGCGGGAAAAAGCTGACAATCGGCTATAACAACCGTTTCCGACCGGACAGCCAGTACTTGCATCAGGCCGTGACTCGTGGAGATCTGGGAGAAATCTATTATGCAAAGGCCCATGCGATCCGAAGGCGGGCTGTTCCAACATGGGGTGTGTTTTTGGATGAAGAAAAACAGGGAGGCGGCCCGCTTATCGATATTGGGACCCATGCCCTCGATCTGACGTTATGGATGATGGATAATTACCAGCCACAATCGGTGATGGGCTCTGTTTTCCATAAGCTTGGGAAACAAAACGGTGCTGCAAATGCTTTTGGCTCTTGGGATCCCGAGAAATTTACGGTAGAGGATTCTGCGTTTGGTTTTATAAAAATGCAAAACGGCGCGACAATTGTCCTGGAGTCAAGCTGGGCACTGAATTCACTTGATGTGGATGAGGCAAAATGCTCCTTAAGCGGAACCAAGGGTGGCGCTGATATGAAGGATGGCCTCCGGATACATGGCGAGGACTTCGGTAAATTGTATACGACAAATGTCGAACTGGAACCCGGTCGCGTCGCTTTTTTTGAAGGAGAAACTGAAAGTGAAGCGGATCTCGAGATGCGTTTATGGATTGAATGTATTTTGCATGATACAGAACCGGTTGTGAAGCCGAAAGAAGCATTGGTTGTCACACAAATTTTGGAGGCAATCTATGAATCTGCGAGAACTGGTAAGGCAGTATATTTTGATTAAAATATCTCTTGAAACTAGATGAATACAATAAAAATCAAGGAGTGAACAAAATGAAAGTAACCGTATGGAATGAATTTCGACACGAGAAGGAAGACACTGCAGTTGCAGCGGTTTATCCGAATGGCATCCACGAAACAATTGCAGCCTTTCTAAAAGAAGCTGGTCATGAAACAAAAACAGCTGTACTCGATGAGCCGGAGCATGGTTTGACAGAAGAAGTGCTGGCTGAAACAGATGTGCTTGTATGGTGGGGGCATAAGGTCCATGAAGAAGTTAGTGAGGAAGTTGCCGAGAGAGTTAAGCAACGTGTGCTGAATGGTATGGGGCTCGTCGTACTCCACTCGGCGCATTTTTCCAAAGTGTTCAAAAAGCTGATGGGTACTGGTTGTGATTTGAAATGGCGCGAGGCGGATGAAAAAGAACGACTCTGGGTTGTGGATCCGACACATCCAATCACAGAGGGGCTGGGAGAATACATCGAGCTGGAAAAAGAAGAAATGTATGGGGAACATTTTGATATTCCAACGCCTGATGAATTGATTTTTATCAGCTGGTTTGAGGGTGGAGAGGTGTTCCGAAGTGGGGCAACCTTTAAACGCGGACGTGGCAAAATCTTTTATTTCCGTCCAGGACATGAAACCTATCCAACCTACCATAACAAGGAAATCCAGAAAGTAATCCAAAATGGCGTAAAATGGGCTGCGAATACCAATACACCAAAGCATGTATATGGCAATAGACAGCCACTTGAATCATTATCGAAATAGGGGTGACAGCAGATGGCAAAATTGAAGATTGCAGTAATTGGATGTGGAAGCATTGCAAAACATAGACATTTAATCGAATATGCTGCAAATCCGCATGTGGAGATCACAGCGGTTTGCGATATCGTCGAAAAACGTGCAGAGGAAATGGCGCAAACATACGGCGCTAAAGCATATACAGACTATGAACAGCTGCTTGGAAAGGAGGATGTGGATGCGGTAAGTATTTGCCTGCCGAATTATCTGCATGCCCCTGTTTCGATTCTTGCATTGAATGCCGGCAAGCATGTTTTATGCGAAAAGCCGATGGCAACATCAAGCGAAGAAGCAGAGAATATGATTCAAGCAGCAAAGAAAAATGGCAAAAAGTTGATGATCGGTCATAATCAGCGCTTTGTTCCGTCCCATCAAAAAGCAAAGCAATTAATTGAGAGTGGTGAGATAGGGAAAATCTACAGCTTCCGGACAACCTTTGGGCATGGCGGACCTGAAACATGGAGTGCTGATGGAAGAGAAGGCTGGTTTTTTGATAAGGAAAAGGCCTTTATTGGTGCAATGGGAGACCTTGGTGTACATAAGGCCGATTTAATGCGGTATCTGCTTGGCGAGGAATTTTCCGAGGTAGCGGCATTTGTGGAAACAAGTGCAAAAGGAGATACCGATGTGGATGATAATGCCGTTTGTGTTCTGAAGACGGAAAGCGGTATTGTCGGAACGCTCGCTGCAAGCTGGGCATACAACGCGAAAGAGGATAATTCCACCATTATTTACGGGGAAAACGCGATATTGCGGCTCGAGGATGATCCGAAATATTCCTTGATTGTCCAGTATGCAACAGGTGAAGTCGTAAATTATGAGCTTGGCGGTATCCAGACCAATGAATCCGGCGGGCAGACAACCACACATGTCATCGATCACTTCGTGGAAAGTATTCTGGAAGACCGCGAGCCATTGATAAATGGTGTGGAAGGAATGAAGTCCCTGGAGGTTATTTTAGGGGCCTTGGAGTCCAGTGCAACACGGAAAATCAGCAATGTGAAGGGATGATACGATGAAAAAATTACGAATGGGAATCATCGGTGCTGGCGGGATTGCTCAAAGCAGGCACATCCCTGCCTTCCTGGAACTACAGGACAAGGTTGAGTTGACAGCAGTCCATGATATGAACGAGCAGCGAGCAAGTGAGGTTGCCGAAAAATATGGCATTCCATATGTGTTCAAGAATTACCATGATTTATTCAAAGAAGTGGATGCGGTAGCGATTTGTACACCAAATAAATTCCATTGTGAAATATCTGTAGCTGCACTGGAAGCAGGAGTTCATGTACTATGTGAAAAGCCGATGGCCATTACGACAGCGGAATGTGAAAGGATGGTCGAAGCTTCCAAAAAGGCAGGAAAACATCTTTTAATTGGCTATCACTATCGTTATACAGAGGCAGGCCAGCTAGCTAAAAAAGCAGTGATGAATAATGAAATAGGCGATCCGCTTGTTGTAAGGGTCCAGGCATTAAGAAGACGAAAGGTTCCTGGCTGGGGAGTTTTTACAAACAAAGATCTTCAGGGCGGTGGAAGCTTAATCGACTTTGGCTGTCACATGCTTGATTTAGCAATCTGGCTGCTTGGTGAACAGGAGCCTGTGGAATTGATGGGAACAACCTATAACCGGCTAAGCAAATCCCCGAACCAAATTAACGACTGGGGAATTTTTGATCATCAAACATTTGAGGTGGATGACCATGTTTCGTCATACATGACGTTTGAAAATGGCATTTCCCTGCAGTTCGAATGTTCATGGGCTGCGAATATTAAAGAAGATAAAATTCATCTCAGCGTGTCCGGATCTGACGGTGGTTTAAATGTGTACCCATTTGAACTATACCAGCCAAGGCTTGGCAAGATGATGGAAAGCTCTACTGAAGCGAAGCATAACGAAACAGCAGCAGGACTTGCCCAGGCTAAAAACTTTGTTGAAAGCTGTCTCGGTGAGGCGGAATTAGTTGTGAAGCCTGAAGAGGCGATGAAGGTTTCCCAAATTATTGAAGCGATTTATAAAAGCAGTGAAACGAGATCAAGTGTCAACTTTAGATGAGGCATGTGCACAGGCGGTTTTCGGAGGACCCATCCATTGACTGCCACGGCAAAATTAATTTTCAGAAGGGCGGAGAGAATATGAAGCTTGGCGTATTCACCGTATTATTTCAGGATAAACCATTAGAAGAAATGCTCGATTACGTAAAGAAATCTGGCGTTGATGCAGTGGAAATTGGTACTGGCGGGAACCCAGGTAATGCACATTGTGACATTGATGCACTTTTAGAAAGTGAAGATAAGCGGAGGGAATATTTAGATAAGATTCACTCACGCGGTTTAACGATCAGTGCATTCAGCTGCCATGATAACCCCGTGTCACCAGACAAAAAGCATGCACAGGACTCACATGATATTTTTATTAAAACCGTCCGTCTGGCAGAGTTAATGGATGTTCCAGTGGTCAACACATTTTCAGGAACACCGGGTTCCAATGAAGATTCCAACTACCCGAACTGGCCTGTAACACCTTGGCCGACCGCATATTCGGATATTCTGGAATGGCAATGGGAGAAAAGATTAATTCCATATTGGAAAGAGCAAGGACAGTTTGCGAAGGATCATGGTGTAAAAGTTGGACTGGAGCTGCATGCAGGCTTTCTTGTGCATACACCATATACCATGCTAAAACTAAGAGAAGCAACCAATGATGCTATTGGCGCAAATCTTGATCCAAGTCATCTATGGTGGCAGGGGATTGATCCGGTCGCAGCAATCAAAATCCTTGGCAAAGAAAATGCAATCCATCATTTCCATGCAAAGGACACCTACATTGATTGGGATAATGTGAACATGTATGGCCTGACAGACATGCAGCCGTATTCCAATGTGCAAACACGCGCTTGGACATTCCGAAGTGTCGGCTATGGCCACAGCGCACAGGAATGGTCCAATATTATCAGTGCTTTAAGGACATACGGATATGATTATGTAGTGAGTATTGAACATGAAGATCCGCTGATGTCGGTGGATGAAGGATTTCATGCGGCTGTTGGGAATTTGAAGGACGTATTGATTCGGGAAAAGCCTGTTGATATGTGGTGGGCTTAAGGTTGGGGGAGCTAGGTATTTATGATGCCTGGCTCTTTTATTTGTGTTCTAGGGTGTATTCTAAAAAGATAACTTCCAAACCCAGGCTTAATTCAAAACCCAGCACCCCCCACCCAGAAAACAGCACCATGCCAATCCGAAACAGCACCATCCACCAAGGAAACCGCACCATGCCAATCCGAAATAGCACCACCTACCAAGAAAACAGCACCATCGCAATCCGAAACAGCACCCCCCCACCAAAAACAGCACCATGCCAATCCGAAACAGCACCATCCACCAAGGAAACCGCACCATGCCAATCCGAAACAGCACCATCTGCCAAGGAAACCGCACCCTCCCATTCTGAAACAGCACCACCTAGGCAAGGGTTTAGGTGGATAGAAGATTCATTTTATAAAATGGTAGTATTTTTCCAATACTATTATCATTACTTTCATTTTGTTGTGGAATGATAAACAATTAATTTGGAAATTGTTATAATAAATTAGTGCCGTCCGCGATAGGGGGTTTTGGCATATGAGAAAAAGAAATAAACATACAACATTCACGGATTCAGCATTCCTAAAAACATTAATCCAGGCATTTGAAATTAAAAGAACTCCCTTGCCATGGAATAAGGCGATTCTCGCTGGGGTCAGTGCAGCATTTCCGGCTGGGGTTGGGTTGATGCTTGGCGATTTACAATCCGGTCTTGCAGCTGGAATTGGCGGTTTTACATATCTGTATATGTTTAATGAACCGTATGCGGAGCGGGCGAAAAAGCTATTTTTCGTTATGATTGGTCTATCACTATCAATCGGTCTAGGAATGCTGCTCGCACCATATCCATTCATATTTTCATTGATGACTGGTGTACTTGGTTTTCTGTTTACCTTCTTATTCGGGGCGTTGAAAATACCAGGGCCTGCGTCAGTATTCTTTGTATTAGTCTTCACCATAACATCTGCAATGCCAATCGATCCTTCCCTTGCACCAATGCGGGCAGGACTTACTTTATTAGGTGGGGCTTTCGCATGGGTCCTGGCAATGAGCGGCTGGTTTATCAATCCGCATGGCCCAGAGAAAAAGACAATTAAGCAGGTGTATACGGCACTGGCATCTTTAATTGATGTGGCAGGTACAGCGGAGTTTAGCAAGGAAAGACAAAAGGCATTGCAAATGCTGAAAGATACGGAAGATACTTTATCCAGAGCGTATATTTCCTGGCAAAATTCAGCCGAATTTAGAAAACTTCACTATTTATATGGACAAGCAAATTTAATTTATGCGGAAATTATCGAGTTTTATGCAGTACCTGATACAAAGCAACTATCCGCAATTGCCCAAATGCTCCGAACGTTAGCGGCTAAAATAGACAAACATACAGATAAACCAATCGAGCTCATGAATGACACGGAAACCAGCCTTCGTTTAGAAAAGAGGGTAAATGAAGCAGCGCACATTTTAAATGGAGATGATGAGCGATTAGAGAAAGAAATCCATGTTCCCAGGCGCTCACTGAAAGAGACGTTAACAGGAAGCTTTCATAAAAATTCCTTTGTCTTTATTTCTGCGGTTCGTTATGGATTTATTCTATTTATCGCTTCGCTCATTGCCTTTTCATTTGAATTTGAACGTTCTTATTGGATTGTACTGTCATGCGGTGCTGTTATGTTAGGTGCGAACATTATTACAACGTTTCACCGTGCCATCCAGCGTTCATTGGGAACCATCGTCGGTGTCCTGATTGCGACCTTGCTTCTCTCCACCCACCCAGATGGCATCTTTATCATTTTGATTATTTGGCTGCTCACATTCCTGACAGAGCTGTTTATCCCGAGAAATTATGCGATTGCTGTAAGCTTTATTACACCCAATGCAATCTTCATGGCAGAAAACACGTCCCAGATCTATGATTTACGCTTTTTTGCAACAGCACGGATTATGGATATTCTGATTGGTTGTGCGATCGGACTTATTGGCATATTCCTTATCGGCAGAAGATCGGCATCCAGTCGTCTTCCGCATTTAATTGCTAAAACGATCCGCAGCCAAATGCAATTGATGGCTTTATTATTTTCTGGTCCAAAGGATAATTTGAATACTACAAACAGCAGTGAATCAAAGAAAATGCATACGAACTTGAAGAACTTGAGTCTTGTATACCGGACAGCTTTAGGTGAAATCCCGCGTCACCAAAAAGCACTGGAGCAATTATGGTCCGTTATTTTCTCGATTGAACAGTTGGGCTATTTGTTGGAAGCTGCATCAAGAAAGCAAGATCTACCCATTCTTAAAGATGAGGATTTAGCACAGCTGATGCTTGTTTTCGAAATGATGGCGAAATCAGCGAAGCAAATGGAAGACCCGGAGACAAGACATATTCCAGCAATTCCAGGCTTTCCGCAGATTCAGAAAGAGATTGGCGATTTGCAGGTGGCGATGCAGGTTGGAGGAAGTGGTTTGGTGTAGGGGATACTCTTTTAATTAGTTGAACGCGACAAATTCTGTCTTTGACTCTAAAGAATTTATAGCAGAAATTGTCGCGTATCTTGCTGTTCAGGAATAGATCAGGAAACGTAGCAAGAAATTTACCATCATAGGTTAATTTATGAATAGATATCTATCCTATTTGGAAGGAAGCTAATCTGTTTTTCATTTAATTACTGCAACTCATTTCTGATTAGTGTGGAGAAAGAATCCGAATATCCTGTTTACTATATTCCGCTGCGATATCAGATGGAAGTGAGCTATCCGTAACAATTAGATCAATATCTTTTAATGGACACACATTGATGTAAGAAGATGTCTCAAACTTTGATGAATCAGCAACGACTACTTTATGCTTTGAGCGTGAGATAATGGTTTGAATAACGCCTACTTCATGCATTCTAAAATCGGTTAAACCATGTTCAAGTGATAATCCGTTTACCGTAAGAAAAGCAATATCAATATTAAAATCAGAAAGGATTTCTTCGCATTGTTTCCCATATAACGTGTATTCCTCTGGATTAAAAAAGCCGCCGGTGAGGATAACGTTGAAGTTTTTATTTTCCCCAAGAATAGATAGAATACGAAGATCGTTTGTAATAATTGTTAATCGCTTAAACTTGTTAACAAGTACCTTCGCAATTTCAATCGTCGTTGTCCCGCCGTTTAGTGCAATTGCCTGCCCTTCTTCAATTAATTCAATTGCTGCTAAAGCAGCTTCTTGTTTTTTACCTTGATTTTTGACCTCTCTCTCACTAAAAAGTCTGTTTAGTACATTATCACTTTTTTGAGTTAAAACAGCCCCGCCGTGAACTCGTTTGACGATTCCTTTTTTCTCAAGAACCTCTAAATCCCTACGGACCGTATCAATGGAGATATCTAATAAAGTAGCAAGCTCTGAAGCTTTTACAGCTTTTTGCTGTTTTAAAAAGGATTCTATCATTTGATGTCTTTGCTCCTGTAACATCATCCAGCTCTCCCATCTTCCTTTGTATATACAAATCATAACATATATTAAAAAATAGCAAAACAAAGCAAATAAAAGCAATTTGTAAAGTAAAAAAAGCATACATTCTATGTAAAAAGCATTAATGTTTTGTTAATTAACTGTAAAACCCCTTGTAAAACTGCAAAATACGGATTAATCTTGCATTGTACAGCAAAACAAAAGCTAACAAAGAAAGGAAATGGCCAAATGGGGAACTTTTACAACCCTGTCAAAATTAAAATAGATACCATAGATGTCATGAAAGAAGTACTACATACGATCAAACCTCAATTTAGCAATATTGTCCTTTTACATCGAGGTAGTGACTTCTTAGAAACCGAGGCTGGACGTAACCTTTATAAAAGCCTGGAGGATTATGAAGTCAAACAAATAGAAGTGAACATATCCAATCCTGATGTGGAAGACTTGTTTCATTACTATAAGCAAATTGAAAACGTTGATTATCAATGCATCGTAGGGATTGGAGGAGGCAGTGTTCTTGATCTCTCGAAATCATTGGCTGCATTAAAGGATTTGAAAATAGAGTCTGTCTCTGCATTACGTACCATGATTGAACAAAAGCAATATGCAGACAATCAAAACGTTGTACCATGGATTGGCATTCCTACAACCTCAGGTACGGGTTCTGAGGTTACTTGCTGGGCAACGATTTGGGATCGCGCCAACGGAGTGAAAATGTCCGTTGATAGTGAATACTTATATGCTTATGCAGCCATCATTGATCCAACGCTAACTGTAACCTTACCACAAGGATTAACGGCTTCAACAGCTTTGGATGCTTTATGTCATGCAACAGAGGCTTACTGGTCAAAAAGCTCCAATGAAATTTCAAGAATCTATGCATTAGAAGGGATCAAACGTATTGTCAGCAACTTTGAAAAGGTGTTACATCATCCGAATGAAGTGACATACAGAAATGAAATAGCTTTAGGCAGCTTGTATGCAGGACTGGCATTTAGTAACACAAGGACGACTGCATGTCATTCCATGTCCTATCCTCTGACACTGGAACTTGGAATGGTCCATGGGGTAGCGGCAAGCATTACGTTGGCTAACGTAATGAAAATCAATTTTGACTCGATTATGGAGAGCGATAAGCTATTACAAGCATTTGGGGTAAGCAGCTGCAGTGAAGTTCAAGGTCTTATTGAGCATTTTCATCAGCTAGCAGGTTTTTCAAGCAAGCTCAGAGATTACAATGCGAATGAGGAAATAATCGAAAAGGTTGCCGCAAATGCCTTTACAAAGGGTCGAATGGATAATAACCCCGTTGCTTTAACACAGGAAGATGTCAAACAAATTCTACGATCTATTTATTAAGGATAAGGAGTGTAACATATGAAAACGAACCTTTTATTGATAATGCTCGCCGTGTTCGCTGTTTTGTTAACAGCATGTGGTGGCGGTAATAGTGGTAGTGCAACAGCAGATGATGTGATTAAAATTGTTTGGTATCCGAACGAGTCTGGTAATGATTTGAAATCATCTCGTGATGAAATTGGAAGACTTATTTCAGAGGCTACAGGTAAAGAGGTAGAGCATCAATTAACAACGGACTACTCGATTGCGATTGAAACGTTAGCAGGCAACAATGCGGACCTTGCATTCATGGGTTCACAAGGATATGTAGAAGCAAATAACAGAAATGATGCGGTTCAAACCTTAGCCGTAAAATCCGGTGAATCCGGAACATTGGACGATGCGAAATACTATAGCTGGTTAGCGGTGAATGTGGGCGAGCAAGACAAGTTTAAAGAAAATGGGGAATTCTCCCTTGATACGATTGCAGATACAAGATTTTCATTCGTATCAAACAGTTCAACATCAGGGTTTAAAGTTCCATCATCTACTATTATTGAACATTTCTCACAACAAGAAGCATATGCAGATTTAACGGAAGAAGACTTAATGGGAAGCGGGCCATTGTTCTCCCAAGTATTATTTGGCAACTCTCACCAAGGTTCCGCAGTCAATTTGTTATCGGGCAATGCAGATGTTGCAGCATTCTGTGATACTTGTGTGGAAGAATATGTGGAGCTTGCTGAAGGAGAAGAAAATACTGCTGGTGCTGTTTATCGCGTGAAAGACAATGCAGCCGAACCTTTCAATTCAGTTACAGGCAAAGAATTTACATTAATGAGCTCCGACCCAGTATTAAATGAACCATTTGTTGTGAATATGGATGTCATCGGACAAGCGGATTTTGATAAAATTCAAGAACTATTAACCTCAGATGAAGTAGCAAATAATGAAAAAATCTTTGCCCCTGAGGATTCAGAACAGAGCGCTTTATTCTCTAAAAGTGATAAAGAAAGACTATTGCCAGTGGAAGATGAATGGTATGATCCAATTCGCGAAATTTCGAAATAATAGTAGAGGAAAACGAAACCAGGAAGCATGTACTTACGATGCGTAATCTTACTTAATAAGCTCTAAAAAGGAGTCAATACACATGTCATTGTTAAAAGTAGAAGGATTGGGAAAATCATATACAGCGGATAAACAAATATTAAAGAATATTCACTTTGAAATCAAAGCAGGAGAGCTAGTTTCTATCATTGGTCCGTCTGGTGCTGGTAAATCTACCATGCTGCGTTGTATGAATCGAATGGTTGAATTTAATGAAGGAAAGATTATTTTTAACAATCATGATGTTGGAAGTTTAAATAAAAAAGAATTACGCAATTTACGAGCGAATATTGGGATGGTGTTTCAGCACTATAATCTCGTGCCTCGTTTGACAGTGATTGAGAATGTGCTGCATGGCCGATTTGGTTATAAAACAACACTGCAGGGACTGTTAGGAAAATATACAGAAGCAGAAAAAGAACAAGCCTTTCACCTGCTGGAGAAACTAGGAATTCATGAACATGCCTATAAGCGATGTGACCAATTAAGTGGTGGTCAGCAGCAACGTGTAGGGATATGCAGAGCGCTTATTCAAGAGCCAAAACTTATCTTATGTGATGAACCGATTGCTTCGCTGGATCCGAATTCCTCTAAGATTATCATGGATCTTTTAAAATCAATCAGTACAGAAATGGGCATTACGTGCTTGGTGAATTTACATCAAGTGGACGTGGCGCAACGTTATTCAGATCGAATTATTGGTTTAAATAAAGGTGAAATTGTATTTACTGGAACAAGTCATGAACTTTATGAAGAACAGATTAACAAAATTTACGGATCCAAAACGGAAGATTTAATAACAGCGTAAGGAGAGATGACTGTGAATGAAAAAAAGATGCGAAAAAACAGATGGCAGACAGTAATCTTTCTTCTTATCATCATCGTTCTAACCTATTTATCAGCAGCTATTACATCATTTAACTTTGTGGATGGGTTAGCGACAATCCCTAAAGCTATCGGCTGGATGTTTTCTAATCTAATGGTGACGCAGGAAACGCTCGATAAATTGCCAACCATCCTGGAAAAACTAGCTGAAACTACGTTTATGTCGATAGCGGCAACAACGATAGCAGCTGTGGTCTCTCTCTTCTTAGGGGTATTCGGTTCAAAAGTGACAAAAGTAAATAACTTTTTAAGTGTATTTGCCCGTTTTATTGCATCCATATCAAGAAATATCCCAGTTGTTGCATGGGCGCTGGTTTTGCTTATTTCTTTTGGTCAAAATTCCGTAACAGGCTTTCTCGCTCTTTTTGTTGGGACAGTAGGGTTTTTAACGAGGGCATTTATTGAATCGATTGATGAAGCAAGCCAAAGTTCTGTTGAAGCATTGACTGCAACAGGGTCTACCTATTTCCAAATTGTAGGTAAGGCAGTTATTCCGCAAAGTTTGCCGCAGATGATCAGCTGGGTGTTGTTTATGGTAGAAACCAACATTCGAAATGCTACATTGGTAGGAATCTTAACGGGGACAGGAATTGGATATACCTTTGATATGTATTATAAGATGTTAAATTATAATGCCGTAGCGCTTGTGACATTATGTATTGTAATAACCGTTATTGTTGTCGACCTTATGTCAAATTATGTGCGGAAGGTGATTCTATAATGGAAGCAACCTATATAAAGCGAAAGAAAGACGGTCGTATTCATATAAAATCGGGTAATAAAGGTGATCGAGTCCTAAGGAGCACATTAGTTGTTCTAACCCTTTTGACATTCGTTGCCTTTCTATTCTTTAACTATGCAGGACTGGAATTACGCTCAGCGATTACGGAAACAGCGTATAACTTGAAAGTGATGTTTCTGGAGCCGGCATTAAGTCATTTCAGTTTAAGTGAAGCCATCTATCAAGTTGGGGTAACACTTAGTCTAGCATTCTTAGCCACGGCTATTGGTGCCGTTATTGCCTTTTTCCTATCTTTAATGGCTGCAACCAATTTAGCCCCAGTAGGCTTAACTAGAATTATTCGGGTATTTGTTGCGTTTATTCGGGCTGTTCCAACCGTATTATGGGTGTTGATCTTTGCGATTGCCGCAGGGCTTGGAAGTGAAGCGGCGGTTCTTGGTATGTTATTTCATTCGATTGCCTATTTAGTAAAAGCATTTTCGGAAGCATTTGAAGAAGTCGATAAGGGAATCTTGGAAGCCGTACGGTCAACTGGCGGGAACTGGTGGCATGTCGTAAAAAGCGGTGTATTACCGTCTACCTTTACCTATTTATTATCGTGGGTTTTCCTGCGGTTTGAAATCAACTTTGGTGTAGCTGTGGCAATGGGAGCGGCAGCTGGAGCCGGTGGAATTGGATTCGATTTATTTATGGCTTCCAGCTTCTACTTTGATATGCGGGAGGTCGGCTTTATTACCTACGCCATTCTCATTGTTGCCTTTCTATTAGAAGTAGTTTCAACTCGTTTGAAAAAACGTTTCTTTCCAGCAACTTCTGATTAAATGATAAATGAAGGAGGATATAGTAAACATGAATTCTTACAAGCTTTTAACGCCAGGCCCCTTAACAACAACAGCTACAGTGAAAGAGGAAATGCTCTTTGATCGCTGTACATGGGATCAAGATTATAAGAATATTACCCAAAAAATAAGAACGCAGCTTCTTGAACTCGCAGGGGTGACAGCTGATGAATATACAACGGTATTAATGCAAGGAAGTGGTACATTCACGGTTGAATCGGTGATGACAACTTCATTGAAAAAGCAGGATAAAGCATTAATCATAACGAATGGTGCTTATGGAGAGCGTATTGTCAAAATGGCTGATTATATTGGCATACAGTACCAGCAATACAGTGGTGCATACAATGCATATCCAAATGAAGCTGAACTAAGACGTATTTTAGAAGAGGATCAGCAGATTACACATATTGTCATGGTTCATTGTGAAACAACAACAGGAATACTAAATCCAATTGAAATGGTCTCTGAGCTTGCTAAAGCATATAAGAAAACACTGATTATCGATGCGATGAGCAGTTTTGCTGGAGTGGAAATGGATGTCCGTGCTCTCGGTACTGATTATTTAATTAGCAGTGCGAATAAATGCATCCAAGGTGTTCCCGGCTTTGGCTTTGTCATTGCGAAGCTAGATAAGCTGAAAGCATGCGAAGGGAATGCCCGAAGCTTATCACTAGATTTGTATGACCAATGGAAGGAAATGGACAAGGACGGAAAATGGCGTTACACATCTCCAACCCATGTTGTAGCTGCGTTTTCCAAAGCAATTGATGAATTAATTGAAGAAGGTGGTATTCCAGCAAGATCTCATCGTTATCAGCATAATAACCAACTATTACGGGAGAAGTTAGAGAAGATTGGATTCCAGACGTATATAACCGATGAAAAACAATCACCAATTATTACAACGTTTCTTTTCCCATATGATACCTTTCAGTTTGAGGACTTTTATCTTTATGTGAAAGAGAGAGGGTTTGTGCTTTACCCGGGGAAGCTGACAGAGGTCAATACATTCCGAATTGGGAACATTGGGGAAATTTATGAAGAAGATATCGAAACATTATGCAGTGTAATCGAAGACTATATGGGAGTGGTGATAAAATGAAAAAGGTTGAAGGCGTAATATTCGATTGGGCAGGAACAACAGTTGATTTTGGATGTTTTGCACCGGTAAATGCATTTATAAATATTTTTAAAGATGTGGGTATTGAGGTAACAATGGAAGAGGCAAGAGCCCCAATGGGACTGCTTAAGATTGATCATATTCGTGCGATGCTGGAGATGCCAAGAATCTCTGATTTATGGAAAGCGAAATACGGAAGAGCGTTTAATGATCAAGATGTGGAGAATCTATTTAATGCGTTTGAAACATCTCTAATGGAAACATTAGCAACGTATACCGATCCGAAACCAGAGGTTCTTGAGACTGTGGAAAGCTTAAAAAAACAAGGGCTGAAAATTGGCTCCACTTCCGGCTACACGCAAAAGATGATGGATGTTGTTGTGCCAGAAGCAGCGAAAAAAGGCTACAGCCCAGATTTTTATATCACACCTGATGGAACAAATTCATTAGGAAGACCGTATCCTTATATGATATACCGAAACATGGAAGCATTAAAATTATCATCAGCTCTGAACGTCGTAAAAGTAGGGGATACTCTCCCGGATTTTGCAGAGGCGAACAGTGCAGGAGTTTGGGCAGTAGGTGTTATTATCGGCAGCTCTGAAATGGGTCTAAGTGAAGCGGAATTCGATGCTCTGTCTAAAGTGGAGCAAGAAGAAATTATCGCTAAAACAGAACAAACCTTTAAACAAAATGGCGCAGATTTTACAATCAAGTCAATGGGTGAGCTGCCTGGAGTAATTGGGCAAATTAATCGGCTTGTTTTAAAGTAACTTTAGATTTAGGGTCAGTCCTCATCGTTTTTGCAGAGCGGTGGTGGGCTGGTCTTATTTTTACGGATTCTGACGAATCAGGTTGTTTGGCATTGGCGAAATAACATATGGGACTTACTTTAGTTATAAAAAATGAATGAACATTCAACAAGCAGGGTGTTAAGAAGGGATTTCCTGCTTAAAATTATAGGGGACAAGTTATCTTCAACCTGTCCCCATGTCTTATCTAAAAATAAATTATCTCTTCGAAGCTCGGTACCCTGCAGATTCTGCTTCCGCTGTACTGCAAAACGTTTGCTCTGGATTTGTAACTTCATAAAATTGTCCACCAGGCACATGATAAATATTTTCCCCACTAGAGCTGATGTTACCTTTTATGTTACAGCTACCCGAAGTAGTTTTTGGCTCCTCTTTTGGTTGAGGTTTTGGTGCTTCAGTTGGTACCGGTTTTTCTTCCTGTGTACGATATCCGTCTTCCTGAGCATAGTTTTCGATGCTCCAAATACCAATTCCTTCTTGTTGTGCTTTTTGCTGTTTTTCACTAAACTGGTCAACATACTTCACATCTGGTTGGTAAATTGCAACCCGAGCAAGGCCTTTTTCTATTAATTGTTGATTGAAAAGTTCCCCATCAACCCATACATATCGAAGCAATCGACCATATTTGTCACGATCGGAAACATCTTTTTCAAGATCAATCTTTTTTCCATTCAAAGCATTTTCTGTATAAGCACTAGCCTCTGGCCCGAATGGTTGGACACCTAATTGCGGATGTTTTGTTTCTGGTGTATCAACAAGAATCAAGCGAACAGTTTCTTCCTTACCATCTATTTGAACCTTAATAGTATCACCATCGACGACTCGGTTGACAAACGCAGAAGTCAATACTACACCGGAAGGACTTTTCGATTGCTCTTCTGATTTTGGTTTATTTGATGTAGAAGCAACTGGTTGAGCAACACTATTATTAGTGTCTTTATTTTCGTCATCCTTGTTTTGATTAACTTTGTTTTGTTCATTTTTACCGTTAACTTCTTTATCTTCATCTTCAGTACCATTGGTTGCATCAACTAAAACTGGAGCCTTTCCTTTAGATGTCGTTTCAGTTTTTACTACTTCAGAGGTATGTTCGTGTTCAGTTGGTTGAACAGGAGCAAAAAATACCACCATTAAAAAAGCTAACAGTACAGACGTGCCATATATCTTTCCGACTCTTTTTCTATGTTTGTTCATTGTAAAAGGTAAGACATACTTTGGTATTACTAATCCAATTAATAAACCAAGAAAAGCAAGAAAAGTTACTAACGATGCAACAGTTGCCAATATCTCATCTGTTTTTTCTGATGTATTGGTATCGATAATCGAAAATACAAGAATAGCATAAATTAAGATTGCGGTAATCATCTTCCATGTTTTCCACGAACGAAATCCTACTATTTTTCTATACCAGGGACGTGAAGTAGTTTCGATTTTAATGTCTGTATAGCTATTAATTACTTGTTGTACTTCTTTTCCCTTTGAACCAATGGAAACTGACCAGTTTTCATTACTGCCACCAAATTCAAATGTGGACTTAATAAAATAATGATCAACTTGAACTTTATCCCACTCATCCCAGTTGTGAGTTTCCAATTTGACGATTTTGTTTTCATACGTCTCTTTATATTCGTATAAAGTGATTCCGTTGCTGTCTAGTGCAGCAAACACATTCATTGATTTTCCTTTTATTGCAGCATCACAGAAAAGCAATAATTCTTTTCCCTCGTACATATATAAATTTGCTATTCTCTTTCTTGCCAATTCTTCTATTGATGGCTTTTTCTCTTTTTTTGACCCCATAACTAATGCTCCCCTTCTTGATGTAAATGATATAGTATGCTTGGGCTAATGCCATAGAAGATTATACCACGCAATTTTTATAAATCGGTACCATTTTTTAAACATTATTAAAAGAGTGCTTGCTCTTTTGTATCAACCGTGAAATTTCAAGTTAATATGGGCAAGTAATCGTTAAAAAGTTAGGATCCGAAGACTGAATCTTTTTCTAATAACGTGTTATAATTTGGGTAAATTTCTAAAAAGTGTTAGGGGTGTAAGCTTGCTAGAAGGTGCTCTATTAGATTTCTTGAAAAACCAAATAAAAGCGATTCCAAGTGGACCAACTAGTTTGATTAGAAATGAAGAATCAGTTGGATTTTATGTCCAAACAAACGTATCGAGAGAAAAAGGCGGAGCGAAGGAAGCTAGTCAGTTAATCAAATATGATTCTGTACTACGAGAGATCTCCAAACTATTAGATAGAAAGATAGTACACAAAGATGAAATTGATGACAAAGAAAAGGCAAGTTACATACTATCAATCCTAACGAATCTCCCATTTGCTACGGGGAGCACAGAACATGGACAAGCTTCCGTGCAGATTATTAAGTACAAGACTGATCAGTTGCCAGAAATGAACTTAAGTGGGACAATGCAATTTTTGGACGAAATTATTGCAGGAACTTATCACCCAAAAAAGATATCTACAACTATCCAAGAAGAGGGAATGAGACGTACAAAACTAAGAGCACGACAAGGTTTACGACTTCTGGGATTTTTAGATGATCAGTTTGAAAAAAAAGATTCACTAATCAACGAATATCAAGCCACAAATAATAAAACGGATTTCTTAAAACAACGGGTTCTAACAAGCCCCTACTTGTCTATGATTTATAGCTTGCTAAAAGGGTTAAATACGTACTCTAAAAACGAAAAGATAAATGTTTTAAAAAGCTTAGGTATGAAAATTGTCCAAAATTCTAGAGGGGACAACCTAATGCTTGAGTCGGTTGCAGATTATCGTACAAGGAATATATTAACGTGGTTAAAAGGTGTTAAGTTAGTGGATGAGGAGTTGAATCCGAGTATGACAGAAGAAATAAGACCTTTGCTCCAACAGGTTATGAATGAATATTTAATGGCAAAACGTGAACCGATTGCAGGTCATATGATGGGATCCCTCGTTCGAAACTCTCTCGTATCTGCATTTGGGCGTTTGAATTTTATTCCAAATGATAGATACGAGATTAAGGGTTCTGTCGGGCAAGGTAATTGGGCTGCTGTACCTTGGTTGGCCATAATGAATAAAGATATAACAACCTCTACACAGAGGGGGTATTATATTGTTTATTTATTTAGTGAAGATATGGAGCGACTATATTTAACATTGGCCCAAGGAGTTACAGAGTCTTCTAGGGATGAAATGGCCATGATTAATGAAGAAATTCGTAGCAATCTGAAGATAGATCCAGATATCTCAACAGATACTGAGATTGAACTTGGTAGTAGTACATTAGCAAAGAAATATGAGTTATCAGCAGCTGCATACATTCTATATGAGAAGGAACTACCATCAGAGGAAACTTTACAGCATGACCTAGAAAGAATGATCAATCACTACGAGCAATACATAGCTTTCAATCAAGGAAAAATAGAATTAACAGAAGAGGAAGAAACAAACAAATCCTTATCGTTAAAAGATACAGTTGATCATGTCTACCGTTATATTAAAGGAAAGGGATTTTATTTCGAAAAAACAGAGATAATTAACCTTATCTTGTCCTTAAAAACAAAGCCATTTGTGATTCTATCGGGGATTTCCGGAACTGGAAAAACAAAAATCGTACAATGGCTTGCGGAAGCCATTGGTGCAACGGAGGATAACAATCAATTTACGCTCATTCCAGTGCGTCCAGATTGGAATGATGGATCTGACTTATTAGGTTATACCGATATAAAAGGGGACTTCAAAGAAGGGCCATTAACGAAAGTGGTAATCCGAGCACTTAGAAATCCGACTAAGCCCTATATTGTGTTACTCGATGAAATGAATTTAGCTCGTGTGGAATATTACTTTAGTGATATTTTAAGTGTGATGGAGAGTCGCGCATGGAAGAATGGAGATATTACAACATCTAACCTATTAACGGAAGAAGCAGCAGGCCTAAATTTACAACTTCCGTCAAATGTATATATAGTTGGAACGGTAAATATGGATGAAACAACCCATCCATTCAGTAAAAAGGTGTTAGATCGAGCGAATACTATAGAATTTAATCGTGTGCAGCTTGGGCATTTAGACTTTTTATATGAAGAAGTACAGGAGAAAGATCCAGTGAAGTTAAACCAAGAAGTTCTAGAAGCTAACTATCTACATTTGAAGGATGTTTTCGCTGAGTACCCAGATCTTGTCAGAAGTGTAACAGAAGAATTAGTAAATATTAATGAAGTTTTGCAACTGATTCATGGTCAAGTTGGATATCGGGTGAGAGACGAGATTTGTATGTACCTTACCTATAACCAGCAGGAAGCATTGATGGATTTTAACCAAGCATTTGATCATTGTCTTTTACAGAAAATCCTACCAAGAATCGCTGGAAGTGATAGTAGGGTTAGTGAAGTCTTGAATAGCCTGATTGAAATCTGCGCATTTGAAATTCCTGAAGATGCTGATTCAACAGTAGATTTAACTTATGCAAAATATCCAAGTAGTACGGAAAAATTATTAGAAATGAGGAGGAGGCTAGTAGATGGCTTCACTTCATTCTGGATCAGTTAAAACTGATGTGGAATTACTTTATATTGAAACGGATGATATGACGGTAGTAATTAAGGGAAAGCCTTATCATGAAAAATTTGAGGGACTGGCGCAATATAGAAATCTTGATCTTCATGATTCAATGAGACTAATGGTTCATGGAGAATGTGTCCAATCTGTTCAAGTATTTGATATAAATAATAATCAGTTACAAGAAAAGTATAGCCATAGACCGATTTTTTTTGAAAATGGTGTGTACCAATTAATTGTTTCACCAAAAGGAACGAAAGATTTATCCTTTTACCATGAACATCAAGGGCTAAGAAATGCAGTGGATAAAGTAACCATAGGAGATAGCTACGTTTTAATGGGGAATTTGCAATTTCGAAATGAAGTAGGACTTTCTACATTTGAGATTAGGTGTGCCGATAACAAGTTATTAACCGTAACAATGGAAGTGTTTCCAACAAAATTAGATTATCGAAAAGATTATCAAAAGCTGTTAGAAGAAGTGAACGATGAGATCTATAATCTAGCTTACCATTTCATTAAGAAAACCTATCTTGGTGCAAAGGCTAAGCTAGAAGGAACCCCTTCCAGGAGTGAGTTTCTTCGATTGATAGAGTCTCATTTTGATAAACTTTTTCAAGCTATTCATCAAATTGAAAGGCAGCCAAATCATAAGCTTACGACTACTCATACTAGAGTAAGAGGTGATCAGTTAGGTAGGCAGGATCAAAAAGCTCGTCATTATTTAAAGAAGAGGCCTCACCTTTTTGTAGAAGTCAAAGATGGTATATCCATAGATAACAAAAGTATCATGCCTACAAGTGGTCTAAATATAAAGAAGGAATTAACGTACGATACCCACGAAAATCGATTTATTAAATGGATGATGAATCGTTTAATAGAGAAGCTTGAAGACTTAATAGAAACATTACAAAAAAGCCGATATGATTCTACACCTGATGAGGAAATAATTAATTGTCTAAGTCAGATGAAGCTGAAACTGAAAGGAAAGATAAATAATCAATCTTGGCGCAACATTGGGAAGCTAGATCGCTCTGTAATGAGTTTAGTTCTACAAATGGCATCTGGATATAGAGAAGCTTTCCAGATATATCTGCTAGTTTCACGAGGTTTAGCTTTACAAGGAAACATCTATAAAATGTCGGTTAAGGATGTCGCAACGTTATACGAATATTGGACATACCTTAAACTAGGACAAATCCTAGGAAAAAAATATGAGATGGTTGATCAAGATATTATTAAAGTGAATCGGGAAGGCTTGTTTGTCAATTTGCAGCCCAATGCTACGGCTAAACGTGTTTATCGTCATCCACAAACAAAAGAAAAGATTACACTCATCTATCAAAAAAGGGAACGGAAACTACCAACCATTACACAAGTTCCAGATACGATGTTGAGCATTGAGAAAAAGGGAAAAGACTATGAATATCAATATGTCTTTGATGCTAAATACCGCATCGACTTTGCTTTAGCTGGTACAACTTATGGCCGGAATTACCACGGAATACCAGGTCCAATGGAAGAAGATATTAACACAATGCATCGATACCGTGATTCCATTGTTGTGAACGAAAAAGGCCCTTTTGAACGAAAAGCCTTTGGCGCGTATGTATTATTTCCATGGGATAATGAGGAGATATATCAAGAACACAAACTATATAAAAGCATCGAGGAAGTAAACATTGGTGGTTTACCATTTCTACCAAATGCAACGAGTATAGTAGAGCAATTTGTAGAGCGATTAATTGATAAAAGTCCGGAGGAAATTCAACAAGAAGGAATACTACCAAGGGGAACGTTAAGTGAATGGGAATCTACTATTGAAGAAAAAGTGATTGTTGTTAAGGTATCAGATGCAACGGAATATAAATCTGCTTTGCATGACCGCAACTTTAAAATGTCAGCGAATTGTCTAAGCAAAAACTGGCAAGAAGCAAAGTATATTGCGTTATATACAACAAGAGAAGTTGTTGAAGATAATGGTGTTAATTACTACGCTAAGATAAAAGAAGTTCGGATTGTGGAAGATGAAGTTTGGTATGATGTTGATAAGTGGAAGGTTCTCTCGGATAATATTAAACCAGTTGGTTATGGGATTTCAAACTATATAATAACTAGGTTAAATAATTTGTTGGAAGCAAGGGAACTACCTGAACTGTTCATGAAGTCAAACGACGAACGAACTCTATGTAGGATACTGGCGAGGTTTTCTGATAGGGTGAGATATGTGCTTGATGATTATAGTCTAGATGTTGCCAAGAGTGTGGAAAGTTTTAGTATAAAAAATATGAAACTATTTTTGAAAAAAGATTATTTTATGGTGGAGGATCGAATTGGGAAGGAGTATAGGTTTCCTTTAACGACTTTAAGAGATAGTCCGTCTAAAGTGTTCAACAAATTAGCTGGATTAATGGAAGATAGATAATTTCATTATAATGTAAAGTTAATTTACTTCCAGGTGTACTATACAATATTTTTACTAGGGTTATAGGCCAACTACAGCTTCGTAGTTGGCCCATAATTAGACTGAAAATGTGGGGACTATTTGACGCTTACCTCTAACTGTTCTCCTTAATTTTCTTTTCTACTCACCTTGACATCGCCCGGTGGGAGGTCATGGAGGCTAGGGAAAGGAGGGAACGCATGATCCTACTTAATAAGCACACCATTTAATCTCTTCTTGACCATCATATATACTTAAATTATTATCCAGAGGCTCCATCCCAGCAATTCTGCTGGTGAATAACATACCATTAACTTCTATCTCATCTGCCAAATAGCTACCTCGTTTATCCTGAAGAAGCTTTGTATAATCAGTTAACTCACGCAAACCGGTTATTGCATAATCCACGCGACTCGTGTATTTTACCTCACCAATTATTACTTTTACTAACTTATTTGTCTGGACGTCATATACTTCTACAAGGATATCGGGTCTTCCTCTCCAATAAGTGCTCATATCAAAAGACTTTTGGAAGAACATGTGGGCATATACATATGCTTCTTCCATAGAACGCAGTCGCCGAGAAATAAATGGATGCTCAAGGCCGCTTACTTCATCCGTTTTTATAGAGAACTGGACTTCATCCGATCCACCTGAATCATGATAAAGTTTATAATAAAACCTTTCATCATGCCATTCTGCTACTTGATTATTCCTGCCATCCATTAATTCGAGCTTCGCATTATTAGTATTTTGTTCCAGCAATTTTACTACCCAGTAAAGTTCAAACAAGACATCCTCTTCCTGTGGTCGGACAAAGGTTTCTTTTAAAAGTGTCCGGATTTCTTCTTCAACCATCTCTCCAGCCATAATTTTCCGATATTGCTGTAAAATAGTTGCAGCTTCCCGATACAATGGATTGCGATGTTTTATTGTATCAAGTATCATTCTTTCCGTTACATGTGTCGAATGTTTCTTTACACGGGAAAGATAAATATTTTTATGAAGCATCTTACTAATCGTTTTTTTCAGTTCGGTCCATTCTTTAAACCAGGCATATTTTTCGAAGTAATCACTATTGATTTCCAAGAAGAGAATGAAATATAATGTTTGAATGGTTTCCAGTAATACGAGATTTTCCTTAATCCCATATTCTCTACCCCGTTCATTTACAGAGAACATTGTTTTATCCTGATAATTTATTTTTAGACGCTCAGTGATTGTTTTCTCCCAATGAATTTGTCCTCTAATTTGCCCACGGTAGCTGTCTTGGTTTACTGTCGTTGATGTCTTAAACCTCCGAATCAGTTTTGGCAGGTCTTTCACAAAGGATTTTACTTCTTTCTGCAATAAGAAATGTATCTTCAATAACTGTTCCATCCGCGAGACAGGTAAATCCGTTTTATTGATGAAAGAATTCAGCTGAATTTGTCCTGACTTCAAATAGACAACTAAAAAATCACTAATCTCCTCAAGTAATTCTTCTGGATTTCTTTTCATCTGTTACACCTTCACATGGAAAAAGTCCTGGCAAAATTGCAAGAGACGTTTCTTTTCAACAAAGGGTGATTGACTAATGCGATCGACAAATTCAATAATATCTTTATCTAATATACCTTCAAATTGTGGAAGGACATATAATATCATAGCTGATGTAAAATCTCCGTTACTTATCGTGTGATTTGCTATATCTTCCACAATTGCAGGTCCAATTGGACGGTAATAATTAATGTTTTCCCAAATAAATGCTAGATCTCCTGTATGTGGATAGTCTGCAATGTTCCATATATCGAGATAAAAATCAATCAATGATTCGTCAATTTGTCTCGGAACACCCACAGGTATAAAGGCAAACCTTCGCATAAAAGCGTAGCTCATTTCGTAAAGAGAGGCCTTATCCAATGTGTTCATCGTGCCAATCATCCTCCAGTCACGAGGGATGATATATTCATAGTCGTTCGCCTTAATATTTTCATCATGTTGAGGCTTTAACTCAATTGTTCTTTTGCTTTCAGACTTGAAATTAAGCGTTACCTTATCTCCAGTCAAAGCAGAAAATAGTGAACCGAATGCCTTATCAATATCAGCCCTGTTGATTTCGTCGATGACCAACCATTTATTTATTGCCTGATTGGAATTCGGATTCTTGAAGCAATCGAGGAAAATCCCTGGCTGGAACGATAAAGTACCATCACTGTTTGGCTTATAGCCGCCAATCGTTTCATATGTCGACCAATCGGAAGTAGCTGTCGCCATTTTATAGTAAGGTTGGTAAGAAAGACATATCTCTTTAGCCAGCTTCGATTTCCCAGTTCCAGGAGGTCCTGTCAAAATAATATGCTTGCCGTTTTTGAGTGCTGTTTCCACTTGACGGATTAGTTGGTCCTTTTCTTCAAAATAGAGTGTAGCCACATCCACTTCTTGATCAAAATCAATTGTGGGGATTTTGTTTTTAGTTACTTGGATTTCTGTTGGTTCTAAAGAAAGAATGGTCTTGAATTCCTCTTCTGTTAGTTCAAACAAGCTGCCTTGAGCGCCGTTCCTAATTGGTGCGCTATTCTGCAATTCTTCCACTTCTGAAATGACTTCCCAACTAATAGGCTCAACTTCTTCCTTATAGCGAAATGTAACAGCTTCAACTAATTCTGGATAACCTTCTTTATCAACTAAGTGCAACCCCTCGGTTACTTCCCCTTGTGCAATGATTTCCTTCCTTGGTGTTGATTCATAAAATAATACTTTATCTCCTGGATTCGCGCTTTCAAAAGCCGAAAAAATTCTCCGTTTATTTCCCTTTTCATTGTAAGCTGTAAAATTAATAGACCCGCCATCTTTTATGTTTTCTACAGTCCAGATTGCCGGTTTGCAAGTTAGCCAGAAATATTTCATAACTTCTTCCGTTTCTTTTAGAATATCAATTTGCTCCTTCTTAAGCCCTTCTGAAAATAGTTTTGTCCTTTTCTCTTCATTAAAGATAGCTGCTTCTAATTGTTCATTATTGTGCACTCTATACTGCGTGCGTTGATGGTTTTTAAACTTTTCTTTAATAAAATCAATCGTGTCAGCGTACACATGTTGTAATTTCTCGCTTGCTTTAAATTCTTCCACAAGAAGTGTGATAAGTGCAATCGAAGGTTCACTTTCTTTAGTTGTAAACATTTCTTTGTTGAGTGGGAGATCATCAATCTCAGCATTTATCATCGCAAGCCTGATTTCTGTTTGGCCATTTGCGCCTTGTCGAAAACCAACAATTAACCAATTCCCATAATCGATATGGAATTTCCGGCCTCCAGGATAAGTCGCAGCCATACGCAAGTCGTTTGGAGCTGTGATCCCTAGCTTATTTAATGTTTGCTTGATGAAATTAAACGCCCAGTCGGCTTCTTCTAATGAAGAAAAAACTTCTATAACACGCTCGGATGATGAGGGAGATACTCCTTCTTCATCTTGCAGCTGATTCTCCTCGAGAAACTTTGGTACAAGCTCATCAAATTTTTTTTCCATCTGTTCATAGCTAAACTCCTCAGCATGCCTTAAATTCGTTAAATACTCTTCTCCACGATTGGGGTTCTCAGTTCCATATACGATTCCATAGTCAATATGCTTCTCCTTGACTCCCAAGAAGAGTTGAGCAGCTGTTCGATGTGTTTCATGTTCTACCGGGTAAACCGCTAACCAACTTTCGGTCGTTCCAAAATTGTTATTCCAATTAAAATCTTTAATCACCTGATCTTCTTTCAATTTAATTCCTTTTAATGCATCTAATTGTTGAATCGACTGGTGTATATCGCGTAAACATATATTTACTTTCTCTTCAAACGAATCATAATAAAGTGGGAAAAGGATCGAGAAATTGTTCCAGGAATGTAATATCTTCCTTTCATATTGTTGGCTGATCTCCTCTTTTATCCTTTCCATTTCCTGAACTGTCATAGAACCGTGTTTCAGTAGTTGATCTAAAATTCTATAGCGGATTTCCCTCACTTTCTCTGAATTCTCGTAAGACTTTCGTTTTTTCTCTAGGTCTTTTCTGTCTAGCAGACTAATTTTATTGATAAATAGCTGGCTGTCTTCTTCAAACCTCGCTAGTTCATTCGACATATCATAGATAAAATCAACAGCACTTTCTGTTTTAACTTCGTCCCTTTGACTGAGGCAGTAGAAGAAATCTTGCACATCCAGCATGTTGATAGTATAACCTCTGTCTAATAAATAATCTTTAACCGTTAAGCAGATATCATAGAAATCTTGATAGTTTTCACTTATGGAGCGAAGCTTTGTTTTTATTCCAAAAAGCTTTTTAACATTATTAAAAATAGATTCTTTATAGAGAGGAAAGTTCTGATAATCATAGGCAGCAAGTAAATAACCAAACAATGGAGCACCTAAACGGATATCAGGCTTAATCGTTTTTGCCCTACTTAGAAAGGTTTCAATCCTTACCTGTAAAGGAACTTCATGATTTCTATAGAAATCACTTAATGATGTAGCCACTTCACTCGGTTGTTCACTTGTGAAATGGTACAAGTCACTTGTATTACTCCAATGTACAAAGCTTCCCGAACTGGGGTTACTGTCTTTAATTTTTTTTATAAGGTCTACAATATTATCATTTGTTATCTCTGCGTTTTGAAAATAAGAATTTAATTGAGACAGTATTTCCTTTTTATATGCTTCATCATATGCAGGTTTTTGCTTGAATTTCTGATAACGCCGAAATGCGAAATCAATGTAACCATCTTTGGTTAACTGTCTTTTTATATAGGCATGTTCCAATTTTTATCACCTCTTAAAGATAATTAAATTTGGGTAACTTTAGTAATAGCGTAAAAAAATAGTTATAACACCTGTTTCAGTATCAACTATCACTTCTATTACTTCTATTACCCCATTTATCACTTTATAAAAGGTTGTTTTTTCTAGAATAACTAGAATGACAAATAATCCCGGATTCGATCAGCGAAAGGCCCTATAGTAAAGGAGCATCCCAAATGTGGAATGCTCCTCTTTTAAACTTCCCAGGATACGGGGCCAGCCCGTAAAATGTGCACATGATCAAAAAACCTCCCTATACCCAGAAGGAGAATCCCCCGTAATATTCTTAAACACCCTCCCAAAATAAGAAGGATCTTTATATCCAACAATCCAAGCAATTTCATCAACAGGCAGGCTTTCTGTTTTCAATAAATGCTTCGCTTGATTAATTCGAAGGTCTTGTTGATATTCCGTAATCGTCATCCCGGTTTCTTTTTTAAATCTCCTTGATAAATTTCCTGGGTGTGTGTGAAAATATGCAGCTAATTCTGTTTTATCAATTTGCTGATCATAATAGCTCATCAAATGCTCGATAACCTGTTGTATCATCAGGGAATAATTTTTTAGTGAGTTTGACTTCACTAAGTCACAGTATTCTCGGATCATATCATCCTGAATCCGGCGTAATACTGCGATATTATTGCCATTTTCAATTTCAAATGAAAACCTTTCAGAGATGCGGTGGATTAATATCGCCGGAACATTACTGTTTCTGGCGGCTGTGCGCAATAATGTATTTAAAACGATTGTTAAATTTTTTTGTCGGCGGAGGGGCTGATTGGGAAATCGCTTGGAAAAATAGAATAGTGTATTATCCGAACTGATCAGTTTCAAAGCTTCTTCTTTATCCCCATTTTCAACTGCATGCATAAAATCCTTTTCAATCCTGTACCTCCATTTCACTAGATGTGCCTCGTCATCCACGTCTGTATTCCTGTCTATATTTCCTTTATTTTCACTGGAGTAAATCACCAAGGGGCTTGTTTCTGCTTCCCTCATAGCATCAAACTGCTGGAGAACAGCTTCATAGCTGCTTATTTGTTCAGCAGTGACAACGTTTACCTTTTCGAGAACACTTCGTAATTCAGAGCTTTGCTGCATGGTGAGATTGTATTGCAGTACTAAACTGTATATATTCGGAATTTCTTCTAAATAGGGGCCAATAATGATAGCATAGGGTTTTTTCTCTTCCAAAAAGGAATAACCTAAATAGGATAATCCCCAAGGATTAATATAGGTATAGACTTGAATTGCCTTTTTCATTTTACGGCAAAACTCCAGGACATCCATTTGCTTAGCACCCGGCATGTAGTCAGGTATGGAGACCTTTTCGTTGTGATAGACGAAATCTCCATTGTTATCTACTACATATGTATTTAATTGCGTAAGATGTGAAATTTTTATTGCGGTAGAAACGATTTTTGAGTACACCATTATTTTTCCTCTCTCATGAAAAATGTTTCAAATGTGTGATTTTTATCCGGTTAACGTTAATTTTATCCTATTGGGAAACAAAAAAACAATTTAAAATAGAGTTACATTCAAAATACAAATTTAATTCATGATAATTGTATTTAATAGAAAATATTATTCTTTTTAATTTGTAAGCGCATTACTTGAGTTGCGAATTAGCATAGAAGAAATTCTTGCATTTCCATTCAAGTAAGCAAGAAGGGGGCATTACAATGAGTCAGAATGATATCGAAAAAAAAGAATCGAAGTTATCTAAAGTTCTTGACGTGATCTCTGGAAGCTTTGCGCCAATTATTGGTGTACTTGCAGGTGCAGGTCTGTTAAAAGCAGCCTTATCCGTCTTTAGTCAGCTTGGCTGGCTTTCAAATGAAAGCGGTACCTATATCGTTTTATCTGCAGCCGGGAATTCTATATTTTATTTCCTGCCTGTCTTTCTTGGTATTACAATTGCACTTAAGCTTGGCGGGAATGGCTATGTCGGCGGAGCCATTGGTGCGGCTCTTTTAACTCCCGAAATAATTAACCTTGTCGACGGTAGCGTTGAATCAATCAGCTTTTTAGGTCTACCCGTAAACTTGGCAGACTATTCTTCAACCGTATTTCCGATTTTTATTGCAATGTTTGTTTATGCAGGATTAGAGAAGTTTTTGAAAAAAATTATTTATAAAGATATCCAAATGTTTATCAACCCGCTTATATCCTTGGTTATCCTAGTGCCATTAACAATGCTTCTGTTTGGCCCTTTTGGTAATTTAGTTGGAGAAGGCCTGGGCAGCATAATATCTTTTCTAAGTGATAGAAGTGGATTGCTGGCAGGAGCGCTTCTCGGCGGTGCGTGGACATTCCTTACCATTGCAGGATTGCACTGGACAATCATTCCACTAGCGATTGCCAACCTGGCGAATGGTCCTGATCCAATCATCGGTATGGCAGCACCGGCTGTATTTGCTCAAATTGCGGTCGCCATAGCCATCTTTATTAAAACGAAAGACAATGAACTGAAGACCCTTGCCGCAAGCGGGATTCTGCCAGGTTCACTTGCAGGTACGACAGAAGCGATTTACTACGGAATTCTTCTGCGCTACAGGAAAACAATCATTTATGTGGTTATTGCCGGCGCAGTTGGAGGAGCGATTAATGGAGCATTTGGTGTCGTGATGAATGATTTTGTTCTTCCAAGTGTACTGTCCATGCCTGCCTTCTCACCCATCAGTCAGCATTTAGTCGGAACTGGAGCAGCCTTTGTGTTAGGATTGATCTTTACATTTGCACTGGGCTATCAAGGGAAAAATGATGATACATCTCATCTGAAGGTGATCAAACCAGAAACAATTTCCAGTCCATTAACAGGGAATGTCATTCCTTTAGCAGAAGTAAATGAGCCGCTTTTCGCTACGAATACTGTCGGGAAAGGAGCTGCCATCAAGCCTATAGAAGGGAAAGTTTACGCTCCTGTGGATGGTGAAGTAACAACCTTATTCCCTACACAGCATGCGATTGGCATCACTTCGAACAATGGTGCAGAAATTTTAATTTACGTCGGTATTGATACCGTGAAGCTGAATGGGCAATATTTCAACGTTCATGTGAACCAAGGGGATCAGGTGAAAAAAGGTAATCTATTGTTAGAATTTGATATAAAAAACATTGAAAAAGCTGGATATGATATCACGACACCTGTCGTCATTACAAATACAGAGGAATATACCAATATCGATGTTACAACAGAAGCTTCCGTATCATCAGAAAACAGTCTCATGAAGCTGGAACTTTAACATGTTTTTGATGGGGCTTCTAGGAACAGCTGGAACATGACAGTAGGTATTCGAATCAGAATATAAATAGAGAGAGGAAGAACCCACATGGCACACAAACAACTAGAACTGGAAGTAAGAAACAAACAGCTTATTGAAGAAGATGGTTTCACATTCAAGGATTTAAATAACAATGGAAATCTTGACCCTTACGAGGATTGGCGATTAAGTCCGGAAGAACGGGCAAGAAATCTAGTTTCCTTAATGAATATCGATGAAAAAATTGGGATGATGCTGATTAACACGCGCAGGATGGGTCTTTATCAAGAGGATAAGAGTAAAACAAGCCATAACGGTGTGTTAGATGAAGCGATTGTGGAAAAGGGAGAAAGTATCTTTGCTACCAGCAAAGTATATGGAACGACCCATACAATAGAGAATAGACATTTACGCCATTTCATTTTACGCGATAATTTCAGTCCGGGAGAAACAGCGGAATGGATTAATACAATGAATGAAGTAGCAGAGGGAACACGATTAGGTATTCCAGTCATCGTTGCTTCCAATTCAAGAAATGAAAATGGGGAATCTATCTTTGGCATGAATGATGCAATTGGTATCTTTTCCACATGGCCAGGCACATTGGGACTTGCAGCAGCAGCGATGGGCGATATTAAAAAGGGCGGGGATGCCTCGATCATCAGTGAATTTTCCAAAATTGCCCAAACGGAATGGAATGCAACCGGTTTAAGAAAAGGGTATATGTATATGGCGGATGTTGTCACAGATCCGAGATGGCAGCGAACGTATGGTACATTCGGTGAGGATCCAGAATTTATTGCAGACGCAATTGGCCGGATTATTGAAGCATTTCAAGGGAAAACGTTAGGTAAAAACAGCATAGCGATGACAACAAAGCATTTCCCTGGTGGAGGACCAAGGGAAAATGGCTTTGACCCGCATTATAAAGAAGGAAAATGGAATCTTTATCCTACTCCAGGAAGTTTAGAAAAATATCATCTGCCACCGTTTCGAGCAGCTGTCGAACATGGAACGTCTTCCATCATGCCTTATTACTCGATCCCAAGCATCAAGAAGAGTGTGGTTCAGGAATTTGAAGGCGAAGATATTCCTTTCGAAGAGGTTGGGTTTGCATTTAATCAATATTTCATTGAATATATGCTTCGCAAAAAGCTTGGCTTCAAAGGCTATATTAACAGTGACAGCGGTATCGTTAACAATATGAGCTGGGGCGTTGAAAGTCTAAGTATTGCCGAGCGTTTTGCGAAAGCTGTGAATGCAGGAACAGATATCATTGCAGATACAAATGATATTGAAAACCTGAAAAAAGCAGTAGATCAAGGCTGGATCAGTGAAAAGCGGATCAATGAAGCAAATGAAAGACTGTTTACCGAAATGTTTGCGTTAGGTCTGTTTGATGACCGTACGTACAATTCACCAGAAAATGCGGATGAAGTAGTCAATACTCCGGCACATTGGGATGCAGCCTATGAAGCACATAAAAAATCAGTTACCGTTTTGAAAAATTCAAAAGAAACGTTGCCATTAACTGCGGACAAACTGGAAGGTAAAAAAGTGTATATGAAAGCTTATCATAAGGACACAGAACATGCAGCGACGTATACGGAGCAGGCATTGGCGGATGCGAAGGAATTAGGTCAATTTGAGTTAACCGATGCGTATGAAGAAGCGGATATCGCAATCTTGTTCCTGCAGCCGAAATCGGGCACTTATTTTAATGCAACACCAGGATTGCTGGAACTCGGTTTATGTGAAAATAAATCCTTAAAAGCGTTGGACGGTGCTCCATATGAAGAAACTACTTTAAGCGAAATCGAGCATTTAAATAAAGTGGCAGAGAACATCCGCAGCCGCGGCGGAAAAGTCATTATCAGTGTAAATGTGATCTTGCCATGGATTCTTGGAAATGTAGAACCATTGGCAGATGCCCTGGTTGCCGGGTACGATACATTCTTCAAAGCACAGCTTGAAATTATGGCTGGAAACGAACAGCCAACAGGTGTCTTACCGTTGACATTACCAGCAAGTGAAGAAGTGATTGCCGTCGATGAAGAAGGTAATTGTGCATCAAGGAATGACGTTCCTGGCTATGACAAAGATAAATATATGCCAGAGGGAATCAGCTATGCGTATAAAGACAGCGACGAAAATGTTTATAGGCTAGGACATGGTTTACAGTATAATGGATGAGGTGAATGAGGGGATTTAACTGGTATCAGTCCTCTACCTGAAGATAATGTTTCCATTAAATACAGCAAGAGTAATCGTCATCACTTACCTGAGACGATTACTCTTTTTTGCTGCTTTTAAATTTAAATATTAACTATCTTAAGCTAATGCTTTTTCAACTTCATCCTTTAATTGCTGAGCATCTATTTCAACAGGATATTGAAATTCCTTGTCGTTAATGAAAACAGTCGGTACCATTTTCACTTGACGTTTAATTGCTTCCGCTGTGATCTTTAAGCTTAAGTCAATCGTATTAGGCTCTTCTTTTAATCCGTACTGTTCCGTTAACATTTTTTTAATGGAGTCGCTGTCAGACTCACTCCATTGGCTTTGGTTCTCGAATAGTTCCTTCATTATCTCATAAATACGTTGTGGATCATTATAGTCAAAAAATAGATTTACTAACGTACCATATAACAGCATTTCCCGTGGCTTGTCATAATGTTTAATGACATATTGCACTTGGCCATTTTCAATATAAGGTGCTAAACTTTGATCTGCTGCTTCGAAAAATGTTGCACAGTAAGGGCATGCCAGGTTTAAAAATACTTCAACTTTTACAGGTGCTTCTAGATTACCATAGCTTAGAAATGCGTTTTCAACGAACTTTGTCATGTGGATTCCCCCAATATTATTTTAAGTTACTTGGAATAAGCGCTTCATCAATGTTAACGGCTTCTTCAATACTGATTTCAGATTCAAGCAGTTCTGCTGCAAAGAATGTATCTGCTAATTGCTGCTGACTAGTAATAATTTCTTCATCGATCTTTTCGACGCCGAATGTACGACGATCATTTGCTTGTTGAAGTGGAGCAGTGTCCAGACCTAATTCAGTGGCTAAGATTTCGGCAACTTCTGTTTTATTTTCATTGGCCCATTGATCAGCATTTTGCAACTCTTCCAAGATTATTTTTACAACTTCTGGTTTGTTGGATAAAAATTCTTCAGTTCCAAAATAGAATGTACGGTTTTCAGTTAAACCTGTACCATTCAGAATTGTACGTGTTTCAACTGTGTTCTCTACGATTGCCAAGTATGGATCCCATGTGCCGTAGACATCAAACTCGTCTTTCGTAAACGCTGCTAAACCTTCTGCAGCATCCTTATAAAACTTAATATCTACTTCATCTAAGGAAATACCCGCTTCTTCTAATGCTACTAATAATAAATAGTGTTGGTTACCACCTCTCGTTACCCCAATTTTTTTTCCTTTAAAATCCTCTACGGTTTCAATATCTGAGTCTGCTTTGGTAACCAATGCCACACCCTCCGGATAGGGTGCTTCAGAAGCGAGGTAGTTTAACTGGTGACCGCCAGATTGCATGAATACTGCGTTACCATCTGATGCATGGCCAAAATCAATATTATTCGTGTTTAGTGCCTCTAACAATACGGTTCCAGTAGTAAATACCTTCCATTCAATCGTATAGCCAGCTTCATTTAATGCTTCATCTAAATTACCATGCTCCTTTAAAATATTGATGGTATTACCCTTTTGATAGCCAATCGTAATGACTTCATTTTCACTATTACCGCTATTTGTTGCGTCTGCGTTTGAATCACCACCACTGCTGCAGGCAGCTAATACAAATAGCGCTATTACTAAAAGTAATATTGTCTTTTTCATGCTTATCCCCCTAAAATTTGATTGAGTATTTTTTTCTCATAGCAGGTAAATTTTTCATTGCGTTCGCGAGGTCTTGGTAAATCAATTTCTTGATCTAATTGGATAACCCCTTTGTCAATGACGATGACACGATCGGCTAGATGTACTGCTTCTGTTACGTCGTGGGTAACAAGAAGGGAAGTGAATTGCTGCTGCTCCCATAGTCCTTCTATTAATTTCTGCATTTCCATACGCGTCAGTGCATCAAGTGCACCGAGCGGTTCGTCAAATAATAAAATATCAGGATTGCTTGCTAATGCACGAGCAAGAGCAATACGTTGTTTTTGTCCGCCTGATAATTGATCAGGCCAATCACTTTGCTTATCAATCAGTCCTACTTTTTCAAGTGATTCTTTTGCTGCCGTTTGATTAACCGATCCAAGAGCAATATTATTTAAATTATTTTTCCACGGAAGGAGGCGATCATCTTGAAACATAATACGAATTTTCGGCTTCTTGTTTTCCCCGCTTGTAAACAATAATGTCCCTTTTGTGACCTCTTCTAATTTGGCGATAATGCGTAAGAGTGTACTTTTTCCACAGCCACTGCGCCCAACAATAGCGGTAAAACTTCCTTGTTCAATCGATAAGTCGATGCCATGCAATACTTCATTATCGCCATAGCTTTTACTTACATCTTTCAGTTCAATATTAAACATCACATCACCTCAATCTGATTCCAATTGCTACTATTTGTTGAAGGCAGCGTTCCATTTTAATAATCGTTGTTCAAACAACTTGGCAATAACATCCGATAACTTACCTAAGATGGCGTAAAGCACAATCGTTAGAACTACAATATCCATTTGCATAAATTCACGGGCACTCGTTGCCATAAAGCCGATCCCTGAATCTGCGCCAATTGTTTCTGCAACAATTAATGACATCCACATAACTCCAAGCGCATAGCGAATACCGACTAAAATCGAAGGTAAGGAGCCCGGAAGGATAATGTTCGTAAATAAATTCCATTTTGATAACCCATAAACAGAACCCATCTCAATTAACCTGCGATCAACATTTTTAATACCATTAAATGTATTTATGTAAATTGGAAACATTACTCCTACTGCAACTAAAAATACTTTTGCGCTTTCGCCAATTCCGAACCATAAAATGACGAGAGGAATTAACGCCAAATGGGGAATTGTACGAACCATTTGAATGGTCGTATCGGTCAGTTTTTCGGAAAATAAAATAGTACCGTTAAAAAGTCCGAGAACAAAGCCAATTATTCCTCCGATGAAAAAACCGATTAGAGCGCGTTGTGTACTAATAAAAACGTGTTCCTGCAATTCCCCCGTGTTAAATAATCGAATTGCTGCTTGTACCACTTCCAGCGGAGTAGGCAGCAGTGTGGAAGTAATAATTTGGTATTGACCGAGGACTTGCCAAAGCACAATAAAAACGATCGGCAGCACCCACGGGAAGAGCTGATTGTTATACCAGCCTGTAGTCCTTTTCAATTTCTCACCCACTTCAAAAAACTCTAAATTTACATTTTGTTTAAATTATAATAATTCCTACCTGTTTTGTAAAGATTATATTACTGTTATTTCAGAATATTTCCCTTAAGAACTTTTTAAAAAAGAGATATTATTACTTTTTTACTGATTAGAAAATGCTTTTCTATACATATTTAATTAGCTTACAGCACAATAAAGTAGCTTTTACTCCAAAGACATTTAAAAATTTTTACAAAAGATTTATAATTATGGATAAGGAGAAGTTTTTTAGTTTGATTTCATTATTTTGTTTTGGCAAATAAGAAAGTATAAAACCTTCTTATTTGCATAAGTGCAACTATGGCAATCGCTCAGGAGGCTTGCACTCCAAAGTATAAGGGTTTCTAAGAAAGCGAAGTTCGCCTTCTAAGAATCTCTTTAAAGAATGCCAAGTTTTCTAAAAATTCAGGGGATAGGAAGGATAACATGAGTAACAACTATACACAAACAGACGTTATCTTAATTGGCGCCGGAATAATGAGTGCTACATTAGGATCACTATTGAAAGAAGTAACGCCCGAATGGGAAATCAGAGTTTTTGAGAAGCTTTCAAAGGCTGGAGAGGAAAGCTCAAATGAGTGGAATAATGCGGGGACAGGACATTCTGCGCTATGCGAACTTAACTATACTGTTGAAAAACCAGACGGATCGTTAGATATTAGTAAAGCTATAAAAATTAATGAACAGTTTCAGCTTTCCAGACAGTTCTGGTCATACTTGGTTGATTCCAAGCTAATCGGTAACCCAGAAGACTTTATTAAAGCGCTGCCACATATGAGTTTAGTGCAAGGGGAAAGCAATGTGGATTTCCTGAAAAAACGCTTTAACATGCTGTCAGCTAATCCATTATTCCAGGGGATGGAATTTTCCGATGATGTGGAGCAGTTAAAAGAATGGATGCCACTTATCATGAATGGCCGTACATCAGATGAACCAATCGCTGCAACCAAGATTGATTCTGGGACAGATGTGAACTTCGGTGCTTTAACACGCGTCTTGTTTGAACACTTAGAGAGCGTAAATGTTGATGTGAACTATCAGCACAATGTAAAAGATATTAAACGTAATAATGAGGGATTATGGGAAGTAAAAGTCTATGATCAGGAGAATGGAAAAATCGAATACCATACCGCGAAGTTTGTCTTTATTGGTGGTGGAGGAGGAAGTCTGCCTTTATTGCAAAAAACAGGTATTCCAGAATCAAAGCACATTGGCGGCTTCCCTGTAAGCGGACTATTTATGGTATGTAATAATCCGGAAGTGATTGAACAGCATCATGCTAAAGTTTACGGAAAAGCTAAAGTAGGTGCTCCACCGATGTCTGTTCCACATCTGGATACACGTTTTATCGAAGGAAAAAAATCATTGCTGTTTGGACCTTTTGCAGGCTTTACACCAAAGTTTTTAAAAACTGGTTCATTGCTTGATCTGATAACTTCGGTGAAATCTGATAATCTCTTAACATTGTTGTCAGCAGGTGTTAAAGAATTACCGTTAACAAAATACCTCATGCAGCAAGTTGTTTTGTCTAATGAGAAGCGGATGGAAGAGTTGCGGGAGTTTATTCCAAATGCACAAAGCAAAGATTGGGATATTGTCATAGCAGGTCAGCGTGTGCAAGTAATTGAAGATACAGAAGATGGCGGTAAAGGAACACTTAAGTTTGGTACAGAAGTGGTGTGTGGAGCAGATGGGTCTGTAGCAGCGCTTCTAGGTGCATCTCCAGGGGCTTCGACAGCCGTTCATGTGATGCTCAACGTAATGGAAAGGTGCTTCCCTGAACAAATGAAAGAATGGGAGCCGAAAATTAAAGAAATGGTTCCATCTTATGGAATAGCGCTTTCTGAAAATCCAGCACTTTACAGAGAAATTGAAGCAACCATCCAGGAAACACTTGGATTAAGCGAAATAAAATCTGTTTTGGCTCATGCCTAAGGATGTAATCTTTCATTACGGAACTTAGAAACCTTTGATTTATCGATAGAAATTAATGACGAAGACCCCAAAAATGAGGTTGAATTTTTGGGGTCATTTAAATTATTACTTATTTATATTTCAACTATGTATCTATCAAATGTCATTTTTACCGGAACAATTGTATTTAAAGCTTCTATCTTTACATATATATTTCAATTCTATTAAAGCCTACTGAAGAAATACCTTGCTATGCGTATTCTATATTAAATACACATAGGAGGTCATTACTATCAAATACTTAACACTAATCACACTAGTAACTTTAGGTTTAATTTTATTTACAAGCGAAGTACATGCAAGCAGCCAGTATACGGTGCAATCAGGAGATATTTTATCTGAAATTTCAATGAATCATAATGTAAGTGTAGATTCATTGCTTGAATTTAACGAGTTCCTTGCAGACCCAGATATTATTTATGCCGGTCAGACCATTACCATACCAGATGCAGAGGGAGAAACATTTACAGTAACTGCTTATACTGCAGGCTATGAATCTACTGGAAAAGAACCTGGGGATCCAGCATATGGTGTTACAGCATCAGGTACGGAGGTACAGGAAGGGCAAACAGTAGCCTGTCCGGAATCATTAGCATTCGGGACAAAATTGTATATTCCTTATTTCGATAAAACATTTACTTGTGAAGATAGAGGAAGTGCAGTTACAGAAGGTCGATTGGATGTATATATGGAAGATTTAGATGAAGCATTAGAGTTTGGCGTTAAAGATTTACAAGTGCAATATTAGGGTCATTGTTGAGAGTAAATAGTGTTTTATTTTCTGAGTAAATAAAGAATATGAAGTGAAAAGCATTTCCTTGAAATGCCCATATCAGAAAAATGGTAAGTTAACAATCAAAGATCTTGGAATAAGATCGAAATTAGAACTTACATATTTCAATGTTGGAAATCTTTTCCCTTCTTTTGCCAACTATAAACTTCAAATCTTAATCATATTTTATCATGAATAAACTGCACATCCAATTGATAATTTTGTCTAACAATTGGGGGTGCAGTTCAAACCTATCCCTGTGTTCCTAATCGCCAAAAATGCAGTTAACAATCTTATTGACATGAATGTCTGTTGTATTTAAGGAAAAGATATTTAAATCCTTGTTTTTAATTAAAAGTGGAAGTTCTGTACAACCCAATATGATACCTTGTATATCCTCTCTTCTTACCATTTCATTGATGATATTTAAAAATTGATTTTTAGTTTCCGTATTCACAATGCCATTTTGTAATTCTTCAACGATTTTTCTATGAATGTATTCTTGTTCAGATTGATTAGGTACAAATATCTCCTTTTTAACAGAAATAAAAGGATTTTTGAAAAAGTCATTTTCCATTGTAAATATAGTACCTAAAAGACCGACTCTCTTTATATCGAACTCTTGTGCCTTCAAACATGTCTCCTCTATGATGCTTATCAAGGGCACTTGGACTTGTTGTTGAACTTCTTTAAAAACAATATGTGGAGTATTTCCTGAAAACACTACAAAGTCGGACCCGATACGTTCTAACTTTTTAACAGCGTCAGTTAAGTATTGAATTAGCTTTTGTGTTTGATTATTCATAAGGAGATCAAACATTTTATACATATTAATACAATTAATAAAAAGTTCTGGCAGGTCTTCTTTAGTGCCTATCTTTTCTTGGTATTTAGTAACTATTGATTGATAGTAATCTACTGTCGATTCGGGACCTGTACCACCAATGATTCCAACCTTTTTCAAACTATCCACCTCAATTATAGTTTTATATATTTACACATTTATCTTTTCCTGGAGTGGAAAATGTAGGACACAGAGAAGTTGAACAGACCAAACAGTGACTACTGTTTGGCCTTTAGCAGCATCATTTAGGCATGGTAGATCGACTATTAACCTATTTTTAGGCCTTTATCCAATCCTTTTTTAATAACTTCAACCAATGTATCAATTTCCTCTTTAGCATTATACAATGCAAAGGATACTCTGATGTTAGCTCTAGCATCGGTGACAACAATGTTGTTCTCTGTCAAGTAATCAAACCATTCCGATGAAGGAAGGTTTAATACATTAATATGGGATCGTCGCTCCCTTGTATTTTCTGGACCAATCAGTTGAATCCCGAGAGGGCGCAACCTTTCTAGTAAATAGTCACCTAGTGATAAAACGTGTTCTTCGATATGTTCAACTCCTATTGAGTTAATGATATTTAATGAATGATTGAGTGCCCGTATCCCAGAATAATTATAGTTTCCTAACTCAAAACGGCCTGAATCATTCTTTAGTTCAATAGGATTAAGTCCAAGCACTAAATCAGCTGGGGGGTTAGCCATTCCAGCAGTGGAAGTATATGCTTGCTTCAGGTTAGGAATCAAAGCCTCGTCACAATAGAAGAAACCATGTCCTGGTAAAGCCATTAGTCCCTTGTGACAACCAGCCGATAACATAGATACGCCCAAAGATTTAACATCAAAATCAATGACCCCAACAGACTGCATGGCATCGAGAACAAGATAGATATTATTTTCCTTACAAAGTTTCGAAATGTCTTGAATATCATGCCGCTGGCCTGGATGAAACGTAATATGAGAAAGAGAAATCACTCGGGTTCTTTCATCTATATATGGCCGAAATGAGTCTGCATTAAGCCACTTACCTTGATTGTAAGGAACTAGTTTCACTTCTAACCCTTTGGAACGTTGCCCTAGCCAAGCAGAGGCATTATTTGGATGTTCTGCTTCCGCAATAAGGACATTATCTCCGGGCTCCCAGGGAATGGCATTAGCCGCAATGTTTAAACCTTCTGAAGTATTTTTGGTAAAAGCAACTTCTTGACTTTTAGCTCCAATGAGCTTCCCTATTTTCCCTCTAACCTCTTCTACTTCTTCATACCATGAATCTTTATCTCCACCGGTTAAGTTTGCATTCTCAACAAGATCTATTATTTTGTCCTTAACACTAGTGGCAATCGGATTTCGGTTGGCAGCATTGAAATATAATGTATCCTTGGTTACTGGGAAATCATCGCGAATAGATTGGAATTTAGCATGCTGTCCTTGTTCTTTAGTAGTTTTAACTGTGTTCGTCATAAATAAAAACTCCTTTTTGGGTAAATTTTTTTCATAAAAGTAAACTTTTTTATTAAATAGATTTAGATTTATTTAAAATATCCCAACCTGCAATACCTGTGTTCGTCATTTCATATGGGTTTAGTATAATATCTAATTCTTCTTCACTTAATTTCCCCTTTTTGATGCACAAGTCTCTGACAGATTGATCCGTCATTAGAGCTTCATAAGCAATGAGAGATGCCTCTTCATAGCCCAAGTAGGGATTAATCGCTGTGATTAAACCAATGCTTTTTGTAACATAATTATCAACAATTTGCTCATTTGCCTTGATTCCCTTTACACAATTTTGTGTAAAGGTATTAAATCCATTGGTCATCATTTTTATTGATTGAAGCAAATTTAAAATCATAACCGGCTCCATCACATTTAACTCTAACTGACCAGCTTCAGATGCTAAGGAAATGGTTTGATCGTTTCCAATGACCTGGAATGCAATTTGATTGATAACTTCTGGAATAACGGGATTTACTTTTCCAGGCATAATCGAGGATCCTGGTTGACGTGCAGGAAGTGTAATTTCTGCTAAGCCAGCTTTAGGACCTGAAGCCATTAACCGCAAATCATTTGCTATTTTTGAGAGATTAATCATGCAAACTTTCAATGTTGATGAAAGGCTTGTATAAACATCGGTATTTTGTGTAGCGTCAACCATGTTATAAGGGATTATTAATGGAAATCCACTAATCTCATTTAAGTGGTTTATTACTAAATTTATATATTCTTGATTCGCATTAAGTCCTGTACCAACTGCTGTTGCTCCTATATTTACTTCATTTAAATGAAGTGAAGCTTGTTGGATACGAGTTATGTCACGTTTAATAACACAGCTATAAGCCTTAAATTCCTGGCCTAATCGTATTGGTACCGCATCTTGTAAATGAGTACGACCGATCTTAACAATATGGTCAAATTCATTAGCTTTTTCCAAGAAAGCACCGTGCATTTCTTTCATAGAGTCCAGCAATATCTCTGCAGATTGTAATAACGCAATATGCATCGCGGTAGGGAAAACATCATTGGTAGACTGTGAAGCATTAACATGACTATTTGGGCTTATATAAGAGTAATTTCCTTTTTCTTTTCCTGAAAGTTCTAAAGCCCGATTAGCTAGAACTTCATTCATATTCATATTAATAGAAGTACCGGCTCCTCCTTGTATAGGGTCAACTATAAATTGGCCGTGCCAATGGCCAGCTATAATCTCATTAGCAGCTGTTACAATCACATCCCCAATTGATCTCGGTAACATGTTCGTCTCCATATTTGCAAGAGCAGATGCTTTTTTTACCATTGCTAAACTGTTAATAAGTTCTTTCTCTATCGCATAGCCTGTAATTGAAAAGTTTTCAGCTGCCCGCACGGTTTGAACCCCGTAATATGCTTCAGAAGGAATTTCTTTTTCTCCTAATGCATCTTCTTCAATTCGTGTTGTTTGTTCTTCGTAAACAGTCAAGAAAATGACCTCCCATTTATCATATTAATCCTTCCTTTATTACCCTTGTAATTGTTTATCTTGCTAAGTTTATTTAAAGATTCTTCAACCTTTTCTATTAGGATCACAAAAGATTTATTTATTGTTACTTTTTTTTACTATATTAAATTTTTTTAGTAATATATACACAAACTTTTAACTAAAATGGCATGCAATACCTAAGATGGGAATTCATAATAGTATAGAATATCTTGGATTCCCTTTCTATAATTACTATTCTTACAATCTTTATAAGTGTTAGTTTGTCTACATTACCTTGCTTTTTTGATGTGGTTCTTCAATACTTCTTTTCAATTCATATACTTTTTCTTGGCGTTCAATGACAAGAGCTACTGCCGCATCTCCATAAATATTAGCAACTGTTCTTGCCCCGCCAATAAGCCTATCTACACCTGCAACAATGCCGATGGCTTCAATAGGGATACCTACGGATGTAAGTGTCAGTGTTAACATGATTAAACTTGCTGCTGGTACACCAGCAGTTCCAATAGAAGCTAGTAATGCTGTACCAAGAATGATTAATTGTTGAATAAATGTTAGCTCCATGCCTAAGAGTTGCGCTACAAATAAGGCAACAACCCCTTGATAAATAGCACTCCCATCCATGTTAACAGTGGCTCCTAATGGTAAAACAAAGCTTGACGTACTTTTCGAAATCCCCAGATTTTCTTGTGCATTTTTTAAAGTAATCGGAAGAGTTGCTGCCGAGCTATCAGTGGCATATGCAAATGTAGCGGCCGGAAATAGTCCTTTTAAAAATTTCCAAGGATTCGTTTTTCCAAGCATCCAAGATAAAAGGCCGCACTGGACAAGAATAATATGGCTTAGAATAGCTCCATAGACGACAAGAACTAATTTTAATAATGGAAGTAATACATCCATTCCTTGATTACCAACTACGCCAGCAATTAAAGCAAACACTCCAAAAGGGGCAAATTGAATAATGATAGAGGTCATACGGTTCATGATATTGTTAAGGATTGTTACAGCGTTTGTCGCCTTAATTCTCTCTGTCCCGTCTGTAAGAGAAACAATACATACTCCTACGAAAATTGCAAAAACAATAACTGGGAGTATATCTCCATTTGCAAAAGCTGTAAATGGGTTAGATGGAACTAAATTTAAAAGTGTATCGATAAAAGAAGGTGATTCTGCTGTTACCTCAGAAGCTGAGGGCAAATCAATATTCACCCCTTGTCCAGGGCGAAAAAAATTTGCAAATATAAGACCAATAGCAATAGCTATTCCAGTCGTACCGAGATAAAAGACAATCGTCTTTCCACCAATACGAGCCATTTTCTTCATGTCGGTTATTTGAGTAAGACCATTAATCAAAGCAAAAAATACAAGTGGAAAAACAATCATTTGCAGTAAGCGAATAAAGATATCACCAACCGGTTCAACCCATGACACATTCGGTCCTAGAATAAAACCAGCAATGATCCCCAATCCAAAGCCGATACCTATTCTACCCATAAGTCCAATCCTAAACCAAAATCCTTTTTTCTTCTTTTTCATAACAAGTTCCCTCCCTTTTTGAAAAGTCTAAATTTTTTATATGTGAAATCACATAAACAAAATAATTATTTCAAACAACTGCTGGTTAAAATTTTGTTGTAACTAATTAAAATTTTTGTTGAATTTATTGTAAACGTTTTCTATTGTGAAGTCAATAAAAAATCTCGTTAAAAATTTTTTAACGAGAAATGTTATTATTTCATATTCTTTCTTGACCGAATCTCATCCAAGTAATTGTAGATAGTAAAGCGGGAAACGTTTAGTGTTTCGGCCACATAATTAATGGCACCTTTGATTAAGAAGACCTGTTTTTCCTCTAAAAAATGTACAATCTCAATCTTATCTTCTTTTGACATTTCAGATACAGCAATTCCGTATTCCTCAATTGTGTTATAAATGATCTGATGAAGTATGCTTACGACGCTTTCATTAACTAATGGTCTATCTTCACTAACACTATTTAATTCGTAACCTCTTGTAAATTCATCGATTACTGTTTTTGCGTTTAATAGCTTTCCAAGATCAAAATTCATCCCGAAGGAACCAATGATTTCTCCCTGATCGTTTCGAATGAGTATAGAAAAACATTTTAAAACTTTTCCATCAGTTGTTTTTTTAGTGTAGTTATAAAGCATATCATCATCAAATCGATCATTGCTGAGAATTGCAGTCATATCCATAATGGCATCACCTTCTACACGCCCTGTAACGTGTCCGTTATCAATGTGTACTATGGATGAAGCTGGATTACGTAAATCATGAATGTTAACCTCACATGTTGGCCCCAAAGTTTGAGAGAGAGAGGTACTAATTTTACGGAGTACATTATACAACAAAGGATAGTCCTTAACTAAGCTTTTATCCGAAGTTTTGTTAAAGAGGTTCTCTTCAGAATTACTCATTTGAAAACACCCACTTCCTATTGCTTTTGCTAATTAATAATTATATAGAATTTGTAGAGATTACTCAATTTTTTTAATATCTGGTAATGTTGTACTTCCTTGGCCGATGTATTTTGACATTTATGCTTTCTTCAGTAGATTTCCCGGTGGAGCGTCTTTCAATGTGGCTTCAAGCACTTCATGAAGTACTTACAATTTATTTGATGACAGAAGTTATACAAGCATTCCTGGCTGCTTTTATTTTCGTGGCGACAACAGGAAATTACATTTGGTTTGATGTGTTTAGAGTATTCGGAAGCTATTTTTATTTTGAATAAGAAGTGTTAGGATGGGTGGATAGTATTACAAGAAGTAGAAGGTTCTTATATAAGGTGAAACTTCATTGAGTATTATTCCTTCCACGCGGTTTTCAGAAATCACAAAAACTAACTTACAACGTCTTTGTGACTTCTTCCTGTTGAACTGAATAAATCAGGGTTTACTCTAGAGATTAACTACAAGAATGATATAAAGTTGAGCGGGAATTCGTCAATGCTGCTCACAGCGTTTTTCACTCCTTGCTCCATATTCGTGTGTTGAGATTCAAGTCATTAATGATACGGAAGAATAAGATTAAATCATCATAAACAAGTTTAGACTGCTTTTTCATGGAGTCAAAAATACGCGGTTCGAAATAGTCTTTTTTATTGTATAAAAATAAACTAATGAACCTTTTCCTAAAAGCTATATCGATTGGGTTTCGATTTCTTTTTCGAAATGCAACTAAATCTTCCATTAGATTGGGAGAAAGAATGTAACGTGCTTCGAACTCACTTGTCGTACGCACTTTAAAGTACTTATTGAATTCATCATTTTCCATTTTAATCGCAGTTAATTTCTTTCCGCTTAGCACACGGTGGTAATGGTGCCTGAAGTAACGCTTTAAATGCTGGAAACTAAAGGCCTTTTTATCCTGTAATACGGTATGACCCTGAAAGTTTTTATGGAAATCTGCAAGATACAATACCCCTTGATATCTTGATTTTAGCTTCGTGCTGGATCTTCCTTGATAGTCCCTCACTTGTTTGAAAAGCTTCAGTTCAGAGAAATAGAAATCAGTAGCACCAATTTTACCTGTAATTAAATCTTCGCCAGATACGCGGTCAATCCGATTTAAATAGAATAAACCAGATTCGCCAATTAAGAGATTATTAATTTTACCTCGGCTGGCGTATCCCCATTTCATTTCATAATTAGGGTTATCCTCAGGAACTTTAGCACTTTCAAATAACGCCTTTAGCAGACTTCTTACTACTTTGCGTTTAAAAGCCATACGAAACGATCCAAGCGTTTTAAAGAAACTAACAATACTTGCTATCGTTCCGAAGAAAAAAACAAAAGCAGCCAGCCACTGGATGCCTGCATTTGGAATGGACAGGCCAAAAATTGCAGGGATAATAATACTTGCCAAAAGTGAAATCCAGCCAAATATGTATTTTAGTATTGTTTTGGATCTGATTTTATTCATATCGTCTATATCACTTTTTATTAGCTGATAGATTTCATCATAGCTAGAAAACATTTGATTAACCCCTTAGAATTTTTGCTATATCAACATCTTGCTTTTTGCTGTTATCAATATGCAATAGCTCTCTTTTTTCCAGATTCATGAAGAATTTAAATAGATTTGTAGGAAACTGCTGCAGCATCGTATTGAATTTCGTGACCCGTGCGTTAAAGGTTCTTCTGGATGCGGCCAGTCTTTCTTCCAGTTCATTAATGCTTTTTTGTAAGTGAAGATAATTTTCATTTGCCTTCAGCTCAGGATAATTTTCGACTTGAACCTGTAAACCACTGACAAGCCTTGATAGTTCATTCGAGGTTTTCACTTTTTCATTCTCATTTTGGTTATCAAATTGACTGCGGAGCTTCGCTACTTCTGTATGGACTTCCTTTTCATGTTTCGTATAAGCGGCAATCGTTTCTGCTATTCTTGTGAGGGAATCAAATCGCTGTGCTAACGTAATATCAATATGTTTAAAGGATTCTTCTATACTGTTTTTTAAAGAAATAAAACGGTTATAGGTAACTAGTGCCCAGATGAGAACAAGAGCGGCAACAGCTGCGCCTATCATCCACGGTTCAATGTTCAAGAAATTCAGCTCCTTTATTACTATTTACAACCATTATATAGGTATCGTAAAGTACTATCCAGTTACTTTTGGTTCATATCTAAATACAAGAAAAAAAGTGTATAATATCTTTCCTAACAACGTTCAATTACCCAAATCCCTTGTTAATGCTTTTACACCTCACACTTCCCGAGCCTTACTGCTGATGTTGCATACTATCACCTTACGGGCGACCTGATGCAATAAACCTTGTATATAGATACTCAAAAAGGACAGTCCAGTTACCGGTAAAAAGCGGTGACGGGCTGTTCTTTATTATATGAAGGTCTATTTAAAAACCATCTTCCAAAATATAATCGTAAGCACGATAAGAACTGCCAAATAACCATAGATTGCGAAAGGGATGGAGGAGATGATTAAATGCAAAATCGCAAACATGCCAACAATAATCATTAAGACAAATATTTTACCAGAAGCACCTCCGCCTTGCTGCGCAGTTTCAATCGGATCGGTAAACGGGTATTTGCCATTATTAAAGATCTTATAGGATATTAACATCTGTAATAAAGCTGTGATGACAACAACCGCTAAATCAGGTATGATGCGGAAGGAGAATATCCAGATGTATAATATGGACAGAACAAAGATAACCGGTAAGTACAGCTTTACGAAGACTGCCTTTAAAGTTGCACTGTAGACAATGGTATGCTTTTGAATTGGTGTTGTTTGGAAAATCCATGCTCCTTTATATTTTGCAGAAAACTGGAGCATATAAACAACCGTTCCAATAATAATGTTAGAAAAGTAGATTGTTAAAAAGGAGTTGCCTTGCCCCAATTCATCCAGTGTCTGAAAGCTCAAATTGTTAAAAAGGAAAATTACTGGGAAAACAAGTGCCATTCCCAACGAAGGGTATACTTTTAATTTAAAATCCCTCTCCCTGCTAATCATAATCGAAGCAAAGCGGTAAAATATTTTTTCCTCTCTGCTAAAACAAACTAATCTTTCTATCAGATCATTTAGAGTCCGTCTTTTCTTTCCTTTTGTGCTTGATTCCTCCATTAGCTTTTGTAAATTCCGTTCGAATGATGGCATTAAAAAGTAATATAGGAAAACCGAGATGATTGGTCCTAACACTGCAAATAGGGAAAGGATAATCATCTCACTGGAATAGTCCTGGTTTAATGCCAGTTCAAATGGTGCACCGAACCATACTGGTGGAATCAATACATGCCACCAGCTAAAGTTATAAACATATTCCAGACCAGCAACATCAAATAATCGTATGATGATTTGATAGCCGACTACAACTGCTATAGCCAGTAATATCTGTACATAATTAATAATATCCTTGAGCTTTTCTCCATCGAAAAATCGTAATACAAACATATAGATTAGTGCAGTAAAAGCTAATACCAATAGGTCTATTAAAAAGATATCAATAAGGAATAGGAGAAAGTAAATAAATCCTTTTGTAAAAAGAAATACAATTGCTGGTATGGCAATAAATGCTCCCGTAATTAGTGTTAAGTAAATCGCAACATGAAAAAACTTGGCCGCATTAATGGTTCGGCCGTTCACTGGTTTGGTATTTAAAATTATTTTATCCCGAACATCCAGCAGTACGGAAGAAAAATCTGAAATCATTGATGTGCTAAGGATGAACATAGCGATTCCGGTCATAATGCTGACCTGAAACAAATAATTATCTCCAAGAAATGCAAATGGAGTGAGTATGAGACCGTATAAAGCATAAATCCATAATGATTTAAGAAATTGATTTCCCTCTTTTTTCTTCGTATTTTGACTAAGTATGGTTGGAATACGCCGCTGATCCATCGTAAGCTTTAATTCAAGAATTCTCCGCATCACACTATAATCAATATTTAATTTGCGGAAAACCGGTTGAAAAGTATCAAGCATTTTTAAAATACGGATTTCACTCATCTCAGGCTTCCTCCGTTACAATGGAGACAATCTTTGCCGCTGTTTCTTTGTGCTCGTCAAATCCTGTTAATTGATTAAATACAGCTTCAAGTGACCCCGCCTTACTTTGTGCTTTTAGTTCATCAAAAGAACCATCTGCCGCAATTTCACCATTCACTAATAAAACAATTCGATTACTTATTCTTTCAACCACATCCATAATGTGAGACGAATAAAAGATTGTTTTTCCCTGATCAGCCAAGACCTCCAGCATGTCTTTAATAACCATAACACTATTCGCATCAAGCCCGCTTAATGGCTCATCAAGAAAAACCAAATCTGGATTATGAAGAAGACTAGAGGTGATTAGAACTTTTTGTCTCATTCCTTTAGAAAAAGAGGAGATCCTCGAATGAAAAACGTCTCCCATATCAAATTCCTCTAAAAGACTGAATGCCTTCGTCTCGGCAGCTTTACGTTCCAAACCATATAATTCGCCAATAAATGTGAGGTATTCTGCTGCTGTCAGATTGTCGTAAATCTCGGCGTTTTCCGGTACATAACCAATTTTTTGTTTATACGTATAATCATTCGATGCAATGTTCTGGCCAAAAATTTCTACAACTCCGCCATAACCTTCTACTAATCCGAGCATGATTTTTAATGTCGTACTTTTTCCAGCACCATTTGGACCAATATATCCTATGATTTGTCCACGGTAGACATCTAGATTAATCCCGTTTAAAACGTCCTTGCCGGGATAACTCATATATAGATTTTGAAGTGATAATACTTTCTCTTTCATCCTCTTGTGTCTCCCTTGCTATTAATCTATTTTCTTCCTCTAACATAACAAGGTGTAATTGGGAATGCAATGGAATTTAAGATATAAAAATTTCCCCAGTCATAATGATTGGGTAGATTCCTATTAGGGGAGGCAGGCCATAAAGGAAGGGATGACAGTTACTCTTATTGCAATAAATACTGTGCAGGAGGGAAAAATATACATCTTTAGTAGACTCAGATTAATGTCGATCGGATACAAACCACAAGTATATTTAGTTTATCCTTCCAAAATTCCGGGGACACACCTTATAAATGCTTATATAAGGATGTGAATCAAATGAAGGCTGTAACATTTCAAGGTAAGGAAGCGATGGAAACGAAGAATGTTAGTGACCCTAAGATTCAGGAAAACAGTGACATGATTGTACGAATTACCGCGAGCGGCATCTGCGGATCAGATCTTCATTTATATAATGGCGGAATTGTCCCGAAAGAGGATTACGTCGTCGGGCATGAGCCAATGGGCATTGTTGAGGAAGTAGGTTCAGACGTGAAAAATCTTAAAAAAGGTGACCGTGTCGTGATTCCGTTTAACATCGGTTGTGGAGACTGCTTCTTCTGTAATAACCAGATGGAGAGTCAGTGCGATAATTCCAATCCGCATGGTGAGCCAGGTGGTTTATTTGGATTCGCGGATGATTTCGGGAATCACCCAGGTGGCCAAGCAGAGTATTTACGTGTTCCTTATGCGGATTTTACATCATTTAAAGTTCCGAAAAAAAGTGAACTGGATGATGAACAGGTATTATTCTTATCGGATGTCATCCCGACTGCCTATTGGAGTGTGGAATATGGGGGTGTCAAAGAAGGTGACACGGTGATTATTTTAGGAAGCGGTCCGATTGGACTTATGGCTCAAAAATTCGCTTGGCTGAAAGGTGCAAAGCGTGTCATTACCGTAGACCAAGTAGAACATCGACTGGATCATGCGAAGAAAACGAATAAAGTAGAAACCTACAACTTTAAAGAAAATGAAAAGATTGGCGAGCTATTACATGAGGAAACTGAAGGTGGAGCAGATGTCGTGATTGATTGTGTTGGGATGGATGGTACAGTTCCACCAAATACTGAATTTGGCTCTAAAGGCGATAATCAATTCGGAACGATCAGTCCAATTATTACCGCATCACAAGCTGTACGGAAGTTCGGAACGGTTCAAATAACAGGTGTTTATGGTACGGAGGCAAATAACTTCCCGCTCGGCGACTTTTTCACACGGAATGTGTCGTTGAAAATGGGCCAAGCTCCTGTCGTTCATCTGATGCCAAAGCTATATGAAATGATTGAGAATAAGGAGTTTGATCCAACCGATATTATTACACATCGCGTGAATTTGGATGATGCTGCAATAGCTTATAGTATTTTTGACAAGAAAGAGGATGGCTCTATTAAAGTTATTTTCAAGCCGTAATCAATAAATGAAGCTTCTCATATTCAAAAAGCCCACGGGGGCAGGCCTCTGTGGACTTTTGCTATCTTCCATTCCCATTAGCGAACAACTACAGATATCATCAACATCATATAGACATTCACCACTAACAAGCAGCTTATAAAAAAAGTTACGAGTATGGATGCTTTTTTGTAAATTGATAATAGTATTAATCCGACTAATAATAGGGCTATGAAAAAGAAATAAACAATATCTAAGTTAATTGTCAAACCAACGGTGCTGCTGGAATCAATGATGCTGTTATGAAATAGCTGAAATACAGGTGACAGTGCATCCTCGGTTAAGTAATTGCCGTGAGGCGGCGATTGCTGGGTGAAAAATGCTGTCACCGCAAAAATAACAAATAAAACAATACCTTCTAACCGAATCCACGGAATTGGATTAAACGCAGTATCTTTTGCCAGGAAATATTTCACAACGAACCCGTTTAATAAGGCATAGAAAACAAGTGGAATCAGAAATAGGTGTTTGATTAATAAACCTTGTCCATACGAAACCATCCACGAATCCGTATACCCATCGACCATGACATCCATTAATAAGATTCCACTGAGCGCTGCAGCTGCTAAACAGCTGATAGCGACTTTGGAAAACCAGCTTAAAAATTTCAGCCAATTATCATGGTTTGTTGCAAACCAGCCGACAATAAGGATAACACCAACCCAAATACTGATAGCAGCTATATGGATAAAGTGGCCTGTAATTCCCTTGATTGGATCCATGGCTCCAGCATGGCTTGACCAAGCAATGGTTAAGATAAGCGCGAATGTTAGAAATAACGCTATTGAAGCAGAAATGCGCTGTTCCTTTGACCGCATTAAGGCAATGACAAGTACTAATAAAGCAGAAACCATCAGGGTAAAGTTCCATGCATTACCAACCGTATAGCTTAGTAAAACTGTTTGCAAAGCTTCCGCAAAGCCCAGACGCGGCACAATAAATAAGATAATATCAAGTACTGGCATAAAGGCCAAGATCGGTACCAGGATGGCGCTGATCAGTAAGTAATCCGTGGGAATTTTTACCTCTGGACGATAGGTGCTTGGTATAAGCAGAAGGAGAAAACCGCCTGCTAAAATTGAAAAGCATACATATAAAAGCACCTGACTAATCATGACAAGTATGTCCATTTGCTATTTCTTTCTTTTAACTAAGAAGAAACCAATGATTACAATAATAATTAAAGCACCGATTATGATTCCGGTCATAGAAGATGATTCGTCGTCTTCCGTCACTTGCTCAGCAGATTCTGTTGCTGCTTCATCTTCAGCTGTTGTTTCAGCTTGTTCTTCGGCTTCTTCATCCTCAACTGCTTCTGATTCAGCTGATTCCTCTTCTGCAGCTTCAGGAACCTCGGCATCAACCGCAAAGGAGAATTCGCCTTCTAATGGGTGACCATCTGCACTAATAATGCTCCAAGTTACTTGATATTCATCATTTGCAAGAGGCTCTGCAACCATGCCTGTTAATGTGCCATCACCAATAACGATGTCCTCGATTTCAACAGCTTCTCCATCTGTTGTCGTTACCTCGATAATGCTGCCTTCTTCAATTTGACCCTCAAATTCCAGCACAATTTCCTCCAATGGCTCTGTAACAACATCTCCATCTGCTGGATTCGAACCGTGAAGATGTGAGTGAGCAAATGCGCTGGTAGAAAAACATGTTATTAATAAAACTGCTATTGCTGTACTAACGATGCGTTTCAAAATTTATTCCTCCCTTTCATATCTCGGCAATCACATAATATTAGGATGCGAGTTACCTATAAATATTATAAATCGAAAGCTAAATCGTGCATAATACCTCGAAAGAGTGATTTAAACGCAAAAATTCTATAAATGAGCGATTAAATGATAAAATAAAGTCATATTTTAGATGAAGAAAAGTGGTGCAAACTTGAAATATAACCAAATTAAATGGCTCATTTTATTTTTGCCAACAATTACAATCGCGCTTTGGGAATATGTACGTCATGAGTTCCTCCTATCATATATTTCGATGGAAATGGGGAATTTCCTTTCTCCTATATTAGTTTTTATTGTGACACTCGTCTTTTTACGGCATTTATTTTCTATTTTAGAAAGAATGCAGAAGGAATTAAGGGCAGCAAAAGCAAAAAAAGCAGCCCTTCTGGAACGTGAAAAGCTGGCAAGGGAGCTTCATGATGGCATTGCCCAGTCCCTGTTCCTGTTATCTGTAAAAATGAATAAGTTTGGAAGAAAGAATCAGCTGGAACATGATGCGGATTTTCAAAAAATAAAACAAACCCTGCAGCATGTGCACGAGGACACACGGCAGGCGATTACAAACCTGAGATATGTTCCAAGTAAGGATACATTCAGCTGGACTGAAACGATATATCAATATGTAACAAAACTGAAGCAACAGCACTATATCGATGTCCATCTGGAATGGGAAATCCAAGAAGATACCTTATCATCAAAAGAGAAGGTCGAGCTGTTTGCCTGTGTAAAAGAAGCGATTATGAATGTCATTAAACATGCCAGGACAAATCAGGTATGGATTGAAGCGAAGGAAACAGATAACGGGTGGATATGCCAAATTAAGGACCGAGGAATAGGGTTCACAAACGAGATGGTGCAAGCGAGTAAAGGATATGGACTCCAAATTATTCAGGACAGAGCGAGAGATATGGAATGGGAGTTTTCAATGAAAAAAGTAAATAATGAAACAATCCTGGAAATAAAAAAGGAGGGCAACTAGATGAAGCCTTATCGCATACTGATTGTGGACGATCATGTCCATGCTAGAGAAGCAATTCGGGAAATTTTAGAAGGACACGAAGATTTTTCTATTGCAGGGGAAGGGAAGAATGGCGAAGAAGCGATTAAGCTTACGGAAGAATTAATGCCTGATATTATTCTGATGGACATTCAAATGCCAGTAATGGACGGGCTGGAGGCAACGAAACAAATTAAGCTTAAATTTCCCTATGTCAAAATTGTCATGATTACGGTCTCGGATGATATCACCGATTTATTCGATGCTTTAAAGAAAGGTGCCCAAGGATATTTATTAAAAAATATTCAATCAGAAGCATGGGTGGACTATTTAAGAGCCTTTGCCGTAGATGAAGTCCCGATGTCCAAAGAAATTGCCTTTCAAATTTTAAAGGAATTTCCGCAAAGTAAAGCCGTTGCAAAAGAGAAAACGCCTTTATCCAGCAGAGAATTGGAAGTGCTTCAATTGGTAGCGAAAGGTATGTCCAATCGGGAAATATCAGATACGCTATTTATTTCAGAGCATACGGTTAAAAGTCATCTGAAAAATATTTTAAGCAAGCTGCATTTAGATAACCGCGTGCAGCTGACTAGCTATGCCTTTCAGAAAGGGCTAATTGATTAGCGGGAGCAGAAGTTTGATGATAGGTTTGACAAAGGTTCGCCTTATAAGCAAGAAAGAGCACCATATCCTTATTCCGGATTTGTGCTCAATTCTTGAACAAAGGCAAATATTTTCAATTGCTATGATAATTTTTTAAAGCTATCCATGCTGCTGAACCAATTTGCTGCAAGGAAGAGGAATAGATAAATTAACAGGTCATAAAAGCTTGACCATCCTTTTGGATTGTAAAAATCAATCATTTGAAAGAATTTCATCCCTACAAAGGCACTGAGAGCCCCGAATATGAACCCTTTTAAAATGGGGTTAGCCGTTGGCTTTATTTGCAGTGTAAACATAACCGCGACAGGAACTAGAGAAAAGTGATATGGAAGAAATAATACCGGACCTATTGGCGAGAAAATCATTGGGTAAGACCAGAGTCCCCGGGACAAGGCAATAAGGTCAATCATTAATGACAAAATGATGGTAATAAATCCTCCCATAAGAAGTCTGCCAGTACTTTCCTTTTTTCTAAGTAAAAACCATACAATCCATGGAATAATAAATAGTCCAATTCCTAACCACCATTGCCATGTAAACAAAAAGGCATTAATCACTGTTTCGGACATCAAGCCATCCGCATCAATTAACTGTTCATTGGCTCTTTCAATTTGCTCTATTCCATCTTTAAATGTCATTCATGAACCGCCTCCATTATGTATCTCACTTTTATGAAGCTCTGTTTTTTTGTATGTTTTATGGATATCTTTTGCAACTATTTTCCTTTTATGTGCAAAAAAGTGTTATTAGTATTACGCACACCCTTTCTTGTTCCTATTTTTTCGAGAGCAGCAAAAAAATAGGAAAACTAAAGAATGAAGTGGCTGTAACATCGGTTATATTTGCGTTATTCATGTTTACTGTCTGGGGTACATTGTTTTTGATTTGCCGTTTGGGGTGGTTGGATTTGGTGAGCTGTTACCGGTGATAATCGGTGGTATTATTATATTTGGTGAAATGATGAGAGGGTTATTTTATTCCCGTATCCTTAGAAAGGACTACAGTGTTAGTATAAAAATAGATATAATAAGGCTATCTACTGTTGAAGGGACTGAATGATGCACAGATGGCAATATTTTTTCATCCAGCTGATTTAAATTTTTGGAGGTAAAAGTATTGAAAAAAGAACTGTTCACCAAAAGATTGCATTTACGTAAAATGAAAGTGTCCGATTCGCCAGCTTTATTTAACATCTGGTCTGACCCAGACGTTACAAAATTCATGAACATCTCTCGCTTCATAAATGAATCACAGGCAAAAGAAATGATTGAATTACTTGATGAATTGTCTCAGACAAGCAAAGCAATACGTTACAGTATGGTCGATTTAAATACTAATGAAATTATTGGAACGTGCGGCTTCAATTCTATTGATTTTGAGAATGCCCGAGCGGAAATAGGATATGATATCACTAAAAACAAATGGAGGATGGGTTATGCTCCGGAAGGAATCCGGGCATTGATAAACCTTGCTTTTGGAAATTTACAGCTCAATAGAATAGAAGCAAAGGTAGACCCAAAAAACGTAAATTCCATACACGTACTGCAAAAATTGAACTTCACATTTGAGGGGACATTAAGACAATACGAAAAGTCAAAAGGAAACTTTGTTGACATCAGTATTTATTCGTTATTAAAGACTGATTTATCTTACGTATAATTAATTATAAAAAAGTGGATTTGAAAAGGCTCAAATCCACTTTTTTTTGCTTATTAATAAGCCCCCTATATTTATTTCTCGTAATACGCTCCAAAAATCTTATAACCATGTGTTTCAAGCGGGTAATAAAAAAATAAGTTCACCCACACTCAACGTAAATTATGTACATAAGATTAAGATGCGCGATAAAAATATTCCCAATATTTTATATTTTAATTGAATAATTTCCTTCATTTATTATAATAATGATGAAAGATACCAAGTCTATTGGCAGGTTAGGTCGTACAGGTTGATAGAAGGAAATAAAAATACGTAAAATGGAGGCTGTTATGGGGAGATTAATTCATTTTGAAATTCATGTGAGTGACATGGAACGAGCTAAGAAGTTTTATGGCGAGGTGTTTGGCTGGACATTTCAAGATTGGAGTGACTATGCTGGAATGCCATACTTTGGAGCGGTCACTGGAGATGAAACGGAACCCGGTATTAATGGAGCATTGATGCAGCGACAAAGTGAACCGCCAGAAACGAACCGAGCTTTGAATGCCTTTGCCTGCACAATGGGTGTGGAAGATTATGATGAAACGGAAAAGAAAATTCTCAGTAATGAGGGCAAGGTAGCAAAACCAAAGCATGCACTTCCTGGTATGGCGTGGCAAGGCTACTATCATGATACAGAAGGAAATATATTTGGTATTCATCAGCCAGATGAACACGCAAAATAGTACTTTGTATAATCCTAATCCGCCTTTTGCCAAATATTACTACTCGGCAAAAGGCTCTTTAAAATTTAACTGTCAGTATCTATAATCTATCACTTGTAACGGAAAGAAATTAAGCTTAGTCTTCAACCTCAATTAGAAAGGTTTTTTCATCAAAACTTCCGCGCTCGGCAGCTTTATCAGCTCGAATTTGTTCCAATTCCTCAAAGGAAGCTCCATGTACATGGAGCAAGGAATGAATTAACTCCAAAATATCTGCCAGTTCCTCCAACTGCTCTTTCTTCGTTGAAGCGCTCTGATATTCTATCATTTCTTCACTTAACTTTTTCTTAAGTTCTAGAATATAGCGATCATGATTGAGTGTTTCTGTTTTTAAATCTTTGCCAGAGTCTTTAATGATTTCAGGAATCCGATCACGAACTAGTTTATTATAGGTTGTCATGTGAGCACTCCTTTTTTCATTTTATACATTAATTGTTACTTTCCCGTAACCCCTGATTACGAAACTTTAATGATAAAGTTTTTATTTCTGCCAAGCGAGCATAAAGCCTCCTGTACAATTCGAGATTAACTCTATTGGACAAGGGGCTCTATATAATGAATATTTTATGTAGATGTTATTATTTACTTTGCCTTCATCGGTGTTGATCTACAAGAATTTGATTCCCGTCTGGATCTTCAAGTGTGAAATATGCAGGTCCTTCACTTGATTCGTCCGCTTCACTCGCCAATTTGATTCCTTTTTCTTTAAGCTGCTTTTGAAGCTCCCGAATATCTGTAAATGAATCGAGGTTTTGGGCGTTTTGATCCCAACCGGGGTTAAAGGTTAAGATATTTTTGTCAAACATACCTTGGAAAAGTCCAATTATGGTGTCCCCGTTCTTCATAATAAGCCAATTTTGATTAATATCCCCACCTAAAGTTTCAAAACCGAGGTTTTCATAAAAGGATTTGGATACATAAATGTCTTTAACTGTTAAACTTACTGAAAATGCGCCTAGTTTCATACTTTCCCTCCTTATTGTTCTTTCTCGATAAGACAAAACTTTTTGACAATTTAAGTATAATGGATTGCTTGCACATGCACAAGATTCCAGAAGATCAAGATATAACAATGCCAGGTGATGCAATCCGGGCATCACCTGGCATAGCTTTTTTATTGTCCTCGCCATATATGAATAAGGTCTTGATTTTGTCCTCTGGCAAAGACATCGGTACGGTTTGGTCCCCAGGAAACAGCAGCGGGTGCTGAAGTTAGGTTCCCCCCAATGCTTTGCCATTCTCCCCAGCGTGAACCATTCCATTCTCTTCGGTAAAGTCGGTTTCCCGCACCTCTGGCAAAGACTTCTAACCGATTTGGACGTCTGGAAGAGACGGTAGGAGCGCTTGTTAGGTTTCCGCCAAGGTTTTCCCAATTACTCCACGTGCTTCCATTCCACCATTTATGAATTAAGTTGTTATTTTGTCCTCTAGCAAAAACGTCAATTCGATTTGGTCCCCAGGAAACAGCAGATGGTTCCGAGGATAATGTGCCGCCAAGATCTTCCCATTCTTCCCAGCGGGATCCGTTCCATGTTTTCTTGTATAGCCGGTTTCCGGTGCCTCTAACAAAGACATCGAGCTGGTTCGTTCTGCGGGAAGATGCTGCGGGACCGCTTGTGAGCGTGCCACCAAGGCTTTCCCAGTCATTCCATCTGCTCCCGTCCCACCATTTATGATAGAGGGCATTGTCCGTTCCGCGAACAAATACATCAATTCGATTTGGTCCCCAGGAAACGGCACCGGGAGGAGATGTTAACACACCGCCAAGGCTTTCCCAGCTGCTCCATCTCCTTCCATCCCACCAAATATGGTAGAGTGCGTTATCTGTTCCGCGAGCAAAAACATCCAAGCGGTTACTCTGCCAAGAGGAAACGGCAGGAGCCGATGTCAATGTACCGCCTAAACTCTCCCAACCTGACCAACCTTGCTCAGGGCTCGGTTCACCAGTACGGATGATTTCCAATACAATTTCAAACACTCGAGTTAACACACGATCCATCACATTTCGCGGGATATTCAATTGTGTAAACAAGACGGAAAACCAAGGAACCTGTCTGTGAAATTGCTGATAAACCTGAGTAGTTGACTGGTTCGTATTTGCTTGGTTAAGTGTATAATTAACAATAAAAAAGAAAACATAATCCGCAATCTGTCTATTCATTCCTGCTTGTTGCAGCTGGGAATATAAATCATCATGCTCGGAACGCAGTCGTTGCATTATCTCCTGAGCATTTACTTGTTGGCGCATATCTAAATAAGAATGACCATAATGGTACAAAGGCATTGGTGCTGGTATCCAATAATAATATGGGTAGCTATACATATTGATTCCTCCGCTTTTTCATTAGCATATGCATGGAAAAGGGAATTGCCAACGGTTAGAATTAACTTTAGGGAATTTGATAAAAAATATATATGAGCGTGCTATACTTCAAATAACGGTAACTTAAGAGAAAAAGAGGGTGTCTCCATGACCATTATCAATAAGCTAAATTTAGGGAAATACGAAAACATGGCTGTTATTCATGAACCAAATGATTATGATACATTTGAGGGGTACAAAACGACATTATCTGGAGAGCATGATGCGATTTTTGTTTTTGTCGAAACGATTGAAGAAATGGTGCAGCAAACACAACGCATGATTAGAGAAGAGCAATTGCTGGAAAAAGGCTACTTATTTTTTGCGTATCCGAAAAAGGGCAATAAGCGATATGAAACCTTTGTCCATCGAGATGAAATCTTCCCTGCTTTGAAAGTGGACGAGGATGGATATGTAGAAAACAGCGATTTGAAATTTTCCCGGATGGTAAGTATGGATGATGTATTTACAGTTGTGGGGTTAAAACGAGACAAAAAAAGCGCTAAAAAGTCTGCTGCTGCAAGTCAATGTGTAGCCGACTATGAGGATAATGTGAAAGACATAGAGAAAATTTTAGTGGATCATCCAAATGAACTTCAGTTTTACAGAGAATTAACACCAGGTTATCAAAAAGACTGGGCTCGCTATATTTTTTCAGCGAAGCAACAAAAAACTCGGGATAAACGCCAAGCACAAATGGTAGATATATTATCCCAAGGGTATAAATCAATTGATCTATTTCGTTTGAAAAAGAAGTAGGATAAGAAAATCTTAAGCAAAACAGGCGTGGTACATTCACCATTGTATGATGGTGAGTACCACGCTATTATATTAAGCTATTTGGTTTTTTTTCCAGTGGGGGCGTTGAAATGCTCATCATTGAAAACTACCTATCCCAGTGACGATGCTGGCGGACAGCTTCCACAAAACGCTTTGCAAAATCAGGGGCACTTCCATCAGTAATAACACCAGGTTTATTGATGAAATTATTGACTTGCAGCCATTGTACGCCTTGACCAGTAGCCCCAATAGTCTTTTTGTGACGATAAGCCTCATCAAGGAAATTTGCAGCTTTTTGGTTAAATCTCATATCATCACTGCTTCCTCGCACCATATAGACCGCATCATACAATACCGAATCAGCGGTATAAACATTTTGTGCTGCTTCTAACTGGACTCCATTTGTACCTTGAACGATTCCTTGATCCTCACTGATGATTTCCGGAACGAGACCTTCCGCTTCCCAGTAGTCAAGTACGGATTTTACTAGAGGACCATTAAACCCTTCCGATAAAATTACCGCCACTTTACGAGTTTTGGCAGACATAGGCGTATTTAATTGGCTCAATGCTGGGGAAGACTTTGTTACTGTCGAACCTCCGCTGGCAGGTGGAGAAACCCCAACATTTCTAGCTATCGTTCTGGCCAGTTCAAGGTTAACATTTGCAAATAAGTCCACATTTTGCTGGCGTACCGATTTACTTTTTACTTTTCCCAGTTCGAAACTAAATGCATCGATTATATGTCTCTTCTCGGGTTCACTCATACTATTCCAAAACATAGTTGCTTGAGAAAAGAAATCGGTGAAACTTTTACTTCTTGCTCTTATCTTCCGGCCATCAACCTTTTCTTCATAATGCTGATAACCACCCTCTTCAGGTGGGGCAGGAGTTGGTGTGTTTCCTGCTAAGGAATTACGATGATAGTTCACTTGGCCAACATTGATCGTCATTCTATGATAGCCTTCACGCTGGTTATTGTGGAAGGGACAAATTGAACGATTGATTGGTATTTCATGAAAGTTTGGTCCACCTAAGCGTATTAATTGCGTGTCGATATAGGAGAATAATCTTGCTTGGAGTAATGGATCATTCGTGAAATCTATTCCAGGAACAACATTCCCAGGATGAAACGCTACTTGCTCAGTCTCAGCAAAGAAATTGTCAACGTTCTTCGTTAATGTCATCTTTCCAATAAACTTTACAGGAACTTCTTCCTCGGGAATTAGCTTTGTTGCGTCTAATAAATCAAAATCAAACTTAAATTCATCTGCTTCATTTACAATTTGCACACCTAATTCAAACTCTGGGTAATCCCCTCGTTCAATCGCATTCCATAAATCATTGCGATGAAAATCAGGGTCAACTCCCATCAGCTTTTGGGCTTCCTCCCAGACTAAGGAATGCGCACCAAGTTTTGCCCTCCAATGAAATTTAACAAAGAATGCCTCCCCTGAAGCATTTACAAAACGAAATGTATTCACACCGAATCCATCCATCATTCGAAAACTTCTTGGAATCGCTCGGTCAGACATAATCCACATCACCATATGAGCATTTTCTGGATTATTGGCAACAAAGTCCCAAAAGTTGTCATGAGCTGTAGCTGCTTGAGGGATGTCATTGTTTGGTTCTGGTTTAAATGAATGGACAACATCTGGAAATTTTATTCCATCCTGAATAAAGAAGACTGGAATATTATTGGCTACAAGGTCATAATTTCCTTCTTCCGTGTAAAACTTCGTTGCAAATCCACGGGCATCCCTTGCCGTGTCCCCTGTGCCCCTTGCCCCATTCACAGTGGAGAATCGGACAAATACAGGTGTTTTTTTAGATGTATCCGTAAAAATTTTCGCTCTTGTATAGCGCGACATGTCTTCGTAAAGCTCAAACTCACCGTGAGCAGCAAAGCCTCTGGCATGAACGACCCGCTCTGGTATTCGTTCATTATCAAAATGCGTCATTTTTTCCCGAAAATGAAAATCCTCCATTAAAGTTGGCCCGCGTACACCGGCAGTTAAAGAAAGTTCATCCTCGGAAACTTTCAAACCTTGATTTGTTGTCATATACTTCCCTTTGTCATTCACTCGGAAAAACTCAAGCTGCTCATCTTTTTTATTATCTTTCCGTTCATCTGTCATTTCACATACCTCCCCATTCATTGATATGAATGGAAAACGAAAATTATCCATGAACAGAATGGGGTTAATAAGAGATTACAAACCTAAAAATATATGCAGCTCTGGAATAAAGTTTGATAGCATATGCATGATGACAAGAATGATAACTCTTACTCGAGAAGTGCCGATTTATATGATGTATCTAATGCTTGCTATCCTGGTACAGCCCCTTCCTTTTGGAAAAGGCGTTGTCCTCTAAGTCCATTTTTTACTATTGGTTTCTAACCGATTTTGTCAATAACCCTCGGTAAATCTAATACATTCTATACATTCCGTGTGATTGAGGAAAGCTATATGAAAATCCGAATTGTTCATAAAGCTTATTCGCTGGGTCGTCAGCTATTAAACTGACATAGGAACCGGGGTAAGTATTTTTATCCAAGTAGTTTATTAGTTCCTTCATAACTTTTTTGCCTAATCCACGCCCTTGATAACTTGGTTTTACGACGATATCGACAATCTGAAAAAAGGCCCCGCCATCACCGATTATACGTCCCATACCAATTAAAGTTTTTTCATCATAAATGCACACTGTAAAAAGCGAATTTTTTAAACCAACTGTTGCTGCTTCAAGTGACTTCCCACTTAAGCCTCCTTCTAATCGCAAATTGTTGTATTCATTTGGGGTGGGTGGTTCATAAACAATAGTAAAATCGTTATTCATGTTATTTTTCCTCCGTCATCACTTAGGTTGCTGAAACTGAACTCTATTATGACACATGCTTATGGCATTATTGCAGGAGTTAGCTTAAATGAATTCCTTCCATTATTCGTTTTGGTCTTCCAGAGTTTCTTCAAGTAAATATAGTGAGTCTTTTTCCATAATAATCTTGTAAACCAAAAAAGACTTGGGATTCGATCACGCACTAGTTTGTTGTATGTTGGCATGTGAGCACTCCTTTGTTAGTTTAATATTTTTACCCGGAGACTTTCGCTTAACACGTCGCTTCGCATCTGGAACTTAACCAGGTACAACTTTGAGGCATGGTAAATCACTGTAAATTCATTAATTATTGCATTCCTTCTCATTTAAATTACAAAACTTTAGGTTAAAGGTAAGATAATTATAGAAGTTTGCCAGTATAGAAGGGGATATATAGGGAGGGTATTCATGAACAAGAAATGGGGACAGGTAAAGAACCCTGCCCCTTCATATATTACACCTTGGAACAATCTATACCAACTGACCCTGCTATAAATTAAACAGATTTGGCAAGAACAGGGAAAGCTGCGGAATAAAGGTTACAAGTAACAATACGATAATGACAGCCACAAAGTATGGAATTAATGTTCCAATCACTTGTTCAATTCTTACGTTCGCTACAGACGCCCCAACAAATAAGGCACTGCCAACAGGTGGTGTCATATTACCGATACAAAGGGCGAAACATAGAATCATGCCAAAATGAACAGGATCCATTCCGAACGTTTCTGCCACCGGTAAAAAGATAGGAGTAAAGATTAGTACTGCTGGCGTAATATCCATAAAGGTCCCTACTAAAAGCAAAATCAGAATCATAATTAAGAGAATCCCAATTTGATTTTCTGTTATGGATAATAATGCGTTACTAATAGCCTCTGGTAAGCCTAAATACGACATGACGAGTGAGAATAAAGCAGATGACGTAATAAGGAAAAGAATCATCCCCGTTATTTCAATGGTTTCCTTTAGTATAGCTGGGATATCCCTCCATTTTAGCCCCTTATAAATAATTGCTAGTATCGCGGAATACAGAACGGCAACTGCTGCGCCTTCTGTAGCGGTGAATATTCCGGCAACGATACCACCAATTACAATGACAATTAAAAAGAGACTAGGGATAGCGCTACCAATAATATATAAAATATCTTTAATGCTAGGTAATGTAGAAACAGGGTAGTTTTCTTTTTTTGCCATGAAATAGGCAACAATCATAACTGCTATTCCCCATAGAATACCAGGGATGTACCCAGCCATAAATAATGCAGCAACTGAAGTTCCGCCACTGACAAGTGAATAAACAATTACGACAGAGCTTGGGGGAATAATCAATCCTGTTGGAGCTGACGCGATATTAACAGCTGCTGAGTATGTCTTCTTGTATCCTTGCTTTTCTTGCATTGGCCCCATAATCCGTCCCATTGCCGCTGCGGCCGCCACGCTAGAACCTGCGATGGAGCCGAATAGCATATTCCCAACAGCATTCGTATGTGCTAAAGATCCAGGCAACTTACCTACTAATACTTTAGCAAAATTCACGAGACGAAACGCAATCCCACCGTTATTCATAATAATCCCAGCTAATACAAATAGAGGGATTGCCAGCATTGTAAAATTGTCAATTCCAGTAATCATTCTCTGAGCAGATGTCATCAATGCGACGTCAAATGGCAGCACAGTGAAAAAAGTGATGACAGAACTTAGTATAATCGCAATTGCGATAGGAGCTCCAACTAATAATAAAAGAATAAAACTTATAAAAAGAATCATACCTGCAATCGCCATCATTATAATCCCACCTCCTGATTCTCCTTGATTTTATTAGTTACCATACTATGAATCGTGTAAAAAATGATAAATAGGCCGCTTAATGGCAGAGACATGTAAACATATGCCATAGAAATCTCAGTTGCTGGTGCCGTTTGAGCAGCGGTAAGCATGACAACCCTAATTCCGCCGTAAACCATAAGGACAGATGCAACCAAGATAACAAGGATATCAGTTATTCTTTCGATAGAAATTTGCGTTTTAGCAGCAAACTTTTCTCGAAAGAAGAGAATAGCAATATGTTTTTTAGCTCCAAAGACATAAGCTGCAGCTATTAGTCCAAACCAGATCAGCAGAAATCTCGTTATTTCTTCGGTTCCTGGCGAAGGAATGCTTAGTACATACCTTGCTATCACTTGCCAAATGGAAAGAACGACCATGGCAATGATTAATATAGAGGAGAGGCTAAGTAAGAGCTTATCGACCCATTTTTTTGCTTTATTCATCTTGTTTCGCCTCCTGTATTAATTGGTAAATGTCCTTTGTCTTTTCATCCTTAGAATATTGCTCGTGAAGCGGTTGCACAGCCTCGATGAATGGAGTCTTATCCAATTCAATAAAATTAACTCCTAATTCATTTTTGGCGATATCGGTTTGCTCTTGAATCGTTTCAGCCCATACACCTTCATGGAAAGACGTGGATTCCTGAGCAGCTTCTCTAATTATTTGTTGATGGTTGTCTGATAATTTATTAAAGCTATTTGCATTCATGATAACCATATCAGGTACAATTTGATGGCCTGTATACATAAAATATTTCGCAACCTCACCATGATTATTTCCTACTAATGCGGTTTCATTGTTTTCAGCAGCGTCGATCACACCAGATTGTATAGCTGTATACACCTCACCATAATCCATCGCTGTTGGTATCCCGCCAAAAGCATTTATCATTTGAACACTCGTTTGACTAGGTTGCACCCGTACTTTGAGTCCCTTCATGTCGGATACATCATGTACTTCCCTATCCTTTGTATAAAGATGTCTTTGCCCTGCGTTATAATAAGTTAACGCGATAAACCCTATGTCTTCCGTTTGGTTATACAATTTATCTGTTACTTTCTCATTGTTCATGACTTTCTCGTACGTTTCGTAATCTTCAAAAGCATATGGAAGGCTAAAAATAGAGTAGTCGGATTCAAATCCCTCTAATTGACTTGCACTTACTTTTGCTAAATCAACCGCACCCGTTTGTGTTAATTCGGTTACTTCGCGGTCACTACCTAATTGACCGTTCGGATAAATTTTCACCTTTATTTCCTCATCGGATTTTTCCTCCACAAGTCTCGTGAATTCTACTAACGATAAGTGAACTGGGTGATCCAGTGGCAAGTTATGTGCTAGTTTTAGTTCAATAGCTTTAGATTGATCAGAAGCACCTTGGCATCCTGCAAGTACAATCAATACCAATACTGTAAATAACGTAATGACAGATTTCTTCACCATATACCCTCCCTGAATTTTTCATGTGATGTGTTCTCTAATGGTCGGTGTTTATTCGCGCTTCTATTCGTTGAGTTAACGAAAGCGGTCACATTTGTGATTTAGCGCTTACATCTTGTGGATTGAAAATCCAATATGTGAGATTAATTCGCTAATAGTTTGATTGGTAAACAAACTATATAACCATAATACTTGCATATTAGAAATAATTCAACCGTGTTACGTTAGAAAATAATGATGCATATTTTCTAACGTAACAGAAGGTATCTATCGTAGGCTTCCTTTTAACCGTGTTGATTAGAAAACAAAAAAGACTTGGGTAGCCCAAGCCTTTTACAACCATTTAATTCAATTTCTTAGGCTATGCTTTTGCCCTTCTCTCTTTTCTGCCTGATCTGCCCCTTCCAAGAAAAATAACTGCCAATTCGCATTATGTTTTCAAACGGTCCCATTTTAAAGAACTTTAAGTAAAGTTGGCTGCATACCATTTGGGCAGCGAAAATAACCAATGCTAACAGAATGCCTAGGAAAACTCCCAGCTTGCTATAGAGTCCTAGTCCATATCCATAAAAAACAGCTGTACAGATAAAGCTTTGTGTTAAATAATTTGTGAGGGACAATCGGCCGACTTTTTCAAAGGTTGACATGAGTTTACCGGTTTCTCTTGTATATAAGGTGGCAAATCCGAAAATATATCCGAGGGCTAGGAGGATGGCCCCAATACTGTAAGCACCTTCTGTCCAAGTCGGATTAGGTATTAAATAGTGGAAGCTTTTGAGTAATAATCCGGTTATGCCAAATCCGAGCGCACCTCGAATATACCATTTCCTCTCCTGTTTTGGATTCGTAAACCAATTGCGCTTTGCTGCGTACATACCAAGTAACGTTAGTGGCGCAATTAAAAGTGGAGTGAATACAAGCATCAGCACATAAAAGAATTCTGGTAAATCAAAAGGCAATTCTCCGCTTTGGCGAAATGCGAGTGCATCGGCGTAACGATCGCTTGAATAAGCCTCCGTTTCCCCCTGGATATAGGATTCCATCAGTTGTATGTCTTTTTCCGTTTGTTCGACCTCGCCGAACCCCATGAGAGAGGTTAAGGCAAACAAGATAATTGCCCAAACAAGCAGGGTTTTCCTCTTCCTGTTTATAAAAAGTATCATTAAAAACCCGATTAAACTATACGCCAGCAGAATATCTCCTTCCCAAATGAAAATCGAATGGAGAAGTCCAAATACAAAAAACAGGAGAAATCTTCTTACGAGATGTCTTTTTACGTTTAATTGATTTCTTTCCAGCTTTTCTTTTAACTTAACTAATGAATAGCCAAATAAAAACATGAAAACAGGCAGAAAACTAGCTTCTACAAAAATTTTTGTCCAAACATAAGCAACGGTATCTAGTGGAGATAGTTGAAAATGCTCCGGATTATCCTTGCCAAATATCCCATATTGGAAAATCAGCATATTTGCAATTAGAATTCCGAGTAAACTAAAACCTCTTAAGCCATCAATTGTACTTACTCTTCGTTTCATACATGTTCTCCCTCTCTGTTCAGTTGTATATCTAAGGTATCAACCTTAAATTTCCCGTGAATGAACAGAATCTTAACAATTTATAACGTGTTCTTTCATATTGTTCAACTAATCGTAATCTTTCCGTGGTAGAATGACGGTGAGGTGGGAAATATGGGAAATGGGACACATATTTTAATTGTTGATGATGAAAAAGCCATCGTAAAAATGTTGGAGTTAATGTTAAGAAAAGAAGGATTTGAACATATATATACAGCTTTTACAGGGGAAGAAGCACTAGCATGTGTTGCAGCACTTCCAATCGATATTATTATTTTAGACGTCATGCTTCCCGATGGAAGTGGTTTTGATTTAAGTCCGAAACTGAGAGAGCTTACGAATGCATATATTCTCTTTTTGACGGCGAGGATTTCTGACCTCGATGTTCTTACCGGTTTTGCGACAGGTGGAGATGATTATGTAACAAAGCCCTTTAATCCATTAGAGGTCGCAGCAAGAATCAAGGCACATCTTAGAAGAACTGAATCCCATCCAAAATCTGAACAAAGTACAAAACCAACCAAACGATATGATTTTGGACGCTTTGTTTTGGATGAACATGCGGGTGAGTTGATTGTAAATGGAAAGGTCGTATCCTGTCCGACCCAGGTATATTTGTTACTGCTTTACCTTTGCAAGCATCCAAACCGGGTTTTTTCAAAAGCAGCACTACTCGATGCAGTATGGGGATTTGACCACTATGTCGATGAAAATACGGTATCCGTACATATTAGAAGAATCAGAGAGCGAATTGAAGAGAATCCGAGTAAACCAGCCTATTTGACGACAGTTCGCGGGTTAGGATACAAACTAGTGAAGGAACATGACAAATGAAAAAGCTTAGAAGACGTTTGTTTATGCACTTTTCCATTCAATTTATTTCGATCGCGATTTTGATGGTAATTGTTGTTGCGACTACATTAGTACTTGGCATTGGGCTGATGACAGAGGATCAAGCAAGACATAATTATTATTATACAAAGCTTGAAGAGATATCCATGCTGGATGCTGGCGACTCATTTCGAGAATTAAAGATGCGGGAAGACTGGAGTGAAGGACTGGGCGAAGATATCTGGGTGCAAATTATTAATGTGCAAGGTGATGTAATGGAGGCTGGGAATGTACCAAGTGATTTTCCGGAACATTATAGTATGCAAGATTTATTGCTCATGAAGGAAAACGAGTCTTACAAGGGGTATGAGCTCACTTTTTACTTAGAAACATACTATGAAACCGATTATTTGTTTATCTTAGGTCATAAGCCTGAATCAGGCATCTTACTGGATGAACTTGTTAAGGCACATAACGAGAATGGAATAATCGCGAATCAGGACGTTGCTGCGGTAAATGAAAAGTTACTAGAAATTGGAGGAACGCTCGAGATTTATGGAAGTGATGGGGAACAGAAGATGTCCCTTGGGGAAGCAGAACATGAAGAAGAGTTGCCATTAGATGCTTTTAAACGAGGTATATCCCCAGATATGTATTCAACCAAGCAACAGACGTATCGTGATGCTGAAACAGGTGATTTATGGGTGCTTTATACACCAAATGTGCATAAAGGAGAAATCAATTTAAAAACCTACCAAGCAACATTGATTGGTCTGCTTATTACGGCAGCAATTGTACTGCTTATCACAATTACGATTTCAATTTGGAATGGCTTCAGATATGGGAACCCATTATTGGTCTTTGCAAATTGGCTAGGCAGAATGGGAAATGGCAAATATGATGAGGTTTTAACAGAGCGGGAGAAGAAGCAAATCTTTCGGAAAAGTGGAAAAATCAAGTGGCGTTACAGATTGTATCGAGAGGTTTTCTATGCCTTTTATGAGATGGCGCAGAAGCTGGATGCTTCGAAAAAAGAAAGAGAGCAATTGGAGAAGACGAGAGAGGAATGGATGACAGGAATTTCTCATGATCTGCGTACCCCGCTTACAACGATGGAAGGATATGGAAGGTTATTGGAAAGTGGGGAATACGAGTGGTCTCAGCAAGAGCTGAAGGATATTGGAAAAACAATCTACGAAAAAAGTGATTATATGGTGAAGCTGATTGAAGACTTTACCCTTAGCTTCCAATTGAAGAATAATGCTGCTCTTGTTTCGCTTCAAACTGTAGAGGTTAATTCGTTTTTGAAAAGAGTCATGAAAAAGTTTATGAACGATATTACATTCCAGGATTATGCTATTTCATTTGAACTGTTAGATTCGAATCGCGTTGTACAGATAAACGAACGACTGTTTGAGCGAATGATTGATAATCTGATTTATAATGCGATCAAGCATAATCCGCCAGAAACGTCTGTCGTTATTCAGGTGGAGGAAGCAGCAAATAATCAAGATCTCAAAATCAGGGTGATCGATAATGGCATTGGTATGGATGAAGAAACGAAAGAAAATTTATTTAGTCGGTATTACCGTGGAACGAATACAGAGGAGAGTATGGAAGGAACTGGTCTTGGCATGAGCATTGCCTTGCAAATTGCTAAGCTGCATCAAGGTACCATACTTGTGGAATCCGAAGAAAATAGAGGAACAACTGTAACAGTACTGTTTTCAGAGGCAGAGGACTCCAAGAAGAATGTTTCATAGCGACTAGGAAAGCGAGGGGAGAAGAGTGAATGAGATTGGAAAGCATGTCATCAAGCGTGTTAGAAAGGGAAATATAAAAGCCTTTCAAAAGCTCGTTGAGCATTACCAGCAATCGGTATATAACATCTGTGTCCTTATGATGGGGAATGAGAAAGAAGCAGAAGAACTGGCTCGTGAGACATTTGTATATGCTTATTCCCATATAGAGGACTATTTTAAGTCCGGTAAAAAATTTTCAATATGGCTGTATCAAGCAATTGTAAGCCTTGCACAACAAAGCTTAAAGGAAGACTTCGAGGTGTGTGATGCACAATCAGCAAAAGGCATTCTCCCCTTGCTGCTAAACATTCCTTTGAACAAACGCCTAGCTATCATTCTAGATTGCTGGTATTACTTATCTGATAAGGAGATTAGTGACGTTCTTCATACTACTAATTCTGAAGTGCACGAATTTATTTATCAGGCAAGAGAGAAGCTGAGTAAGGTATTAGCTGAAAAAGGGAATGTGTTCTTTCGCAGTGGATGAGCTTTTATAGGAAATAAGTTTAGCCAGTATCCTTATGCTGCAAGGATACCGGCTTTTCTTCCTTAAATAAAGTAAAACCCAATCCCCATAATCACATATGCCGCCAATAAAGCAAGTCCATCGAACCAATTTGAATCACCATCATTGGACAGTGTAATCATTAATAATACAGCTGTCACCATGCTGGTTAATTCCGGCCATGTGAAAACAAGCGGCATAGGTGTCGGAAAGAAAAGTGATAGCAAAACAAGAATTGGCAGGACAAACATGGCAACTTGCAAGGTGGAACCAACGGCAATTTCAACTGCGACATCCATTTTATTTTTATATGCCATGATGATTGCTGAGGCATGCTCTGCAGCATTTCCAACAATCGCAACAATAATGATTCCAATAAATAATTCAGACCAGCCAAATGTTGCCCCAACGATATCAAATGTGGCTACTAGATGTTCCGAGACATAGGCAACAGCAACTGTTGACAGTGCAAGAATTACAATTGCTTTTGTTTTCCCCCATTCCGGTTCTTCTTCGTGCACGGCCTCATGCTGTATTTCATCCACTTGGTAAACCCCGCGATGTGTAACAAATTTAAATAATAGTGCCGCTAAATACAAGACGATTAAAATAATGGAAATCCCAACACTTAAAACCATCGTGTCTTGCTTATTCATCGTATTTGTAAACACTTCAGGAATAACAAATGCAACAATAACCGCAAAAATCAGCAGTCCTGCATTGTGGCGCGCTTCATAGATATTAAAGGATTGTCGTTTATATTTTAGCCCGCCAACAAAAAAGGAAAGTCCCCCGACAAGCAGTAGGTTACCCAATACAGAACCTGTTAACGAAGCGAGTACAATTCCAATTAGTCCGGCTTTTAACGCAAAAATAGAAATAATAAGTTCAACGGCGTTCCCAAAAGTTGCATTTAACAGGCCGCCGGCTCTTGGCCCTAAAACAATTGCTAAACTTTCAGTAGCACGGCCGATAAAGCCAGCTAAGGCAACAATTGTTAAACAATAAATAATAAACATCATGATGGCAGACCAATGAAAAATCGAGCCTATGATAGAGAGCGGCAGTCCAAGGAGAACGAAAATCGCAAATAACTTATTCATGATGGGTACCTCCATTCCTTTACCTACATAATTATAGATTACCCGTATTTATTGGAAATTATTTCTGAAAAAAGCTATTCGGGTAAAACGAACTAGAAGTAGTGTATAATTCTGAATAATAACTTATAGAAGGAACAGGGATGTGCATGACATTACAACAATTAAAATATGTGATTGAAGTTGCAAGGAGCCGTTCGATTAGCCATGCAGCACAGAATTTGTTTATAAGTCAGCCAAGTCTTTCGAATGCAATTAAAGAGCTTGAAAAGGAAATGGGGATTACGATTTTTTCTCGTACGAATAAAGGAATTCTGATTACACAGGATGGGACGGAGTTTTTAAGCTATGCGAGACAGGTCGTTGAACAGGCAGAATTACTTGAAAATCGCTATGCAGACGCCCAGCCGAAACAACAGCATTTTTCCGTATCCGCTCAGCATTATGCATTTGCAGTCAGTGCCTTCGTTAGGTTGCTGCGGGATTATGATCGAGAGGAATATGAGTTTACGTTAAGGGAGACAAGGACCTACGAAATTATTGCGGATGTGAAAAATCTTCGCAGTGAAATTGGTGTGCTGTATCTTAATGCGTTTAATAAAAAGGTGATTTCTAAGTTTTTAAGGGAAGGTGATTTGGCTTTCCATGAGCTATTTGTAGCAAAGCCACATGTTTTTATTAGCTCAAGCAATCCATTGGCGAAAAGAGATTATGTGACATTAGCTGAATTAGATCCTTATCCATCTCTTTCCTATGAGCAAGGTGACTATAACTCCTTTTACTTTTCAGAGGAGATACTGAGCACACTCTCTCGTCCCAAAAATATTAAGGTGAGTGATCGGGCAACATTATTTAACCTTTTAATTGGTTTAAACGGCTATACGATTTCGACTGGAGTTATCAGTCATAAGCTAAACAGCAAAGAGATAATCGCTGTCCCCTTACAGGTAAATGAACGTATCCATGTTGGCTATATTACACATAAAAATGTAGGGAACAGCAGGCTTGCGCGGATCTATATTGACTATTTAAAAGAATCCATTGAGGAGGGATTACGCCAGCATAAGATATAGTTTAAAACTATGGAAAGCGAAAGATTTTAAGTGTTACCCTATAAACATTTCCCGTGCTACACTTACTTTAAATAAAGCAAATAAAAGGGAGAGGTTTTCATGGGTGTTGAACTTAAAGCGGGAAAAAGATCTGCTAGCCCATTTCGATTTGATAATGTAGGCAGCTTTTTACGTCCTGAAAAGTTAAAGGAAGCACGTGCTTCTTTTGCTGTGGGGGACATTTCAGCGGATGAACTAAAACGGGTGGAAGATGAGTGCATAATCGATCTAATCGGGAAGCAAAAAGATGTTGGGCTTCAAGTGATAACAGATGGGGAGTTTCGCCGTTCCTGGTGGCATCTGGATTTCATGTGGGGATTAAATGGAGTAAGCAAAGAAACGGTTGGGAAGGGCTATGTTTTTCATGACGAAGAAACTCGACCGGAAACAGCTCGTCTAACAGGAAGAATCAGCGGAGAAAACCATCCATTTGTGGATCATTTTACTTTTATTCAGCAATATGCAGAAGAAGGTGTCATTGCAAGGCAAACACTGCCAGCGCCGGCCCAATTTTTAGCAGAGCTGCAGCGGCCTGAAAATATCTCCGCAACAGAGGAATTTTATACAGATATAAATGTGCTCGTTAAGGATATTGCAAAGGCGTATCAAACGGTAATTCAGGACCTGTATGCCGCGGGGTGCAGAAGCTTGCAATTAGATGACTGTACTTGGGGAATGATTGTTGATCCAAATTATTGGAATGCACGCCAGGATACGGAAACAGTTGAGGGAATTGGAGAGCTTTACTTGAGCGTCAATAATTTATCGATTGAAAATGCACCAGAGGATTTGACAGTAACAACCCATGTTTGCCGTGGAAACTATCATTCTACTTGGGCCTCTTCCGGTGGCTACGATCCGATTGCAAACATTTTATTTGAGAAAGAAAACGTATCAGCCTATTACTTGGAGTATGATACGGATCGTGCTGGAGACTTTGCTCCTCTATCGCATGTAGGAGAGGAAAAATCTGTTGTTTTAGGGCTGTTCTCATCCAAAACAGGTGAACTAGAAGATAAAGAAACAATTAAAACCCGCATTAAAGAAGCGGCGCAATATGTGGATTTGGATCGCTTATGCATCAGTCCGCAGTGTGGATTTGCATCAACAGAGGAAGGAAACATTCTAACGGAAGAACAGCAATGGGAGAAGCTTCGTTTAATAAAAGAGGTTGCGGACGAGGTTTGGAATTGAGGTAAGTACGTAAAGGGCACGCCATAGAAGTGTAACTTTGATGGCGTGCTTATAGTGTAAAATAATCTGGATAAATAGGCAAAGATGGTAAATGCTGTTGTCATGTAGTATTAACCACAGTAAAGGCATCTTCACTTGTGATAATCACATAAATTTAAATAAAAAAAGCTGCTGAACTATAAAGTTAAGCAGCCCTTTTACAGCTTGTGCATTTTAATAGAACATCATATAATATGAAATTTAAAATGGAAAAAGCCGATGATTACTAATCTAATAGATCATCAGCTTTAAAGAAGGTGAATTAAAATAAGCTACTTAATTAAATATTAAACATAAATTTCTAAGAATTATTTCTATTAGTTTGTCATAGCTGGATTAGGAGCAGCATGTTTTGAATAGATTGCCTCTCCATCACTTTCCCCGTCAAATACAACTGGGAAATCTGGTGTGAAAAGGATTACATCTCCAGCTTCGGCTACATAACGATTGCCTTCTTGGTCACGAATTACAAACTTACCTTTTGTTACAACTTTATATTCCACCACATCGTATACGAAATCAAATGATTCTCCTGGCTTCATTGAGAAGAAACCAATTGTAAGTGGATTTAATGATTCGGATACAGGTACATCTACAATTTCACTCTTTACCCCTGATACTCCAAGGATTGTACCTACATCTAGCTTTGGAAAAGTCTTACTTAATTCTGCTGCCTTAAAGATTTGAATTCCTGGTTTTTTAGAAATTGCTACAGTCGTCATGAATATCACTCCTATAAATTATTTGATAATATTTAATATTTAATCAGTAGTACTAGTTACTAGTATATCTTCTTTTTTTATAAAGTATAGTACGGACTTTATAGTCACATAGTATTAAAATGTATACTATACGGATATTAAAGACCTATGTACCAACTTACATAAATACTTTTTCCAGATATACTTATATGCTGGCACAACTTATAGATGAATACAGTTTTCGTTACTTTAATAAATACAATATGAGAAGTTGAAACATTTGAAATACTCCATTTCATACCGTAACATTGACATAAATTTAAAGCTGAAAGGGTGTATTTCATGAAAGCTATCGTTGTGAAAGAAACTGGTGCTATAGAAGATTTTGTGGAAAGCGAAGTAGATAAACCAAAAGTAAATGCAGATGATGTGTTGATTGAAGTTCATGCTCTCTCCATTAACCCAGTTGATAGTGCAATACGTAAGGGGCAGATGCCGTTCAAATTAAAGTCCCCTATGATTTTAGGTACGGATATTTCTGGAGTTGTTTCTGAAGTTGGTGAAAATGTTTCCAATTTCTCTAAAGGCGATGAAGTATTTATTTCCTATAAGTTAAATCGTGGCGGTGGACTTGCGGAGTTTGTATCTATTCCTGAAAAATATGTAATAAAAAAGCCGGAAAAGGTTTCTTTCGAAGATGCTTCAGCCTTAGGTATCGCAGCACTAACTGCATATCAACTGGTTAATAAAGAATCATTTCAAGTAAAAGAAGGAGAAACTGTTTTTGTGCAAGGTGGTTCTGGTGGTGTAGGAACATACACAGTGCAGTTTGCTAAACAAAAGGGAGCACATGTTATTGCTACAACTAGCAGAAATAAAGAACTGCTTGAATCACTTGGAGCAGATCAAGTTGTTAATTATAAAGAAGAAGATGTACCGACAGCTTATAAAAATAAAGCTGATATGTTAATTGACACAGCAGGTCAGGGTACTGAAACATTACCTGCTGTAGTTGAAGGTGGTCGGGCATTAACGCCAGCAGCTCCTATATCAGATGACAAAGCTGCAGAAAGAAATATAACTATTGATCGAGTTATCTATGAAATAAATACAGACCAATTAAAAAAATTCGCCGATCAAATAGAGCGTGGAGAGTTGAAGGCTGTCATCGATGAAGTCTATCCATTTACCCAAGACGGTGTACAGAAGGCTTATAAATTAAGCGTATCAGGACATGCAGCTGGAAAAATTGTGATAAAAGCGAAATAAAAGACGACTGAAGATATTGTGAAATAGTTTGTGAGATTGATTGGGACCCAAAAAGAGATAAGGTACTTCATAGATTTAGCGGGTATGGCATCAAGCCCGACCAATTCTATGGAATACCTTATTTAATTTACATATAATTTGTCACGCTACTCATTAAAAACTTATTCATATGGTAAAAATTATTATGCTTTCCTAAGGCTATAGATAGAGGCAGAAGCTTATGAGGTGACCTTATAATATGTATAACAAATTCCCTAGGCAGATGGTAAAATAAATATACTATAAATCAAGAAGAATACATGATAAGGGGATGCTGCTCAGTGGGAATTTGGTCAGAGGTATTAGATATAATTAAAGAAAGAATCTCAAAGCCTAGTTTTGACACATGGTTTAAAAAGACTTCGATTGAAATGAAAGATGACACCATTACCGTATATGCACCAAATGAGTTTGGGAGAGACTGGATTGAAACACAGTATAATGATTTAATTTCTGAAATTGTTGAGGCCGTAACAGGAAAATTATATAAATTTGAATATGCTTGCATTGATAAAGTTACCGATCTTGCCAATAGCTCTTGGGCTGAAACTTCTTTTTCAAAGCGAGAAAGAGAACTTGAGCCATTTGAACTCTGGTTAGAGGTGCTAAACAGAATTACTAATAAGGTACGTCTGCAAAGTTATGATACCTGGTTTTCAAATACAACGATTGAAGTGGAAAGTGAAACCATTACGGTGCATGCAGGAACTTCATTTGCTAGGAAATGGCTTGAGCACAAGGCTCATACATTAATATCCGAAACAGTTGAAGAAGTAACTGGAAAACAATATACTATCAAGTTCACCTCTCCTCCCGAAGTAGTAAAGGGCGAAGGGGATGGGTTTGAGCTCTGGGATAAGGTAATAAGCAAACTTCGTAAAAAGATACTTAAATTAGATGTTGATGCGTGGTTTTCAAATACAATGATACAAATCGAAAATGATACGATTCAAGTCATAACCCCTAATTGGGCCACAGCAAATAAACTTGCGGAGACATATGAAGAATTAATAGCTGAGGTAGTGAACGAAATCACCGGTAAAACCTATACTTTTAGCTACTTTGATCTTCAAAATAAAGAGGAATACACATATACGCATCTGACTTATATGAATAACAATAACTCCGCGCACGATCCTATTGTGAATAAATTGCAAAAGAGAATTGAAAAATTAGAAGCTAGAGTTCGTGAATTAGAAAAAAGTTTAATGTCTTAGAAATATAAATGCAAGTCCCCTCATAGAAATCACTCTTTCTTGTGAGGGGACTTTTCAATTGCAGTAAAAAATTATCTAATTATTTTTAAAAACACCATTGTATAAATATTCATTTTTAGTTATAATTATAACAACTTGATGTAATTATAGGAGAGATTGCTATGGAAAGAAAGAATATAATTATTATAGGTGCGGCCGGAAGAGATTTTCATAATTTTAATACGTATTATCGTGATAATGAAGCATATAACGTTGTTGCTTTTACAGCAGCGCAAATTCCAGATATTGATGGGCGAAAGTATCCAAGTGAATTGGCGGGCAAACTGTATCCAAATGGAATTCCAATTTATTCACAGGATCAATTGCCAGCATTGATTAAAGAGTTAGACGTGAATGAATGTGTTTTTGCATTTAGCGATATTAGTTACGAAGAAGTAATGGGCATCGGAGCGATCGTGAATGCAGCAGGTGCCGATTTCAAGCTACTCGGTCCAAATAACACAATGTTAAAAAGCAAAAAGCCAGTTATTTCTGTTTGTGCTGTACGAACTGGAACGGGAAAAAGCCAAACATCGCGGAAAATTATTGAAACATTGTTAGAGCAGGACTTAAAGGTCATCGCAGTGAGACATCCAATGCCTTACGGGGATTTGAATGCCCAGCGTGTACAGCGTTTTGCAACTGTTGAAGACTTAAAAAGACATCATTGCACAATTGAAGAAATGGAAGAATATGAGCCACATGTTTCACGTGGAAACATCGTGTATGCTGGCGTTGATTATGCAGAAATTTTAGAAGCAGCAGAAAATGATCCTGATGGTTGTGACGTGATTTTATGGGATGGAGGGAATAACGACTTTTCCTTTTTCGAGCCTGATTTAGCTGTTACAGTCTTGGACCCGCATCGTCCTGGTCATGAGCTGAAATATTATCCTGGTGAAGTGTGTCTGCGAACTTCAGATGTGTCCATTATTAACAAGGTGGATAGTGCTGCAGAAGAAGCTGTTCAAATCGTGGAAAATAACATCAAAGCTGCAAGTCCAAACAGTACAATTATTAAAGCTGAATCCACGATTACGGTGGATAAACCAGAACTTATTGCTGGAAAACGTGTGCTGGTCGTTGAAGACGGACCGACACTAACTCATGGAGAGATGAAGCTTGGTGCAGGTTCAGTTGCAGCAGAGCGTTTAAGTGCTGCTGAAATCATTGATCCGCGACCGTTTGCAGTTGGTACATTAAAGGAAACATTTAAAAAATACCAGCATGTTGAAAACGTGCTTCCGGCGATGGGGTATGGTGACCAGCAATTAAAGGATCTGGAAGAAACGATTAATAATGCTGACTGTGATGCTGTGATTATTGGAACACCAATCGATTTAACACGAGTTATTTCCATTAACAAGCCGTCTACTCGTGTATATTATGATTTGGACGAAGTGGAAGGTCCGAATTTGAATGAAGTATTAAAAGGCTTTGTTGAAGAGCATAAGTTGGCTAGTGTGAAACAAACAGTGTGAAAAAGACTAACTAATTATGAATAAAAGAATCATTAGTTTTCTCTATTATTGATTCCGGAATATCAAGATAGGGAAAAAATAGAGTGAGAGAGTTCACGTTCGTAAAAAACTTGAGTTTAAGTAAACTCAAGTTTTTTTGTATGATTAGGCAAATACTATCAATCTAAAGAACTGATGGCCAGAGAGAAATATTAATATATTGTAAACATTATAATATTTGAATCGAATGACCTATTCAGTAACTTGTATGAGGTAAAAGAATAACACTAAAAGACGTGGGTAAAAAGTAACTTATTTCAATGTGAAAACATAGTTTTACCATAATTTGTTATTAATGTGGAAGTTATTTCCTAGGAATAAAAGCCGTTGTCTCTATTAATCTTCTTGGATATACTCTTATTCGTATTCATGCAAACTCATCTAAGCAGGCAGTTCTTCAGCTGTTAGCTTTGTAGGTCAATAGAAGATGGTACTGATTTACTAATTAATCATAATCATTATCTACATACATACTTAATATCTTAATACCTATTTTGGTAACTACTACAACACGAAAAAAGTAATGATTAATATGATATGCTTCGTTTCAGCGATTACGCTAAACAGCAAGGTTCTGTTGTATTAGATGAAAAAACAAAATAGGAGTGGTTTTATGTTGAAGAGATTGTCACTGTTAGGTCTATCTCTCATGCTGGTTCTGTATCCGACTGCTGTATTAGCAGCTGATAATACCGAACAGCAAGATAGTGACCAAATTGACATGACAGAAACGCAAACAGACATTGCAGATTTGCAATCTGACAACGAAGAGGATAATGCCGTTACAGAAGCAAACGAGAGCAATAAAGAAGAACCGGCAGAAAGTGCTGATTTAGAAGAATTAGCAGAGGAAGCCGTAACGGAAGACGAACAGGATGCTGAACAAATAGCACCAGAAGAATCCATAGTGGAAAGTGAGCAGGATATTAAAGAAACTCCATCAGATGCTGCTGTAGAGGAAACTTCAGAAGCAGAAGCGAGTGAAGAACAAGCTGATAGTAATGCAGCAGATGCAGATGTGGAAACAGATGCTGGAGAAGACGAAGCAACTGTGGAAACAGAAGAAGAGGATCCTGCTGACGAAGCTGAAGATTTAGAGCAATCCGATGAGGATTTGGATCTTACTAAGATTCATGGTGCTGCAAATGGTGAAATTACGTATGATTTCAATAAAGGCTACTATGTGCTAGATTTACAAGCAGGTTTAAGTAATTACTCCAGTAGTCAAGTATTAGATCAAAAATGGGTAGCGTTTGCACTGCCAGATGGTGTCTATCTTCCTGATGTGAAGGAAGTGCCAAGCGGTGTTGCACAAGTCTATCTTCCATATGGAAAAAGCGGCATTGCAATCAGAATACCTGATGTTTCGGAATTCCCGGATAGCAAATATGTTTATCCTAAAATTCCTTTGATGGGTGAACCAAATGACAATAATCCTAACGAAAACCTTTATCTATTAAACGTGAATGTCGATGAAATGACATTTGAAAATCTGGGGCAAATAAAAAGCCAACGAAATGTAGATTTTTCTGTGATGCAAGGAGAACCTGAGCTTGATATCGATGGATCTATTGAAGGTAAAGCTGTATATGATACAGAAAAACGTAACTATACGGTTGATTTGACTATTAAAGCAACCAATAACTCAGAATCAGATATTACAGATATTTATGCAGGATTTAAACTTCCAGAAGGTGTTGGGCTTATTGAAAGTGAAGATATTTCAGAGGATATTGAAGTACTTCAGTTAGAAGATGGATCACAGGAAGTAGCAGTAAAGCTGCCAAATATGGAGTCAGGTGAAGATGGTGAATTGCACTATCAAATTCCGGTATTAGGAAAATCATCTGAAGTTATTGAAGCATCAACGACTAATGTATATCGTTTTCACAGTGATGGTACGTATCACCCACTCGGTCAATTTGAAGGATCCGTACGCATTGATTTTTCAGAAATGAGTGAAACATGGGATTTCAGTGCTGAAAGTCAGCTTGTTAGAGATTTCCCAGGACTTGAGGCAAATCAATTTGGTTTGCGTTTTGGCTTCACTGCGCTAAACTTAACTTTCGATAATATTGATGAAGTGAAAATTGAATTTAATGTCCCGGATGGGATTACAATTCATGAACCAGATTCCTATAGTCAAGGTTCTATTCCTGATTCCTTGCAGGACTTTCTTAATAGTGAAGGTGGCTTTAGCAGTGATCTTGATTTAAATTGGGATGGAAATACGGCTACAATTAATTTAGATACAGTGAATGGCATCAGTGGATATGAAGGATTTTTCACGGCCTTTGGAGAAAGCAGCCAATCTCTTGAAAGCTTAGAAGGGTTAGAGGTCATTGTAACGCTTTATCAAGATGGTGTTGAAGTAGTACGTGAAATTGATGTGCCATTTGAAATTGTTTCCTATGAAGGAGACGATGGGGAAAACCCTGAAGAGCCAGGCGATGATAACGAAAATCCAGGAGACGATAACCAAAATGATGGTGATGATCAAACTGGTGGAGACAACGACCAAAATGATGGTGATGATCAAACTGGTGGAGACAACGACCAAAATGATGGTGATGATCAAACTGGTGGAGACAACGACCAAAATGATGGTGATGATCAAACTGGTGGAGACAACGACCAAAATGATGGTGATGATCAAACTGGTGGAGACAACGACCAAAATGATGATGATGACCAAACTGGTGGGGACAGTGACCAAAATGATGGTGATGACTCAACCGGTGGAAATAACGACCAAAATAATGGAAACAACCCGTCTGCTGGAAATAATGAAGATGACCAACAAACTGCCGGCCAAAATGTAAATAACGACAATAACTCTCAAGATAATACCAAAGGATCTGTATTACCAGATACAGCTACAAATATGTATTCCATGCTTTTAATTGGAATGATTTTCACTGTAGCTGGCTTAGCACTTATGCTGTTTAGAAAGAAGAAGATAGCTGAATAATAAATGGTTCATTAATTACCAAAAACTGCATCTCCATGAGGTGCAGTTTTTTGCGTGGACGAAGGTTGATTTACAATCTTACTAATAACGGAAACAGTCTACTATACAAATCCATTCATATTTGAATGAAAGTATGGAAGGTTTATCTGAAGTATACAAAAAATACTTGGTATTTGACGTGTATACCCATTGTTCAAAAAGGAGTTAAAACTTAAGGAATCGTGCGCTTTTGGTCTGTAAAACTGATATAAACCATCAGTAGAATGCAAAGAAAAAGTGTCACATGGAATATTGTATGTAGTGTATTTGGAACAATTCCATTCATTACAGGTAAAAAGGAATGCGTGTTTCCGAACCGAACATGGTCTGATATCTTTCCACCTTTTCCTCCGCACCAAACCCAAAGAAATATGGTATCCACCAAGCCATTAGTACCCCAGCAAAGATACATGAAGGATGAATGATGAGCCAAAGCTTTGCCCAGATTGGATATCTTTTTCCAATAAAACATAGGATGAGAACCATTAAAATAACAATTTGCACTACACCAATCAACGTGACAGCAATCAATTCACTCTTAGAGTTCTCTTGCGCGATTGCTTCAATATCATTTAATGATCCTAAAGGAATCCAATCTTGAACGAACATAAAAAGTAAAATCAAGCTATACCCAGCAATCAAGAACTTTTCAGAAACACGGATTTTTCGCTGCACTTTGATAACTTCCCTTCCTAATAATGGTTAAGATACTGTTTTACATTATATTAACACGAAAAGAAAATATCTATATTAACCTTTTGTAATTTCAAACAGTTAATTAACATTGCTTGACAGTAGAATTGTAAACTTAGTTTAATAGGTGCATTATTGATTAAAAATCTAGTGAACTTTATGTTCGCGATAAGGTTGGTTATTTGTTAATTGATGGAAGAGGGTCATAAAAAGAACCGGGGTTTACGGTTTTTTTCTTATGGGGTAAAAGGTAGAACAAATGAATTCGGTGCGCGGATTAAAGATATCTATCCAACTAAAAAACTCTATAAGATAGCATGATTACGTAAACTCTGTTCATTTAAGGGTATTTACAAATAATTTAAACTAATTATATATTTCCTCAATAATTATCCTGTACAATTTGAAGATAAAGTATGTTGGATGGGAATCCAATCCTAAAGGGGGTTTGTAAAGTGATGGGAAAGCCGTTAATTACATTTTTACTTCCTGCGTATAATGAGGATGAAAATATTTATGAATTATATGACCAGTTGTCCTTAGAAACGAAGAGTTTATGTTACTCCTTTGAGATTTTATTTATTGATGATGGCAGTACGGATGACACGCTGGAAAAAATTAAAGACCTTACATGCTATGCTGATAATGTACGCTATGTTTCTTTCTCCCGGAACTTTGGTAAAGAGGCTGCAATGTATGCTGGGCTCGAGCATGCCAGGGGGGATGCTGTCATTATTATGGATACTGATTTACAGCATCCGCCGCATTTGATTTCTTCTTTAATAAAAGGACATGAGGAAGGCTACCATCAGGTAATTGCAAAGCGTGATCGCAAAGGCGAGTCAAGGTTTAGTCAGCTCCTCACGGGAAGCTTCTACCAGATGATGAATAAGTGGAGTGCAGTCAATCTTCAGGACGGGGAAGGAGACTTCCGTTTGTTAAGCAGAAAAGCGGTAGATGCACTTTTGAAGTTAAGTGAGGGGAATCGATTTTCAAAGGGTCTTTATTCATGGATCGGCTTATCGCAAACTACTGTAACGTATGAAAATGTAATCCGAAAAAAAGGGGAAAGCAAGTGGAAGATGTCTTCACTCATTACATATGCTCTGGATGGAATGCTTTCATTTAATACAAAACCTTTAAGATTGTGCTGTTATTTAGGACTATTTACTATTTTAATCTCATTTATTTATATTCTTATAATGTTTGTTTCTATAATATGGAATGGTGTTGAGGTGCCGGGATATTTTACAACGATTTCTGCCGTTCTGTTTCTTGGCGGTGTTCAATTATTCTGTTTAGGAATTATCGGGGAGTATATTGGCCGGATATACAATGAAACGAAAAAACGCCCGCATTATATTATTGATGAAAGCAATGCAATGAGGTCCGATTTAGAAGTAAGATCTATAATGCCATCACAACGAACATGGGGGTTATCAGAAAAACAGGAACAAGAGAAAGTAAGCTCATGAATAAAGAATTTATTTGTTTTGTCTTTGTTGGTGTACTGAATACCCTCAATTATTATGTTATCTATTTATGTTTAATGCAGATCATAGGGCTGTATTATTTATCAAGTCATATTACGGCAACTTTTATCAGTATGTACATATCCTATTTCTTGAACGTCTATTTTACATATAAAGTAAAGCCGTCATTAAAATCATTTTTGATGTTCCCGCTAACCCAGGTTGTTAATATCGGTGTACAAGGAGGCTTACTCCTTATTTTTGTTGAGCTTTGGAATATTTCAAGTACATTCGCACCAATTTTCGCAGTTGTTTTTACAGTACCAGTTACATTTTTCGTGACGAGGAGAATCTTACATTAATGCAAAAACAAAATAGGAAGCAATGGATAATTATTGTCTTCGTTGCTTTAGTTGTTTCCATCGTTTGTCATTTGTTTTTTATCGTTCAAAAAGAAGAAGGCATTCTTATGACCGGCTATAATGATGGGCTTTCCCAGATGCTTCCTTTTAAAAAATTTATTTATAATGAATATACGAGCGGCAATTTCTTTTATTCAGATTCGTTTGGCCTTGGGGGCGGATTTTTCTCCCAGCTCAGCTATTATTACACGACTAATATCATCTTCATTTTTCATATAGCTTTCATTTTTATACTGGAAACGTTACATATTATCGATCACCCGGATTTAGCATTTTGGGCATCAGCAATTTTACCAATGAGTATTGCAAAACTTGCAGCAATCATTGTTATAACAACCGTCTATTTTAAAAAAATAAACTTTCGGTCTGCTGCTGCATTTTTAGGCGCTATTGTTTATGCAGCAAATGTCCTGTACTTTAGACATGCCATGTATTGGGATTTCTTTACTGACGCGATGTTTTGGTTGATTTTATTGCTAATCGGTGTCGAAAAAATAATTAAGAAAGAATCCAAAGGAGTTTTTGCAGTTGGTGTGGCGGCAAATTTAATTACCAATTTCTATTTTGCCTACGTGAATTTCCTTTTAGCATTTTTTTATATTTTGCTTCGATTGATAATCAGGTTCGATAGACATGAAGAACGTCCAGTAAAGCAAATTGCCCAATATTGTTATTTGGGGATGATTGGATTTCTGATTGGTGCATTCGCGTTTATTCCAAGTGTGATTGCCTACTTGGATAATTATCGGCCTGAATTTACGGATGTCATTCCGCTGCTGAACTTCACTGATAATATTTTGCTTAACAGCCGAGTGCTCTTTTTGCCAGTCTTTGTTGTAATGATGGTTTGCTTTATCCGTTTTTATAAATATCCTGTTTTCCGTTTCTTTGCTGTTATTTCCCTAATGGGAACGTTGCTGCATTTTGTACCTTATGTTGGAAGTATGTTTAACGGCTTTTCGGCACCACAGAATCGCTGGGAATATATTGTCTGTCTCGCGTTCGGGGGAGTAGCAGCGTTTGTTTTCCAGCATATTAAGGAAGTAAGAGGAAAAGATGTTTTGATTGGTGCTGTTGCTTATATTCTTTTGTCTATTGGATTTATCGAATATGATGGATATTCATTTGATCAAACGTTTGATTGGGTTATCCCGATTGCATCTGTTTCTTTTATTATTATTTTTCTTTTACGAAGGAATAAAAAGACGCTTTTTATTAGTATTATCCTAGTTATGGGAATTTCTGCAAATATATTTCAAGCAGTGCGATTAATGAATCCCCCAAAGGATGGGGAGCTGGCAAATGAATCCGTTTTGCTCAACTCGGACATTTATAACTCTTCAGAGCAGCGACAGCTCATTGAAGAAATGAAGAGAAATAAAGATACCGAGCATAGTCGGATTGACTGGATGGTGCCAATGCGCAACAATACACCAATCGTACAGGACTATGATGGAATGAGCGTGTATTCGAGCATATTAAATAATAATCTGCTGTTTTTCTATTATAACGATGCCGAGATTAGTATGGACCGGGAAAGTGTAAGCAGATATGCAACGCTGGGTGACAGGGCTAATCTTATGAGTCTGCTTGATGGACAATTCTATATGCGAGAAAAGGAAACAAAAACGAAGCCATATGGATTTACGCCATTGCTGGAGGGTGAGCATTACGCTGCTTACGAAAATCAATTGCTGCTCCCCTCTTTTCGGAAAACGAATGTAAGGTATGATGCAAATGAATTGCTGCAAAAGCCTGTATTAACACGGGAGCATGCGATGCTCTCAGGAGTAATTGTGGAAGAGGGCGATATTAATATAGATGAGCAATTAGAGGCTGTGGAGATTTATGATTACTCGATTGAAGAAGTAAAAGCAACGTATGGTGGTGAGAAGCTTCGTGTAGAAGAAGATGGTGGAGGACTGGAGATTTTAATGGATCACCCAATGAGTCATGGCGATCTATATGTATCCTTTTATATGGATGGAATTCGGAAGCAGGATGAATTTTTGCTTGAGATAAATGACTACCAGACGTTAAGGAAAGAGTTCGATTCCATTTATCGGACAAATATGAATGACCTCACTGTTCGGATTGAAGCGGATGATACGATTAAATTAAAGCTTCCAAAAGGAAATTACAATTTGAAGGATTTGCAGATTTTCCATGAGGATTATACGGTGCTGCGTGACGTTTATGAACAATATAAAGAGAAAGAAGTCTTGCCTTTAAAATGGGAAAATGGCCTTGTGGAAGGGAAGGTTATCAGCGAAGAGACGGACGAAATGATTGTAACTCCTATTCCATATGAGAAGGGCTGGAGCTTGAAAGTAAATGGGGAGAAGGTGCCAATTGAAAAAGTTAATTATGCGTTTATCGGCATTCCATTAGAAGATGGCGTTAATGAAATTCAAATGACCTACTATCCTCCATATTTTGGCTTGGCAGCTGGTTTGACTGTTTGGGGGATTGGAATGCTTGGCTTTCTTCTTTATAGAGAGAAGGGGAAACAGGAATGATGAAGGAGGATATTCGACACATATGAATGAAAATATTTTACTGGAGAACTTACAAAAGAAAAAAATGGTTGCTGCCTTAAAAGAGCCAAGGTATATAGAAAAAGTAGTAAAATACAAGCATAATTTAGGCGCTGCATTATTAATGACAGGTACGATTTTAACCGTGAAGCGGTATGTCGATTTTCTTCAAAAAAACGGACTCCCCGTTATTTTACATGTAGAACGAATAGGCGGTCTTGAAATGGACAAGGATGGAATCGACTTTGTGAAAAAATATGTAAGGCCAGCGGCAATTGTTTCAACGAATCAGGGAATTATTAAACGAGCCAAAAAGGCGGGGTTATTCGTTGTTCAGCGTGTTTTTCTAATTGATACCGATGTGTACCTTCATCTTGTCCAGGACCCTCGTAATATTCAAGCTGATATAATTGAAATAATGCCAAGCAGGGCACCGGACTTTATTGAAAAATTATCTAAAATATCACCTGTTCCTATCATAACTGGGGGGCTTTTGTCATTGCCAGAACATGCGAAAAGTGCATTTGAGCATGGAGCTGCTGCTGTATCAACGTCTAACCCTGAAATGTGGAAGCTAGACTTGAATCAGCTGGAGATTGGAGGTAAGAGGGAAACCTGCCAATTGTAAACTATACGCAAACTTAACTTCATCTTCACAATGATTTAGTATTTATACTTTACAATTAAGTGTGAAGTGAATAGCTCATTGGTGCAAATATAGAGAGACCACAAATATTGAATGCTGTCTGAAGCATTTAAATTATTTGTGGTCTCTTTTTTATGGAGGTGTTATGAACCAAGCCAAACTTCTTCATTAAAAACCAAAAAGGAGAGAACATGTGATTACAGTTGAGGATTATGATGTATATAGCTTTGATTTAGACGGTACGATTTATGTTGGGGATACATTATTACCCGGAGTAGTTGAGACACTCGACTACATAAGAAGCAAGGGAAAGAAGGTTCGTTTTATCACGAATTCCTCCAGTTTATCAAGAGAGGAATGTAAGGAACGATTAGAAAAGTTTGGTCTCACTATTCAACTGGAAGAAGTAGTTACTGCACTTTATTTGACAGGGCTATATTTTAGGGAGCAGCATGCAGCAGCGCGGGTTTACGTTGTTGGTGATGATCAAGTGAAAAAAGAGCTGCATCGGCAATATGTTGAAACAACGGATGATGCAAATAAGGCAACCCATATTTTAGTTGGCCATGATCGAAATTTTTCCTATGATAAAATCCAGCATGCAATGAACGCCATCTATCAAGGGGCTAAGCTTATTGTGATAAATCCAGATCCTTTTTGTCCTGTCCCTGATGGATATATACCTGATACGATGTCCTTTGCAAAAGCAATTGAGGTTGCTGGTGGCCGAGCGATTGATCAGATTATTGGAAAACCAACTCCCTTTTATGCGGACAGATTACTGGAGCTAAGTGAGACAAATCCTGATCGAATTTTGATTGTTGGAGATAGACTGGAAACAGATATTATGCTTGGACAAGCGCACGGATTTGCTACATGTCTTGTGCTGACCGGGGTGGCCAGTAAACAGGATACTCAGCAATCGATCATCAAACCTGATTATATGATAGAGAGTCTGAGTGAATTGTTTGCATTTGAATTATCTTTTAATAAAAGTTAACATTCGCTTCAAATCTAGTTAATAGTAATTTGATATAGTTATAATTGTAAAGTGAATACATTCATGGTGCGTTTAGAGAGACCTCAAAATCAGATGTATATGTGCGTGCATATATATCCATTTTGGGGTCTTTTTGGTAATAGAAATGGAGGGATTCATGGAAAATCAATAGCTCTACCAGGTAAATAGAATTCCAATTTAAAACATGGGGGAATGAAAAAATGAAGAAGCTTTCTTATTTAATAATGTTCACTGTAATGGTACTTATACTTGCAGCATGTGGTAATAACGAGGCCACAGGTTCAAGCGGAAACTCGGAGTCAGATTCTGAAGGCGATGGCCCGATTGAAATTACGTATTGGTATGCATGGGGAGATAAGATAGGAGAAAACAATGAAAATCTGGTAGAGCAATTTAATGAAATGCAGGACGAGATTCATGTTACTGCTGAATTCCAGGGCAGCTATGATGAGCTGCATTCAAAGACGCAGGCAGCATTTGCGGCTGGTAACGCTCCAGAAGTAACACAAAATGAGATTGCTTCAATTGAGACATTTGCTAAATCTGGTATGACCCAAGATTTAACAGCCTTTGTTGAAGAAGATGCAGATGAAATTGATATGGATGACTTTAATCCTGGTTTAATGGGGAACTCCTATGTGGATGACAAGCTTTATGGCCTTCCATACTTAAGAAGTACACCAATTGTTTATATTAATAAGACAATGTTTGAAGAAAAAGGGATTGATCCAGCATCTATCCAAACTTGGGAAGACTTTCAATCAGCAGCTGAAAAATTAACAGATGACGAACATGTAGGAATTTCCATGCCGGTAGATATTTGGTTCTATGAAGCATTTGTTGCTCAAGCTGGTGGAGAGATGGTCAATGAAAATGGTGAGATTGTTTTTAACGGAGAGGGAGGAGTGGAGGCTCTAAACCTATGGAAAGGAATGGTAGAGAGTGGATCGATGCGTGTTCCAGGTGGAGAACCACTACAAGCAGCTGATATGGCGAGACAGGATTTTGCTACTGGACGTGCGGGAATGTATTTCTCTTCTACAGCTGACTTAACCTTAATGTTGCAATTAGCAGAAGAAAATGGTTACGAATTAGAAACAATCATGTTCCCAGAGAATGAACAACGAAGTGTTCCAACTGGAGGGGCGAATTTAGTAATGACTTCTGGATTAGATGAAGAAAAGCAGCAAGCTGCATGGGAATTCATTAAATTCATGACTGCTTCAGAACAGACTGCTTATGCTAGTGAGTATACTGGATATTTGCCAAGCAGACTCTCTGCGGTGGAGTCAGACACCATGCAAGAGCTCTACGAAGAAAAACCACAGTTTAAAGTTGCAGTAGATCAATTGCAATATGGGAATGCCCGTCCAATGATTGAAGGATATCCTGAAGTAGTAAAAATTCTTGTCGAAGAAATTCAGCGTTTAATGCTCGATACAAGTTTGGAAGCTGCAGATGTTTTAGATCAAGCAGCAGAACGTTCATCAAATGTGATTAAATAAGTGTTTTTACATAGGGGCGTGGTATTACACAGCACGTCCCTATGAATCAATTTTAACTTTAAGGAGTTATATCATGGCTAAAATTCAATTGAAAAATGTATCGAAAGCGTATGGTAATAATAAAAAAGTAATTGAGGATATGAATTTGGAAATCCAAGATGGCTCATTTACGGTTTTGGTTGGTCCTTCTGGATGCGGGAAATCGACAACACTCCGAATTATCGCCGGTCTAGAAGAAGTTTCCGCAGGCGAAATCTGGATCGGAGATCAGTTAGTAAATGATGTGGCACCTGGAAAAAGAGGCATATCCATGGTTTTCCAAAACTATGCGTTGTATCCAACGATGTCTGTCAGAGGCAACATTGAATTTGGCTTGGAAAATATGAAAATACCAAAAGCAGAACGAAGAAAAATGGTAGAAGAAATAGCTGAGATTGTGGATCTTACGGAATATCTGGATAAGAAGCCACAAAACTTATCTGGTGGACAGCGTCAGCGTGTGGCGTTAGCCCGGGCAATGGTAAAAAAGCCGAATGTATTTATTTTTGATGAACCATTATCCAACTTAGACGCGAAATTGCGCGGCCAAATGCGAACAGAATTAATCCAGTTGCATAAACGATTAGGAACAACCTTTATCTATGTAACCCATGATCAGGTGGAGGCAATGTCGATGGGAGATGAGATTGTTATTTTAGATAAAGGCCATATTATGCAGCAGGCAGCACCAATGGAAGTGTATCATAATCCAGCGAACCAGTTTGTAGCCCGATTTATTGGTACCCCGTCAATGAATGTTCTGCCAAAATCAGTGTTAGAAGGAAATGGCGGCATGATTACAGACGGACGAATTTCTCATATTGGTTTTCGGCCAGAGCACGCGAATATGCAAATGGAGAAGCAGGCGACTTCTGGGATAAATCTATCATGTGAGATTGTTACAATGGAAACACTTGGCTCTGAAACACTTTATTTGGTAAACAGCGATGCAGGGCAGTTTCAAATAAAAAGCTTTCAAGCCCCATTAATAGATACGGAAAAGGTGCATGTGACCATTCCAATGGAGAAATTATATTACTTTGATACGCAAGGCAATCGGATTTGTACGGATGGAGTGTCTTTTGAAGGTCCTATCGCGGAGACTAGAGGAGAGGTGCTCGTATGAGATTAGCAAAGTGGCGCCCGTATCTTTTGGTGGCGCCCGCCATTATCGTATTTATCGTATTTTTCATTCAGCCGATTTTTTATATGATTTACTTAAGCTTTCATGATTGGAACTTTATTAGCCCGGATAAAACATTTGTTGGTCTCGGAAATTTCAAAGAATTGCTGGCAGATACTATGTTTCTCGAGGTGATCCGTAACACGCTGATGTATACCTTTTTTACCGTATTATTTTCAATTAGCATTTCACTGTTAATGTCTATTTGGCTGAATAAGCAAGGCTGGATGTACAGCTTTGTTCAAGGAGCTGTATTCAGTCCGCACATTATTTCGCTTGTATCTATTGCGATGTTATGGATGTGGATAATGGATGCTGACTATGGTTTATTAAATTGGATTTTAAGCTTAGTCGGGTTAGAAAAGGTACCTTGGCTGACAGACCCCAAAACAGCTTTACCTTCGCTGATTATTATAGCAGTTTGGAAAAACATAGGTTATTTTACGTTAATTATTATAGCTGGGCTTCAAAGTATTCCAAAGCATTTATATGAAGCAGCTGCCTTAGATCGCACACCATCCTGGCGGCGATTTGCAAAAATCACCTTTCCGATGTTATCGCCTAGCTTATTTTTCTTAACGATTATAGGGATTTTGGACTCCATTAAGGTTTTTGAAACGATCAGCATTATTACAAAGGGTGGACCACTTAATTCAACAAACACGCTTGTATACTACATATATGAAAACGGCTTTATATTCTTTAAAATTGGCTATGCATCAGCAGCCGGTGTTATTTTATTAGTCATTTTAAGTATTTTAACATTGCTTTATTTTAAAGTTCTGAGTAAAAAAGTCCACTATCAATAGAAGGGAATGCGTACTTTGAAAACATCCTTGCCTTTAAAAATACTAAATATAATCGGTTTAATTATAATGGTTGCTATCTTCGCCATGCCGTTTGTTTGGATGATTTCCACGAGTTTAAAAACATTGGGAGAAACAATGGTGTTCCCGCCAAAATGGATTCCAGATAGCCTGATTTGGGGAAACTTTGAGCTGGCATGGAATTCTGGACCATTTCTACAATACTTTATTAATAGTGTTCTTGTGTCGGTGGGAATTTTAATCTTTCAATTTATTACCGTTATTCCTGCAGCATATGCATTTGCCAGATATGAATTTCGTTTCAAAAATGTGCTGTTCAGCTTAGTCATGGTCACCATGATGATTCCCGCTCAGCTTATTTTCCTGCCAGTATTTTTAAATTTAAGTGACTGGGGACTTCTTGATACCTTATGGGGATTGATTTTGCCATTTGCTACAAGCGCATTCGGTATTTTCATGCTGCGGCAAACGTTTAAGCAAGTTCCAGAAGAATTATTAGAGGCAGCGCGTTTGGATAATTCAACTGACTTCAAAATTATGATGAAGATTATGGTGCCAATGGCAAAACCAACGTTAATTACATTGGGTCTATTCAATTTTATTACGCATTGGAACGATTATTTCTGGCCGCTTGTTATGACAACTACAGAACAGGCACGTACCCTTCCTGTTGGAATTGCACAGCTTAGGCAGGTGGATGGTGGCGTCGCATGGAATATTTTAATGGCGGGTAATGTGATTCTTGTTATACCAATTTTAATTATCTTCTTCTTTGCACAGCGCCATATTATTAGGGCATTTACGTATACGGGAGTTAAGTGAATACATATTCGGAGGGTGGACATTAGTGGTCCATCCTCTTTTAGTTACAGGGGAAAGGTTAATTGGGAAGCTAATGCAGAAAAGGAGATTTTCTATAAAAAAAGGGCAAGGCCCCCTAGCAGGAATCCTTGCCACCACGTTTCTTAAACTGTTACTGTTTTCTTGATTACAATTTCACGGTTTGGTGTAGTGCCCATACCTAGAGGACTCAATTGAAAATGATTAATATTAGAACCAATAATTTGGGCCATACTTTTTAATTCTGAAGTTGCAGCATTAAACGATTGAATCGAAATTTCGTTATCATTTATTTCCAATACGCGAATGCTTTGATCATCAAGTACAGCATTCGCTTGAACAAATGTCCAGTTATCTATCGTTTCAATAGAATCTTTGTGATTATGGCCATTTATGTAAATGCCGTTTCCTTTCTTTTTACGCAAAACGTCAAGAATAGGAATATCGGGTTGAATGGATAAGTAAGGAAAATTGGAATTTGCTGTTGTATCATATACTGGATGGTGAGCAAAGATAATTACAAGCTTTTCTTCGCTTTCTTCAATTTCGGCTTTCAGCCATTGTAATTGCTTATCGCTTATGTAACCGCCATAATCTTCATGATCGTGGTCCCGGGCTGTTTCCAGGGAGATAATGTTTACTTTATCTGTTGCAATTGAAATATTTTGTTCGCTGTTAGAAATGTTTAGAACTTCATCTCTTGAGACACCATATAAGTCATGGTTGCCAAATGTGTGAATAAAAGGTTTCTCGTATTTACGAATGATTTCATAGACTTCGTGCAGTTCATCTTCTTTTCCGAAGTTGGTTAAGTCACCAATGGAAACATAATAATCAGCTTCTAATTCAAAAAAAGTATGAAGAAATTTAGCATAAAATGCATCCCTGGCTTCTTTTACTTTCTCGTTTTTACCGATCATAGATGGGTAATGTAAATCTCCAATAAAAGCAATTCTCAAATGTATCCACTCCTTATTGTTATTAGTTTCATTATGCCAGTGGAATATTAACGGAGATTGGATAGATTGTTAAGTTTGGTTAAAATAAATCGGAAAGCATTGTTTTTGAAACAATATTATCAATAATAGAGTAAGAGGATTATATCATCTGCTTACTCTATTAAGATGGTTTGTAAACATCTAAAACACACTCGGATAAGCTTTTACCATCGCATCGGAGATCGTATCTGCCATTTGTCTTGCTTGTTTCTCAATTTGATCATATACCTCGATATCTTTTTGATAGTCTTTGTTAATCATCGCTACCGCTTCTTGTTTTGTTAAGTCTAAATGGTGATAAAACATCTCGCGGACTGCTTCTTCTGTTAAAAGAGGATTAATGCTGTTTAGGAAAACAGCAATTTCATCTGCATTTGCGTACCATCTCTGCTCTGCCGTCATTGCTGCTTGCTCGTCACCAGCTAATGCTGCTTTAACTAGGTCTGCCGCAATTAGAAGATGCTCTTTAATCAAGTTGCCATACGTTTCCGCAACAACATCCCCGTATAGGCGGCGAATCATATTACCCATGTCTGTCGCATTTCTCAGCAGGCGTGTCAGGACAAAATCGATATCTGGCAAATTAAATGTAAGACTGATAATTGCCATTCTCGTCCACGCCACATGCTCCTCCCAAAGACTTCGCATATCATTTCGATAATCAACCTCTGCTTGGCTTATACAATGATCTGGTCGTACTTGCTGGTTGGGCGAATGTGCGACTGGTATCGAAATTTTTTGCCCGATATGCAGATAGTTGGGGTTTATTCCAGGATTAACAGCAAAAATTTCTTCTGCAGTTGTTTGATATCGATGTGCCAGCAACCAATAATTATCACCTGGTTGAACGGTATAGTAAAAAAGGTTAGTCATCTTACCCTTTCACTCCTTTGTTTATAATCGACTTTAATAAAATAGGTGTGGGTATGATTATAGTTTATTCAAATTATGTGGGTAGGTGCTTGTGGGGGGGTAAATATTCTAACGAACCAATACCTACTTCACATTCGTTAATCATGGTATAATAAAACAGCTCATGACTATCATTAAACTCCGGAGTCTGCGGAGGAAAAACAGAACGATAGAGGGATAAAGCTATATCTCTCCCAGGAGGATATAAAGTGATAACAATAAAAGATATTGCAGAGATGGCAAAGGTTTCAAGATCTACGGTTTCCCGTGTGTTAAATGATTCTGGCTATGTAAGCGAGGATGCAAGGAAACGAGTAGAACAGGTCGTCAAGGAGACTGGATATGTTCCAAGTGAACATGCAAAATCACTGAGAACAAAGAAGACGAAGGTTATCGGGGTTATTTTGCCGACGATTCAAACGGAAACACCAAGTAGAATTGTGACTGGTTTGGGGAGGGAGCTCTCTAAGCATGGCTACCAATTTTTCTTGGCAAATACGGATCATGATAAAGAAAAAGAACTGGAATATTTGGATTTGCTGAAGGTGCGCCAAGTAGATGGGATCGTTTTGATTGCTACGAATACGGACGCAAAGCTAATGAAAAAAATAAAGGAAATCAATATTCCATTAGTCATGATTGGGCAGGAAGCAGAGGGTGTCATACACATTACCTATGATGATTATCATGCAACGAGAGAGTTGACGAGATTCTTTATTCAAAAAGGATATGAGAAAATTGCCTTTATTGGTGTGGATGAATCTGATCGGGCAGTGGGGTATTTTCGGAAGAAAGGCTTTTTGGATGAAATGGCTGCGCAGGGTTTGGCAGTCGAGAAGGCTTGGGTTCAAAAAGGGATTTTTGATATTGACTCAGGACGTGAGGCGATGGAAAAAATATTAAAAAACGCTGTGAACAAGCCAACTGCAACTATTGCTGTTACGGATCGACTGGCAATTGGAGCGATGAGCTGCCTAAAAGAGCATGGGATTGAAATTCCAACAGAGATGGCGATTGCTGGGATCGGGGCATCGGAAATGTCGCAGTATCTGGAGCCATCTTTGACGACAGTTGATTATCAAAATGAAAAAGCGGGTGAGGAAGGGGCTAGACAAATTTTAGCCAGCATTGATTCTAAACCGTTTCAAGAAAAAGTAGTGATGGACTATAGACTAATAATTCGTAAGAGTGTATAATAAAATCGGAAACCGATTTCATACCATGCTGTCTGGAATCGATTCCATATCTCTTTCCATATCATTTAATTATAAGCATATTATTTTGTGAACGATGTGGAATCGATTCCATAATTTAAAAAGGAGCGTGAAAGTTTATGTCTGACAATAAAAAAATAGCAGAAGAGCTCATTAAGTCTGTCGGGGGTTCTGACAATATTGAATCTGTTACCCATTGTGCGACGAGAATGAGGTTCATTATTCGAGATGAAGAAAAAGTCGATAAGAAGAGCGTGGAGGAAATTGACAAGGTAAAGGGCGCTTTTTTCAACTCAGGACAGTATCAGGTTATTTTTGGCACTGGAACGGTAAATCGAATTTATGAGGAAATAGCTAAATTCGATTTGAAAACGTCTACAAAATCGGAGCAATCGAAAGAGGCTGGTAAGAAAGGCAACAAGCTGCAGCGAGCAATTCGTACGTTTGGAGATGTGTTTGTTCCAATTATTCCGGTTCTTGTTGCAACAGGTCTTTTTATGGGGCTTCGGGGACTTATCATGCAGGAAGAGATTTTGTCTCTTTTTGGATTAACTGCAGATGATATATCAAGTAATTTTCTGCTTTATACGGAAATTTTAACGGATACAGCATTTATATTTCTGCCAGCATTAATTGCTTGGTCGACCTTCCGTGTGTTTGGCGGGACACCGATTATTGGAGTTGTACTTGGACTGATGCTTGTTAGCCCCGCATTACCAAATGCATGGGGGGTTGCCACTGGTGCTGAGCCACTGATGTTTTTTGGATTCATTCCTGTTGTTGGCTATCAAGGTGCCGTGCTTCCTGCGTTTATCGCTGGTATAATCGGCGCGAAATTGGAAAAAGCGATACGTAAGCGTGTGCCAGAAACATTTGATTTAATTGTAACCCCTTTTCTGACATTACTGCTCATGAGTATTGCGTCCCTATTCATTATCGGCCCGATATTCCATATGGTTGAAGGTTACATTCTGGATGCTGCCTTGTATGTATTAGGGTTGCCGTTCGGTTTAGCGGGAATACTGCTTGGCTTCTTTAATCAAATTATCGTTATTACTGGGGTACATCATATTTTTAACATGTTGGAAATTCAGTTGTTAGAAAACCTTGGAAATAATCCGTATAACGCTATTATTACTTCGGCTGTTGCCGCACAAGGTGGTGCAGCGTTAGCCGTTGGTTTAAAAACAAAGCATAAGAAGCTAAAAGCGTTGGCAATGCCGTCATCTTTATCCGCATTCTTAGGGATAACAGAACCAGCCATTTTTGGTGTCAACTTACGCTATGGAAAACCATTTGTAATGGGATTAATTGGTGGGGCTGCCGGGGGTTTCCTTGCGTCAATCCTTAGTCTTGCGGGATCAGGTATGGCAATTACCGTAATACCAGGTACGCTTTTATACTTGGATGGACAGCTTTTCCTTTATATTCTCGTTAACCTTGTAGCGATTGCAGTGGCCTTCGTGTTGACTTGGATGTTTGGGTATTCGGATAAAGATACACAAAAGGAACATGCATAAGGAGAGAAATATGAGACAGTCATCAAATGAACTTAAACAGCGTGCATATAATAGAATACATGATTTAAAAGCGATCGTTGCTCGTGATTCGTACCGGCTGCATTACCATATTATGCCGCCGGTCGGGTTATTAAATGACCCGAATGGTTTTGTCTTTTATAAGGGTCAGTACCATATGTTTTACCAGTGGAATCCGTTTCAGACGGAGCATGGTTCGAAGTTCTGGGGACATGTTATTTCCGATGATTTAGTTCACTGGCAGGATGCTGGAATAGCTTTAGCACCGGATCAGAATTATGACAAGAACGGTTGTTATTCCGGAAGTGCAATTGTTTTTCAAGAGAAGTTATATGTTTTTTATACAGGGAACGTAAAAAATGAACGAGGTAATCGCGAAACTTATCAATGTCTGGCAATTTCTGAGGATGGCATTCATTTTGAAAAAAAGGGGCCTGTCATTCATGTTCCATCTGGATATACGCCGCACTTCCGTGATCCAAAGGTATTTGAAAAAGATGGTCAGTGGTACATGGTGCTTGGTGCACAGACAGAAGATGAGACAGGAGAAGTAGTGGTTTATACGTCCTTAGACCTCGAAAACTGGAGATTCCAAGGTACATTGGCAGGAAGTGGCCATCATGGGTTGTCAGACTTCGGTTATATGTGGGAATGCCCGGACCTGTTTAAGCTTGATGGGAAGGATATTTTGATTGTATGTCCCCAAGGATTAGAAGCCCAAGGGTTTGCGTTCAATAATATTTTCCAATCCGGCTATTTCGCTGGGAATGTTGATTATGAAAAAGTTTCTTTTCATCATGGTGCTTTTGAAGAACTGGATAGAGGCTTTGATTTTTATGCCCCGCAAACGACAACAGATGCATCAGGGCGTCGGATTTTAGTAGGCTGGATGGGAAATGCTCAGGAAAATGATTCGGTTCAGCCTACAATTAAAAAGGAATGGATTCATGCCTTAACATTGCCAAGAGAGCTTGAGTGGAAGAACGGAAAACTGGTTCAGCACCCAGTAGCAGAGCTTCAAATATTACGTCAGGATGAGATTCGGCATGCTGATGTTATTGTTACGAATAAGGGTATGGCACTTCCACGAGTAAATGGCCAGGTGTTTGAGTTAGAAATAGCGATCAGCAAATTGGAGGCGCCGAATTTCTCTATTATGATAGGTGAGAAGAACAGCTTCCATTATGATGCGGTTGCACAAGTTTGTACATTCCAGCGCGGGGAATTTTCTGGCATTGGTGTGGAAAGCAGACACTGCGAGTTAGAGAGTCTCCAATATATCCGGATGTTTAAAGATTCCTCTTCCATCGAAATCTTTGTCAATAATGGAGAAGAAGTGTTTACCTCAAGGGTGTTTGATAATCCAGACACCGGCGAAATCCGTTTTATTGCTAAGGGTGGCCATGTTAAAATGGATGTAAGGAAGTGGAATATAAAAAGAGTTACGGAATATTAAGCTGGAGGTTTTATTATGTTTGGGAAATTGTTTAAGAAAAAAGAAGAAGTAACCGATATTACTTTGATTGCGCCGGTTAGCGGTGAAGTTGTTGCATTGGAGGAAGTGCCGGACCCTGTATTTTCCGAAAAAATGATGGGTGACGGAGTTGCGATCAAGCCGAAAAACGGAGACGTTGTTTCACCTGTAAATGGAGAGATTATTCAAGTGTTTCCGACGAAGCATGCGGTTGGAATTCGTGCTGAAAATGGAGCGGAGATTCTAATTCATATTGGGCTTGAGACGGTTAGCCTTAATGGAGAGGGGTTTACTTCATTTGTTGGAGAAGGAGAACAGGTGAAGCAAGGGGATAAACTGATCCACTTTGACATGGAGATCGTCCGTGAGAAAGCTAAAAGCTCAATAACTCCGATTATCATCACGAATACAGAGGAGATGCGTGAGGTTGAGGAAAAAACGATACAGCAAGTAACTGCAGGGCAAGATGAGATTTTATTTGTTTCGAAATAAATAAGAAATGGATGTTGGAGAACATGAAAAAAGTCTACACGATTGGAGAAGCATTGATCGACTTTATCCCGCATGAAATTGGCGCTCCTATTCAAGATGTTGTTAGTTTTAAAAAAATGCCAGGAGGAGCTCCTGCCAATGTTGCAGCCGCAGTTGCAAAACTTGGTGGCCGCAGCAGCTTCATTGGCCAAGTCGGGGAAGACCATTTCGGCTACTTTTTAAAGAATACGTTATCTGAAAATGATGTGGATGTTACACACATGCTTCATACAGCAAAAGCTAATACGGCACTTGCTTTTGTCGCGCTGAAAGAAGACGGGGAAAGAGATTTTGTCTTTTACCGAAAACCAAGTGCAGATATGCTGTTAAATAAAAAGGATGTAGGGAAAATAGCATTCTCTTCAGATGATATTTTGCATTTTTGCTCCGTTGATTTAATAGAGGCAGATGTGAAGTATGCACATGTGGAAGCAATATGCAACATCAAGGAAGCTGGCGGGACGGTCTGTTTCGATCCAAATGTCCGGAAGAGCCTATGGGATGACCTGGATGCCTACCAACAAACAATTCAGGAATTTATTCCCTATGCAGACATTTTAAAAGTGAGTGAGGATGAACTGGCTTTTATCACGGGACAGGCAGATGAGGCGAAAGCGATTCGTTCGCTTTTAGCTGGGGATGCTTCCTTAGTGATTATTACTCGGGGTAAGGATGGTGTGAGCTTTTATAGGGGGATGGATGAAATATCGGTGGAAGGATTCAATGTGAAAGCCATTGATACAACCGGGGCAGGAGATTCCTTTATCGGTGCATTTTTATACCATTTTGCAGCAATGAAAAAGGAACTTCCTGACCTTACCCTTAAGGAATTGGCTGAAATGGGCCGGTTTGCAAATGCCGCAGCAGCTTTAGTTACTACGAGTCAGGGCGCAATTAGTGCGTTGCCTGATTTAGAGGAAATCGAAGCGTTTATGAAGTAAATGCTGGTGCAATTGAATGGATGTATCAACAAGTCCTCTGTTACAAGTGTAGCGGGGGACTTGTTGACGATGCTCGATTGCAAAGAGCAGTTTCAATTGGTAAAGGTTAAGGAATTAGGCACCTATATACAAAAATAAAAGAATCTTCCACTCGGTAAAGAGGAAGATTCTCGAAAAAGGGATAATGTTTTATAAATAATCTCTGCGTAATTCTTCAGCCGTTTTTGGTGAGATATAGCCTGGTGCAACATCATAAACGGTTTTTGCACCGCTTTGTCCCTCTTTATTTAAGCGGTATGCAGCACGTGCATAAGCAGTTAACACACTTGCTGTAAATTCCGGATTACTTTCTAATTTTAAGCTGTACTCCACAATCTGCTTACTGCCTTCTCCGGTTTCACCACTGCGAATGACAAATCCACCATGCGGCATTGCAGAGTGATCGCGTTTCAATTCTTCTTCAGAGATAAAATGAACAGTTGTATCGTATGGTTCAAAGTAATTTGGCATTGTTTTGATTTCTTCTTCAATTTTTTGCTTGTCCGCGCCTTCCTCGGCAACAATATAGCATTCACGGACATGGCGGTCATTCTTAGCTACCGCTGGGTTTTCACCGTTTCTCACTTGCTCAATTACCGCCTCAGAAGGGATTGTATATTGAACGCCATTTTTTACGCCATCCACCCGACGGACTGCATCGGAATGACCTTGGCTTAAACCTTTGCCCCAGAATGTATATGTTTCTCCTTGCGGTAATAGTGCTTCAGAAAGCACGCGATTAATGGAGAACATGCCTGGGTCCCAGCCTACAGAAATAATACTTATTTTCCCGCTTTCCTTGGCAGGCTTGTCTACGGATGCGAAGAATTCAGGTATTTTTGCATGGGTGTCATAGCTGTCCACCGTATTGAAAAGCTTAGCAAAATGCGGAACCTGCTCAGGCAGGTCAGTTGCAGAGCCACCACAGATTAGCATAACATCGATGTCATCTGTATAATTCGGTGCTTCATCAATATGCAATACTTTTACATTGCTGTTTAAGATTTGCACGCTTTGAGGATCTCTTCTCGTAAATACAGCAACAAGCTCCATATCAGGCTGCTGCATAATGGAAGCTTCTGCGCCTCTTCCCAGGTTTCCATAACCTACAATGCCGATTTTAATTTTATTATCCATCTGTTCCACTCCAATAACTTTAGATGTTTTTTCTATTTCCTTTATACTACCTTTTTTGATTCTTCGACACAACTCTCACGTGTTTTTCATAAGAGGGTATTGGAGGGTTCTATATAAAGATATCCCCTTTAGCGATTCTCTTTCCTATGAATCTGCTAAAGGGGATATTTCTTTTTAAGAGGTTGTTCAAAAAGTCCGGTAAAAATGGCACATAAAGAACAGGGAATCTTCGACTAACTACCGACACGTCCTGTGGACAATACAGAAGTCACCACATCCTGTGGAAGCCCTGTACTCAAAGCTATGCCGCCTCGAACTTCTCGGTCCTTTTTATCCTCCTTTTTGAACGTCACTTTAAAGCGGTTATCGAAATAGATTTTTCAGCTTTTCAAAAAATCCTTCTTTTTCCTCAGGTACTTCATCTGCTGTTTCTGTTTCTTGTTCTTTTTTCAAACTATCAGTACGAATAACAAACTGTACTGAATCGGTAAGCTTATCATTTTTTTCCGATACAAAGGAAGCAGGCTCGAAATCTGATTTATCGTATTGAGAAAGCATAGCATCAATTTCTTCCTGCATTTCCTCTGGAATGCTGGAAGTTGCATCATGCAGCTGTGCTGTGCCGCTGCGCAGTTCATCAGCACCATCTGTTAGCTGGTCAGCACCTTTGGCAGATTCTCCAATTCCATCATGGATACCTTGGTAGGAAGTTGCCAGTTCATTAACACCATTTGTGTAGGCAACCAGTCCTTCATGAAATTGATTGTAGTTAGATGCCATTTCTTCCATGCCGCCGATTAATTGATTGATGCCTTCATCCACATCGATTTCGCTGATGGACTCTTCAAGGCCGTCTGTAAGTGATCGTAAATAATTTGCTGCTTCTCGAGTAGAATCACTAAAGGTATTTAGGTTTGATCCAACTGAATCGAATGCTTCTGATGCGGCTTTATAAGCGCCCTTAACCGTTTGGGCAGCTTGATAAGTAGCTACTAATTCTTCGATTACCTCCTGATCTGCATCACTTTCGTATAAAGCTGCAATATCCGCTTCCGTAATACTTGATTCTGGAATTTGCTTCACCGCATCCTGCAATGCTTGATTTGCCTTTTCATAGTTTGAACCAAATTGATCCATTCCATCGGCAAGCTCTTCCAAGCTGGATATCATCTCAGAAACTGCAAAATCCAAATCTTCTAGCTCTTCTATAGTTGTTATGCCACTCGCCTTTTCAACTTCTTTTTGAACGGATGCAAGTGCATTATTTATTTGTGAAGAGGCATCTATCAATTGGCTGCTGGACCCGTTCAATTCATCCATACCATTTTTATATTGTGCAGAGCCATCTTCCAGCTGATGAAGTCCGGAAGCCAGCCCGTCTATTCCGTCACGTAATTCCCCGACACCATTATCAATATCACCAATCGCATCTGTCAATGACTGAAATTCCTCTGTCAGTTCATCGGTATCAGGTCCTTCTACACCAATGGAAGGCGGCAAGGCAGCTATTTCAATACCGTCGATTTCAAATTGATCGGTTGTTGCTTCAATAGAGAATTTCTTTTCTTCATCTGGCATTACTGTAAAGGTAATTTGCTTGTACTTTCCAGCATTTGCAATTGTTGCATCCTCTGCCTTGATGTCCTGAAAATAATCGGTATTTAAAGGAACCGAAATTTGCAGCATATAATTTTCAAAGAAGGCTGCAGCAGCATCTTTATTTTGCTGCACATCGATGGTTATTTCGACATCTCCTGTCATGCCAGGGATATCATCTGGATTAACCTCTTTGCCATCGATGTAATAGTCAATTGTAAATTGCCAAGGTAATTCCTTTGCTTCTCCAAGGTTGCCTTGATAAAAGAAATTATCTGTCTCTGCGTTGATTCGGACATTGTTTTTATTCTGTTCGATCGCAGATGTATCGGTTAAGTTTTTAATTTCTGTATAATTACCGTAGTCTTCGATGATGCCCGGCTTGGTTAATTCAAAGGAATTAACCACGTAAATCCCTTTAAGATTACCGCCAGCTTGCAAATTCGCGTAAATCACTTCATTCCTGCTGGCGATTTCTCCATTTCCCTGCTCTTTTTCTGCTGTATCCTCTAATGTATTCGGGGAGGCATATGTCGTCAGCACGGGAAGGAAAAAGATTGCTAAAGTTAGCCATAACCATTTAATTGTCTTCATGGGCTTCCTCCTTCTTCTTATAAAATTTCATCCCAATCGAAGTTTTCTCAATGATTCTATCTAAAACGATAAGCATGGCTGGAAGGAAGGTGATAACAAGTATAAACGCAAGCAGCGCGCCTCTTCCCAGCAGCAATCCAATCGAACCGACAATTGGATTCGATGATGTCAGCCATAGGATAAATCCAACACTTGAAAGAATGGATGCCGATACTGCAATCGAAAATAGCTTTTCATCAAGTGTCTTTTTAATCGCGGGTAATTTAGGCATCCTCTGCCGGTGATGTTTGTACGTTTCGGTTAGCAGAATAGCATAGTCGACGGTTGCGGCCAGCTGAACGGTACTAACAATTAAATAGCCGACAAAGACTAAGGATGTATCTGTAAAGTAAGGAAACGCTAAGTTAATCCAAACTGCTGATTGAATTGTAAGCAGCAGAATGACTGGGATTGAGAGTGATCGAAAGGTAAATAGCAATACTAGCCCAATCGTTGCTACGGTAAGGATATTCACCAATCTATTATCCTTTGTTATCGTTTCTTTCATATCAAATAAAGCAACACTTTCCCCAAGCGTGAGTGCCTCATCTCCATAATAGGAGGTGGATATTTCACGAACATGGTCTACGAGCTGGAAAGGAATGTCTCCTTCTGTTCCAGCATCGGTATTAATAATGATCCGACTATAGTTTTCAGATAAGAATTGTTCCGTAACATTTCTTTCCAAAAAATCCTGTGGAATCGTACTGCCAACCATATTGGCATATCCAATAACAGATGATACATGATTCATATTTTCAATTTCCTGGATCATTTCCAGCTCTTTTCCCACATCATTATTTGGTACCAATAGTACAATTGATGTCGTCTCCCCAAAGGTTTCCTCAATTTGCTTAATATCCATGCCCAAACGGGTGTCCTCTGGTTGCTCGCCCATACCATATGTAAAGGAGGTGCTATTTTGAGCCAAAAAGCTCGGCACTGTTAAGAGAAGGACAATAGCAATCGCAGGTATTTTTAACTTCAATAGCTTCTCACCAACACCTTTAAAAACTGGTGGGATAAATGTTTTGTGTTTTGTTTTGTCAATCCAGCTGTAGCATACTAATGTCAATGCAGGTAAAAATACAATAACACTAATAAAGCTTAATACAATCCCTTTAACTAGGTTTAATCCCAAATCTGAACCAATCTCAAAATCCATAAACATTAGTGCTCTAAAACCAAAGAAAGTGGTTAATGCACTGGAGCTTATTACTGGGAGTGATTCTTTTATCGCCAGTTTCATAGCTTCGCCTGGCTTGTATTCCTTACTTCGATAGTCTTGGAAACTATGAAGCAGGAAGATCGCATAATCCAGCGAGACGGCCAGCTGGAGAATTGGCGCTACGGATTGCGTAATAAATGAAACCTCGCCAATAAAGATATTTGTTCCAAGATTAATAAGAACAGAAACCCCAATTGCGGTTAAGAATAATACCGGTTCTACCCATGAATTCGTTGATAATACTAAGATGATAATAATAATCGGGACTAGTAATGCGGCAGCATACATCGTTTCCTGACCGGTCATCTCTTGCTGTGTAGCTGTATTTACTGCTTCACCAGTAATGGCGTTTTCTTCTCCGATCAGAGCGTAAATTTGATTGGTCGCTTCGACCTCTTTTCCGCTTTCTATTGTTACTGAATAAAGTGCCTTTTCATCCTGATAATAATTTTCAACGGTTGCTTTATCCGCAAACTCAATAGGAGTTCTCAGATCTACTACATCATCCAGCCATTGAACCTCTGTAACACCATCAATTGCTTCTAACTCATGCTTATAGGTTATTGCCCCTTGAATGGTGACATCCTCAATCATGACTCGTGTGTTCGGAACACCGCTGGAGAATTCTTGTTCCATCATATTTAAGGCAACTGTCGATTCCGCCTTCTCAGGTAAATAATCTTGCATATTATAATTTACATCTACAAAGAAGAAAGCAATTGCTGACAGTACCGTTAATGTTAGAAAAAGAATAACGACGGTCTTTTTGAAACGTATGATTATATTTGTCAATGTCATTTCCCCATATCTTGATGATTTCATGCTTTTATCTTATTATTATATATACATCATGTTAGTTACACAACAAACAGTTGCGTAAATCGTGTTGGTTGCGCAACATTTATTGGATTATTGTTGGAAAACGGTTAATGAAAGGGTTTTACAATGGAAGAAAAATTAGACCGCCGAAAAAAATATACACGAATGGTTTTAAAGGAAAGCTTATTGGAGCTATTAAACGATAAACCAATTTCATCCATAACGATAAAAGAATTATGCGCGCTTGCAGATATCAACCGTTCCACATTTTACAGTCATTATACGGATCAGTATGATTTATTGAATAAAATCGAGGATGAAATTATTCAAGAGTTGAATCAAACATTGCTTCAATATGACTATAAAAAAGAGAAGGAAATGCTGGCAATGACAAAATATTTACTGGATTATGTCGTGAGCCGAAGCGAGCATTTTCGTATTCTCTTTGGAGACCATGGCAGCAAAGGATTCCAGCACCGGGTTATGGAATCGGCGCAGGTTCATATACGGACAAATCTGGAACAGGGAAGTAAGCGAATCGAGGAAAATCATTTGACCTATATTACGTTGTTTGTTATTAGCGGCAGTATCCATATCATTGAAAAATGGTTAAGTAGTGGTATGCAGGAATCTGCGGAAGAAATGACAAAAATTATTACGGAAATCAGTAATCACGGGATGTTGCACTATACGTAAGCAGAATGGCAGTAGGATTTATACATAGATGAAATAGGTTCCCTTATGAAAAAGTACCGAATACGTTGTTGTTAGGGGGAAGGGGAATGGATTATGGAAGTAATGAAGCGTATCTCCCTCTATTTAATTGGAATAGTTGTGTTCATTGCGTTTGTGAATGGGGTTGTTGGCGAATCCAAAGAACTTTACACATTAGTTCAGCAGCAAAAGGATGAGCAGTCGAAGCAAATAGTCCAAGGGAAAACAGTGGAGCGTGATCTATTTGGAAGAATGACCTATTATGGCTTGTTTGAGGACGAGATGGAGACGAACGTTATCTATAAAAATTCAGCAAGGACATATGCGCAAGTCTCAAGAGATGAATTCGAGCAGTTGGAAGTCGGAAAAACGATTAAGGGTAGGATGTTAGGTACAGCTTTCAGCGACAAGGATGTACGTTCTGAATTGTATGAACATCTTATTCTGATGGGAGTCTTTCTTATCTATCCATTCTTTTTTGTCATTTATCAGCTTATCCATATTCCGGTGGTTGAAAGGTGGACGGAAAGACATGATAAGTGGCTCAGTCGGTTGATATCTAGCATATTCATCGGAGGTATTTGCATCGGACTTTTATTTTCCTATATTTCTATGGGAAAGAGCTTTTTCAGTACAATTCAAGCTCATGGTGGAAAGCAGCAGGAAATAACAGCTTTGATTACTGATAGGGATTTTGACTTGAATGCGGGTCGATATGTGAGCAGTCAATACTTCCTGGCGCTAGTCTATGAAGACCAAGACGGCAACATGATTCATATGACAAAAGAAGTACCGCCGAGCGTTTATTACAATAATGATTTGTTTATTACGGTCAGTCATCCAGTAGGCGATCCGTACCGCATTCATCTGAATGGTTTTAACGCAGGAGATATTTTCTTTTATATGGGAACGGAACTTTTTATGTACGGGCTTACGATTGTAATGACTGCATTGTTGATTTTCGCTGCAGTGTTATGGAGAAGAAAAAAGAAAACGGGAAGCTATTGGCTTGGACATAAGAAGCAATCCATGCTTTGACAAGTGGATCTGATGTCAAAAGCCATAAGAAAATAAAAGGATTCGCTTCTGTTGAATAAAAACAAGGGTTCAATGGATGGATTCATTATGATACCATTGGACAAGAGGTGATGCGAATGAAATACGTAAGTGTCAACGTACATGGTCGGGTACAAGGTGTCGGATTTCGTTATTTTACGCAGCACACAGCACTCGAGTGCAACATTACGGGTTGGGTGAAAAACGAAGACGATGGCAGTGTGTATATAGAAGCTATAGGCAATGAGGAAGACATGTCTCGATTTTTAGAGCTGATTAAAAAAGGACCATCGCGCTTCGCTAATGTTCATGAGATGGATGTAACAGCCTTAGAAGGAAATCCGAAGTTTAAGTCATTTCAAATTAAATATTAGAATAGAAAAGGATTAGCGATTTGTTTTACAAACATCAGCTAATCCTTTTTCAGTCATTTATTCTTTCCACGGAATCAGTTTATTCTCCAGCCACCTTAAAGCTCTGTTAAAGATTAAGCCAAGGAGAGATAGGATAAGCACCCCAACCATGAGCTTCGAGGTAATCATTAGATTCCCATAATGCAGCACCATGGAACCAATACCTTCCTGAGCAGCAATCATTTCTGCCGATACGAGCAATAAGAGGGATGTTCCTGCGGCGAGCTTCAGCCCGGCAAATATCATTGGAAGTGCTCCTGGTAAAATTACTTTGCGAATCACATTGATTCGATTTGATCCAAAGGTGACCGCAGCTTTTACGAGCATAGGATCCACACTTTTTACTCCGGAAAATGTATTGATAACGACCGGAAAGAAAACTCCCAATGCAATAATCGTTACTTTGGATAGTTCACCAATCCCCAACCAAAGAATAAATAAAGGCAGCAAAGCGATTTTCGGAATTGGGTAAACCGAATAAACAATTGGTGTTCCGATTGCATCTGCGACTTTAAAAAAACCGAGAATTAAACCGATTAAAACTCCGAATGCAGCACCGATCACGTAGCCAAGGACAATTCGATAAAGGCTGGCAGTCAAGTTGCCGTATATTTCCCCGCTTACAAGCATTTCCCATCCTGTAATAATGATGTTAGACGGTGCAGGCAGAAATAAAGGGGAAACAATCCCGATTCGCGATACAATTTCCCATAAGATTAGAATCCCCGCTATGCCTAGAAAGGAAGTGTAGAATGGAACCTTTTTTTCAAGAAAGGCAACACGATTCGTTATGACTTGTTTTTGTTTTTCCATTTGTGTTTACTCCTTTAATGCTTCTGCAGCATCATGCCGAATGAGCTGCCAAATTTCATCTGCATACTTGCTTGATTGTTCACGGTGCTTTTCATCGTTCCTGCCTGTTTTCGGCAGGTCGATATTAATAATCTGTTTAATTTGACCAGGATGTCTTGATAATACGATGACACGATCTGCTAAATAAACCGCTTCTTCAATGTTGTGTGTTACATAAAGCGTGCTTAACCTCGTTCGATTCCAGATTGTTAGCAGTTCCTCCTGCATAAGGGTTCTGGTCTGGGCGTCCAATGCAGAAAACGGTTCGTCCATTAATAATAAATCCGGTTCGACCGCCAGCGCTCTTGCGATGCCAGCCCGCTGTTTCATACCACCTGACAATTGTTTCGGATATGCATCCTTAAAATCTGTTAATCCAACCATATCAATATAGTGATTGCCGATTTCCTGCTGTTCCTTTTTAGTGGCGCCTCTTTCTTGCAGGCCATAGACAACATTTTCAAAAACGGTTCGCCATGGGAAAAGGGCAATTTCCTGAAAGACAATTCCTAGATTCGGATTTTCTTTAACTCCTTCAAAATAAACACTGCCGCTCGTTGGTGACAATAAGCCGCCTACAATGTTCAGCAGCGTTGATTTCCCACATCCACTAGGTCCTACCAGGACAACAAATTCTTCTTCTTGAATGGTAAAATTAATATCTTTTAGTGCTGTTACTTCATTCTTTTTAGTATCAATAAACGTTTTTCCTACATTCTCGATGACGATGCTCATAGCTGTTCACTACTCCAATTCCTTCAATGCTTGGTCGAGTAGGTTTGGATTCACAATTTTGTCCGCATCAACCGGTGCTCCGATAAGCTCTTCCTTTACATACCAATCGATTTGGGTTTGAATATCCTCTGCAAGCAGCTGACCATAAGGGTCCATGTATGGCAGACCTCGTTCGATAATGGCCGGTTCCTGGTCTGTGTATTCTGCAATAATTTGGATTACTTCATCATAATTTTCTCCAGGTACAATCTCGCCATTTTCCTTTGTCAGTACAGCATCATAATAGTACTGCGTTGCTTTTGCATATGCTTTAAGGAATTTGGTCGCTTTGTCTGTATCACCGGCAAAAGCTTTAGAGAAGAATATTCCGGACGTTTGATAGTCGATCACATCTCCAACTTGGGTAATAACTTTGCCGTATCCTTCATCTAATACCATCGTAATATTTGGTTCATTTAGTAAAACAGCATCCACTTGCTTGCTTTGCAATGTTTCCATTAGACCTGGAACACTGTTAACAGGCACCATTTCTACATCAGCTGATGTTAGACCGTGTTCTTCCAGTAATCTGCCAGCCATATAATGAAAGGTTGATCCAGTTTGTGTAATCCCGATTTTCTTATCCTTTAAATCTTCAACAGATTCGATATCCGAGTCACTATGTACTAATAATGCCGTCGAGGAATAGCCTTCCTGCTCTCTTCCTTTGTCCGCGACAATAACCAGTTCTTCTCCACCAGCTACCATATTATAAAGACTTGCTGTAATCCCGGTTGCGCCGACATCAACGTCGCCGCCGGCTGTTGCTACTGCAATTGGCTGTGCCGCCTCAAACCAGCTGACCTGTGCATCAATGCCCTCTTCCTCAAAGAAGCCTTTTTCAAGTGCAATAAATAATGGTGCGGAGCTTGTTAATTTCAGCATTCCGATTTCAACGGAAGCTTGCTCCGTATCCGAATCTGCTGAGTCTGTGGAACCATTTGATGACTCTTGTCCACAAGCTGCAAGCACACATGCTAAAAATAGTGTTGAAATAAGTGCAAAAACAGTTCTTTTTCTCATCTTGCTATCCCCCTATAGTTTAGAAATGTTGTAAAAAAAAGAAAATTTAAAAAGCACAAGCGCTTATGGCTTAAACACTGTGCTCATTTAATAAGATTTTTATAAGGATAGCACAAATAAAACAAGGATTCCATATAATTGTTGAAAAAATAGATATTTTGCTGGTTTATTGGGTTATTTGGTGAAAAGTGTGGCTGTTCTGTTTCTAATAAAATGCTAACTCGTTAGCTTCGAATTCTCCTGCTGGCTTTAAGAAAATGTAAAATCTTAACACATAATTTACAATTAATTGATTTAATTATTCTGTCTATTGTTGCATCCCTTGATACAACTTACTTAGATATAAGTAGTAAAATCTTGCCAAAAGAACCCATTGTAAAGTGAATTTACATAACTCACACCATTTCTTCATTTTGACTTTAATTAACCTTAATATTCATTCCTTATAATGAAGCTAGGTTCAAAAGAGGAGGATTTGATGCGTAAAACGGAATTGCATGTTCACTCGACATTTTCAGATGGTGTCCAATCACCAGAAGAGATTGTGCATCTAGCGAAAGAGGCAAACATTCAAGTACTTTCGATTACCGACCATGATGAAATCGGAGCATATAAGGAAGCCCTGCCACTAGCAGAGGCAGCAAATATTGAATTAATTCCTGGAATTGAGCTGAACACGGATGGAGAAGCAGGTGAATTACATATTCTCGGGTATTTTTTTGATCCAGCGCATCCGAGAATGCTACAGCATATCAGCTGGCGTAAAGCAGAGCGGAGAAGCTGGGCAAAGAAAATTGTTGCTCGTTTGAATGAATTAGGCTATAACATTACTTTTCAAGACGCAAAAAGATATGCGCCGAAAGATATTATTGTACGCACCCATATTGCCAGTGCACTTTGTGAGAAGAATTATTTTACTACGACTCATGAGGCCTATCACGGTTTATTGGTAAAAGGGAAGCCGGCATTCATTGAGCGTGGGGCGTTTTCTGCAAAAGATGCAATCGAACTAATTCAAGCCTGTGGTGGGGAAGCTTACCTTGCGCATCCAGGCGCCTATCGATTCCCAATAGATGAAGAAAAGGTTTTATCGTACGGCATTGATGGAGTTGAGGTCTATCATTCCAAGCATCGTGAGGCAGATGTTTCCTATTGGAAGGAATTTGCACTTAAAAATCAGCTGCAGATTTCTGGTGGGTCTGATAGTCATGGGAAGCATACGCGAAATGCGTATGCGATTGGTAGTGTGCAGCTAGATGAGCATTCCCAAAAGCATTGGCTGGAAAAGGTAGGTGCAAAACTATGAAACTATTTATCGCTTCATCATTATGCTGGGACTATCACCCGAATGAAGTTATTACGATCGCAAAGGAATATGGCTTATATGGAGTAGAACTGTGGGCAGAGCATATTTATTACCATCAAGCAAACCCTGCTGAAATTCGAACTCATGCTGAAATGGAGAATATCGAATTAACGTTGCATGCCTCGAGCTGGGATTTAAATATTTGTTCGATTAATAAAGGAATTCAGGAACAGTCCATTGTTGAATTAAAGAAATCGATTGATTTGGCAGCGGCACTAGGTGCATTGCATATGACCTTTCATCCTGGAAGGTTAACGGTTAAAAACTACCTAGTTGAGGAGCATATGCGCGCACTGATCACCAACACAAAGCGGCTTTTAGAATATGCGGCAGTAAGAGAAGTCGTGTTATCACAGGAAATGATGGAGCCTATCGCGAAGGAGATTTTAACAGAGCCAAAGGCAATGAATCATTTTTTAGAGCAGGTTGGACCGGGGTTACAGGTTACCTTCGATATCGCGCATACGCCACTTGAAGAAAGCAACCAGGTTTATTTAGAAGAGCTGCAGCGTGTAAACAGTATTCATGTAAGTGACTCCAAAAGGGATCAATACCATGTTCCGCTTGGAGAAGGTGAAATTAATCTAGAGGAGACTTTACCATACCTAGCCGAGAAAGACCTGCCTATCGTACTCGAAGGAATGGATACAGGCCGCTCCTTATTCTTTTTAAAAAAGCATCTGAACTATTTACATAAAGAATGGAAGGAAAGGAAGAAAAGCATTTGAAGATTTTGATTACGAATGATGATGGTATTTTTGAACCGGGAGTTGAGGCATTAGCTGATGTGCTTTCCCACTTTGGGGAGGTAATCATTGTTTGCCCAGATACGGAGAAAAGTGCCTATAGTCATAAAATTACATTAGGACAACCATTGAAATTAAAGAAAATTGATTTTGCACCAACTGCCGAGGCGTATGCGGTTAATGGTTCACCGGCGGATTGTGTGAAGCTTGCGATGGAAGTGCTGTTAAAAGAAAAGCCTGATATCGTCTTTACGGGAATTAACCTTGGTCCCAATGTTGGAAGGGATATGTATTACTCGGGAACGATTGCTGCAGCACAAGAGGCGATGCTATACCAAGTCCCATCTGTTGCGGTTTCCTTAGATACATTTAAAAAGGAAAACATTAAGTTTGGAATTGTAAAACAGATGCTATATCGCGTTGTGGAGGTGATTCTGCAAAATAAAATCGTAAAAAATGTCATGCTAAACGTTAATTTGCCGTATACGTCGAAGGAGCTTTGCAAAGGAGTTGCCGTTGTCCCAATGGATCTAACCATATCGCGTTATCATTATACAGCCTTGAACGATCCTCAAGGTCAGGATTTTTACTGGTTAAAGGACAACTATCAAAATTTGAAGGTGAATGAGGGAACGGATTATCAGTTGCTGAAGGAAGGGTATATAACTATCTCTCCCATTGACCTCAAGCATACACAGAAACGAAAAATAGATCAAATTAGTCGCTGGTTTACCAACTTTAATTATGTTCAGGAGGAGAGCCAATTATGAAAAAGCTATTAATCTTATTGTTTGCTGCACTTTTAAGTGTTTTGACAGCTTGTGGTAACAGTTCTGATGAGGAAGCAGGTGCTTCCGGTGGAGAAGGTGAAAGTGAGTTAAGTGGTGAGCTGGAGTTTTACACATCACAACCAGATGTTGATGCCGAGCAGCTAGTAGATGCGTTTAATGAAAAATACCCAGATGTCGATGTCAATATTTTCCGCTCAGGTACAGAAGAGGTTATCAGTAAATTGAATGCGGAAAGCCAAGCAGGATCTGTTGTGGCGGACGTTCTTCTGCTTGCAGATTCGGTAACGTTTGAAGGATTAAAGGAAGCAGATATGCTAATGGAATATAATTCTCCTGAAGCAGAAGCAATTCCAGAAGAGTTCGTGGATGCTGACGGAACGTATACAGGAACAAAGGTGATGGCAACTGGTATTGTCATCAATACGGACGAAGTGACAGAAGCACCAACATCATGGGATGCACTTGTTTCAGATGAGGGAAGTGACCAAGTTGTGGTGCCAAGCCCATTGTACTCAGGAGCTGCAGCGTACAATCTTGGAATTTTTACCCGTAGTGACGGCTTTGGCTGGGATTTTTATGAAGGAATAAAAGCAAATAATCCAATGATTACAGAAGGAAATGGCGCTGTTATTGAAAACGTAGCATCCGGTCAAAAGAATTACGGCATGATTGTGGATTATTTAGTAGCTCGTGCTGCAAGTGATGGTTCACCAGTAGAGTTGATTTACCCTAAAGAAGGTGTACCTGTAATCACGGAGCCAATTGGAATTACGGCAGATACAGAAGAAGCAGAAATAGCAAAAGCGTTTGTTGACTTTGTACTTTCTGCGGAAGGACAAGCATTGCAGGCTGAGATTGGATATACACCAATCCGCGAGGGAGTAGAAGCACCGGATGGCTTAAAATCCTTGGATGAAATTAAAACACTTAGCGCACCAACAGATGAACTATATCAGAATCGTGAGGCTGATAAAGGGCAATTTGACGAATTATTTTCAAACTAGAATCTAACGCAAGGGCTATAGGGTGATTACAGTGAACAGTCAAAAAAAGAATGGATTCAGTCAGGAGGGAAAGCGCATGAGCGCTATTTCCTCCGCCTTTTTCAATCGACAGTTTTATAAAATATTTGCAATTGGATTAATCATCATCTTTTTTATCATCCCGATTATCCGCCTCATCGCCATGAGCTTTCTGAGTGATGAAGGGATTAACTTCGATTACTATTATGCGATTTTAACAGATGGTCGGACGTGGCAGGTATTACAAAACACGCTAATTGTGGTAGTCGGATCGACTATTATTTCTCTCATCTTAGGGACAGCTTTTGCCTGGATGGTAGCCTATACCGATATACGCATGAAAGGGATTGTGCAGCTGTTTATCTTTTTGCCATTTATTATTCCGTCTTACATAACCTCCCTAGCGTGGGTGCAATTTTTCGGCCCTGCTGGGTTATTGACGAAATTGTTGGAAAGCGTATCGATTAATCTTCCGTCATGGGATCTTTATAGCATGTCAGGCATTATCTTTGTTATGGGGATTAGTCATTTTCCGCTCGTCTATTTATTCACAGTTAATGTCTTTCGAAAAATTCCACGGGAAATGGAACTGGCAGCACGTATCTCTGGTGCAACAAGGTGGACAGCTTTTTCCAAAATTGTCTTTCCAATGGCATTGCCAGGGGTTGTTGGTGGGTCGTTTATTGCATTTCTTGGAGGATTAGATAACTTCGGAATCCCTGCCTTTTTAGGAACACCAGCAAATATCTCTGTGCTGTCGACATACATTTATCAGAAAGTCATTGGCTTTGGACCTTCTGCCTTTAACGAAGCCGCGGTGCTGTCTGTCATCCTTGGAGTGATTGCGATTATTGGAATCAGTCTCCAATGGCTATTGTTGCGAAAGTCAAAACCGATTGAGACAACCAAACTGGATTATAGCCCACGCTATCATTTAGGAAAGAAAAAGCTAATAGCGGAGATTTTGATTTGGCTGTTTTTTGCCACGACCAGTATTTTTCCTTTCATCTCAATGGTTATGACATCATTTTTGAATGCCTATGGACTTGATTTTGTACCGGAAAACTTCTCTTTGAAAAATTACGCTTATATTTTATCCAGGAACTCTACGGTCGAATCAATTCTCACGAGCCTTAAATTGGCTGGTGTAACGACCGTGATTGGGATTATTGTCGGTACAATCTTCAGCTATTACCGTGTCAGAAAGCCGAATCTAAACATGAAGCTAATGGAATACGGGATTACCATTCCGTATGCACTACCTGGGATGGTGCTCGCTTTGGCGATGATTTTTGCTTGGATGGAGCCAATACCAGGGTGGAATCCGGGGATTTACGGATCAGCTGCGATTCTGTATATCGCCTATGTAACACGATTTTTAACTTTACAGGTGCGCAGTGGTATTACCGCTTTTCAGCAGGTTGATAAGGAGGTTGAAGAGGCAGCGCGGATTAATGGTACGAATGGATTTGGAAAGTGGAAGCGAATTATGATTCCATTAATCGCACCAGGCGTCTTAAGTGGTGCAATGCTCGTATTTTTAAGTGCGTTAACAGAGCTTACCGTATCTTCCTTATTGTATTCCTCAAATGCAGAGACAATTGGTGTTGCGATCTTAAGCTTTCAGCAGTCGGGGTATACACTATATTCAACAGCCTTTTCGAGCTTAATTGTCGGCTTAATCATCGTCGTTTATTTTCTGTTATTTACTAGTGGGGCACTTCGGAAAAGAAAGGTGGAAAAAGGGAAATGAGTACGTCAATCATTCATATTAATAAAAAATTCGGCAGCTTTCAAGCGCTCAAAGATGTAAATTTAACCGTAAAGGATGGCGAGTTTCTTGCTATTTTAGGACCATCTGGATGTGGGAAAACAACCTTGCTCCGACTGCTCGCGGGATTTGAATCTCCAACAGATGGTACAATTCAAATCGATGGCAAAGAGGCAGCAACAGCTAAGAAGGTTATCCCGCCAGAGCACAGAAATGTCAGCATGGTTTTTCAGTCATTTGCTCTTTGGCCTCATTTGAATGTTCGAGAGCATGTACAGTTTGCCATGAAATACCACCGTTTTGTTGGACCTGCATATAAGGAAAAGAAAAAGGCGGAAGAGCGAATTGATGAAGTGTTGAAAATTGTCGGCTTAGAGCAGTTCGGCAGCCGAATGCCTGGTGAACTTTCCGGTGGGCAAAAACAGCGTGTATCACTTGCGCGAGCGATTGCACCGGAGCCACAGCTGCTGTTGATGGATGAACCACTCAGCAACCTTGATGCGGAATTACGGATTGAGATGCGTCATGAGATTCAAAAGCTGCATCGACTAACGAAAGCTTCGATTCTTTATGTGACACATGATCAGGGAGAAGCGCTTGCGATGGCGGATCGAATTGTAGTGATGAACGCTGGTAAGATTGAGCAAATTGGTACACCAGAACAAATCTATGATCAACCGAAAACCCCATTTGTAGCTAAATTTGTTGGGAAAGCTAATCTGTTCGAAGGAACTTGGGATGGCTCGACATTTATGCATAAGAATGTCTCTGTAACATGGGAGGATTACGGTATTTCAGAAAATCTAAAGGAGCAGAACCTGTATGCGCTGCGTCCGGAACAAATTCGTCTTTCTACATCGGATGAAAGCCAGATTCGAGGGACGGTTGTTACGAAGCAGTTCCAGGGGAAGGAGTATCAATATGTAGTTGATGTCAGTGGACAAGAGATCGTTGTTGACTTGCCACTTCATGAGCAGTTTGAAATTGGGGAGATGGTAGGGATTGTTCCAAGGATGTGAAGGAGTAGAGAGTGTCTTATCTTTTTTTAGGAAGGAAAATCTAGAAATCTATTTTGATGATTTGTGCTAAATTTCCGAAAGATAAATAGACCTCCCTTGATTCTCCAAACCGAGGAATGGTCTATTTTCTAATCATATGATCCTGCGTCTCTCCTGAGTAGCAGCTATTTGTATATTCAACCATAGGTGTTCCAGCAATTAGGATTATTTTATTATATGTTGTATACACACTATAATGTTTACTGGCTTGGTAGCAAATTCTAGTGTTGATTTTCTATAAAAGTTAATATCTTTTCCTTCAGGGAACTAATACTTGTATAAATGATGTAATTGGACTTAATAGTTTTAATATGGATTCGATCTGTTGTTCCGTATGGATATCCAATCCTAATAGCTGTTTTGTCTTCACCAGCATAAGATTCATCATACGTTACATTCATAATCTCTGAAATAGGAATTTTAATCTTTTGTAGCTGCCATTTAATAACGATTTCGTCTTCTTCTTTTGTAACCTTTACGTCAAACATGATGCTATTCACCTTTCTTTAAAAGATGTATATACGAGTTCTGAATTAATGTTATATTCCTGACTGCTAGTATACAAAATTTTATGTCTTTTTTCGAGTAATCGATTTTCCAATCAATGTGAATTTAAGACCAAATTGGATTCGTTTCACATCATAAAGGAAATCTCGCGCCATTTTAATTGAATTTCCCTACTAATTCATATAATATAAGCTTGAATTGAATTGCAGAGGAGTGGATTAATGATGGCAAATGTATGTTTTCTACTTGCAGATGGTTATGAAGACTCGGAAATGAAGAACCCTTATGATGCAATGAATGAAGCAGGTCACAAAACGGTTGTTGTCGGACTTGAAAAAGGAGCAGAGCTTAAAGGGAAAAAAGGCACGGCAGTATATACTTCAGAGCTCTCCATTAGCGAAGTGAAGGCCGACGATTATGATGCGGTTATTATTCCTGGTGGATCTGCTCCAGAGGCACTTCGTGTTAGTGATGAAGTAGTAGAATTTGTTAAACAGGCAAATGAACAGGGGAAAGTGATTGCTGGTATTTGTCATGGTCCCCAAGTAATGATTAGCGCGGATATCCTGAACGGCGTAAACACCACCTCCTACATAGGAATCCGTGATGATGTAAAAAACGCTGGTTCTAACTTTTTGGACCAAGAGGTAGTGGTTGATGGAAATATTATTACTTCTCGTACACCCAAGGATGAACCGGTATTTATTAAAGAAATTTTAAATAAATTATAAGGTTGTTTTAATTGATAGGATCTCTTCTAACATTGGGAGAGATCCTTTTATATGTTGCAGATGACAACAGGCGAATCATCAACAACAGTTTTTTCCAAAATTCCGTTTCCTGGGTTTACGAATAAGAAACTTTTTATAGTAAACTAGAGACAGACGTTATAATGGAGGAGAGCCCGATGAACAAAACTTTTATAAAGAAAAAATCACCTTTAATTCTGCTTGCAGTATGCATTATTGCTGTTGCTGGTCTAGCAGATATTAAATATCAAGGATTATTCTTTCGCATGCTGCCGGAATCGGTTCAAGCTTTTCTTGTTCAGGTTATAAAGTAGTTGAGCATGTTATTCCTTTTCCTTCTATGGGAGAGGAATAATTATTAGATAGGGCATAAAGTTAAGTGAGCTATTACCGTTGATTTATCGTGGATAGCATAAAAAGCCTATTGAAATTCATAGGATAAGTAATTGGTCACAAACTTTTCACTTAGAAATATTGCAATTGAAACCGTAATCATATATAATGACATTAAATAAGGATTGTTACTGTTCGGCAGGCAAAACCTGAATTAATTAAATCTGTGGGGAATTACTCTGCAATTTTAATTAATTCAGGTTTTTTATTTCCTAATATTTTCGTAAAAACTTTATTCAGGTGGGAAGGCAAATGGAAATTAAACAAGTTCTTAACAATAATGTTTTATTAGCTACAAACGAAGCAGATCAAGAGGTAGTTGTAATGGGCAGGGGTCTTGCATTTAAGAAAAAGCCAGGAGATGCCGTTGATTCTGCTAAAGTTGAAAAAACTTTTATACTCGAGGATTCAGGGATTGCTCATAAATTAGCTGAATTAATGAAAGATGTTTCAGAGGTTTATTTGGATCTTGCTTATAAAGTTCTTGAATTAGCCAAATCCCATCTTACCTATAAATTGGATGACTATTTGTATATAGCGCTAACCGATCACTTAAGCTTTGCGATTACAAGGCATAAAAACGGGATTGATTTGAAAAATCCTCTGCTCTGGGAAATTCGCAGATATTATAAGCAGGAGTTTCAGATTGCTTTAAAAGCACTTGATATTATCGAAGAGACAACAGGTGTAAGACTTGATGAGGATGAAGCTGCATCTATCGCACTTCATCTTGTTAATAGTCAGCTTTCTGGTGAAAGTATGGGGGCAGCTGTTCAAGTTACAGAGATGGTTAATACGATTTTAACGATTGTAAAGTATTACTTCAAAATTGAATTAGATGAAGAATCGATTAATTATGACCGATTTTTAACTCATCTTCGCTTCTTTGCAATCCGTTTTATTCGAAAGGAAAAACAAGATGAAATGTATGACAATTTTCTATATGAACAGGTAAAACAAAAATATCCGAGAGCATTTGAATGTACGAAAAGAATATCAACTTACATTGCTAATAAATATAATTGGGAAATTTCCAATGATGAGAAGGTCTATTTAACGATTCATATCCATCGGGTAACATACCGTCAGGCAAAGTCCGACTAAAAGCGACTAATATATGAAAACGTTTTTAAAGTTTATTGACTTAGTATAAAAGCTATGGAATTATTATTGTTAATTAATTAACGACAATAATTATATATTCAAACTTAGGAATGTTACCTATTTTGGGCATAACCTGAATTGATTAAAACGGCAATAAGTGTGTGTTTTAATCAGTTCAGGTTTTTTATTTGCAGTCATTCATTATTAAATAGAAAGTAGGGAAAAGGATGAAGTATGAGCAATTAGCTAAAGACATTATTGATTTAGTTGGTGGCACAGAAAACGTAAATAGCGTAACACACTGCGTTACAAGACTTCGTTTCAGATTAAAGGACCACGATAAAGCAGATAAAAAGGCGTTAGAAGATCACGAAGATGTAGTAACTGTTCGGGAAAGTTCAGGGCAATTCCAAGTAGTAATCGGTAACCATGTTCCTGAAGTTTACAAAGCGGTAGTTACTGAAGGTGGATTTGAAAATGAGAAACAAGAAGATAACAATGATGAGAAAGATGAAAAGAAAAAGGGACCACTCTCTAGTTTCATAGATATTATCTCTAATATCTTCTTGCCAGTTCTCCCTTTGCTTATGGCCACAGGTATTATAAAAGGGTTTAACTCAATGTTCGTCGCTCTGGGTTGGTTAGAAAATACTAGCGGTACTTATCAAATACTGAATGTTATTGGAGATGGGTTCTTCACATTCTTACCTATTTTCTTGGGTTATACAGCGATGAAAAAATTTGGTGGCACACCATTCCTTGGTATGGCAATTGCTGCTGCACTTGTTCACCCAAGCCTCGCAGCAATTGGAGAAAGCGAACCATTTATGACATTATTCAGCGGTACGGTATTAGAGTCACCAGTACAAGTGTCATTCTTAGGGATTCCAATTATTTTAATGAGTTATACGGCTTCTGTCGTACCGATAATTCTATCCACTTACTTTGCGGCTAAAGTTGAACGCTGGTTTGCATCGATTATTCCACAAGTGGTTAAATCATTTATCGTACCATTCTTAACATTGCTTATCATTGTACCCTTAACATTTATCATTATTGGTCCAATCGCTACATGGTTAGCACAATCCATAGGATTCGCAATTCAAACAGGCTATGAATTCGTCCCACTCGTTGCGGGCATAATTGTTGGTGGATTCTGGCAAGTATTAGTCATTTTCGGTGTCCATTGGGGAATTATTCCGATTTACTATAATAACTTAGCAGTTCAAGGGTATGACATGCTAATAGCAATGACATTTGCTGCATCCTTTGCACAAATCGGTGCAGTGCTTGCTGTTTGGATAAGAACCAAGAATAAAAAACTAAAAAGACTTAGTCTCCCTGCCTTTGTATCAGGCTTCTTTGGTGTAACAGAACCTGCGATTTATGGTATTACACTACCACTTAAAACACCATTCATTATGAGTTGTATTGGATCCGCTGCAGGTGGTGCAATTATTGCAATGACAGGGGCAGCGCTTTATAGTGCAGGACCTTTGGGCGTATTTAAAATCCCGACATTCATCCACCCAGAAAACGGAATTGATGGTGGGTTCTGGGGCATGATGATTTCAATCATTGTTGCATTTGCCGTTGCCTTCGTATTAACATACTTCTTCGGTCGAATTAGTCAAAAAGAAAATACGGAAGCGGTAGTCGGTGATGGGAAAATGCAAGAGGATGTCTATGATGAAGAATTGGTTGAAGGTGATGTGAACAACGCTGATACAGAGACAACTGTACAAAATGAAAATATTTTAAGCCCTGCAAATGGTGATATCATTCCATTATCGTCCATTCAAGATGAGGTGTTTTCTTCAGAAGCAATGGGTAAAGGTGTCGCGATTCATCCAAATGAAGGCCGAATGTACGCACCTGCAAACGGTTTAGTTACAACTCTCTTTAAAACAAAACACGCAATAGGAATTAAAACAGACAATGGTGCAGAAGTTCTTATCCATATTGGGATGGATACAGTTCAATTAGACGGAGAATTCTTCGAAGCACACATCGAACAAGGTGATAAAGTTAAAGCAGGAGATTTGCTAGTTGAATTTGATATTAATAAAATTGAAGAGGCAGGATATTCCGTCACAACACCAATTGTCATTACTAATACAAATGAGTATGATCGGGTTGAAACCGTATCTGATGATACGATAACGAAAGAAGATGTATTAATTATTACTAAAGTTTAAAGAGGATGTAAACAAAATTTAAGGAGGAATTTCCATGACTAATAATATAAAATTTCCAAAAGGTTTTTTATGGGGTGGCGCTGTTGCCGCCAACCAAGTAGAAGGAGCTTATCTTGAAGATGGGAAAGGACTCACAAACGTTGACTTGCTCCCAACTGGATCTAAAAGAAGGAAAATAATGGAGGGGTATATCGAGAGTTTAAAACCTAACTCTGAAGACTTCTACCCTAGTCATGAAGCTATTGATTTTTATCACAACTATAAAGAAGACATAGCATTATTCGCGGAGATGGGCTTTAAATCATTTAGACTCTCTATCTCATGGGCAAGAATTTTCCCAAATGGAGATGATGAGACCCCTAATGAAGCGGGTCTTCAATTTTATGATGATTTGTTTGATGAGTTACTTAAACACAATATTGAACCCATTGTAACAATCGCACATTTCGACGTACCTGTATCACTTATCGAACGATTTAATAGTTGGGAAAGCAGAAAGCTCGTTGATTTATTTGAAAAATACTCCATTACCATTTTCGAGAGATATAAAGAAAAAGTAAAATACTGGATGACATTCAATGAAATCAATATGCTACTACATCTTCCATTCATGGGAGCGGGCATTGTACTTAAAGAAGGAGAAAATCGTGATCAAGTACTCTACCAAGCTGCGCATCATCAACTTGTTGCAAGTGCCAAAGCTGTAAAAGCATGTCATGAGATTATTCCAGATGCACAAATCGGTTGCATGTTAGCTGCGGGTATGTTTTATCCATATACGAGCAATCCGGATGATATTTTTAAAGCAATGGAAAAAGATCGTGAATCTTTCTTCTTCATTGATGTTCAGTCACGAGGTGAATATCCGGGCTATGCTAAACGTTTCTTTATAGACAACAATCTGACAATAGAGATGGAACCGGAAGATGAAAAAATACTAAAAGACCATACTGTTGATTATATTGGGTTTAGTTATTATTCCACTCGGACAACGAGTACGGACCCAGAAGTTCTTAAAAATTCTACAAGCGGTAATGTCTTTGGATCTGTTTCTAATCCTTATGTTTCTAAGTCAGAATGGGGATGGACAATTGATCCAAAAGGATTCCGTATTACAGCGAACCAGCTTTATGATCGCTATCAAAAACCACTATTCGTTGTGGAAAATGGACTAGGTGCGAAGGATGAACCAAATGCTGACGGTACCATCAACGATGACTACCGAATTGATTATTTGAAAAAGCATATTGCTGAAATGGGCGAAGCAATAGAGGATGGAGTCGACATTATCGGCTACACAAGCTGGGGCCCAATTGATATCGTCAGTGCGTCCACCGGCGAAATGAAAAAGCGCTACGGCTATATTTATGTTGACAGAGATAATGAAGGAAATGGAACATTAAAGCGTACGAAAAAGAAAAGCTTTCATTGGTATAAAAATGTTATTGCATCAAATGGTGAAGAATTATAAGGAATTAGTAAATGAGACAAGGGATAGGGAAACCTGTCTCTTTTTCATTTTCCTTACAAACCAACCAAAGTAAAAAAATTTACCTATTTCTCGAATATATCCATTCTCCCTATTATAGATTTATGGTATAAACCTAAGGGAGGCCTACGAATGAGTGACTGGCTGAAAAGCTTAAAAACGCCAACACCGCAAAAAGGATATGAGTTAGCGATAACATTAGCAAGGGAAGGCGTTGTTTATACACAGCCTTCAGAAGCAATTAGGAAGAAGTTGCGAAAAAAGTATGCGAACAATGCGGATAGTCTTATCATGGTGTCAGAGGTTATCGCGATTCATTTTCAAACTGTAGCTGCTGCGAATAATTATTGGAAGTAAGCAAAGAGAACAGCGGGATTCTGCCAGCATTTTGTTTGCTTGCAGAATCCTTATGTATTTAGTTTATACATTTCACGAGCCATTGATTCTAAAATATAAAGTACGGGCACTTGTGTCGTTATATTGGCGCCTTCATACCACTCCTCCGTTACATAATAGGGGATATTTACATCCGATATTTTTGCAATGGTTGAGTGTTTATGGTTAGTAATACTAATAATCTTGCTGTCCTCTTGTTTCAGCTGATTCAGGTGTGTGACTGTAAAATTAGTTTCTCCAGAGACAGATAAAGCAATTGTTGCACTGTTGTAACGTAATTTAGAGTGAATCGGAAAGAGCGGATCTTTAATATACATTGAAAATTTACCTAGACTTGAGAAATATCTTGCACCATATTCAGCAAGAATACCGGAGCTTCCAGTTCCAATGAAAATGACACTATCTGCTTTAACAACTAGACTTGCAGCCTTCCTTATATTCTCTTCTATATTTCCCTTTAATGTGCGTTCAAAAAATTCCATCACGGAATGCTGAGACCCTTTTAGTACTGTCTTCTTATTTCCCTCTAAATGCATTTTAAGCTTTACTTTAAATTCTGAGAAACCCTCGCAATTTATTTTTCTGCAAAAACGCAGAATCGTTGCGGTTGATACATGGGTCTCATCTGCCAGTTCGCGGATTCGCATATAAGCGACCTTATCAGCATGTTGACTAATATAGTTGTATAAAGAAGTTTCTAACTCATTAAATGAAGCAACCATTTCCTGTGTAAACATTTGATAGAATTCTCCTTTTTAAGAGTTAATTTATTAACAACTCTGCACCTCCATCTTAACACGTAATAAAAAACATGTCGTTACATTTGTGAAACAAATGACCTCTGATGTCATTCTAAACTAGATGCGCAAGGTTTGTATACGGCTTCGGTAAATGCAGTTACAATTGATATATAAGGTACATTACCTGGAGGTGCAAAGTATATGTCAAAAGGTATTAAAATTGCAACAATTGGTGGGGGATCCAGCTATACCCCTGAATTAGTAGAAGGATTTATAAAAAGATATGATGAATTCCCAGTTAAAGAGTTATGGTTAGTAGATATTGAAGCAGGAAAAGAAAAGTTAGAAATCGTTGGAAATCTTGCGAAAAGAATGATTGAAAAAGCGGGTCTTCCAATTGATGTTCATTTAACACTGGATCGAAGAGCGGCTTTAAAGAATGCTGATTTTGTTACAACGCAATTTCGTGTAGGATTGCTGGATGCTCGAGCAAAAGATGAAAGTATTCCGTTGAAATACGGGGTTCTTGGACAGGAGACGAATGGACCTGGTGGTTTGTTTAAAGGATTACGTACAATCCCTGTTATTTTGGATATTTGTAAGGACATGGAAGAATTATGTCCAGATGCATGGTTAATCAACTTTACGAATCCTGCTGGCATGGTAACCGAAGCCGTGTTACGCTACTCGAACATCAAAAAAGTCGTTGGATTGTGCAATGTGCCGATTGGAATGGAAATGGGCGTTGCCAAATTATTGGATGTCGATCATTCACGAATCCGAATTGACTTTGCCGGACTAAATCACATGGTCTACGGGTTAGATGTCTATGTGGATGGAGAAAGTGTAAAAGAAGAAGTTATTAAGAAATTGTCAAATCCAGAAAATAGCAGTTTTGTTAAAAACATTGATGGAATGGGCTGGGAGCCTGAATTTATTCAAGCACTAGGTGCTATAACATGCCCATACCATATGTATTACTACAAATCGAAGGAAATGCTGGATAAGGCGATAGAAAGCTCTAAGGAAGAGGGTACCCGTGCAGAAGTTGTCCAACAGTTGGAGCGAGAATTATTCGAGCTGTATAAAGATGAAAATCTTGATATCAAACCACCGCAATTAGAAGAACGTGGTGGAGCATATTATTCGGATGCTGCTGTTCGCTTAATTACATCCATTTATAATGACAAACGTGACATTCAACCAGTAAACACGATGAATCGTGGTGCAATTGCCAGTATTCCAGATGAATCAGCAGTTGAAATCAGCTGTGTTATTACTAAGGACGGTCCAATTCCGCTTGCGGTAGAAGATTTGCCTGTTGCTGTCCGTGGTCTTGTTCAGCAAATTAAATCATTTGAGCGTATTGGAGCAGAGGCGGCTGTAACAGGTGATTACAATAAAGCAGTGCTTGCTTTAACAATTAACCCATTAACACCAAGTGATGCAATTGCGAAACAAATTGTAGATGATATGATGGAAGCACATAAAGCGCACCTTCCACAATTTTTCCAAAACGAAAAAGTAATACAATAGTCCAGCATTAATGGGATTCCAGTAATTAGCAAGGGATATAACTAAAGTGGTTTACATTAAGGACGAAATGCACAAATTTTGAGTAAAACATCTTTCTAAGGCGAAAGTCACTTTGCTGCCAAGTAGCAAAGTGACTTTTTTGAAGTGGAAATTTGTTCGGATGTCAGCATACAAACAAATTTCGAAGTTAATTTCTTACAAGATAATCAAAAGCACTCAATGCCGCTGTTGCAGCTGATCCCATGGAAATAATAATTTGCTTAAATGGTTCTGTTGTACAATCACCAGCAGCAAATACGCCTGGGACGCTTGTAGCGCCACGAGCATCAATTACGATTTCGCCAAATTTATTACGTTCAACGGCATCGCCTAACCAATCTGTGTTTGGTACTAGACCGATTTGAACGAATACACCAGATAATTCAATATGCTTCTCTTCACCTGATTGGCGCTCAACATACGTAATACCGTTTACGTTGTCTGTTCCGGTAATTTCTTTTGTTTGCGCATTTTTAACCACCGTGACATTCGGCAGGCTGTGGAGACGGTCCTGAAGCACTGAATCAGCTTTTAGTTCTGACGCATATTCAAGAACTGTTACGTGATTCACAATTCCAGCAAGGTCAATGGCTGCTTCAACACCGGAGTTACCGCCACCGATAACCGCTACATCTTTACCTTCAAATAATGGACCATCACAGTGTGGGCAGTATGCTACCCCTTTATTCTTGAATTCTGCTTCACCAGGAACGCCAATATTGCGCCAACGAGCTCCTGTAGCAAGGATAACGGATTTACTCTTTAGAACAGCACCGTTTTCCAGCTCGATTTCAATCATATCTTTCTTTTCTAAACGAGCCGCACGCTGCAAATTCATGACATCAATATTATAATCTTTGACATGCTCTTCAAGGTTTGCTGCAAGCCTAGGCCCTTCTGTACGGTTTACACTGATAAAGTTTTCGATGCTTGCTGTGTCTAAAATTTGACCACCGAAACGTTCAGCAACAATACCTGTGCGGATACCTTTACGTGCTGCATAAATAGCGGCACTTGCTCCACCTGGTCCGCCACCGATAACAAGTACATCATACGGATCTTTATCAGCGAATTCAGATGCATCTGGGCCGTTTCCTAGTTTGGCAAGGATTTCTTCAACAGTCATCCGGCCACCGCCAAATTCCTCCCCGTTTAAGAACACAGTAGGAACTGCCATAATGTTTTTCGATTCAGCTTCTTCTTTGTAAGCTGCACCATCAATCATGGTATGAGAGATACGTGGGTTTAATACACTCATCACGTTCAATGCTTGGACAACTTCTGGGCAGTTTTGGCAAGTTAAACTGATGTATGATTCAAAGTGATAATCTTCATTAATGTTCTTAATTTGGCCGATTGCTTTTTGGTCGACTTTTGGAGCTCTTCCACTAACTTGAAGTAATGCAAGAACTAAAGATGTGAACTCATGCCCAAGCGGGATACCAGCAAATGTAATGCCAGTATTTTCACCAATACGGTTGACACTAAAGCTCGGTGTTCTTTCTAACAACGTGTGTTCAATTTTGATGTTCGATGACATTGCCGCTAACTCTTCTACCAGTGTCAGCATGTCACGAGAAACATCGTCGTTTCCAGTGCTAACTTTGATTAGTACGTCGCCCTCCATCAATTGGAGATATTGCGCTAACTGTGCTTTAATATCCGCATCTAGTAACATTCACTCTACTCCTTATATTGCATGTTCAAAAAGAGAATGAAAAGGATCGAAGTTCGACAGATCCTTTTCACCAGTCTTTTGAACAACCTATTATATTTTTCCTACAAGATCAAGGCTTGGTTTAAGTGTTTCTGAGCCTTCTTCCCATTTTGCTGGGCAAACTTCACCAGGGTTGTTGCGTACGTATTGTGCTGCTTTAATTTTTCCAACAAGTGTGCTTGCGTCACGGCCAATACCGTCAGCGTTAATTTCCGCTGCTTGGACAACGCCATCTGGGTCAATGATAAATGTACCACGTTGTGCAAGACCTGCTTCTTCATCTAGGACATCAAAGTTTCTGGAGATTTTTTGTGAAGGGTCACCGATCATTATGTATTCAAGCTTGCTGATCGCATCTGAATGATCATGCCATGCTTTGTGTGTGAAGTGAGTATCTGTTGATACAGAATATACTTCAACTCCTAATTTTTTCAATTCTGCGTAGTGGCTTTGAAGGTCTTCAAGTTCAGTTGGACAAACGAAAGTAAAGTCTGCTGGATAGAAGCAAACAACACTCCACTGACCTTTTAAATTTTCATCGGTAATTTCGATGAATTCACCGTTACCGCTATTGTAAGCTTGTGCTGTGAAGGCTTGAATTTCTTTTCCAATTAGAGACATAATGTAATTTCCTCCTGCTGTATGTTTAATTTAGAAAGATATAGTTGTTATATAACGACAAATGTTCGTTTTGTTGGTTAACTATAATAATTCTAATGCAACACTCATTATTATATAGAACATATCTATTGTCAATATTTATCTAGATGTTTGCGAAATTGTTCACAATTTCATTAATTCGCCCACTCAATTAGTATAATAAATGTCATAAAAATTATAATATGAAACTGGTAGCTCAAATATGCGACTAATTAAAAAGGCGTCTTCCCATTACAGAAAACGCCCGTAGAAATATCTTTAAAGAATTTCATTTTGCCCCTTGGATGGCCGGATCCTTTTTGATTGCATAGGAAACCGGGCGCTTCCGCTTTTGTTCTTGCCATTGCAATATTCGTTAGCGGTGCAATCGATAATAGATCGATCTCCCGGATTTTGTAACATCCTCTATTCCTTTTTTGCTAATTCAGTCATATAATCAAAGAATGCATCACGATTTACATCATAAACGACATTCACAGGTCGTCCGTAAGCTGTTTCAACTGTACGTCCTTGACTCGGTCCGTCTGTGATGACAGCACTATTAACTGTTTGTACCTTAACAAGGTCGCTGTTGCCTACAAATGCAGTCGTTAGCACGTCCCATAAGTAGTAAGTGGAATTTGTAGTAAAATGAACAAGCGGCGGGACCCCAGCATAACATTGACCGAGGAAATCAACGCCAATATGTTTACGTTCTTTTGCCCAGCGTTTACGCACATCCAAGGTTAAAGGTACTTGATTTGTGCTTTCAAGCGCGACTAGATCAATTTTGATGTTCGTTTTCCATACGCGAGCAGCAGCTTCCGGATCCCAAAACACATTCCACTCAGCAGTTCCATCATGTTCAGGTTCGTGAACGTTTCCAGCCTCTCGAAAAGTGCCGCCCATCCAAACGAGTCTTTCGATTTTATCCTCAATATCTGGAGATTCATCCAATGCTCGAGCAAGGTCAGTTAGAGGACCGGTGAATAATAAGGTTGTTTTTTCAGCAGTATTTTGAATAGCATCTATCATATGAAGATGTGCTGGCTTTTCTGCTACTGGTGCAATCATTTTTCCAGATTCATTTAAAATTGGCAGAGCATCTACATAGAAAGCGTGCATTCGCCAATCTTTTGGAAAAGGGTTTTTTCCGCGTGAATTTGACTCAGCTACTTCGAGGACGTCGCTTCCAAAAAGGTCGATAATTTTCCGGCTTGCAAATACCGCTGGCTCTAGATAACAATCAGCCGGAATAACGGATACACCTGTCAATTTGATATTATCCATTTTAAGTAACAAAAACAATGAAACAAGATCATCGACTCCACCATCATGATTAAAATAAATATGTTTTTTTGTCATTGCAAAATCGCATCCTTTTTTATAAAAATTTTTTTCAATGGTTCGCTCAACTGCCGAGTTTCTGATTGAATAATTTGAATACTGTGGATAGCCTAAGTGACTGAACAATAACGTTTGCAAAGCACGATGCCTTAGTCAAACTTCTTGCACTCCACTATGATAAGTGGGCAGCCTGATCGACCCTCGTCGTTTCTCTATTATCTCCTATGTAAGAACCTTCGACATCTGAATCACTCTAAGAGTTCGGGTTCGATTCCGTATGTTCTAACCGAGCGCCTAGGCCTTTGTTCTTTGTATGGCAATCCATTTTTGTCAAGGCTTCTCCATTGTATGGTCTCCGATTCCATGGGGGAGTATTCGTATTCCTTCTTTAATATGCGGGTTTTTGTGGAATGCAAAAAAACCTGAGTATATACCTGCCCAGGCAGCGGATTTACATGTAGAAATTGTGTAATGTGTATCATAAAAATACGAGTTTACAGACATTCTTTCATGTAGTCCGGTAGTTTACGGTTACCAGGTAGAAACGCTTAACCCATATTGTTAAGCATATACATTCAATGAGCTTCTATTGATTATTCACCTAAATATTAATAGCATGAACGTCATGAATTGGTCAACAGAAAATGCAAATGTTTTTATGTTTTGTTAATTTTGGCGTTCGGATATTTATTGTGAGTAAGATGCTTAACATCAGCTTATCCAGTTTTTGGCCTTTATCAATAACTCGATCCATGTAAAGGAGCTTCTTTTAATAGAAAAGCATGTAATTCTATTTTACACATTTATGTTACAATCGTACTAACAATATAAGAAGCGGGCGAGACGATTGAAAATGAAAGTGACGAACAAAAAGATCGAAGACATGTGCGGTACGGTCTCTTTTAAAAAAGGGGACTCTTTTTATCGATCGAATAAAGTTACGTTGAAACTCTATATGCATGATCGGTGCGAAGCGATTGTTGCAGGGACAGAAGATTTTTATGTGACAGTTGAACATGCGGATCATCAAACATTGAAAGCCACATGCAGCTGTCCGTCTTTAGCATCGTATACAAAGGATTGCCAGCATGTTGCAGCAGTTTTGCTTGCTATTCAGCATGAGCAGCGTAAAGGAACCGTTCCAGGAAAAGTGTTTGAAGGCTTGCCAAAACAGGCGCTGGCAGATGATCTGATGGAAATTTTCGATTATCATTCTTTTCGCTCAAGCACACATCAACGTCATTTTGAAAATCGGGAAGTACTGCCATTGCACTTTACGTGCCGACTGATTACGCACGATGAAAACTGGCAGCTGTTTGGCATGGAAGTCCGAATTGGTTCAACAACCGTAAGTGATATTCGGGCATTCTTGCAGCAGGTTAGGGCAGGAGAGCCTTTCGCACTATCATCAATACTCACGTTTGACCCGAAAATTCACTGCTTTATGCCCGATTCGGACGCGGTTTTGCAAGAGCTTTGCCTAGTGAATCATGATGAAAAAACGGAGATAGATGAAAATAGATTGAAGGACAAGGCGGTATTGCCTATTCCACCTTCTGCTTGGGAGCGGATTGCAGCTTTACTGGAAGGGCTGACAGATGTGACAGTCAAATATGACGGCAAAAGCTTTAAAGGAATTCAATTCTCAAAAGCTATGCTTCCATTGCAGTTTGATTTTGCGCCAGCAGTGCAGCATGATTATGCGCTGACGGTGAAAGGGATGGATCGGCTGACAATTCTTCAAGCTTATCGTTCTGTGTTGGTTTCAGGGAAATTGATTCAGCTTTCAAGGGACACTTATCAACCACTTGTTAACTTAAAGCAGATGCTCGATACAGCTGGAACAAATAAAATCCCTATTTCTAAGCATCAAGCAGGTTTTATTGTCGAAAAGGTAGCGCCAGGGCTAAAGAAAATTGGAACAGTTTATTTGACAGGAGATATTACAAATCATCTTGCAAAAACACCATTAACAGCAAAATTGTATTTAGACCGGCTAAAAAACCGTTTGCTTGCCGGTCTTGAATTCCAGTATGAAAATAATGTGATCAATCCACTGGATCAAGATGCGCTTCGCAACAGTCTGTTTATTGTTCGAGATATCGAGAAGGAAAATGAAATCCTGGAGCTGATGAAAGCTGGCCAATTTGCGACAACAGATGGTGGTTATTTTCTCCACAACGAGGAACTCGAATATGAATTTTTGCATTATATTCTTCCCAAACTTCAAAAGCTTGTTAAAGTATATGCGACAACGGCCATTCGCCTTCGTGTGATGAAAGCACCAGTCCCGCCAAGGATTAAGGTAAAGGCTAAAAAAGATCGGGTTAACTGGTTGGAGTTTAAGTTCGAAATGGAAGGATTTCCTGAGCAGGATATTCGGGAGATTTTAGTTGCTTTAGAGGAAAAACGAAAATATTACCGCTTGCGGGATGGGGCGCTTTTATCGCTTGAGACAAGGGAGTTTGAAGAGATTCAACGGTTCTTGCATGCGGCACCATTGCAAGAGGAGGACGACCTGGAACGTGGTCTTCAGGTTCCAGTTATTCAAGGGCTTCGCTTGCTTGATAGCACTTCTGATACTGTATTCTCGCCTGAGGAGTCATTCCGGAAGTTTTTACAGCAAATTGAAACCCCTGAGCTAGACAAATTCCCGATTCCTGAAAATGTACAGCATGTGCTTCGAGATTATCAGCGATTGGGTTTTCAGTGGATGAAGACACTTGCAAGCTGCGGATTTGGCGGGATTCTTGCAGATGATATGGGTCTTGGGAAAACATTGCAAAGCATCACATTTATTCAGTCTGAGCTCGCTTCTATTCGCAATAGAAAGCTGCCTGTTTTAATTGTGTGCCCTGCATCATTAACATATAACTGGCTGAATGAACTGGGAAAATTCACACCACACACTCAAGCTATGATACTCGAAGGGACAAGGGAAAAGCGGCGGAATTTGAAAAAACGGGTCATGGATTATGATGTTGTTATTGTTTCGTATCCCCTGTTACGAAGTGAGAGTCAGTGGTTTGCGAAACAAGCTTTCCATACAGTGTTTTTTGACGAAGCTCAAGCATTTAAGAACCCGATGACACAGACGGCAAGAGCAGTAAAGAAATTGCAGGCAGATTACCGCTTTGCATTAACGGGTACGCCAATTGAAAATGCATTAGAGGATCTATGGTCCATTTTTCATGTTGTCTTTCCGGAATTATTCCGTGGTCTACAGGAATATAGCAATCTGAATCGAAAACAAATTTCACGCCGGATACGGCCGTTTCTTCTTCGCCGCATAAAGGAGGATGTATTGGCGGAGCTGCCAGCAAAAGTGGAATGGATCGAAAAAGTAGAATTACTGCCAGAGCAAAAGAAGATATATGGCGCTTATTTAGCAAAACTGCGGCATGAAACATTGAAGCATCTGGACAAAGATACGATACGAAAAAACCGGATTCGTATTTTATCAGGTTTAACGAGGTTGCGGCAGATTTGCTGCCATCCCGATCTATTTGTTGAAGGATATGAAGGCAGGTCGGCTAAATTTGAAAAGCTAAAGCAGCTGTTAGAGGAATCGAGGCTTGCAGGCAGAAGGGTGCTTATTTTCTCCCAGTTTACAAAAATGCTGGGCCTTATTGGAGGAGAGCTTACGAAGCAAGGTGCAGATTACTTTTATCTTGATGGGCAAACGCCGTCTGCGGAACGGATAGAATGTGTAAATCGATTCAATCAAGGGGAGCGGAATATTTTTCTGATTTCTTTAAAAGCTGGTGGGACAGGACTTAATTTAACCGGAGCAGATACTGTAATCCTATATGATTTATGGTGGAATCCAGCCGTTGAAGAGCAGGCAGCAGACCGCGCTCACCGGATTGGACAGGAGCACGAGGTGCAAGTTATTAAGCTCATTGCACGGGGAACGATTGAAGAAAAAATGAATGAACTGCAGGAGCAAAAGAGAGGTCTCATTGAAGAGATGATTGATCCGCAGAGTAAGTCAGTGACATCACTTACGGAGGAAGATATTCGAGAGATTTTGAAGTTGCAGGAATAGTGGAAAAGCTAGCTGGTTTATTGGTGAACCGCCTGCTTTTTCGATTATAAAATCTATTGGGCTTTATTCTTTAAATTTTGATATAAATCGGCTACGATAAAATTACCTATTTTTATTAAACGTATACGCAAAAAGGCATTTGACTTTTACAAGGAGGAATTAACTAGTGATCATTGCGATCATCTTTTTATTATTTGTCTCATTTTTCTTTTCGGGAAGTGAAACAGCGCTTACAGCAACCAGTAAAATGAAGCTGCAAACAAGGGCAGCGAATGGCGATACAAAGGCAGAGAAGCTTTTACATTTGGTTTCTAAGCCAAGTGAGTTTATTACATCGATTTTAATTGGGAATAACATTGCCAATATCGTTCTGCCAACGCTGGTAACGACGCTTGCTATTCAATATGGCTTTGACGTGGCAATTGCTACAGCAATATTGACGGTTACCATTATTATTTTCTCAGAGGTGATTCCAAAATCGATTGCTGCAGCATTTCCAGATCGTATCTCCAACATGGTTTTTCCCATCATTCGGGTTGTTATATTCGTCTTAAAGCCAGTTACAATTTTACTTAATGGAATGACAGGGTTTATCACGAGGGTACTCTCGAAGGGGGAAGTCAATGATGCATCCTTCTCTAAAGAGGAATTACGGGCAATGGTTGATATCGCCGACTCTGAGGGGATGTTTCAGCCGGATGAATCCCATCGAATAAAAGGGGTTCTTGATTTTTATAATTTGAATGTAAAAGATGTACTGATGACACCAAGAACGGAAATCGTAGCGTTGCAAAATACGGCAAGTTATGAAGAGGTAAGAGAAGTTGTAATTGAGAATCCCTACACAAGATACCCCATTTATAAAGGAGATATCGATACGATAATTGGTGTTTTCCATTCGAAATACCTGTTATCATGGTCAACAGAACCTGAGATGCCATTGAAGCACTATAGTGATCTAGAGCCACTGGTCGTTTATGAATTTCATTCAATTGAGTGGGTTTTCCGCAAAATGACAAAGGAAAAAAAGCATATTGCAATTGTACTGGATGAATATGGCGGTACGGAAGGGATCCTAACCCACGAGGATATAATTGAAGCGATGATCGGTTTGGAAATTGAAGATGAAATGGACTTAGAAAACAATGCGCTTGTTGAAAAATTAACCGAAACGGAAATTATCTGTGATGGGAAAATTCCATTGTATCGGTTAAATGTAATTTTTGAAACAGACATACCGGAGGAAGAGGATGTTCTTGCTGGCTTTTTACTGAACGAGTTCAACGATTTTCCGGAAAAAGGCGATGTTATTGAAAGAGAAAACCTTACCTTTAAAATTTTGGAGATCGAAAATAGAGCGATTAAATATGTTCAGATTATTAAATAACGAAATTTGTTTGTTTTATGTTTAATGCGATTTTGGGGAGGGAGTTCTTAATATGGAACTATATCATTTGGATTACACATCACCAATTGGAATTATCGAAATTACAGGGACAGAGGAAGGGATTTATTCTATTCTCTTTGTAGAACGGGAGAGAATAGAGAACGTGGCGGGGGATGGGGTTCCAAAGGTAATGCAAGACTGTATGGAACAGCTGGATGCGTATTTTAAAGGGCTGCGACAAGAGTTTTCATTTCCCTATATTATAGATGGCACGGAATTTCAAAAGTCTGTTTGGAACGCATTAACGACCATTCCGTACGCTAAAACAGGTTCTTATAAGGATATTGCCGTCTCTATTGGCAATGAGAAGGCAATCCGAGCAGTTGGAAGTGCAAATGGAAGGAATAAGCTGAGCATTGTTATTCCTTGCCATCGAATTATCGGCTCGAACGGGAAACTAACAGGCTATGCAGGTGGCTTATGGAGAAAGGAATGGCTGCTTGAGCATGAAAGAACTTGTTTTAACTCAGTGAATGGCTAAGGTTAGCCATTCCTTTTTTGCAGTTTTATGGATGTGAAAGAAATTGTCGCAGAAATAGTATAAAGAAAAATGGAACAGCTCTAATTTCAATCGCGTTGACAAAAGTAGTGACAAACGATAAAATGACTGATAGTCAGTCATGAAGAGTTGTTTATATAGCTTGTAAGGAGGCTGTTACATGGATAATAAAAAGGAAAGGATTATACATGCTGCAATTGAGGTTTTTCAGGAGAAGGGAATTGAGAAAACGAAAGTATCTGATATTGTAAAAGGTGCTGGAATTGCGCAAGGGACGTTTTATTTGTACTTTTCCTCAAAGCTTTCGGTTATGCCCGCAATAGCTGAGGTTATGGTAGAAAAAATAATAGAAGAAATGAAGGGGCATATAAATGAAAAACGTCCATTTGATAAGCAGCTTGAACAGGTTGTTGATGTTGTATTTGATATTACGAAATCCTATCGTTCCATATTCGCCATGGTATATGCGGGAATAGCTTCCAGTGAGTATTTGCAGCAATGGGAAAAGATTTATCAACCATACTACGAATGGATGGGCGCCTTTTTTAAACAACCAAAGGCTAAAGAGGTTCTGAGAGAAGATCTATCTATTGAGCCAAGTGTAAAGCTAGTAATTGGTTTAATTGAATCTGCTGCAGAGCAAGTTTATTTATATGATCAGATAAGTAGGGAAGAAGCTGTTGAGAAGAAACAGGAAGTAATAGAGTTTATGAGGCATGCACTATATAAAAAATCATGAAAACCTAAGATTTAAGGTTTTCGTATTTAATAATGACTGACAGTCATTCATTTATATGTTTATTATTTATTTGGAGGTTTTATGATGAATAAAGCATGGATTTATGTCGTGCTGACAAGCTTGTTTGAACTAATTTGGATTTATGGTTTTAATACAGCTGCAGAATGGTGGCATTGGGCACTTATCATTACTGCTATTTTATTAGATTTGCATTTCTTATCCAAAGCATGTGAAGGGCTGCCAACTGGTACGGTATATGCAATATTCGCTGCTGCTGGAACAGTAGGAACTGCACTTATGGATGTCTATCTATTTGGTGGAAGTCTAAGCTTCGGTAAATTAGCTTTTATGGCATTACTTGTTGCAGGTGTCATTGGATTAAAATTGTTTGATAGTCCGTTAACTACAGAAAAAAAGGGGGAAGCTAGCTGATGGGCTGGTTATTGATAGCTGGAGCAGCTGTATTTGAGATGATAGGTGTGTTGGGCTTGCGATTATACAGTGAAAAGAAACGATTCCGTAATGGTTTTATTTATTTAGGCGGATTGGGTATGAGTCTTATGCTGTTGTATGCATCTTTTGAGTATTTACTTGTGAGTGTAGCCTACTCCGTTTTTATAGGGATTGGAACTGCTGGTGCTGTTTTATTGAATATGCTGTTTTTTGGAGAATCAAAAAGCATACCACGGATTATCAGCTTAATTGCTATTGTAATTGGTGTTACGGGTTTAAAAGCATTGTCTTGATCAGAATAAAATAAACTGTTTGTCTCTTTTTATTCCCAAAAACTGCTTATAAACAAAGTGATCAGACGAATATTACTAAAATACACAAAGAATGAAGTATATTCTTTCGCAGCTCTTTCCATTTTGCAGTATAATTAAGAAAGAATATTTTTGAGGATGGAGGTGTAGGTAAATGAAGTCAATAATGGTTGAGCAATTAGTACGTGAGTTTTCATTGGAGGTGCTGGCTGGGGAAGGTGAACTGGATCGGTCTATTACTAGGTTACGAACCCACCGTCCGGGTCTGGAATTTATCGGTTACTTTGACTTTTTTCCAATGGAACGGGTTCAAATCCTCGGCCAAAAGGAGATTACATATTTACACCAGCTAAGTGATTCAGAACGGCAATTGCGGATCGGGAATGTGGTTAACTACCATCCACCATGTTTTATCGTTACCGCTGGACAGGAAGGGTTGACCTACTTAAAGCAATATTGCACGAAAGAAAAAATACCATTATTACGAACACATGAAACTACGACAGATTTCATTGCCAAAATGGATGCTTACTTGACCAAGTCATTGGCTCCAGAAATTGCCTTGCACGGTGTTTGCCTAAACGTGTTTGGGATTGGAATTTTGCTGCGCGGTGAATCTGGTGTTGGAAAAAGTGAGACAGCACATACACTTATTGGTAGAGGGCATCGGCTGGTCGCAGATGATATTGTGGTATTAAAAAAGCTTAGCCATAAGACAATCCTTGGTACGCATGACGAGAACAACAAAGAATTTCTTGCGTTAAGAAGTGTGGGCTTATTAAATGTTGTTCGTGTGTACGGAAGAAAATCCTTTCAAGAAGAAACAAGGATTGCTTTAGATATCGAACTAACGAAATGGAAGGAAAATGCGCTTAATAATGAGCTGGAGCTGGAAACGAGATTTACTGATTATATGGGTGTGCCAATTCCGCATATTCAAATTCAGCTTCAGCCCGGGAGAGATGTAGCTGGATTAATCGAGGCAGCTGCAAATAATTGGTATTTGAAGCAGCAAGGCTATAGTGCTGCAGAGGATTTTATGAATCGGATTGAGAATGATAATGGGAATAATCGCTAGGGAGCATTGCGTAATTAGTGATGCTTCAGATATTTAAAACACAGGATCCATAGTTTGGTCCTGTGTTTTTTTTATCTACGTAATTAAATTCTGTTTTCGCTTAAGACCGCCAATGATCAGTGTGAGTAACGTAATTCCGATTAAAAGGAGAAATTCTGACTGACCATGTAATTCCAGGAAATTACTAACCCGCCTTTCCTTTAGCATCATTTTGCCTGCAGTCCAGGCAAGCAGTGCAGCGCCCATATAAATGATGACCGGGTATTTCTGTATCAGTTTTAAAATAAATTCACTTGCGGTCAGGATTATTGGAATACTAAGGATAATACCTGCAATGACAAGGATTAGATCGCTGTCGGCAACCGCGGCAACAGCTAGTACATTATCCAGGCTCATAATAACGTCGGCAAAGATAATGATTGTCACGGCCTCTCTTAATGATTCACCACTTTTTATCTGATCATTTTCGTGCTTGTCTACTAGTAATTTATAGGCCACATATAAAAGCAATATGCCGCCAATCAATTGAATAAAAGGCAATTGCAGGAGATTAATCATTAGAAAAACAAATAAAATTCTTAGTGCAATTGCGCCGAATGTCCCCCATCTAATAGATCTTTTTTGTAAATGCGCTGGCAAATTCCTGCTTGCCATCGCAATTACGATCGCATTATCGCCGCTCAGTAAAATATTAATAAGCAGAATTTTCAACATTGGCTCCAGCAGTTCCAAAAAATAAATCCCCCTTACTTATCTTTGTTCTGGCTGTTCAACAGGCTTGTCCAGCTAACTGATAATCCGCCCTAAAACCTCATGAACCATTAAGATATGCCGAAACATTAACAATTTTCAACGTTAAACGCTTATACCGTCTCATCATTATCTTTATGATAAATAAAGTGCTTAAAGAACTGTTATTTATTATGCCGTAAATAGAGATACTAGTTAAAGGGAAGTTAATGGCTTGAATAAGTAAGGTTGTCTAGGTTTGCAGACCTGTTTTGTGAATCTGCTAGGGATAAAGTAGCTTTTTAGTGAAGAAGGCTATTCTAGTTCGTTTTTTACTGTATAATTAAAATATTCAAAAATAAAGGATGTGGATGAATTGATGAAGTCAAAAGCCTTTAGGAGAAGGTTGTTGCTTTTCTTTTTGATTGTAATTGTTGCTATGGTTCCATTTTTAAATCAAGAAAAGCCTTTGTTTATACAAGCATCCGATGAGCGAACAGAAACGCGGTATGACGAGGACATGTCCTTAACGGAAAAAATGGAAGTAATCTTAGCAAATGAACGTTTGGATGGAGCAGTTACGGGGATTACAGTGAGACATGCTGCCACAGGGGAAATATTATTTGCTGAGAATGGAGATATTCGCCTTCATCCGGCATCCAACATGAAGCTGCTTACTGCCGCTGCTGCATTGGAAACGCTGGGAGCGGATTATCAATTTCGAACAGAGGTGTTAACAGATGGCAGGCGGACGGGAGCAGTTCTGAAAGGCAATTTGTACTTGAAAGGGAAAGGGGATCCAACATTGCTGAAAGCGGATTTGGATCAATTTGCGAAGGATTTAAAAGCGCAAGGAATTCGCAATATAAAAGGTAATTTAGTTGGGGATGATTCATGGTATGATGATGTTCGACTATCACAGGATTTAAATTGGTCGGACGAGCCTTTTTATACGGGAGCTCAAGTCTCTGCATTAACGCTTTCTCCAAATGAAGATTATGATGCAGGTACCGTGATTGTTGAGGTTACTCCAGCCAAGAAAGCGAAAGGGAAAGCATCGGTGAACGTAAGTCCGAAAAACGACTATGTAAAAATAGTAAATCGTACGAAGATGGTGTCAGCTGGAGAACCAAAGCAGATTAAAATTGAACGTGAGCATGGGTCGAATCGCATTATCGTGGAAGGAAACATGCCTGTAGACGGAACACTGTCACGTTCTTGGGCAGCGGTTTGGGAACCTACTGGGTATGCGTTAGAGGTGTTTCGTTCTGCTTTAAATGAACAAGGAATCAAATTTATTGGCAAATCGAAGGAGAAGTTTGAAGCGGCCCCTAAGAATGCCCAAGTACTTGCGGCAAAGGATTCAATGCCGCTTTCTGAATTGCTTATTCCATTTATGAAATTAAGTAATAATGGCCATGGCGAAGTTTTAACAAAAGAGATGGGCAAGGTTGTACATGGAGAAGGCAGCTGGGATAAGGGGCTTGAGGTGATGGAGGATGTGGCTGCAGAACTTGGCGTGAACCAAGATACAATTTTACTTCGTGACGGTTCGGGAATGTCACATAAAAACCTCATCCCATCAAATGATTTAACAGAGCTCTTGTTCATGGCTCGGGATAAAAGCTGGTTTCCGGCATTTTACGATTCCCTTCCAGTCGCAGGGATATCCGAAAGGCTCGTTGGTGGTACATTGCGCAATCGAATGACGACAGAACCTGCCAAAGGAAATGTAACAGCAAAAACTGGCTCAATAACAGGTGTGTCCACATTATCTGGTTACGTAACTAGTATGGACGGGGAAGAACTGATTTTTTCCATTTTGATTAATAACTACTTAGGTTCGAGTGGAAATATGCAAGCGATCGAGAATGAGATTGCGACGATGCTTGCTGAACATGAACTTCAGGAATAATATATAAAGTCTGTTCCACGCAATCTTAGAGGAACAGACTTTATTATTCTTAGCTATTAAATGCTTTTGATCTTCTTTTTCATCCGCTCCCTGGCAGAAAGACCTTAAGGATTTACCGGGATATGCTTCATTGCTTTCCCAAGTCCATATGCTGGCATATCTCTGTAAATAGATTCAAAATTCGTTTCCATTACTTCATATGTTTCATGATAAACGCCGACTGCTTGATTATTTTTAACCTTATTATTGAAATCCTTCCATACTTTTAGATGTTTCTCTCTTTTGCGTAAGCTAGTAAATCTTCAGTTGAACGCCAGTATAATATTTCGACAATGGTATGCCGGGATCGGAACTATATTACCTGCGAAACAAATCATAAAAAACCCTTCACTGCGTATGCAATGAAGGGTTTAATAAGTTACGCAATATAATCCCGGCGGTCGACCCGAGTATTTTCTTGTTTAATATAATAGCGACCTTTCGTGGTAATTGCGATTACTACCGTTAAAATAGCGGCGAGAATCGCGGCGAAAAATGCAGCTGTGCTTTGCAGGAACGTACCTAAGTAGCCTAAGGCAGCGATTGTCCCTAAACCACTTGCAATAATCAATGATCCTACACCAACAGGATTCCATTTATGCAAGTTCTCTTGTCTTGCCTCATAGTAGCCTGGGCCAATTTTCAAGATGCGCTTTACAATAACGGCATCTGTAACTAAAATAGCAGCCCACGTTAAGAGGAAGACACCTTGGAAGGTCATTACTGCTTCAAGATGATTCACAATGCCCCCAAGCATTAATACCATGGAAGCTATGCCGGTTACAACAACCCAGAAACGGCGACCTGGCGTAAATCTGAAAATGTTTTCAAAGAAATTTGAAAGCGACAAGGATCCACTATATATGTTCGTAATGTTAATTCGTACTTGTGTAAGTATCGTGAATAAAGCACCCCAAATACCAAGTAGCAATACGATATAAACACCTGGATTAGGTTCACCTAGACGAACACCAAACCAGATCCCAAGTCCGCCCATTACTCCAAAACAAAAAATCTGAGGGATAAATCCGATGGCAAATATTCCGAGTTTCATATCTTTAGGCTTCAAGAAACGTGCATAATCAGAAGCAAGTAATGGGGTTAGTCCCATAATACCGTGTTGCATGCCGATACATAGTAATAATGCTGTTCCACCAACTTGAACGCCCTCAGGCATATAAGACCAGAAAGTTCCTTCGTACAAGGAAGGTGTACGTGCAGCCATTACAATTGCTGCTGCAAGAAAAATAAAGAAAATTGGCAGTGACCATTTTTGCAGCTTGTCTAATTGCTTGATTCCAAACCAGTTTAAGGGGATAACAATGGAACCAAAGACTACGATTAATACCCACTCTGGGATAGCAGGCAAGAATGCGTGGACTGCAGCGACTAAAATCATGCCTTCTAGTGCGCAGTACATAATAAAATTAGTGGCGTAAATTAATGAGGTTAAAGAGGCGCCGATATAGCCAAACCCACCACCTCTGGATAGTAAATTTACGTTCATTCCCGATTTAGCGGATAAATATGCAATGAACGTTCCCAAAATTCCAGCGACAATGATTGCATAAATTGCGGATATAATTGCGTTAACTGCACCAAATTGAAGTGCCATGACACTTCCCATTTGGAAATAGAAGATTGCTGTTGCAATCCCAAAGGTGATATTTGTAATACTTAACCATCCCATATTCCTTTTCTCACGAGGTACTCGATCTAATGAGTAATCATCACTTTTATTATCCTCGACTTTGTGATCTGTAATATTAACAGATCTCATACATATCATCTCCTTTTCTATTTGTGAATTATTTCACAAATTGTATTCGTAAAATTAGAGCCTTGTATAAAAAACAGCCATAAATGATTATAACATTTTTCAACCAAAAAAGCAAAATTCCCGGACGTATCGTGCGCCAATATAGAAAAATGGCATTAAAATACGTCTTTTAAATTTAAAAAACCTAACTTTTTTAGAAAAATATTATGGATAAACGGAAATTAGTAAAATTATGCTATATTGTAATATAGTAAAAATGAATGCTTATTTGATTGGGAGAGCGCAGGGGATTGCGTTTTGACAATGGGGCTTAACAAGCTCTGGAATAAAAATTGAATCTAAAAAAGACGATGGATCTAATCTCCATCGCCTTACTTCTATCGAATCCTTGCAATAATCCCAGCTTCATCATCAAGTTCCAGCTTAATGCCGGCAAATGGATCCTCGTTTAAAAACTCATCAAGCCATAGACGTAATGCTTCGATGATATTTCCTGTAACCAAAACCTGCTTCCGCCCAGTGACGAATGCTTCAGCAGAAAAGCCTGTATCATCGTCATACATCAGTTCGACTTCCACTTCCTCGGGCTTCACCTGCTTTTTACGAGCAGTATACACACAGATTGCATTAATAATATCTTGTTCTGAAAGAATTAGCTTCTCCATAGGTTTCTTTCCTCATCTTTTTTCTTCGTGAAGAAGGTAAAGATTTTACGGACTATCGCAAAGAGAATAACAATTGCTAGAATGTTTACAGCAAATCCTAACAGAGAACCTAACATGCCCAAGTTGCCTAATAAGCCACCAAACAGCAGCCCAGCTAGTCCTCCTAGCATAAGGCCTTTCATAAGACCGCCAGACATCAATCCGCCGTTCTTATTTGTATTGGCTTTTGATTTACTGGAATTGTTCTTATTGTTTTGGAAAAGGGAGTTGTTGTTCGTGTTGCTTTTGTTTGAATTGAAATTGAAGCCTTTCTTTCCTGATTTATAGGATTTTGCTTCAACCGTAATGGTGTGATCTTGAAAAATAGCGTTCCCAATTGGGGAAAACAGAAGTGTAGCTGTAATCAAAGCTGTTAAAATCTTCTTCATTTCATTAATCTCCTTCATAAATTGTATCATAGACTATTATACTATAATTTGTTGGCTGGGACGATTTTAAATGCGATTCCATCATTGTTATGGAATGAGGAATGTAGTATTCGCTTTTCGAATGGGGGAGTCGAAGATACATTATTGCTTGTTTATTAGAGAGTGAAAAGCGTTGTAAGTTTATGTAAAGCTGTAAACCTATTGAAGAGGTAATAGAAAGGGCTGCTATGTTTCATAGCAGCCCAAGCATTACATTATTATTTACTTACTCATGGTGGCAGCTTGCACCAGTTTCCGCTGAAGGACGCGGTAAATCCAATGCTGGGTTGCCATCAAAGAAACCATGAGGTTTTAATTGGAACCCGATGTGGTGTACCGGCATTACTGGCCAGTCCTCTGGACGTACAATATGATGCACGCTCATATTATACCAAACAACAATATCTTCATTTTCAATATTGCGGTTCGCTTTCACCCAATGTCCCAGGGAATCTTTTTCTTCACCTGTACTTTGGTTCGGATATTTCCCAGAAGCATAGATTTGATCCCGGTCATATTTTGTAACATGCAAGTGATTTTTAATATAACCCACACGTTTCATTACACTTGATTCCTCGTTAAGATATGGAAGAGCGTTTTCTCCAGGTATTAGAGAATAACCTACTGGCTGACCAACATAGTTTTTAGAGTTCGGATTATAAACTCTCCAAGCTCTTGATGTTTCTAGGTTCATGTTTCGTTTTGCTTCTAATTCTGTCTGGAATGTATTCGTTTCATGATGGAAAGCATTTAATCTTGGATTGTTTTCTGGATCAGGCTTCGATGCAACCGTGTTCCATTCTTCAATAGAGTTATGTTGACCATCTACGTTCATATCAATACGATAGTTAAAGATGTGCTGATGAATTGGTGCAGCAATTTGCGGTGCAACCTCTGTTCCATATCTCGTTGTTTTGCCTTCTTCAATAGCACCAACGTTTAATACACCTGTCAATTTAGCTTCGTGTTCAATTCTTCCATCTGTATAGAAATACCAGAAGAAGCCATAATCATAGTTTGCTACTGTAGTGAAGAAGGAAACTACTAGTCGACGTGAACGACGTACTTCTACATCTTCTGTTCTCCAATCCGTATGTTTCCATGCAATTCCATGATCTTCTTCATGAATACAAATCGCATTTGGAATTTTGTGGATTCCGCCTTGACTAGTTGCCATTACAGCATCTAAATATTGAATCTCACCTAGGCAGTCACATCCTCGAGTTAACGAGTTTGCTAACTGACCGATACCATATTCACCTGCATCAAAAGCACATTGCCAGTTATGAGCTGGATTTGTATCCCCATAAGGAACAGTCATTTCTGACATTGCAGCACGATAAAGTACTGGTCTCTTTTTACCTTTGTCATAATAATCGACTGTATTAAGTACTAATCCTTCTCTAGCTGTATAACCAACCCGAATATCCCACTTTTGCCATTTAATGTTGTGGCCGTTAATTTCAAAGCTAGGTCCTTCTGGTTGCGTAATAACTAAAGGCTTTAAATCTGTTCGCACTTCAATGTTTTCATCTTGTTCAGGTTTATATGCTGCTGCTGTAGGAGCAATTGGTTTTACTCCGTGGTCTTCAATTCGTACAATTTCCATTTTTGCTAGATCAACTACAGGTAATAATCCTGTAAGTGGGTAAGCATAAGCGTTATCACCAGGGAACTTTCTTACAAAGCATAGTGCTTTTGCAAGTCTTTTTCCTTTGTCTTCTGGTATTCCAGTGTCACCAACAGACCATGGATCAACCATTACTAAATCTGGATTATCAATGCCTCGTTTTTTTAGGGCTGCATGAAACTCAGGGCTCTTTTTCACCGTTTCTTCAAGTTCTGTATATTCTTCGAAAAGAAATGATGGTTGAACACCTGGAATATGCTGCCAAGATAAAACTTCTTCATTTGTAATAGAGATTACTGCTTCATACGTTTTAGCATCTGTAGTGTCTACTACAATTGCAAAGGCTTCACGTTGAATCGGGTCACCTTCTTTAAAGTTTAATACAACTTTTTTAGGAGGCTCATTTAAACCAACTTGTTCGAATCTTGAAGCTGGTGACAAATTCTTTTTTTCTTTTAGGATAGCAACCGCTTTCAAAATCTCTTCTTCTCTTAGTGGCTCAAGTGGATGATCTACTTTTGTTACTACTGATTCCTGCATCGCCATGTTTATATTCCCCTTTTCTTTAGAAAGTTTGAAAAACTAATTTAAAAATATGTTTAAAACATTTATCTGCTTGTCTTTCCTAATAATACATGGGTACAACCTATGAAGCTTATGGAATAATGTAATAATTGCCATGATGTAACTTCGGTTCGGTAAAATAAATGGTTGAGTTAGACTATCTATTCACCACTCTCCTTTAGGATGCGCCCGTGTTTTTGATGATGCTTTAAGCTGGTGAGTTTAACTATAATGATAAATTTGCGGAAAGCCGCTGTAACTAATCTTAAAGAAATACAGCTATTGTACATACCATTGTATAGTTTTTGAATACCAACTAAGCAAGCATTCACCATGTTCAGAATGTCTGTCTAAGGACGTATTTAACTCTGAAGGTGGGCTTTCTTTTATTACTGGCGCAAGTTAAATGTTAAAAAATAATCATAATTGCAATTTTGTATAATTTTATGTTAATTGCAAGTTAGCTTAATACTAGCTTAATAATTTGCGGTGTTATTGTAAAAAACGGAACAATCTCAGAATTTTAAAGATAGACAAATTGGGGGTGGTGGTGGAGAGAATCAATCAGATTATGATTTGATTGTTCAAGCTTTAACAAGCACTGTTTCTACTATATAAATATGAGATGCATTATTTTCTATTCGAGATTAAAGGACTTACTTTTTTCCTTTGTCATTTCATTTCGTTTTTAATAGTATATTTGAATACACTATATGAAAAAAAAGTGCATACTTACAAAAGAACGTTTTACACAGTATACTTATTTATAAACTGAATGTAGGAGGGATTATATGAATGTTTCGAATCTGGAAGATAGCGCTTTCAAAAATTCGAAGAACCCTGTAATTTATGTAGTCTCTGATATGTATGGAGATATGGCTGAAAATATCGTTAAATCCATAACGAGTCAGTTAAACATAAACTCTGTAGAAATAAGAAAGGTGACGTTTAAAGGGAATCACAAAACAATTATAGAAGTTATTTCAGAAGCGAAACAACAGCAGGCGATAATCGCATTTACGCTTGTTAAAACTAAGTTAAGAGAAAGCTTAATGCAAACAGCAACAGAGGAAAATGTAATTGCTATCGATTTAGCAGGCCCATTGTTTATCAAAATACAGCAACTATTGAGCCAGACACCTAGTTCCAACCAAATGAGTGATGAATATTACCGTAAGATTAAAGCAATAGACTTCACTATACAATATGATGATGGAAAAGATCCAAAGGGAATTCTGGAAGCGGATATCGTTCTTCTAGGAGTTTCCAGAACATCAAAAACCCCTCTGTCTCAATATTTAGCTTATCGGGGACTCAAGGTGGTTAATGTTCCTCTATTACCAGAAGTCGACCCGCCAAAAGAGCTTTTTTTAGTACCAGCAAGTAAATGTGTTGGCCTATCCATCAAATCTGAAACTTTGATTAAGTTCCGAAAAGAAAGATTAAAGTCATTAGGGCTCAGCGCTGATGGGACTTATGCAAGTACTGAGAGGATAGAAAAGGAATTGGATTATTTTGAAGAAGTTGTGAAACGGATTGGATGCCCTGTAGTAGATGTTTCAGACCAAGCGATAGAAGAGTCTGGTGATTTAATTTTTGATATGTTTCACGGGAAGGGTTCTAAATAGAAGAACCATGCAATTAAGTGTAAGTGATTAAAAATTTGTGTTTGCACTAATAACAGTAATCTGTCTTTTAGTATACTTTTTGGTACTATGTAATATTAAAGACCGTACTTGTTATTAACTAATATATTGATGATAATATTAGTATCGGTAGTCAAACATAGGTATGTCACTAATTTTAATATGGAAGGGGTTGTGTAAATGGAAAAATTCAAGGAGACAAAAGGAATAGGGGTAAGCGGTACAGGAAGAATTGGCCGTCTGTTAATTCGAAAAATAGTATCCAGTGAATATAGTAAACTCGATTTAACAGCTATTAATTCAATTTATCCTATTGAAACAGTAGCACATTTATTAAAGTATGATACTGTTCATGGGACATGGGACGCCGATATTTCAGTACAAGGAGAAGAACTTATCATTAATGGACATCACATTCAGGTAGTTAATGAACGTGATCCGGGAAATATCCCTTGGAAGCAGATGAATGTTGGTATTGTGATAGACGCTACTGGAAAATTTAATAATCGCGAAGGCGCAGAAAAACATAAAGCGTCTGGAGCATCCCAAGTTATTGTTACGGCACCTGGAACAGATATGGACTTAACAGTAGTTATGGGAGTAAATGATCATCTTTTAGATGTTTCCAAACACACTATTTTATCAGCAGCTTCATGTACCACTAATTGTGTTGCTCCTGTCTTAAGTGTTTTGGATCAGGCTTTTAAAGTTCAAAGAGGTTGGATGACAACAGTTCATGCCTATACTTCAGACCAAAAACATTTGGATAATCCGCATAAGGATTTACGAAGAGCCCGTTCATGTACCCAATCTATCGTTCCGACTACAACCGGGGTAGGGAAAGCACTTATTGATGTACTTCCGCATCTCTCTTCCAGTATTGAAGGGATTTCAATTCGTGTCCCAACACAAGATGTTTCGTTAATTGATCTCACCGTTCAAGTACAACAAGAAGTAAAGTTAGAAGAAGTGAAATCGCTGTTTAGAGGAATACAGTCAGAAGCATTATCGAAATATGTTGGCTATTCGGAAGAACCATTAGTATCTGCCGATTATATTGGTTCCGAAAAATCTGCAGTTGTAGATGGACTTTCGATAATGACAGCTGAAAATCAGATTAAAATATTAGCTTGGTATGATAATGAATGGGCATATGCATGCAGAGTTGCTGATTTAGCTCAAGCAGTAAACGAAAGGTCGTTTTCTTTCGCATAGTATTTGAATTGCAAAGCTAATTTTTGTCGCATCATTTAAGAATGAGGCATGTTTAATTATTTGCAGCCCCTTATTTCTGAACATTTCAATTAGGTGGTATATTTATAACTGTGGCTCAAAAATCAGGTATTAATTGTATTTAAATATATTAAAAAATAAAAGGGAGAGAATATGATGGCATTAGTTTCAATGAAAGAAATGTTAATCGACGCAAAGGACAATGGGTATGCAGTAGGTCAATTTAATATTAATAATCTCGAATTTACACAGGCAATTTTGCAAGCGGCTGAAGAAGAAAAATCTCCAGTAATTCTTGGTGTTTCTGCAGGTGCTGGTAAGTATATGAGTGGTTTTAAGTTTATAGGAAAGATGGTTCGAGCATTAATGGAAGAGCTTGAGATAACTGTACCGGTTGCTATTCATCTTGACCATGGGGCAAGCCTGGAAGAGTGTGTGCAAGCAATCCATGCTGGTTTTACGTCTGTAATGATCGATGGTTCCCACCTTCCGCTTGAGGAAAATATTGCGCTCACTAAACGTGTGGTTGAGGTAGCACATGCTGTTGGTATTTCGGTAGAAGCAGAACTTGGCCGTGTTGGCGCTCAGGATAGTGGTGTTATTACAAATCCGGAAGAAGCTTATGCAATTCCTGCTGAATGTGAACAGCTTGTAAGAGAAACAGGCGTAGATTGTTTTGCTCCTGCACTGGGATCTGTTCACGGACCATATAAAGGAAAACCGAATCTTGACTTTGACCGGATGTCTCAAGTATTGGATCTGACTGGTGTACCTCTTGTCCTTCATGGTGGTACAGGTATCCCAACTGATGACATTCAAAAGGCCATTTCATTTGGGTCAGCAAAAATTAATGTTAATACAGAAAATCAAATAGCTACGACAAATGCTGTTCGTGAAGTGTTAGAAAGCAAACCAAACCTATATGATCCACGTAAATATCTTGGACCTGCACGTGAAGCGATTAAAGAAACAGTTAAAGGGAAAATGCGTGAGTTTGGATCTTCCAATAAAGCTAGTAATATTAAAGAAAAGGTGAGCGTATTATGATTGAACAAAAGGTAAATATTGAACAACTTTCAATTAATACCATTCGGACATTATCAATTGATGCAATTGAAAATGTTGGATCTGGACATCCAGGGCTCCCAATGGGTGCAGCCCCAATGGCTTATACACTTTGGACAAAATTAATGAATCATAATCCAAGTAATCCAAATTGGTTTAACCGTGATCGATTCACTTTGTCTGCAGGTCATGGGTCGATGTTATTATACAGCTTATTGCATTTGACTGGCTATGATCTATCATTAGAAGATCTAAAAAACTTCCGTCAATGGGGAAGTAAAACACCTGGACATCCAGAATATGGCCATACACCAGGTGTTGAGGCTACAACGGGTCCATTAGGACAGGGAATTGGAATGGCAGTTGGAATGGCAATGGCTGAAAGACATTTAGCTTCTACCTATAATCGAGATAATTTTAATATTATTGATCACTACACATACACTCTTTGTGGTGATGGGGATCTTATGGAAGGCGTATCAGCAGAAGCAGTTTCACTTGCTGGACATCTTAAATTAGGTCGTTTAATTGTACTATATGATTCAAACGATATCTCACTTGATGGGGATCTTGATAAATCATTTAGTGATAATACTGCTGGTCGATTTGAATCATACGGATGGCAAGTTTTACGGGTAGAAGATGGAAATGATATCAAAGCCGTTGAACAGGCACTGGAAGAAGCAAGAGAAAACAAAGACCAACCAACATTGATTGAAGTGAAGACAGTAATAGGTTATGGTTCTCCGAACAAAGGCGGTAAATCTGCTTCACATGGTGCACCACTTGGAAAAGACGAAATAAAACTAGTAAAACAAAATTACGGATGGGAATATGATGAAGAATTTTATATTCCAAATGAAGTAAAAGCGCATTTTTCAGAGCTAAAAGAAGCAGGAGAACAAAAAGAACAAAACTGGAATGAATTATTTGAACAATACCAAAAATCATATCCAGCATTAGCAAAAGAATTGGCGCAATCCATTAATGGCGAGCTTCCAGAAGGATGGGATAAAGATATACCCCAGTTTGAAGTAGGGAAAGATACTTTAGCTACCCGTGCCTCTAGTGGAAAAGCATTAAATGCTTTGGCGAAAAATATACCGCAATTATTTGGCGGATCGGCTGATTTATCCTCTTCTAATAATACATTTTTAGCTGGAGAGGCAGATTTTAATCCTGAAGATTATTCCGGGCGAAATATCTGGTTTGGAGTTCGTGAATTTGGAATGGGTACGGCACTCAATGGAATGGCTCTTCATGGCGGATTAAAAGTATTTGGAGCTACATTCTTTGTTTTCTCTGACTATTTACGTCCGGCAATTCGTTTATCAGCATTAATGCAAGTACCTGTAACTTATGTGTTTACGCATGATAGTATCGCTGTTGGTGAAGATGGTCCAACACATGAGCCGGTTGAGCATTTGGCAGCATTGCGTGCAATGCCAGGAATTTCAACCATCCGTCCGGCTGACGCAAATGAGACTTTGTCAGCCTGGAAATTGGCGTTAGAAAGTAAAGCCCAGCCAACGGCCCTTGTGTTGACACGCCAAGGCTTGCCAACACTTATTGATTCAGACAAAGCATATGATGGTGTTAGCAAAGGGGCATACGTAATTTCCGAAGCAAAAGGTAATATTACTGGTTTATTATTAGCTTCTGGATCTGAAGTATCTTTAGCCATCGAAGCGCAGAAGAAGCTTGAAGAAGAGGGAGTTTTTGTTTCAGTTGTCAGTATGCCAAGCTGGGACCGCTTCGAAAAGCAATCTGATGCCTATAAAGAAAGTGTAATACCTAGTAAGGTAAAAGTTCGTCTTGGAATTGAAATGGGCTCTTCCCTGGGATGGGGCAAATACATTCACGAAAAAGGCGATGTGCTGAGCGTTGATACATTTGGGGCATCTGCACCAGGCGGTAAAGTACTTGAAGAGTATGGATTTACTGTTGAAAATGTAGTATCCCAATTTAAAAAGCTGCTTTAAGATAGGAACGAATAGGGGTCGTTAAGACTAAAAAATGTAGGTAGCTTTCAACTATTGAAGCTACCTACATTTATATTGATTTAGCAGGAGGATGAGTATGAAAGTTGCAATTGCGTCAGATCATGGTGGTATGAACATTCGTAATGAAATAATTTCGTTATTGAAAGAAATGAATATTGAATTTGAGGATTTAGGGTGTGAATGTACGAATTCTGTTGACTATCCAGACTATGCTTTTCCTGTGGCCAGTAAAGTAGCAAGTGGGGAAGTAGATCGCGGTATTTTAATTTGTGGTACAGGTATCGGTATGAGTATTGCAGCAAACAAAGTAAAAGGGATTCGTTGTGCGCTTGTACATGATACATTTAGTGCCAGGGCAACGAGAGAGCATAATGATACGAATATATTAGCGATGGGAGAAAGAGTGATTGGTCCAGGATTAGCACGTGATATTGCGAAAATATGGTTAAACACAGACTTTGAACATGGACGGCATGAAAATCGGGTGAATAAAATAAAAGCATATGAAGTGACCTCTTCTTAATAAGAATTAGGATTTTTACTTTATGGTTGCTATAAAAAACGAGATTTCATTTGCATCTGTACAATCAAATTAAAAACAGCCTCCTTTCTATTGAAAGGAGGCTGTTTTTAATCATTGTAACAATAGATTTTACAATTTCGAAGCCAAAGTCCTTATTCATCTTATGATTCATAAAACATCCTATATTTCATCCGTGAAAAATATATTCTCTTTTTTTCTAGCTTTCTCTAAGGCTTTTACTATATGACCACTGCGATTTAATAACACATCATGGTATTTTATATCATTTTCTTCAATCATCTTTACAAAACTCTCGAACTCATATACCATATCTAATTCAGTTCCGGTTTGTCTAAGGAGCTCTGTTTCCTTTGTTTTTCGATCATAAAAGTGGAGTGTAGTGATTGGAGCAAGATGGTCCATTGTTAACGTACCATCTTCTCCATGGATTTCAGATGGAATGGTACCTTGTGCTATTTTTGAACACATAATGGTAACGTTAAAATCGGAGTACATCACAATCAAAGTTCCGCTTCCATCTATTCCATTTGCTAGCTTTACTGGAAAGTAAGCAATATCGATTGGTTCTCCAAATAAATCAATTGCCATACTCAGCGGATATATACCTAAATCCATTAATGCTCCACCGGCAAATTCCTTAGAAAAGATATTTGGAATGTTGCCCTTTTTGAACTCATCATACCGTGAAGAGTATTGCACGTACTGTAACATAACGCTTCTAATTTGCCCCGCCTTTGATAATGCTGCTTTTAGTGTATAGTAATTGGGGGTAAATAAATGCCGGAGTCCTTCAAAGATAAATACTCCTTTATTGCTTGCTTGCTCTTTCAATGCTTGCCATTGTTGTTCAGTATAGACCAGTGGTTTCTCGCAAAATACATGCTTTCCTTGGGCGATGCTTTTTCGTATATGCTCATAATGTAAAGTGTTTGGAGATGCTATATAGATAAAATCAATTGGTTCCTGCAGCATCTCATCAATATCGGTGAACCATTTCACTGCCCCGTTATCTTCAGCAAACTGTTTTGCCTTTTGGGGTGATCTGGAATAGACAGCGTGAAGATGTGCTCTGCCAGATGCATTCGCAGCTTCAATGAATCTTTGTGTAATCCAGCTAGTTCCGATTGTGGAAAAATACATTTTTATCATCCTTTTACTTCTAGTGATTACAGTAGAAATAAGGTGGTATAAATAAATCTGTAATATATAGCATTTTATAGTTAATTATTAAATCAACAGAATATATCCAGCCATTAATTGAAATATCGAAGCGGTATATTATAATTACTAGGAATTATATTATCACGGTAAATTAATGGATATACTCCGCTTATAATATTCTGACCAATCAAAATAGATTTTATCTGTCTAATATTCGGTCTTCTAAACTGGTAAATATAGAATGTGCAAGTTTCCGGTTACTCTTTATGATAAGACTCAATGAATTGTAGTTTATTATTATTTTCTCCAGTTGCCAGGAAAGACTGGGTCCTGATTAAACCATTTTCTTGCTTTCGAACACCTTTCAAAATATGCTCATCAGAAATTGCTGTTGCAACAAAGAGACATTGATCAGATTTAACAATTTCATCTAAAGTTAAGACTTTTTCAGGATCAGGTAATCCCATTTTTATACAGCGGTCAATTTCTGCTTGATTTTGAGGAGCTAGTTTACCCTGAAAGTCGCCACCTAGACATTTTAATGCAGTTGCGGTGATTACCCCCTCTGGTGCTCCACCTGTACCTACTAGTATATCTACATCAATACCTTCAATGGCTGTAGTTATTGCACTCGTAATATCTCCATCAGTAAACAGCTTAACACTAGCACCTAAATCAAGTACTTCCTTAATGAAGTGTTCGTGCCGCGGTCTGTCCTGGATTATTACTGTTAATTCTTTTACATCTTTGCCGAGAGCACGAGCGACGGAATACATATTTTCTGTTAAGGATGCTTCAATATTGATCGCTCCTTTTGCTTTTGGTCCGACAGCTAATTTTTTCATATACATGTCTGGAGCGTGCAGCAAGCTTCCTCCAATAGCTGCCGCAATAACAGCGATTGAGTTATTTTTACCTTTGGATAAAGCGGTAGTCCCATCTACGGGGTCAACTGCTATATCTATTTCTGGTCCTAGCCCTGTCCCGAGCTTTTCGCCGATGTAAAGCATGGGGGCTTCATCCATCTCACCTTCACCAATAACAATTGAAGCTCTCATGTTAATAAGGTTTAACCGATTTCGCATGGCTTCTGTTCCAGCGTCATCAGCTTGAATTTTATTTCCTTTCCCTTTCCACGGAAAAGCAGCAATAGCAGCCTGCTGCACCACGTCGAGAAAATCCAGGGCCAGCAATTTAACGTCTTGTTTACTAATTACATTGGTTTTTAATTCACTCATTAGAATCCTCCTATGCTTTTTATTTCGTCGCGATCTGTACAATATTAATTATAACCTGTACGTTCCAAACTTATAAGTATGCACTTTAATAACATATAGTGCCGAAATAGATACTATTGGAAGAAATCGTACGGTTTGTAGAAAAGAACCGACTTCCTTTAATCCTGGAAATCGGCTCCTCGAGATAAGCCTGATTCATATAAGCTTCTTACTATTATATTGATAGACTCCTTGCTAAATGGTAGATAGATAGGTCAATACTATGTTTTTCCTCAGCTGCCTCTTCAAAAGATGTATAAATGAGTTTGCCGTTTTTAAACCCAACCATTACACCATTTTTGCCTTCTATTAATAAATCTGCAGCTTTTGCTCCCATCTGACTGCTTATCATTCTATCAAAGGCACTTGGCGCGCCACCTCGCTGGAGATGGCCGAGAATTGAAACCTTTGTGTCATATCCAGTTTCCTTTTTAATCAATTCTCCTATTTCTATACCTTTGCCGACGCCTTCTGCAACAACAATGATACTATGCATCTTACCGCGCAATTCTCCTTGTTTTACTCGTTCAATCACGTCCGTCGGATCGTAACCAACCTCTGGGATAATAATCGATTCTGCTCCCGTACACATCCCGGCCCAAAGGGCGATATCTCCTGCATCGCGTCCCATAACTTCAATAACGTAGGTACGTTCATGAGATACCGCTGTGTCACGAATCTTATCAATTGCTTCAACTGCTGTGTTTACAGCTGTATCAAATCCAATCGAGTATTCCGTTCCAGCAATATCATTGTCAATAGTTCCAGGTATGCCGATTGTCGGTAATCCATGATCGTTTAGTATCTTGGCAGCTTTAAACGAACCATCCCCGCCAATAATAATCAGACCATCAATACTATTTTCATTTAATTGATTTAATGCTTGCTGCTGTCCCTCAGCTGTCTTGAATTCCTCACAGCGTGTGCTCTGTAACATAGTTCCGCCTCGATGAATAATGTCACCGACACTTCCAAGATCCATGGGAATAAAATCTCCGCGTATTAATCCCTTCATACCATTTTGAACACCATAAACCTCCAGTCCCTTGAAAAGGACTCTGCGAACAACCGCGCGAATAGCGGTATTCATGCCCGGAGCATCACCACCACTAGTTAATACAGCAATCTTTTTCATTTTCATTTCCTCCATAATAGTAATGTCATATCTGCAATTGTTATATCAACCAAAAGGTAAAAGTCTAAGACGATATTTGATTGTGAATTAGCTATACCATATTGTAAATTACAGGAAGTTTCTATAAGGGATTATAATTTATATTCCTACCGGATAATTGTAAAAGGTATTCCACTGCATGAGAAAATCCATCTTCATCATTTTTTCCCGTTACAAAATCCGCTTTCCGCTGAATATGAGAGGGAGCATTACCCATAGCAATTGAAGTAGTCGCTACTTCGAATTGTGTAAGATCGTTATCTCCGTCACCAATTGCATAAATTTCATCAAATGATAGATCCATTATTTGTTGATAACGTAATAATGCTTTTCCTTTTTGTGCTTCCTTTGACGTGATTTCCACATTGTTAGGAAAGGAAGAAGCTATTGAAATATCTGGTATAGCACCGAGTACTTCCTTTACCTTTTCAATTTTATCCAGTTGACTATAGTGTGCGAAGGCGATCAGTTTATAGATTTTAAGATTGTATCTGTTTAGAATCGCACTATAATCACATTCTCGAAATAAAGAATCGATTTCTTCTTTGCTTTTTTGGTGTAAGGTTGGCAAAGAAGCTGGGAAGTTTCCGTGATTCGTATACACAAGAACTTCAACACCGACTTTTTTCAGTAAGGGAAATATCATTTTATAAATCGAAACAGGTATGGTAGCTTCATACAAAACCTCACCGGATTTAGAGTATAAAACAGAACCATTCATACAGAAAATTGGAAAGTCCCTGTTTTCTAATTCCTTAAATTTAATGACATCCTTATAAGCACGGCCTGTATTAATAATAACTTCATATTCTTCCTTTTGTAATTGGTTTAAAGCTATGTTACTTTTCTCGGTTATTTCATGGTGGGAATTTAATAAGGTGCCATCTAAATCAATTGAAAAGCATTTCATTTTTCTCCCCCCTTATTATTTAAGGCTTCCTCTTATAAAATTATCGTGATTAGAACCAGTTTGTATGGAATGTACCTTCTTTGTCTTTGCGCTCATACGTATGGGCACCAAAGTAGTCACGCTGAGCTTGAATTAAGTTTGCTGGCAGGTCTGCTGTACGATAGCTGTCATAGTAAGCAACCGCGCTTGAGAAGGTTGGTACAGCAATACCGTTTTGTACTGCTAGTGCAACGACTTCACGCAATGCTGACTGGTAGTTCTCCACAATCTCTTTGAAATAGGGATCCAGCATCAAGTTAGCCAGTTGTGGATCGCGGTCATATGCCTCTTTAATTTTTTGCAGGAAGTTTGCACGGATAATACAGCCACCGCGCCAGATCATCGCAATATCACCATATTGCAGATCCCAGCCATTTTCCTCAGAAGCTGCACGCATTTGGGCAAATCCTTGAGCATAAGAAACAATCTTACTCATGTACAATGCTTTACGAACCGCTTCGATAAGCTCTTCACGGCTGCCTTCATGCTTTTGTATGCTTGGACCAGAAAGTTCTCCACTTGCTTTCACACGTTCGTCTTTTAAGGATGAAATAAAGCGAGCAAATACAGATTCTGTTATAAGTGGCAGTGGAACACCAAGATCTAAAGCATTCTTACTTGTCCATTTACCTGTTCCTTTTTGACCTGCTTTATCCATGATGACTTCTACTAAAGGCTTTCCTGTTTCATCGTCTGTTTTTGTAAAGATATCTGCAGTAATCTCAATTAGGTAGCTGTCAAGCTCACCTTTATTCCACTCGGTAAATACTTCATGCAGCTCCTGTGCTTCCATGCCGAGTACGTTTTTTAAAATATCATATGCTTCTGCGATTAATTGCATATCACCGTATTCAATGCCGTTGTGCACCATTTTCACAAAGTGCCCAGCACCATTTGGTCCGATATAGGTCACACATGGATCACCATCCACTTTTGCAGAAATCGCTTCAAAGATAGGTGCAACAAGCTCATAAGCTTCCTTCTGTCCACCAGGCATCATGGAAGGTCCGTTAAGTGCTCCTTCTTCTCCGCCGGAAACTCCTGTTCCGATAAAGTGAATGCCTGTTTCATCAAGCATTTTATTGCGGCGCATCGTATCCTCAAACAAGGTGTTTCCGCCATCGATCAGGATATCGCCTTTTTCCAGATAAGGCTGTAAAGATTCAATGGTTGCATCTGTTGCAGCTCCTGCTTTAACCATCAATAGAATTTTACGAGGCTTTTCTAAAGAATTCACAAACTCTTCAATGGTTTTCGCACCAACAAAATTCTTTCCTTGCGCTTCATTAGCCAGGAAGTCCTCTGTCTTTTCATAAGAACGGTTGAATACTGCTACAGAGTTTCCTCTGCTTTCAATATTTAATGCTAAATTTTTCCCCATTACCGCTAAACCGATAACACCAATTTCCTGCTTATTCATTAATAACTCATCCCTTCAATTTATGAAAAATTCTTATTCGTTTTCCTTTTTGGTCTAGATTCTAATGATGATTCAACACATAAAGAACTAAATCTACCACCATTTAAATCCATCGTCTTTCAATAATTGGTCAGCAGCCTCAGGCCCCATGGAACCTGAAGGATATAAGTGTAAAGGTAGATTATCTTCTTCGAATGCTTCCAATATTGGTTGAACCCATTCCCAAGATAATTCGAGTTCTCTCCAATGAGCAAAAAAGGTTTGATCTCCTTGAAAAGCATCAAATAATAATAGTTCATAGGCTTCCGGTATATCTTTTTGGCTTTTGGAAAATTCTACTATAATCGGTTCAATCTCACCATCTTTTAATGGATTTCTGCTATTCAGTCGAAAGAAAACCCCTTCATTCGGACTGATTTCAATGATCAGAATATTAGGGGGTAAATCCTTATTTTGAACATTACAGGCATCTCCATATGGATTTCTGAATTCAATTACAATACGTGTAGACTTTTCCTTCAATCTCTTCCCAGTGCGGATATAGAATGGAACTCCACTCCAAAAAGGATCTTCTAACATAATACGCGCAGCAATAAATGTATCTGTTTTCGAGGCTTCACTAACTCCTTGTTCTTTCGCATATCCTACAACAGGTTTCCCAAGTATTTCTCCATCACTATATTGACCACGTATGACGTCCGAATTTAATCTTTCTTTTTGTATCGACTGAAGCGATTCCATAATCTTGCTTTTCTGTTTACGGATAGTTTTTATACTAGCGTTTTTGGGCAAATATACAGCTGTCATCATTAACATTTGCAGCATATGGTTTTGAACCATATCGCGGATGGCACCTGATTTTTCGTAAAATTCCGCCCTGTTTTCTAAGCCAACTGTTTCACTGGCAGTAATTTGCACATTAGCAATATGCTGTTTATTCCATAATGTTTTGATAACAGGATTGGCAAATTTTAGAGCTTCGAGGTTCTGTACCATAGATTTGCCGAGGTAGTGGTCTATACGATAAATTTCATCTTCTTCAAATGCTACACTTAGTTTCTCGTTTAGCTTTTGGGCGGAAGGTAAGTCCTGCCCGAACGGCTTTTCAATAATTAAGCGTTTCCAACCCTTTGTAGAACCCAATCCACTGCTCTCAATGTTCCTTGTAATGACATCAACAAGGTGGGGTGCTACAGATAAATAAAATAAACGATTTTCCGGAATGTTTAACTTCTCTTCATTTTCTTGAATAAGGTTCAGTAATTTCCCATACTCTTTATCATCATTTACATCTAAAGAGCTGTATTGGAATGATTGAATAAATGCTTCCGTTTTTGGATGATCTGTTGGCGGGCGCCTTGAAAATGTTTCCAGTGATTTTCTTATATGCATTTGGAAAGTGCTATTCGACCATTCTCTTCTGCCCAGACCTATAACAGAGAACGAACTAGGGATTTTTCCTTCTAGGAATAAATTATAAAGGGCAGGATAAACCTTCCTTTTAGCTAAATCACCTGTTGCTCCAAATAAAACTAAAGTTACAGAATCCAAATCTAAGGAATTTAAGGCGCCTAGATTGGTATCTTCCAAGTTGTTTTGTCTTTCGACAGTAATACCATCCATATTAACTCCTCCTTACTATTTATCAATTTGGGTTTAATGACATGGTTAAAAACCTGTTTTCTATATCTTTAGTATAATCTCAATACTCTTTACTTGTAAGTACGCACTTTTTTATTATATAGTATAAAAAATAGCACTATATTATTAATAGTGTAATTTTTAAAATAATTATAAATAACGAGGAGAGGGGTAAGGAAATGAGACCGTTAAGTAACAGGACGTTTAATTGTGGAAAAGAACTTACGCTTGCTATTATCGGTGGAAAATGGAAAATGCTGATTATGTGGCATTTAGGAAAAGAAGGAACCAAGCGATTTGGTGAACTTAAAGCTTTAATTCCTGGAATCACCCAACGTATGCTCGTTAGTCAACTCAGAGAACTAGAAGAAGACCTAATTATTCACCGCGAGGTCTATCCAGTTGTTCCTCCGAAAGTAGAATATTCATTGACTAAAATGGGGGAAAGCCTGATGCCCATACTTGAATCTATGTATGAGTGGGGTAAAGACTACATGGAAAATGTCATAAAAGACGAGGATATTAAAAACATTCAATAATATCTTCCATTATAACGTGTCCGACGGTGACTTATTGAGTCTAAGATTACAGTATAATTTTATACACTATATGAATTTAAAGTGCGTACTTTTATAACTATCTGTCCTACCCTATAATCAGAGTATGCACCACACCATAACTATTAATATTCCTAAGAGGAGGAGAATGCATGGAATTACAACTAGCATTGGATTTAGTTAACATTCCGGAAGCAAAAAAAATAGTAGAGGAGGTACAGGATCATATTGACATCGTAGAAATAGGTACACCAGTTGTTAAAATTGAAGGATTAAAGGCTGTAAAAGAAATCAAAGAAGCTTTTCCTCATTTACAAGTACTGGCAGACACAAAAACAATGGATGCTGCAGGTTACGAGGTACTGAAAGCCTCTGAAGCAGGAGCGGATATCGTCACTATTCTAGGTGTTGCTGAAGATGTATCGATCAAAGGTGCTGTAGAGGAAGCGAAAAAACAAGGGAAGAAAATTCTCGTAGATTTAATCGCCGTAAAGGATATTAAAAAGAGAGCCAAGGAGCTGGACGCTTTTGGTGTAGACTATATCTGTGTACACACTGGCTATGATTTACAAGCTGAAGGTAAAAACTCCTTTAAGGATCTTGAAACGATCAAAAAGGTCGTAAAAAATGCCAAAACAGCTATTGCAGGTGGCATTAAATTGGAAACGATACCAGAAGTGTTGAAGTCAAAACCGGACCTTGTTATCGTTGGTGGCGGTATTGCAAATAAAGAGGATAAAAAGAGAGCAGCTGCTGAAATTCAGAGTTTAATAAAACAAGAAGCGACCGTTTAAAATAGCCTTCTTTGTTGTTATCTTGATTAGTTAGTCAATTCTGCAACAAATTAACAGATTATTTTCAAAGGTAAATTAATTTGAATATTATTTATGCAGGCGATAACAAAACGAGATATAGGAGTGGATAAAATGAGTGAAAGAACAGCAGCACAAACAACATATAATTATTTAAGCCAAAAACCAGGTGTACAATTAATTAAAGCAGGAACATACCAGCCAAAACCATTAACAAATAAGAGTCAGATTATTGATGTTCCTATCAGCTCAAATCAAAACCAAGTTCAACTTGGGTATTTCAATATGCAGCCTGGCGAGGAATTTGAATTCCTTTATGAGTTTTTAGAAATAAAAACAGTTATTGAAGGAAAGATTGTTGTTCGTGATGAACAAGGTAAAAAGTATGTTGCAGAAGAGGGAGACGTCTTTATTTTCACACCTACATCAAAAGTTATATTTGATGCCGAAAGTGATGGAAAAGCAATTTACACCGCACATCGCCCGCCTGAAGACTCTATGTTGTAATTGAAATCGTGATTTAACTCCTAAATTATCTATAATTTGGATGGTTTATTGAGAATGTCGATTTAACAATTTAAAGAAAATTAGAAAATGGATTCGCTCATCGCTTTATGATGATCGAAGCCATTTTTTGTTATAAAAGGCCTTCTCAAACATTCCCCCTTGTATTTCTTTATTAATTAGCAAAACTATTGAACAAGCAGATAGTCTCTTTATTCACAATCTATCAGTATATATTTATACACTATATGAAATAAAAGTGCGTACTTTTATTATTGAATGTTCTAATCTATAATCGCCGTAAGCACTATAACATATCTAATATACTTACTGAAAAGGAGGAGAGTCCATGGAATTACAATTAGCATTGGATTTAGTTGATATCGAAGGAGCAAAGGAAATAGTTTCCGAGGTACAGGATCATATTGATATTGTAGAAATTGGTACTCCAGTTGTTAAAATTGAGGGATTAAGAGCTGTTAAAGAAATTAAAGAAGCTTTTCCTCAACTACAAGTACTCGCAGACACAAAAACAATGGATGCTGCAGGTTACGAGGTATTGAAGGCATCTGAAGCTGGTGCGGATATCGTAACTATTTTAGGGGTAGCTGAAGACGTATCTATTAAAGGTGCTGTAGAGGAAGCGAAAAAACAAGGAAAGAAAATTCTTGTAGATTTGATAGCGGTAAAGAATATTAAAAAGAGAGCCAAGGAGCTAGATGATTTTGGTGTTGACTATATCTGTGTGCACACTGGCTATGACTTGCAGGCTGAAGGTAAGAACTCCTTTAAAGATCTTGAAACGATTAAAAAGGTTGTAAAGAATGCCAAAACAGCTATTGCAGGCGGAATTAAATTGGAAACGTTACCAGAAGTGTTGAAGTCAAAACCTGATCTTGTTATTGTTGGAGGCGGTATAGCCAACCAAGAAAACAAAAGGGATGCAGCAGCTAAGATAAAAGACTTAATGAAACAAAAAACACATGCATAAATACTGCTTAGTTGAATACAAGCTTTTTTTACAATTAATTAACTGACTATTTTTATAATGGATAAAAATCAAAATAAATGGAGTGAAGAAAATGAGTAACCGTACTGCTACTAAAGATAATTACACTTATTTAAGTCAAAAACCTGGTTTACAATTAATTGAAGATGGATCTTATGAAAAGAAAGAATTAAATGCAGAACTAGGTATCCCTGAGGTAAGAAGCCAAATCATTGAGGCACCCCTTACTACTAATAATGATGCGTTGACACTAGGATTCTTTTCCATGCAAAAAGCTGACAAAGGTTTTGACTACTACTATGATTACTTGGAAGTGAAAACAGTAGTACGTGGGAAATTTGTTGTAAGTGATGAGCAAGGAAATAGTTTTGTTGCAACTGAAGGAGATGTTGTAATAATCAATCCTGGTACACGTGTGTTCTTCTCTGAAGAGTCTGATGGTGATGCTGTATTTTTAGCACATAGACTACCAGAGCCATCGCTTAATTGGTAATGCGAGTGTCTAGCATATATAATTCCAGAACCACCGCTTAATTTATCCTCTCCCGATTTATGGATTGGATACTTTATAGGAGAGTGTATTGAATAAAATTAGTGAGAAAAACTTTTAATAGCCTTATAAAGTAATCTATTACTTTTATGAGGCTATCCTCTTTTATGGATGTGATAGGGATATACTATTTGAAACTATAGCCATAAACGTACAATTTGTTATGTCTATATTCATAGTATTTAAAATGTTAGTATATTTTTGTATACTATTTGAAGTTAAAGTGCGTACTTTTATTACTGAGGGTTCTAACTTATACTTGAAGTAAGTATCAAATCCTATTTAATTTAGGAAATGGAGAGTTCATGGAATTACAACTAGCCTAGGATTTAGTTAACATTCCGGAAGCAAATAATAGTAAAGGAGGTACAGAATCATATTGACATCATAGAAATAGAAACTGCTTTAAAAAACTGGGAACGATTAAAAAGGTTAATAATGCCAGAACAGTATTGCAGGTATTGTTAAAATGGAAACGCTGTCATAATCGTTGAGGTGAGAATCAGTTCTTGCTATTGTTGTCGGGTATTGCAAACAAAGAAGATAAAAAAAGAGCAGCTGCTGCAATTAAGTATTTAATGAAGCAAGAAACGCATCCATAAATAATGTTTCTCAGCTGATCAGTTAAATATTTGTTTTTTTAACATTATTTTACAGATTATTTTGAATTTGCGGAACCTAGATAACCCTCATTAGACATTTTAAATTAAAACCATGTACACATCACTTCGAATACTTGATGATGTAATCAATGTACTAAACAACAAAAAAATCTGTGAGTAAGGATTTTAAAGTGTTAAATGCTTATTCATATCTAATATATTCCGAAATTTCAGTTATAGGATTTGGATAAATATATTTTGAGAGGTTTTTACCAACTACTATATAAAAGGAGAGAAAAAGATATGCATACTATATACGAGATGGGCTATAAAGATTATGAATTCGAATTGGATGGTCAAGCGTCTTCACTAGAAGAGATATTTCCAAACTTTAATGCGGATGATCGTATTGGTGTGGTAACACTGACACCTGGTGGAACAATGGGGGCAAATGCCTTAATTATGTCAGCGCTAACTCGGTTTTACGACTTTTACCGTGAAGAGTTAGGAGATGAAGCAGGCAAGCTGCGCATATATCCCGATTATTTCGTTTTTCATGTAGGAAAGCTTCAAATGAATCATACGATGGTAGACATTTGGCCACCGCACAAAGATGTTATTGTGGAAGTAGACGATCCAGAACAAATATTAGAAGCTATTAATGACCGTGGTATAACTCGTTTGGTAGTAGAGGATATTCCCGCCACTACTCCAACATTCTTAAGAGAGACTGTAAGTAGTGCAAAACGCCGTATTGTTAGCGCCTTAGCATATTCTCCAAGTGGACGTGTTGAGAATGCTGACGTTACTATAAAAAGCTGCCCTAGTGCAGAGAAAAACCTTATTGCTACATTGGGTATGACAGAAGAAATATCTGATGAATATAGAGAACTGTTAAAAAGGAAGAGACAATCCCTTGTTAAAGCTGACCGTATAGTTGAAACATATCGACGAATTCAGCCTTCTAGTGCAGTTAAGATGCTAACGACGTCTACTAAAGTGAGTGATATTACAAGAAGTTATATGAAAACTTTAGGGAATAAAGATCATCTATTTACGTCTTCTTGGTGAACTAGAGCTTAGAGCTGAAATAAACAATTCTAATCATAGCACTACAGGTTGATGATTACGTTTTTAATTATGAACTGTTAATAGGCAAAATGATGTTATAGCGTGCATTGAAACGATAGTAAATACAAGATGCCATTCGTGTATTTTAGTAATAGATTCAATTTAACTCCCAACCATATGATAACGATTCCGTATAAGTGGGAGATGTAACAAAGGCAAATGGCGAGAAAACAATAAAAAACATGGCTGGAGGATTCTTATATGGAAACAGACAAACAAGAACTGAGAGAAGAGATGAAAGATGATCATTCATTGGAAAAAGTGCCAATTGCCAAAAGGAATATGGGATGGTTAAGTATAACAAATATAGCTTTTGGTATTGCAACTGCAATATTCTATTTTCAAATGGGAAGTGTAATGGCGCTTCAATTTGGTGCTATAAATGCATTAATATCAGCTGTTTATGCGGTTGTAGTGGCTGGTATTATGGCCTCAGTAATTGCCTACTTATCTGCTAAAACCGGTATGAATGTGAATTTACTATCCAGATCCGGATTTGGCTTTATTGGGGCATCACTGACATCCTTAATTTATGCATCGAATTGGATTATGTATTGTGCATTTGAAGGGATTATTATGGTGTATGCAGTTAATGCATTTTTTCCATCCATACCTAAATGGACATTGATGATATTCTTCGGCTTAGTTGTTATTCCGCTTAACTGGTTTGGTATTAAACAATTGGATAAGATTCAAAAATGGTCATTACCTATATTCGGGATTTTTTTAGCCGCGGCTCTTGTCGTTTCTTTTAATACACCTTCACTTCATGAGGGGAGTGTCTGGACCTATATGCCTGAAGGTGTTCAAGTTGGCGGGACAGCCCTGCTGCTTTGTATAGGTATGCAAAATGGTATATTAGGTCTCATGACAATGCTTGCATCGGATTATGCGAGATTTCTAAAAAAGGAAGACAGGAAAGTTGGTTCGATTGCAATAGGGTTTGTACCACAGATTGTTTGTTTTGGGATTATGGGGCTTTTAGGTATATGGTTCGGTGTTCGAATGTTAGAGCCAAATCCTGGTGTCTATTTAGTACATCTTATTGCCTTTGGGGGCGTGATATTTACTATCGTAACCCAAATAAGAATTAATGTTACTAATTTATACAGTGGTTCTTTATCTTTAGCAAACTTCTTTGAGAACATCTTTAACTTTAAACCAGGCAGACCGTTTTGGGTTGTCGTTACAGGATTTATTTCAATCGGCCTAATGCTAGGTGGGATTTTAGATCATTTAACCGCTGCGTTAACCTTTCAGGGTGTGGTTCTTCTATCCTGGGCAGCTATATTAATTGCAGATGCATTAGTCGTCAAAAAACTATTGAAAATCGGCCCTAAATTCTATGAGCACAGGCAAAAAAACTTGTACCGCTGGAATCCGGTTGGCGTTGTATCTTTATCCATATCAACCATCTTAGGAACTATTGCAGCTTTCGGATATGTAGGTGAATTTTTACAAAACACAGCAGCATTCTTTGCAATGATACTAGCATTTGTGCTTACCGTTATTGTGGCAAGTGTCACAAAAGGAAAATACTATATTAAAGAAGAGACCGGTGATATTCCAGCTGAAGAATATATTGCATAAGGTTGACTGGCTTATAGAAAGTGTTTGTTTATCCCTGTAAGTCTCATTTCAGCGCTTTTCACAACTAAAATTTATACTGTATTAAGCTTAAACACCTGTTAAATGTCAATAAAAGCATCTCTTTTTTGGAGGGAAATGGTTATTATACCATACCAAAAAAGAGATGTTTTTTATAAGAAATAGAAAATATTTTTGCATGGTTTCATTCATTTTAATTGTTATTGATCTTACAGTATATTTTTACACACTATATGAAATAAAAGTGCGTACTTTTATTTCGGAATGTTCTGGCTTATAATGGGCGTAAGATTCATATTATAATCAATCAATCTATTAAAGGAGTGGAGAGTTCATGGAATTACAATTAGCATTGGATTTAGTTGATATCGCAGGAGCAAAGGAAATAGTTGCAGAGGTACAGGATCATATTGATATTGTAGAAATTGGTACTCCTGTTGTTAAAATTGAAGGGTTAAGAGCTGTTAAAGAAATTAAAGAAGCTTTTCCTCAATTACAAGTACTCGCAGACACAAAAACAATGGATGCTGCAGGTTATGAGGTATTGAAGGCATCCGAAGCTGGTGCGGATATCGTAACTATTTTAGGGGTAGCTGAAGACGTATCTATTAAAGGTGCTGTTGAGGAAGCGAAAAAACAAGGAAAGAAAATTCTTGTAGATTTGATCGCGGTAAAAGATATTAAAAAGAGAGCTAAAGAATTAGACGAATTTGGTGTAGACTATATCTGTGTACACACTGGCTATGACTTGCAGGCTGAAGGTAAAAACTCATTTAAAGATCTTGAAACAATTAAAAGTGTAGTAAAGAATGCCAAAACAGCTATTGCGGGCGGAATTAAGTTAGAGACGCTTCCAGAAGTACTTAAATCACAACCAGACCTTGTTATCGTTGGTGGCGGTATTGCAAACCAAGAAGATAAAAAAGGTGCAGCAGCGAAGATAAAAGACCTAATGAAACAAGAAACAACAGCTTAATTGCCTGCATCTGCATTATGCTTATTCGTAGGTCAATATAAATAAAATATATAAGTTATAATTGAGAGTAAGTATTTTATAGAGGGTATATATGCTTTATAAAATACTTACTCATACTTTTATTGTGCTGGAATTTTATTTAATATGAAAGGATGCTCAACACTTTAGTACTATATATTGATTTGACATGTTGAGTTGAAGCGAAAGGAGTGTTTTGCCATGATTAAAATTGCACCCTCCATTTTATCTGCAGACTTTGCTCGCCTTGGAGAAGAAATAAAGGATGTTGAAAAAGGCGGAGCAGATTACATCCATATTGACGTAATGGACGGTCACTTTGTACCAAACATAACAATTGGCCCGCTAATTGTTGAAGCGGTCAGACCTGTCACCACCCTACCTCTGGATGTTCATTTAATGATAGAAAACCCTGACCAATACATTGAGGCATTTGCTAAGGCAGGGGCTGATATCTTAACAGTTCATGCTGAGGCTTGTACTCACCTGCACAGAACTATTCAGCAAATTAAATCTGAAGGCATGAAAGCTGGAGTAGTATTAAATCCGCATACACCAATCTCAGTATTAAAGCATGTAATAGAAGATATTGACCTTGTACTGCTTATGACTGTAAATCCAGGTTTTGGCGGTCAATCTTTTATTTCTTCTGTTTTGCCGAAAATAAAAGAGGTTGCAGTCCTTGTAGATGAAAAGAAATTACAAGTTGAAATTGAAGTAGATGGCGGAGTAAATCCAGAAACAGCAGCTCTTTGTATTGAGGCCGGGGCTAATGTTCTTGTTGCAGGTTCAGCAATTTATAATCAAAAAGATCGGGCAAGAGCGATTAAGGACATTCGGAACGAACATTTAATCACTAACTAGTTAAATAATCGTGTGGTTTTGAAATTTAGTATCTCAATAAAACATCTCTTTTGGTATAGCAGTTATTACAACTAAGCCAAAGAAAGGGGTGTTTTTTTGGTGTATTCAAAACGAAAGCGTTAATTGGCCAAAGCTTCCAATCCGTTCTGAGATCTTTCTAAGTAACGCTTCAATTATATATATCAATAATTTGACAGTGTATTTTTATATACTATATGAAATAAAAGTGCGTACTTTTATTTCGGAATGTTCTGGCTTATAATGAGTGTAAGAATTATATAATAATTAATCAAACTAATTAAAGGAGTGGAGAGTTCATGGAATTACAATTAGCATTGGATTTAGTTGATATCGCAGGAGCAAAGGAAATAGTTGCAGAGGTACAGGATCATATTGATATTGTAGAAATTGGTACTCCTGTTGTTAAAATTGAAGGATTAAGAGCTGTTAAAGAAATTAAAGAAGCTTTTCCTCAATTACAAGTACTCGCAGACACAAAAACAATGGATGCTGCAGGTTACGAGGTATTGAAGGCATCTGAAGCTGGTGCGGATATCGTAACTATTTTAGGGGTAGCTGAAGACGTATCTATTAAAGGTGCTGTTGAGGAAGCGAAAAAACAAGGAAAGAAAATTCTTGTAGATTTGATCGCGGTAAAAGACATTAAAAAGAGAGCTAAAGAATTAGACGAATTTGGTGTAGACTATATCTGTGTACACACTGGCTATGACTTGCAGGCTGAAGGTAAAAACTCCTTTAAAGATCTTGAAACAATTAAAAGTGTAGTAAAGAATGCCAAAACAGCTATTGCAGGCGGAATTAAGTTAGAGACGCTTCCAGAAGTACTTAAATCACAACCAGACCTTGTTATCGTTGGTGGCGGTATTGCAAACCAAGAAGATAAAAAGGGTGCAGCTGCTGAAATTCAGAATTTAATGAAACAAGCAACACTTGCATAAGGAGGATTCATATGACTACGCAAACTAGCACATTCCTAAGTGAGATTTTAAAAGAATTAAATACCGCAACTGAATTAATATCTGAAACAGAAGCTCAAGATTTAATGAATAGTATCCTTGAATCGAAGAAAGTTTTTGTAGCTGGAGCTGGCCGTTCAGGATTAATGGCTAGATCATTTGCAATGCGTATGATGCACATGGGGCTGGACGCCTATGTTGTAGGTGAAGTAGCTACACCTGGGATAGATGAGAACGACATATTAATTCTTTCATCTGGTTCAGGGGGAACTAAAACATTAATTTCTATGGCTGAAAAGGCTAAAAGTATAGGTGCAAAAGTAGCGCTTGTTACAATTTCACCTGAATCTCCTATTGGTGAATTAAGTGATCTAACTGTAAAGATACCTGCCAAACCAAAAGAAGCTGGTGCAGACAGCGGTCATAAATCGATACAACCAATGGGATCACTATTTGAGCAAAGTCTACTATTATTCTACGATGCTTTAGTACTCCGAATGATGGATAAAAAAGAACAAGACGGAGAAACGATGTTTGGTAAACATGCGAATCTGGAATAAAAGTTTTGCAATCGTATTTACCATGCATTAACCGAATGTAATATCCCCCACCCAAGAGATGAGAAAACTCATAATGTAGGTGGGGGGATAAACAACAACCCGTAAATTCCTGATTCTGTTCGGGTCTCTCTTGTGGTTCTAACATTTAGTGAGGGGAAGCAAGGTAAACCCATACTGAAAGAAGTTTCACTTTACTCTATTATAAGTATTATATAGAAAGTGAATGGTAAAGAGATGAAATTATGGAGTTATTGTCCAAAATGTTGTTTACTACAGAGTAAAAGTAATAAATTATGTTATTGTAAAAAATGTAATTTAGCTTTAAACGAAATTTTAATCGATGTGCAAAATAAAACGATTATCGTATAAAAAACAGAGCTGTTTCACCATACTCTATCAATCCTGTAAAATATGCTCTGTCGCAGGGTAAAAAAGTTTAAAGCCCAATTTCACAAAAATTGGGCTTATTTAAATAAATTTAAGTGTGTAAACAACTTCTTTAAAGATTATACTGGGATATTTGACTGGTAATGAGGATAAGCACGATTGCTATAGCAACCGCAACATATGGTAAAATACCTGCCCTTTTCTTAAATCCTTTCTCTTCATACTCGTTTTGCATTGGTTCAGGAAATCTACCTTTATCTCTAAAGAAATGCCTGTACCCAAACAAAGGAATAGCTATTAACGCAACTAGTAATCCTGATATAAGCGTGCCTTTCCCCCAAACGAGTGCGCCCAGACCGAGGAAAGTAACATTTACAAAAGCTAATACAACATTAATTGATAAAAGCCAAGTTGGTATTTTAAGCGGTCTTGCCCAGTTTGGACGATCTAGTCTGTGAATCCACCCTGCATTTAAATTGAAAAAGTTAAATATAATATAATTTACATTTGAAATAGCAAGGATAAATGTGTAGTCTGATAGCGAAAGCAAAATAACATTGAATCCTAAATTTGTCCACATAGCCCCAGTAGGTGCCCCATTACGATTAACCCGGGATATGAACTTTGGAAACCATCCATCAACAGACCCCTGATATATTGTACGGGACGATCCGCCCATAGATGTCATAATAGATAAAACTGTCGAAAGAATTAATAGCAGAACAAGAATCGTTTCTATTAGAAGACCGCCGCCTACCATCATGGCCATTGCTGAACCTACTCCCATACCACTTTCAATACCGGGATCTAGTAGACCATTCGGTCCGAAAAAGTTTTGAAAGGAAAAAGGAACAAGTGTGAACACTAGTAAACATAATAATCCAGAAAATATGATCGCTTTATAGGTGTCCTTTTTGGGGTTTTTAAATTCACTCGTATAACAGATAGCGGTTTCAAAAGCATACGTAGACCAAGCTGCTAAAAATAATCCTCCAAATAGTAATGTCCAACCCGCTGAATCCCAAGAAACTCCTGTTGGAAGACTAGGGGTTATATTTTCTATATTAATTCCTTGGGTAATTAGTGGTACAATCCCTACAATAAGTAACGGAATCAGAGCTACTACTGCAAGTATTCTTTGAATACGCGCAGCATTCACGGCACCCATATTTTGGATTAAGAAAACTGCTGCAAGAAAAGCAAGAGCTAGAACGAAGCTAAAATCAAAACGAACTGTAAGATCTGGGCGTATAAAACCTAAATTTAGCAGTGTGACACCCCAAGTAGTAATAGCTGCATTAGGAAAAAAGGTTGTTAATACGAAACCTGAAGCTAGTTTCGTTCCTAGAGCTAATACAGGAGTCCAAGCTATCCAGTTGCTCCATATAGACATTGCAGATAAAAACTTTGAATATTTCACCCATGCCATAGCACCATATACAGATGCTCCACCAGACTTTTTAGGATAAAGACCTGCAATTTCAGCGTATACAAAAGACTGAATAAACCCAATGGAAATGGATAATGTCCAAACCAGCCACGATAGACCACCTACAGTTGCTGCAATGGCCCCAATTGAAAATAAAACTAAGGCTGGTACCCCTGTCGCAAACCAAAAAGCATCCTTCCACGTCATTTCTTTTTTTAATCCGCCTGTAATGCCTTCATCTTTCGGGCTTGTACTTTCCACTACTGATTCTTTTAATAGTTCACTCACAAGCAATCGTAACCTCCTTGGTATTTAAACATTAAAGAATTAATTTAAAGATATTAAGAACTTCTTCAAGGTGACAGTTAAGTTTATGCTAAATCTTGCTTTGCGAAAGAACTTCAGTTCCGAAAATCAGTTGTAAGAGAGCGCATCGATAATATAATCTGTACAGAATTATCGATGCGCTCTGCTAGCTACCAGTTCCCGAAAAAGAAAGTCTCTAATATACAGTGGTTTATCTTTTTTGTTGTACATGCTATAAGTCTAAAACAATACTGCCATTCTTTGTTTTTGCTCGTGATACACATGTGCAAATAACACTTTCTTCTTGTTTTTCCTTATCTGTAAGGAAGAGATCTCTGTGATCAACTTCACCTTCCAATACGTCAACTAGGCAACTTCCGCATCCGCCGACTTTACAAGAATATGGGGCATCAATGCCATGTTTCAATAAAATATCAAGCATGGATTCTCCCTCTGGTATTTCTATTGTTTTATTGCTTCTATTTAGCTTAACTTGGAAAGGTTCCATTGGCCCAAAATCCGGTTGGGCAAAAAGCTCAAAATGAATATTTGAATCAGGGTATCCATATGATTTTGCTGCTTCTGCATATTCATTTATCATTTTTTCAGGGCCGCAAAAGTAAACATGGGTACCGATTGGTTGATTGTCCATTAAATCAGTATTCATCCTATTTCCTTGCTCTGAAAAATAAAATCTAGTTTCATCGGGATAATATGAATTTAAGAAAGACTGGAAAGCACATAAATCATTTGAACGTGCAGCATAATGCAATTCAAATGATTTTCCTTTCCTTTTCAAATCTGCTGCCATGGCGATAAAAGGAGTTATCCCAATACCAGCAGCAATTAGAATATGATGTTTGGCACCAAAACTTAGTGAAAAATGATTTTTAGGGTAGCTGATTTTCAGCTGATCTCCTTCTTTTACACGTTCATGCCAGCAAACAGAGCCACCTTTTGATTCATCACTTCGGCGAATAGCAATCTGGTAGTAACCTGATTCGTTCGGATCATTTATTAAGGAATAGCTATTTTCAAATAAATCCTGATCGACCTGTACATATGTCTTAACGTGAGAGCCTGCACCACAGCGTAATAGTCTAGAGGTTTCAGCAGGCTTTAATTTAAAACTTTTAACTTGTGGGGATTCCTTTTTAATCTCTTCGACAACAACATCGATTGTATTTGCTGACATCTTATTTTCCGCCTCCTACACCCACTGGTGCTTCTTGAAGTTGAACATAGCCAAGATAAGCGCCAAGTCTTTTAGAATAATGATCAGAAACTTCCAGCAAGGCATCACAATGTACACACTTCATTTCTTCTATTTCTTCTTCTGTTTCATTTGTATTAAACGAATAGCACTGGATACACATTATTTTTTCTTTTTTTACTCCCAAACCTTTGAACTGTATTTCGTCATCTGTAAATCCAGTACCATGAGCTATGTTTTTTACATCATTAATCATAGACCAGGAACCGGCAATATAAAGCCTTGTACCAATTACTTGTTTATTAAAAATAGACTGCAATTCACGCTCACCTAAATAAGGCAGTAAGGTAATGCTATCATTGACCTTACGCTGCAGATAATTGAATAAATTACCTTGTTCTTGTCCTTTAACATAGACGTTAGCTTCTATCTTATTGATAGAAAGAAAGTCAATAATTACTAAACTCTCAAAGAGGGCCAAATCTTCAATTAGTAATAACATTTTCTTACAATTATCCGGGATATTAAATTGAGAATATTCGGAAATAACTAATTCAAAAAGATTACCATCAAAGTTAAAAAGGCTCGCTTCGTTTATAGATGAAGTATTAAAATAGAGTCGGTAAACCCCTTTTTTATTTGTCTGAATGACATAGGTTGGAAGGTTAACTATCGTTTCATTCCATTTAACTTGATCCGAATAATTAATTAAGTTAGGGATAGAGCCCTCGACTAATTCCACTTCAACAACATGCCCTTGATTGAGTGTTTCCTGTTTAATAAGTTTACATTTAACTGTACGCATTTACCTTCTTCCTTTCTTACCTTTATTTAATTGAGGAAGATTCTTCTATTCTCTGTTCCAAGTATTTTAAAATTGTATCTCTAAAAGAAATAAAACCTTTGTATTCTGCTAAATCATTTGGCAGTTCCTTTATTACATTATAAGTTCTATGCATCCACAGATTATTTTTAATCAACTCTTCAAATGGAATTAGGTGCGTGTGGATACTAAATAAAATACCATTGCTAAGTGGAAGGCGAAACAATCCTTGAGTCTCCACTCTTAAATGAACTATTTGACCAGCGTTATCAACAGTAATTTGATTTTTTCTTGACCCCCAAGAACCATATGTTTCTGGTGAAGTAGTAAGATTACGATCAACTGTTATTGTCCAGTTATCTCTCATCCAAGGTTGATCAGCTTCCATTCTTAGGAGGAAATCGCGAATTTTCTCTACTAAACCAGTAGTAGTTAAAGCATCTGGGGTAGGATTGTGAATATCGACGAATTCCATACCTAGATCAAATGCAACTGACCAATCAGCTGGGAAACATAACTGTCCAGCGTCCAAATAAAGCTGACCATCTCTTTGTCCAAGATAAATTAAATCTTCCTGAACATGTCGTCCAATAAAATCCAATGGTTCGTAGGGTAAACTAGAAAGATCGCCAAAAGTAAAGCTTTGTTCTTCTCCTAGCAAATGGTTTTGGAATATCCAGTTGTTATTTTCCTTTTTCAGACTAAAATAGTTTGGATGAACGGATACTAATTCGTTCATAAGCATTTCCAATATTTCCCACTGTGCTTCGATACTATGTGGCAAAGAATTGAAAGTTTGTTCCTTTTTTGTATCTAGCAATTCTCGTTTTAACTTAATTTCTTCAACATATTCAGGAGTAATCTCGATTGCATGAGGTGGATCTAGTTTCCTGGAATTGTTAGAATAACGATAAATATCTTCATTAAATGGGAATGGAAAACGATCTAATAAAGGCTTGTTTGAAATAGTTGCACTTTGTAAAACCATTATGTTATTCCTCCTTAATAAAATACTCAAATTCAGATAACAGTCTGCTAACAAAATTTAAAAGGAATCTAGTTTTCCTTTTGTTCATTCATTTTAATTCTTTACTTTATTGCAAATTAAGATTGATCGATGAGTCGCATAGATAACGCTTACATTAATCTCTGCATTATAAATGACAGTTGTAGTGGGTGCGAACACACAGGCAATCATTTCTTGTTTTTAACAAATTCTTTTTAATTTCTGATTTGGCAATACAAGGTGGTCTTAAGAACCATATGATTACGTTTACAAATTTAACTTGTTTCCAAATGCAGTTTCCTTATTCTATAACTTTTGTACCATATTTATAAACTTAATTAGCTCATTTTCACCGCTCCTTTCATCATTGTTTGAATTGATTATACTTTATTATAAATCAGATTATTGAGTTAATAAAGTACGCACTTTAAATTCATATAGTATAAAATAACTCATTAATATACATAGTTTTATTTCACTGATGCCATTAGAGACTGCGATTTTTATAATATATTTGGAAAAAGTGTATCAACGGAAACTTGTCAGATAGTATTAATAATAACTTTGAGCCGCTATTCTATTAGATGCAATAAAATAGCGGCTCTGATGATTTTTTGTAAGCGATTACCAAAAAACAAAACTAAATTATTAATCAGAAATATTACGCAGAAGGAATTCTTTTTACTTGTTCTTCTTCATTTAATGCAGCAAATTGTTCTTCTGGGGCGTCTTTGTTAATACGATACCTTGCCCATGTGAAGTAATAAATAGTTGCTGCAGCAAAAATACCTACGTTAATCAGGAAAAAGATTGGATCTTTAAAAATACTTGAGAATAATGCAATTATGCTAATGATAATACAAACAATAGGACCTAACGGGTAAAATGGTGCTTTATACGGACGTTCCAGGTTAGGTTCTCTTTTCCTTAAAACCATTAGGGATATGTTCATCATAACGTAAGACACCAACGCCCCGAAAGTAGCGATTAATATTAATCGATCCGGGTTAAACATGAGAACAAATACGAATCCAAGTGCGCCAGGAACAAGAATTGCCATATAAGGTGTACGACGTTTCTCATTTAATTTAGATAGAAATTTAGGGAAGTATCCAGCTCTTGACAATGCAAAAGTTTGTCTGGAATATGCTAAAATTGCTCCTGCTAAGCTTGAAAGCATTCCGAATAAACCAACTACAGATAGGACGCTAATTAACCATGAATTCTCATTAATACCAGTAGCAATCGCATAGGAGAGTGGATTTTCTTCCACAGATGCTCCAGCTGCTCCACCAAGACCAACGGTAACTGTAACTACTAGAAATGCAAGAACAACAAGTGTGAATATTGCTCTCATAATCCCTTTTGGCATGTCTTTAACAGGATCCCGGCATTCTTCTGACAGCATTGGTAACATTTCCATACAAATATACAACCACATCGCGTAAGGAAGAGCAGCCCATATACCGGAAATTCCGCCTGGAATAAGTCCGCCTTCAAACAATTTTTCAGCGGTAATATGCGGCATGCCATAAAAAGAGAAAAGAAGAACAACTGCTACAGATATAGTTACGAGTATCATTTCGATTGTTGCAAATTCATTTACACCTAAAATATGAACAATGAAGAAAAAGATATATAATACAGCAGCAGCTAGAATAGGATCGATTGCAGGAATTAGGAAATTCACGTAATAACCAGCCCCTGAGGTAAATACTGCTGTACCCACAGCAAATTCCAGTGTAACACCTACACCCGTAAGAAAACCGGCAAATGGTCCCATTGCTCTTCTGGTAAAGGCATATGCACCTCCAGCATGCGGCATTGATGTCGTTAACTCCGATAATGATAAACATAATGTTACATACATTAGGCCGATTATGGCAGTAGCAATTAACATTCCTATTAAACCTGATTCAGCTAGTCCATAGTTCCAACCAAAATATGACCCCGAAATAACAATCCCTACACCCAGTCCCCATATTTGTATAGGTCCTAGAACCTTTTTTAATTCCAAATTAGTATTACTCAAAATTTTCCCTCCTTATTTTAATAAATAATTGGATTTTGTAAATGTTCATTTGAAAAAAATATTACATGGAAAGAACCCGTATACTTAGAAATGCATCAGCTGTATGCTTTTGTAATAGACTTGTCCATAGAATACGGCTTAATTACTCACTTCAGAAGGATGATGCGCCGTATAGATAGCGCTTCCATCACTTTCCACATCAAAAATAACTGTTGTAGTAGGTGTGAAAATTAGTACGTCACCTTCTTCAGCTCTATATCTATTACCTTTATCATCTCGTGCAACAATCTTTCCTTTTATGACTGTTTGTATCTCTAATAATTCATAGGTAATTTCAAATTCCTCTTTATACGTATCAAAGTAACCCATTTGAATCGAATTTACTGGAATATCAAAAATCCGAATACTGCGTGTAAGTATTTTCGGTTCATAACTGCCTGCTTTTAACAGTTGTATACCAGGCCCTTGATTTAAATATTTACAATTTGTTTTTGATATTGCTGTTCCAGTGATCTTTATCACCCCAATACAATAGTTTTCATTTCAGCTAATTTATTTTTAGTTTTGTTATCTTATTGTTTCTTAGCAATACTGTTATCTGCACAAACAAGTGCCTCTATCTTAGTACTCAAGAACTATTTTGCTGCATTATCGTGATAGCATTAAAGTTCATAAATTCGTCACTCCTTTCAAAAGATACGATAATTTATTATAATTTAGATTATTCGGTAAATAAAGTACGCACTTTGAAATCACATGGTATATAAAATAATACTAATGAATAAATTTGGCTGAAATTGAGGTATTTAAACAGTCATTTTATTGCTCTTTCTACATATTAAAAGTTATAGATAGGTCGATTAAGGGAAGAAAAAGCAATTTAGTTAAATAATTGTGTAGCTTGCAACAATATAAAAATCTCCGATAGTCATTTTTATATTTCGATGAGTCAAGTAAAAGAGTGTTTTACTGTCCATTTTTGTCTAGTTGTTCAGTGCAAAATTGGACAGTTGAACACTTTTTGTGCAATGTTTCATTTATTTATGGTGTTCGTTAAATGCTTTTTTGAATTTATAAAATAAAGTGGTAAATGGACGGAATACTCAT